>JNIN01000001.1:0-1565000 GCA_000702525.1 Lachnospiraceae bacterium AC2012
CGGTGCTGGAAGGTTAAGAGGAGAGGTTAGCGTAAGCGAAGCTTTGAATTCAAGCCCCAGTAAACGGCGGCCGTAACTATAACGGTCCTAAGGTAGCGAAATTCCTTGTCGGGTAAGTTCCGACCCGCACGAAAGGCGTAATGATTTGAGCACTGTCTCGACAATGCATCCGGTGAAATTGAAGTACCAGTGAAGATGCTGGTTACCCGCGCCAGGACGGAAAGACCCCATGGAGCTTTACTCCAGTTTGGTACTGGGATTCGGTACTGCATGTACAGGATAGGTGGGAGACTAAGAGATAGGAACGCCAGTTTCTATGGAGTCACTGTTGGGATACCACCCTTGTAGTACTGGGTTTCTAACCTGCAGCCGTTATCCGGCTGGGGGACAATGCCAGGCGGGGAGTTTGACTGGGGCGGTCGCCTCCGAAAGGGTATCGGAGGCGCTCAAAGGTTCCCTCAGAATGGTTGGAAACCATTTGAAGAGTGCAAAGGCAGAAGGGAGCTTGACTGCGACACCGACGGGTGGAGCAGGTACGAAAGTAGGACTTAGTGATCCGGTGGTATAAAGTGGGATTGCCATCGCTCAACGGATAAAAGCTACCCTGGGGATAACAGGCTTATCACTCCCAAGAGTTCACATCGACGGAGTGGTTTGGCACCTCGATGTCGGCTCATCGCATCCTGGGGCTGTAGCAGGTCCCAAGGGTTGGGCTGTTCGCCCATTAAAGCGGTACGCGAGCTGGGTTCAGAACGTCGTGAGACAGTTCGGTCCCTATCCGGCGCGGGCGGAGGATATTTGAGAGGAGCTACCCCTAGTACGAGAGGACCGGGGCGGACGGACCACTGGTGTACCAGCTGTCTACCAAAGGCATAGCTGGGTAGCCAAGTCCGGAAGGGATAAACGCTGAAGGCATCTAAGCGTGAAGCCCCCCTCAAGATGAGATATCCCGTCCTTTAAGGACATAAGATCCCTTATAGAGTATGAGGTAGATAGGGCAAAGGTGGAAGCGTAGTAATACGTGTAGCTGATTGTTACTAATCGATCGAAGGCTTGACCATATGCGCTGTTTTGCGAAGCAAAATAGTGCCAAGTAAGAGCGAAGCTCTTACAGAATTGTTATCAGGTAATCTATATGAAGTTTTGAAGGAACAAACCTTCAAGAGTATTCCTCCTTAGCTCAGTCGGTAGAGCATTCGGCTGTTAACCGAAGTGTCGTTGGTTCGAGTCCAACAGGGGGAGTTTTCTTTCTATAAAGAAATATTTATAAATAAGGCCCCTTGGTCAAGCGGTTAAGACATCGCCCTTTCACGGCGGTAACATGGGTTCAAATCCCGTAGGGGTCATTTTTTTTGAGAGAGGATATATAGGTATATCACTCGAAAAAGACGTATTTTAATATACGCCGATGTGGCTCAATTGGCAGAGCAGCTGATTTGTAATCAGCAGGTTAACGGTTCGAGTCCGTTCATCGGCTTTCTTTGGCCCGGTGGCTCAGTTGGTTAGAGCGCCGCCCTGTCACGGCGGAGGTCGCGGGTTCGAACCCCGCTCGGGTCGTTTCAATTAAATAATTGAAGAAATGGGATCTTAGCTCAGCTGGGAGAGCATCTGCCTTACAAGCAGGGGGTCACAGGTTCGAGCCCTGTAGGTCCCATTTGGTGTTTATCACCATTATGGTATATAGCCATATGCCGCAGTGGCGGAACTGGCAGACGCGCAGGACTTAAAATCCTGTGGTGGCGACATCGTACCGGTTCGATTCCGGTCTGCGGCATTGAGAGAAATCTCTAATTGAATATGTGTGAGTAGCTCAGCTGGATAGAGCACTTGGCTACGGACCAAGGTGTCGGGGGTTCGAATCCTCTCTCGCACGTTCTTAAAAAGAAAAGACCATGAATTGTGATAAATCACATTCATGGTCTTTTTCTTTTTCCGAACCTACGGTTCGGAGTTCGAAGGGTTCGAACTCTCAGCAACCTGGCGGTTGCTTCGGTCGGTTCGGTGGGAAAAAGGTCCACCGGACCTTTTTCTTTTCCACCTCACCCTCTCTCGCACGCTTTAACTAAAGGCTATAATCGTTGAAATTACAACGATTATAGCCTTTTTTGTAAAAATTGATTATATATTTTCTTTCTATTCGAAAAAAACTAAGTAAATAGAAAGAACCTTGGAAGTGCTAGTTCCAAGGTTCTAAAGTTCTTCACGGTGAACTACTCCGTTAGGCTATTGCTGCCGTTTGTTCCGGTCTAGCCATTTGCGAATAAAGTAGCTAACGATATTCGCTATGACCGAAACAAAAAAAGCAAGTAACAAATCCGTACGAATCACCTCCTCCCTGCTGGAAAGAGTCGACAGCAAAATTATAATAGCACGAACATTAGTTCGATTCAATAGGCTGTAGGGTTGATTTTTGAAAAAAAACATAGTATTATAAGTTTAGCTAAAAAAGCAAGTAAATATCCGTATGGATACGGAAAGGTTCGGAGTGCTAGTCCGGGCCTTTTTTTGTTTTTTATATAAATTATTTCATTATTTATTTTTTTTATAATGTATTTACAGAAAATACATTTCATTGTAAGATAAAAATAGAGTATTGTACGTCATTATGATAAAGGGGGTGTAAAAGAATGTCTGGTTATCTGATATGGCTTATTATTGTAGTTGTGATTGCTGTTGCAGTGCCAGTTGTAATTAAGTTAATTGCAGATTGGGACTATCGCAGACAGATTAGTGGAAAGAAGAAAGAACGATCATTTGTTGGAGAAACAATTCTTCAGGAAGCCGATGAGTTCGTTCAATCAGCGGATGCTCTGAAGGAGAAGATGGAGCATGATGTGGCAATTGGTGAAATGCGTATGAAATCACAGCAGAATGCGATGAGTATGGGCATGCTGCAGAAGTAGATTGTAAAAGAAACAATGTAAAAGAAACAATGTAAAAGAAATTATTAAAAACTGATTATTAAAAACTGATTATCAAAACAGATTAGCAAAAACAGATCATGAATGAGAAAGAAATGAAAGCGGAGATATAGCCGAAGAAAAGCATAGCATTGCTTTTACGAAAGGTTATATTTCCGCTTGTTTTTATGAGAATTTCAAAGTAAAATAAGTGATACGCACCCTTTGTATAGGATACAAAGAGTTTTGGTGAGAATTTAATCAGATGATGTGAGGTAAAATCATGGGTATAGTAGTAGTAGGAGCTGTTTTTGTTGATATTAAGGGATATCCACAGGCGCAGTATATTCCGGCGGGACGTAATGTCGGTAGAGTTATGCAGGTGCACGGTGGCGTTGCAAGAAATGTTGTCGAAGATATTGCTAACGTTGAATTGAAACCTACTTTTGTGAGTGTTGTTGATCATACTGGAACATCAGATGATGTCATTAATAAATTGAATCGTCATAAAGTAGATACAAAATATGTAACGCGTACAGATAGTGGTCTTGGTACTTGGCTCGCAATCTTTGATAATGAAGGCGATGTTGTGGCTTCCATTTCACAGCGTCCGGATCTTAGTGCCATTGGCAAGATTTTTGAAGAGCATGGCGATGAAATCGTAATGCATGCGGATTCCATTGTCGTTGAAATCGATATGGATGCTACGATTTTGAAGACAATTTTTAAATTAGCTGAGAAATATGAGAAGCAGGTGTACGCTGTTGTTTCTAACATGACCATTGCGATGGAGCGTCGAGACCTGCTGAAAAAGACTGGTTGTATTGTATGTAATCAGAGCGAAGCGGGGCTTCTTTTCTCTGAGGATTATTGCGATGTAGAGCCAGAGGAAATGGGCAAGATCTTAGCACGTAAGGTTGAGCTTGCACATATTCCAAAGATGATCATTACGATGGGCGACAAGGGTGCTGTTTGGGCACAGTGCGATGGAACCTATGGATTCTGCCCTCCACAGCGTGTATCGGTTGTGGATACAACAGGTTGTGGCGACGCTTTCTTCGCAGGAACAGCCATTGGACTTACTTATGGCAAGAGTCTTGCGGAAGCATGCGCCATTGGTACAAGACTTGCATCTTCTGTGATTGCAACTAAGGAGAATGTATGCCCTAGATTCCTTCCGGAAGAATTAAATTTGGTAGTTGAGTAGTAGGATGATAGTTATTTCATAGGTATAGTTATTATATTTTTGTATAGGTAGAAATGATAGCGATAGCCGGTTATAGATTTTTTCTATAGCCGGCTATAGTTATATCAGCTGAGCCGTTTCATTTCCTTTGATTGTAAAAAGAGTCGCACAATAGTAAGATAGATGAGGAAAAGGAATTAGAAAATGGAGGTTACTTGATATGTATCAGGACACAAAATGTATTGAAGGAGGATATACTCCTGGAAATGGTGAATCTCGCATGATTCCAATCGTACAGAGTACGACATTTAAATATGATACAAGTGCAGATATGGGAAAACTGTTTGATTTGGAGGCGAGTGGATATTTCTACACAAGACTTCAGAATCCAACGAATGATTATGTAGCAAAGAAGATTGCGGAATTGGAAGGCGGTACAGCAGCGATGCTGACAAGCTCCGGTCAGGCAGCGAATTTCTTTGCCATTTTTAATATCGCAACGGCAGGTGATCATGTGGTTGCGTCCTCCTCTATTTACGGAGGAACTTACAATCTCTTCAAGGTTACCATGGCGAAGATGGGAATTGAATTTACTTTCGTGGAGCCAGATTGTACAGAAGAAGAATTAGAAGCAGCATTTCAGGAAAATACAAAAGCTGTATTTGGCGAAACAATCGCGAATCCGGCGCTGACAGTATTTGATTTTGAAAGATTTGCGAATGCAGCACATAAACATGGTGTGCCATTGATTGTGGATAATACTTTTGCAACACCAATTAACTGTCGACCATTTGAATGGGGTGCTGATATTGTAACGCATTCAACGACAAAATATATGGATGGACATGATGCGACAGTTGGTGGATGTATCGTTGATTCCGGCAAGTTTGATTGGATGGCGCATGCGGAGAAATTCCCGGGACTTTGCACACCAGACGAGTCTTATCATGGAATTGTCTATGCCGAAAAATTTGGAAAGGAAGGCGCATTTATCACGAAGGCGACATCGCAGCTGATGCGTGACTTTGGAGCGATTCAGGCACCGATGAATGCTTATCTTCTGAATCTTGGTTTGGAATCACTTGCGGTTCGTATGGCGAGACATTGTGAAAATGGTCAGGCTGTTGCAGAATTTTTAGAGCAGCATCCACAGGTTTCCTGGGTGAATTATCCGGGCTTAAAATCTTCAAAGGATTATGATTTGGCGCAGAAGTATATGCCAAATGGTACGTGCGGTGTCGTTTCTTTCGGCGTAAAGGGGGGAAGAGAAGCCGCTGAGAAATTCATGAGCGAATTGAAGCTTGCAATTATCGCAACCCATGTTGCCGATGCGCATACCTGCGTATTGCACCCGGCTTCTAGTACACATCGTCAGTTATCCGATCAGGAACTTATGGAGTGCGGTGTACCAGGAGATATGGTAAGATTATCTTGTGGTATCGAAGACAAGAGAGATATTATCGCCGACTTGGATCAGGCGCTTCGTAGCACAATGTAATAATGAAAACGGGAGAGGAGTAAATTATGTCAGTAACAGAAATTCAGGAATTATGGTCAGACAGAAAGAGACATCTCGGTCTGCCACTTAGTTTTACAAAATACACATTGCGTGAGGACAAATTGATCATCGACAAAGGATTTTTAAATCTGATGCAGGATGAGGTTCGTCTCTATCGCATTCTTGATGTGGAACTGTTGCGTCCGCTGGGACAGCGAATCTTCGGTGTGGGCACGATACGTGTTCATTCCTCTGATCGTTCGCTTGGAGACTTCGAGATTCAGAACGTTCGTAATGCAGCGAGAGTGAAGGAACTCCTCTCTGAAAAGGTAGAAGAAGAACGCCAGAAGAAGCGCGTTGTCAGCCGTGAATATATGGATGATGACATGGATGATGATGGTGTGATGTAGATTTTATAGCAAATAATGTGGAAAAGTAGGAAAGGATGGAAAATCTGTGTGGATTTCCCATCCTTTTTTTGGTATTATGTTCTATGGTTGTGGTTGCCAATTAGTTATACGATGATCTGTTTGGCAATCACCCAGTTTCCTAGAGAGTTTGATCCCATAGTTCCTATGGGATTTTTGTATATATGGAGTTTACTTATGGACATTAAGATAATCGTGGCTGCTCACAAGTTTTATATGATGCCACGTGATAAGATGTATGTCCCTGTGCATGTTGGAGCAGCAGGGAAAAAATCAATTCGTCGTAGTTTCCTTCGCGATGATGGAAATGATTACGAAGGCAATCCGTTGGGAGATGGCGCGGGAGCGCGCGATAACATTTCCAATAAGAACGGAAGTTACTGTGAATTGACCGGTCTTTATTATGCCTGGAAGCATATGGATTATGAGTATTTGGGACTTGCCCACTATAGAAGACATTTCTCAGCAGTGCCATTTCCAATCCGGTGGATGGTTTCGCAGGTGCAATTGGGCGGAAAGGATGGATTGGATACGAATTCGAATCCGCATCTTGCCAGAGTGCTTCGACTTTGCCTGAGCAAAAAGAAGGCAGAGAAGATTTTTCAAAATTACGATGTGATTGTCCCATCGAAGCGTAGATATGTGATTGAATCCTTGTATTCGCATTATGATCATACGCTTGACGGGGAACATCTGGATCTGGCGAAGCAGGTAATTCAGGAGAATTACAAGGAATATATCCCTTATGTCGAGAAGGTTTATGATCGAACCTGGGGATATATGTTTAATATGTTTGTCATGCCAAAGGATTTGGTGGATGAATATTGTCAGTGGTTATTTACGATTCTTGGAAAGCTGGAGTTGTTAATTGATACCACGGATATGACGGGGTTTGAAGCACGACTGTTTGGCCGTGTGAGTGAGATTTTATATAATGTTTGGCTTCAGAAGAAGATCGAAGAGGATGGAATTCGTGTGAAGGAAGTACCACTTCTGTCGACGGAGCCAGTGAATTGGTGGAAGAAAGGGACGGCGTTCCTCCGCGCGAAATTCGGTGGAGAGAAGTATACGAAGTCGTTCTAGGTTTGTTTTAGGATATGAAAGTTAGCGTAATTACTCCCTTTTATGAGGGAAATAACTATATAGAAGCTTATCAGGATATGATGCTGAAAAATATCGAGCATCTTTCCGAGGATGATGAGTTAGAAGTGTTGCTTGTAAACGACAGTCCGTGGGAGGCTGTTTCCCTTCGCGGTGCTGTTGCGACAAGTAGAAATTGGCGCATTATTAAGAACCAGAAGAATTACGGAATCCATCTGAGTCGTGTGCATGGTTTGATGGAAGCGACGGGGGATTATGTGATTTTTCTGGATCAGGATGATAAGCTTGCGGACAATGCGGTTGCAACATTTCTCGAAGAAGCGAAAAAGCTTGCGACAGAGACTTCCGAAGGGATGGAAGGAAATGAAATCTGCTACCAGGTAATTGTTTCGAATGCGACGTTGGAGCAGAAGGATTGGACTTCCAGCTGGTATCGTACGGATTACCATAAATCGCTGGTCGGAGATTTAAGGACCTATCTACGTATCGGAACGCAGATTATTTCTCCGGGACAGTGTTTGATTCCAAGGGCGTTGATTCCACAGTTTTGGATGGAGAATACACTCGCGAAAAATGGTGCGGATGATTATTTCCTCTGGATTCTGATGTTGGAGCAGGGCGTGCCATTCAGCTATCTGGATCAGGAACTCTATGTGCATCATTTTACGGAGAAGAATCTATCTGCAGATACCAGTGTGACGGATACTTCTTCGTTTGAATTTATTGAGATTCTGCGGGAGGCTGGCGTTTCCTATACGGAGGATCTGGATGTTTTGGAACATATGCTTCGATTCAAGGATGCCTTTCGTCGAGCAGATAAGGCTGGAAAAATTAGACTTGCGATGAAAAATCCGGGACTGATGATTTCGAATGTTGTATTTAAAATTCGTACCAAGACGGGATACGGATTTAACCGGTAAGAAGGACGGGACCACCAAGCCCGCTCCGCCCCAATTTTCGTGAACTTAACGGCGATAGCCCTCTTATCCCTTTCGGCTTGGCAAGTTCCATCATGGAACGAGCATAGCTGTCAAGGGCGAGCCGCTTGCGGTGCTTCGCACCCTTGACAGCTTGCTCGCCCATGATAACTCCTGTAATCAAGCCGAAAGGAATAACTATAGCCAAGTTGGCTCTACCCATCTCCTCTAACTTGTTTTTTACGACCTTTTGGTGCACGCAACTTAAATTTGTTTTCTCTACACCACCTAACGCAGTCTTCTTTGTGTACAAATCTCGATTTTGAATTCTCTGCACCACCAAACTCACGCCTCCTGGTGCACAAATTCCACTTTTGAATTCTCTACACCACCAAACTCGCTCTTCCTGGTGCACAGATTCCGCTTTTGAATTCTCTACACCACCAAACTCACGCCTCCTGGTGTACAGATTCCACTTTCAAATTCTCTGCACCAACAAACTCGCTCTCCCTGGTGCACAGATTCCGCTTTTAAATTCTCTACACCACTTCAGACGGGACGAAGGAATCGTTAAGAAAGTTAGGACATCGTTAAGAAAGCTAAGGTGATACACTTTATAAAAATTTATAAATATAGGAAAGGTTGGAAATCTTACGAACCTTGCTATTTGGGCAATCATCCATGGGATGGTTGCTCTTTTTTATTTGTTTATAGGTTTATCGAAGAAATTCTTAAGTGACCTTTAAGTTTTCGGAAAACAAAGTTGTGTTAAGTTGAGTTGGGGGAATGATTATGGAAAAGGTTTTGAGGCAAAAAGGATAAAGAATGGTAAAGAAGGAGAGGTATCGAATTATGATGAAACGCAAAGTAGGGGCGAAAGTAAAAGGCGTGCTGGATGGAAAAATTTTGAAGAATAAGTGGGGAAGAATCAGAAAGCGTTGGAAAATGGCAGTTCTTGTAGTAGCTGTGGCGGTCTGTATTTCTGGGGGATTGTTTTATAAGACGGTAGCGAAGAGCGGAGAGGATGAAGCACTTGCAGGGGCTGGAAGTTCTGCGAATTTGAAAGAAGCAGGTGATGCTGGAAGTTCTGCGAATTTGGAAGAAGCGGGTGATGATGGAAGTTCTGCGAATTTGAAAGAAGCAGAAGATTTCGGAAGTAGTACGAATTTGATTGCGAGAGATGAGTGGGATAGCCGCGTATGCATTTCCAGCATAGATAGAAATACTATGTACGCGATAAATGCAGAGGAGGCAGCAGGTGAATCGCAAAGTGAGGTTGCAAAATCTGATAGCACGGATAGTGGTTCCGCTGGCGCGACGGATAGCACGAAAAGTGGTTCTTCGAGTGCAAGTGGTGGCTCTTCCAGTGCAAATAGTGGAACCCATACGCATAAGTGGGTGCCGGTTTATACGACGATTCACCATGATTATCAATACGAGACAATTCTGTCTTACAATTATATTCCGGAAACAACATTTTATGCGATTTATCCATCGGATGTGAAGAATTGTGTGCATTCTTTTGATCGTATTGTGGCGAGGTTTGATACGGAGGAGGAAGCGAAGGCATATTGTGAGCAGCAGTTCAAGGAAACGGGAACGTTTTATTGGTATAACGAATTTACAGCGGGAGTAGAGCACATCGGCGTTTTATCAACTCCGCAGCCGCTGACACATATCTGCGGTGATCCCTACGATGAAGAAGTTATAGATCATTATGAATGTAGCATTTGTGGCGCAGTGAAATAGGAGGTCCTATGGAGTTTTATGAATTTGCGCGAAAATATCAAAAACAGTTACTGAGTGAGCAAGCGCAAAATCCCCCTTGCAAAACAAGGATAATCAGTATAAAATATTCAAGAAAAAGCGGGTTTATGGATATAAACAAGCAAAATAGAGAAAGGCTATGATGAAGAGGAGTACTGTTACACGCTTCAAAGAGAGGAATCTCCACCGGCTGTAAGGGATTCTGTAACACGGTAATGGGAAGGTAGCTTCGGAGCCGAACAATTGAAAAATCTCACTAAGTGGTAAGTAGGTTGTTCCGCATCGTCCACGTTACGGATAAGATAAGTGAAATTATAGGTGGTACCGCGTAAATAACGCCCTATACAGAAATTCTGTATAGGGCTTTTTCTATGCCCTATACAAGGCACTTATTAATGCAAGGATACACTTGTATCCACCTTTGAATGAAAGGACAAACCATGGCAAAAGAATTAGCAAAAACTTATGATCCAAAAGGTATTGAGGATCGTCTTTACAAAAAGTGGGAGGAGAATGGATATTTCCATGCAGAAGTAGATCGCTCTAAGAAGCCATTTACGATTGTGATGCCACCTCCAAATATTACAGGACAGCTGCATATGGGTCATGCATTGGATAACACCATGCAGGACATTCTGATTCGTTGGAAGAGAATGCAGGGATATAATGCGCTTTGGCAGCCAGGTACAGATCATGCAGCAATTGCTACTGAAGTTAAGGTTATTAAGGCACTGAAGGAACAGGGCATTGATAAGGATGACCTTGGACGTGAGGGATTCCTTGAGAAGTGCTGGGACTGGAGAGAAGAGTACGGCGGACGTATTATCAATCAGTTGAAGAAGATGGGTTCTTCTGCAGATTGGTCCAGAGAACGTTTCACAATGGATGAAGGATGTTCCGATGCCGTTCTTGAAGTATTTACAAGACTTTATGATAAGAAGCTGATTTATAAGGGAAGCCGTATTGTAAACTGGTGTCCAGTTTGTCAGACTTCCATCTCTGATGCGGAAGTAGAGCATGAGGATCAGGACGGATTCTTCTGGCATATCAACTATCCTGTTGTTGGAGAAGAAGGAAGATTTGTTGAGATTGCGACAACTCGTCCAGAAACTTTATTTGGTGATACAGCGGTTGCTGTAAATCCAGAAGATGATCGTTACAAGGATATCATCGGCAAGATGTTAAAGCTTCCATGTACAGATCGTGAAATCCCAGTGATTGCGGATTCTTATGTAGACAAGGAATTCGGTACTGGTTGCGTTAAGATTACACCAGCACATGACCCTAACGATTTTGAAGTTGGAAAGCGTCATAACCTCGCAGAAATCGTTGTCATTAATGATGATGCGACAATGAATGAAAAAGCCGGCAAGTTCGCTGGTATGGATCGTTATGAGTGTAGAAAAGCACTTGTTGAGGATTTAAAGGCACAGGGACTTCTTGTAAAAGTAGAACCTCATACACATGCCGTTGGTACACATGATCGTTGTGGTACAACGGTTGAGCCAATGATTAAGCAGCAGTGGTTCGTTAAGATGGACGAATTAATCAAGCCTGCGGTAGAGGCTGTTAAGAAGGGTGAAGTACAACTTCTTCCAAAACGTATGGAGAAGACATATTTCAACTGGACAGACAATATCCGTGACTGGTGTATCTCTCGTCAGTTATGGTGGGGACATCGAATCCCAGCATATTACTGCGAAGAATGTGGTGAGATGATCGTTGCCAAGGAGATGCCAGATGTTTGCCCTAAGTGTGGACATACACATTTCAAGCAGGATGAAGATACCCTGGATACATGGTTCTCATCAGCACTTTGGCCATTCTCAACACTTGGCTGGCCAAATAACACAGAAGACTTGAAATATTTCTATCCAAATGACGTACTTGTAACTGGATACGATATCATCTTCTTCTGGGTAATTCGTATGATTTTCTCAGGATTTGAGCAGATGGGCGAGGCACCATTCCATACCGTATTATTCCACGGCTTAGTTCGAGATGATCAGGGACGTAAGATGTCGAAGTCTCTTGGAAATGGTATCGATCCGCTTGAGGTCATTGATAAGTACGGTGCAGATGCGCTTCGTCTGACACTGATTACAGGAAATGCACCTGGAAATGATATGCGTTTCTATTGGGAACGAGTAGAAAATTCAAGAAACTTTGCAAATAAGGTTTGGAACGCTTCACGTTTCATTATGATGAACTTAGAGGGTGTAGAACTTCATACACCAGAAAATACAGACCTTACAGAAGCTGATAAGTGGATTCTCTCGAAAGTAAACCGTCTTGCAAAAGATGCAACAGAGAATATGGATAAGTATGAACTTGGAATTGCGGTACAGAAGGTTTATGACTTTATTTGGGATGAGTTCTGCGACTGGTATATCGAAATTGTTAAGCCACGTATGTACAATAAGGAACAGGATCCAGAGTCAGCCAATGCAGCACTTTGGACATTGAAGAAAGTACTTTCTGACGCCCTTAAGATGCTTCATCCATACATGCCATTTATTACAGAAGAAATTTACTGCACACTTCATCCAGAAGAAGAATCTATTATGATTTCAAGCTGGCCAGAATTTGATGAGAAGTATGATTTCTCAGAAGAAGAGGAAATGATTGAGCGTGCGAAGGAACTTGTAAAGGGTATTCGAAATGTACGTAAGGACATGGATGTACCAAACAGTAAGAAGGCAAAAGTAATCATTACTTCAGATAACGAAAACGTCTTAAAGAATTTTGAGAAGACAAAAGATGCTTATCAGACACTTGCAAATGCAAGTGAAGTGGAATTCCAGGATGCTTCTGCGGAAGTTCCAGAAGATGCCGTATCTGTAGTAATCGCGGATGCTGTTGTATATCTTCCACTCGCGGATCTTGTAGATATGGAAAAGGAAAAGGAACGTCTTACAAAAGAGAAGGAGAAGCTTGAAAAAGAACTTCAGCGTTCTCGTGGAATGCTTTCCAATGAAAGATTCTTGTCTAAGGCTCCAGAAGCAAAGGTTCAGGAAGAAAAGGAAAAACTTGCGAAGTACGAACAGATGATGAAGGATGTCTGTGATCGACTGGATGCAATGAAATAATATAGCTATAGATATTGTTATAGGAAGTGATAGGACTGTAAGAAATTGCAGTCCTATTTTTTTGTGGTTGGAACAACTGCACTTATTTTTTGTGCAAATAATGTACAAATATAGCATTTACAAGTATAATTAGTATGAGGTATTGAAATTATGAATAACGAAGAATTATTAACATTTGCGCGCCATGCGATGCAGATGTCTTATAGTCCATATAGTAATTGCAAGGTTGGAGCTGCATTACTGGCAAAGAATGGCAAGGTTTATGAAGGCTGCAACATTGAGAATGCTGCATATGGTCCAACAATGTGCGCGGAGAGAACGGCCATATTTAAGGCGGTAAGTGAAGGCGTGACAGAGTTTGAAAAGATAGCTATTGTCGGCGGAAAGAATGGTGTGGAAGACGGTTTATACCCACCATGTGGTGTCTGCAGACAGGTTATGAGGGAATTTTGTTCATTGGATTTTCCGGTGATTCTTGGTAAGAAGGATGGATTTGTAGAGACAACGCTTGAGGAATTATTACCATACAGTTTTGGACCGGAAAACTTGAATTAAGCTAAAAATAGAGTGTAATTAGTAGAGAAATGACGGGGGTATTTTTTGATGAGCGATGCACCTTTATTGGCTGAAGCAGAATTGGATGTACATGTTAGTGATGACATGATGCGAGCATCTATTATGCTTCCTCGTCCAGATTTTGGACAAGAACCATATAAATATAAGGCGCGCGATTTGATACAGGCACTTAGTAACAATGGTGTTGTTTATGGGGTTGATCAGGATGCCATTATCGATTTGGTGGAACATCCGGTTTATGATGCAGAGATTCAGGTTGCGAAGGGAGACCCCTTAATCGAAGGAACACCGGGGGAGTATGTATTTCATTTCGCCACGGAACTTTCGACCGAACCACCGGTTCGTGAAGATGGAACCGTAGATTATATGGGGATGAAAACGGTTGAGACAGTAGAAGAAGGGCAAATTATTGCGGAATACAAGCCGGCTATTCCAGGAGTGAATGGTCGCAATGTTCTTGGTATGGAAGTTCGTGCGAAATTGGTTCGTGAGCTTCCACCACTTCGAGGTACAGGGTTTGAACGTTCTGAGGATGGACTCACATATACGGCAACCAAGTCTGGCAAGATTGAAGTTTCTAATGAGGGAAAGAGAATCACCATCTCCCCCATCTATGAGATTTCAGGAAATGTTGGTGTGGATATTGGAAATGTTGATTTTCGTGGTGATGTTGTCATCCACGGAAGTGTTTCGAATGGAGCTTCTGTGATTGCAGCAGGGAATGTTACCATCGATGGAATTGTGGAAAACTGCAATATCCAGGCGAAGGGCAATCTGTTTTTGAAGGGCGGCGTTAAGGGTAATGGCCGTACGGTTCTGAAAGCAGGTGGCGATGTAAAAGCGCAGTTCATCGAATTTGCGCAGGTTCGTGCGGGTGGCAATATCCAGGCGGATGTATTTTTCAATTCTGATGTCAGTTCGGATATGAAGATTCTTATGACCGGAGAGCATTCGTCCGTACTTGGTGGAACGATGGCGGCAGTAGAAGGAATTGAAGCTTATACGGTGGGCAATGCTTTTGGCGTTGTTACCAAACTTTTTGCGGGAGTCAGCCCACAGCGTTCCAAGGAAATGGCCATTCTGCAACGTCAGATTGATGAAATTCAAAAGGGCATTGACCGGATTCAGGCGGGAATCACGAAGTTTGATATTGCGGCGAAAGCACAGGGCAATACGAATTATCGTGGCGACCCAAGACGTACGGAATTGCTTCGTGTGAAGATTAAAAATGAAGCACTCCAAGGGGAATACCGACTGGAACTGGAGAATATCAAAACGATTATGGCACGTGGAAAACGTGCAACGATTAAAGTATTCCAGAATGTCTATCCTGGTGTGGAGCTTGGAATTAGTGATAAACGTCTGATTTTAAAGGAGCCACAGGATAATATTGAATTCGTTAGAAATGATAACGGAATTCGTATGGAGAAAATGGAATAAATAGTTGGATAATGAAGAGATTTTGAGTCCTCTGCGGTGGCGCAGGGGACTTTTTTGTGGTAAAATTTTGTTTTGAATTGTAGATAATAGTAACTTGTAAAAAGTGTTTTAAACATAGAGGTATAGATATGATCGATTTTGAAGAAGAATTAAAGAAATTTAAACCAAGTATGGAAGTAGAAGAAGCAGAAGATGCAATCCATAAGCGTGACCTTACGGATATGACAGATATCCTGCGTGAAATTACAAAAGCAGCGAATAAGAATGAACGATAAGGAGTCTGGTTATGAATTGCTTTTATTGTGGAAATGAAATTGAGGAGCATGCACACGCATGTCCTTATTGTAATGCCAATATAGATTCCTATAAGAAGATTTTACGTACAGCGGAGGCCTTTTATAATGATGGTTTAGAACGCGCGAAGGTGCGTGACATTTCCGGTGCGATTCGTTCCTTAAAGGAATGTTTAAGATATAACAAGAATCATACGGATGCGAGAAATCTTTTGGGACTTTGCTATTTTGAAGTGGGAGACTTGGTTTCGGCACTCGCGGAATGGGTCATTTCCAAAAATCTTCAATTTGAGAATAATCGTGCAGATGAATACTTGAATGTGCTTCAGAATACGAATGGTATGCTCGACAAGATGAACAAGACGATTCGCAAATACAATCAGGCACTGGAATACTGTCGCGCGGGCAGTCGTGATCTTGCGAGAATTCAGCTTCGTCGTGTGCTGGGAATGAATGCAAAACTGGTGGAAGGACATCAGTTACTGGCATTGATTTGTATTCAGGATGGCGAATTCGAAGAGGCGCGTAAGGAATTGTCAGCAGCGAATAAAATCGATGTGAAGAATACGGTTACCCTTCGCTATATGGCAGAAGTTAAGGAAGCACTGCGTGCGCAGAATGCCAATAAGAAGAAAAAGCGAAAAGAGAATGTGATCAAGTTCCAGGATGGCAATGATTCTGTTATGATGCCAAATACATCCTTCCGTGATTTCCTGGATAATAGTAGAGCAACCGTTGTAAATATCCTGGTTGGTCTTGTTATTGGATTATTGATCTGTTTCTTCCTGGTAGTACCAACGGTAAGACAGAATGCGAATAATAATGCGGCAAATTCACTGGTAGATGCGAATAATGAAGTAGCGAATTCTTCTACTTCGATTGCTACTTTGAAGAGTCAGGTAGAGGATTTACAGTCCCAGCTCGATGCGTATACCGGACAGGATGATGTGAAGACAAGTTATGAAAACCTGATTGCAGCATCGAATTCTTACGCAGCAAATGATGTCGCAGCGGCAGCAGAATCGCTTTCAACGATCAACCGTGATTTGTTGGATGCCAATGGACAGGCGCTTTATGACACAATCAATGCAGCAGCGAATGAGGAAACACTGAGCACTTCCTATAATACTGCTTATGCAGCGTATCAGTCTGGAGATTACCAGACGGCCATTGATACCTTTATGACCATTGTGGAAGTAGATGAGACTTATCATGATGGTAATCCGGTTTATTATATTGCGCAGAGTTATCGTTTCCTAAACGATAGTGAGAATGCCATTACTTACTATAACAAGTATATCGAGTTGTTCCCAAGTGGCAGTCATGTTTCTAATTGTAAGAAGCAGATTAGCACATTGGAAAATGGAACTTCTACAAGCAGTTCGACAACCAGCAACTCGAATAATATAGCAGGTGATGATACAGAAGATACGACTGGAGAAGAATAAGTTAACGAAGGGAGTTTGACTTATGAATGACAACAATAGAGTACGTGAAGTAGTGGACTTGATTTTGGATGACTACAAGCGTGGTAGAGATATCGATAAGACCGAAGTTTTTAGTCAGCCGGACCAGGACGCCGTGCGTCTGATCACACAGAAATTACTTCGCGTTTTATATCCTGGATATTATAGAGATAAGGTTTATAAGAGCTATAATCTCGATAGCAATTTGAATGTTTTGATTGAGGACATCATCTATAATCTGACAAAGCAGATTGGATTTGTGCTTCAATACCAGAATGAAAATGAGCGTAAGGACCAGTCTTATACACCGGACCGTGCGGGTGTTCGCGCAGGTCATGTGGGCACCAAGGCAGATGGCGTGAGCGCCGATGAGAGCCGTGCCAGAGAAGGGGAAGAAGAGACACTTCATGTGAAATATCTCTCCGACCGTCGTTGCAGTGCTGGCGGGAAATGTGAAGTCGATATGTCAGAAGAGGCGGTTACAGCCCGTGCTAGAAATATTGCGATTCGTTTCTTCCAGCAGATTCCAAAGATCCGTGAATACCTCGATACGGATTTAGAGGCGACTCTGGAAGGCGATCCTGCAGCGTTGAATAAGGACGAGATTATCCTGTCTTATCCTGGTGTTCTTGCGATTACCATTAATCGTCTGGCACATGAACTCTATATGTTGAATGTTCCACTCATCCCAAGAATGATGACAGAATATGCGCACAGCCTCACAGGAATCGATATTCATCCGGGTGCGACAATCGGGAAATATTTCTTTATTGATCACGGTACCGGCATTGTCATCGGTTCTACGACGGTCATTGGCGAGCATGTGAAAGTATATCAGGGCGTTACACTTGGTGCGCTTTCTACCAGTGGCGGACAGAGTCTTCGTGGTGTGAAGCGTCATCCAACCATTGAAGACAATGTTACGATTTATTCCGGTGCTTCCATCCTTGGTGGAGACACGGTGATTGGTGCGAATTCCGTGATTGGTGGTAACTGCTTTATCACGCGTTCTATCCCAACTGGCACAACCGTTACGATTAAGAATCAGGAATTATCTTATAGAAATGAAAACGGTGAAAAAATCACAGGTGAGGTGGAACAGGATGAAACTTGGTTTTATGTGATTTAAGCTATTGTCAAATAATTAACAGAATGATATATTGGATAGCGGATGGTATTCGAGAAGAAACTATACCGTTATTAATATCATACGGATAGTACAGATGCAGCATCGGCCTATATCGTGAGAATAGGACCACTCACCGCCAGAAAGAAGGTGGTGGCATGCGTACAGAAACTGCTATGAATCTCAGGGTTGGTTTTATTGGCGCCGGCAAAGTCGGCACAAGCCTAGGTAAGCATTTTACCGAACATGGTATCCCGGTTTCGGGCTACTACAGTCGGACGGAACAGTCCGCACGAGAATCAGCAACTTTTACGAAAACAAATTATTATAAAAACTTAGAGGATATAATCACGGCGAGTGATGTCTTATTCCTCACGGTTTCGGATCGAGTGATTGCTAAGATATGGCAGGATATCAAGCCATATCTTAAAGACAATCCGAAGCTGGTGTGTCACTGTAGTGGGGCACTGACCTCACATATCTTTTCAGGAATAGAAGATACCGGATCTTACGGGTTTTCTGTCCATCCACTCCTGGCCGTATCAAGTCGATACGATTCTTACCAGGAAATTTCAAAAGCGTTATTTACAATTGAATCAGATGCGAAGGAGCAAGTGCGTATTTTAGTAGAGTTATTGGAATCTACGGGTATTCAGGTACAGCTGCTTCAGGCGGATCAGAAAGTGCGTTATCACAGTGCCGCTGTGATGTCGAGTAACCTGATGGTTGGCTTGATTCACGGAGCAGAGCAGGTGTTACAATCCATTGGTTTTAGTGAGGAAAATGCGCACCAGGCAATCGCACCACTTCTCAGTTTGAATGCGAAAAGTATTGCGGAACAAGGGTGCATGGAGGCGTTAACCGGACCTGTGGAAAGAAATGATGTCGCTACGGTAAAAGCGGAAATGGACGAGCTAAAGGGGCTCGATCATGATTTTGGGGAGATTTACAGGCTTTTATCCAAGCAGGCAGCAGAGGTCGCCGAGGCGAAACATCTGGATCGAAATTATTCGAAGTTAAATATCGTTTTAGAAGAACATTTGGGAAATATATAGATATGTAAGGAGAGGACAAAGAATATGAAAAACACAGTAACAACATTACAGAAGCAGAAGGAAGAAGGAAAGAAGATCTCGATGCTGACATGCTATGACTATACGACAGCATGTCTTATGGAAAAGGCTGGAATCAATGCGATTTTAGTAGGAGACTCCCTCGGAATGACCATGATGGGATATGACGATACACTCCCAGTTACGATGGAAGACATGATTCATCATACGGCATGTGTTGCACGCGGACTGAAGGATGTATTTCTTGTAGCAGATATGCCATTTCTTTCTTACCAGACTTCGGACTATGATGCGGTAAAGAATGCCGGAAGATTGATTAAGGAAGGTCATGCACAGGCCGTGAAGCTCGAGGGCGGAGCTTCTGTATGTCGCCAGATTGAAGCAATCACAAAGGCGGATATCCCGGTTGTTGCACATATCGGTTTGACACCACAGTCCATCAATGCCTTTGGTGGATTCAAGGTACAGGGGAAAAATGAAGAGAGAGCTCGTCAGTTAATTGAGGATGCGAAGGCGGTTGAGGCAGCAGGTGCATTTATGGTAACACTCGAATGTGTTCCTGCAAAACTTGCAGACTTAATCACAAAGGAATTACACATCCCAACGATTGGTATTGGAGCTTCTGCAGGATGTGACGGACAGGTATTGGTATATCAGGATATGCTCAATATGTTTGATGGATTAAAGCCAAAATTCGTAAAGCATTATGCCAATATTGGAGAAGAAATGGTCAATGCGTTCCGCGCTTATGATGAGGATGTGAAGGCTATGAGCTTCCCGGAAGCAGAGCATACATTTAAGATTGACGAAGAATTAATGGAGAAGTTAAGTAGAGAGGCATAGGGTTTAGACAAATGATTAGAACAGAGAAAATCAAGGAAGTAAAGGAATGCGTCAAAGCATGGAAGAAGGAAGGCAAGACGATTGGACTTGTTCCTACGATGGGATATCTGCATGAGGGACATGCAAGCCTGATTAAGAAGGCGAGAGAGGAGAATGATATCGTTATCGTTTCCGACTTTGTAAATCCGATTCAGTTTGGACCAAAGGAAGATTTGGCAACTTATCCTAGAGATTTTGAAGCGGATTGTGCACTTTGCGAATCCATCGGTGCAGATTTAATCTTCCATCCGGAGCCGGAGGAGATGTATGCGCCTGACTTCTGTACACATGTTGGTGTGGCTACCTTATCAGAGCACCTTTGTGGCGCAAGAAGACCGGTTCATTTCAATGGTGTTTGCACAGTTGTTACAAAGCTCTTTATGATTTCACAGGCAGACCGAGCTTACTTCGGACAGAAAGATGCGCAGCAGCTTGCCATCGTTCGCCGCATGGTTCGTGACTTGAATTACAATATTGAAATCATTGGCTGTCCAATCGTAAGAGAAGAGGATGGACTGGCAAAGAGTTCTAGAAATACATACTTAAATCCTATGGAGAGAAAGGCTGCCGTTGTATTGCATCAGGCGCTTACCGAAGCAGAGGCGAAAATCCGCGCTGGGGAGACGGATGCCGCTGAAGTCCGCCGTATCATTTCCAATATCATCGAGGACGAACCACTGGCAAGAATTGATTATGTGGAAGTTGTGGATTGGAATGAGTTACAGCCAATCGAGAAGATCGATGGACCGGTACTGGTTGCCATCGCAGTATTTATTGGAAAAGTCAGATTGATTGATAACTTTATTGTGGAATAGGAGATAGACATGTATTTAGAAATGTTAAAGGGCAAAATTCATAGAGCGACGGTGACACAGGCAGAACTGGATTATGTGGGTTCGATTACTGTGGATACAGAGCTTTTGAAGGCTGCAAATATTCGCGAATATGAGAAGGTTCAGATCGTTGATGTGGAGAATGGGCAGCGATTTGAGACATATACAATCGCCGGTGAGCCGGGTTCAGGTATGATTTGTCTGAATGGTGCGGCTGCCAGATGCGTAAGCGTGGGCGACCATGTGATTATTATGTGCTATGCAAATCTGTCCGAGGAAGAGGCAGATACACATAAGCCTAGCGTGGTATTTGTGGATGAGGATAATCATATTGTCAGAAAGACAAACTACGAGAAGCACGGAAGACTTGCGGATATGTAAATAAGGAGTGGGAAGCGATGTTAAAGGATAAGACCGTAGTATTGGGGATAACGGGTTCGATTGCTGCATATAAGATAGCAAATCTTGCGTCTATGCTGGTGAAACAGCATGCGGATGTACATGTGATTATGACGAAGAATGCGACTAATTTCATTCATCCAATTACATTTGAGACATTGACAGGAAATAAATGCCTGGTGGAAACCTTTGATCGGAATTTTGAGTTTCAGGTGGAACACGTGTCTCTTGGGGAGAGAGCAGATGTTATGTTAATTGCGCCTGCAAGTGCGAATGTAATTGCAAAACTTGCACATGGGATTGCTGATGATATGCTTACAACTACGGCTTTGGCTATGACAGCGCCTATATTAGTTTCACCGGCGATGAATACGCATATGTATGAAAAGAAGATTACTCAAGAAAATATCGAGAAGTTACGTGATCTCGATATGCGTATCATCGAGCCGGCAAATGGTTATCTGGCATGCGGAACAACGGGGGTTGGGAAGATGCCGGAACCAGAGGTGCTTTTGGACGCAATCTATGGGGAGATTTTACGTCCGAAGACACTTGGGGGGAAGAAGATCGTGATTACGGCTGGACCAACACAGGAAGCGATTGATCCAGTACGTTATATAACCAATCATTCCACGGGAAAGATGGGATATGCACTTGCCAGACAGGCGCGTTACATGGGAGCCGACGTGACACTTGTGAGTGGACCGACGGCATTGGAACCACCGGCTGGAGTGACATTTGTTCCGGTGGTTAGTGCGAAAGAGATGTATCAGGAAGTGACAGCGCGAACGGCTGAAGATTGCGATGCAGTCATTATGTCCGCCGCAGTGGCGGACTACCGACCAACCAGGATTGCAGAGGAGAAGATTAAGAAAAGTGGCGATGCGGCTGTGATCGAGCTGGAACGAACGGATGATATCCTGGCATCTCTTGGGCAGCAGGAGCGGGTGCCTCGTGTAAATGGGAAGAAAACTTTTCTGTGCGGTTTTTCTATGGAAACAGAAAATATGCTGGAGAATTCCAAGAAGAAGCTTGCGAAGAAGAATCTCGATATGATTGTTGCGAATAATCTAAAGACCGCGGGGGCTGGTTTCGGAGTAGATACGAATGTCGTGACATTGATTTCCAGAGATTCGGATATAGAAAATGGGGGAGAGGAAGTTCGCGTAGAAGAGCTCCCGATTTTATCAAAAGAAGAAGTAGCTTATGAGATTCTTCGAAGAATCGCAAAGAACATCTAGTAGAGCAGAGGAGCGCTGAGGCGCTCCTCTTTTGTATTGTGAGACCAAAAATAAAATTATTATTAAAAATTGTCAGAATTGCAAGAAAACAAATGTAAAAACTTTAAAAATATAGATAAGTTTGCTATATTAAGGTTGTATATGTATCGGCTATGGGGAGTTTTTTATGAGTATGAAGAATCGCATTTTTACAGATGAAAAGAATAATCAGAATTTCATCAGAAATGGCTTAAATGCTATGCCTGGGGGATTTTTTATATATCGTGCAGATGAATCAGAGGAGATTCTTTATGCCAATCCGGAAGTGTTGGAACTCTTTGATTGTGAAACCGAGGAGGAATTTATGTCACTTACGGGAGGGTGCTTCCCTGGACTTGTTTTTCCGGACGATCTGGAAGAGGTTCAGAGAAGTATTGATGATCAGATTTCCTCTGGTTTTGATCAGGTAAATCATCGCATCAAGACGAGAAAAGGTCGCGTTTTTATGGTAGAGGACTATGGACGTCTGGTGAAAGACCCGGAGATGGGTCCTCTTTATTATGTCTTTATTGCGCCTGAGAAGACGAAACAGGATCTTCTGACAGGCCTTCTTAATATGAATTACTTTATTAAAGTTTCCAAAGAAGAATTGAAGAAACAATACGATATGGGAAACCGTCCAGTGATTATCAGTTTTAATCTGTCTGGCATGAAACGTTTCAATACGAAGTACGGTCGCAAGGAGGGGGACCGTCTTTTGGTTGCGTTTGCAGATATTTTGAAACAACGCTTTGGATTGATGAGATGCTCTCGTTTCGGGGAAGACCATTTCTATGCCTATATCAATACAGATAATATCGAGTCGGAATTGAATGGACTTATGGTGGAACTTCATGAGGTAAATGAGGGACGTACCTTACCGGTCAAAATCGGTATCACCACCTATGATCCACAGATTAGTATTGCAGAAGTTTGCGACAGGGCAAAGATTGCTTGTGACTCCTTGCGAAAGTCTTCCTATGGCTCAAGTTACAAGTGGTTTGATGATGGAATGCTTGAGAAATATAATATCGAGCAGCATATTTTAGAGAATATTGATCGCGCACTGTCACTGCAGTGGATTCATGTATTTTTTCAGCCGGTTGTGCGTGCGCTATCCGGTAAGGTTTGTAGTGTGGAAGCACTGGCAAGATGGAATGATCCGGAACTGGGAATGATTAGTCCGGGGGTATTTGTTCCGCTTTTGGAAGAATATGGATTATCTTATAAACTGGATTTTTATATCGCAAATCGAGTGGCTGAAATTATGGCGCGAAGAATGCGAGATGGCGAAGTCGTAGTGCCGGTATCCATCAATTTGTCACGTGTGGATTTTGAGGCTGTTGACCCGGTGGAACAGATGATTCGTATTGCAGATGATCATGGTGTGAGACGAAGTCTGTTTGTCATAGAGATTACGGAATCTGCATTGATTGATGATGACGGTGTGATTAAGAGCGCTATTAAGCGTTTTCATGAAGAGGGATTCGAAGTCTGGATGGACGATTTCGGCTCCGGTTTCTCATCGTTAAATGTCCTGAAGGACTATGATTTTGATGAGATTAAACTGGATATGATTTTCATGAAGGGACTGGGACAGAGGTCGAAGGATATTATCACATCAACGGTTCAGATGGCAAAGAAGCTGGGAATTCACACTTTGGCAGAAGGTGTGGAGACGGTGGAGCAGTTGTATTTCCTGAAGCAGATTGGATGTGAGAAGATTCAGGGATATTACTATGGTCGTCCAATGCTTCCGGCAGAAGTGGCGGAGCATATGAGAATCAATGGATTAGAGGTAGAATCTCGTGAGATGTCTGCTTTTTATTCCAAAGCGGGACTGGTGGATGTGATTTCGGATAAATCCAATGGTTTATTCCTGTATGATGGAGAGCGATTTGATATCCTTTATTTAAATAAGATTTATGAGGATTTGATTCATCGACCAGGGCTTACGAATCAGGAAGTGATCGATCGTGAGATGAATAATCCGAATTCGGATTTGCGGAAGCGTTTTATGATGTTGGCTACGAAAGCGAGACAGACGAAGAAGGAAGAGCATATGTCCTTTACGAGTGCAGGGGATTATTATCATCTGACATTCAAGGTGGTTGCGACGAGTCGTCTGGCAGTGGTTTTGCAGGCTTCCTTAGATAAGATTTCGGTAGATGATCGAGAGAATGCAAATATGATGGAGAAGGCAGTGCGAAATCTGATTTCTGTCTATGATTCCATTTATTTATATGATATTGAGCAGGATTCGCGGACCGTAATCATTTCAAATATTGTCGATGAAAAAGCGGGCGATGTAATCTATGGCTTGGAAGCTTTTTATGAAAGTGAAAAGCAGTATCGAATCTTCCATCCGGATGATTTAGAGAAGATTCGGAAGCTGCGGTCACCGAAATATATCAAAGAGAAATTAAATGTTTCCGGAAGAGGTTCTTTTGGCGGTATTTATCGTGTAAAGAATGAGGACGGCAGTTATACCTGGACGGAGATTCGTATTATTGCCATTCCGGAGACGAATCAGAATTCGTATCTTCTGTGTCTATCTCCTTCGGAATTGGAGGATATGGAAGAGAAGGATAGGATTGTAGATATTGTTTCCAAATACATGAATAGTGATGCTCCGGTGGAAACTGTCTATATGGATGAAGAAAGGTCAATGACGGATGGGGACTTCCTGAAAGCATTGATTCGAGATTCCAGTATCAAATTCTTCTGGAAGGATAAGAATCGTCGTTTCCTTGGCGCTAGTAATGCGTTTTTGGCATATTACGGTTTTTCTTCCATCGATGAGATTTTGGGCAAGACAGATGAGGAGATTGGATGGCATGTCGAAGATGATACCTTCAAGAATTATGAAGAAGAGATTTTGAAGAAAGGCAAGGTGATTGATAGCGCGTTAGGTCAGAATGTGCTTGGCGGTACGGCTCGTGGCATCTCCGCTTCGAAGTTCCCGATTTATCACAATAATAAGATCTGTGGTTTGATGGGTTACTTCTTTGATGTGGAGCAGGATATCGTTTCCAAGGAGGATCTTATGACGGAAACGATGACGGATCCGGTTACGGGATTCTTGAATATTAAGGGTATTATGCAGTCTGTGCTGTCCTATGATGATATTTATCGAACGGGACATCAGGATTATATCTATATTAATATTGAAGTTACAACGTACGACCATGTTAAGGCAGATTACGGGGAAGAGGTTGCAAACCATCTGCTTCGTAAAGTCGGGGAATTAATTGCAAAGCACTTTGAGATTGGAGCGATGATTGGAAGAGCGCTCAGTAATCATTTCATGATCTGCTCAAAAGAGGTTGAGGATGAAATCATTCTGGAGAAATTGGAGAAATTACGTGAAGATGTAAAGCAGATTCGAGAAGTGGATGAGCGTGCATGCCAGGTGGATATCACCTATGGTATGGCAAAGGGCTCCGAACGACATACGGTACAGGATGTGGTTTATCTAACAAGAGAACGACAGAATGCCATTAATGGAGAGAGGGAAAAGGAGGATATCCTAGAAATATTACCGGACGTCTATCGAGACTTCCCGATTCCATATTTCATCAATCGGTTGAAAAAGGGCGAAATACCAGAGCAGGATGACTACGAATTTATATATGTCAACCAGAAATTCTGTGAGCTTTCTGGTCGAAGCAAAGAAGAGTTGATTGGACATGGATATTACGAATGCTTCCCATTTTCCGGTGAGAAGTGGAAGGATTTCTGTAAACAGGTGATTCAGGGTGGATTTGCCCGAGGTAGAGCTTATGTAAGTTCTATTGGTCAATGGATGGAATATATTATGGCTCCTGTTACGAGCCCGGGTTGTTTTATTACTATTTTACTGGCTGATGTTGAGAAGAAATTCCGAGAGAGACTGCAAACGGGGCATGCTACGGATGAATTGATTATTCGAATTGCACAGACGCTGGCTGGCGAGAATGATCGCGTTCTCGCTGTGCGAAAAGCACTGGAGAAGCTGGGACGTGCAATGGAATCAGATCGTATGTATGCGTTACTTATGGAGGATAGCGAAGCTGCTTTCGTGGAAGAATGGTGTGCGGATGGTGTAAGTCCATTTAAAGAAGTCTTCCTGGAACGCGGGGAGAAGGATAGAACCGCATGGAGGAATGTGATGGAAGGAAGAGGAATCGCTTCCTTTGATAACATTTCGAATCTGAAGGAAATGTATCCGGAACTTTATCATCTTGCTAAGATGCGAGACGCAAAGAGTTTCATGTTGGCACCAATTCGAGATAATGATGGCGAGTTAATTGGTTGCCTGGGTGTAGATAATTATAATCCGGAGAAGACACTCGATAATAAGAGGCTGATGGAGATTAGTTCCTTCTTTGTTTCGGTTCGTTTGCTTGTGGATCTGCTTAAGTAGTGTATAATTGTGTAGAAATAGTAGCTGTTTTTGCATGATTTTGGAGGCAGAAATTGAGTAAGAAGGAAGATAAAACGAATGTAATGCGAATCTTAGAACAGAAGAAGATTGCATATACACCCTATTGTTACAAGGAATTAGAACTTACGAATGGAGCAGAGATCGCGAAGGCTCTGCAGCAGGATCCAAATCTTGTTTTTAAAACACTTGTAACGGTGGCGAAATCAAAACAAAATTATGTTTTCGTCATTCCGGTGGAAGAGGAACTGGACTTGAAAGCGGCCGCAAAGGCTGTGGGAGAGAAATCCATTGCGATGATTCCACAGAAGGAACTACTTCCATTGACGGGATACGTTCATGGAGGATGTTCGCCAATCGGAATGAAGAAAGCATTTCCGACCACCCTGCATTGTACGGCAGAAGGATATGAAAAAATCTTCTTCTCAGGCGGTAAGGTTGGATATCAGGTGGAAGTTGCACCGAAGGATCTTGAAAAAATTGTTCGTGTGCAGTATGCAGATGTTATTGTGCATAATTAACCGATTATGCTTAGGAAATGTGAACAAGTTTTTTGAACATGGAGGAGATGCGTTATGAAATTTGAGAGAATGGAGACAAGAAAGACATTAACTGTGCAGGATATCCTGGATGTTTTTCGTGCAGATGTATGGAATGTTAAGACATATAATGAGACGGCATATAGCATCGCTTGTCTTTGTAGAATTGAAGACTATATGGTAGAACGTTTTGCCTTGATTCGAATGGCAATGATTCTTTCTAAGATGGAGACGGGGGCTATTACGGCAAAGGCATGTTATCAAATTTTGATTGAAGAGCGTAGAGATATTGCGCAGGAGGTCCGTTTGATTACAGCATTTTCGGAAAAAGAAGCTTGCCGTACAGCACTCGATTTATTGCCGGATGAGTCTGAGTATAGTCGCATTGCAGCATCTGCACGTATGGCATTGGAGCTGGTAGTAGAGGCAGAATATAACGCGAATAATGGATAGTTTTTTCTCATATTTCTCTTTTCTTTTTATCCTCCGGGGATTTTCCCCGGGGGAGTTTTTGATTCTTATGGCGATTGCCTATGATTTTTCTTTATTTCTAAGAAAGTGTGTGTTAATATTTTTTAGGATTATATGCTAAAAATGTGATTATTTACGCATTTTCTAAATATATGTTTTTAATGGAGTATAAAAAATATGATAACAAAAACTGCTTTTGATTTTTGCGCATTTTTTGTTTTGGCAGTTTGTTTCTTTACAGGATGCCGATGGAAGAGGGAATACGTCTTTCAAAGAACCATTCTCTTATGTTTCATAGGATTGAATATGATTCTTGCTATGATGTCGATTTTGAATCAGTCGATTTTGTATTTCGGATGGAAATTTGGCGAGAATGCTTTGGCCTGGTTGGAAGTGACAAAAATGGTCGCGTATTTATGTAATGCAGCGATGCCAACGTTTTTTGCGAGTTATATCCTCTGCGTAGCGGGAATTGCCAGAGCTAGAAAGAAATGGTTCTATAACCTGTTTTATACACCGTTTCTGTTTTGTACAGGTCTTGTTTTAACAAATCCAATCCATCATAAGCTTTTTCATTATGTTGTAAATCATGATTATTATCGTGGAAGCTGGGCAGGGATTCTCTTTGCCATGGCCGTTTTCTATACGGGTGCAGGGATTTATTTCCTGATTCGCTATCAGAAAGCGATGGAGAGACAGCGTATGATCGGCATGGTTGGCGCTATTTGTATCGCGGTTTTATTTGCATGGATTCAGTTCCGTTATTCCTATATCCGCGTGGAATTGATGGGCGTTACGCTGGCTTGTTTAGCGCTTCTTCTGAATGTCGAGCTGAATATGAATGATATTGATACGCGAAGTGGGTGCTTTAACCGTCGTGCGTTTCAGGCGATGGCCCGTAGAAATGAAATCGCAAAATCAAAGTATTTCATGGTTTCTGTCAGCTTTATGAATTTGATTGAAAATACAAGACACTTAGATCAGGATACGGAGACGAGATTGCTTCAGCATCTGGGGCGTCGATTCCAGAGATTGAATGCAGCACTTCAGATTTATTACTGTACCAGAGGAACTTTCGTATTGGTATTGGTAAATAAAGAGGAGCGACATCTGACGCGCCTCATCCAGGATTTGACCGAGATGTTTGCTTCGGAACAGTATGAATTCGAAGATTTGAAGGTGCCGGTGTCGGTAGAAATCTGTCAGGCGAGAGTACCGGAAGATTTGAATACGATGTACCAGATTAATGAGTTTTCAGAGTTCCATGTGAATGATGCGAATGATGCAAATGGTCATTTCCGCGTCTATGATGCGACCGTACTGCATAAGGTAAAGCGTGACAATGATGTAGAACTGGCGCTTCGACGTGCGTTAGAAGAGAGAACTTTGGAAGTTGTGATTCAGCCGATTATTGATTTGAAATCAGGAAATATTGTCGCAGGGGAAGCTTTAACAAGAATTCATGATCCGAATCTTGGAACCATTTTCCCTGGGGAATTTATTCCGCTGGTAGAAGGTACGAATCAGATCGTTCGATTGGGCGAATATGTATTAGAAGAAGTTTGTAAGTTGCTTCAAAATGAAGCGATGGATAACGTTTCTTATGTGGAGATTAATCTCGCACCGTACCAGTTGATTCAGACGGATTTAGCGAAGTCCTTTATAGAGATTATGGAGCGATATGGAATTAATCCGAAGCGAATTAACTTAGAGATTACGGAAACCGTTGCGTCAGATGATATGAAAAATTATGAGTATACGCTGCAGGAACTTCGTAAAGCAGGATTTACTTTTTCACTTGATGATTTTGGAACTGGTTATTCAAATCTGGCGAGATTGTTCCATATGGAATTTAGAAATATTAAAATTGATAAGAGCTTACTTTGGGATTCTATGGAAAATGAGATTTCTCGAAACTTCTTAGAGAGTATGATTCAGACCATTCATCATATGAATGCGAAGATTATTCAGGAGGGTGTCGAGACGAGGGAACAGTTAGAGTATGTAACAGAGCAGGGCATTGACTTAGTGCAGGGTTACATTTTCTCGAAGCCGCTTTCCATACCGGATTTCTTACGTAAGTGGGGAAAATCTTAAGATGTGAAACTGGAAATGGAAACCCGATGAAAACTTTGGGTTTCCATTTCTTTCGTATTAAGCACTCCTAACAAAGTAAAAAGACCGAAAAATCGGTCTTTTTGAGGGGAGTATAAATAATAAAAAAGGGGATAAGAGGAAACTCCTCTTACAAGACCCCATTATAGAACAGTAAGTTTTAATGTGCAACATTTTTTAGCGATAGTTGTGTATTTATAAAAAAACAATAAGAAAAGTATGGTAAAATACCATTTGGAGGATTTATATGAAGAGAATAGAATTATTGGCTCCTTGCCACTTTGGTTTAGAAGCTGTTTTAAAAAGAGAAATATATGATTTAGGGTATGACATCACACAGGTTGAGGATGGCCGTGTGACATTTGAAGGTGATGCGGAAGCGATTGTGCGTGCCAATATTCATCTTCGTACTGCAGAGCGTGTACTGGTGAAGGTTGGTCGCTTCCGTGCGACAACATTCGAGGAATTATTCCAGGGAATCCGTGCACTTCCATGGGAGATGTATCTTCCAAAGGATGCGAAATTCTGGGTTACCAAGGCTTCTTCCGTGAAGTCAAAGCTTTTCTCACCATCGGATATTCAGTCGATTGCGAAGAAGGCGATGGTAGAACGAATGAAAGAATTTTACGACGAGGATTGGTTCCCGGAAACAGGGGCATCTTATCCGGTTCGAATCTTTATTATGAAGGATGAAGTTACGGTTGCGATTGATACGACGGGTACCTCTCTCCATAAGCGAGGTTACAGAACCATGACAGCCAAGGCTCCGATTTCGGAAACGATGGCGGCAGCATTGATTATGTTAACACCATGGCATCCGGATCGAATCCTGATGGATCCGTTCTGCGGCTCCGGAACATTTCTAATTGAAGCTGCGATGATGGCTGCCAATATGGCACCGGGTATGAACCGTAGTTTCTTATCCGAGGCATGGACGAACTTGATTCCAAAGGAGATGTGGGACGATGCGCGAGAAGAAGCTAGAGACGAAGTGGATACGGATGTAGAAGTGAATTTACAGGGATTCGACTTAGATCCGGACGTTGTGAAGGCTGCGCGTGAGAATGCGAGAAATGCCGGTGTGGACCACATGATTCATTTCCAGCAGAGAGATGTTTGTGATATGAGTCATCCAAAGAAATATGGATTTATCATTACAAATCCACCATATGGAGAACGACTGGAAGAAAAGGCGGATCTGCCTGCTCTCTATCGTACGATTGGAGAGGCGTATAACCGTTTGGATTCCTGGTCTATGTTTTTAATTACGTCTTACGAAGATGCGCAGGAATATCTTGGACGTAAGGCGGACAAGAACCGTAAGATTTACAATGGTATGATTAAGACCTATTTTTATCAGTATATGGGTCCAAAGCCACCAAAGAAGAAACGTGAAATGTAGCATGGCGTTTTGAAACGCTTTTAGAAGATACAGGTTTGGGGATAATTGATGCGTGGGAAGAAGTATATAGCATTTACGCTTGTAATTTTGATTTTTATTCTTGGAGAATTAAATACGTGGAATGATGAGTATGCGCAGGTGGAATCCTTTCGTGGTGCCAGCTTGAACCAGGAATTATTCCATCCACTGATCGCTGCCAATGTCAATGAAACCGGCGCGATGACGCTTTCGATTGACGGTTCGAGTTACCGAAACCAGGGCGATGGACTCTATCTGGATGAGAGCCTGCATGTACTGGCTGAGCTTTCGTATATTCGTGATATCTTTGCATGTAGTGCACGCGGTACGGATGAATCTAAGATTGTCTTGAAGAGAAATGGTACCTCTTATACCTTCAAGGTCGATGCTACGGAATATGCTGTCGATGGAAAGATTGCAGAGGACGGCAGCACGGTTTTGAATACAACGCCACGTTATATGAATGAATCTTATTATTTGCCATTAGAGGATATTGCACACCTCTTCTCTTTTGGCTTTTCTTTTGATACCCAGACCTATGCGGTGTCCCTCGATAGCACACTTGCGACGGCATCCAAACTGCCAACTTCTTATGATCTTCGCGATGAGAATCGTGTTTCAGAAATCAAGGATCAGGGTAGCCAGTCTACCTGTTGGGCCTATGCTGCCGTTGGCGCATTGGAGTCCTCTTGTCTTCCTGAGGAGAATCTGAATTTCTCTGCAGATGATGTGGTTTCAAACAATAATTACAATCGAACAGCGGAGGACGGCGGCGACTATCGTGTGGCGGCGTCGTATTTCCTGTCGTGGAATGGTCCGGTTACGGAGGACTCGGAGACGAGTGAGAGTGTTGGAAAACACGTGCAGGAGTTACATTTCTATACCGAAGATGATATCGATGATATCAAGTGGGCGGTCTACAAGGATGGAGGTGTCTCCACTTCTATTTATGTCGATGTCAGCACGGATACGCTGACGGGCTCAAGTTATTATAACAAGAGTGAAAATGCTTATTGTTATCGTGGCAATAACAGTCCGAATCACGACGTGGTAATCATTGGTTGGGATGATGATTATGACAAGTCGAATTTCGCAAATTCCGTCCGAGGAAATGGCGCATTTATCTGCCAGAATAGCTGGGGAACGGACTTTGGAGAGGATGGCGTGTTCTATGTTTCCTACTATGATACGAATATTGGAAAAGCAGCGGTTTCCTATGTAGGTGTGGAGGATGCGGATAATTTCGACAAGATTTATCAGTCAGACCTCTGTGGTCAGGTGGGAACCTTCGGCTATAATCGTTCCTATATCGATGCGGCCAATGTCTATACGGCAGAGGAAGCGGAGACGATCGAAGCGGTTGGTTTCTATGCACTGGGTGAGAATACGTCGTATAAGATCTCGGTGGTTCCGGATTATAGTAATACCAAGGATTTGATACAGCCGGTAGAGGTTGCAAGCGGAACCGTGGATAATAAGGGTTATTATACGATTCGTCTGGATCAGAAATTGGAGGTTGCAGCGAAGCATAAGTTTGCGATAGTAATCGAGATTGAAACACCGGATTGCATCCGCCCAATGGCGATCGAATACCAGGCGGATGACCTTGGAACAGAGGTGGATTTATCAGATGGTTGCGGTTATCTCAGTAAAAATGGCATGGATTGGGAGAGTGTTGAGGAAAACTATGATGCGAATCTTTGCTTGAAAGCGTATACGAATAAGGTGAAATAAGTATGTTAAACAGATTGATGAAGATACTTACGTCGTTCTCATTGCTGCTGGCAGTGGTGACTTCGGTGGTGTTTCTGGGAGAACCAAAGCTCCATGCGAAGTCGGTTGCGGCAGATGAATTATCTGGAACGAGTGGCTATTCGGTTATGTCGCTGTTAAAGGATAATTCCCAGGTAGTGAGTGCGAATGAGTCAGCAGAGATGCTTGGACAGCTTCGAATCGAGCTTCCGGATGGGGTCTCTTCGGACGATGTGGAAATAAATAACAATTATATGGGACGTACCATTTCCATCGCCATCGATGGGATTGATCAGTCGTATTTTTATGAATATCCGCTAGTGGGAACGGCGGAACATATTTCGGATATTTTCTATGATTGTATCGGTGGCAAGGGTATGATTGATATCAGCCTGGATTCGGTGTATGAACCGAAGACGGTTATGGATGGAAAGTACTTGTATTTAAGCTTTGTGGATCCGCATGAGGTCTATGACTATGTTGTGGTTGTCGATGCGGGACACGGCGGCAAGGATAACGGTGCGAGCCATGGTGACGCGGTGGAGAAGGATATCAATCTTGCGATTGTAAACAAGATGAAGGAAATCTTCGACAAGGATACTTCTGGCATGAATATCGGTGTTTATTATACGAGATTGGATGATACCAAGATTTCTTTGGACAATCGTGTCGGTCTGGCCAATGATTTGGATGCGGATTTATTCCTGAGTGTGCATATCAATTCGACCTCCAGTGGTCGTACGTCGCAGATTAACGGTACGGAAGTGATGTATCTCGTTGCGGATGAGACGGGCGCATCGAAGCAGTTTGCGTCGATTTGTCTGGATAACCTGCTGACAACGCTTGGCTCAAATAGCAAAGGGCTCGTTGCGGGCGATACAATTAAGATTATCAGAACGAGTGAAGTGCCGGTTGCGCTTGCGGAAATCGGCTTTATGACGAATACAGAGGAACTTCAGAAGATGTTATCAGAGGAATACCAGCAGCAGGCGGCAGAAGCGCTGTATAACGCGATTTTGCAGAGTTTGCAGGATACGGTCGTGATGCAGGGAGAATAGCGCTGTAGAGCTTGCAGAATCTGGTCGTAATGCAGGGAGAATAGCGCTGTAGAGAGGCAGAATTCGCCCTCTGTATCGGAAGAATTTTTAGGAAAATAGGTTAATATACATGGAGATAGGAGACAGCATGAGAAAATTGATTGTGGCAACAGGAAATGCAGGAAAGATGAAGGAGGTTCGAGAGATTGTATCGGACCTTCCATATGAAGTGCTTTCGATGAAGGAAGCGGGCGTGGCAGCAGACCCGGAGGAAGATGGCAAGACTTTCGAAGAGAATGCTTTAATCAAGGCAAGAGCGGTGGCAAAGTTGCTTCCAGAAGGTGAAGATGCTATTGTAATAGCTGATGATTCCGGCCTGGAGATTGATTATCTCGATAAAGCACCTGGAATCTATAGCGCCCGTTTTATGGGACATGATACAAGCTATGAGATCAAGAATCAGGCCTTATTAGATAAGTTGACGGGTGTTCCAAAGGAAAAGCGTACAGCGCGCTTTGTTTGCGCCATTGCGGCAGTTTGCCCGGATGGAGCGGAATACACAACCCGTGGAACGATGGAGGGCTTTATTGCCGAACAAATCGCAGGTGCCAATGGGTTTGGATATGATCCAATCTTTTGGGTAGAAGAGTACCAGTGTACATCGGCAGAACTTACAGAAGAGCAGAAGAATGAAATTTCTCATCGAGGCAAGGCACTTCGTGCTATAAAAAAGTATTTATAAACGACGAGAAATAGTTTTTTGCGATAATAACGAGAATAGAGGTATATATGACAAAACAGCGAATACTTGTGGTTTCAGATAGCCATGGCAATACAACTTATTTGCAGCAGGCGATAAAAAAAGTGCAACCGGATATGATGATTCATTGTGGTGACGTAGAGGGGCAGGAATCCTATATTTCTGGGCTTTTTTCTGGACCGACACATTTTGTGCGCGGAAATTGTGATCATTATTCTGAAAAAGATGAAAAATTGTGCTTGACAGTTGGGAATCATAAGGTTATGATAACACACGGTCATCACTACGGCGTCGGATTTGGCCTGGAGCGATTAGAGTATGCTGCAGAGGAAATGGGCGCGGATGTGGTCCTTTATGGACATACACATGTACCAGTGCTGATCAAGGAGTCTGATGGCATGGTTGTCATGAATCCAGGTAGTATTTCACTTCCTCGAGGAGAGAAACCAAGACCTAGTTATGGCGTAATCATGGTTGATGAAGAGGATGAATTATCCTACTCCATCTGTTATCTCTAAAGTTTAACAAATTTTGTAAATTATTTATAAAAAAGTGTTGACAAGAGATGACACAGACCATATAATATATCTTGCGTCTCGGGTAAACGACTTGCTCGAGAGAGGCATATCGGGGTGTGGCTCAGCTTGGCTAGAGCACCTGGTTTGGGACCAGGGGGTCGCAGGTTCGAATCCTGTCACCCCGACTTGATGAGAAATCATCAAAGAAAATTTATCAAAATCATTTTAATTGCGGGTGTAGTTCAATGGTAGAACGCCAGCCTTCCAAGCTGGACACGTGAGTTCGATTCTCATCACCCGCTTTATGTGTGAGTAGCTCAGCTGGATAGAGCAACGGCCTTCTAAGCCGTGGGTCGGGGGTTCGAATCCCTTCTCGCACACTGCGATAAGTCACTGCGATTTATCGCCGATACGGTGGGTATAGCGCAGTTGGTTAGCGCGCCAGATTGTGGCTCTGGAGGCCGAGGGTTCGAATCCCTCTATCCACCCTGTTGCGATAGCAACAATACAGTGGTCCAGAGATTGATCATTGATGGGCTATCGCCAAGCGGTAAGGCACAGGATTTTGATTCCTGCATTCGTTGGTTCGAATCCAACTAGCCCAGTTTTCCGCAAGTTATTATGGGATACTAGCTCAGTTGGTAGAGCACCTGACTTTTAATCAGGTTGTCGGGGGTTCAAATCCCCCGTGTCTCATTTCGAGTTTAACCTCGTCAAGCTTTGATATTCAAGGCTTGGCGAGGTTTTTTGGTTGTTGGAAAAATTGTATTCTGTAAACGGTATTTGTTGTTGGGAAAATTGTATTTTTAAATGGTATTTGTTGTTGGGTATAAGAGGATTTGTTCTTTCCGGCTAGAAGGCAGGAACCAGAGGGGGATCGCCACCGTTAAGTTTGCGAAAATGGGCATCGCCACCGTTAAGTATGTGAAAATTGGAGCAGAGAGCGAGAATTTGTTATCAGTGACCAGGATGCATGGGCTTGGTGGTGCAGAGAATTCAAAAAGTGAAGTCTGTGCACCAGGAAAAGTGGACTTGGTGGTGTAGAGAATTTAAAAGCGGAATCTGTGCACCATGGAAATCGGCTTTGGAGGTGCAGAGAATTTAAAAGCTGAATTTGTACACCAGGAAAAGCGGGCTTGGTGGTGTAGAGAATTCGAAAGCGGAATCTGTGCACCAGGAAGAGCGAGTTTGGTGGTGTAGAGAATTCAAAAGCGGAATCTGTGCACCAAGAAGAGCGAGTTTGGAGGTGTAGAGAATTTGAAAGTGGAATTTGTACACCAGGAAGAAGGAGCTGGATGGTGCTAGAGCGGAAGCAAGTTATTCGAATACTGTACTGAAGAAGTATTTGCATATAGTATAGAAAAAGAAGGATGGAAGATACTGTACTAGAGTTGAATTTGTTCAAAGTACAGTAAACATATAATGTAAATAGTGTAGAGAAAAACAAGTTAAGTGTATTATGATCTATATTTAGATAAAGAATAATCCGAAGGGGGTAGGGGAAATGGATCATCAGTATAGATGGTATAAGAATAAAAGAGGAAATAAAATATGGTGGTTGGATAATTCATCTGACACTGTAGGGGAATTCATCTTTAGTTTTGATAAAGAAAAACAATATAATTTGTTTGCGGATTATCCGAATGCACTAAGTCCAGAAGAGCTTGAAGTTTTTAAGGAAGAAGAACCGTATTGGGCAGATTTCTTTAGAGAACGTGAATGAGTGAAGTAATAAAGTTAGCGGTGATAGATTAGAGCCAACTTGGCTATAGTTATTCCTTTCGGCTTGATTACAGGAGTTATCAAGGGCGAGCAAGCTGTCAAGGGTGCGAAGCACCGCAAGTGGCTCGCCCTTGACAGCTTGCTCGCTCCATGATGGAAGGTAGCCAAGCCGAAAGGAATAAGCGGTTAATCGACGTAGCTAAGCTTTTTGCAAGCCGTGGCAGAGCGGGTTTAGTGGTGCAGAAAATTAGTTTCGTCAGTTAATATCTGCTATTGTCGAATATTTTAAAATAAGAAAAAAACAAGATGATTTCAACTGATTTTCATGTTATAATCATCTTAAAATTAATAACATACTTGAAAAACGAACTAGAAATAATTTAGAAACTATAAATCAAAAAAAACTAGAACGAACTACTTGAATTATATGAGATATAAGAGATAGAAAAGTAGGGAAAAGAGATGTTAGAAATGTTATACGTAGACGAAGTTTTCAGTCATCCACATAGTGCAAATCATCTGTACTTCCGTTGTGGAAACACAATTTATGAATTTGATAAATATAAATGCCGTTTGAATTACGATCCGGATGCAGTGATAAAGGACGCGCATCCTGTGCATCTTCCAAGTGTGGAGAGTAAAGTTCCGGTATCACCAATTGTTGCAAAAGTATATTACAAGTTACAAATCCAGCCAGCATAGGCTGGATTTTTTGCATAAAAAATTAATAGAAATTTCGTAGAAAATTCCTTGTTCGAAATCTGAATACGGTGTTATGATTCAAATATGAGATATGAAGAACTGATTCAGTTATTGAAAACGGAACAGAATATTGATTTGCTCGACAGTAGAAGAGAAGAGATTGCGGAATTGATGCCGACGATTAGCTTGATGTTCGATTTTGATCAGCGCAATGCGGCGCATCAATTTGATTTGTGGAGACATTGTCTGCAATGTGCAATCAATCTGCCGAGAGGATTGGATGATGATATGCTTTATCTGGCTGCGCTTGTCCATGATATTGGAAAGCCGGATTGCCAGGTGCCGGATCGAGTGGAAGGTGATAAGCATATGCATTATCCGAATCATCCGGAACGCAGTGCGGAGATTCTTCTGAAATACATTATGCCGGAATTAGAATCGCATGGTGTGCGTTTTACGGAGGCGGAGCATATACGTTTCCACTATTATGTCTATTACCATGATGAGCGGATGAAATTGTCGCAGGAAATGGTGGATAAGCATCTTGACTTAGTGGGGATGGAAGTGTTTCAGAATTTGATGCGTCTCGAGGTTGCAGATGCGTTAGCTCATGTGCAAATTCCGATTATTCGGGATCGTGTGCGGGTTTGTACGATTCTTTCGGAAGCGACAGAGGAGCAACTGCAGGACGTGTCCTTGTTGAAGACGATACAGCCGAAGGCGATGTGAACGTAGAATCGAAATGCGGAATTTGAAATGCGAGATTTGAAATGTGGGATTTGATCGAGAAGATAGAGGATGTACATATATAGAAGATAGAGGATGTACAGATATATAAGAAAAAGAACCAGCGCGCTGCTGGTTCTTTTTCTTTGCTACAGATTTCATTTTGAGGGATTTAGGAAATATCCCGGGTTGAGGGAGAGGGATATTTCCAGGGAAGAGGTCTCAAATGAGGGGGAGGGTTTGATCTCTTCCGGTGTACAACGATTGAAACGTTATCCTGATGTTTCCTTCAGGATGGTTATACTATAACAATCGAATATGTTCATAATTTGTAAAAAGTATTAATAAACTGTGAACGTTATCAAAAAGTGAAAGTATGTTATAATGTCTTTGTTTTTTATTTAAGAGAGCCATTGGGGCTTTAAATGACAGGAAGGAATTTAGAAATATGATCACAAAATACTTATTGATATTTTTTGTATCGATGGTGCCATTAGTAGAGCTTCGAGGTGCGATTCCCTATTCACAGTTTTTGGGACTTCCAGTAGTACCATCATTTCTGATTTGTATGGTTGGAAATATGTTGCCGGTACCGATTATCTATCTTTTTGCAAGAAAGGTACTCGAGTGGGGCAAGGATAAACCAGTGATTGGAAAGTTTTTCACGTTCTGCCTGGAAAAGGGTGAGAAGGGTGGAAAGAAGCTGACATCTAAGGCTGGCCGCGGCGTATTTGTTGCCTTACTTCTCTTTGTAGGAATCCCGGTTCCTGGAACGGGAGCATGGACGGGAACACTTGCGGCATCTATTCTGGATATGGACTTCAAGTCTACGGTATTAGCAGCGATGCTTGGTGTACTTTTAGCGGGTACGATTATGATGACCGTGAGCTTGCTAGGTGTGAGCATTTTCCTATAACAACTTATAAAATAAGTAATCTTGAAAAAGGAGACTTGAAGGGGGCATTGTTGTGAAGACTGGATTATTAGTGGAAGGCGGCGGAACGAAATGCGCATATTCCGCAGGTGTTCTAGACGTCTTTTTAGACGAAAATATTAACTTTGATTATTGTATGGGGGTGTCTGCCGGTGCGGCAAATGTTGCATCTTTCCTTGCAAAGCAGAGAGATCGAAATCGAAGATTCTATGTGGAGCATATTACGGAGCCGGGATATATCGGCGTTCGTAATTTCGTGAAGGATGGAAGTTTCTTTGGATTGAAATATATCTATCGGGATTTGTCGAATACAACCGGTGAAGATCCACTGGATTATGATGCGATGGTGAAAAATCCGGCGCAGATGTGTTTCCCGGCGACCGATGCGGAGACGGGAAAGCCGAGATATTTCTATAAAGATGAAGTTCATAAAAATCATTATGAGCCGATTATGGCAACTTGTGCGCTTCCGGTGATGAGTAAGCCGATTAAGTTAAATGGCCGGGAGTACTTTGATGGAGGCGTTTCGGATTCGATTCCTATTGAGAAGATGCTCGAGGATGGATGCGACCGAATCGTAGCGGTGATGACAAAGCCAAGGGGCTATGTGATGGAGCCGCAGGGACATAAGAGAGTCTATACCAAGTGGCTGAAAGATGAGTATCCGGTGATTGTGGATCGTTTGAATCATAGACATGAGGATTATAACCAGTCTATGGAGAAGTTACTTCACTTGCAGAGAGCTGGGAAAGCATTGATTTTCTGGGCTCCGGACGATGTGAAGATGAGTACTACGACGCGAGACCCGAAGGTGACACAGTTCTTGTACGAATCAGGCGTGGAGGACGGCCAGAGGGATTCGAAATTAGTGAAGAAATTCTTAGGAGCGTAAGATGAATCGTAAAGTTAGAGCATTATTATGGGCATTGATGCCTTTTGTATTGGTTGAAGTGATTCAGACAGCGGCATCGATTTTCATGGGACAGTGGAGTGCTGCGTTGTATATCTATCATTTCCATGGCAGTACGATGGATGAATTTTTAAATGGATTTCAGTCAGATGATTTCATAAGTTATTTTTTAGATGGAACTTATCTGATTTATAGTGCGGTTGCATTGTTGGTTTTTGGCATTTACTACAGTCATCATTTCTATAAGAAAGCGCATCGGAAATATAACCGCTTAGAGGTCGTCGATCAGAAGCTTCCAGAGCCGAATATCTCATTCAAGGGCTATCGCATTCCGATGATCATCGTAGGTGTGATTCTGTTTGTTATTGGTATGATGATTGTGGTGGAATATGTGATTTCTGCGCTTTCGGTGTTATTCCCTGTGTGGCTGGCAGAGTTTATGGAACTGTCCGATGCCTCCGGACTGGATGATATGACAGTGACTACGATACTTTATGCGGGAATCTTCGGACCAATCGTCGAGGAGCTTGGTTTCCGCGGAATCAGTACGGAATATTTAAAACGTGGATTTGGGTTCTGGTGGACTTGTATCATACAGGCGGTACTTTTTGGCGTGATGCATATGAATGCACTCCAGGGATGTTATGCTTTTGTGATTGGTCTGGGACTCGGATATGTTTACTTAAAGACAGGAAATATCATCATCACGATGATTCTTCATATGGTATACAATCTGTCGACAAGCTTTATCTCGTATTTACCATGGGATCAAGTGGATGCGATGATTCCGTCGAAGTTTATGCCAGAGGTCTCCTTCGTTGTTTTGGTAGTGGGTCTGATGGCAAGTTATGGCGGATCAAAAATTTTGGCAAAATCGAAAAAAGGGGTTAACTAATTTGCCCTGGTAGTCGATAGATATAGTGTAGCGCAGAGGATCCAATTGCTACATGTTGTGACATGAAATGTGAATCCAAGGACGGTAGTGTTTGAACAAAGGGAAGTTGTTCAAATTCTGATCGTCCTTTTTTTATTCTATGAAATGGAGTTTTTGAATGAGAAGCGGGTGCATTTCCAGATAAAACTCGGGAGCCCCTCGAGTTTTCGAAGGGAGGCATGCTTATGGTGATTCAGTCTGGAAATCTCCAGATGCAAAGTAATCATAAACTTGCAAAAACAAGTAGCTATAGTTATCAATACAAAGAAAGTGTTGTGGATACTATGGCGAATATAAGCGGTGAAACGTTGAGAAATGTGACTGCGTCGGGTGATCCACAGTCCGAGGACTTATTTCAGACGACACTCAATTATCGTCTGGATAGCGCGAAGAAAAATCAGGCAACATCCAATCCGGAAGGTGCGAATGGCGCGAAAGAAGCTCTGCAGAAGACGGCCGAGAAGTCACCGATGGAGCGCCTTATGATGGGGAAGAGCCATCATGAGCGTATGCAGACATTGGGGTATCTACTACTACAGATTCTTTATGGTCGTGCAGGCGGAGACTATCAATATGATTTGGAAGCGGCGGCACAGGATTATCTGACACAGCACACCTACACCCTGGCAGAGTATACTTATACAAGTTCTTACTTGGAAGAGGAGTCCTTTACTTTTGAAACCACCGGGGTGGTGCAGACCGCAGATGGAAGGCAGATTGATTTTGGTTTAACGGTGGGGATGAGCCGGACGTTTTATCAAGAGAATACGACGTTTGTACAGCGTCTAAAGACGAATTTATTAGACCCACTGGTAATCAATACCGATGCAGATGTAACATCGATTTCTGACCAGAAATTCTATTTTGATTTGGATGGTGACGGAGACGAGGAATACATCTCAAAACTGTCGGCGGGATGTGGTTTCCTGGCTTTGGATAAAAATGGCGACGGTACCATTAATAATGGGAGGGAGCTTTTTGGCCCAAACCAGGGAAATGGTTTCGAGGAACTTGCTCTCTATGACGCAGATGGGAATGGATGGATTGATGAAGCGGATGAAATCTTTGACCAGCTGAAGATTTGGGAGTTTGACGAAGATGGAGAGGCGACACTCTACAGTCTTAAGGATAAGAACGTAGGTGCCATTTGCCTCCAAAGAACGAATACAGCCTTCCAGTTAAATGATGCGAAGACCAATACTACCAATGGTCTGATTCGTGAGACTGGTGTTTTCCTCACGGAAAATGGTATGGCTGGCACAATCCAGCACATGGATTATGCAATTTAGTGTTCATTACCTCTAAAAGATAAAAAGAAAAATGTATGTATAGGGAGGCCGGACGTTTGTCCGGTCTCTTGTTGTATCTTTGGAAATGTTACAGCGCGAAAAGGCTGTTGATATGCTATAATTAACATTTGATAAAATGTTCATAAAGTAGAGCGAAAAGTATAGATAGATAGGAAAACAATTATGGCTTTTGTACATCTTCATACCCATACCCAATACAGTCTTTTGGATGGGTCAAACAAGATTTCAGAATATGTAAAACGAGTAAAGGAACTCGGTATGAATGCGGCAGCGATTACGGATCACGGTGTGATGTATGGCGCGGTGGAATTTTATCGTGCCTGCAAGAAGGAAGGTATCCATCCTGTGATCGGCTGCGAGGTCTATGTTGCACCGGGTTCCCGATTTGATAAGACGGGAAATCGTGACGAAGATCGTTATTATCATTTGATCTTACTCGCAGAGAATCAGACGGGGTACCATAACCTCGTAAAGATTGTATCGGCGGGATTTATCGATGGTTTTTATTATAAGCCACGAGTAGACCGGGAAGTACTGGAGAAATATCACGAGGGAATCATCGCATTATCCGCTTGTCTTGCGGGCGAAGTGGCGAGAAATCTCGAACGTGGATTATATGAGGAGGCCAAAGAGGCGGCAATCTGGTATCGTGACACTTTTGGCGAGCGTAATTATTTCCTGGAAATGCAGGATCACGGCATCCCGGCACAGCAGACCGTAAACCAGGGAATTCTAAGACTTCATGAGGAACTTGGGATTCCTATGGTTGTGACGAATGACTGCCATTATACCTATGCGACGGATGCGGAGGCGCATGACATCCTGCTTTGTATCCAGACCGGTAAGAAGGTGATGGATGAGGACCGTATGCGCTATGAAGGCGGACAGTATTACGTGAAGTCCGAGGAGGAGATGCGACAGCTCTTCCCGTATGCGAAAGAGGCAATCGAGAATACGCAGGCGATTGCGGACCGTTGTCAGGTGGAATTTACGTTTGGTGAGTATCATATTCCAAAATACGAAGTGCCGGAAGGATATACGGAGTTTTCTTATCTAAAGGAGCTTTGTGAGAAGGGACTTGCGGAGAAATATCCAAGGGACAAGTACGACGATGAGATGCAGAAGAAGCTGCACGAGAAATTGGATTTTGAATTACAGGTTATTCAAGAGATGGGATTTGTCGCCTATTTCCTGATTGTTTGGGATTATATTAACTATGCAAGAACGCATGGCATTGCCGTGGGACCGGGACGAGGTTCGGCAGCGGGATCGCTCGTTTCCTATACTACGGGAATTACGAATATTGATCCGATTCGATACAGCCTGTTCTTCGAACGTTTCCTGAATCCGGAACGAGTTTCCATGCCCGATATTGACGTGGATTTCGATCCGGAGGGACGTGGTCGCGTGATTGATTACGTGGTACAAAAATACGGTGCGGACTGTGTATGCCAGATTATTACATTCGGTTCTATGCTGGCGAAGGGTGTGATCCGAGATGTCGGTCGTGTGATGGATATGCCATACAATGTCTGTGATGAAATCTCGAAGATGGTTCCAAATGAATTGGGAATCACCATTGATCTCGCACTGCAGAAAAATCCGGAACTTCGGAAACGTTACGAGACCGATCCGGAGATTCATAAGCTGATTGACATGTCAAAGAAGCTGGAAGGCCTTCCTAGAAATAGTGGAACGCATGCAGCAGGTGTCGTTATCTCGCCTGCGAAGGTGGATGAATATGTGCCTCTGGCGCTTTCCAAGGAAAATATGCCGACAACGCAGTATGAGAAGACGACGATTGAAGAACTCGGACTCTTAAAGATGGATTTCCTGGGACTTCGAAATCTGACGGTCATTCAGGATACGGTAGCGCAGGTGAAACGTGCGACAGGTGTAGAAATCGACATGGATCACATCGATTACGATGATCCGGCCGTATTTAAGTCTCTTTCCAGTGGACAGACCGCCGGGGTATTCCAGCTTGAGTCTGCGGGTATGACGTCCTTCATGAAGGAACTGAAACCGGGAAGCATGGAAGATATCATTGCCGGTATCTCGCTTTATCGTCCGGGCCCAATGGATTACATTCCGGATTATATCAAGGGTAAGAATGCGCAGGATGAGATAAGCTATGCAACACCACTGTTAGAGCCGATTTTGGCTCCGACGTATGGCACGATTGTATACCAGGAACAGGTTATGCAGATTTTCCAGTCTCTTGCTGGTTATACCATGGGCGGCGCGGATGAGATTCGTCGTGCGATGAGTAAGAAGAAGCAGTATATCATTGATGAGAACCGAGAGACGTTCGTTCATGGTGGCGATATGGTTTCTGCGAAGACGGGTGAAGTGGTGCATGTTCCGGGCTGTGTGGCAAATGGAATTGACGAAGCAGCGGCGAATGGCATCTATGACCGTATGGTCGACTTCGCGAAATACGCCTTTAATAAATCCCATGCAGCTGCGTATGCGGTGGTTTCCTACCAGACAGCATGGTTGAAATATTATTATCCGGTCGAATTCTATGCGGCGCTGATGACATCGGTATTGGATAATACGACCAAGGTTTCTGAATATATCCTTGCTGCGAAGAAGCAGGGGATTCAGTTGCTCCCACCGGATATCAATGAGGGATATGGAAAATTCTCGGTGGCCGGTGAGAATATCCGTTATGGTATGTATGCGATTAAGAATCTGGGAACGAATGTCGTGGATGATATCATCGCGGAACGCGAAGTCAATGGACCGTATGAGACGCTCGAAAGTTTCATTTCCAGAACGAGTCATACGATGATCAATAAGCGTGCGATTGAGAACCTGATTAAGGCCGGCGCGATGGATAATCTCGACGGTAACCGTCGCTCGATGGTGATGATCTACGCGCAGTATGTGGATGAAATCAATAAGGATAAGAAGAATAATGTCGCTGGGCAGATGACGCTCTTCGACATGGGACAGACAGAAGAAGAGAAGAATCAGTTTGCGGTAAAGATGCCGGATATGGATGAGTTCGACAAGGATATGCTTCTCGGATTTGAGAAGGAAGTGCTGGGAATCTATGTCAGTGGTCATCCGCTCGAGGATTATAGTGGTCTGATGAATAAGAATGTGACGGCGCTTTCTACGGAATTTATGCTTCCGGAAGAGGCGGAGAGTGCGGAGGAAGGTACCGCCTTGCTCCCATCGATTGAGGATGAGAAGCAGGTTGTCATCGGTGGTATGATTACGGCGAAGAATGTGAAATTCACGAGAAATAATCAGCCAATGGCATTTTTGACTGTGGAGGATCTCGTGGGATCCGTGGAAGTGATTGTATTTCCACGCATCTATGAAAAGTATCGAGAGCTTCTGAATGAAGATCAGAAGGTTTTCATCTATGGTCATGCACAGGTCAAGGAAGATGCAAATGCGCAGTTGATTGCGGACCAGCTCTTAGGATTTGAAGAAGTTCCTAGAAATGTTTGGATTCAGTTTGAGAACATGGCGGACTACAATGCGAAAGAAGAGAATCTTCGTGAAATGATTAAGGATATGGATGGACGAGACGGTATTGTAATCTATTTAAAAGAGGAGAAGCAGATGAAGAAACTTCCTCCAAATTACAATATTTTAGCAAACCGGGAGAATCTCAATGCATTGATTCATGCTTATTCCGAAGAAAATGTAAAAGTTGTCGAAAAGAATGTTGAATTCTCGAACAAAAGATATTAAAATATAATATCGAGTTAGAGTCAAAAGGAAAAAATATGGAGGAATAAACATGGCAAGTAAAGTTAAATGCATTGGTGTTTTAACATCCGGCGGAGATGCACCAGGAATGAATGCAGCCATTCGTGCCGTTGTAAGAGAAGCACTTGCAAACGGTGTTCAGGTAAAGGGTATCCGCAGAGGTTATGCGGGATTATTACAGGAAGAAATCGTAGATATGGACGCACACAGCGTTTCAGATATTATTTCACGTGGTGGTACTGTTCTTCAGACAGCTAGATGTCTGGAATTCATTGATCCAGAATATCAGAAGAAGGGTGCTGACATTTGTAGAAAGCATGGAATCGACGCTATGGTAGTTATCGGTGGTGACGGTTCTTACATGGGTGCTAGAGCACTTTCTAGAAACGGTATCAATACTATCGGTGTTCCTGGAACCATCGATCTTGATATCTCTAGTACAGAATATACAATCGGTTTTGATACAGCTGTAAACACAGCTATGGAAGCAATCGATAAGATTCGTGATACATCTACATCTCATGAAAGATGTTCTATCGTAGAAGTTATGGGACGTGGCGCTGGTTATATCGCTCTTTGGTGTGGTATCGCTAACGGTGCAGAAGATGTATTACTTCCAGAGATGTATGATTATGATGAGCAGAAGCTCGTTAATCACATCATCGAAAGCCGTAAGAAGGGTAAGCAGCATCACTTAATTATCAATGCAGAAGGTATCGGACATTCTACTTCTATGGCGAAGAGAATTGAAGCTGCTACAGGCATTGAAACAAGAGCTACAATCCTTGGACATATGCAGCGTGGTGGTAGCCCAACAGCAAAGGATCGTGTATACGCTTCTACTATGGGTGCACTCGCAGTTGATCTTCTTTGCCAGGGTGAGACAAACCGTGTTATCGGTTATGCTCATGGTGAATTCATTCACACAGAAATCGAAGAAGCACTTGAGATGAAGAAGGAAATGGATCCATATCAGATCAAGATCTGCAAGAACTTAGCAAATATGTAATTTTTTCATGTGCCTTATGTGCATGTAGAATAATAGTTAAAACATCCCTCCCGGCCTCTCCCGGGTGGGATATTTTACTGTAATGAGGAAAGTTTATGATAACCAGTACATCGAATAAACAAGTGAAGAATGTGACGAAACTTCGTACGAAGGGCAAGGAGCGCCGTTCGCAAAAACTCTTTGTTGCGGAGGGGATTCGTATGGTTTTAGAGACCCCACTGCAGAATTTGAAGCAGATTTTCCTTTCGGAAACATTTCTGTCCGATGAAGCACATGTTGCGGAAACAGAACGTTATCTTGGCGCGGATTTGAGCCAGATTCGAGAAATGGAGATGCTGAACATTTCCGGGGATGCTGTAAAAATCGAAGTGATGGCAGTGTCTGATGAAGTGATGAAGCAGATGTCCGATACCGTGACACCCCAGGGGATTCTTGCGGTGATTCGCATGCCGGAGTATACGCTTCAAGATGTTCTTTGCGGGGATGAGACGCATCTTCTGATTCTTGAAAATGTGCAGGATCCGGGAAATCTCGGTACGATGTTTCGAACCGGAGAGGGCGCCGGTGTGTCGGGCTTGATTTTGAGCCGTGATACCGTGGATGTTTTCATGCCAAAGGTGATTCGTTCGACGATGGGTGCAATCTTTCGCGTACCATTTGTGATTGCGGAGGACTTGCAGGAGACGTTGGCGGAAGTACAGGCAGCAGGGGTGAAGCTCTATGCAGCACACCTTCGCGGCGAGAAGATGTACGATGACTATGATTACACGGGTGCGACTGGTTTTCTTATTGGAAATGAAGGAAATGGCCTGACGGATGAAACGGCAGACCAGGCGGATGTCTATATCCGAATTCCGATGGGAGGAAAACTGGAATCATTGAATGCTGCGATGGCAGCAGGTATATTGATGTATGAAGTGAACCGACAGAGAAGGAGTAAGTAGATGAGAATCTGGTTTCAAATATGGAAAGATGCCCATCTGGTAGAAGATACAACGGTTGAAGATTTTGACCAGGATACGAGAACGCATAAGATTATGAAGGCGTTAGATCAGGCGTGCTATGAGTTTGATCTCTCGAGACCAATCTGGCTGGATAAGACCGTGACAGAGTTTAAACGTCATGCGAAGGCTCGTTTTTATCAGGACTCCTTTGTGGAGGAGGTTCCATTTGATTATTTACAAATAGAAGTATTAGAAGAAGATTATTAACGTTTCTTAATAATACTTAAGAAACCCTGAAGATAGCGAAGGGTTTCGTTATCTATGGTATAATAACTATGGCTTTATAGGCCATACCATAGATGGTGGATTGAGATATGAAAGGACACGATATGTGTATGACTGGGGGGTAAGACCAGCCATAGGACTTGAATTATGGGTGACGAATATTTATCAGACGGGATTGATAGCTGGCAGGCAGTGATGCTCCTCTATAATTCCGCGATTAAGGAAATGGGGACGAAGGTTGAGATTCTAAATGATGAATTTCAGCATGTACATCAGTACAATCCTATTGAATATGTGAAGACGAGAATCAAAAGACCGGAGAGTATCGTAAAGAAATTAAAGCGATATGGATATGAGGTCAGCATTGAGAATATGGTGCAGTATTGTAATGATATTGCAGGTGTTCGCATTGTATGCTCCTTTACTTCGGATATCTATCGTTTGGCAGAGATGATTGGACAGCAGAATGATATTACCGTATTGTCCGTGAAGGATTACATCAAGAATCCAAAACGAAGCGGCTATAAGAGTTATCATATGATTGTTACGATTCCGATTTTCTTGTCAGACCGAGCAGTAGAGACCAAGGTTGAAATCCAGATTCGTACGATTGCGATGGATTTCTGGGCATCTCTCGAGCATAAGATTTATTATAAATTTGAAGGAAATGCACCGGAGTATATCAGCAAGGATTTGCGTGAATGTTCCGCTATTGTTTCGATGTTGGATGCGAAGATGCTCTCCTTGAATGAGGCGATTCTTCAGGCGAAGAAAGAGCAGGATGGTAGAGAGCCGGAATTAGAATTGAAGGAACGAAGACCGGAAGCTATTGGACCGTCAGATAATATTATTAGAGCATTATCAACAGTGGCCGCGAAAGGCGAGACACTGAAAGCTTAGTTTTTTAGTAGACGAAAGCGTTTGTATAAAATGAAAACCACAGTATACATTGATAGAAACCAGTAGTTCTGGTTGCCTATCAAAAGTATACTGTGGTTTTCTTCATCTATACGTACGCTGTTATACGTATTGATTTTCTATTACACTTCGTAATCTCCATAAGTGCCGTTCTTCCATTGGTCGAATTTCTCCATAACCTTGTCATAGGTCTTGGAAGAAATATCTGGAAGTTCTTTGCCCCAGGTCTTGGTGGCTTCATCATAGCCTTTTTTGAAAGCGTTGATCATCTTCTCTGCCTGACTTGGATCATTTCCAGAAAGTGCAATCGCAAAATCTACGATTCGGCTGGAAGTCTTATCAACACCCCAGTAACCATTTTCAGAGATGTCTTCCTGCGCTTTCTTCACAGCGGCTTCATCGACAGTCCCTAGGTCGCCGCTAGCCAGATAGGACCAGATATCATCCGCTTTTGCAAGTGTGTTGCCCTGCTTCTGCATCGTCTGTTTTACGAGGTCGGTAAGTTGCTGCATACGAGCTTCTGTATCGGCCTTCATCTGTGCGACGATAGCAGACCGGTCTGCTTTATTATTCTTTACCGTATCTGTACTGCCCTTAGATTTCTCGTAAACGGCAGCTGTGTTGCTAAAATTGGATTTCTTTGCCGCAGTCTCCTTGGCGACATCTGTTTTTTCACTTGCAGCTTTCTTCGCAGCATCTGCGGAATAAGCTTGCGTGACGTTACTAATTGAATTCACATCCATAACGCTACCTCCTTGTGATATAAAAACTACATGGCTTCCGTGCCAGATTATGATTCAATTCTATTATCGGACGTTTCTGTAGAAAATGTAACTGTTTCGGTGGAATTAGTACAAAAAAATACATTAAATAAATATAAAGCACCATGACAATTCTTCTTAAACTCTCGAATTTGGGCATATAGTGCATATCTCTTCATCCCTCCACCATAGAGCATGGTGGAGGAAAATCAAAATCTTCCTAATATGCCCAACTAGGTGGTGGAGGCCTGAAATAAAAATGTCTATATGCCCGCCGATGGTGGAGGCATGTTCAAAAAGTGAATATATTTCCAAAATAAAAGGGGGTACATGGTGGAGAGGAAACTAAAAAAACTGTCATATGCCCAAATGACCATCCAGCCATGGTGGAGACAAGTAAGTGTTCACAAAATATGCCCAGCGGATAGTAGCCTATATCACAACAAATCATTAAAAACTAGTGACTACCTATCACTTTTCTTTTCCATTTCTACTTGATCACCACGCTATCATGGGCGAGCTTGCTGTCAAGGGTGCTTCGCACCGCTTGCGGCTCGCCCTTGACAGCTAAGCTCGCACCATGATTTACAAGTAATCAAGCCAGAAATGAAATTCTGTGCTTCGCACACAACAAATCCCTGCATATGACATAAACATGGTGGAGGCAACTCGAAAAGACTCCTATATGCCCAAGTCAAAGCAAGTTTGGGCATGGAGCCATATTTTTGCATCGCCTCCACCATGACAATTCTTCTTAAATTCTCGAATTTGGGCATATAGCGCATATCTCTTCACCCCCTCCACCATTGGCTATGGTGGAGGAAAATCAAAATCTTCTTTATATGCCCAACTAGGTGGTGGAGGCCTGAAATAAAAATGTCTATATGCCCGCCGATGGTGGAGGCATGTCCAAAAAGTGAATATATTTCCAAAATAAAAGGGGGTACATGGTGGAGAGGAAGCGAAAACAAGCTTATATGCCCAAATCGGAAAACCGACATGGTGGAGGGGTGATGAAAACCCTGCTATATGCCCAAATGACCCTCCAGCTATGGTGGAGATAAGTAAGTGTTCACAAAATATGCCCAGTGGATAATAAAGTACTTAAATCTGTACAATTTTACTCCTTTTTATGTTACAATGTCTTTTGTATACAATAAACGGATGAGGACATTCGGTTGGAGGCAACTATGAAGAAGCTTACACTTAAAGCACTTGGCAAAATTAATCTAGGACTTGATGTAACTGGGGTTCGCCCGGATGGTTATCATGAAGTGCGTATGATTATGCAGACGGTAAATCTCTATGATACGATCGTTTTGGAGTCAAGAGATACCATGGATGTGACGATGGAATGTAACCTGAAATTCCTTCCTATTAATGAGGAAAATCTGTGCATTCGCGCAGCGAAACTCATGATGGAGAAATATGACATCAAACACGGATTTCATATTTCTCTGACCAAGAGAATTCCGGTGGCAGCGGGCATGGCTGGTGGAAGTACCGATGCTGCGGCTGTGATTTATGGGATTAACCGTATGGAGGGACTTGGCATTTCCAAGAAGGAATTGATGGAAGAAAGTGTGGTATTAGGCGCAGATATACCATACTGTATCATGCGAGGAACTGCTTTGGCAGAGGGGATTGGTGAGGAACTCACCAGACTTCCGGCATTACCAAAGGTTCCTGTATTGATTGCAAAGCCACCATTTCCGGTATCAACAAAAGAAGTGTATACCGCTTTGGATGCGAAGGATGACATCGTTCATCCGGATATAGATGCTTTGATCGAAGATATTAAAACACGCGATATCGATAGCCTCTGTGAACACATGGGTAATGTTCTAGAGGATGTGACGATACCGCTTCATCCAGAAATTCAGACATTGAAGGAAATGATGCTGGAGGACGGGGCAATTGGTGCCATGATGTCGGGAAGTGGCCCAACAGTTTTCGGTATCTTCCGAGATAAGGAAACGATGATGCGCTGCAAGAACCGTATGAGGGATAGCGGTTTGACGCAGATTGTATACGGAACCACGATGTTTAGCTAATCGTTGTATACAAGTAATACGTAAAGGAGAATGCGAGAGATATGAGTGAAGAATTGAAGTTAGATATGGATGCATATCTACCGCTTAGAGATGTTGTATTTCATACATTGAGAGATGCAATTTTAAAGGGGGAACTGAAGCCGGGTGAGAGACTGATGGAAATGCATCTGGCGACCAAGCTTGGAGTGAGCCGTACACCAATTCGTGAGGCCATCCGTATGCTTGAGAAAGAGGGATTGGCCATTACCATTCCAAGACGCGGCGCACAGGTTGCACAGATGACAGAGAAGGATCTGGAAGATGTGCTGGAAGTTCGTGACGCGCTTGATAATCTGGCTGTGATATCTGCATGTCAGCGCATTACAGAAGAGCAGTTAGATGAGTTAGATATGAAATTACGAGTATTCCAGGAGGAAATCGCTAAGGGTAATGTACGTGAAATTGTTGAGGCAGACGAAGCATTTCACAATGTGATTTACGATGCGACAAATAATCCAAAACTGGAAGCGATTATTGTAAATTTAAGAGAGCAGATGTACCGCTATCGATATGAATATGTCAAAGATAATGCGGATTATGATCAGTTGATTCATGAGCATAAGCTGATTATCGAGGGACTTCGTAAGCGTGATACAGAAGCTGTTAAGAAAGTGATGCATACACATCTGGTAAATCAGATGGTTGCAGTGAAAGATGTAATTAGGGAGCAAAATCAGAATGCCTAAGAAGGTACGTATTCAATTTGAATCCAGACAGGAAGCAGAAGGTGATTCTGCGGATATTTCTCAGATTTTAGAGGGAGACCGCTACGATAAGGACGGCGATGTCTATCTGCGATTTGAGGAGAATGTTGACGGCGCAGGTGTCGTGAAATCGACGATGCGAATTCGCATGGGATCAGAGCCTATGACCGGTGGTATCCGTCGTGGCACATCGGTACATATTACAAGAACGGGTGCGGTGAAGACCAATATGGACTTTAAACCGGGCCAGGATACGATGTGCACGTATTCGACACCACTCGGTGTATTAACGTTTGTGATTTCTACGGATCAGTTGGAAATCGTTGTGGAGGAGGATTTTGTGAAAGTGGATATCTCGTATGATATGTACGCGAATGGTTCACAAGTATCCAGAAATACGATGACTATGACAGCAAAATAAAAGAAAAAGAAATAGCGTCAAATCGGATTTTCCGATTTGACGCTATTTTTGTAAGTCTTATTATTTATTGTTTAATTCTTTGTTCTTGCGAAGTAACCAAGCACGGAAGCCCTTCTTCTTAGCTTCTGTCTTAACTACTTTACCATGAGCAACTTTTGCGGAAGTGATATAGAGACCAGAAATCATAGCCTTTACTTCCTTCTTTACTGGAAGATCAGCAAAAATTGCATTGTCGCAGATGAAAGTCATTACCTTAGGACCAACCTTAGCCTTTACGATTGGCATCTTAGAACGCTTTGCATACCATGGTGTAGATGCAATAACCTGTTCTGGAAGTCCGGAATCTTTCAGTTTCATCATTTTCTTGTCAATAATTAACATGCTAACCTGCTGAGAAGCTGCAGCGATTTGTTCTTCCTGCTCAGCTCTCTTTGCTTCTGCGCGCTTTCCCAGGAAATACAGTGCAACGGTGATGCCGATCATAACTACGGCAACAACTAAAAGCACAATAGTGAATATACTCATATCTTTGTTCCCTCCTAAATATCCGTGTAATCCAACTTCGCGGGAACCTTCCCAAGTGGATTCCAACACAATCCTCTAGATTTTACCATCAGAACAGCGAAAAAGCAATAGAATTATCCCGTGCCCCGGCGCCCGCTTGTTTTGCCAACTTCGCAGGAATATTATGTTTTTCACATAGGCAAAGCTCGCATCCTTTATTTTCAAGTGTCTTTTGTAAGTCTGTACATCTCACGCCCTATGTTTTTAAATTAGCGGACACACATGAATTGTTACATCTGGGCTTTTGAGCTCCCTGAAAACTTGGGACGAATAAAGTGCGTTTAGTAACATCAAAAATCTGCGCTCTATGTATCGTCATGCGCCGCCATGGACGGCGGCGCAAGTAGTATCTGAGACAGGACGTCGAATATACTACGGTGACGATACATAGAGCGCAGATTTTTCTGATGTTACTTAACAAACGACACCTGAGTCCCCAAGTTTTCAGGGAGCTCAAAAGCCCAAAGGAATAACCCTATGTGTCCGCCATTTAAAAACATAGGGCGTGAGATATTCATCCTGCAAAAGACACTTGCTTGATGCTCGCTCTTTGCCTATGGAAAAACATAATATTCCTGCGAAGTTGGCAAAACAAGCGGGCGCCGGGGCACGGGATAATCAGTAGAATTGCGCCGGTATAGATGTATATGTTAAGATGGTGCATATCGCCGTCAAAAGGATTATAAAAACAGAGATAATTCCAAACAATAATGGAGTGACAAGGCGAAAATGCAGGAGGGAAGCAATAGATGAAAAAAAGAGTCGTGGCGCTTTTAGCTTTAACAACGATGATGCTTAGCGCATGTGGTACAAAGACGAGTATGGATATCGATTATGATGTCGAAGATTACGTGACACTCGGTGATTACAAGGGACTTGAGGTGACACTTACTGAGGATTATGAGACAACAGAAGATGATATCTTAGCAGCAGAAGAGGAGCTGATTGCAAATACGGTCCCTTATATACAGACCGAAGATACCGTTGTTTCTGAGGATTCCATCGTAAATGTGGATTATGTCGGAACGAAGGATGGCGAGGCATTTGACGGAGGTTCTGCTAGTTCTGTGAATATTGATGTCGCTGGAAATGCGGACGCGGACCAGGGAACATCTTATATCGAAGGTTTTACTGATGGATTAGTTGGTGCGGAAGTGGGAACTACCGTAGATTCTGAAGTAACATTTCCAGAGGACTATAGTGCAACAGATTTAGCAGGACAGACCGTGACCTTTACTTTTACCGTGAATTATGTAGAGACAGCTGTGACACTTGATAATATTACAGATGATATCGTAGCAGCGAATTTCAGCGACTATAAAACGGTTGACGAACTTTATGAAGGCGCCAAAGAAACAGCGGAAGAATCCAATGAGGCTTCCAAGAAGTCAGCCATTCGTTCGGCAGTGATTGATGCGGTTCAAGAAGAGTGCAAAGTGAATGAATTTCCAGAGGGATTGGTTGAGAAACGTTTAGAAGAGTACGAAGATAAGTTTATCGCGACTTATATCACGGATGGAACATCGCTTGAAGACTATATTTCCACGGTTTATAGTATGACATTGGAAGATTTCGAGTCGAATATTACGGACAGCATTGAATCGAATTTGACAGTCGAGATGATTTTTGAAGCGATTGCCAAGGAAGAGGGAATCGAACTCGACGAAGAGGGATATGACGAATATACCCAGGGACTTGTAGAACAGGCAGGGGTAGAACAGGTGGCAGACCTCTTCTCTATTTACGGACCAAATGATGCTGCCGGGGAAGAGTATTTAAAGAAAATGTACGTTTGCAATAAGGCATGTGATCTGTGTGTCGATGAAGCGAGCGTAACCATTTCTATCGAGGATTAAGACTAGAAAAGCGCGGAAAAGACTTCCTATTTTCAAGGCGCTATGCTATAATTTCGTTAGATTGCAGTTTTTGGATAAAGCTGCGGAACTTTTTATAAGTTATCAAGTATAAAAGGAGTATGTATTATGAAGCATGTAAAGACATTAAATACAAAGAAGTTATGCAACACAGTTAAAACAGGTGGATGTGGAGAATGCCAGACATCTTGCCAGTCTGCTTGCAAGACTAGCTGTACAGTTGGAAACCAGACTTGTGAACATGACAAATAATTTTGTCGTTTAAATTTATGTTTATTCGCAAAAGGACCGTTCGCATTGCGTACGGTCGTTTTGTGCGTTATTAGGAAAGTTTTACCCGCAACACGAAGCACTTGTGTTGCTAGATTTAGGAGGTTGTACTTTGATACATCAGTACAAAAACAATGGCTATAATATCGTTATGGATGTCAATTCTGGAGCAATTCACGTAGTGGATGATCTCATGTATGACATGATTGAGAAGTTCCAGGAACTTTCAAAAGAGGAATTAATCCAGGCGATGCAGGAAAAACATCCTGAGATTGCTGTCGACGTTATGGAAGAAGCTTATAGTGAAATCCAGGATTTGAAGGATCAGCAGGCACTTTTCGTAGAAGATGCTTACGAACCTTATATCGACGAATTTACAGATAGACCAAATGTAGTCAAAGCACTTTGCTTACATATCGCTCATGATTGTAACCTTGCTTGTGAATATTGTTTCGCAGATGAGGGAACATACAATGGAATGCCGAAGGAGCTGATGTCTCTTGAGGTTGGTAAGAAGGCACTGGATTTCTTGGTTGAGAATTCCGGTAATCGTAGAAATCTCGAAGTGGATTTCTTCGGTGGTGAGCCACTTCTTAATTGGGAAGTTGTCAAGGGAATCGTCAATTATGGACGTGAACTTGAGAAAACACATGACAAGAAATTCCGTTTCACATTGACAACCAATGGTGTTCGTCTGAATGATGAAATTATGGAATTCGCAAATAAGGAAATGGGTAACGTCGTTCTGTCTATCGATGGTAGACCAGAAGTACATAACCGTATGCGTCCTTTCCCAAGTGGTGCAGCAAGTTATGATATCGTTATGCCAAAGTTCCAGAAGTTTGCGGAAAGTCGTAATCAGACAAATTACTATGTGCGTGGTACTTTCACACGTAACAACAAGGATTTTGCCAAGGATGTTCTTCACCTTGCAGATCTTGGTTTCAAGGAAATCTCAGTGGAACCGGTTGTTACAGATCCAAAAGAACCATATGCACTTCAGGAAGAAGATCTTCCAGAATTATTTGCAGAATATGATGAACTTGCAGCAGAGATGGTGAAGAGATATAAGAAGGATAATGAATTCAACTTCTTCCACTTCATGATCGACCTGGCTGGTGGTCCTTGTGTTTACAAGAGACTGAGCGGTTGCGGTTCAGGAACAGAATATCTTGCAGTTACTCCAACAGGTGATTTATATCCTTGCCACCAGTTCGTTGGTAAGAAGGATTTCCTGATGGGTAACATCTTTGAGGGTGTGAAAAACAATGAGCTTCGCGACCAGTTCAAGAAGTGTAATGTTTATTCAAAAGATAAGTGCAGAAACTGCTTCGCAAAATTCTATTGTAGTGGTGGATGTGCTGCAAACTCTTACAATGCGCATGGCAACATTAATGATGCATACGATTTGGGGTGTGAATTACAGAAGAAACGTATCGAGTGCGCAATCATGATCAAGGCTGCAGAAGCAGAACTTGATGCTGAGGAGTAAAAAAGAAAAGCTAAGGAGAAAGACAAAATGAAACGAATGAAAAAGGGCAAGGGTATCGCCGTCCTGATTGCATATGTTGTAATCATCGCGTTACTCGGTTACTACGCCCTGGGTGTTGTCAGAGCTACGATGAAGGGTTCTGATGATAGCTTGAAGCTGGGACTTGACCTGGCTGGTGGTGTTAGTATTACTTATGAAGTTGTAGGAGATGAGTCACCTAGTCAGGAAGACATGGATGATACCATCATGAAGCTTCAGCAGCGTATCGAAAATGACTTGGGGGATGACACAACAACGACAGAAGCGGCTGTTTACCAGGTCGGTGATAATCGAATCACAGTAGAGATTCCTGGTGTATCAGATGCCAATGCGATGTTAGAAGAACTTGGAACACCAGGTCAGATTTATTTTATCGCACAGACAGATGCAGATGGAAATACAAATTATACGTATGATAGTACATCTGGTGGTTACGTATTAAATTATGATTTAGATACCTTGGTTGAAAATGGTTCTGTCATCATGACAGGTTCTGATGTTGCCAGCGCCAATGCTGCATATCAGACAAACCAGACAACCAATGCTTCTGAGCCAATTGTAGAATTATCTCTTACCGATGAAGGTACAGAGAAGTTTGCTACTGCAACAACAGCGGCTGCAGCAGCTGGTCAGTCCATCGGTATCTATTATGATGGCGAATTTGTATCCGTTCCAACGGTTAATAGTGCGATTACAGATGGTCAGTGTGTAATCGAAGGTATGAGTGATTATGATGAAGCATCTGATCTTGCTTCTTACATCCGTATCGGTGGATTGGATCTGGAACTGGAAGAATTACAGTCAGAAGTTGTAGGTGCGCAGCTTGGTAGCGACGCTTTGGAAACAAGTTTCATGGCAGCAGGAATTGGACTTTTAGTCGTTATGGTATTCCTTATGTTTATGTATCTTGTACCTGGTGTGGTTGCTTCCCTTGCACTTCTTCTTTATACAACAATTATGCTTGGTATCCTGAATGCATTTGATATCACATTAACACTTCCGGGTATCGCAGGTATTATTCTTTCGATTGGTATGGCGGTTGATGCGAACGTAATCATTTTCGCCCGTATCAAAGAAGAATTAATTGCTGGTCGTACCGTTGCAAATGCAATGGACACTGGTTTCAAGAAGGCGTTATCTGCTATCGTCGATGGAAATATCACAACTCTGATTGCAGCAGCAGTGCTTGGTGTTATCGGTTCTGGTACAGTTAAGGGATTCGCAATTACACTTGCACTCGGTGTTGTTATTTCCATGTTTACAGCACTTGTAATTACAAGAATTCTGATGAATGTATTCTATGCACTTGGCGTGCATGATCGTAAGTTCTATGCACGTATGAAGCATGCAGATGGATATAAGATGCGTAAGTTTGTAGAGAAGCGTAAGATCTTCTTTGCAGCAAGTGCACTGGTTATTCTTGCAGGATTCTTCAGCATGGGATTCCATGCAGGAACTGGCGATAAGGCATTGAATTTCAGCTTGGAATTCCTTGGTGGTACATCCACAACGGTAACATTTGACCAGGAATATACATTAGAAGAAATTGATTCTGAAATTGTTCCAATCGTTTCAGAAGTAACAGGTGATAATGATATTCAGGTGCAGAAGGTGGATGGCGGTGAGTCCGTTATCTTCAAGACAAAGACACTGGACCTTGATCAGCGTGAAGAATTAAATACAAAGTTAAATGAAAACTTTGGTGTTGAAGAATCGAATATTACTTCTCAGAATATCAGTTCAACAATTGGTTCTGAGATGCGTAGAGATTCCTTGATTGCCGTTGTAGTAGCAGCACTCTTTATGCTTCTTTACATCTGGTTTAGATTCAAGGATATTCGATTTGCATCAGCTGCAATTATTGCTCTTATTCATGACGTTTTAGTTGTACTTTCTGTATATGCACTTGCTAGAATCTCTGTTGGTTCTGCATTTATTGCATGTATGCTTACCGTAATCGGTTACTCCGTCAACGATACCATTGTCATCTTTGACCGTATCCGTGAAAATCTGGTAGGTCTTAAGAATCAGGACGAAGCATCTCTGATCGAGGTTGCTGACCGTTCCATTTCTCAGACATTATCAAGATCTATTAGTACATCATTTACAACAGCAGTAACAGTACTTATGCTTTTAATTCTCGGTGTATCTTCTATCCGTGAATTCGCATTCCCACTGTTAGTTGGTGTGCTTGTTGGTACATATTCTTCTATTTGTCTTGCAACAGAACTTTGGTTCTTAATGAAGTTGCATATCAAGTCTCGAGTAAAGACTTCAAAGAAGACTTCTAAGAAGGCAAAGAAAACAAAGTAGAAAAATGTTAAAAAGGCGTTAACGAGGAAACTCGTTAACGCCTTTTTTGGTCCATTGGGGACGGGGTTAGTGGTTCATTATCTGAAATGCGAAATAACATAAGAAAATCTTATAACCCAAGATGTTGTAAAACATGACATCCACTGCTAATATATAGGTAATTTGTGCGTGAAAAATGACTCTAACAAACGCACAGATTGTGATTTATTGGTTGGTTTAGAAAAGGAGTTTGCTATGTACACATTTGACGTTGTTAAGAAACAAGATCCGGAAATCGCTGATGCCATTCGAGCAGAATTTGATAGACAGAAGGATCATATCGAATTAATCGCTTCTGAAAACTGGGTTAGTCCAGCTGTTATGTCTGTAATGGGTTCCATCCTTACAAATAAATATGCAGAAGGTTATCCGGGAAAGAGATATTACGGCGGATGTGAATGCGTAGATGTAATAGAAGATTTAGCACGTGATAGAGCGAAGGAGCTCTTCGGATGCGAATATGTGAATGTGCAGCCACATTCCGGTGCGCAGGCAAATATGGCAGTTGAGATGGCAGTACTTCAGCCGGGAGATACCTATATGGGTATGAGCCTTGATCACGGCGGACATTTAACACATGGTTCACCTGCGAATTTCTCAGGAAACTATTTCAACGTGGTTCCTTATGGTGTAAATGATGAAGGCTTTATCGATTATGATGAAGTAGAGAGAATTGCGAAGGAATGCAAGCCAAAGATGATTATTGCAGGTGCATCCGCATACTGTAGAGCTATTGATTTCAAGCGATTTAGAGAAATTTGTGATGAGGTAGGCGCAGTGCTTTTCGTGGATATGGCACATATCGCTGGTCTCGTTGCGGCAGGTCTTCACCAGAGCCCAATTCCATATGCAGATATCGTGACAACGACAACGCATAAGACACTTCGTGGACCACGTGGTGGTATGATTATGGCGACAGAAGAGGCGAACAAGAAGTATAACTTCAACAAGGCTGTTTTCCCAGGAATCCAGGGCGGACCGCTGATGCATGTGATTGCAGGCAAGGCTGTTTGCTACAAGGAAGCACTCTCCCCAGAGTTCAAAGAATATGCAGAGCAGATTATTAGAAATGCACAGGCTCTGGCGAACGGACTTATGTCACGTGATATCAAGATTGTATCCGGCGGAACGGATAATCACTTGATGCTTGTGGATTTGACACCATATGAATTGACAGGAAAAGAAGTGGAGAAATGGTTAGATGCTGCACATATTACAGCAAATAAGAATACCATTCCAAATGATCCACAGAGCCCATTTGTAACTTCCGGTATTCGACTTGGAACACCAGCGGCTACAACAAGAGGACTGAAGGAAGAAGATTTCGATCAGGTGGCAGAAGCGATTGCAACAGTTATCAAGGAAAGAGAAGCTGGCATTGAGAAGGCAAGAGCCATCATCGCTGGATTAACAGAGAAATATCCACTTAGCGGCGAATTCTAGGACAACGGAAAAGTCTAGAATAGCAGTGAATTCTAGAATAGCGGTAAATTCTAAAATAGCGGCAAAGACCAGATTTGCATGTTTGATAAGAAGTTGAATGATCTTATCAAATCTATGTGAATCGGGTCTTTTTTTGTCCAAAAATAAGTAGAATACTACCCAAATTATGTTGACAGTGTACGAGAAGAATAATATTATAAATATGTGTACTACAACAAGTAGAACACGTAAAAATACGCACTTACTGGAAACGCCGGGTACAAACTCCCCTATGCGAAAGAACGAAACTCGAACATAGCATAGGGGCTCCTCACCGCCCGGCATGTACAGGATTGGAGGGATGTGCAAAATGAAACAAAATGGAAAGAAAATAGGTAAGAAGGGGAAAATCATCATTGGAATCGTTGTGGCACTGGTAGTTGTGATTGCAATTGTAGCCGCAGTGTTGTTCAACCGTAAAGAAAGCTATGACGAATATGTTTATGGTGATGTAAGTTATGAATTTGAGCCAAGCTACTACAGTGGTGTGGTAGAGGCGCAGCAGACGCTTGAGGTGCAAAGAGATTCCAGCAAAGACATTGATCAGGTATACGTTAAAGTTGGCGACGAAGTAACTACTGGTCAGGCGCTCTTTAGCTATAAGACAGATGAACTCACACTGCAGTTAGAGCAGGCGAAGATTGAGTTACAGAGTCTTGGAACAGATATTACAGATTACAATACACAGATTACAAATCTTACAAATGAGATGAATGCTGCAGATGCCAGCTTGAAACCAGACTATCAGATGCAGATTAATGAATTAAATACCTCATTAAAGCAGGCACAGCTTAGCCAGAAGACAAAGCAGGCAGAGATCGATAGCATTCAGACAAGTATTGATGAAGCAACTGTGAATTCTACCATCGATGGTGTGGTAAAATCCATCGCTTCTATGAATGCAACAGAAGGCGCATATATCACAATTCTTGCAACAGGCAATTATCAGGTCAAGGGAACCGTTGATGAGATGAATGTCGGTATGCTTTCTGAAGGACAGACAGTCACGATTCATTCCAGAGTGGATGATCAGGTTTGGACCGGTACCATTTCCAAGATTGATACAGAGAATAAAGCGCAGGAAAATAATGCGAATAATTATTATTATGGAGATATGGGATCTGGTTCCGAGCAGACCACGAAGTATTATTTCTATGTTGCACTCGACGATGCGACAGGACTTCTTCTTGGACAGCATGTTTATCTGGAGCCGGATGTAGACGCTTCTATGTATATGATGGAAGACGAATCTTATGAGGAGATCGACGGGGAATATGTAGAAGGCGAAGAACTGGGCGATGAAGGATACCTCGAGGGAGATGACATGACAGAAGGTGCCTCCGAGGAGGTGAGCGAGTAGTGATTTTAGAATTAGAATCCATCTACAAGGACTATCAGCAGGATGAGATCCCCGTTCCGGTTTTGAAAAATGTTTCGTTTTCCGTTGATCGGGGAGAGTACGTTGCCATTATGGGACCTTCCGGATCGGGTAAATCTACATTGATGAATATCATCGGTTGCTTGGATTTACCGACGAGCGGTTCCTATCATCTGGATGGCGTGGATATCCTGGCGCAGTCTGATAATAAATTATCCGAGATTCGATGTGAGAGAATAGGATTTGTATTTCAGAATTTCCAGTTGTTGCCGGGTGAGACAGCACTTCAAAATGTGATGCTGCCACTGTCCTTTTCCAACACACCGAGAAGTGAGAGAAAGGCAATCGCGGAGAAGGCGTTGAAGCGAGTTGGATTGGGAGAACGAATGAACTTCTATCCGAATCAGTTGTCCGGTGGACAGAAGCAGAGGGTGGCAATTGCGAGAGCACTCGTAAATTCACCGGATGTCTTACTGGCCGATGAGCCGACAGGTGCATTGGACCAGAAATCCGGACGAGACGTTATGGACCTTTTCCATCAGTTAAATGAAGAGGGCGTAACGATTGTAATGATTACACATGACGCCGGTATTGCAAATCATGCAAAGCGCGTGATGCATATTATCGATGGTGTGATTGGCGAAGGCAAGTATGTATTAGACGAGAACGGTGAACCAGTCATCCTGGAAGCGGATGGTTCCAAGGAGGTGGCTCATGTTTAATAAGAATAAGAAGCATAAGAAAAACAGCGAACAGAAGAAGGGCTTAAAAGCAGGACTGATCATTGTATTGATTATCGTTCTGGTACTTGGTGTGATAGTTGCAAATTATAAATATAATCAGACGAAGGCCTATGTGGAACTGGTTTCTGCAATGAATTACCCGTATGCGATGTCTGGAGCATCCTACGAGGGTAACATTTCCGACGATGCGACGCAGAATATCTATTTGACGTCCGGTGAAAAGATCGCCGAAGTTTATGTGTCAAAGGGCGATAGTGTGGTTAAGGGTGACCAGCTCTTTCAGTATGACACACAGGCACTTCAGAGTGCCGTGGATGAGGCAACGCTTGGGGTAGAGGCAGCGCAGAATACACTTGCAAATGAGAAGACCAGATTGGAAAAATACAACGCGATTGTTCCTGTTACCGAAGAAGAGAAGAATCCGCAGCCACAGGAGTTTCAGATGTCTGATGCGCAGAAATTGCCAGCAGCATATGAAGGTGATGGAACGGCAGAAAATCCATACAAGTATCTCTGCACGGAGGAAACACTCGTAACAGGTGAAGAGATTAATACCTGGGTTATGGACGATACCCATGTGGTGCTTGAGATTCGCGATGGAAATGTTACATTTGGCGAATTGATCGCTAGTTGGACGATTAACGGCAGCGATTTTATCGCTGTGGATGATAGTAGTTATTGGTCTGTGATTTCAAAGAGTGAATTTTATCCGGAAATCGACCTTCCGGAGGAAGATACCACAGTGAAATATACGCAGGCAGAGAAGGATAAGAAAGTACAGGAGCAGACCATTGCGGTACAGCGTGCAACGGACGGCGTGAATTCCGCCAATGCCAAGCTGAATGCAGCACAGGTGAAGCTTGCCAATGCGACCGTAACGGCATCAATGGACGGTACGGTTCAGACGATTGGGGATCCGGATAATCCACCAACCGATGGCTCCGCATTTCTGTCGATTACCAGTCAGAGCGGAATGGCTGTCAGTGGATATCTTACAGAATTTCAGCTGGGAGAAATCAATGTTGGAGATGAAATTAGCGTGAATGGATATATGTCAGGATCTTTTTCCGATGCGACCATTACGACGATTTCTCCATATCCGGATGAAAATGCAGATACATGGACAGACGGTAATAAAAATGTTTCGTTCTATCCATACACAGCAGTGCTTACAGAGGCTGATGGATTTAGTGTTGGCGAGGGCGTAAGCATTTCCTTGAATGTCGACGTGGATTTTGATAATACCATCTGTATCATGGGTGTTTATGTACGAACCGATGAGGATGGCAATCAGTATGTTCTGATCGACGATGGACATGGACGCCTGAAGAAGCAGGAAGTTACGACATTACCAACCAGCGATTCAGAATATGTGCAGGTTGTGAGCGGATTATCCAATGATGATATGATTGCTTTCCCATGGGGAACGAAGGGAAAAGTAGGTATCAAGACAACAACAAAAGCATCTGTTTTTGAGCAGATGGGATTATTCTAAGGGGGTGGAGAAATGCTTGAAAATATAAGATTAGCCCTGCGCGGAATCTGGTCACATAAACTTCGCTCCATCCTGACAATGCTCGGTGTAATTATCGGTATCGCATCCATTATCGCAATCGTATCGATTGTAGAAGGAACGAATCGAAAGCTCCAGAAGAGTTTGATTGGTGCAGGAAATAACGTGGTAAATGTGACGTTGATGCAGGACGGTTGGAGCTATGAATACGATATGGGATTGCCCGAAGGGGTTCCAACAGTTTCTGATAGCGTGATAGATACGATTAGCCAAATCGATGGCGTCATCAGTGTGACAAGATACAATACAAGAATGGCATACGAGGGCGTTTATCGCGGGGATCAGGCGCTTTCGAATGGACGTGTGAATGGTGTAGAAGAGAACTTCATGAGTACCATGGAATTCACGACAACAGAAGGCCGTAACTTCAGCGAAGAAGACTTTTATGGCGGACAGAAACTTGCCGTGATTGATACGACAGCAGCAGATAAATTATTTGGAAATGATGACGCTGTTGGAGAAGCGATTGAGATCAATTCCGAGCCATTTGTGATTATTGGTGTTGTGAAATCGGCCAATGCAGAAGAAGAGGAGGAATATGAGAATATCAATGATTACTATAATCAGGCGTATTCAGGAACAGGCATGGGAAATGTCTATATTCCGAAAAGCTGCTGGCCAATCATCTACCAGTATGATGAGCCGGAAACCGTTGGTATCAAGGTGGCAAGCACCGAACTTATGAATTCCGTAGCGGAAGAAGCATCTTCCGATATTAATATGTATCTTACGAGTGATACTTATTCCTATGGAAATGAATCGAATGACGGTGCGGATGAACTGAAGACCTTAACCAATGCGATTCAGATGATGCTCGTTGGTATCGCAAGTTTGTCACTCCTGGTTGGTGGTATCGGTGTTATGAATATCATGTTGGTATCCGTAACGGAGAGAACATCAGAAATCGGTTTAAAGAAAGCACTGGGAGCGAAGAGACGTACCATCCTGGCACAGTTTCTAACAGAGTCAGCGGTGCTGACATTGCTTGGCGGTATTTTAGGAATTGTTCTTGGAACACTTCTAGCTAAGGGAATATCTGTTGTAACAGGATTGGAATTTGCAATAAGTGTACCATGGATTATCATCTCTGTAATTTTCTCTATGGGAATTGGAGTTTTATTTGGAGCGATGCCTGCAAATCAGGCTTCTAAGCTTAGTCCAATCGACGCCCTCCGTCGAGAATAAAATTCTGTGGAAAGGCGCACCTTCGGGTGCGTCTTTTGCAGTTCTTGGCTTTCCGGTTCCTCTCTCCCCTGCGGGGGCGCTCCGGTGTCAGCGAACGCATATCCTAAGCTTAGTAGAATCGAAGTGAGCATATATAGAAATAAGCACGTGCTGCCATGGACGGCAGCACGAATGCGTACTTGAAACGGATTGAAATTACGCATGGTGCTTATTTCTATAGGCGAACTTCGAAATTCTACTTAGCGAAGTGATAATAAGTTCGCTGACACCGGAGCGCCCCCGCAGGGGAGAGAGGAACCGGTATTGTCACTGCATCTTGCATTTCTGTGGGGGCATAGGTATAATTATGAAAGTATGTTAACGGAGGAACAATCATGATTGATATTAAGTTTTTAAGAGAAAATCCAGATGTTGTAAAAGAAAACATCAAGAAGAAATTCCAGGAGCACAAATTACCACTTGTTGATGAAGTGATTGCATTAGATAAAGAAGCTCGTGCTGCACAGCAGGAAGCAGATGAACTTCGTGCAAACCGTAATAAGATTTCCAAGCAGATTGGTGTTCTTATGAAGGAAGGTAAGCGTGAAGAAGCAGAAGAAGTAAAGAAGCAGGTTACAGCCAATGCAGAGCGTCTTGCAGAATTAGAAGAAAAAGAGAGAGAACTTCAGGATAAGATTTTGAAGGATATGATGGTGATTCCGAATATCATCGATCCATCCGTACCAATCGGCCCAGATGATTCTTGCAACGTTGAAATCGAGAAGTTTGGCGAACCAGTTGTACCTGATTTTGAAGTACCATATCATACAGATATTATGGAACGTTTTAATGGTATTGATTTAGATGCAGCAGGTAAGGTTGCCGGAAATGGTTTCTATTACTTAATGGGCGATATCGCACGCCTTCATTCATCCGTTCTTGCATATGCCAGAGACTTTATGATCGACCGTGGATTTACCTATGTCATCCCACCATACATGATTCGTTCCAGCGTAGTGGATGGCGTAATGAGCTTTGATGAAATGGATGCTATGATGTACAAGATTGAAGGGGAGGACCTCTACTTAATCGGAACATCGGAGCATTCTATGATTGGTAAGTTCAAGGATACATTAAATGACGAAGCATCTCTTCCATATACCTTAACAAGTTATAGCCCTTGCTTCCGTAAGGAAAAGGGTGCCCATGGTATCGAAGAACGTGGTGTATATCGTATTCACCAGTTTGAAAAGCAGGAGATGATTGTTGTATGTAAGCCAGACGAAGCTTGGGATTGGTATAACAAGTTATGGCAGAATACAGTAGATCTCTTTAGATCCTTAGATATTCCAGTTCGTACATTGGAGTGTTGCTCTGGTGATTTGGCAGATCTCAAGGTGAAGTCTTGTGACGTAGAAGCTTGGTCTCCACGTCAGCAGAAGTATTTTGAAGTTGGTAGCTGTTCTAATCTCGGTGATGCACAGGCTAGAAGACTTAAGATCCGTGTTCGTGGTGAGAATGGTGAGAAGTATTTCGCTAATACATTGAACAATACTGTAGTTGCTCCTCCACGTATGTTAATTGCATTCTTAGAGAACAACTTAAATGCAGACGGTTCTGTAAACATTCCAAAGGCTCTTCAGCCATATATGGGTGGTAAGGAAAAATTAGTACCACTTCATGACTAAATAAATAGAAAATGATAAAAATCGACCATCATTTTTGATGGTCGATTTTTTTAATTTGGGTTATATCTGTTGTTTTTCTTATAAGTTTGCTGTATCTTAAGGTTAGAAAGAAATGATGTCTTAATATATGGGGAACGGGAGGCATATATCGATGAATGATAAAAAGAAAACGATTATAATACTTTTAGTTGCACTTGTAATTGAGTGTGTAGTACTGTTTGTGATATTGCCAGGGCATGAAGGAGATAAAGCAGGATGGTATGTTTTTTGTAGAGCATTAAGTATTATTGCGCCTTTTGTATCTGGAACATGTATTACACGGTTGTATAAATTTAATGGGAGAAAGAAATAGTATAGTTAGTTTTTATTTATGATTCTTTTTGCAAGTGTCTCCATTAGTCTTTTCCTCATTTCGTTCAAATCTAGTTACATATCGTAAGTACTTTATTTTAAAATCATCCAGGTAAGATCGACCTACAGGGATTATGATGTTATTGCGAAGGTGAACTTCCCCATTTTTAAAACTTACAAGACAGTCCAAATTGATAATATGGGAACGATGTATTTGTACGAACTGTTTCGGCAGTTTGTTGATGATTTTATTTAGGTCGGTTCGTTCAGTGTGTGTCGCATCAAGTGTTGTAATCTTAGTATAATGTCGGTCGGATGAGAAGCAGATGATATCGCTATAGCAGATAGGGATACTGTCTGACTTGTCATGGAGGATATAACATTCAGGACCTTTTCGGTTTTGAATCTCGCTCAGGCATTTGAAAAATAATCCTTTATTTAATGGCTTTGTGAGAAAATGAAACGCATGAACATTATAGCCTTCAAAAACATACTCCCTATTCGCTGTTAGAAATATGATATAGCCTCTGTAATCCATGGAGCGGAGCTTCTCGGCGACTGTGATGCCGTTGATATCTCCCATTTCGATATCGAGTAGGAATAAGTCTGTATCATAATCAAAAGATTGATTTTGATGGAAGTATTCTTCGCCAGAACTGTAAGCCGAGATGGTTGTATGAATATCTTGATCAAACGACCAGATATTAATTGCTTTCTTAATCTCTTCTAATTCTATTTTGTTATCTTCTAGTATTACAATTTTCATAGGTAGGATCCTCCAGTGGAAACATAATATGTACATAAAATTTATGATTATCGTCATCGATGTCGATGATTCCATCATTGTTTTCAACAATTTCGTGGATTCTTTTCAATCCAATTCCAATAGAATCTTTTCGCTTTAAAGAGAGGTATTGTCCCTTTTTATTTTTTCGTATATTGCCATCGTAGCTATTTTCAATGCTAATTAGAAACATGTTTTCAACGGGACGCATATAAAAGTTGATATATGTGTTTCCTTCTGGAAAGGACTTTTTCAGGTTCTCACATGCTGTGATTGCATTTGTCCATAGATTTCCAAGAAGCGATGATGTAAGTATCGGATCAAGGGAAAATGAATGCGGAACGGATAGCGTATAGTCGACAGCGATTCCCTTATTTAGAGCCTCGGTGATATTTGTGGATAGTACGCCATCAATGGCAGCATTTCCTGTGGATATTATCTGGTGAGACTCATCGAAGCTACCAATATAATTTTGTATATATTCATTTAGTTCAGCGAAATTATTCTTTTGTGCAAGTAATTGAATTGTCGATAAGTGGTGTCGCAAATCGTGTTTTAGAATACGAAGGGATTTAGTTAATTTCATTAGATTTTTGTATTCCGCTTCTTCGAGAAGTAATTGGTGTTTTTCTTCATTTAGTTTCTTATTTTTTTCTTTTGTACTATTTAATTTATAGATATATCCCAAGAGGATTAAGAATAAAATGGTGTAAAAAGAAGAAATATTGGTAAGTTCATTTGAAAAAACAATATCATGAAATTTGGAATATGATTTGATACTTACACTAGCAAGCCATGAAATAGAATAAAAACCACTTATGCTTATGATGATATAGCTGATTGCTTCAATAGGGGACATCACAAAAACATCCCATTTAATAAAATGAGAAATAAATACAAAGATACTGATACTTCCAATATAAATGATGGTGGCGGGGATTCGCAGGGATTCACCGGCTAATAAATCATTCATAGAAAGATGAAAAAACGTGCAAAAAAGATTCGATGCAATAGTATCAGATGCAAGTATAATCGATAAGTATATTGTAGAAAAAAATAATTTAGATGTAATAGTAGCATTATAAAATAAAAGTGAATATAAAAATAATAAAAGGAATACAAATAAAAAATTAATTTGATAACTTATTTGATAATAATTAAAAATAGAGGTTTGAAGTGCAGATATTACTACAAAAGATATCTTGAGGGAGTAAGTAAAAGCACAAGATTTATATAATTTTAAAGTCATTTTGTTATCCATAAAAAAGATAACAAAAAGTGATTCCAAAAAGTTTATGATAAATTCCCAAGTATAATCTAAAAGTGTCATTATTGTCCCTCAACCAATACAAGTATAGTACTAGTTTAGCACTGTGGTATTACGGATTCAATTCAATATGTGCATTTCGGGACAAAAAAATGTTGTTGGGGACATTTTTTGGAAAATCAATTTGAGGTTGTGGTAAGTTTTATTTGTCATTAATGATAAAGGGGCTTCGGCCCCTTTATTTGTAGAAGGGAGAGGAATTTGTAATGAACAAAAAGAGAGTTTTACTTGCAATTTTAACAGGGACGATGCTCCTCCAAATAGGATGTGGTACGTCGAAAGCTGGTTCTGATGAGAAATCGGTAGGAAAAGTGTTAGAGGATAAGCAGTTGTGTGATAATGTCACACTGGATGATAGTTTTGAAATTGAAGATGACATCCCAACGGATGTGAAAGTATATAGTGCAGAAGTGGTAGATTATGATAAAGCTGATGTTGTAGAAACTTTTGGAGTTGATGAGAATCAATTAGAAGTGATATCTGAGGAATATGGCGTATATCAGGCAGGAGATATAAACTTCACTATTTCAAGTGGTGTTAGTACATCCATGTTTATTCAAACGAAGAATGCGGATTATTATCATAGTTATGATTCCTACTACGCAGATTATGTGAGCGATGATGATTTGACATTTTGTGATAGAGAAACGGCGATTAAAGATGCAGAAAGTGTATTAAAGAAAATGGGGATGGATTCTCTGACTTGTTATGAGAGCTATGCGTTGCCATTGGAATATCATAAGAAAGTGGAAGAAGATGCTGCAGAAGAAGGATTTGGAAATGAATCGTTATCGGATGAACAGTGGCAGGCATTGGGAGATTGTTATGAACTGATTTTTACATCGAAAATCGATGATATAGATATGGAACCAGAAGGGTATGTGGCTTCAGATGACAGTGCGTGTAATGGTGGAAAGATTGTAGTTTTCTATAATGCAGATGGTATTGCCTATTTAGATGCAGCGAATCGCTATGCGACAACGGATGATGGAGAATCCGTGGATGTCATAGATGGAGAAAATATCCTGTCATCATTAAAAGAAAAGATGGATTCACAGATTCTTACATCGAATTATCGAGTGATGTCGGAGAATCTTGAATATTATCCAAGTCTTATAGATATTAAGGAAAATAAATTCGAATTGATACCGGTATGGAAGATCACATTGCAAAGTGATGATGAAGAGGAAGGCAATATAGAATACTTATTTGACGCACAGTCAGGGAAGGAATTGATTTGTTAAGGATAATAAAATTGGAATGGAAGAAGTCTATATATTCCTATAAATTCTGGATCTCAATATTAGGGGTGTGTTCGATTATGTATTTGAACCTCACGGATGAGATTCGATTACTGGAAGGGACGGATATCTGCTCCGTATTATATTTATGGATGAATCGCCATTTACTCGGTGGCATTTCGATTCTTCTATTGTTTATTTGCGCGTTGCCATCGGCTTTGCAATTTAATGTAGAGAGAAATAGCGGAGCAATGAAGGACCATATTATCTATGAAGGTAAGAGAGATTATCTATGCGCCAAGATTATTGTGACGTGGGCAGTGACATTTCTGGCATGTCTGTTAGGATATGTGCTCTTACTTATCGTATTGTCGCTTCAATTTCCATTATTTCCAGAAGATACAGAGTTTATAAACCAGTTACTAATCGATTTCCCTTATGCAGCGGCGTTGGGGGAATCACCATTTCTATTTATACTTGTTGTATTACCGGAAGTGGGATTATATGCCTTTATGTCTGTAGTTGCATTGTTTGTTTCACTGTATAGTTCCAATACCTATGTCATATTGGTTAGCCCGGTCATATTTTTTTATTTATGGAATTATTTGAGTGGTACCTTACAGTTGCCAGAGTGGTTATGCTGGACATTGAAACGTGACTTCGGATTTGCATTTTTGAATTCTGTGCCAACTTATATGTTGTTTAATCTTTGTTACTTCTTGTTAGGTAGCATGATTATAGGTGGACTATTTTATAGAAGAGGACTTGAAGAGGTGGAAAATGTTTAAGATGTTGAAGAGAATCAGGGTGCAGATTTGGAATAATTTTCTATCTGGGAGAATCATTGTGATTTTGATGCTTAATGCGGTATTGATGTCGCAAATTGTTGGAAATATTAGTGGATTTTCGGAACTGGTAGACGTGAGGACAAGTCCGTGGGTATTTCCATTTTTGATGCAGCAGAATTATATCCAGTTGATCTTTGTCTTAGGTGCGGTGATGCTCTTTTGTGATGCACCATTTTTCGAGGGGATCAGTGTCTTTGAAATCATGAGATCCGGAAAGCGGGAATGGTTTATTTCGAGAATCCTCTATATCGTCTTTTCTTCGATTATCTATGTCCTCTTGGTTGTTTTACTGACAGTTCTTATGCTCGTTAAGCGGATAGATTTAACGGATGAATGGGGAAAAGTTTTGACGACACTGGCCTCAACGAATGCAGCAGAAGTGATGGGAAATAAATATATAGGATTGGATTATCATCTCATAGTGATGTATACCCCACTACAAGCGATGCTTATGTCGATGGGTATTGCGATTCTGGTTTCAACTGTGGTTGGACTCTTGATTTTTGCTGTAAATATGAATGCCAGATATATTCACGGGGGAATCCTCGGAGGATTGATTGGAATCTTACCGTTTTTTCAGTGTAATTTCTCCAATCTCTATGTCATTTCCTATTTTTCACCGGCGACATGGATGGACATTGGATTATGGAATCGAGAGGTGCGGTTACATTATCCATCGGTTTCTTATATGGAGTTGTCTTTCATAATCCTTTTAATCGGATTGGTGCTGATTTCGATTATTGGATTTCGAAGAAAAATGGACTTATGTGAGGAGGTGAAAAACGCATGGAGACAATGATTAAGATTGATAATGTGACAAAGCGTACAAAAGATGGAACGGTATTAATTCGAGATATTAACTTGCAGGTCGAGAAGGGTTCCATCGTTGGGCTTGTTGGTAGAAATGGAAGCGGGAAGACGGTTCTCTTAAAGATGGTTTGTGGGTTGATGAAAATCTCAGAGGGAACGATTGAAATAGATGGAATAGAGTATAACTCGAAATCGAATAAGATTCCAAAATCAATCGGTGCGATTATTGAGACGCCGGGATTTCTTGAGAATATGTCTGGAATCAAGAATCTGGAATATTTGGCAGAGGTAAGAGGCAAAATAGGAAGAAGAGAGATTATTGGAATCATGGATGATGTTGGACTTTCCTACATGAGCAAAAAGCCGGTGCGTAATTATTCGCTTGGAATGAGACAAAGACTTGCTATAGCACAAGCTTTGATGGAAAATCCCAATGTCCTGATTTTGGATGAACCTTTTAATGGGCTTGATAATGATGGAGTGAGAGCAATGCGTAATCTGCTTCTTAGTTACAGAAGGAGAGGGACAACCATTCTCCTCACCAGCCATAATGAGGAAGACATCGAAAAATTATGTGACAAGGTGTATGAGATGGAAGCGGGGCATCTGAAACCTAGTACCAAATAAAAAAAGAGTTTGGAAATGTGATTTTACATTTCCAAACTCTTTTTAAATTTAAAAGCAAATACAATCGGAATTATTTCTTTCTGATAGATGCTCTCTTTCTCTGAAGTGGATCAAGAATTCTCTTACGGATTCGTAAGCTTTCTGGAGTTACTTCGAGAAGCTCATCTGTATCGATGAAGTCGATAGCCTGTTCCAGAGAAAGAATCTTAGGTGGAACAAGAGTAAGTGCTTCATCTGCAGAAGAAGAACGAGTATTTGTAAGATGCTTCTTCTTACATACATTAAGTTCGATATCTTCCTGACGGCTGCACTGTCCGATAACCATTCCGGAGTATACCTTTTCGCCGGCACCGATGAAGAGTGTACCACGTTCCTGTGCAGAGAAAAGTCCGTATGCAACAGATTCTCCTGTTTCGAAGGCAATCAGAGATCCCTGAGCACGATATGCGATATCGCCCTTGTATTCTTCATAACCATCAAAAACAGTATTGATGATACCGTTACCCTTGGTATCTGTCATGAAGTCACCTCTGTAACCAATAAGACCACGAGATGGGATCTTGAATTCGATACGTGTGTAATTTCCAGCGATAGGAGTCATATTCTGAAGTTCACCCTTACGAGTTGCAAGCTTCTGAATAACCGCACCGGAGAATTCATCAGGTACATCGATGTAAGCTCTTTCCATAGGTTCTAGAGTCTTACCATTTTCATCCTTTTTATAGAGAACTTCTGCCTTGGATACGGCAAATTCGTATCCTTCACGACGCATGTTTTCAATCAGTACGGATAAGTGGAGCTCACCACGTCCGGATACCTTGAAACGATCCGCATCTTCTGTTTCTTCGACACGAAGAGAAACGTCTGTATTTAATTCTTTAAATAATCTGTCACGGATATGACGAGATGTTACGAACTTACCTTCCTGGCCTGCAAGTGGAGAGTCATTAACGATAAAGTCCATGGCAATGGTAGGCTCAGAAATCTTCTGGAATGGGATAGCTTCTGGAGCTTCTGGTCCGCAGATGGTATCTCCAATGTGGAGGTCAGCGATACCAGAGATTGCTACGATTGAACCGATGCCAGCCTCTGTAACTTCTACCTTATTTAAACCATCATATTCATAGAGCTTTGTAATACGTACCTTGCTCTGCTTGTCTGGATCATGGTGGTTCACAACAACAGCTTCCTGGTTTAGCTTTAAGCTACCGTTAGATACCTTACCTACACCGATACGTCCAACGAATTCGTTGTAATCGATGGTAGAAACGAGCATCTGTGTATTGGCTTCCGGATCACCTGTTGGTGCAGGGATATAGTCAAGGATAGTTTCGAACAGAGGCTTCATATCCTTAGGTTCGTCACCCTGTTCCTTCATAGCATAACCATTCTTTGCAGAAGCGAAGATGAATGGGCAATCCAGCTGTTCATCAGACGCATCTAAGTCCATGAAGAGCTCGAGTACTTCATCGATAACTTCGTCAGGTCTTGCTTCTGGACGGTCAATCTTATTGATACATACAATAACAGGAAGATCGAGTGCAAGAGCCTTGCTAAGAACGAACTTTGTCTGAGGCATAGCACCTTCGAACGCATCTACTACGAGGATTACACCGTCTACCATCTTGAGAACTCGTTCTACTTCACCACCGAAATCAGCATGTCCTGGAGTGTCAATAATATTAATCTTAACTCCACCATATGTTACAGCTGTATTTTTGGAAAGGATTGTGATACCACGTTCTCTTTCAATATCATTTGAATCCATAACACGCTCAACGACGTCCTGGTTGTCACGGAATACACCGGACTGTTTCAGGAGCTCATCGACCAAAGTTGTTTTACCGTGATCAACGTGCGCGATAATGGCAACATTACGTACATCATCTCTTGAAATATTCATTATGAACCTTCTTTCATATTATTCATTCAAAATTAGTTACAATCAACTGACCTATTTTATCATATTTTGGAGCGATTACAATAGATTTACTTATGAAAAGAAAATAAACTTGACGGAAAATGAACGTTTTATGGGGGATTTTGATTTGATAAAGCGATGCAGTTATGATATAGTGTGAAAAGTTTAAGAAGCTTATATTACATGGACTGCAGGTTTTATGGAGGACGAAATGGAACAAGGTAAGTTACAGGTATACTATGGTAACGGACAGGGTAAAAGTTCGGCTGCATTGGGAAATGCAATCCGTTGCGCTGGAAATGGTAAGCGCGTGTATATTGTTCAGTTTATGAAGGAGCAGAACAATATCGATTTTATTGCACGATTGGAACCGGAAGTGAAGATCTTCCGATTTGAAAGATGTCAGGAATGCTTTCAGGATCTCTCAGAAGAGCAGAAGAGAGAAGAGAAGCAGAATATTATAAATGGACTTAATTTTGCAAAAAAGGCTTTGGTTACGGAGGAATGCGATTTACTCGTATTGGATGAAGTTCTCGGCGTTGTGGAAGAGGGGATGGCAACGGAAGAAGAACTGTTAAATGTATTAAAGGCGAGGTCTTTATTTACAAGCGTGATTTTGACGGGAACAAACTTGCCGGAGCAGATTGCAGACTTTGCGGATGAGGTTATGAATATCGTAGCCGAAAAGTAAATCCGAAAATTTTGTTAGGTTGGTTACGAAATGATAAAGGGCGAGAAAGATAATAATTTGGCACGAACTTTTCGAGAGAAGCTTCGTGATGTATATGAATATGAAAAGCAAGAGGGTGTTGACGAAGAGATTATTGATGTGGTATCCGTTTTCGGCGGCATCCTATTTGCTTTAACAGACATTTACAATTATGTAGAAGGCAGTTTTGGCCATGCGATTGCCGGTACTTTGGCTGCACTGATTATGATACTGGAACCACTGATTCGAAAGCGTGTGAAGAGTATCCTCTATATTCTTCAGGCAACGGTTGCATTTGTATGCATCGTAGAGACCATCTATCTGATTGATGGAACATTGGATGGGTTTGGTAATTTCTGGTTTGCCTTGGTGGATTATGGACTGCTGTTGATTCTTGGAATGCGAATTGCATCTCCGATTTGTATTTATCATTCTATTTTGATTCTTGGAATTCTATGGACTCCAGTGTATAAAACGTTGCCGGGTGCAGCAGTCTATACATTTGAGTACAGACTTTGGTTTCCAGTTATTTTCCTATCTATTTTGGCATTGATTTTCTATAGCAATGTTTTATTTAAGTTATATCAGTGCCGAAATTCTGAAGATGAAAAACGTCTTGAAAAAGAAATCAAAAAAGTAAAGCGAAAGAATGAAAATATGGTGCTCCAGGCAGTTACTGGAATCAGTGAACTTCTGGATGCCAAAGATCCCCTGACAGCGGAACACAGTGAGCGAGTGGCAGAGTATGCCGGTTTGATTGCGAAACGTTCCGGGATCGTCAGTGAGCGTGAGATTAATGCGATTGTTCGAGCCGGTCGATTGCATGATATTGGTAAGATGGCGATTCCGGATGAGATTCTTACGAAGAAGGGACGTCTTACAGATCAGGAATATGAGACGATGAAAATGCATACCATCTGGGGACGTGAGATTTTAAAGAATCTTACGTTTATTCCTGAGGCGCAGGAAGTTGCCGGTGATCATCATGAACGTGTGGATGGAACCGGTTATCCGAAGGGATTGGCTGGAGATGAGATTCCAAAATATGCGCGAATTGTCAGCGTGGCAGACAGCTTGGATGCGATGAATTCAAATCGTTGTTATCGAAATTGCTGTGCCAAGGACTATATTATTTCTCAGTTTAAAGAAGGCAGAGGAAAGCAGTTTGATGCGCATCTTGCGGATATTGTATGTGAATTGATTGAAGATGGAACGATTCCGATATCTTCTCTTCGTGAGAAATCAGAGATACCTGAGAAATTGAAGCGGAAAGAATCTACGAAGGAGGAGGTATCTTAAATATGGATCAAGTTTTTGATGCGACAGTAAATCTCAGAGTGAAGAGTTTCATCATGGGATTTTTTGGAATTGCAGCAATGATTTGCTTTTCCTTAGGATATAAGAAGTCCTTTGGCGCTATGCTGGGGATTGTTTGCCTTTGCTTTGTTAGCATCTTGGTAAATAGAACCCGATATGTTCGTTATGTAGATGCGGTACTGACGATTATTATGACCGTAATCATTTCCGGATTGTTTCTGCATGGTAGAGAATTGGCACCGATGTCCTTTTTCTTCGTGTTGATTATGGCAGTTGCGGGTCTATTGATCTTGGGTACACGCCTGGGGTCCTTTCTTGCGGTCTATTATATTATTTTGACATGGGCTGTTTGCTGGACTCCTTTTTTACCGGAGACAAGAAGTCTGTATGGCGTCATATTCCTGCGTCGTATTCCCTTCATGTTGATTGGTTTTATTGGAATTGCGTATATCGTATGTTACAAGGTTCGAAGTTATGATCAGAAACATAAGCAATATAAGGAGCAGTTAGAAGCACGTATTAAAATAGAGAAAGACAAGCTCGGTGATATGTCGATTCATCTTGTAACGACGATGTTTCATGCGGAGAGCGCGAAGTCGCCGGAGGTGACAATTCACAGCCAGCAGGTGGCAAAGATTTCTCAGAAGATTGCGAAGAAGATGGGAAAAACTGCGTTTGAACAGGACCGGATCTATTATGCAGGGCTGCTTCATGATGTTGGTAAGATGCAGATTCGAGATCTCAAGCTGGAATTGGATGAGGATGATAAGAGAGTTCTAAAAGAAGAGGATTTAAAAGCGAAGGACAATTCTGAAGAGGGAATCTATCAGTTTCATGCCGAGAAGGGTAGCATCTTTATGAAGCACTTACAGCTTCCGGAGGAGATTACCGATGCGGCGTTGTATCATCATGAAAACTATGATGGAAGCGGCTTCCCTTATGGATTAAAAGGGGAGCAGATACCGGAGAGTGCAAGAATCGTTGCGGTTGCCAATTTAATTGTGAATCGACGTTCTAAGAATGAGCCGGTATGGAAGATCGTCTCTTATCTGGAGAGCATGGATGGTATTCATTTCGACCCATTAGTTGTGAATGCTGCGATAGAAGTCCTCTATAGTGTATAGAATCATAGAATCTATTGACGGCATGGGAAAGAAATGCTATAAAGTAATTTAAAGTTTTTTATCGAGTACTAAGAGAATTTAAGGGAGGACATTATGTCTATTTTTACAGGCTCTGGTGTAGCAATCATTACACCTATGAAGAATAATGCTACACAGGATGTGAATTATGATAAGTTAGAAGAATTAATCAACTTTCATATAGATAATGGAACAGATTCTATCATTATTGCAGGAACAACAGGTGAGGGTGCCACTCTTACAATGGAAGAGCATAGAAAGGTAATCAAGTCTGCTGTTGAATTTACAAAGGGTAGAATTCCAGTCGTAGCCGGCACAGGTTCAAACTGTACAAAGACAGCCATTCAGCTGACAAAGGAAGCAGAAGAAGATGGAGCGGATGCTGCACTGGTTGTTACTCCTTATTATAATAAGGCAACGCAGGAAGGTTTATATCGTCACTATAGCCAGATTGCAGACGAGACAAAACTTCCTATTATTGTATATAACGTTCCAGGAAGAACGGGTTGTAATATCCTTCCTGAAACAGTTGCAAGATTGTTTAAAGACAAGGAAAATATCGTAGGTTTAAAGGAAGCAACTGGAAATATGGCGCAGGCTTCTCAGAATATGTATCTCACAGATGGTAAGCTTGAGATGTATTCCGGTGAAGACGGACTGATCACACCATTGATGTCGATTGGTGCCATCGGTGTCATCTCTGTTATCGCAAATATTGCACCTGCACAGACACATGAACTCTGCCAGAGTTTCTTAGATGGTGATGTGGCTCGTTCTAGAGAATTACAGATGAAGTCCCTTCCACTGGTAGATGCTTTATTCTCCGAAGTAAATCCAATTCCAGTCAAGAAGGCATTAAACCTCATGGGTATGGAAGTAGGATCTCTTCGTTCTCCACTTTGTGAAATGAGTGAAGAAAAGGCTAAGATTTTGGAAGAAGAGATGCGTAAGTTTGGTTTATTAAGATAGAAGGTAGAAGAATGACAAGAATTATTATGCATGGCTGCAATGGCCATATGGGACGTGTAATTACAGATATCTGTGCACAGGATGCAGAGGCTGAAATCGTAGCAGGAATTGATCCTTATACAGATGTTCCAAATGAATATCCAGTATTTGAAAAAATCGAGGATTGCGATGTAGAAGCAGATGTAATTATTGATTTTTCCAATGCAAAAGCAGTAGATGCTTTGATTGACTATAGTATCGAAAAGAAGGTGCCAGTGGTACTTTGCACAACAGGTCTTACAGAAGAGCAGATTAAGAAGGCAGAAGATGCTGCAGAATCCGTTGCGGTACTTCGCTCTGCAAATATGTCCTTAGGTGTGAATACACTGATGGAACTTCTGAAGAAGGCTGCTAAGGTATTCTCACCAGCTGGTTTCGATATTGAAATCATTGAGAAGCATCACAATCAGAAATTAGATGCTCCAAGTGGTACAGCGATTGCACTTGCAGATTCAATCAACGAAGAGATGGGTAACCAGTTCGAATATGTATATGACAGAAGCCAGGTTCGTAAGAAGAGAGATAAGAAGGAACTTGGAATCTCTGCTGTTCGTGGTGGCAATATTGTTGGTGAGCATGATGTCATCTTCGCTGGCCAGGATGAAGTTATCACATTCCGTCATACGGCCTATTCCAAGGCTGTCTTTGCCAAGGGTGCTGTAGAAGCAGCGAAATTCCTCGGTACCAAGACCGTTGGATTTTATGACATGGCCGATGTTATTGCTGCGAAGTAAGACGCGGTATAGAGCCGGATATCGAATCTATGTATAGACTAAGAGTTGCAGGTTTTCATCTGCAACTCTTTTTTTCGCTTTCGCGCTTTCCTGATTTTAAGTATTTGCGTGTAACTATACTCAATGATAAAATTGTGGTAGATGATTTTTGAGTGGGAGAGAAACTATGTATATTCAATTGGATAATCAGGTTTTATATTATGAAAAGACGGGAGAGACTGGTCCGGAAGTGGTATTACTTCATGGAAATGGTGAGTCCCATGAGATTTTCGATGAGCTCGTTTCAAAGCTTTGTGAAGATCATCAGGTGATTACGATGGATTCCCGTGGGCATGGGCTCAGTGCGACTCCAAGTGAACTTCATTATGCGGATATGGCAGGGGACGTGATCAACCTGATTACAGAATTGGAATTATCAAAACCACTTCTCGTAGGATTTTCTGATGGTGCGATTACGGCAATGCTGGTTGCAATACAGAAGTCGGATCTTATTTCCGGCCTGATTCTCTGCGGAGGCAATCGGACACCAAAGGGACTGACAAGAAAGGCACTGCATGCGATTAAGAAGGAGCATAAGAAGAATCCAAGTGCGCTGACAGAATTGATGCTGACAGAGCCGGATATTTCCGAGGAATCCCTTGCCAATATTCAGGTGAATACGCTGGTACTTGCAGGACAGCATGATATGATTCGCGAGAAGGAGACGAAATTGATTGCCGCCTGTATTCCAAGAGGAAGATATGAGATTCTTCCGGGTGAGGACCATGGAAGTTACGTAGAACATAGTACGAAATTACTCCCATATATCTACAGATTTACAAAGTAAAGAGGGGTTTTACAAAATTTAAGAAAGACGTGAAATAAGGGGGATATTATGAAATTAAAAACTGGTCAGACAATCCGTATAGGATTTGCATTTTTATCTATTTGCGCTTTTTGGCAGATGTATAATACCGTGATTCCGCTGGTGCTTACGAACACCTTCCATATGAATGAGACATTTTCAGGAATGATTATGGCAGCGGACAATGTATTAGCGCTATTTTTATTGCCGCTGTTCGGTGGCATTTCCGATCGATGCGAGAGCAAGATGGGAAAGAGAAAACCTTTTCTTTTATTTGGAACAATCTGTGCAGTCATTCTGATGATGGTTCTACCTTTTGTGGATAACAGCTATTTTGCTCATCCGGTTTTTTATAAGGAGATTTTATTTGTTGTTATATTAGGACTTCTCTTAATTGCGATGGGTACCTATCGAAGTCCTGCAGTGGCTTTGATGCCGGATGTCACACCGAAACCATTTCGTTCCAGAGCGAATGCGATTATCAATCTGATGGGAGCGATTGGTGGAATTTTGTATTTGATTATTTCCGCCGTTTTGTATTCAGAATCTAGAACCAAGGGGCTTTTGCATGTGGACTATATGCCACTGTTTATTATTGTCGCAGTTATCATGTTAGCAGCACTTGCGATTGTTATGGTTTCCGTAGATGAGATTACGTTGAATAGAGAGATGGAGGCGTATGAAGCGGAGCATCCGGAGCAGGATTTAACGGTAGAGGATGCATCGGGCGATGCGGTTCTTCCAACGGATGTGAAGAGAAGTCTGGTGTTTTTATTGGTGTCGATCGCGCTGTGGTTCATTTCCTACAATGCGATTGAAACCTGGTTTACGACGTATGCGAATAAGATGTGGTCGATGTCACTTGGTTCTGCGAATTTATGCCTGACCATTGCGACGGGAGGAGCGATTATCTCCTATGTACCGGTCGGTGCACTCGCTGCGAAAATTGGACGTAAGAAGACGATTCTCATCGGCGTATGTACGATGACGATAGGATTCTTACTGGCATTCTTATATACCATGGTATTTGATTATTTCCAGGCGTATCTCTATGTATTGTTCTTTATTATTGGTATGTCATGGGCTGGGATTAATGTAAACAGTCTTCCGATGGTGCTGGAAATGTGTAAGGGCTCCGATATCGGTAGATTTACCGGCTTCTATTATACTTTCAGTATGGCAGCACAGATTGTAACACCGGTATTGGCCGGATTTTTGATGAAACATGTGGGTTATACAGTTCTCTTTATCTATGCAGCGGTATTCATGGGATTGGCATTCCTTACGATGCAACTGGTTCGACATGGTGATTGTAAAGGCGTTGCGAAGCATGGATTAGACGCATTTGAAGATATGGATGACTAGCGTTTATTTGTTGGGGAAGCTTATGGACTGGAGAGATATTGAATTTTTTGGAGAAGATAATTTCATAGAGAAGATGGCCGAGTTAAAACCATGGCTTGAAAATGTTGTGCAGGATGGATATTTTCATACGACGGATGGTGTGAAATTGCATTATTGTTATGCGATTCCGAAGGATGTCACGCCGAATGGAACCATCGTTATGGTTCACGGATTTTGCGAATTTTTCGGGAAATATCACGAGGTGGCGCATTACTTTTATGAAGCTGGTTACGCGTTTTTCTTTTTAGAACAGCGTGGTCATGGCCTGTCCGATCGAATGACGGATAATCCTTGTAAAGTTTTTGTGAATTCTTATGAAGAATATGTGCAGGACTTGAGAGAATTTTTAAAGGTTGTGGTAAAGGTTAAGAAACCGAAGGGACCACAGTTTTTATTTTCCCATTCTATGGGTGGGATGGTTTCGATGCTTTTCTTGGAGAAATATCCAAATGCATTTGCAGGGGCTGTTTTGAGTTCCCCGATGCTCGCCGTAAAGACGGGAAAGCTACCAGATATTCTGGTTCCGGTTTTAAAGGCCATTGCGCTTTTACTAAACTGGAGAGAGAAATATTGCATCGGTCAGCATGATTTTGATCCAACGCCGCATCCAGAGCAGAGTAGTGCCAGTTCTATTCCAAGATATCAGTATCAATTTGCAATGCGACAGGAACATCCGGAATATCAGACAAGTGGTGCGACGTATAGTTGGATTATCGCCGGGCTACACGCTGGCAAGGTTGTGTTAAGGCATGCAGGACTTTTGCAGACGCCGGTGTTGATGCTTAGAGCGGGATGCGATACTATGGTGGATATGCGCGGGCAGGAACATTTCCTGCAGAGAAGACCGGATGTCAGAGTGTCCGAGTTTCCCGATGCAAAGCATGAGATTTTTAATTCAAACGAACAAAACCGAAGAAGATTTTATAAAGAAGTGTTTACTTTTTATGAAGAAATTCTGGTGAAATCCCGTGCGTAGTGATGTTGTAACGCTTTAATTAATTAAAATTCCATGAAGTGGTTGGTTTAGGTTGAGATTATGAGGGATTTTCCCTATAATAATCTCAGCCTTATTTATAGAAAGAGAGACAAATTTATGTCAGAATTTGATGAGAAGGACAAGAATAATAACGAGAGCGAATATGACGAGGTTTGTTATATTTGTCATAGACCGGAGTCTGTTGCAGGGAAACTGATTAAGATTCCGAATAATATTTATATCTGCAGTGATTGTATGCAGAAGACATTTGATTCCATGGGTGGATTTGGACTTGGTGGATTGGACATGAGTTTTATGAATCCAAATGGAACGGATAGTAAGAAGAAACTGGATGATATTGTAAATCCCGATGGACAGGAACATTCTTCAGATCAGGAAGATGCATCTGAGGATGAGATGAGTCATGACGACATGCATAATCTGAACAATGTTGATTTTGGCCGTATGCCAAATATCAGTATGATTAATCTGAGTGACCTGATGGGATTTGGACAGGGAACACGTAGAGTCAAAAAGAAGGCTAAGAATCAGCCAATCAAGCCAATCTTTGATGTGAATAACATTCCACATCCGCATGAGATTAAAGCAAAGCTGGATGATTATGTAGTGGGCCAGGACTATGCGAAGAAAGTGATGTCCGTTGCCGTTTATAATCATTATAAGCGAGTTGCAACAAATACCATGGATGAGATTGAAATTGAGAAATCCAACATGCTGATGATTGGACCAACGGGTTCTGGTAAGACCTATCTCGTTCGTACGTTGGCAAAACTTCTGGATGTGCCACTTGCGATTACCGATGCAACAAGCTTGACAGAAGCTGGTTATATCGGCGATGATATTGAATCGGTTGTATCGAAGTTGCTTGCTGCAGCAGACAATGATGTCGATCGAGCAGAACAGGGTATTATCTTCATCGATGAAATTGATAAGATTGCAAAGAAGAAGAACACCAATCAGAGAGACGTAAGTGGTGAGTCTGTGCAGCAGGGTATGCTGAAACTTTTAGAAGGTTCAGAAATCGAAGTACCTGTTGGCGCGAGCAGTAAGAATGCCATGGTACCAATGGCAACCATTAATACAAAGAATATTTTGTTTATCTGTGGCGGCGCATTCCCAGACCTTGAGAATATTATCAAGGAGCGTTTGAATAAAGAGAGCTCTATGGGATTTGTAGCCACTTTAAAAGATAAGTATGACAACGACGAGGATATTCTCGCCAATGTAACAGCAGAAGATATCAAGAACTTTGGCATGATTCCAGAGTTTATTGGTAGATTACCAATCGTATTTACTTTAAAGGCTCTGGATGAGGATATGCTGGTGCGTATTCTGAAGGAACCAAAGAATGCGATTTTGAAGCAGTATCAGAAACTGCTTGCGCTCGATGAGGTAGATCTTGAATTTACCGATGGGGCATTGCATGAGATTGCAAAGGAAGCAAAGGAAAAGGAACTCGGCGCACGAGCACTTCGTGCCATCATTGAGAAATTCATGCTGGATATTATGTATGAGATTCCTAAGGATGATGAAATTGGCAAAGTTATCATTACAGAGGATTACCTGACGAAGAAGGGTGGCCCTGTGATTGAGATGCGTACTGACAGTCGACCATTAATCGCTGAAAAACGTCAGGCGACACAAAATTAGAGAGGTGGAGTAGTTCATGGCAAGACGCGAGAAGAAGCCGCATTCAAACGAGTTATATCAGGCAATTTTATCTTTACAGAACGAGAAGGAGTGTTTTGAATTCTTCAAGGATATTTGTTCTGACACAGAGATGTTAACCATGGAGCAGCGTTATCATGTTGCAAAATTATTAGAAGAAGGAGAGACCTATCTGACGATTCAGAATACGACAAATGCAAGTACTGCTACAATCAGTCGTGTTGGACGTACACTTTCTGATGGTACAGGAGTGATTTCAGAAGTCCTTCATAGAATGAAAGGAAATGATTAATTTGCAGGCTTATAGAATTAAGGATGTGAAGAATTTTATGAATCAAATGCTTCGAACAGAAGCATTTGATTTTTTCCTATTATCAGAAATTACGATTCAATCGAAGGGCAGTTATGTCATTGATGGTCATATAGAGGAGGGGTATTATTCTCAGGAAGAATTAGATGCCAGAGGACTTCGCGTAGGCGGACTTCTGCCATATGCAGAGTATCGAACACTGGCATTTGATATGATCAAGGGACAGAGAACACCAAATTATTTTAAGTTCATATTTATGGCTCCCGAAGCACTGATATCGAAATTGTTGGAAAAGACAGAAAATACAATACAACAGCAGGATGTTTTAGGTTTGGTTTGTAATGTTCGCTTTCAAAATGGCGAATTACAGCTGATTACGGGCTCTTCTTATCGTATCTTCACGACAGACAAAAGCTTAGATGAAGCCTGGGATTCCTACATTCGTTCACTTTTAACAAAATTAGATATACAATGGGATAATATTTAGTAAATTTGCTTTACAATTCAAAACCACTGTGGTAAATTTAAACATGTGTTAGTTTTCTAACATAAGATATATTTTTATTGGAGGTACTTTTACAATGAGAGGTACAGTTAAGTGGTTTAATGGTGGTAAAGGTTACGGATTCATTTCCGACATGGAAGGTAAGGACGTATTTTTCCATTACAGTGCAATCGAGATGGATGGTTATAAGACAATCGATAATGGCGCTGAGGTTGAGTATGAAGTTACAGAAGGTAAGAACGGACCTCAGGCTGTTAACGTTAAAGCAGTTTCATAGTTATATGTAAGTTGTTTTAGAAGGGGGCGATGTGCAATGCATATCGCCTCTTTTTCTGTATAGAAGAAAAATAAGAAAGAGGAAGATTATGAAGGAAGCAGAACAGTTAATAGAGAGATTAAATAATGGAGTAGCACCACAATTTGTTGTATTAGATGCGATTGACCAGCTTGCGGAAGAAGGATTTGAACTTCTTTCGATGGAGAAACCATGGGATTTAAAAGCCGGTGGAAAATATATGGTAAATCAGCATGAGTCCAGCCTCGTTGCATTTACAATGCCAAGTAAGATTTTGCAGCAGGAGGAGCTGGCAAATCGATTGGAGAATGCAAGTCCCTATCTTAGAATCGCAGCTGCACATACGGATTATCCAGCACTTAGAATCAAGGCAACGCCGGATATGAAGACGGGTGTATATGGCAAAATCAATACAGAAGTTTATGGTGGAGCCATCAATCCTACCTGGATGGATCGCCCACTTGGGGTGGCCGGACGCGTTTCGTTGAAGTCAGACGATGTATTTGCACCGAGAACGGTACTGTATCAGAGTGATCGACCGGTATTGATTATTCCAAATCTTGCCATTCATATGAATCGGGATGTAAATAAAGGGGTGGAATTGAATCCACAGAAGGATATGCTCCCATTGTTTACAACTGATGTTGAACATCATACGTTTGTGGATTTCCTCGCAGAGGAATTGGAAGTTTCCAAGGAGGAGATTCTGGATTTTGAACTTACCTGTTTTGCGACAGAGCAGGCAGAATATGTCGGCGTGACCGAGGATATGATTTCGGCTCCTCGTATTGATAATATCAGTTCTGTCGAATCCTGTATCTATGGTCTTTTAGATGCTGGTGTTACAGAACATATGAATATGGCGGTGCTTTTCGATCATGAAGAGATTGGCTCCCGAAGCAACAAGGGTGCAGCGTCTGCATTCTTAAGAGATTTGGTGGAGAAGATTTTTGTATCGACTGGAGTTGGCGCAGAGATGGTAATCGCAGCCATCTATCAGGGCATGACGATTTCTGCAGATGTGGCACATGCTTATCATCCAAATTATCCGGATAAGGAAGATGTGACAAATCAGCCGGTATTGAATGGGGGATTCTGTATCAAAGAAGCCTCCTCGCAGTCCTATGCGACAGATGCGGAAGCCATCAGTATTGTGGAGCAGATTTGTAAGAAACATGAGATTTCCTATCAGAAGTTTGTCAATCGTTCGGATCTACGTGGCGGAAGCACGCTCGGTGCCATTTCCTCTGCGCTTCTTCCGATGAAGACAGTGGATATCGGTATTCCAATTCTTGCGATGCATTCGGCAAGAGAATTGATGGGTACACAGGATATTCATTCATTGAATCAGTTAATCGGAGCATTTTTTAAGGAAGTATAATTTATGAAATATAAGAAAATGTTTACGGCGCTTATTTTGGCATTCTCAATGTTATTGTCAGGATGCTCTCTGTCTGAAGTGACAGATTCCGCAAAAAGTTCCATAAAAGATACCGTATCATCTTTTGTTGTAGGTGATGCAGAAGACGTTCCTTCTATTTCAGAGGATAAATATGCGTATTCGGTGCTTGATGAGAATACGAAGAAAGTCTACAACCAGGTGCTGGATGCAATCCTAAATTACGAGACGGAAGTGACGGTTTCGACAGAAGATACCGAAGTGTTACAGAATGCTTATGATGCCGTGATGGCAGATTATGGCGGATTGTTCTGGGTCTATGGATATCAGGCCAATACGTATCACACAGGAGATACGGTGCTGGGATTAACATTTTCACCTACGTATACGATGACGCAATCGGAGCAGGAAGAGAAACAGGCTGAAATTGATGCGGTTGTAGAACAGTGGCTGTCGAATATTCCAGCCGATGCATCGGATTATGATAAGGCAAAATATGTCTATGAGACTTTGATTACGAATTGTGATTATGATGTCAATGCAACGGATAATCAGAATATTATCAGCGTTTTTTTGAATGGTTCGACGGTATGCCAGGGGTATGCGGATGCGACATCATATCTATTAAATCAGCTTGGAATACAATCCACGATTATCGTTGGTACAGCAAATAATGAGTCGCATGCATGGAATATGGTAAGACTGGATGATCAGTATTATTATATCGATACGACATGGGGAAATAGTACCTATTCGGATTCGGATGATGCGAAATTTATTAATTATGCATATTTAAATGTTACATCAGAGGAGATTTCGCAAAATCATACCGTTGAGATGAATATCGAGCTTCCGGAGTGTACTGCAACAGAGGATAATTATTATCACAAAGAGGGTTTATATTTTGAGTCAGGTCAATTGAGTGAGATTGGAACATTGATTCAGAATGCATACAATCGTGGGGACGAGACTGTTTCCATGAAGTTTAATAGCGCGGCTACCTATGATAGTGTTTATAACTATTTTATTGTCCAGTCCAATATCGCGAAATACTGTTACGGTATCCAGGATATTCGGTATATCGAGATACAAAGTGCCAATGTGCTGGTATTGGTGTTTGAGTAAAAACGTAGATTTTAAAGAAAAAAGTAAAAACTGTCTTGTCACATTTACAAATGAAGTTCTTAGGTGTAGAATGATGTGGTAATGATAACCACGTGCAAAAAAGCACGAACGGAGGCAGTGTATGTATAAGATAATAATTGATAGTTGTGGGGAACTTAACGAGAAGATGAAGCAGGATTCGCATTTTGCGAATGTACCATTGACACTGGAAGTGGATGGTGAAGATATTATTGACGATGCTTCATTTGATCAGACTTCCTTTTTAGCAAAAGTTGCTGCATCACCAACAGGACCGAAATCAGCATGCCCATCACCTAGCGCATATATGGATGAGATGGAAGATGCAGAACATATATATATTGTAACTTTATCAGCGCAGTTAAGTGGATCTTATAATAGCGCGTGTCTGGCAAAGGACTTATTTGAAGAAGAACATGAGGATGAGGATACGGAATTTAAAGTACATGTCTTTGATTCAAAATCGGCTTCGATCGGTCAGACATTGATTGGTCTTAAGATTCAGGAATGTGAAGAAGCGGGCATGAGCTTTGAAGAAGTGATTGAGGCAGTAGATGCTTATATTGCACAGCAGCATACATTTTTTGTACTGGAAACACTGGAGACTCTTCGTAAAGCAGGTCGTCTGTCTAACCTTAAGGCAAAGCTTGCGAGCACATTAAATATTAAACCAATTATGGGTTCCACAGAAATTGGTAGCATCCAGCAGTTGGGTCAGGCCAGGGGTATGATGAAGGCTCTCGATAAGATGGTGGAATGTATGTTGGAAGTGACACAGAATTGCGAAGAGAAGGTTCTTGCCATTTCTCATTGTAATTGTCCGGAACGCGCGAAACTTCTTATGGAGAAAGTTATGGCGAAGGCCAACTTCAAGGAGATTTTCATCGTAGATACACAAGGCGTATCCAGTATGTATGCCAATGATGGCGGTTTGATTATGGTTGTATAAAGGATAAGAGCACTGGTGAATGACGGTATAGTCATTCACCAGTTTTTTTTGTTATAATCTAGTGGAATGGATATAAGAGGAGAATATGCAGTAGATGACATATGAAGAGGTTGTTCAAGAAATTCTCGAGCAAGGAAAATTTGGTTCTGCATCGGGTTTTGAGGACGTACAAAGTTGGATGAAGATACTGGGTCCGATGGACGAAGGACTGCAGGTGATTCATATAGCGGGAACGAATGGCAAGGGTTCGACTTCTATGATGGTGGCATCCATTTTGGCAACCATGGGATTTCGTGTCGGATTATTCACGTCACCACATCTGAAGCGATTTACGGAGCGCATTCGAATCTTGCAGAGAAGAGAATCTGTGCATGGTGAATCGGAAATCGTTACGCTGGAGATACCAAAAGCAGATCTGGCCAGACTCGGTGAAGTCTATTTAAGGGATGAGCGCCTTCCAAAGGGAAATATGTTGGATTATACGTTGATGATTGCGCTGTCGTATTTCCAAGAGCAGGAGGTAGATTATGTGGTATTGGAAACGGGACTTGGTGGGAGACTGGATTCGACCACGGGATTGACAGTGACACCGGTTGTGAGTGCAATCACGAGCATTTCTTTGGAACATACAGCGATTCTTGGGGATACCATCGAAGCAATCGCACGGGAAAAGGCCGGTATCATAAAGCCAAATACAAAAGTTGTGATTGGATGTATGGAGGATGCTGCTGCCAAAGTCATCGAGGATGTATGTAATAATAAGCAGGTGGGATTTCATCGGATTCAGGAGAGCGATTTCGATGCGATTCCATGGATTAGCATTGGTTATCAAAGAAGAAATGAAGCATGCGCCAGAGCCATCATAGAGGCATTAGATCTACCGAATTTTTCGGAAGAATGTATGGAGGAGGGAATCCGGAATGCAAATTGGCCGGGTCGATTGGAAGTCATTCACCAGAAAAATCCATGGTTTATGGTAGATGGAGCACATAATCCGGAAGGAGTCAGGGCTCTTAGAGAGAGCCTGGAAGAGACATTTCCGGGAGAGAAATATGTATTCATTATGGGTGTGTTGAAGGATCGAAAGTATGAAACGATGGTGCGAGAGATACTTCCGATTGCAGATGAGATTTGGACAGTGACACCGAAGGATGAGAGAGCACTGCCGGCGGAAGTGTTTGCAAAAGAGAGTTGTCAGATTGCGAGGGAATACCAGATGGATCAAGCGACTGGGAACTGCGTCGGAGTGAAAGCGATGTCGGTGAAAGAGGCGTGTTTACAAGCAAGAAAGGAAAGAGAACGTAGAGTGGTTGCTTTGGGATCACTTTATTTGATCGGGGAGATTCGAGATGAGATTTCAATCCAGAATGGAGGCGCTTAGGTTTTTAGGATTAGAGAGTGGCGCAACAGAGGAACAGATTAAGATGGTATATCATACGCTGGTGAAGCAGTATCATCCGGATGAAAATCCGGAGGGCGAGGTGACGTCACATTTCTATGAGATTCGAGATGCGTATGAATATTTAATGGCTGCGAAGGATCTCGGGGAGCGTACATATATCACTTCCCGTGCACCGAAGATTTTTGGTTCGAAGAAGGATCTGGAGCAGGCGAGTGTTTATCGGAAGCTTCGAGAAGAGAATGCAAGGAAGGAGAAGCGCCGGCAGCAGGCGCTTAGGAATCAGCAGAAGGAATTGGAACGACAGGCCTCCGAGCGTCGCCGGATTGAGGAAGAGAATCGGAAGTGGAAAGAGAAGCAGGACCGGGAATATCGGGAAGCGATGGAGAAAATTAATGCAATTCGTACCGCCCGGGCAATCGAAGAGATTCTCAAATATTATAAAGAGGAAGAATAAAAATTGTATAAAACTTTATTTTATAATTGACAAATTAGATTGTGCACAATACAATTATCACATAATCATGAAATGACGTGTTTTTCTGATGTAAAAAACACGATGATAGGAGGATAATATATGGCAAACTTTTATGATTTAAGCGTTGAGAGACCAGATGGAACGATGCAGTCCATGGCAGATTATAAGGGCAAGGTTGTCATTGTAGTGAATACGGCAACCGGTTGTGGATTTACACCGCATTATGAACCATTGGAAGAACTTTACGAAGAGTACCACGAGGCAGGTTTGGAAATTGTGGATGTGCCTTGTAATCAGTTCGCAGGTCAGGCGCCAGAGTCAGATGAAGAGATTCATAATTTCTGTCAGATGCATTACAATACAAAGTTCTCACAGATGAAGAAGTCTGATATCAATGGTGAGAATGCAATTGAATTATTCCAGTATTTGAAGAGCCAGGCTCCATTCGAGGGATTTGGTTTTGGACCAAAAGCGGTTGCGATGTCTGTGCTTTTAAAGAAGATTGATAAGGATTATAAGAACAATCCGGAAATCAAGTGGAATTTCACGAAGTTTGTGATTGATCGCGAAGGAAATGTGGTTGGGCGCTATGAGCCAACGTATGACATGAAGGAATTTGCAAAAGAAGTAGCTGCCCTTGTTTCAGGGAAGTAAGGATACATAAGTAGATGAGAGGCATGAGGTGATGTACCTCGTGCCTTTTTGTTAGACAAAACTAACAAAAATAGAACAAAATAATTGCTATTTGTATGGTATTTTAGGCAATTTTTTTGGGATATTTCCTTGCCTGAAATACTGCTATCACTTATAATGATTCATGCTAAATAAAATTTTTTTGAAGTAAAAACCTAGTATTCCGATAGGAATTGCTAAAGAATTAAATGGATATATCAGGGAGGCTATTATGTCAGACAAGTTATTAGAGGTGAAGGGACTTACTGCTTGCGTAGAAGACGAAGATAAGGAAATCCTTCACGGATTAGATTTGACAATTCGTGCGGGAGAAACGCACGTTATCATGGGACCAAATGGTGCAGGTAAATCTACACTTGGTTCCACGCTTATGGGAGACCCACGTTATAAGATTACAGGAGGTTCCATCGAATTTCAAGGGGAAGATATTACGGAATTAACAACAGATAAGATTGCAAAGATGGGCATGTTCTTATCATTCCAGAATCCGATTGAAGTTCCTGGAATTACCCTTGCGAACTTTATTAAGACAGCGATTGAAAATAAGACTGGGGAACGTCTTCGTTTCTGGGATTTCAAGAAACAGCTTTCAGAAACAATGAAGATTCTGAACATGGATGAAAGTTATGCAGATCGTGATCTGAATGTTGGCTTCTCCGGTGGTGAGAAGAAGAAGGCTGAGATTTTACAGCTTCTGATGTTAAAGCCAGCGTTTGCGATTTTGGATGAAACAGATTCCGGACTGGATGTTGATGCGGTACGTACCGTTTCTCAGGGTATCGAAGAATACAAGAAGACGGTTGGTGGCGCGCTTATGATTATCACACATTCCACAAGAATCTTAGAGGCACTGGATGTTGACGCAACACATGTATTGGTAGATGGTAAGATTGTTGCCAATGGTGATGCAAGTTACATCGATGAAATCAATGAAAATGGATTCGAGAAATTCTTAAAGTAGAGAAGGTTGTAATAGATTTATGAAAGAGAAGACACAGGTAGAGGACATCGATCGAAGCCTATATGATTTTCGCTTCGAAGAGAAAGATGCCTTTAAGGTAGAAGAAGGTCTGACACCGGATATCGTTCGTCAGATCAGTAAAGAGAAAAATGATCCAGAATGGATGACAGAATTCCGTCTGAAGTCTCTGGAAAAATATAACGAGATTCCTGTTCCGGATTGGGGACCATCGATTGATGGATTGGATATGAATAATATCGTTACTTATGTTCGTCCAAAGGATAACAAGATGGTTAAGGATTGGGAAGAGGTTCCTACAGATATTAGAGATACTTTCCAGAAACTTGGTATCCCACAGGCAGAACGTGAATCCCTGGCCGGTGTTGGTGCGCAGTTCGATTCCGAACTTGTTTACCATAATGTCAAGGATGAAGTGGCAGCACAGGGTGTTATCTACACCGATCTGGAATCAGCACTTCATGGGGAATATGCGGATATGATCAAGGAACATTTCATGAAATTAGTTCCTCCAACAGATCATAAATTTGCAGCGCTTCATGGTGCCGTTTGGTCAGGTGGTTCTTTCGTATATGTTCCACCTGGAGTTTCGGTAGAGATTCCACTGCAATCTTATTTCCGATTGAATGCACCTGGCGCAGGCCAGTTTGAACATACGCTGATTATTGTAGATGAGGGCGCTTATCTTCACTTTATCGAGGGTTGTTCTGCTCCGAAATACAATGTTGCAAACCTTCATGCAGGTTGCGTAGAGCTTTTCGTTGGCAAGAATGCGACACTTCGTTATTCCACCATCGAAAACTGGTCAAAGAATATGTATAACCTCAATACAAAGCGTGCCAAGGTGGAAGAAGGCGGTAAGGTAGAATGGATTTCCGGTTCCTTCGGATCCCATGTTTCTTACCTCTATCCAATGAGTGTGCTTTCTGGTGAGGGTGCTCGTTGCGAATTTACATCCGTAACATTTGCAGGACATGGACAGAACTTAGATACAGGTACAAAGGTGGTTCATAATGCACCAAATACCTCTTCTTATATCAATACACGTTCCATCAGTAAGGATGGCGGTATCTCTACTTTCAGAAGTTCTGTAGTAGTAAATAAGAATGCGAAGGGTTCTAAGTCTGCTGCTTCTTGCGAATCTCTGATGGTAGATAATATTAGCCGTTCGGATACAATCCCGGCAATGGATATTCGTACCGATGATGCGGATATCGGACATGAGGCTAAGATTGGTCGAATCAGTGATGAGACGGTATTCTATCTCATGAGCCGTGGTATGTCGGAAGAAGATGCGAGAGCATTGATTGTACGTGGATTTGCGGATAATGTCGGCAAGGAACTTCCACTGGAGTACGCAGTTGAGATGAATAACCTCATCGGACTTGAGATGAAGGGTAGCATAGGTTAAGGAGGAGAATATGGACATGAAGATGAATCAGATTCCTGCACTGACCTGGAATTGGCTGCGCATGAACGAAGCCGTTGTTACAGATGTGAACGAACTTCAGGGCGAGAGCTTATTAGAAGTTGTAACACCTGCGGGAATCGTTGAGAAATCAAATCAGGATTTTACAATTAATACAAAGACTGGTATGGGTGAGAACATGGAGAAACTTCTTCATAGCGCATCCGTACCTGTACATACATTCGAAACTTCAGAGCAGATTGCTGAGGTTCTGAAACTGGATTATAAATTTGATGGAAATGCTACTGCAAACGCGGTGGAACTTAAGGTCGCTGACAATGCAGAGATGACAGTGTTTATGAATTTCCGCTCTGAGGAAGAGACTGGAGATGCAGCCGTGGAAACACGTTATGAAATCGGAGAGAATGCACATCTGACATTGATTCAGGTGCAGTATCTTGGGGATAAGTTCCGTTTCTACAACAATATTGGTGGAGAACATGCAGAAAATGGCAAGTTCACACTGATCCAGCTTGTTTTAAAAGGGGATAAGTCTTACTACGGTAATTATTCCGGTCTTCATGCAAAGAAGTCTGAGTTAGAGACAAAGATCGCCTATATGTTGAAGGATGAAAACCTTCTCGATATGAATTATCATGCGGATCATACGGGAAAGAAATCAAACTGCGATATCCAGGTTTCCGGAGTTCTGAGAAATGAATCCAGAAAGCTGTTCCGCGGAACGATTGATTTCCATAGAGGATGTGCCGGTGCTGTTGGTGCCGAGATGGAAGATGTGCTTCTGATGGATGAGTCTGTTCGAAATCAGACGATTCCAATCATCCTTTGTGATGAAGAGGATGTATCCGGAACACATGGTGCTTCAATTGGTCGATTGGATGATGGCATGATGTTCTATATGCAGTCCCGTGGAATTGAAGAGGAAGCAATGTATGAAATGATGGCAAGAGCGAAGATTGAAGCGATTGCAAATCAGATTCCAAATGCAGACATTAAGGAAGAGGTTTTAAAGCTCCTGTAGCTTTAAAACTTCTGTCTTTCTATGGAAATGGGTGATAGTATGACAGAATTAGATCAGAAAATCAGGGACGAATTTCCCGTCCTTAGAGATAGAGAAACAGTTTATTTGGATAATGGTGCGACTTCGCAGAAACCACAGTGTGTGATTGATGCCGTGCAGCATTATTATGAACATTACAATGCAAATCCGATGCGCGGGCTCTATGATATTTCGGTAGAGGCGACGGATGCGTATGAAGAGTCTCGTCGTGTAGTTGCGGATTTTATCCATGCAGCAAAGCCGGAGGAGATTATCTATACGAGAAATACAACGGAATCCATGAATCTTCTTGCCTATAGTTATGGTCAGAAATTCCTTGGCGAAGGGGATGAAATCATTGTTGCAGTTACAGAGCATCATAGTAATTTCCTCCCATGGAAGGAAGTTGCAACTAGAAATGGTGCGAAGATCGTTTGGTTCGATTGCGAGCAGGACGGCGAACTGAAGCCGGAGAAATTGCAGGAGCTCGTGAATGAGCATACGAAGCTGGTGGCAGTTACGCAGCTCTCCAATGTGATTGGTCGAATCAATGATGTAAAGAAGTTTGCAGAGATCGCACATTCCGTAGGAGCGGTTATCGTTGTGGACGGTGCACAGTCTGTTCCTCATATGCCGGTGGATGTACAGGATTTGGATGTAGATTTCCTGGCATTTAGTGGGCATAAGATGTTTGCACCAATGGGGATCGGTGTACTTTATGGTAAGATGGAACACTTGAAGGCGATGCCTCCATTCTTCTATGGTGGAGAGATGATTGAATACGTGTTCAAAGATCGTGTGAAATACTCCGATGTCCCACATAAGTTTGAGGCTGGTACCGTGAATGTTGGCGGAGCAATCGGTCTTATGGAAGCAATTAAATTTATCCAGAGATACGGTTGGGATGTCATCATGGAGAGAGAAGATGATATCACACGTTATGCTATGGAGAAGATTGCGAAAATACCGCATGTACATGTAATCGGTTCTCAGAAGCCGGAGGAACATCATGGATTGATTACCTTTACGATTGATGATGTACATCCACATGATATCGCTGCGATTTTCGATTCGGCGCATGTGGCAGTTCGCGCAGGACATCATTGTGCGCAGCCACTGCATAAACATCTGGGACTGTTTTCAACCACAAGAGTATCCTTTGCATTCTATAATAATCATGACGATATCGATGCTTTTATCGATTGTTTGTCTAAGATTCGTGGATTAATGGGATATACAGATTAGTTTCATGTGCATATCTTTTGGTTGTATGGTAGGATAGTATCATTATGAATGAAATGAGGTACAAGAAATGGCAAGTACATTTTATAATGAGATTTTGACAGAACATAATCAGAATCCATTTCATAAACATGAGTTGGAAGGTGCGAACTTCTCCTTAGAAGGAATAAATCCTTCTTGTGGCGATGATATCGTGCTGAATTTAAAAGTAGAAGACGATAAGATTGTCGATGGTGCGTATGTTGGTGATGGATGTGCCATTTCTCAGGCATCTGCTGATATGATGCTCGATCTTGTGATTGGACGCTCCAAGGAAGATGCGCTTCGACTTACGGATATTTTCCTTCGTATGATTAAGGGAGAAATCACAGAAGAAGAGAAGAATGAATTGGAAGAAGCTTCGATTCTTCAGGATATCTCGCACATGCCAGCACGTGTAAAGTGTGCGGTTTTGGGATGGCATACATTAGAGGAAATGTTGAACGAGGGCGAAGGTCAGGTTACAACAGAGGATCAATAGAGTTCGATGAGACCACTGGTATATTATTGTACCGGAGGTCTCTTTTTTATTTAGGTATATATAATTATTCTACCGAAATCAACTTAGGCGAAATTAACTTCGGTAAAAACGATTTTGCTTCGAGGGAGGGGATTATATGAAGAATATATTTAGAGGAAGAAAAACAGAATTAAGAATTCTTGATAAGAAATCTTATAAATGCAGATAACGGTGAATCGTACTTTTATTCTGCAGTTAAAGATCATTTACACGATTTTATGGGTGAGGTATTTGAAAAAATGGGAAACAGATTCTTTTAGTAGGTGAATGTAAATTCAAGACTTCTCAGTTCGACAAAGCTGAATATGAAAAGTTATTGGATAAAATAAAATATCTTCCGGTAACGAATCCTGTAGAATGCGTATTTTCACTTAGTGGTTTTTCTGAATATGTGAAAGAAAATACGAAGGATTGCAAATTGATTACTTTGGATGAAATGTATGATTGATAATCGCATCAGCTAAAGCTAATGTCTAGTTTGGGTTCGCCCTGTTATGCTATAAGTATATTTAGTGGATAGGAACTGAGTCAGGCAAAGTGATTGACAAAATAGATAGGGTGATATATCTTTAAATCAGAAGTACTAATGGAGGGCAGAAGCAAATGATAGCAGAATGGCATGATAAAGAAGCTGAAAAAATATGGAATATGAAATTTTCGACAAAGCTGCCTCATGACATTCAGAGAGTAGCTAGGAGAAAGCTTGTAATGATTCATTCAGCTGCAAGTATAAATGATTTGAGAATACCTCCATCTAATCGTCTTGAAGAATTAAAAGGTGATCGAGAGGGACAACATAGTATAAGAATTAATGATCAATATCGAATATGCTTTTATTGGAATAATGGAAATGTAATCATTCAAGAAATTGGTGATTATCACTAAGGAGGTGATCTATATGATGGATTTAGAACCTATATTACCAGGAGAAGTGTTACAGGAAGAGTTTCTGGAACCAATGAATGTAACTGCATATAGACTTGCCAAGGAGGTACACATTCCGCAGTCAAGAATCAGTGATATTATAAGTGGCAAGAGAGGAATAACAGCAGACACTGCTATGAGATTTGCAAGATTCTTTGGAACTACTCCGCAGTTTTGGCTTAATATTCAAAATCAGTATGATCTGGATATGCTTAAGATATCAGGTAAGACTGTTGATATGTCAGATATTAGACCTTACAATCTGATGCAAGGATAAATAATTTCAAAAAAAATGCCGTTCCTGTTGTGGCAGGAATGGCATTTTGTTTTTTATGAAGCATTTCGAATTTTAGTCCTTTTTTATATTAAAATTCAGCATAATTTTAATAATCCAAACAAAGAAGATCAGTACTCCCACTGGAATCAGACAGGATGTAACAATCAGAATAGCAATGGCATCGATAAAATTACTGAGCATATTTTCAAGGTCTTCTGCAGAGGTGCTCACGGCATTGGTAACAGTATCTACGGTATCAGATACTTTATCGGAGGCGCTGTTAAAAAGATTGGAAAAGAAGTTCCCGTCCTTATTGCTATCACTAGAATCGCTTGACGATGTCTTGTCGGATGAAGAATCATCGGATGCTTCTTCAGAGTCTATAGCCGCTGTTGTGTCTTTGGCGGTATCAATAGTCTGTTCAATAGAATCCTGATAAGTAGCATTAATCATATCCGATATTTTTACCGATACAGGAATGATGGCATAAATTAAAATGGAAAATGCGATAAGCTTGATGGCAAGTATTTTTAGCATTTCACTTTTTTTGAAAACAAGTAGAAAGAGAGCAAGAAGTCCACATGCAATTGGGATTAGAATTTTGAATGCAATATATCCGGTGATTGTGACGAGATATTTCTCGAGGTATAAAGCACCTAAAATAAACAGGAAATAGCCACTTAGATCAGCCAGCTTATCGGCAATCGGTGTGCCAAAATCACCTGGAAGCAGCGAGATGGCTGCAGATGTAGCCGTTGATGCACCGGCTAATTCCATGACGGTTTGTTTTTTGTCATCTAGGGATGAAATCGTAGTTGCATGCGTTTCAACGGAAGAAGCGTAGTTACCGAGTGGGAAGAACGAAATCATTGCAACCGCAATTAAGAGCAGAATTTTAAAATAGATAGATTCCATAATGCTTTTGATTTTAAGAAATATTGGATTTGTATTCATATGAAGTACCTCCGAAAATGGAATATTAATAGGATATCTTAATACATAGTGTAGCATATAACAAAAAAGAAGTAAGTCATTCGACTTACTTCTTTCTTCGAGCGACAGACGGGGCTCGAACCCGCGGTCTCGACCTTGGCAAGGTCGCGCGTTACCAACTACGCCACTGTCGCATTTGCAATGTGTATGGGATGTCGTCGTTCCTGACGACAATAGTTATTCTATCTGATGGCATACACATTGTCAACACTTTTTTGAAATAAATTTACTTTTTTTATTATAGATAATTATTCGGCATCTTCGCTGGATGCATCGTCAGATGCTGTAGTTTCTTCTGTATCGTCAGATGTGGTAGTTTCATCCGCATCGTCAGACTGCACCGTAGTGATGGTACCTTCATAATCTGTAATTGCAGAAAGGTCGATTGCAGTTGTAGTAGCATTTTCTGCTTTATATGTCTCATACTTTGTATAGCCACTGTAACCAAGCCATCCTACAATACCGAGTGTTACGATGATGCCGCAAACACTACCAATGATTGCATTTCTTTTATTCTTTTTTACGATCTTTTTACGATTTTTCTTAAGCTCTTTTTTCTGATCAACTTTTTCCTGACTCATTTGATCAAACCTCCAATAATAAAGTCTTTAACAATCGTATCCTATTTATGCATAAAAATCAATAAATCTGCTTGTGAAAAAATGGTGTAAAATGGTAGAGAAAGACTATAAGAAACACAAAATGTTGTGTATAATAGTAGAGTATAGTTACCGATGGGTAGCTAGGAGTTGGTTATTAAGGAGAAACTAGTTATGGGGTTGAATTTTTTTAAAAATAGACAGAATGAGCAGAAGGATGAGATGGATCACGCTCCAGTGGTTACGCCACCGGAATTTGATTCAGAAGAGGCGAAGAAGCAGAATCGTTTCACGATGCTTGTAGAAGCGATTGCACAGATTCCAGACCATTCTGGAATTGCTATTAAAGGTGTTGTACATGGCAGATGTCATGTGGACGACAAAGTAGTGATGTTGCATCCGGGACGAATCATTAACCAGGTTACTATTGACCGAATCGAGTTAAACGGCCAGCGTGCAGATTATGCAGAAGATGAAGAGGCCGTGATTCGAATCAATGCGTTGAAAGATGCTAAGAAAGTGCTTCCATTTTCCGTGTTAACATCGATCTTGCCACAGGCAAAAATTGATGTTAATACGGCGATTGAGAATCCATATTTACTCGGACTTGCGCAGGATTTCCGCAAATTCCACAGCAATCAGAATTATATGAATCTGTTGGTGTTTGAATTAGTACATAGCAATTACATCACACCGCTTCGTATTATGGGCGAGCAGGAAGAGACAGAAGATGGCAAGGTGAAGTTCAAGAAAGGTGCGCAGATCGGATTTTTATCAGTGAAAGATCCGCAGGAAGAGGGCAAGTTTGTATTTCCACTTTTCACAGATTGGAAGGAGCTTCGGGAATGGAAGGGTGTTTTCGATGACAACCATCCTCCAAAGACAATGATTTTCACATTTCCAAGTGTGCTTTCCATGTTAAAAGAGAATCATACCGGTCTGTTGATTAATGGATTTGGGAAATCTCCCCTTGTGATTCCTATGGCAATGATTGAGAAAATCACTTCTCTGGATGCCTACCAGAGAGAGTTCGTCAAAAAAGAACCGATGCCTTCCGGCGATGAATCCGCTGCGCATTCAAAACAGTAGTAATAGAAAGAGAGAATTTTAAAATGAGTAGAGCAGATCAGCTTTTTGTAGACATGTGTAAGGATATTATTGAAAATGGTTACAGCACGGAAGGCGAGAAGGTTCGCCCAAAGTGGGAAGATGGATCCTATGCCTATACGATCAAACAGTTCGGTGTAGTGAACCGTTATAACCTCAAGGAAGAATTTCCTGCACTTACACTTCGTAAGACGGCCATTAAGAGTTGTACAGACGAGATGCTTTGGATCTGGCAGCGTAAATCAAACAATATCAATGATTTAAATAGTACCGTTTGGGACGAATGGGCGGATGAATCTGGCTCTATTGGTAAGGCTTATGGCTATCAGATGAGCGTGAAGCATTTTTACAGAGATATTAACGAAGAAGATTTAAAGATTGCATTTGGCGACAAGGCTGATCTTCACGCAGTAAAGGATGAAGAAAAGGGTGGTTATTATATGGATCAGGTGGATCGTGTGATCTATGACCTGAAGACACATCCATTCAGCCGTCGTATCATGACAAATATTTATGTACATCAGGATTTATCCGAGATGCATCTCTATCCATGTGCTTATAGTATGACATTTAATGTCACAACAAATAAAGAGACCGGAAAACTTGTTTTGAATTCCATCCTGAATCAGAGAAGTCAGGATATTCTCGCTGCAAACAACTGGAACGTATGTCAGTATGCGATTCTTACACATATGCTTGCACAGGTTTGTGATATGGAAGTTGGAGAATTTGTTCATGTGATTGCGGATGCGCATATCTATGACAGACATGTGCCAATCATCAAGGAATTGATTGAGCGTGAGCAGTATCCAGCACCAAAGTTCTGGATCAATCCGGAGATTAAGGACTTCTATGATTTTACAAGAGATGATATTCGACTGGACGATTATGTTACGGGACCACAGGTTAAGAATATTCCAATTGCAGTTTAAATATATAACCGCGATTTAATTTTCTAAAACGAAAGGATAATTAGGATGAAATTAATAGCAGCAGTGGATAACAATTGGGGAATCGGTAATAAGAATCAGCTTCTTGTTAGCATTCCGGAAGATATGAAATTTTTCCGTGAGCAGACAACGGGAAATGTAATCGTTATGGGACGTAAGACTTTGGAGAGTTTTCCTGCGGGAAGACCTCTTCCAAATCGTACCAATATCGTGCTTACTAGAAATGAAGATTATGAGGTTCGTGGAGCAATCGTGGTTCACAACGAAGAAGAACTGATGGAAGAATTGAAGAAGTACGATAGTGATGATATCTATATCATCGGCGGGGAGAGCATCTATAACCAGTTCGTAGATAAGTGCGACTTGGCTTATATTACAAAGATTGATTATGAATATGAGGCGGATGCACATTTCCCGAATTTGGACGAGAAGCCAAATTGGAAGCTTGTGAAGCTTGCAGAGGAAGAGACTTATTTTGATGTGATTTATCATTTCTCGATTTATCAGAATCAGGATTTAGCGAAATCATAAGATGTGATTCATCATTGCATATAGTACTACTATAACAAGGGAAAGAAAGAAGAAAACAATATGGAGATTACAGGAAGAAAGCTGTTTGTAAAAGCTCTGCTTGAGGAAGGGGTAGAGACTTTATTTGCATACCCTGGGGGTATGATTACGGATATTATGGATGAGCTTTATAAGACTCCGGATATCCATGTGGTTTTGCCGCGCCATGAGCAGGCCTTGGTTCACGAAGCCGAGGGTTATGCGCGTGCGACAGGGAAAACCGGTGTCGCTCTGGTCACTTCCGGCCCGGGCGCCACAAATACTATTACAGCCATTGCGGATGCGCATTATGATAGCATCCCTTTGGTCATCTTTACGGGTCAGGTGCCGGAAGCGTTGATTGGAAATGATGCGTTCCAGGAAGTTGACATTGTCGGCATGACCAGAAGTATCACGAAATATTCTGTTACCGTCAAGAATCGCCAGGAACTTGGGCGAATCATCAAGATGGCATTTCATATTGCAAATACGGGAAAACCAGGCCCTGTTTTAGTGGATATTCCAAAGGATATCCAGTTGCAGAAGGGCTCTGATGAATACCCGTCGCATGTCGAGATTCGCGGCTACAAGCCAAATCAATCCGTACATATTGGACAATTGAAGAAGGCCTATAAGGTGTTGAGATCTGCCAAGAAACCAGTAATCCTCGCGGGTGGTGGAATCAATATTGCCAGAGCGAATGAAGCGTTGACGCAGTTTGCGGAGAAGATGCAGATTCCTGTAGCGACGACGGTTATGGGCAAGGGTGCCATTTCCGAAGAGCATCCACTCTATATTGGAAATGCCGGTATGCATGGAAGATATGCCGTGAATCAGGCGATTGGAGCCTGTGATGTATTGTTTTCTATCGGTACACGTTTTAACGATCGAATCACGGGGGATTTGAATGAATTCGCGCCACATGCCAAGATTATCCACGTGGATATCGATACCGCTTCGATTTCTAGAAATGTTGTCGTAGATGTGCCGGTGGTTTCCGATGCGAATCTTGCACTCCAGAAGTTGATGGAGTGGGCGGAACCAATGGAAACAGAGAAGTGGATCCGTCGAATTCATGAATGGGCGGATGAGAATCCACTGGCGATGCGTCGCGACAAGGGGATGACGCCACAGATGATTATGGAGGGTATCAATAAAGTATATCCGAATAGTATCGTAGTAACCGATGTTGGACAGCATCAGATGTGGGCGAGCCAGTATATTCGCATGACGAAGGATAAGAAATTTGTTACCTCCGGCGGACTGGGAACGATGGGATTTGGCTTCCCTGCCGCGCTTGGTGCCGCAGAAGGTTTAAGGGATCTTGGAATCTTTGGGGAGAAGCATGTGGTCTGCGTTACCGGGGATGGCGGCTTCCAGATGAATATGCAGGAGATGGCGACGGCGATTTGCGAGAAATTACCGATTACGATTTGTCTTTTGAATAATCAGTATCTCGGTATGGTGCGTCAGTTCCAGCAGGTATTCTATGGCAAGCGTTACGAGATTACCTGTCTTGCGCGAAGGGTGGATTGTCCGGAACAGTGCAAGGGACCGAATCCGGATTGCCAGCCTTATGTGCCGGACTTTATGAAATGGGCGGAGTCCTACGGAGCACATGCCATCCGTGTTACGAACGAGGATGAGATTGAAGCAGCATTAGAGCTTGCAAAGAAATATACGGATGCACCAACATTGATCGAATTTATCATTTCCACGGATGAGATTGTTCTTCCTATGGTGAAGGGCGGAAATCCGATGACAGAGATGATTTTGAAATAGGAGGCAGATGATGGGACAGATGAAAAATCGCTGGATTGCGTTATATGTAGAAAATGAAGTCGGCGTACTCGCCAAGGTTTCCGGATTATTCTCTGCGAAGTCTTATAATCTGCAGAGCCTTACGGTTGGTACGACGGAGCACGAGGACATTTCTCGTATGACAATTGGTGTGGCTTCGGATGATGTGACTTTCGAGCAGATTAAGAAGCAGTTGAATAGCATGGTGGAAGTTATCAAGGTCATGGATTTGACGAATGTGCCGGTGCATATGAAGGAAGTTTTATTCGCGAAAATCAAGAAGATCGGACCGGAGGAGAAGGAAGAGGTGTTCCGGATTGCGAAGGTCTTCGATATTCAGCCGATTGATATTGGCGAGGATAGCGTTTTATTGGAAAGTACTCTTACTGAGCGTAGAAATGATGAGCTTGTGAAGATTCTGAGATCGAGCTTTAAACATATTGATGTGGTAAGAGGTGGAGCTGTGGCTATGGAAGGTATCAGTACCAGCTGTAGATAAAATTATGGGGTGAGTGTTATGAAATTTGGGGATTGGAATAAAGAACTAATTTATAAGGTTTTGAGCATAATTTTGGGTATCATTTTTATGATATCCTTGATTATGCTCGTTTTGCATTACACCGTTCTTAGGAAGAATGATGAGAAGATCAAGGATGTGCAGGAGATTGCAGATGTGAAACCGGACGAGGAGGAAGAGGAAGAAGTTCCACCAGAGATTCGAACGATCGATTTTACAGCATTGAAGGCGGAATATCCGGATATCTATGCCTGGATTTATGTACCGGGAACGCAGGTGAATTATCCGATTTTGCAATCTGCAGAAGGTGTGGATACGGACTATTATCTGGAGCATAATCTCGATGGAAGCGTGGGGCTCCCGGGGTGCATCTACACGCAGCAGGCGAATGCCAAGGATTTCTCGGATCGAGATACCGTCGTCTATGGTCATAATATGAGAAATGATTCGATGTTCGGAAGTTTACATGAATACGAAGACGAAACATTTCTATTGGAACACCCTTATATCTACATCTATACGCCGGAGCAGAATCTGGTATATCAGATTTTTGCATCGTATGTGTCGGATGATAAGTTGATTCTGGATTATTATAACTACTTTATCGAAGCAGATACCTTCACAGATTATTTGGAGGAGATTCGAAGCAGTGCAAGTGCAAAGGGCGTTTTAAATCAGGATTTGGAAGTGGATGGCGAGGATCGGATTTTGACATTGTCGACTTGCAATGGAAGTGATACCACGAGATATCTTGTCATTGGAAAGCTGCTCACAGAGGAAGAAGTGGCAGCCATTGGAGAAGGAACAACAGATTCTGTACAGTCAGAAGCAGAGGCAGCACTGCAGGGAATGACTGGAGAAAGTGGGGAGTCAGATGCAGAAGATTTGGGAGAAGATGCAGAAGAATAGGATCTGTCTGGTTTTTGTATGCATTGTAGCAGTTATATTTCTAGCGATATGCGCGGTTAAGATATATCAGCATGTCACAAGAGAGACGGTTATGATTGACGGACAGAAGTATTATAAGAAGGACGTCACGACGGTCCTGTTTATGGGAATCGATAACCGCGGCGAAATCGAGAGTGAGATCGGTGTGCCGGGATACAATGGCCAGGCGGATATGCTCGCTTTGCTGATCGTGGATAACCGGGAACACAGTGTAAATATCGTTACGATTCCACGGGAGACGATGGTGGATGTCGATGTTTATGGTAGAAATGGTGAATTTCAGGGAACGCGAGATATGCAGCTTTGCCTCCAATATGCTTATGGTACTGATAGCAAAAGCGGATGTGAACTAACCATTAAGGCGGTGGAAGGTCTTTTTGAGGGAATCCCGATTGATGAATATATCGCTATTAGTATGGGCGCCATCGATGAAGTGGTCGAGGCTTTTGGCGGGGTAACAGTGACGATGACGGAGGATCATTGGATTCCTGGATATGAATATCAAGCGGGTGATACCGTGAAGTTGGAGGGTGAGGAAGCATACGAATTTATCCATTTCCGAGATACGACGGAAAATGGTACAAATCTGGATCGTATGTCGAGACAGAAGGATTTCATCAATGGCTTAATCGCACAGATCAAAGCGTCTCCAATCAAGAGTATGACGATTATGGAGGGCTTATATAGCGATTTACAACCGTATATGACAACCTCGATTGAAAAAGCGGATGTTTGGGGATGGATCTGGAGAGGATTATGGATCGATGCGGATGAGATTACGTTGGAACGAATTTCTGGCGAAGACATACATGTAGATGAGTACGATCAATATCTTGTGGATTTGGAAGAAATGCATAAATTAGTGTTGGAGAATTTTTACACATTGCACTAATGCATTGGGAAATGTATCGTTACAGGCGTTGTGATAATCGGCATATATCGTATTATGCCACATCATCACGACGCCTGTTTCTCTATTTATTTTTATTTAATTTGCCATTTATTTTTCTGAAATCTATGATGTTCTCAAGGTCGCCCGTAAGGAACGGGGCGATAACCAGGGAGTAATGAGTAACAGATTTTGGGAGGAGCTTATGAAAAAGATTTTGAACAAAAGATTTTTTGCATTGTTTTTAGCAGCACTGATGCTGTTCGCAATGAGCACAACAGCTTTTGCAGAGAACAGTAGTCCATCGACAGAAGATTATACGGGACCAGTGGTTGAAAGTTATAGCGATATTTATACAACGGCATCGATTGCTGCCGGATCTGGTAAGATTGTAGCTATTACAGATACAGCTATGCAGCAGAAGATGGTAGAGAGAGCCAATGTAGTAAAGGCTTATATCAATTCTTTGACGGCTAATTATAAGAACCCAGATGGATCTTCTGTTTATACAGATGAGATTTGGCCATTGTTTTATGCAGGATTTGATCTGCAGGGATTAGATAGTGGTCAGGCTACCATCAATCTTACAAATGAGAATTATAAGGCGGAAGATATTGCAAATCATCTTGCAGTAGTAAGCCATTACAATACCACAAAGGGCGAGTGGGAATACATGAGCTCACTTGCTGAAATCGATGAAAAGGGTTGCGCAACGATTAAGTTTGATTCTTATTCTCCAATCCTTATCGTAGTTACAGATGCAAATAAGTCTATGCTTACAGAAGCATCCCAGGCTAAGGTTTCTGTAGCAACTACAACTTACACACCAACCCAGACGACAGTGGAGCAGGCTGCAGCAGCAAAGGCAGCAAAAGCACCGAAGACGGATGAAGGACGTATGGGATATGTATTCCTTGTTCTTGCTGTTATCTCTGCAGCAGGTTTGATTGTAACTCGTAAGAAAGTTGCAAAGTAGGATGTGGTTTATAGTTTTTCGATTCCCTGGAAAATAATATGATATGATAATAGCGAGGCAGTGATTGCCTCGCTATTTTTATAGGAAATTGGGGGAGCGTATGTCTAAGAAAAATAGCAATCGGAAGAATCGTTCGAATAAGAAGGAAGCAGAACAGGAAATGTTACCGCTGATCAGCCTGATCATGCTGGTCGCACCATTTCTCGTTGGATTATCAGAAAACTATTTTATGCTGTTTTCGTTATCCTTGGTTACCATTTGTCTCTTTGGGATTTTACTGGTAAATCGAAGTATCAAGTATTATCGGAATATTTCGGTATATGCAGGACTTGGCATATTGCTTCTTAGCTTTTTCTCGATTTTTTATGGTATATCCAGTGGCGATGCAGTGATTGGCTTTTTACGGATTCTATTTATGGCTATTTACTGTCTCCTTTTCATGCAATACGAAAAGGAGCAGCGTATGGAAGTTCTCGAGATGGTTCCGACAGCGGGCACGTTTATGACAGTGTTATCTGCCATTCTTGTGTTATTTCCGGGAACTCGAGACTTCGTCATTAGCCATACGTCACGTTTCCAGGGATTCTTTCAATATGCCAATATCTATGCATTTTTCCTGCTACTTGGAATGGTAATTTATTTGAAGGAAACTACGTTGCCGGCTGAAACTGGGAAAGGGAAGCGCTTGGAGGCAACGGATAGAGGGGAACGGTGGAAGTATTATATTGAGCCGGTTATTTTATTGGTAGGAATTGTTGCATCTGGAAGCCGATTTACCATAGTGCTTACCGTCCTTACATTGCTCTATCTGGGAATCGTTGAGAAGAGGGGGAAAGTGCCATATCTCATCGTGCTGGGCCTGATCATTTCCGGAGGATATGTACTGCTCACCGGAAGCACACGTGGATTTGGACGAATCTTCTCGATTTTTCGAAACAGCAGTACGCTGATGGGCCGTTTTCTCTATTGGGAAGACGCGCTCTCCATGATTTTGAAGCGCCCATGGGGTATGGGATATTATGGATTTTTCTACTTGCAGCAGGTGGAGCAGACAGGCGTCTATACGACGAAGTTTGTGCACAATGATTGGCTTCAGACAGCGCTGGATTATGGCGTGATTGCGCTGATCCTGCTGGTTGTTCTGTTCGTGATCGGTATAAAGAATAGCCGTGGAACGAGACGTTTGGTGCTTTGCCTGATTGCGATTCATATGGTATTTGATTTCGATTTGCAATATATGGTGATTGCTTGGATCATGCTGCTTTGCATGGACTTCACCGCAGGCGAATGCAGAGTGCTGGAACTGAGGAGCGCAGTTGTTTCTGTCTGCGCGGCAGTGATATTTCTTCTTGGAGCATGGATTGGAACCGCAGATTTGTTACGTAAAGCGGGGCAATACGAGCTTTCGAATGCGATTTATCCATGGGAAATGGAGACGGAGGAGTATGCGATGGTTCTTTCCGAAGACCCGGAGGTGATTTGTGCGCATGCTTCGCATATCTTAAAAGAGTTCGATCAGGCGGGCGTTTGCTATGATGCGTTGGCGCTTGTCGATGAATCGAGAGGAGATTACCTCGAGATGATGAAGAATAAAAGGCTAGCCGTTCAGTATCAGAAGTATACGATGGATCGCTATGATGAATATATAGCGATGCTGGATGAGGCGGCAACGAAATTTGAGTCGGACGGTGATACAGAAAATTATGAGATCTGCGTTTCCTATATGGAGGAAGTGGTGGAACGCTTAGAATCGTTGGAAGAGGAGACGAATCCACTTACTTATCAGACAGTGGATGCTCCGGACTTCCAATTAAATGAAATCTCGATTATAATTTTAGAGAAATATGGGGTAGCAGAGGGGACAGGAGAATAAAGAGAATATTTGAAGAATAAAATATGACGCTAGAAGGAGTATTGAGTGAGAAATAAAAAGCAGATTTTATTATATGCATTGATTGCGTTTACTTTGGTTATCTTTGTCGCTGGCGTGGCATGGACTATGTATAAGAAAGGTGGCGTATCTGGAAAAAGCGCGAGTTCGGAGGAAAGCGTGGAATATAAAGATGTCACCACCATTCTTGTGATGGGACTTAGTGAGGATGTGAATACTGAGAGCGAGCATAAGCAAGGAGACAATGGTCATCTGGACTCTCTGGCACTTGTTGTTTTCGATCGTACGGATAATCAAGTGGTGATGGTTCCAATTTCAGCGGATACGATGGCTTCGGTTGAAGTGTATTATACCGATGGTTCCAAGGCTAAACAGGATGAGACGATGCAGATTGGTTATCAATATGCTTATGGAAAAGATGTGGAATCTGGCGTGGAATTAACCATTTCTTCCGTGGAAAAACTATTCCAGAACAGGGTTTCTGTGGATAAATACGTTCTTCTTCCAACAGAAGATGTGGAGAAGATGGAGGAGGATTATCAGGAGAAATCTAGTGCTGATGCGTGGACAAGTTGGAGTAGTAGCGGTGTGTTGTGGGATACGATTGGCCAAGACAGCGTAATCATTTCCAATATTGATAGTTTGGAAATTTTCAAATGGCGCGTTCGGAATTTATTGGTTTCGAATCAGAATATGAAAGTGCAGGAGATTGAGGGAGAACTGTATGACTATGTGAATCTGGATGAATTTCATGTAGACGAGGATGCTTTGCAGGCAACGATTGACGATGTATGGTATCATTAATTGCAAGAAAACGGGGATGCTATTTGGCATGGATTGTTTTCGGACTAGTATTAGGAGCGACTATGAAGAAGAGATTACATAAGTTCATATGCAAAAAAGCAATGCGTTCTATATGGATTTTTGCGCTTGTTTTTGCGGTCAGTATCACGATGTTTTGGCCGGTTACAGCGAAGGCAAGCTCATTGGACGAGATTCAGAAACAGCAAAGCGATACGCAGAGTAAGATTAACGATATTGAGAGTCAGAAATCGGAAGCGGAAGATACCGTAGATAGTTTGCAAAACGAAGCGGATGCGCTCGAGGATACGCTGGATAGCTACACGGCGCAGTTAGAGAGTGTGAATGCGAAGATCGAGAGCACGAAGCAGGCGATTGATGACGCAACGGCGAGCATTTCAGAGCTGCAGGCGGAGCTGGAGGAAGCGAAGCAGAACGAGTCTGACCAGTACGAAGCGATGAAGACAAGAATTGGCTATATGTACGAGAATTTCGGGCATATGTCATTGCTTGAAACATTTCTAGAATCCGGTTCGATTACCGAATTTTTAAATCAGGTGGAATACGTGACGACAGTCATGGAATATGATCGGGCGTTGCTTACAAGCTACCAGGAGTTGCAGGAGACCATTTCCAGCAAGACAGAGGAGTTGGAAAAGACGCAGACGAATCTTGCGGATTACCAGAATCAGTTGTCAGATTCACAGGATGAGATGAGTGATTTGGTGGCAGCAGCGGATGAAGCGTTTGATGAGAAGAGTAGTGAGGTGTCAGCTGCAAAGGCGCAGGTGGAAGCCTATGAATCAGACTTAAGTGCTTTGAATTCACAGATGGCATCTCTTCGTAGTGCAGAAGCTTCTGCGCAGGCTGCGATTGCAGAGCAGATTGCGGCAGAGCAGGCGGCACAGGCAGAGACGGGTACGGTTGAAGATACTTCACAAGCAATTGTCGCATCGAATGATGACGTGAAATGGCTTGCGGCTACACTTCAAGCAGAGTGTGGTGGTGCATCGTATCGAGCAAAATATGGAGTGCCGGACAGTGAATTATTAGCGGTCGCTTCTGTAGTTTTAAATCGAGTAAATAGTAATCTGGGTTCTTTTAAGAATCAGACAACAATTCTTTCTGTTATATCAGCGAATATGCAGTTTGAATCTTGGAGAAACGGTAAGATTAAGCTTTATTATGAAGCGGGACCGGATGATAAATGTATGTCCATAGCACAACAAGCTATTAATGGTGCAAGAAATGGAGATTATTTATTCTTTATGACTCAGTATTGGGCGGATTATTATGGAATTACTGGATATACAACAATAGGAAATATGGTGTTCTTCCGAGTATGGGGAGAAAACTAGTTGGAATATAAGTGATCGAGTTGCAATGATCCAGGAGCTTGTGAGATAAGCTCCTGGATTTTTTTTACTTTATATGCAGTTCACGTATTCCTTTCGGCTGGGTTCATTGTAATCATGGAGCGAGCGCAGCTGTCAAGGGCGAGCCGCATGCGGTGCTTTGCACCCTTGACAGCGTGCTCGCCCATGATTGCTTCTGTAATCAAGCCGAAAGGAAAAAATATAGCCAGGTTGGCTCGGAGCGGTTAACGAGAACTTGTTTTTAATGAGCAATGACCTTTTGGTGCACAGACTGTAAAATTGTTCTCTCTACACATGATTTACAGAATAAATACTTGTTTTAAAATATTTTCTGTAAGCGGATTTTGTAAATTGAGCCAAATTACGGAAAAAAACCGGTTTTAGAAGTTATATACCGTAGAGCCTTTATTCTTGAAAATTTGTTATTTAGTCCTTTACAGAAAATAGCTGCTTTATAGTTACTTTTCTGTAATTTGATAAATAGATAAGAAAAGTGTTTACAGAAAAACATGTCCTTAGAATTGATATTCTGTAATGAGGAAAAATCGAGGAATTTTGTTACGGTAAAAATAGGTGGAATAAGGAATTGTTCTGTAAAATAGGGTATTGTTAAAAGATTTTAACAATGCATTTACGGGAAATTCTTTGAAAACAAGTATGCATTCTGTAAACCCATAAATTCAAGAATATATTTACGGAACAACCGCTAAAACAAGCGTATTTTCTGTAATTCCAAGTAAAACACCAGATAAAAGGCTGGCAACCCTCGGTAAATCCACTTTAACTTTCGCCACACCCGTGTACTACGTTACAATTGTATACAAAATTCATTTGAATTGTTTGATTTTTTCTGTAAAAAGGCAAATTAAGGTGTTGAAGTCTATTTTCGAGTGTGTTAATATTTTAACTATCGAGAGCGAGGACGCTTCGAACCTCATTTTTTTTACGATGACTCGTTAAAAAATTAACGACCATTGCACATTTGTAAAGACAATTGTATACAAAAAGGATGTCATTGCAAAACAAAAAGAGATGAGGGTGATGAGACAACGAAGTATATTCGGGGGTTGTTTGGAGGTTGAATCGCTAAACTTAATAATCTTATGTTTAGGAAAAAGGAGAAATTAGTATGGCAAAGAAAGTAGTTTTAGCTGGTGCATGTCGTACAGCAATTGGAAAAATGGGTGGACAGTTTACCAACGTTCCTGCAGTGGACCTTGGTGCAGCTGTAATTAAAGAAGCTTTAAACCGTGCAGGTGTTAAGCCAGAGCAGGTTGATGAAGTGAAAATGGGTTGTGTTATTCAGGCAGGCCTCGGACAGAACGTTGCAAGACAGGCATCTATTAAGGCTGGACTTCCAATCGAAGTTCCTGCAGTTACATTAAATGTAGTTTGCGGATCTGGTCTTAAGTGTGTCAATGAAGCTGCAAACATGATTTTAGCTGGAGAAGCTGATATCGTTGTTGCAGGTGGTATGGAATCCATGTCACGTGCTCCATTCGCATTAGACAAGGCACGTTTCGGATATAGAATGAACAATGGTAAGTTAATCGATACAATGATCAATGATGCTCTTTGGGATGCATTCAATCAGTATCATATGATGATTACAGCAGAAAACGTTGCAGAACAGTATGGATTAACAAGAGAAGAATTAGATGAGTTCTCTGCAAACAGCCAGCAGAAATGTGAAAAGGCTATCGCAGAAGGTAAGTTTAAAGATGAAATCGTTCCTTTCACAATTCATGATCGTAAGAAGGGCGATATCGTAATCGATACAGATGAAGGACCACGTGCTGGAGTTACAGCAGAAAGCCTTGCAAACCTGAAGTGCTGTTCTGGTAAAGAAGGCGGCATGATCACAGCTGGTAATGCATCTGGTATCAATGATGGTGCTGCAGCAGTTGTCGTAATGTCAGAAGAAAAGGCTAAGGAACTTGGTGTTACACCAATGGCAACATTTGTTGGTGGTGCAATGGGTGGTGTAGATCCATCTATCATGGGTGTTGGACCAGTTGCAGCAGTTAAGAATGTTATGAAGAGAACAGGTCTTACAGTGGATGATATGGACTTAATTGAAGCAAACGAAGCATTTGCAGCACAGTCTGTAGCAGTAGCTAAGGATCTTGGATTTGATATGAGCAAGGTAAATGTTAACGGTGGTGCTATTGCACTTGGACATCCAGTAGGAGCTTCTGGATGCCGTATCTTAGTAACACTTCTTCATGAAATGCAGAGAAGAGATGCTAAGAAGGGTCTTGCTACACTTTGTATTGGTGGCGGAATGGGCTGTGCAACAGTCGTAGAACGCGATTAATAGTTTATTCATCCCGGCCTTTCGGGGCCGGGATATCTTTGAAAGAAAAGGAGAAGTAAAAAATGAAGGTTGGAGTAATTGGAGCTGGCACAATGGGCCAGGGAATTGCAAAAGCATTTGCAATGGTTGATGGATATGAAGTAGCACTTTGCGATATTAAGCAGGAGTGGGCAGAGGCTGGTAAGGACAAGATTGCTAAGGGTTATGCAAGACTTGTTGAAAAAGGAAAAATGGATCAGGCTAAGGTTGATGCAATTCTTGCAGCAATCACACCAGGTCTGAAGGAAGATCTTTGCAAGGACTGCGATTTAATCGTAGAAGCTGCATTTGAGAATATGGAAGTAAAGAAGACAACATTCCAGGAGTTAGACAAGATTGCAAAGCCAGAATGTATCTTTGCTTCTAATACATCTTCTCTTTCTATTACAGAGATTGGAAATGGTATCGAACGTCCAATGATTGGTATGCATTTCTTCAATCCTGCTGACAGAATGAAGCTTGTAGAAGTAATTGCAGGTGTAAATACACCAGCAGAAACAGTAGATCAGATTAAGAAGATTGCTGAAGAAATTGGAAAGACTCCTGTACAGGTAAATGAAGCAGCTGGTTTCGTTGTAAACCGTATCTTAATCCCAATGATTAATGAAGCTGCATTTATCAAGATGGAAGGTGTTTCTGACATCGCAGGAATTGACGCAGCTATGAAGCTTGGCGCAAATCACCCAATGGGACCTTTGGAACTTGGTGATTTCATCGGACTTGATATCTGCCTTGCAATTATGGATGTACTTTACAATGAAACAGGCGATAGCAAGTATCGTGCATGTCCACTTCTTCGTAAGATGGTACGTGGTGGAAACCTCGGTGTGAAATCTGGTAAGGGATTCTATGTATACAATGCTGATCGTACAAAGACACCAGTAGATGCTCAGTAATTCTGACATGTTGGCGTCAGCCCATAAGGGATGAATATATTTAAAGGAGATAAATCATGGATTTTACATTAGATAAAAAGCATGAGATGGCTAGAGCGCTTTTTGCAGAATTCGCTGAAAAAGAAGTAAAGCCACTTGCTCAGGAAGTTGACGAAACAGAAGTTTTCCCAAGAGAAACTGTTACAAAGATGCAGAAGAATGGTTTCATGGGTATTCCAATTCCTAAGGAATATGGTGGACAGGGCTGTGATGTTCTTACTTATGTTATGTGTGTAGAAGAGTTAGCAAAGGTTTGTGGTACAACCGCCGTAATCGTTTCTGCGCATACATCACTTTGCTGTGATCCAATTCTTACTTACGGTACAGAAGAGCAGAAGCAGAAATACTTAGTACCACTTGCAAAGGGTGAAAAGCTCGGAGCATTCGCACTTACAGAACCAGGTGCTGGTACAGATGCACAGGGTGCACAGACAAAGGCTGTTGAAGTAGAAGATGGCTGGATTTTAAATGGTTCTAAGTGCTTCATCACAAATGGTAAAGAAGCAGATGTTTATATTGTAATCGCAGTAACAGACATCGTAGAAGATAAGAGAGGAAGAAAGCAGAAGAAGTTCTCTGCATTTATCGTTGAGAAGGGAACACCTGGATTCTCCTTTGGTACAAAAGAGAAGAAGATGGGTATCCGCGGTTCTTCAACATATGAATTAATCTTTGAAGATTGCAAGATTCCTAAGGATGCACTTCTTGGACAGAGAGGTAAGGGATTCCCAATCGCTATGCACACTTTAGATGGTGGACGTATTGGTATCGCTGCACAGGCACTTGGACTTGGCGAAGGCGCTTTGGAATCTGCAGTGAACTTCACAAAGGAAAGAAAGCAGTTTGGTCGCTCTATTAGTGCATTCCAGAATACACAGTTCCAGCTTGCAAATATGGCTACTCGTATGGAAGCTGCAAAGCTTCTTGTATATCAGGCAGCTTTGGCTAAGCAGAACAAGCCTAGATACTCTGTAGAAGCAGCAAAGGCTAAGCTTTTCGCAGCAGAAGCAGCTATGGATGTAACAACAAAGGCTGTTCAGTTACATGGTGGATATGGATACACAAGAGAATACGATGTAGAACGTATGATGAGAGATGCGAAGATTACAGAAATCTACGAAGGTACATCAGAAGTTCAGAGAATGGTAATCTCTGGTGATTTACTGAAATAATTGGAAATGCACATTTGTAGGATAAAGGAGAAGATACATGAAAATCGTAGTATGTATTAAACAGGTTCCTGATACAAAGGGCGGCGTTCAGTTTAACCCGGATGGAACTTTAAATAGAGCAGCTATGCTGACTATCATGAATCCAGATGACAAGGCTGGACTTGAGGCAGCACTTAGAATTAAGGATGCAACTGGAGCAGAAGTTACAGCACTTACCATGGGACTTCCTAAGGCAGATGATGTACTTCGTGAAGCAATGGCTATGGGCGCAGACAAGGGAATCCTTGTAACAGATCGTGTCCTTGGTGGTGCAGATACTTGGGCAACATCTACAACAATTGCCGGAGCTCTTAGAAATATTGATTATGACATGATTATTACAGGTCGTCAGGCAATCGATGGTGATACAGCACAGGTTGGACCTCAGATTGCAGAACATCTTGGAATTCCAGTTATCTCTTATGCAGAAGATATCAAGGTAGAAGGCGATTCTGTTATCGTTAAGCGTCAGTACGAAGATCGTTATCATGAAGTTAAGGCAAAGATGCCTGTATTAGTTACAGCACTTTCCGAATTAAATGAACCACGTTACATGACACCAGGCGGAATCTTCGATGCTTATGACAATGGTGAAGTTACTGTTTGGGGCAGAGCAGATCTTAAGGATGTAGATGATTCTGATCTTGGTTTAAAGGGTTCTCCTACTAAGATTGCGAAGGCTTCTGACAAGGTACGTAAGGGTGCCGGTGAGAAGGTTACACTGGATCCTCAGGAATCTGTAGATTACATCATGAGCAAATTAACAGAGAAACATGTCATTTAGTAAAGGAAAGTGGTGAATAGAATGGGTTTAGAAGAATATAAGGGAGTATTTACCTTCGCACAGCAGGTTGACGGTGAGCTTGGTTCCATCGCTTTCGAACTGATTGGCAAGGGTAAAGAATTAGCAGAAGATTTAGGAACAGAAGTTACAGCTGTTTTACTTGGATCCAACATCAGAGGATTGGCAGATCAGCTTGCAGAATATGGCGCTGACCATGTCATCGTAGTAGACGATCCAAAACTGGAAACATACAGAACAGAACCATATGCACAGGCTTTAGCAGGTGTAATCAATGAATATAAGCCAGAAATCATGCTCGTTGGTGCAACAGCCATCGGACGTGATCTTGGACCTACTGTTTCTGCACGTGTTAAGACAGGACTTACAGCGGACTGTACATCACTTGAGATTGGACAGTTCCCTCTGAATGCACCAGCAGAACAGGCAAAGCAGAATCAGTTATTGATGACACGTCCTGCTTTTGGTGGAAATACAATCGCTACCATCGCTTGTCCAGATAACCGCCCACAGATGGCTACGGTACGTCCTGGCGTTATGCTGAAGCGTGAAAGACAGGTTGGAGCTAAGGCTGATATCATTGATTTCAAGCCAGATTTAACAGAAAACAACAAGTATGTTGAAATCTTAAATATTGTAAAAGACGTCAAGGAAACAGTGAATATCGCAGATGCTAAGATTCTTGTTTCCGGTGGACGTGGAGTTGGTTCTGCAGAGAACTTCAAGCTCTTAGATGATCTTGCAGCTGCCATCGGCGGAACAGTATCATGCTCTCGTGCAGTTGTAGATGCTGGATGGAAGCCAAAGGATCTGCAGGTAGGTCAGACAGGACAGACGGTTCGTCCAAATGTTTACTTTGCAATCGGTATTTCAGGTGCGATTCAGCATACCGCTGGTATGGAAGAATCTGACATCATCATTGCAATCAACAAGGATGAGACAGCACCAATCTTCGATGTTGCAGATTATGGAATTGTTGGAGATTTAAATAAGATTGTTCCTATGCTTACAGAAGCATTAAAGAATCACGCTAACTAGTTTTCCATTTCATAAACATAAGAAAAGCCCCCGGATAGGAAATCCTAACCGGGGGCTTTGTATTGTCTAAATTATCGTGACTGATAGGTATTTCTTTGAACAGCAAGTATTGCAACAGAAATTGCAGTACCTACGACAAAGCTAGAAATCGCTTCGACGAGACCATTGATACCTACAAAGGCTACAATGAATGCAAATACATTGGTTGCTCCAACAGATGTTACCATAGACTGGATATAATCTGTGTGATAGAAGCAGATGCAAAGTGCCGTCATAAAGAAAAAGGTATTTAAGAATGGTCCAAGGAGACAAGCAATCGATGTAGAAGCCTTGCGATTTAATGAGGTCTTCTTCAGTCCCTTGAAAATCATTCCTGTCAACCAACCCATTGCCATACGTGTTGGTACACATACGATAAAGGTAGATACAGGGTTAATGCTAAGAAGCATAGCGCCAAATGGGCTCATGCCAAAGCACTGGAAAAAGCTTGTCAATCCGAAGACAGCGCCGAGAATAAGTCCGGCAACAGGTCCAAGCGTAACCGCTCCCACCGCAACCGGAACGACAATCAGCGTGATTTCTAAGCCGAATGTTTTAATATAACCGATTGGGGTAAAAGCCATTAACAAAACAACTGCAATTAAGACTGCAAGCTCAACCATGTAGACAATATTTAGTTTTTTTGTTTCCATTAGGTCTTTTCCCTTCTTTCATAAGTTATTGTGTAAAAGCACAATTTTGATTATATATCTTTGATATAAATTTCACAAGATAGGTTTCAAAAATAGGACAAATTTATTATAATAGAGTGGTGCGTGAACAAACGCATGAAAGGGATACGTGATATTTCACGAGAAAAGATATAGAGGAGAAATTAGAAATGAGCTTTGAAGATTTAAAGGCAAAGAAGCCGGATTTTCATATTGATGGTAATCCGGAATCTAATATAAAACACGTGATTGGTGTTGTGAGTGGTAAGGGTGGCGTAGGAAAGTCTTCCGTTACCTCCGCTATGGCCAGTCTTATGGTAAAAGCGGGATACAAGGTAGGTATCCTGGATGCGGATATTACAGGACCATCCATTCCAAAGATGTACGGGGTGCATGGACCAGCTTTGGGAAATGAAAATGGTACATTTCCTGTAGAAGCAGAAGATGGTACAAAGATTATGTCCATCAACTTATTATTAGATGATGAGGAACAGCCAGTCGTTTGGCGTGGACCGGTTATCGCCGGCGCTGTTAAGCAGTTTTGGACGGATATTATCTGGGGCGATTTGGATTATTTATTCGTTGATATGCCACCAGGAACAGGTGATGTTCCGCTTACCGTATTCCAGTCCCTTCCAGTGGATGGTATCGTGATTGTGACATCGCCACAGGATTTGGTAAGCATGATTGTAAAGAAGGCCTATAACATGGCGAATATGATGGATATCAAGGTGCTTGGTGTCGTTGAAAACTACAGCTATCTGGCATGCCCGGATTGTGGCAAGATCTTAAAGCCATTTGGTGAGAGTCATATTGATGAAGTTGCGAAAGAATTGCATCTCGAAGTTCTTGGTAAGCTTCCATTAGATCCGGAATTTGCAGCCATTGCAGATGCTGGCAAGATTTATTCTCGCGAAATCAAAGATTTGGATAAAGCGGTAGAAGTTTTAAAATCTATAGAAAAATAAGAAAAAGAAAAGCTAAGTGATTATGGATTCGGAAATGATACATTTCTGAAACATAAACACTTAGCTTTTATTATTTATTCAATGATTTCTGGTTCTGGATAAGAAACGCCGAATGTTTCTACAGTTACAGACTTCATAACCTGAGGTTCTACTGGACGATCAGAGTAATCTGTTTCTGTCTCTGCAATCTTATTTACAACATCCATACCTTCTGTAATCTGACCGAAAGCAGCGTAATCGCCGTCAAGGTGAGGTGCGTTCTTATGCATGATGAAGAACTGAGATCCTGCGGAATCAGGGAACATTGTTCTAGCCATAGAAAGCACACCAGGGGTATGTCTTAAATCATTCTTGAAGCCGTTGCTTGCAAATTCACCCTTGATGCTGTATCCAGGGCCACCCATACCAGTTCCGTCTGGATCGCCACCCTGAAGCATAAAGCCCTTGATTACGCGGTGGAAACCTACGCCATCATAGAAGCCGTGGTTAATCAGTGAGATAAAGTTGTTTACCGTATTTGGCGCGATCTCAGGATAGAGTTCCGCCTTCATTACGTCGCCATTTTCCATTTCAATGGTTACAATTGGATTCTGTGCCATGATATATCCTCTCTTAAATTTAATTCTTAAATTTTGTTTAGAATTTGAAATCTTATTCCTAGATGCTTCAAACTCCGATTCGTACCTTATTTTACGAAATAGTGGGAGGAAAGTAAAGGAGCGAGACCGTTATTTTTGTCATGATTCTTAATAGTTCTTTCATTTGAATTTGCCTCTTTCGCATACTAAGATAGAGGTACACATTTCTAAGATTCTAAGGGCAATCGCCCAAAGATTCCATTTTTTATTTGCATAGAAAGGGGGAAAAGATATGCAGGATATTATCAAGGAATATGGACCAGCATTGATTACGGTGGTAGCGATTATTTCGCTGGTAATCATCATTAAGCTCATGATTGGAACGGATGAATCCAGTATTGTAGGAAGTGCATTTCAGAATCTGCTAGATGCATTTTTGTCACAGCTATCTAGTGTTATGCCAGAAGCATAGTTGTTGGAAATGTTTTTTTCGTTGTTTTGGTTAGAGAAATGGAGGGAGAAGATTGAAGGAAGATAAGAAGATTTCTGAATCGAGGGAGTACTTTGGCCCGTTATATCCCTATATTGTGGATGAAGAGATCACGGATATTGATTACAATGGGCGGGAATTATGGCTTACCGACAGTAGGAATGAGCGGTATGTATGCGAGGATTGCATTCTTCCGGAGGGGTTTGTGGATCAATTTACCAAGCGAATCGCCAATACGGTGAGTAAGCCGTTTCATAAGCAGAATCCCGTGTTAGAAGCGGAGACGGATAAATTGCGTATTACAGCGGTGCATGAGTCAGTCGCTATTTCCGGAAGAAGTTTTTGCATTCGAAAGTCTTTGCCGAGGGTTCGCATCTGTGAGGATGAGATGATTGAGAGCGGGTATTGCAGCCAGGAGATGTTATATTTCCTGAAAAATTGTGTGCGTAGCAAATGTAATATCGTCGTTTGCGGGGAGCCGGGCTCCGGTAAGACGGAGTGCGCGAAGTTTTTCTCGCAGTTTATACCGGAGAATGAGCGAGTGATTACGATTGAGGATAATCCGGAGTGGCATTATGCGAAGGTAAATCCGAATAAGGATAGCATCGAGTTAAAGGTGAATGACGTCATGGATTATACAACGGCGATTAAGACGTGCCTTCGTTTGAATCCAAAGTGGATGTTTTTATCGGAAGTCAGATCGACCGAAGTGCAGTATCTGATTGAGGGATTTTCGACGGGAGTGCGTGGCATTACGACGCTTCATACGGATGATGTGAGATCGGTTCCGGATCGTATGATCAATATGGCACAGAAGGCGAAGTCCAGTGATCGATTGGAGAATGATATTTATACATTTGTAGATGTCGCATTGCTAATCCGTCGAAGAGAAGTGACAGAACATAATGAGACGAAGGTCAAGCGCTTTATTGATCAGATTGGGATCTTCTACCGGGATGGCAAGGAGAATCATTTCCAGATGATTTCGCAGGATGGAGAGATTCTGAATCGGGATTTGCCGGAATATTTTAAGAAGAAATTTGCGGAAGCGGGAATCGAGGATCCGTTCTTTTGTGAGGAGGATCTACGTGCAAGAATTGAACAATCGGCGCGAGAATTGATGGAAGAGGAGATGCGTACCAGGATGGATTCGAAGATCAATATCAGGGAAGAGGAGAGCATGCGTAAATTTCGTGAGGACAGCGTGCGTCAATGGTTAGAAGATGTGAAGGGGGAAATGTATGAGGAAATCAAAGAGAGGGGCACCTATATGGGCCAGAAATCCGTTGTCGGATGAACTCCGTAAATATGGATTTGTATTCTCTGTGAAGAAGGGATTCCTATTGTATCTTCTGGTGATCGCAGGGGTTGTTTTACTCGGTCGATTCTTTCGGCTTCAGATTGTTTGTCAGGCGATCCTATGCATCTGGACGGTGCTGATGGTGCCCTTGTTTCTTCGAAATATGCTAAAGGGTAGATTTTTGCAACGTAAATTTTCGGATTTGAATATTTATATGGAGCAATATCTATATTCCTTTCAAAAGACAGGTAAGATTCTGTCGACGTTAGAAGAGGTGGGGCTGTTATTTGAAGCGGGAGATATGCGGGATACCGTGAATCGTGCGATTACGCATATCCGGACGACGTTTAATGAGGCGGAAGTAGAGAGACATGCATTGGAAATGATTGAGGCGGAATACGCATATACGGGCCTGGTTACGATGCATCGTTTTTCTTTGCAAGTGGAGCGAGATGGAGGGGATTATCGCAGATCGATTATGCTTCTTCTCGAGGCGAGGCGCATGTGGGCAGACCGCATCTATGTCATTCTAAAGGAAAAACAGAGAAGAAGATTCGAGATCCTGTTGTCCATTATTACGTCACTTCTTCTTTGCTCTATGATTTATCTTTTGGCAGATGATCTGGATATCTATATTGCGATGCATCCGTTGGCACAGGGAATCACATTGGTGGTATTGATTTTGGACTTATGGATTTTCTATGTTGCAGATAAGAAATTAAGTACGGACTTTATGAAAGATACCGAGGAAAAGAAGGAAGATTATGAGCAGCTTTGGAAGCGATTCTATCAATACAAATCCGGCCATAAACTGACGGATCGATGGGGCTATGCATTACTTCGAAAGAAAATCGGGCGCGAGATCGAGAAGAAGTTCCCAGAGTGGTTAATGGAAGTATCTCTTTTATTACAAAGTGAAAATGTGCAGGTGGCAATTTTTAAATCCTATGAGCAAGCACCGAAGGTATTGCGTCCTCAGTTATCAAAGATGATACTTTCTCTGCAGCAGAATCCCGCATCGATAAAACCATATCTGGAATTCTTGCAGGAGTTTGTATTGCCGGAAGTTCGTTCTACGATGAAGATGCTCTATTCCATTTCCGAGGGAAGTGGAGGAGATGCCGATGATCAGATTCAGGATATGATTCGTAGAAACCAGGTGATGATGGATCAGGCAGAGCGTATCAAGAGTGAGGATCGTATTGCCGGGATGTATGCGCTGTTTCTTGCGCCGCAGTTGACGGCAGGCGCAAAATTACTGGTTGATATGATACTTCTTCTGGCGGTCTATATGGGACAGATGGCAAATGGTGCAATGTAAGCAGGATGAGGAAATGATGCAGTAAGGAGGGAAAGGATGGAAGCAATTGTAAAAGCCTTCTTTGGAGTATTTCTGATGCTTCTGCTCTCGATGATTGGATTTGGTTTGATATCGGTTTCGATTGACATTCGAAACGCAGAATTCTACGCGACAACCGTATCTGATAAAATCCGTGCAGCAAATTATATGGAGCAGGTTGTGGAGCAGTGCGAAGAAGAGGCGAAGGAACAGGGATATACATTGACGACAGAGGTTTATCGTTCCGAAGATGGTAGTACAAAATATGGAAATCTGATATTGGATTACGATGTGAAATATCCGGTCTTTCAATTTATAGAGAAGAGAAGCATCTCGATCGGAATCTGAAGATCGGGAAGTTTGTCTTGGTAGTATTTTTGTGATGTGAATGGAGGAAGGTAAGATGAATGGAATACTGGAAGATTTTGGATTATCTATAATCTATGGATTGTTTGGACTCTTAATCTGTTTGTTTATGTATGCGCTTTATCTTATTTCATGGGAGGTTTTATGAAGGAGATCATCGAACAGTATGGATTTACGATTTATGCAGGAATTGGGTGCGGATGGATGATGGTTTTATTGCTAGCGATAATTTTTGGCCCATTTCGTATGTTTGTATTGGAAGTCTTATAGGGAAAGGGGGATGGCATGCAGCAGGTTCTTAGGCAATATGGTAATTTTTTGATTGCAGCTGTGACAGTAAGCGCGATACTATCGGCACTGCTGGTTCATTTCTGGGGTGCGGATGGCGGGCTTCTTGGCTTTATAGGTTCGGATTTTGAAGTGGTAAGTAAGGAAAATTCGACAGATTATAATCCGCAATCCCTGGCTTCGAATGAAGAGGTGATAAAAGCGGTGGAGTCAAAGCAGCCGGAAGTGAAAGCCGTGGGCGGTTTGAAGACGGGAATCACCTATTCTGGAGAAGATTTGGTAGTCATTGATGGAGCATATGAGAGCGTTCGTATCATAGAAGTGTATGATTGGTATAGAAATAATATGACTGGAGCAAAGGATGAACTAACATGGGATCCGACCCAAAATACGATTACCTTTGTCCAGTCAGGTGTTTACATTATTCGAATAAAAATAAATACAGAAAAACAAAGTTATACAAGAGAATTAGTAGTTGGCATATCCGGATAAAGTGATTTCGCCGGATGCACGCGTTGCCGGAACATCGATGATTCTCTGGTTGGAAGAACCACGGAATCGAAGGGTGATATCCTTCTGATCCAGCATGAATTCTCCATCGACTAAGATGTCAATCATCGACAGGATAGCATCCGTATCTTCGGTATGGCATCGCTTGTTCGATGCATCGGTTAATTCTTCATAGGTATAGCCACTATAGATCCAGATGGTTGCATGTGGAACCTCTCGCTTGATACGTTCTAGAAGAGGTCGAATTTCCTTTTGATTTCTAGGTTCCATTGGTTCTCCACCAAGAAGAGTGAGACCGTCGATATGCGTAGGTTTTAGGGATTCTACGACTTTGTCTTCTAATTCTTTGGTGAAGGGATGACCATAATCGAAGTTCCAGGTCTCCTCATTAAAGCAACCCTTACAGTGATGGGTACAACCACTGACAAATACAGCGGTTCTACATCCGATACCATTTGCGATATCTGTATAGTAAATCTGTCCAACGTTCATGGGTAATCTCCTGTATATTAAATAAACTGATTTGTGACAGCATCATATTCATAATCGATGTCACGTAATTTGTTTTCGATTTCTGTTTCCTCAATAGAATAAAATTTACATAATTCTGAAAAATTAGGGAAATGATCACGCAGCTGTGTATTCACAACGGATAATAACAGCATAGGATCTTTTGGTAATTGATTCATAATATCCTCGCTTTCTGTTCGGTATTATAACACATCTATTCTTCAATTTTTTTGGTTTTTCTTAGAGTTTGCGATAAAATAGTTTCGGAAACTTAAAATTAGAACTAGAAATAAGGAGAAGAAAGATGAGTGAGGGTACACCAAAGGTAGATGAAACATTATTTTTAGCAGATGGAGCACATGTGACAGGAAATGTCACGATTGGTAAGAATGTTGGAATCTGGTATAACGCCGTTGTGCGTGGGGATGAAGCAACGATCGAAATTGGGGATAATTCGAATGTACAGGATAATGCCGTAGTCCATGTAGGATACGGATATGACTGCAAGATTGGTAATGGTGTAACGATTGGACACGGAGCAATTGTTCATGGATGTACGGTAGGAGATCACACCATTATTGGCATGGGTGCGATTATTTTAAATGGCGCCAAGGTTGGTAAGAATTGTATTATCGGTGCCGGCGCGCTTGTGGCAGAGGGCAAGGAGATTCCGGATAACTCCGTTGCATTTGGAAGCCCCGCCAAGGTATTCCGTGAGATGCGTCCGGAAGATATCGAACATAATAAGCAGAATGCGATGGAATATGTACAATTAATTGAAGATTATAAAAAGGGAGTTTTCCATGAGTACAAGAAGTAAGGGAAAATCCAGAAGAAGGAAAAAGCATCTTTGGGTTCCGGTGTTAAGCATTCTGATTGTTATTGTGGTTGGTATAGGCTTGTTTGCGTTTGCATTTCCAGAGGAAGCAACTGCGATTTTCGGATTAAAAAACCAGTCGGAGAATAGTCAGGCAAATCAGACGGGTGATTTGAACGAGGGATTAGAGATTGAAACTTCAAAAGAGGATGATGCGGAGATTTTATCGCAGCAGGAAGAGCCGGTAGATGACACGACTGAATTGATTTTTACGGGAGATGTGCTTCTTAGTGATTATGTTCTTAATAATTATAACGCCAGTGGAATCGATGGTGTGATTGATGAGAATTTGAGAACACAGTTACAGGAAGCGGACATTCTGGAAGTAAATAATGAATTTCCATATAGTACACGTGGTACGCAGGCTCCAGATAAACAATATACATTTCGAGTGGATCCAAGTTATGTCAGCATTTTGCAGGAGATGGGTGTGGATGCAGCAGGTCTTGCGAATAACCATGTGCTGGATTATGGCAAAGATGCGCTTTTGGATACGTTTACTACGCTGGATGGTGCTGGAATTGACTATACGGGCGCAGGCACATCGGTGGAGGATGCAAGTAAGCTTTTAACCTATGAGATCAATGGAAAGACTTATGGTATCCTGGCGGCGAGTCGTGTGATACCGGTTGGTTCGTGGAATGTTGAGAATTCACAGCCGGGCGTTTTTTGTACCTATGATCCGACACTTCTTGTGGAGAAAATCAAAGCGGCTAAGGAAACTTGTGATTATGTATTTGTCTGTGTTCATTGGGGCGTAGAGCATACGGATGAACTTACGGATTATCAGCAGAGTATGGCGCATCAATTTGTGGATGCGGGAGCAGACGCTGTGATTGGCGCACATCCGCATGTGTTGCAAGGAATCGAATATTATGAGGGTAAGCCGATTTTCTATAGTCTCGGCAACTTTATCTTTAATCAGAATATCGATTCTACGGTGGCAGTGCGATTTACGATTTCCGGAGATTCGATGCAGACACAATTGATTCCTGCAACAGCGAGTGGAGCGAAGACTTCCCTTGCAAATGACAGTAAGAAGGAATCGATTTATACATATCTGGAGAGCATTAGTAGTACGGTACAAATTGATGAAAATGGTAAACTTGACGAAAAATGAACTTTTTTAGATACATCTATTGTAATAAGTGCTGACGATGTTATGATGGTAGGGAATCAAGTGGATGACACTTGCGTATTGAGAAAAGAATAAGATAAGTAATGAAGTGAGGTAGTTTTTACAATGAGTGAATTTGGATTTGGTCAGATGATCGAAAAGTTAAAGAAGGACCCAAAGTCTATCGTATTTACAGAAGGTAATGATCCACGAATCTTGGAAGCAGCATCCAGATTATTAGCTGCAAATTTCTTACGTCCAATCTTACTTGGTAATAAGGAAGAAGTAGAAGCCGTTGCGGAAAGAGAAGGTTATAACATTCGTGGTGCTGAGATCATCGATCCAGAAAACTATGAAAAGATGGATGAGATGGTTGCAGAATTCTGCGAACTTCGTAAGAAGAAAGGTGTAACACCAGAACAGGCCAGAGATATCTTATCTCATGGCAACTATTTCGGAACTATGCTTGTTAAGATGGGACTTGCAGATTCTCTTCTTGGTGGAGCAACTTATTCCACAGCAGATACAGTTCGTCCAGCGTTACAGTTATTAAAGACAAAGCCAGGCAATTCGATTGTTAGTTCTTGCTTTATCCTGGTTCGTCCATCCGCTACTGGTGATCCAGAAGTTCTTGCAATGTCTGATTGCGCAATCAATATCAAGCCAAACGAAGATGAGCTTGTTGAAATCGCTGCGGAAACAGCAAACTGTGCGAAGATCTTCGGTGTAGATCCAAGAGTTGCATTCTTAAGCTATTCTACACTTGGCTCTGGTAAGGGCGAAGATGTAGATAAGATGAGAAATGCAGCTGCGAAGGCAAAGGAGAAATATCCAGATCTTCCAATCGAAGGAGAGCTTCAGTTTGATGCTGCTGTTTCTCCACGTGTTGCAGAAACAAAGTGCCCAGGTTCTAAGGTGGCAGGTCGTGCAAATACCTTTATCTTCCCTGATATCAACGCAGGTAACATTGGATATAAGATTGCACAGCGTCTTGGTAACTTCGATGCATATGGCCCAATCCTTCTTGGATTAAATGGTTCTATTAATGACCTTTCTCGTGGATGTAATGCGTTAGAAGTTTATTCTATGGCAATTATTACAGCTGCATTAGCATAGAGAGCGTAGTAATCCTGATTCGTAACGAATCATTTCCATAAGAGAACACCCTGTCTGGATGTTTGCATGATCGCAAATTCCAAACCAGGGTGTTTTTTGTTTAGCATTCAGATACTGCTGGTCGGATGATGACAAGAATAGGCGGAAATGCTAATATTTTAAAGGGCATATAAATAGAAAAGGTAGGTAGGTTTATGAGGTTATTTTTCATTCTTTTACTGATTTTTTTAGCTGTTTTGGCATTGGTTGGGTTTGTCTTTACAGAGATTATGTTTAAAATCAGTTATCGTGCATATCAAATCGAGAAGTATTCTCCGATGAAACATTTCTGCGATTATGGAAATAAGTATAAGCGAGAGATTGTGCATTTCCAGTCAGGAGAAAATAGATTGCAGGGGTATATTTTTGGAGAGCCGGAGAAGGCGAAAGCATTGATTGTTTTTTCGCATGGAATCTGGTCTGGACCGGAGGAGTATTTGACGATTATCACCTGGTTCTTGGACAGAAATTATGCGGTATTTGCTTATGATTATACGGCGTATAATGGTTCCGAAGGGAAGCGGGCGAATGGGCTTTTGCAGTCGCCATTGGATCAGTGCGCAGCGCTGGATTTTATAGAATCCTATGATAAAGTAAAGCATTTGAAGAAGGTCACCCTGGGTCATAGCTGGGGCGCCTATGCAACGACAGCAGGGTTACGATTTGATCATGATATCGTGGCTGCCTGTGCGATGTCCGGTTTCAATGATCCGGTGAAGATTTCGGTGGAGACGGCAAAGATGATGCTGGGACCATTTGGCGAGCTGAACCGTCCATGGATTTGGCTGATTAATCGCGTTCGTTTTGGAAAATATCATCGAATGCTCGCCGTGGATGGTATTAATCATGCCGGGATTCCAGTGCTTTTGACACATGGAAGAGGCGACGATTTTATACGCTATGATATCTCTAGTATTGTCAGTGCCAGAGAGCAGATTACAAACCCGAACTTAGAGATCTACACGGTGGAAGAAGAGGGACGATTTGGACATACGGATTTCTTCCTCAGCCTGGATGCTTCGAAATATATGAGCAGTATTAATAAGGAGTTTGAGGAACTTAAGAAGAAGTATAAAAAGGGCAACGTACCAGAAGAGGTAAGGAAGGAATTTTTTGAAAAGGTGGATAAAGAACGCGCGAATGCACCAGCAGAGGAGTTCTTTGAAGTGATTGATGATTTCTTTACGCGTGCACTGGAGGAATCGTGAAAAGTGTAAATTACGAAATCGTGAAAAGCATAAATTGAGAGAAAGAAGTAAGAATAGAAAGAAGTAGGAATAGAATTTGAATAGTATTTGGAACATGTATGCGAAGAAAGCGGATTTTTCGGCGCTTTCCGAGAAATACAAGATTGATCCCGTTGTGGCTCGAATTATGGTAAATCGCGATGTGCCGGAGGAGGAAATGGAGCATTATCTCCATCCGTCACTGGACCATCTGCATGACCCACATCGCTTGAAAGATGTGGAGAAGGCGGTGGATTTGCTTCTCCTTGCCAGAGACCGGGGCGAGAAAATCCGGATTATCGGTGACTATGACATCGATGGTATTAATTCGACTTATATTTTGCATCAGGCGCTGAAACGTGTGGATGCCGTGGTGGACTATGCCATTCCACATCGTATGGAAGACGGGTATGGTATGAATCCATCGATGGTGGATAAGGCGAAGGAAGCCGGTGTGAAACTGATCATCACATGCGACAATGGAATCGCTGCCAGAGAGGCTTGTAGTCGTGCGAAGGAATATGGCATGACAGTGATTGTGACGGATCATCATGCGATTCCTTATGAGGAAATCGATGGTGTGCGAAGAGAAGTTCTTCCGGATGCGGATGCTATTGTCAATCCACATCAGGCGGATTGCGCGTATCCATTTCCAGAAATTTGCGGAGCAGTCGTTGCATGGAAGCTGGTTTTTGTGTTATTTGAGCGCGCAGGACTGGGAGCGGAGCAAGCCTATGATTATCTTGGAAATGCTGCGTTTGCGACGGTTGGGGATATCATGCCACTTCGTGATGAGAACCGAAGTATCGTAAAGCTTGGACTTCGAGCAATTGCAAATACGACAAATCCGGGGTTGAATGCGCTGATGGAGCGTTTGAAGATTGACCGTACGAGACTGAGTGCTTATCATATTGGATTTCTACTGGGACCTTGTTTCAATGCGAGTGGACGCTTGGATACGGCGGTGGATGCGATTGCCCTGATGGAGGAAATGGATCCGAACCGCGCCATCGCAAGAGCTGCAGAACTTGTGAATATGAATGAGGAGCGAAAGGCGCTGACGAAGCAAGGCGATGAACGAGCGTTTCAAATCATTGAAGAAGAGCATTTAGACGAAGATCACGTTCTGGTTGTCTATATTCCGGAGTTACACGAGAGTTTGGCTGGAATTGTTGCAGGACATATTAAGGAGCGCTATTTCCGTCCAACGTTTGTTTTGACGAATGCGCAGGATGGCGGCCTCAAGGGAAGTGGAAGATCCATCCCGGCCTATTCCATGTATGACAAACTCCACGAATGTGAGGAGTTTTTGAGTAAGTATGGTGGACATCCGATGGCGGCTGGTATTTCGATGCCGAAGGAGAATCTGGAGGGCTTCCGTAAGAAGATGAACGAACTCGCTAATCTGACAGAGAAGGATATGACACCGGTTGTACATATTGATGTTCCGATGCCGCTCTCTTATGTAACAGAAGAGCTAATCCATGAACTGGACTTGTTAGAACCTTTTGGAAATGGGAATGAGAAGCCGATTTTCGCTGTGAAACATGCGCCGGTAAAGCGCATTTCCTACATGGGAAAAGAGAATCAGTTCCTGCGATTTATCTTAGGAATGGAAGATGGTCGTGAGATGACAGCGCTTTATTTCCGAGGCAGTGAAGAGCTGGAGCAACAGATTCGTGAAGTCTATGGAGACAGTGCTTGGGACAGTGCTATGCGAGGAATGGGAAATGATATCCATCTTACGATTACGTACTTCCCGCAAATCAATGAATACCGCGGGAATATCTCATTGCAGGCATTGATTACAGGGGTTAAAACAGATAAAATGAAATAGAATACTTATAATCCGGGGAGAGGAGTAAATGTGATGTTTGGAAAAAAAGAAAAGCTACAGGATGAATTGACAAGAAACAAAGATCGCGTTGAAGAACTTGAATTTAAGCTGAATCGTTCTTATCAGAATGTTACGGATGTCAGAGTGGAATTAGATCAGGTCGAAATCAGTGCAAAGGGCATGGATGATGGTCTGGACCGCGTGGTGACAGATATTAAGACCATTGGTCAGATGCAGGAAGCGCTTGGTCGGGAACTGCAGACATTATCCGGGCAGATTGAAGAGAAGAAGAGCTCTGTGAAGAGTTTGAAAGATGACTATGACCAGACGGCCAAGGATGCGAACGAGCTTTCTGATAAAGCAAAGAAATTGATGGAAGGAAGCAAGCATTATACAGGTATTGCGAAGAAGCTTTCTACCGCAGTGGAAGGTTTCCAGGAGGAGAATAACGGTGTTCTTCTGGAGACGGGTAAGATGTCAGAACTCGCTTCGAATATGGGCACTTTGGCGCTCAATGCAGCAATTGAAGCTGGACGTATGGGCGAAGGCAGTATGAAATTTGTGAAGGCTGCGGATGAGGTGCGTTCTTTTGCGGAAGAGTACGAGAAATCTGCCAATGCAGCAGAGGAGCATGCGAAGAATCTGCAGGCGAATTTCGGTGAGACAGCAGCAGATATTCAAAAATTAATCGGATTATTAAAGGATAATAATGTTTTGCTTCAGAAGATCGCGGATTCGGCGGAGCAGATGCATCATTTCCTGGAAGAAAATAAGCATGGACATGCGGCCAGTGGGTTTGTGGATATGTCCGAGCAGATGACGAAGATTCAGGATGCGTCCGAGGAAAGCGTGGAGATGAAGCGTGTCATCTTGGAAGAGATGGAAAAGGTTGGCCAGAGCTATATGGAGGCCTATGAAAGTTTTAAGAAGATCGCTGTGAAGATTGAGGAAATCAAGTCGGATAACAGCTGATGTATAAATAATTAAGGGATAAGGGTTAGACTAGGAGGAAGCAATTTAAGATGGCTATCAAAGAGAATTACACATTTGTATCGAGTGACAAGGAGAATACAACCATGCATGGTGTGAAATGGTTGCCGGAGCAGGGGGAAGTGAAGGCAGTTCTTCAGATCAATCATGGCATGCAGGAGTATATCGAGCGTTATACAGAATTTGCAGAATACCTGACACAGCATGGATTTGCAGTGTTTGGACATGACCATATCGGCCATGGAGAATCGGTAAAGAGCGAGTCCGATTGGGGAATTATGCATACCGATACCCCAAGTGACACGATGGTAGAGGATATGTTTACCAATTTTACGATTGCGAAAAAGCAGTATCCAGAGGTACCATTCTTTATTTTGGGTCATAGTATGGGTTCTTATCTGCTTCGTAAATTCCTTGTATTAAAGGCAAAGGATTTGAAGGGCGTGAATGGTGCCATTATCATGGGTACAGGTACAGAGGCGGACCTTACCATCAAGGGTGGTATGGCTGTTGTGAAGATGCTTGCATCCATGAAAGGCTGGGATTACAAGAGTAAATTTGTTGCGAATTTGATGTTTAGTGCACCTTATAAGAAATTTGACGTAACCGGTGAGGATAAGGCAAATAGCTGGTTGTCTAGAAATGTGGAGTCTGTAACAAAATATTATAATGATCCAAAGGATACCTATATGTTTTCTTTGAATGGCTATCGTGTGCTGTTAGAATGTACGGCATTTGATAATAAGATTTCAAATATTCAAAACATGAATCTGGATATTCCGGTGTTCTTTGTTTCCGGTAAGGATGATCCGGTTGGTAATCTTGGAGCAGGTGTAGAACTTGCTTATAAGAAATTCCAGAAGGCTGGTGTGAAGGATGTCAGCATGAAATTATATGACAAGGATCGTCATGAGATTTTAAATGAATTAGATCGCCAGGATGTATATGAGGATTTATATCACTGGTTTGAAAAGCATATGTAAGTAAGGACGGGTATCGTTTTAGGTTTCGGCTTGTAGCTGTGAAGGCAGCTATAAGCCGTTTTTTATTGTGTAAATAGATATAAACAAATTATAAACTTAAAAAAATTTAATTAGATACTTGACACGAGTTATAACAATGGGTAATATCGAAGTGTAACCGTTAAAACTTTTTAACTAAAAACTTATAGGTTACTCACACACACATTATTTTTCAACGAAGTAACATGTAAAGGAGAAACAAAATGACTATTGAGAAATTAGAAGAGCTTATTGCAGAAACATTAGCTTGCGAAGTAGAAGAAGTTAAGCCAGAAGCAAATCTGATTGAAGATTTGAAGGCAGATTCTCTGTCGATTGTGGAACTTCAGATGAACATTGAAGATGAGACTGGAGCTAAGATTCCAGATGATGAGATTCCAAATCTTCACACAGTAAAGGACGTGTATGATGCCATTCAAAAATATGCAGCTTAAGTTTTCTATTTTTCCAAAGAAGGAGGATTATCCGGAAGCTTTGGATAAAAAAGGAAAAATTGAATTTGTTACATGTAAAGCATGTAAGAGACGTTCCACAAAAACAGATTGGAACGAGCACTATTTTGTATGCCCCCAATGTGGGGCATATCGTCCTATTAGCGCAGATTATCGTTTGGATTTGATTTTGGATAAAGGAACTAGAAATGATTTAAATCCTGGGATCGTTGCACATGATCCGTTACATTTCCCGGATTATAAAGAAAAGATAGAGAGACAGATTGCGAAGACGGGATTGGAAGAATCCGCAGTTACAGCAACGGGCAAGATTGGTGGACATAAGGTTGTCGTTGCCATTCTGGATAGCCGATTCTTTATGGGAAGTATGTCGACGGTTGTTGGCGAGAAGGTTACCAGAGCGATTGAATATGCGGATGAGAATCAGTTGCCTCTGATTATTTTTTCAGCCAGTGGTGGTGCGAGAATGCAGGAAGGTATATATAGTTTGATGCAGATGGCAAAGACAGCCGCTGCCATTAAGAAATTCTCGAACAATGGAGGACTCTATATCAGTTATCTGACGCATCCGACAACGGGTGGTGTTACCGCAAGTTTTGCGACACTTGGAGATATTACATTAGCGGAGCCACATGCACTTGTTGGATTTGCGGGACCACGAGTCATTGAGCAGACCATTGGTAGAAAGCTTCCGAAGGGATTCCAGAGAGCAGAGTATCTTTATGAGCATGGATTCGTGGATCGTATCGTGAAGCGAAAGGAGATGCGTGATGTTCTGGTGCAATTACTTGCCTTGCATAGTGATAAGGAGGTGTTCTCATGATTCGTAAAATCTTAGAGCAGACAGAGAAAATTGATACGAAATTAAGTACACTCAGAGATTTGTCTGCGAAAGCAACACGGGAAATGTCTGCGAGAGTTTCGGGAGATGCCATTACCCGAGAGGATTATAAGGAACATCATGATAACTGGACGACCTATGAAAAGGAGATTCGTCACCTTACAAAGTTGAAGGAAGATATCCTGGAGCAGGCGAGAGATTTAACACCTGCGGAACGAGTGTATCTGGCTCGTTACAGTAGTCGCCCACATATCGATGACTTTATCGATGGACTTTTCACAGATTTCTTTGAACAGAGAGGAGATCATCTCCATGATGAGGATCAGAGTATCCGAGGAGGTATTGCACGTTTCCATGGAGTGCCGGTAACGGTTGTGGGGCATCGAAAGGGCAGAACGGTAGAGGAGAATATTGAATGCAATTTTGGTATGCCACGTCCGGAAGGCTATCGAAAGGCGCTCCGTATCATGAAGGAAGCGGAGAAATTCCATCGACCAATTATTACGTTTATTGATACACCGGGAGCTTATCCTGGGTTAGAGGCAGAAGAGCATGGACAGGGAGAAGCCATCGCGCAGAACCTTGCGGAAATGAGTACGTTCACCGTTCCGGTCATCGCCGTTGTTACAGGCGAGGGAAATTCCGGTGGAGCCTTAGCGCTTGCTGTGGCCAACCGCGTACTGATGCTCGAGAACGCCGTTTATTCCATCCTTTCTCCAGAGGGATTTGCAAGTATCCTCTGGAAGGATGCCAATCGACGAGATGAAGCATGTGAAATCATGCAGCTTACAGCCGCAGACCTAAAACGCGCAGGTGTGGCGGATGAAGTGGTACCAGAACCACTGGGAGGAGCGCAAGAAGATCCACAGGCACTGTTTGAGGTTTTAGATCAGATGCTGTTGGATACCTTGAAAGCTTACAGTGGTTTATCAGGAGAAGAGATTCGTTTTGATCGTAATGAAAAATATAGAGAAATCGGGAGAGAGGTAGGCTGATGAGAAGTTTAAGGATTCTCTCTTGCGGTGGCGCTCATCCAAAACGTATGGTGACAAATGATGACTTGGCGAAAATTGTGGATACGAGCGATGAGTGGATCACGACAAGAACAGGTATCAAGTCTAGATATTTCTGTTCGGAAGGGGAAACAGCGAATTCGATGGCGATAGAAGCTGCATCGGTTGCATTGAAACGAAGTGGTGTAGATCCTGCGGAAATCGGTTGCATTGTAACGGCAACGATTTCTGGAGATTATGCTACGCCATCGATATCCTGCATGATACAGAAGGAATTGGGGTTGCCAGAGGAGATTCCGGTTTTGGATGTCAGTGCGGCATGCTCTGGTTTTATCTATGCACTGGAGGTTGCAAGAGGACTGTTAGAGAGTACGGGCGGAAGATATGCGCTTGTGACTGGCTGCGAGCAGTTATCCAAATTATTGGATATGACAGATCGAAGCACTTGTGTGCTTTTTGGGGATGGAGCAGGAAGTTGTTTAGTAGAAGCATTTGAGGATGAACAGAGTGAGCAGAAGAAATTTGTGACGTCCTTAGGTGCAAAAGGGGATATGGCGATTACAGCCGAAGGCGTTGGAACTGCAAAGACGCGCATACAGATGGACGGAAAAGAAGTCTTTCGCTTTGCAGTATCGACGATACCGAAATGTATCCAAGATGTGTTAGAAAAATCAAATCAAGTAATCGATGAGATAGATTGGATTGTTTGCCATCAGGCAAACGCCAGAATAATAGAGCATTGTATTAAGAAAATGAAAGCTCCGGCGGAGAAATTCTATATGAATCTCGACCATTATGGAAATACCAGTGGTGCTTCGATTCCTATGGCATTGAATGAGATGTATGAGCAGGGACTCCTAATCCCGGGTCAAAATCTGATTCTAGTGGGATTCGGTGCTGGCCTGACATGGGGCGGTGCATTTCTTACATACAAAGGAGTAGACAGATAACGATATGAAGAAGATAAGTGAAGTTCTGGGGACGAAATATCCGGTGATTCAGGGCGGCATGGCGAATATCGCAACCGGTGAATTTGCGGCGGCTTGTTCTGAGGCGGGAGCGCTTGGAATGATCGCAACGGGAGGATTGGACCCAGAAGGACTGAGAAGAGAAATTCAAATCGCAAAAGAGAGGACAAAGCAGCCATTTGGCGTGAATATCATGCTGATGCATCCGGCAGCAGATGAGTTTGCGAAGATTGTTGTCGAAATGGGCGTGAAGTTTGTTACGACGGGTGCAGGAAATCCTGCGAAGTACATGAAGATGTGGAAAGACGCCGGAATCAAGGTGATGCCAGTTGTTGCAGCGCCGATTCTTGCAAGAAAACTTGCATCGATTGGTGCGGATGCCATCATTGCTGAAGGATCTGAGAGTGGTGGACATATTGGGGAAATGTCTACGATGACATTGGTTCCGCAGGTGGTGGATACCGTGGATGTACCAGTGATTGCCGCAGGTGGTATCGCAGATAAGAGACAGGTAAAAGCTGCATTTGCTCTGGGTGCAAGTGGTGTGCAGATTGGCACTTGCTTACTTGTCAGTGAGGAATGCCCGATTCATGAGAATTATAAGCAGGCTCTGCTTAAGGCAAAGGGAACCGATGCGGTTGTTACGGGAAGAATTGGTGGTACACCGGTTCGTGTACTTAAGAATCAGATGACAAGAAATTATATCCAGGCAGAGAAGAAGGGTGCTACATTGGAAGAACTCGAGAAGTTTACCCTGGGTAGCCTTAGAAAAGCCGTATTTGACGGAGATACAAAGACGGGTAGTCTGATGTCAGGGCAGACCTGTGGTCAGCTGACATCGATTCGACCGGTCAAGGAGATTTTGTCAGATCTTTTCGAATGTTAGGAGGTTAGGATGAAATTAGCAATAGTATATGCCGGACAGGGAAGCCAGCATCCTGGCATGGGACAGGATTTATATGAAGGAAATGCAGTCTTTCAAAAAACATGGGATGCATGCAATGCGGTAGATTTTGACTTAAAGGAAGTTTGTTTTAAGGATTCCCATGGATTATTAAATCAGACAGCGTATACACAGCCATGCATGGTTGCTTTTCAAACAGCGATGACAGCAGTGTTAGAGAATCTTGGGATTTTGGAGAAAGCGGACTATGTGGCTGGTCTTTCTCTGGGCGAGTATTCGGCACTGCAGGCAGCAGGTCTCTGGACACCTTCCGATGCAGTGAAAATTGCAGCATTTCGTGGAAAGGCTATGACAGAATCTGCCGAGGGTGTGGACTGTGGAATGACAGCAATTATAGGTCTTAAGAGAGAGGAATTAGAACCTCTCTTAGAGGAAAATTGCTTTATCACGAATGATAATTGTCCTTCACAGCTTGTGATTTCAGGAGAGAGAGCCAGTGTAGAGAAGACGAGTGAAAAGGCGAAAGAAGCAGGTGCAATGAAAGTGGTTCCGTTGAAGGTCAGTGGTCCATTCCATACCCCTTATATGAAAAAAGCGGGGGAAAAACTCGCGAAATTCCTTCCGACGATTGCAAAGAATGGGATGAAGAAGGAAGTGGTTTATAACTTCCTGGGACGTCCTGAAGCGGATGCGGATGTAACAGATTTACTCGTGAATCAGGTGCAGAATGGCGTTCGTATGAGAGAGAGTTTGATCTATTTATTAGAACAGGGAGTAGATACCTTTGTAGAAGTCGGACCGGGAAAGACACTCAGTGGATTTGTGAAGAGAACGGCGAAGGCACTCGAAAAGGAGAACGGTCTTCCTAACGGTCTGAAATCTTCGGATATCAAGACCTATGTTGTGGAAACCGCGGAGGATTTGGATGCATTGAGAGGAGTTCTATATGAATAGAGTGGATGAATTCGTAACGCCAACCGTTTTGATTACAGGTGGAAGTCGCGGTATTGGTAGAGCTTGTGCCATTCAGTTTGCAAAGATGGGATATCACGTAGGTATCAATTTCGCAGGAAATGAAGCCGCGGCGGATGAGACGATTTCGCTCTTACGCGATATCCGTCCCGAAGGGATTTTTCGTAAATTTCGTGGTGATGTAGCAAATGAAAATGATGTCAAAACGTTTGTATCTGAATTTCTGCAGATTTATGGAAGAATCGATGCCTTCGTTCATTGTGCAGGAATCACCCGAGATGGACTCCTTGTTTCCATGAAACCGGAAGCTTTTGATGATGTGGTTCGCGTGAATTTAAGAGGAACCTATCTTTGTTGTAAGGAAGTCTTTCGACCAATGATGAAACAGAGATGTGGACATATCGTAAATCTTTCCAGTGTTTGTGGTGTGCATGGCAATGCCGGTCAGGCAAACTATGCCGCTTCGAAAGCAGGAGTCATTGGATTTACAAAGTCGTTAGCGAAAGAAGGTGCTGCAAGAGGAATCCTTGCCAATGTGATTGCACCGGGATTTGTGGATACCGATATGACATCGGTACTTTCCGAGGCGACCAAGAAGGCTATGACGGAGCAAATTCCATTGAAACGTGCGGCCAGAGCAGAAGAGATTGCACGTGCAGTAGCATTTTTATCATCTGCTGAAAATACCTATATCACGGGTCAGACATTAGAAATTGATGGAGGAATGTTTTTATGATGAAGAGAAGAGTTGCGGTTGTAGGAATTGGAACCGTGAATCCGGCAGGAAATTCCGTTGATGAAAGCTGGCCTAAGATTAGAGACGGTATCACAGGAATTGATCGAATCACATCTTTTGATCCGGAGGAAGTAGGCGTTGGTGTTACCCTCGCCGGTGAGGTCAAGGATTTTGATCTTACAAAACGTCTGGATAAAAGAGAAGCGAGACATGAGGCGCGTTTCACACAGTTTGCATTATACGCGGCAGCGGAAGCCATCGAGATGAGTGGGATTTCCTATGAGGATTCCGAGGAAGATGCCAGAAGAGCTGGCGTTATCGTCTCCTGTGGAATCGGTGGACTGGATGTCATTGAAGAGCAGCATGTCAGAGGGATGGAGAGAGGATATGACAAGGTCAATCCATTCTTTATTCCGATGACGATTTCGAATATGGCAGCTGCGAGAATTGCGATTGCTTATCACCTGAAGGGGATGTGTTCTTGCCCGGTGACTGCCTGTGCAGGCGGTACGAATGCGGTAGGCGATGCCTTCCACAGAATTCGTGATGGATACGAAGATGTGATGGTTTGCGGTGGTACGGAAGCAAGTATTACAAAGCTTGCCATCGCTGGATTTAGTAATATGAAAGCCCTTTGTCAGGCGACCGATAAGAATCGTGCATCGATTCCGTTTGATGCAGAACGAAGCGGTTTCGTCATGGGTGAGGGTGCTGGAATCCTCGTATTAGAGGAAATGGAACATGCCAAAGCAAGAGGGGCCAAGATCTTAGCAGAAATCGTAGGATATGGAAGCAATTGTGACGCTTATCATATTACCAGTCCGTCGCCAAATGGCGAAGGTGGAGCAGCCTGTATGTCACTGGCCATTGCGGATGCAGGGATTGAACCGGAAATGATTGACTATATCAATGCGCATGGAACATCCACGCATCTCAATGATTCCGGGGAAACAAATGCGATTCATCAGGTATTTGCAGATCATGCATCAAAAGTTGCGGTTTCCTCAACGAAGGGCGTGACAGGCCATCTTCTTGGTGGCGCCGGTGGTGTAGAAGCCGTAATTTCTGTAAAGACTTTGATGGAACAGACCATTCCACCAACGGCAAATTATTGTGTGGAGGATCCGGAATGTGATCTGGATTATGTTCCAAACCAGCCAAGAGAGACAGAAGTAAACTATGTACTTTCCAATAGTCTTGGATTTGGGGGACATAATGCGTCTGTGATTTTCAGAAAGGCGGAGTAGTATGGCAAGAACATTAGATGCAAGGGAGATTGCGAAGATTCTTCCACATCGTTATCCCTTTGCACTGGTCGATCGAATTTTAGATTACGAACCGGGGCAGTGGGCAAAAGGAAGAAAATGCGTTTCTATGGATGAGCCATTTTTTCAGGGGCATTTTCCGGAGTATCCGGTGATGCCAGGTGTACTGTTATTAGAAGCTTTGGCACAGACCGGTGCGGTAGCAGTTCTCTCGATGCCGGAAAACAAAGGGAAGCTGGCGTTCTTTGGCGGTGTGAAAAATGCACGTTTTAAGAAACAGGTGGTACCAGGTGATATCGTGGAACTGGATACAAAATTAGTGAAGATGCATGGCCCGATCGGTATTGCGGAGGGTTGTGCTTATGTAGATGGGGAATTAGCTGTGAAAGCAGAGATCACATTTGCAATAAAATAGAAGAAAAATAGATTCAAGTTTTTTAGCATTTTGTGGTAAGATAAAGACAAGTTATAAAAAGATTTTATTTAGGTAGGGACCAATGATGCTGAAAAAAGAATTAAGAACCATGTATAACAAATTCAGATTACATTTCTATACGCAGATTCTATCTAATTTTGAAGGACGTGAGGCTACTCTTACGACGGTAGAATCTTTTAGTGTGGAAGCAATTATGATCCTCGGACGCCCAACCGTGGCTGAATTTGCAAAGATGATGAATATCTCATCTCCGAATGCGGCATATCGTGTGAGTGCGCTGCAGAGAAAGGGGTATTTAAAGAAAGTTCGTTCAGAAGAAGATGCGAGAATCTACTATCTGGAACCGACCGAACGTGCAAAGGAATATTTCCGTATTAATACTTCTTATCTGGACACGGTACTTGACCGCGCTGAAGAACGTTTCAGTAAAGAAGATTATGAGAAGTTTGCAGAATATCTGCACATCATTAATACAGAGCTGATGCCGGAATTGGATATCGCTCGGTTCAAAAAGTAAAGACTGGAATCTAGAAAAAGACCTGCAGGTTCCGTGACAATGGATGTTGTCTCTGGAAAACCTGCAGGTCTTTTTTATACTTTCTTAGACAGGAAGGCGAAAAACTTCTGGAGGAAGATGTAATCGCCCTGCATCTTCTCAACCTTCTGTCGGTTTTTCTCATTGAATCCAACCAGGATATCATGATTTGCTTCCGCCAGATAATCGATGATACCGTCGATATCGGATTTTGTATTCTTAGGGCAGCGGATGTAGCGTCTTTTATTTGCTGTGATATACAGGGTATAAGAGATGCTGAAATGGTGCCATAGGAATTTATGCAAAGTGGAATATTTGTAAATCCATACGATTTCCTTGATGGGAACGATGGCGACACCGTAGCTACTGGTTTCGATGAAATAGTGCTGCGTGATAAACATATCTTCCGTTGCAAGCTGTGGCAATGTCTTTAATTCTTCTTCCGCTTCTTCTAAAATCTTCTTTGGATTGCCGTAGACGTAGAGTCTTCGACAAGGTCTCGACAGCACTGGAAATGCAATCGACAGCGCACAGATAAGAAGATGCAGCACGGCATAGAGCACAAATAACGTTAAGAGCAGGACGAATAGCTTTGTAAACCATCCGGAGCTAGCTGGCTCATCGAGCATATAGCTACTGAAGGATTCGGACATACTTTCATTGGTCCAGTTTAGGTCCGTAGATAACTTCTCCATCAGAGAAGAGGCTGCAATGGAATTCTGTACAATCTTTGCATCAATAGTGATCTCTTCTATGGTAGAGATCCCCTGATCACATGTCTTCGGATCTAATAGAACGATATATCCTCTGTCACTTATGATGGTGTAATAATAGTAACCATTTCTTTGACCAAGCCATTCCTTGGTATAGCCTGTGAAGTAGAGATCATGTAAGGTGACCTCTACATAAGATTGATTTTTGTTATATAACGTTGAAATCTTACCGGCATTCGTAATCTTGGTTGGAAATACAAGCGAGCGAAGCGGTAGAAAGAAGGATAAAACGATAAGAAGCAGGAGAAATACAGCGGGTCCCCAGATTCTTCGTTTGTAATAATCCCGAATATTCTTCGTAATATAATGATCAAACTGCTGATCAAATTCCGATTCGTTTATAGTTTCATTGATTGTTTCATTCATCGTATTATTCATGACAAACTCCCACGATATGTGTCTTTTTTCGCATGTTTCTAGTATACATTAGATGCGGCTTTTTTTGTAGGAAAAATTGTGTTAGTATAAAGGTTATGTAATAAATTGGAGGAGTCTGCATGGATAGCTATATGAGTTTTGCAGAGGTCTACGATCTGTTTATGGACAATGTTCCATATGATTTGTGGACGGAGCATGTCGTGGAACTTTTAGATAAATATAACGTGCCAAAGGAACTGGTGGCGGAACTCGGATGTGGAACGGGTGCGATTACCAGAAGAATGCAGGCGGCTGGATATGATATGATTGGTGTCGATCTGTCAAATGAGATGTTGATGATTGCCCGGGAAGCGCAGTATGAGGTGGAGAATCCGGATTTGAAACCGATTCTCTATCTGGAACAGGATATGCGTGAGCTGGATTTATTTGGTTCCGTCAGAGCGGTCATTTCCATCTGTGACTCCATGAATTACATTATTAAAGAAGAGGATCTGAAGGAAGTGTTTGACCGTGTCTATACCTTTCTTGATCCGGATGGGGTTTTCCTGTTTGATATGAATACGCTGTATAAGTATCGAAATCTCCTGGCAGAGAATACGTTTGCCGAAAATCGGGAAGAGGGCAGTTTTGTCTGGGAAAATTACTATGAAGAAGAGACGAGAATCAATGAGTATGATTTGACCCTGTATATTAGAAATGGTACGGGCGATACATATTCACGTTTTGAAGAGACACATCTGCAGAGAGGATATGAATTAGAGGAAGTTGTGTCATTATTAGAGCAGTCTGGTTTTACATTCTGTGAAAGTCTGGATGCAGATACGATGGAAGAAGTAAGGCCGGAGACAGAACGCATGTATATCCTTGCGAAGAAATAGAAGTAGAAATAGAAAGAGGTTTTTGATGTCAGATTATTTAATTCGTGCAACCGCTTGTAACGAAGAGGTTCGTGCATTTGCAATTAATTCTAAGGATTTAGTGGAAGAGGCGAGAGCTTCTCATATGACAAGCCCGGTTGTCACAGCTGCTATGGGTAGATTGTTAACCGGTGCCGCTATGATGGGTTCTATGATGAAGGGTGATAAGGATTTACTTACACTTCAGGTTCTCGGTAGTGGTCCCGTGCAGGGAATTACAGTAACGGCCGATTCTCATGGACGTGTGAAGGGATTCCCAAATGTACCAATCGTAGAAGTTCCTCCAAAGTATGAAGGAAAATTAGATGTGGGTGCAGCCATCGGTGTGGGTGTACTTCGCGTGATTCGTGATACCGGTTTAAAAGAACCTTATGTTGGTACCGTAGAACTTAAAACCGGAGAAATCGCAGAAGATTTAACGTATTATTTTGCACAGTCTGAGCAGACACCATCAGCCGTTGGTCTGGGTGTATTAGTGGATACGGATTATAGTGTTCGTGCAGCAGGTGGATTTATCATCCAGTTAATGCCAAATACAAGTGACGAGACCATTTCTAAGTTGGAGGAAAACTTAAAGAAGCTTCCTACCGTAACATCGATGTTCGATGAAGGTAAGACACCAGAGGAAGTACTGGGACTGGTATTAGACGGTATGGACTTTGAAATTACAGAGAAATCAGAGGTGGCTTTCGAGTGTGATTGTAGCAGAGAACGTGTACAGGATTCGATTGCAAGTATCGCAAAGGATGACATCCAGGAAATGATTGATGAAGGCAAACCGGTAGAGGTTCGTTGCCAGTTCTGTAATAAGAAATATGACTTTACAATTGATGATTTAAAGGAAATGCTCTAGGAGCAAATTTCGAATCGAGGTAAGTATGAAAGACGGATTTATTAAAGTTGCAGCAATCACGCCGGAAGTGGAAGTTGCCAACGTTACTGCGAATGGAGAAATTATAAGAGAACATATGAAGAAGGCTTCGAAAGCCGGTGCGAGAATTGTCGTTTTCCCGGAACTTTGTATTACCGGATATTCTTGTAGAGATATGTTTTTCCAGGAGACACTTCTTCGTAGAGCGAAGGAAGAACTTCTTCTGATTGCCGAAGAGAGTGCTTCTCTTCGCGGAATCTTCTTTGTGGGACTTCCTTATAAACATAGAAATAAAATCTATAATGTGGCGGCAGCTGTCAGCGAAGGTAACGTACTGGGACTCGTTCCAAAGACCTATCTTCCAAATTATCATGAATTCTATGAGGCAAGACAGTTTACACCGGGGATGGATCTTCCGGAAGTAACGAATCTTACCGCAGAGATGACGACGATGATTGGTAGCAATATGCTCTTTACCTGTCCGGAATTTGATGGACTTACCATTGCAGCGGAAATCTGTGAGGATCTTTGGACGCCATGCCCACCTTCGATTCGACATGCCATGACAGGTGCGACAGTGATCGTCAATCTGTCCGCAAGTAATGAATTGACAGGAAAGTCAGAATACAGAAGACAGTTAGTAACAAGCCAGTCTGCAAGATTATATTGTGGATATATTTACGCGTCTGCCGGTTCCGGAGAATCGACACAGGATGTTGTTTATAGTGGACATGATATGATTGCAGAAAATGGTCGACTTCTGGAGGAAAGTAATCTCTTCCAGGATGGTTGTATTATGTCGGAACTGGATATCCAGGGAATTGAGAAACGTCGCGAGGCGATGACAACATACGAAGAGCTCGATGACAGCGAATATGTCATCTCTGAATTCCATCTTGCAATCGAAGATACGAAGATTACAAGATTTATTGATCCGGCTCCATTCGTGCCATCCAATCCGCATACCCTCGAAGTTCGATGCGAGGAAATCCTGAATATTCAGGCGATGGGATTGAAGAAGAGATTGAAGCATACCCATGCGAAGACGGCGGTTATTGGTATTTCCGGTGGTCTGGATTCTACCTTGGCATTGCTTGTCACGGTGCGAGCATTTGATAGTCTGGGACTCGATCGAAAGGGAATTATCGCGGTTACCATGCCGGGATTTGGTACGACAGACAGAACTTACGATAATGCCGTATCTATGATTCAGGAACTGGGGTGTAGTTTCCGCGAGATTTCGATTGTGGATTCGGTGAATCAACATTTCCAGGATATCGGACATGATGATTCGATTCATGATGTGACCTATGAGAATTGTCAGGCGAGAGAACGTACACAGATTCTGATGGATTTATCCAATAAGGAAAATGGTATGGTTATCGGTACGGGAGATTTGTCTGAGCTTGCACTTGGTTGGGCAACGTATAATGGCGATCATATGTCGATGTATGCGGTAAACAGTTCTGTACCTAAGACGTTGGTTCGTCATCTAGTGCGTTACTATGCCGACCATTTGACGGATGGAAAACTGACAGAAGTTCTTTATGACGTATTGGATACGCCGGTGAGTCCGGAACTTTTGCCACCAACGGAAGATGGCAAGATTGCGCAGAAGACGGAAGATGTTGTGGGACCTTATGAACTCCACGATTTCTATCTCTATCATCTGATGCGTATGGGATCCGAACCTGGACGAATCTATCGTCTGGCACGTATCGCATTTGAAGGCGTTTATGATGAGGAAACCATCAAGAAATGGTTACGCAAGTTTTATTGGAGATTCTTCTCACAGCAGTTTAAGAGAAGTTGTCTGCCGGATGGTCCAAAGGTCGGTACAGTTTCCGTATCTCCAAGAGGAGATTTACGTATGGCAAGTGATACGGTTGTGCAGATTTGGATCGAAGAGATAGATGCTCTGTAGTCTGTAATGTAGAAACAATACGAAAGAGTTGAGATCATGCAAGCTTTAAAAGAACATGTTTTGAAAACAAAAAGAAGATTATATATTCTTCTCTATTTTCCAGTGTATCTGGCGGTGTTTTTCTTTCTGGATTATCGAAAATTACCATTGTCAGAATATACGATTGTTGGAACAAAACTGGATGAGATGATTCCTTTTTGCGAATACTTTGTGGTGTTTTATTATTTCTGGTTCTTCTATATTGGGTTAGGACTGGTTCTGGCGTATTTAGAGAAGGATGGTAAGAACTATTACCAGACCTGTGCCTATATGTTTACAGGAATGACAATCTTTTTGATTGTATCGGCACTTTTCCCTAATAGAGATTTCCTTCGCCCGGAAGTATTTCCAAGAGAAAATGTATTCTCTTATCTGGTGGGATTGATTTATTCCGTGGATACACCAACGAATTTATTTCCAAGTATTCATGTATTTAATGCGATTGTTGTGCATGTTAGTATCTTAAATTGCAGTCGTTTTGAAAATAAAGCAGTGTATAAGTGGTTTAGCCGTTTTGTCGTTGTTGGAATTATCTTATCTACGGTATTCTTGAAGCAGCATAGCGTTTTGGATGTGCTGACGGGAATCCTCATGGCGGGAGTACTTTATTACCTGGTATACCATGTGGGGGATGAGAGGTTTTTGACTCGTGTTGAAAAATATGACAAAAATATAATAGCTTCGTAAGAAAATCTTGGAATGAATGCTATTTGACAATTGAAACGCTCGGCTTTAGAATGTTTCATTGAGCGATTAGATTTTGTTTATAGTAGGGAGCATTGAGAAATGTTAGAAAAAATGAAAGTATGGAACTGGAAGAAAATCGGGATTATTTCCGGGATTGCAGCACTTGTATTAGCTGTTATCTATGTTGGATTTTCTATCTTTTTCCAGAGTCACTTCTTCTTTAGAAGTACAGTAAATGGTGTTTCAGCATCCGCCGCATCGGTAGATACCGTTGTAGAACGATTGGATGAAGCGACAGAAGGATATGAGCTTACCATCGTGGAAGAGGATGGTGAAGAGACCATCGACCCAGAATCCATTGACCTTGTAACAACTGCGGATGCAGATACGGTAGAAGCTTTGGTTAAGAAGCAGAATGGATTTGCCTGGGTGAAGTATCTTTTTACAGATAAGGATTATGAGAGCGAACGTATCGTTTCTTTTGATGAAGAGAAACTTGCTGCTGAGATTCAGAATCTGGAACTTGTAAAGAGAGAAGCAACGACAGAAACACAGAATGCATCTTTTGAATATTCAGATAGTGCGAAGAAGTTTGTAATCGTCGATGAAGTATATGGCGATAATGTCGATGTGGATCAGCTGACAAAGAAGGCATCCGAGGCGATTATGTCGTTGGAACCATCTTTAGATGTTGCGAAGGATAAGCTGTATGTGCAGCCAACGGTTACAGCGGATTCCGAGGAATTGAAAGATACCGTAGATTCATTAAACGATAAGATTGGAATGTCGATTACTTATACGGTTGGTGATGCAACAGAAAAGGTTGATACCGAGACGATCGCTTCCTGGATTGTTGCAGATGAAAAGGGAGATGTTTCCTATGATGAATCTGCAATGCGTGAATTCGTAAAGACAATGGAATCTACCTATAATACGGTTGGTAAGTCGAAGTCACTTGCTACATCCTATGGTACAACGGTTACAGTTGCAGCCGGAAATTATGGATGGAAGATTGATGAAGATGGCGAAATTGCACAGTTAAAGGAAGATCTGGAAGCTGGCAAGGACGTTTCCCGTGACTTCGTATATGCGCAGAAGGCGGCAAGCCGTTCTGGAAATGATTACGGAAATAGCTACGTTGAAGTAAATATCACAGCACAGCATGTATATCTCTATGTGGATGGTTCTTGTGTATTTGATACAGATTGTGTAACTGGAAATGTAGCCCACAATACCATTACACATAACGGTGCTTATGCGATTGCTTATTGCGAGAAGGATGCAACACTTCGTGGTGCTAATTATACATCCGAAGTTAGCTACTGGATGCCATTCCATAATGGAGAAGGCCTTCATGATGCAAGTTGGAGAAGCCGTTTTGGTGGAACCATTTATAAGACAAGCGGTTCTCATGGTTGTGTAAACCTTCCAACTTCTGCAGCAAAGACGATTTTCTCTTATGTGTCTGCGGGATTCCCGGTTCTTGTTTATGAATTACCAGGAACAGAGAATACAAAGCCAGAGACAGATTTGGCACAGCCGGTAATTGATGCAATCAATGCTATTGGCGAAGTTACAACAGCATCCGGAGATGCCATCACAGCAGCAAGAGCTGCTTATGAAGCACTTCCAGCAGATGCGAAACCATATGTTACAAACCTTGGAACATTAGAGGCTGCAGAAGCAGCATTCCCAGGAGTGGTAAATCAGGCAGCTATTGATCAGGCAGCCGCAGAAGCAGCTGCAGCCGAGGCATCCATCCAGAGTGAAGGTGCTACGGAGTAGAGGATAGCGCTATAAATCGTAGAATTTATATGGAGGACACAAATCGTGTCCTCCATTTTTTTCTTTTATTGTTCGCATGGTTTTGTTATGATAGACCATAAAGAAGAGAAAAGATAAAGAAAAAAGAGGATACAACATGATGAACTGGAGAAAGAATGTACGTAGGGTAGAACCCTATGTGCCGGGCGAACAGCCCAAAGAAAAAGAGGTAATAAAACTAAATACTAACGAGAATCCATATCCACCATCCCCAAAGGTGGCGGAGGCATTGATGGAATTCGATTATGAGGATCTTAGGAGATATCCGGATCCGGAGAGCGCCGAATTAATTGAGGCTTTGGCAGAGACGTATCATGTGAAGAAGGAGCAGGTCTTTGTTGGCGTCGGCTCGGATGATGTTTTAGCAATGAGCTTTTTGACATTTTTTAATTCTAAAAAGCCGATTCTATTTCCGGATATTACGTATTCCTTTTATGATGTTTGGGCCGAAGAATTTCGCATTCCCTATGAGACAAAACCATTGAAGGATGATTTCCAAATCGATGTAGAAGATTATCTTTGTGAAAACGGTGGAATTGTACTTCCGAATCCCAATGCACCCACGGGACTTCTAGAACCAATGGAAGTTTATGAGAGAATCCTTCGCGAGAATCCTGATTCGGTTGTTATTATTGATGAAGCCTATGTTGATTTCGGCGGTGTATCGGTGCTTCCATTGATTGAGAAATATGAAAATCTTCTGGTGGTGCAGACTTTTTCTAAGAGCCGATGTATGGCGGGTTCAAGAATCGGATATGCCTTTGGAAATCCGGAGTTGATTCAATACTTGAATGATGTAAAATATTCTTTTAATTCTTATACGATGGATCGCATTACCCAGAAGATTGGGGTGGCGATGCTTCGGGATCAGGAATATTTTGAAAATACGGTGAAGCAGATTATCGAGACGAGGGAGTGGACGAAGCAGGAGCTTCGAAGACTCGGATTTACGTTTGGCGATTCCAAGGCGAATTTTATTTTCGCAAGGCACGAAACATTTCCAGCGGAAGAGATGTTTCAGGCGTTAAAGGAGGCTGGAATTTATGTCCGGTATTTTAAGAAGCCGAGAATCGATAATTATCTTAGAATCAGTATTGGTACCAGAAACGATATGGAGGCGTTGGTTTCATTTCTAGAGAAGTATGTAAAGGAGTGATAGCTATGGCTGCAAATTGCGAGATGTGTAACAATTTTGTATATGATGATGAGGATGAATGTTACGTATGTGACATGAATCTTGACGAAGATGATATGGTGAAGTTTTTGACAGGAACATTTAGCGATTGTCCATTTTATCAATCGGGTGATGAATACCTGGTTGTCAGACATCAGATGTAAGGAAGACCCCCACCATGCGTGGGGGTTGTGCTATATATAGGAGGTTTTTATGACACTGACACAGTTGAAATATGCGATTACAGTATCCGATGAGAAGTCTATGAATGCAGCAGCAAAAAAGCTGTTTATCTCACAGCCTTCTCTTTCGGCATCGATTAAGGAGTTGGAAGAAGAAATCGATGTGGAACTTTTTTTACGGACCAATCGTGGAATTCAGATTACACCACAGGGAATTGAATTTATAGGATATGCCCGTCAGGTCGTGCAGCAGTACGAATTGATGGAAAATCGATATATTACGAAAGACGTGCTAAAGAAACGTTTCAGCGTGTCTACACAGCATTATACCTTTGCGGTGCAGGCGTTTACGGAGACTGTAAAGCAGTTCGGTATGGACGAGTTCGAACTTGCGATTTATGAGACGAAGACAAGTAGCGTGATTGAGGATGTAAAGAATTTCCGAAGTGAGATTGGTGTGCTCTATATCAATGATTTCAATCGACAGGTTTTAACGAAATTGATAGATGAGAGCAACCTGGAATTCCATCCATTATTTGACTGTAGTATTTATGCTTATCTGTGGAAGGGTCATCCACTGTTTCAGAAGAAGGAAGTGACATTGGAGGAACTGCAGGATTATCCATGTCTTGCTTTTGATCAGGGAAGTAATAATTCCTTCTATTTTGCAGAGGAAGTGCTTAGTACATACGATTATAAGAGATTGATTCATGCCAGCGATCGAGCAACGCTTCTGAACCTTATGGTCGGTTTAAATGGTTATACACTTTGCTCCGGAATTATCTGCGAGGAATTAAATGGAGATGATTATGGTGCTGTGAAGCTCGCATCGAATGAGAAGATGACGATTGGCTATTTGACGAGAAAGCGCATGATGATTTCCGAATTGGGGCAGGAATACATCGCGAACTTAGCAAGCTTTAAGGATAAAGTTTTGGAATAGTACGAAAAGGAAAACAAAAGAAATTGTTGACAATCGAAGAACAAGTGTTAAAATCTAAATATAAATCCTACAATTCCTACTAGTATTATAGGGATTAAAAAATAACACGCAGGATTGTAACAAAAAGAGACAGGTAAAGGAGAAGAAGATTATGGCAAAGTATATTGAGAGTGCATTGGAGATTATTGGAAATACTCCATTATTGAAGTTGAACAATTATAGCAAAGCGGCTGGTGTTGCTGATGCGAACCTCTATGCAAAATTAGAATATTTAAACCCTGCCGGATCGGTAAAGGATCGTGTGGCGGCAGCGATGATTGAAGACGCAGAGAAGAGTGGCAAATTAAAGCCGGGCGCAACGATTATTGAACCTACTTCCGGCAATACGGGAATTGGTTTAGCATCGGTAGCTGCAGCAAAGGGATATAAGGCAATCCTTACTTTACCGGATACGATGTCCGTAGAACGTAGAAATCTTCTCAAGGCTTATGGTGCTGAGATTGTATTAACAGAAGGTGCGAAGGGCATGAAGGGTGCGATTGCCAAGGCAGAAGAATTAAATAAGCAGATTGAAGGCTCTATTATTCTTGGCCAGTTTGAAAATCCAGCGAACCCTGCAGTGCATAAAGCAACAACAGGTCCTGAAATCTACGAGCAGTTAGATGGCAAGGTGGATATCTTTATCGCTGGTGTCGGTACAGGTGGAACTTTATCTGGTGTAGGTGCTTATTTGAAAGAGAAGAATCCAGAAGTGAAGGTAATTGCAGTAGAACCTTCTACCTCTCCGGTATTATCCAAGGGTGTTGCCGGAGCACATAAGATTCAGGGAATCGGAGCCGGTTTCGTACCAAAGACATTGAACACAGAAATCTATGATGAGATTATTACCATCGACAATGATGATGCATTCGAAGAGGGAAGAGCTTTTGGCAAGACAGAGGGTGTCCTCGTTGGTATTTCTTCTGGTGCAGCATTAAAGGCTGGTGTTATCGTAGCGAATCGCCCAGAGAACAAAGGCAAAAACATCGTTGTATTACTTCCGGATTCCGGAGATCGTTATTTATCAACAGCCCTTTTTAGCAACTAATCTTTGTGTTATACTATTTCAGCATAAATAGTATAAGAAAGGGATGGAAAAGCGTATGAAGATTTCAACCAAAGGCAGATATGCACTTAGGCTGATGTTGGATTTAGCAACATATAATACAGGGGAACCCATTAGTTTGAAGGATATCTCCAGACGTCAGGGTATCTCCGAGAAGTATCTGGAACAGATTATTTCCATGTTAAACAAGGCCGGATTTGTAAGATCCGTAAGAGGAGCGCAGGGAGGTTATATGCTTCGTAGAGATCCTTCGGAATATACCGTGGGTGATATTTTAAGACAGACCGAGGGTGATTTATCTCCGGTTACTTGTGTAGGTATGGATGGAGTTGATTGTGATAATGAAAATGCTTGCGTTACCGTTCGTGTATGGTCTAAATTAAATGATGCAATCAATGAAGTTGTCGATGGAATTACATTGGCGGATTTGGTGAATTGGCAGGCGGAACAGGCCGACCAATATGTCATTTAAGATTATAGTATTAGGTATTTAGAAAGAGGTAACTATGCCACAGTACGATTACATCCGAACTTTGGAAGAGATGGAAGCAGATGATAGAGAGAAATGTATCATCGACGTTCGTGGAGAAGAGGATTTTAAGAGAGAGACTTACGAAGGCTCGATTCATATTTATTGGGAAGAATTTGGTGAACACAGAGGAGAATTACCGAAAGATCAGCCGATTTATCTGATTTGCTACAGTGGTCAGCAGTCAGATAGCATTGCACAGGATTTTGCAGAAGAAGGATACGAAATCTATAGCATTAAGGGCGGATATGGTTCCGTGATGCGTCGCCAGATGAAGGAAATGTTACAGGAACAGGAGAATGGGCAGGACATCGCAAAGGATGTAGAACGTTCTATTGTTAAGAAATTCCGTAAGGACATCTGGAGAAAGTTTACAAAAGCAATTAATGCCTATGACTTGATTCAGGATGGAGACAAGATCGCCGTTTGCATTTCCGGTGGTAAGGACAGTATGCTGATGGCGAAGCTGTTTCAGGAATTGCAGCGCCATGGTAAGAAGAATTTTGATGTTGTCTATCTCGTGATGAATCCGGGATATAATGACGTGAATTATCAGAGGATCCTGACCAATGCCAGCATTATGGATGTTCCAATTACAGTATTTGAATCAAAGATTTATGATATTGTGGCAGATATTGATGCGAATCCATGTTATCTTTGTGCACGTATGCGTAGAGGGTATCTCTATAGCAAGGCGAAGGAACTGGGGTGCAATAAAATCGCGCTCGGCCATCACTTTGATGATGTGATTGAGACCATTATGATGGGAATGCTCTATGGTGCACAGATGCAGACGATGATGCCAAAGCTTCATAGTACGAATTTCGAAGGAATGGAATTGATTCGTCCGATGTATTTGATTCGGGAACGAGATATTATTCATTGGAGAGAATACAACCATTTGAAATTTATTGCATGTGCTTGTAGATTGACGGATAGCTGTTCTACGACCGGAGAGGAAACCGGATCTAAGAGAGCAGAAGTGAAGCAATTGATTAAACAATTGGAAGATCGAGATCCTGTCATTGCTATGAATATTTTCCGAAGTGTGGAAAATGTGAATTTGAGCACGGTTATCCAGTATAAGGATAAAGATGGCAAGCATCATTTCCTGGATACGTATGACGAACAGTAGAGGAAACTTATTAAAATACGCTTATTTATATTAAATTCAACCGGATTATTTCATTAATTGTGTGAAATAATCCGGTTTTTTTGGATTTAACGAAAAAAATAGTGGATAAAATCCTAAATATGATACAATGAATAATGTGAAAATAGGCGGTTTTCGTCGATTTCAGAATTGTTTGTGATTAAATTTTGGTTGGAGAGTTTTGTAGAGGGCAATTATGGATATTTTACTTACTGGTGGTACGAGTTTTTTCATGGATGCCATGATTCATAAATTTACGAAGGAAGGGCATCGTGTTTTTGTTTTATCGGGAAATCATTCCGGGAACGATAAATATAAAAAAGTGTTTGAACAATATGATTTTGCATATGATGCAACAGTTATAAATGAAGTGATGGAGAGTATCAAACCAGATACTGTCATTTTTTCTGGTGCCTATGATTCGAATTATTCCAAACATTCGGATCAGTCTCAAATTGTATCCTATACAACGGGATTAGTGAATCTTCTGATGGCGCTGCAATGCAGTGATAAGAAGGTTCGTTTTATCTATTTATCCAGTGAACAGATTTTCCAGGAGAATTATGAAAAACCTTTGAAAGAAGAGGATATGCCAAAGGCATATAGTCCGTTTGAACTGGCGATTCGTCAGGGAGAGCAGAGCGTTTTAAATGCAAAGACGCAGGACAATCTGGATACGTATGTTCTTAGACTGGATCATCTCTATGGTCAGCCGAAAGAGGCTAAGGATTTTAGAGAGCCACTCTCAGAAATGTGCCGCGAGGGCATTTTCTTCCATAACATCAATACCAATAAAAATAATTCCTGTAGTTTGCTTTCTGTTGGAGATGCGGCGCAGCATATCTATACCTTTGCGATGGCAGAGGAGCCGAAACGTCGTCTCTATCATATAAGTTCTGGAAATGTTATGTCAGAGACGGACATTGCAACAGCGGTTGCGTCCGGTATGGCAAACGGTAATAAGAAGATTACGGTAACGGAACGTTCCCTCGGAAATGCACATCATACACGTCTGTCTGCAGAGGCATTTAATCTGGAATTTCATGCAGAATACAAAGATCATCCAGAGGAGCAGATTCAAAGGATTGCGTGGTACGTAAAGAAGCATGCGAAGAGGTTTTATCAGAATAAGGAAAAGAGAATCAGCTTTTCCAATCGTATTTTGAATCAGCTGTATATGATTTTTCAAATTTTGGTTCCCTATGTGGAAAACACGATTTGCTTTATCCCATTCTTTATGTTGAATAACCGAGCGGTTGGTTCGCAGTATTTTGCCAATCTGGATTTTTATCTTTTGTATGTGCTGTTATTTGCGATTATTTTTGGACAGCAACAGGCAACCTATTCTGCAATTCTAGCAACGGCTGGTTATATTTTCCGACAGCAATATACCAGATCCAGTTTTGAAGTTATTCTGGATTACAATACGTACGTTTGGATTGCACAGTTATTTATCTTAGGATTAGTCGTTGGATATTTGAAGGATCGATTAGCTGCGATTCGTCAGGAAGATAAGCGTGAAATTGAATATCTGAAGAATCAGATGGATGATATTTCAACGATTAATACTTCGAATGTGCAGATTAAGAACGTCTTAGAAAGTCAGATTATTAATCAGAATGACAGTTTCGGTCGTGTGTATGAGATTACATCATCTCTGGATCAGTATGCGACAGAAGAGGTTTTATTCTATGCCGTAGAAGTTGTATCCAAACTGATTCATAGTAAGGATGTTGCGATTTATTCCATTTCCAATGGAGACTATGCCAGATTATTTGCTGCGACATCGGAGAAGGCCAGATGCCTTGGTAATTCGATTCGTTATAAAGATTTTGCGGATATGTACAAGGAGATTTCGCGAGACCGCGTATATATCAATAAAGATATGAAGGAAGGATATCCTCTGATGGCGGATGGTATCTTCTCGGAATCGAAGATGGAGATGATTATCATGGCATGGGATATTCCATGGGATCGAATGACATTATCGCAGGCGAATATGCTTCGCGTTACGGGATTTTTGATTCAGAATGCCGTTCTTCGTGCCGATCGTTATATGGAAGCTTTGGAGGCGAAACGTTATCACGAAGGAACTTCCATTCTTGAGCAGGATGCCTTTAAGACACTTCTTGGCGCGTATATTCAGGCTTCTAGCCGTGGACTGACCGAAATTACCGTCCTTCGTTTAGAGCTTGGAAATAATTCCATCGAGGGCGCTGGAATGATTTTGAATCGTGCGCTTCGTACATCGGATTATATGGGACAGTTGAATGACGGACATCTGTATGTATTGCTTGCCAATACCAATCTTTCGAATGCCGCCTTCGTTATGGATCGTTTTAAAAACCTGGGATATGATTCCACCGTTCAGGATGTAGAGGAGATTCAGCTATGATAAATGCACATTTTTGGCTGGTTTTGGCAATCCTGATTATCAATCTGTTGATTGTGGTTGGCTATTATATCTTTATGATTTTTTTGCTTCCCATTTTTTATCAGAGGCAAAACCGCAGAGATCAAGTGGATCGCAGGAAATGTTACATCACCTGCATCGTGATGTTTTTCTGCCCATTGATTGGAGAATTCTATTTTGTACTCAGCTATGTTTTCTATCGTCTGTTCTTCCGAAGAACCGTTGATTTGGCGGACGTTGTATTTAGCAAGGATCGAGTAAAATCTCTACATCGAGGCGATGATGAGATGGAACGCAACATCGTTCCATTGGAGGAGGCACTTGCCGTTTCAGATAAGCAGAGTCTCCGTACCCTGATGCTTAACATTTTAAAGGGTGATATTTCAGACTCTCTGCATAGCGTTTCCGAAGCTTTGAATAGTAAGGACTCTGAGACAGCCCATTATGCAGCATCCGCACTTCGTGATGAATTAAATAATTTCAGAACGGGTGTGCAGGATTTTTATACTGCCCTGAAGAAAGACGATGCCAATATCGGTTCTTCCGGTGGGGAATTATTGAATTATATGAATGCATTTCTTGCGCAAAATGTATTTAGTCAGTTAGAACAAAAGACGTATGTACAGATGATGGATGAAGTTGCCACGATTATGTATACGAAAGAGCAAACGTATATGAAGTCTCTGTATTATGAGTGGGTTTGTATGCGCCTCTTAGAAGTAAAGGATTTTGAGAATTGTGAGAAATGGTGCCTTCGCGCGAAGGAACAATATCCATCGGAATTGGGATCCTATACCTGTCTTTTAAAACTATATTTTGAAAAACAGCAGAAGGAAGATTTCTTTAGAGTCATGAAGGAATTGAAGTCTTCGAATGTTGCAATTGATCGGGAAACATTAGAGATGATTCGTACGTTTTCCTAGACGAGAAAGAATACGAGAAAGGAGGGAAAAACTATGAGCATGGCTGTGTTGACGATATTACAGTTTATCGGTATTTTTGCAGCGTATTTAACGATGACATTGTTTCTCCCTGCCATCTTGTTTCATAAAAGAGTGCAACATTATGAGTTTTCGCTTCGTTTTATGATCTATTTCCTATGGGGAAATTTCTATATGATGAATGTTGTTTTTATCTTACAACTTCTTCATATATGTAATCGCTTTACTTTGATTCTTGTGACATTCGTATTATTTCTTCTTTTCTATTTTTCGGAACGAGGAAGAAATATGGGGGATGCCATCAATCACCAGTTGAATGTGATTCGTAAATATCTGTCGGGCGTACTAGGTAGAAAGACACTTGGCCGAAGCATCCGGAAAAAGAAGAGAATCTTTCGAAGAGGTTTTTTGAAATGGTTCATCAAGACCATTTGTTTTCACTTCCCGGAATTTGCGGCTCTAACGGGATTAGTGGTCTTTACCATCTATATCTTTGGAAGTACGTATCTTGTGAATTATGGATATAATGCATCCGATCTGGTCGTTCATAATTATTGGATCAATGGATTAAAAGAGGGAAAATTATTCGTCGCCGGTATCTATCCTTTTGGATATCATATCGTTCTTTATTTTCTCAGTGAAGTTTTTGGGATTCGCGTTCTGACACTTCTTCGTTTGTTTGGATTGGTACAGATTCTCTATGTAGAATTGATGCTGATTGCTACCGTTTCGGCTTTGTCAAAATCGAAATATGTAGCTTATTTATCCGGGATTTTATATCTCGGTGTGAATGTATGGAATCCGGATTGTTTCGCGAGATTTCATGCGCCACTGCCACAGGAGTATGGCATGATTTTCATCCTGCCTTCCGTATGTTTTGCGCTTCGATATTTCCAGTTAAAGGAAGTGGAGCTGTACGAGAAGATGAAAGCAGATGGCTGGAAGGACATGAAGCTCTATCGGAAATGGAAACGCCAGGAGCGAAGATATCAAAAACAGCAGGAGAAGGGAAATCGCTATCTCCCTTATCCGCTCGGATTTCGTTGGATGTCACTTGCCAAGAAATGGGCATTGCTTCGCATGTTTATAAAGATATTTCGAAGACTTCGTTTAGAGAGACATAAGAGGACGCTGTCTGCTTTTCATGAGTCCAGTTGGATGCTGATTTATTTTGCTCTGGCATTCCAGGCGACGTTGGCGGTTCATTTCTACGATACGATTATCGCGGGAATTGCCTATATTGCCATTGCGATTGCATTTTTTAGAAAATTTATTAAGGGCGAATACTTCTGCATTTTGATGCAGACCGGTATATTGGCATTTTTATGTGCGATTTATCCATTTGTATTTGCTTTTCTTGGTGGTACACCGTTCCAGGGTTCCATGGGTTGGGCACTTGGCGTCATCAAGGGAGATTCGTCGGGCGATTCCGCTATGCAGGAAGAGTTGAATCAGGAACTGCAAAATGGAATGGAGGAAGGCGATATAGCTTTCTTTGATTCTGATGGTAATCTGGTGGCGATTCAGAAGAATGATGGTACCGTGATCGGTTCCGTTTCTTATGTGAAACAGTTCAGTCCTTATGAAGTGACAAATGGAACGGATGCGGATGCTTCGACAGAGGATGATAGCCAGGAGCAGGAGAATCAAAAACAATCCGGTATCGTAAAACGGGTTTCGTCCCTTGTGGTTTCGAAGGCAAAAGCCATGGGTAGTAAAATAAAATCCTTTGCACTTCTTTGTAAGGAGAATTTCCCGGATTTTGTAGAGGAATATCTGCAGAACAAAGAGACGGGATTAAAGCATATGGCACTTTATCTTATGATTGGAATTTTCGTTACGCTTGCGGTGTCGATTTTGGTTCGTGTGCGTTCGTATTCCTATGGACAGATGGTTTGTGCCCTTGGTCTTTCCAGTGGTTTTCTGGCTTTGCTTTTAATGGCCGAAGGAATTGGACTCCCGGTGTTAATCGATGCGAATCGAACGAGATATTTCTTTGTTTACTTCTTTAGTATGATGCTAGGGATTCTAGTAGACGCGGTGATTTATCTTGTTGCCGGATGGAAGAAATGGGTACGACCGATGCGAGTGCTTGCGCTTGGTCTGCTTTCGATGACGCTGCTTGTGTTTTATCAGCAGCATAGGTATGTGTCAGCATACAAGGTGGAAGCACAGGAGACGAATGGCTCGATTCTATGTACATCAAGTATTTTAGAGACGCATACGAAGAAGGATTTTACGATTATTTCTGCAAATGATGAAATGCAGATGTTAGATACCGAAGGATTCCATACGGAGACGATTGATCTTCTTCGCGAGATGGAAGGATATGATGCGGATTCTTATTTCGCATGTCCGACGGAGTATGTCTATGTTTATGTTGAGAAATATCCATTGGATTATTATACAAGTTGGTATGGAAGTGGCTCGGAAGTTTCAGAAGAGGGAGCTGCTTTGGAATTACCAAAGGCAAGTGGTTTAGATATTTATGTTGGGGAAAACCGTTGGATTGTGATGTCAAAGCTCTATTATTGGGCGAAGGAATTTCAGCGGATGTATCCGAATGAGATGAATGTGTACTACGAGGATGATGATTTTATCTGTTATGAAATCAAACAAAATACGAGTGCACTACTGAATTTAGCAATTGATTACGGTTTCAATGTTGGAGAGTAAAAGCGATGATTAGTCGAAGAAATTTCGCAATGATTTCCTTAATTATGTTGGTTCTTTTGGGACTCTTTATGTTTACGGAAGCTGCGAAGCAGGAACTGAATAAATATGATTCGAATCCTTATACAGGGGATGTAGAAAAGGGAGGAGAAAGCGATCAGGTCTATCAGGTTAGTGATAGCACAGAGAGCGCTTATTCTGTCTATATCGGCGAGGATTCCTCGGAGATTGAGATGACAGTGGAGCAATGGAGCGGTTATCATCATTCGAATCTTTTGACCTACACATCTTGTGAGGATGCAAAGATGGATGCGGAACATAAGCCGGAATTTATTGTGATTCAGGGAAGCTCCATAGAGGAATCGGATGTGGATATCATCGGAGACTGGATTCAGCAGGGTGCATATATTATCTTTGCTGATATGCCATCGTTGAAATTAATCAAAGGAAATGAGACCCTTCGTGCTTATCTTGGTATTTCAGAAGTTTATCAGGACGAAGTGGAATTGACCGGTATGAGCCTTCGGGAAGGCTTTCTGATTGGTGGAGCGGGAGATTATGTAGAAGATACGGATTATGAAGAAGATATGCAGGATCTGGATTTGACTACGCCATGGTATCTTCTTTCTTCCGGTACGAAGATGTATCTGGCTGGAGAAATCGAAGATGAGGATTATAAGGAATATTTTGGAGAAGATAATTTCAATAATTATCCAACGGCATTTCTTCCTGGAATCATCTGGAGAAATAGTATCGACGATGCCAGAGTGTTTGTAGTAAATGGCGATTATATGAAATCCGATACGGGGATTGGTCTTCTCTATGCGATGGAATATGAAGTGTCCGGTTTCCAGATTTATCCGGTGGTGAATGCACAGAGTACGGTTATGACAGCCTATCCAACCTTTGCATCCGAAAATGGAGAACAGATGAATCAGATCTATTCCCGAGATGCGATTAGTGTTCTTAGAGATATCGTATGGCCGGGGTTGGTAGAGATTATGACAAATACCAATAGCCGTATGACCTTTATGTTGCAGACAAGAATCGATTATAGTGATCAGACGGCTATCGATGTTGGTGATATTGCGATGCTGATGCGTTTCCTTGGAATTCAGGAAACAGAAGCAGGACTTAGTCTCGGTGGAAAAGGAACACTGAGTAGTTTGGAACAGTTACAACAGGACAAGGAAATCTATGATACCTATCTTCCGGATTATACGTTCCAGACAGCATATATAGGGACCCAGGATGCAGGGGATGTGCAGTCTGTTTTATCGGAAGAAGGTTATACGGATGTATCGACGATGCTTCGTGATTATGAGGCGAATGGGGAAATCTTCTCGTATCTTTCCGATGATACGTTACTTCTTTCCTCCATTAATACAGGATCTTCACATACGTATTCCGAGGATTTAAGAGCCAGAAGTATTGAGACAGCCTTTGCCTATTCCCTGATTTCTGAGGATTTAAGTGAAGTGATTTATCCTACGACCAAAGAGCAGGAGTGGCAGAATCTGTATGAGAAGTTATCCTCTTATTGCGTTGCACTGTTTCAGCAGTATGATGCATTTGATGAATTGACACTTTCCGAGACATCCCAGCGTGTCAGAGATTATTTCCAGGCGGATTATGAAATCCGTCGGGAAGGAAAGGCGATTACACTCACATCTGCGGAGGATTCTGGATACTTTATCTTCCGAACACATGGAGAGAAGATTGTAGAGATCGAGGGAGCGGACTATGAGAAACTGGAAGATGATGCTTATCTTATCAGCCTGCATAGTAAGTCCGTGACGATAACCATGGATCAGGAGTCAGAGGTATATTATTACGAAGGGAATTAGGATATGAAGATCTGTTTGGTGGCGGAAGGCTGCTACCCTTATGTGGTTGGTGGCGTTTCCAGTTGGATTCACAGTTTAATCAATCAGTTTCCGCAACATGAATTTATTATTTTATCCATTGTTGCAGATCGAAGCATGCGTGGAAAATTTGTCTATGATTTAGCGGATAATGTGACGGAAGTGTATGAATTATATTTGACAGATTATGATTGGTCACTGGCATCGAAAAATACGAGAAGACGTACCTATCGATTGAATAAGACGGAGAAGGAGGCACTTTGTTCCTTACTTCTCAATCAAAATATCGACTGGGATACGATCTTTACGTTATTCCAGCGGGATCATCTCTCTGTGGATGCGTTGCTGATGGGAGAGGATTTCTTGGAGGCAGTGAAAGAGGTTTATCGAAAGAAATATACCGATGCGGTATTTTCGGATTTCCTGTGGACGATGAGATCCATCTATTTACCGCTGTTTTTGACCTTGCAATTTAAGGTGCCAAAGGCAGATTTATATCATTGTGTGGCAACCGGATATGCTGGTGTACTTGGTTCTATGGCAAAAGCGAAATACCAGTGCGGGCTCTTGATCTCCGAGCATGGAATCTATACGAGAGAACGTGAAGAGGAATTGGTAAAAGCGAAGTGGGTACAGGGTATTTACAAGAATATCTGGATTGAGCAGTTTCGAAAGATGTCTTATTTGGGATACCAGAGAGCAGATCTGGTAACTTCCTTATTCGAACATGCAAGAGAGTTACAGATGGAACTGGGATGTCCATCACAGAAATTGCAGGTAACACCAAATGGTATTAGTGTCGAACGCTTTACCAATCTTCCCGGTAAGACGAAGGAGGATTTGGATTACTTCAATATTGGTGCCGTCATTCGTATTGCACCAATTAAGGATGTTAAGACTTTGATTCGTGCTTATTATTATGCAAAGCTGCAGGAACCAAGACTGAAATTATGGATTCTTGGTCCTTGGGAAGAAGAGATGGAATATGCCAAGGAATGTTTTGATATGGTGGATTCCATGAAGATTCAGGATGTGATCTTTACCGGTCGTGTCGATGTGCGGGAATATTATGGAAGGATGGATTGCACAATTCTTACTTCTATTAGTGAGGGTCAGCCATTGACGATTCTCGAAGGATTTGCTGCACATAAACCGGCGATTGCGACGGATGTTGGTAACTGCCGGGGATTAATTGAGGGAGAAGCCGATGACTTTGGCCCGGCTGGTATCGTGACCTATATTATGAATGTGGAAGATATTGCGAATGCGATGGTTTCTATGGCTCGGAATCCAGAGCGTACTAACCGCATGGGAGAAGCCGGTTATCAGAGATTGATGACAAAATATAAAGTAGAGGATATGCGCCATACCTATGATGAGATTTATCAGGGGTTTGACACAGGAAAGGAATAGCAGGGGATGGCAGGTATAGGTGTAAAACTGAATAAAATTTATCGGAAGAAGTCGCTCCTTGCGCATCTTACCGGTTTTGCCTATAGTACAATCATTACGATTGCACCAATGATTGTTATTATGATTACGATTGTTGCAATGCAGAAGTTGCTTGGATATGAGCAGGTGAATTATGCGAGAAGAGCACTCTTCTCCTGTACGGTACTCTATATTTTTATCTTTGCTTTGCTTGCAGCTTCGCCATTTAATGCGGTCCTTTCGCGTTATATGTCGGATGTGATTTATCAGGAGAATTATGGTGATATTATCCCATGTTTCTATACGGGTTTATGGATGAATATTGTCTTTGGTGCCATTTTTGGAATACCATTTGTGATCCATGAATTTCTGACGAAAGAAGTGGATCCGCTCTTTATCTTTGTTTCGTATTGTGGATATTTCGCTTTGATTTTCGTATTTTATACGATGCTGTATCTATCGATTTGTAAGGATTATGCCAAGATTACCTGGTTCTATCTGGTCGGCATGTTATCCTCGATTGGGTGCAGTCTACTCCTGGTCAAGCTCTGTCATGTGGAGATTGTCTTTGGTATGTTACTTTCGCTTGTTATAGGATTCTTACTGATTGCGATTTTAGAAATGGCGCAGGTGAAGAATTATTTCCAGGAGAATACACGTACCTATACCAAGGTATTTCCTTATTTCAAAGAATTTTGGCCGCTGATTGTGAGTAACTTTCTGTATGTATGCGGACTGTATGTGCATAATTTTGTGTTCTGGACTGGGGATTTACAGATGAAGGTTGTGGATACGTTTGTCTGTGCAGAGCCATATGATATGGCTACTTTCCTGGCATTGATTACGAATTTTACATCGACTGTCATCTTTATTTCGAATGTGGAATTACATTTCCATCAGAGATATAAGGCATATTCGGAATCGGTTATTGGTGGTCGATTGATGGATATTGAAAATGCAAAGAGTCGAATGTTTGGACAGTTATCGATGGAATTGTCAGATTTAACTCGAATTCAATTTATTATTTCCGTCATCATATTCCTGATTTTTATAGTATGCTTACCTATGCTTGGAATTGCCGGATTGCCGCTTCAGATTTATCCATGTTTGGCAGCAGGTTATTTTGTATTGTTTATTATGTATGGAGAGTTGATTTTCCTTTACTATTTCAATGATTTGCAGGGAGCCGTGTTGACTTCTGCCGGATTTTTCGTAACGGCAATGGTTGGTTCCTTTATCTCTATGCATTTTAGTACCATCTGGTATGGCATGGGATTATTTGTTGGTGCCTTTGTTGGATGGACGATTGGATATTTCCGATTACGTTGGGTGGAGAAACATATGGATCTTCATATTTTCTGTCGTGGAAATCTGATGAAGAAAGGTCATGGAAATCGACCAAGCGATAAAGTTTATACGAAGGAGGGGTTATCGTAATGAATATTTCAGTAGCATTTATAGGAATGTCAATTGCGATATTAATGTTTGATTTTTTGGCATTTAGCAAGAAGAAAATGTCAGCGAGTATCAGTCTGGTATGGTTTGCTTTTGCCGTGATGTTGATTTTATTTGCCGTGATTCCCATGGGACAGCCATGGAGAAAACCAGGGATGTCAGCCCTCTATATTCCAAATTTGATTTTCTTTGGTTTTTCGGTATTTGGATTATTTTTAGCAACGATTGCAATCTCCGTATTGCAGACAAGAAATAGAGAATTGGCGATGCAGGTGTCCTTGTTAAACCAGGAAAACGAGCATATCTTACAGAGATTAGAGGCGTTAGAGAAGGTGGACGAGGAATGAAAAAATCGGTATTGTTCGTGATTAATACGTTTAGCAAGGGTGGAGCGGAAGTTGCACTTTTGGAATTATTGAAGCATATCGATCATAACCAATATAATATAGATTTATTTGTCCTGATGGGGCAGGGAGAATTGGTGGGACAATTACCACCGGAGATTCGACTTGTGAATAAAGCGTATGATACCTCATCCGTACTTACGAGTCTGGGGAAGAGAGCGCTTTTCAAGCATGTTTTAAAATGCGCCTTACATCATGCGAATGGGATTCGCTTATTACCTTATATGGTAGGGAATGGGCTGGCGATGATGAGAAAGGAAAATCATCCCTACAAGAATCTGTTTTGGCGCTTGATGTCGGATAGTGCGGAACGTCTGGATCAACACTATGATCTGGCAGTCGCATTTTTAGAGGGTGGCTCCAGTTATTATGTTGCTGACCATGTGAATGCCGATAAGAAGGTAACTTATATTCATGTGGATTATCAGCAGGCTGGATATACCAAGGAATTGGATCGTGCCTGCTATGAGAAGTTCGATCATCTCTTTATGGTTTCCAAAGAGGTGCAGGAGAAATTTTTAGAGGTTTATCCAGACCTTAGGGAGCGAACTTCCATTTTCTACAATATCATCGATCATGAGATGATTTTGCAGAAGGCGATTGAGGATGACGGATTTTTGGATGCGTATGATGGGACACGATTGTTAACGGTTGGTCGACTTCATTATCAAAAGGGATATGATATCGCGATTCAGGCGATGCAAATATTAAAGAAACGTGGCGTTCGTGCTAGATGGTACGTACTGGGAGATGGTGCGCTACGTGATAAATTGCAGGAACAGATTCGAGAGGCTGATCTGGAAGAAGATTTTATTTTGATGGGTGCAGTCAGTAATCCGTATCCCTATTATGAGCAATGTGATATCTATGTGCATGCTACGAGATATGAGGGAAAGAGTATTGCGATTCAGGAGGCAATGATTCTCGGTTGCCCGGTCATCGCATCGAATTGTGTTGGAAACCGTGAAACGGTGGATGATGGAGTAAATGGTATTTTATGTGATCTGTCTCCGCAGGGAATCGCGGATGCCATCGAAGATTTGATTATGGATAAGGCGCTTCGCATGAAATATAGTGTTCAGGCGTCATCCATTCGCTCTGTTACAGACAGAGAGATCTACCATCTGATGAAGATGATAGATGCATAAAACTATAGAATGTATAGGGAACGACAATGAAAAAGAAGAGACATGATTTATTGGTAATCATACCTGCGTACAATGAAGAATCAAATATTGAAGATGTTTTGGAAGAGTTGGAGAAACCACCCATTTCTGATATCGCAGATGTATTGGTCATCAATGATGCATCAAAGGATGATACGAACTTCAAGGTAAAGGTAAGAGGAAAAGCTAAGATGGTCACACACGTATTTAATCTTGGTTATGGCAGTGCGATTCAGCTTGGCTATAAATACGCCGTACGTCGACGTTACCAATATGTCATCCAGATGGATGCAGATGGGCAACATGATCCATCTAATATTCCTGTAATCTATCAGGAATTAAAGAAGAGAGATGAAAATGGTGACTTACCGGATATTGTCCTTGGATCTCGTTATATGAGACAGGAGGAAACATTTGAAACAAGCTTTGCAAAGAATATTGCCTATATCTGGTTTCGATTTATGATTCGTATCTTTACGGGGCGAAAATTTGCTGATCCTACCACCGGTTTACAGGGGTTGAATCGAAAGGCATTCCTCTATTATTCAAAGTATGAACACTTTGATGATAAATATCCGGATGCCAATATGATTACGCAGATGCTGCTTTTGAAGTTTAAAATCCGTGAGATACCGGCAGTGATGCATAATAGAAATACGGGTGTCAGCATGCATTCCGGAATTAAACCATTTATCTATATGTTCCGTATGACATTTTCCGTATTAGCCGTAGCTTTTCGTTTTGGTCTGTTACAAGAAGATAAGGGAGTTGGGGAGAATGATTTCTTTTGGCAGGAAAAAGAAGAAGATCTTATTTGAGGACAAAGATTTTAACAGTCGAGAGGGAATTCGATATCAGGTAAATCCAGGCAGAGGGTTTTATCAAGTCTATCCGTTTGATTTATCGAAAGAGCTGGATACCGCATATCTGGATACAACGATGGATAATCGGGATAGTCTCTGCCTAGTGGAGATTTGTCTGAAGGCTTATCGGAAATGCGAAATCCCATCCGAAGGAATCCATGCGCTGCATCGGATTTTAGAATACTTTCGTCGGAAGCAAAAGGATGTTATTCTACGTTTTACGTATGACTTGGAAGGACATGCAGCAGAGGCGGAGCCGGAGAATCTGGAAATGATACTGTCGCATATGAAGAACCTTCTGGGGGCGGTGAAACTGTATGATCAAACGGTTCTTATGATGCAGGGTCTCTTTGTTGGAAACTGGGGCGAGATGCATAGTTCCAGATATACGACGGATCGAGCACTGAAGAAATTGTATGAGACGTACCGATTGAGTGACGTGGGATATATCTATCTTGCCGTTCGTACACCGGCCATGATTCATCTGCTTTTGGATGAGAATCCTAGGATTCGGCGACAGATGGAAGAGAAATCTTCTTATTATTCTGAGCATTTACGTCATCTGGATAAGATCGGATTGTTTGATGATGCCATGCTTTATAGTGAGGATGATTGCGGCACGTTTAACAGGCAGTCGTTACAAGAGGAGATGGACTTTATTCAGGAGCAGGTGACGAAAGTGCCGATTGGCGGAGAAGTGCTCTATGGTATGCAGGTGACAAAAGCTTACGTGCTGGATCATTTCAAGAAGCTTCATGTGAGTTATCTGAACCGTCAATATGATCAGAGGGTATTGGATCAGTGGCGAGGAGAGGATTATTTGGATGGTTCCTTCTATGATTACATTGAGAAATACCTCGGCTATTGTCTGCATTTAAATCAGGTGATTTATGATCCGGTGGAGAATGAGATTCAGGTGGAAGTTACCAATCTTGGGTTTGGAGCACTGCAGGAGACTGCAGAATGGAAGATTCTTATTGAGCAGGAATGGACGAATTGGAATATGGATCATGGCGAGAAGAAGACCGGTATTTCCCTGGAGCAGCAGGCGAGATATCGTGTTCGACATGCCAGTTTACAGCCGGGTAAGACGGTAAAGTGGAATATAAAAATAAATTCATTGCCAAAGGGAAAGTACCATTTGACAATGAATTTCGTTCGATTTAAGGATCAGCGCCCGATTTATTTTTCGAATGTAAATCCGGAAGCGATGGAGAGACTTCCCATCGAACAACCATAGGCGCTTTGGTTATTCTCATTTGCAAATAAGATTTCTTCGTCCGTTGCCGGATCGTAGAGGGAGAGATAAACATCATAAGTACCTTCGCCAATCTCGTTTAGAGGGAGTGTGACAGATACTTCCGTTGTTTCTCCTGCAGGAAAGAAGCGAGGATCGGTATCAACCGGGATTTCTGTTACATCCCCGGTTTCTGTATCGACAAGGGTGCAAGTGAGATCCATAGGACGATAGGCGTTAGAGAATCCATTATTTTGGATTGCAATCGTGAGATCCGCAGTACGAGAAAAGGATCCGCGGGATGAATCGATATCCCAATCCTGGATGACAAAGCGATATCCAAGATGTGATGAAATATAATCTAATCCATTGCTTCCGTTCCAGATGTCATCGCCGGTGTAAGTGGACTGTCTCCATTTATCCATAACAGCTGCATCGTAATCGATATTGAGATAGGAAACGTGCATGGTATTTAAATCTACGATGGCATTTTCAAAATCATTATAGCTATTGTCGAGGATGGCTTCCCCGCCATTTGGAACATAGGTACAAAGAGCATTTTGGAACTGCAATTCCTGTTCCCGATTGCCCTTTATGGTATAGTCGGTGCTATTCGGGTCGAAGGTTCCGTCGCCATATGTTCCGAGATCATATACGGAACCCATCATCCCATCATTGAAAAGACCCATACGGGATGCTAGGGTACCCTGAAATGCATCGGAAGCTGTGAGCGTATCATAGGTTTCATTGATGATACGATAATGCTGCGGCGTACGAACGGATAGGAAAATCGAAGGATCGATCACTTCTGCGAGATGCTTTGCCAGTGTTGTCATGCTGTCATTATCCATATAGATGGAGTCGTGCATTTCTCCGCAGTCACCGACGAAGATTCCTTGCATGATATAGATACTGTCTACGTGTTCATTTACAACGGTTGCGACCTGGTCCATGTGTGACATAATCTGCTCGATACTGGATGGCTCACTTTGTTTTGCTTTGCCATCCCAATCGTAGAGGAAGCGAAGGATGATTTGTTTCTGATTTTCTTCGATACCGTCTAGGATGGTTGCAATATCGTCGAGTGCTTTATCACTCAAAGCAGTGTCTTTGTAGTTTTTTAAATTGATTTCTAAGAGAACGAGACGAGTATCTTCATCATCGGTATCGGCCATTATGTTTTCTTTGGTAAATACCTCTTCTTCGGAGAGCATATAGCCCTTGATGTGATACCATCCTTCATAAGGATTTTGTAAGGATGCGGTTGTCTCTGCACCAATTTCGGTATGGACTTGTAATAGATAATGGTGCATAAATATATAGTAGAAGATTCCACTGATGATGAGAATCAGTACGGATAGAAATAAAAAAAACGTTAATAGGCGTGTAGTATTTTTCTTCATAAAGAGTCCCCCTGTTTTCTATCATTATAAAGGAAGCACTTGGGGATATACAAGGAAGAGGAGAAGGTTTTTTGTAAGAGGTGATTTATGGGAATTGATATGCATTGGAACGAATACAAATTAGAGCGAGTGATTGGCACAGAGTGGCTGGTTCATACGACACAATCCGGGGAGGATTATGAGAAGGTGCTTCCATTGAATAACATGGGCGCTGAGATTTGTCAGATGTTGATCGAGGGATATTCCGAAGAGGAAGTTGTGAAGTTTCTGGCAGAGAAATACAATGTCGATGAGCAGGAAATGAAGCAGGACGTGACAGATTTTTTGGAGCAATTATGAAGACTTTATTTACAGAAGAAGAGAAAACGTTATTAGGGTTACTTCGCGGGGAAACCTGTTCGGATACCGCTTTGGTTGCACAGGCAAAACGTCTTGCCAATCAACAGGGGATCTTGCCACTACTTGGTGAGATTTTAAAGGACGATGAAGCCGTTTATCAGAGCAGTATGCGAAATGTGCGGCAGTATTATTATCTGTTATTTAAGACGAAATATTATGTCAATCTCCTGTCGGAAGCCGGAATTGAAACCGTAATTCTAAAGGGATTCCCCGTTGCGAAATATTATCCCATTCCGCAGCTTCGTAAGTCCGGTGATATCGATTTATTACTTCTTCATCCAGAGGAGATTACGAAGGCCATCGAAGTACTGGCAGCGCATGGCGTTATGCAGATGGAGGAACAGCATGCGAATTATCATGTTGCCCTGATGACGAAAGAACAGATAGAGATTGAATTACATACATCACTGACGGAAGAATTGGATGATGCGAAAGTAAATCAGGAATTGAAACGCTTGGAGAGAACGTTATCGGACCACGTGGAATGGACGTATATTTGCGACAATTTATTCCCTGTTCTATCGCCAGGATATCAGGCTTTTTCCCTATTACTTCACATGCTGCATCATTTCATGCGCTCCGGTTTTGGTTTGAAACTTCTTATGGATTGGACGTATTTTTGGAATCATGGGATGGATGAGGAAGAGCGAAAAATCTATGATCGTTGTGTGGATGCCATCGGTCTTCGCGGCTTTTCAGAAATGATTTCGAGCGCATGTTATTTCGAACTTGGATTAAAAGATGCATCCCTTTTGGGCGAACAAATCCGTCGGGAAACGGCAGAGAGTTTTTTAAAGGATGTCCTGGAATCCTATGAATTTGGGTCTATGCAGGATCAGCAGATGGTGAAGATGCGTGGAACGAAAATGCAGGATTTTCTTCGAGAATTTCATCACCAGATGCATCTGAATTATCCGAACGCGGGAAGGGTCTGGGCGATTTGGCCAGCTCTATGGATTGCTACGTTGGTGCGGTTTTTAGTGAATAATCATACCGTTCGGAATACCTCTATGGTTGCGGTATTAAGAAATGCCAAGTCTCGTAGTTCCTATATGGAGGAAATCAAATTATTTCAAAAATAGTGCGGAAATAGGCTATACACAGAAAAGATTTGTGGTATTATTAGTGTAGGTTATTTATAAAAATTTTATAAAAATGAAACGATTGAAATTGGAGGTTGTAGAGAGTTATGTTGGAAAAACCTAGTGTAGTATTAATGGACGATTTAGCAGAAGGGGTTTTTGCTGCAAGTGGTTGTTGGAGTGGACTTGTTGCAAGTCCACAGGATTTGGATGGTGGTGGCTACCATGTCTTTGAGATTCATCTTACACATTCCAAGGAAGTAGAACATATTTCCACAGCATGTACGATTACATTAGCATTTACAGGTGCTGTTATTGACGCTTATGCAGAAAATGGCTGGTCATGTTCTGTAAATGGTAGTACCGTAACGGTTACTCGTCCAAGTCATGCAAATGCATATAAATCTGGTGAAGAAGTAACATACAAAGTATGGGCTAAGAGTGTAGATGAAGCTACAACAAAGGCTCTTTCTTGCAGCATCACAAGCTATGATTGCTCTAAGCAGACGAACGTTCAGGGCGGCGGAGCAGACGGAAACTAAAAGCAAATGAATAAAAAAGTATCGATTATTATACCGGTATACAATGGAATGGCAACCTTATCAGGTTGCCTTCAGTCTATTGTGGAACAAACTTATGAAGAAATCGAAGTCCTGGTATTAGATGATGGTAGCGAGGAAGCAGCAGCGCAGCAATTAGATGAGATGATCGACTCCATCTTGGAATATAAGAAGCGAATAGGAAAAAAGCTGGAGATCCAGGTGTACCATTTGGAACATGAAGGAGTCTCCTCTACCAGAAATCGTGGGATTCGATTGGCGCAGGGAGACTATGTGATGTTTGTAGATGCCGATGATCGACTGTATGATGCCGATGTTGTCCAGAAATTCCTGGATGTTATGCATCGTGAAAAAGTCGACATTGTGGTAGGCAATTATGTCCGGGAAGTGGATGGTCGTATCGAGCAGACAACCTCTCATAGTGTCTATCATGCATGGAAGCAGGATAGTTTTGCATACCGGTTTTCGGGATTTTTCTCCGTCGGGCATCTTTCCTATATGTGGGGCAAGATGTTTCGTAGAGAATCTCTTTTGAGATGGGACATCCCATCTTATGCGATCGATTATGGAGAGGATAAATTATTCTCTTTTGGGTGTTATCTCCATGGCGCAACGTATGCATTTTTGGAGGATAACACCTATATTTATGTTCGGAATCTTTCCTCGGTATCGTATCAATACCGGGAGCATTATGAAGATGGCTGGATGCGGATTTCACATGAGACGGAGCGTTTAGCAGAGCAAGTAGAATCTCTAAAGAAGTATTCTACGAGAAATGCTACTGCTGATTTGATTGCCTGTACCCTGCTTTTTGCTGTATTTTTCGACGGCAAGATGGTGTATGAAGAGAAGCGGAATCGAGAGAGTTTGCGTCGACTGATCGCATTTTATGGGGATGACGATTGGGCAAGAAAGTATATGCGATATATTCTTCAACCGAAGGTGCGAAGACAGATTCCAAATCTGGTTTATCGCGTTGGGATACCGATGTTTGAAAGAGCGTTGGACCGACATCACTATGGACTCATTTCTATGGGAATCCGATGGATTGTGCATTTGGATATGGATCAGAAGTTTAAGAAGATGAAATAAAAGATGCTATTTGAGGAAAAGCCTCAAACAGCATCTTTTTTATTTAAAAGTCTTTGATAAGATGTTCGATTTCATCTTCACTTAGGATGTCGCAAGCTTTATCCCGGATGGCATAGACACGGTTACAAAGGGTTAAAACCGTAGGTCGATGCGTGGTTACAATACAAAGTCTTGGATAGGTATCCGCCATGATATTCTTTAAAACTTTTCGTTCGGTTGTAATATCGAGAGCGGAGCTTGCTTCATCTAAAAGCAGAATTGGTGATTTCCGAAGAAGCGCTCTTGCAATTGATAATCGCTGCGCCTGTCCTTCGGAGAATCCGCCACCACGTTCCTTGATTTCGCTGTTTATGCCGTCCTTCAATTTGGAGACGAAATCATAGGCACAGGCAAGTTTTAATGCTTCGATAATCTCTTCATCCGTAGCATCCGGTTTTACATTTCTCATGTTTTCAGCAATGGTACCGGACAGCATGGTATTTCCTTGTGGAACGTAGGAGAAGAACTGTCGGGTGGATGGAGACAATGGGAGTGTGCTTCCGTCTGCTGCAGAAATTTTCGCATCGCCTGCGTGTGCAGGAAGTAGCGAAAGCAGGAGACGAAGCATCGTTGTTTTACCTTCTCCGGATGGACCAACCAGCCCGATGATTTCGTGCGGATGTCCTTCAAAGCTGGCACCGTGGAAGACTTCCGTTCCGGATTGATAGGAATAGTCCAGAGAGTCGATGGTGAGTGAGACACCGCTGTCACGATGCATTTCCAGGAAATGTTTCGCTTCATCGAGTCGGGAATAGTCTTCCTGTGGCATTTCGATAATATCCATCAAACGACCGGCTGAAGTAGTCAAGCTGATGGCGGATGGAATCATGGAAGACAGTGAGTTTACCGCACCTGTTAATGTGCCGGAGAGCGACAGGAACATGGTCATCGTACCGTAGGAGATCACACCGGACCACACGCGATAGATTCCCCAACCATAGGAACTGTAGGAGACAAGCAGTCCAACCATTCCGAGGATGATGGAAGTCCAGATGGACATTCGTGAGAATTCCATTCGCATATTTAAATAATCGGATTGCAGTTGTTTCAATCGCTCGGTATAGAGACGAACGAGGTCGAACGCTTTGATGGTCTGGATATTGGAGAAAGTCTCCTGGTTAAAACCGGACATCTTTGCGGACATCGCAGCACTTTTCTGATTGTTATTCTGCATTCTTGTTAAGAGCGTTTTACTCATAAGAAGGGAGAATGGGATTCCAAGTAGTGCGAAGATGGCGAAGGTTGCATCATAGTAGATCACCATGGCAAAGGCACTGAAGAATCGAAACAGATTGATAATCAGGTTAGGAATATAGCTCAGGACGCCGTCGGAGATGGCGGATGCATCGCTGCTCCAGCGGGTGAGCAAATCTCCGGTATGGTAGTTTGTCAGGCTTTCCCAATCTGTGATAAGGATTTTCTCAAAGATATGGGAGCGGATTTCATTGTTTACTTTTAGAGAGATCCAACTACTCGCATAACTCGTAAACTGACTGATTACGATGGAAAATACCGCGATTCCAATCATGATGGCAAAGGTTTTCGCGAGTTCTCCCGCCTGATGGCCGGTGATGATATCGACAAGGTCTTTACTGACCAGACTCGAAAGCAGTGCAACGACCGTTCCACTAAGCCCCAGCACGGTATAGAAAATCATTGCAATCCAGTATTTCTTGGCATAGGAATAAATCCATTTTGTCTGACGCCACATCTCTTGTACACGTCCTGATTTTATTCGACCCATGTAGAAGTCGATTCTTTCTCCAATATATGACATAAATCTAGTTACCTCAAAATGATTTTGTTAGGATTCCTTGATTTTAGACAGGTAGGAATCGATCTCCTGTTTCATACAAATAGCAGCTTCCTCTTCCATATTGCAATAGAGATGCCAAATCGGAATCTGATGAAGGAGAGCATCCGTAAATGCGAGATTTTGTTCCATCTGTTCGATGGTCCAAAATGGTGAAATCAATCGCTGCAATACGGATAATTGTTTCTCGTCGTCCTTTTTTACCAGAACGTGGTTATCCGCGGACTGGTGTAGGATAATGATTCCGCCCAGAGGATACTTCTCGGTGCTATAGATTCCAGAGGTTCCACACCATGGGATTCCATAGGTCATAGGACGACTTTGCTGTCCGTCCTTTTCTATGGTAATCAGGTTTAAATCTCCATTGATAAAAGGCGTTTGAAACCGTTTGTTCCAAAGTGCAGTGTGTGTTGATTTTCCTGTACCGGAAGGGCCGGAAAACAACCATGCCTGACCCTCATATAAAATGGATGCAGAATGAAGCAGGAAGGCATCCTGTTTCTGTAACAGATAGGACATGACTAACCGAACCGCATGAAAGATATCATAGCGAAGCTTCTCGTCGGTATCCTCCCTTACATAAAAATCCGCCTGTGTTCCATCGTTACTTAAGTGAATACTGTAGATTCCATCAGAGGATGGATATTCTAAAAGATATCCAAGATCTGTCTGATAGACCCAAAGCTCCGAAGTATGAACGAGTAGAATACGTTTCATCAGACTCGTATCCGGATAGGGATGAAACAGAATCTGGATGGTCGAATCCATGGAAGCAGGTATTGTTTCCTTTGGAAGGAAAAAGTCGTTGAATTCGGAAGATAAATAGCCATCTCCATCATAAAATTTTAAAAGTACACGACCGATCAGCGCCTGATGGGTTAGATGCGTATCCTCTTTTGGATTTGTATCGATTAGCACCCCAAAGGTCTGCAACATTTGGATAAAACTCGTGAGATCTCCCTGAATCTCTACGGTATCATTTCCAGTGAAATCATGTTCTTGCTGCAAAGATAGAAGAAGCTTTTCGACGAGTGCATCTCTGGAAATGTTACGGTCCTCTTTACAGATGGTTTCAATCTCTCGATAGAGTTTTGCAGAGGATGCATTGAGTTTTAGTTGTCTATGAAAAGTTGCAACGCCCTGTCCAATGGGGAGTAAATAGTCGATTCCCTGAAGGTTTTGCAACGTATATGCTGATGATGGATACATGTTTTCCCCTTTTCGATATAAAAAATCAATTTTTTTGTAAAACAATTCCTATTATAATGGTTTTTATGATGTAAATGTGCGAAAATATAAATAATCTATAAGTTTTTTAAGAGTTATTGAGGTGAGTTTTTTGCATAAGCAAGATGTGGAGAAAATGTTAAAGGATGGCAAGGTTGTACAGCTGTTTCCACAGGGATATAGTATGTACCCACTGTTTGTGCCAAATCGTGATATGGCAGTGATTGCTCCCGTTCGAGAGGTTCGTGTGGGAGAGGTCTATCTATATCGACGGAAGAATAGCATTCTGGTATTACATCGCTTATGTAAAAAAACAAAAGATGGACTCTATTTTGTCGGTGATAATCAGGCGGAAATCGAGGGACCGCTTAGAGAAAGTCAGCTCAGAGGACAGATGGTTGGTGTACTTCGAAAGGGTAAGAAGATAGCAACGAATAATATAATTTATATCATGTATAGTCGCGTATGGCTTTTTCTTCGCCCGCTTCGTCCGGTGATATCGAAGACAATTCATCAGATTAAGGTATTATGCAGGGAGATTAGACATGGGCAGTAGGAAACTGGTTAGAACGATAATATCCGTATTAGGTATTACCATTTCTTTGATGTGTACATTTATATTCTTCTTTCATGTGATTACGTTAAATCATCAGAATTACAAACGTTATGAATTGGAATATGGATGGACCGTTCAGGTAAATGACAAGGTATATGAGAATGTCACGTTGAGTGAATTTACATTTCCGGAAATCATACATAAGGGCGATGTAGTGACGTTGACAACTACTTTACCGAAGAGTATTCCGGCGAATTCGACAATCCGTATCTTAAATTATTTAACCGGTGTCGAAGTAATTGTAGGAGGACAGAGCCAATACCTCTATGGTATGGATTTGCTGCAGGAGGGGAAGTTTGTAGGTAGTGGATATCACTTTGTGAATTTGGAGAAATTCAGTGGCGGACGAGAACTTAAAATCGTATTTTATCCAGCAGAAGAAGCGGCATTTACGAATGTTCCGCCGATTGTTTTAACGGATTCGAATTATATTTATGCTGACTTTTTTAATAGCAATGTACTGGCGATTTTCTGTGCGGTATTTCTATTTATTCTTGGAAATGTTTTATTGATTGTCGGTTTCTGCGCACATGCGAAAGATGCGATGTATCATCGACTGGTTCCGATTGGAGCGTTCAGTTATCTGATTGGACTTTGGTCTATGTGTAATACGAAATTTATGGAACTCTATTCCGTAAATTTAGAATTCAATACGGTATTGGAATACATTACGCTTTACATTGCCTTGATTCCTCTGATGGTGCTGATTATACAGGTTCGAAAAGAGGCTCTTATGAGGGAACGATGGAAGTACTGGGTCATGATTGGACTTACCGGTATCTTAGCGTTGTTTGTATTGATTACAACGGTATTCCATGTGACGAATGTTATGCATTATGCAGCATTTGTTTCCATCTTTCATGGGATTGCCTTACTTTGTGGATTTACGGTCGTACTTCTTGGAGCAAAGCCAATTCGTGAGATGGAGAAGGATGAGAGGGTTTTAAATATTGGTTTATTAGAGATTTTATTCTTCGGTATCGTGGATATGGTTCGTTTTAATCTGCAGAAGTATGTCTTCCCGGAGAATACGATGATGTCAGTTAGTATTTTGCCGCTGGGAACCTTAATTTTTATCATCATTCTTCTCGTCAGCTATCTGGTGTTTATTTATACCAAAGTGTTGGATGAAGCAACAAGAGATACGCTGACAGCGATGGCATTCGAAGATTCTATGACCGGACTTTATAATCGAGCAAAGGCAGAAGAATTATTTGAAGCATTTAATGTGAATAAAGACAGAAATTGTACGATGATTTTGTTTGATGTCGATAAGTTAAAGCAGACGAATGATACCTTTGGGCATAATCAAGGGGATGTGCTTTTGAAAGTGTTTGCGGATTCTCTTCGTCGTTCCTTTATCGACTCGGGAGCCTATGTCCTTCGAATGGGCGGGGATGAATTTCTCGTATATTGGGATCGCATGCAGGATCAGAAGAAGATCGAAAGAGATTTGAGAAAACTGATCGACAATAATCAAAAGGCTTCGCAGACGCAGCCATTTCTGGTGGAGGCATCTTTTGGTGTGGCATTCTCGGATGAAGTGGAAGAGCATGATGCAGAAGCAATCTATAAATTGGCGGATTTACGTATGTATGAGATGAAGGCATTATCTCATAAAAAGAGACAGGATTAGGATAATGTAAGAGGTTTTTGGAAATGAAGATTTCTGAGTATTTAAGACAGCAGCAGGTGCTTTTAGATATGCCATGTGGTGGGCATGGGATTTGTCAGAATTGTAAGGTGATGGTTTGGAAGGAAGGCGAACTTCGAGCCGATGCCAAAGAGGTTTTGGCATGTCAGACAGAGTATCAGGAAGGGATGACCATCCTGTACCAGGGAAAAGAAATAAAAAACGGTGATAATCTGATGCAAGGATTCCCTCTGCCGAATCATATTTCAGGGAAGGAAGAGGGTCCACAGCTGATTGCTGTGGACCTTGGTTCTACTACGATTGCTGTTAAAAATCTGGCGAATGGAGAATGTGCAGTCTCAGAGAATCATCAAAGAGCTTATGGGCATGATATTGTATCCAGAATCGAAGCTGCAATCTCCGGTCAGGAATATGTGCTTCATGATCTGGCTTGGGAGGATTTGTATAACCTGTTTCGACGTGTAGATTTCGATGGGAATGGACAGGTGATAATTGCTGGAAATACGACGATGCAACATTTCTTAGAAGGTGTAGATGTCAAAGGTTTGTCGCATGCTCCTTTTGATGCGGGGGATATCTCTTTTCATAAAATGGAAGAGAGTGATTTCTATCTGATGCCCGGATTTAGTGCGTTTGTCGGAGGAGATATCGTATCTGGAATCTATGCGCTTGATATGGATCAATCAGAGGAATACAATCTGCTACTTGATCTGGGAACAAATGGGGAGATGGTACTTGGAAATAAGGATGGATTCTATATTACGAGTACGGCAGCAGGTCCGGCGCTGGAGGGCGGTAATATCGCCGAGGGCATGGCAGGGATTCCCGGTGCCATTTATGATGTAGAGATTAAGAAGGGATTCTCCAGAGCGAAGGTCATAGATAATCGACTTGCGACGGGAATCTGCGGAGCAGGTGTGATTGCTACATGTGCAGAGCTTCTTCGGGATGGATGCATGAATTCGCATGGAATTCTCAACGAGGAATATCGAGAAGAGGGATTCCCGGTTTACAGTTTGAATGAAAAGTATGTCATTCGGTTGACGCAGGATGATATACGTCAGGTGCAGCTGGCGAAAGCTGCTATCCGTGCCGGTATTCAAGTGTTGATGGACAAAGCCAAAATTGAGTGGAGTCAGATTTCCCATGTTTATCTTGCGGGAGGACTGGGGTATGCTTTAAATCCAGAGCATGCAGCTGAAATCGGGCTGATTCCAGAGGAACTATTGGACCGCGTGGAAGCGGTTGGAAATACGTCCCTTCTGGGCGTGACGAAGTGTATTTCGAAATGGCAAAAGGAAGGCGGCTCTATCGAAGACTGTGCTGCCATTCATAGAATAGAGAAAATCCCCGCAATGGGACAAGAGATTCTCTTATCCAATCACGAGGATTTTTCCATGTATTATCTGTCTAATTTAGATTTCTAGGTTAGAAATATTTCTTTTCTCCATTGACCGTTGTCTGATCATCGGCTTCCAATGGGATTACGAGACAACGCTGACCGTCAACGAAGGTGGCAGAGATTTGATCGACACGATCGGAACTTACCTTCAGTACGATGTCGATTTCATCGCCATCTTTGTTGATTACGCCGGCAGATTCTAATTGTTTTGTCAAATCTACAACCTTTTCCTGTAATACTTTCTTTTCGATTCTAGTTTCATTGTCTTTTAAAACTTTGGTATCGAGGAGTTCTTCTGCTTCCGGAGCTTCTTCCTGGAAGAACTGTTCATAGTCCTCTTTGATTTTTTTCACTTTATCTTCGCGAATACCACTTTCTTCCAGAATCGGAGCAATTACTTCCGGTGTCAGGATAATGGGATCGTCCTTTTCACGAAGCGGCGTTTCTTCCTCGATGTAAGCATTCAGATTGGACTGCACTTCAATGAGCACATCTTCGGTATCTTCATTATCCGGTCCCATGGCATGACTTACCATATTGGTAAAGGCATTCTTCTTTTCGGTAGATGTAAATTTGGAAGTACATCCCAAACCATTTTCCCAGAATTCCTTGTGTGGTTCCTTGGCATTCTTTGTATAGACAAGAACAGAATGGATATCGGCACTTCTTTCTGTGAATGCAGGGAAGGTAAATCCGGATTCGGTTGCGCCAACAATCCAGTTTCTGTCAACGGCACCGATGGAATTCTCTTCCGCATGATAAGAGAGTCCTGGTTTCGATAATGCTACAGGACAGATGGCACAGAGGATGTAGTCATATACTTCTTCAGAATCGTCTAATGCGAGATTATCGGAAGTTTTGATTGGTACATCATAGGTGTCATGGAATAATAAAATCAGATAGTTGTCGATGGTATCGTAAGTTTCAATCACATGATCATAGAACACATCGAGTAAGTCATCATTTTCAAGACCAGATTCACGAAGTGCCATCAGGGACTGCTGTGGTCCGCCGTTTACTTCTGTCTCTGTTGGAAAGGATAACTCAATCAGATTATTTCCAATCTTACCGGATAATACCTTGTTGGCAATTTCCAGATATTTATAAAATTCTTCATCTTCCAGATTTAAAAAGGAATGACGAAATTTCACAACCTTTTCTTTGGAAGAATCAACATAGCAACCAACCATTTTGGAAATGGTTACGGATTCCTTTTTTAACCGGCGTTTAATCTCGGTTACTTCACGTTTGTTCATAGTTTTCACTCCTGTTTTTTCCGTTTTTACATGTTGTTTATTATAGTATTTCAAAGAATCACAAACAAGGATTGACTTTTTGGGTGGGGGTGTTTTTATGTGCGATGCAAGCGGGGGATTTATTCTCGTTCGTTAAGGAAATAGAGATTGCAATGTTTTTGCGTTGTCACCGCTGCATATTCGACATCCTGTCTCAGATGCAGCTTGCGTCGCCGTCCATGGCGCCGCATGACAACGCATGAAAACATTGCAATCTCTATTTCCTAAACTCACGATATGCATCTCCCGTTTGCATCGCACGCAAAAACACTTCCACGTGGTGTAGTGGTGTTCTCGCGGGGATTTCTGTGTGCGGTCTGCATAAAGTGCGTTTAGTGTAATCCTATGCCGGACTCTCATATACATATTTATGAGCCGCCAAGGATGGCGACAATGTCATTTAGATAAAAAGAGGTTCATATTAACCAATCAGAGCCACTCATAAGTATACTTACGTCTTTCCTTCATTTTATTAATTCCGGTATTTGACTGGGTTTGTTAACGTATTTAACTGAATTATTTAGGTTCTTTGCTAGATTTACAGAATACATACTTGTTTTCAAATCCTGTTCTGTAAATGTATAACTAAATTTTTTTAACAATATGCTGTTTTACGGAACAATTTGCTCGTTACTCTATTTTTACCGTAGTAAAAATCCTGGATTTTTCTGGGTTACAGAATATCAAGTTGAAAAGGTGAGTTTTCTGTAATCAATCTTCTGCTCTGTTTATCAAATTACAGAAAAAGAAGAGATAAAGTAGCGATCTTCTGTAAAGGATAATATAACTTGTTTTCAATAATAAGAGCATTACGGTATATTGCAACTGAATCAGGATTTCTACCGTAATTTGACGAAAATTACAAAATCGGCTTACGGAAGAAAATCAAAAACAAGGATATATTCTGTAAAGTGTGCAAAATTAGCTTATAATCACGCTAAAACAATCGAAGTTGTACACCAGGTGTACCATTGTCATACCGAGAACTGGCTGTATTTTGTTTGTGATTATAATGCTTTTAATGATGCACTATTCTTAATTTATTTACAATCTAAATGACATTGTCGCCGTCCATGGCGCCGCATGACAACGCATGGAAACATTTCCACATAGTGTAGTGGGGGTCTCGCGGGGATTTCTGTGTGCAGTCTGCATAAAGTGCGTTTAGTGTAATCCTATGCCGGACTCTCATATACATACTTATGAGCCGCCAAGGATGGCGGCTCAAGCAGCATCTGAGACAGGATGTCGAATATGCTGCGGTAAGTATGTATAGAGGGGACGGCATACAGATTACACTTAACAAACGACACTTGCAGACTGCACACAGAAATCCCCGCGAGAACACCCCATCCACCCCCAATTTTGAAGAATTAGAAAATATTCTTGAAAAGGATACTTTAGTGCGATAAACTAGATAAGATTAAAATTATTAATATGGAGGAAAAACTATGGTAACCGTAAGAGAGTTGTACCGCAACAAAGAAGCCTATGGTGGCAAAGAAGTAACGATTGGTGGTTGGGTACGAAATAATCGTGATAGTAAAAATTTCGGTTTCCTCGTTATTAGCGATGGAACATTCTTTGAGACCGTACAGGTCGTATATGGAGACAAAGTCAATAATTTTGATGAAATCGCTAAGTTAAATATCGGCGCTGCTGTAGTTGTAACTGGTGAATTTGTATTGACACCTGGTGCAAAGCAGCCATTTGAAATTCAGGCAACAAAGGTAGAGGTAGAAGGTCAGTCAACACCAGATTATCCTATTCAGAATAAAAGACATACATTGGAATATCTTCGTACAGTACCACATCTTCGTACGAGAACAAATACATTCCAGGCAGTATTTAGAGTTCGTTCTTTAATTGCATATGCCATTCATAAGTTCTTCCAGGAGAGAGACTTTGTATATGTACATACACCAATTCTTACATCATCAGATGCAGAAGGTGCTGGAGAGATGTTCCAGGTTACAACAATGGATTTGAATGACATCCCTAGGGATGAAGAAGGTGCTGTAGATTTTAACAAGGATTTCTTTGGTAAGCCTGTTAATATGACAGTATCCGGACAGCTGCAGGGCGAGACATTCGCACAGGCATTCCGTAATATCTATACATTTGGACCTACATTTAGAGCAGAAAATTCTAATACAACAAGACATGCAGCAGAATTCTGGATGATTGAACCAGAGATTTCATTTGCAGATTTAAATGACGATATGATTCTTGCAGAATCTATGCTGAAGTATGTGATCAACTATGTATTAGAGCATGCTCCAGAAGAAATGGCATTCTTCAACAAATTTATCGATAAGGGACTTCTTGATCGATTACATCATGTTGTAAATTCTGATTTCGGTCGTATCACATATACCGATGCCATTGCGGAATTAGAAAAGCACAATGATGAATTTGATTACAAGGTATTCTGGGGATGCGATCTTCAGACAGAACATGAGAGATATCTTACAGAAAAGATTTTCAAGAAGCCTGTATTCGTTACAGATTATCCAAAGGAAATCAAGGCATTCTACATGAAGCTCAACGAAGATGGTAAGACAGTAGCAGCTATGGACTGTCTCGTACCAGGTATTGGTGAAATCATTGGTGGTTCTCAGAGAGAAGATGATTATGATATCTTAAAGGCTCGTATCGAAGAACTTGGTATGAATGTAGATACTTATGATTACTATATGGACTTAAGAAAATATGGTTCTTCTCGTCACGCTGGATTCGGTTTGGGATTTGAACGTGCCGTTATGTATATCACAGGTATGGGTAATATCCGTGACGTACTTCCATTCCCAAGAACGGTAGGAACTTGTGAATTATAATTTTGTTACTAGATTACTAGAACCAGGAAAAAAAGAGGAAAAAAGATGGCTAAGATTTATATACCAGAGGAGTATACACCTGCTCTGAACTTAAAAGAGACACAGATTGCAATTAAGAAGGTGAAGGATTTCTTCCAGGCACAGCTTGCTACAGAATTAAACCTTCATCGAGTTTCCGCACCGTTATTCGTAACACCGGAATCCGGTTTGAACGATAACTTAAATGGTGTAGAGAGACCGGTTAAGTTCGGAATCAAGGAGTTAGAGGATAAAGAGGTAGAAATCGTACATTCACTCGCAAAATGGAAACGTATGGCATTAGGCCGTTATGGTTTCCATGTAGGCGAGGGACTATATACTGATATGAACGCTGTTCGTAGAGATGAAGATACGGATAATATTCATTCCATCTACGTGGATCAGTGGGATTGGGAAAAAGTAATTGAAAAGTCTGATCGTACAGAAGAGACACTTCGTAAGACGGTAAAAGCGGTTTATGAAGCACTTCGTGTGACAGAAAAATATGTGTCCAATCAGTATGAATATGTTGACTGTTTCCTTCCGGAGGAGATTTCTTTCGTGACATCTCAGGAGTTGGAGGATATGTATCCAGACCTTACTCCAAAGGAAAGAGAATATAAGATTGCAAAATTAAAAGGTGCTGTTTTCATCGAGCAAATCGGTGGTGTGTTAGCATCAGGAGAGAAGCATGATGGTCGTGCTCCTGATTATGACGATTGGAAATTAAACGGTGATATCATCGTTTATTATCCGGTTATTGATATTGCATTGGAATTATCATCTATGGGTGTTCGTGTAGATGAAGATTCTCTTCAGGAACAGTTAAAGATTGCCGGTGCCGAAGATCGCGCAGAACTTCCATTCCAGAAATCCATTCTGGAGAAGAAGATTCCATATACCATTGGTGGTGGTATCGGACAGTCTCGAATTTGTATGTTCTTCCTTAGAAAAGCACATATCGGTGAGGTACAGGTTTCCATCTGGCCACAGGAAGAAGTGGATTACGCTGCAGAGCGTGGTGTAATTATTTTATAGTGAAAGTGCAATATGCTGATAACCGAGAACAAATGATAAGAAAGTTTGGGGTATGATATGAGCAAACAAGTACGCGATGAGAGTATGGACCATTTGATGGATGGTTTTCTGACATTGAAAAACCGGGATGAGATGTATCATTTCCTGGAGGATCTTTGTACAATTAGCGAACTGGAGGCTATGAGTCAGCGTTTTGAAGTTGCTGGCATGCTTAGAAAAGAGAAGACGTATCAGGATATTGCGAAGGCAACTGGTGCATCCACAGCGACCATTAGTCGTGTGAATCGTGCATTGACATATGGGGATGATGGATATGACACCGTGTTAAACAGGCTTGAAAAATAAAGAGGCAAATCATGGCATTTCATGTAGAAAAAAATTATAAGAATTTAGCAGAGAGTTATCTCTTTGCAGAGATTGCAAGAAGAGTAGCTGCTTGGCAGGAAAGAAATCCGGAAGTATCAGATCAGTTGATCCGTATGGGAATTGGCGATGTTACAAGACCACTTCCAAAGTCCGTTGTGGAGGCGATGAAGAAGGCTTGTGATGAGATGGGTACGCCGGAACATTTCCATGGATATGGACCAGAGCAGGGATATGATTTTCTGAAGGGTGCCATCCAGAAGTATTATGCAAGATTTGATGTGACATTAAATCTGGATGAGATTTTTATTTCCGATGGTGCAAAATCAGATTTAGGAAATATCTTAGATCTCTTTGACAAGGACAATACGGTACTTGTAACAGATCCGGTTTATCCTGTTTATGTGGATACCAATGTGATGGACGGTAGAAAGATTCTCTATGCAGAAGCGACGGAAGAGAATGATTTCCTCCCTATGCCGGAAGAGAAATACAAGGCGGATATCATCTATCTCTGTTCTCCAAATAACCCAACGGGTGCGGTTTACAATCGGGAACAGTTGAAGAAATGGGTAGATTTTGCACTTGAAAATCAGAGTATTATTCTCTTTGATAGTGCGTATGAATGTTTCGTAACAGAGGATTTACCACATTCTATTTTCGAAATTGAAGGTGCCAAGAAGTGTGCGATTGAATTTTGCAGTTTCTCAAAGAAGGCTGGATTTACTGGTACAAGATGTGGTTATACGGTTGTTCCAGAGGATTTGGTATTTGATGATGCATCCATAAATAAATTCTGGCTTAGAAGACAGACAACGAAGTTCAATGGTGTGAGCTATGTTGTACAGCGAGGTGCAGAAGCCGTCTTTACCGAGCAGGGTGAAAAAGAGATTGAAGAAAATATTGCTTATTACAAAGAAAATGCAAAAATCATTACCGATGTACTGGATGAATTAGGCATCTATTATACAGGTGGTAAGCATTCTCCTTATGTTTGGATGAAATGTCCAGAAAATTCATGGAAATTCTTTGACAATCTCTTAGAAAAATGTTATGTTGTTGGTACGCCGGGTCAGGGATTCGGTAAAAGTGGGGAATATTTTTTCCGCTTGACAGCATTCAATACACATGAGAATACACGAGAGGCTATGGCTCGAATTCGTGAATATCTCAGTAAATAATAGTAAATAAAGTGCAAGCGACAATGGGGTCTCTTAATAGCCGGTTATATGTTTTGTAATCGGTTTAGATTCCGTGTCGCTTGTTTTTTATTAAATAGAAATAAAGGAAGAAAAAGATGAAAGAAACTCAGAAGATGCTTTACAACTCCAGAGAACATGATGCTTGCGGTATTGGAATGGTTTGTTCCATTGATGGCAAGAAAGAACATGGAATCTTAAGCGATGCGTTATCGATCGTTGAGAAATTGGAGCACAGAGCAGGAAAAGACGCCTCTGGCAAGGTCGGAGATGGTGTTGGTATTCTGGCACAGATATCACATGATTTCTTCAAAGATGCTGCCAAAGAGAGCGGAATCGTACTGGAAAAAGAAGGCGACTATGGTATTGGTATGTTTTTCCTTCCACAGGAAGACATTAAGAGAACCTTTGCCATGCGTATGTTCCAGGTAATTGTAGAAAAAGAAGGTATGGAGTTCTTAGGATGGAGAGAGGTGCCAACAAATCCTGAGATCCTTGGAGAAGTTGCACTTGCTTGCATGCCAAAGATTATGCAGGCGTTTGTAAAACGTCCAAAGGGCTGCCATAGAGGAAGAGAATTCGATCGAAGACTGTTTGTAGTACGAAGAGAATTTGAACAGAGTTCAGAGGATACGTATATTTGTTCCCTTAGCTCAAGAACGATTGTCTACAAGGGTATGTTCCTTGTAAACCAGTTAAGAGCCTTTTATAGTGATTTGGGAAATCCGAAGTATGCGACAGCCATTGCTATGGTTCACTCTAGATTCTCAACCAATACAACACCTAGCTGGGAACGTGCACATCCTTATCGAATGATTGCACATAACGGTGAGATCAATACCATTCGCGGTAATATTGATCGTATGTTGGCAAGAGAAGAGACAGTTACGAATGAACTCTTAGAAAAAGATGTAGATAAGATTTTCCCTGTGATTGATGGCAAGGGATCCGATTCTGCAAGCTTAGACAATGCGCTTGAATTTTTCTATATGAATGGTATGGAATTGCCATTATCCATTATGATGATGATTCCAGAACCATGGAAGCACAATAAGTTTATGGAGCCTAAGAGAAAGGACTTCTATCACTATTATGCAACCATGATGGAACCATGGGATGGTCCAGCAGCGATCCTGTTCACAGATGGTGATATGGTTGGTGCTACATTGGATCGAAATGGTCTGAGACCTTCCAGATATTATGTGACAGATGATAACCGTTTGATTTTATCTTCTGAGGTTGGTGTACTGGATATTGCTCCAGAACATATCGTTGAAAAGAAGCGATTGGAACCGGGTAAGATTCTCCTTGTAGATACGAAGAAGAAACGTATCATTTCCGACGAGGAATGTAAGAGAATCTACGCGACAAAGAAGCCTTATGGAGAGTGGTTAGATCAGAATTTATTACATCTTCAGGATTTGAAGATTCCAAATAAGAAGATTCCAGAATATGACCAGGCGACGCGAGACAAGATGTACAAGGTCTTCGGATATTCTTATGAAGATGTGAAGGACGGGCTCCTTCCAATGGCAGAAAATGGTGTGGAGAAGACAGCATCGATGGGACATGACGTACCACTGGCAGTCCTTTCCAAGCATGATGAACCATTGTTTCATTACTTTAAGCAGTTATTTGCACAGGTTACAAATCCACCAATCGATTCTCTTCGTGAGAAGGTTGTAACAGATACTACGGTTTATATTGGTTCGGATGGTAACTTACTGGAAGAAAAGGGTGAGAACTGTAAGGTACTCGAAGTGGATCATCCAATCTTAACCGGTGTGGATTTGATGAAGATTAAGTCTTTAAATCAGCCTGGATTTAAGTCGGAAGTGATTCCAATTCTGTATTACAAGAATACATCGCTGGAAAAAGCGTTAGAGCAGGTTTGCATCTCTGTGGATCGTGCATATGCAAAGGGAAGTAATATCATCATCCTTTCGGATCGAGGGGTAGATGAGAACCACGTTCCAATTCCATCTTTACTTGCGGTATCCGCAGTAGAGCAGCATCTCGTTCGTACAAAGAAGAGAACGGCAGTATCCCTGATTCTTGAAAGTGCGGAACCTAGAGATGTACATCAGATGGCTTGCTTACTTGGATTTGGTGCGAGAGCAATCAATCCATATCTGGCACATGAGTGCATCGCAGAATTGATTGATATTGGAATTTTGGATAAGGATTATCATACAGCAATTGCAGATTATAACAATGCGATTTTGAATGGTATTGTTAAGATTGCTGCGAAGATGGGTATTTCTACATTACAGTCTTATCAGTCAGCAAGAATTTTCGAGGCGATTGGTCTTGGAAAGGAAGTCATCGATAAGTACTTTACCGGCACGGTTAGCCGTGTTGGTGGTATCGGACTGCAGGAAATATCAGAGGGCGTGATGAATCGTCATAGCCATGCCTTTGATCCACTGGGACTTACCGTAGATACAACGTTGGATAGTATTGGTTTCCATTCTCTTCGTTCCGGAGATGATAAGGAAGACCATATGTACAATCCTGAGACTATCATCGCATTGCAGCAGGCAACACAGCGAGGAGATTATCAGAGATTTAAAGAATATACAGCAATGGTAGACAATGCGACTCCACATACACTTCGCGGATTGATGGAATTTGCGCCTAAGAATAAGCCGATTTCTATTGATGAAGTAGAGTCTGTAGATTCTATTGTAAAGCGATTTAAGACAGGTGCGATGTCCTATGGTTCTATTTCCAAGGAAGCACATGAATGTATGGCAATTGCTATGAACCGTCTGGGTGGTCGTTCCAACACCGGTGAAGGTGGGGAAGATCCAGAACGTTTCCATACAGAGAAGATGTCTAAGATTAAGCAGGTGGCATCTGGTCGATTTGGTGTTACAGAGGAATACTTAAGTAATGCAGAAGAGATTCAGATTAAGATGGCGCAGGGTGCGAAGCCTGGAGAAGGTGGTCACTTACCTGGCAAGAAGGTTTACCCATGGATTGCGACACGTCGTTATTCTACACCGGGTGTATCCTTGATTTCGCCTCCACCACATCACGATATTTATTCCATCGAGGATTTGGCACAGCTGATTTACGACTTAAAGAATGCGAACCGTAAAGCTCGTATTTCTGTAAAGTTGGTATCCGAAGCTGGTGTTGGTACAATTGCATCCGGTGTTGCTAAGGCCGGTGCACAGGTTATCCTGATTTCCGGATATGACGGAGGTACCGGTGCTGCTCCTGGAAGTTCTATCCATAATGCGGGACTTCCTTGGGAACTTGGTTTATCAGAAGCACATCAGACCTTGATTGAAAACGGACTTCGAAATCGTGTTATTATCGAAACCGATGGTAAGCTGATGAGTGGTCGAGATGTTGTTATCGCGGCACTTCTCGGTGCAGAAGAATACGGATTTGCGACAGCTCCATTGGTAACAATGGGATGTATGATGATGCGTGTTTGTAACCAGGATACTTGCCCATTCGGTATTGCAACGCAGAATGAAGAGCTTAGAAAGCGCTTCAAAGGCAAGCCGGAATACGTTATGAACTTTATGAAGTTCATTGCGCAGGAAATGCGTGAAATCATGGCAGAACTTGGTTTCAGAACCATTGAAGAGATGGTTGGTCGTGTAGACTGCCTGAAACGTAAGGATGTGCCATATACCAGAGATTGTGAAACTGTGGATCTCTCCAAGATTATTGGATTTGAACCGGTTGCAGAATCTATGCGTCATTTCGACAGTAAGAAGGTATATAACTTCCATCTGGAGAAGACCGTTGATGAGAAGAAGATTCTTCCAAAATTTGAAGATGCCTTGAAGAAGAAAGAGCATGCAGAGATGAAGGTGAAGATCAGCAGTACAAATCGTAGTGTTGGTACAATCTTCGGATCTGAAATTGTAAGTCGATTCGGTGATGATATCGAAGATGATACTTTCGTAATCAACTGCGAAGGCGGCGGCGGTCAGTCCTTTGGTGCCTTTATTCCAAAGGGACTTACGATTCGTCTGACAGGTGATGCCAACGATGGATTTGGTAAGGGATTATCCGGTGGTAAGCTGATTGTAACGCCTCCAAAGGGAAGTCAGTTTAAGGCCGAGGACAATATCATTGTAGGAAATGTTGCGCTTTATGGTGCGACAAGTGGTACTGCTTACATGAATGGTGTGGCCGGGGAACGTTTCCTCGTTCGAAATTCTGGTGCAACAGCAGTAGCAGAGGGATGTGGTGATCATGGTCTCGAATATATGACAGGTGGTCGCGCAGTCATCCTTGGACCTACGGGTAAGAACTTCGCAGCTGGTATGAGTGGCGGTATCGCCTATGTACTCGATATGGATCATACCTTGTATCTCAGAATCAATAAGGATCTGGTTACGATGCAGGAAGTAAAAGAGAAGTACGATGTTGCAGAACTCAAGGGTATCTTAGAGGATTATGTGAAGGAAACATCATCAGAACTTGGTTCTAAGATCCTTTCGAATTTTGAAGACTATTTGGAACATTTCAAGAAAATCGTACCTACCGACTATCAGAGAGTGCTGGTAGCTATCAGTAAGTATGAGGAACAAGGCGTCTCTAAGGAGAATGCAAAACTTGAAGCGTTTAGAGAAATTACAAATTCGTAAAGGAGAATAGCATGGGTAAGCCAACAGGATTTCTGGAATATGGAAGAGTAGAAAATCCATGTATTCCAGTGAAACAGAGAATCAAGAACTTTGATGAATTTCATAAATTATTAAATCAGGACGACAGAAGAGAACAGGCAGCACGCTGTATGAATTGCGGTGTGCCAATGTGTCAGTCCGCATTAAAACTTAGTGGTATGTATACCGGATGTCCACTTCACAATCTGATTCCAGAGTGGAACGATGAAATCTATCGTGGACATGAAAAGCATGCGCTGAGTAGATTATTAAAGACAAGCAACTTTCCGGAGTTTACCGGCCGTGTATGTCCGGCACTTTGTGAGAAGGCTTGTATCTGTGGCCAGGAAGGCCAGCCAGTCAGTACACACGACAACGAACTCTATCTCATTGAGACCGGATTCGAGAGAGGATACGTCGTACCACGCATCCCTGCAATTCGCAGTGGAAAACGTGTTGCGGTCGTAGGATCCGGTCCATCAGGACTGGCTGTTGCAGATCAGCTGAATCATAGAGGACATAGTGTTACGGTTTTCGAAAGAGATGATCGTATCGGTGGTCTGTTGATGTATGGAATTCCAAATATGAAGCTTCAGAAGGAAGTAATCTTCCGCCGTCAGAAATTGATGGAGGAGGAAGGCGTTGTATTTCAGACAGGTGTTGATGTCGGTAAAGATATCAAAATCCAAGATTTAAAGAAAGAATATGATGCGGTTGTCCTTTGTTGTGGAGCTAAGAAAGCCAGAGCCCTTGCGGTGAAGGATTTCGATAAGACAGAAGGTGTGCATTTTGCAGTGGATTTCCTTACTTCTACTACAAAGAGCTTGTTAAATCATAATTTAAAAAATGGTACTTACATTAGTGCGAAAGGCAAGAATGTAGTAATCGTCGGTGGTGGTGATACAGGAAATGACTGTGTTGGTACTTCCATTCGACATGGAGCAGCATCTGTCACACAGCTGGAGATGATGAGTGCTCCACCAGTGGAGAGACTGGAAAGTAATCCATGGCCAGAATGGCCAAAGGTTCTGAAGACGGATTACGGTCAGCAGGAAGCCATTGAGGTATTTGGATCTGATCCAAGAATCTATGAGACTACCGTGAAGGAACTGATTACAAAGAAGGGTGTCTTAACTGGAATTAAGACGGTTCAGGTGAAATTCGAAAATCGTCAGATGGTAGAAGTACCTGGAACTGAAAAAGAGATTCCATGTGATCTGCTTTTAATTGCCGCCGGATTCGTTGGTGCTGAGGATTATATTCTGGATGCTGCCAAGCTAAAAAAGACAGCTAGAAATACAGTAGAAACGGTTGAGGGACAGTATAAGACTTCCGAAGAGAAGATCTTTACTGCAGGTGATATGCATAGAGGTCAGTCACTGGTTGTATGGGCGATTGCCGAGGGTAGAGCCTGTGCTAAGGAAGTGGATACTTACTTAAGTGGTTACACAACCATGGAATAGTTCTTTAAAAACAGCTTAGATAAATTACATAAGTAACGATAGCAAAGGCGCTGGAGTTGAACGATGTGTTCGTTCGCTTCAGCGCCTTTTGTTATAGATGCATAGAAATGTTGTATTTCTGTGAAAAACTAGCAATGTTGAGGAAAAAGAAAGAGAGGAAAGACATATGACGGAAGAAATGATTCGTACCCTGGTGTCGGAAGAAACTTCGAAAACAGCATTTGCCATTTGGTTTTTAATTGGCGCAGCACTCGTATTCTGGATGCAGGCAGGTTTTGCCATGGTAGAAGCGGGATTTACAAGAGCGAAGAACGCAGGAAATATCCTGATGAAAAACCTGATGGATTTTTGTATTGGAACAGTAACTTTTATTTTGATCGGATTCTCACTCCTTATGGGAGAAGATTTGATGGGATTCATTGGAAAGCCGGGCTTTGATATTTTCAGTGCTTATCATAGCTTTGACTTCTCTACTTTTGTATTTAACCTGGTATTTTGTGCTACAACGGCAACGATTGTATCCGGTGCCATGGCCGAGAGAACGAAGTTCTTATCGTATTGTATCTATTCCGGAATTATCTCCGGACTGATCTATCCTATCGAAGCGCATTGGATCTGGGGTGGCGGCTGGTTAGCACAGCTTGGATTCCATGATTTTGCAGGTTCAACAGCGATCCATATGGTTGGTGGAACAGCTGCTTTGATTGGTGCTTATATCCTTGGACCTAGAATTGGTAAGTTTACAAAGGATAAAGATGGCAAGATTATCTCCGTAAATGCATTTCCGGGTTCGAACCTGCCACTGGGTTGCCTGGGATGCTTCATCCTTTGGTTTGGTTGGTATGGATTCAATGGTGCGGCTGCGACAACACTGCCACAGCTGGGTTCTATTTTCCTTACAACAACGGTTGCACCGGCAGTGGCTACCGTTGTATGTATGGTGTTCACTTGGATTCGTTATGGAAAACCGGATGTATCGATGTGTTTAAATGCATCTCTTGCAGGTTTGGTTGCGATTACCGCACCTTGTGATGTGACCGATGCCTTTGGAGCAACTGTGATTGGTGCTGTCGCAGGTTTATTGGTTTGTTTCGGCGTATGGTTTTTAGATAATGTGCTTCATATCGATGATCCGGTCGGTGCGGTAGCGGTACATTTTTTGAATGGTATCTGGGGAACCATTGCCGTTGGACTCTTTGCAACTCCATCTGCACCAGGAAATGAAGACTCTGGCATCGTCGGTTTATTCTATGGTGGAGGATTCCATACGCTTTTGGTTCAGTTACTTGGTTTTGTTACGGTTGTTGCATGGACAGCCCTTACGATTACGATTGCATTCTTAGTAATTAAGCATACGATTGGACTTCGTGTATCCGAAGAAGAGGAGATTGTTGGTCTCGATGAGATGGAACATGGTCTGGCATCCGCCTATGCAGGATTCTCCATCATGGACGTTTCCAATACTTTGACAGTGGAAGCAAATGAGAATACTGACCTTGGTGTGGATGACTATGTAGAAGCAAGTCAGGTACAGAGAGATGCAGCTGTGAAGGTGGTTGACCGCTCCGTGATGCCGGAAGCTTATATGCATAAGGTTGTGATTATTTGTAAGCTTGCGAAATTCGATGCTTTGAAGAAGGCCTTGAATGAACTTGGTGTAACCGGTATGACGATGAGCCAGGTGATGGGCTGTGGTATCCAGAAGGGTTCCGCTGACCGCTATCGTGGTGCTGTTGTCGATGCGACTTTGATTCCAAAGGTTAAGGTGGAAGTTGTGGTTGCCAAAGTTCCAGTGGATGCTTTGATTGAAACGGCGAAGAAGACACTTTATACCGGACATATTGGAGATGGCAAGATCTTTGTTTATGATGTGGATCGTGTCATCAAGGTTCGAACAGGAGAAGAAGATATTGCTGCATTAGCAGATGTGGAATAGAAGAGCATAGGAAGGCTCGGATTTGAAAGGAAGAAAAAAAGATGTGCTCAATTTTAGCAACGATGTCTAGAAGTATCGAAAGACAGAAGTTAAAGGCCGCAATGGAGAAGTCCTATATGCGAGGGCCGGATATGGAGAAGATTGTGGAGGTTCCCATAGGAAAGATGTGCTTTCAGCGTCTTTCCATCATGGGGCTGACAGAAGCGGGGATGCAACCATTTTTCTTACATGGAAATGTTGTAATTTGTAACGGTGAAATTTACGGCTTTCAAAAATATAAGAAAGAGTTGCTGGAACAGGGGTTTACGTTTCAGAGTGAGAGTGATTGCGAAGTTATCTTGCCAATGTATGAACAGTATGGATTTGAAATGTTCCGTTTCTTAGGAAGTGAGTTTGCGCTGGTCATCTATGACAGTGACAAGGATACCTATGTTGCGGCGCGAGATCCAATCGGTATTCGTCCATTGTTTTATGGATATGATGCGAATGGAGATATCTATTTTGCAAGTGAAGCTCGTATGTTGGTGGATCTTGTGGAATGTGTAAAACCATTTCCACCGGGACATTATTATATGGATGGCGATTTCATTTCCTATATTAATCTGACAGATGTAAAGGATTATGTGACAAAGAATGTCGAGATTGCTTGTAGAAATATCCATGATTTACTGCTGAAGTCCGTGGAAACAAGGATGTGTGCGGATGCACCGCTGGGATTCTTACTGTCCGGTGGTCTGGATTCGAGTCTGGTCTGTGGGATGGCAGCGAAGATTTTGAAGGAATCCGGTAAGAAGATTCGTACTTTTGCGATTGGTATGGAAGCCGATGCAATTGATTTGAAATATGCAAGAAAAGTTGCGGATTATATTGGTTCTGAGCACAGAGAATTCTATATGACACCGGAGGATGTCATCGAGGCACTTCCGGAGGTCATTAAGATCCTTGGAACATGGGATATTACAACCATTCGTGCCAGCATTGGTATGTATCTTTGCTGTAAAGCGATTCATGAAAATACAGATGTGAGAGTGCTGATGACAGGGGAGATCTCCGATGAGTTATTCGGCTATAAATATACGGATTTTGCGCCATCAGCCGAGGAATTCCAAAAGGAATCCAAGAAGCGTATCGATGAACTCTATATGTATGATGTGCTTCGTGCGGATCGATGTGTGGCGGATAACAGTTTAGAGGCTCGTGTTCCTTTTGGTGATACAGAGTTTGTGAAATATGTAATGTCCATTGATCCGGAGATTAAGATGAACACGTATGATTGTGGAAAATATTTACTTCGACATGCCTTTGAAGAGGACAAATTGATTCCGGAGGAAATCCTTTGGCGTGAGAAGGCAGCCTTTTCCGATGCAGTTGGTCATAGTATGGTCGATGATCTGAAGGAATATGCAGAATCGAAATATACCGAGGAAGAATTCCAGGAAAAATGTAAGAAATATAAACATTGCCCTCCATTTACAAAAGAGAGCTTGTTATATAGAGAAATCTTCGAATCCTTTTATCAAAATCAGGATGAGATGATTATAGATTATTGGATGCCAAATAAGCATTGGGAGAATTGCGATGTTGATGATCCAAGTGCAAGAGTTCTTAAGAACTATGGTAAATCTGGAGTCTAATGAGAGGAAGCTCCGGGAATAACAGAAGTAGGATGTTACAAAAATTTATACATATAAAGAAAGGAAGTATTATGAAAGAGAAATTACCAGAGTTATTTGGAAGTTATGTATTTAATGAGGAGACGATGAAGAGACGTCTGTCAGCAGCGTCTTATAAGTCATGGAAGAAGTCGGTGCAGGAGGGAACATCCCTGGAACTCTCCACGGCCAATGAGATTGCGGAAGCGATGAAACAGTGGGCCATGGAACTTGGCGCTACACACTTTACACATTGGTTCCAGCCAATGACAGGTGTGACAGCAGAGAAGCATGATTCCTTCATCAATCCTATCGGTGGTGGAAATATTGAGATGGAATTTTCAGGAAAAGAGCTTGTAAAGGGTGAACCGGATGCGTCATCATTTCCATCCGGAGGACTGAGAGCGACATTTGAAGCGAGAGGATATACTGCTTGGGATCCAACTAGTTTCGCTTTTGTCAAGGATGACTCCCTCTATATTCCAACGATTTTCCTGTCTTATTCCGGCCAGGCGCTCGACAAGAAGACACCACTCCTTCGTTCCATGGATGCGGTATCGAAGCAGGCAGTTCGTATTCTTAGACTCTTTGGTGATGAGGATACCAACCGTGTCACAGCAAACTGTGGTCCAGAGCAGGAATATTTCCTGGTAGATAAGGCACTCTATGATCAGCGTGAGGACTTACGTCTCGCAGGTAGAACCTTATTTGGCAATAAGCCAGCGCGTGGTCAGGAATTATCCGATCACTATTTTGGTCAGATCAAACCAAGAGTTGCGGCGTATATGAAAGACCTCGATAACGAACTTTGGAAGCTTGGTATCTATTCTAAGACAAAGCACAATGAGGTTGCTCCATCCCAGCATGAGATGGCGCCAATCTATTCAGATGCCAATACCGCTTCGGATTCCAACCAGCTGACGATGAACATTATGAAGACGGTAGCACTTCGTCACAATTTTGCCTGCCTTCTTCATGAGAAGCCTTTTGATGGTGTGAATGGTTCCGGTAAGCATGATAACTGGTCTCTTGGAACAGACCTTGGGGAAAATCTGCTTAGCCCAGGACATACACCAAGCAAGAATGCGCAGTTTTTACTGTTCCTTGCAGCCTTTGTGAAGGGTGTGGATGAATATCAGGATGTGCTTCGTTGTACCGTGGCATCTGCTGGAAATGATCACCGTCTTGGCGCACAGGAGGCACCTCCAGCCATTCTTTCTATCTTCCTTGGAGATGAATTAGAAGCTGTGGTTTCCTCTATCATCAATGGAACCGATTATGAGGATGGCGGCAAGAAGACACTGCGTATCGGTGTGGATATGCTTCCAAAGATTGCCCAGGATACAACAGATCGAAATCGTACATCACCAATGGCATTTACCGGAAATAAATTCGAATTCCGTATGCTTGGTTCTGCGCAGTCCATCTCTGGTCCAAATATTGCTTTAAATACGATTATGGCAGAAGAGCTTTCCCAGTTTGCGGAAGTATTAGAGGGCTCTCGTGACTTTGAATTGGATTTACAGAAGTTAATTAAGAAGACATTTACAGAACATCAGAGAATCATCTTCAATGGAAATGGTTACGATGAAGCATGGGTAGAAGAAGCAGAAAAGCGTGGATTATCCAACCTGGTTTCTACGGCAGATGCATTACCGGAATATGCAAGTGCTAAGGCCATCAAACTTTTCACAAAGAATGATGTTTATACAGAAGAGGAACTGACAGCAAGAGCAACCATTCATGCGGAAACTTATGCATCAAAAATTTTAATTGAAGCTAGAACGATGGCGGATATGGCAAAACGTCAGATTATGCCTGCGGTCTCTGCATATGCCGGAGAACTCTGCCAGAGAATCGAAACGATGACCGCTTGCGGATGTGTAACTGCATATGAGACAGAAACTGCAAATCGTGTTGCAAGCTTTACCGATGCAATGATGAAAGATACCGATCAGCTCGATGAAGATATTGCTAAGGTTCCATCCGAAGAATGGGCTGCTATGAAGTATGCACATGAAGTCTTACTTCCGGATATGGAAGCTGTTCGTGCATCAGCCGATGCATTAGAAGCGCTGGTAGACAAGGAATACTGGCCATTCCCAGTTTACTCCGATTTACTTTTCTCTGAGTAGATCGTTGTAATATAGAAGAGGCACTCCCGAGTGAGCGGGGAGTGCCTTTTTCTATAAATTGTTTTATCTGGATTTAATTTTTGTGATTTTTATCCGAAGCAGAAGCTTCTCTAGCTGCAATCATATCATCCACCATGGTTTCAATCAGCATCTTCTTTAGATAAATATCAAAAGATAGATTACAAATCATAGCGAATTGATGCAGGGTTTCCTCTTCCTCTTGATCTTCAAATTCGTAATCTTTGAAGAATTTCTGCGAGAGTTTGTATTTCTTCATGATATCGGAAATGACAACGTCGATCTCCTCGGTCTCCATCTTGACCAGTTCTTCATAGATATCGGCAAAATTGATATCTTTGTCTTGCCCGAAGAAGCGTTCATCAATTGGTTTTAAGATTTCTTCGATATCGGAAATGCTAAGAAAACTCTTGAGATAATAGATCATGATGAGTGTCAGTACATGATCGCGGGAGTATTTCTTTTTCACTGGAGCGGGAAGTACATGATGTTTGGTATAGTTATTAATCATGTTCTTCGTCAGTGTCTTATCTTCGGGATGTCGTTTTACAGATTGCAGGTTGGAGTCCATAAAGGAGGTAACCTGATCCATATATAATTCGATTTCCGTGATGTCCTCTGGATGGACATAGTCTAAATCGGTAATTTTCTTTAAAAAGGAGAACATCTGCTCTCTAGATTCTTTACTCATAAGTTTTCACCTCAGACTCTATTATATAGTTTAGAAAACTATATCTCAACAGACAGATACGATGTGATATAATGGTTCTTGTGTTTTTTGAAATGATTTGGAGGTGCCGTTGCATTTCCAATAGAGAATAGTTAAGAGGTTTTGATGGCAGAGAGTATTTTATTAGAGTCATTAAATGACGAACAGAAAATTGGTGTTACTACGACGGAAGGTCCTGTGCTGATTCTGGCGGGAGCCGGTTCTGGTAAGACGAGAGTACTTACCAATCGAGTGGCTTATTTGATCCAGGAGAAGGGCGTGGAGCCTTATCATATCATGGCAATTACCTTTACGAATAAGGCGGCAAGAGAGATGCGGGAACGTATCAATGCGATGATTCATGAGGATGCGGAATCTATCTGGGTATCCACGTTCCATAGTTCTTGTGTACGTATTCTTCGTCGTTTTATTGATCGATTGGGATATGACAACCATTTTACAATCTATGATGCGGATGATCAGAAGACGCTGATGAAGGATGTCTGTAAGAAATTAGAAATCGATACGAAGAAGTTTAAGGAGAAAACATTCTTAAATCATATTTCCTCTGCGAAGAATGAACTGGTAGGACCGGAAGAATTCTTGAATCGTGCGATGGGAGACTTCAATAGGACAAGAGTGGGTCAGGTGTATCGAGAATACCAGAATCGTTTGCGTCAGAGTAATGCGCTGGATTTTGATGACTTGATCATGAAGACGGTGGAATTATTCAAATTAGATCCGGAAGTTTTGAACTTCTATCAGGAGAAATTCCAGTATGTCATGGTCGACGAGTACCAGGATACCAATACCGCACAGTTTGAGTTGGTTCGCTTGCTTGCCGGTGGTAGAAATAATCTCTGTGTCGTTGGTGATGATGATCAGTCCATCTACAAATTCCGCGGTGCGAACATCTATAATATTTTGAATTTTGAACAGAATTACAGGGATGCAACCGTGATTAAGCTGGAGCAGAATTATCGTAGTACACAGACGATTCTTGATGCTGCAAATGCAGTGATTGCAAATAACGGTAAGAGAAAAGATAAAGCGCTCTGGACGCAGAATGATAAGGGTGAGAAGATCTGTTTTGAACAGTTTGATACAGCTTATGAAGAAGCTGGATATATCGCATCGAATATTGTTCGCGCCAAGAGAGAGGGCGAATTTGCCTATGGTGATAATGCGATTTTATATCGTACGAATGCGCAGTCTCGTATCTTGGAAGAAAAACTGATTCAGATGGGCGTGCCATATAAGATTGTCGGTGGTGTGAACTTCTATTCCAGAAAAGAAATCAAGGATATCCTTGCTTATCTTAAGACCATTGATAACGCGGTAGATGAAATCGCAGTCCGTCGAATTATCAATGTTCCAAAGCGTGGTATTGGTGCGACAACCTTGAATCGTGTTTCAGACTATGCAGTCATGAATCAGATTACGTATTATGATGCACTTTGCGGTGCGGCTTCCATTCCATCCATTGGCAAGGCAGCCTCCAAGATTGAGGGATTTGTTCTCTTTATTCAGGCGATGCAGGTATTTGCCAAGGAGCACTCCGTTGCAGAATTGATAAAAGAAGTATTAGACCAGACGGGATATCTGGAGGATCTGAAGGTTGAAAATACGGAGGAAGCAAAGGCTCGTATTGAAAATATCGATGAACTTGTAAATAAGGCAGTGACGTATACCATGGATGCAGAGGAGCCATCGCTTTCCGGGTTCTTAGAAGAAGTTGCTCTGGTTGCAGATATCGATAATCTGGAAGAGGATACGGATTATGTGGTTCTTATGACACTGCATTCTGCGAAGGGGCTGGAATTTCCAAATGTCTATATGGCTGGTATGGAAGATGGATTATTTCCAAGTTATATGTCACTTTCCGATGAGAGTGATGAATTGGAAGAGGAACGTCGACTTTGCTATGTAGGAATTACAAGAGCAGAGAAGAAGCTTACGATGACAAGTGCAAAGATTCGTATGATTCGTGGCGAGACGCAGTTCGGTGCCATTTCCAGATTTGTGAAAGAGATTCCATCCGAGATGATTCGTGGTAATCTTTGGGAACCGAAGCGAAAGGACGATTTGCCATTCTTAGAAGGTAATCCATTCGATGGCGATGGTGCCTTTGGTCGCTCCGATATTCAGAAGGGATTAGGTGCTTTTGGCCGCTCCGATATACAGAAGGGATTCGGCGGCTCTGGTACGCAGACGATGGGCGCTAGAACGGGTAGAAATCCTTGGAAAAATCAGGCAACGCAGGCGGCAGAATACAAAGCACGTACGAGCTCTAAGAATTTTGGAACGAAGATTGAGAAGGGCACACTTTCCTATGGCGTTGGCGATCGCGTGAAGCATGTGAAGTTTGGCGAAGGTATCGTGCAGAATATTAATGATGGCGGTCGTGATTACGAAGTAACCGTGGATTTTGAACGCGTCGGTGTGAAAAAAATGTTTGCAAGTTTTGCAAAATTAAAGAAATGTTAGTATCCTATGAAATTTGTGTTATAATTTCCTTATAGTATTAAGAGAAGGTTTACTACAGGAGGAGCAATATGAAGAATTCAATGAAACATACAATTGGAGTTGTCATCGGGATCGTGGTTGCATTAGCTGCAATTGCAGGTATTGCCTATGCGCTTTATCGTTATTTCAAGCCAGATTATGATGATGAATTTATGGATGAATTTGATGACGAATTTTATGATGACGATTACGAAGAGGATGATAGCCTCTTTGATGAGGATGACGAATAGAATTCTAGTTGCATTGTTCTGACATAGCATATAAAATACAAGGGACTCTTTCATAGAAGTTATGGAAGAGTTTCTTTTTTGTTATTGAAATTAGAAGGAGAATACATGAAAAAAGGTCAGATTTTAGACGGCAAAGTGATTTGCGGCAGTTTTCCAAATAAAGGTGTAGTGGAGACGGAAGAAGGGGAACTCTTCCGTACGAAAAATGTAATTCCAGGGCAGACCGTGCGTTGTCGAATTAAGAAGAACAGTAAATCCAAAGCAGAGGGTATGACGCTTGAGATTCTTGAGAAATCCCCATTGGAGACAAAAGAGAATGTATGTGAGCATTTTGGCGCTTGCGGTGGATGTTCCTATCAGTCTGTTCCTTATGAAGAACAGCTGAAATTGAAAGAGTCCATGGAACTGGATTTATTCAGAACGGTTCTGGGAGAAGAGAAGCTTTCTGCTGTTTGGGAAGGTTTGATTAGCTCTCCAGAAGAAGACAATTATAGAAACAAGATGGAATTCACATTCGGTGATGAAGTCAAGGATGGCCCACTTTCTCTGGGTATGCATAAGCGTGGAAGCTTCTATGATATCGTTACGGTTTCTGATTGTAGAATTATGGATGCGGATATGCGTCTGGTATTGTCTGCGACATTAGAATTTTTCCGCGAACGCAACATTTCCTATTATCATAGACTTCGACACGAGGGATACCTCCGTCATCTGCTTGTTCGTAAGGCGAAGTACACGGGAGAGATTTTAGTGGATCTCGTTACGAGTACACAGATCGAGGAAGCGGAAGAGAAGGCTCTCTTAGAAGCCTATACAGAGATGTTGAAATCTCAGAAGCTGGAAGGTACGCTTCGTGGACTTCTTCATACGAGAAATGATCAGGAAGCGGATGCCATCAAGGATGAGGGAACGGAGATTCTCTATGGTGAGGATTATTTCTATGAAAAGCTCCTGAATTTGAAATTCAAGATTACGCCATTCTCCTTCTTTCAGACAAATTCGCTCGGTGCGGAAGTTCTCTACGATACAGCGCGTCGATTCATTTTGGATAAAGAGTTAGAAGTTACAAATCATAAAGCAAGAATTATGGAAGATTCTGAGATTGATTCTGATTTCTTGAAGGAAAAGCTGGTTTATGACTTGTATTCCGGAACCGGTACGATTGCGCAGATGCTTGCATCCGTATCGAAAGAAGTTCTTGGTATTGAATTAGTAGCGGAAGCGGTAGAAGCCGCAAAAGAAAATGCTGGTTTAAATGGATTATCTAACTGCGATTTCCTCGCTGGTGATGTGTATAAAGTATTGAGCGAGTTAGAGGGAAAACCTGATTTCATCGTACTCGATCCACCAAGAGAAGGAATCCAGCCAAAAGCTATTGAGAAAATTTTAAGCTATGATGTAGATTCTATGATTTACATCTCCTGCAAACCAACATCTTTAGCTCGTGACCTCGAAATCTTCCTTGCCCGTGGTTATGATGTAACACGTATGTGCGCCGTGGATATGTTCCCGGCAACATATCATTGTGAGACCATTTGCCTTTTAAAGAAATGTAAATAAAGAAGTATTTCGTATAATGTAAACAAAGAAGTAGTTCGTATATAGATGAGACAAAAGCCCTGTATGGTTCTGAGGTGACCCCTCAGAACCTGCGGGGCTTTTTTGCTCCTCAGAACCATGGGGGCTTTTTAGAATGTTTTAATAGAATCCATGATTTCTTAATTTGAATTTGCATGGTGTGAGAAATAGGATGGGAAGTGTGGAAAGTGTACGAAACAGAGGTATTTTGTAAACAGGTAGTTTTGATTGTTGTCAGGGGGTGTAGAGGAGAGAAAATACGTTATGTAGGAAATAGTACAGAAAATTCAGGTGGGGGAATACTGTGCGCAGGAAGAAAAGCTTGACAGTACAGTAAATTTAGATGGAGGAATACTGTGCGCAGGAAGAAAAGCTTGACAGTACAGTAAATTTAGATGGAGAAATACTGTGCGCAGGAAGAAAAGCTTGATAGTACAGAAAATTCAGAGGGAGAAATACTGTGCGTAGGAAGAAAAGCTTGATAGTACAGAAAATTCAGGTGGAGGAATACTGCACGCAGGAAGAAAAGCTTGATAGTACAGAAAAATCAGGTGGAGGAATACTGTACGTAGGAAGAAAGAGTTGTTAGTACAGTAATACTAGTGAAAGAATGACCTATGGAAAAAGGTTGAGGAGGAATTAAATGTCATTAAAGGATGATTTAAAAAGAGAAAAAGAAAAGCTAGAGAGGGCTTATCAGATTGCGAGTAGAAGATTGGAAGACGTGCCGACGGGAACGTTGCAATGTTCTGTATCGAAAAAACATATAGATTTTTTTCATTGTGAAGAGATAAATCATAAATTGGAGAAGCGCTATCTACGCCGTGATGAAAGGGAACTTATTTGTGCATTGGCACAAAAGGAATATGATTTGAAGATTCAAAAGATTACAGGAAAACAATTGAAATTATTATATAAATTAGAGAGAAGTATGGAAAATGCTTCTTTGGAAGATTTGTTACAGGAGTTACATCCGGCAAAGAGGGGGATTGTTGTGCCTGTTGAACTGACAAGTGAAGAGAAATTAAAAATATGGTATGAGAAGGAATACATAAGAAAAGAAATAGCGATAAATGATCCTAAGTTCCAAACAAAAAAAGGGGAATATGTCCGGTCAAAATCTGAAAAGATTTTGGCAGATTGTTTTTACGATCATGGGATATTATACAAATATGAGTGCCCACTGCTGTTGAATAATGGGTGGATAATATATCCGGATTTTACATTTTATAATCCGGAAAAAGAGCAGGAAATCTATTGGGAACATGATGGAATGATGGATGATGATAATTATTTAAAAAGTGCGCTGAAGAAAATGGATTCTTATATTAAAAATGATATCTATCCGGGTGATCGATTGATTTTGACTTTTGAGTCCAGAAATGTTCCGTTGGATAGTGTTGTGGTCGAGAAATTAATATCGAATTATCTTTTATCTTAAATTTTGCTATTCACACAATTTATGATAGTCTTAAGAGGTATTAAAGTATCAAAAAAGTGGGGATTTATATAGAAAAAGAGGATAGGAAATATGATTTCTAAAGTTTTACTGGGAGTGTTAATCCCGTTTATTGGTACAACCTTAGGTGCAGCGAATGTTTTCTTTATGAAAGAAAATATCAGTCTAAAAACCGAGCGTATGCTGCAGGGGTTTGCAGCAGGCGTTATGATTGCGGCATCCGTTTGGAGTTTGATCATACCGGCTATGGAGCAAGAAGTAGAAATGGGTCATCTTGCATTTATTCCTGCAACGGTGGGTATATGGATAGGTATGGGATTTTTGATGTTTTTAGATCATGTGATTCCACATTTACATCTGAATAGTGAAGAAGCTGAGGGTCCGCATACCAAATTGCAAAAGACAACAATGATGGTTCTTGCAGTGACGCTGCATAATATTCCGGAAGGGATGGCAGTAGGTGTCGTATTGGCAGGATGGCTATCTGGAAATACGGGAATCACAATGGGTGGCGCATTTGCATTGGCGATTGGTATCGCGATTCAAAATTATCCAGAAGGGGCGATTATTTCGATGCCCTTATATTCGGAAGGGAAGACAAAGGGATATTCCTTCCTTGGTGGCTTTTTATCAGGATTGGTTGAGCCAATAGGAGCTGTGGTTACGATTTTATTATCCAGCGTGATGGTTCCTGTTCTTCCCTATTTACTTGGGTTTGCAGCGGGCGCGATGATTTATGTTGTCGTGGAGGAATTGATTCCCGAGATGGCTTCCGGAGAGCACAGCCATTTTGCGGTTGTGATGTTTGCCGTTGGATTTACTTTGATGATGGCACTTGATACGGCACTGGGGTAATCTGCTTTTGGATTTGAAATCTAGTGGGAAGACGATTATACTGTCATCACATAATCAAGGGGATATAGAGAGACTTTGTGACAAAGTTTATGAGATTAACGAAGGAAAGCTAGTTAGGAGAAGAAAAAATGATTAACGAAACATACAAGAGGAGACTGGAAGCAAAATCTGTTATTCGAGAGTTGAGTGAATATGCAACCTCCCGAGGACAGGAAATTGGTTATGAGAATGTTTTTGATTATAGTCTTGGCAATCCATCCGTTCCATGTACGGAGGATTTTACAAATTCTGTAATTGAAATGTATGAACATATGGATCCGATGGATCTTCATGGCTATAGTCCGTCCTTAGGTAATACATCTGTGAGAGAAATCGTGGCAGATAGCTTGAAGAGAAGATTTGATATTCCATATGAGACGAAGCACATTTTTATGACAAGTGGTGCAGCATCTGCGATTGCGCATGCGGTGCGACTTGTTACAAAGCCCGGGGATGAAGTTATCACATTTGCACCATTTTTCCCGGAATATATGCCTTATATTGGTGATGCGGGAGCGGTATTAAAGGTGGTACCTGCCAGAACGGAGGATTTTCAGATTCAGGAAGAAGCATTTCTAGAAATGTTAAATCCCAATGTCCAGGCAGTTTTAATTAATACGCCGAATAACCCATCCGGTGTAGTTTATTCCGAGAAGACGCTAAAAAGACTTGCAGAGATTTTAAATCAGAAGCAAGAGGAATATGGTCATGAGATTTTCTTGATTTCGGATGAACCATATCGTGAGATTGCATTTGACGGGGTGGAAGTCCCATATCCGGCAAGATATTATGATAATACTTTGACCTGTTATTCTTTTAGTAAGAGTCTTTCCCTTCCGGGGGAGAGAATCGGCTATATTGCGGTCAATCCAAAGGCTGTGGATGCAGATATTCTGGCGGTTATTTGCGGACAGATCAGTCGTGGAATTGGACATAACTGTCCAAGTTCGACATCGCAGCTTGGCATTGCAAAGGTAATTGATGAGACAAGCGATTTGTCGGTATATGAAACCAATCGTAATTTGTTATATGATGCTTTGACAGAGCTTGGTTTTGAAGTAGTTCGCCCAGGGGGAACATTCTATATTTTCCCGAAAGCGTTGGAAGAGGATGCGGTTGCATTTTGTAATAAAGCGAAGAAATACGATTTGATTTTAGTGCCATCCGATAATTTTGGAGTGCCGGGTTATTTCCGAATGGCCTATTGTATCGATACAGAGAAAGTGAAACGAAGCATCCCTGTGTTGAAAAAATTCGTCGAGACGGAATATCCAAACCGTTAAGTAGAAAGAGTTTAGAGACATTATGAAAACAGTAGACATAAAACAAAGACTCGCAGAAGCGATGAAGGAATGTATGCGAAGTACTTCGGTGGAAAATATTACCGTGAAGCAGATTGTGGAAACGGCGGGCGTATCGCGTCAGACCTTTTATCGGAATTTCATGGATAAGTACGATTTGATTAATTGGTATTTCGATCGTTTGCTGGAACAGTCTTTTCAGGAAATGGGAGATGGCGAGACCATTCGCGAGGGATTGATTAAGAAATTTACGTATATCAGAGAAGAACGACTGTTTTTTACGACCGCTTTTCGCGTAGACGAGCAAAACAATCTAAAGGAACATGATTTTATTATGATTTATGAGTTCTATTGCCGTTTGATTCGCGAGAAGGTAGAAGAAGTGCCGGATGCAATGACGCGAAAACTGTTGGAGATGTATTGCCGGTCATCTATCTATATGACAGTGCAATGGGTATTGAAAGGAATGAAAGAATCGGAAGAGGAGTTGGCGGATCTTATGATTCTTGCCATGCCACAGAAGATTCATGAACTATACGTAGAACTTGGAATTCTATAGACTGTTAAAAGTTACACAATCGAGGATGTGTAACTTTTATTTTGCCCTTTAAAATGCTACGATAAGCCTGTGAGTTAAATAACTGTGTAACGCAGTTGTATTTCTTAAGGGTTAAGTTTTTTTAAAGGAGAGCGATGTATTATGGCAAACAGAATTTCACTTAATGGTACATCATACCATGGAGCTGGAGCAATCCAGGAAATCGTAAACGAAATTAACAATCATGGATTTAAGAAGGCATTTGTAGCATCTGATCCAGACCTTATCAAGTTTGGGGTAACTGCTAAGGTGACAGATCTTTTAGATGCAGCGAAGATTCCATATGAAATCTATTCTGATATTAAACCAAATCCAACCATTGCCAATGTGCAGAATGGTGTAGAAGCATTTAAGGCTTCTGGTGCAGACTGTATCGTAGCTATTGGTGGTGGATCTTCTATGGACACATCCAAGGCAATCGGTATTATTATTACCAATCCAGAATTTGCAGATGTTCGTTCCTTAGAAGGGGTAGCACCTACGAAGAATCCATGTGTTCCTATTATTGCCGTTCCAACAACAGCCGGAACAGCAGCAGAAGTAACGATTAACTATGTTATCACTGATGTGGAAAAAGAGAGAAAGTTCGTCTGCGTGGATACACATGATATGCCAATCGTAGCCGTTGTTGATCCAGAGATGATGTCTTCTATGCCAGCTGGTCTTACTGCAGCTACAGGTATGGATGCATTGACACATGCGATTGAAGGATATACAACAAGAGCAGCTTGGGAGATGACAGATATGTTCCATCTCGAGGCAATCCGTCTCATTTCCAAGAATCTTCGCGGGGCAGTAAAGAATACAAAGGAAGGCCGTGAGGGAATGGCTCTTGGCCAGTATATTGCTGGTATGGGATTCTCTAATGTTGGTCTTGGCATTGACCATGCGATGGCGCATACATTATCTGCGCATTATGACACACCACATGGAGTTGCCTGTGCGATGTTCCTTCCAATCTCTATGGAATTCAACCGTGAATATACCGGCGAGAGACTTCGTGAAGTAGCAAGAGCTATGGGCGTGGAAGGTGTAGATGAGATGTCACAGGAAGAATATCGTGATGCAGCAATTGAAGCGGTAAAGAAGCTTTCTGCAGATGTTGGAATTCCTACAACACTCGATAAGATTCGTGAAGAAGATTTAGATACCTTAGCAACCGATGCATTAAATGATGCATGTTATCCAGGTAACCCACGCGAGGCTACAAAGGAGCAGGTTATTGAAATGTTCCGTATGCTGATGGTAAAATAAAATCGTATAATAGATGATGATGAGAGACCTCTTTTATACAAAGGGGTCTCTTTTTTGTTTCGGATTGAGAATGGTGGAAAAAGGAGATACAGATGAATAAGAGATTTGGCATCAATGGTTTTACGTTGAAGATGCTGGCAGTCGTAACGATGTTAATCGATCATATCGGGGCAACCATTGTGGAGAGATATCTCTATGAGGGGTATTTGTATGGCGTTTATCTGGATGAGTCTCTATGGTATCAGCTGGAAAAACTGGATTATATATTGCGGGCCATTGGAAGAATTGCATTTCCAATCTATTGCTATTTGATTGTAGAGGGCTTCCTGCATACGCGTTCGGTGAAGAAATATGTACTTCGTTTGTTTGGCTGTGCATTGCTTTCGGAGATTCCTTTTGATTTGGCATTTAATGAATCCTTGTTTTGGATGGATAGTAATAATGTCTTCTGGACGTTGGCGCTTGGTTTGCTTGCAATTACGGGGATTGATTATGTCGATCAGAAGTATCCTCTGTATAACACGCAGATTAGATATGGAAATCTTCGCCGTGTGATTCTTATGGCAGTGACATTTCTAGTGCCATGTGTTTTGGCATATGTTCTTCATACGGATTATAGTGTCGCCGGTGTTTTATGTATTGTGATTATGTATCTGGCCAGAAGGAATAAGATGCTTGCGGTGGGACTTGGCGTGTTGGAACTGGGGCTTACCTGTAGTGAATTGGAGTTTTTTGCATTCGTGATTTTGATTCCGGTGTATTTCTATAATGGAAAACAGGGGCCGAAGGCAAAATGGTTCTTCTATTTATTTTATCCAGTGCATCTGTTGATTTTGTCTGGAATATGCTATGGGCTTGGACTTGGAATATAGAATTTTTATCTACCAGTTTGGTTTTGTAGAGATACAGAAGCAAGCTGGTATTTTTTGTCTTGAATTATACCCCTGGTGGGTATATAATGCGATTAGAAATGATACCCCTCGGGGGTATAAAAGAGGTAGAAGATATGAAAGAAGAAAAGGAAAAATGCTGCTGTACGGGGAAAACAAAGAAGCGTACCGAGCAGGAATACAAGGATCTCTGTAATCGCTTGTCTCGGATCGAAGGACAGGTGCGAGGTGTGAAGAAGATGGTAGAGGAAGATGCCTATTGTATTGATATATTGATGCAGGTGTCTGCTATTACTTCAGCATTGAATAGTTTTAATAAGGTGCTTATGGCAAATCATATTAAGAGCTGTGTGAAAGAGAATGTACAGAACGGCAATGAGGAAATCATTGATGAACTGGTACAGACCATGCAGAAATTGATGAAGTAATGGGAGGAATTAATGGAACAGTATAAAGTAGATGGAATGACTTGTGCGGCCTGTGTTGCACATGTTGAGAAGGCGGTAAAGTCTGTCGAAGGCGTGGAGGAAGTCAGTGTGAGCCTGCTTACAAACTCCATGGGGGTATCTGGAAATGCAGATGCAGCGAGTATCTGTAAAGCGGTGGAAGATGCCGGATACCATGCCGAGAAGAAAGGAGCCGAGAAGAACGGGGCTGAGAAATCGCTAAAATCTAATGCGGATGCTGCGTCGGATGCGATGCGTTCGCAGATGGATGACTTTATCGATTGTGAGACACCCAAAATGGTGAAGCGATTGGTTTTATCGGTGCTTTTCTTATTGCCGCTGATGTATCTTTCTATGGGGCATATGATGTGGAAATTCCCATTGCCGGGATTTCTCGACAGGAATTACATAGGAATTGCTTTGACAGAGATGATTTTGGCGTTTGTGATTATGTATATCAATCGGAGATTTTTCATTTCCGGATGGAAGAGTACGATGCATCTGGCGCCGAATATGGATACGTTGGTTGCCATGGGTTCTGGTGTGAGTTTTTTGTATTCGGTTGTGATGATTTACGCGATGACCTATGCGATGGCAACGGGGAACCACATGCTTGTGATGAAATATCATGAGGAATTGTATTTTGAATCTGCTGCTATGATTCTTACGTTGATTACGGTAGGAAAGACGCTGGAGTCTTATTCGAAAGGAAAGACAACGAGTGCCTTAAAGGGACTTTTGGAATTGGCACCATCGAAAGCGAAGGTGCTTCGTGATGGAAAAGAAGTTGAGATTCTGGCAGAAGAAATGAAAGTGGATGATATCTTCGTGGTTCGTCCGGGAGAGAGCATCCCTGCGGATGGCGTGATTATCGAAGGGGAGAGTGCCATCGATGAGTCTGCGCTGACAGGAGAAAGTGTACCGGTGGATAAGGCGGTTGGCGCCGAGGTCTCGCTTGGAACGATCAATACCTCTGGTTTCTTGAAATGTAAAACGCTGCGCGTGGGACAAGATACCACGCTTTCAAAGATTGTGCAGATGGTGACGGATGCGGCGGCGACCAAGGCACCGATTGCGAAGATTGCAGATCGTGTAGCTGGCGTGTTTACACCAGTGGTTCTTGTGCTGGCATTTCTCACTGGTTTGGTATGGATGATTTTGGGTGCAGAAGTTGGGGTGGCGCTAAGTCACGCCATTACGGTGCTTGTCATTTCCTGCCCTTGTGCGCTGGGACTTGCGACCCCGGTTGCGATTATGGTTGGAAATGGAATCGGCGCGAAGAATGGAATCCTCTATAAGACCGCCGCAGCTCTCGAGGCAGCCGGTCGCGCGGATGTGGTGATTCTCGATAAGACGGGTACTATTACGCAAGGAAAACCGGAAGTGACGGATGTGCTGCCAGCGGAGAATGTGAGCAGAGAGGAATTGCTGGAGATTTCGTATGCATTGGAAGCGAAGTCAGCACATCCTCTGGCCAAAGCGATTGTGGATTATGTAGAGAAGGATGGAAAGATTACATCTAAGGAAGATTTGAAAGAATTCCAGGATATTCCTGGAAATGGAATCCAGGCGATTTATAAAGGTGCGCTTTGCATCGCGGCGAAAGAGAAGTATGTGAAGGAGCGCTTGGTAGATGGCAGGGAGATGCATCATTTCCAAAAGAATACAGAAATCGATGAGAAGATGGAAGAGGGAAAGACAGCACTGTATTTCCTGAGAGAGAAGCATTTGCTCGGAGCCATTCTCGTTTCCGATGTTATGAAGGAAGAGAGCCCGAAAGCAATCGAAGACTTAAAGAAGATGGGAATGCGGGTCATTATGCTTACCGGTGACCATAGAAAGAGCGCCAATACGATTGCGAATAAGGCCGGTGTGGATGATGTGATTGCCGAGGTGCTGCCAGATGAGAAAGAGCAGGTTGTTCGCCGTTATCAGGAGGATGGTAAGCATGTCCTTATGGTAGGTGATGGAATCAATGATGCACCAGCTCTGACGCGGGCAGATGTTGGTTTTGCCATCGGTGCCGGGACGGATATCGCGATGGATGCGGCGGATGTGGTGCTTGTAAACAGTAAACTTACGGATGTTTCGGCGGCGATTCGATTAAGCCGTTATGTGATTCGAAATATTCATGAGAACCTGTTTTGGGCGTTTATTTATAATGTGATTGGAATTCCACTGGCAGCAGGCGTTTGGATTCCAATTACGGGATGGACACTGAGCCCGATGTATGGTGCGGCAGCGATGAGTTTATCCAGCTTTTGTGTAGTAATGAATGCACTCCGATTGAATCGGATTCATATACAAAGTGATCAGACGATAAAAGTGCAGAATCCTAAGGAAATGTTAGAACAAAGTAGTATGGGAAATCGAAAGGAGATTCAAAAAATGAAAAAGACAATTGAAGTAGAAGGAATGATGTGCCATAATTGTGAGAACCACGTAAAGAAGGCGTTAGCAGCAATTGATGGTGTGGTATCTGTAGAAGCAAATCACGAAACAGATACGGTTGTGGTAGAATTAGAAAAAGAAGTAGAAGAAAAGGTGTTATTCTCTGCGATTTCTGAAGAAGGTTATACACCAAAGGGAATCCGTGAATAATCGCTAAAATAAAGTAGATAGAAGGATGAACATGAGTCAACAAGTAAATGCACTTCCGGTATGTAAATATGAAAAGTCTTGCGGCGCTTGTAGTCTGCAGCATATGAGCTATGCAGAGCAGCTGGAGAGGAAGCAGGATTCCGTTAAGAAATTATGGAAAAAAGAGGCGAAGGTACTGCCGATTATCGGGATGAATTTCCCATATTATTATCGTAATAAGTGCCAGGCGGTCTTTGCAAAGCGCGGTGGAAATGTAATCTATGGTACGTATGAACAGGGTACACATCACGTGGTACCGATCACGGATTGCCAGATTCAGAATAAGGAATCGAATGCGATTCTCCATACGATTGCGGAACTTTTGAAATCCTTTAAAGTACAGATTTTCAATGAGGATACCGGTACAGGAAACTTCCGCTATACGCTGATTCGAAAGGGATATCAGAGTAATGAAATCATGGTGGTTCTCGTTGTAGCAACCCCAGTATTTCCATCAAAGAAGAATTTTGTAAAAGCATTGGTGAAGAAGCATCCAGAGATTACGACGGTTGTGATGAATATTAACGATCGTACGGATAGTATGATACTGGGAGAAAGAGAAGAGATTCTCTATGGACCGGGTAAGATTGAAGATACATTGATGGGATGCAAGTTCTTGATTTCTTCGAAGTCTTTCTATCAGATTAATAGTTTACAGACAAAGAAACTCTATCAGGCAGCCATTGATGCAGCAGGGCTGACAGGTGAGGAGCGCATTCTGGATGCCTATTGTGGAATTGGTACGATTGGTTTGATTGCTTCAAAGTCAGCCAAGGAATTGGTTGGTGTGGAATTGAATCATGATGCGGTGAAGGATGCCAGAAAGAATGCCAAGAGAAATGGTATGAAATCAGCAGAATTTATCTGTGGAGATGCTGGAGAATATATGGTAAAGGCAGCGGAGCGCGGAGAGCATTTTGACGTTGTCTTTATGGATCCTCCAAGAGCTGGATCAGATGAAGCATTTCTATCCTCTCTTGTAAAACTTGCTCCGAAGAAGGTGGTATATGTATCCTGCAATCCGGAGACGCAGAAACGCGATATCGAATATTTGAAGAAGAAGGGATATCGTATGGGCGACATTCAGCCGGTCGATATGTTCCCATTTACGGAACATTGTGAGACGGTTGTTCTTCTGTCCCAACAAAAACCAGATGATCATATAAAACTATGCACTCGCAACCAAATTTAACAAAAAATAGCAAAATATGTAAGCTTCGCTTGGTAGACAGGTGGAGCTTATTTTTTTATGATAGAGAAAAGAGTAAAATATTTGGCAAAGGGGGGTAGAAATATGAGGAAGGTGTACTTGGATAATATTCGCTGGATAACCGTAGTGCTGGTTGTCATCTATCATGTAATCTACATATTCAATGGTGTAACACAACATGGCATCATCGGACCTTTCAGTAAACATCAGCCCCAGGATATATATCAGTACATTGTATATCCTTGGTTCATGTTACTTCTGTTTGTGGTATCCGGCATGTCAGCTCGCTATGAACTAATGAAACGAACAGAAAAGGAATTTATCAGCGTAAGGACGAGAAAGTATCTTGTACCATCAACAATCGGCCTTCTGGTTTTCGGCTGGATTCTTGGCTATTACAACATGCTGATGTCTGGTGCATTTAATTCCATGAACAATGTACCGGGGCCAATCCTTTTCCTGATAATGGCAGTCAGCGGCTCAGGCCCTCTGTGGTACGTTCAGATGCTTTGGCTCTTCAGCCTAATACTGGTACTGATCAGAAGGATTGAAAAAGACAGATTCTATAATATCTGTGGTAAAGCAAATCTTTTGATACTTATACTTCTTGTTATACCCGTATATGGAGCGGCACAGATACTTAACACACCGATAATTGTGGTATACAGATTCGGTATCTACGGACTGGGCTTTATGATCGGCTACTTTGTATTGTCCCATGAGGTCGTGATGGATCGACTTGGTAAAAACTGGCTGTTATTAAGCATACTTGCCTTCATATCCTGCATAGCTTTTGTGATTTTATATAAAGGTCAGCCGTATCCGGATCACGTAGTTCTAGACACAATCATGTGCAATGTATACGCATGGTTCGGAACTCTCGGTATACTTGCCTTCATGAAAAACTGGGGAAATTTCACGAATGCTTTCTCAAAGTGGATGTGCCGAAAATCATGGGGCCTCTACGTATTCCATTATCTGATGATAGCGGTCAGCGGATGGTATTTGCATACATTATGTCCGTTCCTTGCCCCTGTCATCGTATACCTGTTGGTTGCAATAGCAGCATTCGCAGGCTCCTACCTTCTGTATGAAATTATGAGCCGCATACCTTTCATAAGGTGGTGTGTTCTGGGAATAAAAAAGGAGAAGAAAGAATGATTCGGACAACCTGGGATAATAAAATACTATGTGAGGTGTATCAATGGAAACTATTGACGAAAGGATAGACGGCGGAAAAGCTTTTGATTGGGGTAAAACATCAAAAGACTATGCGATGTACAGAGATATTTATCCGGATATTTTTTATCAAAAAATCGTAGATAGAGGACTATGCATAAAAGGTCAAAACGTGCTGGATATCGGAACAGGAACGGGAGTTCTTCCACGAAATATGTATTATTATGGTGCAACATGGACGGGGACAGATATTTCACCGGAACAGATCGAGCAGGCTGAACAGTTGGCTAAAGTTGCCGGTATGAATATTAGATTTCAAGCAGAAGCTACAGAGAACCTAAATTTTCCGGATGAAAGCTTTGATGTTATTACAGCCTGTCAGTGTTTCTGGTATTTTGACTATGAGAGAGTAATGCCTCATTTGGCGAAGTTGCTCAAGGCCAATGGCACGTTTCTCATTTTATACATGGCTTGGCTGCCTTATGAGGATGCAATCGCAGGTGCAAGTGAAGAATTGGCATTGAAGTATAATCCTGAATGGACAGGAGCTGGTGAGACAAGACATCCGATATGGATACCGGATGTGACCTATCGTTATTTTGAATTAGAAGATCATGAAGAATATGATGTTATGGTTCCTTTTACAAGAGAAAGCTGGCACGGCAGGATGAAGGCTTGTCGTGGTGTAGGTGCTTCACTTTCTGATGAGGAATTGCTTGCATGGGAAAATGAGCATAAAGAATTACTTATGGAGAAGGCGCCGGAAAAATTTGAAGTGCGTCATTACGCTGCTCTTGCTGTGCTGAAGAAAAAATAATAAATCAAGGCTCCCACACTGCCATCATCAACAATTCTCAGGAGGAAAAACAATGAATACAAATGACTATATAATTCGTTTAGAAAGAACTGAAGACTATAGAGAAGTTGAGAATCTCGTCAGAGAATCGTTCTGGAACGTGTACCGTCCGGGATGCAGTGAGCATTATGTGCTCCATGTGCTGCGTGATGATCCGGCTTTCATCAAGGAACTTGATTTCGTCATGGAGCAGGATGACAGACTGATCGGACAGAATATGTTCATGAAGACGATTATCGAAGCGGATGACGGCAAGGTGATCCCTGTCCTGACAATGGGGCCGATTGGAATCACTCCAGAACTCAAACGCAAGGGTTATGGAAAGGTGCTGCTTGCTTACTCGCTGGAGAAGGCGGCCGGACTCGGCTATGGCGCTGTTCTGTTTGAAGGCAATATCGGATTCTACGGTAAGTGCGGCTTTACTTATGCCCGTGAGTTTGGTATCCGCTACCATGACCTGCCGGAAGGCGCGGATGACTCCTTTTTCCTCTGCAAGGAACTGATTCCTGGATACCTCGATGGCATTACTGGTGTATATCAGACACCACAGGGATATTATGTGGATGATTCCGATGTGGAGAAATTCGATAAGGGATTCCCCGCAAAGAAGAAGTTGAAACTTCCGGGACAGATTTTCTAAACGAGACCAAGGCTCCTCACCAAACAACAGTCGAGACGGTTGTGTTGATGTCAAGGGTCGACGGCAAATAGCCGCGAAAGCCCAGTAATACTGAGTAAAAATGAGCTTTTCTGCACTCAACTAGCGGTAGAGTTGCAGGAAATCAACCTACGGTTCGTGTAATAATACGATGATACTGGCTATGCTTAAGCCATGAAAGGAGGTGCCCGATATGGATCAAATCAAAATTGGAAAATTCATAGCATCCTGCAGAAAGGAACAGGGCATGACTCAGGCAGTCCTTGCCGAGAAGCTCGGAATCAGTGACCGGGCGATATCAAAATGGGAGACTGGAAAGTCTATGCCGGATTCCGGGATTATGCTGGAACTTTGTGAACTTCTGAAAATTAACGTCAACGAACTCCTGTCGGGCGAAAGAATTATGGCAGAAGCATATGACAAACGGGCAGAAGAAAACCTGCTGGCAATGAGGCGAGAGGTTGAGGAAAAGAACAGACAGATGCTTAAGACGGAATACTGGATCGCGTTTCCTGCCGTCATTTCCGGACTGGTCATGGTGTTTGTGGCTTCATTTATAGAGATGCCAGTCTGGACGCGAATTGCACTTATCGTGTTTGCTCTCATAATGATTTTTACGGTCGCTTTTATCGCCGTGGGCATTGAGCAAAAGGCTGGATACTATGAATGTCAGAATTGTCACCACAGATATGTTCCTACATACTGGCAGACAAATCTTGCTATGCATATTGGCAGGACAAGGTATATGAAATGCCCGGAGTGTGGAAAAAGAAGCTGGCAGAGAAAAGTTCTTACAAAAGAAGAGTAAGCAGACCAAGGCTCCTCGCTACTGATTAGGTTCAGTGGCAAGGAGCCTTTTTATGCTTCGATTTCGTTGATTTGTGCCAAGTGTAAATTGACACTACAATTACACAATATTATAATTGTGCCATAAGAATATTGGCACAAAGGAGGATATTATGGCTATGACACTTGAAGATGCTTTGAAAAGAATATCGGAACTTGAGGAAGAGAACGAAAAACTTAGGGAAGAACTTGCATTCTATAAGAGCAAAAAGTTTGCCGGCAGACAGAAGCATGATGAGCACTGGATGAAGTCATATAACGATTTTGTGATTCAGTATGAAAATGGTTTGACAATTATGGAGATTGTAGATCAGGGAGCAATCAGTCGTCGTACAGCCTACAGATATAAGGCTTATTATGATGGGCTAAAGAAAATGAACGGAATTGCTGAAGAAGATAAGAAAGAGAATAATGTTAAAGTTTGAAAAAGAAAGTAATTTAAGAAATGTTTGTGTCAATAGATTTTTAAGCATTTTTTGCGAGGAGAATTATGATGGTAAAAGAATATTTATTTAAAACCAGAGTAATAGTCGAAAATAAGGTGTTTTTGTTAGCCGAGGATGTAGTTAAAAAATTGGGGTATGATAGTCTTAAAAGTTTTGCAAATGCATTTCCAGAGTTGATTGTTGAAAAGAATGGACTTCCAAAACTTGTAGAAGAAACTAAATATAACAATATTATATTAAGTGACGTAGAGCTTTCAAATAGGATAAAGCATTTGGAATATACAAGGGTGGATACTTTGAGAAGCAGAGCGGAAAATCTTAGAAGTTTTTATCCACTAAAGTTTATGCTAGCAGGTGGAATCATGGAACGTAAAGCATATGACGCAGGTTATGAATCAGTAGAAAAATATATAAATGATGTGGAGTACCCTGAGGAGCTTAATGAAGAAAAAGCGAAAATGATTCGAAAAGCTGATTTAATCAGTTCTATGGAGAATACAAAAAAGAAGATTGATGATTTGGTGGACTATGATGTTCTGAAGAAATACAATATCAAACTAATACAATATATGTATATAAATGAACAAGGATTGCATGTAGAACCATTTTTAGCCGGAAACGGAATCTTTTTTGCTTTATATGATTCAGATTATGCTTTTGATGAGTTAAAAGTTATAGATGGAGATTTAGTCATCCCTACTTATGATGAGTACGAAGACTCATTTATTGAAAAAAATTATGGACATGATATTTCAGGTAGAGATTACAGTAATTATAGTTGTATTGAAAATATTCTGTATATTATTTCGAATAAAGAGTTTGAAGATGTTGGGGTGGATTTAATGTATTGTCAACACTTAGGAATTGATTTTTATATATCGCAAACAGAAATGATAAAAATGCTTTCGCCAAGTCAGTACAGTAATATCATATTAATAGATGGGGTTGAGGATTTTGAGTTTTCAAAATATATTACGCCGCTTGAGGATAAGTCGATTTAGGATTAACTGAAGAGGTGAGAATAGAAATATGACTATTACAGAAAGAATCTTTTATTTAATTAAGGCTAGAGGCATGAACCAAAAACTCATTTGGAAAAGTAGCTTTTAATGGAATATGAAGGTTTAAATGAGGACGCACAAAAGAGACTGCTGACCTATGCGAAGAAGTTGGGGGAGCTGACGAAGCTAGAGGATATTTATTTTTTGAGGTCACAATTTGTGACCTCAAAGAAGTAATACGACATAATAAACATAAAAAAAGAAACGAGCAACCCGCTTGGCTGTTAGTTCCTAACACGTACGGTAAAAAAACCCATTTCTTGATTCATATGTTAATGGCACAACAGGAGATTGTCAAGAGCAATTAATGATTTAGAAAGGATAAAAGAGATTAACAGTTGTTTTGAGAATAAAGAGCTTGCCACGTATCTTGATAAACAGAAAGACAAGGTACTTATGATTGTGGGACTTTAGACTAACTTTTGTATAAAGACAGGCTTTTACGATTTGGTTTTGAATTGGTGGAATATATAGCTTCGTTATTTAACTGCGAAATTGAGGTTATTGACAATACTGAAAAATTCGAACAGCAAGAACTTGTTCAAGAATTGATACAGGAGGAAGAGAGCGATGGTAAAAGCCATAAAAGTAATGCTCGTGCCAAACAACGTGCAAAACAGTAAGATGTTTCAGTATGCAGGCGCGGCGAGATTTGCTTATAATTGGGCTTTAGCCAGGGAAAAAGAGAACTATGAAAAAGGCAATAAGTTTATTTCTGATTCTGAACTTAGGAAAGAGTTTACGAGACTCAGAAATTCTGACGAATATGCATGGTTACAAAATGTTTCAAATAATGTAACAAAACAGGCAATCAAAGATGCCTGTGCAGCTTATAAGAACTTTTTTAATGGTTTACAGAAATATCCAAGGTTTAAGTCTAAAAAGAGTTCAATGCCAAAATTCTATCAAGACAATATCAAGATCAAGTTTACTGATACTCATGTTAAATTTGAAGGATTTTCTTCAAGTAAGAAAGCCAACAAACAAAAATTAAACTGGGTAAGACTTGCAGAACATGGACGTATTCCAACAGATGTTAAATATATGAATCCGAGAATATCCTTTGATGGATTGAATTGGTGGATCAGCGTATGTGTAGAATTCCCAGACTGCAAAGAAGCCTTATCTGATGAAGGGATTGGTATTGATTTAGGTATTAAAGATCTGGCTATATGCTCTGATGCTAACAAGTATAAGAATATTAACAAATCTGCTAAGGTCCGAAAATTAGAGAAACGCAAACGCAGATTACAGAGGAGCGTGTCTCGTAAGTATCTTATGAATAACAAAGATACTATAAATAAAAACAATGAGAGAAACATAAAAAATGGATTTGTGAAACTTAGCAACAAGAATAAAAAGAAAGGAAAATACTGCAAGACTTGTAACATAGTTAAAAATGAAAAGCTTTTATTAAAAGTAAATCACAGATTAACAAATATCCGTAAGAACTATTTGAATCAGACTACATCTGAGATAGTAAATCGAAAACCAAGATTTATCTGTATCGAAGATTTAAATGTTAGTGGAATGATGAAGAATAGACATTTAACTAAAGCAGTTCAGGAACAGGGATTCTTTGAATTTAGAAGGCAGCTTGAATACAAATGTAACGATAATGGCATCCAACTCATTGTAGCTGATAGATTTTATCCATCATCAAAACTTTGTAATTGCTGTGGAAGAATTAAGAAGGATTTAAAACTTTCTGATAGAACTTATAGATGTGATTGTGGAAATGTTATAGATAGAGATTTTCAAGCATCACTTAATCTAAAAGCTTATGGAGAGCAATTTGCAAGCTAACATTTAAACGTTAATGCAAATATGTACGGATACGTTAGTTCGGAATTTACGCCTATGGAGAGTACAAGAACTTGTGAGTAGACTGATGCTTGCATCGTTAAAAGCATACTCGTTGAAGTAGGAATGAAACATAAAAGTTTATAACTTTTTATAAGTTTTCAGTAACGGTGCTTCATTATGATGACAAGTGGAATAAATACTATACCTGAATATCTAATGAAGACCTCGGTGATTTTTGTTTAATTTATGATGATTAGATGCCGTGGACTTTTGCCACGGCTTTTTTTATGAATTATGCAAGCTAAAGCTTGCGCGCATCGGCGCAAAGAGTCGCGAGCGACTCTTTGTTCTTGAAAAAGTCATGGTTTTCGTAGATATTCATACAAGATCAAAGGAATCAGTGAACTAGAATATTTATGGAGGAAAACTATGATTAGTTTGAAGGTAATTAACGAGGAAAATTTCGTAGATGCATTTAATCTCAAGTTAGCTAAAGGTCAAGAGGAGTATGTTTCTCATCCGGTACGAAGTCTAGCGCAGGCTTATGTATATAGGAATCAATGCCAACCCTTTGGGATATATGCGGATGAAAAGATGGTTGGGTATGTCATGGTGATATATGATTATGATGTACCTGAGTATGATATTTGGCATATGATGATTGATGAATCACAACAAGGTAAAGGTTATGGTAGAGCTGCGCTTAACCAAATTATTGAATATATAAAAGCAAAACCATTCGGTGATTCTAGCAGAATTGCACTAACCTGTAATAAAAATAATTATGTAGCCAAAGCGCTATATGAAAGTATTGGTTTTTCTGCTACGGGAGTTGAGGATGAAGATGAAATTGAACTTGTTATGAATGTATAACAAGCATTAGAAACTAAGGGCGCGCTCGTGTTTTACATAGATTTTACATAAGTATGTTCATACATTTTACTTTCGAGTTCTAATCTTATAGAAGATAAAGAACAGTGAAAAGAGAGGAAAATGTATGGACATTTTTTGCGTTTTAAACATGATTGGTGGTTTATCGCTTTTCCTATACGGAATGCATGTTATGGGAAATGGTCTGTCGAAGATGGCCGGAGGAAAGTTAGAATCGATCTTAGAGAAGTTGACGACAAAGCGTATTTTTGCAGTGCTTCTCGGAGCTGGTGTCACGGCGGTGATTCAGTCGTCATCCGCTACGACAGTCATGGTAGTCGGATTTGTTAATTCGGGAATCATGAAACTATCCCAGGCTGTAGGCATTATTATGGGTGCAAATATAGGTACCACAGTTACGTCCTGGCTTTTGTCACTTACGGGGATTGAAGGTAGCACGATTTGGCTGAAATTATTGAAGCCGTCTTCGTTCTCACCGGTACTTGCTGCAATAGGCATCTTCTTTGTGATGTCAAGCAAAGGGGAATCGAAGAAGAAAGATGTCGGCGGTATATTACTTGGATTTGCCATCCTGATGTTTGGAATGGAAACGATGAGTGATGTCGTATCAGGACTGGCTACGAATCCGTCTTTTACAAATATGATGACGGCTTTTAGTAACCCGGTTCTTGGTATGTTAGCAGGCGCAATTCTTACAGCAATTATTCAGAGTTCATCAGCCTCTGTCGGTATCCTGCAGGCATTATGTGCAACAGGCGCCGTACATTATTCTGTGGCATTGCCAATTATTATGGGACAGAATATTGGAACTTGTGTTACGTCCATTATTTCATCAATCGGAGCGACCAAGAATGCGAGAAGAGCAGCTATGATTCATCTGTATTTTAATCTGATTGGAACGAGTATCTTTATGATGGTATTCTATGGATTGCATACATTTGTGGAATTCTCATTTTTAGGAGAAAGCGCCAATGCAGCAGGAATCGCTGTAATCCATAGTTTATTTAATATAGGAGCAACGATTCTTCTGTTCCCATTTTCTGATTTATTGGTGAAACTTGCTGAGATTACGATTCCCAATGGAGAAACGGAGGAAGATATCATTTCCGAAGAGGTTTCTATCGATGAGAGATTTCTTGGAAATCCAGCTTTTGCAATGGAACTCTGTAGAGCGAAGGTAAAGGAAATGGCGGAGGCTTCTATGAAATCCATCGCCTTAGCGCTAGAGGTGATACAGGATTATGATGCGAAGAAAGCAAAAGAAGTAAAGCGATTAGAAGAAATGGTTGATACCTATGAAGATGTTTTAGGTTCTTATCTGGTTAAGATTTCCAGTAAAAATCTGTCACTTGCAGATAGCCAGAGTATGTCGATGATTCTTCATAGTATTGGCGATTTTGAAAGGATTTCAGATCATGCGATTGACATTGTAAAATCGGCAGAAGAGATGCATGAGAAAGAGTTGTCATTCACAAAGAAGGCAAGGAGAGAGCTCGAGACGCTTTGTAGAGCGATTCATGATATTTGTGATTTGACCATGGAGAGTTTTTACGGGGAAGATCTTTCGTCAGCATTTCATGTAGAACCATTGGAAGAAGTGATTGATACTTTGACGAAAAATATGAAAGAGCATCATATAAAGCGATTAAAGAAGGGCAAATGTACCATCGAGATGGGATTTATACTAGATGATATTTTGACGGACTTAGAAAGAGTATCGGATCATTGTTCCAATATTGCAGTTGAGATGATAACCATCTATGATAATGATTATAGTACGCATGAATATTTTAAAAATTTCTCCGATGAGGAACGTGCGGTTTTTCGTCGTGAATATGAACAATTATTGCAGAAATATCCGTTGAAAAAAAGCGATACAAAAAAGGCTGCAAAGGAATAACAGGGGTGGTTGAATGGCACTGATTTACATTATTGAGGATGACGACAGTATAAGAGAAATCGAAGAATTTGCTCTATCCAATGCCGGACATAAGGTGTTAGGGTTTACTTGTGCGAAGGATTTCTATAAGAAGATAGAGGAAGTGATTCCGGATTTATGCTTGATCGATCTTATGCTTCCCGATGAAACGGGAAATGAAATCACTCGGAAATTAAGAAATCATTCGGATACTAGAAATGTTCCTGTGATTATGGTCACGGCAAAGACTTCGGAACTGGATTTAGTGAAAGGAATGGAAGATGGCGCAGATGATTATATCAAAAAGCCGTTTTCTGTGATGGAACTGATTGCAAGAGTGAAGGCATTATTGCGAAGAACAAAAGCAGAGGAAGTCAAAGAAATAAAGTTGGATGAACTTGTAATCAATAAGGAAAAACATGAAGTATTTGTGCAGGGAAAGACGATAGAATTGACGTATAAAGAATATGAGCTTCTTTCTTATTTTATCGTAAACAAGGGCATTGTGCTGAGCCGAGCTTCGATTATGGATCACGTGTGGGGCATTGATTATGCCGGTGAGTCAAGAACGATTGATATGCATGTGAAGACACTTCGTAAAAAGCTCGGTGATTATGGTACCAGAATTAAGACAATTAGAAATGTGGGTTATGTAATCGAATGAAAAATAAAATTAATGTAAGACTTGTTGGAATTGCATTGATTGCAGTGCTGGCAACAGTGATTGGAACAACAATCATATATTACAATCTCTTTCAGAAGCAAGTTCGCACAGATTTGTCTGTCAGTGCGAAATTATTGCGGGATACGCATTATTTCGAATCGGTAAATATCGATATGGACCAGATTGATCTGTCTACAGATTTGGATGAATTGCGCGTTACCTGGGTGGCAGAAGATGGAATGGTACTTTATGACAATGATACTTCTGCGGAACTTCTTCAGAATCATAATGATCGACCGGAAATCCAGGAGGCGTTCCGGGATGGCGTGGGTGAGGCCGTTCGAGAATCGGATACGATGAACAAGAATACCTTCTATTACGCCGTGCTTTTGGATAATGGTACGGTTCTTAGAGTCGCAACGGATGCACAAAGCTTTGGGGCGGTATTTTTATCGGTGGCACCGTTGATTACACTGATTATGCTTCTCGTTTTATCGGCTTGTGTTGTGATTTCTCATTTACTTACTAAACAGTTGTTAAAACCCATTGAGGGCATGGTTACAAATCTTGAAAATGCGGATTACGAGGCTCCATACAAGGAATTGGAGCCGCTTTCCGAATTGATTCGAACACAGCATATGGATGTTTTATCTGCAGTCAAGGCAAGACAGGATTTTACTGCGAATGTATCACATGAATTGAAAACACCACTCACCGCGATTTCTGGATATGCGGAGCTGTTAGAAGGTGGACTGGTCGGCGAGGAGAAGCAGAATCATTTCTATCATGAAATTCATAGAAATGCAGACCGACTGATTGCTTTAATTAATGATATTATTAAGCTATCAGAACTGGATCGCGTGGAGAAGGAGTTGGAATTTGAGGAATTCGAATTATATTCGCTTGCTAAGGAATGCGTAGAGGAGCTTTCTGTAAATGCGAAGCTGAAGGAGGTCAGTTTAGCGATGGAGGGCGAAACAGGCATGATTCGAGGCAATAGAGATTTAGTGAAGGAGCTGACTGAGAATCTGGTGCAAAATTCCATTCGATACAATAATCCGGGTGGTAAAGTTACCATAGCAGTGAGGACGATAGACCATGCGATTTGCTTGATTGTAAAGGACAATGGAATTGGAATTCCGGCGGCTGATCAGCAGAGAGTTTTTGAACGCTTTTATCGAGTAGATAAAAGTCGGTCCAAGGCCACTGGTGGAACGGGGCTAGGATTAGCGATTGTGAAACACATTGTGGAGATTCATGATGCCAGAATAGAATTAGACAGTGCGCCGGGGGTTGGAACGACCATAACCATTTGGTTTTAGTCTGAAAACAGATGTGGTTTATGGTACGATTATTTGCTACAATGTAGAAAAGTGTATTGCTTATTTTGTGGGGTAAAGTTATGAACGAGAGAAAGCACTTTTATAACCTGACAATTATATTGATTTTTATAACGATTTGTATCGGCTTTGCATTTCTTTATCTTCATGAATCGAAAAGCAAACGTACAATATTTTCAGATGGTTCGCTATCCGAAGGGAATCAGCACTATTATGCAGCAGGTTCGGCTGGCGATATTGCGGGAACTACCCTTGTAGTCAGCATCTTTGCGGATGATCAGAATACCAGCTGGGATGAGACGGATGCAGCAGATGTCGAGAAAATGGCAAAGATTCAGGAGTATTTAACGATTGCAGGAGATTATCTGGAGGATGTTGTAGCAGATTACCAGAAAGAAGCGGACTTTATCACGGATTTTTCGAATAATACAGATTTAAAATATCATATGTCTATGGATATCGTTGCAACCGATCAGGACGTGCTGGATTCAGGAGAAATCGATGAAATCGCTTGGGATTATATTTCGCGTTCCATTGATACGGAAAATCTTAAGACAAAGTATCAGGCAGATAATGTGATTTATATGCTCTATATCGATTCGGATGTGACGAATCCAGCGGTTACCTGTACTAGAAATTGGTACGAGGGGATGCCATCGGAAGCAGAGATTGTCTATCTGTTTAACATCGATTACGAGATGACGAATTGTCCGGCAGTTTATGCACATGAGATGCTTCACACGTTTGGAGCACCGGATCTGTATATGGAAGATGAAGATTACAATGTGACGGCTTCCTTTATGGATTATGTCAATGAACATTTGTCGAATGATATTATGTTGACCTGTTCGGATGCTACGACGGGAGATTATCGATATGATGCCATTACGAATGAAGTCAGCGAGGTTAGTGCTTATTATATTGGTCTGTTGGAGCAAAGTGATATAGCAGAGCAGTGGAATCTTACGATTCCGGTATATGAGTAAAACGGCTACAGTTTTAGACGGGAGAAGTGTATGGGAAATGTTGTTGAGATTGAACATTTGACAAAGAGCTATGGAAAAAATCGGGGAATCATAGATGTTTCTTTTACGATTCCTGAGGGTGATATTTTCGGCTTTCTAGGTCCGAATGGAGCGGGTAAGTCTACTACCATTCGTTCGATGCTGGGGTTTCTCAGAGTGAATAGCGGCAGCATGAAAATACTGGGGATGGATGGCGTGAAGGACCGGGAAGAGATTCTAAGAAATGTTGGCTATATGCCTTCCGAAGCGTGGTTTTATGATGCGATGAAAGTAAAGGATGTCATCCGATATGCTGCGGACGTAAGAGGGGTGGATTGTTCGAAAGAGGCGGAGCTACTTTGTGAGAGATTGAAAGTGGACCGAAATAAGAGAATTCGACAACTATCTTATGGCAATCGAAAGAAGGTCAGTATCGTCTGTGCGATGCAGCATCGACCGAAACTATTTGTATTCGATGAGCCGACAGGGGGCTTGGACCCTTTGATGCAAAAGACATTTTTCGATTTGGTGAATGCCTATGTTTTAGAAGGGGCGACCTGTCTTTTGTCGACACATGTGTTATCCGAAGTGAATAAATATTGTAAACACGCAGCGATTATGCGCGAGGGACGTCTGTCGATGCTGGAGTCTGTCGGAATCGATGACGATACATTTCTAAAATTCTATGAAGAACAGGCGGGGGAATAGCATTGAGATATATTCTATTAAAAGAAATCAGAGGAAACCGGAAGACCTTTTTGATCTGGTCCGTTGCGGTAGGGATGATGGGGCTTTTTTGTATTTTACTGTACCAGAGTATGGAAGCAGATATGAGAGATATGGCGGATATGTTTTCGCATATGGGAGCTTTTTCTGATGCCTTTGGTATGAGTACACTTAGCATTGCAACATTAACAGGATATTTTGCAACGGAAGTCGGTACCGTGCATGGACTAGGCGGTGGCATGTTCGCAGCGATGCTGGCAATCGATATCATTTCGAAAGAGGAAGAGCAGCATTCCGGGGAATTTCTCTTTTCCTTGCCGGTATCCCGTTCGAAGGTGCTTTTTTCAAAGCTTCTTTGTGTTGGGATTTTACTGGTATGTTTTGCAATGCTTTGTGCACTGTTTTATCTTGCAGGATTTCTTTATCTGGAGGAGGAAGTGCCAGAAGAATTTATGGCTTTTATCCTGCGGCAGTTAGGGATGACGATGGAGATTGCGGCGATTTGTTTTGGTATTTCTGCCATGTCCGGCAAGAGTAAGATAGGATTGGGACTGGGGATAACCCTATTCTTTTATTTCTATGATTTACTGGGAAAAGTGGTTCCGGATATCGAGGATTATCTGTTTTTAGGTCCGTATTCCTACGCGAATGCATCGGAGATTTTTACGGGTGTGGAACCGTCGATGGAATCGCTGATTACGGCAATCCTGGTATCGCTTGCCTTTATTGGCTCTGGATTTTTTGTTTTTGAGAGAAGAGACCTGGCAAGTTAAACCATCGAGAGCAGTTGAATAGATAATACAGAATCACTATAATGAGAAATATAATACGCATATCGAGAAATGGGGGAACTGAGAATGCATAATACTAGAAAAGTGACAGAAGATATTGTTTGGTTAGGAGCATCTGACCGTAGAATCGAATTATTTGAGAATGTTTATCCTTTGCCGGATGGAATGTCTTATAACAATTATTTGATTTTAGATGAGAAGACAGCTCTGATGGACGGTGTGGATGAGTCTGTATCGGCACAGTTTTTTGAGAATCTGGAAGTTGCGCTTTCCGGTAGAATACTGGATTATCTGGTGGTACAGCATATGGAACCGGATCATTGTGCCTGCATCCCACAGTTGATTTCGAAATATCCAAATCTTCAGATCGTCGCAACGGCAAAGGCGTTGCAGATGATACATCAATTCTTTGGACTTGATTTAGAGGGACGTACGATTGCAGTAAAAGATGGCGATGATTTGAAATTGGGAAAGCATGAATTAACATTTGTTGCTGCTCCGATGGTGCATTGGCCAGAGGTCGTTGTCACGTATGATAAGACATCGGGTGCTTTATTCAGTGCAGATGCTTTCGGTTCTTTTGGTGCGATGAGCGGTAATATTTTCGCAGATGAAGTTGATTGGGAACGTGATTGGGCGGATGAAGCACGTAGATATTATGTCAATATCGTTGGAAAATACGGTGCACAGACAACCGCCCTATTAAATAAGGCGAAGGCATTGGATATTAAGATGTTATTGCCACTTCATGGACATATTTGGAGACGTGACTTGTATCAGATCATTGGACGCTATACAAAGTGGGCTGGATATATACCGGAGGTGGATTCGGTTGCCATTTTCTATGGTTCTATTTATGGAAATACAGCAAATGCTGCAGATGTGCTGGCAACAAAACTGGCGGAAAAAGGAATCAAGGATGTCAGAGTGTTTGACACTTCTAAGACGCATCCATCGGAATTGGTGAGTCGAGCTTTCCAATATGGAACGTTGGTATTTGCAAGTGCAACCTATAATGCAGAGATTTTCGATACGATGCATACGCTCTTGGTTGATTTAAAGAATCATAATCTTTCCGGTAGAAAAGTCGGATTGATAGAAAATGGTTCCTGGGCAGCAGTGAGTGGACGTAAAATGCGTGAAATCTTAGATTCCATGAAGGATATGGAAGTGTTAGAACCAATCGTTAGTATAAAATCTGCGTTGGATGAAGCATCTTATCAGGAACTGGAAAAACTGGCAGATGCATTGGAGGAGTCTTTGGAATAAGTGACATTATTGGGGTGATTGAAATGAAAAATGTCGAATATACTGTGGGGGAATTAAAAAAATTTGTGGAACAATCATCATCTCTTTATGATTTGATTCGTGTTGTCGATCCTACCGAGTGTAAAGTGATTCATCTTACGGACGATGGGATTGAATATGATAAGGATTGTTTTGAGGTATGGTGTTCCGGTAAGCGATGCGAAAATTGTAGCAGTTATAAGGCTTGTATCAGTGGACACCGGAGAGAAAAAGAAGAATTGCATGAGGATTATCTGTATCATATTCAATCGAATCCAATCGTTTTGGAATTGGATCACGTCGGAGAGATTCCACTTGTGATTGAATGTATTACAAAAACGCCAGCAACCGAAAAAGAGATCGCATCTATGGATGAACGAAAGCTGGAAGACCTCGAGGACTATGCAAGAGATCATGATGTTTTGACCGGACTTTTGAACTGGGATGGATATAGCAGACAGAGTCGAAAGCTATTAGAGGAACATCCAGAAGAAGAGTGGTTGATTATCGCTGCGGATATTAAGCAATTTAATATTATAAATGAGTTGTTCGGTTTCCAGAAAGGAAATGAAATCCTTTTGGAGATTACCGGAATTATTAAGGATAATGTAAATTCCGAGATGATTAAGAGTGCTCGCTTGATGTCCGATCAGTTTGCCCTATTCATGCCGAAATCTCTGTTTAATCAGAAGACTCTGGATGATATGGTTTTGGATTTACAGAAGACATTACGGGAATCGATTTACGATGTCATGATTAATGTGGGTATTTATCAGGTGACGACGAAGAATCTTCCGTTTTCAGCAATGTATGATCGCGCTGTGATGGCACTTATGGAGGCAAGGGAGAAGAATCTGAATACGGCCGTATGGTTTGACCAGATTTTACAGGATCGTTTGCTTTATCGAGAAGGTGTGATTCGTTCCTTCCATCATACGATTGGTGATCATGAATACGAGATTTTTCTGCAGCCGGCAGTGGATAAAGAAGGTCATTTAGTAGGTGCGGAAGCATTGGCCCGTTGGGTGCATCCGGATGGTCGTATCGTCGCACCGGATAAGTTTATTCCGATTCTGGAAGATGCAGGTATGATTGCACAATTGGATCAGGAAATCTGGGAACAGGCGGTAGAACAATTGGCGATTTGGAAAGATACGAAATATGAGGATCTGTATCTGTCTGTAAATCTTGCTCCGCATGATTTTGCATATATCGATGTGTATAAGACGTTATGTGGCCTGATGGATCGCTATGCGGTGGATTATTCAAAATTACGTTTAGAGATTACAGAAGAAGCGATTATCGGTGATTTTGAAGATCAGTCCAATCATATTAAGAAATTGAGGGAGGCTGGTTTCTTTGTGACAGTGGATGATTTTGGCAAGGGATATTCTTCTCTTGGTATTATCAGCACAACGCCGCTGGATGCATTGAAAGTGGATATGAGTTTCCTTCTTCGGGCGGAATGTAGTAAGCGCGGCAGAGTGGTTTTGGAATCCGTAATCAAGATGGGTCTTGGATTGGATATGGATGTGATTGTGGAAGGTGTAGAGACACAGAAACAATTTGAAATGTTAAAAAAGATGGGATGTAAGACATACCAGGGATTCTATTTTGAACAACCATTACGTATTCGCGAATTTGAGAAGAAGTACGGAGAATAGTATTAAAATTGCACAAAAAAGGCTTGCCAAAATTGTTATTTTTGGCAAGCCTTTTTCCATTATACGGAGTAGAATAATGCAGGAATTAAGAAATACTGATTCGTTGTCATAGAGTGGATATGAGAAAGGAAGTTCGTATGTTAAAAAGCTTTTTTAGAATCGTAAATGAAAGCGCTAGAAACTTTGCAAAGTTTCATGCAAATCCATTTTCGTTTTAAATATATTTTATATCCTAGTTCTGCAGGCCAAAGGGTCTGCTTTTTTTATGTCATTTTTTAATCTAGATGACTCGTTTCAAAAGATGTGGTAACCTAATATACGAAAAGGTTTACGTGAGCAATTGAGTAGGAGAGATATGAAGACAGGAATTATTTTTGATATGGATGGAACTCTCTGGGATTCCGCCAAAGAAGTTGCGGATTCATGGTCGGAAGTTCTTAGGAAGCATGCCAATGTTCAGAAGCAGGAATTGACGAAGGAAGACTTGGAATCGGTGATGGGCCTTACGATGAAGGACATCGCAGACCGTTTATTTCCGGAAGTTCCAGAGGATGAGCAGGACCAGATTATGGAAGAGTGTATGGTCTACGAGAATGCGTATTTGCGAGAGCATGGAGCTACGGTTTATGAGGGGGTAGAAGAAACATTTCAAGTGCTTTCGAAAGAATACCCGCTCTATATTGTGAGCAATTGTCAAAGCGGCTATATAGAAGCATTTCTGGATTATTATGATTTCCATCGCTATATTACGGATTTTGCATGTTATGGAGATAACAAAGAAACGAAAGATGTGAATATTCGTCTATTAGCAGAGAGAAATCATTTGGAACGATATATCTATGTTGGTGATATTCAGGGTGACTATGAGGCTACGATGAAAGCCGGTGGTGAATTTATACATGCTGCATATGGTTTTGGAGAGGTCGATGCAGATGTTATTCATTTACAGGATATTCGTGAATTGCCTGGCGCATTAAAGAAGTAGGAGGAATCAGTATGGAAAAAGAGAGGAAGGAAAGCAAGAAACGTCCACTTTGGAAGAAGATTGTGAAGGGCGTATTTGGCTTGATTGGAGCAGTCTTAGCATTGGCTATCGTACTCGTTGTAGTATTAACGGTTACGGAGTATAAGCCGGATGAGGAAGAAGCTTTAGAGGTGCAGGGTAGTGGTTCCGAAACGATGCAGGTAGGAGATGACCTTACCGTTTTAACCTGGAATATCGGTTATGGATGCCTCGGGGAAACGGCGGACTTTTTCATGGATGGCGGTTCTGGTGTAAAGACAGCAGATAAAGAGCTGACGCTGGAAAATATGGAAGGCATCAATGCAGAGATTTCTGCTATTGATCCGGATATTGCGATGTTCCAGGAAGTGGATGTGAGTGCATTTCGTAGTAATTGGGTGGATGAAGCAGACAGTATTGTGCAATCTATGGGAAATGTTAGTAATACCTTTGCATATAACTATCGATCCTTATTTATTCCATATCCAATCCCACCGATTGGTACCGTGAATGCGGGTATTTTGACGACAAGTAAAGTGGATTTTACGGAATCTACAAGACTGCAGTTACCAAATCCATTTACATGGCCATATCGTGTGGGCAATCTGAAGAGATGTCTGTCGGTAAATCGTATCGATCTTGCGGATACGGACCAGGAACTTGTCATTGTGAATTTACATCTGGAAGCCTATGATTCCGGCGAAGGAAAGGCACAGCAGACAGCGATGCTTCTCGAAGTTTTGCAGGAGGAAGTGGATGCTGGAAACTATGTCATTGCAGCAGGCGATTTCAATCAGATTTTCTCTAATGTGGAATCGGATTTCCCAATCAACGAAGGTATGTGGGAGCCAGGTGTGATTAATGCATCTGATTTTGGAGATGATTTTAATCTATTGATGGATAGTGATGTGCCAAGCTGTCGTTCGCTTGATCAGCCATATGCAGGTGCAGATCAGGACACTTTCCAGTATTTCATTATTGATGGTTATATTGTATCGAACAATATCGAAGTAAGTTCGGTAGAGACACAGGATCTTGGCTTCGTTAATTCCGATCACAATCCGGTTGTTTTAAAGGCTAGACTGAAGTAGGGGAGACAGAGGGCGTTTACATGTTTATTGCGAGAATTTTTAATGAGTTTATGATTTTTAGTTGTATCGGGTGGTTGTATGAATGTACCTATTGCACGGTAAAAGAACATAGATGGCAGAACCGTGGTTTCTTATTTGGCCCGGTCTGCCCGATCTATGGGTTTGGCGCGACATTTTGTGTGATTATTTTTGGTCATATCATCAATGACTATGGATATGCCTATAATTCCATTGAGAAATGGAAAATCTTTTTGATTTGTATGGTAGGATCTGCCATTATGGAATTATTGACTTCCTATGTGTTAGAGCGTGTGTTCCATGCTGCATGGTGGGATTATTCGGATATGCCGTTGAATTTCCAGGGACGTATCTGTCTTCCGGCATCGCTCGGATTTGGAGTGGCAGGAGTTTTGGTTGTACGTAAGATTATTCCTATGACCTTTCGTGCAGAAGGCTATATAAGCCCTATCGCAAATGAGATTATGGCGCTTTTATTTATGGCTGTATTTGCTGCAGATATCGTGCTTACCGTTTCCAACCTTACCGACCTTCTCAATAAGGTGGAAGGCGCGGAAGAGAGCATGAATGCAAAGATGCAATATGCCTATGCTACGATTGAACATGGAATTACGGAGAACCAGCTGACGGAGCGTGCGAGAGAATATGTCAGCCGATTGAATTTCCGTCAGATTAATACGCTGAGAAATATGAAATTCCGTGGGCCAAATCCATCCAAACTTGGTGTTCGTATGAAAAACATGGTATTGAACGTAAGAGAGCTTGATAAGATAAAAGAAATAAAAAATTTACGAAAAAGAAAGAAAGAAAACACACATTAGTCCCGATTTGGGTGTACGATATTCGTGTTGTACAGTTAGACTATTGTTTACGTCAAGGGGTCAAGGATGAAAGCGGAAAAGCAAGAAGCATTTTTGCAGTTGATCGACCAGGTCAAGGATGCTGGTCGAACGCAAGAGATGAAAAATTTCACACAGCACGGTCGTATTTCCACCTATTATCATTGTTATAGTGTTGCAGAGACAAGCTTTCGATTAAAAGAGTTTTTGCATATCCGGGTGAGTGAAGAAGAACTGATTCGTGGTGCGATGTTGCATGATTATTTCCTTTATGATTGGCATAGTCATGAAGGCCCGCTGCATGGATTTTATCATCCGACGGCTGCGCTTTCGAATGCGAAGGAAGACTTTGAACTGACGAAAAAAGAACAGAATATTATCTACAGTCATATGTGGCCATTGACAATCACCAAGGTCCCACGTTGCCGTGAGGCCTGGATTGTCAGTATTGCAGATAAAATTGTCTCAACGAAGGAGACTTTATTTCAGCGATAATAACATGCGCTTTACTAAGATTCGTAGAATTTGTATGGAGAGGCTGCCAGCTCGTATGGCAGTCTCTATTTCGCTTTTTAGGAGGCGATATTGTTTGTCATTATCTGTGATGACGGTTGATACACCAGCCATCAGGGAGTTGACACCTTGAATGCTGACATCATTGGTGCCGGTCAAAACAAATCCGTTGAATCCCAGTTCCTTTCGTAAAACTCCCTCGAGTAGGATTCGATAGGAACCGCACATATGGTGATTTAAAATCGTGTTACTCGCAAGAATCGCATCTGGCTTTTCTTCGCGAAACAGGATGTCATAAGGACGTAAGTAGAGCTCGCGAATCGTTCGCTCATCGGCGAGTACGATGCGGCTTCCGAGGCAAGTCTCGCTATTGGCACAAAGCACATGACCGATACAACTCTTTATATTGGCACGATGTAAGCCACGAATTTTATACATCAGCATAATACCGGTGACATAGGGATCCTCGGAGAGGGAATCGACATTCGAACCGGATAATGGAATGCGGTGTACATTGAGCGATGTATCTTCCAGCATATGGATATCTGCCCGATATGCCTCCAGCCCGATACAATATCCCACTTCTTCCATCAGGGAGCGATTGAATGTTTGTGCCAGATTCAGGGCGGAAGGCATACAAACCGTCGGGAAATTATTCGTGATCCCATTGTTTCCAGGACAGAGCTTAAAGGATGGGATTCCCAGCCGCTTGTTCTCTGGAAGAGAGAGAACGTGATTTCTCTTGGTAAGCGTTTCCTGTGGTTTCAATGCAATAAGGAAATCAATCAATTCTTCCTCCGTCATCTGGTCCACAAAGGAGCTGATGAGCGTCGGTGTCTTTAGGACATCTTCCCACTGGATATTATGATCTTTTATTTCCGGGCGGGAAGCAGCCACCATATTGGCCATAAGCAGGTTTTCTCGCTGCAGATTAATCTTTACTTTAAAAGCGGTATCTTCCGATAAAATGCGTGTATGATCACCGGAAATCGTCTCGTTGGTTCCGGGATTTAGTACACGATAGGAACCGGAAGGCGTGAGATGATAAACCATTTGCTTGATTAATCGAGGTTCTTCGTTTGTGAAATCTCCTGCTGGAAGGAGATTTTGAATAGAGTTTCCAACGAAAAACTGATACGTTCCGGATTCCAAGAACCATGCATTCTGAGCGCTTACAAAGGTGGATAGATTTCGAAGCGGGATACGGATCGCAACTTCTTCGGATTCCTCTGGAAGAATCTCATTTGTTTTCTGGAAGGCAATTAATTGTTTCGTAGGATGAGATTGTATCGTTCCAGGAAATGTAGCGTATACTTCGACCGTTTCTTTGCCGGCTACCTTGCCAACATTTTTGACATTGACAAGTAACACACGATTAATCGGATTAAAGAAGATTGGCGAAATAGTAAATGCTGTATAGGAAAGTCCGAATCCGAATGGGTAAGCGACACAGTCCTCCTTGTTTGTGAAGGTGGAGAAGTATCGATATCCGGTATAGATTCCCTCTTCATAGCATGTTTCAATCCAGGTATCATCTTCGGGATTGATGGGATCTCCACGGTAGAAATTGGCACTCGCCGGATAATCATCGAAATTGTAGCACCAGGTATCTGTCAACTTTCCGGAAGGGCATTCTTTGCCACTTAAGATATCTAAAAGCGCTTCGGGGCCTGCCTGTCCGGGAAGTCCTGCATAGAGAAGGGCCTTTACATCATATTTTTTCATCCATTCCAGATGGATGGGATATGCCGTATTCAGGATGACAATGGTCTTTGGAAAGATATGGCAAATCATACGAAGAAGCGCATCTTCTTCCTGTGTCAGATAGTATTCTCCAGGAATCGGGCGCACGTCGCGTCCACGTAAGGACGGTCTGGAAATGATCATGATGCCATATTCGGACAGATTTCTTGCATGATTAAAAATCATACGATCCGGTGTTCTGTCAGAAGGTATGTGAAAGAAACGATCCAGTTCTTCATTTAGCTGGAAGGAACTTTTTTCAATTGCTTCTTCCAGGGTTGGTGTAGAGCGACCAATAACTTCATTGTGGAAGGAATGCGTACGAAAATTCGCATATCCGCTTCCGAATATATTTAATGTCTCCTTTGGAGGCATCGGTAATACAGATTCAAAATTTTTTAAGAGAACAAAGCTTTCTCTGGCAGCGTTTAAGGCAACATTGTCTTCGTGAATGGTTCTAGGATCCTTTTGAAAATTGGCATAATTCACCCCTCGTACGTGAAGGGTCATATCCTCGGTGATATTTCCCTCTGCGTCACGAAACGTACTGAGAACGAGCGTGTGTGAGGAGTTATAGCCGACTCTTCCGCGTACGGGAATGCATAGGATGTCCTGATCGTCCGGCATATTGGCATCGACGGGATGCAGAAAGAAGCAGTGGTGAATTTTCGCTCCATCCAGCGTAACATTTCCGATGTAATCCGTATTTAGTTTTCTACTGGTATAAATGGCGATAATTCCAGTACAACGGTCGTCGTAACGAAATAATGGATGCTCTGTTTCAGCCGGATCAAAATAGATTGGTCCCTGCGTGATAAACGGCGGAAGATAATTTTTGTTTGTAGATTCCCTTGTCATAGACTCAACTCCCCTTCACTGTAGACAAATACCTATCCTATAGCAATTGTAGCACACTTGGTATAAATTTTGTTAATTTAACAAAAAGTTCATGACATATTGTCGATTTGTGCAATATTTTGAATCACAAAAAAGGCGAAGAGTGATATATTAATATAAAGGTGAAAACTATTTTGGGAGAAAAGTTATGAAAAATAAGAAGTCTATTCTAAAAGGCCGCGCGTCAGCAGTATTTCTTATTGCTGTTACGGCTATTGTTTGTGTCGCCTTCTTCATATTGGGAATTCGTCGTATGCAAAACATCTATTCAGAGCAGATGTATGTTACGGAATTGGAGACGCGGAAACAATCTTTATCGGATTCTGTGAATAATTTCATTGCGACAATTGACTTGAAGCGTTCTGAGGCGGATGAATATTATACGGAGTTGATGACACAGTCCGAGACGAAAGCCAAGGAATATGCAATCGCCTATGGTGATTACGGGGAAGGTCTGTCAAATTATTTTGACAGTGTTGCACTTTGTGATTGTTTCAGTTATATCATTATCGATGCGTCGACCAATCAGGTGCTCTATGCTGCGGGTGCATTATCGCAGATTGAGTACACAGGTGATGTTGACGCACTGACCGAGGGATTGGCCTATTCCACACTGATTAAGAACGGTAACATTTCCTGTGTTTATGGTATCTCTAAGGAGTATGTGGAGACGAAACTTCTAAATGAACTGGCTGGAGAAATCAAGGTTCGAAAGTATCAGGACGGGGAATATCTCTGGATTGAGCGAATTGACAATCTGGAGGGAGGCAATGATTTTGCAACCGTTTTGGTACATCCGGGAAATCCGGAGATCGAAGGGAAAACGATTTCCACAGAGACACTGGATGAGAAGGATAATGCCTATAACCAGGCGATGCTGGATGGAATCAAGGCGGATGGAGAAGTCTATACGACGTATTGGTATCAGGAATACCAGAGCGATTTGATTAGTAAGAAAATTGTTTACAGTAAATGGTATGAAGATTATCAATGGGTGATTTCCATGGGCATTCCGGCACATGAAATTGTGGAATTTGTTTCGGAGACGGAGAAGGAGAATCAGCCGGCAGTTTATCGTATGATTGCTTTGATTACGACGATGTTTGTGGTTCTCTTTGGACTAGGTATGTTTTTCATTATTGGAAATGATCGACGCCTGTTCCTTCGAACGGAGAAGATCCTTCGAACGGAAGCACATGTGGATGAGCTTACGAAGGCGAATAATCGAAAATTCGGCAATCGATTCCTGGAAGAGAAATTCGAGGAATACAAGAAGACGGGAGTCAGTCCTGCGATTATGATTTTGGATGTCGATAAATTTAAGGGAATCAACGATACCTATGGTCATGATGCTGGAGATGAGGTCTTGAAGAAGGTTGTTCGAGTCATGAAGAAAAATATGCGCGCCACGGATACCTTAATCCGTTGGGGCGGTGACGAGTTTGTTGGTGTATATGATGCGGTATCAAAGGATGGTTTATATCTTCTTGCGGAGAAGGTATTTGAATCCTTTGAGGACCTTTCGATTTCATCGAAGGGAAAGATTGTAAATGCAACCGTTTCGATTGGATTTACACATTTTAAACCGCAGGATAAGAGTTTTAAGGATGCGATTAAAAGGGCGGATAATGGTCTATACCATTCCAAGTCCGGAGGTCGAAACCAGTTTTCAATTTTAGATGAATAAAATGAGAAAAAGGGGATAAGTTATGATCATAACGATTGAGAGAGAATGTGGAAGCGCTGCGCATGAAGTCGCGGAAGAATTAGCGCAGATGTATAACTTAAAATTATTTGATAAAGAGAGAATGATCGAAAGGGCAAAAGAGCTTCAAATCTATGAGGAAGTGGAAAGCTTTTTCGAAGAACGTCCGACGAAGAGTCTCTATCCGGTTTCCGATTCCGGGGAAACGCCGGAATTTGGAAAGCAGATTTATGAGAAGCTTCGCATGCTTACTTCAGAGGATAATTTTGTTATGATTGGACGTTGCGGGAATTATATATATCGAAATTATCCGGATGTCGTTTCCGTATTTTTACATGCGGAAGTAAAGGATCGTATCAGTAGAACCATGATGAAGCAGGGGCTGGATCGTTGGAGTGCAGGCCGCCTGATGGATGATGTAGATGATAAGCGTCGTCGTTTCTACAAATTCTATACGGGTAGAGTATGGGATCAGGCTTCGGATTATGACCTTTGTTTAAATACGAGTCATACAGGAATCGATGGTGCGGTTCGTATGATTAAATCCTATATCGAGACAAAATTTGGAGAACGGGATGCGTCAAAGGCCATTCGTGCCATGGACGAAGAAATGATGCAAAACTTTCTGGGAGATCCTGTGTCAGAAGATTTATTTCGGTTTCAACAATAATAAACCTTGACGTAGATACGCAAGTATACTACTCTAGGTGTATAAATTTCATATCTTCGGGGCAGGGTGCAATTCCCTACCGGCGGTAAAGCCCGCGAGCGTAATGCATGAATCGGTGAAATTCCGATGCCGACAGTATAGTCTGGATGGAAGAAGATGAGGATAGAGATCGTATCGTTTGCTCCGAGCGCTTTTTGGCGTTCGGAGTTTTTTTATAGCTATCGATCTATCTGTTTTTTGTGCCCCGCCATATTTGGCGGGGTTTTTTTATGGAAATGTTACAGCACATCGTTACAGTTTGATTGGATGGGGGACAATGTATGACAAATTTAGAAGATGAGAAGTATATGCGAAGAGCCATAGAACTGGCAAAACTCGGAGAGGGATATGTGCACCCCAATCCGTTAGTCGGTGCGGTCATTGTGAAGGATGGTCGAATGGTCGGTTCTGGATATCATCGAAAGTACGGATGCAAACATGCAGAACGCGAGGCTTTTGCATCGCTTCAGAATAAGGAGGATGCCATGGGAGCGACGCTCTATGTAACACTGGAGCCGTGTTGCCATCGTGGGAAAACACCTCCATGCACCGAGGCAATTTTGGAACATAAGATTGCAAGAGTGGTGATCGGTTCTAGAGATCCGAACCCGCTGGTTAGTGGACGAGGCGTGCGGATTTTACAGAGTTATGGCGTGGAAGTGGTAGAGGACTTTTTGAAAGAGGAGTGCGATGCATTAAATCCGATTTTCTTTCACTATATTACGAAGAAAACACCCTATGTATTCTTAAAATACGCACAGACACTGGATGGGAAAATAGCGACAAAGACCGGGAAATCAAAGTGGATTTCCTGCGAGAAGTCGAGGGAAGATGTACATTTCCTGCGGCATCGATGCATGGGAATTCTGGTCGGGATTCAGACGGTCTTATCCGATGATCCAAGTCTTACGGCAAGATATAGGGAGCATCCAAGGAATCCCATTCGAATCGTTCTGGATGCAAAGCTTCGGATTCCATTGGATGCAACGCTTGTGAAAACAGCAGGAGAAGTTCCAACGATTGTGGTTACTTCAGAAGAATTTCTAGATGCGGATAGTTTGCGAGAGAAGAGATTGGCATTAGAAAACGCGGGAGTGGAGATTTTGGGAGTTCCAAAGAATCCCGATACCAAACATCTCTCGCTTACAGCGTTGATGCAAGAATTGGGAAAACGCGGGATTGACAGTGTTCTGATTGAGGGAGGCGGATGTGTGAATGATTCCGCCATTCGAGAGGATATTGTGGATGAAATCCAGATCTATCTTGCACCGAAAGTTTTTGGTGGGACAGCACCGTCTCCGGTTGGTGGCATTGGTGTGAGCGAAGTGATGGACGCGAAGCAGTATCATTTCCAGTCGGTTGAGAGAATCGGCGAGGACTTGAAACTCTGTTACAGGAGGGCATAAGGATGTTTACAGGAATCGTAGAAGAGACAGGTTTTGTTAAGGCAATTTATTTACAAGGGGAGTCCGGGACAATCCAGATTGCAGCATCGAAAGTGTTGCAGGGGACGAAACTTGGAGACAGTATTGCGGTGAATGGAATATGCCTGACCATGACAAAAATCCTGGCGGATGGATTTGAGGCGGACGTCATGGCAGAGACCGTGAGACGAAGTAGTTTGAAGGCGATGCGAGAGGGCTCTGTTGTGAATCTTGAGCGGGCAATGGCTTGTGATGGAAGATTTGGAGGTCATATCGTTTCGGGGCATATCGATGGTGTCGGTGAGATCGTGTCGATTCGTCCGGAAGGAAATGCAATCTGGTACCAAATCCGTGCGAAAGAGGAAATTCTGCGTTACATCGTATCGAAGGGTTCGATTGCCATCGATGGCATCAGCCTGACAGTGGCGGCAGTGGAAGAAGACACATTTCTTGTTTCTGTCATTCCACATACGAGGTCACAAACGGCGCTGAAAGAGCGAAGCGTTGGAGATGTGGTAAATCTTGAAAATGATGTGATCGGAAAATATGTCGAACGATTGCTTGGTTTGAAAAAGTCGGAAGGAAATGAGAACGCAGGCCTTACCTATGAGATGCTAGAGGCATTGGAATGGTAGGAATTATCGATATAGGAATCATAGAAAAAAAGGATGGGAGAAGAAAGATGGAAGAATTTGTATATGGAACAATCGAAAAAGCATTGGAAGATTTGAAGCAGGGGAAAGTGATTCTAGTCAGCGATGACGAGAATCGAGAGAATGAGGGGGATATGATCTGTGCTGCAAAATATGCAACGAAAGAAAATATCAACAAGATGGCGAGCATGGCAAGAGGACTGATCTGTACACCAATGTCAGAGGAACATGCCGCTCGATTAGGTCTTCCACCGATGGTTTCAGAGAATACCGATAATCATCAGACGGCATTTACCGTCGCGATTGATCACGTCAAAACGACTACGGGAATCTCGGCCGAGGAGCGCGCATTTACGATGAGAGCCTGCGCAGATCTTAAGAGTGTTCCTACCGATTTTCGGAGACCGGGACATGTCTTCCCGCTGGTTGCAAAGCGTGGTGGCGTACTTGTTCGAAATGGGCATACCGAGGCTACGGTAGATCTCTGTCGACTGGCGGGGCTTCCGGAGGTGGGAGTCTGTTGTGAAGTCATGCGTGAGGACGGAACGATGATGCGTACGGAGGAATTACAGAAGCTGTCTCTGCAGGAAGATATGACCTATATTACGATTCAGCAGCTGCAGGATTATATCCGGGTTCATGAAAAGCATGTTAAGAGAGAGGCGGATGCGCATCTTCCAACGCAGTATGGCGATTTCCAGATGTTTGGATATAGCAATGACATCACAGGAGAACATCATATTGCTTTGGTGAAAGGGGATATCGCCAGTGGAGAAGAGGTACTTTGCAGAGTGCATTCGGAATGCCTGACGGGCGATGCCTTTGGGTCGCTTCGTTGTGACTGTGGATTACAGTTGCAACGTGCCATGGAACAGATCGAACGTGAAGGACGTGGTGTTCTTCTTTACATGAGACAGGAGGGGCGCGGGATAGGGCTTCTGAATAAGATTCGTGCCTATGCATTGCAGGAACAGGGATATGACACGGTGGAGGCCAATGTGAAACTCGGCTTTGCTCCCGATTTAAGAGAGTATTGGGTAGGCGCACAGATTTTGAAAGATCTGGGGATTCATTCGCTTCGCTTGCTTACAAACAATCCGGAGAAAGTATATGGATTAAGTGATTTTGGAATTGAGATTACAGAGCGTGTTCCGATTGAAATCGAACCGCAAACATATGATGCTTTTTATCTAAAAACAAAACAGGATAAGATGGGGCACATTTTTAAGAAGATCGTCGTTTAATAATACGCGAAATAGAAGGGAAAACAGATACTTAGAGTGTTAGATATTTAGGAGGAAAAAAGATGAGAGAAATTCAGTTGTTAGAGGGTAATGTAGTTGCAAAAGAAGGGATGAAAGTTGGAATTGTAGCGTCACGTTTCAATGAAATCATTGTAAATAAACTTCTGGGAGGCGCCGTGGATGGACTGGTGCGACATGGCGTGGAGGAGTCGGATATTACGGCTGCCTGGGTGCCTGGGGCATTTGAGATTCCAATGGTTTGTAAGAAGATGGCAGAGTCTGGGAAATATGACGCCGTGATTGCGCTGGGAACCGTGATTCGTGGACAGACCAGCCATTATGATTATGTGTGTAATGAGGTCTCCAAGGGCGTTGCGCAGGTGTCACTGGAAACGGGCGTACCGGTGCTTTTCGGCGTTGTCACAACGGAGAATATTGAGCAGGCGATTGCAAGAGCCGGGTCAAAAGCAGGAAACAAGGGATATGATTGTGCACTTTCTGCGATTGAAATGGTAAACTTATTGTCACAAATGTAGAATTTTTAAAATCAGTCTGTTATAATGGCAATATATCTTTTTGGAGGTACCAATTATGGCTGAAGCAAAAAAAGGTTTTTCAATTAATGAAAATGTGAATGTGACAGAAGAAGTTATTGCCATCATTGCTGGTTTAGCAGCAACAGAAGTAGAAGGTGTTAATGCACTTGCTGGCAATCTTACAAATAACGTGATTAGTAAGGCGGGAGCGAATAGATTATCTAAGGGTGTACATGTAGCTGTGAATGCGGCAGATGACCTTGTAATCAAGTTAAGCTTGATTTTAGATTATGGATATGAAATTCCAGCAGTATGCGAACAGGTTCAGGAGAAGGTTGGAACAACTGTTGAGAACATGACAGGCAAGAAAGTATCTGATGTGGATGTTCATATCGCAACAGTTTCTGTAAGTGCAAACGATTAAGAGACTTTTGTTTCTACAATTTTTCATGTATAATGTAGGGTGTCGTAAGACACCCTTATTTTATGCTTATTCAAAGGAAAGAAAGGTATATATATGACCAGAAGACAGATTCGAGAAGAAATTTTTAAAATGATCTTCCAAAGTGAATTTCATGATGCAGATGAGATGCCAAAGCAGATGGAGAATTTCCTTGGTGAGAAATCCAATCTTGGCGCGAATCGTGAAGAAATCGAAAAAAAGAGCAACGATATTATTGCTCATAAGACAGAAATCGATGAGGCAATTAATGCAGCAGCGGAGAAATGGTCCACAGACCGTATGTCCAAGGTTGACTTAAGCATTATTCGCCTTGCCACATATGAGATGAAATATGAGGAATTAAGTCCGGCAATTGCAATCAATGAAGCAGTAGAAATTGCAAAGAAATATGGATCTGATAATTCCGCTTCTTTTGTAAATGGAGTTTTAGCTAAGGTAAAATAATGAAACAGGAAAAGATCTATTCCATTAGTGAAATCACAGGCTATATCAGTTTTCTATTTGAAGACGATCCCAAGATGCAAAATGCCTGTGTAGAAGGAGAGGTCAGCAACTGTACTTATCATAAAAGCGGGCATATCTATTTCACATTAAAAGATGCCAAGAGCCAGTTGAAAGCCGTGATGTTCAGTGGCAATCGTCGAGGCCTTCATACGCAGATGAAGGATGGCGACAAGGTTCAGGTACGAGGTCGAATTGAGGTTTATAAGCCATATGGCAATTACCAGATAATCGCAACATCAATTGAACCGGCTGGTCAGGGTTTACTTTATCAGGAGTTCGAGAGATTAAAGGCAGAACTTCTGGAAATGGGCATGTTTGATGACATGTACAAAAAACCAATCCCGAAATATATCAGAAGGCTGGGTGTAATTACTGCACCTGGCGGGGCTGCAGTTCGTGATATTATACAGATTTCAAAACGACGTAACCCCTATATTGAAATCGTCTTATATCCTGCATTGGTTCAGGGTGAAGGAGCAGTGGAGTCCATTGTTCATGGTATTCAAGTAATGGACCAGATGGGCATGGATACGCTGATTGTCGGACGAGGTGGAGGATCAATTGAAGACTTGTGGGCTTTCAACGAAAGGGAAGTTGCACAAGCTATTTTTCAATGTGAGACGCCCGTGATTTCTGCGGTTGGACATGAAACAGATGTTACCATTGCGGACTTCGTTTCGGATTTACGTGCTCCAACACCATCGGCAGCGGCAGAATTGGCGGTGTTTGATTATCAGGATTTGCTTTCTGTTTTGCAGGGCTTTGAGGAGCGTATGCAGAGAAGGATGGAAGTGAAAATCGAGATGACAAGGCAACGTGTGGACCATGTTACACGAGCGATTCGATTGTTGAGTCCTGAGAATAAAGGGAAGGAACGACGTGTAAAGCTACTGGAATTAGAGCGAAAGATGCAAGTAGCAATGGAACGAAAACTGGAGAATCGGAAGAAACGTGCAGCGTTACTCGCCGGTCGATTGGAAGGAAGTTCCCCAGTGAAAAGACTGGCTGCAGGTTATTCCTACCTGGAGAAAGATGGTCAGAATATTACGAAAGCATCACAAGTGAAGATGGATGACAAGATGCATATCTATCTGAGCGAGGGTGAATTGGATGTCAAGGTAATTGGTATTGCAGAGGAGAGCCCATGGCAGAAGAAAATAAAATAACAATTGAAGAGAGTTTGGAGCGATTAGAAGAAATCGTTTCAAAGATGGAGAATCCTGAGGTTTCTCTCGAGGAATCCTTTCAATTATACGAGAATGGAATCAAGGAGTTAAAGGAGTGTAGTGAGAAGATTGACACCGTGGAGAAGAAGGTCATGAAACTCACACAAGATGGTGGTTTGACTCCATTAGATGAATAATTAGCGGGGTGATAATATGGAAATGAAAGAGGAAATGAGTTATAAGGCAGCGGAAGTAGAGCGTTTCCTATATCGATATCTTCCGGATGAAGCACACGGATATCAGAAAAATGTGTTTAAGGCTATGAATTATAGCGTTACGGCGGGCGGCAAGAGACTTCGTCCGATTTTAATGCTTGAGACATATAAATTATTCGGTGGCAATGGCAAGGCGATTTATCCATTTGCAGCAGCGATGGAAATGATCCATACCTATTCTTTGGTACATGATGACCTGCCTGCGATGGATAATGATATGCTTCGACGAGGCAAACCAACAACACATGCGAAATTCGGTGAAGCAATGGGAATCTTAGCTGGAGATGGATTGTTGAATTATGCATTTGAAACAGCGTTCCTTGCTTTTGATGAAGATCCTACAAATACCAATATCCCAAGAGCATTAAAGGTACTTGCAAAGAAAGCCGGTATCTATGGCATGATTGGTGGACAGGTGGTTGACGTTGAGGAAGACCAGCAAAATGGCATTTCCAGAAATCGCTTAAATTTTATCTATGCGTTGAAGACCGGTGCATTAATTGAGGCATCCATGATGATTGGTGCTATTTTGGCTGGCGCAACGGATGAACAGGTCGACTTGATGGAACAGGTGGCATCGAAGATTGGCCTTGCATTCCAGATTCAGGATGATATTCTGGATGTTACTTCAGATACAGAGACGCTTGGCAAAGAAGTCGGATCTGATATTAAGAATAATAAAATTACATACGTGGTATTTGAAGGAATCGAACGTTCAAAGTCTGATGTAAAGAGACTTACGGATGAAGCGATTGAGATTTTAAATGACCTTCCATATGAAAATCCATTTTTAACAGAATTATTGGAATTTTTAGTATATCGCGAGAAGTAGAGGAATACACTATGGTTTTGGATAAAATCAAAAAACCAAATGATATAAAGAAATTAACGTCAGAGGAGCTTGCTGTATTACCAGAGGAGATTCGACATTTCCTGATTGATAAATTGTCTGTTACAGGCGGGCATCTTGCGTCTAATTTGGGCTGTGTAGAATTAACGATGGCGCTCCATCTGATTTGCAATCTTCCAGAGGATAAGATTATCTGGGATGTTGGACATCAGACATATACACACAAGATTTTAACGGGAAGAATGGATGGCTTTGACAGTCTTAGAATGTTTGGTGGAATGAGTGGTTTCCCAAAACGTGAAGACAGTCCGTGTGATGCTTTTAATACCGGACATAGTTCCACTTCGATTGCGGTTGGACTGGGTATGGCATGGGCACGTGAGATGCAGCATCAGAATCATAAGGTGATATCCGTTATAGGGGATGGTGCCCTGACGGGTGGTCTTGCATGGGAAGCATTGAATTCTGTTGCAGCTTTAAAAAAGAATTTTATTATTGTTTTAAATGACAATAATATGTCGATTAGTGAGAATGTTGGCGCTTTGTCAAAGCAGCTTTCCAAGATGCGAACCAGCGTGAACTATCGAGAATTAAAGGATGAGATACAGACATCTCTGGAGAAGATTCCTGTTTATGGAGATCGTATTGTTGCAAAGATTCGAAATACGAAAAATGGTATCAAACAGCTGATGGTACCAGGCATGATCTTCGAAGAGATGGGTATCATGTATTTAGGACCGGTAGATGGTCATGATCTGGATGCTTTGGTATCGGTGCTTCAGCAGGCGACACATTATGATGGGCCGGTAATCGTACATGTTCTTACCAAGAAGGGTAAAGGATTTTTACCGGCAGAACGTCATCCATCCAGATTCCACGGAACAGCACCATTTGATAAAGAGAAGGGACTTCCACTGAAGAAGTCCGCTCCGACCTATACGGATATTTTCTCAACGGTTATGAGAAAGATGGGTGATCGTGATGACAAGGTCGTTGCGATCACAGCCGCTATGGCGGATGGTACGGGGCTGAAACGTTTCCGAAATATGTTCCCGGACCGCTTCTTCGATGTGGGAATTGCAGAGGAATATGCGGTCACATTTGCAGCAGGACTTGCCGTGTCTGGTATGAAACCGGTATTCGCGGTATACTCGTCCTTCCTGCAGCGTGCATTTGACCAGATGATTCACGATGTATGTATTCAGAAATTGCATGTGGTATTTGCGATCGATCGTGCTGGTTTAGTTGGTGCAGATGGAGATACACATCAGGGTATTTTCGATTTGTCATACCTGTCTTTGATGCCGAACATGGTTGTTATGGCGCCGAAGAATAAATGGGAACTTTCCGATATGATGAAATTCGCATTGAAATACGACGGCCCAATTGCCATTCGTTATCCTCGTGGCGCATGTTATGAAGGATTAGAGGAATATCGAGCGCCAATCAAGCTTGGAAAGTCTGAGGAAATCTATACGGCAGAGCATAGTAAGATTTTACTTTATGCGGTTGGCTCGATGGTTAAGATAGCAACTTCTGTTCGAGATATCTTGGCAGAAGAGGGAATCGAAGTGACATTGACCAATGCCAGATTTGTAAAACCATTAGATACAGAATATCTTTCGCAGGTGAAAGAATCTTATGATTTGATTGTAACCATGGAAGAAAATGTTCTTTCCGGTGGATTTGGACAGCATGTCAATGATGTTTTACGAAAGATGGATTATGCTGGAGAGATTTTAAATATTGCAATTCCAGACCGTTTCGTAGAACATGGTGCAGTAGATGCATTATTAGAAAGTATGGAAATGGATGCGCCTTCGATTGCCAGACGTATTAGAAATATAAGAAATAGATAGAGAGTTTTAATATGAGTAAAAAACGATTAGATGTATTACTGGTGGAGCGTGGACTTGCGCCTTCTAGAGAAAAAGCGAAAATCATGATTATGGAAGGCAATGTCTTTGTGGAAAATCAAAGAGAAGACAAGGCCGGAACGAATTTTCCAGAAGATGTAAATATTGAAGTAAAGGGCGCTCAACTGAAGTATGTCAGCCGTGGTGGATTGAAATTAGAGAAGGCAATGGCAAGTTTCGGTGTGGAACTGCAGGATAAGGTCTGCATGGATATCGGAGCGTCTACGGGTGGATTTACGGATTGTATGCTTCAGAATGGAGCAACAAAAGTTTTTTCTGTAGATGTTGGCTATGGTCAGTTTGCATGGAAATTGCGTCAGGATCCACGCGTGGTATGTATGGAGAAGACAAATATCCGTTACGTTACCCCGGAAGATATTGGAGAACTTTTGGATTTTGCATCCTGTGACGTTTCTTTTATTTCCCTTACCAAGGTGCTTCCAGCTGCAAAGGAATTGTTAAAGGACAAGGGCGAGATGGTTTGCTTAATCAAGCCACAGTTTGAAGCTGGACGTGAAAAGGTTGGAAAGAAGGGCGTTGTCAGAGATAAAGCGGTACATGAAGAAGTTATTCAGAAAATCGTTGATTTCTCAAAATCAATTGGCTTTTCTGTATTAAATCTGGACTTTTCACCAATCAAAGGGCCAGAAGGTAATATTGAATACTTGATTTACATTAGAAAAGAAGAAGGAACAGACAACATTTGGGAGGACCAGGTACATGAGATCGTAGAACAGGCTCATGGTACTTTGGATAAAAAATAGTGAGAAAATTTTTAATCATAACCAGATCGCTGGATCGACATATCGATCTGATTGAATCCATTAAAAGTGCAATTGAAACAAGGGGCGGGCTGTGTGAAGTCGCAGTCAGCCCGGATAATGAAGATGAGGAGTCGGTTTTTGTACCGGAGGGTACAGAGTGCATTTTGACCGTCGGAGGAGATGGTACGTTAATTGGAAGTGCGCAGATGACCTTTGGAAGTGGAATCCCTCTTCTCGGAGTGAATCGCGGCCATTTGGGCTATCTTTGTGACCTGAATGAAGATACGATTTTCGATGCCTTAGAACGGTTGTTTCAGGATCAGTATAGTGTAGAAGAACGAATGATGCTGAGTGGTCATATCGTGGACGCAGATGGTAGGAAACAGCCTTGTGTACAGGCTCTGAATGATATTGTGATTTCCGCCGGACAGGGACTGAACGTGATTCAATTATCCGTATATGTCGACGGGGAATATCTATATTCCTACGTATGTGATGGTATGATTTTCTCAACGCCAACGGGTTCCACGGCTTATAATCTGTCTGCCAATGGACCGATTGTGGATCCGAAGACGTCTGTGATTCTTCTCACACCAATCAATCCGCATACTTTGAATTCTAGAAGTATTGTGCTAGATCCGAATGCCGAGATTGAGGTGGAAGTGATACCGCGTCGTCATAAGACGCCAGAGAGCGCGAGTATTGCATTTGATGGAGGACATAAACGAATCCTTCATCCGGGTGAGAAACTTGTGGTATGTAGAGCAAATGCCACAACGAAGATGATTGCACTTAGTCAAATCAGTTTTCTGGAGAGAATGAGTAAGAAATTACAGGAAAACTAATTTGCGTTGTAAAATAAAAGGAAAAAGAAAAAAGGAAAGAAGGAAAAGAGATGGCAACAATTGATGGTTTTATGAATAGGGAGACTAATATGAAATCAGAGAGACAAGCAAAAATACTTGATCTTATTGTCAAGAAAGAGATTGGAACGCAGGACGAATTAACAGAAGAATTGGAAAAGGCTGGTTATCAGGTAACACAGGCCACCGTTTCTCGTGATATTCGTGAAATGAGACTTACGAAGGTCGCACTTGGTAAGGGAAAACTACGTTACGTCGCATATAAGGAATCCGGTGAAGATTTATCTCAGAAGTACCGTCGTATTTTTAAAGATGGTTTTATTTCTATGGATAATGCGCAGAATATTCTGGTGATTAAAACAGTATCGGGAATGGCGATGGCAGTTGCAGCAGCATTAGACAATATGGATTTTTCTGAAATTGTTGGTTCGATTGCTGGTGATGATACGATTATGTGTGCCATTCGTTCTATGGATGATACAGTTTCAGTCATGCGAAATTTAAGAAAAGTGATTGAGGAATAGGAAAAAGTCCAACTACATAGAGAGTAGAAGGGGAAGAGATGCTACTTTATTTACACGTTAAAAACTTGGCTTTAATTGAGGAAGAAGAAATTGGTTTCCAGCCGGGACTCAATATCCTGACGGGGGAAACAGGTGCCGGTAAGTCCATTATACTCGGTGCGCTATCGATTGCATTGGGAGGAAAGGTCTCGAAGGAGATTCTTAGAGATTCCTCTCGTGATGGTCTTGTAGAAGCGGTTTTCCAGGTTACAAATGAAGAACAGAAGCGTAAGTTATCCGAATTAGATGTAGAAATCTATGATGATTCCGTGATTCTTTCACGTAAGATTTCGGATACAAGAGCTATTGCAAAAGTAAATGGGGAGACTGTGCCTGCACAGAAATTAAAACAGGTCGGAGACATTTTCATCGATATTTATGGACAGCATGAGCACCAGTCTTTGCTTCATAAGAAGAAGCATTTAGAGATGCTCGATGATTTTGGGCGCGCAGATCTCATGCCAGTGAAGGAGGCTGTGAGAGCTTCTTATCAGCATTTTGTAGAACTTCGTGAGGAATATGAATCCAGTCGATTAGATGAGAGTGAGAGACTTCGGGAAGTTGGCTATCTGGAACATGAGATTCAGGAGATTACGGATGCAAATCTAAAAGTTGGCGAAGATGAGGAAATCGAGAAGACGTATCGTTTCCTGAAGAATTCGCAAAAGATTGCAGAAGGATTGAATGAGGCATACGCAAGAACTTCTGGTGATGGTGCAGCGGAACTTCTGGGAAGAGCCGTTCGAGAGATTGGACCATTGGTGGTTTATGATGAGAAGTTGGCAGATTTATCTTCCATGATTCAGGATGTGGAAGGCCTTCTCAATGACTTTAATCGGGAACTTTCGGATTATATGGAAGGCTTGGAATTTGATGCCGAGACATTCCAAAATATTGAGCAGAGATTGGATTTGATTAACGACTTAAAGAATAAGTATGGAAAATCCATTGAGGAAGTTTTAGAGGCATTAGAAGAGAAGCAGCAGAGACTCGATAAGCTGAGTGCTTATGATGAGTATTTAAAGAAATTGGAAATGGAATATCAGGCTGCAGAGGAGAAACTGCGGGAGGATTGTAAGGCGCTGAGTGAAGTCCGTAAATCCAAGGCAGTGCTTCTTTCGGAGGCGGTTCGAAATGCGCTTATGGATCTGAATTTCCTGGATGTGAAATTTGAAATGCGTTTTTCGGAACTTTCGGATTATACAGCGAATGGTTTTGACGATGCCGAATTTATGATTTCTACGAATGTCGGAGAACCCATCAGACCACTTCGTGATGTGGCATCTGGTGGTGAATTATCCAGAATTATGCTTGCACTGAAGACGGTGCTTGCAAGAAATGATGAGATTGATACATTGATCTTTGATGAAATTGATGCGGGTATCAGTGGACGTACAGCACAGGCGGTTTCCGAAAAACTGGTGGTGGTATCTGCTGGGCACCAGGTCATTTGTATTACGCATCTACCACAGATTGCCGCTATGGCGGATCAGCATTTCCTGATTGAGAAGTCCGTTGTCGATGGAAGTACGGTTTCGAATATTCATCCGCTTACGACCGCAGAAAGTCAGGAAGAATTGGCGCGTATGTTGGGCGGAACCGAGATTACAGAAGCGGTTATGCAAAATGCACGCGAGATGAAAAAACTTGCGGTGGATAAGAAGAATACAATTCTCTAGATTAGGGGTTTTAAGATTCTTTGAATTTGTTATAATATTTTAAGTAAATAGGATAGGGTTTCCTATCTATGGAAGTAGGAGGATATGAAGTTATGTGGGCAATTTCTAAGGTAAAAGAAATTGGTAAGGCTGCCTTCCGTAGAAATTATTGGAAAGCAGTATTGATTGCGGCAATTGTTAGTATTGTTGTTTCAGGAGCTAGTTCATCATCTGGAACATCGATTACCAAGTCCATTACAAACTCGATGGATTCATCAAATGCAAGCGTGGATGGTTATCTGTATGATGACAGTGATAGTCTCTTTGATGAATTTGAAGATGATTTTGAAAATGATTTGGATTTTGATGATGATGGTCTGTATTATTACAATGATTATAACAACGATTATGATTTTGGAAATGATCCATCTGCGACTGCAGGCTTGATGGCATTTATCGGTGCATTTCTTGTTGTTTTCATAATTATTTTTGTCGTTGTTTTGGCAATCGCCATCGCTATTGATGTATTGATTTACAATCCGTTGGAAGTCGGTGGATGTCGATTCTTCCTGGAGAATCTTAAGAATCCATCAGCGGTTCGAGAAATGGCTTGGGCATTTGATACAAATTACAAGAATGTGATCAAGGTTATGTTCTTTAGAGATCTGTATACCGTTCTTTGGACGTTACTTTTGATCGTTCCAGGTATTATTAAGGCATACGAATATCGTATGATTCCATACCTTATGGCAGAAAATCCAAATATGTCCAAGGAAGAAGCATTTGCAAGAAGTAGATACCTTATGGATGGAAATAAGTGGAATGCCTTTGTTTTTGATCTTTCCTTTATTGGATGGTATCTCTTAGCGGCTATTCCTTTTGTTGGATTACTTTGGGTTCACCCTTATAAGCAGTCTGCGAATGCAGCTTTATATGATGCTATTCGTATTACAAAGCAGCAGAATATGTATGGACAGAATATGAATCCAAATGGATTCCAGCAGAACATGAATCAAAATGGTTTCCAGCAGAATATGAATGTTACACCAGAACAGCCGGTACAGACAGATGTTCAACCAGAAGAGAATTCTACAGAAACAGAACAAACAGAGCATTCATCCGATGCAGAGAATCAGATCTTTGTAGATGAGACATAAAACAAAGGGTCAGCTCCTTAGGAGCTGACCCTTTTCTTACTTATCTTATTTTATGCTTCGTCTAATCGCTTATTTGCAAGTGCAATGAAATCGGATACATCATGAATGATGACGTTTTCATGAAAAGCAGTTGCAATTTTATATTCGATTTTCGGATTCTTTTCATTGCTATTTCGTTCTTCTACTTTGTCATTTAATCGTTCTTTAAATAATAGAATGGTTTCCGGACTGGCATTCTCAATGATTACAATAAAACGATCACCGCTGTTCCTGCCGACAAACATCTTGTTCATTGTCGCAGATTGAAGAATAATGGAAAAGGCGCGAATGGTACGATTTCCATCCAATCGACTGTATTCCTGGTTAATATCCGCAAGATTCGAGAGTGAAATCATAAGAATCGCGAAATGTTCCGGAACCGGTTTCCCATGATATTTCGACAATATGCTATCGATTCCGGCACGGTTTGCAATCTTTGCAACCGGATCGGATTTTACGATATAGGCAAGGTCGTTCATATCTTTTTTCTCTCGGGCGTAGAGCGTGAAATCTACGAATATAAATATAAAGGAAATGAACAGGATGCCCCATAACAAGATACATACATTTTTTAATGCTGGGGTATTGGAAATGGCAACCTGCACGTCTCCATTCGTTACAACGGTAAAAAAGCAAAGGATAGAAAACAATATAAAGATTATGAATTGAATTGTTTTCCATGTTTCTAGTTTTTTCATGTCGATCTCCTTAAAAGATTCTGTTAGATTCATTATATTTTTTTAGTGGTTTATTTGTCAACGAAATACACGATATATGAAAAAACCTTGACAACTCCGTTTTCGTTGCATACAATTCAATGGTATTACTTTAATTACAAGGAGATATCTCATGGGTGAGAATAAATATGATTGCTTAAAATTGGAAAATCAATTGTGCTTTCCATTGTATGCTTGTTCGAAGGAAATTGTTCGTAAGTACAAGCCATTTTTGGATAAGCTTGATTTAACATATACACAGTACATCACAATGCTTGTTCTTTGGGAAAAGAAGGAGATGAATGTGAAGGAAATCGGAGAAGCATTATTTCTCGATTCCGGCACATTAACGCCACTCTTAAAGAAGTTGGAAAACAAGGGCTATGTTACGAGAAATCGTTCGAAAGAAGATGAACGTAGCATCAATGTTACCATTACTCCAGAAGGAGAAGCTTTAAGAGAGAAAGCTTTGGATGTCCCAGTTGGTATGGGTGAGTGTGTAAAGCTTACGAAAGAAGAAGCAGAGACACTCTATAAACTGTTATATAAATTATTAAAGAAATGCGGTTGTAAAGACGAATAACGTCGAACAAACCGCATTGTGAATTTTAGAAGCTGACGGTGTTGGCTCTTCGATCGTAGTAGTATACATGGTCGGAGAGGATATCCTCGTCTTTCACTTCGTCGGTATTTACCTGCTGAACCAGTGCATTTAATTCTTCGGTCGTATTGTCGTAATAGGCTGGCAGGAGCAGGACCTCATGAATAGAACTTGGAAGTATGACAATGTCGCTAGAGAATTTTTCGGCGACTTGTCGTAATAGTTCTTTATATAAGATGCAGCATGCACCATGCAGCTTGATTGCATTTGTGAGCACATAGAGAGGCATTTCTGAAATCTGTTCTTCTCGACATTCCTCAGGTAACATTTCATTTAACCAATCCCCCATATTACGAAGGTCATACGGGAGTAGTTTTGGTGTATTCTTTTGTGCGATTCGCATCAGATCCGAAGTGGATACCTGCCAATGATCTAAATGACAATTGTGAATCAGTATCGATCCATGTCCCGCTTCCGTCTCAGGGAACAGGCATACGAAAACAATGGCTAGATCCAGATAAGGGATATGCGGAATATCTTTTAATAATTCCCGATTTTTGTCATAGTTAATCAAACGGTAGACGATATGCTCTGACATCTTTTCAAAGTCATGAAAGATGTCCAGGTCAAGGTGAAGCCCATTCTTGTTCTGATGATATAGATGCAGAATCTCATCCAAAATGAATTTAAAATCAATATGCTCCTGATCTTCGGCATCATCGTAATAGTGATTGATATAAATAGTAGGTGTGATGGCCACATCTTTTTCATTGATAATGATGGCATCAAGTAATAAGCCATTGTTTTTTGGTAAAGTCTGTAAGCGAACGGATGCATCCTCTGGGACTGCCGCCGTAACCATTTCTAATATTTTCTTTTTGTAATCTTCGTAATTCATAAATTTCCTTCTGATAGAGACGGGGGATCTTAATAAGATAGGTGAACCCTAGAAGATTTGAACAACTTTATCGTAGCATTTCGAGGAAAAGGAAACCAATTAAATAATCGGGAAGTTTATTAAGAAATAAAAAAGCAGCTATGGAAAACCATAACTGCTATTTGTCAGAGCTCCAAGTCGGACTTGAACCGATGACCCCTTCATTACGAGTGAAGTGCTCTACCAACTGAGCTATTGGAGCGGACTAGATTATTATAAATAAAATGGTTTCGTTTTTCAATTAGTTTTTTAAAGAAATTTCCAATTTTTAATAAGACCAAGAAAAGATTGAGGTTTTATGGTAATATGCTATAATAATTTCAGTTTTTGTAGAATCAAAGGAGTAAAACCGTGGATACAAAAGAAATGAAAGCTAGTTTTTCGGAAAAGGGAAAGCAGTTAAAGGAAAAAATGAAAAAGGTAAACGTAAACACAGATTTTGTTAAGAATATAAACAAAGAGTGGTTTGTTGAAAATAGAAAGGCTTGTATGCTTTCTGCATTTGCAGCCTTATCTTTGGTTATGATTCTGGTGAGCTATTTTGCTTTATCGGTACCTATCGTTGCCGTGTGTTCTTTCGTGATTTTAGAGACATTGCTTTGTGCTCTTTTAAATAACACACCAATCTGGGTACATTTTGCAGTTCTCGTATTACAGGCTGCGGCAGGCTTCTATTTTGAAGCAGTGATTTTCATCGTTCTGATGATTGTAATTTATATTGCAGCGTTACTTTTATTATATGTATGGACAAAGGAAGTTAACTAATGAATGCAACCAATTTTCAAAAGGAATTGGATAAGCTCATTGATAGAAATGCGCAGGAAAACCGTGTTCCGACTTTGTTGTTACATAGTTGTTGCGCTCCTTGTAGCAGTTATGTCTTGGAGTATTTGTCAAAATACTTCAGCATAACTGATTTTTATTACAATCCGAATATTTCTCCGGAAGGGGAATATCGGAGACGTACAGATGAGATGGAGCGTTTTATCAAGGAGTTTCCGGTAGTGCATGAAGTGACATTTCTAGAAGGGAACTATGACCCGGAGAGATTTTTCTCGGAGGTCAAGGGCCTAGAGCAGGAGCCGGAAGGTGGAGAGCGGTGTAAAGTCTGCTTTCGAATGCGCCTTGAGGAGGCTGCCAAGATGGCGAAGGAGCTTGGTATGGATTACTTTGCTACAACGCTTACCATCAGCCCAATGAAGAATGCAGCACTTCTGAATCAGATTGGTGAGGAAGTGGCAGAGATATATGGTGTGACCTATCTTCCTTCGGATTTTAAGAAGAAGAATGGATTTAAACGTTCCACCGAATTGTCGAAAGAATATGATCTCTATCGTCAGGATTATTGCGGATGCGTATTTTCCAAGGCAGAGAGAGAAAGACAAAAACGTGAGATGGAAGCAAATCGCTAAGTCTCGCGCCGTAACATTTCAAATGGAGTCGGCAGGAAAAAGGAAAAGAAAAACAGAAAAGAGGAAAGATTATGGCACAGTTATGGGGTGGAAGATTCACCAAGGAAACAGACAAACTTGTGTATGCGTTCAATGCATCGATTGGATTTGATCAGAAGTTTTTGGCGGAGGATATCGCCGGAAGCAGAGCACACGTGAAAATGCTTGCGAAGCAGCGCGTGATTACGGATGTCGAGATGAATGAAATCCTTGCAGGACTCGATAGCATCGAAAAGGATGTAAACGAGGGCAAGCTTCTTATTACAGACGAATATGAAGACGTGCATTCGTTCGTTGAGGCGAATCTGATTGATCGAATTGGAGCACCTGGTAAGAAACTTCATACCGGTCGTTCTAGAAATGATCAGGTAGCTCTGGATATGAGACTGTTTATTCGAAAAGAAGTAAAAGAGACGGATGAGCTTTTAAAGAAGCTTTTGGAAGTTATCCTCTCGATTATGGAAGAACATGTAGATACGATTATGCCTGGATTTACACATCTCCAGAAAGCACAGCCGATTACGCTGGCACATCACATGGGTGCTTATTTTGAGATGTTTAAACGAGACAGACTTCGTATGAAGGATATTCATGAAAGAATGAATTATTGTCCGTTGGGATCCGGCGCCCTGGCGGGAACAACCTATCCGTTAGATCGTCATTATACAGCGTTTTTATTGGATTTTTACGGACCGACAGAGAATAGCATGGATGGGGTAAGTGACAGAGATTATCTGATTGAATATCTGGCAGCGCTGTCTACGGTGATGATGCACTTAAGTCGCTTTTCAGAAGAAGTGATTATCTGGAATAGTAATGAATATAAATTTGTTGAGATTGACGATGCGTATTCTACCGGCTCTAGCATTATGCCACAGAAGAAAAATCCGGATATCGCGGAATTAGTTCGTGGTAAGACGGGTAGAGTCTATGGTGCGTTGATGTCACTTCTTACAACGATGAAGGGAATTCCACTCGCATATAATAAAGATATGCAGGAAGATAAAGAATTATCCTTTGATGCTATTGACACAACGAAGGGTTGTATCGCATTATTTACAGGTATGCTTTCTACTATGAAGTTTGAAAAGGACAATATGCTAGAAAGCGCAAGACATGGTTTTACCAATGCGACAGATGCAGCAGATTACCTTGTTAACAAGGGAATGCCATTTCGAGATGCTCATGGGGTAATCGGAGAATTGGTATTATATTGCATCGATCATGGCAAAGCGATGGATGACTTATCACTTTCTGAATGGAAAGCAATTTGCCCAATGTTTGAGCAGGATATATATGATGCAATCTCTATGGAGACTTGTATAAATAAGAGATTGACTGTTGGTGCTCCGGGTCGTCAGGCAATGGCGCAGGAAATTGCATCCTATAAGAAATATTTACAGGAATAGACTTGCTTTTTTGTCTATACTGTACTATTATATTTGACAGACGCACACTTGTTCGTCACAGACGGACACGCGTTAGGGAAAAAGAAAAGAAAAAAGAAAATGGTAAGGAGAACATGAGACATGAGTGACAAGTTGAGAGTTGGTGTTTTAGGTGCGACTGGTATGGTTGGACAGAGATTTATTGATCTTTTAAATAACCATCCTTGGTTTGAAGTGACAACCGTTGCTGCAAGCCCAAGATCTGCTGGCCAGACATATGAGAAGGCAGTAGAAGGTCGTTGGAAGATGGAAAATCCAATTCCAGAATCCGTAAAAAATCTTGTTGTAAAGAATGTAAATGAAGTAGAAGAAGTAGCTTCTGAAGTAGATTTCGTATTTTCTGCGGTTGATATGTCGAAGGAAGAAATCAAGGCAATTGAAGAAGCTTATGCGAAGACTGAGACACCGGTTGTATCAAATAATAGTGCGCATAGATGGACAGAAGATGTACCTATGATTGTTCCAGAAATCAATCCGGAACATGCAGAGGTAATCGAAGCTCAGAGAAAGAGACTTGGAACAAAGCGTGGTTTTATTGCGGTAAAGCCAAATTGTTCGATTCAGTCCTATGCTCCTGCACTTACAGCATGGCGCTCATTTGAACCATATGAAGTTGTAGTTTCCACCTATCAGGCGATTTCCGGTGCTGGTAAGACATTTAAGGATTGGCCTGAGATGGAGGGCAATATTATTCCATTTATCGGTGGAGAGGAAGAAAAGTCAGAGAGAGAACCTCTTCGTATCTGGGGTAAAGTAGAAGATGGTAAGATTGTTCCATCGGATGAAATAAAGATTACAGCGCAGTGTATCCGTGTACCAATTCTTTATGGTCATACAGCAACTGCTTTTGTAAAATTCAAAAAGAATCCTACCAAGGAACAGTTAATTGAAGCATTAAAGAACTTTAGCGGCGAACCTCAGAAGTTAAATCTTCCATCTGCGCCAAAGCAGTTTATTCAGTATATGGAAGAAGAAAACCGTCCACAGGTACAGCTCGATGTTGATTTTGAAAATGGCATGGGCGTATCCATCGGTCGTCTTCGTGAAGACAGTGTTTACGACTATAAATTTGTTGGATTATCACACAATACCATCAGAGGTGCTGCAGGTGGCGGTGTCTTATGTGCGGAATTGTTAACAGCAAAGAAATATATTACTAAGAAAGAGCAATAAATTATATTTATATTTAACATTGTGCTTTCAAATTTATTTTACTATAATGAATATCACGGCGGATGCCGTGATATTTTTTTGACTTAAATTATGACAGGGTTATGTTGGAGACAAAGGGGGCAAAAAGTTGGTTTCGAAAAATGCAGAACAGAAGCAATTGGAGCGGCTGTATCAACAAGATGGAAATGCGATGATTCTGCTTTATGGTTCTATTCGTTCGAATAAGGAACAGTTACTAAAGGACTTTTTAGAGGGAAAACAGGCATTTTATTATCGTGCGAGAAATGCATCGCAGGAGGAGCAGCTGTATCATTTCCATCAGGAAGTGGAACAGAAATATCATATGCAGATGGAGAAGTCTTATGATGATATTTTTGATCATCTGAGAAGTAAGAATCAGGAGAAATTCGTCCTTGTCATCGATGAATACCAGAATATTGCAAGACGAGATCCTGCGTGCTTTCAGAGCCTTTTGAAGTTAAAGAAAAAGCGTACCGGCGGTATTTTTATCATTCTTTGTAATTCGTCTGTTGCATGGACGATGAAGGAGATGGAGGAATGCTGCGGAACAGATTATAAGCAGATCGATGTGACGATGAAGCTGCAGGATGCAACATTTCTAGATGTCGTTCGTGCATTTCCAAGTTTTAAGGTGGAAGAATGTGTAAAGACTTACGGCATTCTTGGAGGAGTAGACCGCTATCTGGAATATTGGAATCCGAGAAAATCCATTCGCGATAATATCTGTGAAGTGATTCTCGATGCCAAAGGACCGCTTCATCACGAGGCGGAGGATTTTATTGGCTCGGAATTACGGGAATTGTCTGTATATGATACGATTCTGTCTTCGATTGCGCGTGGCAATGAGAAGTTGAATGATCTGCATCAGGATACGGGTTATTCCAGAGCAAAAATCAGTGTCTATATGAAGAACCTTGCCGCTTTTGATGTGATTGAGAAGGTGGTGTCCTTCGATACCGGTGGATGGAGTAATGCGAAGAAGGGTGTATATCGCATCAAGAATCATTTCATCGCATTTTGGTTCCGCTTTGTGTATCCGCACTTGTCAGATTTATATATGATGGAACCGAAAGAGTTTTATCAAGCCTATATTGCGAGGGATTTAGATGACTATCTGCGTCGTTATTTTGTGGATGTTTGTCATGAATATCTGTCGCTTCTTAATATGATGGGCAAATTGCCGATTCATGTGCAGTCTATGGGCACCTGGATTGGTAAGACGGGAACCATCGATGTGGTGGGAGAAGATGATGTGAGAAATCATATCGTCGGCGTATGTAATTGGGAGAGACCAACCATTACCTATGAACAATATGAAAAATTACAGGAAGATATGGCGCTCGCAAGGATTAAGGCGACGACAATCTACCTGTTTTCTGCAAAATCCTTTGATCCAAGACTGGTGAAATTAGCATCGGAAGATGAGTCTGTCATTCTTGTAGATATGAAGGAATTATAGAACTAGAATAGGAAGTACTATGGGCAAATACCTGTTTATTGCCGAGAAACCAAGCGTAGCGCAGCAGTTTGCGGCAGCGTTATCAGAGACGAATATGAAACGCTATGATGGCTACAATGAGGGAGACAAGATTATTGTTACCTGGTGTGTGGGTCATCTTGTTACGATGAGTTATCCGGAAGTTTATGATGAGAAATATAAGAAATGGCGCTTAGATACGTTACCATTTCTACCAGAAGAATATAAGTATGAAGTAATCAAGCCGGTTGCGAAACAGTTTGGAATTGTTTCCAAGCTTTTGAATCGTGAAGATGTGGAACGAATTTATATCTGTACTGACTCGGGACGAGAGGGAGAATATATCTATCGTCTGGTGCGTCAGATGGCTGGAGTCCATGACAAAGACGAGCGCCGAGTGTGGATTGATTCGCAGACAGACGAAGAGATTAAGCGCGGAATTAAAGAAGCGAAGGATATCAAAGAATACGATAACCTAAGCGATAGTGCGTATCTTCGTGCGAAAGAAGATTATCTGATGGGAATCAATTTTTCGCGTCTTCTGTCACTTCGTTATGGCAATGCGGTTGCGAGCTTTATGAATAAGAAATATGTTGCGATTGCGGTTGGTCGTGTTATGACTTGCGTACTTGGTATGGTAGTAAAGCGCGAGCGAGAGATTCGTGACTTTGTGAAGACGCCGTTCTATCGAGTGATGGCCAATACGTCTATCGAAGGCGCGAACTTAAAGATGGAATGGAAGGCGGTTGCCGGTTCGAAATATCTCGATTCTCCACTTCTTTATAAGGAGAATGGGTTCAAAGAAGAGAAAGATGCGATTCATCTGATTGCTGAGACGATAGGAAAGGATGACGCGGAACTGATCTTTGACGAGGAGAAGAATACACCAGCGGATGAAGTGACGGGTGTCATCAAGAAAATCGAGAAGAAGAAAGAGAAAAAGAATGCACCGCTTCTCTATAACCTTGCGGAGATTCAGAATGATTGCTCCAGATTCTTTAAGATTAGTCCGGATCAGACGTTGAATATCATTCAGGAGCTCTATGAAAAGAAGCTTGTGACGTATCCAAGAACGGATGCGAGAGTTCTTTCAACGGCGATTTCAAAGGAGATTGATAAGAATATTCGTGGTCTTTTGAATGTTCCGGGTGTGAAGCCTTTCGCGGAGAAGATTTTAGAAGAGAAGCTATACGAAGGCATTGCAAAGACCAAGTATGTCAATGATAAGCAGATTACGGACCATTATGCGATTATTCCTACAGGACAGGGATTTCGGAACCTACAAGGCTGTAATAAGCTGGTGATTAATGTATACGAATTGATTGTTCGAAGATTCCTCGCTATTTTTTATCCGGCAGCGATTTATGAAAAGCTTTCGATGACGGTAGAGCGTGAGGGTGAATTCTTCTTTGCAAATGATAAATATCTGGTTGATCCGGGATATCTTGCAATCATGGAATATTCCTTTAAGAAGAAAAAGGCCGAAGATGCTTCGGAGGAAGAAAATGAAGAGGAGAATGCCGAAGAAGAAGAGAATAATCCAAATATGGCAGAGATTATTTCTAAGATAAAAAAAGGCGATGAAGTCACATTTTTATCTATGGGCATTCGGGAAGGTGAGACATCACCGCCCAAAAGATATAATTCCGGTTCGATGATTCTGGCCATGGAAAATGCCGGTAAATTAATCGAGGATGAGGAATTACGAGAGCAGATTAAGAGTTCTGGTATCGGAACATCTGCGACACGTGCCGGTATTCTTGAGAAACTTGTAAAAAATGAGTATCTTAGCATGAATAAGAAAACGCAGATTATCACGCCAACATTTTTAGGTGAGATGATCTATGATGTTGTAACGGTGTCGATGCCTTCCATGCTGAATCCCGATTTTACAGCGAGTTGGGAAAAGGGATTGGGCTATGTATCCGAAGGCGATTTGTCAGCGGATGAATATATGGTAAAACTTGAAAATTATATCCGACAGCGTACAGCGAAAGTCATGCAGCTGAATAATTCGTATTTGCTTCAGGGACAGTTCCAGAAGATATCGCAGTTTTATAAGAATACTGCAACGAAGAATGCTGCAGCGAAGAAGTCCAGTAAGAAGAAAGAGGTTGTAAAAGATGGAAAACTGTAAGATTGAAAATATGTATGATTTAGACCAGACAATGGCCGCAGAGCTTTTTGAAGGAAAGACATATCCTTGGGAAGTTCTTCCAGAGATTGGAGAATTTATTAAGAAGTTTGGCGAAACACTGGATCCGGAAATCTATGAAAACAAAGGCGAGAATATCTGGATTGCAAAGTCTGCAAAGGTGTGGCCAACCGTTTCCATCACAGGTCCATGTATTATCGGTGAAAATACAGAAGTACGTCAGTGCGCTTTCATCCGTGGTAATGCATTGGTAGGAAATGATTGCGTTGTTGGTAATTCTACAGAGCTCAAGAACGTTGTACTGTTCAATCATGTACAGGTTCCACATTATAACTATGTGGGAGATTCTGTTCTGGGATATTATTCTCATATGGGTGCTGGTTCGATCACATCGAATGTGAAGTCCGATAAGACATTGGTGGTTGTCAAGGACAGAGAATCCGGGGAACAGATCGAAACAGGCCTTAAGAAGTTCGGTGCAATGCTTGGAAACCATGTAGAAGTAGGATGCAACAGTGTATTAAACCCAGGTACTGTCATCTGCCCAGATTCGAATGTTTATCCAACATCTTCCGTTCGTGGAGTGGTTGCACCACATTCTATTTTTAAGGATGCAGAGCATATCGTAAAAAAGAATTAATTAAATTGACATAAATTTATCGAGCACTCTAGACTATCTCGAAAAAATGTGCGAAAATACCAACGGTGGTATTTTAAAAATAATTAAGTATCTCAAAAGTATCTAAAACGCAAAAATTGCGTGAAAGGAGAGTTTGTATCATGATTTACACAAAAGAAGTTGAAAACATGTGCCCAATCAACAAGGGCGCAAAGCATGAACCTGCTCCAATTCCTGAAGAAGGAAAGTGGGTACACGCTAAGAAAATCGAAGACATTTCTGGATTTACTCATGGAGTAGGCTGGTGTGCTCCTCAGCAGGGCGCTTGTAAGCTTTCTCTTAACGTTAAGGAAGGTGTTATCGAAGAAGCATTAGTAGAAACAATCGGATGTTCTGGTATGACACATTCTGCAGCTATGGCAGCAGAAATCCTTCAGGGTAAGACAATCCTTGAAGCATTAAATACTGACTTAGTATGTGATGCAATCAATACAGCTATGAGAGAATTATTCTTACAGATCGTTTACGGACGTACACAGTCTGCATTCTCTGATAATGGTCTTTCTATTGGTGCTGGTCTTGAAGATCTTGGTAAGGGACTTCGTTCACAGGTTGGTACAATGTACGGAACAAAGGCTAAGGGTGTTCGTTACCTTGAAATGACAGAAGGTTATGTAACAGATATGGCACTTGATGCTGATAACAATGTAATTGGCTATAAGTATGTCTCCCTCGGAAAGATGACTGACTTCATCAAGAAGGGTGATGATCCTAACACAGCTTGGGAAAAGGCTAAGGGTCAGTATGGACGTATTGATGACGCAGTTAAGTTCGTTGATCCACGTCAGGAATAATTTGAAAGGAGATAATGATAATGGCTTTATTTGAAAATTACGAAGCACGTATTGATCAGATCAATGCTGCATTAAATAAGTATGGTATCAAGGATATCGAAGAAGCAGAAAAGATTACAAAGGATGCTGGACTTGATGTTTATCATCAGGTAGAAGGAATCCAGGGTATCTGCTTCGAAAACGCTAAGTGGGCTTACACAGTAGGTGCTGCTATCGCTATTAAGAAGGATTGCCGTCGCGCAGCAGACGCTGCAGCAGCAATCGGTGAAGGACTTCAGTCTTTCTGTATCCCAGGTTCTGTTGCTGATCACCGTAAGGTAGGTCTTGGACATGGTAACCTTGGTAAGATGCTTCTTGAAGAAGAAACAGAATGTTTCGCATTCTTAGCTGGTCACGAATCTTTCGCTGCAGCTGAAGGTGCTATCGGTATCGCTGAAAAGGCTAACAAGGTTCGTAAGCAGCCACTTCGTGTTATCCTTAACGGTCTTGGTAAGGATGCTGCTCAGATCATCTCTCGTATCAACGGTTTCACATACGTTGAAACAAAGTATGATTACAAGGCAGCTAAGCTTAACATCATCTCTGAAACACCTTATTCTACAGGTCTTCGTGCATCTGTAAAGTGCTACGGTGCTGATGATGTTCAGGAAGGTGTTGCTATCATGCATCACGAAAAAGTTGGTGTTTCTATCACTGGTAACTCAACAAACCCAACTCGTTTCCAGCATCCAGTAGCTGGTACATACAAGAAGGAATGTATCGAGCAGGGTAAGAAATACTTCTCTGTAGCTTCAGGTGGTGGTACAGGACGTACACTTCACCCAGATAACATGGCAGCAGGTCCTGCTTCTTACGGTATGACAGATACACTTGGACGTATGCATTCTGACGCTCAGTTTGCTGGTTCTTCTTCTGTACCTGCACACGTAGAAATGATGGGTCTTATCGGTGCTGGTAACAACCCTATGGTTGGTATGACAGTTGCTGTAGCCGTTTCTATCGAAGAAGCTGCTAAGGCTGGTAAGTTCTAAGAACAAACCGTACAATAACGTTTTGTATTGTATAATCGGTGCTTTGTCACAGTATGTGATAAGGCACCGATTTTTTTGTATAAAAAATCATGTCCATCATGTTCGGTTTCGTGTAAAATGGAGATAGGTGTTCTATAAAGGGAATTTATTTTGTAGAAAATAATGTAATTGAGGAGGAAATTATGACAGAGAATATGAAAAAAGTGGCGGGTAAAAGTAGAGGATTTTTTGGAGAATTCCGTGAATTTATTTTACGTGGAAATGTTATGGATCTGGCCGTTGGTGTCATCATCGGTGGCGCATTCCAGAAAATCATCAATTCGTTAGTAGATGATATTATCATGCCAGTAATCAGTCAGCTGTTCGGCGGTTTAGATTTCACAAATTATTTCATCGCTTTAGATGGAAATCATTATAAGACAATAGCTGCTGCTGAGGAGGCAGGCGTTGCAACATTGAATTATGGTAGTTTTATTACGGTAGTCATCAATTTTGTATTAATGGCACTTGTAATTTTTGTCATGATTAAGTGCATGAATCGTTTGATGGACAGAGTGAAGAGCGAACCGGAACCGGCAGATCCAACAGAGAAGGAATGCCCATATTGCAAGTCTAAGATTGCAATCGGAGCAACGCGTTGCCCACATTGTACATCAGAATTATAAGGAAGTTTATATGATTCAATTGTTATATATGGATACCAGGGAATTAGATACGGAAGAGAAGTGTCAGGAGGTTGCGGATTCCCTCAGTGAGGAGAGAAGAGAGAAGGCTCTTCGCTTTGTGCATGAAGAGCCTCGGAAGCAACGTCTGGCCGCTGGTTATCTATTGGAACGGTATCTAAAGGAGAGTGGCGTAGAGCCGCCATATCATTACGGGAAATCAGACGGCGGGAAGCCCTATCTTCTGAATCATCCCGATATCGAATTTTGTATTTCACACAGTGGACCGCATGTATTTGTCGCTGTGGCAGAGCAGATGGTTGGACTGGATGTGGAATGTCTGGACCGTGTTCCCCCGAAGAAGAAATGTCTCGCCATTGCGGAACGTTTCTTTACGGAAGAGGATAAGGATTTCATAGAGGATGGAGATCGCGAAGCATTTCTAAAGGTATGGACATTTAAAGAAGCGGTTGCAAAGGGACTGGATATTCCACTGGTAGAAGTGATGAAGAATACAGATGTTACGATGTTATCGGAGCACATTGCACGACTGGAGAAGGATGGGGTAATGGTTACGCTTTGTTCATTGTCGGAGAGAATGTGTGGAGACTTTAAAGTCAAAAAGTTTTTTGTTGACAGAGAAACACAGTGTGTTAGAATGAACCTAGTGTGAGAAAGAGGAAAGATTACAAATGAGAACTCAGGTTTTATCTATTTTGGTTGAGAATACATCAGGTGTTCTTAGCCATGTTTCTGGTCTGTTTAGCCGCAGGGGCTACAATATTGATAGCTTTTCAGCCGGTGTGACAGCAGATCCACGTTTTACCAGAATGACAATTGTAACAAGTGGCGATGAATTGGTTCTTGAACAGATTCGGAAGCAATTAGCCAAATTGGAAGATGTTGTTAGCATCAAAGTTTTGAAATCTGATGCTTCGGTCACCAGAGAATTAATGCTGGTGAAGATTCACGCTGTGGCAACAGATCGACAGTCCGTGCTTACAATCACAGAGATTTTTCACGGCAAAGTAGTTGATGTTACTCATGATTCTATGGTCTTAGAAGTCACAGGTCATACAGAGAAGCTCGATAGTTTTCTCGATATGTTGGCCGACTATGAGATCCTTGAGCTGGCACGTACCGGACTTACGGGTCTTAGTCGTGGCTCACAAGATATAGTCATGATTGAGTGATATAAAGTTTGATTGTTTTAGGAGGAAAAAGATTATGGCAGACGCAAGAATTTTTTATCAGGAAGACTGTAATTTAGAATTACTGCAGGGTAAAAAAATTGCAATTATTGGTTATGGTAGCCAGGGACATGCACATGCTTTGAATTTAACAGAAAGTGGATGCGATGTAATCATCGGTCTCTATGAAGGTTCAAAGTCTTGGAAGAAGGCAGAAGAGCAGGGCTTTAATGTATATACTGCAGCAGAAGCTGCAAAGCAGGCTGATATTATTATGATTCTGATCAATGATGAGAAGCAGGCTGATATGTACAAGAAGGATATCGCTCCAAACCTAGAAGCAGGAAACATGTTAATGTTCGCTCATGGCTTTAATATTAATTATAAGTGCATCGTACCACCAGCAGATGTTGATGTTACAATGATCGCACCTAAGGCACCTGGTCATACAGTACGTTCTGAATACCAGGAAGGCAAGGGAACTCCTTGTTTAGTAGCTGTATATCAGGATGCAACAGGTAAGGCTCTCGATATGGCACTTGCCTATGGCGCTGGTATCGGCGGATCTCGTGCAGGTATCCTGGAGACAACATTCCGTACAGAGACAGAAACAGACCTCTTTGGTGAGCAGGCAGTTCTTTGTGGTGGTGTTTGTAAGCTTATGCAGACAGGTTTCGAAGTTCTTTGTGAAGCAGGATATGATCCTAGAAATGCATACTTCGAATGTATTCATGAGATGAAGCTGATCGTAGACTTAATCTACCAGTCAGGTTTTGCAGGAATGAGATATTCTATTTCTAACACAGCAGAATATGGAGATTACATCACAGGACCTAAGATCATTACAGATGATACAAAGGAAGCAATGAAGAAGGTACTTGCAGATATTCAGGATGGTACCTTTGCTTCTGAATTCCTTCAGGATATGTCTCCTGCAGGACGCCAGGTACATTTCCAGGCAATGCGTCAGAAAGCCGCAGAACATCCTTCAGAAGAAGTTGGCGAAGAGATTCGTAAGCTTTACAGCTGGAATGATGAAAGCGGTAAGCTGATTAATAATTAGTTTATTTTATTTTTAGAACTCCAATATTCTTTTTAATGATGGAAAGGGCCTTCCGACAGATTGTCGGGAGGCCTTTTTCATTGGTTGGAAGGATCGAATTTGATGTATTTTATGCTAGGAAGAAATCGATAAAGGCAGAGAGAGCCTTGTTTTTTAGATGCTGTTCTTTATATGCGATACCGACGTTTCGAGGAGGAATCTGCAGTGGGATGGGAACTTCGGTTAATGTTTGCTGATCGAGTTCGTCCTGGACAAAATTTCGGATGACACAGGCGATGCCAATACCGATTTTTGAAAACTCGATGAGAAGATCTAAGTCGGATACTTCGATGGCATCTTCCAGATTGATCTGGTTCTTTAATAAATATTGATCAACGTATTGGCGCGTCATATTTTTCTTATCTAGAAGCATGACATTGCCGCGGTTTAGATAGTCCTGCGGTTCGATTCCCAGATGTTTTAAGTTGTTTAAATATCCTTTGGTTGCGACGAAGGTATCCTGTATTTTCTCGATGGAATGAAAGGTCAGCCCATTTTTGGATGTAGGCTCTCCAACAATGCCGATATCAATCTGGTCATTTTCGAGTAGTTTCAGCGTGTCATGGCTGGCCTGACAGGAAATGCTGATTTTGATCTGAGGATGAATCGATGTAAATTCTTTCAGATAGGGGAGCAGGAGATGTTTACATAGTGTGGTGCTGACACCAATTTTTAGGGTGCAGATGCCGAGTTCATTTCTTCGCTGCAGTTCCGTTTCTACCAAATCGATTTCCTGGAAGGCGCGGGAGATTCTTTGGTAAAGCAGTTCGCCATCTTCTGTCAGTTGAAGTTCCTTTTTGGTACGGATAAAGAGGGTGGTATCAAGGGATTCTTCTAATTTTGCGATGGATTTGCTGATGGCTGGTTGGCTGATATAGAGGCTATTCGCGGCTTTTGACATACTTTTTCTCTTGGCAACTTCTAAGAAGATGCGATAACTGCTGAGTGTTTCTTTCATATCTTAGATTTCTATCCTTTCCATGGCTTTATATGATAAATATATTACAAATATATTATAACTAGAAGTTATGTAATCTATTAATTATATGTATTTTAATTATATTAAAAGCAATGCTAAAATACTAGTCATAGATAATCCCTCACACAAGAAAAAGGAAAAGAAAAAAGGAAAAGAAAGCTCACACTTTCGGGTTGATACGGATGACTCGAAAATCATACCGTGGTATGATGAAAGAAAAGACAACTAGGAGGTATTTTTAAAATGGGGATGACAATGACACAGAAAATTCTTGCTGCACATGCAGGACTTCCTTCTGTGCAGGCAGGTCAGTTGATCGAGGCGGACCTGGATTTAGTATTGGGAAATGATATTACATCGCCGGTTGCGATTCATGAGATCGAGAAGATGAAAGTGGATCACGTCTTCCATCGAGATAAAATTGCCTTGGTGATGGATCATTTTATTCCGAACAAGGATATTAAATCCGCAGAACATTGTAAATGTGTTCGTGAATTTGCTTGTGCGAATGAGATCACGAATTATTTTGATGTGGGGGAGATGGGAATTGAACACGCATTACTACCGGAGAAGGGATTGGTTGTTGCCGGTGATGTAGTAATTGGTGCGGATTCTCATACTTGTACCTATGGAGCGCTCGGCGCCTTTTCAACGGGGGTTGGAAGTACGGATATGGCAGCCGGCATGGCAACGGGTAAGGCCTGGTTTAAAGTTCCAGCGGCCATTAAATTCCAGATTGTTGGAAAACCAGCGAAGTGTATCAGTGGTAAAGACGTGATACTTCATATCATTGGAATGATTGGCGTAGATGGAGCGTTATATCAATCGATGGAATTTATGGGAGAAGGATTAAAATATCTGTCGATGGATGATCGTTTTACCATTGCCAATATGGCAATTGAAGCAGGTGGTAAGAATGGTATTTTCCCTGTGGATGAGATTACGGAAGCGTACATGAAAGAGCATTCGAAACGTGATTACAAGATTTATGAGCCGGATGAGGATGCGGAATATGTAGCGGAGTATACCGTGGATTTATCAGAACTTGCTCCTGTCGTAGCATTTCCACATTTGCCGGAAAACACAAAGTCGGTAGAGGAAGCAAAGGGTGTGAAGATTGACCAGGTTGTGATTGGTTCCTGCACGAATGGAAGACTCAGTGATCTTCGAATTGCTGCTGAGATTTTAGAAGGCAAGCATGTTGCAAAGAATGTTCGAACGATTGTCATTCCTGCGACGCAGAAGATTTATCTTGAAGCTATGGAGAAAGGCTATATTAAGACGTTTATCGAGGCGGGTGCCATTGTCAGCACACCAACTTGCGGACCTTGTCTTGGCGGTTATATGGGAGTTTTAGCCGCAGGAGAGCGATGCATCTCTACAACGAATCGAAATTTTGTCGGACGTATGGGACATGTGGATTCCGAAGTGTATCTTGCAAGTCCGGCAGTGGCTGCAGCTTCTGCAATTACAGGCGTGATTTCTGATCCGCGAGAAATATAGGAGGTTCGTAGATATGCAAAGTGCAATTGGTAAAGTATATAAGTTTGGGGATAATGTAGATACGGATGTTATTATACCGGCACGATATTTGAATTCGTCAGATCCAAAGGAACTGGCACAGCATTGTATGGAAGATATCGATGCAGAATTTGTGCATAAGGTTCAAAAAGGGGATATTATCGTTGCCAATAAGAACTTTGGTTGTGGATCGTCACGAGAACATGCGCCGATCGCAATTAAAGCAGCAGGGGTGAGCTGCGTGATTGCAGAGACATTCGCGCGTATTTTCTATCGAAATGCGATCAATATTGGACTGCCAATTATTGAATGTCCGGAGGCAGTTTCAGGAATCAAAGAAGGGGATGAGGTTGAAGTAGATTTTGACTCAGGCATCATCACAAATAAGACAACGGGCGCGTCTTATCAGGGCCAACCATTTCCGGAATTTATGCAAAAGATTATCGACTGTGGTGGATTAGTAAATTATATCAATGCGAAATAGAAGGAAATGAAAAAGAGACTTCGGGATCGAAGTCTCTTTATTTTATCGAGTCGGTAAGTTCTTTAATATAGTTTCGATATTTCTTTGGAAGATGAATCTGCGAATAGACATCCGCATATTCTTTTGGTGTATATTCAATTACATAATTCTGGATGAATTGCTTCTGTACGCCGTGGTCTCTGGCATAGTCAGCAGCTTTATTGTAGGCTACAGCAGCAATGGCGTCATTGCGATAGCGTCCGATGGTATAGTCGCCGTTGATATGGATTTTCACCTGATGGTAAGGGGCGCCATCACCTTCGATCAGAGTTACTCCATGGTATTTATTTACAACGATAATATTGGAATAGCGAAAATCATTGGAATCGCCATTGGCAAAGGTGTAGTCTCTGCCTGCTACGGCATAATTCTTGATTCCAAAGCGTTGTAAGATACTGTATTGCATCCCATAGTCATTGACATATAGGTGTCCCTGTCGACATAAGATGCGATGGCTGCTGTAATAGAATAAGTCATCGTTATCAAATTTTAATTCGCGGCGGTTCTCCAGATAATAGGAAAAGTAACCATTTCTAAGATAAATCGGCGTCTTGATATAAATCTTATGATCTCTGTGATTTAGGATGGTTACAACTTTGTCTTGCGGGAGCACGCGGATATATTTCCGAAAGTTTGTCAATTTGATATCGGGGTTGTAATAGAGCTTGGAGGCTTCCTTATAGGCGCGGTGAGCGTCCTTTTCGGTATCGAAACTACCAAGACTTATATGAACGCCCAGATAATGAATGCTAGAGCGATAATAAGGCGTACCGTCTTTCTTTTTTGATGGATATATTCCTTGCATAGGTTCCTCCCCGTATGAGAAATGCTTCACACGAATGTATCATCATGTCTACATTCATACATCTATTTTAACATAGGAATCTGCGTTGACAAGTGAAAATGAAGTAACATATAATTAACAGAAATAGGTCTTTTGGGCCGGGAAAATGAAGAGGATTACGAGGTAAAGAGATGGATTTGTTTTATGTGAGTACCAGAAATGGACAAAAGCAAGTAAAGGCATCTGAGGCGATTCTGAAGGGATTGTCAGAGGATGGAGGACTGTTTGTGCCAACAAGAATACCGAAATTGGAGGTATCGCTTGAGGAACTTGGTAAGATGACTTATCAGGAAGTGGCATATGAAGTGATGAAACTTTTCTTCACCGATTTTACAGAGGAAGAGTTAAAGCACTGTATTTATAGTGCGTATGACAGCAAGTTTGATCAAGAAGAGATTGCACCGCTTACTTATGCAGATGGTGCATACTATATAGAACTGTTTCATGGTTCTACCATTGCCTTCAAGGATATGGCGCTTTCTATTTTGCCACATCTTATGATTACAAGTGCGAGAAAGAATCATGTAGAAAATGATATCGTTATCTTGACGGCGACTTCTGGAGATACTGGAAAAGCTGCATTGGCCGGATTTGCCGGAGTGGAAGGAACGAAAATAGTTGTCTTCTATCCAAAGGATGGTGTCAGTGCCATCCAGGAGAAGCAGATGGTAACCCAGAAGGGAGATAACACATGTGTTATCGCTATTCGTGGTAATTTTGATGAAGCGCAGACGGGTGTTAAGAAGATGTTTAATGATCGCGCGCTTGCAGAAGAATTAAACCAGGCAGGGTATCAGTTCTCCTCCGCAAATTCTATTAATATTGGACGTCTGATTCCGCAGGTTGTTTATTATGTAAATACCTATGCGAAATTATTGAATGCCGGCAAGATTCAGGCGGGTGAGAAGATTAATGTAACGGTGCCTACGGGTAATTTCGGCAATATTTTAGCTGCATATTTTGCAAAGCATATGGGCGTGCCGATTGCGAAGCTGCTCTGTGCATCCAATGAAAATAAAGTACTGTTCGATTTCTTTAAAACAGGTGTTTATGATCGAAATCGTGAATTTAAATTAACATCTTCCCCATCTATGGATATCTTGATTTCTTCCAATCTGGAACGATTGATTTATCTGGTTGCCGGATGCGACGCTGAGAAGAATAAGGCGCTGATGGAGGAATTACAGACGGTTGGTAAATACGAGATTACCGAGGAAATGAAGACGCGCCTGGATGATTTCTATGGCAACTTTGCAACAGAGGAAGAGACCGCGAAGAGTATTCATGACCTGTATGAGAAGACAGGATATGTGATTGATACGCATACGGCAGTTGCGACTACGGTTTATGAGAAATATAAGCAGGAGACAGGCGATAAAACAACAACTGTCATTGCATCAACAGCAAGTCCTTTCAAGTTTACGAGAGCGGTTATGCGCGCGATTGATCGCGATGATGCATCTGTTTCGGATTTGGATTTGGTTGACGCGTTATCTGATGCGGCAAATGTTAAGATTCCAAATGCAATCGAAGAGATTCGTCATGCAGAAGTTCGTCATAACAAAGTTTGTGACGTTGACAAGATGCAGCAGTCCGTAAAAGAATTTCTTGGAATATAAAAAGGGAATAGAAAAGGAGAACCCGGATTGATGATAGAATCAATCCGGGTTTTATGATGATGAAACAAATTTATGTGATTTAAAAGTCTTCGATCTCTTCCTCTTCTTCCATGATGGTGATAATCAGATTGATTGTACCAAATGGATAGATGACTGGAATAACATAGGATACCGGAGGAAGGGCAATGACGGTATTCTGTTCCACAAATGGTGGAGCCAAATCCAGTTCCACCGAATATTCATTGGACATATTGACAGCAAATAATCCGTTGTGAAGATTTAAGAAATCTTCTAAGGATGCCTGCACATATTCGTCAAATTCTGTAAAATCCATTTTTGCGTATCGAGAGGCGAAATCAATCGCAGAATCTTGAGACATATCGATACTTGCTACAAAATTGGAATTGCCTATCATTTCCTGTGTTACACAGAAGTCAATCGCAACTTCTTCGGAAAGAACAGGAGATAGTGGCGTATAATCCGGTCCGATAAATCGAATTAGGTTGTTGAATAATAAACGTAAATAGGTTGCAGCGGGTTTGGTAATCGGATAATTTGCATATTTGAAGAATTTTTCAATTAATTCATCAGAAGCTTGATTGCTTTCATCCTCTGCGGTATAAATCTCGGTTGTGTTTTGATAATCAATTAATAAATCTTCAAGGGTAGCATTATCCAGAATATTTAAATCTACAAGACTTTGTCCGAGAAGTAGATAGTCCGGAGTTTGTGTCTCTAATAAGCCTTCGACTTGAGCTACTGATAGATAGCCACGTTCAACAGCGATTTCTCCGAATTTCTTATCTTCTCTGGTCTGTAAAAAACATACCTCTTCTACTTCGCTAGCAGTCATTAGTCCGTGATGCATAGCAAGTGTCCCAAGTTTTAAGCGAGCTTCACTGAGGGAACGAATCGCCTCAGTTAACTGCTCGGGAGATACTGCACCCTGGTTTAAGAGATATGCGCCAAAAAATTGAGCGTACATAGATTACTCCTCTCCCAGGTGATTTTTCAATACTTTACTTACCTGTGTATCTGAAAAAGGCTTTTGAATAAAGTCCTTTGCACCGGCTTCAATGGCGTTCTTCAACTGTGCTTGCGTTCCCGTAGATGAGACGATGATAATATCGGCATCGTCATCATATTCCATGATTTCTTGTACTGCACTAATACCATCTTTTACAGGCATTACAATATCAAGAAAAACCATGTTTGGATTTAACTTTTTATAGATATCTACAGCTTCCTGTCCATTTGCTGCTTCTTTGATGGTTATTTCGTTTGAGAATGCAGAAATAACGTCCTTGAGCTGCTTACGAGCAAGAATGGAATCGTCGCAAACAAGGATACTAACATTGGATAAACTCATAATTTTCACCCCTTATAATTGATACTATGATTTTACACTACATTTTAGATGAAGTACAACTAAAACTACTGATAAATAATATTGTTTATTTACTTTTAAGAATTGAAATGGGTATAATTAGAGTAACAAATCTGTATGAGGTGTGGTTATGGACAGTTCAAAGTTGATGTTATTATTTGATGTGATTGTACTGATGCTTGGGTTCTATATTTTATTCCAGGCAAGAGCGATGAAAATAAATCAGGAAGTACCTTCGTTATTTGTTTCTCCATCGGAAATGAGACAGTGCCGGAATAAGAAGGGATTCATCTTATCTTTATATCCCAAGGCGAATATTTTTGGAATCGTAGATATCATTTTTGGATTGGAAGGCGTCTATAATGATGGAATTTCAGCCATGAATGAGTCGATGGTGCAGTTGAACGAAGTTGTAAATATTATCGTTCTTCTTATTTTCGTAGCGGTTTGGATTTGGTTTTCTGTACAGCTTCGAAAAGCAAAAGAGGAATTCTTCTAAAAGAAAAAGGCATCTCACATCATGTGAGGTGCCCTAATTTTTTATTAGTCACGTTCTTCCATAGGAACGAAATCGTGATGACTGGTTACGGTCATATAAGCAGGACGCATAATCTTATCGTTATGACAGATTTCTTCCATACGATGTGCACTCCAACCAGTGATTCGCGCAATGGCAAAAATTGGTGTGTATAATTCGATTGGAAGGTCTAACATCTGATATACAAAGCCACTGAAGAAATCGACATTTGGGCAAACACCCTTATAAATCTTACGCTCTTCAGCGATAATCTTAGGCGCAAGTTTTTCAACCAGGCCGTAAAGTGCAAATTCTTTCTGATAGCCCTTTTCCTCAGAGAGTTCTTCTACGAAAGAACGGAGTACAACGGCTCTTGGATCCGATAAAGAATATACGGCATGTCCCATACCATAGATGAGACCCTTCTTATCGAAGGCTTCTTTGTGAAGAAGCTTACGAAGGTAAGCAGATACTTCTTCTTCGTCTGTCCAGTCTTTTACCTTTTCTTTTAAATCGGCAAACATATTTACAACACGTAAGTTTGCACCACCATGTCTTGGCCCTTTGAGGGAACCGAGAGCAGCAGCAATCGCAGAATAGGTATCTGTTCCTGAAGAGGAAACAAGGTGTGTTGTAAATGTAGAGTTGTTACCACCACCATGTTCCATATGAAGAATCAGGCAGATATCCAGAAGCTGTGCTTCCAATGGAGTGAATTTCTTGTCATCTCGTAAGCAGTGAAGAATGTTCTCTGCAGTGGAGTATTCCTTCACTGGTGGGTGGATGATCAAACTGTCATTTAAATGATAATGACGATATGCCTGATAGCTGTAAACAGAGAGAAGTGGGAATGTCGCAATTAATAATAAACATTGACGGAGCACGTTCTCCTTACTTGTATCATCTGCTTTTGCATCGTAGGAATAGAGTGTTAAAACGGAACGGGCAAGGGAATTCATCATATCCTTGCTTGGACGTTTCATAATGACATCGCGAACGAAGTTTGGTGGCAATGTACGATAATCGCTCAGTAAATCATTGAATTCTTCTAATTCCTTTTCGTTTGGTAATTTTCCAAAGAGAAGAAGATAAGTAGCTTCTTCAAAGCCGAAGTGATTGTCATGTGGATGTCGTTTCACTAATTCCTGGACATTGTAACCTCTATAAAATAGCTCACCATCAATGGGAACGGATTTTCCATCGATGATGCGTGCTGAATTGACTTCTGAAATATTGGTGATACCAACCAGTACACCTTTACCATTTAAATCTCGAAGTCCGCGCTTGACGCCATATTCAGAGTAGAGTTCCGGTTCAACACGGGAAGCCTCTTCTGTCTTTTGTGCCAAGGCTTTAATCTGTGGAGTGATCTCACAAAAGTTAGTTTCTGTCAAAGTCTCTAACCTCCTTTTTCTTTTTCCCTATGGGGATAGGTTTTCCATTTCTTATTTTGTTTATAAAACAACGCATATATCATATCATTTTCAAAGAAGATAGACAAGGAAATGCAGAATTTAGAAAGACTTAATGACATAAGGGGTAGATTTTTGTTAAAAATAGGTTATAATATAACTAACCTGGAATGTGCGATAACCTGTTGTATTTTGAACCTACATCTTTTTTCATGGGAATCCTAGATTTTCATTGTGATGTCGGGCCTCTATAGGAGGATGACAGAACCTTGAGTGCGGTATCCCACCTAGCTTTGCTAGGAGTCAAAATCGCAGGACCGGCATGCTGGGCAATGTTAAATGTTAGAGGAAGTCTGTGCGGCTTCCTCTTTTTTATTTCTTGATGTTTTTTTCGCACTATGCTATTATATACAAGATATTTTTGATAAAGGCTGTGATTGCGCACAGTAGTTTGGGATACTACCCATGAGAGAGAGGTTGTGATACGCTGAGAGCGACCTTGGAAATAGACCCCAGATGAATTTCTCGCAGGAGCTGCAAGACAGAACGCTTAGGATACTGAGCCAGTAGGTTTTGACGGGTAATGCACGTTAAGCATAATTGAGTGTCCGAAGAATGGAGATGCCGTAGCATTTCTAGGAAAGAGACTTCGGAAATCAGGGTGGTAACGCGGAGTAACTTCGTCCCTTAGACTAGGGACGGAGTTTTTTTATTTGATAAGAACTTTCATCCCGATGACTTATTCGATTAGATTTGGAAAAGGAGAAATGTATGAAAGAGAAATTGCAGGAAATCAGAGAGAAGGCTCTGTCTCAGATTACAGCAGCAGAGAATCTGGATACTCTGAACGATATTCGAGTGAATATCCTCGGTAAGAAGGGTGAATTAACAGCTATTTTAAAGAGCATGAAGGATGTTTCACCAGAGGATCGTCCAAAGGTTGGACAGTTGGTAAATGATACAAGAACAGTAATCGAAGGAAAGCTTACGGAAGCAAAGAAGAACTTCGAGAAGGCAGCGCTTGAGAAGAGACTTAGTTTCGAGAAGATTGATGTAACACTTCCAGCGAAGAAGAATAAACTTGGTCATGCACATCCAAATACATCGGTATTGGAAGAAGTGGAAAAGATTTTCGTAGGTATGGGATACGAAGTCGTAGAAGGCCCTGAAATTGAAAAGGATTATTATAACTTCGAAGCTTTGAATATTCCTGCAAATCACCCTGCAAAGGATGAGCAGGATACCTTCTATATCACACCGGAGATTTTGCTTCGTACACAGACATCTTCTGTTCAGGCGCATGAGATGGAGAAGGGCAATCTTCCAATTCGTATGATTGCGCCAGGACGTGTATATCGTTCGGATGAAGTAGATGCGACACATTCTCCATCCTTCCACCAGATTGAAGGTATGGTTATCGATAAAAATGTTACCTTTGCTGATTTAAAGGGAACATTGGAAACATTCGCGAAGGAACTCTTTGGGGAAGATACCAAGGTTAAATTCAGACCGCATCATTTCCCATTTACAGAACCTAGTGCGGAAGTGGATGTATCTTGCTTTAAGTGTCACGGTAAGGGTTGCCGTTTCTGTAAGGGCGAAGGTTGGATTGAAATCCTTGGCTGCGGTATGATTCATCCAAACGTTCTTCGTATGAGCGGTATCGATCCGGAAGAATACGTTGGTTTCGCTTTTGGTGTAGGTTTAGAGCGTATTACCTTATTGAAATACGAAATCGATGATATGAGACTTCTCTATGAGAACGATGATCGTTTCTTAAGCCAGTTCTAATAGAAAGTTTTTGATAGTTACGAAGAGAATACCGATTGACGGATGGAATAGGAGAATAAAATGAGAACATCATTAAAATGGATTAAAGCGCTGGTGCCAGGACTTGATGTGACACCACAGGAATATACAGATGCTATGATTCTTTCAGGTTCCAAGGTGGAATACTATACAGATCTTAGCGCTGACTTAGATAAGATTGTAATTGGACAGGTAGAGAAGGTAGAGAAGCATCCAGATGCAGATAAGCTTGTTATCTGTCAGGTAAATATTGGAAATGAAACAACACAGATTGTTACAGGTGCACCAAATGTTTCCGAAGGTGTGAAGGTTCCTGTCGTACTGGATGGCGGTCGTGTGGCTGGTGGCCATGACGGTACAAAGACAGAAGGTGGAATTAAGATTAAGAAGGGTAAGCTTCGTGGTGTAGAAAGTAACGGTATGATGTGCTCCATCGAAGAACTTGGCTCTGATCGAGAGATGTTCCCAGATGCACCAGAGAATGGATTATATATTCTTCCAGAGGATGCACCAGTGGGAGAAGATTGCGTAGCATATCTTGGATTAGATGACGTGATTGTAGAATATGAAATTACATCAAACCGTGTCGATTGTTTCGCTGTCCTTGGTATTGCAAGAGAGGCAGCTGCAACATTTGAAAAGGAATTCGTACCTCCGGTTGTAAAAAAGACAGGAAATAACGAAGATGTCAATGATTATATCAAGGTAGACGTACAGGATCAGGAACTCTGCAGACGTTATACAGCAAGAGTTGTAAAGAATGTTAAGATTCAGCCATCTCCAATGTGGATGCAGGAGAGACTTCGTTCGCAGGGAATCCGACCAATCAACAACATCGTAGATATCACAAATTATGTCATGGTGGAATATGGTCAGCCAATGCATGCTTATGATTTAAATACGATTGAAGATCATAAGATTGTAGTAAAGCGTGCTGCAGCAGGCGAGAAGTTTGTAACACTGGATGGCCAGGAGAGAGAACTGGATGAAAACATGCTGACAATCTGTGATGGCAAGAAGGCTGTTGGCGTGGCTGGTATCATGGGTGGAGAAAACTCTATGATTACAGAGGATGTAACAACTATGGTATTTGAATCTGCATGTTTCGATGGAACAAATATCCGTCTTTCTTCGAAGAGACTTGGTATGAGAACTGATGCATCTTCTATCTTCGAAAAGGGATTAGATCCAAATAATGCGATGGAAGCGATGGACCGTGCATGTCAGTTAGTAGAAGAACTTGGCGCAGGTGAAGTTGTTGGTGGTGCTATCGATCTTTATCCAGAGAAGGTAGAAAGCTGGAGAATTCCATTTGAACCAGAACGCTATAACAGATTGCTGGGAACAGACATTTCTGCGGAAACCATGCTGGGATACTTCAAGAGACTGGAAATCGGTTACGATATCGAAAGCAAGGAACTTGTTATTCCTACATGGAGACAGGATTTATTATCTTATGCAGATATCGCGGAAGAAGTGGCTCGTTTCTTTGGATATGATAAGATTCCTACAACATTACCATCTGGAGAAGCAACTGCCGGTAGACTTTCTTATAAGCTGGAAATTGAAAAGCTTGCAAGAGAAGTTGCAGAATTCTGTGGATTCTCTCAGGGCATGACATATTCTTTTGAGAGCCCCAAGGTATTTGATAAGTTGATGTTAGATGCGGATGATCCAATGCGTCAGGCAATTGAGATTTCCAATCCATTAGGAGAAGATTATTCTGTGATGCGTACATCTTCTTTAAATGGTATTTTAACAAGCCTTTCTACAAACTATAATCGTAGAAATAAGGATGTTCGTCTGTATGAAATGGGTAATATCTATATTCCAAAGAGCTTACCACTGACAGAACTTCCGGATGAGCGTATGCAGTTTACCCTTGGATTCTACGGGGAAGGCGATTTCTTCACAATGAAGGGTGTAGTAGAAGAGCTCTTAACACGTGTTGGTATGGATGACAAGGTGAAATATAACCCAGAATCCGGTAAGAATTTCTTACATCCAGGACGTCAGGCAAATGTTGTATATGATAATCAGGTGATTGGATATCTTGGTGAGGTTCATCCATTAGTAGCAGAAAACTACAATATCAAGGACCGTGTTTACGTTGCTGTCATCGATATGCCATTTATTGTTGCAATGGCAGATTTTGATAAGAAGTATGAAGGTATCGCAAACTTCCCAGCTTCTACAAGAGATATCTCTATGGTTGTACCAAAGGATGTATTGGTTGGACAGTTAGAAGAAGTGTTTGAGCAAAAGGGCGGCCAGTATTTAGAGAACTATGAATTGTTCGATTTATATGAAGGTGATCAGATTCAGGAAGGATTCAAGTCTGTTGCATACTCCCTTGTATTCCGTGCGCTTGATAAGAACCTCGCAGATACAGATGTTAATGAAGCAATGGAACGTATCCTGAATGGATTAGAGAAACTTGGCGTAGAGCTTAGAAAATAAATTTAATTAGAAATAAGGTATAGAAATGTCAGAAGAAATTGGAATGAAATTATCTGATTATGATTATCATTTACCAGAGGAATTGATTGCGCAGGATCCACTTGCGGTTCGATCCGAATCACGCCTTATGGTACTTGATAAAAACACAGGAGATATCGAGCATAAGCACTTTTATGATATCAAGGAATATTTAAAACCGGGGGATTGCCTGGTTTTAAATAACACACGTGTTATCCCTGCTCGTTTGATTGGGGAGAAGGAAGATACACATGGTAAGGTAGAGGTGCTTCTGCTGAAAAGAAAGAGCGATGATACTTGGGAAACGCTTGTAAAGCCTGGTAAGAAGGCTCGTCCGGGTGCTCGTATCAGCTTTGGAAATGGTCTCCTTGTGGGTGAAGTTATGGATATCGTAGAAGAGGGTGATCGAATCATTAAATTCCACTATGATGGAATTTTCGAAGAGATTTTAGATCAGCTTGGTCAGATGCCACTTCCACCATATATCACGCATAAGCTTCAGGACCGTAACCGTTATCAGACTGTGTATGCAAAGCATGACGGCTCTGCTGCGGCACCTACTGCAGGGTTACATTTCACGAAGGAACTCCTTCAGGAAATTCGTGATATGGGCGTAAATATTGCAGAAGTTACACTTCATGTAGGTCTTGGAACATTTCGTCCGGTAAAAGAAGATAATATCTTAGACCATCATATGCATTCGGAATATTACCAGATTTCGAAAGAAGCAGCAGAGATGATTAATAACACAAAGAAGAATGGTGGTAGAGTCATCTCCGTTGGAACGACAAGTACAAGAACACTGGAATCTGCAGCTGCAGAGGATGGAACGCTTCGTGAGTGTAGTGGTTGGACAGAAATCTTCATCTATCCTGGTTATAAATTCAAGGCCATTGATGGATTGATTACGAACTTCCATCTGCCGGAATCAACATTGATTATGCTTGTATCTGCGCTTGCCGGTAGAGAACATGTATTACATGCTTATGAGAAGGCGGTGGAAGAGAGATATCGTTTCTTCTCGTTTGGTGATGCGATGTTTATCGATCCCAAATAGGTGAATAAATCGTAGAGAGAACAGCTCTGATTTTCGTTGAATGAAAATTAGGGCTGTTTTTCAATGCAAAAAATGATATCATGAATTTAGGTATGCACTTCGAAAAGTGCGAATGAAGGGGTTATTATCATTACATATCGGAAGGGAGAAGTTTGCTATGGAAGAAAAGCGTGCGTATAAGAGAACGGATTTGGATTCGGTTGTCACCTTACATCTTTTGAATGATGGAGGGAATAAAACGGTCGAGAATGTTCGAATTATCAATGTTTCCCATGATGGCATCGGCTTTCAATGTAAAGAGCAGTTGATGGTTGGTAATATTTTTGAAACGACCATTACACTTTGGACAAAGCAGGATTTGAGTTGTATTTTAAAGGTTGTACGTGCAGAAGAGAAGGAAGAACATCTCTATGAATATGGTGGTATCTTCATCGGCATGGAAGATCGAGAAGCACTTCGAATTCTGGTATATCAGATGTTTAACGATAAGGAATAGGACAAAATTTTATGACACATTCACAAATTTACTTCCCGAATCTACATATATATCTTGAGAGTGTGGGTAAGAATATTACGATTGGCGGTTTTACCATTGCATACTACGGTATGGTGATTGCACTTGGGATGCTACTGGGAGGATCGCTGGTATTGAGAAAGGCAAAAAAAGCCGGTAAAGATGAGGATGCCTATCTGGATGTTGTAATCTTTACGGTTATTTTTGCGGTATTAGGTGCGAGAATCTATTATGTTATTTTCGCATGGGATTATTATAAGAATGATCTGTTATCGATTCTGAATTTCCGTCAAGGTGGATTGGCCATCTATGGCGGAATCATCGGTGGAATTATCACAGCTTATATCGTAACGAAGATTAAGAAGATTCCATTCTTGGAATTTGCAGACTTTGGAATCTTAGGAGTTCCTGTGGGGCAGATTCTTGGACGTTGGGGAAATTTCTTTAATCGCGAGGCGTTTGGACAATATACAGATGGTTTATTTGCGATGCTGATTCCAACGGATGCGGTGCGTTCGTCATCCGATATTACGACAGAGATGTGGAATCATATCGTTGTCATGGATGGTGTGGAATATATCAGTGTGCATCCAACATTTCTCTATGAATCTATTTGGAATATCGGCGTGCTGTTATTACTGTTATTCTTGTTAAGACGAAAGAGTTATAACGGCGAAATCTTCTTTTCGTACCTTCTCTGGTATGGAGTTGGTCGATTCTGGATTGAATCGCTTCGTACGGATCAGTTACTTCTTCCAAATACAGAGATTCCTGTTTCGATGGTTGTGGCGGTAGTGCTGGTAATCATTTCCTTGATTTTCCATGGAATACAGATATATAAATTGAAGAAATCGTAAGTGGAAAGGGTCGTGAGAACGGCCTTTTTTCTTTGGCTCTTTGCATCATGTGACACAGCAAATGCATTTCACGACAAAGCGAAAAATCCTGTCATTTTTCGACTATGTTATATATATCTTGAAAATGCAAGTACGGGTATTGCATTTCAGGGGGAATAAAAGGCCGCGTGTCGGGACTGGTTATATAAGGAGGAAACGATGATTGAGCTAATCATAAAATTGTTAGGGCCATTTTTCTATGGTCTCGGGGTAAGTGAAGCAGATTTTAATACGTATCTGACAAGCTTACAAGGTTATATTTATGCGATTCTCATTGCACTTATTGTGATGATTGTAGTTTTGATCGCAGCTCATTGGGTAAAGAAAGGAAAGAGACATCTCGTTCGTTGGAATGCGGTGCTTTGTTTTATAGCACTTGTTGCGGTTCTTGTGAATGTTATCTGTTACGGACCGATGTATACGAATGTTTCTGGATTCTTAAATGCAGCAAAGGTTGATCTTTCGGATACAACCGTAGCGCAGAGTAAGGACACCATTCAGGAAGTTGGCGAAGAGGGATTTGTTCTCTTAAAGAATGATAATAGTACGTTGCCATTATCCGAAGATACAAAGAAATTGAATGTGTTTGGATGGGCTTCTACAAATCCATTATATGGTGGAACAGGATCAGGATCCTCTGATTCGTCATCCGCAATCAGCATTCTGCAGTCACTGAAAGATGCAGGTTATGAAACAAACAGTGAACTTACAGATATGTATACAGAGTATTGTGCAGAGAGACCATCGATTGCGATGGCAGCACAGGATTGGACACTTCCAGAACCAACGGCTGAGTATTATACAGATAGTTTGATGAGCGATGCTAAGAAATTCTCTGATACAGCAGTTGTTGTCATTGGTCGTTCCGGTGGAGAAGGCGCGGATCTTCCTACGGATATGAATGCCGTCATTCATGGTACATACAATGTGGCTTCTGAAGTCTCTGTATCCGAAGATAATTATGGATATACAAATGGAACTTATACCAACAACGGTGACTATGATGATTTCGATGCAGGCGAATCTTATTTGGAGCTTTCGAATACAGAAGAGGCTATGCTGAATACGGTTTGCTCAAACTTCGATAAGGTTATTGTTGTAATTAATGCAAATAATGCAATGGAACTGAATTGGGTGGATAACTATTCTCAGATTGGTGCAGTGATTTATGCGCCGGGAGCCGGTGCAACAGGTTTTGAAGCACTTGGAGAGATTATCAATGGTAGTGTGAATCCATCTGGTAAAACAGCAGATACTTTTGTAAAAGATTTATTTAATACACCTACATCGAATAATATGGGTAACTATGCTTATACCAATGTCGATGATTTAAAGGAAGCAATCGCAGCAGAAGATGCAGCTTATGAAGGAAATATTGGTTTTGTAAATTATGTGGAAGGAATTTATGTCGGTTATAAATTCTATGAAACAGCCAGTGATGATGGTGCGATTAATTACGAGGATTATGTACAGTATCCATTCGGCTATGGACTTAGTTACACAACATTCTCAGAGGAAATGCAGAACTTTAAAGATAATGGAGACAGCGTATCCTTTGATGTGGTAGTTACGAATACGGGTAGTGTTGCAGGTAAGGATGCGGTAGAAATCTATTTCACACCTCCATATACCAATGGCGGTATTGAAAAGGCATCTGTAAATCTGATTGATTTTGCAAAGACCGGGGAATTAGAACCGGGGGCATCGGAAACAGTATCCTTTACGATTAACAAAGAAGATCTGGCATCTTATGATTCGGAAGGAATCAAGATTGCGGGTGGCGGATATATCTTAGAAGCTGGTGATTATACAATCTCTGTAAGAGAGGATTCTCATACCGTATTAGATCAGGCTACTTTTACGGTAGATAGTGATATTGATTACAGCCAGACAGGACGTTCTACAGATGAGACAGTTGCTACAAATCAGTTTGAAGATTATTCTCGTGGCGATTTCACACAGCTTTCTCGTGCAGATCAATTCGCAAACTATACAGAAGCAACAGCCGCTCCAAGCGAAGAAGATTATGTTATGGACGATGAAACCAGAGCAGCAGTAGAAGCAAATTCTGTTGTGGGATATGATAATTCGCAATACGAAGATGATTCTGTGGAAATGCCAACACAGGGTGAAGATGGAGATCTCTCGGTCATTGATATGGTTGGTGTAGATTATGATGATCCATCCTGGGAAACCTTATTAAATGAAATGACAGTAGATGAGATGGTGCAGCTTGTAAATGTCGGTGGATGGCAGACAGTTGCCGTTGATTCGATTGGTTTGGTAGCAACATCAGATTGTGATGGCCCTGCCGGATTAAATAACTTTATTACAGGTGCCTATGGTACAGCTTATCCGGCGGAAGTATTGATGGCACAGACATGGAACAAGGAGCTCTTAAGAGAAGTTGGTGAGTCTATGTCTCAGGAATACAAAGAAGCTGGTAACTATGGTTGGTATGGACCTGCTATGAACATTCATAGAACAGCATTTGCAGGACGTAACTTCGAATATTTCTCCGAAGATTCTATCCTTTCTGCATATCTTGCAGCGGAGGAAATCAATGGTGCTGCGGAAAATGGATTATATCCATACGTGAAGCACTTTGCATTAAATGACCAGGAGACAAACCGTTGTTCCTTCCTGATGACATATGCTTCAGAACAGGCAATTCGTGAGATTTACCTGAAACCATTTGAAGAGGCAATCAAGAATTATGAAGGAACCAGTCTTGCGGTAATGTCCGCATTTAACTGGATCGGTACAGAACCATGTTGTGGAAATGATAACTTACTGAAATCTGTACTTCGTGATGAATGGGGATTTACAGGATTAGTGGAAACGGATTATGACGGTTCCTATGGATATATGATTACAGAAAACTGTATCCATTCTGGAAATGATTTGATGCTTGGATTTGGTACAGCAGATACGAATAAGGTAGATACGGAAAGTGCATCTAATGTCGTAGCACTTCGCCAGGCATCGAAGGATATCATCTATACAATCGCAAATAGTGGTTATTATGCAGATGGTGATCCAACCGGTGGAATCAGTAATATGACAAAAATCTTTGTAACCGTGGATGTGATTATTGCAGTGCTGATTATTGCAGCAGAAACAGTGCTGATCCTTCGTTACAGAAAGAAGAAACAGGCCTAAAAAGTAAATTGTTTCTATAAGCCATTTCGTCAATGCTTTGCATTGGCGGAGTGGCTTTTTGTGAATTCATGCTATAATGAAAAACGATGTTATGTTGGTCGCATAGGTTGACAAATAGAACTAGAAATGAGAGCAGGTTATGATAGAAATTGCAATTGTAGAAGATGAGCAGATCTATAAGGATCAGTTGACGGAATATTTAAAACAATATGAGAGTGAAACCGGAGAGCAGATGCACGTGACCTATTTTCCGGATGGCGCAGAAATCGTAGAGGATTATAGAGGTGGATTTGATATTATCCTGATGGATATCCAGATGAAATATATGGATGGTATGACGGCTGCGGAGAAAATCAGACAGTTGGATCAGGCGGTTATTCTTATGTTTATTACGAATATGACGCAGTATGCGATTCGTGGATATGAAGTGGATGCGCTGGATTATATTGTAAAGCCGGTGGAATATTTCTCTTTCAAAAAGAAGATTCAGAGGGCGATTGATCGCATTCCGAAGAAGCAGCAGGATGTGTTATCCATTTCTGTGGATGGTGGAGTGCGGAAACTCCCATTGAAGGACGTTCTCTATATAGAAAGTATTGGTCATAATCTTCGTTATCATATGGTGAATGCGGAATATGAAAATCGCGCGACGATGAAGGATACAGAAGATGCGCTGTCGCAGTATCATTTCTATCGGATTGGGAAGAGTTATTTAGTGAATCTGGCGAGAGTAGATGCCATTCAGGGTGGAAATTGTGTGATACAAGGGGAGGCGCTTCCCATCAGCAGACAGAAGAAGAAGGAATTTATGGAAACGTTGAGTCGTTACATGACGGAGGTGATGTGATGGAAACGATGATGAATGAGATTCCAAGATCCCTTACCGCCTTGGCAGAGTGGGGCGCGTGCATGATGTTTCTGATGTATGCTCCGTTAAGATTTGAAAAATGGAAGACGTGGTGGATTTCTTTTCTATATCTCATCGGGCTTATGGTATTTCTTATTTTGACGGGTGGCGAGAAGAATATGCTGTTGTGGTGGCTATATATGCTGATTGCGATGGTATCAATCATTGGATTCTTTGCGCTCGAAAGTGAATTGGAAGTGCGGCAGGTTTTGTATTTTTCGATGCTTTCTTTTTTGGTTGCAGAATTTATGGCGAGTGTATCCTGGATTATTACGGCGATGGCACTTTTGCTTGGCGTTCCATTTAGGGTATGTTTTGTGCTTAGTAATGTTATGGTCTTGCTTTTATGTGTTCTGGCATATTATCTGGAACGACACATTATAACGGAAAATTATCTGCAGCAGATTACGACGCATGAAAATATCGCGACATTTTCGATGGTGGCACTTGTCTTTGCATTTAGTAATATGGGATTTGTGGTGAATGATTATTTCCCTACCGATGCGCTTGGCATTTCGGATATTTCCGGTTTGCTTCGTACCTTTATGGATTTTTGTGGAATTGCGATTTTGTATGCCTATCAGAGTCGAATTCGTGAGTATATGGCCGAGAAGGAGAGCAGTTCGATGCAGGCGCTTCTTCGCAGTCAGTATGAGCAATATCGGTATTACCAGAGTACACAGGAAATGATTCATATCAAATATCATGATTTGAAGCATCAGATCACGGGGCTTCGTGCGGAAACAGATGTGGAGAAACGAAAAGAATGGCTGGATCGATTGGAGCGGGAATTGGATGAGAATCATCTGGTGGATCGAACGGGAAATCAGGTTTTGGATACGATTCTTGGAGCAAAGATTTTTCAAGGGCAGAAAATTCATGCGCGGTTTACTTGCGTTTGCGATGGAAAACTGTTAGATCATATGCATGTTACGGATATTTGTACGATTTTTGGAAATGCATTGGATAATGCACTAGAAGCGGTTGCGATGATTGAAGATCCAGAGCAGCGACTGATTCATCTCACGATAAAGAAGAATAAGCAGTTTATTCTGATCAATGTGATGAATTATTGCGGGGATGTGGAAGATGTAGAGGATATGACGGAAGGTGGACATCTTAAGACTTCTAAATATGATAAGGAAAACCATGGATTTGGCATCAAGAGCATCCGCTATACGGTGGAGAAATATGGTGGAACACTGAATATTGACCGAAAAAATGGATGGTTTGGCCTGCATATGTTAATCCCGGAAGGAAATTAAATACGAGATGGTAGAGTACCCTGTAGAGAAATCTGCAGGGTATTTTGCATATTGGGACAGAAAAAGTGCATCTTATGTCAGTAAGCGGGAAATACGAGGGTGCTGTGTTAAAGTAAACTCAGTAAGAATCCGATGGAACTTTCGTGTAGAATGAAAGTGTACACGGTAGAAATGTTGAGGGTTAAGAATATGAAAAAATGGATCGAAGCACATCCAAATTTATGGCAATTTATTTTGTTTAATATTTTATCGAATGTATCAACCATCACAAGATTTGTTTTAACTTGGATTGGTACGGCGATTTTTGTATCTGTTTTACAGATGACAAGTCCTTTTCAATTTTTGATTTTTGATTATACATCCGCGCATTCGAATGGCGTTGGTGGATTTGTAACATTTTTGATTGCGGAAGTAGTAGCGCAGGCGGTGAATTTCTTCGTGCAGAAGAATTGGGTATTTAAATCCAACAGTGACTTCTCAAAAGCGGCACCAAAGTATGCCGTACTTGCGATTGTGATTGTTGTGGTAAATCTAGTGCTTCCGGGACATGTAACAGAACTTTGCGTTGGAAGACTGGGACTGAATCAGGGATTGGCTTCCACGATTGCTTCCGTAGTAAATACGTTACTTGCAGTTGTAGTAAGCTTCCCACTGTTGAAGTTCTGGATTATGCCAGAGGATCAGAAAGAATCATAGAGGAGATATTATGTCAGAAGTGAAAAGTAACAGACAATTTGATATAGAACAGATACTTAGTGAGATGACGTTGGAAGAGAAGTGTGGACTCCTGACGGGTGCAGAGGCGTTTAAGACGAGAGCATATAAACGACATCATATACCGGCGTTAACATTTTCCGATGGACCGCATGGACTTCGCAAGCAGGCAGAAGGCGCGAATCATCTGGGAATTGGTGGTAGTATACCGGCAACTTGTTTCCCGACGGCGGCTACCGTTGCAAACAGCTGGGATCCGTCACTTGGGGAGATGCTTGGAGAAGCATTGGGCGAAGAAGCAGCAGCACAGGCTGTGAATGTGATGCTCGGACCAGGGCTGAATATCAAGAGAAATCCGCTCTGTGGTAGAAACTTCGAATACTTCTCCGAGGATCCTTATCTGGCTGGTAAGATGGCTGCGGGCTATGTGCGTGGTATGCAAAAGAATGGGCTAAGTGCCTGTCCAAAGCATTTTGCCGTAAACAGTCAGGAACATTGCCGTATGTCCGTGGATTCCGTGGTGGATGAACGAACACTTCGCGAAATCTATTTGACAGGGTTTGAAATCGTTGTGAAGGAAGCAAAGCCAAAGACGATTATGACATCCTATAATCGTGTGAATGGAATTTATGCCAATGAGAATCCGCATCTGTTAAAGGACATTCTGAAAAAGGAATGGGGTTATGATGGCACGATTGTTACGGATTGGGGCGGTTCCAATGATCATGTGGAAGGCGTTCGAAACGGAAGTAATTTCGAGATGCCATCTCCTGGATTGGATCCGGTCATCGAATTGGTAGATGCTGTTCGAAATGGTGAGATTGAAGAGGCTGTTGTGGATCAGCGTGTTGCGGAAGCATTGGAGTTGATTTTGACAACAGATCAAGTGATTCAGAATACCCCGGACCAGTTTGATTGTTCTTCACACCATCAGGTTGCTGAGAAGGTGGCAGAACAGTCGATGGTTCTTCTGAAAAATGAGAATATCTTACCATTGAAACCAAAAACGAAGGTGGCTTTGATCGGAGATTTTGTGGAGACACCTCGTTATCAAGGCGCTGGATCTTCTCTGGTAAACCCAACCAAACTGGAGAATTTAAAAGATGCAGTGGAACAGACGACGCTTCAAACCGTAGGTTTTGCGAAGGGATATGAAAGAAATGGTGCAGCATCTGCATCCTTAAAAACAGAGGCTGTCAATCTGGCAAAGCAGGCAGAAATCGTGCTTTTCGTAATGGGATTAGACGAGATCAAGGAGTCAGAGGGTCTGGACCGTAAATCGATGAAGATTAATGAAAACCAGATCGAAGTATTACGTGAAGTTTCAGAAGCAAATCCGAATGTGGTGGTTCTGCTTTGCGGAGGGTCATCTGTCGAGATGCCTTGGGCTACGTATGCGAAGGGAATACTCTATGCATGTCTGGGTGGACAGGCATGGGCGACAGCAGCGCTTAGGATTTTGACGGGAGAAGTGAATCCATCCGGTAAGTTGGCAGAAACATATCCAATGGAATACAAAGATGTTCCAAGCGCGGGTGCATTTCCAAGTCGTAAGAAAACGGCGGAATACAGGGAAGGTATCTATGTGGGCTATCGATATTTCGACAAAGTAGATGCCGAAGTCAGATATCCATTTGGATATGGACTTAGCTATACAAGTTTCTTATATTCGGATTTCGAAGTGAAACCGGATGGTGTGCACTTTGTGATTACGAATACGGGCACACGTGATGGAGCAGAAATAGCACAGCTTTATATAGGAATGGAAGAATCCGCGGTATTTAGACCGAAGAAGGAATTAAAGGGATTTACAAAGGTGTTCTTAAAAGCTGGGGAAAGCAAGAAAGTAGAAATCCCATTCGACGATAAGACCTTCCGTTATTTCGATGTAAAAGAGAATGGATGGAGAGTCGAAGAGGGAGATTATACGGTGATGATTGGTGCTCATTCTAGGGATATTAGATTAAAGAGCATTTATCATATAGAAGGATCCAAACCGGCCAATCCATATGAAGGAAGAGATATGTCCTGTTATGAAGTTGGCAAGGTGGATTACATCTCTGATCAGCAGTTTGAGAATCTTCTGGGACGCCCAATCCCGACGCAGGAGATTGTCATTGATCGTAATATCACATTTAACCAGTTAAATCATGGACGCAGTCCAATCTTTTGGCTGGTTTGGTTAGTTATGACACTGTTGATGAAACTCTCAGAGAAATCTGGTAAGCCAAATCTAAACCTGATGTTTATCTACAATATGCCACTTCGTGGTTTACAGAAGATGACAGGAGGAGCTTTTAGCATGGGCATGGTAGATGCGCTTGTTATGGAGGTAAAGGGCTTCTGGATTATTGGAATTGTGCGTTTTCTGGTGGAACTTATTAAGAATCTTATCAGAAATGCAAATATGGCAAAGCGATTAAATCGCTAATGCAAATTCCCCCTATGAAATAGTAAGAAAAGGTTGATACATCTCACACACGTGTATCAGCCTTTTTTCTTTTGTCAAAATTTAGATGAATTATTTTCATGTTGTGATTCGAAAAGATGAAACAAAAGTAACGAACACTATATGTGGTGCCACATGAATATGAGATACCTATATATAGTCTTATCCATTCCTCCACCTGGTCACCACTTCCCACCACTTTAGAAAAACCTTGTAAAATGGGCGTTTTCTGCATTGCTTTTTGCGAGTTTTGATTGTAAAATTAAACAAAAGTGGTAAAAAGTGGTAACAAGTGGTACGAAGTGGAAGGAGGTGTTTTGCATATGTTCATGGGGGAGTACAGCCATAGCGTTGATGCGAAGGGCAGACTCATTATGCCAGCAAAGTTCAGAGAACAGCTCGGCGCTGAGTTTGTAGTAACAAAAGGACTGGATGGCTGCCTCTTTGTATATCCCATGGAGGAATGGCAAAACATCGAAGCCAAATTCCGCGAAGTACCACTTACCACTAAGGATGCTCGTAAGTTTTCTAGATTTTTCTTTGCTGGTGCAGCATCTTTAGAGCTGGATAAGCAGGGAAGAATCTTACTTCCTGCAGTCCTGAGAGAATATGCCGAAGTACAGAAAGATGTTGTGCTTGTTGGCGTGTTGAATCGAATTGAAATTTGGGATAAGGACCGTTGGGAAGACAGTAACAGTTATGATGATATGGACGAGGTTGCAGAACATATGGCAGACCTTGGACTTAGTATTTAAGGAGCATCGATATGGAATTTAATCATTATTCCGTCATGTTAGAGGAAACGATTGAAAATTTAAATATTAAACCGGATGGCATCTATGTAGATGGTACCTTAGGCGGCGCAGGACATTCGTCCGAGATTGCGAAGCGCCTGACAACCGGTAAGTTAATTGGAATTGATCAGGATGCCAATGCGATTGAAGCGGCGACAGAGAGATTGGAGCCTTATAAGGATCGCGTAGAAATTGTCAGAAGCAATTATGAGAATATGGTGAATGTTGTACATTCCCTTGGATATGATCATGTGGATGGTATCCTTCTTGATCTTGGAGTTTCTTCCTTCCAGTTAGATACCGCATCGAGAGGTTTCTCTTACAGAGATGAGGATGCAGTCCTCGACATGCGTATGGATCAGAGAAATCCTAAGACGGCGGCGGATATCGTGAATGAATATAGTGAAATGGAACTGTTCCATATTATTCGTGATTTTGGAGAGGACCGTTTTGCGAAAAATATTGCGAAACATATTGTGAAGGCAAGAGCCGAGAAAAGAATCGAAACAGCCGGACAGTTAAATGAGATTATTCGTGCTGCGATTCCAAAGAAGATTCAGGTGACGGGTGGTAGACCGGAGAAGAGAACTTATCAGGCGATTCGAATTGAACTCAATCGAGAACTTGAGGTTCTTAGACAGAATCTTACCGATATGATTGATCTTTTAAATGAAGATGGAAGAATTTGTATTATTACATTCCATTCATTGGAAGATCGTATTGTAAAGAATAATTTTAGAACAAATGAAAATCCATGTACTTGTCCATCGGACTTTCCGGTGTGTGTATGTGGAAAGAAATCAAAAGGAAAAGTAATTACTAGAAAACCTATTTTACCAAGTGATAAAGAGTTAGAAGAAAATAGTCGTTCAAAGAGCGCTAAATTAAGAGTCTTCGAACGACACATCGCCGAGTAGTGTTGGCGAGCACTTGCATTTCCGAAAAAGGAATTTGGATTGCAAAATAGGGGAGATGGATTATGGCGTTAGTTAGAACTTATTATTATGAAGAAGGAAATACAGCTCGGAATCTTGTACCAGAACGTGAATGGCAGGAGCGAGAGGAACAGCGTAGAGAAGAAGAAAAGCGCAGAAAGCGTGCCCGTGCAAGGAAGCAGGCTCGTGCTATGCGAAGAAATAGACTGTATACCATTTATCTTACGATGGGATGTGTTGTGTTAGCTGCGTTCTTTATGGGATATATTCATTTACAGAATGATATTAATACAAGTATGTCGAATATTTCTTCGATTGAGGAAGAGACTTCTGAATTGAAGGCAGCGAATCAGGCAACAGAAAATCGTATTAACTCCGCAGCGAATTTACAGGCGGTGAAGGATGCTGCGATGAATCGTTTAGGGATGGTCTATGCAAATAGCGGCCAAATAGTGTATTATAGTATGGATGATGATGACTATATGAGCCAGTATAATGATATTCCTTAACCAAAGGGTTAGTAGTTAGGATGTTGACGTGGTTAGACGTAGAAATAGATTAAATAGAGAAAAAAGAAGAAAAAATGGAAAAATTTTAAGAAGAATGCAGCGCAAACTCTGGATCGTATTCGGAGTTGTCTGCGTTCTTTTTGTGGTTCTGATAGGCAGAATCATGTATATCGAATATACCAGTGGCGATAGGTACACAAAGATTGTGCTGTCACAGCAGGATTATTCGAGTACGATTATTCCTTATCAGAGAGGTGATATTGTAGATTCCAAGGGAACTGTTCTCGCGACGTCCGTTGATGTTTACAATGTGATTCTGGATTGTAAGGTATTAAATGCCAATGAAGATAAGATTGATTCTACGATTGAGGCAATTACGACTTGCATTCCGGAGATTACAGAAGAACAGATTCGAACGGCACTAGAGGATAAGCCGAGTTCAGAATATGTCATTCTTGCCAAGAAAGTATCGGCAGAAGAAGAACAGTCCTTCCAGGCGATGCTTGATGACGATGAAAAGGGCAGTGGTATTACCGGAATCTGGTTTGAGACAGAATACAAGAGAGAATATCCTTATGGAAGTCTTGCTTCGGCATTGATTGGATTCTCGACAAGTACAACGGGTGTCATCGGTCTGGAGAATGAATATAATACGGTATTAAACGGTGTGAATGGCCGTTCTTATGGCTATCAGAATGAAGATAGTGATTTGGAACAGACCGTAATTGAAGCGACAGATGGAAATACACTGGTAACTTCCCTGGACGTAAATATTCAATCGATTGTGGAAGAAGCAATTTTGAATTGGAATAATCAGCATTTGAATGAAGATGGTACGGGCACGGGAAGTAAGAATACCGCGGCGCTTGTTATGGATCCGGATACGGGTGAGATACTTGCGATGGCAACCTATCCGACGTTTGATTTGAATAATCCAAGAGATTTGTCGGCATATTATTCCGAAGAAGAACTTGCCAATATGTCGGAAGATGAGAAGATGGATGCCTTGAATCAGCTTTGGCAGAACTTCCCAATCACATCGACATACGAGCCGGGTTCGACATTTAAGCCATTTACCATTGCTATGGGGTTGGAGACTGGCGCATTGTCCGGTGATGAGACATTTTATTGTGACGGTGTTGAGAATGTTTCCGGAAGTGATGTACACTGTGAGTCACATCATGGTGTCCAGACGATTGCAGATGCGCTTGCGAATTCTTGTAACGATTCGCTGATGCAGATTTCCTTTTTGATTGGTGGTTCAAATTTTGCAGAATACCAGTCCATCTTTGGATTTGGACAGAAGACGAATATCGATCTTCCGGGTGAAGCGAGTACCGCAACCTTGATTTATGATGAGGATGCGCTGAATAATACGGCGGTAAACCTTGCAACAAATTCATTCGGCCAGAACTTCAATACAACGATGATTCAGCTGGCAAGTGGATTTGCTTCCATCATAAATGGTGGTAAACTATATCAGCCGCATGTCGTAACGGCGATTCAGGATAGCTCTGGCAATACGGTTGAGGAAATCGAGCCGGTGGTAGAGCAGCAGACAATTTCGGAAGAGGTTTCTGACCAGATGCGAGAATATCTGCTTGGTGTTGTACAGAATGGTACCGGTGTGACGACCGCGGTCGAAGGCTACAATATCGGTGGTAAGACGGGTACGGCACAGAAGTTGCCACGAGGAAATGGTAAGTATCTCGTTTCCTTTATTGGATACGCACCGCAGAATGATCCGGAAGTTTTGGTATACGTTGTTATTGACGAGCCGAATGTAGCGGATCAGGCACACAGTAATTATGCGCAGGAAATTGCTCATAGTATTTTTGAACAGATTCTGCCTTACATGAATATAAAGACTGCAGAGGAAGAGGCGGCAGAAGCTGCAGAATAATTTTATTAGAAAAGAGGCATTTGTTTTGAATTTTGCACCATTATTTATTTCATTTTTTATTGTACTGTTCATTGGACCGGTATTGATTAAGAAATTAAAAGAACTGAAGGCCCAGCAGACGGAGCGTGAGATTATGGAATCTCATGTTGCAAAGACGGGTACCCCAACGATGGGTGGCGTGGCCATTTTAACTTCGGTTTTGATTACGTCCTTGATTTTTGCGATCCAGAATCCGGAGATTTATCCGGTACTGATTCTTACCGTGGGATTTGGATTGATTGGTTTTATTGATGATTTCCTGAAGGTGGTACTTCGCCGTTCCGATGGTTTGATTGCATGGCAGAAGATGCTTCTTCAGATTCTGGTAACAACGATCTTTGCGGTATATCTAGTGAAGTTTTCAGGTGTTGGTCTTGATATCCTGATTCCATTTACGGATGGATTAACCGTTAATATCGGTTGGGTTGCACTTCCAATCCTCTATTTTGCAGTCATTGGTACTGTAAATGGTACGAATTTTACAGATGGTGTCGATGGACTTGCCACAACGGTAACGATGATTGTTTCGATTTTCTTCGCCATTGTATCTTATGAAGAGGGTTCAGGAATTACAGGCATTTGTCTTGCTATGACCGGCGCTCTGATGGGATTTTTGGTGTTTAATTGTTACCCAGCCAAGATTTTCATGGGAGATACGGGTTCCCTTGCACTTGGTGGATTTGTAGCAGGTGCTGCTTATATGCTCCACATGCCATTATTTATCATTATCGTAGGAATTATCTATGTGATGGAAGTGCTTTCCGTCATGATTCAGGTATCTTACTTTAAGTTAACACATGGTAAGCGTGTGTTCCGTATGGCACCAATTCATCATCATTTTGAATTGGGTGGATGGTCAGAGACCAAGGTAGTTTGTATTTTTTCACTTATAACAATGTTAGTTTGTGTCATTGGATATATGGCAAGATAAGAGGCAAAAAATGAGTAAAACATATTTCGTAGTTGGAACAGGAAAGAGTGGTATTGCGGCCACAGAATTACTTCTTAGAATGGGTGAGACTCCGATTCTATATGATGGAAATGCGGACGCAGATCTGGATAAAGTAAGAGCTGAACATCCGGAATTCAAGGATGTCGAGATGCAGAAGGGAGAAATCAAGGAAGAACTTCTGCAGCGAATCGACGTGGTTGTTCTCAGCCCGGGAGTACCTACGGATATTCCTATGGTAGAAGATTTTAAAGCTAGAAATCTCCCAATTTGGGGCGAGGTAGAACTCGCATACCAGATGGGCAAGGGACAGGTTGTAGGTATTACAGGAACGAATGGTAAGACGACAACAACCGCACTTACGGGCGAAATCATGAAGGAACATTTCAAGCATGTGTTTGTCGTTGGAAATATTGGAATTCCTTATACAACGATTGCGGATCAGACAGAAGAAGATTCAGTTTCTGTTGCGGAAATCAGTTCCTTTATGCTGGAAACCATTGAGGAATTCCATCCCCATGTATCTGCGATTTTAAATATCACACCAGATCATTTGAATCGTCATCATACGATGGAAAACTATATCAAGGCAAAAGAGAATATCACCTGCAACCAGACAGAAGACGATGTGGTTGTTTTGAATTATGAGGATGAAGTGCTTCGTAAGTTTGGCGAAGTGGCTGTTCCAAAAGTGATTTATTTCTCAAGCAGACAGAGATTGGAAGATGGTCTTTATTATGAAGATGGTGCCATCTACTGGAGTAAGAATGGAGAAGCTGAGGAAGTGATTAAGACTTCCGAACTGAATATCCTGGGCTTACATAATTTTGAAAATGTTATGGCTGCGGTTGCCATGGGAGCGTCTATGGGCGTTACGATGGAAGAAATCAGAGAGGCGCTTCGTACCTTCCAGTCGGTTGAACATCGTATTGAATATGTATGTGAGAAGCGTGGTATTCGTTTTTATAATGATTCGAAGGGAACGAATCCGGACGCTGCCATTAAGGGAATCCAGGCAATGGATCGTAGAACCTGTCTGATTGGCGGTGGATACGATAAGCAGAATACTTATGATGAATGGATTGAGAGCTTTGATGGAAAAGTAAAGAAGCTGGTGCTTATTGGCCAGACGAGAGAAGATATTGCAGCTTGCTGCGAGAAGCATGATTTCCATGATTATTGTTTTGCTGAGACATTGGAAGAAGCCATCGATTTATGTTATGAAGCCGCTGAATCAGGTGAGGCAATTTTACTTTCTCCGGCTTGCGCAAGTTGGGGTATGTTCCCGAACTATGAGGAACGCGGACGTATCTTTAAAGAGTATGTGAGAAATTTGAAGGAAGCTTAGTATGGCAAAGGCAAGAAATAGAAAGAGGAAAAGACGAAAATTTCATACGGTAAAGTACTTTGATTATAGTCTTTTGTTTTTCTTGTTTTTACTTCTGGGTGTGGGCTATGTCATGTTATATAGTACGAGCGCCTATTCCGCTACGCTTTCGTATGGGGATAGTGCACATTACTTGATTCGACAGTTGGTTGCGTCCATGCTCGGTTTTGGCATGTTGTTTTTCTTCAGTTTTACGGATTATCATTTCCTGAAGAAATGCGCCTTCGGGCTTTATGTGATTTCCTTTGTCCTCTGTACGTATGTACAGTTTTTTGGAAAGACGATTAATAACCAGAGTCGTTGGATTCGACTGGGACCATTTTCATTCCAGCCATCCGAATTGGCCAAGGTCGCAATCATTATCTGCCTGGCGAAGATTATTAGTGAACACCAGGAGATTTTTCGAGATGATTGGAAGATGGTCAAAGTATTGGCGTTTATCATGGTTCCAATCGGCGGCATTGTCGTTGTAAATAACCTGAGTACGGCGTTAATTCTGGCGGGCATCGCCTTTATTATGGCTTTTATTGCGAATCCGAATTACAAGATCTTTGGAGGCATTCTGGGAGTAGGAGGCGTAGGGGTCCTGATTATGATGGTTCTACCTGGTATGAGCTATCGATTTGAACGTATCAGTATCTGGCTACATCCGGAAGAAAGCGATAAGGGGTACCAGACATTACAGGGACTCTATGCCATCGGTTCTGGTGGATTATTTGGTAAAGGGCTTGGAGAGAGTACGCAGAAACTTGGTTTTGTACCGGAAGCGCAGAATGATATGATCTTCTCGATTATATGCGAGGAGTTGGGATTGTTTGGAGCGATTTGTATCATTACATTGTATCTCCTGTTGCTTTGGCGATGTATGATGATTGCCTTGCAGGCGAAAGATAAATTCGGCTCCTTCCTTGTCATTGGTGTTATGGTACATATTGCGCTTCAGGTGTGCATGAATATTGCCGTAGTTACCAATTCCATGCCAAATACAGGTGTTACATTGCCGTTTATCAGTTATGGTGGATCATCGATTGCCATTTTGATTGGGGAGATAGGAATTGTTTTAAGTGTTTCAAGAAGCATGAAATATAATGATGAAGAGTGATTATGAGAAAAGAGTATGATGTTGTGCTGGATCTTCCGCAGGAAGATTCCGTACAAGAGGAACTTCGCCCGAAGCGTCCTCGACGAAAGAAGATATCGAAATTCCGTTTTTACTTCTTAAATATTTTTCTTGGAGTTGTCATCCTTGGTATCATTGCAGCGATTTTTATCTATGCGGGGTGCCGAATCCAGAAGGTATCATTTGAAGGAAATACGGTTTATGCAGAAGAGGATTTAAAGAATCAGATTTTAAATGATAAGTATTCTTTTAATTCCGTCTATGTTTATTTAAAGAGTGTTTTTAAGCCGGTGGAAGATATTCCATTTGTGGAATCCTATCATGTGAAATTTAATTCACCAACATCCATCACCATTCAGATCGAGCAGAAGAGCATGATGGCATATGTGATGTCAGCAGATGGTGAGAATCAAGTTTATTTTGATGATGATGGTGTGGTACAGGAGATTTCCACGTTGCATGTCGATGGCTTGATGTTGATCAGCGGCATAACGGTGGAAGATCCGAAGAAGGGCGAAACGCTCGGAATCGAAGAGGAGCAATTAGAGGCGCTTCTATCGATGACAAAGTATATAAAGAAATATGACATTACCGCTTCGGCGATTTATTTTGATGAGGCTGGTAATTTGTATATCACCTATGGAGATAGTATCCAAATCGAATTTGGTAATAGTGACTATATGTCAGAGAAGGTAATGCGCTTGAGTTACATACTTCCCAAACTCGAAGGAATGACGGGTACACTACATCTAGAAGACTGGAATACCGAAAATACAGATATTGTATTTGAAAAGGCAGAATAGTTATATGAAATATTTGCACAAAGTTCCAAAAATAGGTTGATAAATAACGAGAAAAACTATATTATAAATTGTAGTTATGTAGCTAGTTTGATAGTAGCATGGCTTTGAAGGGTTAGAAGGAGGAGAAAACCTTGCTTGAAATTATGACGAACGAAGCGGACTCTAGTGCAAAGATTATTGTAGTCGGAGTTGGCGGCGCAGGAAATAATGCTGTAAATAGAATGATTGAAGAAAATATTGGCGGCGTTGAATTTATCGGAGTGAATACGGATAAGCAAGCACTGGCATTATGTAAGGCCCCTACTTTAATCCAGATTGGGGAGAAACTTACCAAGGGTCTTGGTGCAGGCGCTCAACCTGAGATTGGACAGCAGGCAGCTGAAGAAAGTGCAGAAGAATTATCTGCTGCAGTAAAGGGTGCCGACATGGTATTCGTTACCTGTGGAATGGGTGGCGGAACTGGTACAGGAGCAGCACCTGTAGTAGCTCAGATTGCTAAGGAACAGGGCATTCTGACAGTCGGTGTAGTCACAAAGCCATTTAAATTTGAAGCTAAAACAAGAATGATGAATGCAATTTCCGGAATCGAAAGATTAAAGGAAGCTGTTGACACATTAATTGTTATTCCAAACGATCGCTTATTAGAGATTGTGGATAGAAGAACATCTATGCCAGACGCATTGAAGAAAGCGGATGAAGTATTACAGCAGGGTGTTCAGGGTATTACAGACCTGATTAACTTGCCAGCATTGATCAACCTTGACTTCGCAGATGTACAGACAGTTATGAAGGACAAGGGTATGGCACATATCGGTATCGGTGCAGCGAAGGGTGATGATAAGGCGATTGAAGCAGTTAAGCTTGCGGTTGCCAGCCCACTTCTTGAGACAACCATTGATGGTGCTACACATGTTATCATCAATATCTCAGGTGATATCTCTCTTATGGATGCCAATGATGCAGCTAGTTATGTTCAGGATCTTGCTGGAGAATCTGCAAATATCATCTTCGGTGCGAAGTATGATGAGACTATGACTGATGAAGCTACTATTACAGTTATCGCAACTGGATTAGAAGCAGATGGAAATCGCAATAATGGTATGTTATCAGGAATGAGTGCATTACAGTATGCGAACCCTGCATCATCTGTTACAGCAAGAACAGTTACACCTAGAACAGTAACTCGTCCTGTAACAAGCAGTGTTGTAACAAATGGTTTACATTCAACAGCAACAACAACAACGACACCTGTTAGACCAGCTGTTAAACCAGCAACTAGTACGGTCGGTGCAGCTGCTAATGGTAACGGATTTACAGGTTTACAGAAGCCTGTACAGCCATCTAGCACAGTGAAGGAACAGGATATTAAGATTCCTGATTTCTTGAAGAATACTAGAAAATAAAGTTGTTTCTTACTGGCCTTCGCGTTATTTCGCGAAGGCCATTTTCTGTTATGACAAAAAGAAAGAGATTACGTATTTAGGAGGAAGAAGATTATGACAGTAAATGAAAGAATTGATGCGTTACGTGAGGAAATGAAGAAGGAAGGGATTGATTTCTATCTGATTCCTATGGCGGATTATCATACATCAGAATACGTTGGCGATTATTTTAAAGGCGTGGAATATATTTCCGGATTTACGGGAACCAATGCAACCGTTGTGATTTCTCAGGATGAGGCTGGATTGTGGACGGATGGCCGTTACTTTATTCAGGCGCGTATGGAATTGGATGGAACCTATGTGAAACTCTTTGAAATGGGAGAAGAAGGGGTTCCAACCGTAGAGAAATATATGGAAGAGCATTTGAAAGAACATGGCGTGATTGGTTTTGACGGCAAATGTATCTATGAAGAATTAGCAGAGAAATTTCAGAAGATTGCAGAGAAGAAGAATGGTTCTTTAAATACGGCTTATGATTTATTGGATCGTTTTTGGACGGAGCGACCAGAACTTCCAAAGACAAAGCTCTGGGTATTGGAAGAAAAGTATGCCGGTGAATCCATGAGCGATAAGATTGCATGGCTTCGTGGAGTGATGAAAGAGAAGGAAGCCGATGCTTATCTTCTGACTTCCCTCTATGATATTGCATGGCTCTTTAATATGAGAGCAGACGATATCAAATACGTTCCGGTATTTATGTCTTACGTATGGCTTACAGCAGAGGAAATTCGCCTTTATGTTGCAGAGGAGAGCCTGACAGAAGCTGTGAAGGCTTATCTGGCAGAAAATGGGGTAGAGGTTCGCGCCTACGATGCCATCTACCAGGATTTACCAGAGGTTTCTGTAAAGTCCGTACTCTATAATCCTGCGGTTGTAAATCATAGCTTGGTAGAGGCACTTCCAAAGGATGTTGAGAAAATCGAGGACGTGGATCCAACAGATGAGAGAAAGTCTGTAAAAAATGATACGGAGATCCAGAATACAATTCAGGCACATATCAAGGATGGTGTTGCTGTCACAAAATTCATCTATTGGTTAAAGAAGAATATTGGAAAGATGGAGATGACCGAGATTTCTGCAGCGGATTATCTGGAAGAAAGACGTAAGGAGCAGGAACATTTCCTGGATTTATCTTTTGAGACGATTTCTGCCTATGGTCCAAATGCTGCGATGATGCATTATGAACCTACACCGGAGAAGTTCTCAAAATTAAAGCCGGAGGGATTCCTTCTGGTAGATTCCGGCGCACATTATCTGGAGGGTACAACGGATATCACACGTACCATTGTGCTGGGTGAATTGACAGAGAAGATGAAGGAATACTTCACTGTGACGCTCCGTAGTAATTTGAGACTTTCTGCAGCGAAATTCCCAGAGGGAACGATTGGTCAGAATCTCGATGTGCTGGCAAGAGGACCGGTTTGGGATATGGGACTGGATTATCGATGTGGTACAGGACATGGCGTTGGTCATATCTTAAACGTGCATGAAGGCCCACAGTCCTTCCGTTGGAGAGTGATGGACCGCGCGAAGGTATGGAGATTAAAACCGGGTATGATTACAACCAATGAACCTGGTTTATATATCGAAGATGAATTCGGTATTCGTCACGAAAATGAATTACTTTGTCGCGAGGCGGAGAAGACCGAATATGGTCAGTATTATCATTTCCAGGTGATTACTTATGCACCATTTGATTTGGATGCGATTAAGCCGGAAATGTTAACGTACTTAGAAAAAGAAGAATTAAACAGATATCATAAGATGGTATACGATACACTTTCTCCATATATGACGGAGGAAGAAAACGCATGGTTGAAGGAGGCCACACGTGCAATCTAAATTATTATTAATTGATGGACACAGTATTTTAAATAGAGCTTATTATGGACTGCCGGATTTAACGAATTCCAAGGGATTGCATACGAATGCGGTCCTGGGGTTCTTAAATATGATGTTCAAGTTTATCGATGCAGAGAAACCGACGCATTTTGCGGTAGCTTTCGATGTCAGTGCACCAACATTTCGTCATGAGATGTATGAGGCATATAAGGGCACGAGAAAGCCGATGGATCCGGAATTAAAGGCACAGGTTCCGATGATTCAGGAAATGCTTACGGCGATGAATATTCCCATCGTAAAGCAGGCTGGATTAGAGGCGGATGATATTCTTGGAACACTTGCAAAGCGTGCAGAAAAGGCTGGCGCAGAAGTCACGATTGTATCCGGAGATAGGGATTTACTGCAGCTTGCATCGGATCATATCAAGATCAGTATTCCAAAGACGAAGAAGACGGGAACCGAGATTGAGAATTATTATGCTTCCGATGTGTTAGAACAAAAGCAGGTAACACCAGAAGAATTTATCGATGTCAAAGCTCTTATGGGAGATACTTCGGATAATATTCCGGGTGTGCCATCGATTGGTGAGAAGACGGCAACGAATCTGATTGTGGAATATCATACCGTTGAAAATGCTTATGCGCATATTGATGAGGTAAAGCCTCCGAGAGCGCAGAAGAATCTTCGGGAATTCTATGACCAGGCCATTCTTTCCAAGAAGCTTGCGACCATCAATATCGATGCACCAGTATCCGTATCAGTGGATGACGCGGTATTGACAGATTTCTATACAGAAGAAGCGTATAAGCTATGTAAAGAATGGGAATTCAAGAAGCTGCTCGTGAATTTCGAACAGAAGGATACGCCGGCAGAGGATTTTCTTTCACATTTCCATACCATCGCAGATCTTTCTGAATGGTCAGAGCAGGCGATGAAACTTGGCGATGAGATTGGTTTCTCCATGCTGGAAGTGGAAGGGGACATCTATGGACTTGCGGTTTCGGATGGCGAGGATACCTATTTCGTGAGAAATGAAATGGGCGCCTTTCTAAATGAGACTTTTTTGGATGCTGCCAAGAAGCTTGTAGAATCGGGTAAGAAACTGTCGATTCGTGATGTGAAGCCATATTTGAAGAAGCTTCCAATCGAGGATGCGAAGCAGGTATTTGATGCAGCGATTGCATCCTATTTGATTTATCCGCTCTCTAGCGACTATCCTGCAGACTTTATCGCGAAGGATCATCTGAACCTTATGATTCCTTCCTTTACGGATTTGTTTGGGAAATTAAAGGGCGATAAGGCCTATCGTGAAGATGCGGAGAAGACGCGTCAGTTTATCTGCTTTGATGCGATGGTTTCCGCACGTGTGAAGAAGCCACTGTTAGAAGAATTGAAGTCCCAGGGGATGGAGAAGCTTTATCATGAAGTGGAACTTCCGCTCGTATTTACTCTTTCGGATATGGAGAAAGAGGGTATGGCGATGGACAATGAAGCACTCCAGAAATTTGGTGGCGAGCTCGCCGTTGAAATTGAGAAATTAGAGACGAAGATTTATCAGGAAGCAGGGGAAGAATTTAATATTAATTCGCCAAAGCAGCTTGGTACGATTCTTTTTGAGAAGCTTGGGCTTCCAAATGGAAAGAAGACAAAGACGGGATATTCTACGGCAGCAGATGTTTTGGACAAGTTGGCGGTCGAATATCCAATTGTAAAGGATATCCTCTATTATCGTCAGCTTACCAAGTTGAAATCCACCTATGTCGATGGATTGGGAGAATGTTTACAGGCGGATGGAAGAGTACATTCAACATTCCAGCAGATGGTAACAGCAACGGGTCGAATCAGTTCTACAGATCCGAACCTTCAGAATATTCCGATTCGTATGGAATTAGGAAAGATGATTCGAAAGGTGTTCCATCCAAAGGAAGGATATGTATTTGTGGATGCGGATTATTCCCAGATTGAACTTCGTGTACTGGCGCATCTGTCGCAGGATCCAAATCTCCTGCAGGCATATCGAGAAGGCCAGGATATTCACCGTTCTACGGCATCCTTGGTATTCCATACACCGTTTGATGAAGTTACGGATTTACAGCGTAGCAATGCGAAAGCGGTAAACTTCGGTATTGTTTATGGAATCAGTGCCTTTGGATTGTCGCAGGATCTGAACATTTCCAGAAAGGAAGCGCAGGAATATATTGATAATTATTTTGCTGCTTATCCGGTGCTTCATGAATATATCGAACGTCTGGTAAAGGATGCGAAGGATTGTGGCTATGCGTTGACATTGTTTGGCCGAAGACGTCCGATTCCGGAACTTGCTTCCAGCAATTTCATGCAGAGACAGTTCGGTGAGCGTGTGGCTATGAATAGTCCGATTCAGGGAACAGCCGCAGATATTATTAAGATTGCCATGGTTCGTGTACATGATCGCTTAAAGCGTGAGGGACTCTCATCCAAACTGATTCTTCAGGTTCACGATGAACTTTTGATTGAAGCAAAGGAATCCGAATTGGAAATGGTTCGTACCATTATGGAAGAAGAGATGCTTCATGCGGCAGATCTTAGTATCACATTAGAGATTGATATGCATGAAGGTAAGAACTGGTATGATGCGAAGTAGTTATGGTATAATTTTCGAGGGAATACGTCTATGAGATTTATTGGAATTACTGGCGGCGTAGGCGCCGGTAAGAGCCGTGTGCTAGATTATATTGGACAAAAAGATAAGGTGGAAGTGGTGCTGACGGATCAGGTCGCAAAGGAGCTGATGGAGCCGGGTGGCGCATGCTACGAGGGTATCATTTCCATGATGGATCAGAGGGGTATCGACCGCGCAGAGTTTTTGAAAGAGGATGGGACGTTGGATCGCCCCGGACTTGCGAAGGTTCTGTTTCGAAATAATGCGATTCGAGAGGAACTCAATGCCTATGTGCATCCAGCCGTGAAACGGGAGGTTCTTCGTCGCATGGAGAATGCAAAGGAGCGAAATCTGCAGTGGTTCTTTGTAGAAGCGGCACTTCTGATTGAAGAGCATTATGATGCATTATGTGATGAACTCTGGTATATTTATGCTTCTTATGAGACGCGAAAAGCACGTCTGAAGGAGAGCCGTGGATATTCCGATGAGAAGATTGACAGTATCATTTCCAGTCAGCAGTCGGAGGATGTGTTCCGAAAATATTGCAAAGTCTGGATTAATAATGATGGGGATTTTGCAAAGACAGTCGAAGAAATTGATTGCGTTATGCAAAAGAATAGATAAATGTGCTTCAAATGAGGGAGATAAGGGATGAATCAGCAGGAAAATGATTTTGTATTTGGTCTGGATATTGGAACTAGAAATGTAGTCGGTACCGTCGGACGTTTGCAGGAAGATGGATTTCATGTTGTTGCACAATGCACGAGAGAGCATGAAACCCGTGCGATGATCGATGGTCAGATTCATAACATTTCCAGAGTTGGTAAGGTTGTGCAGGAAGTGAAAGAATGTCTGGAAGCGCAGGTGGAAATGCCACTGAAGAATGTGTGTATCGCTGCCGCTGGACGAGTTCTTCGTACCGTTACAACCAGGGTAAAATATGAGTTTCCAGAGGAAACGGTAGTTTCGGGAGAGGATTTACATACGTTGAATCTTCTCGGTGTAGACAAGGCACAGCAGGAACTGAAAGAGGAAGACGAGGAGAATAAGAAATATAAATTCTTCTGCGTAGGCTATTCTGTGATGCATTATTATCTGAATGGCGACCTCTTTACAAGTTTGGAAGGCCATAAGGCCGATTTTATTGAAGAAGATATTATCGTTACTTTCCTTCCGGAAGATGTTGTAGACGGACTTTATTCTGCTGTTGAGCAGGCTGGTCTGCAAGTTGCCAATCTGACATTGGAGCCAATTGCGGCAATTAATGTTGCGATTCCACAGAATTTTAGAATGTTGAATATCGCGCTGATTGATGTGGGAGCTGGTACATCGGATATCTGTATCACAAAAGAGGGCAGTATCGCTGCTTATGGCATGATTCCTTATGCCGGTGATGAATTGACGGAAGTGATTGTGCAGGAATATCTGGTTGATTTTGCGACGGCAGAACAGATTAAGAAGGACTCCACAGAGAAGAAGGAGATTGTATTTGAGGATATCATGGGTATCTCTCATACAATTCCTGCAGAGCAGGTTTGGAAATTGACAGAACCGGTTCGAAATAAGATTACGAAGGCGGTTGCTGAGAAGATTAAGGAACTGAATGGAGATGTTTCGGTTGCTGCAGCATTTGTTGTTGGCGGCGGTGGAAAGATCAAGGGATTCTGTGAGTCTCTGGCAAAAGATCTTGGAATCGTGGAAGAACGTGTGGCTCTTCGTGGCGAAGAAGTTATGAAGGATGTCACATTCGAACAGGGCGATATCAAGAAGGATCCGCTTCTCGTTACACCAATTGGTATCTGCTTGAATTATTATGAGCAGAAGAATAATTTCATTGTGATTCATTTCAATGATGAGATGATGAAATTATATGACAATGGTCACCTTACCGTTGTGGATGCAGCGCTTCAGGCTGGTTATTCGACGGAAGAGCTCTTCCCAAGACGAGGCAAGGATATCCATTTCACAGTCAATGGCACGCATCGTATGATCCGTGGTGAGCAGGGAGAGTCTGCGATTGTGAGAATGAATGACGAAGTGGTCGGCATGAATACACCGCTGCTTTCGAATTGTCGTATTGAAATTCAGGCATCTACAGCCGGCGGACGTGCGGTACGTACGATTGAATCGCTGGATGAATATACAAGCGATACCGTAACATTTATTGTGAATCGACACTATGTTACCTGTCCAAAATTTGTGGAGGTCAATGGAAGCTTAGAACCTGGAAGCTATGAAATCCAGGAGAATGATGCGATTGAGACCAGAAATTATTATACCCTGGGACAGCTCCGCGAATTTATGGATGTGGAACTTGATCCGGACGGAGAGATCATGGTGAATAATCGTCCGGCATCGATGGAGACGCTTGTGTATGAGAATTTCAATATTGAATGGACAACCATCGGTTATGCAGATATGGATGCTACTTATAAGAAGGTAGAAGAAAGTCCAATCGCTGTGGCAGAGAAGGAAGCCTTTGAGCAGCAGTTTAAGGATCTGCAGGATGCAGAAGATATCGTGGAAGTGGACGACGATGCAGACGATGTATCTGCCGAAATTAACCAGGAAGAAACGGTTTCTGAGGATGCAGAAGAGACAACAGTGGTGGAGGATGTGAAGAATCCTCAGGACGGAATTGACATTAAAATTAATGGCGAGAATTTTAAGCTTCAAAATAAAGAGAAATATATATTTGTAGATATCTTCAATGTGATTGATTTCGATATCAATGCGGGTGGAGGCCGTAGAGTGGTTACGAATCTGAACGGACAGAAATGCGGTTATTCCTCTGAATTGAATGATGGAGATCAGATTGAAATCTACTGGAAAGAGAGCTAATGGAATTTTTTAGTATTGCATCCGGCAGCAGTGGAAATTGTATCTGCGTGGGTTCGGATGAAACGCATGTAATGATTGATGCTGGTATCAGTGGAAAACGAATAGAAGCTGGCATGAATGCATATGATTTGACAACGAAAGATATGCAGGGCGTTCTGATTACACATGAACATAGTGATCATATCAGTGGTCTTGGCGTTATCGCCCGGAAATATGGAATTCCTATCTATGCAACAGAGGGAACCATACAAGGAATTTTAAGCACGAAATCGGTTGGTAAGATTGATCCGTCGCTGTTCCATCCGATTGTGCCGGATGAAGCCTTTCAAATCGGAGATTTAGAGATTCATCCGATTCATATTAGTCATGATGCTGCAGATCCAGTGGCTTATGTTGTGAAGAACAACGAGCATAAGATTGGTGTATTAACGGATCTTGGAATCTATGATGACTATATTATCGATAAGATGAGTGGGTTAGATGCGATGCTTCTCGAGGCAAATCACGATGTGAATATGCTTCAGGTGGGAAGTTATCCTTATCCATTGAAGATGCGAATTCTGGGTGAATATGGACATCTTTCGAATGAATTATCCGGACAGTTACTGGGAAAATTATTACATGATGATATGAAACATGTCCTTCTGGGACATCTCAGTAAAGAGAATAATCTTCCGGAACTGGCCTATGAGACGGTTCGTCTCGAGGTTACGATGGGAGAGAATCCATATAAGGGCAATGATTTTCCAATCGAGGTTGCACCTAGATCTGAAGTTTCAAGATTAATAAAAGTATCTTAGGACTTGAAACAAATGGAAAAGATTGGTTTAATGGATACAATGGGTGAAAAGGTAGTTATGAAGGAAACTCATGAACCAGGAAGAAGGAGATTACAAAATGAGTAAGAACACAGACAAGGCCATTGTTACCGTTGTAGGTAAGGACACGGTTGGAATTATTGCTAAGACATGTACATATTTAGCAGATCACAAGATTAATATCCTTGATATTTCACAGACAATTGTACAGGGATATTTCAATATGATGATGATTGCTGACTTTGCAGATGCAGATCAGGAATTCGACAAGATTCAGGAAGAATTGGCACAGGTTGGTACAGACCTTGGCGTTGATATTAAGTGCCAGAAGGCTGAAATTTTCGAAATGATGCATAGAATCTAAAGGAGTCAGTAATGATTAACGTTCTTGAAGTAAATGAAACAAACAAGATGGTAGAACACGAAAACCTTGATATTCGTACGATTACCATCGGAATTAGCTTATTGGATTGTATGGATAGCGATCTGGATAAGTTAAATGAGAAGATATATCAGAAGATTACTACCGTAGCAAAGAATCTTGTGCCGGTAGGACAGGAAATTGAAAGAGAATACGGTATTCCGATTGTAAATAAGAGAATTTCCGTTACTCCGATTGCCATTATTGGCTCAAGCGCATGTAAGCGCCCAGAAGATTATGTGACAATTGCGCATACCTTAGATCGTTGTGCCAAGGAACTTGGTGTGAATTTCATCGGTGGTTATTCCGCGATTGTTTCTAAGGGTATGACAAAGTATGACGAATTATTGATTCGTTCTATTCCACAGGCATTGAATGAAACAGAATTCATCTGTAGTTCTGTCAATGTTGGTTCCACAAAGACGGGTATCAATATGGATGCGGTTCGTTTGATGGGACAGATTATCAAAGAGACATCAGAAATCACAGCAGATCGTGATTGTATCGGTGCTGCAAAACTGGTTGTGTTATGTAATGCGCCGGATGATAATCCATTTATGGCAGGTGCATTTCATGGTATTTCTGAGGCTGATGAAGTGATTAACGTCGGTATCAGTGGCCCGGGTGTTGTAAAGACAGCATTGGAAAATTGCCACGGTGAGAGTTTCGAAGTAATGTGCGAGACAATCAAGAAGACGGCATTTAAGATTACAAGAGTGGGACAGTTAGTTGCTAAGAAAGCTTCTGAAATGCTGGATATCCCATTTGGTATTATCGATTTATCCCTTGCTCCAACGCCAGCGATTGGCGATTCTGTTGCTGATATTCTCTGCGAGATGGGCTTGGAATATGCGGGTGCGCCTGGAACAACGGCAGCACTTGCATTATTAAATGATCAGGTGAAGAAGGGTGGAATTATGGCCTCTTCTTCCGTTGGTGGTCTTTCAGGTGCATTCATCCCGGTATCCGAAGATCAGGGAATGATTGATGCGGCAAATGCAGGTATGCTTACGATTGAGAAGTTGGAAGCGATGACATGCGTATGTTCTGTAGGCTTGGATATGATTGCCATTCCTGGTGATACAAGTGCCGAGACGATTGCAGGTATGATTGCGGATGAAGCAGCGCTTGGTATGATTAACCAGAAGACAACGGCCTGTAGATTGATTCCAGCAGTTGGTAAGAAAGCTGGAGAGACATTGGAGTTTGGCGGATTGCTTGGTCATGCACCAATTATGCCGGTAAATACTGCAAAATGCGAGGAATTTGTTCGTAGAACGGGTAGAATTCCAGCTCCAATCCACAGCTTTAAGAATTAAATATATACAAAAATTACAGTATAAATCTTATCGAAATTTACAACTGTACAGAGAATGACAGAAAACGTATAATTTAATCGTTAAAAATCTATAATGACGATAACAAAACCCAGGTTCTCTTCGGAGAATCTGGGTTTTAAATAAATATAGGGGTAGACAAAATAATGATTACAATCAAAGAAATTGCGAAAACACTGAATATGAGCCCGACAACGGTTTCGAATGTGATTCATGGTAAGACGAAGGAGGTATCTCCGGATACGATCAAGAGGGTGCAGGACTTTCTCGAGGAAGTGGAATATGTTCCCAATATCAATGCAAGAAATCTTGCGCAGAATAAATCGAAGATTATCGGTGTTGTACTGAAAATTCGGCAGGACCGATATAGTCATATTTATACGGATCCATTTGTGGCGGAGATGCTTGCCGGGATGGAAGAGGTGATTCGAAAAGCAGGGTATTTTATGATGACTTATATTTCGGATGACATTGCAGAGATTCTGAATCATGTATCGACCTGGAATGTCGATGGTCTGATTTTGTTTTGTATGCTCGATGATGATGCCATTCGCGTACGAAAGAAATATCACAAGCCGATTGCCTGCGTCGATGCCTATATAAGTGAAGAAAATGAAAGTGCCTTTGGAGATCAGTTTATCAATATTGCACTGGATGATGAGAAATGTGCCTACGAGGGGACGACTTATCTTGTAAAGTCCGGATGTAGAAAAGTTGCATTTCTGGCGGATAATATGGATGGCGTAAATAAGGCCAGATTCCGTGGGTATCGAAGAGCACTGGATGAGAATGGAATTGAATACAGTGATCGGGATTATTTTGCACTTCGTTCGACAAAGAAGGAGATGAAAAGCAGTATGGCTTCACTCGTTTCGAATGCAAGACGGTATGGGTATGATGGCGTGTTCAGCAGCTCCGATCTCTTTGCAATCCATTTCATTCGAGAGTGCTTTAAGCAGGGTATTTTGGTTCCGGAGGAGATTTCGGTTGTGGGGGTAGATGATTCGGAATTGGCAGAAATGTATCGTCCCTCTCTTACGACGATGCATCAGGATATTCACAGGAAAGGAGCGCTTGCAGCGGAGGCTTTGATTCGAATGTTGAAAGGGGAAAAACTGGAGCGACGTCAAATTGTACTAAAACCGGAGCTGGTAGTTAGAGAAAGTGTTATCGATTTCAAAAAGCAATCAGCAGAATAGACAAAAAGTTATCTGACAAAATTGTATAGAGTGCCGAATAATGCGAAACAAGGGGATTTTTGATTAAATTCTCTTGTTTTTTTTGCAAAAAGAGCTATCATCTAATTATGAACTTGAACGCAAAAGGTTGGTAAAAACAAAAGGGGTTTTGTTACTTTTGCGCATAAGGGAAAAGTTTCACAGGAGGGAAAATTTATATGAAGAGAAAGAAACTTTTAGCATTAGTGATGGCCGGAGCAATGGTATTCGGTCTGGCAGCATGTGGCTCTAGCAGCTCCAATGGAGATAGCGCTAGCAGCGACTCAGAGGGAATCCGTTTATTAAATGGTAAGCCTGAAATTGATGACCAGTTGCAGGAACTTGCAGCGAAGTACGAAGAAGAAACTGGTAACAAAGTTACAATCGAGACTATCGGTGGTGACACAAGTGCTTCTGATGAATTAAAGAAGATGTATCAGGCAGACAACATGCCAGATATCTTCGTTATCGAAGCAAATCAGGCTGAGACATGGGACGGAATGTTAGCTGACCTCTCTGATGAGGATTGGGTATCTGATACAAGCTATGAACTTACACAGGATGACACAGTAATCGGTTTCCCATACACAGTAGAAGCTACAGGTCTTGCATATAATGCTGATATTCTGGAAGCGGCAGGAATCGATCCAAGCACACTTACAACTCCAGCAGCTTATGAAGAAGCTTTTGCTGCACTGGATGCTCAGAAGGACGAACTTGGTCTTACAGCTGTAGTTGGATGGTGTACAGAACCTAACAACTTAGGATGGTCTTCCGGAACACATGTATTCGCACAGTATCTTGATGCTGGTCTTGCTCAGGATGATACAACATATCTTGATCTCTTAAATGACGGCGGACAGATCGACGAAGACAGAATGACAGATTTCGCTGAATTTGTTGGAATGTTAAATAACTATTCTGATCCAGACCTTCTTGTAGATGGTACATACGATGATCAGGTTGCTAACTTCGCAGCTGGTAAGTATGCATTCGTTACACAGGGTTCTTGGATTGGTGCTACAGTAACATCTTCTGATGATTATTCAGGTTTCAAGATGGGTATCGCTCCTTATGCATTTGAAGATGGTATCGATACAATCATCGGTGGTGCTCCTTCTTTCTGGACAGTTTACAACGATGGCCAGGTAGATGCAGCAAAGGAATTCTTACAGTGGGTATCTGAAGATTCTGCACAGCAGATCTTAGTTGAAGAAGCAAACTTAATCAGCCCATTTGATTCTTGCGCATATGCTCCAACAGATCCATTCTTTGATAGCATCAAGACATACATGGATGCTGATAAGCTTTCTGGATGGCATACAATGCTTAAGAAAGATGGTCTTCAGAATGAAACTTGCGTAGTATTCAATGACTATGCAAAGGGAACTCTGGATACAGAAGGCTTTGTAAGCACAATGAAGGACGTAATTGCAGCATACTATGCTGAATAATTCAAAATTCAATCGACAAGATATTAAATAGCAGAAGTATAGGGGGCAGGCCTTATGGTTTTGCCCCCTTTATTAAAGAAAAAGAAAGGGGGAAAAGAGATGAAGCTTGATCAGAAGTTACAGGGGGTTATCGCATCAGTCGCTTTCATCGGCGGAATCGTTCTATTGATAGCAGCACTAGCACTTGATTTTATGGGCTCTGCATTTGAGGGCAGAGGAGCTATGCTTGTGATTGGTATCCTCGCAATTCTTTTTGGAATGTATCTCTTCCCAACAGAAAAACACCACAGAAAATTAATTAATATTATATTCTTATTCCCATTACTGTTTACATTCATGGTAACAGTAATTATCCCGTTATTACTTGGATTTTATTATTCCTTCACAGATTGGGACGGAATCAGAATCAGAAATTATGTAGGATTTGAAAATTATACAAAGATGTTCCATCAGCCAAGTTTTGTATGGTCCATCCTTTTGACATTCTTATTTGTTTTACTGAATATGATTTGTGTAAACCTGATTGCCTTCTTACTGGCGCTTCTTTGCACAAATAAATTTAGGGGTATTGGATTCTTCCGTGCTTCTTATTTCGTGCCAAACCTGATCGGTGGTATCGTACTTGGTTACATTTGGCAGTTCATCTTCAGTAATGTATTGGTGCAGTTTACATCGAAGGTATTTGATAATAACTATTCGATTTTATCAAATTCCAATACTGCGTTTGTCGGAATTATCATTGTATATATCTGGCAGTACGCTGGTTATATCATGTTGATCTATATTACCGGTTTAAATACAGTACCTGGGGAAGTGTTAGAAGCAGCAGCAATTGATGGTGCAAATCCATTGCAGACATTATTCAATATTAAGATTCCAATGATTGCGCCATCTATTACAATCTGTACATTCTTAACCCTTACAAACTCCTTTAAGATGTTTGATGTAAACTTATCATTAACAGGTGGTAAGGGCTCAATTGCAAGCTTTATGGATTCTTATTTAACAAATGGTACAGAAATGCTTGCGTTAAATATCTACAATGAAGCGGTAATTAAGAGTAATTACGCATTAGGTCAGGCGAAGGCGGTATTGTTCTTCATTATCCTGGCAACCGTATCGATTATTCAGGTACGAATTTCCAATAAGAAGGAGGTAGAATTGTAATGCATACAAAAGAAAAGAAATCCAGCTTAATTGCAAAAGTAATCATTGCTACAATTATTGCAATCTACGTTCTGTTTCCTTTTGCATTGGTAGTAATTAATTCCTGTAAGAGAACGCAGGATATCACAGCGAATCCTATTGGTTTGAATGGAGTGAGCTTCCAGCAGCTTATGTCAAATATGAATGACGTAGTAAATAACACACATTTCATGTTCTGGCAGGCATTTGGATATTCTGCTTTAATCACAGTAGTTTCCTTGGTTTTATTGGCCGTATTTGGTGGAATGGCAGCATGGGTAATCTGTAGAAATCACACAAAGTGGGCTCGTTTTATCTACTTCCTGTTCATTTCCTCTATGACCATTCCATTCCAGGTTGTTATGCTTCCTCTGGTATCTACATTCCGTGATACTGGTAAGTTTGTGGGAATTGCCATGTTGCAGTCCGTGCCTGGTATCGTATTTGCGTATTGTGGATTCGGTGGTGCGATGACAGTGTTTATCCTTGTTGGTTTCATTAAGGGTATCCCATATGATTTGGAAGAAGCAGCAGCTATTGATGGTTGCTCGCCAGAAGGAACATTCTTCCGTATTATTTTCCCACTTTTAACACCGGTTATTACAACGGTTACGATTCTGAATGGTATGTGGATCTGGAACGATTATCTGCTTCCATCTATGATGCTTGGTCAGAATGGTGTGGTTAAGACATTACCAGTTGCCGTTCAGGCATTTGTTGGTTCCTATGTTAAGCAGTGGAACCTGATCTTAACGGCAGCATTACTTGCAATTATTCCTATGATTGTTGTGTTCTTATTTGCACAGAAGCAGATTATGAACGGTATGATCGAAGGTGCAGTAAAAGGTTAAACTTTTTTCTTCATTTTAAATTTTGGTGAAATAGACTGCAGATATGCTATCATAGATGCAGTCTATTTTTATGAGGTAAGATATGAGTAGTTTTTTCGCGATGGATGGACCATTGATGCGAGGTCTGAGTGATATTGCAACATTGGTATTTTTGAATTTGATAACGATGGTTTGCTGCATCCCGGTGATTACGGCTGGAGCAGCATTAGCAAGTTTGAATTATTGTATCATGAAGATGAACGATGGAGAGGGACATGTGATTTCCTTATATTTCCAGCAGTTTAAGGGAAATCTAAGGACAGCGACAATCCCATGGCTAATGATGGTAATCTTTGCCGGATTTATCGGACTGGATTTCTATCTGTTGCAGACGGATACAGGACTGCAGAAAGCGCTTACAATCATCTTAATTGTATTATCGTTTCTCTGGCTTGCGGTCTTTGTATGGATGGTTCCGCTTGGCGCGAAATTTGTCTATTCGACAAGCGCAACATTTCGAAATGCCTTGATTCTTGCGATTGGAAAACTTCCAAGAACGCTTTTTATGATGGTATTTACGTTGGCTGTGCCGGGTGCACTCCTTATGAATCTGAGATTGTATCCCATTCTCTTTGTGCTTGGAATCTCGCTTCCAGCGTACCTTTGCTCGTTCTTTTATTATCCGGTTATCAAGGAAATGATTACGGCGGCGAAAGAAAACGAATAGGATATAAAATGAAAAAATAAGAAACTCCCCTGAGGAATTGTAATCATCACAATCTCCAGGGGAGTTTCTTTTGTTATGCATAGAAATCGATAACTTACTTCTAGTTGTAAAACAGATGAGAATTAGTCATCGGATTCTTCGTCTTCTGTTGTAGAGAAGACTGCACGCTTACGAGCCATCTCATCATTTTCAAGATATTCATCGTAAGTTGTAATCTTATCAATAATAGTACCATTTGGCATGAATTCGATAATACGGTTAGCAGTTGTCTGAACAATCTGGTGATCTCGAGAAGAGAAGAGGATTACGCCAGAGAACTTTGTCATACCCTTATTCAATGCTGTGATACTTTCCATATCCAAGTGGTCAGTAGGTTCGTCCATGATTAAAACATTGGAGTTCTCAATCATCATACGAGAGAGAAGGACACGTACCTTTTCACCACCGGATAATACGCGCATCTTCTTAACACCTTCTTCACCAGCGAATAACATACGTCCAAGGAAACCACGAACATAAGTAGCGTCCTTGATTTCAGAGAAGCCTGTTAACCAGTCTACGATAGAGCTGTCTGTATCGAAGATCTTTGTGTTGTCCTTAGGGAAGTAGGACTGGGAAGTCGTTACACCCCACTTATATTCACCAGAGTCTGGTTCCATTTCTCCTGCGAGAATCTGGAAGAGAGTAGTCTTTGCTAATTCGTTGGAACCAACAAAACCAATCTTGTCTTCACGATTTACAGTAAAGCTTACGTTATCTAAGATCTTAACGCCGTCGATGGTCTTTGTAAGGTTTGTAACGGTAAGAACTTCATTTCCGATTTCACGCTGTGGGCGGAAGTCGATATATGGGTACTTACGGCTGGAAGGACGGATGTCTTCTAATTCGATCTTCTCAAGGGCTCTCTTACGAGAAGTAGCCTGCTTACTCTTAGAAGCGTTCGCAGAGAATCGAGAGATGAATTCCTGTAATTCCTTGATTTTTTCTTCCTTCTTCTTATTCGCTTCCTTACGCTGCTGGAGAATCAACTGACTGGATTCGTACCAGAAATCGTAGTTACCAGCGTAGAGCTGAATTTTGCCGTAATCAATATCTGCGATATGTGTGCAGACCTTGTTTAAGAAGTAGCGGTCATGAGATACAACTACAACGGTATTTTCGAAGTTAATTAAGAATTCTTCTAACCATGCGATGGCATCTAAATCCAAGTGGTTGGTAGGCTCATCGAGAAGAAGGATGTCTGGGTTACCAAATAATGCCTTTGCAAGAAGAACCTTGACCTTTAATTCACCATTTAAGTCAGCCATCATAGCGTAATGATATTCTGTATCAACACCAAGACCATTTAAGAGCTGTGCAGCATCGGATTCTGCATTCCAGCCATCCATATCAGCGAATTCTGCTTCTAATTCAGAAGCGCGGATACCATCTTCATCGGAGAAGTCTTCCTTTGCATAAATCGCATCTTTTTCCTTCATGATCTCGTAGAGACGGGCGTTACCCATAATGACAGTGTCCATTACAGTGTAATCATTGTATTTGAAATGATCCTGCTCCAGGACGCTGAGACGCTGTCCAGGTGTGATGATGATGTCACCCTTGGATGGTTCCAAGACACCAGACATAATTTTAAGGAAGGTTGATTTACCTGCACCATTCGCACCAATCAGACCATAGCAGTTTCCTTCTGTAAATTTGATGTTTACGTCTTCGAAAAGGGCACGTTTACCGAGACGAAGCGTAATATTACTAGCTTGAATCATTTATTATCCTTTCTTTTTTGAAAATATATAGTTCCAAATATAGGCATACTTATTTTATTTTACTAGAAATACAGAACATTTCAAGATTTTTATAAAGAATCCGGATTAATTGTGAAATGTATTCAAAATAGAACAGCTAAAAGGGGCTCGAAGTATTGATTTTTCCCAACGGAAACCATACAATTTTTATTGTGGCGAGGCTTGTGGGCTCTGTGTTTGGCCCACATTTAACGCATAAAAATATCATTTATCAAGTTATAAGTATCTTTATAGGAGGAAAACAATGAAAAGAAAAATGAAAACCATGGATGGAAACCATGCTGCAGCTCATGCTTCTTATGCATTTACTGACGTAGCAGCAATCTATCCAATCACACCTTCATCTGTTATGGCAGAAGCTACAGATGAATGGGCAACTGCAGGACGTAAGAACGCTTTCGGACAGAAAGTACAGATTACAGAAATGCAGTCTGAGGCCGGTGCAGCTGGTGCCGTACACGGTTCTCTTGCAGCTGGTGCACTTACAACAACATATACAGCATCCCAGGGTCTTCTTCTGATGATTCCAGATCTGTACAAGGTTGCAGGTGAAAGATTACCAGGTGTATTCAATGTATCCGCACGTTGTGTAGCATCACACGCTTTAAATATTTTCGGTGATCACTCCGATGTATATGCTTGCCGTCAGACTGGTGTAGCTATGCTTTGTGAATCATCCGTACAGGAAGTTATGGACTTAACTCCAGTTGCTCACTTAGCAGCAATCAAGGGTAGAGTACCATTTATCAACTTCTTCGATGGTTTCCGTACATCACATGAAATCCAGAAGATTGAAACATGGGATTACGAAGACTTAAAGGATATGTTGGATATGGATGCAGTTATGGCATTCCGTCAGAACGCATTAAATCCAAATCATCCACGTGAAATGGGATCTGCTCAGAACCCAGACTTATTCTTCCAGAGCCGTGAAGCTTGTAATACACAGTATGACGAACTTCCTGCAATTGTTCAGGAATACATGGACAAGGTAAATGAGAAGATCGGTACAGATTACAAGCTCTTCAACTATTACGGTGCTCCTGATGCAGAACAGATCATCATCGCTATGGGTTCTGTTTGCGAAACAATCGATGAAACAATCGATTACTTAGCAGCTAAGGGACAGAAGGTAGGTCTTGTTAAGGTTCGTCTTTACAGACCATTCGTTAAGGAAGCTCTGATTGAAGCTATCCCTGATGCAGTTAAGAAGATTACCGTTCTTGATAGAACAAAGGAACCAGGTTCTATTGGTGAACCATTATACTTAGATGTTGTTGCAGCTCTTAAGGGATCTAAGTTCGATCAGGTACCTGTATTTACAGGACGTTATGGTCTTGGTTCTAAGGATACAACTCCTGGCCAGATTATCGCTGTATATAACAACACAGAAAAGGAAAGATTTACCATCGGTATCTATGATGATGTTACAAATCTTTCTCTTGAAGTTAAGGAAAATCCAGTTACAACTCCAGAAGGAACTACAAACTGTAAATTCTGGGGACTTGGTGCAGATGGTACCGTAGGTGCGAATAAGAACTCCATCAAGATCATTGGTGATAACACAGATATGTATGCACAGGCATACTTCGATTATGACTCTAAGAAGTCTGGTGGTGTTACAATTTCTCACCTTAGATTTGGTCATACACCAATTCGTTCTACATACTTAATCAGCCAGGCAAACTTCGTAGCATGTCACTGTACAGCATACATCTACAAGTACAACATGGTACAGGATCTGGTACCAGGTGGAACATTCTTATTCAACACACAGTGGTCTGAAGAAGAATTAGATGAAAAGCTTCCAGGACAGGTTAAGAGATATATCGCTGAAAACAATATCAACTTCTACATCATTGATGGTGTAAAGATTGGTAAGGAAATCGGACTTGGAAAGAGAATTAATACAGTACTTCAGTCTGCATTCTTCTCTCTTACAGGTTTAATTCCTCAGGAACAGGTTATCAAGCTTATGAAGGATGCCGCTACAGCTTCTTACTCTAAGAAGGGTGATGACATCGTTAAGATGAACCATGACGCTATCGATGCTGGTGCAACAGCATTCGTTAAGGTTAATGTTCCAGAATCATGGAAGAACTGCGAAGATGATGATCTTACACAGACAATCGGTGAAGGCCGCGAGGAAGTCATCGACTTCGTTAAGAATATTCAGGTAAAGGTTAACGCACAGGAAGGTAACAAGATCCCTGTATCTGTAGTTAAGAAGTATGTAGATGGTTCTACACCTTCTGGTACAGCTGCATACGAAAAGCGTGGTGTAGCAACAGATGTTCCTGTATGGGATGTTACAAAGTGTATCCAGTGTAACCAGTGTTCTTATGTATGTCCTCACGCAGCGATCCGTCCAGTTGCATTAACAGCTGACGAAGTAGCAGCAGCTCCAGCAGAACTTCAGAGCAAGGATATGAACCAGATGCCAGAATACAAGTTCGCTATTACAGTTTCTGCTTATGACTGTACAGGTTGCGGATCTTGTGCAAATGTCTGCCCAGTAGATGCACTTGCATTAAAGAGCTTCGAAGAAAATGAAGACGAGCAGAAGGCATTCGACTATGCAGTATCCCTTCCTCAGAAGGATGATGTTGTTGAGAAGTTCAAGATCAACACAGTTAAGGGATCACAGTTTGTACAGCCACTCCTTGAATTCTCAGGAGCTTGTGGTGGTTGTGGTGAAACACCTTATGCGAAGTTAATTACACAGTTATTCGGTGACAGAATGTACATCGCTAACGCAACAGGATGTTCTTCTATTTGGGGTAACTCTTCACCATCTACACCTTATACAGTAAATGCTAAGGGACATGGACCAGCTTGGTCTAACTCACTGTTCGAAGATGCAGCTGAATTTGGTTATGGTATGTTACTTGCACAGAGAGCAATCCGTGATAGATTACATGACGAATTAGGAACACTTGCAGATACAACAGCAGATGCAAATGTTAAGGCTGCAATTGCAGAATGGAATGATACATTCGCAAATGGTATTACTAATGGTCTTGCAACAGATAAGTTAGTTGCAGCTCTGGAAGCAGAAGGATCAGAAACAGCTAAGAACGTATTAAAGGAAAAAGATTTCCTTGCTAAGAAGTCACAGTGGATCTTCGGTGGTGACGGATGGGCTTATGATATCGGTTTCGGTGGATTAGACCATGTACTTGCTTCCGGTAAAGATATCAATGTTATGGTATTCGATACAGAAGTTTATTCTAATACAGGTGGACAGTCTTCTAAGTCTACACCTACAGCAGCTGTAGCACAGTTCGCAGCAGGTGGTAAAGAGACAAAGAAGAAGGATCTTGCTGGTATCGCAATGTCTTATGGTTATGTATATGTAGCTCATATCGCTATGGGTGCTGACATGAACCAGTGTGTTAAGGCAATTGCAGAAGCTGAAGCATATCCAGGACCATCACTGATCATTGCATACGCTCCATGTATCAACCATGGTATCAAGAAGGGTATGTCAAAGGCTCAGACAGAAGAGAAGCTTGCAGTAGAATCAGGATACTGGTTCAACTTCCGCTTCAATCCAGAACTTGTTGCAGCAGGTAAGGACGGATTCTCACTGGATTCTAAGGCTCCTACTAAGGACTTCCAGGAATTCATCAAGGGTGAAAACCGTTATGCAGCTCTTATGAAGGTTGATAAGGAACGTGCAGCTGAACTGTATGCGAAGACAGAACAGAATTACAAAGATAGATATGAATTCTTACAGAAGTTAGTAAAGCTTTATAAAGCAGAAGACTAATTCGAGATAAGAATGAAGAAATGAGCAGAGGCTAGACCGTGTGGGTCTGGCCTCTGTTTTTTAAGTAAAAAAATGCCAAGTTTAACGGAATAAAAAGAATTGACTATAATGAAAAAGATGCTAAAATCTAATCAAACAAGTTTTTATTTGATAAGAGATTAACTAAAAAGGGGTGTTATATATGTTTAGATTAATTTTTTGGTGTGTATTTTGGCCGATCAAACTTGTTTTATTTTTATTCAAAATTATTTTCGGTTTGATTCTTCCAATAGGATTAAAAAAATAATAAATCACGCTCAAACCTAGCCCAGGGCTGGGGCTTTGTGCAATCTATTTTTATGATTTCATCATTGTTTTTTGCTGTGTATACATGTTATATCTTAGCTGTAGGTAGGAGTACGCTGTATACTCGTAAAATCGAATTACGTTTAGCAGAAGATTAACTAAAAAGGGGTGTTATATTATGACATCAGAAGAAAAATTTGAACTTTTTCAATTGATTCTAAGCGCTATTTGGGAAGTAACAAAAATAGCCGTTTACGTTGTTTGTATTCTTCCGTTAAAAATAGCCTTTTGGGGTCTTGTATATTTACTTAATATATTAGGATGTTTCTGGAAATAAACCACGCTTAAACCTAGACCGAACTGGGTTTTTGTGCGATCTATTTTTATGATTTCATCATTGTTTTTGCTGTGTGTACATGTTATATTCTAGTTGCAGGTAGGAATACGCTGTATACTCGTACAACTGAATTTACGTTTAAGCGACGTTTTCCGTCGTCGGATACGAGGCCACCGAAAGGTGGTTTTTTTGTTATATAGAGGGGAAACGATAGTTTTCACTCCCACTTTCCTTGTTCTACCTCATGCTCCCGTAAATATTTATGCATTGTATTTAGCACCATCCGTTTATTCCCAGACCACTTTGGTTCGATTAAAATCTTCTTTGGCCCATCACCGGTCAGGCGATGAATGGTGATATCTCTTGGCAATAGTTCCACGCAATGTGCTACCGTCTCGATATAGTCTTCGAGTGTAAACACGGGAAATGGATGCGCGCGGTAGTAATCTGCGAGATCTGTATGTTCTAAGATATGGAGTAACTGCAGTTTTACACCATATACATGCTGGGAAGCGACATGGCGAATGGAGGCGTACATATCTTCTTTTGTTTCGCCCGGTAATCCGAGAATGATATGTGTAATCACTTTGATATCGCGTTCTTTTAACGCTTGAACAGCCTGATCATACACATCGAGACAATAGCCGCGGCGGATGAACTGGGCGGAGTCTTCCTTAACCGTCTGCATGCCAAGTTCGACCCAGACGGGCTTGATCTGATTTAATTCTTCTAATAAATCAAGAACTTCCGGTGGGAGGCAGTCTGGACGCGTGGCGATGGATAATATCACAACGTCGGGATGCTGGATGGCCTCTGTGAATATCTTGCGAAGGTAATCCGTGGATGCATAAGTATTGGTATAGGCTTGGAAATAGGCGATAAATTTCTTGCATTTTGGCGCCTTTGACTGGATTCGTAGTTTGCCGGATTCGATTTGTGTTGTGATATCACATCGATAGTCTTCCGCAAAGTCTCCGGAACCGCCGGCACTGCAGAAGATACAGCCCCGCGTGTCAATTTTGCCATCGCGATTGGGGCAGGTCATACCGCCGTTTAAGGCGATGCGATAGACTTTCTCGCCATAGATTCTTTTTAGTTCGTCATTGATCATGTTTAGATACATCTTATCACCTGCGTTTTCATTTCTAAGAGTTATATTTCGTCCTATCATTGTGTCATGATGCGATGGAAAATGCAAATCCGCATCTTTACTTATAATTTTAGAAATGCTAGAATGAACTAGATTAAAGACTTTGTATGGGGGTTATGAAGTGACTATGAATGATACAGAGGACAGAGACGTGAGTTTAGAACAGAATTCTATTTCCGGAGAGGATATGCTGCTTGAGCAGGTCGATGCATTTCGTGAGAAGGCTCGCCAGATTCAGGCATTAGTGAACGCAAAAGAGAGAAAAGTAAAAGAATTAGAAGCCATGGTTCGCGCCAAGGAAGATCAGAATGCACGCCTTCAGGCCAGCTTGGAAGAGAAGCAGAAAGAAGCGGATAGCATCGTTGCTGATGTGAACGTCCAGGTGGATCGCCTTCTGTCTGATGTTAAGATGAACATGGCAAATCTCGAGGGACAGATTAAGCAGCAGATTCGTAATAATGAAGGTGCTGCGGCTGAGCAGTCTCAGGAAGTAAAGAATACATTAGAGCAGATGTTGAAGGGACTGGATGGTATCAAGGGCGACCTTGGCGACAAGGTGCATGATGAGAATGTGAAAGTCTATCGTAATATTCAGGATTTGATGAAGGAGATGGATCGCTCGGAAGACCAGGAAGAGAAGAGCACTCTTCTGGAGCGCAAGGTTTCCACACTTCATACGCAGAATATTATTCTTACGATTTTCAGTATGTTTAATATGGCATTAACAGCAGTCGTTATTTTAGTTCTGCTTGGAATTATTTAATTTGACAAGAAGTTTGTATAGACCGAAATGTATGACCCTCTCAAGGCGGACAGATTCGCCTTGGGGGTCTTTTTGTCTGTGGGAAAGAACTTTTGTTAGAATTGCTTTGATAGTATAATTAATTTAAAATTTAGGTGGTTTGTGAAGTGAGGCAGGTTATGGAGAATAAGAACAATCAAGTGGTATGGGTTATTGGTCATAGAAATCCGGATACAGACAGTATCTGTGCGGCGATTACCTATGCAAATCTGAAGAATCAGATTGAGCCGGGGAACTTTATCCCGAAGAAGGCGGGTTCTCTGAGTGAAGAGACAAAGTACGTTCTGGAGCGTTTTGGTGTAGAAGAACCGGAGACGGTTCTAAACGTGGGTACACAGCTGAAGGATATTGATTTTAGACGTACCGATGGTGTCAGCAGTCACATTTCCTTGAAGAAGGCCTGGGAGCTGATGAAGACGGAAGATGTTGTTACACTTCCGATTGTCGGTGTAAACAATAGACTCGAGGGCCTGATTGTAAATGGTGATATCGCATACTCTTACATGGATATTTACGACAACCAGATTATGTCGAGAGCGCGTACACAGTATCGTAATATCATTGAGACGATCAATGGTCATCTCTTAACAGGAAATGAGCACGCCTACTTCGTGAAGGGGCGTGTTGTTATCGCATCTGGTGCCTGCAGTATCCGAAAGGAGATTGCAGAGGACGATCTCGTTATCCTCGGGGATGTAAAGGAACGTCAGCTCGTTGCCTTGGAACAGAATCCAAGCTGTATGATTGTATCCGGTGTTCGTACCGTAGATCAGGAAGTCATTGATCGTGCGGCAGCCATTGAATGTATCCTGATTGCAACAGAATACGATACCTTTACGGTTGCGCGTATGGTGCATCAGAGTATTCCAATCAAGGCGTTTATGTCAAAAGAGAAACTGGTGACATTTGATATTGACGATTATATCGATGATGTACAGGAAGTGGTTTCTAAGATTCGTCATCGAGATTTTCCTGTATTGGATCAGGAGAGACATTATATCGGTATGTTCTCCCGTAGAAATCTGTTGAATACGAAGAAAAAGAAAGTAATCTTAGTCGATCATAATGAGAAGAGTCAGGCAGTAGAGGGAATTGATGAGGCGGAAATCCTTGAGATTATCGATCATCATAGAATTGGTTCCCTGGAGACCATTCAGCCAATCTTCTTTAGAAATCAGCCGCTGGGATGTTCTTCTACCATTATTTATCAGATGTATCGAGAGAAGGGTGTGGAAGTTACACCTAAGATTGCGGGATTGTTGTTGTCTGCTATTCTTTCTGACACTTTGATGTTTAAGTCACCAACCTGTACGGCGGTCGATGTTCGTGTCGGTAAAGAACTTGCGGAAATCGCAGAAGTGGATTATAAGGAACTTGCGATGTCGATGTTTGAAGCTGGTTCTAATTTCAAGGATCGTACAATCGAGGAAATCTTCTATCAGGACTTCAAGACATTCGCTGCAGAATCTATGACCTTTGGTGTGTCTCAGGTCAGCGCAGTCAGTGAGAATCAGTTAAAGAAGATTCGTGATGACCTTCAGGATTATCTGAATCAAGTGATGGTAGATAAGAATCTGGATATGGTATTCGTTATGCTTACGAATATTCTGGATCAGCGTTCTGAGGTGATTTTTGCCGGCCAGAAGGCGGAGAATGTTATGCGTATGGCATTCCCAGGCAAGGAAGAGCGCGAAGGCCTCTATGGACTTGCTGGTGTCGTTTCCAGAAAGAAACAGATGATTCCAAAGATTATCGAGGGCATTCAGCAATTATAAGAGAAAAAGTGAGTAGTACATGAGTAAAATAGAGTGGAAACCTGGAAATATGGTTTATCCGATACCGGCAGTGATGGTATCGGTGCGTGATAAAGAGGGAAAGGACAATATTCTGACGGTAGCATGGGTGGGAACGGTTTGTACCAATCCACCGATGGTGTCGATTTCCGTACGACCAGAGAGATATTCCTATAAGGCACTGGAAGAGACGGGCGAATTTGTGATTAATCTTACGACCGAGGAATTGGCCTATGCGACGGATTTCTGTGGTGTCAGATCGGGAAGAGACTATGATAAATTCAAGGAGTGTCATCTGACAAAAGAAGAGGGAAGCCATGTGGCGGTATCGATGATTAAAGAATCCCCAGTGAATATCGAATGTAAAGTGCGTGAGGCGCATAAGTATGGAAGCCATACGATGTTTACCGCCGATGTTTTGGCCGTGCATGTGGATGATGCCTACATGAATGAGAATGGTAAATTCTGTTTAGAAAATGCAAATCCTATTGTATATTCCCATGGAACCTATTTTACGGTGGGTGAGGAACTTGGAACCTTCGGCTATTCTGTGAAGAAGGTTACGAAAGAAAAAACAGCTACTGCGAAAACTTCGGATCGTATAGGGAAAGAACGCACAAAACCGCGCTGGAAGAAGAGTCGTAAGAAGAAGTAGGATTTTTTAAAACAATAAACGTTGGAGAAGAGTAAATTTTCTGAAAATTTTATTGTTTACATGCAATTATCTAGCTATAATAATCGTATAGTTGTATATAGAATATGACAGAAGTATTTTAGTATATAGTATAAAGGGGAATGAGTTATGAAACAGTATCGCTATATTCTAAATCGGCAATTATCTTTAGAAGGAATGATCCAGGAAATCCGGGAATTACCGGAATATAAAGCAGGGTTAAAAGCGTTCCTTCAAATCGTGGAACCGAATTGTCTTCCGGAACCGATTCAAAAACATTTGAATAAATTGCATGATGGATTGCCGGGAGTTCGTATTATTGGCATGACAAGTCATGGGGCTCTGAGCAGAGAGACGCATTCGATTCGATTTGTCGTATGCTCTATTTTGTTTTTTGAAAAGAGTACGTTTGAAATTGATGTCTTTAATTGTCATGGTATGACTCCATTAGAAGCTGGTAAAGGATTTAAATTTGCTTTAAGAGAATATAAATCTCCAAAGGCTGTTCTTATGATGTCTTCGGATTTTAGTCTTTGTCCGGAACCATTTATTGATTGTATCAATGAATTTGATCATGAATTGATTGCCTTTGGTGCATTGGCTGGTACGAATCAGATGGGTGACGATAAGTCTCTGATTTTTGTAGATAATCAGATTTATAATCGGGCGATTTTAGCCGTTACATTATGTGGTGATGATTTGCATTTTGCCTGCGATTATAATCTCGGTTTCCGTTCTTTGGGTAAGGAACTGGTGGTTACGAAATCGGATGATGTGGGTGTTGTTTATGAGATTGACAATAAGCCGGCATTTGAGATTTATGGCGATCATTTGGGAATTGAGCGAAATGAATATTTCTTTGAGAATACGAGTTCGTTCCCGTTTATGCTGAGACAGAACGGCCATTATCTGGCGCGTGTGGCACTGGATTATAGAAAAGAAGACGGAGCGCTGGAATTTGCAAGCCAGATTCCGGTAGGCAGTACCGTCAGCCTTGGGTATGCGACAAGTCAGTATCTACTAGAAGAATCTTATTATAACGCGCGGAGGATGTTTGGATTTCATCCGGAAGCGATTATGATTTATGTCTGTATGAGTCGTCGTATGCTGATGGGCGATGACCTCGCGGAATTGGAATTTGATTTTTATGAGAATGTCAATCCGAATGCAACCTGGGCACATGGCTATGGTGAGATTTTACATGCGCATGGCCTGCGAGGCTTTTTAAATGCATCTTTGGTTGCAGTGGGAATCCGTGAGGGTGAAGTGTCCGAGGAAGAGAAGAAAAAGAAATATAAAGAAGTGGATATACCGAAAGAGTATTTCGTAGGTTATCGTCCGCTTTCCGAGCGATTGGTTCGTTTCCTGGAATCTACGACATCGGATTTACGAAGCGCTGTAGATCAGCTGTTTCGTGTTGCAAGCATGGATGAGTTGACGCAGATTTACAATCGACGTGCCCTGAATCATTTCATGCAGCAACAGATTGATAGCTTTGGATCGGAAGGCCAGATTATGGTGCTTCTCGTTGATATTGATCACTTTAAACATGTGAATGATACCTATGGACATGATGTAGGGGATATGATTCTTCGTGAAGGTGTGGACCGTGTGAAGAGCTTTGTTACACAGAAGGATATCATTGGTCGCTGGGGTGGAGAGGAATTTATTATGATTTCTCCATATTCTAGTAAAGAGAAAGCGATAGAGGTGGCGGAATTGATACGAAGCAAGGTTGAGGAACTTGATTTTGAGGTCGCTGGCCATATTACATTAAGTGGTGGTGTGACGATTCTTCGTAGGGATGATACAGTAGATTCCGTCTTTAAACGTGTGGATGATGCGCTTTATGAAGCAAAAGAGACGGGGCGCAACAAGATGGTATTTAAAGACTAGTGCAGATGGACAGAAAACTTGATAAATGAAGATAGAAAGAAAGGCGGTGCTTCGTATGGAAGCATCGCCTTTCTGTACGTGACGTAGTACGATTATTGCACTAACTGATCTAAGATGGTCATATAGACATCTTCGTATTTTACTTTCCAATTGTAGCAGATCGCTTCGGCCTGCTCCTTGGTATCGACATGAAGATTCAAGGAGAGAATCTCAAGAGTTCCTTCCTGCGCCTTACAATTCACGAGGAATCCGCCGCCGGTGGCGCGGTAGTAGTCCGCAGTGATGGAGTTTTTCGCTTTGATTTCCATCTTGTTTTCGCGGAAATACGTATCGATATCCTGGAGAATTCCGTCGGTAATCTTATCCTTGAAGAGGTCTAAGGTGTGCTGACCTTCACTGGTAATCGTGTACTGTGTGCTGTTGTGTGAAGTATCGGATTCAATCATCTTATTTTCTTCCAGGTTATGGATGATTTCCTGCGCGCGGAACCAGTCGATATAATTCGCGGTCAGGAAGAAGTCTGTAATCTGACTGTTGGTCAGAGGGAAATCCACCTTGGATAATAATTCGAGTGTTGTAATCTTATATAATAAATCTAATTCTGCCAAATCTTAGAATCCTTTCTATTTGATATGATCTCTTACCGCTTTTGCTACCACATCGGAAACGCGTGGGTCGAAAGCTTCTGGAAGAATAAAGTCATCGGACAATTGTTCTTCTGGAACAAGGTCTGCAAGTGCAGTTGCGGCCGCGAGTTTCATTTCTTCCGTAATCTCTTTGGCGTGTCCCTCGAGGGCACCCTTGAAGATTCCTGGAAATGCTACGACGTTATTTACCTGATTTGGGAAATCGGAACGCCCGGTTCCAATGACTCTTGCGCCAGCCTCCTTCGCGAGGTCAGGCATGATTTCCGGTGTTGGATTTGCCATGGCAAAGAGGATTGCATCTTTGTTCATGGATTGTACCATTTCTTTTGTGACAATGCCAGGTGCGGAAACGCCAACGAAGATATCGGCGGATTTCATGGCATCGGCGAGTGTTCCGGTCTTTCGGTCTAAATTTGTCACCTGTGTCATCTCTTTTTGCATCCAGTTTAAATCCGGATAATCCGGTCCGATGATGCCGAGGCGGTCGCACATGGTGACATCTTTGAATCCGTAGCGAAGCAGCAATTTTGTGATGGCGATTCCGGCGGAACCGGCACCATTTACGACAACGCGGCAGGTTTCCTTTTCTTTATGAACAACGCGAAGGGCGTTGATGATACCGGCTAAAACAACGATAGCAGTGCCATGCTGATCGTCGTGGAATACCGGGATATCCAGTTCTTTCTTTAATCGTTCTTCGATTTCGAAGCAACGGGGAGCGGAGATATCTTCCAGATTGATGCCGCCGAACGTAGGTGCAATGGCTTTTACTGCCTGGATGATTTCTTCGGTATCTTGTGTTGCGAGTACGATAGGAAATGCATTCACGCCGCCGAATTCCTTGAAGAGTACACATTTCCCTTCCATAACAGGCATAGCGGCTTCGGGTCCGATATTGCCAAGGCCGAGTACGGCGCTTCCGTCGGATACGACAGCTACCGTATTGGCTTTTAACGTATAGTTGTAAACCTCAGTTTTGTTCTCGGCGATGATACGGCAGGGAGCGGCAACTCCGGGCGTATAGGCGAGTGCGAGGTCTTCTCTTGTATTTACATGTGACTTCGGAGTGGTTTCGATTTTTCCATTCCAATTCCGATGAAGTTCGATTGCTTTTTCGTCGTTTGTCATTTCTAACCCCTCTTTCTATAACCTTATCCTTATGTGGTAATCACACTGTTGTATATCTTATCATAGGAAAAAGGTCTTTTCAATTGAGCATCGATGGGTTATAATAGCAAAGACAAATCACTAGTCGGTTTCGACAATATTTCCAACAAGATTAGTACATAATTGTATAAAGTTTATTTAATAGAGAGGCGCGTATCATGGAAAACATGAAAGCAAAGTATGAATCTCTGTCAGCTGCAGTGTTAAAAGAATTAGCAAAAACACGTGGTATTAAAGGGATTTCAAAATTGAAAAAAGGTGAGCTGGTAGAAGCGATGTTAAAGCAGGATGAAATTGATGCTGCAAATACAACGCAGGAACAGAGCACTGAGAAAACAGAGAAAACAGCGAAGTCTGAAAAGACGAATCAGGCAGAGCAGGGCGAAAAGCCGGTAAGAGCGAGACGTACAACAAGAACGGACCGCACAGAGAAGACAGACCGCACAGAGAGAACAGACCGTGCAGAGAAGACGGAACGTACGGAAGAACGTGAAGAGAAGAAAGTGCCACATTATGATGATGCAAAGACAGTCAGTGGTATCTTAGAAGTACTTTCCGATGGTTATGGTTTCATCCGTAGTGAGAATTATCTCCCTGGTGAAAATGATGTCTATGTATCTCCTTCACAGATTCGTAAATTCAATCTGAAGACGGGAGATATCATCACAGGTAAGACCAGAAAGAATAATCCAAATGATAAATTTGGTGCCCTTCTTTTCATTGAAAATATCAATGGATATGATCCGGAAGAAGCTGCCAAGAGACAGAATTTCGAGGATCTGACTCCGGTATTCCCAAATGAAAGAATCGTATTAGAGCATAAGAACAGCTCTGTTGCGATGCGTATTGTGGATCTTCTTTCTCCGATTGGTAAGGGACAGAGAGGTATGATTGTATCCCAGCCAAAGGCCGGTAAGACAACTCTTCTGAAGGAAGTGGCAAAGTCTGTGAAGGAATCGAATCCAGAGATGCATCTGATCATTCTCTTAATTGATGAAAGACCGGAAGAAGTTACAGATATGAAGGAAGCGATTGAAGGCGACAATGTGGAAGTAATCTATTCAACATTCGATGAACTTCCAGAACATCATAAGAGAGTTTCTGAGATGGTAATTGAGAGAGCAAAGCGACTGGTTGAGCATAAGAAGGATGTTATGATTCTTCTCGATAGTATTACAAGACTTGCAAGAGCATATAACCTTACCGTTCCACCATCAGGACGTACGTTATCCGGTGGTTTAGATCCAGCAGCGCTTCATATGCCAAAGAGATTTTTCGGTGCAGCTAGAAATATGCGTGAAGGCGGATCTCTTACCATCCTTGCAACAGCATTGGTAGATACCGGAAGTAAGATGGATGACGTTGTCTTTGAAGAATTCAAGGGTACGGGTAACATGGAATTAGTATTGGATCGTAAGTTATCCGAGAAGCGTGTATTCCCTGCGATTGATTTATCGAAATCAAGCACCAGAAGAGATGATTTACTTCTTACACCGAAGGAAATGGAAGCGATGGACATCGTTCGAAAGGGACTTACAGGAATGCGAAAAGACGATGCAACCGAATCGATTCTAAACCTGTTTACACATACGCAGGATAACAATGAATTCGTGCATCGTGTCATTCAGAGACGTGTAATTTAATATATAATATGGAAAAACTATTGCATAAATTCGGATGACATGCTACAATAATGAAGCTGTTTATCGGGATGTAAATAGTATCGTGTCCACGGAAGTGGGAACAGACTTTAAAAATATAAGATTATTTGAGAGGTGAAATTCATGAGACAGGGTATCCATCCAGATTATTATCAGGCTACAGTAACTTGTAACTGCGGAAACACATTTACAACAGGTTCTACACGTGAGAGCATCCACGTAGAAATTTGTTCTAAGTGTCATCCATTCTACACAGGCCAGCAGAAGGCTAACAAGGCTCGTGGACGTATTGAGCAGTTCAACAAGAAGTACGGTTTCGAAGCATAATAAGAATCGAATACGACTATGGAAGACTGAGGTTAACAATTTTAATCTCAGTCTTTTTATGTATACAGGAGAAGGGCTATTATGAAGTTTTCAGGCATCGGTGGTCAGGCGGTTATGGAAGGCGTAATGATGCGTAATAAGGATCAGTACGCCGTTGCTGTTCGTCTGCCAAATCATGAGATTCATGTGGATAAAAGAAAAGATAAATTCGACCTTGGAATCTGGAAGAGGATTCCGATTGTTCGCGGTGTGGTTTCATTCTTTGCATCTTTGATTGTTGGAATCAAGGCACTTATGTATTCTGCATCCTTCTATGAAGAGGAGGAAGAGCAGAAGGAGTTGACAGAAGAAGAGAAGGCGAAAAAGGATCGAAAAGAGAAAGCAGAAATGGGTGGAACACTGTTTTTCTCAATGGTTGTTGCATTGGTGGTATTTATGATGCTTCCTTATTATTTATCAAAGGCATGTTCCTATTTCGTGTCTTCGGTAAGTGTGATGGCATTTGTGGAAGGTGTGATTCGTGTCACATTGTTTTTGCTTTATGTCCTCTTGATTTCTCAGATGGAAGATATCAAGAGAGTCTTTATGTATCATGGAGCAGAGCATAAGTGCATCAATTGTATTGAGCATGGCTTGGAGCTAAATGTTGAAAATGTAAGAAAGTCCAGCAGACAGCATAAGCGTTGCGGAACGAGTTTTATTTTCATCGTATTTATCTTGAGCGTTTTTGTCTTTATGTTTATCAGGGTGGATTCGCATTTGCTCCAGTTGCTGCTTCGTTTATTATTAGTTCCTGTGATTGCGGGTATTTCCTATGAATTTATCCAATTGGCAGGAAGAACCGACAATAAAGTGATGGATATTTTGAGTAGACCTGGGATGTGGGTGCAAAATATGACGACACGTGAGCCGGATGATGATATGATTGAAGTCGGCATTGCTTCCGTGGAAGCGGTATTTGACTGGAAGAAATTCCAGGAGGAAATGAAAAGCAATCAGGAATAGTTTTTGGTATGAGTAATATTGTAGAAATGACAAAAACTACATATGGATTTGCGCTCCGACAGGCTGAGCAGATGTTAGCGGATGCGGATGTGCCAAATGCTGCATTGGATGCGGAATATCTCCTCGAACATCTGACGGGATGGAATCGCGCCAGACAGTTTATGGAAAAGGATCGCATCATGGAGAAAGACCTCTATGAACGCTATATCGCACTTGTGAAGGAACGTGCGAAGCGAATTCCGTTGCAGCATATTATCGGTACGCAGGAATTCATGGGATTGGAATTTGAAGTAAATGAGCATGTTTTAGTACCAAGACAGGATACCGAAGTTCTGGTCGAACATGCCTTGAAAATCCTAAAGGATGGAGATTCGGTTCTGGATCTTTGTACTGGTTCGGGATGTATCCTACTGTCTTTAATGAAACTTGGACCACTGTTAAATGGTACGGGCGGTGACATTTCTAAGGATGCACTCGAAGTAGCAAATCGGAATAAAGAGAAGCTCGGTGTCAATGCGAAGTTTGTGGAGACGGATCTCTTCTCAAAGATTACGAAGAAGTATGATTTGATCACCTCGAATCCTCCGTATATTCCTACGGGGATTATACCGGGCTTGATGCCGGAAGTCAGAGAGCATGACCCTTATATCGCGCTCGATGGCAAAGAGGATGGATTATGGTTCTATGAAAGAATCACAGAGGAAGCGCCAAAGCATCTGTATCGCGGTGGATATTTGATGTATGAAATTGGCGTGGACCAGGGCGAAGCGGTGAGTGCTATGCTCGAGCGCGCCGGATTTAAGGATATTCGTGTGGAGAAAGACTACAGTGGCAATGACCGCGTGGTTATTGGACATCTATAGCTGAAGTCCTGTTTCGGGATGGAACAGGACGTTTGCAGAGTAGTAGAAACCACAGAAATAAGGAGAAATAAAATGGCAGATATGTTTGATAAGTTAGATGGTATGGTAATGCATTATCAGGAAGTGATGAATATGCTTTCCGAACCTGATGTTGCAAATGATAATAATCGTTTCCGTGCACTTATGAAGGAGCAGAGTGATCTTGCGCCGATCGTTGAGACATATAAGGCATATAAGGAAAACAAGCAGAACGTGGAAGATTCTCTTCAGATGTTAGAGGAAGAGTCAGACGAAGAGATGAGAGAGCTTGCAAAGGAAGAATTGGCAGAATCTAGAGCTGCGTTAGAAGAATTAGAGCAGAAGCTGAAGATTGCCCTCCTTCCAAAGGACCCTAACGATGATAAGAACGTCGTTGTAGAAATCCGTGGTGGTGCCGGTGGTGATGAAGCCGCACTTTTCGCAGCGGAAATCTATCGTATGTATGTTCATTACGCAGAAGGCCGTGGATGGAAGATTGAGACGATCGAAATGGAAGAGACGGGAATCGGTGGAATGAAGCATGTCAGCTTTATGGTAAGTGGACAGGGCGCGTATTCCATTCTTAAGTATGAGTCTGGTGTACACCGTGTACAGCGTGTGCCTGCAACAGAGTCCGGCGGACGTATCCATACCTCTACCATTACGGTTGCGGTTATGCCGGAAGCGGATGAAATTGATGTTCCAGATATTGATGAGAAGGATATCAAGATTGACGTTATGCGCGCGTCAGGAAATGGTGGACAGTGTGTCAATACAACAGATTCTGCGGTACGTTTAACACACCTTCCAACGGGTATCGTCATCTATTCTCAGACAGAGAAGTCACAGTTACAGAATAAGAACAAGGCTTTTGCACTTCTTCGTACAAAGCTTTATGATATCGAGTTACAGAAGGCACAGGATGAACGTTCTGAGGCAACACTGAGCCAGATTGGTACAGGTGATAGATCCGAGAAGATTCGTACTTACAACTTCCCACAGGGACGTGTGACAGATCATAGAATTAACCTGACACTGTATAAGTTGGATAAGATTATGGATGGAGATATCCAGGAAATCTTAGATGCGTTAATTACTGCTGATCAGGCGAAGAAGCTTGCCAATATGAATGAGGCTTCCTAAATCACTTTGAACATAGGGGATGTAAGATAGAGGAATCTATGTTACATCCCTTTTTAGTATTACTAGAATACGGGGGATTCCATATGCAGATTGATAGAAATGATATGCTAGAGCTCACAAGGAGAATGACGGTTGCGAGAACCTGCTTTAGTCGGATGGCGGGAGCCTACATGGATACGGATGGAGAAATCGATGACTCCTTCAATATTCATTTCCTGAAATTATCCAAAGCGGAGCAGGATACGAATATTGCCATTGCGAAGAAGATTCCCTATGCAGAGACGAATGTGAAACTTAAGAATTATGAGATTCCAAAGGAGAAGAGAAAGCCGGGAACGATCTATCAGCTTTTGATGGCACTGAGAGAGTGTGAATTGAAAAATGATGCATTGCTCTTTGATTTATACGAATATCTTGGCGAGAAATTAGAGATGGATGAGCCTTATGCCATTGATGTTTTTTATGGCCGTTATGACGTTCCGGCGAAGGGAACGGATGGCGCCAGTCAGTGGGAATCGGAAGAAGTCTATCGCTATATGATTCTGACGATTGGACCGGTGGATTCGGATTACAGAGTGGGCGCTCCGATGAAGGGATTTTTGTTTCCTGCTTTTCACAATCGCTGTACGGATTTTGAATCGATCAATATCTATGACTGCGATGGAAATTGTGATGACTTTGCCAATTTGTTATGGGAATAGGAGAAATGGTTATGGGTGAATATTGCAGTACCTGCGGCAGCAGGTTAGAGGAACGATATTTGGAAAAGGAAGGACGTAAGATTCCGTATTGTCCTACTTGCGAGGCGTATCGTTTCCCGCTTTATAATGCAGCAGTTTCCATGGTGGTTATGAATGAGGAACGAAGTAAGATTCTATTGATTAAGCAGTATGGAAGAGACCGCTATATTCTGGTGGCCGGATATATCAATCAGGGCGAGAATGCGGAGACGGCAGTGGCGAGAGAGGTGCTCGAAGAGACGGGACTTACGGTCTCATCGATCGAATTTAATAAGAGTGAATTCTATGCGCCGTCGAATACCCTGATGATCAATTTCGCTGTGACAGTGACCTCGGAATGTGTGCATGCCAATGAGGAGATTGATTCTTATCAGTGGTTTTCCATCGAGGAAGCAAGAGCACGGATTGCGTCAGGAAGTCTGGCAGAGAAATTTTTGATACAGTATTTGGATAAGAATGATAAGGACGAAACATGGAAAAGAAGAAAGCTAGAATAGGGGCGTTTTTAACACTGGCAGGGGGAGCGTGCTGGGGACTGTCGGGTTCGATGGGGCAATATCTCTTTACGGTAGAAGGGATGGACTCGTCCTGGCTGGTACCCATCCGATTGGGTCTGGCAGGCATTCTATTGTTTCTTTATTGTATGGTAAAAGAGCGAGAGGGCTTGTTTCGCGTTTGGAAGAAACCGAAGAGTGCTATTTTGATGATTGTGTATGGATTTATTGGTGTCTCCTTATGTCAGTTTTTCTATTTCCTCACGATCCAATTATCCTCAGCCAGTATTGGTACGATTCTGCAGGATTTGTCGCCGGTGATGATTCTGTTTTGCAGTTGTTTTCTAGAGAAAAGAATGCCAAAGCGGTATGAGATTCTCTGCCTGTTTTTGGCACTCTTTGGTGTATTTTTGATTGTGACGCATGGCGATGTGAAAGAATTGCATGTGTCGCTTGCTGCACTTACTGCAGGTACGTTAAGTGCTGTGGGCGTAACGATCTACAATATGCTGACAAAGGAACTTACGAAGGAGTGCCCGGTTGTAGTGATGCAAGCGTGGTCATTTCTTATGGGCGGCGTCGTATTGGGCCTGTTTTTCCATCCCTGGACGGTGCCTTATGTTCCAACGGCGATGGGATATGTCGGCATCGCCTTTGTTGTAGTGGTAGGTAATATCCTGGCATTTACAACGTATATTAAGGGTGTTAGTTTGATTGGCCCATCCAAGGGGATTCTCTATGGATTCTCGGAGCCGGTTACTGCAGCAATTGTATCGGTTCTGTTTTTAGGCTCGCATTTTGGGATTTTTGATTTTGCAGGATTTATGGCAATCTTTTTGATGCTTGGACTGATTTCCTATCATATGAGAGAGGACAGCCAGGAAATGGAAATGTGTACGGAGGAATAAATGGAAATCTATTTAGCACCTATGGAGGGGATTACGGGATATGTTTATCGAAATGCTCTCCATACGTTATGTAATAATACGATAACAAAATATTATACGCCGTTTATCGCACCTCGTCCGAAGAAGGGGATGCATGATCGGGAGCGTAGAGATTTACTTCCGGAGAATCATCAGGGGATGTATCTCGTTCCACAGATTCTGACAAATTTGTTTGACGATTTTACGAATCTTGCGACAGAGATTCATGAACGCTATGGGTATTCGGAGATTAATCTAAATCTTGGCTGTCCATCCAGAACGGTGGTAAGTCGTGGTAAGGGATCCGGTTTTCTGGGAGCACCGAAGGAGCTGGATCATTTCCTGGAACAGATTTTTGAAAAGAGAGATGCCAGGGGACAGCAGTATGATATTTCGGTAAAGACAAGGCTTGGGATGTCGGATCCGGAGGAGATTTGGAATCTTTTGGAGATTTATCAGAAGTATCCGATTTCGGAATTATCGGTGCATGTAAGAGTGCAGAGTGATTATTATAAAAAGCCGGCCAGAATGGAATATATGCCTTTGATCCGAGAGAAATACGATGGAAAACTGGCATATAATGGAGATATCTTTTCAGTTGAAGATTATGCGAAGTGCATGGGAATACAGGAAATGCCTCTGATGCTCGGCCGCGGCGTCATCCGTAATCCGTTCCTCTCCCGGATGTTACAGGGCGAAGAGGTAAACAAGGACGCAGCGAAAGAACAATTACAGGCCTTCCACAGAGCCGTATTTGAGGGCTATCAGGCAGATATGGATATCATTCCGGCGATGTTTCATATGAAGGAATTATGGGCATATATGGGTGATTTATTTGTCGATGCGGATAAGGCGAAAAAGCGTTTAAAGAAGTCTAAGAATCGAAGCGAGTATGAAGAAGCGGTGCGAGAGATCTTCCGCGCAGAGATTGACTTAGAGAAAAAACAAAGTGTATTTGTTTCGTAAACGATTTGTAAAGTGAAAAAGATAAGAATATAAGAAAAGTCCAGACGAAAAAGTCTGGACTTCTTTTTTATTCTGTTACTACTTCTGCAGTAGGAACGAGTTTCATGCAATTTCTGAAGATGAGTCTTCCCAGAGGGCCGGCAAAGAAAATCTGCCAACAAAGTGCCATTGGGAAATTGAATACGCATGTCTGTAACCATACGGCGATGATTTCAGAACCAGCGTTCTTGAATAATAATGTAGCAATGAAACTCATGATTGGGCACATCAGGCAAACAATCATAGAAGAACGAATTACGATGATTGCGATCGGAGCCATGTTTTCGTTGATGACTCTTCCAGCAAGCATACCGGATAATTTCTCGACGATTGTCATCTCTAAGATGATGGCAACCGGCCACATAATCTTCATTTCACCGAATGCCATCAAGAATACCTGATTTGTCATACCACCGGTAGAAAGTGCGATGTTGTAGCAAATCATGGCATAGACCATAATAAAGGCCATGACAATAGTAAAGAATAAACCTTGTAAAAATGTTTTTGGCATATATATAAAACTCCTCTCATATAGCACTTGTGTTGTTCCATCACTACGGGAGTGCGTCGTTTCCAATGTTTACCAAGTTTTATTCACAGTGAAAGGAATAATACCATAAATGTGAGAACTTTCGTAAGTGAAAAGCACTCTTGTATTAAATAAAAAACAATTTTGAAATCCTACATTTCCATCGCAATGTGGCGAAAGCTATGGATTTATGTAAAAATCAGTAGTAGAACAATTTGTGACTGGCGTAGGAGGGTGAAATGCAAACGATTGTTATAGTAGAAGGTGAACGTGTATTAAGAGAGGAATTATCGGTTTTATTACAGAATGCTGGCTATCAGGTAAAGTGTATTACAGAGTTTCAAGAGGTGGCGAAGCAATTAAAGGAAGCGAAGGCCGATCTGATTCTTTTGGATATTAATCTGCCGGTTGTGAATGGGGAAGTGATTCTCCAGGATTTTAGAAAGACATCGGATGTACCGGTTATTATGCTGACAAGTCGAATCGATGAGATGGATGAAGTCCTCTCTATGAGTTTTGGGGCGGATGATTATATTACGAAACCTTATAATCCGACGATTTTGTTGTTACGTATTTCGGCGGTTTTAAAACGCGGACGCAAGGAAAGTCAGGTCGTAACCTATCGAGACCTGGAAGTCAGTACCGTAAAGGGGAGCCTGATTCGTGGAGAAGAGGAGCAGGTGCTGACGAAAAACGAGATGATTATTTTTCATTTCCTTCTGGAGCATACGGGGGAAATCGTATCGAGGGACGATTTGATGACAGCGCTCTGGGATAATGAAGAGTATCTGAATGATAATGCATTGTCTGTGAATATCAGCAGATTGAGAACCAAGCTTGCGGATCTTGGCGTGGATGATGCGATTGAAACGAGAAAGAAGCAGGGGTACATTTTGAAATGAGACTAGGAAGATTTTTACAGGACCGATTGATTGCGCTGGTTATCTATATCGTTACATTGGCGTTGTTTTATATTTTTATGAAAGCCTATGCAGTGGATCTGCAGGCTTTCGTCGCGATTCTTATTGTTTATGTATTAGCTGTTAGTAGTAGTCTCTGCTGGGATTATTTCCGAAAGAGAGACTTTTATAGAAAGCTTTTAACGGATGTGGAAGGCTTAGATAAGAAATATCTCGTTTCGGAAATGATCGATCATGCTGGATTTTATGAGGGAGAGATTCTCTTGGACGTCTTAAAAGATTGTAACAAATCCATGGCAGAGCAGGTCGCATCGTATCGAAAGTCCAGTAATGATTTTCGGGAATATATCGAGATGTGGGTACATGAGATTAAAATTCCGGTGGCAGCAATTCGATTGATTTGTCATAACAATCCAGAACTGGATCATCGTCTGGTACAGCAAGTGAAGCTGATTGATGATGATATCAATAATGTGCTTTTCTATTCGCGCAGTGAACACGCGCACAAGGATTACCGTATCAAAGAAGTAAAACTAAATAAGGTGTTTGGAAATGTTGCGTTGGGCAATCGTCAGGCTCTGCAGCTTATGAATGCAATGCTTGAGACGGAAGGCCTGGATATTTCTGTTATGACAGATGATAAATGGTTGGAGTTTATCCTGGGTCAGATTGTATCGAATAGTATGAAATATCATGCAACGGACCGTGATCTTCATATCCAAGTATTCGCAGTAGAAAGTGAGGATGCGGTGGAATTACATTGCAGAGACAACGGAATTGGAATTCCATCGTCCGATCTTTCGCGTGTATTTGATAAGACCTTTACCGGAGAGAATGGTAGAACAGGCGCAAAGTCGACCGGCATGGGACTCTTTATCGTAAAGAAGTTATGCGACCAGTTAGGACATGGAATCCGTATTCTTTCGGAAGTGAATCAATATACGGAAGTTATTTTGACATTTCCAAAGAATGATTACTACAAGATGTAATATTACAAATCTGTAAGGTTACGTAAGACTAGATTTGCGACAACCTATGGAAAGAAAAGTAAAGTATAGACAAGAACAGGGAACAAAGAAAGGAGATACTTTAATGGAATTACTTAAGGTTGATCAAATTGAAAAATATTACGGAAATAAATCCAGTCTTACGAAAGCGATTGATGATATTTCGTTTTCTGTAAATCAGGGTGAGTTTGTAGCAATTATGGGGGCTTCTGGAAGTGGTAAGACAACACTTCTGAATTGCATCTCCACCATCGATCATGTGACATCCGGTCATATCTATCTGGAAGGAAATGATATCACAAAGTTGAAGGGTAAGGCGCTGAATCGTTTCCGTCGTGAAAAACTTGGTTTTATCTTCCAGGACTTTAATCTGTTAGATACGTTGACTGCTTATGAGAATATTTCGCTTGCATTATCCATTCAGGGCGTGCATCAGAGCGAGATTGATCAGAGAATTCGTAAGGTTGCTGAACAGCTTGGAATCACAGAGGTGTTGAAGAAATATCCATACCAGATGTCTGGTGGCCAGAAGCAGAGAGTGGCATCCGCAAGAGCGATTATTACCAATCCGAAATTAATTCTTGCAGATGAGCCAACCGGAGCGCTGGATTCAAAGTCTTCTAGGATGCTGTTGGAGAGATTCTCCTATCTGAATCAGGAATATAAGGCAACCATTATGATGGTTACACATGATAGTTTTTCTGCAAGTTATGCAAGCAGAGTAATCTTTATTCGAGATGGTAAGATTTATCATGAACTCGTTCGCGGAGAGGACGGACGTAAGGAGTTCTTCAGTAAGATTATCGATGTCATGACACTGTTGGGAGGTGACGTGAGCGATGCTGTTTAAGATTTCTCTTAGAAATGTTAGTAGAAGCCTAAAGGACTATGCGATTTATTTCTTTACGCTGGTCATCGGTGTTTCCATCTTTTATGTATTTAATGCGATTTCTACACAGACAGCGATGTTACAGTTGGATGACAGTTCTTATGAAATTGTCGGACTTTTAAAGAATTCACTGTCTGCAACAAGCGTGTTTGTAGCGATTATCTTGGCGTTATTAGTTGTTTATGCCAGTCGTTTCCTGATGAAGAGACGTCACAAGGAATTCGCTGTGTACCAGACACTCGGTATGAGCAAAGGTAGCATTTCTGTGATGCTTTTATTTGAAACTGTTATCATTGGACTGGCTTCTTTAGTTGTTGGTTTATTACTGGGAACTGCACTTTCGCAGGTTATGAGTGCGGTAGTCGCAAATTTATTTGAAGCAGATATGACTTCCTATAAATTTATGTTCTCTTCGGAATCTGCAACGAAGACTATACTTTATTTCGTGCTGATGTATCTGGCGGTTGTGGTATTTAACAATCTTTCTATTGGTCGTATGAAATTAATCGACTTAATTCAGAGTGGCAGAAAAACAGAGCGTATCACCAATCGAAATGTGGTTCTTTGCGTGATTACTTTTGTAGCGGCAATGATTGCATTAATCTATGCATACCATTGTGTGGGATGGGATTATAATTCGTTAGATGAAAAGAAGCTGGTTCTTTGTATAGCTCTTGGATCGGTTAGTACCTTCTTGATTTTCTGGTCCGTTTCCGGTGTAGCGCTTCGTCTGATGCGTCTGATGAAGAAGAGATTTTATCATAGTATCAATGCGTTTACCTTCCGACAGGTGAGCAGTGTCATCAATACCATGGTATTTTCTATGACGATTATCTGCCTGATGCTGTTTATCACGATTTGTACGATTGCTTCCGCTTTTTCGATTCGTAATTCGATGAATGCGAATATTCAGGAACTTTGCCCGGCTGATGTGGAGATTGCCAATGGTTTATCCAGCGAGTCAGATATCGAATCCGTTCAGGATTATAAGAATATTCGTGCCATTTATGAGGATGCAGGATATGATATTACAGAAGGTATGAAGGATTATGTAGAACTCAATACTTATGAGGATGCCGATCTTACGATTGGAAAATCTTTAGAACCCTTTCTGGAACAGATTCAGGAAACAAATCCATACCTGGACTATAACGCGAGCGAAACGATTGTTACGCTTAGTGAATATAATCGTCTGATGGAACTCTATGGTCGTAAACCATTGGAATTAAACCAGGGCGAATATATCATGATCTGTAATTTTGCCAATATGAAGGATCTTCGTAACGCTGTGCTAAAAGTAGGAAATGATATTACGGTCTTTGGTCATGTTTTAAGCCCAAAATATACAGAATGTCAGGATGGTTTTATTGAGATATCGAATTCGCATATCAACTCCGGTTTTTATGTGGTTCCGGATGAAGTGGTTTCGAATCAGATTCCAAACAATAGTTATTTTATTGGAAATTATGCAGAGACTTCTACAGATGGAAGAAAGCAGATCGAAGATCAGGAATACCAGATCTTTGGCGAGGTGTTTGATTATGAAAGTACACAGAATGATGGCTATTTAATGAAAATCGATACTAAAGAAGCGATTCTTAGTGATGCCATCGGTCTTGGCGCTGTGATTGCATTCCTGGGATTATATATCGGTTTTGTATTCCTGATTTCCTGTGGAGCCATTTTATCTCTGAAATGTCTGTCAGAAAGTGTAGATGGATCGGAACGATATACCATTCTTCGAAAGATTGGTGTGGATGAGAGAGTGATTTCAAAGTCGCTTCTTATGCAGACGGGAATCTTCTTCTTTGCACCACTGGCACTTGCCATCGTACACTCCTTTGTCGGACTTCGTTTTGCAAAGTTTGTGCTGATAACATTCGGTACAGAACAGGTAATGAAATCAATCGGTATTGCATCGATTATCCTGTTTGTCATCTATGGTGGTTACTTTATGATTACTTATGCAAACAGCAAGAGAATCATTTCCGATTAGAGTAAGGCTTTTCTAAGAAGATAGAACATGATAAAATAGAGATAATTCTAAGGGGCAGAATACTTGCCCCTTTATTTTTGTTTGGAGATATAATTATGGCTATCTTTGATATTATTGGACCGGTTATGGTAGGGCCAAGCAGTTCGCATACTGCGGGAGCATGCCGTATCGGATATATTGCAAGAAAATTATTAGGAGAGCATCCAAAGGAGATTCAGGCGGATCTGTATGGTTCCTTTTTAACAACGGGTAAGGGACATGGTACGGACCGTGCTATCGTTGCGGGACTGCTTGGGATGAAGCCGGATGATATGCGGATTCCAAAGAGCCTTACGATTGCGAAGGAGATGGGCGTGGACGTTTCTTTTGGAGAAGCGAAATTAAAGGAAGCGCATCCAAATTCCGTACAGCTTCATCTGACGGGCCGCTCTGGGAAGAAGATGGAATTGATTGGACAATCGATTGGCGGTGGTCGAATCAATATTGCAGAGATTGATGGAATTGCGACGAATTTCTCAGGAGAATATCCAACGTTAATCGTAAATAACGAGGACAAACCGGGATTGGTTGCGCAGGTGGCATCGATGTTATCGGATCAGGGTGTCAATGTGGCTACGATGCAGTTATATAGAAATCAGCGAGATGGAATGGCAGTGATGGTCCTTGAATGCGACCAGCAGATTCCCAAAAGAGGAATTGAGAAATTAAGAAATACAGATGGTGTGACAAATGTTACCTATCTGAATCCGGAGGAAGAATAATTGATGGTATATCATGCAATAGCGGATCTTTTGAAATTATGTGAAGAGACCAAGAAGCCTCTTTGGGAAGTGGTATTACAGGCGGATATGGAGAGTCGTCAGGTGTCGAGAGAGGACAGTTACCATACGATGGAATCCATGTATACAGCGATGCGTCAGGCGGATCAGAACTATGACAAGTCCCTCCGATCCTCAAGTGGGATGTCCGGTGGCGATGGCGAGAAGATGCGTGCCTTCAATGAAAGTGGCAAGAATCTCTGTAGTGATTTTACAGCACTTGCTATGGAGAAGGCACTGAAGATGGCAGAGTCCAATGCCTGTATGCGTAGAATTGTAGCTGCGCCAACAGCGGGAAGTTGTGGTGTGATCCCGGCGGTCTTTTTGTCTTATGAAGATATGTTTGCATCGAATCGGGATGAGATTGTGCATGCGCTCTTTATCGCTGCCGGCATTGGTGCCGTGATTGCGGAGAATGCGAGTATAGCCGGCGCCTTTGGCGGATGTCAGGCGGAGATTGGTTCCGCGAGTGCGATGGCAGCAGCAGGCCTTGTATATTTACAGGGTGGGGATGAGCATCAGATGATGCAGGCAGCAGCGCTTGCACTTAAGAATATGTTGGGATTAGCCTGTGATCCGGTTGGTGGTCTGGTAGAGGTCCCATGCATTAAGAGAAATGTTGCCGGAACCGTCAATGCCATCAGCTCGGCACAACTTGCCATGGCGGGGATTGAAAGTGCTATTTCGCCGGATGATGTGATTGACAGTATGTATCGCATTGGAAATATTATGCCACATGCATTAAAGGAAACGAGTGAAGGTGGTTTGGCAACATCGGAAAGTGCCAGAAAGCTCTGTAAGAATCTGGGAAACTAGTTTTGGAAATCGAATTGTTTTGTTAGATCGGGGAGAGACGGGTGTTAAAGGATAAGGATATTCGAGAGCCGCTTTTTGATTTTTTGGAGGAGCGGTTTGGTAAGAATAGAATATTGGAAGAGAAGAATATGGGTGTGTCTTCCAGGGCGGATGTCGTCATGGTTTTACCAAATCAGTTGATTGGTATAGAGATTAAGAGCGATGTAGATTCTTATGTAAGGCTGGATAGCCAGGTGAGTGACTACGACCGATGCTTTGACGGCAATATCATTGTGGTTGGCAGCTCGCATGCGTTACATGTGGAAGAACATGTGCCGGATTACTGGGGCATTATCTCCGTGGAAGAGGACTCGGAAGAATCGTTGGATTTTTATGTGGTTCGTGAGATGAAGGAGAATCCAAAATTGAATCCGAAAGAGAAGTTACGTTTCCTGTGGAGACCGGAACTTGCACATATTCAGGAAAAGTATGGATTATACAAGTATGCGGGAAAGAGCAAGGATTTTGTGCAGGATTATCTATTGGAGTCCGTATCGCCGGAGGATTTAGCCAGAGAAATCAGTGAGGAATTATTCGAGCGGGATTACACAAAAATTCACGAGCAGATTAATGCCTATCGAAAAGCGCATGGGCAGAAACCGCGGATTCGAAGAAAAAGAAGGAAGAGAAGACGTACAGTGACACACTAAGCATCACAATATATGCTTTGACTATATTGTATCATTCGGGTTATAATGGTGTCGATTGCTAGATATCATATTTGAGGAGGAGACAATATGAGTTTTTGTGGAAACTGCGGAACACAGATTCCGGAAGGATCAGATTTCTGCCCAAATTGTGGACAGAAAATTGATGTAGTTGCCAATGCACAGCAGACAACTACCCAGAACCAGGCTGAACAGCAGGCGAATCAGCAGGGTACAGATGCTACAGATGCCAATCAGGCACAGCAGCAGGGAACTTATCAGGCAAACCAGGGTACATACCAGGCAAACCAGCAGGGTACATACCAGGCGAATCAGCAGGGTGCTTACCAGGCTAACCAGGGTAACCAGGGTAATTTCCAGGGACAGCAGTATGGCTATGCAAACCAGGTAAAGCAGCCAAATGCATTTATGGAACGTTTAAAGACAGACAAGAAGATGCAGGGAATTTGCGTGGGTGTAGTAGCGCTTATCGTTCTTTTGATCGGACTTGTTGTTTGGAGAGTGAATGCTGCGAAGACAGTAGATATTTCTGATTATGTAACTGTTACATTTGAAGGTGCTGACTCAGCAGGTACAGCGGTTGTTGACATTGATGAAGACAAGCTTTATAACGCGCTTACAGATGCTGGTGGAGATAAGATTATTTCTTATTATGGTCAGTACGAAGTAATGAACAGTATTGATGTAACGGTAACTCCAAATGAGGATCTCTCTAATGGAGACAAGGTTACGGTACAGTACACATATAGCAAGGCTATTGCAAAGAAGTATGGCATTAAGTTAAAGGGTAAAGATGAGAAGATCAAAGTTTCTGGTCTGAAGGATGTAGAAGCAATTGATCCATTCGAATATATAACCATTACGTACGAAGGTATGGAACCTTACATCTACCCAGAAGTAGAAGTGGATTCTTCTAAGATTAAGTTCTTGGATGAGATTTATTTCAGCACTGATGTCTATTCCGGATTATCCGATGGAGATGAGTTTACAGTAACGGCTGAGATTGATGAAGATTATGCACTTTCTCAGGGATATTACCTCAAGGAGACAGAGAAGACCTATACGGTAGATGCAGATACTAAATATCTTGCATCTGTAGATGATCTTACAGAAGCACAGCTTGCAGAATTACAGAAGGACGCAACTGATGAGATTACAGCAGAGATGGCAACAGAAGATTATACGATTTCTGAACCAGCTTACATCGGTGCTTATCTTTTGACTGCAAAGGAGAAATCTTACTCTTCTGGAAATAAGCTTTATCTCGTATATCAGGTACAGGCTACCGATACAGAAGACGGAGAATTTGCAGATACAACGGTCTACATGCCAGTAGAAATCGATGATGTTGTTGTTTCATCTGACGGTTCCATTGATTATTACAGTGTATACCTTGATGGAAATTATGAAAATCCTAGCGATGGATGGACATATGTATACGGATACCTCGATGGAGCAGCGATGTATAACGAGCTTGTAACAGCGAATGTTAGTGATTATACAGCAACAGTATATGGCGATGCTTTAAAGGCATTCGGTGAATAAAATTAAAAATAGTAATGAAATATGAATTTAGCGCTGGGGTGTCCATGAAAATGGACACCCTTTTTTCTATAATTATTGGTATAATTTTTAGTAGAAAAATTCTTGGGAGGCAGTATGTCATTACAATTCATTACAGGAAATGCAGGATCTGGGAAATCCGTCACATTGTATCAAACTCTGATTCAAGAGTCCGTTCAAAATCCAAAGAAGAAATATATGATTATTGTTCCGGAGCAGTTTACATTACAGACGCAGAAGGAATTGGTGAGTCTTCATCCGGGGCATAGTGTGATGAATATCGAAGTGCTCTCTTTTGATCGATTGGCTTATCGAGTATTCGATGAGATGGGAACGAAAGTCTATGATGTGCTTGAGGATACGGGTAAGAACCTCGTACTTCGGCGTGTTGCCGAAGAGAAGATGGAAGAACTGACGATTCTTCGAAATCATATGACGAAGCTGGGCTATATCTCCGAGATGAAGTCTCTGATTTCGGAATTTAAGCAGTATGCTATTTCCATTGAGGATTTCGAGAATATCATGGAAGATATTACCTATCCGTCTTTCCGTAAGAAGGCCAAGGATATTCTTGTGATGTATCGTGGTTTCCAGGAATTTATGAAGGATAAGTATATTACGACAGAAGAGATTTTGGAGCTTCTGATTACGGTGGTTTCGGATTCGAAACTGGTGCAGGATTCCATCATGGTATTCGATGGATTTACGGGATTTACACCGATTCAGAACAAATTGCTGCGTGTGATTATGCCGATGGTGGAGAAGATGGTATGTACCATTTCCATAGATAGTCGGGAAGACTTGCTATCGGAACCGGCGCCGGAAGAACTCTTCTATATGTCGAAAAAGATGGCGCAGGGACTGGTTCGTATTGCAAAATCTGTGGGTGTCGATGTGGAGGAGCCACTTCTTCATACGATGGAAGAACCCATGCGTTTTGCGCCAGCGGGAGAATTGCTACATCTGGAACAGAATCTGTTTCGACGTACCTATTCCAAATATCATGGGGATCAGGAACGCGAACATGAAATCGAATTATATCGCTTGGGCAATCCTAGGATGGAACTATCTTTTGTTGCAGCTAGAATACAGAAGATGATTCGTACCGGTAAGTATCACTATCGGGATTTTGCCATTGTTTGTGCGAATATGGAGGATTATCAGAATTATATTCAGGATATTTTCCGTAAGTACCAGATGCCCATCTTTGTGGATGCGAATTCCGAAGTACGATTTCAGCCAAGTATTGAATTTATTCGAAGTGCGCTCGCTATGGTGGAGGAGAATTTCTCTTATGCTTCGGTGTTCCATTTCTTACGTTCTGGTATGACGGACCTGACGATGGAAGAGATCGATGTATTGGATAATTACGTTCGTTCTGCCGGAATTCGTGGGAATCAACGTTATTTCAATATCTTTACGGTCATTCCGCAATACTATACGGCGGATCAGGTGGCAGAGATTAACCAGATTCGAGAGAAATTTGCACAGAAGGTTCGCCCGTTCTATGAGGCTGTCCAGAGCAGACCATCGTCGAGAAAGACGGTGCGACAGATGACAGAGGCACTGTACCATCTGCTTGTGGATTATAACATCGAGCAGAGACTTCTTCAGATGGCAGAGGAATTTGAAGAACGTATGGACGCTGTAAGAGCAAAGGAATACCAGCAGATTTATCCGATGATTATGGAACTTTTGGATAAGATGGTGACGATTCTTGGGGAGGAATCCATGGATCTCGATTCCTATAAGAATATCTTGGATGCCGGACTCGAAGATGCGAAGATTGGTGTGATTCCACCAAGTTATGACAATATTATCTTTGGTGATATGGAGCGTACCCGTCTAGAGCATATTAAGGTGTTATTCTTGATTGGTGCGAATGATGGGGCGATTCCAAAGTCTGTGAGCACCTGCAGTATTCTCTCACAGATTGATCGGCAGAAGTTAAAGGACGCCGACTATGAACTCGCGCCAACAGAGCGTGAGAAATCCTTTATGCAGCGTTTTTATCTATATTTGATTTTGACGAAGCCATCGGAAAAACTGATTGTGACTTATGGACGTACTGGAAATGATGGCGCTGCCGTTCGAAAATCCTATCTGATTCAGACGTTATGTAAGCTTTTCCCAGAGATTTCTGTGCAGGATCTGGAGGATTTGTCGATGGAAGATCGTATCGCAAGCCCGATTCCGGCGCAGGAATATCTGGTGGATTTATTACGTGAGAGTGCAGAGGGAAATGAGGACGCTGGCGCAATGGATGAACTGCTTTCGAAGCTTTTCTGCTGGTGTAAGGGTGAAGACCGGGAATTGGCGTTGAAACTCTTAGAATCTGCGTTTTATGTGCACGAGGATGATGTGCTACGTAAGTCTGTACTTCGTGCGGTCAATGGAGACAGTGTGAGCGGCAGTGTCAGCCGTTTAGAGAAGTATGCGACGTGTGCGTATGCTTATTTCCTGCAATATGGGCTGAAGCTCAAGGAGAGGCAGGAACACGAGCTGAAGAGCGTGGATTTGGGTAATCTGTATCATGATGCCTTGGAACGCTATTCTAAGAAACTGGAGGATAGCGATTTCACATGGTATAACGTTTCGGAAGAGATGTCGATGCAGATTATGAACGAAGCGGTAGAAGAAACATTTCATGCCATGCCAAAGGCAGAATTTTTCGATGAGGCAAAAGAAGCTTATATCCTGGGACGTATGCGTGTGACCTTAAAGCGAACGATTCAGGTTTTGACGAAGCAGGTTCGACAGGGTAGATTTATTCCGAAGGGATTTGAAGTAAAATTCAGTGATTTAGAATCGCTTTCCTCTCTTCGCTATGAGCTTTCGGATGGAACAACCTTGCGACTGCATGGGCAGATTGATCGAATCGATAAATTTGAAACGGCAGATAAGACTTATCTTAAAATTATAGATTATAAGTCCGGCAATAAGAAATTTGATTATGAAGATATGTATTACGGCCTGCAGATGCAGTTGATACTATACATGAGCGCTGCTATGGAGGCAGAGAGACAGCACTCTACGAAAGAAGTGGAGCCGGCGGGACTACTGTATTATACGATTGATGATCCGATTGCGGATTTACAGAACCAGACGAGTCTGACAGAGGAAGAGTTGCGCGAGAAAAAAGAGCAGGAGATCATGATGCAGTTGCGTGGTTCCGGACTCGTAAATGAGGACAGGGAAGTGATTGAGGCTTTAGATACCGATCCGAAACCGAGTGCGAATTCTATGGTAATTCCTGTAAAGTTTAAGAAGGATTTAACTTTATCGGCGACTTCTAGCTCTCTGACAACAAAGCAGTTTGAGCTGATGGAACAGCATGTGAAGAGACAGATTACATCGTCTGCGACAGAGATTGCAGAGGGCAATGTCAAGGTCGCTCCGTATCGAAAAGGGAATCAGACCGGATGTGAATATTGCGAGTTTAAGGAAGTCTGCGGATTTGATCGTTCGATTCCGGGATTTGGATATCGAGAATTAAAGAAGATGAATAAAGATGAGGTTATGCAGAAATTAGTAGAGGAGGAACAGCATGGGCGAGAAGAAGTGGACGCCTGATCAGCAGCGCGTGATTGATTTGAGGGATAGAAATATCCTGGTATCTGCTGCGGCTGGTTCAGGTAAGACGGCTGTTCTGGTACAGAGAATTATTGAGATGATCACAGATCAGAATCATCCCATGGATATTGATGAATTATTGGTTGTGACATTTACGAATGCTGCTGCGCGTGAGATGAAAGAGCGTGTGAGAACTGCAATAGAGAAGGCGCTGGAAGAACATCCGGGAGACACGCATTTAATCCGGCAGGAGACACTGGTTGGAGCTGCACATATTTCGACGATTGATAGTTTTTGTTTGCAGGTAATCCGGAATCATTTTCATGAGATTGGATTGGATCCGGAATTTCATACCGCAGACCAGAACGAGATCAAACTTCTAAAAAATACCTTGATGGAACAGTTTTTAGAAGCAAAATACCGTGCCGGGGAAGAATCATTTTTACAGACGGCCGATATTTATTCCAGCAAGGGCAAGGATACCGAACTTCGTAATTCCATCTTTCAGTTGATGAATATGGCGAATTCCTATCCATGGCCAAAGAAGTGGTTGGATGAAGCGAAGCAGGTTTATGAAATCACATCGGTGGAAGAATTGAAAAATCTTGCCTGGATGAAGAAATGTATCGAGCGCTATCAGTTGCAGTGTAAAGAGATCCGGGATGGATATCAGTCGCTTTTGGACTATATTTCTGATACACCGGGTGCGCCGGAATGTAGAATTGAATTATTAAAGAAAGATTTAATTTATGTAGAATATCTTATGGAAGCTGGAAATATTGATGATTACATTCTTCGCATTTCCAGCCATGGTCGTTTTGATTCTTACCGCGCATTGAAGAAGGATGATCCATCGAATCCGGAGATCGATGCCTATATCAAAGCGAAGAGAGAAGGATTAAAAACAGCGATTCAGTCTCTGGAGAAGGAGATTGGTTCGCAGATGTTGCAGGATATTTATAAGACGATTAAAGTGAGCCAGCCGGTTGCAGAAGAATTGATCCAATTGACGAAAGAATATATGGATCTTTTTGCGGCAGAGAAGCGGAAGAAGAATATCATCGATTTTACAGATCAGGAACATTTCGCCCTTCAGATACTTGTGGATGAAGAGACGGGTGAGCCAACGGAAGCTGCCAGGGAATATACGGAGCAGTTCCGTGAAATTATGATTGATGAATACCAGGATAGTAATGATGTGCAGGAACTCTTGCTTAGTAGTGTAAGTAAGCAGAGTGTCGGCGGGCATAATTATTTCATGGTTGGCGATGTGAAGCAGAGTATTTATGGGTTCCGTATGGCGCGTCCTAGAATCTTTATGGGAAAATATGCATCTTATTCCGAGTTGGATAGTGTGGAGCAGAAGATTGATTTGAATAAGAATTTCCGAAGTAGACGAGAGGTACTCGATTTTACGAATGAATTATTCTATGAATTGATGCAGCCGGATCTTGGGGATGTTGCCTATACGGATAAAGAGGCTTTGTATCTGGGAGCAGAGTACTATGATGATGCGGACAAACTGGATCGAGAGAATCATCCGGAGATTTCGGAAGAGATCCGAAAGCAGTATTATGAACCGGAGGTTATCGTTGGAAGTGTCGATGAGGATTTGCTTTCGGATTTGGAATTAGATGATAAACACGAGTTTGAAGCGTATCTTATTGCAAAGCGTATTCGGGATATGATGAAGAAGGATGCGATGCGTATCTTTGATCCTGACGAGGGTTGTATTCGTACGGTTCGTTATCGTGATATTGTGATTCTCCTTCGTTCGACATCTTCGAAAGGCGAGAAATACGTGGAGGTATTGAAGAAGTTTCATATTCCGGTACAGGTCGCAAATACAGCCGGTTATTTCGAGGCGACAGAAGTGAAGACGGTGTTATCTTTCCTATCGCTTTTGGATAATCAGTACCAGGATATTCCACTTGCAGCGCTTCTGCATTCCCCGATTATTGGGATGGCAAATGAGGAATTATTACAGATTCGAGCTACGAATCCGAAGGCCGATTTTTCCGTGGTATTTTATGAATATGCCAAGAATCATGCGGAGGATAAAAAAATCAAGAAGTACTTGGATCTTCTTACATCCTATCGTGAGAAGGCGTTGTATCTCTCCATTCATGAGCTCTTAGCGGCGTTTCTAGAGGAGACAAAATATCTTCTCTATGTGACGGCGCTTCCAGATGGGGCGGTTCGAAAGGCGAATCTGGAGAAACTTGTGGACATGGCCATTTCCTATGAACATAGTAGTTTCAAAGGGCTGTTTCGTTTTGTTAATTATATTGAAGAGGCCAAGAAATACGAGAGTGAAGAAGGTGCGGCAGAAGTCATCAGTGAAAATGATGACGCTGTCCGTATTATGACGATTCATAAGAGTAAGGGACTGGAGTTCCCGATTGTCTTTGTCAGTGAGATGGGACAGAAGATTGGACATGTTTCGAAGAATCGAAACCTGATTCATGGGGATTACGGTATGGCACTCGAATCCATTGATCCGATCCGTCGAGTGAAATATAACAGCTTTTATCGAAAAGCTATGAGTGAGATGATCAAACTCGAGGAACGCGGAGAGGAACTACGAATTCTCTATGTTGCTCTGACAAGAGCGAGGGAGAAACTGATTATCACCGGTGTGATGAAGTCAGCAGAGGAAAAAACAGAGGATATGATGCGGGATATGGGTCCGATGACCTATATTAGACGTAGTAGTGCGGCCACCTATCTCGATTGGATATTGCCGGTTTTATTCTATAAGAAGAAGGAGCACTATATTACCATTCAGAATGAAACAACCATGGTTGCAAAAACGGTCTTGGAAATGTCAGATCGCCGTGATAAGAAGGCTTGGATTGAGAATCTGCCAGAAGTTCCGGGGCAGTTTGATTTCCAGTATCCATATCCGTATATTTCGAAATATAAGAATAAGTATTCCGTTTCGGAAATCAAGCATCAGGCGATGGACATATTGCTGGAAATGGAAGATGCTGGAACACCAGAGGAATTACATATTCCATCGGTTCCGGCATTCCTTCAGGATCAAATGGAAGCCAATCAAGGTGCACTTCGTGGTACCGCTATGCATAGGTATATGGAGTGCTTTGATTTCTATGCGGAGGGCATGGCATCTTCCTTCGAGCAGCAATTAGAGCGTATGATGGAGGAAGGTAAGGTGACCGAGGAACAAAAGAACATGATTTCGAAATCGCAGATTCAAACATTTCTGAATTCGCATCTGGCAGAGCGTATGCATTGTGCAGCATTGAAGGAGAATCTGTTTATCGAGCGAGCGTTTGTTTTCGGTGATAAGCCGAGTCGATTGTTTTCCGGTATCGATCAGGAAGAACCTATGGATCCGGCGGAAGAACCACTGGTTATGGTGCAGGGTATTATCGATGCTTTCTTTATGGAAGAGGATGGTATTGTTCTTTTGGATTATAAGACGGATAGGGTCAAGACCAAGGAGCAGTTGGCCGATTTATATAGAAAGCAGATTGATATCTATGCGGATGCTATATCCAGAGCATACCAGATGCCGGTGAAGGAACGTTATTTATATTCCTTCTCGCTAGGCGATGTGGTTTCGGTATAACGATGGAGGAGGACGATTTGAAGAAATTTTTTAGAAATATTAAAAATCACTTAAATATATGCATTCTAGTGGTTGCGATTATTGCAGTTCTGATGGTAGGAGGGTATATTTATTTTAAGGTCAGTCATGTGCCAGATAATCAGGATGCCACAGAGGAACAGATTGAGGAAGCAGTGCAGGCAACGAAAGAAGAGGACTATGACAAGCTAGAAGAGATGTATGAGACGGCCGATGCGATGATTGATACATTGGACTTGAGTGAGGAGGATAAAGAGAAGAAACATAAGGCATTAAAAGCGTACGGTGATGCCATTATGGAGCGCGATTTATCCGAATCACAGGCAGAGGAATTCGCGGATTTGATTGCAGATATCGAAGAGATTGCTGGGTTAGATGCGACGGGAGAGAATTCTGGAAATAGTACGGAGAATACTTCGGGTACAGGGAATTCTTCCGGAACAGAGGATACACCACTCTATGATGAATCTTATCTGGATCAGGATGGGAATATGCATTATATGAAGAAATTATCTGCGGAGGAATTCTACAATTACGAAGTTCGATTCAAAGGTGTCGACGAGGAAACTGCTAAGAAAAGTATGGATCAGAATATTGCTTCCGGATGGACCGAACTCTATGTTCCGGTTGACGAAAATGGAAACTATATAAACGAGTAAAAAGTTCTATTTGAATGGCAAAATATATTGTGGTTTTATATGGCATGTACTATAATTTTCAAGGTTAAAGAAATGGAGGATGTAGTATAATGACAAATGCTTATGATGAAGAATGTTTACAGACATTTTTAGATAACCAGTTACAATTATTTCCGGAGCCTGTGGCAGATTCTATCGAAGAGGCGGAATTCTTTCTTGAGGACTGTTTAGCAGTGGTTTGTGAAGATCAGAAGGAATTACTGGAATATATGGAAGACAATATGGATATCGCTGGTTTATCAGAGGAAGAAGTATTGGAATCACCAGAAGTATTTGCACTTTCAAAGGGACGTTATTTATTAGTAGAAGGATAATAAAATCATTATGAAGTTAAGAGAGATGAATCGCCCGATACTTCGTTTATGTAAGAAAGGAGCAGTTTTAGGACTGCTCCTTGTGTTTGCAACGACGACGATTACAGGGTGTTCTATTGCAGGGAAAAAGGTATTTGTGGCATCCGGTTCAGGATTCCATACGGTGTTTAAAATAGGAGAGTACGCTTGCTCTCAAAAAGAGGCGAAGATGTATCTCGCAAATTATAAGAATATTTACGGTGTCGTAAATGGAAATAGTTTGTGGACAGAAGAATATGATACAGAAAATATGGAGGACAGTGTCAAAGATGCGGTGCTTCAGCATTTGACGAAAGTATATGCGTTGAATCAATATGCGTCTGATAAAGGAATTACCTTAGACAGTACAGAGAAGTCGAAAATCAAATCTGCTGCAGAGGAGTATTATGATTCCCTTACCGATGCGGAGAAGAGCTATACAAAAGCATCAAAATCGGATATTCAAGGAATGTATGAACGTTATGCAATTGCTGAGAAGGTTTATACATCACTGATGAGTCAGGTGGATAATGATGTGTCTGAGGATGAGGCTAGAATTATGGATGCCTATGTATTTTATGTATCATCAGAATCCAAGGCAGAGGAAGCAGAAGCGGCTTTGAATGCGGGAACGGATTTCTCTACAGTGGCAGCGACGTATAATGAGAGCAAGACCGCGGTAGAGACTTCTTTTGGTAGAGATACTTATCCAAGTGAAGTGGAAGACGTAGCATTTCAATTAGAGGACGGAGATACGGCATATAATATCGAAGGCTCTGATGGCAATTATTATTTCATTAAGTGCATCAGCAAATATGATGAAGAATTGTCAGAATTGAATAAGCAGAACGTTATTGAGAAGCGACAGACGCAAGTGATGGAAGATATTGTTGCGGATTTGGATGCGACTTATTATTCGGATTTAAATCAGAGTCTTTGGAATCGAATTGAGATTCCATTGGAGGACGATGTGCAAACCGATTCGTTCTTTAGTGTGCTTGATAATTACCTGCATTATAACGAATGATGCATAGGCTATAAGAAGTAATATGAATTTTATATAACTTTTTTCTAAAATATCTGTGATAATAGTACGTTTCACACATTGATTTGTGTAAAAAAACGATTATAATAAAAGTTGACTGATAATTATAACCGAGTTGAGATTATTGTTACAGGAGAGGAGAAAGAGGTTATGGCAACAACTACGAAGAAGGCACCAGACTTAAAAAAAGAGGTATCTGAAGCAGCTTCTAAGATTGTAGAAGCTGGAAAAAAGACAGCAAGCGAAGTACAGGTAGAAGCTAAGAAGGCTGCAACAACAGCAACAAAGAAGGCTACAACAGCTAAGAAGAGTGCTACTGCAGCAGCAAAGAAAGCTACTACAACAGCTAAGAAGGCTGCAACAACAGCAGCAAAGAAAGCTAAGAAGGAATTGGTTGTTACATCTTATGTTGAATTCGCAGGAAATCAGTATGATGTAGATGCAATTCTTGAAAATGTAAAGAACGATTTTAAAGCTAAAAATAAGAGTAAGACACTGGAAGATCTCAAGCTTTATATTAAGCCTGAAGAAAATGCAGCATACTATGTTGCAAATTCAGATTATCCAGGACGCGTAGATTTATAGTTTTAGTGTGATAATATCTCAGGGGTTATATTGGTTGAAGAAAGCACTGCTTCCGGGGTTCGGGGCGGTGCTTCATTTTTTTGTAGAAATCAGTTTGGTAAAAAGAAAAGAACAGGTTCTCATATAATCGGGAGGATGTACCTCCGCTATGAGAGCCTGTTCTTTTTGTTTTTAAGTTCTTTATAAATGGTTCGAAGGATTATTTTGCAAGAAGCATCATAATCTTGTTTGTTCTCTTGATGAATTCTGACATCTCATCTGTACTAAGAGGCTTATTTGCCATCATAGCAAGGTCATAGAGCTGCTTACAGAAGTCTGTCGTATATTCACCGTCTCCATGCGTTAAAATGTACTGTACGAGGTCATTATTCGCGTTCAAGGTAAGTGTTTCATTTCCACCGAACATAGACATATCCATACCGCCCATGCCCATGCTGTACATCTGCATCATATCCTGCATACGTCTAGATTCTTCAGAAAGCGTAATAACAGAGGAGATTTCCTTGTTCTTAAACTTCTGTACCTGTACGTCTAAATTCTCCTTAGAGAGCGCTTTACGGAAGATATCAGTTAGAGTCGTAGTTGTCTCTTTTAATTCTTCTTCAGAAGATTCTTCCACCATGGTATCCGTTAAGTCAGCATCGATTCTGAGGAAACGATAATTTGGATTTCTCTGCTCTAACTGTGTAATAAAGCTTGTATCAATAACCTGATCCAGGATGACAGCATTCATATCCTGTTCTTTGAACATATTGATATACTGACCCTGCTGGTTTAAGTCGGTTACATAGTAAACTTTCTTGCGGGTATCTTCTTTTTCTTCTGTTGCATCATCGACGACTTCCGCTTCCACGTTTTCACCGTTTTCGCCAGTGGCCTTTTCTTCTTCCTTTTTCAGAAGTTCTGGAAGTGTTGTATAGTTGTCATTAATATCCTTGAATAAGATATAGTCGTTCATCTTATCGCAGAATTTTGTATCTTTCAGGCAACCATATTTGATGAATGGGCTGATGTCATCCCAGTATTTTTCGTAGTTTTCTTTGTCTGTCTTGCAGAGGCCGGATAATTTATCGGCAACTTTCTTTGTGATATAGTCACGAATCTTTGTTACAAATCCATCATTCTGAAGGGCAGAACGGGAAACGTTAAGTGGCAGATCCGGACAATCGATCACACCCTTTAAGAGCATCAAAAATTCTGGGATTACTTCCTTGATGTTATCGGCAATAAATACCTGGTTGTTATATAACTTGATGGTTCCCTCGATAGATTCGTACTGCGAATTAATCTTAGGGAAGTAGAGGATACCCTTTAAGTTAAATGGGTAATCCATATTCAAGTGAATCCAGAAGAGTGGTTCCTTATAATCATTGAAGACTTTGCGGTAGAACGCTTTATATTCTTCATCTGTACATTCGGATGGTGTCTTAGCCCAAAGAGGATGAGTATCATTTAAAGCACGAGGTCTCTTAACGATTTTAACTTTATCCTTGGCAGGAGAAATCTCTACGGTTTCTTTTGTGCCGTCTTCGTTTTCTTTTTCTTCCGTCTTAGCATCTTCATGGATCTCTTCGATCACCGTATCTGTATCTAAAACGTCAGATTTGTCGATAGTCTCATATTCTGTTTCAGCATTCTTCTTGGAAAGGAAGATTTCGGTTGGCATGAAGGAACAATATTTTTCGATCACTTCACGAAGACGATATTCGTTAGAGAATTCAAGACAGTCTTCATTTAAGTAGAGAGTGATTGTCGTACCAACACCTTCTTTGTTGCCTTCTGACATATCGAATTCTGTACCGCCGTCACATTCCCAATGTACAGAAGTAGCACCATCGGTATAGGAAAGCGTATCGATCGTTACTTTGTCAGCTACCATAAATGCAGAGTAGAAACCAAGACCGAAGTGACCGATAATCTGATCTTCAGAAGCTTTGCCCTGATACTTTTCAATGAAATCGGTAGCACCGGAGAAGGCAATCTGATTGATGTACTGGTCGACTTCTTCCTCTGTCATACCAATACCATTATCAGTGAAGGATAAGGTCTTATCCTCTGGACTGAAGGTTACCTGGATGTTTGCTTTATAATCAGCGGGTAATTCATATTCACCCATCATATCTAACTTTTTCAGTTTTGTAATCGCATCGCAGCCATTGGAGATTAATTCGCGGATGAAGATATCATGATCGCTGTATAACCATTTCTTGATGACTGGAAAGATATTTTCGCTTGTAATAGAAAGACTTCCATGTTTTTTACTCATAAAAATCACGCTCCTTTATTATTTATCAACAAAATATATACTAGCACCATGAAATAGGAAATTCAATAAAAAATTAGCACTCTTTTCAAAAGAGTGCTAATAATTCTGCTACAAACATCTGGAAATGTTTATGCATCAAGTTTTTTCAGTTTTTTATTCGCTGTAGAAAGCATTAATTTGATTCGATTCAGCTGGTTTACTTCCGAAGCACCCGGATCATAATCGATGGCTACGATGTTCGCAGAAGGATTCTTCGCACGAATCTTCTTGATTACACCCTTACCAACCACGTGGTTTGGAAGGCAACCGAATGGCTGAATGCAGACGATATTATCTGCGCCCTGACCAATCAATTCCAGCATTTCTCCGGTAAGGAACCAACCTTCACCGGTCTGGTTACCGATGGATACAATCTCCTCTGCATGCTTTGCAGTGTCATCGATGTAAGCAGGAGCAACGAAATGTTTACTCTTGTCAAATTCATCTCTGGCAGCACCTCTTAACCATTCAAAGAACTTGATACCGAGGTTCGCTGTCTTCATAGACTTCTTGGAAGCACCGAGATTTTCGTATTTAAAATTCATGTTGTAGAAACTGTAAAGAAGGAAGTCTGTTAAGTCAGGAATGACAGCCTCTGCACCTTCTGCTTCGAGAAGATCCGCAAGGTGGTTGTTGGCAACCGGATGGAACTTCACAAGGATTTCTCCGACGATACCAACTCTTGGCTTCTTCATTGTTTCATCGATTGGAATAGCGTCAAAGTCACGGATGATCTGACGGCACATTTCCTTATATTTCTTATGAGACAGAATCTTGTCCTGTGATACGAAATCGATCACGCGCTGTCTCCAAGTTTCGTGTAAGGCATCTACAGAACCTGGTGTTAATTCATATGGGCGCATACGGTAAACGCAACGCATGAAGATATCACCGAAAGTTAAAGCGTAGAGGCCACGCTGAATCAGCTTTGGTGAAAGCTTGAAACCAGGGTTCTTCTCTAAACCGCTAAGGTTGATAGAGATTACCGGAACATCCGGATAGCCGGCCTTTTCTAAAGCACGACGGATGAATCCGATGTAGTTACTTGCTCGACATCCACCGCCGGTCTGAGAAATCAGGATGGCCGTTTTTGTCATATCATATTTGCCGGATTTTACAGCATCCATTAACTGTCCAACAACAATCAGAGATGGGTAGCAAGCGTCGTTGTTAACGTATTTCAGACCCATATCGATGCATTTTCTTGCCGGTACATCAGGAATCTCCAGATGATATCCGGATGCATTGAATGCAGGTGCTAACAATTCAAAGTGAATTGGTGACATCTGCGGACAGAGGATGGTGTAATCCTTTCGCATCTCTTTTGTAAAGACAACTCTTTCGTAGTTTGCAGGACGAATCGTACGGTCGTTTTCTTTATGACGATGTTCCCTTACACGCATGGCAGCGAGGAGAGAACGGATACGGATTCTTGCTGCGCCGAGGTTGTTAACCTCATCAATCTTAAGGCAGGTATAGATTTTGCCGGAACCAGAGAGGATATCATTTACCTGGTCTGTGGTAACGGCGTCAAGACCACAACCGAAAGAATTTAACTGAATAACTTCGAGGTTGTTTACCTTCTTTACATAATTTGCGGCAGCATACATACGAGAGTGGTACATCCACTGATCCATAACAATCAGAGGTCTCTCAACATTTCCTAAGTGAGAGATGGAGTCCTCTGTTAAAACAGCCATTCCGTAGGAGTTAATCATATCCGGAATACCGTGATTGATTTCTGGGTCTACGTGATATGGACGTCCGCAGAGAACGATACCCTTACGTCCTGTTTCTTCTAAGTAACGAAGTGTTTCCTCTCCCTTTCTCTGGATGTCCTCACGGAAGGTTGCTAATTCTTCCCAGGCACAGTGAGCAGCGGCTCTTACTTCCAGAGATGGAATTTCGGAAAATTCTTCCTTGAATACTTTGATTAACTGATCCGTCAGAATCTGTTCGCTACTGAATGCCATAAATGGATTCAGGAAACGAACCTGTCCGGATGTAATTTCATCTACGTTATTCTTGATGTTTTCTGCATAAGAAGTAACGATTGGGCAGTTGTAGTGGTTGTTCGCATCTGGGAATTCATTTCTTTCATAAGGTACACAAGGGTAGAATATGAAATCTACATTCTGATTGATTAACCATTTTACATGTCCATGTGTTAACTTCGCAGGATAACACTCAGATTCACTCGGGATACTTTCAATACCAAGTTCATAGATTTTACGGGTGGACTGTGGAGACAGTACAACGGAGAAACCTAATTTCTTGAAGAAAGTAGCCCAGAATGGGTAATTCTCATAGAGGTTTAAGGCTCTTGGGATACCAACGGTTCCACGAGGTGCCTCATCCGCCTTGAGCGGCTCATAGGAGAATAACTTCTTGTTTTTATAGTCATAGAGGTTTGGAATGTTTTCGGCGTTCTTTTTCTTTCCAAGTCCTCTTTCACAACGATTACCGGTGATGAAGTTACGGTTATCGTTGAAATGATTGATAGTCAGGAGACAGTGGTTTGTACAGCCCTGACATCTGGTAAGTCTTGTTTCGAATGTGAGATTTCGGATTTCCTCAATTGGAAGCATCGAAGTCTCAGGATTCTCTTCATAACGTTCCTTTGCAATCAAAGCAGCACCGAACGCACCCATGATACCGGCGATATCAGGCCTTACAACGTTGACGCCGGAAATCTTTTCGAAGGAGCGGAGTACGGCATCATTGTAGAAGGTTCCACCCTGCACAACGACGTTCTTACCAAGCTGGGAAGGATCCGCAAGCTTGATAACCTTGAATAACGCGTTCTTGATGACAGAATAAGCAAGACCGGAGGAGATATCAGCGACGGTTGCGCCTTCCTTCTGTGCCTGCTTTACTTTGGAATTCATAAATACCGTACATCTTGTACCGAGGTCGATCGGATGCTTTGCAAAGAGTGCTTCCTTGGCAAAATCCTGCACAGAGTAGTTCAGAGATTTCGCGAAAGTCTCAATGAAAGAGCCGCATCCAGAAGAACAAGCTTCATTCAACTGCACAGAATCAACGGTCTGATCCTTGATTTTGATACACTTCATATCCTGACCACCGATGTCTAGGATGCAGTCAACATCCGGGTTGAAGAATGCAGCAGCATAGTAATGTGCTACGGTTTCTACTTCACCCTCGTCCAGCTTTAAGGCAGATTTCAAAAGTGCCTCTCCATATCCGGTAGAGCAGGAGTGAACAATATGTGTGTCTTCTGGCATAATCTTATAGATTTCATCCAATGCCTTCATAGAAGTGGTTAGAGGACTACCATTGTTGCTGCTATAGAAAGAATAGAGGAGTGAGCCGTCTTCGCCCACAACAGCAAGTTTCGTAGTGGTAGAACCTGCGTCGATACCAAGGTAGGCATTGCCATGATAATTGGCCAAATCTCCCGTCTTCACATGGTTATTGCTATGGCGCTCTAAGAATTCGTCGTAGGCAGCCTGATCCTCGAAAAGAGGTTCCATACGTGCTACTTCGAATTCCATATGAATCTCATGAGATAAGCTCTCTAAGATTTCGGAGAGATCCATCTGTGTTTCTTCTTTATAGTTTAGTGCAGAACCAATCGCTGCAAAGAGGTGCGAATTCTCTGGAATAATCGTGTGTTCCTCGTCCAATTTCAAAGTACGAATGAATGTCTCACGAAGCTGATCCAGGAAATGTAAAGGCCCACCAAGAAATGCTACATGTCCGCGGATAGGCTTACCCTGCGCAAGTCCGGAGATGGTCTGGTTAACAACCGCCTGGAAAATAGATGCGGATAAGTCTTCCTTTGTTGCACCTTCATTAATTAATGGCTGAATATCCGTTTTCGCAAATACACCACAACGTGCAGCGATAGGATAAATCGCCTGATAATCTCTAGCGTATGTATTTAAACCACTAGCATCTGTCTGAATCAGAGAAGCCATCTGATCGATGAATGAACCGGTACCGCCGGCACAGATACCATTCATACGCTGTTCGATATTTCCATTTTCAAAATAGATAATCTTTGCATCTTCACCACCGAGCTCGATTGCTACATCGGTTTGTGGTGCGTAGTGAGTGAGCGCTGTTGCAACAGCTACAACTTCCTGATTGAATGGAATGCCAAGATGCTTCGCAAGTGTCAATCCACCGGAACCTGTAATCATAGGAGCTACCTTGATGTCACCAGTAATGTCATATGCCTTTTCGATCAAATCACGTAATGTTTCACGAATATTGGCGAAGTGTCGTTCATAATCTGAAAACAGGAGCTGATCATTTTCATCCATAACAGCAATTTTGACTGTTGTAGATCCGATATCAATTCCTAATTTATTCACGCCTTTCTTCATTATATAAACTCCTTTAAAACTCATCTTCAGCGGAATGCTGAATAAAATACTTAATACTTAATTTAAACAAAGCCTTACGTATTATAAGTCATTAAACATCAAAACACAAATCCTAGTATGGAAATTAATTATATTTTCACAAATATAGGGTAGTGATTTCGTTGACAAAAGAAGGGGTTGAAAATATAATTATCTTTGATATTCTGTCGGCTGAATTAGGTAACGAAACTACTGTGCGACAAGACAGGAGAGGAATATATGTTGAATAAACTAGAGAGAAAAATTGGCAAATATGCAATTCCAAATCTGATTGTCTATCTGCTGGGCGGATATGTCATCGGATATTTATTGTATTTTGGTTCTTTGTATACAAATCTGAACTTCATCAGTTTTATGACTTTGGAACCATATGAAATCATTCATAATTTTCAATTTTGGAGAATTCTTACTTGGGCAATGATACCTCCACAGACGAGTCTGTTATTTGCTTTGATTATGATGGTTTTTTATTATCAATTGGGTACCGTTTTAGAGCATACCATCGGAACTTTCCGGTTTAATGTATTTATCTTTGGCGGTATGTTCTTTACTGTTCTTGGTGCATTTGCTTTGTATGGCCTTGTATCTGCGGGGATCATTACAACAGCATTCGGCCCACAGCTGATTGGAGGCGCCTTTAGCACCAGCTATATCAATATGTCCATATTTTTGGCATTTGCGATGTGTTATCCAAATGATCAGGTGATGCTTTATTTCCTGATTCCGATCAAGATGAAATGGTTGGCAATTGTCTATGTAGTGATGACATTGCTGAATTTTGTCAGTGGTAGTTGGGCAGCGCGTATTGCAATTGTAAGTTCACTTTTAAATGTTATAATTTTCTTTGTTTCTACACGTAATTTGAATCGTATTAATCCAAAAGAGGTTCATCGAAGAAATGCGTTTAAGAGAGCCAGCACACCAGAATGGGAAAGACCAAATCGTTCTGGACAGCCGGTGGCAAGACATAAGTGCGCGATTTGCGGTAGAACAGAGCTTACGAACCCAGAATTGGAATTTCGTTTTTGTAGCAAATGTAATGGTAATTACGAATATTGCCAGGACCATTTGTTTACACATCAGCATGTGAAATAATTATTATACTTGGAGGAATATAAACTATGGAAATGGAAAACGAAGTAGTTTCCAGAAACTTTATTGAACAGGAAATCGACAAAGATCTCGAAGAGGGAGTTTACGATCATGTAGTGACTAGATTTCCACCAGAACCAAATGGTTATTTACATATTGGACATGCAAAGTCCATCATTTTAAATTATGGATTATCACAGCAGTATCATGGTGAATTCCATATGCGTTTTGATGATACAAACCCTACAAAAGAAAAGGTGGAATTCGTTGATTCCATCAAGAAGGATATCGCTTGGTTAGGTGCAGATTGGAAGGATCATCTGTATTTTGCTTCGGATTATTTTGATCAGATGTACGAAGCAGCGGTTAAGCTGATTAAGAAGGGTAAAGCATATTGTTCTGATTTATCTCCAGAACAGATGCGTGAATATAGAGGAACACTTACAGAACCAGGTAAGGAAGATCCAAATAAGGGTCGTTCTGTAGAAGAAAATCTTCAGATCTTTGAAGATATGAAGAATGGTAAATATCAGGATGGAGAAATGGTTCTTCGTGCAAATATTGATATGGCTAGCCCTAATATCAATATGAGAGATCCGATTATCTATCGTGTTGCGCATATGCATCATCATAGAACAGGTGATAAGTGGTGCATCTACCCAATGTACGATTTCGCACATCCAATTGAAGATGCCATTGAAGGTATTACACATTCCATCTGTACCTTGGAATTCGAGGATCATAGACCTCTGTACGACTGGGTTGTTCGTGAATTAGAATATCCACAGCCACCAAGACAGATTGAGTTTGCAAAATTATATTTAACTGGTGTTGTAACTGGTAAGCGTTACATCAAAAAGTTAGTGGAAGATGGTATTGTAGATGGATGGGATGATCCACGTCTGGTATCGATTTCTGCACTCCGTCGTCGTGGATTTACACCAGAGTCTATCCGTAAGTTCGTAGAACTTTGCGGCGTTTCCAAGGCGAATAGTTCGGTTGATTATGCTATGCTGGAATACTGCATTCGTGAGGACTTAAAGGTTACTCGTCCTCGTGCTATGGCAGTATTACATCCATTAAAGCTTGTGATTGATAATTATCCTGAAGATCAGACAGAAGAGTTGGATGTTCAGAATAACCTTGAGAATGAAGCACTTGGTTCAAGAAAAGTACCATTCTCTAAGGAATTATGGATTGAACGCGAGGACTTTATGGAAGAACCTCCAAGAAAATATTTCCGTCTTTTCCCTGGCAATGAAGTAAGACTTATGAATGCTTATTTCGTCACATGTACAGGATTTGAAAAGGATGAAGATGGTAATATTACAGAAGTTCATTGTACTTATGATCCGGAAACACGTGGTGGTAATGCACCGGATGGACGTAAGGTAAAGGGTACGATTCACTGGGTATCTGCCAAGGATGCATTAAAAGTTACAGCTCGTCTCTATGAAAATATTGCATTAGAAGACGAAGAGGGTAATATTTATAATAAAGAAGATGGTAGTCTGAATGTAAATCCAAATTCTTTGGAAACGATTGAGGACTGCTATGTAGAACCATCCCTTAAGGATGCAAAGGCTTTTGATAGCTTCCAGTTCGTTAGAAATGGTTTCTTTACTGTAGATTACAAGGATTCCAAGGAAGGGGAACCAGTATTTAACCGTATTGTTTCCTTGAAGAGTTCTTATAAATTGCCAAAGAATAATTAATATTGAGAAGTAACGGGTTGGGGTAAGAAGGAGTTATTTATGAATTTATTTTCAGGTCTTGAGAAATTCGGATTTTCCGGAGATGAAGAATTCGATATCTTTAAAGATGATAAGAAGAAAAAGAAAAAAGTAGAAGAGCCAAAGAAGAAGGTCGTAAAACCTCTCGAAGAGAAGGATCTTGTACTTAAGAAAACTGTGAAATGCCCAATCTGTGATCAAAGTTTCGTGACATTAGCGGCAAAGACGGCAAAGCTTAAGAGATTAGAGCCGGATTTTGATCTTCGTCCTAATTTTGAAGTGATTGATACGGTGAAATACGATGTTACAGCATGTCCTCATTGCGGATATGCTGCGATGAATCGTTATTTCGATCATATCTCTACGGTACATGCGAAGTTGATTCGTCAGGAGGTTTGCAGTAAATTCCGTCCAACAAGAGTGGAGGATACGGATACGTATTCTTATGATCAGGCAATCGATCGTTTTAAGCTCTCACTTATTTCTACGATGGCGAAGAGAGCGAAGATGAGTGAAAAGGCATATAACTGCCTGAAAATTGCATGGTTGGATCGTGCAAAGCTTAAGACGATGCCAAATAAAGCGGAATCTGAGAAGATGGAATATGAAGCTGTACAGAAAGAGTATGAAGGCTTCTATAAGCAGGCTTATGAAGGATTCTTAAAAGCTTCTTCTACAGAGACTCCACCATTCTGCGGGATGGATACCAGTACGCTTGATTTTATGCTTGCCAATATGTCTATGCATTATAAGAGATATGATATTGCATCAAAGCTCGTTGCAAGACTTCTCGGTTCCAGTGGCGTTTCTTCTCGTGTGAAGGATAAATGCTTAGAACTGAAGAAACAAATTGTTGTGGAAGCGAAGAAGCAGCAACTTGCAAAACAGCAGGCTGCAGAAAATGCAGAGAAAGAACAATAGAATAATGAAAATAGTAAGAGAACAGAAGTTGGATTGTCCGATTTCTGTTCTCTTTATTTGATATTTTTTATATAATGAAAGGTAGTAGGCTTTTCTGACCGTTGAAAGGGGAAGGACAATGAAAAAAGTTGGGATTGTAATTTGTAATTATAATAAAGCGGATATGGTGAAGAATTGCATCCAGGCGGTTCTTGAGAATCGTTTCCGGGATTATGATGTCTTTGTTGTCGATAATGCATCGACAGATGCGTCCGTTTCCGTGATAGAGAAAACCTATCTGGATACCCATAGTGAGTCTTATGATGAACGTGTGCATTTGATCGTCAATAAGGAGAACCTGGGCGGCTCTGGTGGCTTTAATGTTGGCCTTAGACGCTTGCTGCAAGGGGAATATGCTTATTTCATGTGCATTGATAATGATGCTTATCTGGATGAAAACGCAATCGGTGCACTTTATGACCATTTGGAACAAAATCCGGGCACGGGAATTGCTGCGTCACGGATTTATCACCTGGAAAATCCTGATGTTGTCCAGAATTACGGTCAGAAAATTAACTTCGAAGGGTTTTATACGGAAGTGGAATATCTCGGTGCATTCGAAGGCGAGGATATGCCGGAGGTGAATTATTCGGATGGGGTTCCTGCCTGTTCTCTTATGATTCGTAGAGAAGTGGTAGAGCAAATAGGAATTCTTCCGGAGGAGAATTTCCTATATTGGGATGACACGGAGTGGTGTTATCGATGTAAATTGGCAGGTTATCAAGTGGCATCGGTAGGGGCATCGCAAGCACTGCATTCCATGGGCGCGAGAAAAGAGGATGTATCAACCTTTCCGACATATTATGCATGGAGAAATTGGATTCGTTTCTTTATCAAATTCACGCCGGAAGAGAAGTGGTTTGATATGGTTGAGACCTTTTTACAATCGCTGTTTCAGGCGCAGTATGAGGGGCTTTTGACGGGACAGCTGGAGAAGGCAGATACGATTATGGCTGCCTATGATGATGCGATTCATGGAATTACGGGGAAGGCAGGGAATGGAAGGATTTTCTCTATTTCTTCCAATTATGATACGTATCGTGCGTTCTTAGAAGAGAATAAAGTTGTATTTTTAAATGATACAGATATGCCACTCTTGTCTGAGAAGATTCAGAATATGCCGGAAAAGATAGGGTGTCATTCCCCGAAATTTATTCTGTTAGATGAAGTGGATGATCCAGAAGAAGTTTTGAATAAGGAATTGGAATTCCGAGAGACGGAGCAGTCTGTGATTTTGAATCTATGCTATTCCGTTTTTAGTGAGAATGTCGGAAATGTTGTGAAAGATATGAAATATCCAAAGCAGCAATATTTCCTGGATGAGAATGACTGCCTGGTTCGCGCAGACCGCATTCTTGCGATGCAAAGAGATTATAAGACAGCAGGAGAAGTCTTCGTGTTCAGTCAGATGCCATTGTTTTTAAGACAGATTCGTGAGGTGAGAAATCAAGACGCCTCTCTTTCCAAAGAGTGATTTCTGTGATATAATCTTCGTCTGTTAGGGCAAAATGCCCAGGTAGTCCGTGTGTTCGTAACCATCCACACGTAAAATAAAACTAAGGAGTAAATTAAATGTTAAAGTTAAAGGGAATGAATAAGGCGTTATTCATTACACAGGCTGCTATGATTGCAGCAATCTATGTTGTTTTAACAGTATTTATTAATGCGTTTGATTTAGCTAGTGGAGCGATTCAGGTGCGAATTTCAGAAGCTTTATGTGTGCTTCCGGTATTTACACCAGCAGCAGTTCCGGGATTATTTGTCGGATGTATTATCAGTAATACTGTAACGGGTGCCATGGCTCCAGATATTGTATTTGGTAGTATGGCAACTTTAATCGGTGCAATGGGAACTTATATTTTACGTAAATCAAAGTTCGTATTTACATTGCCACCAGTAATTGCAAATGCAATTATTGTACCAATTATTTTAAAATTCGCTTATCACATGGGAGATGCTTATTGGTATCTCGTAGTAACGGTTGGTGCCGGTGAAATTTTATCTATTTGCGTACTTGGATTTATCCTGAAGAAAGCTATATGGGGATATCGTAAGCAGATTTTCCGTGTAGAAGAATAATCAGGAATTGCTGAAATAACAATGTAACGAGGAGTCAAAATGAAGGAAATCTTAGATGTCATTACTGAGAAGATGACAGCGGCTTTCAAAGAAGCTGGTTATGATGAAAAATATGCCCGTGTTGTATTATCCAACCGCCCTGATCTCTGCGAGTATCAGTGTAATGGTGCTATGGCAGCTGCAAAGGAGTATCATAAAGCTCCTTTTATGATTGCAGATGATGTGGTTGAAAAATTAAATGGAGAAGCAATGTTCTCTATGGTGGAATCTGTAAAGCCAGGATTTATTAACATGAACATTTCCGAGGATTATATTACAGAATATTTGAATTCCATGAATGAAGATGAACGTCTTGGTGTCGATGCGATTGAAAATCCAAAGACAATCATGATTGATTATGGCGGACCAAATGTTGCGAAGCCACTGCACGTTGGACATTTACGTTCTGCAATTATCGGTGAAAGTATCAAGAGAATTGGTAAATTCATGGGTAACGAGATGATTGGTGATGTGCATTTGGGAGACTGGGGTCTTCAGATGGGATTAATCATCACAGAACTTCGTGAGAGAAAGCCAGGTCTTCCTTATTTTGATGAAGCGTATGAAGGGGAATATCCGGTAGAACCTCCATTTACCATTTCTGAATTGGAAGAAATCTATCCAACAGCTTCTGGTAAGTCAAAGGAAGATGAAGCATACAAAGATATGGCAATGCAGGCAACTTTTGAACTGCAGAAGGGTAGAAGAGGATATCGTGCACTTCTTCAGCATATTCTCGACGTTTCCGTTTCGGACTTAAAGAAGAATTATGAGAAATTAAATGTATCCTTCGAGTTATGGAAGGGCGAATCTGATGCAGATCCATACATCCCTGATATGGTGGATAAGATGAAGGCAGACGGTTTCGCATATGAAAGTGAAGGCGCCTTAGTCGTAGATGTTAAGGAAGATACCGATACTAAGGAAATCCCTCCATGTATGATCTTAAAATCAGACGGAGCAGCACTTTATAACACAACAGATCTTGCAACTTTAATCTGGAGAGAAGCAGATTATCATCCGGATGAAGTGATCTATGTTGTTGATAAGCGTCAGGAACTGCATTTCGTTCAGGTGTTCCGTTGTGCGAAGAAGACAGGACTGGTACCTGATGCGACAGAATTGAAATTCATTGGTTTTGGTACCATGAATGGAAAAGATGGAAAGCCATTCAAGACAAGACAGGGTGGCGTTATGCGTCTGGAAATGTTACTGAAGGACGTGAATGATAAGATGTACGAGAAAATCGTTGCCAATGGCACGATGACAGAAGAGGAAGCAAAGAAGACTGCTGCAACAGTAGCTCTTTCCGCTGTGAAGTATGGTGATTTATCCAACCAGGCTTCTAAGGATTATATCTTTGATATTGATCGATTTACTTCTTTCGAAGGAAATACTGGCCCTTACATTCTCTATACCATCGTACGTATCAAGTCCATCTTGAATAAATACAAGGAATCCGGTAAGGAAGCAGGAGATGTTAAGATTCCAGTAGCAAAGACAGAGAGCGAGAAGAAGTTATACTTAGAGCTTGCAAAATTCAATGCAGCTATGAGAACAGCATATGAAGAATCTGCTCCTCACAAGCTTTGCGCTTATATCTATGATCTTTCAAATGCGCTGAATCATTTCTATCATGAAACAAAAATCCTTGCACAGGAAGATGAGACAGTGACAGCTGGATATATCAAGTTATTGGAACTTACAAAGAAAGTATTAGAGCAGTGTATTGATTTACTTGGATTCTCTGCTCCAGATCGAATGTAAATAATTTATGAAGAATACAAGCAGGAAGCTACGGGTTTCCTGCTTGTTTTTTATAATTTTAGTATAAATTTGCAAATCTGTTGCAAAAATAGATTGTTAACAATTGATTATATGTTATAATAGCAAACAGCGTGGTTTAAACAAAACTTTCATAGTAGAAATAGAAGGAAAGGTGAATATATTATGACAAAGATAGATATTTATTCTGGTTTCTTAGGAGCTGGAAAGACAACTTTAATCAAGAAAATGATCGCAGAAGTATTTGCAGGTCAGAAAATTGTATTGATTGAAAATGAATACGGCGAAGTAGGTATTGACGGTGGATTCCTTAAGGATTCTGGAATTCAGATTACAGAGATGAACAGTGGATGTATCTGCTGTACTTTAGTAGGTGATTTCGATAAGAACCTTCGTGAAGTGATTGATACGTATCATCCAGATCGAATCATCATCGAGCCATCTGGTGTTGGTAAGCTCTCTGATGTTATGACATCGGTAACCAATCTTGAGAAGGATTATGATATCGAATTAAATGCCTTAGTGACGGTTGTAAATGCATTGAAGGCTGCAAAGCAGATGAAGGCTTTTGGTGAATTCTTCAACAATCAGATTGAATTTGCTACAACAGTGATTCTTTCTCGTACACAGAAGGCTACGGCAGAGCAGGTAGAATTCTGTACTTCTAAGATTAAGGAATTAAATGAAAAGGCAGTTGTTATTACAACTCCATGGGAAGAACTTTCTGGTGAGAAGATTCTTTCAGCAATGGAAGGAAATGATAACCTTGCATTAAAACTTATGGCAGAAGAAGCACATAAGAAGGAAGAAGCAGAGCATCATCACCATCATGACCATGAAGAGCATGAACACCATCATGATCACGACCATGATCATGACCATCACCATGAACATGGCGAAGTTTGCACTTGCGGATGCCATGACCACGATCACGAAGAACATGAGCACGAACATCATCATGACCACCATCACGACCACGAGCATGAACATGAGCATCATCATGATCACGACCATGAGCATCATCATGAGCATGGCGAAGGCTGCACTTGCGGATGTCATGATCATGAAGGACATCATCACGCAGATGACGTATTTGAAAGCTATGGACGTGAAACACCTCATGTATTTACAAGAGAAGTGATTGAAAATGCATGTAAGAAGTTTGTTGATACAGAAGAATATGGTTATGTTCTTCGTTCTAAGGGTATGGTGCCTGCAGAAGACGGAACTTGGATCTATTTCGATTTAGTAGATGGAGAATATGAACTTCGTACAGGTGAGCCTGATGTTACAGGTAAATTAGTTGTTATCGGTACAGATATCGACGAACATGCTTTAGACGAATTATTCGGTTTAGCATAAAGGTAAGGAAAGAATCCGGGCAATATTAGGAGGATTAGGATATGGTGGAAGAGATTCCAATTTATTTATTCACTGGATTTATGGATAGTGGAAAGACTACTTTAATTCAGGAGACATTGATTGAAAATGGTTTTGGAGATGATTGTAACAGCATCTTAATCATTTCCTGTGAAGATGGAGATGTGGAATATAAGCCAGAGGATCTGGAGAAGATTCATGCGCATTTGGAAGTCATCGAAGAAGAGGAAGACTTTACAACAGAGAAGCTTCAGGAATTCGATGAGAAATATAAGCCAGATGCCGTATTTGTTGAATACAATGGTACATGGGACGTGGGTCGTCTCTATGATGATTTCTCATGGCCAGTACCTTGGGCGATTATTCAGTCGCTTGCAACGGTTGATGCAGAAACTTTTGAGATGTATATGCTCAATATGCGTGCCATGATGCAGGAGAACCTCTTCAATGCCGAAGTGGTTATCTTTAATCGTTGTGATGAAAATACGAATAAAGCAAAATTCCGTGCGACAGTTAAGGCATTTAACCGTAAAGCACAGTTGGTATATGAGAAAAAAGATGGTGAGATTGATGACAGTCCGGAAGAGTTACCATTTGATGTAACACAGGACGTGATTGATATCACAGATGCAGATTATGCACTTTGGTTCATGGATTGCATGGACAACCCAAAGAAATACGATGGCAAAACGGTAAAATTCCGTGCCCTTGTATATAATCCTACCGATGGGAAAGGCAAGTTAAAGCCTGGTACTTTTGTGCCTGGTCGTTTTGCTATGACCTGTTGTGTAGAAGACATTCAATTCTTAGGAATGAAATGTAAATATTCCGATGCAGCTAAGATTACTCACAAGAGTTGGATTGACATCGAGGCAAGAGTAAAGAATGAATTTGCCAAGGAGTACAAGGGCAAGGGTCCTGTGCTTTATCCAATCTCTATTACACAGGCTGAAAAACCGGAAGATGAATTAGTTTATTTTAACTAGTTCGGGAAAAATCTTTAGGAGGGTGGAACTAATGTATCCAATCGTTAAAAAAGAAAAGCTGGCGGATCGTATCTATCTTATGGATGTGAAAGCACCACGTGTGGCTGCTTCCTGTCTCCCGGGACAGTTCGTCATCGTCAAAATTGACGAGGAAGGGGAGAGAATCCCGCTTACAATCTGTGATTATGATCGTGAAAATGGCCTGATTACAATTGTTTTCCAGACAGTAGGGGCATCTACTGAGAGAATGGCAAGAGATTTAGAGGAAGGCGATGCTTTCGAAGATTTCGTAGGTCCTTTGGGACAGCCATCAGAATTATGTCTTGAGAAGAATTTAGAAGAGACAAAGAAAAAGAACATCGTCTTTATTGCCGGTGGTGTAGGTACGGCACCGGTCTATCCACAGGTGAAGTGGTTAGAGGAACATGGCGTGAAGACAACCGTGATTATGGGTTCTAGAACAAAGGATTTATTATTCTTTGTTGACAAGATGGAAGCGGTTGCATCCGATTTACATGTGACAACAGATGATGGTTCTTATGGATTCCATGGTATGGGAACAAATCAGTTACAGGCACTTGTAGACGAAGGAAGAACATTTAATCATTGCGTTGCGATCGGACCGATGATCATGATGAAATTCGTATGTAAGCTTACAAAAGAATTACAGATTCCTACCATTGTTTCTATGAATCCAATCATGGTGGATGGTACAGGAATGTGTGGAGCTTGTCGTCTTGTGGTAGGCGATGAAGTGAAGTTCGCATGTGTGGATGGTCCGGAATTCGATGGTCATAAGGTTGATTTTGACCAGGCGATGGCACGTCAGACACAGTATAAGACAGAAGAAGGTAGAGCAAAGCTGGCACTGGAAGAGGGAGACTCTCATCACGGTGGCTGCGGACATTGTGGAGGTGACGAGTAATGGGAGATCCTATGGTACGAGTACCAATCAGTGAGCAGGAGCCATTGGTACGAGCTAAGAATTTTGAAGAAGTATGTTTGGGTTATACAGAGGAAGAAGCGGTAGAAGAAGCTTCTCGTTGCCTGAATTGTAAGAACCCTCGTTGTGTGGGAGGTTGCCCTGTTTCTATCAATATCCCTGCATTTATTGAGCAGGTGAAGGAGAGAAACTTCGAGAAGGCCTATGAAATTATCAGTGAATCTTCTGCGCTTCCGGCCGTATGTGGACGTGTATGCCCGCAGGAAAGCCAGTGTGAAGGTGTCTGCATCCGTGGTATCAAGGGTGAGGCAGTAGCGATTGGTAAGTTAGAGCGTTTTGTTGCGGACTGGGCAAGAGAACATGGTATTAAGCCAAAGACCAATGCACCAAAGAACGGTCATAAGGTTGCCGTGATTGGTTCCGGTCCTTCGGGATTGACCTGTGCAGGAGATTTGGCAAAGTTAGGATATGAGGTAACTATCTTTGAAGCCCTTCATAAGACGGGTGGAGTATTAGTTTATGGTATTCCGGAATTCCGTCTTCCAAAGGATGAAGTTGTTGCAGCAGAAGTGGAAAATGTAAAGTCTCTTGGTGTTAAGATCGAGACGAATGTTGTGGTAGGTAAGTCCGTTACGATCGATCAGTTAATGGAAGAAGAAGGCTATGAAGCGGTATTTATCGGTTCTGGTGCCGGACTTCCTAGATTCATGGGCATTCCTGGAGAACAGTCCAATGGCGTATTCTCTGCAAATGAATTCCTGACGAGAAATAATCTGATGAAGGCTTATTTAAATCATGATACACCAATCAGCCGTGGCAAGAAGGTCGTCGTTGTTGGTGGTGGAAATGTTGCGATGGATGCTGCCAGAACAGCGCTTCGTCTCGGTGCAGAAGTACATGTTGTATACCGCCGTTCAGAAGCAGAGCTTCCTGCACGTGCGGAAGAAGTACATCATGCAAAAGAAGAGGGAATCATCTTTGATCTCCTGCAGAATCCAGTAGAGATACTTTCTGATGAGAATGGCTGGGTTCGCGGTATTAAGATTATCAAGATGGAACTTGGAGAGCCGGATGAATCCGGACGTAGAAGACCGGTGGAAATCGCTGGTTCTGAATATGAAATCGAGTGTGATACCGTAATCATGTCACTTGGTACATCTCCAAACCCTCTGATTGCGTCTACAACGGAAGGATTAGAGACAAACCGTCGTGGTTGTATTGTTGCGAAAGAAGAGGATGGAGAGACTTCTAAGACGGCTGTTTATGCTGGTGGCGATGCTGTTACAGGAGCAGCTACGGTAATTCTTGCAATGGGAGCAGGAAAGCAGGCAGCAAAGGGAATTGATGCATATTTCAAGTCTCGTGCTTAGTCGGATACTTAGAATTCTATCGATAGATTAGAAAGGAAAAAGACCGAAGGGATCTTTAAGAATTGTCTTAAAGTTTCCTTCGGTCTTTTTTCTATGCGCTTATGCTTCTAATAAGCACTTGGCTAATCGAGCATTATCTTCTTCTGACATGAAGCAAATACGGATAAATCGATCGCTTAAGAATGGGAAGGTGCTACAGTCTCGAATCATCATCTTTTCTTTGATACAGCGCTCGAAGAGGATGCCACTGTCTAAGTTCGGATCATCGATACGGATGAGCATGAAGTTGGCAGTCGGTTCAAATGGTGTGTATTTTGGACTGTCTAAAAACATCTGATAGAGCTTCTTTCGTTCACTTGCAATCAATGTTCTGGTTTTTTGGATATAGTCATCGTCCTGGAACATAAGCTTTCCGGCAACTTCTGCCAGCGAATTAATCATCCATGGGTTTTTGTATTTATGAATTTGATGGAGCAGGTCTTCATTTCCGGTAATCGCATAGCCAAGACGAAGTCCCGGGGAAGCGAAGAATTTGCTCGTTCCACGGAGGATAATGATATTGTTGTAGCTCTTAGCGAGAGAAACCGCAGAGCAGGCAGAAATATCATCCACAAATTCGATATAGGTTTCATCTACCATGACATAGATACTGCTTTCCTTACATACATCGAGAATTTCACGCATGGTGTTGGAGCGGATGCAGGTACTTGTCGGATTATTCGGATTGCAGAGAATTAAAAGATCCAAATCCTCGGTCAGATGGGATTTAAAATCTTCTACATCCATCTGGAAATCCTTGCTGGCAGGTAGTGGATAGTACTTGGTTTTGCCGCCATTTAGAGTGATTTCTCTTTCATATTCGGAATAGGTTGGCCCGAGAATCATAGCCTTCTTTGGTGCGGTAATCTGGATAAAGAGGGAAATCAGTTCCGTACTTCCATTTCCAACGATGATATGCTCTGCTTCGGCACCGGCATAGTTTGCGATGCAGTTCTTGAGGTCCTTATAATCACGATCTGGATAAGTGGTAATCGCATCCAGATGTTCCGAAAGGCTGGTACGGAGTTTGGTAGAGATGCCAAGCGGATTGACATTGGCGGAGAAACTAACGATTTCATCCTTTTTAATTCCGTAGATTGCCTCGATTTTTTCTAAATCACTTCCGTGAAAATGGTCTTTATGTTGTATCATGGTAGCTCCTTTTCGCATATATCTAGTGCTCGATATTGCGTCATATTACAAAAATGTTTATAATTTATTATAGCTTATTAGATTGAAATATCAATAAAATCAAGGGAAAGAGAAGGGTAGGATTTTGCGGAAAAGGATCTGGAGAATATCAGAGGATCAATTCGATATTCAAAAACCCACAATTGAATTTTCTGAGGAACGCATCGAAGATGTGTTTACACTAGGAGACACATATGAGGGGGTCTTCTCTTTTCGTTCTGTAAACGATGTGAATCTTCGAGGTATTATCTATTCCTCAAATCCATATGTACAAGTAAAGAAGCCGCAATTTGACGGAATGGAAGTTCGTGTTCCGTTTCTTTTGAAGAAACTGGAATACCGAGAAGATGATGTGTTAGATGGCTCCTTTACGATTATTGCAAATCAGATGGAGAAGGAACTTCCCTTCTATTTTACATTTCAAAAAGCGCAGTATCAGACCTCGATGGGACCGTTATGTTCTCTGGAGGACTTTTCTGCGTTGGCAAAAGATCATTGGAATGAAGCCATGCAGGTGTTCTATTCTAAGAATATGCTTTCTATTCCGATGGATGAAAAGCAGAAATTGCTTTATAAGGGTTACCGAAATGGCGTCATTAGTTCTAAGAATCTGGAGGCCTACCTGGTTGCTGCCGGTTTGAAAGAGGAATTACATTTCGATTTGGAAGAGAAGACCTTTACCTTTGATGGACTGCAGGAAAACCAAAAGGAAGTCATTGAGATTACCAAGAATACCTGGGGCTATATCGAAATAACGGTTTCTTCGAATGCGGATTTTGTCACGGTTGAGAAGGAGCTGGTGAACAGTGATTTCTTCCTGGGTAGTCGTTTGTCCTTTAATATCTATATTCATAAAAACCATCTGCATGCCGGTAGAAATGAGGCTACGATTTGCTTTGAAGGAAATGGCATTCATAAAGAAGTGCATGTGATTGCAAGCCTGACTTCCTTAGAGGAGAAGCGAAACGAAGAGAAGTTATATTTGCAGCGTTTGAATGCGGATTTTGTCGAGAATTATAGGCAGTTTCGTTTCCGTAAGATTACGACGGGCGACTGGTGCAAGGAGTCTCTGAGATTATTGGATCAAATTGAGAAATGCGAACAGATGACAATGTCGAAGGAGGAACTTCTGTCGCACAAGAGAAATTCTATGTATCAGCTGATGCGTTCGCAGGCGCTTTTGGCAAATGGCCAGAAGCAGGATGCACTTTGGATTATCTCGGATTTGAAAAAGGATATCCAGGATAAGAAGAGTATGGAATGGGCATATTTGCTCTATCTCTGTACGTTAATTGAGCCGGAAGAGACCTATGTAAATAAATTGACAGAAGAGATTGAGAAGATCTTCCGTGAGCATGATCGGGAGGATCCGAGAATCTTTTGGTTTCTGTTATTCTTGCGAGAAAACTATCTTAAGGATACGGGCAGAAAGCTTCATGATATCGAACGATGGGTAGAAGAGGGCTGGAATTCTCCGTATTTCTATATTGAAGCCTATTATATTTATACGCAGGAGCCTTATCAGTTGACGAAATTCCATCGTTTTACCAAGAGGATTCTGCTATGGGCATGCCGACATGAGGTTATCAATCGTGATATTACACTGCAAATCGCGCATGTACTGGAATCAGAGAAGGAATACGATGAAACGGTCTATCGAATAGCAAAAAATGCCTATGAGAAATATCCGGAAAAGGATTTGCTCTACCAGATGATTGCCTATCTTCTGAAGAACGTGCGTTATGGGGAAGAATATTTGCAATGGTACGAGATGGCATTGGAACGCCAGTTCCGCCTGACGGGACTATATGAGGCTTATATTCAGTCCTTGCCGGAAAGTTATGCAGAGAAGCTTCCGGAAATGATTACGATGTATTTTAAGTATGACAGCAATCTCCCGTATCAGAGGAAGGCACTCGTATATGCCAATGTGATTGGGCATAAGAAGAGTGCACCGAATGTATACCAGCAGTATTTAAAGAATATCGAAAGCTTTGCCATGGAACAGATGCGACTCGGTCGAATCGATGACAATCTGGCGGTGATCTATCAGGATTTATTAGATATTGGTTTGATTAATTCGGATGTTGCAGATGCGATGGGAAAATTGGTATTTTCACATAAAGTGTTATGTACGGTTCCGAATGTGATTCGTGTGAAATTGTATGAAGAATACAAGGATGAGCCGATGATATTCCCGGTGCATCAGGGCATTTCCTATGTACCGGTATTAACGGAGAATTATCGACTGTTTTTAGAGACAGAAGATGGTTCGTTGATTTCGGATGAACGGTGTTATTTCCTGACACCGCTGATTTGCCATTTGGGATTCTATCAGGAATTGATGGAACAGGCCAAGGATAAGATTCCTTATATCATCCATAATATCGGAACTTATGGAAGGGATAGCGAATTTGATCGAAATGATATCCTAAGCGTGGAAGCATTTTTGAACTGCGAGGAGATCTCGCTGGAATACAAGGCGTCCCTATACGAAAAAATAGTGAAATTCCTGAAGCATTATGAGCGAGAGGATGTGATAGAGAAGCATCTGTTGTTAGAGGAACCATTCGCCTATTTGAATGCACATCTGACGAAATATTTCTTAGAAGTGATGATACAGAACGGCTTTTATGAGAAGGCATATGAATATATGAGAACCTATAATGGTTCTCATGTGGATGCCAGATTGTTACTCCGGATGGTCTCTGTGATTTTAGAGGAAATCCATATGGAGGCGAAAGATGATCTGATTACCATTGCGGCATATTTGCTTTCGAGAGGAAAATATGCGATCAGTACGATTACCTATTTAGAGAAATATTTCGTCGGGCCAACAGCTCTTATGCAGAAGACCTGTTATCTGGCAGAAGAGTATGAAATCAAGGCGGAATCTCTATTAGAGCGTACGATGATTCAGATGCTTTATACCGAATCGATGGATGAATCCTCCGGAGAATTGTATCGCCAGTACAGCTATCACAATCCAAATCGAATGGTGGTGGAAGCATATCTTACGTATTTTGCACATCTTTATATGTATGATGGCGAGATCCCACAAGAAGTGATGGATGATTTGTTGCGTTTCTATCATCAGGATATGAAATTGAATGATAGTTGTAAGTACGCATTAATGAAATATCTGTGTTTGCGTGCACAGCTTGATGAGCAGGAGTATGCGGCATTAGATCAACTTGTGAAAGAGGCGACACTTAGAAATACGTATTTTGGATTTTTCCGAGAGATGGATCGCCGTCTGATGGTGAAATATCATCTTTATGATAAGACATTTGTGGAATATCATGGAAAGCCACGCAGTCACATGATCATTTCCTATAGCAGAAATGATAAACATCCGGTCGTAGAAGATATGGTCGAGATGTACGATGGCATCTATGTGAAGCAGTTTGTCATGTTCTTTGGGGATACGATTTATTATGAAGTCCGTGACGGTAAGCTGTCCGATGAGAGTTTGAAAACGGATCAGTTTACATTCCATCAAGGATTTGAGGATGAGATGGAGTGCCGTTATGCACTTTTAAATCATATGCAAAGTTCTCTTGTATATGGTGATATGGAACGATTGAAGGACGATATGAAGAATTATCAGGGACTTGATCAGGTTACGAAGGAGTTATTTACCATTATTTAAGGACAGAAATCTATGGAGAGAGAAAGTGTTTATGTAGGAATTGATATTGATGAAGAAGCATCGATGATTAGTTTCTATCATGCAGACATGACAGAACCCGAGACGATCAGCACAATTGCCGGTAGTGAGATGTACCAGATTCCCACCTATCTTAGTAAGAAAAAGGGAATGGGTCAGTGGTTCTTTGGCAGAGAAGCAAAACGACAAGTGAATATGGGAAATGCTTACGGCGTGGAGCAACTCTACCAAAAGGCGCTTCGTAATCAGATGATCAATCTGGATGGCGAGACGTACCAGGCGAGAGACTTGATGGTGATTTATTTTAAGAAACTTCTCTCCATACCGGGCACCCGATATGGCAATGCAACGCTTGAGAAACTGGTGGTAACCGTGGGACATGTAGATCGTCCGACGAGAGAATTGTTTTTGGATGTTGCGAAATCTATGGGAATCACAAAAGAGCAGATGATGATGATTGACCGTAGAGAGAGTTTTTATTATTACGCATTGAATCAGGATCCGAGTCTGTTTATACATGATGTCATGCTGTTTCATTGTGATGAGAAGGGATTGTTTTCTGTGTTATTAAAGCGGAATCAGAAGACTATTCCGCAGGTTGTTACTTTGACAGAAGAGACCTATGAGCCACTTACAGAGAATCGGGATGAAGCATTTCTGGCAGATTGCCAGAAGGCCTTTGAAGGAAATGTTATCTCTGCGGTATATCTGACGGGAGATGGATTTGAGGGAGACTGGATGAAGAGCTCGCTCAAGTTCCTTTGCAATAACCGAAGAGCCTTTATGGGAAAGAATCTCTATTCCAAGGGTGCTTGTTTTGCAGGTGCGATAAAAGACGAGAGACTGGACTGGCCGTTTGTTTTTATCGGAGACAATGAATTAAAACTCAATGTTTCCCTGAAGATTTCCGATCAAAACGAGATGCGTTTTTTGACACTGATTGAAGCGGGGCAGAGTTGGTACGAGACAGAGGGAGAATGCGAAGTGATTCTGGATGGTTCTTCCGAAGTTACCGTTTGGATTCAAAAGCCGGATAGTCGACAGGCGGATGTGGAAGTATTGGAATTGACGGATTTGCCGGAACGTGAAAATCGTACGACAAGAATTCGAATCAATGCAAAACCGGTATCGGATCGAAAAATTCGAATCGAGCTTCGCGATCTTGGATTTGGAGAGATTGTTCCATCCACAAATCAGGTTTGGATTCATACAATAGGAGTGGAGTAATATGGGAGAGATGATATATTGTCGTTGCCCTATTGCGGCGACACCGTATTATATTGATGAAGTATCCTTAAATATTTATTCATTAGAGGAGCTGAGCTATTATATTCAACACAATGTTTATTTGTTAAATCAGGATTTCATGTCTACGGAACTCTGTAATTGGATTGGACGTGAGCTTGGATTAAAAACGCTGATGAATGAATTATTGGAAATGCTGCAGCAGGGGAAACCCTTACATGTATTCGTGGGAAGACTTTTGACGGAGACGGGGTATCTTACGAATGCAGAGATACGGAATCTGTTGGATGTCATTTCGTCTTTTGAAAATAAGAGTGAGACGGAATGCAGAAAGATGCGTGCGGATCGATTGATGGAGAAAGAGAAGTACGTGGATGCCATCTATGAATACCATAATGTATTAGATGAAATTAAGAGAAAAAGTGTTGCGCCGATGTTACAGGGCGATATCTGGCACAATCTTGCAACGGCATATGCCAGATTGTTCTTTTTCGAGGAGGCCATTTTTTGTTATGAGAAGGCATATCTTCTAAATCATAGAGAGCCTTCTTTGGCAGGACTTTTATACGCATATAAATGTATGCGGGATGGAAATGGATTTGAGGGAGCTTTACGTAAATATAATGTCTCATGTGAGAAATCAGATGCCTTGTTAAAGCATCTGGAAGAAGTTACGAAGTCAGAAGAGATTTGTAATTTCGATGAGGCATTGGTAAATGAGTATGATGAGGAGAAACTTCGACATATCTTATCCAAGTGGAAGAAGGAATATACAACCGTTTGTCGAAGTTAAGAGGATTGTTTATGTTTGGTTTTTTTGAGAAGAAAAAAGAGAAAGAGAAACAATTAGATCTTGCCTTTGATAAAGTGGCGAGAGAGATTCGTTCGATTGATAATTGGGATGATCCAAAGAAATTAGAGCATTATATCCTGGATTCCTGTGAACAGATTATTGGTACGACGAAGGAAATCGAAGCGGAGAAGGCGGAGTATCGTAAAGTTACTGCTTATTTAGCGGATATGAAGACGATTTCGGATCTTCCGGTAGATAAGAAGACGAACCTTATGGAGACAGCAAAGCAGATTGAAGCCTTAGACCGTTCTCGTACAAATTATCAGAATCGTGATCCTCGGATATCGGAAGAGATGTTTCTTCAGATCGAAGAGAATGAGGATGATTTGCCGCAGACGATTCGTCGTATGATGGATAATGAGAAATACCAGAGAAATATTCAGGGCAGTATGCATTATCTGGAAGGGGAGAAGAGCCGTTTAGAAGTGGAACGTGAGGACACATCGAGAAATCGAAAATGGATGAAAGTGTTTTCCATTCTCCTATTGATGGTAGCAGCATCTTTTCTTGTACTGATTTTTTTGGTGGATTCGTATACAGATATGGACACCTCCTGGTTTACGTTATTGTTGATTGTCTTAGTGGCTGGATTTGCAACTTTGATTTTTGTTTTGACCAGTCGTAATAACAGCACAAGAAGAAAAGCCAATCGACAGCTGAATCAGACGATTTCTCTACTGAATTCCGTTCGTATGCGTTATGCCAATGTAACGAAGGCGATTATTTATGTGCAGGAAAAATACAATATTCATTCTGCCAGTGAATTGAATTATCTGTGGGATCAATATCATCAGACCATCCGGGAACGAGAACAGTTTATGAGAAATAATGATGATTTGGAATATTATACCGAGCGTTATGCGAGATCGCTGGAGGCTTTAGATCTTAAGGCACCAGAGATGTGGTTGAATATGACGGGGCTGGTGATTCGCCAGGAAGAGATGCAGGAATCGCGTCATAAATTGATTCAAAGACGTAAGAAGATTCGTCAGAGAATTGAAGAGAATACGGAAGTCGTTAAGTCGGAGAGAGATGAAATCGACCGTTTGATGCGGGAACACAATTATTATGTTTCTGAGATTATGGAAATTATTGATTCCGTTGATCGATTATGCGGATTAAAGAAAAAAGCCGTTGATCAGTATGCATTTGACAAAACCAATGCATAGGAATAGAATTTATTTTTGGTAATTTAACAAAAAGGAGTAACTTTTATGAGCAAAGTAAGAACCAGATTTGCACCAAGTCCTACAGGACGTATGCATGTCGGTAATTTAAGAACTGCACTTTACGCATACCTGATTGCAAAGCATGAAGGTGGTGACTATATCCTTCGAATCGAGGATACAGACCAGGAGCGTTATGTAGAGGGTGCTGTTGATATTATTTATCGTACACTTGAAAAGACAGGATTAATTCATGATGAAGGTCCTGATAAAGATAAGGGTGTTGGACCTTACGTTCAGTCGGAGCGTCAGGAACAGGGAATCTATCTTGAGTATGCGAAAAAGCTCGTGGAAAAAGGAGAGGCATATTACTGCTTCTGTACACCGGAACGTCTGGAAACATTAAAGCAGAACGTAGACGGTAAAGAAATCTCCATCTATGATAAACATTGCTTACATCTTTCAAAAGAAGAAGTAGAAAAGAATTTAGCAGAAGGTAAGCCATATGTTATTCGTCAGAATAACCCTAGAACTGGTACTACGACATTCTCCGATGAAATCTATGGTGATATCACAGTAGATAATGCAGAATTAGATGATATGATTCTGATTAAGTCTGATGGATATCCTACTTATAATTTCGCAAACGTTGTAGATGATCATCTTATGGGAATTACCCATGTTGTACGTGGAAATGAATACCTTTCCTCATCACCAAAATACAACCGTCTTTATGAAGCGTTTGGATGGGATGTTCCAGTTTATGTGCACTGCCCATTAATTACAAATGAAGAGCATCAGAAGCTTTCTAAGCGTTCTGGTCATTCTTCTTATGAGGATTTATTAGACCAGGGATTCCTTACAGAAGCAATCGTTAATTACGTTGCACTTCTTGGATGGAGCCCAGAAGATAATCAGGAAATCTTCTCTTTAGAGGAATTAGTGAAGGCATTTGATTATCGTCGTATCAATAAGTCACCTGCTGTATTTGATGTAAATAAGTTAAAGTGGATGAATGGTGAATATATGCATGCACTTCCATTTGATACTTTCTATGAAATGGCAGAACCATATATCAAGCAGGTAGTAACAAAGGATTATGACTTAAAGAAGATTGCAGCTCTTGTACAGTCAAGAATTGAAATCTTCCCTGATATTGCAGAACATATCGATTTCTTTGAAGAAGTTCCAGAATACGATATTGCAATGTATACACATAAGAAGATGAAGACAACACCAGAGACTTCTCTTCCAGTATTAAAGGAAGTACTTCCAACATTAGAAGCATTGGAAGACTACAGCAATGATGCAATCTATGCGGCTGTGAAGCAGTTTATTTCTGATCATGAATATAAGAATGGTTATGTATTATGGCCACTTCGTACAGCGGTATCCGGTAAGCAGATGACACCGGGTGGAGCTACAGAAATCATGGAGATTCTTGGAAAGGAAGAGTCTATCCGCCGTGTGAAGAAAGCTATTGAAAAATTAGAAGCTGAGATTTAAAATGAGAGCACCGAGGTTTCCTCGGTGCTTTTTGCTTTTTTCTTTTGCGTCAGATTCCTGACGTATTTCCAAGATTATGTTTATTTTTGTCCGAAGAAAGGACAGGTATGTTAGATGAATATCAGAGAAACGTAGTGGATTTTTATGAAGGTGCAGCCCTCGTTTTGGCGGGTCCGGGGTCCGGCAAGACAACATGCATATTAGAACGCATTTTATGTTTGATTGAGGAACGGCATGTTCCGCCAAATCAGATTTTGGTAATTACGTTTACCAAGGATGCAGCACTGGAAATGCAAGAGCGCTTTCGAAGGAAAACGGGTGGAGAATCGAAGGTATGCATGGGAACCTTTCATTCTATCTTTTATCATGTGCTTTTAGCGCATCCAACTTATGAGGGCTATGGCATCGTCTATGGGAAGAGCCGTTTGCAGTTATTAAAAAGTGCATTGATACAGGTGGGCGTTATGGATGGAAAAACCGGCTTTCTCGAGAATGTAGAACGTGATATTGCAAAGTATCGAAGTGGAGGGGAGATAAAAGAATTTCAACCTTTGTCAATGGATTACAAGGATTTTGTAAGTGTACTTTCTTGTTATGATGCGATGAAGGAATCCCGCAGAAAACTAGATTTTGACGATATGCTTTTGAAAACACGGGAACTATTAAAAAAGGATGAAGCGTATTTAAAGGAATGGCAAAAGAAATTCCAATTTTTCCTGATTGATGAAGCACAAGATATGAATGCAGTGCAGATGCAGTTGGTACAGATGTTATGCAGCAGTGGAAATGTTATGGCAGTGGGAGATGATGACCAGAGCATCTATGGATTTCGAGGCGCTCTTCCCGGAGTGCTGAAGGAATTCGAATCCTATTTTCATGCCCATGTCATTTGTCTGCAGAATAATTATCGTTCGTTACAGGAAATTGTACAGAAATCGCAATTGGTTATAATGAAGAATCCGCAGAGATATGAAAAGGTTTTAAAATCAAAACGCGAAGATGCAGGGACTGTGATTCTTCGGCAATTTCGTACGGAACGGGAAGAGATTGCGGCAGTGATTGAAATCTGCAGAGAGGCCATACGGGATCAAAAAACATTGGGGATTTTGTTTCGAAATCGGCAGGAGGCAAGTGCATTGATCTATGCGCTGTCTTGGGAGAAAATGGCATTCTTTACGAAAGAGTCTTATCGCCTGGCTTTTTCGGATCCGATTTCACAGAGGATATTGGATATTTTTTACGCGCTTATAAAATATCAGGAGAATGGGGATTTGGAAATGCTGGATAAAAGCTTTTTAGGAGAATTATTTGATGATCCGTTGCAAAGAGATCGAGCACTTCGTATGATTTCCCATATGACGCCTTATGCCATCTTGAATTATTTGCGAAAGGGATTGGGGTTGGATGAATATTTCCAATATATTGCAGAATCGAAGGAACAACTGGAAGAGTATCTCATGTATGCAGAGGAATTACAGGAATTTGTAAAGACTTGTAAGCGGTTGGATGAGGTATGGAAACGGGTGCAGGAGATGAAACATTTCCAGATGAAAAATGCCCCTTCGAATCCGGAGGAAATGTATATCCGTTTGTATACATTCCATGGATCCAAGGGGCTGGAATTTGAGCGCGTGATTATCCTCAATGTAAATGAAGGTATTACACCATCGAAAAAGGCATCAACCTCGGAAGAATTACAGGAGGAGCGCCGTATGTTTTATGTTGCGATGACACGTGCGAAGGATCATTTGCATCTGTTCTCGATTCAGAGAAGGAGAAATGAAATCCTATATCCTTCCGTGTATCTAAAGGATCTTACATGTCCTCAAGCTGGTCCTGAATCTCGTCAAAACGCTTAGCAACTGCTTCGTATTCCGCATCATCCTGAATATTATCAAGAGATGGAGTTCCGTTTTCGTCTTCGTGATAACGATAGATATAGACCTGTGTATCATTTAATGGATTACCATGTTCATCTACAGGGAGAAGAACGATGTAGTTCTGCTCTCCGATGTCGAAGATGGTAAGGATTTCGCAATCCATTTCTTCTCCGTTATCTAATTCTACTGTTACCATGATATCTGTATCATTTTCATCTACTGGGAAAACTTCTTCGTTTGCCATATTAACCTCCGTTCATGGGCGTTGCCCTCTTGCAAAATTATGCATAAATTATACGGAAAAAAAGAGGAAAAAGCAATCGATAGATCAAAATGTCCGCTATACAAAGAAAAAACGTTCAGTTATAATGTCTTTTAGTGTTTAACGTATTTGAGAAGGCAGGAGAAATATGAATTATAAGTTAAGTCCTGGAGATTATAGAACATTGGGTGTTACTTTGCGGGGGGACACAGCAGTCTTTACGTTTGAAGTAAAGACCGATGCGAAAGTAGTGATTCATCTATATGACAGGAAGAAAAAGCCGTTAGAGAAGATTGCATTAGACGAGTCCTATCGTATGGGGCGACTTTACAGTGTGGCAATCAAAGGCTTTTCTTGGGAAGAAACAGCATATTTATTAGAACGTGATGGAGAGATTGTAGTGGATCCTTATGCAACGCGTATTTATGGTAGGGAACGCTGGGCGGAGAGACGTCGTGTGAAGGAGCATTATCGTGTGCTGTCTGGAATTGCATCGTCGCGCTATCGTTTTAAGCATCCGAGCCCACAGATTGAAGCAAGTGATATGATTATGTACAAGCTTCATATGCGTGGATTTACGATGATGCGTGGTCTGACGGAGGAACTCGCTGGAAATGTATCCGGTATGAAGCGTAAGCTAAAGGAACTGAAAGAACTGGGTGTTACCAGTTTAGAGTTTTTGCCGTTATATGAATTTGAGGAAATGCAATATCGCTTAAAGACGGTAGAAGAGACATCCAGAAAGCCAAAACTTGTTCCGGATGAAGCTTATGGCGTGAATTACTGGGGCTATGGTAAGGCGGACTATATGGCTCCAAAGGCTGCTTATTTCGGTAAGGAGCATCCGGAACAGCAGATGAAGGAAATGGTAGATCGCATTCATGCGCTTGGGATGGAGATTATCATGGAGATTTCTTTTGCTCCGGAGTTGTCGGCAGATTATATGCTGGATGTGTTGCACCATTGGGTACAAGAATATCATGTAGATGGATTCCATCTTTTGGGGTATGGTCTCCCGATGGAGCGAATTGCCGAGGATGCTTTACTGGGTAGAACGAAGATTTTCCATGATCATTTTGATGGTGCGATTTTAGAGAGAGAGAGGCAATATAAATATAAGCATCTCTTTGTTTATGATCAGGCTTTTTTATATCCGCTTCGTAAGCTTCAGAATCATATGGATGGAAGTATTATCGAGTTCGCAAATATGATGAAACGTCAGAATGAAGCCTATGGATTTGTGAATTATGCGGCAAATAATAATGGTTTTACTTTACGTGACGTATATTCTTATAGTGAAAAGCATAATGACAGTAATGGCGAAGAAAACAGGGATGGCGATAACTATAATTTCAGCCATAACTATGGACAGGAAGGCGAGACGAAGAGTAAGGCCATCCAAAATATCCGTATGACACATATCCGTACAGCACTTACGACAGTCCTTACGGGACAGGGTATCCCATTGCTTCTTGCCGGTGATGAGGCTGGTAATTCGCAGCAGGGCAATAATAACGCCTATTGTCAGGATAACGAGCTGGGATGGACGGAATTTAGCCGCCAGAAACGTTTCCGTGAACTTCGTAAATTTACGAAGAATATGATTGCGTTTCGTAAGGAACACAAAGTGTTGTCTCTGCCAAAACCGATGGAAATGTCAGATTACAAACACAAGGGAATTCCGGATTTATCCTATCATGGTAAGGAGCCATGGACGATGTGGTTATCGGATGATATGAAATCTATTGGTATTCTTTATGATGGCGCTTATGCCGGGGAAGAATCCGATGTCATGCTTTTGTTTAATTTCTATTTTGGAGAAGATAGTTTTGCATTGCCAAAATTAAATGGCCGTAGGAAATGGTACGAAATCATGAATACTACGGATGGGGAATTCAAATCGGTTCTTCTGAAAAATCAGAAGGAGCAAATTGTACCGGGGGGATCTGTTACAATTTTAGTTGGAAAGAAGGAACATTAATCGATGTGTAGTGCATGGAAGCATCTTAGAACCATTTTGCATCATAAGAACCTGGTACGAAGTGGCTGTTTCAAAGTAGGTCTTTATAAGCAGGGAATGTTACATGATTTGTCGAAATATTCACCGAGTGAATTCTTAGTCGGAGCGAAGTATTATCAGGGAGATCGAAGTCCCAATAATGCGGAACGCGAGGACAGAGGCTATACTTCGGCCTGGTTACACCATAAGGGAAGAAATAAACATCATATGGAATATTGGATTGATTATTCTTTAAAAGAAGGGCATGCCATGGCCGGTATGAAGATGCCGACGAGATATGTTGTTGAGATGGTGGTGGACCGAATCAGCGCCAGTAAGAATTATCAGAAAGAGCGTTATCAGGATGATTCCGCATTGAAATACTACGAGCATGGCAGAAAGCATTATCTGATTCATCCGGATACGGAGAAGATGTTATATTTCCTGCTGAAGATGGTTGCGGATCGCGGAGAAGAGGAGACGTATCATTTTATACGACGTGAAATCTTAAAAAATGATCGCTATTGTAAAAAACATCATCTATGTACGAAGGATGAATATGTGGGATATGATGTGGTTTTGGAAGCGATGAAAGATTGGGAGAATCCTTTCGAAAAATAAACAAAAAATTATAAATTATATTTAATAAATGGTCTTTGCAATTTGTGTGTAAAGACCATTTTTTTATGTTATGATTCTTTTATCTTACTTTACGTTTCATGCCGTTCGGCAGATGTTTCCTTGGAATAGGAGAAAATATGTATGCAAAGGTATCTACAGCAATTATACGTGGCGTAGATTCTGTTTTGGTGTCCGTAGAAACGGATATCTCGCAGGGACTACCATGTATAGAGATGGTGGGCTTGTTGGCTTCGGAAGTGAAGGAATCTAAGAACCGCGTACGAGCAGCTCTTCATAATTCGGGTTTCACCATTCCCATCAAGAGAATTACAATCAATATTTCACCGGCCAGTATCCATAAATACGGAGCGGGTTTTGATTTGCCAATTGCGATTTCTATGCTGTCAGCCATGGAAATGATTTCGAAGGAGCAATTAGAAGGGGTTGCCATGATTGGAGAACTCAGTCTGGAAGGCAAGGTGCTCCCGGTTAATGGAGTATTATCGATGGCGCTTTCTATGAAGGAGCAGGGGGCGAAAGTATTCATAGTCCCCGTGGAGAATGAAAGAGAGGCTCGTCTCGTGCCGGATTTATGTGTGGTTCCGGTAGCTTCCTTAAACGATGTGATTACGTTTTTGCAGGATGGAGAAGTGGTAACGAATCCGTGGGAGGATGATCTGGACGCGAGGAAATCGATGGTTCCCGATTTTCGGGATATCAATGGGCAGAAACTCGTGCGTAGAGCCTGTGAAGTCGCAGTTAGCGGGATGCATAATTTCCTGATGATTGGTCCGCCTGGCGCCGGTAAATCGATGATTGCAAAAGCGATTCCATCCATTCTTCCACCAATGAATAAAGAGGAGCAAATCGAGGTTTCAAAAATCTATAGTGTGGCGGGATTATTACGGCAGGAGTCCGGATTGATTCGAAATCGACCATTTCGAAGTCCGCATCATACGATTTCGTCTGCAGGACTTGTGGGAGGTGGTGCCGTACCGCATCCGGGAGAGATATCGCTGGCACATCGCGGCGTATTATTTCTGGATGAATTGCCGGAGTTTCATAGAGCGACGTTGGAGGTCTTACGACAGCCAATGGAGGAAGGCCATGTAAATATAGCGAGAAATAGTGGCAATTATACATTTCCATCGGATTTTATCCTGGTGGCGGCGATGAATCCGTGCAATTGTGGATATTATCCGGATATGAGTCGCTGTCGATGTAATCCTTCTTCTGTTCAACGTTATATGGGAAAGATTAGCCAACCGCTGCTCGATCGAATCGATATTGCGGTACAGGTGAGTGAAGTTCCGTTTGCAGATTTGGATTTAAAAAGTGACAACGAGTCATCCGAGGAAATACGGAAACGCGTTTTATACGTGCAGGAGGTGCAGAGAGAACGTTTTAAAGACACCTCCTTAGTATTTAATAGCCAAATGGGAGTAGAGGAATTAGAACGGTACTGTGCGCTCGATAAGAAGGATATGAAATTTATGGAGCAGATGTATCAGAAGATGAAATTGACGGCAAGAACCTATCATAAGGTGTTAAAAGTTGCCAGAACCATCGCAGATATGGATGGATCTCTAAAGATTGAGAAGAAACATTTGATGGAGGCGCTGATGTATCGAAGTGTAGATCGAGGATATTGGGAGGCAATGCAATGAAATATAAGTACTGGTTGCATCGGATGTATCTTTCTAACCAGGAGAAATGGAATCTCTTGCAGGCTTTTGGTTCTGCGGAGCGTATCCTAGGGGCTGGGGAAGAAGAACTAGAAGATGCGTCTATTATAAAAGGGGATAAATTACAGCAGTTTCTCGCGCAGCGGGAGAGGTTTGATGTAGATCGAGAATATGAGAAATTTCAAGAACTGGGGATAGGGCTTACGTTTCGGATGGAGAAAGATTTTCCGCGTATGCTTTTACATTATGCCAATTGTCCGTTTGGTCTATATTATCGTGGAACTTTAAGAGAGATGAATCTGATGGCTATGGTAGGAGCCAGAAGATGCAGTCAATATGGGAAACTGATGGCGAAGTCGATTAGTACTGCGCTTGTGAAGCAGGGATTTGGAATAGTAAGTGGTATGGCAAGGGGAATCGATGGTATATCGCAGAGGACGGCGATAGAAGAAGGCGGCTATACGCTTGCAGTGCTTGGGAGTGGAGTGGATGTCTGTTATCCGCCAGAGCATAAGGGGCTGTATCAGGCTATTTGTGATCGGGGCTGTATCATTTCCGAGTTTCATCCTGGGACAGAACCTTTAAAGGAACATTTTCCGGCGAGGAATCGTTTGATTTCGGGATTGTCTACCGGGGTGATTGTAGTGGAAGCGAGAGAGAAGAGTGGATCCTTGATTACCGCAGATTTTGCATTGGAGCAGGGAAAAGATATTTATGCCGTTCCAGGTAGAATGACAGACCCGATGAGTAAGGGCTGTAATCGATTAATTAAGAATGGTGCATTACCTATTTTATCGGTCGAGGAATTGCTTACAGATATAGGAGAATTTGCATTTCCTACGGAAACAATCTTTCATAATCCCATTATGGAGACCCTTGAAAAAGAAAATTTGTTGGTGTATAGTTGTCTAGATTTCTATGCGATAGGGCTAGAAGAAATAATTCGTAAAACAAACCTCGATTTATTGAGCGTACTTTCTAGTATTACAGATTTAGAGGAAGCGGGGTTAATTAAAGAGGTTTTTAAAAATCAATATATACGACTAACATAGACTAAAAGGAGTTATGGGAATGGCTAAGAATCTTGTAATCGTGGAGTCCCCAGCAAAGGTTAAGACAATTAAAAAGTTTTTGGGAAGCAACTATCAGGTTATGGCATCTCAGGGGCATGTAAGGGATTTGCCGAAGAGTCAGCTTGGTATTGATGTGGAGCATGATTTTGAACCAAAGTACATCACCATCAGGGGGAAGGGTGAACTTTTGGCACAGCTTCGTAAAGAGGCGAAGAAAGCATCGAAAATCTATCTCGCAACTGACCCGGACCGCGAGGGTGAAGCGATTTCGTGGCATTTGATTCATTCACTTCATTTGGAAGATAAGAATGTAGCACGAATCACATTTAATGAAATTACAAAGAGTGCAGTAAAGAGCTCACTGAAGAATCCAAGAGAGATTGATATGGATCTTGTGGATTCGCAGCAGGCGCGTAGAATCCTTGACCGTATGGTGGGATATGAGATTTCCCCACTTCTCTGGGCGAAGGTAAAGCGTGGTCTGTCTGCAGGACGTGTGCAGTCTGTTGCACTTCGTATCATCTGTGATCGAGAAGAAGAAATTGATGCATTTATTCCTCAGGAATATTACACATTAGATGTGATTTTAAAAGAGGCAAAATCTAAGAAGGATTTTGTTGCAAGCTTCTATGGAAATAAAGATGGTAAGATGGATATTTCCGACAAGGAAACACTCGATAAGATTGTGAAGGAAATCGGAGATTCCGAATTCAAGATTGCTTCTGTGAAGAAATCCAATCGTGAGAAGAAGCCACCGCTTCCATTTACAACATCTACGATGCAGCAGGAAGCATTTAAGGCTTTGAATTTTAATATTCAGAAGACCATGCGAATTGCACAGCAGTTATATGAAGGCGTGGATATTAAAGGTGAGGGTACGGTCGGTTTGATTACATACCTTCGTACAGACAGTACACGAGTATCCGATGAAGCACAGGAAGCTGCTAAGGAATTTATCTCTGAAAATTATGGAGAAGAATTCCTCGGAGCAACGAATGCTGCAACAAAGAAGAAGGCAACGAAGGTGCAGGATGCGCATGAAGCAATTCGTCCATCGAATATTATGCGTACACCAGCGGAAATCAAGGAATCGCTATCGAGAGATCAGTTCCGTCTGTATCAGTTAATCTGGAAACGTTTCGCGGCGAGCCAGATGTGCGCTGCAAAATTCGAAAATACTTCCGCTAAGATTTCTGCCGGAGATTATGTATTCTCAGCATCTGCATCAAAGCGTATCTTTGATGGTTTTATGCTGATTTATACAAGTGCAGATGAGGAAGAAGAGAAAAAGAAGAATATTGTAAATGATTTGACAGAAGAATCTGTTTTGAAGTTTGAATCTTTTGAGGAGAAGCAACATTTCACACAGCCACCTGCACATTTTACAGAAGCTTCTTTGGTGCATACATTGGAAGAACTTGGAATCGGAAGACCAAGTACATATTCACCTACAATTACAACAATTCAGAAGAGACGTTATATTACAAAAGAAGGACGTAATATCTATGTCACAGAGTTGGGTGAAGTAGTGAATAAGATTATGAAGGAGTCCTTCCCATCTGTTGTGGATGAGAACTTCACGGCGACGATGGAGAGTCTGCTTGATGGCGTAGAAGAAGGAACGGTGAATTGGAAATCCGTAGTGGAAAACTTCTATCCGGATCTTCATGAATCTGTTGTGAAAGCGGAGAAAGAGTTAGAGCAGGTTAAGATTGAAGACGAAGTAACCGATGTAATCTGTGAAGAATGTGGACGAAACATGGTAGTGAAATACGGACCACATGGCAAATTCTTGGCTTGCCCAGGATTCCCGGATTGTAGAAATACAAAGCCATATCTTGAGAAGATTGGTGTGAAGTGTCCGAAGTGCGAGAAGGATATTGTTATTCGTAAGACAAAGAAGGGTAGACGATTCTTCGGATGTGAAGACTATCCAAATTGTGACTTTATGAGTTGGCAGAGACCGGTTGAGAAACCATGTCCAAAGTGTAACAGCTTTATGGTAATCAAAGGAAATAAAACGGTATGTTCAGATCCGGAATGTGGTTACTCAGAAATCACATCCGAAAATGATGCTGAAAAGTAAAAATTTCCTTAATTTGTCTGAAAATTCTTGAAAAATTCTCCCTCGGATGCTAAAATGGTCACACAAATCAATCCGATTAATCAGGAGGTGTCCTATGGGAGTCCAATTACTGGATAAGACAAGAAAGATTGGTAAATTACTACATAACAACAATTCATCCAAGGTTGTTTTTAACGATATTTGCGAAGTACTTGCAGAGATTTTATCCTCTTCCGTACTTGTAATAAGCCGAAAGGGTAAGGTCCTTGGATCGTGTTCGACAGAAGGAACTCCGGACATCACAGAGTTGTTGGTGGAAGATATTGGTGAATTTATCGATCCGATGTTAAATGAAAGATTATTAGGGATTCTTTCAACAAAAGAAAATGTGAATCTTAGAACACTAGGATTTGAAAAGACAGATACATCACGTTATTCTGCAATTATCACACCGATTGATATTGCGGGAGAAAGACTGGGAACGTTGTTCGTATATCGATATGATAAGCAGTATGATATCGATGATATTATTCTTAGTGAATACGGAACAACTGTCGTTGGGCTCGAGATGATGCGTTCGGTAAATGAAGAAAATGCAGAAGAAAATCGTAAGATTCAGATTGTGAAATCTGCGATTTCTACCTTGTCTCATTCTGAGTTGGAAGCCATTATTCATATTTTTGATGAATTAAATGGTACAGAAGGGATTTTGGTTGCATCCAAGATTGCCGATCGAGTTAATATCACAAGATCTGTTATTGTAAATGCACTTCGTAAATTTGAAAGTGCCGGTGTTATTGAATCCAGATCCTCTGGAATGAAGGGAACATATATTAAAGTTCTTAATGATGTCGTTTTTGATGAACTGGCAAAGGTTAAGAAGCAGAATATGTAACCAAATAGTTAGGAAGTTTTGTTTTAAAGGGATTTATAGTTTGAAGAGAACTATAAATCCCTTTTTTAACCTCAAAAAACAGATATCTAGTGGATATGATACAGAATAGATACTACATCGTGTAAAAATTTCTTGTGTTTTTTGCCCAATTCTTTATAATTAATGTTGAATGGGTATGTTGTGCATATTTTTAGGAAAGGAGCTTATATGATTACATCCAATGCATTTAATTATATTAATGTTTTAGATAAGGCTGCAGATGCTAGTTATAAGCGTGAGACTATCATTTCAAATAACATTGCAAATGCAACAACGCCAAATTATAAGCGTCAGGACTTGGAATTTGAAGATGTCTTAGAGAAGAAGCTTCTTAGTACGCAATATACGGATATTAACGATGCGGTTAAAAATGTCGATACTTCAAAGCTGGTTGGTAGACAGTATACCGATTATGCCGGTTATTCTTATCGACTAGATAAAAACAATGTGGATATCGATACGGAGAATGTAGAACTTGCTTCGGAACAGCTTCGTTATCAGACGGAGATTCAAAGTGTAACTATGGATTTTACACGTTTAAAAACAGTGATTAAGTAAGAATAGGAGGAGCTTATGGGATTATTTCAATCTTTTGATATTTGTGCATCCGGTATGACGGCACAGAGATTTCGTATGGATACCATTGCGGATAATATTGCGAATATCAATACGACCAGGACAGAAGATGGCGGCCCTTATACTCGTAAAGTAGTAACATTTACAGAGAAGACATTAGGCTCTTCATCTTTTGCAGATATTTTAGACAAAAAGCAGGCATATCTTGGAAATGGTGTGAAGGTTTCCAGGGTATATGAGGATACAGAAACGGATTATATTATGACCTATGATCCTTCTCATCCGGATGCAGATGAGAATGGATATGTTACGTATCCAAATGTAAATACAGTGACAGAAATGACGAATTTAATTGACAGTAGTAGAGCGTATGAAGCCAATGTAACAGCTTTTGAAGCAGTAAAATCTATGGCACAGACGGGTATTACCGCTGGTGGTAATTCGTAATTTGTAATAAGGGAGAGTTAGCATGGACGTTAGTGCAGTTCAAAGTTTATATGGTACGGCACCTACTGTTTCGACGGAGGAAATCAAGAAGGCTCAGCAGGAAAATAATAATGCAAAGAGCTTTAGTACAGTCTTTGATTCCGTGATGGGCTTAGTGGATGAGACAAATACATTACAGAATAAAGCAGATGCAGAATCTATTAAGTTTGCATTAGGTGAATCAGAAAACACGCATGATTTGGCAATTGCGCAGCAAAAGGCGAATGTTGCTTTGTCATACACAGTGGCAGTGCGTGATCGTTTTATTTCAGCATATCAAGAGATTATGCAGATGCAGATGTAAGTTTGAGGTTGAACAGAGGGTTGATTTATGCCGGAGAGAATTCAGGAAATATTAAATAGAATTATCGAGTGGTGGAAGAAATTCACAAGTAGACAGAAGGCTCTGATTATCAGTTCTGCTGTAGTTGTGGTAGTTGCAATCGGTATTCTGGTTTATGTAGTCACAAGACCGGTTATGGTGGAACTATTGACAGCAGAAGATGCTACTACGGCGAATTCTGTGGAAGAATTGTTAAATAGTAATGATATTCCTTTCACGAGAGAAACTTCTGGAGGAAAATATACATATAAAGTAAATGAGAAGGATCAGGCAGATGCACAGATTCTTCTTGGAACGAATCAGATTCAGACGGAAGGTTATTCGATTGATGATGTATTGAATGGTTCCTTTAGTACAACAGAAGCGGACAAAGAGAAGAAATATCAGGTTTATCTTGAGAACAAATTCGAGGAACAATTAGAGACATTAGGACCGGTGGATTCTGCGCAGGTAACACTGTCTATTCCAGAAGATGATGGTACGTTGATTGCAGAAGAGCAGGAATCCTATGCCAAGGTTATTCTTGATTTAACAGATGCCAATACCATTGACGATATCACGACCTGGTCTGCGAATATTGCAAAATATATGGCGACCGGTCTTGGAAATGATACGACGGATCATATTACGATTATCGATGGTGACGGTAATATGCTATTTGCAGGTGGAGATGAGACGAGTGTTGCGGCAACAGCGTCTTCCAATCAGGCTGCGAAAACGAATGCAGAAAATGCCGTTGCAAGCAAGGTCAGAGCAACGATTGCAAGTGCAAATTCCGATGGTTCGGTATATGACGATGTAGATGTAGGTGTGAACCTGTCGATGTCATTTGATGATACACAGATTCAGGATTACGATTATCATCTGGATGATGGTCGTACCGAGGGATATTTGGATAGTAGAACAACATCCAAGACGGAATCTACTTCCGGTTCCGGTGGTACACCTGGAACAGATTCGAATGATACAACCTATGTGTTAGATGATAATTCTTCGACGAGTTCATCATCTTCTGATGTTACGGAAGATTTCCTTCCAGATGAGACGATTACAACGACCAATGGGGAAGTTGGCAAGGTTTCTTATGATGAGTCTTCTATTTCCATTGTGGCAACATCGTATGTGATTTATAACGAAGATCAGATGAAGGCCAGTGGTCAATTAGAAGATCAAAGCTTTGATGAATTTGTGGCAGCGAATTCGGAACGTCAGCAGGTTGAGGCGGATGAAGCTGTAATTACAGCGGTTGCCAATGCGACCGGTATTCCGACAGCAAATATTTCTATTATTGCTTATCAGGTACCGATGTTCCAGTATTCTGATTCGGGTCGTGACCTGACAGATTACCTGCAGATTATCATTGCGCTTCTTGTATTTGCACTTCTTGGATTTGTTGTATTTAGAACATTTAGAACAGAGAAGGAAGAAGAGGCAGAGGAAGAAGTTACTGTCGAGGATCTTTTGGAACAGGCACAGGAAGAAGAATTGGAAGATATTGGTGTTACAGAGAAATCTGAAACTCGTATTTTGATAGAGAAATTTGTGGATGAAAATCCAGAAGCGGTTGCCAATCTGCTTAGAAATTGGCTAAATGACGATTGGAGTTAACAGATGGCAGAAGAGGAACAGGAGCTTAATTTAAGCGGAGTGCAAAAGGCTGCAATTCTTTTGATTACATTGGGGCCGGAAAAGTCCTCCGAAGTGTTTAAGCATCTCAAGGAAGAAGAAATTGAAGAATTGACATTGGAGATTGCGAATACCAGAAGTGTATCTCCGGAAGTGAAAGAACACGTGTTGAATGAGTTCTATCAAGTATGTCTTGCACAGCAATATATTGCAGAAGGTGGTATTGGCTATGCGAAAGAATTGCTTGAAAAAGCACTTGGTGATGAAAGAGCGCAGGCGGTTATTACAAAACTTACCGCTTCGCTTCAGGTGCGTCCTTTTGAATTTATTCGTAAGACAGAGCCTAGTCAGGTGTTAAACTTCATTCAGGATGAACACCCACAGACAATCGCTATGATTTTGTCCTACCTTCCGGCTGCGCAGGCATCCCTGATTTTGGGTGCGCTTAGTCCGGAAATGCAGGCAGATGTTGCAAAGAGAATCGCTCTTATGGATCGAACCAGTCCTGAAATCATTAAGGAGGTTGAGCGTATTTTGGAAAGAAAACTCTCTTCTCTGATCAACCAGGATTACACGGTTGCAGGTGGTGTAGATGCGACAGTTGCAATCTTGAATGCCGTAGATCGTGGTACAGAAAAACGTATTATGGAATCTCTCGAAATCGACGAGCCAGAATTGGCGGAAGAAATCAGAAAGAAGATGTTCGTGTTCGAAGATATCCTCCTTTTGGACGATCGTGCCATTCAGCGAGTGCTGCGTGATGTAGATAACAGTACGCTTGGTGTTGCATTAAAGGGTTCGAATGAAGAGGTACAGAATGTTGTCTTCCGAAATATGTCATCCAGACTGGCATCTATGGTTAAGGAAGATATGGATTTCATGGGACCTGTACGTATGAAGGATGTAGAAGAAGCACAGCAGCAGATTGTTGCGGTTATTCGTAAGCTAGAAGACGCCGGCGAGATTGTAATCTCTAGAGGTGGAGGTGATGATCTGGTTGTCTAGAAATATTATTTATCAGATGCAGATTAAACCTGATTCCGATGACGAATTGATAATCAATTCGAATGATTTGGTTCAGGAGCGTATGGAAGAACTTCAGAGAGAAATGGAGCAGAAGGCCAAAGAAGAAGCTTTTCGTCAGATGATGGAACCGAGACCCGTGTTGGATGAAGAGGGGAATCCAGTGCTTGATGAAGAGGGGAATCCCGTGGTAGAAGTCCCAGACCCTTCGGAATTTGAGGTTCAGGAAGAAGAGCCTCAAATTGATTATGCGGAACAGGCAAGGGAAGAAGCGGAGATGATTCTGAATCAGGCTCGAATGGAAGCGGACTCCATTTTACAGGATGCCATGAATCAGGCAGAGGAAATGAGGTCGAATGCGGTTGCTTCCGGGCATGACGAGGGTTATCGTGATGGCATGGCAAGAGCAACACAAGAGATGGAGATGGCCAGAGCTGAGATTCAGGCAGAGAGAGACCAGATGAATGCGGAATTAAAAGACAGGCAACAAGGTATGGAACATGATCTGGTAGATGTTATTACGGAAGTTGTGGAAAAAGTATTTCTGGTGCAATTTGCAGATAAGAAAGAGATTGTGCTTCATTTAGTGGATAATGCGCTTTCAAATATTGAAGGCAGTAAAATTTTCCAGATCAAGGTAAGTGAATATAATTACGAATTTTTGGAGAATAACAAGGTTGACTTGCAGGATCGCGTTGGATCTGATGTACAGGTAGATATTGTTTTAGATCCGTTATTAGATCAGAGTCAATGTATTATTGAGACGGATGGAGGCATCTTTGATTGTAGTTTAGGCGTTCAGTTGGAAAATCTGATCAAAGATTTAAGATCACTAAGTTAAAGGACTGATTTGATGGATTTTGATGCAAATAAGTACTATAACCTGGTTGAGAATACGTATTTCAATAAGCTGGGGAAAGTTGTAAAAGTTGTTGGGCTTACGATAGAGTCATTGGGCCCTAGTGCAAAATTAAATGATTTATGTGAGATTATCACATCGGATGATAGAAGGATCATGGCAGAGGTCGTAGGATTTCGTGACAAGGTCCTTCTTCTTATGCCTTATACAAGTATGGAAGGCGTTGGAGTCGGTTGTATCGTTGAGAATACAGGACATCCCCTTTGCATTCCGGTTGGAGATGGCTTACTTGGACATACAGTGGACGGAATTGGCCGACCGACCGATATAAAAGATGAGGAGAATATCGAATTAGAGGTCGAATATCCGGTAGATGCGTTACCACCGGATCCTATGAGCCGCGTTATCATTTCCGAAGTCCTTCCGCTTGGAGTAAAGGCGGTAGATGGCCTGATTACCGTAGGTAAGGGACAGCGTATTGGAATCTTTGCGGGTTCTGGTGTAGGTAAGAGTACCCTGATGGGTATGTTTGCTAGAAATACAAGGGCGCAGGTGAATGTCATTGCGTTGATTGGTGAACGAGGTCGAGAGGTTCGTGAATTCGTGGAACATGACCTCGGGGAGGAAGGCATGAAGCGGTCCGTTGTTGTTGTGGCAACATCGGATAAGCCGGCATTGATCCGTAAAAAGGCGGCTATGACAGCGACAGCAATTGCGGAATATTTCCGAGATCAGGGCAAGGATGTCCTTCTGATGATGGACAGTTTGACGCGTTTTTCCATGGCGCAGCGTGAAATTGGACTGGCATCCGGCGAACCACCGGTTACGAGAGGTTATCCGCCATCCGTTTATTCGGAGATGCCAAAGCTCCTCGAGCGTGCAGGTAATTCGGATCGCGGTTCCATTACGGGGCTTTATACCGTTCTTGTAGATGGAGATGATTTTAATGAGCCGATTACCGATACGGCGAGATCCATTTTGGATGGTCATATCATGTTGAATCGTCGGTTGGCGCAGCGAAATCATTATCCTGCCATTGATGTGTTGCAGTCGATTTCAAGAGTTATGTCTGCGGTTGCAGATAAACCTCATAAATATTCTGCCGGTCAGCTGAAGAATGTTATGGCGACCTATCAGGAGGCAGAGGATTTGATTAATATTGGAGCCTATAAGCCGGGTTCAAACAAGAATATTGATTATGCTGTTTCTAAGATTGATGAAGTAAATGAATTCCTGCTTCAGGCAACGGATGAGAAATTTGCTTTTGAAGATATTGTCAATCGTTTGGAAGAAATGTTCCCGCCACCGCAGCCAAAACCTGTGGAAGAGGCTTCTGAGCCGGTTCCGTAGAAATGATTACGGCGTAAACATTTCTAGATAGGGAGATAGGATATGGCGAAATTTAAGTATCGTATGCAAAATATTCTGGATGTCACAGAAAAACTGGAGAGCCAGGAAAGAGCGAATTTTAGTCTTGCAAATGCAAAATTGGAGGAAGAGCAGAAAAAATTGCAACAATTGCTTGTGCAAAGGGCGGGGTATGAGTCAAAACTTGCGGAATTAAATGCAGGAAAGCTTGATTTACAAGAGATTCATACAACGAAGGCTGCTATTGATTCCATGAAGGTTTTGGTTAAAAACCAGATGCTTGAAGTTCGAAAAGCGCAGAGGGGTGTGGAAATAGCCAGAAAGCGTTTGGATGATATCATGAAGGATCGTAAGACGCATGAGAATCTGAAAGAGAAGGCATTTGAAGAATTTAAGCAGGAACTGGCACAAGAAGAGAGCAAGGCGACAGATGAGCTGGTTAGTTATACATATCGCATAGAAAATGAGAAATAAGATGGAGAATTATTATGGCTGAAGAAGAAAAGGAATTGTCAAAGGCGGAAAAGAAGGCTTTGAAGAAACAGGAAAAGGAAGAGAAGAAGAAAGCGAAAAAAGCCGGAAAAGAAGGCCCGGATGGAGAAGGGCAGGATGAGGACGAAGGCGGCGTAGGCGGCAAGATTATTGTAGCCTTAGTTGCGCTTATGATTATCGCTGTATGGCTCGTAATCTTCGGCCTTTTAATCAAGATGGATGTTGGAGGATTTGGATCTACCGTTTTATATCCTGTTTTGAAGGACGTTCCTGTGATTAATCAAATTCTTCCGGAGTCGGAGGAATATGCAGAAGAAGATAGCGCCTATCAGTTTAGTACCGTGGATGAAGCGGTTGCTAGAATTAAGGAATTAGAACAGCAATTGGCAGATGCGCAGTCATCAAATGATGCGACAGCTGCGGAGATTGCGGATCTTCAGGCACAGGCTGCGGAATTGCAAACATACAAAGAAAATGAAGCAGCTTTTGAAGAAACGAAAGAAAAATTTTACGAAGAGGTTGTCTATAACGACAATGCACCCGATATAGATACATATAAAGAGTATTATGAATCGATTGAGCCTGATAATGCAGCTGCAATTTATAAGCAGGTTGTGGAACAGGAACAGACAAGCCAGGAGATTTCGGATTATGTAGCGGCATACTCCGCTATGGATCCTTCAGCAGCAGCAAAGATTTTTGATTCGATGACAGATAATCTGTCTCTGGTTGCTGAAATACTTGAGAATATGAGCTCCCAGGCTAGAGGTGATATTCTTGCTGCAATGGATACGGACACTGCCGCTCAAGTGACCGAAATGATGCAGCCTTAGAATATAAATTATGAAATTTAAGAAAGGAGGATGCGAATGACAAGTGCAAGCATCGTAAATGTGCCAATCAATACTCAGAAAGTATCTGCAAATGCAGGAAATAAAACTGAGGCAGGTGGCGAAGATTTCGTAAAGATGATGTCAAAATCGATTTCGAATGTTAACGCCGATTCTAAGGCACAAACGGAGGCTGCCGAGAGAAAGGATTCGAATGTGTCGAAGGCATCTGATAAGGATGACAGAGATACATATAAGTTTGAGAAGAAAGTTGGAACAAAACTAAAATCAAAAGAAACCGCTATGGAAGAGGCGAAAGATACCGCAGAAGAAGCGGTAGAGAAGTTTGATTCTGAGATTCGTGAGGAACTCAAATCGAAGCTTGGCATTTCCGATGAAGAATTGGATAATCTTTTGGATTCTATGGGTCTTGTGATACAAGATCTGATGCAGCCACAGAATCTTGTGGCAGTAGTTGGTGAATTAACTGGAAATACAGATTCTCTAGGAATGCTGTTAGATGAGAATATCTCATCGATTCTTTCAAACGCTAATGATGTTGTTCAAAGCCTAACCAAAGAAATCGGAATGGATGTTTCGAATATTCTTGCATTAACAGAACCGAAGGATAACGAAATCACTTTGGAAGAAGTTACATTTGAACTGCAGGAACTTGGATTTACCTTAGAAGATGTGACTCCAGAGGTGTTTGAAAACCTTCCGAAGGAACTGCAGCAGAAGATTCAGGAATTAAATGCGAATCCGGTTTCTGAACCGGTAGAGGAGGACCAGGTTGAGGTTACAGTGGTAACGGAGACAGCGGTTGTATCCAATGCGGAAGCAGAAGTGGAAGAACTTCCTGTAGACGAAACAGTGGAAATGGTGGAGCCTGAGGCAGAAGTTGTTACAACAACAGATCCTTCGGAAACACCGGATGAAAGTACAAAGAATGGAACAGATCAGGCAAAGGAAGAACTGTTAGACAGATCCCTTGCAGAGAGAGATCCATCACCGACTGTTTTTCATTCTTCCGCAACCTTTACCCAGACGATGGAATCTGTTTCGGTAGAGGCAACAACGACAACAACAACTACTTCTCAAATAGATGTGCAGCGCATGATTACAGATATTGTTAATCAGGCAAAAGTGACAATCACGGAAGAAGTCCAGACCATGGAAATGGTATTGAATCCAGAACATTTAGGTAAATTGTTTATGGAGGTGACCGCAAAGGACGGTCAAATCAGTGCAAAAATTTATACAGAGAATGAAGCTGTTAAGAATGCATTGGAAAATCAGCTGGTTGTATTTAAAGAGAATATGAATCAGCAGGGCATGAAAATTGATGCTGTTGAGGTATCTGTTGGAACACATGAGTTCGAACGTAACCTGGAAGAAAGAGCTTCCGATCAAGAGCGGAGAGACGCGGAAAATCTCATGCAACAGGACAAAAATAATCAGAAGAATGGTCGTATGAGAAATATTGATTTGAATAATCTGGACAATCTGCAGGGATTGATGTCAGAAGAAGAACAATTAGTGGCACAGATTATGAAAGACAATGGTAATACTGTAAATTATATGGCCTAAGGAGGAGATTATATGGGAATCACAGCACAGGTTGTTGATGGTAAGGTTCAACAGACCGTTACGGATACAACGAATAGTTCGGCAATTAATAAGGCTGCAGCGACGGATAATAAATCGTTGGTGGATGAAGATACATTTCTTACACTCTTAGTTGCAGAAATGCAGTATCAGGATCCTTTGGAACCAACCAGCAATTCAGAATATGTATCAGAACTTGCCAGCTTTACGCAGGTATCTTCTTTGACAGAGATGAATGCTACCATGACAGGAATGAGCACACAGAATCTGGTTGGAAAGTATGTAACAATTCTTACCGATGAAGGACAGGAAATTGTAGGTCAGGTCGATTATACACAGGTAAAAGATGGTAAGACTTATCTGTCTGTAAATGACAAGCTTTATGATCCTGCAAATGTAGAATACGTTTTGGATAGCCAGTATTACGAAGCCAATGTTACAGCAAGTTCCTTTAATGCGATTGTAGCGAAGTTGCCAAAAGTTAAGAATCTTACATTAACAGATAAAGACGCGCTGGATAATATTACAGCAGCGAGAACATTGTATGATTCAATGGATAATTATACAAAACAGTTTGTACAGACTTCAGATTTACAAACATTAGAAAGTTTAGAGGCAAGACTTAAGGAATTACAGAAAGCTGCCGATAATACTACTGAAAGCTCTAGTGCAGATACGACAACGGATGGTGAGACAACCACCAGTGGAACGACAGAATCGTCTGTAACGGAGTAGGTTGCATTCTAATGGAATAGAATAGGAGATGTTAGATACATGAATCAGATTAGAAATTCATACGCTTCCATTGAGCAGATTCAAAATCAGTATCTGCCGCAGAATAGTAAAGCAGTATCTTCATCATCAGATCAGATAACATCCTTTCAGGACGTGCTTCGAAATCAGTTAAACGAGGCAAATCAGGTTCCTTCTGTTAAATTTTCAAAGCATGCAGCACAGCGATTGGATGAAAGAGACATCTTACTATCTGCTGAACAAAGCGAACGACTGAATGCAGGAGTTCAGGCAGCGAGCGAAAAAGGAATTAATGACTCGCTGGTGATTGTTGATTCGTTAGCATTTATTGTAAATGTTCCGAGTCATACAGTTGTAACCGCTATGGATCAGGATGACTCCACAGCAAGCAATATTTATACTAATATAGATGGCGCCGTTATAGTTTAAAAGCTGGACCTTATGGAAGCTTTTACCACGGACTGACAGATGTGGTAGACTTTAGGCGCAAATGGAGGTCACTCATTATGATGAGATCACTTTACTCTGGTGTTTCCGGACTTAGAAACCACCAGACAAAAATGGACGTTATCGGTAATAATATCGCTAACGTTAATACGGTTGCGTTCAAATCTTCAGCCGTAACATTTAGCGACATCATGTACCAGACAACACAGGCAGCATCCGGTGCTACAGCAACAACCGGTGGTACCAATGCGAAGCAGATCGGTCTTGGTGTAGCTACAGGATCTACAAAGATCAGCATTACTTCTGCAGGTGCTTCTGAAAGTACAGGTAATGCATTTGATATCAAGTTAGTAGATTCCAATTCTACAAATTTCTTTATTGTCAACAATGGTGCAGGTAATGTATTTACCAGAGCAGGTTCTTTCTATATCGATGGAAATGGTAACCTTGCAATGGCATCAACTGGATACTTGGTACAGGGTTGGCAGGCAGTAACCAACGAAGATGGTTCTATTGGTATTCGTAAAGATACCGTTTCTTCTCTTCGAATTATGTCACCGGCAAATATGACATCAAATCCAGAAGCTACTGAGAATTCATACGCTTCCGGTATCGTTGATAAGAATGATAAAAACATCATTGTTTCAGACATCGATAATCCGCAGGCGAATGAAGGATATGCTATGAGCTTCTCCTTCTATGACGATTTGGGATATGCATATACAGCAAAATTTGCATTATATTCGGATGATGCAAATGCTGGTATGGGAACTTATCGCGTAAAGCTTGTAGGTATCTATGATAGCGATAACAATGAATTGCTCGCAGAAAATGGTATTGCTACATCAAGTATTTTTGGTCATACCAATAATCAGGGTGGTACTGCGACAACTACGACAGATTATTTCACATTACAGTTTGATACAGCAACCGGTGCATTTTCTTACATCGGAGAGGCTGGAACAAAGTCTGTAACGATGAACCTGGATGTTCTTGGAACAGCAATTTATGGCTCTGTTGATGCAAGCCCATTCTCCAATATTGATGTGAATTTCTCATCACTTCTCAATCAGGATAATGGTGGTACATCTACAGCTGGTATGGATAGAGGTTCTGTAACAAATGCATCCGTTGGTGCAGGTAAGAAGCTTGGTGCTTTGACAGGTGTTTCGGTTAATACATCTGGTGAGATTTATGGATCATATGATAATGGTAATACCGTACTATTGGGACAAATTGCAGTAGCACAGTTTTCCAATGCATCAGGTTTGGAAAGTCTTGGAAATAACTGCTATGGTGAGACTTTGAACTCTGGTGAGTTTGATGGAATCGGTGTAGATGTAACGGCAGATGGTGGATCAATGCTTACTGGACAGCTTGAGATGTCCAATGTAGATCTGGCACAGGAATTTACATCCATGATTACAACACAGCGTGGTTTCCAGGCAAATTCAAGAATTATTACGGTATCAGATACGATGTTAGAAGAATTAACAAATCTTAAGAGATAAGTTTGTTGATTATCTATAAAAAAGTTTTGAATTTACGATTATGGAGGGTCGGGATTTGATTTCCCGACCCTTTTTCTAGATGTTGTGTAGGAGAGTAAATTATCATTTGAAACATGACAACATCTAGGAAAATATTAAAATTGTGTAAAATTTTAGCACAATCTTGGGCGAAATGCCCGCAATGCCCATAAAATCAAGGGTTACATTTGTTTGAGTTTTATAAAATTAGTAGACAAGCATAGAAAAATTTAGTAATATTAGAGTAAGTGTAGAAGGCGGAATTATTGCGTTTTACAGATTTTGTTAAATGGGGTAGGTGAATTATTTTGGATATAGCTTCATTAGCAGGTATTGCACTTTGCGGTGTAATGATTATTTTCGGTATCATTTCCGGTGGTGCATCAATTGGCATTTTCATTGATGCTCCATCTATTATTATCACGCTTGGTGGTTCGTTAGCTGCTACTTTGACGTGTTTTAAACTCCCTGATTTCATAAATGGATTAAAGAGTCTTGGTGTGGCAATCAAGGAACCGGCGATTACAGCTCCGGTGGATAGTATCAAGAATATGCTGGAATTGGCAAACACATCTAGAAAAGAGGGATTGCTCGCACTGGAACAGGCGGCAGACGGAATTGAAGATCCTTTCTTAAAGAAGGGTATCATGCTGGTTGTCGATGGTACGGATCCGGATTTGGTACGAGCCATTATGGAATCAGAACTTGTGGCTATCGAAGCAAGACATAAGAAGGTTACTGCATTCTGGGACAAATGGGGTGAGATGGGACCTGCTTGGGGTATGATTGGTACTCTGATTGGTCTGGTTATCATGCTTCAGAACATGTCCGATGCTTCTTCTATTGGACCGGCTATGGCGGTTGCGTTACTGACAACGATGTACGGTTCGATGATTGCAAACTGGATTGCTGGACCTACAAGTGCGAAGCTTGCTATGGATAATACCATTGAAATTGCAGCAAAAGAAGTTATTGTCGAGGGATTACTTAGTATACAGGCTGGAGAAAACCCAAGAGTAATTGAAGAAAAGTTGAAGATCTTCCTTCCACCTGCTGATCGAGCAGGCGTTGGCGAAGGTGACGGCGGGGGTGAATAAGGATGGCTAAAAAGAAGCAAGAAGATCCACCGAAAGGATCGCCTGCATGGATGGCCACCTTTAGTGACCTGATGAATTTGCTTCTCTGCTTCTTCGTATTGTTGTTCTCCATGTCAACGGTTGATGCAGAAAAGATGCAGATGGTTATTCAATCTTTTCAAAATACATTTTCTGTATTGCCGGCTGGTGGAACAACGGTAAGTACGACAGATGGTGCTCTGATTTCTTCTGGTGTAAGTGCGTTGGAACAGTTTGATATTTATTTCAATGCATCTACCGCGAATGAGGGTGATACAGAAAACCAGGGTAATAATGCGGATTCAACTGAGACGAATTACGGAGATACAGGACAGGCGCAGGGTATATCGGAAGGTAGCGAGATTGATGCCAGCGATACGGGAACAGATAATGCTGGTGAGATGACAGATGAACAGGCTGCGGAGCAAGTAGAAGCTGCTGCGCTTGCAGAATCTGAAAAGATGGCAGAACAAGTAGAAGAGGCTCTGGCACAGTATGGAATACAAGATCAAGTAGAACTTGATTTTAATGGCCAGTACGTTTTGATCACATTGAATGGAGCTCTTCTTTTTGATTCCGGTAAAGCGGAAGTGAAGGAAGAAGCATTACCATTAGTGGATAAATTAGCAAAGATTATTGAATCTTATGATTCTAGTTCGATTCAGATTGAGGGCTATACGGATAATGTTCCGATCAATTCATCGAAGTATGAGAGTAATGATGTACTTTCGATGTATCGAGCATTACGTGTTGCGGAATATATTAGGTCGGTGACGAGTATTGATCCGTCACATATTGTTTCAGCTGGTCGTGGTGAATATAATCCGATTGCTGATAATTCAACTCCAGAAGGTCGTGCAAGAAACAGAAGAGTAGAAATTAAAATCTATAATTCGTATAATTCGCAAGACATAGAGTAGAGGGAAGGAAAGGACATGAAAAGAAGTTTACTATCAGTTATAACTTTTGCGTTAGTATTAGTTAATCTGGTTTTGACGGCAGTTCTTACAATTGCTGTTTTGCCAGAGGTACAGAATGCCAATGCATTAATATCAAAAGTGACAGAGGCCATCGACCTGGATTTGGAATCTGGTGATGCTGCGGCTACTGGTGATTATGATCAGGCGGATTTAACAGATGTCGCATTTTCAGACACCTTAACTGTTGCTTTAAAGAAGGGCTCCGATGGGGTTCAGCATTATGCAGTTGTAGGTGTTGTTCTTCAGGTGAATAATAAGAGCGAGAATTATGCAACTTATGGTACAGCTCTTACGGATGGTACAAAAGAGTCTTATTTGAAATCTGTTGCAAATGATGTTATTTCATCTTATACATTAGAGGAAATTGAAGCTGATCAAAAAGCTGTTCAGCAGGCAATTTTGCAGAAATATCAGGATGAATTTGGCAAGGATTTGATTGTTACTGTTGGGTTCTCTAGTTTCACCCCACAATAAGATTGATATGCGAGTAGTTAGTAAGGTGGTGAGAAGTCATGAGTGATGTCTTGTCTCAGAGTGAGATAGATAATCTGCTTCAAGCTTTAAGTAGCGGTGATGTAGATGTTGAGGAAATGAAAAAGAGTGGAGAGGCTCAAGTAAAGAACTATGACTTTTCCAGACCATCAAAATTTTCAAAGGAACATCTACGTACACTAGAGATTATTTTTGAACATTATGGACGATTGTTGTCCACGAATTTGCCGGTGTATCTTCGAAAGAATATTTCGGTTGAGGTGATGAATTCAGAAGCGGTTACGTATATGGAATTTTCTAATGCGTTATCGAATCCGGTTCTTTTAGGTGTTGTTGATTTTTCTCCATTGACAGGAAGTGTTATTATGGAGATGGCACCAAAGCTTGGCTATGCGATTGTGGATCGTATGCTGGGCGGAGAGGGAGAACCTCTTGATAAAACAAGAGATTTCTCCGAGATTGAGCTCGTTATTATCGAGCGTATTATGACGGTATGTGTAGAACTTCTTCGTGAACCATGGGAGAACGTTTTGGATTTACATCCAAGACTTGAGAGGATTGAGACGAATTCTCAGTTTGCTCAGATTATTTCTCCTTCGGAGATGATTTCTATTATTACAATAAATATTAAAATTGGTGATGTTGAGGGATTGATGAATATCTGTCTTCCGTATATTACCCTGGAACCTGTTATGGATAAATTGAATACAAAATTCTGGTATTCAAACATGCAGGAGAAAACAGATGTTAGCTATTCAGATTCGATTGAGCATTTGATTTCCAAAGCTGCAGTTCCGGTGAGAGTTGTACTTGGAAATAGTAGTGTTTCAGTAGCTGATTTTGCTAGCTTACAGGTGGGAGATATTGTTAGATTGGATTCAAAAGTGAATCAGGATCTAAATGTTTTTGTTGGAGACATTAAGAAGTTTACTGCGTTACCGGGTTCTTCCGGCAAGAATTATGCAGTACGAGTTACATCAGTTATAAGAGAGGAGCAGTCAGATGAGTGATGGGTCTTTATCCCAAGAAGAAATAAATGCACTGTTTGCTGCGAGTGAATCTGGCGGCGGCGATGCTGCGCCTAGTGATAGTGGTGGAGAGAGCATTTCTTCCGAAGAGATGGATACGATGGGGGAGGTTGCGAATATCTGTATGGGTACCGCAGCGACTGCATTGTTTTCTCTTGTTAATAAAAAAGTTGAGATCTCGACACCGGTTGTTTCCGAGGCTACATGGGATGATATCATAGAACAATATGAAAAACCTTGCGTTTTGATACGTATAGGATATACTAAAGGAATAGATGGTAGTAATGTTTTAGTACTTCGTGAACGTGATGTAAAAGTCATTACAAACCTTATGATGGGTGGCGATGGTACAGAGCTGGATGAAGAAATCGGAGAGATTCATTTAAGTGCAATCAGTGAAGCGATGAATCAGATGATGGGTTCTTCTGCAACATCTCTGTCATCTATGTTAAACCGAATGGTTGATATCAGTCCGCCGACATCGGATTTGTTAGATATGAATGAATCCGATGATGGGTCTAGTATTGATTCGTTCTTACAGAGTACCTTTGTTAAGATTGAATTTAGACTCCAGATTGGTGATTTGGTAGACAGTAAATTGATGCAGTTGTATCCTATTTCGTTGGTTAAGGAAATGTGCCGTAATGTAACAGAAAGTATGGCAGATGATTCCGATTCAACGGTGGAAGAGGATACCTATAGTGAACCGGCTCCTGCACCTGCAGCCGCTGCTCCAGAGCCACAGGCAGCGCCTCAGATGGCACCGCCACCACAGATGGCTCCACAGGGTCAGCCTATGATGGGCCAGCCTATGATGCAGGTTCCGCCGCAGCAACAGGTGAATGTACAACCTGCACAGTTTCAACCTTTTACCGGTGCATATCCAATGCAGTATAGTCCAGAAAATATTGATTTGATTATGGACGTTCCGTTGGAAGTAACGGTAGAACTTGGACGAACACATAAGTCGATCCAAGATATTTTGGACTTCGCGCCAGGAACAATTATTGAATTAAATAAGATTGCTGGTGAACCAATAGATGTCTTAGTCAATGGTAAATACGTTGCTAAGGGCGAAGTTGTTGTTATTGAAGAATCTTTTGGTATTAGAATTACAGAAATAATGAAATAAAAGGAGAATGAAGTTATGGCAAAGAATATTTTAATCTGTGACGATGCAGCTTTTATGAGAATGATGATTAAGGATATTCTCACAAAGAATGGCTACAATGTTGTAGGAGAAGCCGAAAATGGAGCAAAGGCAGTAGATGCTTATGCTGAAACAAATCCTGATCTTGTACTTATGGATATTACAATGCCAGAAATGGACGGAATTCAGGCATTAAAGGCAATTAAGGCAAAGGATCCTAATGCGACCATTATTATGTGCTCTGCAATGGGACAGCAGGCAATGGTTATTGAGGCTATTCAGTCTGGTGCAAAAGACTTTATCGTAAAACCATTCCAGGCAGAACGTGTACTGGAAGCGGTTAAAAAAGTAATTGGCTAATATGTTATTGAGTTCTACTGGGGAGAGTATTTTCCAGCTTTTAGTTGCAATCGCAATATTTGCATTTGTGTTATTTATTACGTATTACACTACAAAGTGGATTTCTGGATACCAAAAGGCACATTCTTACAATAAGAATCTCGCTATCGTAGAAGTAATTAAAGTTGCTCCGAATAAGATGGTTGAGATTGTAAAGGCAGGAGAGGACAAATACTTTGTTATTGCTGTTGGCAAGGATGAAGTAACTCTCTTGGGTGAGCTTACCAAGGATCAGGTGATGGAAACAGAACTTGATTACCAGGTAAGTGCTACAGGACAGAATTTTGATGAACTATTGGGTAAATTTAAAGATCATTTACCAAAAAAGTAGGCATAATAATGAGAAAAATAAAGAAACTATACTGTAAAGCAAGTCTATTGCTTTCTGTTTTGATGCTTTCTGTTGCATTATCTTTGAGCTTTGGATTCACATCGAAAGCGACGGAATATGGTGCAACAGATAATGCACCAAATGCTAGTGATAGTGTCACAGGAAGTGGTGGGACTGGTTTTACGCTTTCTTTTGATGGCGATACGGGTTCTTTGAACTCGACAGTTGAGATTTTATTGATATTAACTGTTTTATCCTTAGCGCCATCAATTCTAATCATGATGACATCGTTTACGAGAATCATCGTGGTGTTACATTTTATCAGAACCGCTATAGGAACACAAACATCGCCACCGAATCAGGTAATGATTGGGTTGGCTTTGTTTTTGACAGCATTTATCATGTGGCCGACGTTTCAATCGGTCAATGAGAATGCGCTTAAGCCGTTAGATGCGGGAGAGATTACGCAAGAACAGGCGATTGAAGCTGCAGAAGAACCGTTTCGTCAATTTATGTATGGACAGACACAGACAAAGGATCTGAACTTGTTTTGTGATATTGCGGATGTCACATATGAAGATTATGATGATGTTCCATTTACTGTATTGGTTCCATCTTTTATCATTAGTGAGCTCCGTACAGCATTTACGATTGGATTTTTGATTTATATTCCTTTCGTGGTCATTGATATGGTTGTTGCTTCCGTACTTATGTCGATGGGTATGATGATGCTTCCGCCTACGACAATTTCTCTTCCGTTCAAGATTTTATTATTTATTCTTGCGGACGGCTGGAGTTTGATTATTGGAAGTTTAGTTAAGACATTTTATTGATGAATAGAGGGATACTATGACAGAAGCTATGGTCTTGGACCTGATGAGGGATGCATTTTACAATATTATTTTGAATTCGGCGCCTATGTTACTGGTCTCTCTGGTAGTGGGCTTGATTATTAGTGTATTTCAGACGGTTACTTCTATTCAGGAACAGACGCTTACATTCGTGCCTAAGGTTTTGAGTATTATTTTGGCACTGATCGTATTTGGTTCATGGATTCTTACGAATCTTACAACTTATATGACGAATCTATGGTCTGATTTTAGTATTTATATTGATTAGAGTGGGATATGGTCACAACTAGTTTTTCATTGGTGACAATTGAATATTTTTTATTGGTTTTGATAAGGGTTGCAACATTTGTATTTGTTGCACCCTTTTTTAGCCTGCCTAATGTTCCAAACCGTGTGAAGATCGGTACGGCCTGCTTTATGTCATTTATTGTAATCTATATGGTGAAGCCGGAGTCCGTGTATTCGTACGAGACTGTAATAGGCTATGCGGCGATCGTATTACAGGAGGCTGCAACGGGGCTTCTGATTGGATTTGGCGCAAGCATCTGCAACCATATTTTGCTTTTTGCGGGTAATATTATCGATATGGATATCGGTATATCAATGGCGCAGGAATTTAACCCTGCGATGAATGCGCAGTCAACCATTACAGGTGAAATGTATTTTTATGGCGTGAACCTGCTTCTTTTGGCAAGTGGGATGTATCGTTATTTGATTCGCGCATTGATTGAATCCTTTACTTTGATTCCTATTGGTGGAGCAGTCTTTGAAACGGATTATCTTTTACAGGGAATGACTGACTATATGACGGAATCTTTTGTAATTGCATTCCGTATTATGCTGCCTGTATTTGCTACGATGTTAATTATGAATTGCATTTTGGGTATTATGGCAAAGGTTGCGCCACAGATGAATATGTTCTCTGTTGGTATTCAGCTGAAAATTCTCGCTGGCTTTGCGGTATTATTTCTGACAATCTTCTTATTGCCGGATATTGCGGATTTCATTTTTAAGGAAATGAAGACGATGATCGTTACTTTCGTAAAGGGCATGTATCAGGAGGGGTAGAGTATGAGTGAACTTGTACTAAGATATAACCTCCAGTTCTTTGCGGAGGGAGAGGGTGGCGAGAAGACAGAGCAAGCCACAGATAAAAAGTTAAGAGAGGCTAGAAACAAAGGTCAGGTAGCAAAGAGTAAAGAAGTTGGAAATGCTGCGGAACTGATTGCGCTATTTCTTCTGCTAAAATTCTATGGGCAGATGATGGGCGGTCGATTTGTCAGTATTTTTGAATGGGTATATGAAAAATTAATCCCTGATTATACTTCTCTATATAGAAGCGGTATGTCTCCGCAGGCGGCAAGTAGTTTGTTAACGCAGGTTTTTGGTCAGATGGGACTGGTTATATTTCCATTCTTTTTAGCCGGTGTGGGAATTGCCATTCTTTCCAATGTTGCGCAAATTGGCTTTAAAGTCACACCGGAAACAATGAAACCCTCCTTTAACAAATTAAATCCGGCCAGTGGTGTAAAGCGTTTGTTCTCGAAACAGCAATTGTTTGAGCTAGGAAAATCTATTTTGAAGGTTTTCGTTATCCTCTATATTGCGTATTCCTGTATTGAGGATCATTTGTCAGAATTACTGGTTTTGTATGACCTGTCACTGAATGGAGCATTATCGCTGGTGTTCTCGATTGTTGTTGATACGGGGCTTAGGATTAGTCTGGTTTACATTGTTGTAGCAGTTGCTGATTTTGTATACCAGAAGCTTCATTTCAAAAATGAAATGAAGATGACAAAGCAGGAAGTAAAAGATGAATATAAGAATTCGGAAGGTGATCCGCAGATCAAGGGTCAGCAGAAGAGACGAATGCAGGAAGCAAGTCGTCGTAGAATGATGCAATCGGTTCCGCAGGCGGATGTCGTAATTACAAACCCGACACATCTGGCTGTTGCGATTAAGTATGATCAGGATCATCATAGTGCACCTACGGTTCTTGCCAAGGGCGCGGATTATTTGGCGCAGAGAATCAAGGATGCAGCAAAAGATCATCATATTGATATCGTAGAGAATAAGCCACTTGCCAGAGCGCTTTATACGACGGTTGATGTAGGCGAGGAAATTCCGCCGGAATTATATGAGGCTGTCGCAGAGATTCTTGCGATGGTATATAAGAAGAAAGGAAACTTTTAGAAATACTTTCGATAGATGCCAAAATTTGGTAAAATAAAATAGATAAATTATAGGGAGGAGTGGAATACATGAGTTTGAGTATTAACAAGGCCGATATCGGCGTTGTTGCATATTTATTAGCTGCAGTAATGTTCTTTATTATACCGATTCCATCCTTTCTTTTGGATGTGATGTTGGGATTGAATATCATGCTTGCATTAATCATTCTTCTCAATGTTTTATTTGTAGAAGAAGTATTGGATATGTCTTTTTTTCCAACACTTTTGTTATTTACAACAATTTTTCGAATCTCTTTGAATGTTTCTTCGACGAGATTGATTTTATCTACTGGTGCACCGGGTAATGTCGTTACTACATTTGGCCAGTTCGTTGGTGGTGGCGATTTGGTCATTGGTGTCATCGTATTTATAGTTTTAGTTATTATTCAGTTTGTTGTTATCAACAAGGGTTCTGAAAGAGTTGCAGAAGTTTCTGCACGATTCACATTGGATGCTATGCCAGGTAAGCAGATGGCAATCGATGCGGATTTGAATACGGGTGCGATTACAGATAAAGAAGCGAAGGATAAGCGAGAGAAGATTCAAAAGGAATCCAGTTTCTTTGGTTCCATGGATGGTGCTACAAAATACGTTAAGGGAGATGCTACTGCCGGCTTGATTATTACGGCAATCAACCTTGTTGGTGGAACCATTATGGGTGTAATGAATCAGGGCTTGGCATTCGGTGATGCGATACAGCAATATGGTATCTTAACCATCGGTGATGGTTTGTCATCACAGATCCCATCGCTTTTGATTTCCTTGTCAACAGGTATTCTGGTTACAAAGGGATCACAGGAAGCTGATTTTAGTGGTACTTTAGTAAAACAGTTATTTGGAATTCCAAGAGTTCTTTATATCGTTGGTGTTTCCATGATTTTGTTGGGACTTGTGACACCTTTAAATGTATTCCTTTTCGGTGCATATGGTTTGATTATGATAATCTCCGGACGTTCGATTGATAAATCGATTAGTATCGGAACGGTCGAAGAAGAGGTTACGCAAGAGGAAGAGGCCGCCGAAGAGATTCGAAAACCGGAGAATGTGGTTTCTTTGCTTCAGGTCGATCCGATCGAGTTGGAGTTTGGATATGGTATTATTCCGCTTGCTGATGTAAATCAGGGTGGAGATTTGCTGGATCGAGTTGTAATGATTCGAAGACAAATCGCATTGGAACTTGGTACGGTTGTGCCGATTATTCGTTTGCGTGATAATATCCAGTTAAATCCAAACCAGTATATTATTAAGATAAAAGGTATTCAGGTTACGGAAGGTGAGATTCTCTTTGATCACTATATGGCGATGGATCCGGGGTATGTAGAGGAGGAAATCACGGGTATTCCTACTTTTGAGCCGTCCTTCCATTTGCCGGCAATCTGGATTACAGAGAGTCAGAGAGAGCGTGCGGAGAGCTTGGGTTATACCGTTGTCGATCCGCCTTCTATCATTGCAACGCATTTGACAGAAGTGATTCGATCACATATCGCAGAGTTGCTTACAAGACAGGATGTTAATAACCTGATTGACAACTTGAAAGAGTCTAATCCTGCATTGGTGGATGAATTATATCCGAAGCTTATGGGACTTGGCGATGTACAGAAGGTATTGCAGAATTTGCTTTCTGAAGGTGTATCGATTCGAGATTTACTTTCTATTTTTGAAAACCTTGCAGATCATGCAGGTGCAACGAGAGATACCGATGTTTTAACAGAATATGTTCGTCAGGGACTTAGAGCGGCAATTTCGAGCAAATATTTCCCTGCAAATGAGACGACTTCCGTAATTACATTAGATCCAAAACTTGAACAAGAGATTATGGCTTCCGTGAAACAGACGGAGCAAGGTGCATATTTAACTTTAGATCCGGAAAGAACAAGAGCGATTGTGGATGATTTGGGTCAGAAGTTAGAGCAATTTGAGCAGTTAGGTAAAACGCCAATCGTTGTTTGTTCGCCGATTGTGCGTATGTACTTTAAGAAAATGACGCAAGACTACTACAGAGACTTAATTGTCATTTCATTTAATGAAGTTGAGCCGAATGTAGAATTACAATCAATAGGGATGGTGACAGGCTAAGATGACCATAAAAAAGTTCCAGGGAACAACGAAAGAAGAGGCGATCAAAGCAGCAAAGGATGAATTTGGTGATCAGGTCGTAATAATGAACATTAGGGAGATTCACCCATCCGGGTTATTTGGAATCTTCCGAAAAAGTACATATGAGGTAACAGCCGCAATTGAAGATGGCGTGAAGAAGACGAAGAGCTTCGAATCTGTTGCGAGAGATAATGAAATGATGGCTGCAAAGCGCGAAAGCAAGGCGGAGGGCGGTCACATTTCCATTGCGGCAGATGAGGAGATTAAGGTTCCTCCTGTACAGGAAGGCAATATCTCGCAGGAAATTACGCAGGATATTCCAAGAGATTCGGCGTTGATGCAAAATGCGAGAAACAATGTGAATGAAAATGAATTGCAGTCGGCATTTAAGGCTGTGAATGAGGTGATTCAATCAGGAACCATTCCTTCTGTTACAGAGGCACAGACGTATAATAAAAATGCCAAGATCATTCAGCCGGCAAGCCAGGGAAATTATATGACAAGAGAAACGACTTCCCAGGTCAATCAGCAGATGACTCCACAGGTGACTCCACAGGTGAATCAGCAGATGAATTCGCAGATTAATCCGCAGGTGGAAGCGCAAAATAGAAATGATCGCGTTCCGAAAGGACAGACCAATATGGCTTTTGTTAAGATGCTCTATAATGTGCTTCTTTCGAATGAGGTGGATGAGAAATATATCAACCAGTTGATTGAAGATATGGACAAGGTGTTATCCTCTGGAAACAGCTTGGATTATGTATTATCCAATGTTTATCAGAAACTGGTTTTAAATATGGGAAAACCATCCGTAATTCAGTTTCGTGGCAAGAAGCCAATGGTTGTCTTTTTAATTGGACCAACGGGTGTCGGTAAGACGACTACGATTGCGAAAATCGCATCGAAATATAAGCTGGAATACAATAAAAAGGTTGCGATGGTTACAAGTGATACGTATCGAATTGCTGCAACAGACCAGCTTAGAACCTATGCTAATATTTTAGATACACCACTTTCTGTAGTATATTCGCCGGATGAAATCAATGATGCGATTGATAAATTAAAAGATCATGATTTGATTTTGGTAGATACCGCTGGTTTTTCACATAAGAACCAGGAGCAGAAAGAGGATATGAAGAAGTTATTAATGAATTTAAATCCTGCTTACGAGAGAGCGGTTTATCTAGTTCTTAGTTCAACAACGAAGTATAAGGATTTAAAGGAAATTATTGATACGTATACTGCATTTACAAAATTTCGTCTTATCTTTACAAAACTGGATGAGACAACAGCTTATGGTAATATTTTAAACTGTAAACTGTATTCGGGGGCTGATTTATCATACGTCACAACTGGTCAGAATGTACCAGACGACATGGAGGTAGTTGATACTCAGCATATTGTTAAGCAATTATTGGGAGGTCATTAATGGACCAGGCACAGCAGCTGAGAAATGTTATTAAACAGAAAAATCAAAAAAATATAACGAATGCGAAGGTTTTGACAATTACAAGTGGAAAAGGCGGTGTAGGTAAATCCAATACTGCCGTGAATCTTGCAATTCAATTCCGCAGAATGGGGAAACGAGTTATTATTTTTGATGCGGATATTGGACTTGCGAATGTGGAAGTAATGTTTGGAACTGTGCCGGAATATAATCTTAGTGATTTGATTTATCAGGGTAAGAGTATTCGAGAGATTATAACAAAAGGGCCTGAAGGTATTGGGTTTATATCAGGGGGGTCAGGAATTGTTAGTTTAAACAATTTAACACGAGATCAAATTGATTATTTGGTTCGTTCCTTACAGCAACTAAATGATTTAACAGATGTATTAATTGTAGATACAGGGGCTGGGATTTCAGATACGGTACTTGAATTTGTGATTGCCAGTCCGGAGGTTCTTTTGATTACGACGCCAGAGCCTAGTTCACTGACGGATTCGTATTCTTTAGTGAAGGCATTGTATAAGAATCCGAATTTCGTTCAAAACGGAACCAATATCCGATTGATTGCGAATAAGGTTTCTTCGGCAGAAGAGGCAAGAGCGGTATATGAGAAACTGGAACAAGTGACGAATAAGTTCTTGGGCGGTTCCATTTCCTACTTGGGTATGGTTCCTTCTGATCCGAATCTCGAAAGGGCGGTTCGGTCACAGAAGATAGTTTCTCTGGAAGCACCGACATCAAGGGCGTCGAAAGCGTATGAGTTGATTGCGAAATCACTTATGGGTCAAAGACAGGATACCTATCGTTGGGGGATTTCCCAACTGTTTAATCATTTTGTTAATAAATGTTGATTTGAGGCAATGCGATTATGAAATTAAATGAGATGGTACCCGGTACAAAAATTGATTTAAAGGTAATTCAGAATTCTTATCAGGATGATATTGATGATGAGGCGCCAAATTTCCTGACGTCTGTATTTGATATATTGGATGATTCGACGTTTGAAATGCAGATGCCGATTCAGGGAGGGCAGGTGATTTTATTACCGGTAAATACGCAATATGAAGCTGTCTTTATTATGGAGAATGGGCTTTATAAAGCGACTTGTACGGTTATTAACCGTTATAAGAAGGATAATTTTTATCTGTTAAGAGCGACTTTAACGACGGAGCTTATGAAGTATCAGAGACGTCAGTTTTACAGATTTCCTTGTAATGTGCAGATGATTTATTCGGCATTGTCTGAGGAGAATGCAAAACTGGGATCGATGGGAGAAATTCGAACCAGTATGAAGGAAGGCCCTTCTGGAATGGTGGTTCGTGGTTATGGAACTATATTGGATATCAGCGGTGGTGGATTGCGTTTTTCATCATCGTTCGACCTGAGTCAGGTGAAGTATCTTTATCTTCAATTTTCTATTGAAGTGGGCGGCGAAAAGAAGACTCTTGAGCAAGTTGGAAGATTATTAGAATCGAAAAAGCTAGAAGGGTCAAATAAGCATATGAATCGTGTAAAGATTCTATTTAAAGATACGGATTATCAGGAGCTGATTGTGCGCTATATCTTCGAAGGAGAGAGGAGATTGCGTCAAGAAGGGACGAGATAAATGGCAAAGATTTTGGTTGCGGATGACTCTGCACTCGTGAGAAAGGTTCTGTGTGATATAATCAATGCAGATTCAGATTTACAAGTGACAGATAGCTGTATGGATGGATTAAGTGCATATGAGAGAGTAGTCGCTGGAGGATTTGACTGTCTTGTAATGGAGATGTACCTTCCGAAGATGAATGGCATGGATGTAGTACGCAAGTTGCAAGAGAATCGAGTCAAGATACCAATTATCATTGTTACTTCTTCGTTAAAAGAGGATTCGGATTTGAAGACTGCGGTGAATCAATATGGTGCCGTGGAATTCGTTGTAAGACCGTTTCGACTTTTTTCCGAAGAAAGAGCGACATTTGAAACAAAACTAATTGGTGGAATCCGTGGACTGTTGAAGCTTGGAAAGCCTGTGGTACCTAGTGCTTCCAAGATTCCTTATGACGGTATGGCGAGGAAGGAAGATCCGGTTCGAAGCAGTATGGGTTCGACAAATACTGTGCGTAGTTCGACAACTCCGATGGCACGACAGAATCCGGTGAGTCCGGTGAATTCGTCTGGAAATACCAAATCGACAGAGGTATTTCGAGGTGCGCGTAGATTGGTTGCAATTGCATCATCTACCGGCGGTCCGCAGGCCTTGCATACGTTGATTCCGATGTTACCAAAATTAAATGTGCCGGTCGTAATCGTACAGCATATGCCAAAAGGGTTTACACAATCGTTGGCGGAGAGAATTGATCAAAAATCATTGATGCGTATTAAAGAAGCAGAAGATGGAGAATTCCTTCAACCGAATATTGTGTATCTTGCACCGGGTGGCAGACATCTTGAGATCAGAGAAAATGCAAATCGGCAATGCTATTGCAGAGTTTTTGATGATCCGCCGGTAAACAACCTGAGACCTTGTGCGGATGTGATGTATCGTTCCCTGGAAACTTGTTCATTTGATGAAATTGTTTGCGTTGTCTTGACTGGTATGGGTCAGGATGGTTCGGATGGAATCGAATCTTTAGGGCAGAAGAAAAAGATTTATACGATAACGCAATCAGAAGAAACATGTGTAGTTTATGGTATGCCCAAAGCAGCAGATATGAGAGGATTATCAAATGAATCTGCTGGAATAACGAAAATTGCTAGTGTGATAGCAAGGAAACTGGGGGTATGAGTTTAATGGATGTAAGTCAATATCTGGAAATTTTTATCGATGAAACTGCAGAACATATTCAAGCCTTGAGCGATGGTATCATGGTTTTAGAGAATGAGCCGGAAGATAAGGATACGATCAATGAGATTTTCCGTGCTGCACACTCTTTAAAGGGTATGGCTGGTACAATGGGCTTTAAGCGCATGCAGCACCTTACACATGATATGGAGAATGTGTTCCAGGAAATTAGAAATGATAAAGTAAAAATTAATAGTGGTTTGATTGATATTTTGTTCGATTGCTTAGATGCAATTGAAGGATATCTTGAAACTGTAAAACAGACTTCTGATGAAGGAACGGAAGATAATGAAGTTTTGATTAAGAAGTTGAATGAATATTTGCAAAAGGCGGAAGGCGGAGAAGCTGCACCTGCAGAATCTGCACCAGCCGAGGAAGCAAAAGAAGAACCAAAAGAAGCAAGTGATAACGCAGAAGAATCCGACTATAAATCCATGCATCTGGATGAAGAGACGAAAGAAGCAATGAAAAAGGCAGAAGAAGCCGGATCACTTCTTTATGGATTTACGGTTCAGATTAATAAGGAATGTCTGTTAAAGGCAGCGCGTGCATTTCTTGTATTTAAGGCAGTAGAGGATTATGGTGAAATTATCGCATACGATCCTTCAGCACAGGATATCGAAGATGAGAAGTTTGAATTTACGTTCCATATCGTTGTAACAACGAATGAGGAACCGGATTTGGAAGCAATGAAGAAGGCAATGTGTGCTGTTTCTGAAATTGATTCTGTAGAAGGCGATAAAGTGTCAGTTGCAGATTTCCATGAAAAGACTGCTGAGGATGCTGCGACAGAAGAAGCAAAAGAAGAGCCAAAGGAAGAGGCTACACCAGAGGCGAAGGAAGAAGCGCCAGCTCCTGCAGAGGAAAAGGCAGCTCCGGCACCAGCCCCTGCGAAATCTGCTCCGGCAGCAAAACCAAAGACAAATAAACCGGTTGCTTCTAGAACAATCCGTGTAGATATCGAGAAGTTGGATTCTCTTATGAATCAGGTAAGTGAGTTGATTATCGCTAAGAACTCACTGGTAGCGATGAGCTCCACAAATATGGGCGATAATCAGAGCCAGAGTCAGAGTTTCCATGAAGAAATCGAGTATCTGGAGAGAATCACCACAAATCTTCATGAATCTGTTATGAAGGTTCGAATGGTACCTATCGAGAGTACAGTAAATAAGTTCCCACGTATGATTCGTGACTTATCTAGAAAACTTGGTAAGCCAATGGAATTATATATGTCTGGTGAGGATACAGAACTTGACCGTACTGTAGTAGATCAGATTGGTGATCCATTGCAGCACTTACTTCGTAATTCTGCTGATCACGGTATTGAATCTCCAGAACTTCGTAAGGAGAGAGGAAAGCCGGAAGAAGGTTCTATCTTCTTATCTGCTTATCAGGAAGGTAACAATGTCATTATTCAGGTTCGAGATGATGGTAATGGTATTGATACAGAAAATGTTAAGCGTAAGGCTGTAGAACGAGGAATCGTATCAGAAGAAGAGGCTGAAAACCTTACAGATAAAGAGATTATCAATTTCTTATTTATGCCAAGTTTCTCTATGGCTAAGAAGATTACGGATATCTCTGGCCGAGGTGTAGGACTTGATGTTGTTAAATCCAATATTGAGGCTCTCGGCGGCGATGTTGAGGTTAAGAGTGTATTTGGACAGGGATCTACATTTACGGTTCGATTACCACTTACCTTAGCTATTATTCAGGCGTTGATGGTAGAGGTTCGCGATGAGAAGTATGCAATTGCATTGGAATCTATTCAGAATATTGAAAATATTCCAGTGAGCGAGATTAAATACGTTCAGGCGAAGGAAGTTATTCATTTACGTGGAACGGTTATTCCATTAATCCGTTTAGATGATCTTTTGGATTGCCCTCCTAAGGAAGCAGATCCTGAGAATATTGTTGTAGTTATTGTTAAGAAGGGTGATAGCTTCGCTGGTATCGTAGTAGACAACCTGATTGGTCAGCAGGAAATCGTTATTAAGTCAATGGGTAAAGTCATTGAAAATAACAAGCTGATTAGTGGTGCTACGATCCTTGGTGATGGTGAAGTTGCATTGATCCTTGATGTTAACGCATTATTCTAATGGAGGGGACTTATGAGTGATAAATATAATTTAGAAGTGGTAGAAGAAGAGAAGAAGCAATATATTGTTGTTTCTATCGGAAGTGAGCAATATGGAATTGATATCTCATACGTAGATAATATTGTACGTATGCAGAAGATTACAAGAGTTCCAAAATCTTTGCCATATTACAGAGGCGTTATTAATCTTCGTGGTGAAGTCGTTCCTGTAATGAGTGCTCGTCGTAAAATGGGATTAGAGGATGATGTATTTACAAAGGCGTCACGTATCATCATTTTAAAGCTTGAAGCACAGGGAATGGTAGGAATTGTAGTTGATGAGGTTAAGGAAGTAGTTTCCCTTGGTAAAGATGACATTGATCAGAATGTTCATAGTACAAAGGGTGACAATGGAAACTTTATCAATGGTATCGGTAAGAATGGAGAAGATTTGATTTCTATCTTTGATGTCTATTCTATTGTTGATGCGGTTGAAAATGCTTAATCTCGTTGAAAAGGAGAATTTATGTCAGCGGATAAGAGTTTTGATGAATTAAATGAGATGTACCTTGATGTCTTGAAAGAAATCGGTAACATCGGAGCTGGAAATGCTACAACTGCAATTTCTAATATGCTCAATTTAAAAATTGATATGAGTGTTCCACAGGTAGAGCTTCTACCTGTGGAACAAATTACGACTGCAATTGGTGCAGAAGAAGAAGTAATCGTTGGTATTCTTTTAGGCGTTGAATTAGATATTGATGGAAGTATGATGTTCCTTATGGATATGACTTCCGCACATCATTTAGTAAATCGTCTGATGATGAGAGACTATGATTACATGGAAGATTTTGATGAGATGGATCTATCTGCGATAAAGGAAGTTGGAAATATTATTGCAAGTTCTTATTTATCAGCATTGTCAGGATTGACGAATCTCACCATTTCTCCGACTGTGCCATTTGTTGCAATTGATATGGCGGCTGCAATTTTATCTGTTCCTGCGGTTCAGTTTGGCTTGCAGGGAGATAATGCGCTGATGATTAAGACGAAGTTTGATGATGATCTGGAAATGAATGGATTCTTTATTCTTATGCCGGAAGAAGAATCTTATCAGAAGATTTTGAAGGCGCTTGGTTTGCAGATTTAAGGGAGTTTAGCTATGGGGCAGATGATAAAAGTCGGTATGGCGGATCTCAAAATATGCAAAGCGCCTGATAATTTAACAACATTAGGGTTGGGTTCTTGTATTGGAATCGCAATGTATGATCCGTCTACTAAAATTAGTGGATTAGCTCATATTATGTTGCCAGATAGTACACAAATCAAAAATAATTCTAATATTGCAAAATTTGCAGATACTGGAATTCAAAAACTTTATGACGATATGTTGAAAGCGGGTGCGAATAAGAGTCGCCTGGTTGCCAAAATAGCGGGTGGAGCCAAGATGTTCGAACTGTCTGGTTCCGCTGCGATTAATGTTGGACAGAGAAATGCTATGGCGAGCAAGGATAAACTGAAAGCACTTGGTGTTCGTTTGATTGCGGAGGACACGGGACTTAACTATGGTCGTACTGTTGAATTATATAGTGAAACGGGCGATTATGTGATTAAGGCTGTCGGAAAGCCTCCGAAGACAATTTGATTGGAGCATAGTATGAATACGAAACCGTTAGCGGTAATAATCACTTTAATTGCATGTTTCATTTCTTGCGTCATTTCTATTGTAAATGGCGTGGGATTTGCAATTTTTGTAAAAAGATTTGCATTGACGGCACTGGTTTTTATGACGATTGGTGTCGTTATTACAGTGTTTATTAATAAGGGTTTTCAAGTGGATCAAGAAGAGACTGAGAAACAGGATCAGGAAGGTGAGAACCGGGAAGAGCCTGAAGACTTCCATGACGAAAATCAGACGAGTGATGAAAAATAATGACAGAATGATGATTACGGGGGTTCTATATGGCTAAACCTGTAGATAGACAGAAATTATGGGATGCTTATCAGAAGAATCCGACGGATGCGTTACGAGAACAAATTATTATTGAGTATGCATCTTTGGTCAAAATCGTAGCAGGGAGACTGTGCGTTCACTTAGGGAATATGGTGGAGTACGATGATCTCGTTAGTTATGGTATTTTTGGTTTGATTGATGCAATAGACAAATTTGATTTTGACAAAGAAGTTAAATTCGAAACGTATGCGAGCCTTCGAATTCGTGGATCCATTTTGGATCAGATTCGAAAGATGGATTGGATACCTAGAACTGTTAGGCAAAGACAAAAGAAGATTGATGAAGCTATGAAAAATGTTGAGATGCGTACAGGCAAAGCTGCGAGTGATGAAGAAATCGCAGAGGAGCTTGGCGTTTCTGGAGATGAACTTTTAACATGGCAGTCACAACTTAAGGTCACAAATGTGATATCATTAAATGAGTTTGTAGAGCAGGGGAATGAACCTGTGATGGATGCTCATAGAAATTCACAATTTGTGCAGCCAGAAGAGAATGTTACAAAAGAAGAATTAAAGGCAAAATTACAAGAAGCTTTAAGTCAACTTACGGAAAAGGAACAAAAAGTTATTTTATTGTATTATTATGAAGAGATGACTTTGAAGGAAATTAGTATGGTGCTTGAAGTTTCAGAATCTCGTGTCTCCCAGTTGCATACAAAGGGATTGAATAAGATGAAGAAAGTTATGGGAGATTATATGGGATTCTTGAATGCTTAGATAGGAGTACATCATGTCAATTCGTCCGATTGATCTGAATGGAATGATTCAGAATACAAATGAAGTGTCTCAAGTGAAGGCAAGAGAAGATGCTAGACCGGAGTTACAGCAACAGAATCTGAATGTTCAGATGGAGCGTCAGTCTGTTGAAGATGCTTCGCGCGTAAAAGAGCAGGAGAATGTTGCAAAAGACAGTTTGAATGCGGAAGAGGGCGATGGACGTGGTTATGGCGGTAACGGAAAGAAGAAACAGAAGAAGAAAGAAAAAGAGAAATCTTCAGAAGGTTTTGTAAAGAAGTTGAACAAATATCAGTCTTTTGACGTAAAAATATAAGGAGAGCGAACATGACGGGGCTTGAAATAGGCATGCTTGCCATTGGCGCATTAAGTATATTAGGTAGTTTCTTTATCACATCAAAACTGACGGGTTCGGATTTGAGTGAGGTTCAAAAATTAACAGAGAAAGAGATTCAAATTCTGGTAGAAAAGAAATTTAAGGAATTGGAATCGGAATTTGAAAAACGCCTTCAGGAGAAGGTGGATCATGTTTTGGAAGAAACGGATCGAAAAACGGATAAAGAAACAAACGATAAAATAATGGAAATTGGTGAGTATTCAGACACCGTATTGAAATCCATGAATAAATCTCATGACGAAGTGATGTTTATGTATAACATGTTGAATGAGAAGCAGGAAAAAGTGACGGAATTAACTGCAACTCTTCAAAAAATGGAATCAGAGATTCGCTACATGGAAGATGCTCTTCGGGATAGACTTTCAGAAATGCCGGAATCTTTTGTTCCGCTGCAGAATATGGAAGAGATTCCTGCAGAATATGTGAAAGAGGAAACTCCAATCGAGGAGGTTCACTCTATGAAAGAAGAATTGCAAAAAGAATTGGATGATCATTCTAACAATACGAATTCCGGTGACATTTCCAGGGCGGAATTAAATCAGAAAATTATAGATATGCATAATCAGGGATTTTCTGAAATTGAATTAGCAAAGAAGCTGGGAGTGGGACTTGGAGAAGTAAAACTCGTATTAGGCTTATTTAACTAGACAAGGGGTATGGCATGAAAGTGAAATACTATTTAAGAGGAATGGGTGTTGGAATCTTGATTACAACACTTATTTTTGCTGTTTCCTATGCGATTCAAAAACCAAAGATGTCAGATGAGGAAATTATCGCGGCTGCAAAGCAGCTTGGTATGGTAGAAGCGGAAGCAGAGGAAGATCGTACGTCGGTAGATTCTGAGGAAAGTGATACAGATACAACAGAGGAGCTGACAGAGACGGAGGACTCATCAGATACTTCTGGAACGGTGGAAGACACAGAGACGGATGTTACTGCTTCGACGGAAGCGTCGAGTGCAGAAGCTGCAGATACTACCACGAATGGTGAAGCGTCGAGTGCGAAGACGGTTGATTTTTCGGTAAATCATGGAGAAACATCCCATATGGTTTCGGAGAATTTATATAATCTCGGTTTGGTGGATGATGCAGATGCATTTGATAAATATTTGAATTCGAATAATTATGATAATTTTGTTCAGCCCGGAAGCTATACGATTCCGGAAGGAAGTTCTTACGAGGAAGTCGCGACAATTATTACACAGGGAAAATTGAATTAGAATTCTTTTAGAAAAAGGCCTTTGGTTATTGCGTAGGTTACATTCCTATGCTATAATACCAAAGGCTTATTTAAAACACACACATAGTGATCGGCCGGAGGGTGCCAAAATTTGGTTTCCGACAGAGTGGATCTATGTGGAAGAAAGAACCATGGAGGTATTAAAATGAGTGTTATTTCAATGAAGCAGTTATTAGAAGCAGGTGTTCATTTCGGACATCAGACAAGAAGATGGAACCCTAAGATGGATCCATATATCTACACAGAGAGAAATGGTATCCATATCATTGATCTTCAGAAGTCTGTAGGTATGATCGATGATGCATACAATGCAGTGTTCGATATCGTAGCTCAGGGTGGTACAGTACTTTTCGTAGGTACTAAGAAGCAGGCTCAGGATACTATCAAGGAAGAAGCAGAACGTTGCGGAATGTACTACGTTAACGAAAGATGGCTTGGTGGTATGCTTACAAACTTCAAGACTATCCAGAGCAGAATTGCACGTTTAAAGGCAATCGAAAAGATGGCTGAAGATGGAACATTTGATCGTCTTCCAAAGAAGGAAGTTGCTGGTCTTCAGAAGGAATTAGAAAAGTTACAGAAGAATATCGGTGGTATCGCTGATATGAAGAGAATTCCTGATGCAATCTTCATCGTTGATCCTAAGAAGGAAAGAATCTGCGTACAGGAAGCTCATGCACTTGGAATCACATTAATTGGTATCGCTGATACAAACTGCGATCCTGAAGAACTTGATTTCATCATCCCTGGTAACGATGATGCTATCCGTGCAGTTAAGCTTATCGTTTCTAAGATGGCTGACGCTGTAGTTGAAGCTAAGCAGGGTGAAGAAGTTCCTGCAGAAGTTGAAGCTGTAGAGGAATAATTTAAACAAAACGTATATATTGGAGGAAATCTAGATGGCAATTTCAGCTAAAGATGTCAAGGCACTTCGTGATTTAACAGGTGCTGGTATGATGGATTGTAAGAAAGCTCTTAACGAAACAGATGGCGATATGGACGCTGCTGTAGAGCTTTTAAGAAAGAAGGGTCAGGCTAAGGCTGAGAAGAAGGCTGACCGTATCGCAGCTGAGGGTGTTTCTCTCGTTGCACAGAAGGATGACAAGACAGCGGCAATCGTTGAAGTTAACTCTGAAACAGATTTCGTTGCTAAGAATGAAAAGTTCATCAACTTCGTAACTGCTGTTGCAGAACAGGCTCTTGATGCTGAGTCAGAAGATATGGATGCATTCCTTGCATCTGCTTGGAAGGCAGATACTTCTAAGACAGTTAACGATGCTCTTGTAGAACAGGTTGCTGTTATCGGAGAAAAGCTTTCTATCCGTCGTATTAAGAAGGTTACAGCTGACAATGGTGTTGTAGTTTCTTACGTACACGGTGGCGGTAGAATTGGTGTTCTTCTTTCTGCTGAAACAGAAACTGTTAACGATGCAGTTAAGGAAGCACTTTCAAACGTTGCAATGCAGATCGCTGCATTAAATCCTAAGTACATCTCTGATGCTGATGTAGATGAAGAATACATCAAGCATGAGACAGAAATTCTTAAGGCTCAGATCGAAAACGATCCTAAGGAATCTCAGAAGCCTGAAAAGGTTAAGGAAGGTATGATTCAGGGACGTATTAAGAAAGAACTTAAGGAAGTATGTCTTCTTGATCAGGCTTATGTTAAGGCTGCTGACGGAAAGCAGACAGTTGCTAAGTACTTAGAAGAAGTTTCTAAGGAAGTTGGCGCTACAGTTACTATTAAGGAATTTGTTCGTTTCGAAACTGGTGAAGGTATCGAAAAGAAGGAAGAAGATTTCGCTGAAGAAGTAGCTAAGCAGTTAATGTAATTAATATACTGTTTATGGAAAGGCACTATAGAAATATAGTGCCTTTCTTTGAACAAAGGTTCATATTGGAGGTCTGTGATGACAACAGGGGAGAGAGAAGAGCAGATTCAGAACAGAAGAAATAAACGTAAGAGAGTACAAAGAATGAAATCCATGATTGTATGGACGATTTCGCTCTGGATGATTATTTCGATGGTCCTGTTAGCATTTTTAACAGTCAAGGTTATTTCCTTGCAACATCAGGTGAATGTTTTGTCGGCGTCGCTGACGGATTCTTCTGCAGATATAACAAGTACATCGGATATTTCCGATGCGCTTGTTACGACGCAGAATGGAACGGCAGAGAGCAATCTGGCAGATGCCGATGATACGTTAAAAGTGTATCTGACGTTTGATGATGGTCCGAGTGAAAACACGGATGAGATTCTTGATATCTTAGATGATTATGGGGTAAAAGCTACTTTTTTTGTGGTTGGAAAATCGGATGAAGAATCAACGGCACGTTATCAAAGAATTGTAAATGAGGGTCATACAATAGGAATGCATTCCTATTCACATCAGTACAGTGATATTTATTCATCACTGGACGCATTTCAGGCAGATTTGTCGAAAATTCAAAATACAATCTATGATGCAACCGGAGTAGAGACGAACTTATATCGTTTTCCGGGTGGAAGCAGCAATAAAGTGAGTAATACAGATATGACGGAATATATCCAATATCTCAATTCTCAGGGAATTACTTATTATGATTGGAATGTATCTTGTGGAGACGCGACATCACAGGCATATACAGCCGATGAACTTGTTGAAAACGTCATGGGTGATGTGGTAAAATATAAAACGTCGGTGGTCTTGCTGCATGATGCAGATTCTAAGACGCAGACAGTGCAGGCGTTGCCGAAATTGATTGAATCTTTACAGTCTGTGGGAGCAATGATTTTGCCGATTAGTGACGATACAACGGTAATTCAACATGTTTCGTTACAGACTGATTTAAACTAAAGGTTGGAGGAGAGAAAATGGGATTTTTCAAAGATTTTAAAGAAGATTTCTCAGATGCCGTTAATGAGTTAACTCCTGGCGGTGAGGTTGAAGAAAAAGACGATGTAATGGTCAATACTTTAGAGGGTGATATTGACGTTGACTCTGAACTTTCCAAATTGGATGGACTTTTGGAAAAGGTGGCTCAGAAGGTTGACGAACCAGCCGTACAGCAGGAAGTACAGACACCAACACCTGTTGTAAGCGCACCTGTAGAAAATAAAGTTGAAAAAGTTGTGGAAAAGAAGGAGACAAGAAGAATGGACGTAAATACTACACCAGTTCAGAATACTAGAGCTATGGCACCAACTGCTGATGCATCAGAGGAAAAGGCAGTTATTACAAATGGAATGACAATCAATGGTGATCTTGAATCAACAGGATCTATTGATGTTGAAGGTTTAATTAAGGGTAATGTTACATGTAACGGAAAGCTTGTAGTAACAGGTACAATCCGTGGTAACAGTAGTGCATCTGAAATCTTTGCTGATTCAGCTAAGATCGAAGGTGAAATCGCTGCAACTGGCACAGTTAAGGTTGCTGCTGGTTCAGTAATTATCGGAAATATCGCAGCTAGCTCCGCAGTTATTGCTGGTGCGGTAAAGGGTGATATCGATGTACAGGGACCAGTAGTTGTAGATACATCTGCAGTTGTTATGGGTAATATCAAGTCTCGTTCTGTACAGATCAATAACGGTGCTGTTATTGAAGGTATGGTATCTCAGAGCTACGCTGATGTAGATATTGAAAGAGTATTTGAAGTAAACGAGTAGGAATTAGTTTAAAATGAAGAGAGTTTTATTAAAGTTAAGTGGTGAGGCGCTGGCCGGTGAGAAACATACCGGTTTTGATGAAGCTACCTGTTTAGGGGTAGCAGCGCAGGTAAAGAAGATTGTTGATCAGGGTACAGAGGTTGGTGTCGTCATTGGCGGTGGTAATTTCTGGCGTGGTCGTACAAGCGAAACCATTGATCGTACAAAGGCAGATCAGATTGGTATGCTTGCAACGATCATGAATTGTATTTATGTATCAGAGATTTTCCGTTCTGTAGGAATGCAGACAGAAGTGCTTACACCATTTGCTTGTGGAGCGATGACAAAATTGTTCTCAAAGGATTTGGCAAATGCTGAATTCAAGGCTGGAAAGGTTGTTTTCTTTGCCGGTGGTATCGGTCATCCATATTTCTCAACAGATACAGCAACAGCACTTCGCGCGATTGAAATTGAAGCGGAAGGTATCTTACTTGCCAAGGCAGTAGATGGTATCTATGATAGTGATCCAAAGGTTAATCCGGATGCTAAGCGTTATGATAAGATTTCTATTCAGGAAGTAGTTGATCAGCAGTTAGCAGTTATGGATCTTACCGCATCCATCATGTGTATGGAGAACAAGATGCCAATGTATGTATTTGCTTTAAATGAGCAGGATAGTATTGTAAAGGCAATCAGTGGTTCTTTTAATGGAACGATAGTAACAGCATAGGAGGAAGTATGGATAGTAGATTAGAACAGTATGATTCAAAGATGAATAAGTCTTTGGAAAATTTATACAATGAATACAACAATGTTCGTGCTGGTCGTGCGAACCCACACATTCTTGATCGTGTCATGGTTGATTATTATGGAGCTCCAACTCCTATTCAGCAGGTTGCGAATGTATCTGTTCCAGAGGCAAGAATGATTCAGATTGCACCATGGGAACCATCTTTATTAAAAGAGATCGAAAAGGCAATTATGATTGCGGATATTGGTATTAATCCTACAAATGATGGTAAGGTAGTTCGTCTTGTTTTCCCTGAACTTACAGAAGACAGACGTAAGGAACTTGCAAAGGATGTTAAGAAGCTTGGCGAGAATGCTAAGGTTGCAATCCGTAATATTCGTAGAGATGCCAATGATTCATTCAAGAAATTATCTAAGGAAGAAGATATTTCTGAAGATGAAATTAAAGGATTAGAAGCGGATATTCAGAAACTTACAGATAAGTATGTTGCTGAAGTTGATGCTGCAGTTGAGAAGAAGACAAACGAAATCTTAACGGTATAAAGAATGAATTTGTAAACGATGGGCACAGTAAGTGCCCATTTTTACATTATGAAGATGTGGAGGCAAAATATGAGTGTACCAAAGCATGTAGCTATTATTTTGGATGGAAATGGTCGATGGGCCAAGAAGAAAGGTATGCCGCGTTCTTATGGCCATACGGTTGGCGCGAAGAATGTGGAAACTATTTGTGAGGCTGCCGATGATTTAGGTGTTAAATATCTTACTTTATATGCGTTTTCTACGGAAAACTGGAATCGTCCGGATGATGAAGTAAATGCGCTTATGAAGATTTTGGCGAATTATCTGAAGACATGTAAGGCGCTTTGTAAAAAACATGGTATGCGAATTCGTATACTTGGGGATATTACCAGATTAGAACCGGGAATGCAGAAGGTGATTCGAGAATTAGAAGAAGAGACGAAGGAATATCCGGGATTAAATCTTCAGATTGCTTTGAATTACGGTAGTAGAGATGAAATTGTTCGTGCTGCCAGAGCGTGGGGCGAACGTGTGGCTACGGGAGAATGTAAGGCAGAAGAATTAACAGAAGAAGTATTTAATTCTTATTTGGATTCTAAGGATATCCCAGATCCTGATCTTATGATTCGTACAGGCGGAGAAGAACGTTTGTCAAACTTCCTTTTGTGGCAGGTTGCTTATTCCGAATTTATTTTTGTAGACGTACCTTGGCCAGATTTTAAAAAGAGCGATTTAGCTGAGTGTATAGAAGAATTTGAAAATCGAAATCGTCGATTTGGAAAGGTTTAAAAGATGTTTCGTACAAGATTATTAAGCGGAATTGTATTGGTTGCGCTTGCGTTACTTCTGATTATTACGGGTGGAGATGTACTTTTGGTTTCCATGGGTATCATTTCTCTTGTAGGTTTATTTGAGTTATATAGAGTATTTGGTATTGAGAAGAACATTTTAGGAATGGTCGGATATCTTGCCACTGTTTTATATTATGGCAATCTTCGTTTTTGTGTGGTATCAGATTATAGAATGATCGTGTTGGCATTTCTAATCGTGTTATTAGGTTGCTTCGTATTCGGATATCCTAGATTTCATGCGAAGGATGTTGTGGCTTCCTTCTTTGGAGTATTTTATGTTTCTATGATGCTTTCCTATATTTATGAAACGCGTATGATGCATCTGGGAATGTATATCGTATGGTTGATTTTCCTCTGCTCATGGGGATGCGATACCTGCGCATACTGCGTTGGTGTGTTATTTGGTAAGCATAAGATGGCGCCAAAGCTCAGCCCGAAAAAATCTGTGGAAGGTGCTGTGGGTGGAATCCTTGGTTCCATGATTTTAACAGCGATTTATTGTAGAATATTTGCAAACCAGATGGATTTAGCGATGAATCAGCTGGTATTACTTTCTCTGATTAGTGGTGTTGGTGCTTTTATTTCTATGATCGGTGATTTGGCTGCATCCGCTATTAAGAGAAATTATGAGATCAAAGACTACGGCACATTGATTCCTGGACATGGTGGAATTATGGATCGTTTTGATAGTGTAATTATTACTGCACCGATTATTTATTATCTTGCAACAATTTTTATGTAATAGAGGTGTCTATTTATGAAGAAGATAGCAATCCTTGGTTCCACAGGTTCCATTGGAACACAGACTTTGGAAATCGTTAGAGAGCAGGGCGATTTGATTGTTACATCGATGTCTTGCGGACGAAATATTGATTTGTTTGAAAAACAGATTCGAGAATTCAAGCCGAAATTCGTATCTGTTGGGGATGCCGATTCTGCATCTGAACTGAAGAAACGTATTGCGGATTTGAAAATTGAAGTTTTATATGGCATGGATGGCTTGATTGCGGTTGCTACAGATGCAGAATCTGAGATTTTAGTTACAGCCATCGTTGGTATGCTGGGTGTGCGCCCTACAATCGCGGCTATTGAAGCGGGCAAGGATATTGCGCTTGCAAACAAGGAGACACTCGTAACAGCTGGACATATTATTATGCCATTAGCGAAGCAAAAAGGTGTTTCCATCCTCCCTGTGGATAGTGAACATTCCGCTATTTTCCAGTCCTTACAGGGAAATGAAGGAAATGATATCCATCGTATCTTACTCACTTGTTCCGGTGGACCATTCCGAGGAAGAAGTTATGAGTCATTGGAAGGCGTTACGGTAGAAGATGCATTAAATCATCCAAATTGGTCTATGGGTCGTAAGATTACGATTGATTCTGCAACGCTGATCAATAAAGGCCTTGAAGTGATGGAAGCCAAGTGGTTATTCCATGTGGACCCAGGCCGTATACAGGTCCTGGTACATCCACAGTCGATTCTTCATTCTGCTGTTGAATTTGAAGATGGCGGTGTGATGGGACAGATGGGGCTTCCAAATATGAAATTACCGATTCAGTATGCATTGTATTATCCAAAGCGAAGAGAGATGGAGAAGAATTATCTGGATCTTTTTGAAGTGGCAAATATGACATTTGAAAAGCCGGATATGGAAACTTTTTATGGTTTACAGCTGGCATATGATGCATTAGAAGCTGGTGGAAATGTTCCAACGGTATTTAATGCGGCGAATGAGCGAGCAGTGCAGATGTTCCTGGACCGAAAGATTTCATTCCTGGAAATTCCAGAGACGATTCAAAAGGCAATGCTGGAAGTATCCTTTATCACAAATCCTTCGGTTGAGGATATCCTTGCCACGGAGAAGGAAACAAATCAGGTGATTGATAGCTTTTTTGCATAGTTCGTACCGGAGGACATTGATTTGAAGATTTTACTTGGAATTATCATTTTTAGTTTTATTATTCTGTTTCATGAGCTTGGACATTTCCTTGTGGCAAAGAAATGCAACGTTCGAGTGAATGAATTTATGCTTGGATTAGGACCAAAACTCTTTGGTATCCAAAGGGGAGAAACACTTTATTCCCTCCATCTCCTGCCATTTGGCGGAGCTTGTGTCATGGAAGGCGAGGAGGAAGAGAGCGAGGATGATCGTTCCTTTGCCAAGAAGACGGTTTGGCAGAGAATCGCCATCGTATTTGCCGGTCCGTTGTTTAATTTTATTCTTGCGTATATTCTTTCTGTCATTTTGATTGGTGCGGTCGGATATTATCCTGCGACGATTGGTGAGGTGTCCGAAGGATCTGCGGCAGAAGCGGCAGGGATTGAGGCCGGAGACCAGATTGTGGAATTGAATGGGTATCGTGTACATTTCTATCAGGAGATTAGTGTGTATACGTTCTTCCATGCAGGAGAGAGTCTTCGTGTTACCTATGAGCGTGATGGCGAGACAAATACTGTGGATTTGACGCCGACTTATGATGAGGAGGCAGGACGCTATTTGCTTGGCGTTACTGCGGATGGAACGAAAGAGCATGGAAATGTTTTTCATGTGCTAAAATATGGTTTTTATGAAATTAAATATCAAATCTATGTTACGGTACAGAGTTTGAAGATGCTGTTTACCGGTCAGGTGGGGATTCAGGATATGTCCGGCCCGGTTGGAATCGTAGAAGCGATTGGTGATACCTATGATGCGTCCGTTTCTTCGGGTGCATTTTATGTCGCTATGAATATGATCAGTTTTATGATTCTGATTTCTGCAAACTTGGGCGTGATGAATTTGCTTCCGATTCCAGCGTTAGATGGTGGTCGAATTCTCATTTACCTGGTAGAAGTGGTTCGTAGAAAGCCTATGAATCAGAATTTGGAAGCAAAGATTAATTTCCTTGGTTTTGCATTGTTAATGGCCTTGATGGTGGTTGTAATGTATCAGGATATTATGAAATTATTTCATTAAAGTGGAGGTGTTCCTATGGAACGTATGAAAACACAGGAAGTTAAGATTGGAAATGTTACGATTGGCGGCAATCATCCGATCGCTATTCAATCGATGTGTAATACAAAGACGGAAGATGTAGCGGCTACGGTTGCACAGATCCAGGACCTGACAGCAATGGGATGCGATATTATCCGTGTTGCGGTTCCAACCATGGAAGCGGCAGAGGCAATTCGTGAAATCAAGAAGCAAATTTCCATTCCACTGGTTGCGGATATTCATTTTGATTATCGTCTTGCGATTGCAGCGATGGAGAATGGTGCAGATAAGATTCGTATCAATCCTGGTAATATCGGTTCAGAAGAGCGAATTAAAGCGGTTGTTGAGAAGGCGAAAGAGAAGAATATTCCGATTCGTGTTGGCGTGAATTCCGGCTCTTTAGAGAAAAATCTCGTAGAGAAATATGGTGGAGTTACGGCAGAAGGATTAGTAGAATCTGCACTCGACAAAGTGAAAATTATCGAAGATATGGGATATGATAATCTTGTTATTTCGATTAAGTCTTCGGATGTTATGATGTGCGTTCGTGCGCATGAATTGATAAAAGATAAGACAACACATCCGATTCATGTTGGTATTACAGAATCGGGAACCGTAAAAAGTGGAAATATTAAGTCTTCGATTGGTTTGGGATTGATTTTAAGTCAGGGAATTGGCGATACGATTCGTGTGTCCTTGACAGGAGATCCTAGAGAAGAGATTAAGACGGCAAAGCTTGTTTTAAAAACACTTGGCCTTCGTACAGGCGGAATTGAAATCGTATCCTGTCCAACTTGTGGACGTACACAGATTGATTTGATTTCGCTTGCAAATAAAGTGGAGAATCTGGTTGCAGAATATCCAACGTTAGACATAAAAGTTGCTGTTATGGGATGCGTCGTAAATGGCCCTGGAGAAGCGAAAGAAGCAGATCTTGGAGTTGCTGGCGGCGTAGGCGTTGGCCTTTTAATTAAAAAAGGTGAGGTCATTAAGAAAGTCCCAGAAGAGCAGTTACTTGCTACATTAAAAGAAGAATTAGATCATTGGAGTGAATAACACATGGATAGACCTTTCTTCGAGGTATTTTCTAATTTAAAAGTGGACAAGGATTTGGAATCATTTCTTGAAAATGCTTCCATTTCCAAAGTTGCCACAAATATCAATCGAGATTCCATGAGAGTTTATATGGAATGTCAGGATTTGGTTCCAAAACGAAGAATCTGGAGACTGGAAGAAGAGATAAAAAAGCAGTATTTCGGTCGTCAGAATTTGGAAGTGAATATCATTGAGAAATTTCGACTGTCAGAACAGTATAATGCCGAAAAGCTGTATGAGATCTACAAGGATAGTATTCTGGAAGAGATTTATCAGAACAGCTCTGTTTTGTTTGGTCTTTTAAAGAAGGCAGATTTTCAATTTGTGGATGGGCATACCCTCGAGATCACCCTTGAGGATATTTTTTTAGCGCATCAAAGCGAAGAGGAAATCTGTCTTATCTTATATAGAATTTTTCAGGACCGTTGTGGGCAGGAATTGTCGATTCGTTTTTCGTATAAGGAAACGGAGAAATCCAAATATCATGAGAAGAGTAGCAAGGTGATTGATAATCTTGTGAATTCTATTTCCAAGCGATATGAAGAAGCTAAGAATCAGGGCTCTGAATTTATGAATGACGAAGAATCATCGGATACTTCAGATAAAACGGTGAAGAGAAACACAGGAAAGAAGGCTGTCAAAGAACCTGGGAAGGCTTCTGCGGCGAAGAACCCTTATGAGAAACCGCAGAATTTTGGAAGGGAAGCTGCGAAGGATGGATTCCGCCAGCAGAGACGTTTCGATCGAAGTACTTCTCTGAAGAGATCGAGCAATCCGGACGTGTTTTATGGTCGTGACATCGAGGGTGATCTCATACCAATCGAGCAGATTCAAGATGAGATGGGCGATGTCATCATTCGTGGTAAGATTCTTGATTTTGAAGATAAAGAATTCCAAGAAGGCGCGAAATCGATTCTCATGTTTAATATTACGGATGAGACGGATACCATTCAGATTAAGATTTTTGTTCGAAGAGAACAAAAGGCAGAATTGGTTCCAAATCTTGCGCCGGGCAATTTCATCAAAGTGCATGGTATGGTTGCGATGGATAACTATAGTCATGAAATTGCGATTAGCTCTGTTCGTGGAATGATGAAGATTCCGGATTTTACAGAGAAACGTATGGATCTGGCTGCCGAGAAACGTGTGGAATTGCATTGTCATACGAAAATGTCAGATATGGATGCGGTTAGTAATGCCTCTGACATTATCAAGCAGGCCATGGCCTGGGGACATAAAGCCATTGCTATTACGGATCATGGTGCGGTACAGGCGTTCCCGGAAGCATTTCATACCGTTGGCTCCGGTTCAGACTTCAAGGTCATCTATGGAATTGAAGCCTATCTTGTAGATGATGAAAAGACGATTGTTAAGGATTCTCATAACCAGAGTATCGATGATACGTATGTTGTATTTGATATTGAAACCACTGGTTTTTCTGCGGATCGAAATAAGATTATTGAAATTGGAGCGGTAAAGGTAGAGCGTGGGGAGATTGTGGATCGTTTCTCAGAATTTATTAATCCTGAGACGCCGATTCCATTTAGAATCACAGAACTTACAAGCATTCGTGATGATATGGTAATGTCAGCACCAACGGTGGATGTGATTCTTCCAAAATTTATGGAATTTTCCAAGGGATGTATTATGGTTGCGCATAATGCGGACTTTGATATGAGTTTTATTAAGAAGAATTGTAAGGACTTAGGACTTCCATGTAATGATACCTATCTGGATACCGTAGAACTTTCGAAGTTCTTAATTCCAAACTTAAATAATTACAAGCTACAGACCGTTGCCAAGGCATTGAATGTATCCTTGGAACATCATCATAGAGCGGTCGATGATGCGGAATGTACGGCGCAATTCTTTGTAAAAGAGATTGAGATGCTTCGTGATCGAGGATTGACGACATTAGATCTGATTAATGATGCAGATGAAAAAGATGTTGAGGCGATTCGTAAATTGCATCCAAATCATTGCATTATTCTTGCAAAGAATGATATTGGTCGTATTAATCTTTATCGTTTGGTTTCGGAATCCCATTTGGTTTATTATAATCGTAGACCAAAGATGCCAAAGAGCTTGATTCGCAAGTATCGGGAAGGTTTGATTCTGGGATCTGCTTGTTCCGAGGGAGAACTTTATTCCGCCATTTTAAATGGTCGTCCGGAACAGGAGATTACGAAGATTGCGTCCTTCTATGATTTTCTTGAGATTCAGCCGGTGGGAAATAACCAGTATATGATTGAGTCCGAGGATATTGCGATTGAATCCGTAGAAGAATTGCAGGATATCAACCGTCGAATCGTAAAACTCGGAGAAACTTTAAATAAACTGGTTTGTGCAACTTGTGATGTCCATTTCTTAAATCCGAAAGACGAGATTTATCGTCGTATCATTCAGACGGGAAATGGTTTTAAGGATGCGGATCACCAGCCACCATTATATCTTCATACGACGGAAGAGATGTTAGAAGAGTTTTCCTATCTGGGCTCCGATAAGGCGGAAGAGGTGGTTATTAAGAATACCAATAAGATTGCAGATATGTGTGATTTTATTGAACCGGTGCGTCCGGACAAGTGTCCACCTCAGATTGAAAATGATGCACAGATGCTTCGAACGATTTGTGAGACAAGAGCACATGAAATCTATGGTCCGGTACTTCCAGAACCGGTTGCCGCACGTTTGGAGCGAGAATTGAATTCCATCATTGGAAATGGTTACGCGGTTATGTATATCATTGCTCAGAAACTGGTGTGGAAATCTGTGGAAGATGGCTATCTGGTAGGTTCCCGTGGATCTGTTGGATCTTCCTTTGTCGCAACCATGGCAGGTATTACCGAGGTTAACCCGTTGAGTGCGCATTACGTGTGTCACCATTGTCATTATTCCGACTTTGATTCAGAGGAAGTAAAGCAGTATAGTGGTCGCGCGGGTGCAGATATGCCGGATAAGAAGTGTCCAGTTTGTGGCGCGGATTTGGATAAGATGGGATTTGATATTCCATTCGAAACGTTCCTTGGATTTAAAGGAAATAAGGAGCCGGATATCGATCTGAACTTCTCGGGAGATTACCAGGCGAAGGCGCATCGTTATACGGAAGTTATCTTCGGCGCTGGGCAGACCTTTAAGGCGGGTACTATTGGTACACTGGCAGAGAAGACCGCCTATGGTTATATCATGAAGTATTTCGCGGAGCATGGACAGCGTAAACGTTCCGCTGAAATTAATCGAATTGTAGGTGGATGTACGGGGGTTCGTAGAACAACCGGGCAGCATCCGGGTGGTATTATCGTACTTCCGACGGGAGAGGAGATTAATACGTTTACGCCGGTTCAGCATCCGGCCAATGATATGACATCGGACGTGATTACCACGCACTTCGATTACCATTCCATTGATAGTAACCTGTTGAAGCTCGATATTCTCGGGCACGACGATCCTACCATGATTCGTATGTTAGAGGATTTGACGGGGCTTGATGCAACGACAATTCCGCTGGATGATAAAGCGGTTATGTCTTTATTTAAAAATACGGATGCATTGGGGCTTCATGGAGAAAAATTGTGGAAGGGTACGACGATGGGTACGTTAGGTATCCCGGAATTCGGTACAGATTTCGCGATGGGACTTCTGAAAGATGCGAAGCCTACGGAGTTTTCGGATTTAATTCGAATTTCCGGATTATCGCATGGTACGGATGTATGGCAGGGAAATGCTGAAGTGCTGATCAAAGAAGGTATTGCAACAATTTCAACTGCCATCTGTTGTCGAGATGATATCATGGTATACTTGATTCATAAGGGTCTGGATTCCGAAGAATCCTTCACGATTATGGAACGAGTTCGAAAGGGTATCGTCGCGAAGGGCAAATGTAAAGAATGGGATCAGTATAAGAAAGATATGGAAGATCACGGCGTGCCGGATTGGTATATCGAGTCTTGTAAGAAGATTAAGTACATGTTCCCGAAGGCACATGCGGCTGCATACGTTATGATGGCATGGCGCATTGCGTATTGTAAGGTGTATTATCCACTGGCTTATTATGCGGCTTACTTTAGTATTCGTGCGAAGGCCTTTGACTACGAACTGATGTGTCTTGGTCGTGAAAAGCTCGAATACAATATGGCTGCCTTGGATAAGAAGCGCCAGACGGAAAAGCTTGCCAATAAAGAGGATGATACCTATGGAGATATGCGTCTTGTACAGGAGATGTATGCCAGAGGATATGAATTCCTGCCGATGGATGTTTATCAATCCGATGCTCGTTATTTCAAGGTTGTGGATGGGAAATTATTGCCACCACTGAAGACGCTTGCGGGTATGGGTGAGTCGGCTGCAGAATCTCTTAGCATCGCAGCTGCCCAGGCGAAGTTCCTTTCTAAGGATGATATGAGAGAACGTGGTAAAGTTAGTAAGAATACAGCTGATAAGCTGGTGGAATTAAAGATTGTGGAAGATTTGCCAGAATCAAATCAGTTATCGCTGTTTGATTTTCAATAAAAGGAAAAAGAAAAGAAAGAGGATATAGTAACATGAGAGATTTATCAGAGATTCGAGTGGATATTGATTCCATAGATCAGCAGATTTTAAAGCTTTATGAGGATCGATTAAAACTCGCTGATGAAGTGGCTGTTTATAAGATTGCGAATCATAAGAATGTTTATGATAAAAAGAGAGAACAGGAAAAGCTGGATGCTTTGGCCAGTCTTGCGTCCGATGATTTCACTAAAAAGGGAATTCAGGAATTGTTCGAACAGATTATGTCTGGAAGTCGTAAGAAGCAATATCGTATGCTTGCAGAACAGGGCTTGATGGGTCCGATTAATTATACCTGTGTGGAAGATTTTGATTTTAAAGGTAAGACTGTGGTGTACCAGGGTGTTAAGGGCGCATATAGCCAGGCGGCTACGCTTGCATATTTCGGGGAAGATATCGAGAACTTCCCGGTGGAAACCTGGAGAGAAGCGATTGAAGCACTTCGGACGGGACGCGCAGATGCTGCAGTCCTTCCGATTGAGAATTCTACGGCCGGGTCCGTATATGAGAATTATGATCTTTTGATGGAGAATGATGTAAATATTATCGGAGAACAGATTCTTACGATTAATCATTGCCTGTTGTCGGTTCCGGGCAGTGACATTTCCAAGATTCGCAGAGTGTATTCGCATCCGCAGGCATTGATGCAGTGTGAGGACTATCTGAAGAAGGTGCATCCGGAATTTGATGTGATTTCGCTGAAAAATACGGCGATGGCAGCGAAGAAAGTTTGCGATGAAGGGGATTGTGAAGCGGCAGCGATTGCTGGTTCCATCAATGCCAAATTATATGGACTTCATATTTTGGAAGAAAATATTCAGGATCGTAAGGATAACGAAACGCGATTTATTATTGTGAGTGGTGAGAAAAAGTACCGGAAAGATGCGAAGAAAGTGAGTCTTTGTATGGAACTTGCAAATGAAAAGGGTGCACTTTATCATGCACTGTCGCATTTTATTTTCAATGGGATTAATTTGAGCCGTATTGAGTCGCGTCCAATGAAGGATCGAGCATGGGAGTATCGTTTCTTCATCGATCTAGAGGGCAATCTGCAGGAAGAAGATGTGCTTCATGCCATTCGAGGATTGCAAGAGGAAACAAATAAATTGCGTATTTTAGGGAATTATTAAAAACCATGAAATCGGAGTTTTAGGATTGGGGAGGCTTTACGTATGAAATTGTTTGCATCGGTTTATATCGGTTCTTATGAGATTGTATTGAAGATATTTGAGATTTCCAGGGACCGCCCTTTGAAAGAGGTAGATTGTCTGCGCGCATCCACGGATGTACTGCGAGACGTTTATAATACAGGGCGTGTTAGTTTGGAGACGACAGAGCAGTTGTGTAAAGTGATTTCCGACATGCGACGTACCATGAAGGGCTATAAGGTGGATTCCTATCGTGTTTATGGTGGTTATTTCTTTGGAAAAGCGGAGAATATCTTATTTGTACTGGACCAGATTCGTATTAAGACGAAAATGGATGTTATGATGCTGACAAATTCGGAACATCGTTTTCTGGGATATGAGGCGGTTGCGTCAACGGATGGATTTGAAAAACTGATTCAGGAATCTGCTGTTATGGTAGATGTTGGTGGAGCGAGCCTTCAGATTACCTATTTTAAAGAGGGCTCTTTAGTAACAACGCAACAGGTGATGCTGGGCGCGTATTCCATGCATCAGTCTATTGAGAAATTAAAAAATCTTCCGGATATGGAGAAGCAGATCATTTCCTTGATTGATAAGGAATTGGATAATTTCAAGACGATGTTTTTGAAGGGACAGAGTATCAAATATCTGATTATTCTTGGCGACAGTGTGATGCGTGTGGTTAAGAAGAAGGTTTCGGAATCGGATAATGATATTATCGAGAGGGACAAGCTTTCGAATTATATGAAGAAAGTGCAGAAACGATTATTTCATGCGGTTTGGGATGATGATGTTACGGAAGTTTCCGGAAATCCGCAGGATGAGGCGATGTTGATTCTTCATCGTGAGATTCTGCACAAGATTTTAACGGAATATGTAGTGATTCCTGGGGTTAGTGTCTGCGAAGGCATTGCCTATGATTATGCTTATAAATCCGGATGGATGAAGGCGAGACATAAATTCGAGGAGGATGTTATGTCGGCTTCCTGGTATATCGCGGATCGATTTGGCAGTTACAAGCCACATCTTATAGCCTTGGAACAGTTTTCCATGGATATTTTCGATGCGATGAAGAAATATCATGGTCTGACGGAGAGAGAACGTCTCTTGATGCGAGTGGTATGTGTTTTGCATGATTGCGGTAAATACATTTCGTTATCGGAAGCGGCGGATTGTTCGGGTATGATTATCCGTTCAGCGGAGATCTTGGGATTGACGCATAAAGAGCGTGAGATGGTTGCAATGGTGGTGACGTATAACCGGAAGGAATTAGATCCGTATGAAGCGGTTGCGTCGGCTTTTACGAAGAAGGAATACATAATCATTGTGAAATTACTCGCGATTCTTAAGGTGGCAAATGCAATGGATCGAAGTCATAAGCAGCGTCTGAAACGTGTGAAGATGAGTGTTAGAAATGATCAGTTGTTTATTTCTATCGAAGCGGATGACTCCATTTCCTTAGAAAAGGGACTGTTTCGTGAGAAAGCGGACTTTTTCCAGAGAGTGTTTGCTATACGACCGGTAATTAAAGAGAAACGCATGTAAGGGGTGGGGTAATGAAAACAGAATTTGATGACGTGAGATATTATGATAATCGAGAATTGAGTTGGCTGAAATTTAACAAGCGAATTTTAAATGAAGCGAGAGATACCACGATTCCTTTGCTGGAACGTTTGAAATTCCTAGGAATTACGGCTTCGAATTTGGATGAGTTTTTTATGGTTCGTGTAGCTTCACTGAAGGATATGGTGCACGCAGATTATAAGAAATGTGACATCGCAGGAATGACAGCATCGGAGCAATTAGCTGCGATTAATTACGAAGCAAAGGAATTTGTAGCATCGCAATATTCGACCTATAATCGTTCGCTGAAGCCGGCTTTGAAGAAGCAGGGAATACAATTTATTGATGCCCATGAGGATTTGTCGGAAGAACAGGCGGTTTTCGTGGATCATTATTTCCAGGAGAATGTGTATCCGGTTTTGACGCCGATGGCGGTGGATGCATCTCGACCATTTCCGTTGATTCAAAATAAGACGTTAAATATCGTTTCGCTTCTTCAGACGAGAAAGGGTGGAGCTGGATTGCATCGGGGCAAGACAAAGAAGCAGGAGCTGGAATTTGCTACGATTCAGGTTCCATCGGTGTTGCCGCGTCTGGTTCCGATTCCACCAACGGATGGATATGAAGTTGCGTTTATTTTGCTTGAGCAGATCATGGAACGAAATATCGATGTCATGTATCTGAATTATGAAGTGTTATGTTCCTATCCTTATCGAGTTATGAGAAATGCCGACCTTTCCTTTGATGAGGATGATGCAGCGGATCTTTTGAAAGAGATTGAGAAGCAGTTGAAGAAACGTCAATGGGGCGAGGTGATCCGTCTGGAAGTAGAAGAGAATATAGATAAACGCTTGCTTCGTTTGTTAAAGGATAATTTGCATGTAAAGGCAGAAGATGTATTTCCAATCAATGGTCCGATTGATTTGACGGTTTTGTCAAAGATGTTTGGAATGCCGGGATATGATAGTCTTCGTTATCCGAAATACGAGCCAAAGATGAATCGAAGATTGGAAGCAAAGCGAGATTTGTTTGCGGAGATTCGTAAACGTGATATTTTTCTGCATCATCCCTATGAGAGCTTTGAACCAGTGGTTGATTTGATTCGTCAGGCGGCAGAAGATGAGGATGTACTTGCGATTAAGCAGACGCTCTATCGAGTCAGCGGTAATTCTCCGATTATTGCAGCGCTCGCCAGAGCAGCAGAAAATGGCAAGCAGGTGACGGTTCTCGTGGAATTAAAGGCCAGATTTGATGAAGAAAATAATATCGTCTGGGCAAAGAAGCTTGAAAAAGCAGGGTGTCATGTTATTTATGGAATTGTAGGTTTAAAGACACATTGTAAAATTGCTTTGATTGTACGTAGAGAGGAAGATGGTATCAAGCGCTATGTGCACCTTGGCACCGGTAATTATAATGATACTACGGCAAAGCTTTATACGGATTGCGGAATATTGACTTGTTCGGAAGCCATTGGCGAAGATGCGACAGCGGTATTTAATATGCTTTCTGGTTATTCAGAACCAAAGCAATGGCATAAATTGATTGTTGCGCCGATCTGGATGCGAAAGAAATTTTATGCGCTGATTGATCGGGAGATGAAGCATGCTAGAAATGGTGAGGAGGCTAGAATTGTTGCAAAGATGAATAGTCTTTGTGACCAGGGTATCATTTCAAAACTATATGAGGCATCCACGGCTGGTGTACAGATTCAACTGATTATTCGAGGAATCTGTTGCCTGAAAGTGGGAATCCCTGGTGTGAGTGAGAATATCCAGGTGTCTTCTATTGTAGGTAATTTCCTAGAGCATAGTCGGATGTTTTATTTCTATAATGGTGGTGCAGAGGAAGTATATATGGGCTCTGCAGATTGGATGCCACGAAATCTTGATAAGAGAGTGGAGATCATCTTTCCGGTGGAAGATGAGCGATGTATCGAGAAAGCAAAGCATATATTAGATGTGCAACTACAGGATAACAAGAAGGCATATTACCTGAAAAAGGATGGCACGTATGTGCGATTGGATAAGCGCGGGAAGAAACCTTGTAGTGCACAGGAGATCTTTATGAAGGAATCCGATAAGGATGAGAAGTCGACGCTGGAAGGCTTGGCACAGAGGATTTTCAAGCCGATTTTTGCAGCAGATATCGAAGATTCTTATGAAATTGAAGAAGAGGAATAAAAAATGTAAAAATAGTGTTGACGCTGGTGGGAAGGTGTGATATTCTATCAGAGTTGTAACAAGTAGAGTATCCACTCTCACCTAAGCGTAACCAAGCGACTTAGCGTCAACATTTTTACATGAATTGTGAATTTGTAATGTGGATAGTCTGCCTATCCACATTTTTTAATTTTCGGAGGTGAAAGACCATTAGCGATTTAATGATCAACGAACAGATTCGTGACCGCGAGGTGCGCGTAATTAGTTCAGATGGGGAACAATTAGGAATTATGTCTGCAAGAGACGCTTACAAGTTGGCACAGGAACAGGACTTAGATTTGGTAAAAGTATCACCAAATGCAAAACCACCTGTATGCAAGATTATTGATTACGGTAAGTATCGTTATGAGATGGCTCGTAAGGAAAAAGAGGCTAAAAAGAAGCAGAAGACGATTGAAATGAAAGAAATTCGTCTTTCTCCAAACATTGATAGCAATGATCTTAATACCAAGATGAATAACGCAAGAAAATTCCTTGCAAAAGGAAACAAAGTCAAGGTTACACTTCGTTTCCGTGGACGTGAGATGGCTCACATTCAGAGCAGTAAGCACATTTTAGATGATATTGCTAAGAGCATGGAAGATGTTGCAACAGTGGAGAAGGCACCAAAACAGGAAGGTCGTTCCATTAGTATGGTGCTGGCAGAAAAACGTTAATTTAGGAGGATATGTATTATGCCAAAGATGAAGACAAAAAGAGCAGCTGCAAAGCGTTTTGCTGTTACTGGAACAGGTAAAGTAAAGAGAAGTAAGGCTTTCAAGAGCCACATCCTTGCTAAGAAGACAACTAAGAGAAAGAGAAATCTTAGAAAAGCAACTATGGCAGATGCTACAAACATGAAGGCATTAAAGAAGGTTATGCCTTACGCATAATTCGTTTGATGCTTAAAGATTAGGATTTATTCGTATTCGATTAGGAGGATTTAATTATGGCAAGAATTAAAGGCGGAATGAACGCTAAGAAGAAACACAATAGAGTATTAAAGATGGCTAAGGGTTACAGAGGTGCTCGTTCTAAGCAGTATCGTGTAGCTAGACAGTCAGTTATGAGAGCTTTAACAACAGCTTATGCTGGACGTAAGGAACGTAAGAGACAGTTCCGTCAGTTATGGATCGCTCGTATCAATGCAGCAGCTAGATTAAACGGATTATCATACAGCAAGTTCATGTATGGTCTTAAGGTTGCTGGTGTTGAAATGAACCGTAAGATGTTAGCTGAATTAGCAGTTAACGATGCTGAAGGATTTGCTCAGCTTGTTGAAGTTGCTAAGAAGCAGGTAGCTTAATTTATTTATTCAGTAGGAGATGCGTTGCATCTCCTGCTTTTTTTATAGGCAGAAAGTGCCTATTTTCGGTTAAATATAATCATGTTTTTATTGTCAGTTTTACTTTTTGGATGCGTTTTGTTAGAATAGTTGCTGATGTAGTTAATAGAAGGGAGTTTTACTAATTATGGCAATTTTAGTAACAGGTGGTGCTGGATATATCGGTAGCCACACATGCGTAGAGCTTCAGAATGCTGGATATGATGTCGTTGTATTGGACAATCTCGTAAATTCCAGTGAGAAGTCATTGGATAGAGTGGAAGCAATCACTGGTAAGAAGGTGAAATTCTATAAGGGTGATATTTGCGATCGCCAGATTTTGAATGAAGTTTTTGCGAAAGAATCGATTGATAGTGTAATTCACTTTGCTGGTCTCAAGGCAGTTGGTGAATCTGTTCAGAAGCCATGGGAATATTATGAAAATAATATCGCTGGTACATTAACACTTGTTGATGTGATGAGACAGAATGGATGCAAGAATATTATTTTTTCTTCTTCCGCAACGGTTTATGGAAATCCTGCACAGATTCCAATTACAGAAGAATGTCCAAAGGGACAGTGTACAAATCCATATGGCTGGACAAAGTCTATGTTAGAGCAGATTTTATCTGATATCTATAAGGCGGATAACGAATGGAATGTAGTCCTTCTTCGTTATTTCAATCCAATTGGTGCACATAAGAGCGGTACTATGGGTGAAAATCCAAATGGTATCCCAAATAATCTTATGCCTTATATCACACAGGTAGCAGTAGGCAAGCTTCCGGAGCTTGGAGTGTTTGGCGATGATTATGATACTCCAGATGGAACGGGCGTAAGAGATTATATCCATGTAGTAGATCTTGCAGATGGTCATGTAAAGGCTTTAAAGAAGATCGAAGAAAAGGCAGGCCTTAAGATTTATAACCTTGGTACAGGTGTTGGATATAGTGTTCTTGATATTGTGAAGAATTTTGAAGCTGCAACAGGTGTGAAGATTCCATACCAGATCAAGCCACGTCGTGCCGGCGATATTGCAACATGTTATTCTGATGCTACTAAGGCAAAAGAAGAACTTGGATGGACGGCAAAATATGGCATCAAAGAGATGTGTGAAGACTCTTGGAGATGGCAGAAGAACAATCCAAATGGATACGAAGACTAGGCGAGAATAAGCAACGTTCTTTTCGAATTGTCGGAATTTGATAAAAAATACAAAAATTTGAAAAAAGTGCTTGCATTTCATTTTCGGATAGTGTAATATACTCATTGTCGACGCGGGAAACAAAGAAACAAGCGAGACAATGAGAATATGGTTCCTTGGTCAAGCGGTTAAGACGTCGCCCTCTCACGGCGAAAACAGGGGTTCGATTCCCCTAGGAACTACTGACTGTGTAAACAGCCCAACCCGAGAAGCATTCCTAATATTTAGGAATGTTTTTTATTTGGAAAGTTTGCAATTTTAGCATCAGTGTGCTAATATATCTTAAGGTAATAGTTGTGTAGTTGATTGAGAGCAGACAGTTGTCCGCTCTCAATTCTTTTTGTAGAGACTTATTACAAATAAAAATTAGGAGGTTACAATGTCTTTAAGAGAAACATATGTAAAGCGTACAGAAGAGCTTGTACAGCCGCTTTTAGACGAACGCAATTTTGAATTGTGGGATGTGGAGTACGTAAAAGAAGGGCAGGATTATTTCCTTCGTATCTTTATCGACAAGCCAGGCGGAATCACAATCGATGATTGCGTTGATATCAGCAGAGCCATGAATGAAATTTTGGATAGGGAAGATTATATTTCTGATCCATATACATTTGAGGTGAGCTCTCCGGGTTTGGGACGTCAGATTAAAAATGACAGACAGATGGAGAAATCAATCGGGGAAGATGTTGAGGTTCGTACTTACAAGGCAATTGATAAGCAGAAGCAGTTTGAAGGTGTCCTTGTGAAGTTTGATAAAGACACTGTAACCATCCGTATTGATGAAGAAGAGAGAAGTTTTTCTAGAAAAGACATATCTACCATACGATATGCGCTAGATTTTTAATTACTATTTCCATATGAGGAGGAAACATAATGGATAACACAGAATTTTTAGGAGCAATCAATGAACTTGCTGCTGAGAAAAACATTGCAAAAGAAGTGATCTTCAATGCGATTGAAGAAGCGCTTATGACAGCTTGCAAACAGAGTTACAGACATACAGATAATGTCAAGGTTCTCGTTGACCATGAGACAGGCGAATATCATGTATATGTAACAAAAGAAGTTGTAGAAGATGATGCGGTATTTGATCCTGAAATCGAAGTATCAATTTTAGATGCAAAAGAGATTGATGACAGCTTCGAACTTGGAGATATGATTAATATCGAAATTAAGTCTAAGGAATTCGGACGTATCGCAGCAAGTTCTGCTAAGAATGTACTTCTTCAGTCATTCCGCGAAGAAGAACGTCGTGTTGTATACGATGAATATGTATCTATGGAGAAGACAGTAGTTACAGGTATCGTTCAGCGTGTAGAAGATAAGAGAGCGATTGTAAACTTAGGTAGCTCTGATGCAACACTTACAGAAAGAGAACAGATTAAGGGCGAAACACTTAAGACAGGTGATCGTATCAAGGTTTATATCCTTGAAGTTAAGGATAGCCGTCGTGGACCTAAGATCTATGTTTCTAGAACACATCCAGATCTTGTAAAGAGACTTTTTGAAGAAGAAGTTACAGAAGTACGTGATGGTATTGTTGAAATCAAGAATATCTCTCGTGAAGCAGGTAGCAGAACAAAGATCGCTGTTTGGTCTAACAACGAAGATGTAGATGCAGTTGGTGCTTGTGTAGGTATGAACGGATCTCGTGTAAATTCTATCGTGGAAGAACTTAGAAACGAAAAGATTGATATTATTAACTGGGATGAAAATCCAGCGAAGTTGATTGAAAACTCACTTAGCCCAGCAAAGGTTATCTCTGTTATCGCTGATTCTGAAGAAAAGACAGCAAAGGTAGTAGTTCCTGATTATCAGCTTTCCCTTGCAATTGGTAAGGAAGGACAGAATGCACGTCTTGCTGCAAGATTAACAGGTTATAAGATCGATATTAAGAGTGAGACACAGGCTAAGGAATCTGGAGAATTTGACTTCTTAAATTACGAGTCTGAATATGATGATGACGAGTATTATGAAGATGACGAATATATCGAAGAATAAATCCATGAATGAAAAAAAGATACCAATGAGAATCTGTATTGGATGCAATGAACCAAAGAGTAAGAAGGATCTTTATCGCGTAGTAAAGCTTCCGGATAATACTTTGGTGGTAGACAAGACAGGAAAGATGAATGGTAGAGGCGCATATATCTGCAAGAATGCAGAGTGCCTGGACAAGGCATTTCATAATGGTGGTTTCATGAGATCTTTTAAGATGAGAATTTCTGCGGATCAATTGGAAACGATTAAGAAGGAGTTGGAAAATGACAGATAAGGTTTTATCTATGATTGGAATGGCTATGAGAGCCGGTAAGCTGGTGAGCGGTGAGTTTGCGGTTGAAAAATCAGTAAAGTCGCACAAGGCATATCTGGTGATTGTGGCAACGGATTCTTCCGACAACTCCAAGAAGAATTATGATAATATGTGTAACTTCTATCGTACAGAGCTTCATTATTACGGAACAAAGGAAACTCTTGGCGCAGCCATTGGCAAGGAATACCGTGCCAGCATTGCGGTTCAGGATGAAAACTTTGCAAAAGCGATATTGGCGAAGCTTGAAGCAGCAGAAAATTGAATAATGGAGGATATTAATGTCGAAAATCAGAGTACATGAATTAGCAAAGGAACTTGGACTTCAGTCTAAGGATATTATGAATTTTTTAAATACAAATGGAAGAGAAGTAAAGTCAGCACAGTCTGGATTAGAGGATGCTGACGTTGCTGCAGTGAAGAAACATTTCCAGAAGACAGAGGCGCCTAAGGCTGCACCAAAGTCTGACGATAAGAAGGCGGAAGCTCCTAAGAAAGAAGGAGAAGCAAAGCCTAAGAAGAAGTCAACAATCACTGCTGTATTCAATGCACAGTACAGCAAGGATGGTCATGGGAATAAGAAGAATAACGGAAATCGTAATAATGAGAACCGTAAGCGTGATGGACAGAGAGATGATCGTCGTAAGAAAACAGCATCTACAAACTCTGTTAGACCTGCAGGTGGTTTGATTAAGCCAAGAGCTGGTGTGGATCATATTCGTCGTCAGGATCATGCAGTAGAAGAGCCATATCAGTCACCTAAGAAGGCTCAGGAAAACGAAAATCGTAGAGATAATCGTAACAATGAGCGTAAAGAAGGGGCTAAGAACACGGAAAAGAGAAATGATAACCGTGCGGCTCGTCAGAACAATGACAACAGAAATAATGAACGTAACAACGATCGTAGAAAGTCAGATCGTCCACAGAATCAGGGTGGCGATCGCAACAATTACAGAAATAACGATCGTAACAATGCACGTTCTAACAATGTGGCTGCTGCAGCTCCAGTAGCGGAACATTCTGGCAAGAAGAATTCACATGGTGGAAATAATCGAAACAATAATCGTAGAGATTATGATCGTCTTGGCAAGAAGCAGGAACACTATGTAAATCTTGAAAAGAATGGTGGAAAGAAGAAGAACAACAAGAAGCCACAGGAGAAGAAGGAAGAAGTGATTAAGTCCATTAAGCTTCCTGATCATCTTACGATTCGTGAGTTGGCAGAACGTATGAAGATTCAGCCATCCGATATTATCAAGAAGTTGTTCTTAAAGGGCCAGATTATCACATTAAATACTGATGTTGATTATGAGCAGGCAGAAGAAATCGCATTAGAATATGAAATTCTTTGTGAACATGAAGAGAAGGTCGATGTAATCGCAGAACTTCTTAAGGAAGAGGAAGAAAACCAGGATAACCTTACAGCAAGACCTCCTGTTGTCTGCGTAATGGGTCATGTCGATCATGGTAAGACATCCCTTCTGGATGCAATCCGTGATACAAAGATTACAGACCGAGAAGCTGGTGGTATCACACAGGCAATCGGTGCTTATGTTGTAAATATTGATGGTCAGAAGATCACATTCCTTGATACACCTGGTCATGAAGCGTTTACAGCTATGCGTATGCGTGGTGCGAACTCTACAGATATCGCAATCTTAGTGGTTGCTGCGGATGATGGTGTTATGCCACAGACAGTAGAAGCGATTAACCATGCGAAGGCTGCTGGCGTTGAAATCATCGTAGCTGTAAATAAGATGGATAAGCCAAGTGCAAATATCGAGCGAGTAAAGCAGGAACTTTCTGAATATGAATTAATTCCAGAAGACTGGGGTGGAAGCACTATTTTCTGTCCAGTATCTGCGAAGACACACGATGGTATCGAAAACTTACTGGAAATGATTCTTCTTACAGCAGATGTTCTTGAGTTAAAGGCAGATCCAAAGCGTAATGCTAGAGGTCTTGTAATCGAATCTAAGCTGGAAAAGGGTCGTGGTACGGTTGCTACAGTTCTTGTACAGAAGGGTACACTTCATATTGGTGATCCAATTGCGGCAGGAAGCTCTTATGGTAAGGTTCGTGCGATGATCGATGACAATGGTAAGAGAGTTAAGACAGCGGGACCATCTACTCCGGTTGAGATTTTAGGTCTTTCAGAAGTACCAAATGCCGGTGAAATCTTCGTTGCAATGGATAGTGAAAAGGATGCAAGATCCTTTGCTGAAACATTCATTACAGAAGGTAAGAAGTCATTAGTAGAAGATACGAAGATGCGTATGTCCTTAGATGATCTTTATTCTCAGATTCAGTCTGGAAATGTGAAGGAACTGAACATTATCGTTAAGGCTGATGTACAGGGTTCTGTAGAAGCGATTAAGCAGAGCTTACTGAAGCTTTCTAACGATGAAGTAGTAGTTAAGATTATCCACGGTGGTGTTGGTGCGATTACAGAATCTGATGTTGTTCTTGCATCTGCAAGTAATGCCATCATCATCGGTTTCAATGTTCGCCCAGATGCTGTTGCGAAGTCTACTGCAGAAACAGAAGGCGTTGATGTTAGACTTTACTCTGTTATCTATAACGCAATCGATGATGTTGAAGCTGCTCTTAAGGGTATGCTTGATCCAATCTATGAAGAAAAGGTAATTGGACATGCAGAAGTTCGTCAGATTTTCAAGGCTTCTGATGTTGGTAATATTGCTGGTTCTTATGTAGAAGACGGATACTTCCAGAGAGGATGTAAGGTTCGTGTAACTCGTGATGATAAGCAGATCTTCGAAGGTGATCTTGCATCTCTTAAGCGTTACAAGGATGACGTTAAGGAAGTTAAGGCTGGATACGAATGTGGTCTTGTATTAGCTGACTTTAATGACATCGCTGTTGAGGATAAGATCGAAGCTTATATCATGGTTGAAGTTGCCAGATAAGGTGGTTATCTATGAGAAAAAATAGTGTAAAAAACAATAGAATAAATGGAGAGGTTCTTCGTGAACTCTCCAATATTATTCGAAACAAGGTTAAGGATCCACGTGTAGACGAATTTGTATCTATTATGGATGTGGAAGTTGCACCGGATTTAAAGACTTGTAAAGCATATATCAGTGTTCTTGGTGATGAAGAGAAGCTTCAGAAGACGTTAGAAGGCTTAAAGCGCTCGGAAGGTTTTATTCGTCACGAATTGGCACGTACCGTTAATCTTAGAAATACGCCAGAAATCACATTTATTGCAGATCGTTCTGTAGAATATGGTGTGCGTATGTCGCATTTAATTGATGAGGTAAATAAATCAAATGTTTAATATGGATGAAATTTTGCAAAACGTTCATAGTGTAGGCATTGGTGGTCATGTACGCCCAGATGGGGACTGTGTAGGTTCCTGTCTGGGTGTATATAACTATTTCAGGACTTATTATCCGAATATGGACGTTCATGTGTATTTAGAACAAATTCCAGATACGTTTACATTTCTGGAGAATGCAGACAAGATTGAACAGTCAAAGGGTGATGAGCAGCACGATCTTTTTATTGCATTGGATTGTGGTGATTTAAAGCGCCTTGGTGAAACGGCGAAGATTTTTACGAACGCGAAGAAGACGGCTTGCGTGGATCATCATATCAGTAATGAATCGTTTGCTGATTTGAATCATGTTATTCCGGACGCTAGTAGTACATGCGAGCTGGTATATCATCTCCTGCCAAAGGTTAAGATTACGAAGGCGATTGCAGAATGTCTCTACACCGGAATGGTGACGGATACGGGATGTTTCCAGTATTCCTGTACAAGTTCAGAGACGATGAATGCTGCGGGTGTCCTCATGGATAAGGGGATTGATTATACATCGATTATTCATCGAGTATTCTATTCTGTGACATATGTCCAGAATCAGGTACTTGGTTATGCGCTTTTGCATTCGAAACTTTGGGAAGACGGAAAGATTATTACGACCATTCTTACACAGGAGGATTTGAAGCGGTTTGGCGCCGGTCCTCATGATATGGAGAGTGTCGTTTCCAGTCTTAGAAATACAGCCGGTGTGGAAGTTGCAATATTCCTGCATGAGAATGAGGATGGAAGCTACAAGGGAAGCTCTAGAGCGACAGGGGATGTGAATCTCTCTGAAGTCGCTGCAAAATTCCATGGTGGCGGCCATGCCAAGGCTGCAGGATTTACGGTTTACGGGGATCCGGAAGAGGCATTACAGGAAGTAATTACGGAGATTAAGAAGAGATTATAGATGAAGAATAGTGGCATTGTAAATGTATATAAAGAAAAAGGCTATACCAGTTTTGATGTCGTTGCGATTCTTCGAAAGACATTTCATATCAAAAAAGTAGGGCATACAGGCACGCTGGATCCGGATGCAGAGGGCGTTTTACCGGTCTGTTTTGGCAAGGCAACGAAGGTTTGCGATTTGCTGACAGACAAGGACAAGGTATATCGTGCGACCATGCATCTTGGTATCACGACCGATACGGAAGATATGACTGGAAATGTTACGTCTCAGCGTGAGGTTACATGTACAGAAGATGAGATTCGTCGTGTGATGATGGAATTTGTTGGAGATATTATGCAGGTTCCGCCGATGTATTCAGCATTAAAGGTGAATGGTAAGAAACTTTATGAATTGGCAAGAGAGGGAATAGAGGTTGAACGTAAAGCACGACCAATCCATATTTTCTCCATAGAGATCGAAGAGATTGCATTACCATTGGTGACATTTTCTGTGCATTGCTCGAAGGGAACTTATATTAGAACACTTTGCAAGGATATCGGTGAAAAACTGGGCTGCGGTGCATGTATGGAGCGTCTGCTTCGAACCAGGGTTTCCTGCTTTGATTTGGAACATGCACTGAAACTGGAGGAAATCAAAGAACGATTTGAGAAATGTGATATGGATGATTTCATTTATGATGTCGATTCCATTTTTAGCCATACGAAGAAGGCGGTCGTAAAGGAAGATTCGTACCGTTATGCGTTGAACGGTGCGGCGCTTTTGGAGCATAACTTTGTTTCGGTGTTTGATGCCTTCGAGCAGGAAGTCACATTTCTTGATCTGGAAGGAGAATCATCGATTCGGGTTTATTTAGAGGATGGCTCCTTCGTTGGAATTTATGATTGTAAAGACGGTATATGTAAACTCAGAAAGATGTTTTATGAATCATGATACGTTTAGAATATAGCCAGGAACTTAAAATAGAAGAGGAAACAGCGGTTACTATCGGAAAATTTGATGGCATTCATCGCGGTCATGAGCTGCTTTCTAGTATGATCAGAGATCATGCGGTCCATGGGATGAAGAGCCTGATTATTACTTTTACGATTTCTCCAAGGAATGTGTTTTCTAAGGAGGATCAGGTAAAGACGCTGATTACGTCCGATGAACGAGCACATATTCTGGAGCAGGAAGGCACGGATTATCTTTTGGAATTACCGCTTTCCGAAGAAGTGATGCATATGTCGGCAGAGGATTTTGTGAAGATGTTATCGGAACGATTTCATATGAAATATCTCTGTGTCGGCTCTGATTTTCATTTTGGATATCAGGGGAAAGGTGATGCGTCTTTGCTGCAGGAATTAAAGAAGGAGTATCATTTTGATCTCGATGTAGTGCCGAAGATTAAGAAGGATAAGCGAGATATCAGCAGTACCTTTATTCGAGAGGAAATTCGCGCAGGACATATTCTGTGTGCGAATGAGCTTTTGGGCTATCCTTATTTTATCTGGGGCGAAATTGTACATGGCAATCACATTGGTACCGGTATGGGAATCCCGACGATTAATATGATTCCGCCGGAGGATAAATTATTACCTCCGAATGGCGTTTATATTACGGAAGTGGAGATTGATCATCGTAAATTCCATGGAATCACTAATGTAGGTAAGAAACCGACAATTAAGTCGGATGATCGGATCAATGTGGAAACACATATCTTGGACTTCCAGGGAAATCTGTATGAGAAGATTGCAAAAGTATCATTTCTTGATTTTGTCCGCGAAGAGAGAAAATTCGAATCTTTAGAAGCTTTGACAAATCAGATTCGAAAAGACACGCAGGCGGCATTTGCATTCTTCAATCAAATGTAAACATAGAATAATGTTACGAAAATGTTACAAATATGTTGACATGAAAAATACTAGATGATATATTAATGCAGTGTAAATATACAGATTTCTAATAATGGAGGAAATAATGAAAAAGAGACTTGTACGCGCATTATCAATTGTTTGTTGCGGTACATTACTTGCAGGGGAAGCAGGTTATGTAGGATATGCAGGAAATACAACGGCTTCACAGTCGTCATCTTCAGCATTAGCTGGTATTTCAGCTGCTACAGTAATGAATTTAAATGATTATGATCAGCCGATTACAGCTGTGGATACAGCGACTACGGGTGCTTCTGGTTATGGATATACAAATCTCGGCATTTGCCAGGTAGAAGGTAATCTTAATATTAGAGAATCTGCATCGGAAGAGGCTTCTTTAGTTGGAAAACTTCCAAATGAAGCTGGATGTGAGATCGTCGCAACAGAGGGAGAATGGTATCAGATTACTTCTGGAGAAGTCTCTGGATATGTTAAGGCTTCTTACATTCTTACAGGACAGGATGCATTAAACCTTGCGGCAACATTAGCATCTACGAAGGCTGTTGTAAATACGAATAATCTTAGAGTACGTTCTGAGATGAGCACAGATGCAAGTGTTATGACAACGGTTTCCTCAGGGGAAGAACTGGAAGTTTTAGAACAGCTTGACGGCTGGGTAAAAGTATCTGTTGATTCAGATGAAGGATATGTATCTTCAGAATATGTCACGGTTGTAGAAGGATTAAATGATGCTATGACTTTGACAGAAGCACGTTATGGCGAAGGTGTGTCAGATGTGCGTGTGGATCTTATTAATAATGCAACGCAGTATGTTGGAAATCCATATGTCTGGGGTGGCACAAGCTTAACACATGGTGCGGATTGTTCTGGTTTTGTCATGGCAATCTATGCACAGTATGGTATTTCTTTGCCACATTCTTCCAGAGCACAGGCAAACTATGGTACGAAGATTTCGGCATCAGAAGCGCAGCCGGGTGATCTGTTCTTCTATGGTAGTGGTAAGAGCATTAGTCATGTGGCTATTTACATTGGAAATGGTCAGATTGTACATGCTTCTTCAAAGAAGACAGGTATTAAGATTTCGAATGCATTTTATCGAAATCCAATTTGTGTTACTCGTTTGATTAGCGAATAATACGATTAAAATTAAGTTTACAATAACGCGTGGATATGGTATTATTTAGGTGTTGTGTGACCTAGATTCGGTATATGGACACTCCGACCTTGTACTGAGTTTAGGCAGGTAATAAAAACTTTTAGGAGGATTATAGTAATGATCACAAAAGAAAAGAAACAGGCAATCATCAACGAATATGCAAGAACAGCTGGCGATACAGGTTCACCAGAAGTACAGGTTGCTGTACTTACAGCTAGAATCGCTGAGTTAACTGAGCATTTAAAGGAAAATCCAAAGGATCATCATTCAAGAAGAGGTCTTCTTAAGATGGTAGGTAAGAGAAGAAATCTCTTAGGATACTTAAAGAAAGTTGATATTGAAAGATATCGTTCTCTCATTGAGCGTCTTGGCTTAAGAAAATAAGAGGATGATGGAATATGGGCGGAGTAGTATTGTTCTATTTCGCCCATTTTTTTAACATGAAAAGAAACTTTGACAGTAGAAATTCGAGACCACTGAAAAAATTAGAGGGGTCTCTGACGTTTTCAGTAGTTTCGAATACTGTCTAAGGAATAAAAAACAAGGAGACGAAAAGATGGTAAAGACATTTACAATGGACCTTGCTGGTAGACCACTTAAGGTGGAAGTAGGCAAAGTTGCAAAGCAGGCTAATGGCGCGGTTTTTATTCAGTACGGAGAAACAACAGTTCTTTGTACAGCGACAGCATCTGACAAGCCAAGAGAAGGAATCGATTTCTTCCCACTGTCAGTTGAATTCGAAGAAAAATTTTATTCTGTAGGAAAAATCCCAGGTGGATTTAATAAGAGAGAGGGTAAGGCTTCTGAAAACTCTGTACTTACATCACGAGTTATCGATCGTCCTATGAGACCTCTTTTCCCTAAGGATTATCGTAACGATGTAACATTGAATAACCTTGTTATGTCTGTAGATCCAGAGTGCCGTCCAGAAATCGTAGCTATGATCGGTACAGCTATGGCTACATGTATTTCTGATATTCCTTTTGATGGCCCATGTGCAATGACACAGATGGGTATGATTGACGGTGAATTGATTGTGAACCCTTCTCAGGAACAGTGGGATAAGGGTGACTTAAAGCTTACTGTTGCATCTACAAAAGAAAAAGTTATCATGATCGAAGCTGGTGCGAATGAAATCTCTGACGAAAAGATGTTAGAGGCAATTTATAAGGCACATGATGTGAACCAGACAGTTATCGCATTGATTGATCAGATGGTTGCAGAAGTTGGTAAGCCAAAGCATGCTTATGAAAGCTGTGCGATTCCTGAAGAAATGTTCGCGAAGATGAAGGAGATTGTAACTCCTGAAGAAATGGAAGAAGCTGTTTTCACAGATGAAAAGCAGGTTCGTGAAGAGAACATCAAGGCTGTAACAGCAAAGTTAGAAGAAGCATTTGCTGATAACGAAGAATGGTTAGCCGTTCTTGGAGAAGCAGTATATCAGTATCAGAAGAAGACAGTACGTAAGATGATCTTAAAGGATCATAAGCGCCCAGATGGTCGTGCAATCGATCAGATTCGTCCTCTTTCTGCAGAAGTTGATTTAATTCCTCGTGTACATGGTTCTGCGATGTTTACACGTGGACAGACACAGATTTGTGACGTTGTAACACTTGCTCCTTTATCAGAAGCACAGAAGGTAGATGGATTAGATGATAATATCCATGAAAAGAGATATATGCATCATTATAACTTCCCATCTTATTCTGTAGGTGAGACAAAACCATCTAGAGGCCCAGGACGTCGTGAAATCGGACATGGTGCTTTGGCTGAGAGAGCATTGCTTCCAGTGCTTCCATCCGTAGAAGAATTCCCATATGCAATCCGTGCCGTTTCTGAAACATTTGAATCCAATGGATCTACATCTATGGCTTCTACTTGTGCATCTTGTATGTCACTTATGGCTGCTGGTGTACCAATTAAGAGAATGGTTGCTGGTATTTCTTGTGGTCTTGTAACAGGAGATACAGATGATGATTATATTGTACTTACAGATATCCAGGGTCTGGAAGATTTCTTCGGCGATATGGATTTCAAGGTAACAGGTACAACAGAAGGTATTACAGCAATTCAGATGGATATTAAGATTCATGGTCTGACTCGTCCTATCGTAGAAGAGGCAATCAGAAGAACACATGAAGCTCGTTTATTCATCATGGATACATGTATGAAACCTGCGATTTCTGAACCACGTGCAACGGTTGGAGAATATGCTCCTAAGATTGTTCAGATTCAGATTGATCCACAGAAGATTGGTGATGTTGTTGGCCAGAGAGGTAAGACAATTAACGAAATCATCGATAGAACAGGTGTTAAGATTGATATTACAGATGAAGGTGCTGTAAGTGTTTGCGGTACAGATAAGGCTGCAATGGATGAAGCGATCAATATGATTCAGACCATTACAACTGATTTTGAAAAGGGTCAGATCTTCACTGGTAAGGTTGTAAGCATCAAGGAATTCGGTGCATTCGTTGAATTCGCTCCTGGAAAAGAAGGAATGGTTCACATTTCTAAGGTTTCCAATGAGAGAATTGACCATGTAGAAGATGTGTTGACACTTGGAGACACAGTAAAGGTTATCTGCCTTGGTAAGGATAAGATGGGTAGAATCTCATTCTCTATCAAGGATGTTCCAGAGGCATAAATCGTTCGATAGAAATGGATGGTATTTAGAGAGATCGCAATGAGCGGTCTCTCTTTAACCTTATGAGGGATAGGACATGGAATTAAATGTAAAATTACAGGCTTTTGAAGGCCCGCTTGATTTGCTGTTACACTTAATTGATAAGAATAAAGTTAATATTTACGATATTCCAATTGTCGAAATCACGAATCAGTATATGGAATATATTGAGGAAATGAAACGTCAGGATTTGAATGTTATGAGCGAATTCCTAGTCATGGCTGCAACGCTTTTGTCAATCAAGTCGAAGATGCTTCTTCCGAAAGTCGAAACAGAAGAAGACGGCGAAGAGGTGGATCCACGTGCAGAGCTTGTAGAACAGCTTTTGGAATATAAGATGTATAAGTGTATGTCCTATGAACTTCGCGATCGTCAGATTGGCGCAGAACAGGTTTTCTATAAGGAGAAAACGCTTCCGAACGAGGTTTTGCAATATGAACAACCGGTAGATCTGGAAGAACTGATGTCGGATGTCACCTTGAATAAACTCAGTTCTATTTTTCAGTCTGTCATGCGAAGACAGGAGAATCGTGTCGATCCGATTCGTTCACAATTCGGTACGATTAAGAAGGAAGAGGTTTCTATGGAGGATAAGATGATTTTTGTGCGTGATTACGCGAAGAATCATCAGACATTCAGCTTCCGAAAGTTGCTTGAGAGCCAGGCTACGAAGACGGAGATAATCGTGACATTTTTATCTATCTTAGAATTGATGAAGGATGGTACCATTTCCATTGTGCAGGAAAATATCTTTGATGATATTTTGATTCATTCTAAGGTGGCAGCATAGGAGTTAAATAGATATATGAACAGAAAAGAGATGGCTTCCGTTATAGAAGGAATTCTATTTGCAATGGGAGATTCTGTAGAAATTTCAAAAATTGCGAAGGCGTTAGAAGCAGATCAGGGTGTCGTAGAATCCATTTGCGATGAGCTTGCTGAGAAATACAAGAAGGAAAAACGTGGTGTGCGTATCGTCAAGCTGGATAGTAGTTATCAAATGTGTACGAGCGTAGATGTATATGAGTATTTGATTAAGCTGGCGAAACAGCCGAAAAAATATGCATTGACAGATGTTTTGATGGAAACGTTGTCGATTATTGCCTATAAGCAGCCGATTACGAAAGCGGAGATTGAGAAGATTCGTGGCGTGTCTTCGGATCATGCAGTAAGTAAGCTTGTAGAATTTGGCTTGGCACAGGAACTTGGACGTTTGGATGCACCGGGACGTCCGATGTTGTTTGGTACAACGGAAGATTTCCTGCGTTCTTTTGGAATTGCGTCCATTACGGATTTGCCTTCCTTAAATCCAATGCAGGTAGAAGAATTTAAGATGCAGGCAGAAGCTGAGGCCGAAAATGTTTTAGCGGAAAATATTGAAATATAGTGATGGAATAGTCCTCCTTGTTAATATACAAGGAGGACTATTTTATTGCATAAAACCTTTGTTAAAAATATGTCAAAATTGCTCTAAATCGCTTGAAAAAAAGGGTTGGGAAGGTTATTATTTTTATAGCGCAAATTTATATTTATTGGAGGATAAAAGCATGAGTGATATGAAAAACAGCCCCGCTGTAACACATATCGAGAGTTTGCTTGACGAAAATAGTTTCGTTGAACTGGGTGCTCTTGTTACGGCGAGAAGTACTGATTTTGGTCTAGATGATTGTGAGACACCTTCTGACGGTGTGGTAACTGGTCATGGACTGATTGATGGACGACTTGTTTTTGTGTTCAGCCAGGATGCTTCTGTTTTAAATGGAACCATTGGTGAAATGCATGCAAAGAAGATTTTATCGGTTTACGATATGGCGATGAAGATGGGCGCGCCTGTAATCGGTATGTTGGATTGTGCAGGTGTTAGACTTCAGGAGTCCGTAGATGCATTAGAAAGTATGGGTGAGATCTATGCAAAGGCGGTAAAAGCTTCTGGAATTATTCCACAGATTTTAACAATTTATCGTTGCGGAGGTGGACTATCTGTTTTACCAGCCGTTAGCGATTTTAATTTTATGGTTAAGGATGGTTCCCTTTTTGTTAATTCGCCAGATACGATTTCTGGTAATAACAAGGATAAAGAGGATACATCATCCGCAGACTTCCAGTTTGAAGCTGGAAATGTTGACTTTGTCGGAACTGAAGATGAGGTCTTTGAAGAAATTCGAAATCTCGTTATGATGCTGCCAGGATCAAATATTGAAGGCGGTGCCATCGATGAGTGTGAAGATGATTTGAATCGCGCATCTGAGAACTTGCTGGTAAAGAGATTGGATCCTGCGGAATTTGCAAAAGAAATTTCGGATGGACACTGCTTCTTTGAAGCTAGGGCCGGATACGCAAAAGAGATGGTTACAGGATTTATTAAATTAAATGGTGTAACGACAGGTGTTGTAGGAAATAGAGAAAAATGTGGCGAGGAAGAATTCGAGACGGTTCTTTCTGCGAGAGGCTGCGAAAAGGCAACGACTTTCGTAGAATTCTGTGATGCATTTGATATTCCTGTTTTGACACTTACCAATGTAGATGGCTATAAGTCATGCGTTTGTGCGGAAAAGAAATTGGCTAGACAGATGGGACGCATGGTATTTGCCTTTGAAGAGGCATCTGTGCCAAAGATTAACTTTATTACAGGTAAGGCATATGGAACGGCCTATATTCTTATGAATTCCAAGGCGATTGGTGCTGATCTTGTATATGCATTTGCCGATGCAGAAATGGGTATTATGCCTGCAAATTTAGCTGCTAAAATTCTTACGGATGATGCTTCAAAATTTGGAGAAGTGGCTGCTTCTTTTGAGGAAGTTCAGTCCGGTATCCAGAATGCTGCAAGAAGAGGTTATATCGATCGAGTTGTCAATCCAGAAGATGCTCGTAAGTATCTGATTGCCGGTTTTGAGATGCTTTTCACAAAGAATGTGGATTATTATAAAAAGCATGGAACGAAGTAATAGGAAGGTGTGCGTATGAAAAAGAGATGCTTATTACTATTAAGTGCTCTGGTATGCTTGCTTTCTTTTGTAGCATGTGGAACAACCACGGAAGAGAAATACGGAGATTATACTAGTGCACAAATCGAGTCCGCTATGGAGTCCCAGGTAACTTCATTAGAAGGTTTGTCGTCTGAAGAATTAGCGCAGTATGTTGCGGTTTATGAGGCACAGGCAGAACAGTCTGATGAAGAAGGCATTTCACTCTATGTTGATGTCTATAAAACATGGTCAGAATGTAGACCAGAAGCGGGCGATTTTGTAGCATTTTCTGATTTTGATATTTCAAAATCTGGAAAGACAGTTACGGCCACATTGGATATCGATTATTCTAAGCGTGATATGCAGTTGGTTTATGTATTTAATGCCAATAGTATGGAACTTACAGCTGTAAATACACAGTTAGTTTATAGTCTGGGTGAGACCATGGCGAAGGCTGGTTTGAATACGATTACAGGAATTGCAATTGTATTTGCGATTTTAATACTCTTGAGTTTACTCATTTATTGCTTCCGATTTGTATCACTTTTTGAAAATAAAGTGAAGAAAACGAAAGTAGAGAATGTAAAAACTCCAGTGGCTCAGGTTTCGGAAACGGTTGTGGAAGAGACAGACGAAACAGAGTTAATTGCGGTGATTGCTGCGGCAATTGCTGCGTCAACAGGGACATCTACAGACGATTTTGTAGTTCGTTCTATTAAGAGAAGATATTAATCAGGAGGTTTTTTGATGAAGAATTATACAATTACCGTTAATGGAACGGCTTATGACGTAACAGTAGAAGAAAAGGGAGGTACTGCGACACAGTCCACACCGGCTCCAGCCCCTAAGAAGGCAGCGCCGGTAGCATCTGCAGCTGCTGGATCCGTTAAGATCGAAGCAGGAGCAGCTGGAAAAGTATTTAAGATTGAAGCTCCTGTAGGTACAAAGGTTACAAAGGGTCAGGCAGTAGTAACACTGGAAGTTATGAAGATGGAAACACCGGTTGTTGCTCCTCAGGATGGAACAGTAGCTTCTATTGATGTTACAGAAGGACAGCAGATTGAAGCTGGAACATTGCTTGCAACATTAAACTAATAGCAAACTGTAGGAGGATAGATTCATGAGTTATATCGGTGAAACATTATCGAACCTTCTGCACCAAACAGCGTTCTTCAATCTTACTATTGGTAACTACCTTATGATTGCGGTAGCTTGCTTTTTCCTCTATCTTGCGATTAAGAAGGGGTTTGAGCCATTGCTTCTTGTTCCAATCGCTTTTGGTATGTTGCTGGTAAATATCTATCCAGATATTATGGCGAGTCCAGAAGAGACGAGTAATGGTGTTGGCGGTTTGCTTTATTATTTCTATTCCTTGGATGAATGGTCTATTTTACCATCATTGATTTTCCTTGGAGTAGGTGCGATGACGGATTTCGGACCTTTGATTGCGAATCCAATTTGCTTTTTACTTGGTGCAGCGGCACAGATTGGTATTTTTAGTGCCTATCTGCTTGCTATTTTGCTTGGATTCAATGATGAAGCGGCAGCAGCTGTTTCCATCATTGGTGGAGCTGATGGTCCAACATCCATTTTCCTTGCAGGTAAGTTGGGACAGAGCGCACTGATGGGACCAATTGCGGTGGCGGCATATTCTTATATGTCTTTGGTACCTATTATTCAGCCACCAATTATGAAGCTCTTTACAACAAAAGAGGAAAGAGCGATTCATATGGAGAACCTGCGTCCTGTTTCTAAGTTAGAGAAGATTTTATTCCCAATCGTTATTACGATTGTAGTATGTTTATTGCTTCCTACAACAGCACCACTTGTTGGTATGCTGATGCTTGGAAATCTATTTAGAGAATCGGGCGTGGTTCGTCAGTTACAGGAAACGGCCAGCAACGCTCTGATGTACATCGTAGTTATCCTTCTTGGTACTTCTGTAGGTGCATCTACATCAGCAGAAGCATTCTTGAATGTTACAACGATTAAGATTGTTATCCTTGGTCTTATTGCCTTTATGTTCGGTACAGCGGCCGGAGTACTCTTCGGAAAGCTTTTATGTCATCTGACACATGGCAAGATCAACCCATTGATTGGTTCTGCTGGTGTATCTGCAGTTCCTATGGCAGCGCGTGTATCCCAGAAGGTTGGTGCAGAAGAGGATCCTACAAACTTCCTTCTTATGCATGCAATGGGACCAAATGTTGCCGGCGTAATCGGAACAGCTGTAGCTGCCGGTGTGTTTATGGCAATCTTTGGGGTTTAATGTTTGAAGGAGGAAATCATGGTGGAAGAAAAGAAACCATTGAAAATAACGGAGACGGTGCTTCGTGATGCACATCAGTCTCTGATTGCAACTAGAATGAAAACGGAAGAAATGCTTCCGATTGTGCCAACCATGGATAAGGTTGGTTATAATGCGGTAGAATGCTGGGGTGGAGCTACTTTTGATGCCTGCCTTAGATTCCTGCATGAAGATCCATGGGATCGACTTCGTAAATTAAGAGATGGATTTAAGAATACAAAACTGCAGATGCTTTTCCGAGGACAGAATATTCTTGGATACAAGCCATATGCAGATGATGTAGTAGAATATTTTGTACAGAAGTCCATTGCGAATGGTATTGATATTATTCGTATTTTTGACTGCTTAAATGATCTTAGAAATCTTGAAACAGCTGTAAAGGCGACAAAGAAAGAAAATGGACATGCACAGATTGCACTTTCTTATACGATTGGTGATGCCTATACCATGGATTACTGGATGAAGAAGGCAAAGGCAATTGAGGAAATGGGTGCAGACTCCATCTGTATCAAAGATATGTCTGGTCTTCTTGTTCCAACAGCAGCGGATGAACTGGTACGTTCTCTTAAGAGCGCAACAGATCTTCCAATTGAATTGCATACACATTATACTTCTGGTGTTGCTTCTATGACATGTATGAAAGCAATTGAAGCTGGAGTCGATATTATCGATACGGCAATTTCACCATTTGCGCTTGGTACAAGCCAGCCAGCGACAGAAGTTATGGTAGAGGCGTTCAAGAATACACCTTATGATACAGGATTAGATCAGAAGCTTCTTGCAGAGATTTCGGATTATTTCACACCAATTCGTCAGAAATATATTGATGAAGGTACGATGAGTACGAAGGTTCTTGGTGTCAATATTAAGACATTGATGTATCAGGTTCCGGGCGGTATGCTTTCGAACTTGATTGGACAGTTAAAAGAGCAGGGAAAAGAGGATAAGCTGAAAGAGGTATTAGAGGAAGTGCCTAGGGTTCGTAAGGATTTGGGTGAACCACCACTTGTTACGCCTTCTTCTCAGATCGTTGGTACACAGGCTGTATTTAATGTCCTTATGGGAGAAAGATACAAGGTTTGTACGGATCAGACGAAGGACTTGCTGTTAGGAAAGTATGGTAAGACAGAGAAGCCATTCAATCCGGAAGTCGTAGAAAAGGCATTGGGAGATCGTAAATCGGAAGCAATTACTTGCAGACCTGCAGATCTTTTAGAGCCACAGCTTGAAGGTATTGAAAATGAAATGAAGCAGTGGAAACAGCAGGATGAAGATGTTTTGTCCTATGCGTTGTTCCCTCAGGTTGCTACGGATTATTTCAAATATAGAGAAGCGCAGCAGACGAAAGTTGATCCTGCGGTTGCGGATAAAGAAAACAAAGCATATCCGGTTTAAAACAAAAGAAGAATGCGATTTTTATCGTATTTTAGGAAAGAGAAGTGTAGAAATGCACTTCTCTTTTTGCGTGGAAAACTTGCATTTTCCGATTAGCAGTGAATCATTTCATGCAAAACAGCCTTGTAGATTTTGCTCGTTTTGGTATAATAGAAGACGTTTGTAAATAATATATTGAGGTGGACATATGAGCAATACAAATGATTTGACATCAAGAATAAATTCGAATTATAGTTCGATGAGTAAAGGACAGAGACGACTTGCAAACTATATTACAGATTATTATGACAAGGCGGTTTTTTTGACGGCTGCAAAGCTTGGAAAAGTTGTCGGTGTTAGTGAGTCCACCGTGGTTCGATTTGCAACGAATCTTGGATATAAAGGGTACCCGGATTTCCAAAAAGCATTAGAAGAGATGGTGCGTACAAAATTAAATTCTCTTCAGCGTATGGAAGTTGCCTATGGTAGAATAAGTCAGTCTGAAGTTTTAGAATCTGTTTTAAGATCGGATGCGGAGAAAATCAAAGGGACATTAGAACATATCGATGATGATGCGTTTGAATTGGCTGTCGATATGTTGAATGACGCGAGAAGAATTTATGTCATTGGAATTCGTTCCTGTGCGCCTCTGGCGTCTTTTTTATCTTTTTATTTACATTTGATCTTTGATGATGTGGTATTATTGAATACTAATAATTCTTCGGAATTATTTGAACAGATGATTCGAATTAATGAGCAAGATGCGATTATTGGTATCAGCTTCCCACGATATTCTATGCGTACACTAAAGGCAATGGAGTTCGCGAATAATCGTAATGCAAAGGTAATTACTATTACAGATTCTGTGCATTCACCGATGAATTTATATTCTTCCTGCAATTTGATTGCTTTATCAGATATGGCATCGATTGTAGATTCGTTGGTTGCGCCATTGTCAGTGATCAATGCTTTACTGGTTGCGTTATGCATGCGTAGACAGGATAAGGTGGCGACGACGTTGGAAGAATTAGAGCATATCTGGGATGAATATCAGGTTTATGAAAATGATGAGATAGAGCCCATACAGGATCATCTAAAAATGAAATATAATGATCCGGAAGGAATGTAATATGAAAGTGATTGTTGTAGGTGGCGGTGCTGCTGGCATGATGGCCGCTTATGCGGCTGCATCGTATGGTTGCGATGTAACGCTTCTTGAGAAAAATGAGAAGCTTGGTAAGAAAATATATATCACAGGAAAGGGTAGATGTAATTTTACAAATGCCTGTGATGTGGAAGATTTATTTCAAAATGTAGTTTCGAATCCGAAATTTATGTATAGCGCATTTTATTCGTTTACGAATCAGCAGGTTATGGATTTTGTCGCGGATCATGGAACTCCTTATAAGGTAGAGCGAGGAGAACGAGTTTTTCCGGTCTCAGATCATGCATCAGATGTTACGGGCGCGTTTCAGAGAGCTTTGAAATCCGTTGGTGTAAAGATTATGCTGAATACCGAGGTCAAGGGACTTCGCGTTCAGGATGGCGTAATCTGCGGCGTAGATACGGTGGATGGACCGATGGAAGCGGAACGCGTGATTGTGTGTACGGGAGGACTTTCCTATCCAACCACCGGTTCTACGGGGGATGGTGTGAGATTCGCCGAGAAGCTTGGACATTCCATTGCGACACTTCGTCCTGCGCTGGTTCCAATGAATACAAAGGAAGATTATATTCCGGCAATGCAGGGACTTTCGTTGAAGAATGTGGAACTTACCATCTATCATGGTAAGAAAAAGCTCTATGATGAATTTGGAGAGATGCTGTTTACGCATTTTGGTGTGAGCGGACCGCTTTGTCTCTCTGCGAGCAGTCGTGTTGGAAAGTATTTGGATGATGCTTCGTTACAAGCAGAGATTGATTTAAAACCAAAATTGGATAAAGATACATTGGATCAGCGTTTGTTGCGTGAATTCAAAGGAAATGAGAATAAAAATATTTCGAATGTGCTGGGTTCCCTTCTTCCAAAGAAGATGATTCCTGTATTTATGGAAATATTAGAATTCGCAGAGGATAAGAAAATCAATTCTGTGACGGTGGAAGAGAGAAATGAGATCATTCGCCTGCTGAAACATTTCCCATTCACGATTGTTTCCCTTCGAAGCTTCAAGGAGGCAATCGTGACGCAGGGTGGTGTATCGGTGAAAGAAATCAATCCGTCGACGATGGAATCGAAACTGGTAGAAGGCCTTTATTTTGCTGGTGAAGTTTTGGATATTGACTGTTATACAGGTGGATTTAATTTGCAGGTTGCCTGGTCTACGGGATATCTTGCTGGTATGTGCGCAGCGTCTTAAACTGCTGCTTTATTTATAAAAAGAGTTTTGGAGGAATATATGAATATCGCTATTGATGGGCCTGCTGGAGCGGGCAAAAGTACTATTGCAAAGAGAGTTTCTAAGAAGTTGGGATATGTCTATGTAGATACCGGGGCTATGTATCGTACCATGGCTTTGTACTTCCTTAGAAATCAGATTGATGGCTCAGATGAGAAAGCCGTTTCCGATTCTTTGGATGCGGTTTCTGTAGAAATCCGTTACGTGGATGGAGAACAGAAAGTACTTTTAAACGGTGAAGATGTTACATCTTTGATTCGTACAGAAGAAGTTGGAAATATGGCGTCTGCGACATCGAAATACCCGGCAGTTCGAGCAAAGTTATTGGAATTACAGAGAGATCTTGCGCGAAAGATGGACGTGGTTATGGATGGACGTGATATCGGTACAACAATCCTTCCGGATGCAGAAGTAAAGATTTATCTTACAGCATCTGTTGAGGCAAGAGGAAAACGTAGATTTGAAGAATTACAGGCGAAGGGTGTTGCTTGTGATTTCGAACAGATTAAGAAGGACATTGAAGACCGCGATTATAGAGATATGCATCGTGAAGTCTCTCCTTTGAAACAGGCGGAAGATGCGTATTATCTCGATTCATCAGACATGAATATTGAAGAAGTGACAGAAGCTATTATTAACCGCATTAACGAAAGATAAGAGGTTCTTATGGGAAATATCTTTTTAGCAAAATCTGCAGGTTTTTGCTTTGGCGTAGAACGTGCAGTGAAAATGGTTTCGGATCAGATTGAAAATCGCACATCTATGGATGAAAGGATTTATACCTACGGTCCAATCATTCACAATGATACGGTGGTTTCTGATTTTGAAAAACGTGGCGCTCATGTGATTTCTGAAGAAGATATGGCGACGGTTGAGAATGGGACGGTTGTGATTCGTTCACATGGCGTTACAAAACAGACGATAGATGATTTAGAGGCATGCGGCCATAAAATCGTGGATGCGACATGTCCGTTTGTTAAGAAAATTCATAAAATTGTTGCAAAGTATTCCGAGGATGGATACAAGATTTTAATCATTGGAAATGAAAAGCATCCAGAGGTTCAGGGTATCATCGGATGGATAAAACCGGGTACGGAATATATTGTGATAGGAAACGAGGAAGATGCCGAATCATTACATTTTTCGAAGGGTGAAAAAGTTTGCCTGGTATCACAAACAACCTTTAATCACAACAAATTTCAAGAATTGGTTGAAATTATAAATGAAAAAGGGTATGATATGTTTGCTATGAGTACAATCTGCAATGCTACGGAACTTCGTCAGAAGGAAGCAGCTGAGATTGCCGCTCAAGTGGATGTGATGCTTGTCATTGGTGATAAGAATAGTTCCAATTCTAGGAAATTATTCGAAATCTGTAGTAACAAATGTGACAATACTTTCTTCATACAGACAGCAGATGACCTAGACCTGTCTGTACTACAATCCATTCACAACATAGGTATAACGGCGGGGGCGTCTACCCCACAGAAAATTATTGAGGAGGTTCAAAAGAAATGCCAACAGAAAATTTTGAACAAATGTTAGAGGATTACGACAAGACTATAAGAAATGGAGAAGTGGTCGAAGGTACTGTTATCAATGTTAAGCCAGACGAAATCGATCTGAACATCGGTTACAAGTCAGACGGTATCATCACTAGAAATGAATACAGCAACGATTCCAATTTAGACTTAACTACAGTAGTATCTGTAGGCGATTCCATGGAAGCTATCGTTGTTAAGGTAAATGATGGAGAAGGACAGGTTCTTCTTTCATACAAGCGTCTTGCTCAGGAAAAGGGCAACGAAAAGTTAAAGGAAGCTTTCGAAAATCAGACAGTATTAAAGGCTACTGTTTCAAAGGTATTAAACGGTGGTTTATCTGTAGAAGTGGAAGGATCTAGAGTATTTATCCCAGCTTCTCTTATTTCTGATTCTTATGAGAAAGATTTAAATAAATACAATGGACAGGAAATCGAATTCGTTATCACAGAATTCAATCCTAGAAAGAGAAGAATCATCGGTGATCGTAAGACTCTTCTTGTTGCTGAAAGAGAAGCAGTTCAGGAAAAATTCTTCGAAAATATTCACGTTGGTGATGTTATCGAAGGAACAATCAAGAACGTTACAGACTTCGGTGCATTCGTTGATCTTGGCGGCGTAGATGGATTACTTCATATCTCTGAAATGTCTTGGGGACGTGTTGAAAATCCTAAGAAGATCTACAAGGTAGATGACAAGGTTAAGGTATTCATCAAAGAAATCAACGGTAAGAAGATTGCACTTTCTAAGAAGTTTGATGATGAAAATCCATGGAACAACGCTACAAGCAAGTTCGCTGTAGGTACAGTTGTGACTGGTAAGGTTGCACGTATGAAGGAATTCGGTGCATTCGTTGAACTTGCACCAGGAGTAGATGCATTACTTCATGTTTCTCAGATTTCTCGTGATCATGTTGAAAAGCCAGCTGATGTTCTTACAGTAGGACAGGAAATCGAAGCTAAGGTTGTAGAATTCCGTGAAGATGAGCACAAGATTAGCTTAAGCATGAAGGCTTTAACAGAAGGCGAAGACGAAGCTGAAGAAGTTAGCACAGAAGAATAAAATATATTCGAAAAGGGGTTATGAGTTTGGATAATTACGAAGCATTTAAGGAACAGGTCTTTAAGCTCACTAAGATTGATCTTAGTGCATATAAAGAGAAGCAGATGCGTAGACGTATTGATTCTCTTGTGGCAAAGCGTAATTGTAAGAGTTATGCAGATTATGTAAAACTTTTGACAACAGATAAGTCTGTGTTTGAAGAGTTTGTAAATTTTTTAACTATCAATGTTTCGGAGTTTTATCGAAACCCAGAGCAGTGGAAACTTTTGGATCAGGAATTCTTCCCGGAATTGATTAAGAAATTTGGAAAGAATCTTAGAATCTGGAGTGCAGCTTGCTCGACTGGAGATGAGCCATATTCTTTAGTTATGGCTCTGTCCAGACACCTTGATCTTAGTCAGATTAAGATTATCGCGACAGATTTGGATAAGCAGGTCATTGCACAGGCAAAGACTGGTTTATATTCTGCGAAGAGTATTGCCAATGTTCCGGATGATCTTAAGAAAAAGTATTTTACTCAGGTGGGAAGTTCATACCAGATTTCTGATGAAATCAAATCCAGAGTACAGTTCAAAGAACATAATTTATTGAAGGATCCTTATATTAAGGATTGCGATATGATTGTATGTCGTAATGTTTTGATTTACTTTACCGAGGAAGCAAAGCATGAAGTGTACAAAAAGTTCGAGGAATCTTTGAAGGAGAATGGTATCCTCTTTATTGGTAGCACAGAACAGGTTATCGATTATAAAAAGATTGGATATAAGCGTAGATATTCTTTCTTCTATGAGAAAGATGCTGAGACAAAAAGAGCGAATAATTAAAAAAAAGAGAAGGCATTTCGAGTGATTCGAGATGCCTTTCTTTTGTGTTTGCGCGCCATGGGCGCGCTCTAACGGGTGAAAGTCCCGAACACGCCCAGATAGTGGGAAGTGTATAGCTGAACAGCAAGACCTGCTAAGAGTTGTCAAGTGATAAATATGAAATTTAGTATATTTGATTTTAGAGCACTACTTCTGGTATGAACGTTCAAGTGACTTAATTGTTTTTGTGGTTATACAGTCTTTGTGCCAATAATCTTTGATAAAGTCAATCCATTTTTGGTGACCATCTTTGCGTGGTGTTTTGCCAAACAATCCATCAATACCAGGAAATGTTTGATCTGATAAAGCTATGAGATTATTTGTCAAAGCTACTTTAAGTTTGGTGTACTGCGTGAACTGACGGTTGTAGATTTTAAGAGCCTGACGTAATTCTTCTTCTGGTATATATTCAGGTAAATCAAGCGAATTGTTAAATTCCATTTTATCCGGTGCAGATAGCACATACACGAAAAGTTCGGTATCATCTGATGCATGTGGTGGATCTTCAGCAAATTTAAACACTAGTTCCCTTGCTTCAACCGCCGTTAGCTTTGCTTATTTGACGAAAGATGAAGCCGTTGGAAACAATGGAACAGATGCATATATCGCAGCACATGATGCCTGTTTTCCTGGCGATACTTATTATCAGTCTTGTGATCGATGCGTGGCAACTGCTATTGTATCAAGTGGCGTCGATACAACATATATAAAAGGCTCTACATCTGGGCAATACAAATATCTGACAAAATCTGATCAATGGGAAGAAGTTTCATGGTCAGGAACAGTAGATGATTTGCAACCAGGCGATGTTTTAATCATCCAAGGGTCAGAACGAGAAAATTCAGAGCATGGACACACAGTTTTGTATGTCGGAAACGAAACTGTAAAATCAGTATATTCTGATGCAGATGACAGTAAATGTTTCGTTGAAGCATCTTACGGTGATTATTCTCCATACTGTTCATCATGGCGAGCTGAATTTACAAATTATCACGTATTTCGTCATAAATAAAAAAAATACATATAATTTTATAGCACCGCTTTACAATATGATAAAGTGGTGCTATACTATATGTAGTTTATAAGAAAGGAGCCGTGTTAGTATGAAGCAAGAATGGATATCGTTAAATCTACGATTGACGAAAGATCTAAATTCTGCTTGTAAGGAACAGCAGATGAAACTGCAAAAGTCTACAGGTGAACATATCAGCAAAAACGAATTTATTCGCGAAGCCATTCGTGTTGCATTATGTCATCCTAATGAATTTTTCAAGGGAGGATCGAACACATGAAGATCGACACAAAGCCAGAACTAGAGCCGAAGATTGTAAAAATTCCGGTGATTACAGTAGCTCTTATTATTTTGTGTCTCATCATATGTATTTTATTCACACAGAATAATTTAGCAGCGAAAGCAAGTTCACAATCGAAGTTGGCAAAATTGCAAGAAAGAAATGAAGAACTGTCTAACAAATTGGATGAACTACAAAGTGGCTCAGAGACAGATACATCATCTGAAACAACAGATGTTGATAGTGTGAGCAGTACATCTGACACTATGAATACCTATCTTGACAATTTATTCAACACAATCATTGCAGAAGAAAATGATAATGCATCTGTAGACGATGTGCAGGCAGCCTATGCAAATCCAAACCAGAACTATTCTTTATGGGAGCTATATGCAGGCAACGCGATTACAGAATTCAAGGTATTATCTACAACACGTTCGTATGATTCCGAGATTCCCGTGATGTTATGTGGCTATAATAGTAATGGTGAAGCTTTGATTTACATTTTTGCAACCTACAATGTAACTGGTAATTACTTACAAGACGCATCATTTGAAGTAACTACTGCAGGTAATGAAGCATCAAATCAGCTACATGATTAGGCAGAAAGGAGACAGACACATGATTACAATTAAAGATCAGCCGTACAAAATTCGTCCAAGTGTCGGTGCAAATGTAAAGGCAATCGCTGGCGTATTTGGCGTGTTCGTGCTTGCAATGGGTATGTCCTTTTTGCTTACACGATTTGATGCAGCTGCAGACATTACGAAATTAACTGCGGACAATAAGAACTTAGAGGAACAGATAGACGGTATCGTATCTGACACAAGCTCTACAGCAACTTCTGAGAGCACAACGAGTACGCTGGGTTATGATTTAAATCGAGTCAATACGGATACAACAAATTTTCAATCATTTGTTTCTACCTATTTCGATTTCGACGATGCAGAATCAAATGAGAGCGCAACAGAAAGTGCGCGTAGTTATTTTGCAGATGAAAACGATGCTGTGTTTGAAGACGGTGGTTTGATTGGTAGTTTAGCAAGCAATACCGGGTCTGATGGCACAGTATATGATGAATTATCAGCATATGATTTATCTATATCTAGTAGCGCATGTGATGTGTATTTCATCCAGGCTTTAGATAACGGAAATTATCAATATGCAGCTCATGTGACAGTTGATGTTACCTTGAGTGGTTCATCTACCGCAGAAATCCCAGTCATGTTTTTCTACGAGATGACTGCTGATAATAAGATCACAAACCTAACAGCAGATGTAGCCACTGGATCTATGGCCGATTAGGTGAGATAGAAAGGATAGTAGAATGTTTAAGAAGAAAAACTGACTATCCGCATAGGCAATACAATAAAGAAAATATGCAATGCAAAGGGCATTGAAACATAATCTCGGAAGTTAATCGCACAATTCAGGAGTTGTCGAAAAGAAAACTCAAGAGTTGTCCGAATCACAATCGTGTTACTTCATCATTTTCGTAAGAAGACACAAAAGACTCCGAAAGGAGAATATGGGTAGTGCTAATGAATCAGGTATGACACATGACGAGACCATTGCGGTAATTCAAGAAGAGTTGCGCTGCTTTTACGTAGCAATTACAAGAGCTAGGAATCGTCTAGTGTTATTTGAACCAAAGGACGTTTTCACATTCGGATCATTCAAGAGAGCCGGTCGTACTCTATATATGGACGATAGTACAGTTATGGACTGTGTATCATTAAAACAACTCACTGCATCTGGTGAAGAGAAAGCTATATAAGGATAGTCTGTATCTTCTGACAAAAAGCAGTGATTAATGTATAGTTGCGGATATACTATACATGTGAGGAGACGGTTTTTATAAATACAATTGACGATTGTATAAATTTTTAGTAGATGCTAAAATTTATGCAGAGCAAGGTTATCATATTTCCGAAAAGTATAAGAAACGATTATATAGCGCATTTACGTATAAATTGAGATCTGGCGTAACTATGGAACAACTTATACAGAGGATTCAGTTAGGCATTACTTTTTAGGAATTAAGCCCGCTTCTCATAGCGGGCTATTTCTATGCGATCGCATAGGTTTGCTATCGCAAACAAGGTATATTTCAGATTTTTAATTTTGAAAAAAGAAAGGAAACGCGATTATGGAATTTTTAAAACAATTGAAGCATGGTGTAGCAAATATTACTACTATGCTTATTGAAAAATTTGGAAAGAAAAGATTGATGGTTGCTGGTACTGTGATTGCCGTATTATTAGTTGGTTCCGTAAGTTTTGCAGCTGTTGTAACTTCAGGGGAGCATAGTGCTTCTGACGCTGAAAAGGTGCAGAAAACAAGTACAGGTACAAGTGACGAATCCAATAAAGATTCTACAGAGGATACAGTCACTGTAGAAACTACAGAAGAAACAGAACCGGAAGTTGTAGTAGACGAAGACGGCTATACGTACACTGACGAAGAAAAGACAATGTACGCAACAACAACTGTGAATGTACGTCAGAAAGCAAATGGTGAAAGTGAAAAGCTTGGAAGCCTTTCTGCTGGCGACGAAGTTGCTGTAACTGGATATTGCAATGAAACTGGATGGATTCGTATCACTTATAATGATGGCGCTGGTTATGTGTCACCAGATTATTTATCGGATGAAAAGCCGGAAGTAACTACTACTGCTACTTCTACTGGAAGTGGCTCTAGTTCAAAGTCATCTGGTTCTTCAAGTGGATCATCAGCGTCTACTACTGGTACTACATCTACATCAAGTGGCGCGTATTTTGATTCATCAAAGGCTCGTGCCTTATTTGATAAAGTCAATGCTGATAGAACAAGTGGTGGAGCATCCTCTTTAAATTGGTCTGATAGTTTATATAATTTTGCTATGCAGCGTTGCCAGGCAATTGTATCCGATTATAGTCATAACGGTGCAACATACGGTGAAAATATTTATAAATCCTATAGTAGTGATCCGAACGAATGGTATACTGCATTTCGTAATTCATCTGGACATTATAATAACTATATGAGCACATCTTATAATGAAGGTGCTGTTGGCGCATATTATTGCAACGGTTGTTGGTATATCTGTGAAGTATTCCATTTTGATCACAGCAGCCCAGACCTTGTAATTCATCGAATAACCACAACTAGTGGTATTGTTGTATGCGCTACTCAGGGTGGTGAATACTACTGTGAAGATGGCGGCACAGATGAAGCACATATGGCAGCTATCGAGGAAGCTAGACAACTCTATGGATATTAAGACAGATTATTCTTACAGGAGGAATTCCTTTTAGAGTTTCATTACCTCAGGCACCGGAGGCTATTAATGCGGATCTTATGACGACTGCAGAGATTCATACAAAATTACAGGAAGGCTTTGAGGATATTGAGGCTGGACGAGTACAGGATGCAAAGACCGCATTTGCAATCACCGGAAAATGCTATGGGGCAGTATAACAGAATAGCTGATCGTGTACTTGAACTTGGCTTCTTCCCAGAGAAATTCAGACTGGTAGACTTTGAACCGGAACGCTCACAAGGGCTTAGACGAATGCTAGTAAATAATTACTCGGTATTTTATGTATTCAAGGACGAGACTGTCACGGTAACTAAAGAAAAAATTTTGATGGATAATTTTAATTTAGCTAAAATCGAAAAACATATCAAAAGGTATCAAGAATTTTGTAAAAGATAAAGAAAAAGCAGACATGCTTTTTGACAGACTGGAAAGCAGTATTTCTAGAATCTTGAAATATTCATCAGTTAAGGTGGAATCTAACGGAATAGATTTGCTAAAGGGTATGTACGATGATGAAACTTATCATCAGAAAATGGAAAAGGCCGTTGGTGAAAGAGAAAAAACGTTAGAAATTTGCAAAGAAATGGAAGATGAAGTTGCAATTATTATAAGGGAACTTTATCAAAATAGACATATTTAAACTTTTATAAAAAAGTAGTTGACATATCTGGTGAATGGGAGTATTCTGACATACTCACTTGAGGTCAGAGCCCTCGAGGGAGATCCCGGGAAGGTGTAATTATTGTATGTTGTACTATTGGAGGTGTAAATATGGAATACCCTATCATTGATATCCAAGCGGCAGGCCGACGGATTCGACAGCTTCGCATATCTAATCATTACAGTGTCGAAGATGTTTCGGGTTATATGGGCTTTGAATCCGTACAGGCTGTTTACAAATGGTAGCGTGGGGAGAGTCTTCCTACTGTAGACAATCTGTATGCGCTTAGCAAATTATTTGGAACGACAATTGAATATATCCTAGAAGGTGAAGAAGAGGGCGACGAACAGTCGTCCTCTTCTCATTTAGTTTGCGCGCCATGGGCGCGCTCTAACGGGTGAAAGTCCCGAACACGCCCAGATAGTGGGAAGTGTATAGCTGAACAGCAAGACAAGTCCATCGTGAGGTGGAATCTGAAGGAAGCTGTAAGCAAATCTCTGGTCCGACGGACAGAAATCACATATAAGGCTAGGCTACGAGAGATAAGTTGGCTAATAACAACAAAGTCTAATAACTATCACATTTGTAGTAGCAGAGTAAATGTGGCGGATATATGGAGAGAAAGAGCGTGCACCTTAAGCGTGGAGGTCTCGCAGAGGCTTCATTAGCCTAGTAACAACGAACTGTGAGAAGTCATCCGAGCCCATAGTAGTGAAGAAGTTTCTGTAATGGAAATGGAGCGAAGGGGTGAACAATCAATAAGTTTGAGTATGTCTCGTGTTGCAGAAATGACAACATCTGCCGTAACCAATCGGGGCAAGGGTGGTCAAATCAAGCGAGGCGGAAAGGAAAGAACGCTAGTCTAATGGAGCAGATATTATCTAGCGATAATCTCAACAGAGCATATCTGCAAGTCGTACGAAACAAAGGTGCAGAGGGAGTGGACGGAATGAAGTACACAGAACTGAAAGAACATCTTGAAAAGAACGGCGATATTATCAAGGAACAGTTGAGGACAAGAAAGTATAAACCTCAGCCAGTACGAAGAGTGGAGATACCAAAGCCTGATGGCGGTGTCAGAAACCTAGACCTAATAGATGTGCACAGCAAGCAATCCTAACAGCACTCGATATGATGAATGATGGCAATGATTGGATTGTAGATATTGACTTGGAAAAGTTCTTTGACACAGTAAATCACGATAAACTTATGACCATCATAGCTAGAACTATTAAAGATGGAGATGTTATTTCTATCGTTAGGAAATACCTAGTCAGTGGAATTATGATTGATGATGAGTACGAGGACTCTATTGTGGGAACACCACAAGGAGGAAATCTCTCGCCATTATTGGCGAATATCATGTTGAATGAACTTGACAAGGAGATGGAAAAGCGAGGACTTAACTTTGTAAGATACGCAGATGATTGTATCATCATGGTTGGTAGTGAAATGTCTGCTAATAGAGTCATGAGAAATATCTCTCGATTCATTGAGGAGAAACTGGGTCTCAAGGTCAACATGACCAAGAGTAAAGTGGACAAGCCGCAAGGACTTAAATACCTTGGATTTGGATTCTACTTTGACTCAAGAGCACATCAGTTTAAGGCAAAACCACATGCGAAATCAGTAGCGAAATTTAAGAAGAGAATGAAAGAACTTACATGTCGTAGTTGGGGCGTCAGCAACAGCTATAAAGTGGAGAAACTTAATCAGCTCATCAGAGGATGGATTAACTACTTCAAGATAGGAAGTATGAAAACTTTATGTAGGAAGATGGATAAATACATCCGATATAGACTCCGCATGTGCATTTGGAAACACTGGAAAACTCCACAGAATCGTGAAAAGAACCTTGTAAAACTTGGAATTGACAGAGACACTGCAAGACGAGTTGCATACACAGGTCATAGAATAGCCTATGTCTGCAACAAGGGAACGGTGAATGTGGCAATAAACAACAAGAGACTGGCCTCATTTGGATTAGTCTCAATGTTAGATTACTACACCAAAAGGTGTGTTACTTGTTAAGTTGATTGAACCGCCGTGTACCGAACGGTACGCACGGTGGTGTGAGAGGTCGGAATTTCTCGCTCATGAGAAATTCCTCCTACTCGATTTATATGCTCTTTATGATTTGCTTGATATAGGCGGCTATAAAATCTTCGTTTAAACTATTGAAATCTATAAGAAAATACTGTTCCTTATCTTTGAAAGTTCGCTTAAAAAGCCGTATATTTTGATAGAGTTCCGATTCTTTGGTCGTGTTGATGGCTGGAAGGAAATGTCCATGCTGCAAAGCAAAACATTCATCCTTTTTGGCTTTTCTTTTTAATTCTTTTGGGATGGATTGCGATAACAGTTTTGGTAAGATCATATTTTCGTTGATGATAAAATCGTAATCCTTGCTATTTTTATAAAAATATTTCAAATCATCTTCGGTTCCTTTTAAAGTTCCGATGATCTTATTTCCACTGATTTTTAAAAAGCAATAATCTAGAGGAATGGAGATGGCAACGGGTAGATCACAATTGATTTTTGCTTCAAAAAAGAGTTCGTTTAAGGCGTTGTTTGGCTCCGTAATCGTTAGATTTTGAATGTTGGCTTCCTTAAGTTTTTGGTATTCTAATAGGTTTAAGAGTGGAAGCATATACTGTACGTCTTCTGCATTGTGAAGAAGTAAAAGTTCTTCTTTTTTGGGGTCTCGATCTTTTTCGTATGCTTTGTAAACAGAGATTAATTGTCCTCCGTCATAGAGATCTTTACGATTGATTTGCAAGAAAAGCTCGATGGTCTTTTGCTTGTAGTTCGGAAGATGCAGGTAGTTTTTGCATTTCTTTGCGACTTTGAATAAATCAATGGAATGAAAAAGCTCATTATGAAAAATCATATTGTGTTTTTCAAATCTTTTTTTAAGAAATGGTAAATCAAAGGTGTCACCATTGAAAGTAATCATAGTTTTGCATGTGATAATATCGTCCAAAAAGCAGGAGAGCATTTCCTGCTCGTCGTCTTCCGTTTCGGCAAAATATTGTACAAGCTCATAGTGGTCATTTCTGTGAAACATGCAGCCAATCAGATAGCAACTTTGATAGTTTGCCTGAAAGCCTGTTGTTTCAATATCTAAAAAGACAGTGTCTTCTTTGAAATATTCGCTATATAGTTCCTGCTCGATAATCGGGCATTGCTTTGTTATTTTTTTCATGGTTATCCTCCAATTGTACAGTTTAGCATTTTTATATATTTTTTCCAACGAATGGAAATGTTTGTGGATGTGTTTTATAGGAAATACACATAAAGTATTCAATTATGAACAATTTTCATAGGCAAGTTGCACTAGTAAAAAATTGAAAAGTGTTATAATAAAAATTGAAATAATTTTAGAAAGTGATCTAAAGGAGGGGTACAATTCATGGGCCTTAGGACATTTAGAGGTGGCGTCCATCCGGATGATGGAAAGGACCTGTCAAAGGCAAAACCAACGAAAGAATTGTTGCCGGTTGGAGATTTGTTTTTCCCACTTTCTCAGCACATTGGAGCTCCGGCTACACCAATAGTATCAGTTGGTGATACGGTATTAGCAGGTCAGAAAATTGCAGAAGCTGGCGGTTTCGTTTCAGCACCGATTTTCTCATCTGTTTCTGGTACGGTAAAAGCGATTGAGCCAAGAAGAGTAGCGGTTGGAGATATGGTGAATTCCATTGTTATTGAGAATGACGGCAATTATTTGGAATGTGGTTTTGAAGAGACAGACGATGTTACAAAACTAACAAATGAAGAGATCATTGAAAAAATCAAGGAGGCCGGTGTTGTCGGCATGGGAGGCGCAGGCTTCCCAACACATGTGAAGTTATCACCGAAAGAACCGGATAAGATTGATTACATTATTGCGAACTGCGCAGAATGTGAGCCTTTCTTAACTTCTGATTATCGTCGTATGGTGGAAGAACCGGAAAAACTTGTAGAGGGTATGCGAATTATCCTTCAGTTATTTAAGCATGCGACAGGTTGCTTTGGTATAGAAGATAATAAGCCAGAGGCTATTCAGAAGCTGATGGAACTTACCAAAGATGAACCGAGAATGCAGGTAGTTCCGCTGATGACAAAGTATCCACAGGGTGGAGAACGTCAGCTGATCAAAGCAGTAACCGATCGAGAGATTAATTCGAAGATGCTCCCAGCAGATGCGGGATGTATCGTCGATAATGTGGAAACGATTGTTGCAGTATACAATGCAGTAAAATTCGGCAGACCGCTTACTGACCGTATTTTTACTGTTACTGGAGATGCGGTAATGGAACCACGTAATTTCAAGATCAAAATAGGTACGAATTTTTCAGAGCTTTTGGAAGCTGCTGGCGGCCTTAAAAATCCAGCAAAGAAGATGATTGCTGGTGGTCCAATGATGGGCTTTGCTTTATTCGGAACAGATATTCCAACAACAAAGACGACTTCAGCACTTCTTTGTATGACAGTTGATCAGGTTAGTCAGTATGAAGAAACCGCATGTATTAACTGTGGTCGATGCGTGGATGCATGTCCGGAAGGACTGATTCCTTCTAGACTTGCGGATTATGCAAAGCATGGACAGAAGGAAAACTTTGAGAAATGGTACGGCTTGGAATGTATCGAATGTGGTAGCTGTTCCTTTGGTTGTCCGGCTAGAAGACCTCTGGCGCAGGCAATTAAGACGATGAAGAAGCAAGTGCTTCAGGACAAGAAGAATAAGAAGTAGGAGAGGTGACAAACGTGAGTGATTTATTTTCTGTAACATCTGCCCCACATGTTAGGGACAAGATGGATACGCAGCATATTATGCTCTTGGTAATCGTTTCCTTGTTACCAGCTTCTATTTTTGGAATCTGTAACTTTGGAATTAGAGCACTCTTCGTGATTTTGGTTACGATTGTTAGCTGTGTTCTTTCAGAGTATATCTATGAAAAGATCGTACATAAGAAGAGTACGATTCGTGATTTGAGTGCTGTTGTAACAGGACTCTTATTAGGACTGAACTTGACGCATACCATTCCTCTTTGGATGGCAGCGTTAGGTGGTGTATTTGCAATTGTTGTAGTAAAGATGCTGTTTGGTGGTTTGGGACAGAATTTCATGAACCCTGCATTGGGGGCAAGATGTTTCCTGGTCATTTCCTTTACAGCGCAGATGACAAGCTTTACTTACGATGGCGTAACGGGCGCTACGCTTTTAACAAAGTTAAAAGCAGGAGAGTCCGTAAATATTATGCGAATGTTGATTGGTAATGAAGGTGGTACGATTGGTGAAACATCTGTCATTGCGTTATTACTGGGTGCTATTATTCTGATTTTATTTGGAATTATTGATTTACGTATTCCGGGAACGTATATTTTGACATTTGCAATATTTGTCCTCTTATTTGGTGGACATGGGTTAGATATCAGCTATCTCGTAGCACAGATTTGTGGTGGTGGATTAATCATTGGTGCGTTCTTTATGGCAACAGATTATGTTACGTCACCAATTACACCTGCAGGCAAGATTGTGTTTGGTATCTGTCTTGGACTACTTACCGGAATTTTCAGAATTTTCGGTGCCTCTGCAGAAGGTGTTAGTTATGCAATTATTATCAGCAATTTATTGGTGCCATTGATTGAGCGTGTTACGATTCCACGTGCTTTTGGTATCAAGAGAGAAAAGGAGGAGAAGGCATGAAGAAATTAGTGAAAGATGCGTTGATCCTTACTTTAATTACGTTAATTGCCGGTACCGCACTTGGCTTTGTATATGAAATTACAAAGGCGCCGATTGCAGCAGCAGAAGAGGAGGCTACCCAGGAGGCTTATAAGGCTGTATTTTCCGATGCGGCTTCCTTTGCTGACCATGAAGGCTTTGATGCAGATGCAGCTTCTAAACTTGTGCAGGATGCCGGTTATACAGATGATGATATTGATAACTGTGTAGATGCATTGGATGCTTCTGGTAATTTACTGGGATATGTGATTACGGTGACGACACATGCCGGATATGGCGGAGATATTACATTTTCTATGGGAGTTACGGTAGATGGAACAATGAATGGCTATTCGATCACAACGATTGGTGAAACTGCTGGACTTGGTATGAAAGCGAAAGAAAGCGGATTTGCGGATCAGTTTAAGAATATCGTTTCTAACGTTTATACGGTTGTAAAGACTGCTCCTAGTAGTGATACAGAAATTCAGGCTATTTCTGGTGCTACCATTACATCAAAAGCGATGACAGGTGCTGTGAATGCCGGATTTGAATACTATAACAGTTTAGTAGGAGGTGGGGCAGAATGAATAAATTCGTAGAGCGTTTATATAATGGTATTCTGAAAGAGAATCCTTCTTTTGTATTGATGCTTGGTATGTGTCCTACGCTTGCAGTTACAACTTCAGCAATCAATGGACTTGGCATGGGACTTTCGACAACCGTTGTACTTACCATGTCGAATTTACTGATTTCCTGTCTACGACATGTGATTCCGGATCGTGTTCGTATGCCTGCTTATATCGTTGTAGTTGCATCCTTGGTAACGATGGTGCAGTTCTTGATGCAGGGATTTGTTCCATCCTTATATGAGTCATTGGGAATCTATATTCCATTGATCGTTGTTAACTGTATTATTCTTGGCCGTGCAGAGAGCTATGCGTCAAAGAATACACCAGCATTATCCTTCTTTGATGGACTGGGTATGGGATTTGGTTTCTCTATCAGTTTGACAATCATCGGTTTGGTACGTGAACTTCTTGGTGCAGGTACAGCATTTGGAACACAGTTATTACCACTTGCTGATGCTGCAAATGGAACAGCCGGATTTACACCAATTTCCATCTTTGTTATGCCACCGGGAGCGTTTATGGTACTGGCGGTTCTCGTTGCTGTTATGAATGTTGTTCGTAAGAAGATGGACGAGAAGGGCAAGCCACTTGCAGCACCACAGGGCTGCTTGACGGGTGACTGTATGGGTTGTAGTTTTAGCGCTGGTTGTACAGGAAAATCTGTAGACAAGATAGCGTCTGCAAATAAGGAAGAAAAGGAGGATTAGTACAGTGAAAGAGTTATTGTTAATTATTATTGCTTCATCGATTGTAAATAACGTTGTACTGAGTCAGTTCCTTGGAATCTGTCCTTTCCTTGGCGTTTCAAAGAAGATTGATACAGCTGCCGGTATGGGCGGTGCGGTTATATTTGTAATTGCAATATCTTCCTTTGTTACGGGATTGATTTATAAATTCATTCTTGTGCCAACGGGATTTGTTTATTTACAGACGATTGTATTTATTCTTGTAATTGCGGCACTTGTGCAGTTTGTAGAGATGTTCTTAAAGAAGAATGTCCCGTCCCTTTATAAGGCTCTGGGCGTTTATTTGCCGTTGATTACAACAAACTGTGCAGTCCTTGGCGTTGCACTGAATAATGTTACGAATGGTTATAATATTCTTCAGGGTGTTGTCTATGGTGTTGGTACAGCCATCGGTTTTACCATTGCCATTGTAATTATGGCCGGAATTCGTGAAAAAATAGAATATAATGACATTCCTGAACCATTTAAAGGTACAGCGATTGTGCTTGTTACGGCAAGTCTTATGGCAATTGCTTTTACCGGTTTTTCAGGTGTGATCTAAGGAGGGGTGACAGATGATAACAGGAATCGTTATTTCCGCTTTGATTGTCAGTGTTACCGGTTGCATTATTGGATTCTTTCTTTGCTTTTCATCTGAGAAGTTTAAAGTGGAAGTAGATCCGAAGGAAGAAGCTGTATTAGGTGAACTTCCTGGAAATAATTGTGGTGGTTGTGGTTATGCAGGCTGTTCTGGTTTGGCAGCGGCCATCGCAAAAGGAGAGGCACCGGTAAATCAGTGCCCTGTTGGTGGTGCACCGGTTGCTGCAAAGATTGCAGAAATCATGGGCGTTGAAGCAGGTAGCTCGGTTCGTCAAGTCGCTTTTGTAAGATGTGCAGGCGATTGCGAAAAGGCAAAAGACAATTATGAATATACAGGTGTCAATAAATGTAGTGCGATGCGCTTTGTCCCAGGAGGGGGACCAAAGGCTTGTGCTTATGGCTGTCTTGGTTTTGGCGAATGTGTAGAAGCGTGTCCTTTTGATGCAATTCATATTGTAAATGGTATTGCAAAAGTAGATAAGGAAGTTTGTAAGGCATGTGGTAAGTGTATCGAGGCATGTCCTCGTAATATGATTGAACTTGTGCCATATGATGCAAATTATGCGGTTGCATGTAGTTCAAAGAATAAAGGCAAAGATGTCATGCAGGTTTGTTCTGCAGGATGTATTGGATGTCATTTATGCGAGAAACAATGTGAATCAGATGCGATTCATGTAGAGGATAATATAGCACATATTGATCAGACAAAATGTACAGGTTGTGGTAAGTGTGCGGAGAAATGTCCAAAGAAAGTGATTTTACATTTAAAGGCTATGTAGTGGCAGTTTCTGTATAAAATATGAAAAGGTCTTGGAAATGTTACATTTCCAAGACCTTTTTTATTCTGCCATTTCAAATGGAATCGAGGTTCCGATTCCGGAGGTATAAGACACTTTATTATCATCTGTAATAAAGATAGCTTCGACCTGATCAAGAGATTCGACAAATTGTTTGCCGGCGTCTTCTCCCATGGTAAAAACAGTGGTAGAGAGAGCATCCGCATCAACAGAAGAATCCGTGATGATGGTGACGGAGGACAGATGATTATCGATCGGATAGCCAGTGGTTAAGTCCAAAATGTGATGGTAGATCTCTCCGTCTTTTTCAAAATATCGCTGGTACGTTCCAGAGGTGACGACAGATTGATCGCTCACCTTTACGGAGGCAATGACAGAACCGTCATCGGAAAAAGGTTTTTGTAAGCCGATGGTGTAATAACCGTCGTCGCTATCTTTCGGGCCAACACATAGGACGTTGCCGCCAAGATTGATCAGACCCTCGTAGATGCCTTCACGATTTAGATATTTCTTCATTTTGTCCGCGATGTAACCTTTCGCGATTCCGCCCAAATCGAGGATTCCATTTCCGGTATAGGTAACGGTATTTCCGTCGATTTGTATTTTTTTATAATCAACGGTATTTAGCGCGGCTTGGATGTCGGAATCCTTGGGAATGTTGCCGGTGTTATTGTCAAAATCCCATAAATTGCTTAGTGCGCCAACGGTGATGTCGAAAGAACCACCGGATAGTTCGCTGTAATAGATGCCGGAATTTAGTAGTTCTATGGTTTCATCATGAACTTCGACGGGGTTACCGTTTGATTCGTTGATTTTCGATATATCACTATCGGAAATGGTATTGGAGAAATAGTTTTCGTATTTCTCTGCCAGATCGAAGCACGAATGGATTTGTTCTTCTGCATCATTAGAATACAAGGTAATGGATATTACTGTGTCTAAATAAAATCCCTGTTCTGTGACACCGTTTTGGTTTTTGCATCCCGAAAATAGCAGCGTGGGGATGCATAGACTAACGGCTGTTAGAAGGGAAAGCCATCTTTTTTTCATATGCATGTCCTTTAAATTTGATAATTCCACTCTAGCATATGCTTAAAATCAGTACAAGTGGGGGATTTTAGATGAAATTTATGCAAAAGTATGGTACATTATTTAAGTTAAGTAAAATTGGGAAAGGTAGATAGAGATGGACTTTTCAGAGAAAAAAAGAGTAGTTGTAAAAATTGGTTCTAATTCTCTAACACATCCAGTAACCGGACATGTAGATTATATAAAGATCGAACGTCTGGTTCGAGAATTATGTGATTTGAAGAATCGCGGAATGGATGTTTGTTTGGTTACTTCGGGTGCGATTGCAGTTGGTAGACAATCCATAGGTTACAAGGAACGCCCCAAGACAAAGGCTGAGAAGCAGGCGTTAGCGTCCGTTGGGCAGGCTCGTCTCATGTCTATTTATCAGAGATATTTCTCAGAATATACCCAGAGTGCTGGACAGATTCTTATGACAAAGAATACGATGCTTGATGGCGAAGCAAGAAAGAATGCAGAGCGTACGTTTGAACAGTTGTTTTCCATGGGCGTTATCCCGGTGGTAAATGAAAATGATACGCTTTCCACTTACGAGATGCAGTTCGGTGATAATGACACCTTATCTGCAATTGTATGTACCTTGATCAAAGCGGATTTGTTGATTCTCTTATCCGATATCGATGGCCTGTTTACCGCAGATCCGAAAGTGGATCCAGAGGCTAAGCTGGTGGATTATGTGGAAGAAATCGACGAAGAATTGGAATCCATGGCTGGTAATGAGCCAGGAAGCGATGTAGGTACCGGCGGAATGGCTACGAAAATTCGTGCTGCGAAGATTGCATCTAAGGCGGGTGCAGAGATGATTATTGCAAATGGCCGTGATGTTAGTGTTCTTCATAAGATTTTTGAAGGCGATTTTACAGGAACTGTGTTCCAGGCGAATTACGATGATGATTTTTATGTAGTAGATTTTTTAAAGGAGTTGTATTAGATGACGAATGAACAGATTGCTCGTATTAATGAGCTCTATCATAAATCAAAGGCTGAAGGATTGACACCGGAAGAGGCAAAAGAACAGAAGATGCTTAGACAGGCATATATTGCAGATATTAAGAGAAATGTTCAGTCTCAGATTGATAATATCAGTTTTGTTAACCCGGATGGTTCTATTACTCCGGCGAATGCTATGAAAAAGAAGAAATAAGATGGAACTTCGAGAGAAGATAAAGGAAAGAAGAAACAACCTGAAGCCGGAATATATCGAGAAATATTCTGTGCAAGCGTCGAGAGCACTCTATAAATATTTAAGGCATGAATTGCTTTGGAAAAAGGATATCCCGGTTCTTTGCTATTATCCTCTACATAATGAGGTGGATTTACGCCCGTTATATTTGGAACTATTGGAGGAAGATGTGAAGTTATATTTCCCGGTAACAGAAGGGGAAAATATGACTTTTTATCAGGTGAAGTTGCTGGATGATTTTGTGGAGGGGACATTTCATGTAATGGAACCGAAAAACAGAGAATATCCACTTACGGATCTTGCGCAATCGATGATTGCTTTAGTCCCGGGTGTTATGTTTGATGTTTCAGGCAATCGGGTTGGATATGGAAAAGGTTACTATGACCGGTATTTGAAAGGGTGTGCAGACTGCCATAAAATTGGTATTGCTTATCCGATGCAGATATTGGGACAATGGGAGGCAAAACCATGGGATGTGCCAATGGATTGTTTGCTTCCGGACATGATGGAGGAAACTCATGACTGATTTGATTAGAATATGCCAGGCTGCTTCCGCTGCGAAGTATGAACTTGCGAAATTAAATGTTACGAAGAAGAATGAAGTTCTTTTGGATACGGCGAATCGATTGATGCAACATGCGGACGAGATTATCGAGGCGAATGGTTTGGATATGGAGCGCGCGAAGGCGAAGAATATGCCGGAAGGACTCCAGGATCGACTTCGATTAGATCGGGATCGGATTGCAGGAATTGCAGAAGGCCTTCGTCAGCTGGCGATGTTGGAAGATCCGATTGGCGATGTTGTGGAGATGAAAAAGAGACCGAATGGTCTTTTGATTGGAAAACGCATTGTACCGGTGGGCGTGATAGGTGTTATCTATGAGGCGAGACCAAATGTTACAGCCGATGTCTTTGCGCTTTGTTTTAAAACAGGGAATGCGGTCGTATGTAAAGGCGGTTCTGATGCGATGAATTCTAATCAGGCAATCGTCTCTGTGATCAAGGAAAGTCTTAGAGAAAACCATATTACAGAAGATGCCATTGGATTGATTGCGGATGGAAGTCGTGAGACGACCCGTGAATTTATGAAGATGAATCAGTACTTGGATCTCTTAATCCCAAGAGGTGGCGCTGGTTTGATTCGTTCCGTTGTTGAAAATGCTACGGTTCCTGTGATTGAAACAGGTACGGGAAATTGTCATATCTATGTGGATGAAGATGCGGATTTCGAAATGGCATTAGATATCGTTGAAAATGCGAAGACACAGCGTATCGGTGTATGTAATGCGGCAGAATCGCTGCTAGTACATAGAGCGGTAGCAGAAACATTTCTACCAATGTTAGAAGAACGCTTGAAGAAACATCAGGTGGAACTTCGCGGAGACCAGGATGCGGTTTCTATTTTTAAGGGAGCGGTTTTAGCTACGGAAGAAGACTGGGGCAAGGAATATCTGGATTATAAGATGTCTGTAAAGATTGTGGATTCCTTGGAAGAGGCAATTTCGCATATTAATAAATATAATACCGGGCATTCGGAAGCCATTATAACGAATAATTATCAGCATGCAGAAGTTTTCTTAAATGATGTGGACGCAGCTTGTGTTTATGTAAATGCAAGTACGCGTTTTACAGATGGTTTTGAGTTTGGATTTGGAGCGGAAATTGGTATCAGCACACAAAAACTCCATGCCAGAGGTCCGATGGGACTGATGGCGTTGACCAGTTATAAATATGTAATATATGGAAATGGACAAATTAGAAAGTAGATTTATATGAGTAATACAGTGAATACAATCGATGAAGATTTAGTTGCAGAACAGGAAGCAAAGAGACAGTACGAATTTATTGAGCTTTGCAAAGAACAGTATAAGAAAGATGTAGAAGCGGCCGGAAGAGATTTAAAATTCCATGTAACGACATTTGGATGTCAGATGAATGCGCGTGATTCTGAGAAGCTGGCTGGTATTTTGGATGCCATCGGTTATGTAGAAGTGGAAGAAGAAAAGGATGCGGACTTCGTGATCTATAATACCTGTACGGTTCGTGAGAATGCGAATAATAAAGTATATGGTAGATTGGGATATCTTCAGAATGTGAAAAAGAAGAATCCGCATATGAAGATTGCACTTTGTGGTTGTATGATGCAGGAGCCACAGGTGGTAGAGAAGTTAAAGAAGAGCTATCGCTTTGTAGACCTGGTATTTGGTACACATAATATTTTTAAGTTTGCAGAACTTCTGTATCAGTCTATGACTTCGAACAAAATGGTAGTAGATGTATGGGAAGATACAAAGCAGATTGTAGAGAATCTTCCAGTGGAACGTAAGTATTCGTTTAAGTCGGGCGTTAATATTATGTTTGGATGTAATAACTTCTGCAGTTATTGTATCGTTCCTTATGTTCGTGGACGTGAAAGAAGTAGAAAGCCTGAGGAAATCATCGCTGAAATCGAGCGTTTGGTTGCGGATGGTGTAATTGAAGTTATGCTTCTTGGACAGAATGTAAATTCTTACGGTAAGGGGCTTGCAGAGGAAATTTCTTTCGCACAGTTATTAGAGAGAATTGAGAAGATTGAAGGTCTGGAGCGAATTCGTTTCATGACATCGCATCCAAAGGATTTATCAGATGATTTGATTGCGGTTATGGCGAAGTCAAAAAAGATTTGTAAGCATATTCACCTTCCACTGCAGTCTGGTAGTACAGAAATTCTTAAGAAGATGAATCGTCATTATACCAAGGAATCTTATCTTGCATTGGTAAGTAAGATCCGTGAAGCAATTCCGGATGTTGCCATTACGACAGATATTATTGTTGGTTTCCCTGGCGAGACAGAAGAAGACTTCCAGGAGACTATGGATGTTGTAAATACCGTAAAATATGACAGTGCTTTTACATTTATCTATAGTAAGCGTACCGGTACGCCTGCTGCCAAGATGGAGAATCAGGTACCGGAGGATGTCATTAAAGATCGTTTTGATCGACTTCTCGCATTGGTTCAGCAGCATGGTAGAGAGCATGCAGAAGCTTTAGAGGGCACGGTACAGAATGTTCTATTTGAAACACCAAACGAACATGATGATTCACTTGTTACGGGACGACTGGATAATAGCTCTGTTGTCCATGTTAAGGCTAGTAAGGATTTAATTGGTAAGATTTTACCGGTTCGCCTTGTGGAATGTAAGGGCTTCTATTATATGGGAGAATTGGCTTAATGAAACATCTTTTTGAAAGAAAAGATATCTTTTTTATCGGTGTTCTCTTGCTGATTTCTATATTGTTATTTTCGATTCGGTATTTCCTTGTTTCAAAACAGGGAAATCGAATTGTTATAACAGTGGATGACGAGGTTTACGGGACGTATTCGCTCATGGAAAATCAAGAGATTCCGATTATCATCGATGGAGAATTGACGGATACTGTTACGATTGCGGATGGCTATGCTTATATGTCGGATGCAACTTGCCCGGATCAGTTGTGCAAGAAAATGGGGAAAGTATCGAAGAATCAGGAAACGATTGTATGCCTTCCCTATAAGATTGTTGTAACAGTCGATTCTTCGGAAGAGAATTCGTATGATTCCATTGCGCAGTAGGAGGAGAAATGGCAAAGAGAGTTCCGTTTATGGGGATGATTCTGGCGTTGGCATTAATACTTAGTTATATTGAGTCTTTGATTCCATTTTTTTACGGTGTGCCGGGAATGAAATTGGGGCTGACCAATCTCTTGGTTGTATTATTGTTGTATCTATATGATGGTAAGAGTGCATTACTTATTAATGTTCTTCGAATCATTCTGGTTGGTTTTTTGTTTGGAAATGCATTTTCTATTCTTTATAGTTTAGCTGGCGGCTTGCTGAGTTTTGCCTGTATGTGTTTTGCCAAAAGATTTTCGCCATTATCCATGGTATCCGTTAGTATTATTGGCGGAATTACACATAATTTAGGACAGGTCATTGTTGCTTGTTTCGTGGTTTCCAATTATCATTTGCTATTGTATTTCCCAATCTTATTTTTGGGAGGTTTGTTGACAGGACTTTTGATCGGTTGCATTTCCGGTTTTATCTATCCTGCGTTACATCAATTCATTCGAACAGAAGGGGAGAAATCTTAGATGTTTGCTTATATAAAAGGTGTTGTAGAAGAGACTGCACAAGACTCCATCGTATTAGATCATGATGGAATAGGATATTTTATCTATGTTCCATCAACGGTTTTATCGCAATTGCCTGGTAAAGGTGTGGAAGTTAAGATTCATACCTATTTTCAGGTAAAAGAAGACGGTTTCTCGTTATTTGGATTTTTATCCAAAGAGGAGTTGGAGTTATTTAAATTATTGATTTCTGTAAATGGGATCGGTCCAAAAGCCGGAATTTCTATTCTTAGTGTTTTATCTGCCGAGGATTTACGTTTTGCGATTGCATCAGAAGATGACAAGGCAATCGCACAGGCTCCGGGTGTTGGAAAGAAGACGGCACAGCGAGTGATTATTGATCTGAAAGATAAGATTGATTTTGTTGGTGCGGTGGAATCGAAGCTGGATGCAGGTGAGAAAAATGCGATTTCTGGCGCTAGAAATGATGCGATTCTGGCACTTAGTTCTCTGGGATATAGTCAGACAGAGAGTTATAAGGCTGTCGCCGAGATTGAAAATGCGGATGAAATGGATGTGGAAAGCATCATTAAAGAGGCATTAAAGAAATTGACATTTATGTAAGGAACGATAGAGTTTATGGAAAAGAGAGTTATTTCTACGCAAATTCAAAAAGAAGATGTGAAGATTGAGTCGACACTTCGCCCACAGCGTTTGACGGAATATATCGGTCAGCAAAAGGCGAAAGAGATTATGGAGATCTATATCAAGGCGGCGAAGGAACGTCAGGAACCGCTGGATCATACGTTGTTCTACGGCCCTCCGGGACTGGGAAAGACAACACTTGCCGGAATTATTGCCAATGAGATGGGAGTCAATATTAAAATTACTTCCGGACCGGCGATTGCAAAGCCTGGGGAAATGGCGGCCATTCTTAGTAATCTGGCGGAAGGAGATCTCCTTTTTGTCGATGAGATTCATCGTTTGAATCGTCAGGTAGAGGAAGTGTTATATCCCGCCATGGAAGATTACGCGATTGATATTATGATTGGGAAGGGATCCTCTGCAAGATCGATTCGTCTGGATTTGCCGAAGTTTACGCTGGTTGGTGCTACAACAAGAGCAGGGCTATTGTCCGCACCGCTTCGTGATCGTTTTGGAATCATTCATCATCTGGAATTCTATACGCCAGAGGAGTTAAAGCATATTATTCAGCAATCTTGCAAGAAACTGGGTGTTGAGATTGATGAAGATGGTGCATACGAGCTTGCGAGACGATCCAGAGGTACGCCAAGACTTGCCAATCGATTGTTAAAGAGAATCCGTGATTACGCACAGGTACGTTATGATGGTAAAATCACTAGAGAAATTGCATCGGAAGGCTTGGATTTATTGGATGTAGATAAATTGGGTCTGGATGTAAATGATCGAAATATTATCTTAACGATTATTGAGAAATTCCAGGGTGGTCCGGTTGGTCTGGATACCTTGGCTGCTGCAATTGGTGAGGATTCTGGTACAATTGAAGAGGTATATGAACCATATCTTGTAAAAAATGGTTTGATTAATCGTACACCAAAGGGTCGTGTAGCTACAGATTTGGCTTTTGAACATTTTGGGATTCCAAAAAATTCTTAATCTAGGTTGTTTTTGATTTTATCTCTCGATATAATGTTAGTATATTGGGCAGGAGGAGACATAGATGTCAGCGAAAAAGAGCGCCGAAGTTATTATTGACGGAAAAGTATATACATTAAGTGGTTATGAAGAGGAAGACTATCTTCAGAAGGTGGCCACGTATATTAATGGGAAAATAAATGAATTTCAAAGTGTGGAATCGTTCAAGCGATTACCGCAGGATACGAAATCAACATTGATTGAATTGAATATCGCTGATGACTATTTCAAGGCGAAGGAGCAGATTGAGAAGCAAGAGCTTGAATTAGATCAAAAAGAAAAGGAAATCTACGATTTGAAACATGACTTAATTTCTAATCAAATTAAGTGTGAGAATCTAGAAGAGACAATTCGTGGATTGGAAGCGGATAAACGGGAATTATTATTGAATAAATCAAAATTGGAAGCTTCTTTAGAGGATGCATTACTTGGATCCTTGCCGGGAGATAAATAAATTTAATGTAAGGGGCAGTTTCGTACTGTCCCATTTTTTGTGTGAAAGAGATGATGAAGTATGAAGAGAAGTGAAATATTAGCTCCAGCGGGTAATTTAGATATCCTGAAGCAGGTTGTAAATGCCGGTGCAGACGCCGTATATTTTGGAGGCGATCTCTTTGGAGCGAGAGCTTTTGCGAAGAATTTTTCTATAGAGGATGCCAGAGAAGGAATTCGCTATGCGCATATGCATGGTGCGGATGCCTATCTTACGGTTAATACGTTGCTGAAAAATAAAGAGATCGAGCAGCATTTGTATGAATATTTAAAGTCCTATTATGAAAGTGGTTTAGATGCTTTTATTGTGCAGGATATGGCTGTTTTCCAGATGATACGTACGTATTTTCCAGAGATTGATGTGCATGCAAGTACGCAGATGACGGTTGCTTCGTCTTTGGGAGCAAAACTTTTGGAGGACTTAGGAGCAACGCGTGTTGTTACATCGAGAGAGATGTCCCTTGCGGAAATTAAGAGAATCAAAGAAACAACAAATCTGGAAATAGAGACATTTGTTCATGGGGCACTCTGTGTATGTTATTCCGGAGACTGCCTTATGAGTTCGATTCTCGGTGGACGTTCTGGAAATCGAGGACGTTGTGCGCAGCCTTGTCGTCTTCCTTATGATGTTTATGATGAAACATGTCAGATTAAGACGGGCGGGAAATATGTCCTCAGTCCGAAGGATTCTTGTGGAATTCTGGATTTGAAGGAAATGCTGGAATCAGGCGTTTATTCCTTTAAGATTGAAGGACGTATGAAGAGTTCGAATTATGCGGCAAATGTTACGGCAATCTACCGTCGTGTTATGGATGAGATATTGGAGGGTAGAGATCCTAATAAACTGGGAGAAGATTTCTATCAGGAATTGTTAGATTTGGGAAATCGTAATGGATTTACGGATCTTTATTTCCATAAGCAAAATGGTAAGGAATTGATGAGCTTGACTTCGCCATCCCATGAAAATACGGGGGTGGATTTGCCGGAGTTTGCGGAAGAGAAGATTTCCTTGTCCGCAGAATTTATGGCTCATGTAGGACAGCCAATGAACCTCTCATTGAAGACGAAGGAAGGAGATTTGGCATATGTGGAGGGCCCGGTGGTGGAGGCCGCGTCTAAAAATCCTGCCGATGAAGCAGATGTTATGAAACGTCTTCGTAAAACAGGTGGAACGCAATATGTAATCGAGGAAATAGCTGTCGACCTGCAGGGTGATGTTTTTCTTCCAGTAAAAGCATTGAATCAGTTACGAAGAGATGCTTTAGAACAGATGTCTGAAATTTTAGATTTGGATACGAAAGAGCGTACTGCGGATATTCCGGAAGAGAAACGTGCACATCAGAAGAATCGTAGAATAGATCATCCGAATACAATGGTAACCGTGAGTACATGGGAACAGTTAGAAGTTGTATCACAATATGAATGGGTGGATTATGTAGGAATTCGCCATAATCTGTATTTGGAAAAGCCTGAGATGATCCGTGCATTTTCGAAGAATCATCCGTCGATTTTGATGCTTCCGGATGTGTTCCGTAAGAAAGCAGAAGATCGTTTTAATATGGTGTTTGAACCGGAGGATTTGGAGCGATTTTCCATGTTTATGGCTGCAAGTTATGATGGACTGTATTATTTGCTTTCGAAGGGTGTAGCAAAGGATAAAATCCAGCTGGATCATCGTATTTATACATTTTCAAATTATGCATTAGATGCTTTCCGTAAGCAGGGATATCAGCATTTTACAGCACCGTATGAATTGAACCAGCAGGAACTTCGCTATCGTGAAAACTGGGATTCTACATTCATTGTTTATTCGTATATTCCGCTTATGGTGATGGCGAATTGTACACATAAGAATTTTGAAGGATGTGATAAGAAGCTTCGGAAATTATCACTGGAAGATCGTTATCAGAAGAGATTTCCGGTTCGAAATGATTGCTCCATCTGTATGAATACGATTTATAATACGATTCCCTATGAGGTGATTAGTAGACCAGAGGTGAAAGATCTAGGGTTTGGATCTCTTCGCTTAGATTTTACGATTGAGGATGGAAAAGAGATCCATCGCGTTATGAAGGCGTATGAGCAGGCGATGATCGAAGGTCGTGCAGTAACATTTCCTGTAGATGCGACGAGAGGACATTTTAAACGAGGGGTTGAATAAGAATGGTACAAATACTAGTTAATATTTCGAGATTTACGTTGATTTTACTTTTTGCAATCTATACGTTTGATTGTTTCTATGCGTTTCGTAATCGCATATCCGTGGAGAAACAGGAATCGTTATATCATGTGCAGACGGTGCTTATGTATTTGATTCTTGCGAATGCGAATATAGTGATGTATTTTTGCGCACAGGACATCAGAGTGATTGCGTTGTTTTTGTGTGAGTGTATTTATTTTGCAGTTACGATGACGGTGTTTAAGCTTTTTTATCAAAATTCATCGAAATTGCTTGTAAATAATATGTGTATGCTTCTGTCGATTAGTTTTATCATCTTGACGAGATTAGATATCGATAAAGCGATTCGACAGTTTATACTGGCAATGATTGCGCTGGTGATCAGTTGTCTGGTTCCGCTTTTTATTCAAAAGGTGAAATTTTGGGACAAGTTAAAGTATGTTTATGCTGTGATTGGTATCGCCGGGCTTGCGGTAGTTTGCGTTGCGGGTGCGACAAGTTATGGTGCAAAGTTGAATATTAATATCGGCTCCTTTTCGTTGCAGCCATCGGAAATCATCAAGATTTTATTTGTATTTTTTATTGCATCCATGCTTTATGAGAATACGGATGATCGAACGCTTATGATTACTTCGGCGATAGCGGCATTGCATGTTTTGATTCTTGTGGCTTCTAGAGATTTAGGGTCGGCCGGCATATTCTTTATCACATATCTTTGTATGATTTATGTTGCAACGAGGAGATTTCTCTATCTTCTTGGCGGTGTTGCCATGATGGGCGTGGGACTTGTGCTTGCCTATTTTGTTATGAATCATGTACATACAAGGGTCATTGCATGGCTGGATCCGCTTTCTTATGCGGATAACGAAGGCTATCAGATTACACAATCTCTCTTTGCGATTGGTACAGGTGGATGGTTTGGCTCCGGTTTATATCAGGGAATGCCAAATAAGATTCCTGTCGTTACCAAAGACTTTGTTTTTTCGGCAATATCGGAAGAGTTGGGTGGAGTATTTGCACTTTGTCTGATTCTGGTTTGTATTAGTTGCTTTTTGATGTTTTTAAATATCGCGATGCAGATGCGAGATCCTTTTTATAAACTCATTGCCTTAGGTTTGGGTGTGGTTTATGGTATTCAGGTGTTTTTAACACTGGGTGGTGTAACGAAGTTTATTCCATCTACCGGTGTGACATTGCCATTGGTAAGTTATGGTGGAAGTTCGCTGATCAGTACAATGGTATTGTTTGCGATTATTCAGGGACTATACGTGAGAAAGTCAGAAGAGGTTATTAAGAATGAGACTAAGAAACGAAGAAGAGTATGATGATCTTGATGTAATGGACCTGAATGGACCATTTCATAAGAAAGGACGTAAGAAGAAGGAAGAAAAGCCGAAAAAAGGATCTGAGCGTTCTACAAAAAAGAATACGAAAAAGGCAGTAAAGAAGACATCCAATCGTGAATTTGCGGTTATTACATATAGTTTTTTTGCAGCATTTATTTGTCTTGCGGCTTATTTTTGCTATTTTTTAGGTTTTAAGAGTGAGGATTTTATAAATAGCTCTTATAATCCTAGAGTCGCAGCTCTTTCTGATTCTGTGATTCGAGGCGATATTGTTACGAGTGATGGCGTTGTCGTGGCAACTTCGTCAGTGGATAGTGAAGGAACGGAAACACGTTCTTATCCGTATGGAGACTTATATGCCCATGTCGTTGGTTATAATTATAATGGTATGTCGGGAGTGGAACTGGATTCTAACTTCTACTTACTTCGTTCCCATGCGTTTATTTTAGAGAGAATCAAGAATTCTCTGCAGGGAAATAAGAATCAGGGAGATACGGTGGTTACAACCATTGACTCAAAGCTACAGGAGGCAGCATATGATGCACTGGGAGATTATGACGGTGCAGCAATTGCGATAGATCCTACAACGGGTGAGATTTTATGTATGGTATCGAAGCCGGATTTTGATCCAAATACATTGGAGGCGAATTGGTCATCTGTGTCGGAAGATGATGAGGCTGTTTTGGTGAATCGAGCTACGCAGGGGTTGTATCCGCCGGGATCTACTTTTAAGATGCTGACAGCGCTGGAGTATTTGCAGGAAGGCGGTTCCACAGATCAGACCTTCGATTGCGAAGGAGAATATACGTATAATGGTTATACGATTCATTGTTATAAAGGGGAAACACATGGAGAGGAAGACTTTACAGAAGCTTTTTCAGAATCCTGTAATGTTGCATTTTCACAGATTGGATTAAGCCTAGATTTGAATTCTTATGGAGAGTTGGCAAATCAGTTGTTGTTCAATCAAACATTACCAACAAAGCTCAGTAATGTGAAATCTAGTTCCTTTACATTAAAAGAGGGAGATTCCTCATCTCTGGTTATGCAGACGGCAATTGGACAGGGGGAAACGCTTGTAACGCCGATTCATATGGCAATGATTGCATCTGCGATTGCAAATAACGGTTTGCTCATGGAACCCTATGACATTGCTGCTATTGAGAATAAGGATGGTACAACGGTTAAGACATTTAGTAGTACGGAATATGGTTCTATTCTTACGGAAGACGAGGCGACAGAGCTTCAAAATCTAATGCGAAGTGTTGTTACAGATGGAACGGGTAGTAAATTACAGTCTGATCTTTATACGGCGTATGGTAAGACAGGTACAGCAGAATATTCATCCAGTGAAGACAGTGCGCACTCCTGGTTTGTGGGTTATGCAGAGAATGGAGATAAGAAAATTGCGATTGCAGTTGTGATGGAAGGCGCTGGCTCCGGCTCTTCCCATGCGGTTCCAACGGCAAAATCTGTTTTTGACACCTATTTTTCTGAATAGAAATAGGATATACTAATGTTAAATTATTAACCACCTGGAGGAGATTGCAAAATGGAAGAAGCAACGAGTTGTGGTGGTGTTGTCATTTATCGTGGAAAGATTTTACTGTTATACAAGAATTATAAGAACCGATATGAAGGTTGGGTTTTGCCTAAGGGAACAGTAGAAGCCGGGGAGACACACGAAGAGACTGCATTACGCGAAGTGAAAGAAGAATCAGGCGTTCGTGCAGAGATAGTAAGCTATGTAGATGTGAGTCATTATCGATTTACCGTGCCAGAGGGGATTGTTAATAAATCGGTGCATTGGTATTTGATGTCAGCCAATAGTTTTCGTAGTAAACCGCAAAAAGAAGAATATTTTTATGACAGTGGTTTCTATAAATTTCATGAGGCGTATCATTTATTGAAATTTCCAAATGAAAAACAGATTTTGGAAGAGGCTTATAATCTATATCAAGATCTTCGACGTCAAAATAAATGGGGGCATCATTAGATGAGATGGAATAAGAATTTATTTGTTCGAAACATTAAGTCTGTTGATCGAGTGAAATGGAAAATTGAGCATAAGGCCGGATTGGTGGAAGTCTATGTGATTGCGCTTTCTAGAAGCGATGGTTCGCTATTAGAGGTTTATCCTTCTTATACCTTACACCAATCGCATATTCGTGCGCAGGACCTTTATATTATAGGTCTGGCTCGCGGATATCAGAATGCGCTTGAACTGGTACGCATCATCGTTGATAAAATTTATTGCGAGACCGGTTCCTTCAATATCAAAACCTATTTTGAGGAGGGCGCATAAGTATGGCATGGATGATATTTGTGACGGTGATGAAAGTTTTATTGGTGCTATTGGTTGTCCTTCTTGTGCTGTTACTGTATTTGCTTCTTATACCATTTGGATATGAAATATTATTTTCCAACGAGCAAGATGTGAAACTGCGAATTTCGTTTCATTCGTTCTTTCGCTGTTTTTCGCTTTCTTATGACAATTTAGCGAAAGAACAATTACGGATATGTATCTTTTGGAAATGGAAACTCTTTCCAAAACGAAAGAGCGATCAGACATCTGAGAATCAACAGGAACAACCGAATAAAACGGAAAAAAGAGATATTTCGGAGTATCGAAAAGAACATAGGACAAAGAAGGAAGAGCATGCAAAAGTAAATCATTCGAAGAACGAACACGCAGGGAAACAGACAGTTGCTTCAGAAACAAAAAAAGATAAATGCAAAAAGCGTCATATAGGGAAAAAGAGGCAGAATGATCAAAAGAAACAGAAGAATCTGTATGAATTTGTTTCAAAGGAGAGTAATCGACGTGGAATCAAGTTTATCGTTATTTATCTTTTAAAGATGCTGCGACACTTTTTGCCAAGGAAATTAGAAGCAGATGTTGTGTTTTCGATGGGTGAACCGGATCAGACGGGATATGTTTTAGCGGCGGTTAGTTGCATTCCGTTTCGAAATGCTAGGATCAAACGCATAGAGCCTGATTTTGAAAGTGAAGAACCTTATTTTCAGGGTTATGTGCTTGTATCCGGATTTATTCAAGGTATAGTTGTGTTAGTTACGTTAATTCGTATTTTTGTACATAAAGAGTGTAGAAGACTACTAAAATATATTTAGGAGGGGCGTTATGGCTGAACGTAAAGAGTTAGAAGAAACAGTGAATACATTATTAAAGGGAATGGATGGTTTTGTCTCATCCAAGACCGTTGTAGGTGATCCGATTGAGATTGGTGATACGATTATTTTACCATTGGTGAATGTATCCTTTGGTGTGGGCGCAGGTATGTTTTTAGGTGATAAGAAGCATAATGGCGCAGGTGGACTTGGTGGCAAAGTTACGCCAAGTGCGGTGCTGATTATTCATAATGGAACAACAAGACTTATTAATATTGCGACACATTCTGGTATCGATAAGGTGTTGGATTTGTTGCCGGATTTTGTGGATCGTTTCAAGGGCAAGAAAGTCGATGTGGATCCAGAAGCAAAAGAAAAGGCAAAAGAAGCGATGCAGGATATGATTGATGAATCTGTAGCAGATAAATAGAAAAAGAGGTCTATGAAAGAAGAGAAGTTTCTTTCATAGGCCTCTTTTGTTTCAGGGTTGAGTATAAAAAAAGAACTGCATGTGCAGTTCTTTTTTAAAAGTAAACTCAAATAAAAGTATGAAGATTAAACTCTTTCTACTTTTCCAGAACGAAGACAAGATGTACAAACATAAAGTCTCTTTGTTGCACCATTTACTTTAGCACGTACAGACTTAACGTTTGACTTCCACATTTTGTTAGATCTTCTATGAGAATGGCTCACTTTGATTCCGAAATGAGCACCCTTTTCACAAATTGCACATTTTGCCATAAGTTACACCTCCTTGGCTTTTACTTGATTTACCTAATTGCAAATCACAACATATGCAATTTTATCAGAGCATACTAATTTTTGCAAGAGAAATTTCGCTATTTTTTCATGTTTTTTATATTGTGCTATACAAGATATAGAATAATAGATTGAAATTATTACAAAAAAGTTTATAATGTATACATATTATGGGCTGACTAGTCAGCTAACATTTGGAGGAGATTATATGCAAGGTCAAATGGAAACCAAGTATGGTAAGATAACCATCGATACAGATGTAATCGCTACATATGCCGGTTCTGTTGCGGTTGAGTGCTTTGGTATTGTGGGCATGGCAGCTGTTAATGTAAAGGACGGACTGGTTAAGCTTCTTAAGAAGGATTATTTAAGTCATGGAATTCAGGCTACAATTAATGAGAATAATGAAATCAACTTTGATTTCCATGTTATTGTTTCATATGGTGTAGGAATTGAGACAGTTACAAATAACCTGATTGAGACGGTAAAATATAAAGTTGAATCATTTACAGGTCTGACCGTTAAGGACATTCACATCTACGTTGAAGGCGTTAGAGTGATCGACTAAGGAGGATTATTTTAAGTGGAAATGAATAAGATGGATGCGGCTCAACTTGCCAAGGCGTTTCTTGCAGGTGCAAAGAGTCTTGAATCACAGCAGGAATATATTAATGAGTTAAATGTTTTCCCAGTGCCAGATGGTGATACTGGAACAAACATGACAATGACAATTATGTCTGCAGCAAGAGAAGTAGCCGCTATTGAAAATCCGGAGATGAAAACCGTTTGTAAAGCGATTTCTTCCGGTTCTTTGCGTGGTGCACGTGGTAACTCTGGTGTAATTTTATCGCAGTTATTCCGTGGATTCACAAAGGTTGTTAAGACAGAAGACGAAATTACAGTTGCAATTCTTGCAGAAGCTTGCGAGAAGGGCTGTGAAACTGCATATAAGGCAGTTATGAAGCCAAAGGAAGGTACGATCCTTACTGTAGCTCGTGGAGCGGCTGATAAGGCTATGGAACTTGCGGATTCTACAGATGATATCGTTTTCTTCTTGGAAGAAGTTTTAAAAGAAGCTGAGGATGTGCTTTCTAAGACTCCAGATATGCTTCCTGTTTTAAAACAGGCGGGTGTTGTGGATTCCGGCGGACAGGGCCTGGTACAGGTTCTTAAGGGAGCACTGGATTACCTTTCTGGTAAGGAAGTGGATTTAACCGTTGATGGCGGAGAAAAGAAGGAAGTTAAGGCAGAAGCACCGAAGTATGCTTATTCTGTATCTTATAGAATCGCTTTAACATCTGCTTTAGCAGACAAGAAAAAAGCGGAATATACAGCTTTTGTTGAGAAGATTGGTGGAGATGTGAAGTTAAATATTACTTCAGAATCTGTTACAACTTCTATGCTTACAAATGATCCTGGTTTTGTTCTTTCCAAGGCATTAGCGTATGGTGCGCTTTTCGATATGGAGATCAAGAACATTTCTGGTGATGTTTCAAATACTGCAAAGGAAACACCGGTAGAAGCTCCAGTAGAGGCTCCTGCTAAGGATGAACCACGTAAGAAGATGGGATTCATTGCAGTATCCATTGGTGAAGGTATTAATTCTATCTTCCGTGAACTTGGCGCAGATTATATCATCGAGGGTGGACAGACGATGAACCCTAGTACAGATGATATTTTGAATGCTGTTTCTCATGTAAATGCAGATAATATCTTTATTTTGCCAAATAATAAGAATATTATTCTTGCTGCAAATCAGGCAGTAGAACTTTGCGAGGATAAGCACCTGGTTGTTATTCCAACAAAGACCATCCCACAGGGTATTACAGCGTTAATTAACTATATCCCTGATGAGACAGTGGAAGAAAATAAGGACCGTATGGTAGAAGAAATTGCCAACGTTAAGACTGGTCAGGTAACATATGCCGTTCGTGATACAGTAATTGACGATAAGGAAATTACAAAGGGCGATTATATGGGTATCGGTGATGCTGGTATTCTTGCGGTAAATAAAGATATCACAATGGCATTTATTGACATGTTAAAGGAAATGGTAGATGACGAATCTGCAATTATTTCTGTATATTATGGACAGGATGCAACAGAGGAAGATGCTAAGAACTTAGTAACAGAGATTGAAGGTAACTTCCCTGGTATTGAAGTAGAACTTCAGAATGGTGGACAGCCTGTTTATTATTATGTTTGCTCAGTAGAGTAATGGAGAATGCAAATGACTTTAGATCGAAAGTTAACGGATCTGAAAGGAATTGGAGAAAAAACTGAAAAGTTGTTTCAAAAGATAGGAGTATACACCGTTGGTGATATACTCCTTAATTTTCCCCGAACATATGTTAAATATCCGGATATAAAGGACCCGGAAGACTTTTTTCATGGGGAATTGACGGCCGTATATGGTCGTATAAAAACTCCGATTCTAAATAAAAAAACGAGGAGCATGGATATTTCCATCGGAACGCTTTATGCAGGAAATACGGGGATAGAATTGATTTGGTTTCGTAGTCCTTATGTGAGAAGTCAGGTGCATGTAGAACAGGATTATGTGTTTTATGGCAAACTGCTTTATGAAGGCGGGAAATGGAAGCTGGAGCAACCTAAGATCTATACCTATGATGGATATGTGGATCTGCAGAGGAGATTACAGCCTTGCTATTCTTTGACAAAGGGGCTTAGTAATCATCTTGTCACAAAGACGATTTCGCAAGCACTATGTTTTTCACATAGTATTCCGGAGTATTTAGATGCTGAGGAAATGGAACAGCTCGGCGTTTGTAGCGAGTCAGAATCGATTGAAGGAATGCATTTCCCGGAGACCATGGAAGTTTTGGAACGTGCCAGAAACAGGCAGGTATTTGACGAATTTTTTCGCTTTTTCTATCAGATGAAGGCAAATCGATCTCTACAGGAGGAAGTGAAAAATGAGTTTTGTTTTGAAAAGACAGAGGTTTTTCATAGAACACTTGAGAATCTTCCGTTTTCGTTGACGAATGGACAGAATCAGGTTTTGAAGGAACTGCTTCAGGATTTTGATGGAGATGTGATTTCAGAACGTATGATTCAGGGCGATGTTGGTTCTGGTAAGACGATGCTTGCCTTTTTGGCGATGTTATATCATGTGGAAAATGGATATGAGACGGCAATCATGGCTCCGACAGAAGTGCTTGCAAGACAGCATTATGAGACGTTTTTGGCATATAAAGAGCGTTTTCATTTGCCATATGAGGTGGTGTGCCTGACCGGTTCCACAAAGGCTTCGGAGCGTAGAGAAATTCAGGAGATTTTAAATCGTGGAGAAGGAGCGTTTATTATTGGCACACAGGCGCTGATTCAGGAAAAAGTGGAATTTAAGCATTTATCACTTGTGATTACCGATGAACAGCATCGATTTGGCGTAAAGCAACGAAAGACAATCTCTGACAAGGGAGAGAATCCTTTTATTCTTGTGATGTCTGCAACGCCGATTCCAAGGTCTCTTGCGATGATTCTCTATGGAGACATGAAAGTTTCTGTTATGACGGATTTACCGGCGATGAGATTGCCAATTAAAAATGCGGTGATGAAGAAAAAAGAACGCCAGAAAATTTGGGGTTTCCTTCGTTCGCAAGTGAAGGAGGGGCATCAGGCATATGTAATCTGTCCGCTAGTAGAGGCTTCGGAAAACTCGGAAGGGGAATCTGCTGTGGAATATCAGAAGATGCTGGAAGAATCCTTTGGAAATGAAGTGAAGGTTGGTTTGCTTCATGGCAAGATGAAGCCAAAGGAGAAGAATGCGATGATGGAATCTTTCGCCAAAGGGGATGTGGATGTGCTTGTCTCCACAACGGTTGTTGAAGTAGGTGTGAACGTTCCAAATGCTACGGTTATGGTAATCGAGGATGCACATCGATTTGGCTTGGCGCAGCTTCATCAGCTGAGAGGGCGTGTTGGACGAGGTGATGCACAGTCTTATTGTATCTTTGTGGATGGCAGCAATGCAAAAGAGATGTCCAAGCGATTGAAGGTAATGGGAAGTTCCAATGATGGTTTTTACGTTGCAAATGAAGATTTGAAATTACGTGGACCGGGAGATTTCCTTGGCATTCGACAATCGGGCGAGATGAATTTCCATCTGGCGGATATTTATCAGGATGCAGATATGATGAAGATAGCTTCTTCTTTTGCGGATCGTGTGCTAATGGAAGATGCGGAACTTGTAGAAGGCAATCATTGTTATCTGAAGGAATATTTAGAGCTTTATGCTTCGAAAGTTTATACAAATTTATAGAGAACCTGCTTATAAAGCAAGAAAAACCCGCGATTTGCGGGTTTTTCTTGTTATACAGCTATTTTATTTGTTTCATATTTCGTATGCCAGGAGTGATGCTCATGGAGTAATTTGTGTAATAGATGACAAATCCAGGATTGGCTTTGTTTGGCTTTTTCACATTCTTTTTCTGTAAATAGTCAATTTCTACCTTGTCATTATCCCGGCAACTACTGTAGTATGCAGCAAGCGCGGCGGCATCTTCGTAAACATGGTCTGGTAATTCCTGACCTTCGGTTTTTACGATGACATGTGATCCGGTTGCTTTTTTGATATGGAACCACCAATCATTTCCGGTGGCAAACTTAAAGGTTAAATAATCATTCTGATAATTGTTTTTGCCGACATAAATATGGAATCCGTCATCTGTCACAAAGTGAAGGGGCTTCGATTTCTGGCTGGAAGCCTTTTTTCTCTCGATATGTTTCTTGATAAATCCATAATCATTCAATTCACGTCGGATTTCATTCAAATCATTTTCGGATTCGGCCAGGCTGATAGCGGTCAGGATACTATCGAGATGAGAAATCGTATTGGCAGTTTCTTCCATATATTCGTCTAATGCAATTCTCGTACGTTTGCATTTGTTGTATTTTTCAAAATAGCGATTGGAGTTATCCATATAGGATTTTGTCTCATCCAAAGGAATGGAAAGCTCCGTGTTATCATAATAATTATTTACTGTCACGGATTTTGGAATCTCTGTTGGCAAAGAATAGGCATATGCCTGCAATAATTCTCCGTACAGCTTATATTTATCCATCTTATCGGTGTCTTTGTACTGTCGTTTTTGTAAATCTAATTTTTTATGATTTCGTTCTAATAATGTTGTTACGACTTTGCGTAAATCCGTAGAACGCTGATGCATATTCGTAAACTGATTTCTTTCGGAATAAAACGTTTCTAATACTTCGGATATGGAAGAATAGGAAACGGTCTCCATATTGCGGTAGGATTCCAGTGGAAATGCAGAATATTCCAGTGGTTTGGAACTTTCTCTGTCTTTTATGATGACAGGGTTATAACGGTTTTCTTCTATGTCATGCATCATTGCTTTGAAACACTTATACAAATTGTTCTTTTCGATTTCCGTGAGTGATGCTGTGGATTGATCGGCATCAAGATGGCAACGGCAAGCGATTTCATTTGCGGTCACAGAACTTAAGCCAATAAAGTTTCCGGTAATAAATTTACGAAGAGATGTGGCATTTCCAAGTAAAGCAGCAAAATCATCCTGCGATATCATGGTTGGATCGACTTTGTTTTCCTGTGCAGTAATGAAATAATCACGTCCTGGTAACACTTCTCGCACAGAGCTTACGTGGAAGCTGATATGTTTGATGCTGTCGATGATCTTGTTATCGTCAGAACAGAAGATGATATTGCTGTATTTTCCCATGATTTCTACATAGAGATATTTCTTGGCGGGATCGCCCAGTTCATCCAGATGTTCCACTGTAAAACGGATAATTCTTTCCATTCCCATCTGCGAGATGTCTGTAATACGACCGTTTCCAATGTATTTTCTGAGGACCATACAGAAGTTTGGTGCCTGCATCGGTGCGGGTTTATTTTCCTTCGTGAGATAAACGAGTGGAAGAGATGCGTTGGCGGAAATCAGCATGCGCTTCTGGCCGGAAGAACCCTTGAAAGTAAAGAGGATTTCCTCTTTTTCCGGTTGCGAAATCTTGCTGATACGAAGTCCGTTTAGTTCGTTATTTAGTTCATATGCTAAAGCATGAATGGTAATTCCATTAAATGCCATATTGATACCTCCCAAAAGTCTATAAAAGACCAAATTTCTTATATCATAACAGATTTAGAAGTTCTAGACATACATTGACTGTATTTTATTTTTCTTATATAATAACTTGTATCTATGTGTATACAAGAATAGATGAGAGATACATGTAGAAAAAGGAGACAAAAATGGTTAAAAGTATGACGGGCTTTGGCCGTTTTGAGGATGTTCAGAACGACTATAGAGTTGTTGTTGAGATCAAATCTGTGAATCATCGTTATCTCGATTTGAATGTGAAGATGGGATCGAAGATTGGTTTTTTAGAGAATCAGGTTCGTTCCGTTATCAAAGATCGCATTATTCGTGGTAAGGTTGATGTCTATATCGGATATGAAGAGAGTGCCGATGCGTCTGTTTCCATTGTTTACAATAAAGAAGTGGCACGCATGTACTTGGAGAATCTTCGAAAGATTGCTGAGGATTTTGATGTGGAAGATGATATTAAAGTCAGTTCCCTCTCAAAATATCCCGATGTTCTGGAAGTGAAAGAAGACCCTTCTGATGTAGATCAAATCTGGTCTCGAGTGGAAGCACCATTGAATCAAGCGTTAGATGCATTTGTGGAGAGCCGTCGGATTGAAGGGGAACGTCTGCAAAAAGACTTGTTAGAAAAACTCGATCAAATGTCTACTTATGTGGATGTAATTGAGAAACGTTCTCCGGAATTGATTGTCGAATATAAAAAGAATCTGATTTCGAAGGTTCATGATCTTTTGGAAGATCATTATATTGATGACAATCGAATCGCTGCGGAAGTCACCGTCTATGCAGATAAGATTTGCGTGGATGAAGAACTTGTGCGCTTGCATTCTCATATCGATGAGGTGCGTAAACTCCTTACAACAAAGGAAGAGGTTGGTAGAAAACTGGATTTCCTTGCACAGGAGTTAAATCGTGAATCAAATACGATTTTATCAAAATCTACCGATGTTCAAATCGCAGATTTAGGAATTGAATTGAAGACTTTGATTGAAAAAATCAGAGAGCAGATTCAGAATTTGGAGTAAACGACATGTTTATTAATATTGGATTCGGTAATATGGTGAATTCTACGAAGATTCTGGCGATGATTTCGTCAGATTCTGCACCGGCTAAGCGTATGATTCAAAAAGCCAAAGAAGAAGAGCAGTTAATTGACGCCACCCAGGGCAGACGAACAAGAGCTGTGTTGGTCATGGAAAATGGCCAGGTAGTTTTGTCTGCACTTGTTCCTGAGACAATCGCGCTCAGGACAAAGGAAGGTATAACTGTAGAAAAGGAGTAATATAGTGATGAGACACAAACGTGGCTTGGTTATTGTAATGTCAGGTTTCTCAGGTGCGGGTAAAGGTACGATTGTAAAGCATCTGTTTGAAACTTATCCGGACAATTATTTCTTGTCTATTTCAGCTACAACAAGAAATCCTAGACCGGGTGAACAGGATGGCCGTGAATATTTCTTCAAGACCAAAGAAGAATTTGAAAGCATGATCGAACAAAAAGAATTGTTAGAATATGCGAATTTCAATGATAATTATTATGGAACACCAAAGGCGTATGTCGAAAAATTGGTGAATGAGGGCAAGGATGTTATCCTGGAAATTGAAGTTCAGGGTGCCCTTCAGGTGAGGGAAATCTTCCCTGAGGCTCTGTTATTATTCGTCACACCACCGTCTGCTGATGCATTAGAGAAGCGATTGGTTGGACGTGGAACAGAGACTGCTGATGTAGTTGCTCAGAGATTGGCGATCTCAGCAAGAGAATCCCATCTTATGAATAAATATGATTATTTGATTGTAAATGATACAGTTGAAGATTCAGTAAAAGAAGTGCATGGCATTATTCAAAGTGAACATTTTCGTACGGTTCGAAATGAAGAAGCCATCAAAAAAATCCAAGAAGAATTAAAGGTATTTGCGAAAGGAGATAATTAGTATGATCCATCCATCATATGTTGAATTAATGAAGAAGGTAAATAAGGACGTTATTGTAGGTGAGGAACCAGTTGTAAACAGTCGTTACAGCATCGTTTGCGCAACAGCTAAGCGTGCTCGTCAGATCGTTGCTGGATCTGTACCTCTTCTTGAAAATGAAGAAGGAAAGAAGCCTCTTTCTATTGCCGTAGATGAATTATATAGTGGTGAATTAAGAATTCTCGGCGACGATGAAGAGGAAGAAGTAGTAGAGGAAAACTAATATATGAAAGTATATTTTGCGTCATTAGGATGCGATAAGAATTTGTCTGATTCTGAGCATATGATTTATGCTTTGTCTGAAGCTGGTATGCAGATTACAGATTTAGAAGAAGAGGCAGATGTTATTGTTGTAAATACATGCTGCTTTATTCAGTCAGCTTTGGAAGAAAGCATAAATACAATTTTGGAATTAGCTGTTCAGAAGGAAACGGGGTGCTGTAAAGCAATTCTTGTTACTGGATGTATGGCAGAACGTTACAAAGAGCAGATTCAGATGGAGATGCCAGAAGTAGATGGCATTGTAGGAACGAATTCTTACGATGAAATCGTAACTGCGGTCCAGGCTGTTCTTGGTGGCGAAAAATTAATTGTTACAAAGCCGTTAGTGGGACTTCCTAGAGAAGATTCCGGTAGAACCTTAACGACTGGTGGCCATTATGCATATCTTAAGATTGCAGATGGTTGTGATAAGCATTGTAGTTATTGTAGTATTCCACTTTTCAAGGGTGATTACAGATCTGTTCCAAAGGAACAGCTTATCAAAGAAGCAAAATCGCTTGCTGAAAAGGGTGTCAAAGAATTGATTCTTGTCGCACAGGAAACAACGCTTTATGGTTCAGATCTCTATGGTAAGAAGTGTCTGGGTGAACTTTTGGATGAGTTAAATGCAATTGACGGATTAGAATGGATTCGTATTTTGTATTGCTATCCAGAGGAAATCGATGAAGATTTGATCGAAGCAATGAAGAGAAATGATAAAGTCCTTCATTATCTCGATATTCCAATCCAGCATGGTTCCTCTTATATTCTTGGTAGAATGGGTAGAAGAACGAATGCAGATGATATCCGCGCAATCGTGAAGAAATTACGCGAAGAAATCCCGGATATCTGCATTAGAACAACGGTGATTTGTGGTTTCCCAGGGGAAACAGAAGAACATTATCAGGAGATGTTAGATTTCATTAACGAAATGGAATTTGATCGTCTTGGTGCATTCCCATACTCAAAAGAAGAGGGTACGGTAGCATATAGATTTGAGAATCAGTTAGATGATGAGACTAAGAATCAGCGAGTAGAAGGTGTGATGCTTGCACAACAGAGAATTGCATTTGAAAAGAATGAAGAAGTTGTTGGCAAGACCATGCGTGTTATGGTGGAGGGAGAAATCCCAGAAGACCATGTAGTGGTAGGTAGAACATACCGTGACACACCAAATGTTGATGGTTTAGTCTTTATTCAGAACTGTGATCGCAGTTTTATGTCCGGTGATTTTGTAGATGTTAAAATTATCGGTACAAATAACTATGATTTGATAGGAGAAATTGAATAATGAATTTACCAAATAAATTAACGATTTTTCGAGTGATTTTAATTCCGTTTTTTGTAGTTGCATTACTCTTCAATCCGGAAGACCAGGTGCTTCGTCTTGTGGCAGATGCCATTTTTATTGTGGCATCCCTTACCGATATGCTCGATGGAAAGATTGCAAGAAAATATAACCTTGTAACAAATTTCGGTAAGTTTATGGATCCTCTTGCAGATAAGCTTTTAGTCTGCTCAGCAATGATTTGTTTATTATCCATTGGACAGCTTCCTGCATGGGTTGTAATTGTAATTATTGCACGTGAATTTATCATTAGTGGATTCCGTTTGGTTGCATCCGATAATGGAGTAGTGATTGCTGCTTCTATGTGGGGTAAGACAAAGACGGTTTCACAGATGATTATGGTAATTATTCTGGTTGCTAATTTTGATCTTGCGTTTATGCAGATTCTTGGCACCGTATTTATTTATGTTGCAGCTGCACTTACTGTAATCTCTTTAGTAGATTATGTTGTAAAGAATAAGGAAGTATTAAAGGAACAGAATTAATATGAAAATAGATGATATTATTCGTGCTTTAATTGATCATGGAATATCTATTTCTACAGCAGAATCATGTACTGGTGGGTTGATTGCGTCTTCGATTGTAAAGTACAGTGGCGTTTCTTCTATTTATGAAGAAGGCTATGTAACCTATTCCGAAGGCGCGAAATCGCGAATGATTGGTGTTGATCCGGAAACGATTCATACCTATGGTGTAGTTAGTCATCCGGTAGCCATGGAGATGGCATCTTCTGTCCGTAGATGTTCGGGAAGTGACATTGGTTTGTCAACAACCGGTGTTGCCGGACCGGGTGGCGGAGATGAAAAAACGCCGGTTGGTACGGTTTATATTGCCTGTTCGATAGGTACAAAGACAATTACGCGTAGATATCATTTTCATGGAACTCGAACGATGATTCGAAATGCCGCTACAGAGAAGGCGTTTCAATTGTTACGAGAGTGCTTACAAAAAGCACAACTTCTAAATTAGGAGATTATATGAGAGTAATTTCAGGAACTCGAAAGAGTATTCCACTGAAATCTTTGCCTGGAAACAATACGAGACCTACCACGGATCGAATTAAAGAAACACTCTTTAATATGATTGCGATGGATATTCCGGATTGTAATTTCTTGGATTTATTTTCCGGTTCCGGTCAGATTGCGATTGAGGCATTGAGTCGTGGAGCAAGGCATGCGACATTGATTGAAAATCAAAAGGATGCCAATAAGATTATTAAAGAAAATATCAAGAAGACAAAGTTTGAGAAGGAGGCAACCATTCTTGAACGCGATGTGGTTTCTGGTCTTTCCACATTAATGGGACAGAAATTTGATGTCGTATTTATGGATCCTCCGTATGAGATGGAACTTGAGAATGCAGCCCTTCAGGCACTTCTTGATTATGATTTGATTGATGACAAAAGTTTGGTTATAGTAGAAGAGAAGTTACATACTGATTTTTCTTTTGCCATCGATATGGGATTTGAAATATATAAAGAAAAATGCTATAAGACGAATAAACATGTCTTTCTTGGCAGAAAGCAGGCATAATGAGAAAAGCTATATATCCGGGAAGTTTTGACCCTATTACAAATGGACATTTGGATATTATTAAAAGATCCGCTGGATTATTTGATGAAATCGTAATTGCAGTGTTAAATAACAGTCAAAAAAATCCGTTGTTTTCCGTAAATGAACGTGTTAACATGATAAAAGAGTTAACAAAAGACATTCCGAATGTCTCTGTGGATTCCTTTCAGGGATTGACAGTTGATTATGCGAAAGAAATTGGGGCAACTGCTATGATTCGCGGTCTACGTGCCGTTTCAGATTTTGAATATGAACTTCAGATTGCGCAGACGAATAAAGTAGAGTTTCCAGAAATAGAGACGATATTTTTAACTGCGGATTTGAATTATTCTTATTTAAGTTCTTCAGTTGTAAGAGAATTCGCGTCATATGGTGGTGACATTTCTAAATTTGTTCCAGAAGAAATCATTCCAACAATACGTGAAAAATTTCATAGCGAAAGATAAGGAGATTCTATCATGGCTAGTAAAATTGAGGATATTATTGAACAGATTGAGGACTACATTGATACTTGTAAGCCAGCAGCTTTTTCTGGTTCGAAGATTGTAGTAAATCGTGATGAGTTAGATGCTTATTTAGATGATTTAAAGACTACTACACCAGAAGAGATTAAGCGCTATCAGAAGATCATTAGCAATAAGGAAGCAATCTTAGCAGATGCGAAGAATAAAGCGGATGCAATTATTGCAGAAGCACAGATTCAGACGAGTGAATTAGTATCGGAACATCAGATTATGCAACAGGCATATGCACAGGCGAATGAAGTAGTTATGATTGCTACAAAGAACGCACAGGAAATGCTTGATAAAGCAACGGAAGATGCGAATAATATTCGTTTAGGTGCAATGGAATATACCGATAATCTCTTAAAGAGTATTGAAGAAGTTCTTGTTGGTTCTATTGATACAACAAAAGCAAGAACAGATAAGTATTTAAATACGATGCAGGGATTCTTGGATGTTGTAGTTGCAAATAGAGAGGAACTTCGACCACAGGAAGAAGTGAAATCGGAACCTGCTGCAGTAGTTGCAGAGGAAAAACCAGCTGCTCCGGAAGAACCAAAGAAGGAAGAAGGTCCTTCGATTGCTATTTCCGAGGAATTTTTTAATAAAGATTGATAAGTGATGGAGCATCTGTTTGCGTGGCAAACGGATGCTTTTTCTTTTGTAGAAGATATGAGATTAGATAAGTATTTATGTGATGCCGGAGTTGGTACACGAAGTGAAGTAAAAAAGATATTAAAGAAAGAACCGGTTTATATCAATGGAAATCCTGAGAAAGATCCGGGATTTCAAGTAAAGGAAGAAGATGAGATTGTATTTCGAAAGGAAATGTTATCGCGGGAAGAGTTCTTCTATTACCTGTTTCATAAACCGGCGGGCTGTGTATGCGCAGCAGTAGATCATGTGCATGATACGGTATTTAAATATATTCCGATGAACCGAAAGAAGGATCTATCTACGGTGGGAAGATTGGATTTGGATACAGAAGGATTATTATTGGTTACCAATGATGGTATATTTCATCATGCGATGACGAGTCCGAAGCGTGAGGTACCAAAACTTTATTATGCAGAAGTGACCGGTACACTGATAGAGGAAGATATTGTGAAATTTGCCTCCGGACTAGATATTGGGGATGATAAGTCGGCAAAACCGGCGAAGCTTGAGATTGTTTCATCGGGTGATACATCGGTTGGACTTGTTACCGTTACAGAAGGTAGATTTCATGAGGTAAAGAGGTTATTTCTTGCCTGTGGCAAAGAGGTCACGTATTTGAAACGACTTTCTATGGGTGATTTTCAGTTGGATGAAGCATTAAAGCCCGGGGAATATAGAAAATTTAATGAGAAAGAAATGAATTATGTTAAAAAATATAAAAGCGGTACTATTTGATTTAGACGGTACTTTGGTAGATTCTATGGGACTCTGGAGAGAGGTCGATATCGAATATTTAGAATCCAAAGGATGTTCGATGCCAGAGGGCTTACAACAGGATATTGAAGGCCTAAGTATGCGAGAAACAGCCGTATATTTTAAAAAGCGATTTGGAATGAAAGATTCGATCGATGAAATGATGGAAACCTGGAATGATATGGCGAGAATAGAATATGAAGAGAAAGTTCCTATGAAGCCAGGATGCAGAGCATTTTTGGAGAAACTTCGCTCCATTCCGGTGAAGACAGCAATTGTAACCAGCAATTCCAGAGAATTGGTGGAAGCAGTCTATAAGAATCATCCATTTGCGGATTTTATTGACTTGGTGGTAACAGCAAATGAAGTGGAGCATGGGAAACCATTTCCGGATGTCTATTTAAAAGCTGCAGAAAAGCTTGGCATACATCCGGAAGATTGTCTTGTATTTGAGGATATCATTGCCGGAATTCAGGCAGGTCAAAGTGCAGGAATGAAGGTTTGCACGATTTATGATGATTATTCTGCGGATGTAGATGATGAGAAAAGAGAATTAGCAGATTATTATATTAAAGATTATTTTGAATTGGTATAGGTATATATGAAAGAACAACTTATTACGAAACAGGATAGCGGACAGCGTATTGATAAATATTTACATAAATTATTGACGAATGCATCGACAGGATTTTTATTCAAGATGATGCGAAAGAAGAATATTACGTTAAACAAGAAAAAAGTCACGGGAAAGGAAATGTTAAAGGAAGGCGACCGCATTCAGATTTTCTTTTCCGATGAGACTTATGACAAGATGGCGGGTACCGTTTCTAAAAATTCGTACTTTGAAGAATTAAAGAAATTGCCGTATTCGCATGTACATGTGATTTATGAAGATGATGATATTCTGGTGATGAATAAGCCGGTTGGCATTTTGTCGCAAAAGAGTAAAGAGGGGGATGTCTCCTTGAACGAAGAGATGCTCTCTTATTTGATTCATACAAATGCCATTACAAAGACTAGTTTTGATACCTTTCATCCATCGGTATCGAATCGTTTGGATCGAAATACATCAGGAATTATTCTTGCAGGAAAGACATTACAGGGACAGCAGTTTTTATCCAGTTGCTTAAATGATCGTAGTATTAAGAAGCTTTACCATTGTATCGTTCATGGAAATGTTACTGCACCTGCGAAGCTAGATGGCTATCTGAGAAAGGATGCCGATAATAAGGTGCATCTTTTGGATTCTTCGATCGAGGATGCAAAACAGATCAAAACAGAATATCGCCCGCTGAAAAACGGTCGAAATTTAAGCAAATTAGAGGTGCATTTGATTACTGGACGTACGCATCAGATTCGTGCGCATCTTGCAAGTATTGGACATGGAATTTTGGGAGATCCAAAATATGGAGATGTAAAGAAAAGTAAAGATGTTCTGGAGAGATTTCATTATCGATTCCAATTATTACATGCGTATTCCGTGACATTTCCGGATGGAAGAGAATTTATTGCTCCGGAACCACCGATTTTCCGGAAGATAGAAGAACGTTATTTTGAAGATTAGGAGATAAGATGGCAACCTGGAATTCGAGAGGTCTGAGAGGCTCTACGTTAGAGGACCTGATTAATACAACAAATGAAATATATCTAAGTAATCATCTGGCCTTGATTCAGAAGGTCCCGACGCCAATTACGCCAATTAATATCGATAAGCAGACAAGGCATATTACACTTGCCTATTTCGACAAGAAAAGTACGGTAGATTATATTGGTGTAGTGCAGGGGATTCCGGTGTGCTTTGATGCAAAGGAATGTACCAAGGAATCCTTCCCCTTGCAGAATATTCATGAACACCAGATGGATTTCATGGAGGAATTTGAACGGCAGGATGGGATTGCCTTTTTCTTGATCTATTATGCGAAGATGGATCGCTATTATTATTTGCGGTATGCGGAAGCAAAGAAGTTCTGGGAACGTGCGAAGAATGGGGGCCGAAAGAGCTTTCGCATGGAAGAACTCGATGAACGATATTTCTTTACCGAACGACCGGGATTATTAGTTCCCTATCTGGATGCGGTGCAGTTAGATTTGAATGATAGAGGTTGATTTCTAGAAGTAAGTGCATTATAATGTTTACAATTTATTATTGTAGCACGTTACTATGCTAAAGCGTATGGAGGGTTTTTATGACAAATAAGTTGTTACATACACCAGAAGGCGTTCGAGATTTATATCATGGAAAATGTCTTCAAAAGATTACATTGGATCAGAAGATCTTATCTGTTTTTCAGTCCTATGGCTATCGCCCGATTCAGACACCAACGTTTGAATTTTTCGATGTTTTTAGTTCTGATGTAGGGACGACTCCGTCAAAAGATCTCTATAAGTTCTTTGATCGGGAAGGAAATACGCTTGTATTACGACCGGATATCACGCCCGGAATTGCAAGGGCGGTTTCCAAATATTTTAAAGAGCAGTCTACGGTAAGACTCTGCTATTCTGGGAATGTTTTTATTAATAATACCAGTTATCAGGGACGCTTAAAGGAAAGCACACAGCTCGGGGCGGAATATATTGGGGAGAAATCCGTAGAATCCGATGGAGAAATGATAACGATGGTTGTCGATTCTCTGAAGAAAGCCGGTTTACATGATTTTCAAATCAGTGTTGGTCATTCGGATTTGTTTGAGGGATTAATCGAGGAATCTGGGCTTTCGGATGAGATGGATCGTGTAAAGCATTTGATTATGAATAAGAATTTTTATGGGTTACAGGATTATCTGACGGAGAAATGTATCGCTCCGGACCTACAGAAAATCTTTATGACATTAAATGCTTTTTTTGATACACCATCGCAATGGGAAGATATTATGGTACTGGCAGAATCTTATCCTCGGATTTATGCGACACTGAAGTATTTGAAAGAATTAGATGAAGTACTTCGTTTGTATCAGGTTACGGACTATATTCATTACGAATTTGGACTTCTTACCACACATAAGTATTATACCGGTATTATTTTTCAGGGATATTCTTTTGGAAGTGGGGAACCAATCGTAAAGGGCGGTCGATATGATAAATTAATGCGCTATTTTGAAAAGGATGCGCCTGCCATTGGATTTGCCATTGAATTGGATCAATTGATGTTAGCTTTGCAAAGACAGGGAAATGATACGGTTCCTTTTGCGAAGAAGATCACGGTGCTCTATCGAAAAGAGAGACGTCAAGAAGCGATACAAAAGGCAATGGAACAACGTATAGAAGGTGTTACGGTAGAACTTGTTTTGGTCGATTCTGCTTCTGATTTTGAGAAAAAGAAATTGCAGTTTTCAGATAGTGAAGTTTTGGATTTATATTCTTAATGGAGAAGGAAGATGAAGGAAGAAAGATATTTGACAGTTGCGCTCGGAAAGGGCAGGCTGGCGAAAAAAGCAATGGAAAGCTTTGAAGCTATTGGTATTTCATGTGAGGAAATGAAAGATAAAGATACGAGGAAGCTAATCTTTGTGAATGAAGAGAAGAAGATTCGTTTCTTTTTGGCGAAGGGACCGGATGTCCCGACCTACGTGGAATATGGTGCGGCGGATATTGGTATCGTTGGAGAGGATACGATATTAGAAGAAGGAAGAAATATTCATGAGGTTTTGGATTTGGGATTTGGTAAATGCAAGATGTGCATTTGTGGTCCTGAAAGCGCGAGAGAATTATTAAAGCATGGAGAACTGATTCGTGTCGCTACAAAATATCCGAGAATTGCGCGGATGCATTTCTATGATAAAAAGCAACAGACGGTTGAGATTATTAAGTTAAATGGCTCCATTGAGCTGGCTCCGATTGTTGGACTTTCCGAAGTTATTTGTGATATTGTAGAAACGGGTAGTACGCTTCGGGAGAATGGACTTGTCGTATTAGAAGAAGTTTGCCCGCTCTCGGCGCGTGTTGTTGTAAATCAGGTGAGTATGAAGATGGAGCATGATCGGATTACGAAGCTGATTACGGACTTGAAGGAAACATTATAGGATGTAAAGAGGGAAAAGATGAAGAAGATTACATTAACGGATGACAGTATTAAAGATTTATTAGAGAATTTATTGAAACGAAGTCCTGTAAGCTATGGCACTTATGAAGATGCGGTGCAGGATATCATTTATCATGTTCGAAAAGAGGGTGATAAAGCATTATTTGCCTATACAAAACAGTTTGATCAGGTGGATCTCGATGCTTCGAATTTAATCGTTACAAAAGAGGAAATCGAAGAGGCCTATCGTCTGGTAGATCCCGCATTGCTTTTGGTTATTCGAAAGGCAATGGTCAATATCCGCGCTTATCATGAGAAACAGTTGGAGAAGAGCTGGTTTACCTCCGAGGATAATGGCGTGATTCTTGGCCAGAAGGTTACTGCAATGGAACGTGTGGGTGTATATGTACCAGGCGGAAAAGCGGTTTACCCTTCTTCGGTGCTTATGAATGTTTTGCCGGCTAAAATCGCGGGCGTGGATCATATTTATATGACGACTCCGCCATCAAAAGATGGCAAGGTATATCCATCAACATTGGTGGCAGCAAATGAAGCCGGAGTCGATACCATCTATAAAATTGGTGGTGCGCAAGCAATTGCTGCCCTTGCCTATGGAACAGAGTCGGTACAGAAGGTGGATAAGATTGTTGGTCCTGGAAATATTTTCGTTGCATTAGCCAAAAAGGCGGTTTATGGTAATGTCAGTATTGATTCTATTGCTGGCCCTAGTGAAATTCTTGTTCTTGCAGATGAAACGGCAAATGCGCATTTTGTGGCGGCGGATCTTCTTTCACAGGCGGAACATGATGAAATGGCATCGGCCATTCTGATTACCACTTCCGAGGAACTTGCTACGCAGGTGGAAAAAGAGATTGCTTCTTACTTAGAAGTATTATCCAGACGAGAAATTATCGAGAAATCCTTAAATCAATATGGGTATATTTTATTAGCAAAAGACATGGAACAGGCGATTATGGCGACGAATGAGATTGCATCCGAGCATTTGGAAATCGTTACGAAAAATCCATTTGACACGATGACACGCGTTCGAAATGCAGGCGCAATTTTCCTGGGAGAATATTCCAGTGAACCGTTGGGCGATTATTTTGCCGGACCAAATCATGTCTTGCCGACAAATGGCACAGCGAAATTCTTTTCAGCGCTTTCGGTGAATGATTTTATCAAGAAATCCAGTATCATTTCTTATTCCAGAGAAGCGTTAGAGGAGATTCATAAGGATATTGAAACTTTTGCAGAATGTGAAAAACTAACGGCACATGCAAATAGCATACGTGTGCGTTTTGAATCATAACGAGGAGAGTAGATATGGAACAGCGTATTGGCAGGGTGATTAGAAACACAAAAGAGACGCAGATTGATCTGCAGATTAATCTGGATGGAACAGGAAGGTCGGATGTTGATACGGGCATTGGCTTTTTTGATCATATGTTAGAAGGGTTTTCAAAGCATGGTTTTTTTGATTTGAAAGTCAAGGTACAAGGTGATTTAGAAGTGGATTGTCATCATACGATCGAGGATACCGGAATTGCTTTGGGGGAAGCAATCAAGAAGGCCCTCGGGGATAAGAAGGGAATCAAGCGGTATGGTAATTTCCTTCTTCCGATGGATGAGACTCTTGTATTATGTGCCATTGATTTGTCGGGAAGACCTTATTTAAACTTTGATTGCAATTTTTTGACAGAGCGTGTAGGATATTTTGATACGGAGATGGTGCGGGAATTTTTCTATGCCATTTCGTATTCTGCGGGGATGAATTTGCATCTTAAGAAATTAGATGGGGATAATTCGCATCATATTATTGAGGCGATGTTTAAGGGCTTCGCAAAGGCTTTGGATGAAGCTTGTTCTTATGATCCAAGAATTGATGGATTATTAACGACGAAAGGAACTTTGTAATAGATTATGGAAACCAAGAATATTGTCGGAACCATTTATTTAAAGAATGGTCGAGCAGTGACTTCCAGACAGGAAATGGACACAACATTGGATGTTCTTGAAGTTGCCCGATTATATAATGACAGTGGAATTGATAAAATTTTCTGTGTGGATTTGTCAGACACAGAAGAAGAACATGAAAAGAATATATTGGCAATTCGTACGATTAATCGAAATATTGACACGAAAACATGTGCCTGTGGTCATATTAATCGTATTGATGATGTGCGAAAGCTGCTTTACGCCGGTTGCGTGGAAGTCATGTTAAATGCTTCCAAACCGGGAGTGATTGAACTTTTAAAAGAAGCTGCGGAACGATTTGGCAAAGAGAAGATTCTTGTCAGTCTTACGAATGTGGATTTTTTATTTAAAGCGAAGGATATTATGGATGAGACCGTTCATGAATATGTCATTATGAATCCACAGATGTGTACTTCTCTTGAGAGTATGACGGATATTCCTTATATTCTCGTGCAGGATGAATATGATTTAGAGCAGATCGAAAAGGCGTTGAAGTCCGATAAGATTCGTGGAATTTATGGTTCGTTTATCAATGGTTCTGATATTGATATTATGCAGTTGAAATGTGATCTCAGGGAACGCGGGATTACGATGGATAATTTTGAACCGCAATTAGCCTGGTCCGATTTAAAATTGAATTCGGACGGTATGGTACCGGTGATTGTACAGGATTATCAAACGCACGAAGTTTTGATGCTTGCTTATATGAATGAAGAAGCTTTTAATACAACCATTCGTATTGGAAAGATGACGTACTGGAGCAGATCTAGAAATGAACTTTGGACAAAAGGAATGACCAGTGGTCATATTCAATATGTAAAGTCCTTAACAGCGGATTGTGATTATGATACAATCTTAGCTAAAGTCTCTCAAGTGGGACCAGCGTGTCATACAGGTGAAAGAAGTTGTTTCTTCCATAATATTATTGAAAAAGAATATACGGAGAAGAATCCTCTTCGCGTTTTAGAAACGGAATATCAAAGTATCATTTCCAGAAAAGATAATCCATGTGGGGATTCTTTTACGGATGAGATGTTCCGTAGAGGTTTAGATTATATTCTTCAGAATGTCGGAAAAGAAGCGACAGATATTATTATTTCTGCAAAGAGTGAGAATAAGAATAATTCTCGTAAAGAAATTGCGGATTTCATCTATGATCTTATGATTCTTATGGCACAGAAAGAATTAACATGGGATGATATAACCCGTGAATTATCACAAAGATAGTAAAAGGATATTGGATGAGAAAATTAGCTTTAAGTGATGATATATTGATGCAGGTTGAAAAGCCTGCACGATATATCGGTAATGAAGTAAATATTGTAAAGAAAGACCCAGAAAAAGTTGATATTCGTGTAGCAATGTGTTTCCCAGATGTGTATGAAATTGGTATGTCACACCTGGGGATTCAAATTTTATACGAAAAATTCAACCGTCGAGATGATGTATATTGCGAACGTGTATATAGTCCTTGGCCGGATTTGTCGAAGATTATGAAGGAGCGTAAGATTCCTTTATTTGCATTGGAGACACAAGATCCGATTAAAGATTTTGATTTTTTAGGTATCACATTGCAGTATGAGATGTGTTATACCAACATTTTACAGGTTTTGGATTTATCACAGATACCATTGCTTGCAAAGGATCGTACGGATGATGATCCGATTGTATTGGGTGGTGGACCATGTACTTATAATCCGGAACCAATCGCAGATTTCTTCGATTTCTTCTTTATTGGAGAGGGCGAGATGTCCTATGAAGAAATCTATGACTTATATAAAGAAATGAAAAAGAACGGCTCTTATACCAGAGAGGCGTTTCTTCGTGCTATCTGCAAAATCCCTGGAATCTATGTTCCATCGCTTTATGAAGTGACCTATAAGGAAGATGGCACAATCAACGAGATCAAGCCAAAATATGAGGATGTTCCTGCGAAAGTTCGACGTGTTGTTCTCCCTAATATGGACGAAGGTGAATATCCAATGAAGCCGATCGTTCCGTTTGTTAAGGCAACACAGGATCGAGTGGTTTTGGAAATTCAGCGTGGATGTATTCGAGGATGCAGATTCTGTCAGGCGGGTATGGTTTATAGACCAAACCGAGAGAAGTCCGTGGATCTATTGAAAAAATATGCGAAAGAAATGCTGAAAAATACAGGACATGAAGAAATCACATTGAGCTCGCTATCCTCTTCAGATTACACGCATTTGGAGGAACTTGTAAATTTCCTGATTGATGATTGTGCGGATGAGGGAATGAATATTTCTCTTCCTTCTCTTCGAATCGATGCATTTTCTCTGGATGTTATGGCAAAGGTGCAGGATATCCGTAAGAGTAGTCTTACTTTTGCGCCGGAAGCGGGATCTCAGAGAATGCGAAATGTAATCAATAAGGGATTAACGGTCGATGATATTTTAAATGGTGCAACGATGGCATTCAAAGGTGGATGGCAGAAGGTTAAGCTCTATTTTATGCTGGGTCTTCCTACGGAGACAGATGAGGATATGATGGCAATCCCGGAACTTGCGAATGAAGTGGCAGCGGCTTATTACGAGACGGTTCCAAAGGAAAAGAGACAGGGAAAATGTCAGATTACGATGAGTACCTCCTTCTTTGTTCCAAAGCCATTTACACCATTCCAGTGGGCGGAAATGTATGAACCTGGAGAATACTTACGCAGAGCAAAAGTCGTAAATGATACGATGAAAGCACAGCTTAATCATAAATCCCTTCGTTACCAGTGGCATCAGGCGGATGTTACGGTATTAGAGGGAATCTTTGCGCGTGGTGACCGTAAGGTTGCGTCTTCCATTCTTTATGCATATGAGCATGGCGCACTTTTTGATGCGTGGACGGATTTCTTTGATTTGGATTTATGGAAAGAAGCATTTGAGAAATGTAACATCTCTGTGCCGTTTTATGCATATCGTAAACGTGAATTGGATGAAGTGCTTCCATGGGATTTCATCGATGTTGGAGTGACAAAGGAATTCTTCCTAAGAGAATGGAATAATGCGATGAAAGAATCCGTTACACCAAACTGTAAAGCTCGTTGTAGCGGATGCGGATGTAAATCTTATGGAGGTGGAATTTGCCATGCGGTATAGAGTGAAATTTCAAAAATATGGAGTGATGAAATTTGTAGGGCATCTGGATATCATGCGATATTTCCAGAAGGCTTTTCGTCGAGCAGAGCTGCCGATTCGTTATTCAGAAGGTTTTAATCCACATCAGATTATGTCTTTTGCAGCACCACTGGGCGTTGGAATTACCAGTGATGGCGAATATATGGATGTTGACATGAAGGTAGAGGTAAATTCGTCGGATGCTTGTGAAAAGCTGGATGCCGTCATGGTTGATGGCATGCGAATTGCAGAATTTAAAGCGCTTCCGGATACTGCCGAGAAGGCTATGGCAGCTGTATCGGCGGCTTCTTATCTGCTTTTTTACAAAGAAGAGGTATCTTTATCAAAGGAAGCCTTGATTGAGAAATTACATGCTTTTTATGATGTAAATCAGATTATGATTACTAAGAAGACAAAGAAGAGCGAACGGGAATTGGATTTAAAACCTTTGATTTTCGATTTTAAAGTTGTAGATCTTCCGGAGGAGCTCATAGAGGAATCGGTTTATTCGTATGGCCTTCAGATGATGGTTTCTACTGGTAGTACTGATAATATCAAACCGGAACTGGTGATGGAACATTTTCATAAGTCTGCAGGCTTGGAGAATCCGCAGTTTGGTATTCATCGATTGGATTTGTTTACGAAGATAGAGCAGGAATTTGTATCATTAGGAGATGTTGGATATGACGTCGAGTAAAACGCTTGTTTTTACAAAGATGCAATACAAGGAGAAATTCCTTGAAATAGATGGTGTGATTGAAAACTCGAAATTTACCTATTTGCATGTTTCTGATTTGGACCAGACGTCCTACGTTGGAAATGTTTATGTTGCGAAGGTTATTAATATTGTGCCGACGATTCAAGGTGCATTTGTGAAGTTCCGTGAGGATGAGAAGGCGTTTTTGCCATTGGATCCGCGGGATCATTTCCTGTATACAAAAAAGGTTGGAAATCCGGATAAATTAAATCAGGGAGATGAGATTCTTATTCAGATTATTGCGGATCCGCTGAAGACAAAGGATGCCAAGGCAACGGCAGATATTTCTCTGCAGACAGACCATGTGGTGCTTACAACGGGGAATCCGAAGAAGGGCGCATCGAAGAAACTCCCGTATACGGAGAGAGTCAGATTAAAGGAATTTTTGGAAGCGTATCAAGAGGAACCGTTTGGAATCATTTTAAGAACGAATTGTAATGGTTGTGATACGGATGTATTGCGTGAGGAGATTTCGGAATTAAAGAGCCAGTATGAGTTGCTTCTAACAAGGGGACAGCACGCTGTTTGTTATTCTCACTTATATAGTGAGACAAGCCATAGAATCTCCCTATTGAAGCATTATAGTGGGATTTCAGATGAGATTTCTGTTTTGACGGATCAGGAAAATATTTATCAGGAAGTATTGGATTATATTGAGGGTCATAAACACTATCTGGACTTAAAGAATCGCGTAACGCTTTATCAGGACTCACCGAATTTATTTAAATTGTATTCCGTTTCGGAATGTTTGGATAAATTATTGCAAAAGAGAGCCTGGATGAAGCATGGTGGGTATCTTGTGATTGAGGAGACGGAAGCGATGAATGTTGTGGATGTAAATTCAGGCAAAGATACAAGAAAGAAGCCAAAACCAGATGAGATTTTACGCATTAATAAAGAGGCCGCGGATAAATTGATGGAGCAAATGCGACTTCGCGAATTATCTGGTATGATTTTGGTAGATTTTATTAATATGTCCTCGGAAGAACATAGAGAAGAATTGCTCTCCTATATGAAAGGACGATGTAAAGAGGATTTTAATAAAGTTCGAATTGTCGATTATACAAAACTTGGGCTGGTAGAGATTACGAGGGAGAAAAAATTCCCTTCGTTAAAACAGCTGTTGACTTAACGTGTAATTCATGATAATATACTTGAGTATGCCGCACAGTGAGGCTAGAAGTCTGTCCACAGTGGATAGCGCCGTAACTGGCGAGTAATGATAATAGGAGGTGCCATATGTACGCAATTATAGCAACAGGTGGTAAGCAGTACAAAGTAGCTGAAGGCGATATCATTACCATTGAAAAGCTTGGTGTTGAAGCTGGTGAAAAGGTAACTTTTGATCAGGTATTAGCAGTAAGCGATAACGGTCTTAAGGTTGGAAACCCTACCGTAGATGGTGCAACAGTTGAAGCTTCTGTTCTTCGTGAAGGCAGAGCTAAAAAGGTTATTGTCTACAAGTACAAGAGAAAGACCGGCTATCACAAGAAGAATGGTCATAGACAGTCATTCACACAGGTTAAGATTGAAAAGATCAACGCATAAGATATAGGGTGATGACATGATCTCTGTATCGATTGAAAAACAAGAGCAGCAATACAAACGGATTCGTTGTAGCGGCCACGCCGGTTACGATGAATATGGAAAAGATATTGTATGTGCAGCGGTTTCTGTATTGGTCATTAATACTATCAATTCTATTGATACTTTTACAGATGACACATATTCTGTTGATTCCGATGAAGAGTCCGGTATGATCGATTTTCGATTCACTGGTTCAGTTTCTGATCAGAGTAATCTCTTGATCGATTCATTGGTGCTCGGTCTTAATGAAATACAGAAACAGTACGGAAAAGAGTACTTTGATTTTACCAATGAGGAGGTGTAGAAGGCATGATGAAGTTAAACCTTCAGTTTTTCGCTCATAAGAAGGGAATGGGTTCTACTAAGAACGGTAGAGATTCCGAATCTAAGAGATTAGGTGCTAAAAGAGCAGACGGTCAGTTCGTTAAGGCTGGCAACATTTTATATAAGCAGCGCGGAACTAGAATCCATCCAGGTGTAAATGTTGGTAAGGGTGGCGATGACACATTATTCGCATTAACAGATGGTATTTTAAGATTCGAAAGAAAAGGAAGAGACAAGAAAGTTGCTTCCGTATATCCAGTAGCAAGCGAAAACTAAAATGTTACTTTAAGGGGGTCGGCTAACGTCGACCTCTTTTCTTATATATATAGATTATAAAGTAGGTGGTAATATGGCATTTGCAGATCGTGCAAGAATCATAATTAAATCGGGAAAAGGCGGAAATGGTCATGTCAGCTTCCGCAGAGAGAAATATGTTCCGAACGGTGGTCCAGATGGCGGTGACGGCGGAAAAGGTGGCGATGTTATCTTTGAAGTAGATAAGGGTATCAATACACTTTCTGATTTTCGTCATAGAAGAAAATTCGAGGCAGAATCTGGTGCTGAAGGCGGAAAGAAGAACATGCATGGAAAAAACGGTCAGGATCTGATTCTGAAAGTTCCAGAAGGTACTGTTGTTACAGAAGTGACAACCGGTAAAGTTGTATGTGACATGTCAGGTGATAATACACGTGTGGTAGTTCTGCATGGTGGTAAGGGTGGATTAGGAAATATGCACTTTGCAACACCAACAATGCAGGCTCCAAAATATGCAAAACCAGGTGGAGATGCAATTGAATTAGAAGTTCAATTAGAGCTGAAAGTCATTGCGGATGTTGGTCTGGTTGGTTTCCCTAATGTTGGAAAGTCAACATTTCTTTCAAGAGTAACAAATGCGGATCCAAAGATTGCAAATTATCACTTTACTACATTATCTCCAAACCTCGGAGTGGTAGACTTAGATGGGGCAAATGGATTTGTTATTGCAGATATTCCTGGTCTGATCGAAGGTGCTTCCGAAGGAATTGGTCTTGGGCATGAATTTTTACGTCATATTGAACGTACTAAGGTGCTGCTCCATATTGTTGATGCAGCTTCTGTAGAAGGTAGAGATCCTGTAGAGGACATCAAGTCCATCAATCAGGAATTAGAAAAATATGACGCTAATATATTGAAAAAACCAATGATTATTGCAGCAAATAAGTTGGATGTTTGCCCGGATAGAGAAGAAGAGATTTTATCTGATCTTCGTAAGGCATTTCCAGATGCAAATATTAAAATCTTTGGTATTTCTGCAGTTTCCGGTAAGGGTGTAAAGGAACTCCTCTATGCGCTTTCTGAAGAACTGAAGAACTTTACAGATGAGCCAACCGTATATGATGCAGAATTTGATACAGAGATGTTGAATCCTGAATCCCAGGATATTACGATTGAAGTTGATAAAGACGGTACATATGTTGTAGAAGGCGAAAAAATTGCAAAGATGCTTGGATATACAAATCTTGAATCTGAGAAGGGATTCTTATTCTTCCAGAATTTCCTTAAGACACAGGGCATCTTAGAGAAACTTGAAAACATGGGTATTGAAGAAGGTGATATCGTATCTATTTACGGTTTAACTTTCGAATACTTTAAGTAAAAGGGGTCAAAGAAATGACAAATAAACAGAGAGCATATTTAAGTGGTTTAGCAAGTACAATGAGTCCGATTTTTCAGATTGGTAAATCCTCTTTAACACCAGAAATCGTTTCTGCAGTTGCAGAGGCGCTTGAAAAAAGAGAATTAATCAAAATTTCCGTTCTTAAGAATTGCTTTGATGATCCAAGAGAAATCGCAGAAGTTCTTGCGGAGAGAACAAGATCACAGGTTGTTCGTGTGATTGGTAAGAAGATTATTCTTTATAAGCCAGCAAAGAAGCCGGTTATCGTATTACCAGACTAAATGATTACGAAATAGAGATTGAGAAGGCGAACATGAGTAGAATAGGATTATTAGGTGGTACATTTAACCCGATACATAAGGGACATATAGCGATGGCGAAGGCCGCGATGGAAGGCATGCTTTTGGATGAGGTATGGCTTCTGCCGTCGGGCACGCCACCACATAAGGAGATATTGGATGATATTTCATCCTATGACAGATTTCAGATGTGTGAGCTAGCGGTATCGCAAGAGGAGCATCTTGTTGTAAAAGATTTTGAACAATATTGTCTCCTGCCTAATTTCTCTTATAAAACGCTTGCCTATTTGCATAAGACATATGAGCAGCACCAGTTCTTTTTTATCATTGGTGATGATAGCTTACGTTATTTTCATGAGTGGGTTCATCCGGAATGGATCGTGAAATATGCAGATATCGTTGTAATTAATCGAAATGCGCTTGAGAAAGATGCACCGAGCGGTTCTATTTCTAATGATTTTGACCTGCAGTCGGTACTGGAGATTCAAAAGAAGAGGGTTCCGGGACAGTATACGATTGTCGATATGGATCCGGTAGATATCTCTTCCAGCGAGATTCGTGCGCGATTGCTGCAGGGGGAAGAGACGGATTGGCTGAATCCGGATGTCGTTCAGTATATTCGGGAGCATCGTTTGTATCAGAAAAAAGAAACCATCGATATGCGCCCAATTATGGAAGATATTAAAAGAAATGTTAAGGCTTCCAGATATTTACATATCCTTGGCGTCATGGATACAGCAGCTAATTTGGCTATGCGTTATTCCTATCCGGTGGAAGTTGCAAGACTGGCGGGTTTGCTCCATGATTGCACGAAGCATATGAATGCAGAAGACCAACTGCAGTATTGCAAGGAGCATGGATTATCTGTAACGGAAGGTGAAAAGAAAGCGCCTCAGTTATTGCATTCGAAAACAGGAGCGGTGTTCGCAAAAGAGAATTATGGTATTCAGGATCCGGAAATACTACATGCAATTGAAGTTCATACGACGGGATGCAGGGAGATGTCTCTACTGGATAAAATTGTATTTATTGCGGATTATATTGAGCCATCCAGGGATAAAGCACCTAGATTGAAAGAGATTCGTGCAGTTTCTTATGTAGATTTAGATCTTGCCATGGCGATGATTCTTTCGGATACGATAAATTATTTAAAGAACAATCATAAGAGCATGGATTCTGGTACGCTTGAGACATATGATTATTATAAGGATGTTTTGACAAGACGTGGACAGGATTTGACGTTGTTATAAAGGAGATTAACTTTGGATATTAAAGAATTAGTAAAAGATATTTATAATGGATTAGATGATAAGAAAGCGGAAGATATCACGATTTTAGATATCAGTGAAATCTCTGTAATGGCTGATTATTTTATCATTGCAAATGCTTCTAGTTCTCCACAGATGAGTGCGATGAAGAATGAAGTAGAGAATGCAATGGCAAAGCATGGTATCAATGCAAAGCACGTGGAAGGTGGAAATAACAGTTCTTGGGTTTTGATTGATTTTGAAGATATTGTGGTTCATCTGTTCTCAGGTGAGGACCGTGAATTCTATAATCTTGAGAGAATTTGGCAGGATGGAAAAGAAGTTTCTGTAGAGGAACTGTAATTCTTGCGATTATAAAATTGATATTTAAGCAAAAAGAGCTACATCGGTGTCTTTCGAATAGAAAGAACATCGTTGTAGCTCTTTTTTATGCTATTTGCATTCCTTTTATTTTAAAAGAATCTAAATGCACCAAACACTTTGCCGAGGATTTCGCAATCTGGAACAATAATCGGATCCATGTTGGAATTCTCAGGCTGAAGACGAATATGCCCATCTTCTTTATAAAATGTCTTAACGGTAGCGGAATCGTCGACTAAAGCAACTACCATATCACCGTTTCGAACATCAGTGGTTCGTTCTACCATGATGATATCACCATCAAGAATTCCTGCTTCAATCATACTTTCTCCTTTTACTTTTAACATAAAGGATTCTTGATTTGGCATATATTCTGCAGGGATAGGGAAGTAGTTATCAATATTTTGCACTGCAAGTAAAGGTGTTCCTGCAGCTACAGTTCCAACGAGAGGAACATTGACAACTTCTCTACGTGTCAGATTGAAATTATCATCTAAAATCTCAATTGCTCTAGGCTTAGTTGGATCTCGACGAATATAACCATTCTTTTCAAGTCTCTCTAAATGTGAAAAGACAGAAGATGTTGATTTTAAATTTACAGCTTCGCAAATCTCTCGAACAGAAGGAGGATAACCCTTGTTAAGGATTTCTGATTTCATAAATTCGAGGATTTCTTTTTGCCTTTCGGATATTTTACCGTATGCCATATGACCTCCTATTCATTTACTAGTATGAACTATTTACATTATATCATACAAGTGTTCTGTGGCAAACAAATATTTGCGAAAATTTGTTCGATAAAATGATTGACAAACAGATGTTTGTGATTTACTATAATTTCAGAACGAGTGTTCGGAACATATGTATTGATTTAATAGATGCTGTTAATTATGGATTTATAATGGGAGGAAGTAAAATGCGTAGAAGTAGGGAAGTACGAAATAATTTATCCTTATCGGTTGTTGTTTTGTCATTGGTGCTGGTGGTTGTTGTAATCCTTATAACATCTCATGCAATGATTTCAAAAGCAAAGGAGCAATATGCGGTTGAAAAGTTCTATCAGAGTTATGAAGTGCAGGATGGAGATAATCTTTGGGATATTGCAGCAGATTATTATAATGTCGAATGTGGAACGACTTCGGAATATATTGATGAGATTAAGAGCATGAATCATTTGAGTGATGATACGATTCATGCTGGAGAACATATTGTAATTCCTTATTATGTAATCCAACAATAAAAGATGTCATCGATTTATTGGAAAAGAGAATAAATGAACATAATATGCGAAAGTTGTATTTTTTTCTTAAACAATTTATACTATTTACATAACGATCAAGGGAGAAATACATACGTATGTTAAGATTTATCTATGTAATACTGTTAAACCTATTTCGAGCGCCATATATCATTCCGCTTATGAGAAAGATGGCTAATCAGCCAGATAAATATAGTATGGAAGATCGATATGCTCTTGCAAAACGTGCAATTCAATATATGAAGAAGTCTGGAGATATAGAAACCGAAGTTTATGGTACAGAAAATTTACCAGAAGAAGGCGGTTATGTCATGTTTCCAAATCATCAGGGTAAGTATGATGCGTTGGGCATTATTTATGCGCATCAGAAACCATGTACTTTTGTTATGGATAAGATGAAGTCCTATACGTTTTTGGTTCGTGAAATCGTCGATTTGGTTGATGCAAAACGTTTAGAAATTCATAATGTTCGACAGGGTATGAAAATTATTAATGAGATGACGGAGGAAGTCCAAGCTGGAAAGAGATTTATTATCTTTTCAGAAGGCGGTTATCACAAAAATCGAAATCATGTGAAGGATTTTAAGCCAGGCAGCTTTAAATCGGCTGTTCGAGCAAAAGCGCCTATTGTTCCGGTGGCTTTGATTGATTCTTATAAACCATTTAATAGTTTGTGCTTCGGCAAAGTAAAAACAAAAGTTATTTTTCTGAAACCATTATATTATGAAGACTATTGTGGTATGAAGACGGTTGAAATCGCAAAAGTTGTTCGTGATATGATTATTTCTAAGATGGAAGAATTTGGAGTAGATGCCTCATAAGCTATATGAGTTTTCATTCCTAGGGATCGATGTAGGAGTGGGCTTATGAGTTGACGAGAAAGAGTGTATATTGTAAAATGTAACTATCGGATAAATATCTGTTTATCCGATAGAAAGGAGCGAATCATGGGAAAAGACTCGGAATTCTACAAAACTAAGGTTAGAAATCAAAAAATAAAGCTTCGAGAATTGCTAGATCAATTGCCAGGTTGTGCGGTTAGTTATATCCATTCAAAGGAAATCACATCACAGCCTAGTACATTAGTTTCTTATTGTTATGACCTGTTGACATTTTTTCGATTTTTGATTGATCAGAATCCTGTATTTAAGAATTATCGTATTACGGATTTTAAAATTGAAGAATTGGAAAAATTACAGGCCGAGGATATTCTGGAATACCAGAGATATTTGGAATTAAATGTTGGATCGGGTGATTATCATGAAAATGGTAAAAAGGCGATTGCTAGAAAGATGTCTCCTCTTCGTGGACTTTATAATTATCATATTCTTCATAAGAATATAAAAGAAAATCCTATGGGTCTTGTTCCATTGCCTCGATTAAAAAAGGATAAAAACATTGTTCGTATGAATCATGCAGAGGTTCGTTCCTTATTAGACGCTATTGAAATTGGAAACGCATCTATGAGTGATCGTCAAAGAAAAATATGTGAAAAGACAAAACAACGTGATTATGCCATTCTTTTTTTAATGTTAAATACTGGAATTCGTGTATCGGAATGTAATGGTCTTGATTTAAATGATGTCGATTTGAAAGCAAATACTTTGACAATCGTTCGGAAAGGTGGCGGCCAGGATATCCTTTATTTTGGTGATGGGATACGGGATGCGTTAGAAACCTATATCGAGGGTGAAAGAACGCTTATTACGCCAATCGAGGGCCATGAAAGCGCTCTCTTCTATTCTCTACAAGGAAAACGAATTAGTGTGGATGCGATAGAAAATCTAGTAAAGAAATATGCAAGAATTGCTGTTCCAAATAAGAAAATCACACCGCATAAACTTCGTAGTACTTATGGCACTGCTTTGTATCGAGAAACTGGCGATATTCGTCTGGTTGCTGATGTATTAGGTCATGAGAATATTAATACTACGATTGATTATTACGCAGCGATTGAGGATGAACATAAAAGAGAAGCTGCAAATGCAGTTGATTTTAGAAGAAAGGATCCTTAAATCAATGATTTGCAGCTTATATACTGTTTTATGTATTTTTAGAGTGTAATTACTATTTAAAATGTTTCTAATACATCTAATAGATGTGTAAAATATTCTGGGAGAGGCGCCTGAAATTCCACATATTCCTTCGTTGTTGGATGAATAAATCCAATGGTCATGGCATGCAGGGTTTGACCTTGTAAATGGAATTTTGGGCGCTTATTTTTTGGACCATATACTTCGTCTCCTAACAATGGATGACCGATACTGGACATATGTACTCTGATTTGGTGTGTGCGTCCTGTTTCCAGCTTGAATTCCATGTAAGTATATCCATGAAAACGTTTTAATACTTTGTAATGTGTAATGGCAGGTTTTCCATTCTTTTCATTGATACACATCTTCTTTCGATCTTTTGGATCTCTTCCAATCGCACCTTCAATGGTTCCTTCATCATCCGTAACATTTCCAATAACAATACCACGATAGATTCGATTAACAGAATGAACTTTTATCTGTTCTGCGATATCGATATGTGATTTATCATTTTTGCATACAATAAGAGACCCGGTAGTATCCTGATCAATTCTATGGACGATTCCTGGACGGATTACGCCATTGATTCCAGACAGGCTATCTTTACAATGATACATAACGGCATTTACAAGTGTGCCATCTGGATGCCCTGGAGCCGGATGTACAACCATACCCTTTGGCTTATTGACAATTAATACATCAGAATCCTCGTAGAGGATATCTAATGGGATATCTTGCGGTATAACATCTAATTCTTCTGGTTCGGGTATATCATAAATGATACAATCGCCGGTTTGTACTTTGATGCTTGCCTTTGCTATGGCGCCATTTACGGTAACACACCCATCTTTAATATTCTTTTGAATAAAGCTTCGGGTTAAATCGGGATTTACATCGGATAAATACTTATCTAACCTGCAAGGCTTTATGGTTTCATCAATCTTAATTTCCATGTTTAAAAAGTCCTAATTCTTCAAAATCTTCTTCAGAATATAGAAATATTACAGTGATAAAAAGCATGATAACGGAACATGTCACATAGATATCTGCAATATTAAATACCGGGAAGTTAATCAAAGATACATAGATAAAATCTACAACATATTTTTGATAAATACGATCAATATAATTGCCGAATGCACCTGCAATTAAAAAAATCATAATCCAATATAATAACTGGTGCTTTTTGTTTCCGGCACATTTCCATAGGATATAGAATAAAACAATACTAATTAGCGGTGTAATAATATAGAAAAACCACATCATATTATGGTTCATAATACTAAACGCTGCTCCGGTATTTTCCAGATAATGTAACTGTAATACGTTTGGTATTAGTATGATGTCCGCTTTGTCTTTTAGATTTGAAACAATCCAAATCTTAGATAACTGATCTAATAGAATCAGCAAAATAATTGGCAAAAAAGCCATGAAAAATAATTTAATCTTGTTTAAATTTTTCAATGAAAGCCACTCTCCTAGGTAAAATTTCTGTTTATTAAAACAAGTATTAATAAAATTTATTATATAGATAAGATGTATTCTACCGCATCTCGCATTTCCTGATCGGTTACGGTTGTATCGATATAACTAATGCCGATTCCTCGAATTAATACAAAATGAATCTGTTGTCCGTTCATTTTTTTATCGTGTTTTGTAGCGGAAATGACATCCTCTATATTAATATCTTTTAACTCTGGATAAACATTATAACTGTCTAAGATATTCATGATTGTAAAAAATTCACCTTCTGTAACAATATCTCGTTTCATGGAAATATAGGCAGCCGCAACCATTCCAAGACCGACGCATTGTCCATGATACAATTTGAAATGAGAGAGCTTTTCAATGGCATGCCCAATGGTATGTCCAAAATTCAAGGTTGCACGGATACCTTGTTCCGTTGGGTCCTCTTCTACTACTTCTTTTTTGTTTTTACAGCTTTGGTAAATTAAGTATTCTAACGTTTCTTGATCTAAAGATTTCACTTTATCAACGTTGGAATCGAGCCATTCGTAAAATTCAAAATCTCGAATGATTCCGTATTTGATTACTTCAGCCATTCCAGAAGAAATCTGTTCTGCAGGTAGCGTCTTTAATACGTCGGTGTTAATGTAAACGAGGCATGGCATATAAAATGCACCTACCATATTCTTATATTGTTCAAAATCTACACCCGTTTTACCGCCAACGCTACTATCCACTTGTGATAGTAAAGTGGTAGGCACCTGTACAAAATCAATTCCGCGAAGATAAGTTGCTGCGGTAAATCCTGTCAAATCTCCTACAACACCACCTCCAAGAGCAATCAATAAATCATTTCGATCAAATTGATCTTGAATTAATTTTTGATATAATTTTTGAACGGTAGACAGATTTTTAGAGCTTTCTCCAGCATCAAATACAAAACTTGTAATATAGGTATCTGGATAATCAACGGATAATTTTAAGATGACATTTTTTAGATACAATGGTTCCACGACAGAATCTGTTACGATACAAATACGAAGATAATTCTTCTCATTCATCATTTGTATAGATTTAGATAAATCTGAGAAATCATTTCGAATTTTAATTTCATAGCAAGGTTCATTCTTGTAATTTACAATCAAATCTTTTCCCATAGTATAGTAACCTCCTACTATTGATACCAGCGGTATCGAATTCTTAATTTTTCTTTTTTTGTATTTCCCAATACACCATCGAAAACAACTTTTCCTTTACCTCGAAAGGAAATCACATCTCCGTCATTTAATCGATGATTTACATCATTACACAATCGACCATTGATAAAAACCTGGTCAGAACGGATGTATTCTGCCGTTTGCCCTCTAGACATATTACAAGCGGCTGCGGTAAAAGTATCTAGCCGGTTGGAAGATATTGTTGTAGTAACTTCCTTAAATTCCGGTTGATAGTCGAAATCTTGCATGGGAACGATGCGAGTCATTACGGATGTGTGTTTTATCCTGGAAATCTCCTGCATGATATAGGCAGATATTTTTTCTGTACAAAACACATATATTATATCTGAAATGATAAGGATATCCCCAATTTGATCTCGTTCGATTCCAGAATGCATGAAAGCCCCTAATACATCTCTATGCGTTAATTTCTCAGCATATTTTTTGGAGAGCGGTTTAATCTCGATACAGGAAATTGGAACATTTTCATAAAAGAAAGGAGCATCGGATTGGAAAATCGCAATCTGACGCTCTGATAAATCGTAGCCGCCAAAAAAGGAAATATGACAATAATAATCTTCCAAATTTTCCTGTAATGTACTACGCTCATTTAAAGTTAAGAAATCACTAAAAGTTGTAATATTTCTATAATATGCTTGTTGATCTAAATCTTTAAATCTATGTAATAGAAATTGCTTTTCTTTATCCATTATTTAAAAACCTGTTTGAATTCCTGAAAAATCAAAAGCATTCATAATACCCTGTAAATCGCCATCAATGTTGACAGATGCAGGAGTAAGGATAAAGATGTAATTGCTAATCTTCTGCAATGTTCCATCGATGGAATAGCAAGCGCCGGATGTAAAATCAATAATACGCTGTGCTAAAGCAAGATCTAATCCTTCCATATTAAGAATTACTGTTTTATTGGATAATAATGTTTCTGCAATCTCTCTTGCGTCTTCAAAAGAGGTTGGCTGAATTACTCTAACTTCCATACTTGTTGCTCCTGAGCTTCTTCTGGAACTTCTTAAAGGTGTAATCTTTGATGATGATCTGGTAGAACTCTTTGCTGTTTTTTCATGATCTTCGTCCTCTCGATTTCTCTTTAAGAAAGATGAATGCTTCTCTTCGATTTCGTCATCATCATCTTCAAATTCGTCATCATCATAATAATCGTCTTCGTCATCATTTAATTTCATAACATCGAGAAATTTGTCAAATAATCCCATATAATACTCCAATCGTTTAGTTTTGATAATTTCTTTCCCCAAAGATTCCGGTTCCTACACGTACCATGGTAGCACCCTCTTCAATCGCAACTTCAAAATCTCCGGTCATTCCCATGGATAAAATATCCATACATACATTATCAATGTTTTCATTTGTGATGTCAACTGATAAGGCCTTCATTTTGCGGAAATAAGGGCGATTTTCTTCAGAATCCACAACATATGGTGCAATTGTCATAAGACCTTTAATCTGAACAGAATCTAATTCTTTTGCGATCTGTTTGATCAGATCTATGGTATCTTCTATTTTTACACCGAACTTCGTATCTTCATTTGCTGCATTTACTTCGATTAAAATAGGGGTAATGACGCCCTTCTTTTTGGATTGAATGTTAATTTCTTCCGCTAATCGGAAGGAATCTACAGAATGAATTAAGTCAACACGTCCAACGATGTATTTTACTTTGTTACGCTGTAAATGGCCAATCATTTGCCAGGAAATGTCAGATGCCAATTCCTCAGAATCCATTTTTGATACTAATTCTTGTACTTTGTTTTCGCCGAATGTTCTTGCACCTGCTTCATACGCTTCCTTTAACATGGAAATCGGCTTTGTTTTGCTGACTGCAATTAAAGTCACTTCCTCACGCTTTCTCCCCGCTCTTTCACAAGCTTTTGTAACGCGTTCTTCTATTTCTCGATATTGTTCTGCAACCATGTTTGCCTCCGTTTCTATTTAAAGTTTAGTTAATGATGTCATTCTCTTTCACTTTGTCACCTTGTAAAGCGATACGATCATATAGAGAAACACCATAATCTGTGCCGGATTCAATAATTGTATAATCATTGTTTTCGTATAATTTTTCTATGATTTTAAAGACGGCATAGCCTTTGTTTACATTATATACACCATCCAGTGTAGCGGTTTCATCACCAACCGTATAGGTTTCATTGGAATTGGATTTGATTAAGACATCTCCGGTATGCAGATATTCATTATCTACATAATAGGAATCCTCTGTCTCATAATAGATCGTTGGTGTGATTAAGCCAGTGTTTTCATTTCCTTTCACAATAACACCTAAATCATCGGAATCATTTCCTTCATAGAAATAGGATTTCGGAATGGTAAAGAATTTCTTTTGCGTAATTGCAGTGTTTGGAATCTTTAAACCAGTCTGATCTTCTATTAATAATTGGATATTGATATATCGATATTCAGCATATCTGTCAACGGAATCATCCAGACTAAGGACAAGGTATTTATTACCGGCCTTTTCTTCAATGGAACAAGTAGTCCAGGTCTTCGCGTTATCTTCATCAAATTGAATTTCTAGGGATGAGGTATCTGCCAATTTCTCTGCTAACGTATCATCAATTTGGATTACAAGGTTCCAGTGATCAGAGGTAACTAATTTGTATACAGGAGTCCCTGATGTAATCTTTTCTGTTGTTTTTAAGGAAGTTTTGGAATACGTGCTTGTATCAAAATTATCGGAGGAATAATTATCGACGGTCAGGTCTTCTAAGCCATCCAGATAATATTCTAAAAGCCCGGTATCCGCTGCCGTATATGCATGATAGGTATCTGCGGCTTGTGCTGCGGCAATATCGGCAGAAATATTGTCGACTGCTTGATTGTTATACAATTCACTTAAAGAATCCGTAACGTCCGTTTTAAAGGCATAGATTTTTTGGAAATTGGTATTGGAATATCCATTCATAAAAGTGGAAATGGTATTTTCCATTTCACTTAAATCAGAATCCGATAAATCCGTAATATCCGTTTCCTGCGCGTTTAAGGTATTGACGATATCTCCGGTATCATCAATCGCATAAACAATAGATTTGGAACCTACGGTTGCATTATTACTTTTATAGTAATAAGGATATCCATCACGATCAGAATATACAATGGTTTCATCACGAATGGCGAGAGCCGTATAATCGTAATCGGTTGCGATCGAGCCCTGCGTTACTTCGTAAATGGAAATATTATCTTTTGTTAAATACGTAAAAATATGAAAGATAATATAAATTAAAATAATAAAACAAATGACAATTCCGACGTTGAAATGTATCTGCTTCTGAAATTTTATGATATTACTTGAATTCTTTTTTGCCACGTTTCTATTCCTCTAATAAAAAAGGTGCTCCACTAGTGGAACACCCTAAGATCATTCCCCGTAAAGATTTAAGATCTCATTCATAAGATAATATAAATTTGTTCTTGCGTCTGCATCAAATACAATGGATATGATTTGTTGGTTTTGTTCGTTCTTGCTAAGTAAAACGAGACAATATCCTGCTTCTCCCGTTGTACCTGTCTTACCGCCGATTACGGTAATGCCATCGGGAGCTTGTTCTTTACCTAACAAATAATAATTCGTTGTATTCCAGGTCTGACTGGTTTCTGTTCCATCGGATGTCGTATAAAAAACATTGTAGGTTGTTGTCTGCAGGATGGTTCTAAAATCATCATTTTGGATTGCTGCATTAAAAATCAGGTACATATCGTAAACCGTTGTGTAATGATCTTCATCATGGAGACCATTCGGTGTTACAAAATGTGAATTTACAGCTCCTAAGGCGGTTGCTTCCTGATTCATTAAATTGACAAAGGTATCTACATCTCCGCTGATACCCTCTGCGATAGCAATCGCAGCATCATTTCCACTTCGAAGCATTAAGCCATAAAGTAAATCGCGAAGCGTCATCTTGTCGCCAGGATTTAAATTGGCAACGGAAGAATCCTCGGCCTGATCACAGGCATTTTCACTTACGGTGATTTCCTGATCTAAATCACCATATTTTAATGCAACATACGCTGTAAGAATCTTTGTTGTACTCGCTGGATATAATTTTTCAAAGATATTTTGCGAGTAAGTCACCTCTTTTGTTGCAAGATTGAATACTCCTGCTCCACTTGCGACCTGTGAATCAACCGTATCCATACCAACATTTGTAGTATCTGTTACGGCAAGGTTTGAAGCAAACAGATTTGATTCAGAGGCATAATTACCTTGAATAATACCAAAGTTATGAGAGGTCTTATAGACATCATAACTGGTATTGTCTTTCGAACATCCTGTTAAACAGATGGTAAGTGATAGAGCCAGAACCAGAGCTAAAAATTTATTTGTACATTTCACGCCACTCTAAGTCTCCTCTATCTAAGGATTTAATTAACAATTCTGCTGTCGCAAGATTTGTTGCTAAAGGAATATTATTTGCATCGCAAATACGAACAATATTATTGACGTCAGGTTCATTGGATTTCATGGTTGTAGGATCTCTTAAAAAGATCACCAAATCAATATTATTATGCTCGATCTGAGCTCCCAACTGCTGTGTACCACCAAGATGTCCTGCTAAGAATTTATGTATAGAAAGATTTGTAACTTCTTCCACAAGTCTTCCTGTTGTTCCGGTTGCATAGATCTCATTTTTGGCTAAAACACCACGATATGCAATACAGAAATTCTGCATTAATTTCTTTTTGGAATCATGCGCTACCAATCCGATATTCATGATAACTCCTCCTAATATTTTTTTGCTTGTAATCCAACGTTTAGTACGATTCCAATACCAAAATAAAGAGTTACGAGTGAAGTTAATCCGTAACTAACGAAAGGTAAAGGAAGACCTGTATTAGGCATTAATCCGGTTACAACGCAGATATTTACGAAACTCTGAAAACCAATCAAAGATGCAATACCGATGCATAATAATTCGCCGGATTTTGTTTTTGCTTTTTTTGCAACGCGTAAACATTCAATTACAATCGCTAATAACAGTATAACAATAATTGCAGATCCTATAAAGCCCAATTCTTCTCCGGCTACAGCGAAAATGAAGTCTGTCTGTGGTTCGGAAATGTAATTACCATTTTTTACAGAATCCAAGGCATCTGTATTTAAACCTTTTCCAAGTAACTGACCAGAACCAATGGCCATAATGGAGTTTGTCTGCTGATAAGAACTTTCCGGATATTCATCCGGTTTTAACCAGGCCAAAATTCGAAGTCCCTGATACTCATCCAGAATGGTCTGCCCTTCCTGCATAACAAGTATTAATAATAAGGAAATGGCAGGAATGGTAATGCCAAGTACGATTCCGATTAATTTATAGCTTAATCCCATAGCAAAAATCAAAGCGGAAATAATAAGGAAGGTAACAATTGTAGTAGATAGATCAGGTTCCTTTAAAATTAAAACCAAAGGAATACCAGCGGTCACTGCAATTTTTCCAAGGGACTTATAGGTATTTAAATTATCTTCAAATCGAAGCAAAAATTGTGCGAAGAATAAAACCAAAAAGATCTTCGCCATTTCCGATGGCTGAAAACGAATTCCAAGATTTACCCAACGAGTTGCACCACCAGCGGAATCTCCTAAAGGCGTGAAAACCAATAGCAGAGATACACATGCAATGGCATAGTAAACATAGTAAAACTGTAATAGAAATTCAAAATCAATCAGCGCCATAACTGCCATCACAACGAGACCAAGTACAAGTCCCATAATCTGTTTGTTTTGGTAATCTGCATTTGCAGAACCAATGACCATAATTCCGATAATAGTTAAGGCCATAACAAAGATAATGAGTCTCAAGTTTAAATTTTTAAGTTTATAATTACGAAACATACTTCTTTCCTCTATTGCTTTGAAACTATTTCCTGAAGAAGACCGTTTGCAAGCGGCTCAGCAATCAGACTATCGTCCCATACGCCGATAATAATACCCTCAGATTTTAGTCGTTTGAATCGTTTAAAAATAGATTTTTCAATAGCGACTTCTTCTATATGATTTCCAATGGAAATGTCATCGGATTCCAAAGAATGGCAAACGATGAATTGCGTATCATTTCCAGCAGCTCCTGCGTGTGCACCACCGAAAATCTTTCCGAAAACGATGATATTACCTTTGGAATTCACTTCTGCTTCTTCCGAAATATCACCTAGTACTACGACACTTAAATCAGAATGTACGGTAGTATGAACATCTCCAAAAATAATTTTTGCATGCTCATTGATTCGATCAAAATGGTATTTTTCAAGTTTACCAAGCATAGAACGTTCTGTGATTTCATCATTTTCCTGAATCAGTTTTACCTTGATATCAGAGTTTAATTCAATTGCTTGAATAATGACTTCCTGCTCTTCAAATGTTAAATCACGTCCGCTCATAGAAACGACCAGTTCTGTCTTGCCGAAAAATTCCTTGGCATCAAGGAATTTTCGACAAACATCAGTAACCAGTTGTTCAAAAGATATTTCCGGATTCAGCAATAAAGATAATCCATATTTATTGCTCTTAATCACACAAGAATCTTTCATATTGTACCTCTTTAATCTGTAACAGATGTTGATGTTGAAGTTGATGTAGATGCCGCACCTGTATTTGCAAGTTCTAAGGAGCTTTCAACATTAAAGTAGCATCCGATAATATTCTTTGAAACATCCGCCGCATTATGTGATGTATAACCATAGGCAATTCGTGTTGCGATAGCAATCTGTGGATTGTCATATGGTGCATATCCAATAAATAAAGCGTGGTTTGCTCTCGTCTTAACCTGCTGAGCAGTACCAGTCTTACCGGCAACGGCAACTTCAAAACCGTTAAATGTAGAAAGACTTTCTACTACCATTCGCATACCGGAATGGATAGCACTCCACTCTTCGGAATCTAATACATCTACTGTATTCTTCACACTAGAACCGTAGGTTTCGATTACATTTCCATCTGTATCAGATACATGATCCAATAGAGAAAGATTATAAACGGTTCCAGAGTTTGCTAATGCCGTTGCATAACGTGCTAAGGCAATCGTTGTAATATTGTTATCAGACTGACCAATGGCCGCCATAACCGGATATTCGGTTGCAAGTGTTGAAGTGTTCTCTTCGATTTCAACACCTGTTTTAGAATCAAGTCCATAAAGAGAAGCATAGGAATTCAACTTCTCAATACCGGTTGCATCATTGTAATTAGAGCCACCAGCTAATTCCCAGCCTACTTCATAGAAGAAATAGTTACAAGAATCGCGAAGCGCTTCTGATACATTGATTAAACCATGTGTGCTTGGGTAAGCCCAACACTTAGGCTGGTTACTTACTTTATCAAATACACCCAAATCGTTAATCTGCGTCGTTGTTGTAATAACGCCTTCTGCTAAACCAGCAGTAGAAGAAACCGGCTTAAAGGTAGAACCAGGTGCAGTACGCTGCTGTGTCGCATAGTTATATAAAGGATTTGATGCATTTTCATTTAAGTAAGTATAGTAAGAACTATCTTCCGGATTTGCTAATGCATTGTTGTCATATCCTGGATAACTTACACAGGCTAAAACGGCACCCGTATTTGTATCAATTACAACGGAAGAACCACTACATGGATCCAATGCTAACTGCGCAGGTGTAATTTCCAGTGCATTAATCTTCTCTTTTAAGAAATCATAAGAGGATTTCTTACCGGAAGAAAGTGCCTGATAGGTTGTTTCATCTGCTTCCAGAATTCCCTGATCATAGAGAATCAAGCAAAGCTGTGTACCAGTAATCTGATCATCTAAAATTGCATACTGATAAACTAATTTATTGAAGTCATCCTGGTTTGGAAGTTCTTCTAAAATGTAGGCAACAAGTGCTTCATACATTTCATCGGTATCAACATACTTGGATTTATCTGTAAAAGTAGTGATATCAATCCAATCCTGCTCGATGGCATATTTTAAATAATCCTCTACTGCCAGTTCTTCACTGGTCCATTTTTGATAGGTTTCATCATCCGCATCAATGGCATCTGCATCCATAATGCCTTCGGACTTTAACATCTTCACAATGTATGTAGAATATGCCTGATATTCATCACTTAATCCGGAATAAACGGTTGGATTCGAAGATGTTAACATACTCTGGATTTCACTCAAAGCGGAGGACTGTCTAGACTGGAAGGCGCTATAAACCGCTTTCTCTGTCTCGGAAGCGTCATCACTGTTTAAGGAATCCATATCGATCAGATTATTGTCAATTAATGCAAAATAAACATCATAAATAGGAATGACAATATCTGAGGAATCACCACTAGAAGCGGTATAGGTCTTCGTATTTACAATCTTAGAATATAAAATACCTGCAATTTCCTGCTCCAGAAGCTTATAGGTCTCTTCCTGTAAATCTTTATCAATGGAGAGATATACATCATTTCCAGAAGTTGCTTCTACATAATCAGCTGTTTCTAATACATTACCTACGGAATCAACATAGATAGTCTGAGAACCCTTTTCACCTGTCAGGTAATCATTCATATACTGTTCGATTCCGGCTTTACCAACCTGATCAGTTAATTCAACCGTATCATCTGTTTCGGAAGCTTCTTCATATTCTTCCGTTGAAATGGTACCGGTGTAACCAATGATACTGGAGAAATATTCCCCATCTACATATTGACGAATGGAATCTTCTTCTACATCGACACCTGTTAAATCCGATTTATTTTCCTCGAAGTAAGCTACACTTTCATCGCTTACATCACTGGCAATGGTTGTTGCAATATATTTCTGATAACTATTTAATCCGATTTCATAACGAATAATGGCAATCTGATATTGCATTTCTTTACTGTATTCTTCAGAAATCTGATATTTATCTACCAGATATTCCATGATTTGATCGGCAGTTGCTTCCGCCTCATTAAATCCATAGTCGTCATTGTAGGTCAGACTACTTGTGCTGGCATATCCGAAGATATCCGCACGAAAACGCTGAAGACTAGTACCGGATACGGAGAATTCATATTCCCCTGCGGAATTAATATAGATATTAAAGTCGTTATCGATGGTATCATCATACGTATTTAATGCAGAAATAATCTGATAGATTTCCGCATTTAACGCTTTATGCTTCTCCGCTTTTGTGTCGTAGCTTCCGGAATCTGTAATCGTAATGGAATAAGCTAATTTATTATAAGCGAGTAAGTTACCATTTCGATCGTAGATATTTCCACGAGAGGCTTCGATGGATTCTGTCTTAGCAATTTTTAATTCATAATTATCCTGATAATAGGAACCTTTGATAATTTGCAATACGAATAATCTCAATAAAAGAATGGTTGTAAAAGCTACAAATATAGCCATGATTACGGACAATCTCGATTGAGCAATTCGACCAAAATAGGATTTCAATCTATCTAACAAGTCTATCACTCCTCTTCTCTTTCTTTTCAAGCCATTGATTTAACTTAAAAACAACAAAATACAGAAGGAAAGAGACGATTAATGTATAAACCATCTCTGGCAAAATAACGCTTCCTACGTAAAATCCCAAATTCGTCTTAGATCTAGATAAAAACATAAAGACAAATACTGCAAATCCATAGATTATGTCGCTGATACTTACTAAAAGCAAAGGAAGCTTAATGTCATCTCCGTAAAGAAGCTTACGGAAAAAGCCATTTAAGTATCCGATTAACATATAGATTAGAGCAAACGCTCCAAAATAAGATCCAAAGAATAAATCATTCAGCAGTCCGCAACTAAATCCAATGATGGCACCCTCCTTTTGGCCCCTCATAAAACCAAATAAGGAAGTAAGTGCAATCAATAGGTTCGGACCAACGGAGGCCAGTTCAAAATGAATAAAGACACTGGTCTGTAACAAAAAACATACAGCTATCAAAAGGAATATTGATACAATCCTTAAGATGAAAGGCTTTACTTCTATCATTCTCCTGTTTCCTTTGTCTCTAAAATAACTAAAACATCCTGAAGATGTTTAAAATCAACTACTGGCGTAATGGTACCAGACTTTGTAAGTCCATTGGCATCACTTTCAATATCTGTAACATATCCAATTAAAATACCTGGAAGATATTTGTTGGAAATGTTTGAAGTAACTACAGATGTTCCTTCCGATACACTATCTTCGGTATCTTCCAGATTGCTAAGTAAAATCGTATTAGAACTTGTCATAGATTCTAAATCACCGGAAATGATACAGTTGTCAGATGTATCAAGAATCATAGCACTAACTGCACTGGAATCATTGATAATAGATTTTACAACGGAGTATCCAGGTCCAACTTCCGTTACAATTCCAACAAGACCGGAACCAGCGATAACGTTCATATTGACTTCGATCCCATCATCAGAACCTTTATCAATGGTAAAGGTATCAAACCAGTTACTGGTACCCTTGGCAATCACATGGGCTCCTGTCGTTTCATAGTCCGCATATTGCTGATCCAAATCATATAATTCCTGTAAATCTGTCAATTCAGACTGCTGAAGCTGCATATTTGTAAGCTGCGATGTCAATTCATCCACCTGTGCCTGAAGTGCCTGGTTTTCAGCAACAAGTTCTTCTTTTGTCTTAGCATCTTCTGAACTTACAGAAATAGAACTACCAATATAACTGATACCTTTCTGCATTGGAATGAAAATATAATTTGCTACCGTCTGTAATGGACCACCGGAAAAACCGGTGGAATAATTAACAAACAAAAATACAATACAGAGAATAGATAGAAAAGCCAGAATAAATCTGCTTGGTATTCCCGAATCTCTTCTTCTCATAATAAACCTCTTAAACCTGATTAATTAAAAATTCTTGTCTTCATCGCATAACCAAAGCGTGAGAATTTATCTTCTGAAAGAACTTTACCCAGACCTCTGGCTACTGTTTCTTCACCGTTTTCAAAAATATTAACCTTAATATTTGTAATTTCAGTAATATAATCTGCAAATTTATCTAACTTCGCACTACCACCTGTCAAATAGATTCCAGAATATACTACGTCCTTTGCAAGTTCAGGTGGAACCTTCTCAAGGATGGATTTTACAGATCTTGTGATGTTGTTTAATCCATCTTTGATTCCTTCGTAAATCATATCAGAATCAATCTGCATTTCGATTGGAAGTCCAGATACTACATCACGTCCGACAACGGTCATAGATTCATTTCTTCCTGCATAAGCACTACCGATACTTTCCTTTAATGATTTTGCAGTCTTTAAACCAATTAAAAGATTGTATTTTCTCTTCATGTAAGTAACGATTGCTTCATCTAAACGATTACCACCGAAAGGAAGCAGTTCTGATAAAACTAAACCACCAAGGGAGATAACAGAAATTTCTGTTGTATCTGCACCTAAGTCAACAACCATCACGCCGGTTGGTTCGTTAATATCTAATCCCATTCCCATAGCATCAGCTAATGGCTTTTCACAAAGGGAAACGGACTTTGCCTTGATTTTTGCCTTTGCAAACATATCGTAGAAAGCTTTTTTCTCAACTTCTGTAATGTCTGTTGGTACAGCAACACAGATTTCAGATCCTTTTAATTTGGCTTCTACTAACTGGTCTAAAACTTCTAAAAGCATTGTCTGCATATTGTCGAAATCAGCGATTACACCATTTACGATTGGAAATGATACCTGAATAGATTCAGGTGCTTTCTCATACATAGAATATGCTTCATCTCCATAAGCATACATCTGATCTTTATCAATAACAGCAATTGTATTCTTTACATTTGTAACTTCATCATTTGAAAGATTATAAATCTTCAAATTGCCGGTACCCATATCAATACCATATGCATTACCCATTTTTTAATGTCCTCCTGGCACAAGCCCATGTTCTCTAAAACTGTAATATGTCATATCACCGATGATGATATGATCAACCAAAGGAACAGACAATAAATCGCCTGCTTCTCTAATCTTTTCGGTTGCCTGTATGTCTTCTTTGCTGGGAGAAGGATCGCCACTGGGATGATTGTGCAAAACAACAAAAAACGCTGCATGTTCCTGCAACGCAAACAAGAAAATATCTCTTGGTGGAAAAAGGGAAAGTGTAAGTGTACCAATTGTAATGGTTTTGTCTAAAAGCAGATGACCTTTTGCATCAAATAGAGCTACCACTACATGTTCCTGTGTCCTATGTCGCAATTGTTCCATATAATAATTTGCAACAGATTTCGAACTACCTAAGAGGATTCGCTCTCTTCTCTTACACTTGTGAATTCGGTTTGCAATCTCAGCAATAACCTTAAGTTCCATGGATTTTATATCCCCGATTCCCGGAAATGCCATGAGTTCTTTACGGCTATAATAAATGAGATTAAGTAAACAGTCTTGTTTTCCATCAAGAATCAGCTTTGCCAATTCAATGGCATCCATATCTTTTGTTCCAGTACGAAGAACAATGGCTAGAAGCTCATCATCAGAGAGAGCTTCCGGTCCATATTTCATACATTTCTTATATGGATTTAAAACAATATTACGATTTTTTAAAGAGGTATTTGCCATAATGTCCTTTCACTCTCTAAAAATGCGTAAACCCAGTCAAAAATCACACATTATTTTAACATAAACGTAAGTCCTTCACAAGATTAGCATCTACAAGTTTTTGTAGAGACATCAGGATTCCAAGTTTCGCATGGTACCAAGTTAATCCACCCTGGAAATAAGCAGCATAAGGTGGACGAAGTGGTCCATCTGCAGACAATTCAATGGAAGAACCCTGAATAAAAGCACCTGCGGCCATAATGACCTGACTATCATATCCAGGCATATCCCAAGGCTCAGGAGTTACATAGCTGTCTACAGGAGCTGCTGCCTGAATACCTTCACAGAACTTGATGAGTCCCTCCGGCGTTTCGAAAGAAATCGCTTGAATGATATCATGTCTTGATTCTGTGCTGTTTGGTACACATGAGAAACCAAGGCGTTCATAAATATTTGCAGCAAAAATAGCACCCTTTAATGCCCCGTTAACTACGGTTGGTGATAAGAAAAATCCCTGATAGAAGTCTCTCATGACACCGAGAGATGCACCAACTTCCTTTCCAAGTCCAGGAGAAGTAAGTCGATAGGCAGCATTTTCAATACATTCCTTCTTACCAACAATATAACCGCCGATTGGTGCTAATCCACCGCCCGGATTCTTAATTAAAGAACCAACCATCATATCAGCGCCAACATCCATAGGTTCGATGGTTTCTACAAATTCACCGTAGCAATTGTCAACCATACAGATAATATCGGATTTGATTTCTTTGATGAAATGAATTAATTCTCCGATTTGTTTTACAGAGAAAGTTGGTCTGGTAGCATATCCTTTGGATCTCTGGATGGTAACAAGCTTCGTTTTTTCATTGATGGCTTTTCGAATGCCATCGTAATCGAAGGTTCCGTCTGGAAGTAAATCTACCTGGGAATAAGTAATTCCATATTCTGCAAGGCTTCCCTTGGAAGGGCGAATACCAATAACTTCTTCTAAAGTATCATATGGTTTACCCACAGGAGAAAGTAATTCATCTCCTGGTCTTAAATTAGACATCAACGCTAAAGCAAGTGCATGGGTACCACAAGTAATCTGCGGACGAACAAGTGCGTCTTCCGCATGAAATGTTGCGGCGTATACTTTTTCCAAAGTGTCTCTTCCCACATCATCATATCCATAGCCAGTGGCTTGATTAAAACATTCTGCACTGACTCTGTTTTTCTGCATGGCATGAATCACTTTCATCTGATTATATTCTGCCACCTGATCCAATTCGTGAAAACGGTCTTTTAAAGACTCTAATACTTTTTCTCCGAATTCATATACTTCGTTAGATATACCCATTTCGGCATATTGATTTGTAAGTTCCATTAATACTAACCTCTCAATCTATTTATGAATGCAAAATCCTCATTCGGATGTAATTTCTCTTTCCATATAGGCAAGGATTTTGTCATGATCATATGCAAATTCTTCTTTATTGATCCAAGTAACTGTTTTTTCACGTCGAAACCATGTTAATTGACGTTTGGCATAATGTCTACTACCTTGTTTGATTAAATAGACGGCTCGCTCTAGCGTTGTTTTCCCATCCAGATAATCAAGGATTTCTTTATAACCTATGCCCTGCATGGAAACCATGGAAGAATCACATCCCATATCCTTTAATTTCTGAACTTCTTCAACGAGTCCCTGCGACATCATTTCATCGACGCGTTCATCGATTCGATCATAGAGTTTCTTTCGATCATCGGTAAGAACAAAGTAGGTAAAATCATAAGGAGATTCCTTCTCTTTTTGCTCTTTATTATGTTCTGATATCTTTTGCCCGGTCTGTTTATAGTATTCCAATGCTCGAATCACACGTTTTACATTGTTTTCGTGTATTTCGGATGCAGCTTCCGGATCGACCGTACGTAACATTTCATGCAAATGATGTGCACCCTTCTCTTCTGCAAGTTTTTCGAGTGAAAGTCGGTAGGTTTGATCCTGTGGTTCCTCTTTGAATTCGATTTGATATAGTACCGATTGGATATAGAAACCTGTTCCACCAACAATAATGGGAATATGACCTCGTTGATAGATTTCTTCTATCGCTTTATTTGCCATGGTCTGGAAACAATTCACATCGAAACTCTCGGTAGGCTCTAGCACATCGATGAGATGGTGTTTCACATTCTGCATTTCTTCTTTTGTTACTTTTGCAGAACCGATGTCCATATATTTATACACCTGCATAGAATCAGCGGAGATAATCTCTCCGCCAATCTTCTTTGCAAGTTCAATGGATAATTTTGTTTTTCCAACTCCGGTTGGTCCGGAGATAATTACAAGTTTATTTTTCATATAGGATACCTAATATTTGAACTTAAACAATACGTTTGAATTTCTTATCTAATTCATATTTTGTCATAGAAATAATCGTTGGTCGTCCATGCGGACAATGATAAGGATTATCCAGTGTTAAAAGCTCCGCAATTAATTCTTCGATTTCTGCATAGGTCAAATGATTATTTCCCTTCACAGCTGCCTTACAGGACATCGATGCAACCCTTTCTAAGATTAATTCGGAAGTGTCCGTTGGCTTATAATCTAAACATTGATTTATCATGTCCATAAAAAGCGCTTTTGCATCGATAGAGAACAGATTTCCAGGTACACCTGTAATCTGATATTCTCGTCCACCAAAGGGTTCGATCTGGAATCCCAGTTTTGTAAATGCATCAGCGCATCTTTCATAAGCTTCCTGTTCGACCGCAGATAACGATACAATGATTGGTGGGCTCACCATCTGGGAAGTCATGGTATGGTTCTCGAGTGTTTTCATCGTTCGTTCATAGAGAACCTTTTCATGAGCGGCATGTTGATCAATCACATACATTTTTTCTTGAAATTCGATAATCCAATAGGTATCGAATACCTGTCCGATAATCTTGAACTGTGGTCGGCTCTCTTCCGTTAGAAATGTCTGCTGTTCATAGACGATTTCTGCCGGTTTTTCTTCCGCTAATACCACTTCTTTTTCTTTGATTGCTTCGAAGGAAGATTTCGCATCCTCCATGGTTTGCTTTAGAAATGGTTCAAAGGAAGGTTTTATTTTTACAGGTTCTTTCGTCTCCGGTAAAACCTCTGGGGTTTCCGATACAAGCGGAGTTTCCACCTGATAGATGGATGAGAAATCCGTTGCCTCCTCTTCTTCTACAATCGGAACTTCGGCAATATCCTCGCGATTCAGTAAACGCTTGGATACGGCATGTTCTACCGAAAGGAAAATATCCTGCTGATTGTTAAAACGAACTTCCATTTTCGATGGATGAACATTGACATCCACCTGTGCATCTTCAAATTCGAAGAACAAGATACAAAATGGATATTGATGCTGCATCACAAATCCCTGGTAACCGGTTTCTACTGCCTTTGAAAGAATCCCGCTTTTGACATAGCGCCCTTGTACAAAGAAGTTTTCGTAGTTTCTGTTTCCACGGTTTACACGAGGCTCACCAATAAAGCCATGACAATGAAAACTTTCGCCTGAGAAATCAACCGGAAGAATCGCCTGTGTCATCTCTTTTCCATAAATTTGATAAACAACATCACGTAAGTTTCCATTTCCTACCGTATGAAGCTTTTCTTTTCCATTGGAAAGGAAGGAAAATGCGATTTCCGTATGGGAAATGGCAAGATGCTCCATGATTTCCTGGATGTAATTGCCCTCTGTCGTATTGGATTTTAAGAACTTCTTTCTCGCAGGTGTATTAAAGAATAAGGAATGTACGAGGAAGGTGGTACCGTCAGGAGCACCGATTTCCTCTAAAGTCACCTCGCGGGATCCCTCGATTACATAGTGATATCCGGTTAATTCGTCAGCGGTTTTAGTAATCATTTCCATACGGGAAACCGCGGAAATACTGGATAAAGCTTCTCCTCGAAAACCGAGAGAATGAATGGAAAGCAGATCTTTGGCATCGCGAATTTTACTCGTAGAATGTCGTAAAAATGCGACTTTTATCTGATCCTTTGGAATTCCGCATCCATTATCCGATACGCGAATAAAACTTGTTCCGCCATCCTTGATTTCCACCGTAATCGCTGTCGCGCCGGAATCAATGGCATTTTCCACTAATTCCTTAACAACAGAAGATGGTCTGTCTACAACTTCACCAGCTGCAATCTGATCAATTGTTTCTTGACTTAACAGTTCGATTCTATTTCTTACCATCGATTAATCACCTTATTTTGAATCTCGTTTAATTTGTTCATCGCTTCCATTGGTGTCATATTGCTGATATCCAGTGCACGGATATCATTTAAGATATCTTCATCGGATATTGTATCAAATAGAGACATCTGGTTCATATCAACTTCATCTAACATACGATTTTCGGTCTTCTTGGATGCAATTTCACGGGTTGCTCCAGTAACATCATTTTCAACGAGTTGGTTCACGATTTCCTTGGAACGTTCGATCACTGCATCTGGAAGTCCGGCGAGCTTGGCAACCTGAATACCATAACTCTTATCTGCTCCACCGGGAACGATTTTACGTAAAAATACGATATCATCTCCATTTTCTTTGACAGCAATGCAGAAATTATTGACACCGGAAATCTTACCTTCCAATTCCGTCAGTTCATGATAATGCGTTGCAAATAAAGTTTTCGCACCGATAATTTTTATATCAGCGATATATTCAACAACGGCCCAGGCAATACTAAGTCCATCAAAAGTACTTGTTCCACGGCCGATTTCGTCGAGAATTAAAAGGGAATTCGAAGTTGCATTTCTAAGAATATTTGCGACTTCATTCATTTCCACCATAAAGGTACTCTGTCCACTGGCCAGATCATCGGAAGCGCCGACACGTGTAAAGATACGGTCAACAACACCAATATTTGCTTCTTCTGCAGGCACGAAGGAACCAATCTGTGCCATAAGAACAATCAATGCAGTCTGTCTCATATAGGTGGATTTACCAGCCATATTTGGACCGGTAATAATGGAGACACGGTGATCCTTGCTATCGAGATAAGTATCGTTATCGATAAACATATCATTTGGAATCATCTTCTCAACTACCGGATGACGTCCCTTTTTGATATCGATTTTTCCCTTGTCATTCATCTTTGGTCTACAATAGTGGTTTTTCTCTGCAACATAAGCAAGGGACTGATATACGTCGATTTTCGCAATATCCTTGGCAGCGGATTGAATTCTTGAAACCTGAGAAGAAATCTTATCCAAAATACGATTATAGTATTCATTTTCCAGATGCGTTAAGCGATCTTCTGAACCCATAATTTTATTTTCTAATTCCTTTAATTCTGGGGTATAGAATCGTTCCGCATTCGTCAATGTCTGCTTACGAATAAAGTAATCCGGAACCTGATCCTTGAAGGAATTTGTAACTTCAAGATAGTATCCAAACACTTTGTTATATTTGATTTTCAGTGTTTTAATGCCTGTCTTTTCTTTTTCTTTCGCTTCTAATTCCGCAAGCCATTGTTTTCCTTCTGTCTTTGCACGACGAAGTTCATCCACCTCTTCGTTAAAGCCTTCTTTTAAGATATCACCATCGTGGATAGAAATCGGTGGCTCTTCCTGAATCGAATCGAAAATCAATTGATACAAGTCTGTTAAAGTATCGAGTTCCAGACAAATCTTTTTTAATTCTGCACCTTCAAATTCTTCCAATATATTTTTAATTGCTGGAAGTACGGAGATAGAATTTCGAAAAGAAATCAAATCTCTTGGATTTGCAGTTTTATATACGATACGTGTGATTAATCGTTCTAGATCATATACGGGATTTAAATATTCTCTTAATTCTTCCCGTGTCATAAGATGCTGGTTCATCTCAGTGATCGCATCTAAACGCGCTTCAATCGCACTTTTCTGAATTAAAGGCTGTTCGATATAGGAACGAAGAAGTCTTGCTCCCATGGCCGTCTTGGTCTTATCCAAAACCCAAAGAAGAGATCCACGTTTTTCCTTTTCACGTAAGGTCTCTACCAGTTCCAGATTTCTTCTTGTAGAACCATCAATCATCATGAAATTACCACTTCTATATGGCGTGATGCGATTCATATGCGATAAATCTGACTTTTGTGTCTCGATTAAGTATTTAAATAAAGCACCTGCGGAAATGATACCGATTGGGAAATCGATAATTCCCAGCCCGTCCAGGCTCTTTACATGAAAATGCTCTAATAATACGGTTCTTGCAAGATTATCTTCGAAATAATAAGACTCCAAAGCGGAAACAGCGATATGTCTTCTCTCACGAAGAGAATCCACGTCTACTCCACTCACATAAAACGCTTCATTACAGATAATCTCTGATGGAGAATATTTATTTAATTCATCCATCAATTTACGTTCCGAATCTACTTCGGTAACAAAGCAATCACCGGTTGTTACATCGGCGATGGTAATGCCATAACTGTCTTCCATATAGACAATTGCCATCAAATAGTTATTCTTTGTCTCATCTAAAGAACCAGAATCGAGGTTGGTACCAGGTGTAACGACGCGAACAACTTCACGCTTTACCATCCCCTTTGCCATCTTTGGGTCTTCTACCTGTTCACAAATGGCAACCTTATAACCTTTGCTTACTAATCTTGTCAAATAAGTTTCTGCAGCATGAAATGGTACGCCGCACATCGGTGCTCGTTCTTCGAGTCCACAACTTTTTCCGGTAAGTGTAATTTCTAATTCTTTTGATACAAGAATGGCATCATCGAAAAACATCTCATAGAAATCGCCAAGCCTGTAAAATAGAATACAACCCGGATTTTCTTCTTTTGTTTGCAGATAATGCTGCATCATCGGTGTAATTTGCGCTAATTCTTTTTCTGTCAATTTCATGATCTATATTTCTCCATTAATTTCTCCGCACATTTTAAGCCATCCATTGCAGCACTGGTAATTCCACCTGCATATCCGGCGCCCTCTCCACAAGGATAGAGACCCTTGATATCACTCATAAAGTCATCATTTCTAGAGATACGAACAGGTGATGAAGTTCTGGATTCCACACCGGAGAGAATCGCATCTTCCATAAAATAACCACTAATTTTCTTATCAAATTGTTTCATACCTTCGATGAAGGATGCATTTAATTCTTCAGAAAGAATCTGGTCTACACGTGCAAAGGTCGTATTTCCTCTGGTTTCACTCTCAAAATGACCATACGATGTAGAAGTTTCTCCCTTGATAAAGTCCTTTAATAGCTGCTGTGGTATCGAACCATTTCCAATTTCATAAGCTTTTTCTTCAATCTTTCTTTGGTATTCAATACCAGCCAGTGGGTTTGATTTATCGAACTCTTTTTCTCCAACGGACACCACAATGGCACTGTTTGCATTTTTTGAACCACGATCGGAATAGCTCATACCATTTACAACGAGTCGATGCTCTTCGGACGATGCATTCACAACATAACCACCAGGGCACATACAAAAACTATAGACACCGCGCCCATTTTCGAGTGTCGTCGCAAGCTTATAAGGCGCAACCGGGAGATCTTCACGGTCGATGCCATATTGATGTAAATTGATAAAACGCTGTGGATGTTCTACACGAAATCCAACGGCAAAATCTTTCGCAAGCATGGGAACCTGCTTTTCGTGCAGTACTTTAAAAGTGTCTCTTGCGCTATGTCCAATGGCAAGAATGACATCCGATACGGGAAGATATTCCTCCTGATTTAACCAAACACCTTTGATTTTTGAAGTTTCGTCAGATGATGTAATATCAAAATCCGTAACGCACGTCTCAAAACGAATTTCTCCGCCCAAGCGAAGAATCTCTTTTCTCATATTCGATACGACAGACACCAGTACATCGGTTCCAATATGTGGCTTGAAACTGGAAAGAATGTCCGGGTTTGCACCAAATTTTACAAAGGTTTCCAAAACGAAACGATTTCGGCCAAACTTGTCTTTTACGAGGGTATTTAATTTACCATCGGAAAATGTACCGGCGCCACCCTCTCCAAATTGTACATTGGATTTTGTATCTAAAACACCGGTTTCCCAGAATTTCTGGACATCTTCTCTTCGTTCTTCTACCTGCTTTCCACGTTCTAAGACGATTGGTTTTGCATTGCATAAAGCAAGTAAATACGCAGCAAAAAGACCTGCTGGACCGAGCCCAATAATCACAGGTCTTTCTATTTCATGTTCTGCAAAAGCATCCGGAATCGCATAGGATTTCGGATGAACTTCTGTAATATTGTTATTTTTTAATTTCGAAACAGATATTTTTTTGGAAACAGAAACATATACGGTATAAACGTAATATAATTCCGGTTTCTTTCTGGCATCGATGGACTTCTTTCGAATGTCTATCGATAGAATTTCAGAATCCGTAATTCGAAGAAGCTTACAGATTTTCTTTCGTAATGCCTTCTCTTGTTCTTTTTCATGGATGGAAACTTTTATCTGTTGAATCTGAATCATAATCTTACCTTTCATCACTTGCACTTCGACCAGTCATATAACCACTGGCCCATGCCCATTGTAAATTATATCCCCCACAGATACCATCAACATCCAGTATCTCACCTGCAAAGTACAAACCAGGATAGCCTACATATTCCAGTTCCGAAGACACGGATGATAAATCAATACCTCCGGCTGTCGTTTGTGAAAATTCAAATCCTTTTGTATCTGTTACAGTAACTGTAAATTTTTTGCAAAGCCTGATCAAGGATCGAAGTTGCCCTTCGCTAATGGAACTTGCCATCTGTTCGGATGGAATGCCTGCTTCCTGAAGTATAACATCAATCAATTTATCATGCATAAGTCCTACCAGAGCTTCACGATTTGTCTTATACCATCCTTCTTCATAAAAACGCATTTCCAGAAGTTTCTGTAACGTTTCTTGTGAGAAATCAGGATATAAATCGATTTGTACCACGCAAGACTTTTTACGAAGCAAATCTTTTGCAATAAATCTACTGATCTGGAATACCGGAATACCGGATATTCCTTCCTTTGTAAACTGTAATTCACCTTGATTAGAAATGCATCTGCCTTCGGCATTTTTATAGGACACTTGCGATTCCCAACGTACGCCTTGTAATTTTTTAAAGAAGTTTTCCTTACATTTTAAGGGAACAAGTGCCGGAACAACATCCTTTGTTTTAAAACCGGAAGCTTTTAAGAAATGAAACATCGCACCATCGCTACCACTTTTTGGAGCCGCCAAACCACCTGTAGCAATAATACATTTTGTTCCGGTAAAGGATTTTCCTTCTTCGGATACCGCTTTATATCCAGATGCATGCTGCGTAATCGTTTTACATTTAAAATTGGTAACCACGGTAATATTTCTCTTCTTTATCGCATAGCAAAAGGCATCTCGTACCTGAGAAGCCTGCATCGATAATGGATAATATCCCGTTCCAAATCGAATTTTCGGACAGACGCCCATCTTTTCAAAAAAAGCCAAGGTATCATCCTTCGAAAAGGATTCTAAGATGTGTTTCATCTTTTGGTGATCGGAGTCTGTACGAAAACATTCTTCTCCCATGTAATCATTTGTAAAATTACAACGTCCATTACCGGTAGAGAGAATTTTCTTACCCAGAGAATCATTCGCCTCTAAAAGGATCACTTCTTTTCCAGAATCCGCTGCCGTACAAGCCGCCATTAAACCGGCCGCACCGCCACCAATTACCATAATATCGTAACTCATAAATCTCCTATAACAGTCGCATTTTTTTGGCTAGCTGAACTAATAATGCACCCTTAGGGAATCTTCGTAATTCACTTTCTGTAATACCATGCATTAATAATAAAACAACAAAATAAACTACTACACCAACACAGATGGATAATACCGTTGCAATGGCATTGGAACTTAAAATCAGATATACAAGTTCATAGAAAACATATACGGATAGTCCCATAACGAGAGATGCCAGTGTAGGTACACCATAGGTTTTGGCGAAATCCTGTTTTGCACCACTATATCGGATGACTGCCAGTCCATTTAAAATACACATGAGAAGCGCATAAAACGCATTGGCAATGACAACCGCATAGATATTCAGATGGAATGCAAATAACAGTAAAACCAGAACAACTGCCTGTGCTACTAAGGCGATGGCAGCATTTTTTACTGGTATTTTCATTCGATTGATGCCCTGCAATAAACCATTGGATAACGTGGATAAAGCATAAAATACAACGGCAATTGCACCGACGCGAAGCATTGCTGCAGAAGTCTCGTCCGGATCACCAAACAGAAGCATCATAACTGGTTTTGCTAAAACAAATAATCCCATAGCACAAGGGATAGCGATTACCATAACAAATCTTGTCGCATTGGTAATCTGACGCTGAACACGTAATTTCTCTTTACTCTGGAAGGCAGCTGTCAATGCAGGAACGGATGAAGCTGCCATAGCAGATGCTATAGAAATAGGGACATTAATTAATACACGATATTGACCCGTGTAGACACCCCACCAACTGGAAATAAGCTTCTCATCATATCCCTGTATATGGACGATATTTTTGAAAATACCGGTATCAATAATAGAACTGATATTATAAAGGGTCGTACTTAATAATACCGGAATGATTGTGAAAATAAGAATACGAAACAGGTCCTTATATTCTAAAACAACTTTTGTATGGTCTCTTCTGATTTTTCTCTTCAATCGTCTTGTATACATGATCATAATGGTAATCATAAATACAAGCGCGGTAAGAGAACCAATGGCTGTTCCCAGTGTTCCGCCGGCTGCACCATAGGCGGCACGATAAGTTGTTTCATTTCCGAGAACCGCTCCTACTTTTGCTCCGTAGCGAACCAATGTATAGGCGGCTACCACACTGACAATCGCATTTAGAATCTGTTCCGCAATCTGTGATATAGCGGTTGGAACCATGGTATGTAATCCCTGGAAAAATCCACGAAGAACACCAACAATTGCCACGATAAAAAGGACCGGGGCAAGTACGCGAAGTGCCAGTGCACACATAGGCGTCTTTAATAAAGATGCAAATACATCCGCAAGGAAAAATACAACGACAGCCGCTGTTCCACCAGTTATTCCGGCAAATACAAGGGAGCCCTTTAACACTTTCATTGCATTTTTCACCTGGCCATCTGACATTCTGGCGGCTACCAGTTTGGAAACGGCCAGTGGAATACTATAGGAAGAAATGATTAATAAAATATTATAGATTTCATAGGCTGTGCCATAGTAATCATTTCCTGTTTTACCAATAATTGCCGTCAGTGGCATTCGATAAACCAAACCCACGACTCTACTGATAATTGATGCAATTGCAAGTATGGAGCCTTGTAATATAAACGCTGTATCGTTTTTCTTATTTTCGCTCATAAAACCTTAATTCATTCCATTTCTAGATTATTGTGGTACCTCTGCAGAATAAACATTCTGATCTGCATAGGCATTCTGAATCAGAGAAACCCAAGTCTGTCCCTGATTTAAAACGATTTCATTTCCATCGTTATCATAGTAATGTGTCACACCGGAATCACTATCTTTCTTCCAAGTGATATCGATGATTTTACCATTGGTAATATACTTACCTGTTCCGCTTCCTACCAGTGGAATATTTAAGTACTGTGTTCCTTCATAGATCGAACTGTCTACATTCTGAAGAATGATATTTGTAACTGCAACCTGTTCGCCATCTACTTTATCAATCTGCTTATCACCAAACTGATAACGTAAGTATTTATGTGTCTCTTCATCATAAGTAAAGGATGGAGAATTGTTAAAGAAATACAGAGATACATATTTACAATCCTCTCCGGAAGCAAGTTCATTCACAGCACCATCCTCTGCAAACTGATAATGTCCTGTGTAACTGCTGTCATAAGCAGTATCATATCCCTTATAAGAGATACCAGCGGCAATGCCCTCTGCACTCGTATAAGCATTGTGTGGCTTTGGATGTTCATCTGTACGGAAGAAAGTAACAGATTCTTCACCGCCAAGACCATTTAAGTCATCAACGATTCCTGTATTTAAGACTTCTTCACCCTGAACGCTCTGACCGAAGTGCACATAGATGGCATCGAATTCAGATGCAATATAGGCATAGTACGGACGACAAGAACGTACATTACCAATCTGTGTTAAATTCTTGTAATCATCATAAATAGCCATTAAACGAGTGATACCACCCTCTACTGGACACTCATAAATGACACCCGCAGAATTCAGACCATACTGTGGCATGTTTACCTTGGTATTTTCTGTCATAATCGCGATTGGACGAGAAGAAGCAAGCGCTTCATCAATCCATTCACCAGTTAAAAGTGATTTCGCCATTCCCTCATGACTTCCATCATCAACAACAGTTTCTTCTGTTGCTTCTGGTTCTGTCGCTACTTCCTCAGTTTCTTTTGGCTGTTTCAATACAAAGCCCAAAATCACTGCAGCAATAATAATCACTGCAAAAGAAATTCCCATAATGAGCTTTTGCTGTTTAGTTAAGTTTTTCATTCGTTTCCTCCTCCTCAAAACGATAGATTTTTAATATGTCTAATATTTCTCGTTGGCGCTGTTCCATCTCTTTTCTTTCATCCTCTTCCATATGGTCATAGCCCATGAGGTGAAGCATGGAATGTGCGATAAGAAATGCATATTCTCTTTTTACAGAATGTCCATATTCCTCTGCCTGTTCATAGATTTTTGGTACACATAAGACGATATCTCCCAGCACTACCTCATCTGTTTCCGGATTTGTGATATCATTCATATGCTCAAGTTCAGAGAAATCTCCGGCAGCTGGGAAATCCAACATTGGAAAGGATAATACATCCGTTGGACGATCGATTTCACGAAATTCCCGATTAGCTTCTTGAATGCCATCTTTATCCATAAACGTCAAGGATATCTCTACTTCATAAGGAAAATCTTCATGTTCCAAAGCTGCATCAATGACGTCCTCCGCTAGTTTTTTGTAGTCAAAAGGAAATGTTACTTCTGTTTCTTCTTCTACTAATAATGTCATAGAATCGATTCCTCCCTAATCATTCGTTCTCTGACTAATAAGAATTGATTAATACTCAGTCCGGATTCATCGTAGAATCCACGCTGGGAATATTCATTCAACGTTTGATATATTACCATATCCTGGTTCCAATTGCTTCGCATGGATTCATTTTCTGATAATAATTCCATCTTCGTCACAACAACATCGCACATATGAACGATGGCTGATTCCTGCGTTTGTGGCTTTTTGATAATTCCGCCATATTCTGCCAGGATGCTCACGACCTCTTTTGGGAAGCAATGATCATTTGCAGTTTTAATGGCATTTTGTATCTCTGGCTTTCCAAGAATCTTACCAAGTCGATAATACATACCTGCGCAAGCGGCAGCGAGATCATTTCCTCGAATTTCAACCGTACAGGATCTCGCCAGACGACTTACGCGAATCGCATGACGGTACTCTGCATTTGAGAAACGTTTGATATCCTGTAGTAGTGGATGTTCCAATTCCAGAAGTGCCTCATAGGCTGCGGTATTCTGTTGATCGATCCATTTTAAAATCGAAGGGAAAATGACCAGCATAAAAAAGGCAACAAAGATGCTTTCACAAAACATCACAAGATATACCGTTTTTGTAATCTTTTGCAGTGCCAGATAACTAAAGGCAATGGAAACACAGAGGTTGATCGCAAAAGAAACTACAAATAGATATATTTTTGGAATACGAAAATCGGATTTCATTGCATTGGATAACAAAATTCCGAGGATGGAAATCAAAATATAGCCATATAAGTAATAGAGATTCAATCCCTGAATGATGGTATAAATAACAGCAAGGTAGCAAGTCGCACCAATCGCCAGTCCATCATCTAAGATCGAATTCAGCAATAACCCAATGAGTACAAACGGCATGAAATACTTAGGCGCAAAGGAAAAACCAATAATCAGAGCCCAGCTAAGCAGATGCATGATAAAGACTCTTTTATAATTACTTCCATAATACGTTCCATTTAATCTTCGAATTACAAGAGATAGCACAAAAACAATGAAAAAACTACCGGTTATAATAGAAAGACATAAAATTTCATCTATTAAAACCTCATTTCGAAGAAATAGAATCAGGATTCCAATGACATACAGCGCAATCGTACCAATAACCGTGACGATTCGTTCTAAAGAAAATTTACTTTCTTCGATCATGTCGTGCTTCCTTTTTTATTTTTGCATTTTTGTTTTTTGTCTTTTTCTCCTGCTTTTTCTCATAATCTTCGTATGCATTTACAATCTTTTGTACCAATGGATGTCTTACGACATCGGCGCCAGAAAGTGTACATACACTGATATCATCAATGTTTTTTAACACATTCGTCGCTACATCAAGACCCGATGTCTGCCCACTTGGAAGATCCTTCTGCGTCTGATCTCCAGTGATGACTGCTTTTGAACCAAATCCAATTCTGGTTAAAAACATCTTCATCTGTGCAGGTGTTGTATTTTGCGCTTCATCAAGAATAATGAAAGCATTATCAAGTGTTCTACCACGCATATAGGCAAGCGGTGCGACCTCGATTAAGCCTTTTTCCATATTTCTCTGGAAATTATCCGCCCCCATAATCTGATAAAGGGCATCGTATAAAGGTCTTAAATAAGGATCGATTTTACTCTGCAGATCACCCGGCAGGAATCCAAGCTTCTCTCCTGCTTCAATAGCTGGTCGTGTCAGAATAATTCTACTGACTTCTTCGCGTTGGAAAGCGGTGATTGCCATTGCCATCGCAAGATATGTTTTACCTGTACCAGCCGGTCCAATACCAAAGACAATCATGTCATCTCGAATCGCATCGACATATTTCTTCTGTCCAATGGTTTTTGGTTTTACGGGCTTTCCCTGGATGGTATGGCAAATAATATCATCGTCAAGTGTCAGCATATCATGCTTTTTGATCTGTTCCTTCAGAGAAAGCGCATAATTTACATTCTGTTCTGTAATGGTGTTTCCTCTTTTCGAAAGTTCCAGCAATTCTTTTAAGACATCAGAAGCACTCTTAACGTCTGCTTCCTCTCCGGAAATCTTTACCTGATCATCCCGGAGTACGATGGTGACATTAAGAGTGCTCTCGATCAATTTTAAATTTTTATCAAATTGTCCAAATATATTGCCTAAATGTTCCAATGGAATATTTGTAAAAACTTCTGTCAAACTCATAAATCTAAATACCTTACTAAACAAATTATCTTTTATTCTACCATTTTATAAGCTTAAATCATAGTATTTCTCTTTATTCTGTAATTTCGTCCAGAATCATAGGAATACATTCCACTTTTTCATTGGAAATGTGATACGAAGCAAGGACTTCTTGCTCTGCAGCTTTTAATTGTTCCTTCGTATTTGCATATAAAACAGCCAGTGTTTCTCCAGTAGATACTGCATCTCCCACTTTTTTGCAGATTTTCATGCCAACGGTAAGATCAATAACATCTTCTTTCGTCGCTCTTCCGCCACCAAGTCTCATAACCGTTTCACCAACGGCTTCGGTATCAATTTTCTTTACATAGCCGGAAGAGATAGATTTAACTTCATATACAAGCTTTGCTTTTGGGAATTTTTCCGGGTTTTCAATATAGGAAATATCCCCACCCTGTGAGCGAACAAATTCCTTGAACTTTTCAAATGCAGAACCATCGGAAATGGCACGGTGCATCTTCTCGTAAGCTTCCTCTTTTGTTTTTGCCTGTTTTCCAACTAAGAGCATCTGTGCACCAAGGGCATAGACAACTTCCATAAAACGTTTTTCGCCATGGCCGTGAAGTGCTTCAATGGCTTCGATGACTTCGAGATTGTTTCCCACATACGTACCAAGAGGCTCATCCATATTTGTAATCAATGCAACGGTTTCCTTGCCAGCACCATTTCCTAATTTTACCATTGTTTCGGCAAGGGAACGCGCTTCCTTTACATCTTTCATAAAGGCGCCATCGCCACATTTTACATCAAGAACAATCGCATCTGAACCAGAGGCAAGCTTTTTACTCATGATGGAACTTGCGATTAAGGAACGCTGCTGAACCGTAGCCGTCACATCACGCATCGCATAGATTTTCTTATCCGCAGGTGCAAGATTGGATGTCTGTGATGCCAATGCAAAGCCCATACGATTTACCTGTGAAATAAAATCCTCTTCGGAAATGTTCACCTGAAATCCAGGGATACTTTCCAGTTTATCAATAGTACCGCCTGTATGTCCCAAACCTCTACCGGACATTTTGGCAACAGGAACGTTAAGTGCAGCAACCAGAGGTGCCACTACTAATGTGGTCTTATCTCCTACACCGCCGGAACTATGCTTATCTACTTTGATTCCTTTGATTTTGCTTAGATCCATCGTATCACCAGAATCTCGCATAGCTTTCGTAAGCGTCAGTGTTTCACGCTCATTTAATCCTTGAAATACAACAGCCATCAAAAATGCGGATAACTGATAGTCCGGTAAGGAACCGTCAATCAATGACGTAATCATTTCCTGTATTTCGTTGTCTGTTAATGCTTCTCCATTTTTCTTCTTTTCAATAATATCTACGATTCTCATTGTCATAACCCCCTAAGTTTCTATTTATGATATGGTTCGTTGTGCATAATGCGGAATGCCCGATAGATTTGTTCTGTGAGAATGACACGCATCAACTGATGCGGAAATGTCATCTTCGAAAAACTTAGCAAATCATTACATCGCTTCTCCACTTCTTTGGAAAGCCCGAGCGAACCGCCAATAACAAAGACAAGATTCGAAGTTCCTGAGACAAATAATTTACTCATTTTCTCAGATAATTCTACGGAATCTAACTGTTTTCCCTGGATAAATAAACCAATCACATAGTCCTGATCTTTAATATTTCCAAGAATACGTTGTCCTTCTTTGTCTTTTACAAGCGTATTCTCATGCTCAGATGCATTTTCATCGGTTTTCTCATCGGAAACTTCGATAATCTGAAATTTCGTATAACGGGATAGTCGTTTGCTATATTCTGCAATCGCATCTCTATAAAATTTTTCTTTTACTTTTCCTACACAAATAATCTTAATATTCATAATCTTCTAAAACAAGAAAACGCACCAAGATGGTGCATCTTCTTTTATGGTAAATATTGGTAATTCATTTTTAATACATTGCTGGACATGCCATGTTCATTTACAACAATCACAGAAAGAATCTGATTTCCTTCTGGAATTGCGATTGGTTCCACATATTCAGCAGAATCGGAGGTAGGGACCGTTCCATCCCAGGTGTAATATATATGCTCTCCTTCATTTGCTGTCATCGTAATATAGGTTTGCGTATGATAGGTTCCAGAAGAAGGTGTTACTTCCGGATAATCTGGAGAGGTATATGTTATTTTATAGGTTTTGGAAACAACGGAACTCTCTTTTCCATCGGTATTTACGCAAATCGATTTCACCGTTGTTGTTCCATCCGTAAGTTCGATTGGATTTTTGTATTTATGTCCGGATAATGCTGTTGGAGCCGTTCCATCCAATGTGTAATAAATCGTATATCCACTTGGTGCAGAAAGCTTTAACAGAATATCATCCTTATAACTGCCACCGTCTTCGGAATAAGTAACCGTATCTGTAACGTAATTTTGGAATAGTTTTAAAATACGTTCCGATGTCACATCTTCTTTTAAATCACGCATAGCTTCATAATCTTCGGTTTGATCATATAAACGAAGCAAGGTACGATAAGCTTCCGTATTATCAGAATCCAATGAAATGGCTTCTAAAAGAATCTCTTCTGCCTTCTCATATTCTTCTAACAAGAGATAGTCAGCGCCAATTTTCACTCTGGCCTTCACAGGATAAGTGACTTCTGCCTGCTCGTAATATAAAATTGCGGTTTCATAATCTTTAGACTTGTCTTTTGCTTCTCCAACAGAGTAATAATAATTGCCGGAATGGAAATAAATCACCGCGCCTAGAGAAACACAAGCTAGAATGCATAAAAGAGTAATCAAAATGATTTTCTTCTTGGAACGTTTCTTTTTTGCATGTTTTTTCGTTGTCGTAGGTTTCTTGTTTTTTTCATGCATAGCATCTGTTTCTTTTGCTACCGGATGTTCTTCTGGTTGCTCTTTCAATAAGGATGCAAGCGCATCATCATCAAAGGCATTATAATCCGGTACCACTTGAACAGACATTCCGCAGAAATCGCAGTAAAGTTTTCCATCTTCGATTTTATTACCACAATTTTTACAATTCATAACAATCTCCAATAAAACTACGTAAACTTTATTTTTGTAAGCTTAAAGCCTCTACACAGTTGTGCATCAGCATAGCAATGGTCATTGGACCTACACCACCAGGAACCGGTGTGATCTTTGAAGCGATAGGTTCTACAGAAGCAAAATCTACATCTCCGCATAATTTGCCATTTTCGTCGCGATCCATACCAACATCAATGACAACCGCACCCGGTTTTACATATTCTGCATCCACAAATTTACTTTTTCCAATAGCAACAATTAAAATATCTGCCTGTTTACATAACTCTTTTAAATTCTTTGTATGAGAATGACAAATGGTTACGGTTGCATTTTCACGAAGCATCAGGATTCCCATTGGCTTTCCTACGATATTACTTCGTCCAATGATTACGACCTGTTTTCCATCCATCTCTACATTGCTACGCTTTAATAATTCTACGATACCTGCAGGTGTACAACTAACAAACCCCGGTCTTCCAATGGAGAGATTACCTACACTGACAGGATGGAACCCATCAACATCTTTTTTCGGATCAATCGCCTCGATGACTTTGTTTTCATCAATGTGCTTTGGTAGCGGTAACTGTACTAAAATTCCATTTACTTCGTCGTTTTGATTTAAAGAAGCAATCAGTTTTAACAATTCTTCCTCTGTTGTATCGCCTGGAAGCTCGTAGGACAGGGATTCAATCCCTGTATATTCACAAGCTTTCTTTTTATTTCGAACATATACTGCAGATGCAGAATCATCACCAACTAATACAACAGCAAGACAAACCTTTTGTCCATCTTCCTTAAGTTTTGCAACGCGATCCTTTACTTCTTCTTTAATATCTTTCGAAATCTGTTTTCCATCAATCAATACTGCCAATTTCTATTCCTCCAAGTATTAGAATAATCCAGTAATTACACCATCATCTGTTAAATCAATACCATATGCAGCAGGCTTCTTTGGCAGGCCAGGCATGGTCATAATATTACCGGTGATTGCAACTACAAACTCTGCACCCGCAGATGGATAAATCTCTCGCACATTTAATGTAAATCCTTCCGGACGTCCTAATTTTTTAGGATCATCAGAAAGGGAATACTGTGTCTTCGCCATACAAACAGGAAGATCGTTCATTCCAAGTTCTGCTAAATGCTTTAATTCTCTTTCCGCTGCCTTAGAATAAGATACTTCCTTGGCACCATAGATTTCTGTTGCAATCTTTTCTATTTTTTCTTTTAAAGTCAGGCTATCTTCATAAAGAGGCTTAAACTCAGATTTTTTATGTTCTATGGTATCTAAAACTTTCTGAGCAAGCTCTACACCGCCCTGTCCACCATGTTCCCATACACGGGAAAGGGCAAATTCACAATTTCTTTCCTTACAGAAGTTTTCAATATAGGCAATTTCTTCTTCCGTATCACTTACAAAAGCATTCAAAGTAACGACAACCGGAACACCAAATTTCTGGATATTCTCAATATGCTTTTCCAGGTTTACAATACCGGATTTTAATGCATCCATATTCTTTTCTGTAAGCTGATCCTTTGGTACACCGCCGTTATATTTCAAAGAACGTACGGTTGCTACAAGAACCACCGCATCTGGAGCGATACCAGCTTTACGGCATTTAATATCCATAAACTTTTCAGCACCTAAATCGGCACCAAATCCAGCTTCTGTAACAACATAATCCGCCAGCTTTAAGGCAGACTTTGTAGCTAATACACTGTTACAACCATGCGCGATATTTGCAAATGGTCCACCATGTACAATGGCTGGTGTATGCTCTAATGTTTGAATCATATTCGGTTTCATCGCGTCTTTTAAGAGCGCAGCCATAGAACCAACGGCCTGTAAATCCTTGGCAGTAACAGGCTCGCCGTCATAATTATATGCGACGATGATCTGGCCAAGTCTTCTCTTTAAATCATGCAAATCTGTTGCAAGGCAAAGAATTGCCATGATTTCAGAAGCAACAGAAATAATGAAATGATCTTCGCGAACGAATCCATCCGCTTTTGATCCAAGTCCCACAACGATATTTCGAAGTGCTCGATCATTCATATCCATACATCTTTTCCAAACAATCTGTCTACTATCAATACCTAAGGCATTTCCCTGCTGAATATGATTATCCAAAAGTGCAGCAAGTAAATTGTTAGCAGATGTAATTGCATGAAAATCCCCAGTAAAATGCAGGTTTAAATCTTCCATTGGAACAACCTGCGCATGTCCGCCGCCTGCGGCTCCGCCCTTGATACCAAAACAAGGTCCAAGGGATGGCTCTCGTAACGCTAAACAAGCCTTTTTGTTTAAAACATTTAAAGCTTGGGCGAGACCAATACTAATCGTAGTTTTTCCCTCTCCTGCAGGAGTTGGGTTAATGGCAGTAACCAGAATCAGTTTTCCATCTTCTCGATCCTGTAACTTTTCCAGAAGTTCGTCCGACAATTTTGCCTTATATTTACCATATAATTCTAAATCATCTTCACCTAAGTCCAGAAGCTTAGCAACTTCTGTGATTTTCTCCATTTTACAATTCTGTGCGATTTCAATATCAGTCATCGTCAAAAAACCTCCTAAGATAATAATTGATCAAAATCTTCGGCTGCCATTAGAACCCGCCTTGGCTTGGTACCTTCTTCCGGTCCAACAACACCACTTTCTTCTAATTGGTCCATAATTCTAGCAGCTCTATTAAAGCCTATCTTAAAGTTACGTTGTAACATTCCGATAGAACCTTTCTGTTTTTCAATGATAAGTCGACCAGCCTGTTCGAAATACTGATCGCGCTCATCACCGTCATCTGAAGTACCGATTCCCCCAGAAGACTGCGTTTCAACGGAAACAATATTATTTTGAATTTCCTCATCATATGAGTACTCATTATTATCTTTTAAGAAGTTAACAACATGTGCAACTTCTTCATCGGAAACAAAAGCTCCCTGTACACGTAACGGTTTCGTATATCCCTGCGGATAATAAAGCATATCTCCTTTACCAAGAAGCTTTTCCGCACCAACCATATCCAGGATGGTTCTGGAATCTACTCCAGAGGTAACAGAGAAAGCAATACGGCTAGGCATATTTGCCTTGATCAGACCCGTAATAACATTTACAGAAGGTCTCTGTGTAGCAATAATCAGGTGAATACCTGCAGCTCTTGCAAGCTGAGCCAGACGACAGATAGCCTCTTCTACTTCTTTAGAAGCAACCATCATCAAATCTGCCAACTCGTCTACAATTACAACAATCTGTGGCATCTTCTTAGTGGCAACTTCAATGGTTTCCCCATTTTTCTCCATCGTAATGGTGCCGTTATGAATTCTGGCATTATAGCTCTTCATATCTCGAACACCAAGATCTGCAAATTTCTGATAACGATCTGTCATTTCTTTTACAGCCCAATGAAGCGCACCAGCAGCTTTCTTCGGATCTGTAACAACAGGAATTAAAAGATGTGGAATCCCATTATATACAGATAATTCCACGACCTTAGGATCAATCATAATGAATTTCACATCATCCGGATTCGCATGATAGAGAATACTCATAATAATCGTATTAATACAAACCGATTTACCAGAACCCGTTGCACCCGCAATCAGAAGGTGCGGCATCTTAGCGATATCGGAAATCACAACATTTCCTGCAATGTCCTTACCCGCAGCAAAAGATATATTAGATTTCTTTGCAGAAGTCTGGAATTCTGTTGACTCTACTAATTCTCTAAAACCGACCATCGTAGCCGTTTTATTTGGAACTTCAATACCAACCGCTGCTTTTCCTGGGATAGGAGCTTCAATTCGAATATCTGCTGCAGCGAGATTTAATTTAATATCGTCCTGAAGATTTACAATCTTAGATACTTTCACACCCATTTCCGGCTGTAATTCATATCTCGTAACGGCAGGTCCACAACTTACATCTGTGACTGTGACATTGACACCAAAATTTTTCAATGTCTGCTGCAAGGTATGTGCTGTCTCCTGCAACTCCATCTTTGTATTTGCATTTTTAGAATTTGTATTTTTCTTTAATAAATCGATCGGAGGGAACACATAATCCTTGTGTTCCGTTTCCTGTCCCTTTACTTCTTCTGCAATCTTATTAGATTCTGCAGCAGCTTCTTCTTTTTGCTGCTTTTTCGACACTTTCTCTACTTCTGCTTGTGCTGGAATTGCTTCCTTTGCCGGAGTCTCAATTCTAGAAGGCATTGCATTCTTTACCGGGGTTTCTACCTTAACCGGGATTTCTGCCTTTCTTGGAAGTTCTGCCTTTACCGGAGCTTTCTGTGGAGTTGTATCAAAATCACCATGGAACGTAATTTCATTTACAGCATCCGTTTCCGCTTTCGCAGATGTCGGATGAATGACAGATTCTGATGGCTGATCAGAAGATAATTTCACACGATTCACATTGGAAACATCCATGGATTCTGCCATTTTTATTTCGTTCATATTGTCTGAACTTGTCTCATTAATATCCGTAACCGTACCATCGAAAGTACCCTGGATAAATTTTTCTTTTCTCTTTCTTTCCCGCTCTTCAATCATTTCCTGACGGCGAATCTGTCTGCGACGTTCTCGTTCCTGACGACGATAGTCCGCTTCACGATTATGATCTTCCTGTGCTTCCTTTAAATAACGGAAAGTAGATTTTTCAAAGATCAAAATGCAAGACAAAATTAAGATAATTGCCGTAATCACATAGGCGCCAACAAGGCCAAAGAAATGCATCAGCAAGCTGCCAATAAAACCTCCGATAAATCCGCCACCGGTTTTATGATTTGCGCTATAAAGATAGGACATCACACCACTTTTTATTTCAGATTCATGTGTCAATAAATCCGAAAAAACGCACAAAAAGACAAGGAGAACCATCGTTGCAATAAATTTCACCTTTGCAATCTGATTTTCCCTGTTGGAAATCAAAAATACTGTGCCTAGAAGCAAAAATACAGGAAAGATATAAGCAAGGATTCCCATAAGACCAAAAAGAAAGAAGCTGACGCCCTCTCCAACAACTCCTCCAAGGCCAAAATTACTGATGAATAAAAGAATGGATACTGCCAATGCAGACCAAATCATAATTTCCATCTTCATTTCGAATTGATCCTTGTTCTCACGTTTTACCGTCTGTACTTTCGTATTTCTCTTATATGTTCTTTTAGAATTCTGATTGTTTTTCTTTTTAGGGCTATTTTTTCTATTACCAGCCACTGTCTACCTCATTCTAAATTAATATTTAGTAACTCATACCAACTAGCTAATTTTAACATAATTCACCCATTCTGTCTTGTGGAAAATGATGAAAAAAAGCGCTTCGTAAATATACGAAGCGCTCTAACTTACTCAAAGACATTGCCGATTAGATAATTATACAATCCCTCGTAACTGAATTTCGAATGATTCCAAGAATAATCCTTTTGCATAATTCTTTCAGCAATTTTATTCCATTGTGCTTTTTTTACAAAATAGATGTATTTTGAATAATTAACGGTATTCAATAATTCATCTCCATTGTAATTCATGAAGGAGAAACCATCTCCTGTTTTTTCGTATTCATTATACGGAATAACCGTATCCTTGAGTCCACCCGTCTCTCTTACAATCGGTACCGTTCCATAACGGAAAGAAATCAACTGCGTAAGACCGCATGGTTCAAATCGAGATGGCATTAGAAATGCATCCGCTGCAGCATATAATTTACGTGCCAGCGCATCACTGTAACAAATATTGGCAGAGATACGATCCGGATACTTCCATGCATAATGACGGAACATATTCTCATACTTTGATTCACCGGTTCCAATGACAACCAACTGGGTGTGTTCATCCGCAATTCCTTCAATACAATAATTGATAAGATCCAAACCCTTCTGATCGGTCAATCTGGAAACCAAACCAATCATATATTTCTTTGGATCAACGGTAAGTCCCAATTCCTCCTGCAGACGAGTCTTATTCAGCTTCTTGTTCTTACGGAAGTTTGAAACATCGTAATTTTTGAAAATCTTCTCGTCTTTCGCTGGATCGTAAGAATCATAATCGATTCCATTTACAATACCTTGCATGTCATAATGGCGCGCAGATAATAAACCATCCAATCCTTCTCCATAATATGGAGTCTGAATTTCATTCGCATAGGAATTACTTACGGTTGTAATATAATCTGCATATACAATACCGCCTTTTAACATGTTGCCAGACTTATTAAATTCCAATTTGTCCGGCGTAAATAATTCTTGTGGAAGTCCGGAAAGACCTTTTAAGGTTTTTACATCCCACACACCCTGGAACTTAAGATTATGAATCGTCATCAAAGTCTTAATATCAGAGAAGAATGGATTTCCAGCAAATTCTGTTTTTAAATACACTGGAATCAATCCGGTTTGCCAGTCATGACAATGAATCAATTGTGGTTGAAAACCAATAACTGGTAGCATAGATAGAACTGCTTTATCGAAGAAAGTGAAGCGTTCCATATCCCATCTTGTCTCACCATACGGATAAAAGCATTCATAATAATCCAGATTATCAATAAAGTAATATGTAATGCCCTGGTATTCATATTTCATGACACCAACATAGCGATCGCCGATCAGCGGACCGCAATGCATATTAAAATGTGTTACATATTCAAACTTATCTCTGAATTCTGGAGGGATACAAGTATAATCCGGAATGACAACACGAATATCCCAAAATGCTCTATCAAATTCCTTTGGTAAAGCTCCAACTACATCAGCCAACCCGCCTGTTTTGACAAATGGCACGCACTCACTTGCTGCAAATAAAATCCTATTCATAGCTACCCCCTAGCCAATCTCTAAATGTAATAAATTATTCGTCCCAGTTATGATATACTTCCTGAACATCATCATCTTCATCAAGGAAATCTAAGATTCTCTGTAAGTTGTTGATGTCCGTTTCATCTGTAAGTTCCACATATGTCTGAGGAATCATCTTAACAGCAGCATCTGCCATTGCAATTCCTTCTGCTTCTAATGCTTCACGTACTACAGAGAAATCAGCTGGAGCAGTTAAAATTTCAAAACTGTCTTCTTCTTCATTGAAGTCTTCTGCACCCGCATCTAAAGCTAACATCATAAGATCATCAGCATCCATTGTTACTTCTTCCTTATCGAGAAGAATCTGTCCCTTTTCATCGAACATATAAGATACACAACCCTGTGTACCGATGCTACCGTGACCCTTTGTAAATGCATTACGTACGTTAGCAGCTGTACGGTTCTTATTATCTGTTAAAGCTTCTACGATAATTGCTGTACCACTTGGGCCATATCCTTCGTATGTTACAGATTCATAATTTACTGTATCTGCAGCACCAGCAGCCTTCTTGATACCTCTTTCAATTGTATCATTTGGCATGTTATTAGCCTTAGCCTTTGCGATTACATCACGAAGCTTACTGTTATTATCTGGGTTTGCACCACCCTCTTTAACAGCAATAGCAATTTCCTTACCGATGATAGTAAAGATTTTACCCTTTGCTGCGTCATTCTTTTCTTTCTTATGCTTAATATTGGCAAATTTTGAATGTCCTGACATTATAAATCCTCTTTTCTACTTTTCTTTCTTAAAAAAGTTTATCATTTTTAAAACTATGTTTCAACAGAACTACGATCCGGACTGACTTCTATCTCTCGAATCACATTCTGATTAACATCACAAATATGGAAACAATATCCCTGGTATAAAACATCAAATACTTCATGTTCCTCAGGGATCCGATGGATTTGATTAATAATAAATCCATTGAGTGTCTCTACGCCATGATCTGGAAAGGTAATCTCTAACAACTCTTCTACTTCACTAAGTTCCGTAGAACCGCTCATAAGAAAGGTGTTGGATGAGACTTCTTCCACGGATTCTTCCGCTTCATCATGTTCATCTTCGATATTTCCTACAATTTCTTCTAAGATATCTTCCATAGCAACCAGACCAGAGGTCTGACCATATTCATCAACGATAATCACCATATGGGACTTCTCCAACTGCATCGTTGTGAAAAGTGTATTGATACCATGCGTCTCCGGTACGAATTCGATTGGGCGAAGCAAACCATCCAAATCGCGGATTTTCTTTCGCATCAAATCGGATCGATTTGAAATCTCCAGTAATTCTTTGATATGGACCAAACCTATAATATGATCTAAATCATTTAAATAAACGGGATAACGCGAGAAATGATTCTCTACCACAAAATCAATGGCAGTTCGAAGATCCATCTCTCCATCCATGCCGACGATATCCGGTCTGTGAACCATAATATCCTTCGCGATTTTTTCGTCAAAATCCAAAATATTTTGAATCATCTGTGCTTCACTACCTAAAATCGCACCTTGTTCATGTCCTTCATTAACCATCGAAAGAATCTCTTCTTCAGTGACATCCTGCGCATCAAAGTCATACGTCACACCAAAAAATCCTGCAAGACGGCGCGCCAAATGATTCTCTAACGAAAACAAAGGCGTAAATAACGTATCAAGTATATGATAGACATATCCAGAAACAGGTAAAAATTTTAAAGGACGTTCTATACATACAAAATATGGCAGATATACACCAAACAACAAATACAAAAAGCAACCAAGGACGATGCAAATAATCGTTATCCATACTCCCATCGAAGAATGGTATACCGTTATTCTATCCGCAATCAACCAACTGACAAGCAAGGATAGGATACTTCCTATCAACAAAAATCCTGCACTATCCGCCAGTACTCTTTCTGATTTATCTCGATAGTTTTCCAAAAGCGCTTTAAAAGGCTCTGATAGTTTCTGATTTGCTTCCAAATCCGAATCCATTACATTATCACATGTCGAAACAAATGCAAAAATACACCCCGTAAGAATAAGATTCACGAAATAGATTATGATTGCAATGAAAAATAATATCGACGAATCCATAAACACTACCCTATATAATCCTTCTCGGCAACAATTTTGCCATCCTTAAAGTAAACTCTTGGAATACGAATTCCAAGATCGCAAACAAATTCATAATTAAATCTATGCGATAATTCTCCCAATTTATCCAATGTGATTTTATGATCTCCATCGGAACCAATCAATGTTACTTTATCAAGAACAGATGCTTCCGGAATGCCGGATACATCCACCATAAACTGATCCATACAGACTCTGCCAAGAATCGGAGCCTTATGTCCACGAATCAACACATAGCCGCAATTGGAAAGAGATCTTGCATATCCATCAGCATATCCAACCGGAATCGTCGCAATACGCATGGTTTCCTCTGCTACAAAGGTACCGCCATAGCTTACGGTTGTTCCTGCTTCTACCGTTTTAATATGTACCACATGTGAATACAGTGATAACGCAGTTTCCAATGGGAAACTATGATCCATTTCTTCCGATGGCCAAAGTCCATACATGGTTATTCCGGCACGTACCATTTCCAGATTTGCATCCGGAAATTCTAATATCGCTGCAGAATTCGCACAATGATGCAATTCAAATGTTACACCGTTATTTTCTAATTCATGAATCATCTGCATGAATAATTCGTACTGTTCTCTCGTAGCCGTTTTATCCATCTCATCGGCTCTCGCAAAATGTGTAAATACACCTTCCAGCCGAATGGATGCGAGTTCTGAAATACGTTTGATTTCTTCTACCGAATCACGATTCATCTGAAAGCCGATGCGGCCCATACCAGTATCAATGGCAAGATGAATCGGAGCTACTTTATGTAGTTTCTCAGCAGCATCCGCATATCTCTTGGCATCCTGATATGTGAAAAATGTAGGTCGGATATCATTTATAATCATATCCTCATAAGTATCTTCAAAAGTATAACCCAAAATCAAAATTGGTTTTTTAATATCTGCTGCTCTTAAATCCATTGCTTCATCTACCGTTGCTGCAGCATATCCAAAGACATAGGACACATTTTCAAGCATTTTTGCGATTTCAACGGCTCCATGTCCATATCCATCCGCTTTTAAAACGGCCATCATCTTGGTACCCGGTTTCAGGTTCTCATGCATGGCTTCCATATTGTTCTTGATTGCATCAAGATCCACCTCTGCCCATACACGGTTTTTATCCATAATTAAAATTTCCTCCTAAAAACACACATTGAAACTTTATTATAGCAATTTTACGATTGTATTTCACTAAAAACCTCAGAAATCCCGTCTAAAATATCTGAAGCCATTAAACTATAGGCTGATTTTCTATGAAATGCAGCATCTCCAGCCCTACCATGTAAGTACATTCCATATGGCGCCGCTTCCGATGGGTTCATTCCCGTCACGATCAGTCCTGCAATGATTCCCGATAGCACATCACCCGAGCCTGCAGTCGCCATTCCATCGTTTCCAGACAGATTCAGATAGGTTTTCTCGTAAGGAATCGCACAGACAGAAACCGCATCTTTTAATGCCATAATCACTTGATAATCTCTGGCAAATTCCTCGGCTGTTTCGATCAGATGCTCCTTGATATAGGAAATACTTTCCTTTCGCAGTCTACTCATTTCTCCTAAATGCGGTGTCAAAACGAAGTCCGTATGCGGTTGCAATAACATCGATGTATTTTCGGATAAAAGATTTAGACCGTCTGCATCGCAAACAACCGGAACAGCTGCATTTGTAAGGACAAACTGAAGCAGTTCTGCCATAGATTCTTCTTTTCCAAGACCAGGGCCAATTAAAATCGCATCGGCCCATTGCAGATCCTCCAAAACCTTTGCTTCTTCCCATGTTCCATCATATACCGAGAGAATGGCTTCTGGTAATTTCTCCTGCAAAAAGATGCGATTGGCTTCCGGCGTCATAATCTTTACCATTCCCGCGCCGCATAGATAAGCTGCTTTGGCTGAAAAATACGCTGCACCTGCCATGCCGAAGGAACCGGCAATCACAAGGAGCTTCCCGAACGTACCTTTATTTCCATCCTTCGCACGAACCGGTACTTTAGATTTTAAATCCGCATCTTCTATGCCGAAATATCCTTCTTGCGGATCTGTCATCTGCTCATTGATTCCAATATCTGCAATGCAAATGTTACCGGCATAAGAATGACCCGGATACAATGCCTGTGCAACCTTCTGATAGGAAAATGTTACCGTCGTATCTGCCTGAAATGCGACACTCTGAACATGGCCAAAGGAATCAATGCCACTTGGAATATCAATGGCAATTTTATAGCCTTTCCGTTTGTTGATTTCACGAATCACTTGAAAAGCCAAGCCATCAATTGGACGACTACAGCCAATGCCAAACAGAGCATCGACATATACGATATTCTCATCTTCTTGTGGTAATTCCATAAGTTTCTGAACTTTATAGGCATCTAACATCTTTAATTGCCGCTTATTTTCCTCGGTACACTTGGTATAATCACCAATAAGGAAAACTGCGACATCTCTTTTTCGTTCCGCTAACATGCGGGCGACGGCAATTCCATCTGCGCCATTATTACCAGTACCGCAAAGAACGATGATTCTTCGATTTTCCAGATGTAAATGATAGATTTCTTCGACAACTTTCAATGCCGCACGTTCCATCAAAACCATCGATGGAATAAAAAACTGCTGTATAGCGTTCTCTTCGATCTGATACATCTGTTTACTATTGTAAATATGCTTCATATCATTTCCTCGCATGGAAAATATACCTCACCAATTGGTGAGGTATATCACGTTTCGTAATTTTCTAGTTCTTTTGGTTCTTCGTTATTTTCTCCATCCGATGTTTGCTTTTCCGTAACAGCACCATCGGATTCTTCCTTCACGATTGCTTCATTTTCAGCTGCAAGTTGTTCCTTCGCTTTCTTTTCGGCACGTGTTACATCCATATCTTCGTAATGTACATCAAATAATGTGATCACGTCTTTTCCAAAGATATCATGCATATAAGAATAGATTTCTTTATTGTTAATCTCTCGATTTTGTTTTCGAATAATATTTCTCTTTAATTCCACTCGAATTTTCTGAATCCATTCAGAAATACTCTGAATATCAGATTCATTCGTTCGAAGTTTATCATAAGAAAATGTCATCGTAAGCATCATCAATTCATGATTTTTCTCTTGAATCAATTTCGGGAGATCTAAGAGCTCATCCTCGTAGGCATCCATTTTTTCATTCAACTCATCCATAAGGCGCTTATCCGTTTCAGCCTTTTTTTGTCCCTCTGGAGTGGTCTTATTTTCATCTTTTGCATCCATATGATCAACGATGGATTGCATCAGATCTGACTTCACCTTCTTGAGCCCTTTTAAATCTGTATTCAATTTTCCCTGTCGTTGCAGAAGCTCATTTAACTCCGCTTCAACCGCTTTCACCTCATCCGGCTTACCAGAGATTGCAAACAAGCGGTGCCATTTCTGATCTAATACCAGAATCGGAATTTTGGCAGATTCTAACGCTCTTTCAAATGAGGATTCATCCATAATTACACCTTTTATATTAATTCTTCTTCGTAATATTATAGGATAACTGCATTAAAGTATCAGAGAGATGAACATTCTCAACCGTAACATTATCTAATTCATCTAAATCCACCAATGCAAAATTCCAGATACCCTTTACACCAAGCTCCACCAGCTTACGGGCTGTCTTCTCCGCCTGTGATTTTGGAAGGGTAAGCGCAGCGATATCCACATTTCGATCCTTTAGGCATTCCTCTAAATCATCAATATGGTGTACTTCGACGCCATTGATTTCCTTACCGACAATCGCTGGATCCACATCAAAAAGACCTGTAATTTTAAATCCTAAACCAGCAAAATTGGAATAATTGGCAATCGCCTGTCCTAAATGACCTACACCGATCACAACCACATTATGTGATTCATTTAATCCAAGAATCTTACCAATTTCTTCATGAAGGAATTTGACATTATAACCATATCCCTGCTGTCCAAATCCACCAAAATTATTTAAATCCTGTCTGATTTGTGAAGCTGTAACATGCATTCTCTTGCTAAGATCATTGGATGAGATTCGTTCGGTTCCCGCATCGAGCAATTCATCCAAATATCTATAATATCTTGGCATTCTGCGTATTACTGCTTGTGAAATTTCTTTTTCCATGCCGTTTTCTCCCATCTAATTATATTAAAATTATAGATGCTTTTTTTGAGTCTGTCAAACATTTAACAAACATTCGATTGCATCTATGAGAGTGCCATTTCCAAGTCTTCCCACTTCTCGTAACACTGCTCCAGACGAGCATTTAATGCCGCCTGTTTTTCCGTCAATTCATTCAGCTTAGCAGAATTATGAGCAACCTCATCTTTTTCAAATTCTTTCTCAATAAAGCTTAGCTGTTCTTCTAAATCAGTAATCTCTGCTTCTATTGCATCTTTTTCGCGTTCCAGTTTCTGAATACGCTTCGCTTCTTCTTTCTGCGAAGCCCAATCCATTTTTCCTTGTTCCTGCGATCTCGAAGCATCCTTTGTCGAATCTGCTGTAGAGAGAGCTGCCTTTTCCTTTAACTCTTCCTTTCTACGCAAATAATATTCATAATCGCCCTGGTATTCTGTTAACGAATGATCCTCTAATTCTAAAATACGAGTCGCTGTCTTTTGAATAAAGTATCGGTCATGCGATACATAGAGCAACGTTCCGGTGTATCCAGATAAAGCATGTTCCAAAATCTCTTTGGATTCCATATCCAGATGGTTTGTCGGTTCATCGAGGATCAAAAAGTTTGCTCCAGACAACATAAGTTTCGCTAAGGATATTCTACCACGTTCTCCACCACTTAGGGTCTTAATTGGTTGAAATACTTCATCTCCTGTAAATAAAAATGCTGCAAGAACATTTCGAATACGCGTATCATTTAAATTTGGATAAGCATCCTGCATTTCTTCAAAAAGCGTTTTCTCTTCGTCTAATTCCTGTTGTTCCTGGTCATAATATCCAACCGTTACATTCGCGCCAAGCGTAATCACACCAGCATCCTTGTCTTTTCTACCGGTAATCAGCTTCAGAATCGTTGTTTTACCCGTACCATTATCTCCAAGAATGGCAACACGATCCTGTCTATGTAAGGAAAAGCTCAGATTTTCAAACAAAGATTCTCCATCATAAGATTTCGAAATACCATCTACCGTCAAGACATCATTTCCGGAGCGAACATCTGGTTCTAAAGAAAGCACCATTTTCTGAGAATCCATCATCGGAGCATCGATTCGTTCCACCTTATCCAACGCTTTTACACGAGACTCCGCTCTTTTGATCGATTTTTCACGATTAAATTGACGCAACTTATCAATAACCGCTTCCTGATGTTCTATATACTTTTCCTGCTTCTCGTACTGTCGAAGCATCGTCTTCATGCGCTCTTCTTTCTGGCGCATAAATTCAGAATAATTGCCCTTATAACATACCGCCGTATGATTCGATAAATCAACAACACGATTCACGACACGATCAAGGAAATATCGATCATGCGCAACGATAATAACTGCTCCATCATATTGTGCGAGATAACCTTCCAACCACTGAATGGAATTCAAATCCAGATGGTTAATCGGCTCATCTAAGAGCAAAACAGATGGCTTTTGAATCAATAAGCGTCCCATCGCAACACGTGTCTTCTGTCCGCCGGAAAGTGTCTCTAAATCCTTTTCAAAATCCTCTTCTGAGAATCCAAGGCCCTTTAACACACCACTGACTTCACTTCGAAATGTCAATCCACCTAAATCTTCAAATTCCTTGGATTTTCTGTGATAAACATCCATGAAATGATCCATCTCACTCAAATCAACATCGCACATTTTCATTTCCATATTGCGAAGTTCCTTCTCCATATGGAGCAAGTCCTCTCTTGCAGAAAGTACGATATCATAGATATTTCCAGAAAGAGTATCCGTCTGATACTGTGCTAAATATCCAAGTGTGACATTTTTACCGAGTACAATCTCGCCACTGTCTTCATGTTCTTCGCCGACAATAATCTTGAGCAACGTAGATTTTCCGGTTCCATTATTTCCAATTATCGCCAGTTTATCTCCTTCATTTACCTGAAAAGAAATATCCTTTAGCACCGGACCGGCGCTAAAGGATTTACTGACGTTCTGTATAGAAAGTACCATTTATAGGTTTTCCTCCAAAGTTTTACGAATGGCTTTGATAAAACCTTCAGAATCAACCGTCTTCGGATTTTTGATTGTTGTAATACGTGCTAAATCGCCCGTCATAATACCGCTTTCAATTGTTCCAAGGCAAGCCTTTTCCAGATCGTCTGCGAACTTCACAAGTTCTGGAAGTTCATCAAGTTCTCCTCGTTTTCTCAGGGCACCACTCCATGCAAAAATAGTTGCCACCGAGTTGGTAGAGGTCTTTTCACCCTTCAAGTGTTTATAGTAATGTCTCTGAACAGTACCATGTGCGGCCTCATATTCAAAATATCCGTGAGGTGATACCAGAACCGAAGTCATCATAGCAAGAGAACCGAAAGCAGATGAAATCATATCTGACATAACATCGCCATCATAGTTCTTACATGCCCAGATAAATCCACCTTCTGATTTCATTACACGAGCTACTGCATCATCAATCAATGTATAGAAATATTCAATCCCGCAGGCATCGAATTTTTCCTTATATTCTGCATCGAAGATTTCCTGGAAAATATCCTTAAATGTATGGTCATAACTCTTTGAGATCGTATCTTTGCTGGAGAACCATAAATCCTGTTTTGTAGATAAAGCATATTCAAAACAACTTCTCGCAAAGCTCTCAATAGATGCACAAACATTGTGCTGACCCTGTACTACACCGGCACCTGTGAAGTTATGAATCAATGCTCTCTCTTCTGTGCCGTCTTCCTTTGTGTATACAAGTTCTACTTTGCCAGCCGCAGGGATTTTCATCTCTGTTGCTTTGTAGACATCGCCATAGGCATGTCTCGCAATGGTAATCGGTTTCTTCCATGTACGTACATTAGGTTCGATTCCCTTTACGACAATCGGCGCACGAAATACCGTACCATCCAGCATAGCACGAATCGTTCCATTCGGACTCTTCCACATTTCTTTCAGGTTATATTCCGTCATACGAGCTGCATTTGGTGTGATTGTTGCACACTTTACAGCAACTCCATATTTCTTTGTCGCATTACTTGCATCAACAGTCACTTGATCATTCGTCTCATTTCTATGCTCTAATCCAAGATCATAGTATTCCGATTTCAAATCAACAAATGGAAGAATCAAATCATCTTTGATCATCTTCCATAAAATTCTTGTCATTTCATCGCCGTCCATTTCGACGAGTGGTGTAGTCATCTTAATTCTTTCCATAAAAACCTTCCTCATTTCGAAAAAAACACACCGCAGAATATGGTGCGATGTGTTTTAATCTTAGTCTAAAAACACTTATTATTTAGCTACGATATTTACAATCTTACCAGGAACATAAATCTCTTTGATAATATTTCCTGTAAGCTTATCTCCCAGTGCTTCCTTACCCTTAGCAATCGCATCATCCTTTGAAATATCCTTAGCAACAGAGATAACAACCTTTGTCTTACCATTAATCTGTACTGGAATTTCAATTTCATCCGCTTCCATCATCTTCTCGTCATATGTTGGCCATCCCGCATCGAATACCGATGTATCATGTCCTAACTTTTCATAGAGTTCCTCTGCAATATGAGGAGCAAATGGTGCAAGGAGGATTACAAATGTTTCAAGAGTTTCCTTATCAATGCCACCCTTCTTTGCTAAATCGATTAATGTATTGTTATATTCCATAAACTTAGAAATAACCGTATTTAAACCGAAGTTTTCAAGACGAGTTGTAATATCATAAACCATGTTATGACGGATACGGATCATCTCTTTTGTAGCTTCTACATTATCATCCTTATGATCTAATACAAGGTTCCAGAATCTGGAAATGAAACGGTAAACACCGTCGATTCCTCGATCATCCCATTCAGAATCAAGTTCTGGTGGTCCAACGAAAAGCTCATACAGTCTTAAGCTATCGCAACCGTAATCACGAACTAAATCATCTGGAGAAACAACATTTCCCTTAGACTTACTCATCTTAATACCATTCTTACCAGTAATCATACCCTGGTTGAATAACTTCACAAATGGTTCATCGAAGTCAACAACACCGATATCATGTAAGAACTTTGTATAGAATCTAGAATACAGTAAGTGAAGAACGGCATGCTCAACACCACCGATGTACATATCTACAGGAAGATACTTATTTGCCTTTTCCTTAGATACTAATTCTTCGTCATTCTTATTATCTACATAACGAAGGAAATACCAAGAAGAACCAGCCCACTGAGGCATCGTATTTGTTTCTCTCTTTGCTGGCTTTCCACAGCAAGGACAAGTTGTATTTACCCAATCTTCCATTGCTGCGAGTGGAGATTCTCCAGTACCTGTAGGTTCATAAGACTCTACCTCTGGAAGTAATAATGGCAACTGATCTTCTGGAACTGGAACACATCCACAATCTGGACAATGTACGATTGGAATAGGTTCACCCCAGTATCTCTGACGTGAGAATACCCAGTCACGAAGCTTGTAATTTGTCTGCTTCTTACCAAATCCAGCCTTTTCAATCATTTCTGGAGCTTCTTTCTTCAGTACAGCAGATTCCATACCATTCCAGTCACCGGAATTAATCATTGTTCCAACGGCGTCGGTGTAAGCTTCTTCCATATGGTCGATTGCCTTGCCGTCCTTAGCAATAACCTGAACGATTGGAATTTCAAACTTTGTAGCAAAAGCGAAATCACGATCATCATGCGCAGGTACGCACATAACAGCACCTGTACCGTAATCTGCAAGTACATAGTCAGAAAGCCAGATTGGTACCTTCTTGCCATTAATTGGATTGATAGCATAAGCACCTGTAAATGCACCTGTTTTCTCTTTTGCCTGAAGACGATCTACAGAAGACTTCAGAGATGTCTGGTAGATATAATCCTCTACTTCAGCCTTATGTTCTTCTGTTGTGATATCCAGAGCTAATTCATGTTCAGGAGCCATAACAAGGAATGTACATCCATGAAGTGTATCTGGACGAGTTGTATAAACTGTAATTTCCTGATCTGTTCCATCAATCTTGAAATTCACTTCTGCACCTGTAGATTTACCGATCCAGTCAGACTGCATCTTCTTAACCTTTTCAGGCCAGTCAAGCTTATCCAAATCATCTAACAGACGATCTGCATAATTTGTAATTTTAAGCATCCACTGCTTTAAGTTCTTCTTTGTAACGTCAGCGCCACAACGCTCGCACTTACCATTTACAACTTCTTCGTTTGCAAGACCTGTCTTACATGATGGACACCAGTTGATTGGCATTTCCTTCTCATAAGCAAGACCCTTCTTAAACATCTGAACGAAAATCCACTGTGTCCACTTATAGAACTTAGGATCTGTTGTATTTACTTCCATATCCCAATCATAGATAGAAGCGATTTCCTGAATCTGACGCTTGATATTAGAAATATTTGCCTCAGTTGAAATTGCAGGATGTGTTCCCATCTTGATCGCATAATTCTCAGCAGGAAGACCAAAAGCGTCCCATCCCATTGGATGAATTACGTAATATCCATGCATTAATTTATATCTGGACCAAACATCAGAAATAACATATCCTCTCCAATGTCCTACATGAAGTCCATTACCTGATGGATATGGAAACATATCCAAGCAATAATATTTATCTTTTTTACCGTCGTTGACGTTGATTGGATGTTCTTCCCAATGTTTACGCCATTTCTTCTCGACAGCTTTGTGATTATATGGTTCTGCCATCTCGTTTCTTCCTCCTACCGACTCAAATAACATTCCTTAAAATTCTATCATAAGGTGTCCATTTGTCAAGGAATTATCACTCTTTTGACGAATTTTCTTTTATGCGTTAAAGCGTTGACTTTTTGTCAATAAATCATTACTATAGAATAGATTTTAGAAAAAACTTGGGAGTTTTATCATGAAAAAAGATACCATAGCATTTATTGGTTTAGGCTTAATTGGCGGCTCGATTGCCAAAAATATCAAAAAGCGTTATCCGGATACGAAAATTTATGCCCTGGCTTCCCGGGAAAGCACTTTGAAGGAAGCTTATCGTGCTGGCGTTATTGAAAATGATACCGTGCTGGATTTAAAGGCTTATGCTACCTGCGATATCATCTTCTTATGTGCTCCGGTGGGCATTAACATTTCCTATTTGGAAAAGCTAAAACCAATGTTATCAAAAGACTGTTTACTCACGGATGTTGGATCGGTAAAATGCGATATTCAGGAGGCAATTTTACGTCTCGGACTGGAATCCCAGTTTATTGGCGGCCATCCAATGGCTGGGTCAGAAACGATTGGTTTTCAAAACGCTTCTACCCAGTTATTAGAAAACGCCTATTATATTCTGACCTGTTCCGATGCCATCGATCCGTGCATTTACCAGGAATTTCATCACTATATCGAAACACTTGGTGCAATTCCCATCAAAATGTCACCGGAAGAACATGATTATGCAACCGCCACAATCAGTCACCTTCCACATGTGATTTCTGCTTCGCTTGTAAATCTCGTTTGTAAGCGGGATGACGACAGGGAAATCTTGAAGACCATTGCGGCAGGAGGATTTCGCGACATCACAAGAATTTCCTCCTCTTCTCCTGTTATGTGGCAACACATTTGTACTGCCAACAGGGATAAGATTTTGACATTGATTGACGCATACAAAGAACAATTATTGGAATTCCGACAGATTATAGCAGACGGCAATCCAAAAGAAATTGAAACATACTTTTCCCATGCAAAAGAATACCGAGATTCCCTCCCTATCAAAAAGAAGGGAGTCTTACCCGATGTGTTTGAATTTTATCTGGATCTGGATGATAAGGTCGGCGGAATCGCAACCATTGCAGCATCGCTTGCAGAACAAAAATTAAGCATTAAAAACATTGGGATTATTCATAATCGAGAATTCCAGGATGGCGTCTTGCATATTGAGATGTATGATTTAGAATCCATGGAAAAAGCAATTGAAATACTTCGTAAAACCTATCGTATACATCGAAAGAAATAGAGGCATTATAGGATGATTGAAAAAGTAACATCATTAAAGGGTGAGATTCAAATCCCCGGAGACAAATCGATATCACACCGCGGAATTATGCTTGGATCCATTGCGGAAGGCATCACAGAATTAAATGGATTTCTTGATGGAGCGGATTGCCGATCCACAATTTCCTGTTTTCAAAAATTGGGGATTGCGATTCAAAAAGAAGCAGACCACGTGGTCATTCATGGAAAAGGTCTTCATGGCTTAACAGCGCCTACAGAAGTGTTAGATACCGGAAACAGCGGCACAACCACGCGAATTATCAGTGGTATCCTATGCGCGCAAAATTTCACATCACATATCAATGGGGATGCTTCCATTCAAAAGCGACCGATGAAGCGCATTATTCGACCTCTTCAGGATATGGGGGCTTGCATCTATTCTGATTTAGGAAATGATTGCGCTCCCATTACCATCAAGGGAACCGCACTGCATCCGATTCACTATTCTTCTCCAGTTGCTTCTGCACAGGTGAAATCCGCGATACTGCTCGCCGGATTATTCACAGAAGGGGAAACCTCGGTTACCGAACCCATCCTATCCAGAAACCATACGGAACTTATGATCAATGGATTCGGTGGAGAAGTCACATCCATTGGTACATGTGCTACGATCAAAGGATTAACGGATCTTCATGGGCAAAAGATTGCCATCCCTGGAGATATCAGTTCCGCAGCTTATTTCATTGTCGCAGGATTACTTTGTAAAAATGCAGAACTATTGATAAAAAATGTAAATACCAATCCAACCAGAGCGGGTATTTTAAAAGTTGTAAAGCGCATGGGCGGCAATATGAAATTACTTAACGAACGTATCATTTCCGGAGAACCGGTTGCAGATATCCTGGTGCAAACTTCAAATCTGCATGGCATCACAATCGACAAGGAACTGATTCCTTCCCTGATTGATGAAGTACCAGTGATTGCTGTTCTTGCAAGTCAAGCCGAAGGACAAACCGTCATTAAAGATGCTGCCGAGCTAAAAGTAAAAGAATCCAACCGCATTGATACCGTATGTGAGAATCTATGCGCCATGGGTTGCCATATTACGCCAACCGAAGATGGTATGATTATTGAAGGCAACCAAACGTTACACGGAACTAGAATTCAGACACATCTGGATCATAGAATTGCAATGGCTTTTGCCATAGCCGGGCTCATTGCAGAAGGCGAGACAACCTTCGATCATCCAGAATGCATAGAGATCTCTTATCCAACGTTCTTTGAAACAATAGAAAAAATCCAAAATAAATAAATACTTCTAAAAAGAAAAAAACACTTTCAAAACTCCTCGTGAATTTTGAAAGTGTTTTCTTTGTATGAACGACTTATTTAGCCATACGAGCTTCGCGCTCAGCAGCCTGGTCCTTCTTTAAGCAACACTGCTTATATTTCTTACCAGAGCCACATGGACATGGATCATTTCTACCAATCTTCTTCGCACGTACAATCGTATGAGAAGATTTCTGTGCACGATAAAGCTCTTTCTGCTTATCCGCATCAAAGATACGATTCCACTGCTCTAATCCATATAACCAATCTGCTTCTGCATCAACCATATTCATATACAGTCTTTCTTTGTCAAATGCAAGAGATACTACCGTATCTTCTTCCATTGTTTCGATTGGATTTGGCTCAACCAAACTATCGTTGATTCCATCAAGGAAACCTGTCATTGTCATGATATCAATCTTAAAATGATCAGCAAGTTCCTTAACAGTACCTTTTACAACATTATCTGGATCTGTTAACAGGATTTCATATATCTCTTTTTCTTTTGCGAAATAATCATTCCATAATTTCTGAAGCTTTGCCTGATCTTCTTCACGATTGTAGGCCATGCTTCTCCACTGTTCTAATAAAGCCATAGTCTAATACCACCTTTACATAAATTTAACAACGAAATCATTTTACCATGATTAGAAATGTTTGTGAACTAGTATTCATAACCATTTGACTTCCTATGCATCCATACAATAACATAGATAGCATAAAACAATAAGAGAGGCAAACATCATGAAAAAAGCAAAACAAATCATCGCAGTCATTGGCATCATAGCACTTGTACTTCTATACGCATCTACCCTGGTAGCTGCAATCCTAGATTCTACAAGCACTATGCGTTATCTGACTGCTTCTATTGGAGCAACAATTATCATCCCGGTTTTTATCTGGGTTATTGAAATTTTTCTTCGTATCGCTCCTAAAAATGAACCGGAAGAGGAATTATTTACAGATTCTTCTTCTAGCGAAGACGATAATTCCAATTAAAATCAGGAGTACTGGAAGAATAAATCCCCAAACAACTCCATACCAGATAATTGCTCCGGCAGTGAATACCAGATAGTCTGTAGAATAAGATTTACTATCAACTACAACTGTCTGGGCATCCTCGTCGGTATTAAATGTCGAAACAATATTCTTGAATACCTGCATATTCGTATCTGAAACAACCTGATCTACATTATCATTAAACATCATATAAGATCCAAAGATATAGAAATTATAATTTTCACCATCCGATGCAACTTCCAAACCTAAATTAAATGGTCCCTCAGCTGCTACATCGGTCGATGCTTTCTTGGAACCAGATTCTTCATCCGTAGTTATCTGTAAAGAAACCGCAGAGTCGGAAGTTGTAAGCAATGGATTAAATGCATAAGAATCAGATTCTTCATATGTCATACCGACAGCTTCTAACATTAATACATAACCATTTAAATCCGAGGTAATATCTGTACTCTCAATCGTTGGTAACAAATAATACTGATTCTGATAATAATTATTTCCATCATTTTCCTGCACTACACCATCTACTACAGAAACAGAATAAGCATTCAAAATGGATTGGAAGTTTGGCATATCACTCATATTTACAGCATTTAAAGTAATAATAACTTTACCACCGTTATTGATATAATCGATAACTTTTGCTGCATCATCTTCTGAGAAATCAGAAGAAGGTCCGTTAATAATCACTCCAGAAACTTCATCCACAGAAAGTGAATCTACATCCATAAGATTGACTTCTTCTAAATTCATATTCGCTTTTGAAAATACAGTTTCATAGTCACCCGCTAAAGCAGTTTCATTGTGACCTGTAATCTCATAAACCAATGACTGATTATCAGATGTTACATACTGAAGAGCAGAAACCAGCTGTCCCTCTCCGTCATAGGCTGATACAGACTGTGTATAAGTTGTATAATCAACGGAATATTCATAAATATCATCATAACTAACAATAGAAACACGATCACCGCAGACAACAATCATACTGTTATCAGTCAAAGATTCATCCGTATACGTTGACTCAAATGTTGGATTTTCTTCCGGATCAACATACTCTACGGTAATATGACTATTTGCAGCTTCAAATCTCTTTAAAGTCTTTGCTAATGTAGAATCTGCGGAAGACTTTGCAATACAAACATAAATCGTAACATCCTGATTCAAAGTCTCTAAATATTCTTTTGTTTCATCCTCTAAGGTATAGAGCTTCTTCTGTGTCATATCAATACTATTGATATTATCCGGAATAAATGTAGCTCCAACATTTCCAGCAATCACAATGGCAAAAATCAATACAATCGCTGATACAGAGAATACAGAAGTACGAATTCTCTTAGAACTAATCGTCCATCTTCTCTTCAAAATAATCTGCGTTGTTAAGAAGAGGCAAAGTACAATAATCGAAATATAATAAATAATATTTGCAAGATTTAATGTACCGCTAAAGAAATTATTGACCGGTGTTACAAGGTCATAACAATTTAAAACCGTTGTAAACAGATTTCCATCGCTAGAAATCAAATTCGTAATAGAATTCATCATGAATCCAAGGAACAGAACTGCTACTGTTAAAACCGCTGCAATAATCTGACTCTCTGTAAAAGAGGAAATCAAAACACCAATCGCAATACAGGTTAATCCATAAAGGAAATAACCAAGGATTGCTGTATAGTTTTCTGGAAATGATACCGTTCCAAATAAACTAAGGAAAACAGGTGACAAACACATAACAACAACTACAATAAACAATGTTGTTGCAATAGCAAGGAATTTTCCAAAAACAATCTTTCCTACAGAAACCGGTGACGTAAGAAGTAACTGATCTGTCATATTCTTACGTTCTTCCGCAAATGCACGCATCGTAAGAAGCGGAACGGTAATAATATAAATAAATGTCGTAGCGGAAAGCGTATAAGCAATGGATGGATAACCATAAGAAAGATTATACGCAAAGAAATACAAACCGAATAACGCAAGTGTAATTCCTATAAATAACCAGCCCACCACATTCTGAAATAAAGACTTAAAATCACGTTTAAATATAGCGAACATACTTATTCTTCAACCTCCGTTTCTTCGTTAAATTTCTTAATCTTTTTATTTTTCTTAAAAGGATTCTTAAAACGAGGGAAACGATGTTTCTTGTCCGTTTTTTGATCGACAATATTCTCCACTTCTGTCTCGTCATCTTCCTGTGTTTCTTCGAAATGAAATACCTTATCCATAAAGATATCTTCCAAAGACTGCTCCAAAAGCTGCATTTCAAAAATTGGGCAATTCATACTTCCAAGTACATTCGATACTTCTTCTCGAATATCATGCATATCCACAGATGTAACAATAAATTTGCATACACCCTTCTGTTCCCCTTCAAAAGAAACTTCTGAAACACATGGAAGTGCCTGCAGTGCAAGAAGCATATCTTCTTTCTCACCCTTAACGGATACAGAAACCTTCTTTGATCCAGTAAACTGTGAAGTAATCGATAATGTGCTATCAGAAAGCACAAGACGTCCATGTGCAATCATAAAGATATAATCACAAATTTCCTGAATCTCAGATAAAATATGAGAACTAATCAGAATGATATGATCTTCTTTTATATCTAATAATAACTGATTAAATTCCTTAATCTGGATAGGATCTAAACCAACCGTAGGTTCATCTAAAATTAATATTTCTGGATTACCAATCAAAGCCTGTGCAAGACCAACTCTCTGACGATATCCCTTAGAAAGCTTACGAATTAATCGATACTGCTCTAAAGTAAGACCCGTCTGCTCGCAAATCTTATCAATCATCTCTGTTCTCTGTTTTCTAGGAACCTTCTTAAGATTTGCAACAAATGTCAGATATTCTCGTACAGTCATATCCGGATATACCGGTGGAATCTCCGGAAGATATCCAATCTGTGCCTTTGCTTTTTTACTATTTGTAAAGATGTCATAGCCATTGATTTTCACTTCACCTGAAGTTGCACCAATATATCCAGTCATCATATTCATAGTAGTTGACTTACCTGCACCATTTGGTCCAAGAAGTCCATAAATCTTACCTTTTTCCATGGAAAGACTAAGATCTTTTACAGCGACCTTATCTCCATACTTCTTTGTAAGGTGACTTAATGTAATCACGACGTTTCCTCCTAGTAATTAATCAACAATTCCATCCTACTCTTTTCAAGAATCGTTTACGTGAAATTTTTGTGAATTATTTGTATATGTTTTATATACAATTAGAAAAACAGGGAATGTTAATTACATTCCCTGCATCAAAAATCATATACAAACTAGCGATAAATAATATCATGTCTTCCTGGTCCATTAGAAACCATAGTAATTGGGAAACCAATCTGTTCTTCAACGAACTCAATATATTTTCTACAATTTTCAGGAAGATCTTCGTACTTCTTAATACCTCGAATATCTGTCTTCCAACCCGGAAGCACCTTATATACCGGCTTTGCCTTATTAAGAAGAGGTGTTACCGGGAAGTCCGTTGTAACTTCTCCATCAATTTCATAACCGACACAAACCGGAATCTCATCAAGATATCCAAGAACATCTAATACAGTAAATGCTACATCTGTTGTACCCTGCATTCTACAACCATATTTTGAAGCAACACAGTCGAACCAACCCATTCTACGAGGACGTCCTGTTGTTGCACCAAATTCACCACCATCTCCGCCTCTACGACGAAGTTCATCCGCTTCATCACCAAAGATTTCACTAACAAAATCGCCAGCGCCTACGGCGGAAGAATATGCCTTTACAACCGTAACAATTTTCTTGATTTCATATGGTGGAATACCAGCACCGATTGCACCATAAGCAGCAAGTGTAGAAGACGATGTAACCATTGGATAAATTCCATGATCCGGATCTTTCAATGTACCAAGCTGTCCTTCTAAGAGAATCTGCTTCCCATCTTTGATTGCATCCCAGAGGAATTTTGAAACATCACACTTATAAGGCGCTACCATATCGCGGTACTCGTGTAATGTATCCAATAATTCCTTCTTATCAATGGTTGGCTTGTGATACATATGCTCTAACATGATATTTTTCATATCTACGATACGATCTACCTTCTCTGTTAGAACATCTTCATCGAATAATTCACTAACCTGAAATCCAATCTTCGCATATTTATCAGAATAGAATGGAGCAATTCCGGATTTTGTAGAACCAAATGACTTCTTACCCAGACGCTCTTCTTCATACTGATCAAAGAGAACATGATATGGCATAACAATCTGTGCACGATCAGATACCAATATCTTCGGTGTTGGAACTCCTTTATCTGTAATGGATTTAATCTCGTTAAATAATTTCGGTATGTCTAATGCAACACCATTACCAATAATACTTGTTGTATGCCCGTAAAATACGCCAGATGGGAGGGTGTGTAATGCGAACTTGCCGTAATCATTTACAATCGTATGACCTGCATTCGCTCCACCTTGAAAACGAACAATAATATCCGCCTTCTCGGCAAGGGTATCTGTAATCTTACCCTTTCCTTCATCTCCCCAGTTTGCTCCAACAACAGCTGTGACCATAATCATTCTCCTTCTCAATTGAAAATTACTTAAATATATTAATACTCATGTCTCTTACTAGCAGTTACTGCTAACGATCCCGGTCCGATATGACAGGAAACGGATAGAGACAGAGGATCAATCACAATGTCATGGCCCGGCCACTTCTCTAATAATTCTTCTTTAAACTGAAGTGCCTCTTCATAATTATTTGAATGAGCAATGGCGATAATTGTATTCTCACCTGTAGGATCATCGAAACGCTGTGCCATATCTTTTTCAATGGCTTCCATCATAATCTGCTTGCACTGCTTTACTGTACGTGCCTTAGCAAAGGAATCCAGCTTTTCTCCCTGAATCTGCAATACCGGCTTAATCTTTAAAAGAGAACCAATCGTTGCAACAGCAGGTGTTAATCTTCCACCCTTCTTCAAATATTCTAGTGTACTTAAGGAAATGTAAATGGAGGAATCAAATTTTGTCTCCTCTAAGAAATCTTTAATTTCTTCTGCGCTCTTTCCTGCGTCAGCCATCTGTTTTGCTTCCCAAACAGAAAGCTTCTGTGTAACGGAAATACGCTGATTATTTACTACCTGTACACGGCCATCATAATCTTGTGCCATCATATATGCGGTTTCGCAAGAACTGCTCAATCCGCTGGACATTGGAATGTATACAACTTCATCATATTCTTCCAATAATTCTTCCCATTTGTCTATTAAGTTACCAACCAATGGCATAGATGTTGTAATCTCTGCGCCACCTGTCAGTTTTTCATAAAACTGCTCCTGACTGAGATCGATTTCCTCGTAATAGAGTGTGCCATCAATGTAGAATGGCATTGGTAAGCTATAAACGCCCCATTCTGCTGCCTGTCCTTGTGTAATACCACTATTACTATCAGTCAAAATAGCTACTTTATTCATAATATCCCTCGCGATCTAATTCTTGCTTTCGTACCTTTCGGTAAAACTCACACAGTGACGATTTTAACATATTTAAAGTATCGATACAATCGTAATTCCGTATTCATTAAAAAAGGAGGAGTGGCTTATCACTCCTCCTAATAAATACAATATATATTACATCATGCCCATTCCTGGATTTGCTGCTGGAGCTGCAGGAACATCTTCCTTAATGTCAGCAACAACCGATTCTGTTGTAAGAAGTGTAGATGCTACAGAGCAAGCATTCTGAAGTGCTGTTCTAGTAACCTTAACTGGATCAAGAATACCTTCCTTCACCATATCTACATATTCTTCTGTATAAGCATTGAATCCCATACCTGGTGCAGATTCTCTCACCTTATTGATGATGACAGATCCTTCCAGACCAGCATTAGCTGAGATATAGAATAATGGAGCTTCCAGTGCCTTTAAGATTACCTTAGCACCTGTCTTTTCATCTCCTTCTAATGTATCCACTAACTTCTGAACGGATTCTGTTGCATGAACGTATGCAGATCCACCACCTGCAATAATACCTTCTTCTACTGCAGCACGTGTTGCATTTAATGCATCTTCCATACGAAGCTTCGCTTCCTTCATCTCAGTCTCTGTTGCAGCACCAACACGGATAACAGCAACACCACCAGCTAACTTCGCAAGACGTTCCTGTAACTTCTCTTTATCGAATTCAGATGTTGTCTCCTCAATCTGTCCACGAATCTGTGCAACACGATCAGAGATGGCTGCCTTATCGCCCATGCCATCAACGATTACTGTGTTTTCCTTCTTAACCTTAACAGATTTTGCTCTACCAAGCTGATCCATAGTAGCATCCTTTAATTCCAGACCAACTTCCTTAGAAATCACTGTACCACCTGTTAAAATAGCGATGTCCTGAAGCATTTCTTTACGACGGTCACCATATCCAGGAGCCTTAACAGCTACTACATTGAATGTTCCACGAAGCTTATTCAGAATTAATGTTGTAAGCGCTTCACCTTCTACATCTTCAGCAATAATCAGAAGCTTTGCACCAGACTGCACGATCTGCTCTAAGAGTGGTAAAATCTCCTGAATATTTGTAATCTTCTGATCTGTGATTAAGATATATGGATCATCCAGAGTTGCTTCCATCTTATCCATATCTGTGCACATATATGCGGAAATATAACCGCGATCAAACTGCATACCTTCTACTAAATCAAGTTCTGTCTGCATCGTCTTAGATTCTTCGATCGTGATAACACCGTCATTAGAAACCTTTTCCATAGCATCTGCTACCATCTGACCTACTTCTTCATTTCCAGCGGAAATAGAAGCAACCTTAGCGATCTGGTCCTTGCCATTAACCTTAGCTGACATCTTAACGATGGCATCTACTGCACAATCTGTTGCCTTCTTCATACCCTTTCTAAGTACGATTGGGTTTGCTCCGGCTGCAAGGTTCTTCATACCTTCCTGTACCATAGCCTGTGCAAGTACCGTTGCTGTTGTTGTACCATCACCGGCAACATCATTTGTCTTTGTAGCAACTTCCTTAACGAGCTGTGCACCCATATTTTCATATGGATCTGGAAGTTCGATATCCTTTGCAATTGTTACACCATCATTTGTGATTAGAGGTGCACCATAAGACTTATCTAAAACTACATTTCTACCCTTAGGTCCGATTGTTACACGAACGGTATCTGCTAATTTATCTACACCAGCCTGAAGTGCTGCTCTTGCTTCTGCGCCATATTTAATCTCTTTTGCCATGACTAATTCCTTCCTTCCCGAATTATTCTACGATTGCAAGAATATCATCCTGCTTTACAATAATATATTCTTCGTCATCCAGTTTTACATCTGTTCCTGCATACTTAGAATAGATAACCTTCTGACCAACCTGAACATTCATCTTTACTTCTTTACCGTCTACAACCCCACCAGGTCCAACAGCAACGATTTCAGCCTGCTGTGGCTTCTCCTGTGCTGAACTTGTAAGAATAATACCAGACTTTGTTGTCTCTTCCGCTTCTAACTGCTTTAATACAACGCGATCCTGCAATGGTACTAATTTCATAATATATATGCCTCCTTTAATATAATCTTCTTTCTGTTGTTAGCACTCAATTAGATGGAGTGCTAACCGATATTCATATAATAAGATTCTCCCGATTTAGTTGCAACAGTTGCCGCATCCCAAAATCAAGAAGAATCCTACTATTTTCTCGCGAAATCTCACTTATTCTATCAATTTGCTTATTTTTTCGTTTTCTTGTTATTCGTTAATGTTTTCTTTCTTCGGCTATTATTCACACTTTTTGTCACTGTATCCAAGATGGAATCTTTCATGGTATCTTTTCCTGAAATTGCAAGCTTCCGAAGAACTTCCTTGAACATTTCCTGATGTTCTTCTTTTACGGCTCCAATATTCTTTGAAAGTACACGAATCGTCTGTGTTGGATTCTGAATCAAATCGTCAATCGTAAGAACACCACGTCTCTGTTCGGTTGCTAACAATCCAAACAATTCATCTACAAACATTTTTCTGGTTTCTTCGTCCAGTTCTGACAACCAGTTTTGAAATGTTTTCTGGAAACGTAAACTCTGATCTGAAATACCATGTTCCGATGGAACGATTCGGTTACGACAGACCTGCCAGGTAATCATATCATGTTGTAATAACCCATCGGCCGCACTGACAATCACCTGTTTTTTCGCATGACTTTCAAACATCATAGAAACCACAGATTGTTCCGGCACAATACGATGGATTTTCGGAACGATTCTTTGATATCCTTTGTCCGATAGTAACTGTTCTCGAAAGCCAGGACCATCATTGGAATAGATATCCAGAATTTTCTTTTGAATGGATGGCGCACAAAATGCACCGGCAAAAACTGCAAAATTGCCACCTTTCGAATGTCCACCGATTCGCAACTTCCGTCTTGTGTATTTAAAATTCTTGTTCAAATACTCTGCAGCCATGATTTGTCCCGGTGTTTTATAAAGAAAACTCATATTAAAATCTTCTTTCCACCCAACAATCGTATGATCCGTTCCACGAAAGGCGATAAAATTCGTTCCATCCGGGAGTATATAGGTCATGCAGGCAAATTGCACCTGCGTTTCTTCATCCGTATGACTGACATACCCAGTCACTTTGATATCCTGATAGCGTTCTGCATGAATCATCTTATGCAGCAATAAAGGCGCAGTATACGCAGCTTCCGTCGCATTTTCAAATTCTGTATCCTTATGTTTTGCAAAAAACAAATCATGTAATTTCTGCATGGAAATCGTATGTTTGCAATCCGGACCCGGGACAATCCCGCCAAAATGCGCATATACAAGAAATGAAAATACCAAATTATCGACTTCATTAAAGGGATCCACCGCAAAGGAAATGTCTCCTCGCCAGTCGATATAATCACTTAAATTTGACATAGATTCTCCCCCACAAAACTATTCTTCCAGTTGACTGATCGTATCCTCTTTTTCTTCCAGATTTTCCATTTCCGTCACCTCTGCCTCTTCCTGCAAAGCAACTTCTTTCTTTAATTCCTGCTCGCGATGATATCGATTTGTTTGAATGGCTACTACAATTTGAGAGATAACACCAATGATTCCAATGATAAACAAGAATACATAAAATGCATCCGCGTAATCATTTAACACACTCTCTTCTGCAAGTAACATCAAAACAGAAAATACGATTAAAACAGTAGCAAATACCAGTGTCAGCCACCAGGTTCCCTGCATATGCTTCATTTGAATGGTATGCTGTAACAAAATAACGCCTTCCACTAAAACCATAATACCAAGATAAATCGTAATAATCTGGACCACTTCTTCCGCTCTGATTAAAGTCACAAGAGCCATAATCAAAATCAATAGCCCCACGGAAAAATGATAGTTCGATACCATTTCATATTCTTTCTTTGCGAAATAACGAATCACAAGATAGGAACCATAGGTCAAAAAAACGCCACCGGCAATGTAACAGAAATAAATCATCTTCATATCCGGTACGAAAATCATACATCCACCAACAATTCCTAAAAGCAAAAACAGAAGTACTGCTGCCAGTACTCCTGATATATTACTTCGATTTTTGTTATTTGTCTTTTCCATCGTTTCACTCCCCCTGTTAAAAAATAGTTGTATAGAGAACTACAATAAGATTTGTAAGTCCATGCGCAACGATCGGTACCCAGATTTTATGATTCTTTAAATAAATCATACCCAATACGACTCCACAGATACCTGCATATAGGAATTGTACCACATTAAAATGCATGATGCCAAAAAGAACTGCACTAAGAAGAATCGCTATTTTCTTATTCTGATACATCACTTCCAATTGTCCTGCAATAATTCCTCGATACAACAGTTCCTCCAACACTGGAACAAAAATCGCATTACAAAGAATCTTTATTACAAAACCACCCGAATACAATACTTTAGATGCCGATTCATAAGATGTCGTCTCTGGTAATAGATGAAACTGTGAAACCAGAATGTTTAATCCTAAGCCGACAATAAGAACCAGCAAAATGGACCCCAGATCAACGAAAGCATCTTCTCTACGGAACCACTTCTCAGCTCTTACAATGGGAGCTTTCCGATAAATCACATAAATAGGAATTATCGTAATGATGGCAGACAGCATCAAACATGTTAACGGACTAACCTTTGAACCAATACTAACCAAAAACAGGAAATCCATTGCCTGATATACCAAATAGTATACAAGCAATGGATACAGTATTTGGAAAAGTCGATTCATATGATATTTATGATTCATTCCACTTCTCCTGTTATTTCTTTACACCCTTTGTGTCTCTTGGTGATACATGTAAACGCCCTAATTGTACGCTCTTACTCTTTACCTTAACGGTAGGATTATCGCCCGGTTTCAAGATACAAACGCCCTTTAAGCTATCGCCTTCTTCCAAACGAATACCACGTACACCAACCGCTGCTTTCTTCTTCTCTGGAATATCCGCAGCATCAATTCTAAGGAAATACTGATTCTTAGAATACATAACGACATTGTCGCCTTCTTCTACAATACCAACGCGAAGCACCAAATCATCCTCTGCAAGTTTTGTAGCAGCTGTCGTTCTCTTAGAAACATCAAACAGACCACCATCTACAACCTTAACCATACCTGCAGCGGTTGCAAAAAGAATCTTCTTATCCTTCATATTCTGCAATGCTTCAATCAACAGAACATCTTCTTTTCGCGTATCATAATTACTTACATTATCAATCGGAATGCCTTTATCTCTAAATTTACCCATTGGTAAATCCAGTACTTTAATCAGATGCATCTGCCCCTGACTTGTAAATACACCCAGTTTATCCAGGTTTTTACAGAAGATAATCTTCTTACTTTCACTATCGGCAGCTTCCTTATTTCGATCATAAGTAGCCTTGTCAATCACTCTCGCATAGGCAAACTTATCGAGAAGAACAACGACATCTTCTTCTTCGATTGGCTTCTCTTCCACAACAGCCTCTGCTACATTATCGATTACCGTCTTACGAGGAGTTGCAAATTCCTTCTTAATGCTCTGAAGATCCTTCATGATAACCTTCGCCATAGAGCTTCGATTTTCTAAAATATCTGTGTATGTCTGGATATTCTTAACGGTTTCATCGAATTCCTTCTTCAAAGCTTCAATTTCGAGACCAATCAATCGATGCAGGCGCATCTCAAGGATTGCCGTCGCCTGATTTTCTGTGAAATGTAACTGCTTTGCGTCTTCGCGTGACTGCGCAGATTTGAAATGGATCGCATCAACATTTCCATTAATCAAACAATCTTTGGCATCTTTAACATTTTTACTTCCACGAAGGATTTCAATAATCAGGTCAATAACATCACAAGCTTTAATTAAGCCTTCCTGAATTTCTTTCTTATCCTGTTCCTTCTTAAGAAGAGTTGTATACTTCTTTGTTGCAAGTTCAAACTGGAAGTTTACATGATGGCGAATCATTGGAACAACGCCCAGTGTTTCCGGTCTTCCATCACAAACTGCAAGCATATTTACGCCGAACGTATCTTCCAGACGTGTTTTCTTGTAAAGAAGGTTACATACATTTTCAGCATCCGCACCCTTCTTTAATTCGACTACAATACGGATACCTTCTTTGGATGACATATTAGAAATATCCGTAATGTCATTTGTCTTATGTGTCTCTACTAAGCTATAAATATCATTTAAGAACTTACCGATATTTGCGCCAATCATGGTATAAGGAATCTCTGTAATAACGATTGCCTGCTTACCGCCCTTAATCTTTTCGATTTCCACTTTACCACGCAGCTTAATCTTACCTACACCCGTAGAATAAATCTGTTTTAGATCATCCTTATTGGTAACAATGCCGCCCGTAGGAAAATCCGGACCAGGAATATATTCCATCATTTCCTCTGTAGACATATCCGGATTCTTCATGTATGCAATCACACCATCGATGACTTCTCCAAGGTTATGCGTTGGAATAGACGTTGCCATACCTACCGCAATACCTTCTGCACCATTGACCAAAAGGTTTGGTACACGAACCGGTAAAACTTCCGGTTCCTTTTCTGTTTCATCGAAGTTTGGAAGGAAATTTACAACATCCTTGTCCAAATCCTGCAGATATACTTCCTGTGTAATCTTCTTAAGACGCGCTTCTGTATATCGCATCGCAGCGGCGCCATCGCCTTCGATGGAGCCAAAGTTACCATGGCCATCCACAAGTGGTAATCCCATCTTGAAATCCTGTGCTAATACTACAAGCGCACCATAAATAGAACTATCCCCATGTGGGTGGTATTTACCCATCGTATCACCGACAATACGAGCGGATTTACGATAAGGCTTATCATAACGAATTCCTAATTCATACATATCATAGAGTGTTCTACGCTGTACCGGTTTCAAACCGTCACGAACGTCTGGAAGAGCTCGTGCTACAATAACACTCATCGCATAATCGATATAAGATTTCTGCATGATTTCAGAATATTCTGTCTGAATCAATCTATCATTTACCATAAAATACTCCTAACACTATACATCCAATTCCGCATCTCTAGCATGTGCATGGATAAATTCACGTCTTGGTGGTACATCATTACCCATCAGAAGTTCTGTTACATCTGATGCCATACGACCATCCTCAATTTCAACCTTACGAAGCATACGTTTTTCAGGGTCTAATGTTGTTTCCCATAACTGTTCCGCATCCATTTCTCCAAGACCCTTATATCTCTGTAACGTAAATTTGCCCTTGTGTGTTTTACGATACTTCTCTAATGCTTCATCATCATATAAATATTCTTCTTCTCCACGCTGTGGCATAGCCTTATAAAGTGGAGGCATCGCAATATATACATGACCTTCATAAATCAGTTCCGGCATAAAACGATAAAACAGTGTCAAAAGCAAGGTAGCAATATGTGCACCATCGACGTCGGCATCGGCCATGATAATAATCTTGTCATAACGAAGCTTTGTAATATCAAAATCATTTCCATATCCTTCGGAGAAACCACAGCCAAATGCATTAATCATGGTCTTGATTTCGGCATTTGCAAGAACTTTATCGATGGAAGCCTTCTCTACATTCAAAATCTTACCACGAATTGGTAAAATCGCCTGGTACATACGATCTCTGGCAGTCTTTGCGGAACCACCAGCGGAATCTCCCTCGACGATAAAGATTTCACATTTCTTTGCATCTCGACTCTCACAGTTTGCCAATTTACCATTGGAATCAAAGGAGAACTTCTGCTTTGTAAGAAGGTTTGTCTTCGCACGTTCTTCCGTCTTACGAATCTTAGCCGCTTTTTCCGCGCAACTAAGTACATTCTTTAAGATTTCTACATTACGATCAAAATACAAAGGAATCTCATCACTTGTAACCTTGGATGTAGACTTTGCAGCATCCTGGTTATCAAGCTTTGTCTTTGTTTGTCCTTCAAAACGAGGATCCGGATGTTTCACAGAAATAACCGCAGTCATACCATTTCTAACATCCGCACCGGTAAAGTTTGGATCCTTGTCTTTCAGAATACCCAGCTCACGGGCATAACTATTCATAATTGATGTAAATGTTGTCTTGAAACCTGTAATATGTGTACCACCCTCTGAGTTATAGATGTTATTACAGAAACCAAGAATATTCTCATGGAACTCATTCACATACTGGAAGGCAACCTGAACCTGGATATTATCTGCTTCCCCTTCAAAATAAATGACATCATGAATTGGCTCAGCATTCTTATTAATTGCTTTGACAAATCCAATAATACCCTCTGGTTCATGATAAACAATATGTTCTGGAGCTTCTAATTTATCTGTTCGAAGATCATCATAAATAATCGTAAGATTTGGATTCAAATAAGCAGTCTCATGAAGACGGCTCTTAATCTCATCTTCTTTAAATCTTGTCTTTTCGAAAATCTCTGGATCTGGCAAGAAATTAATCTTCGTACCTGTTTTCTTTGTTTTTCCCAAGGTTGGGAGTAATCCGTTCACCAACTGTTCCACAGGACGTCCCTGCTCAAAACGATCATGGTGAATATATCCATCTCTGGAAATCTCTATATCAAGATAAGTTGATAATGCATTGACAGCGGAAGAACCTACACCATGGAGACCTCCACTTGTCTTATATGCGCTGTCATCAAACTTACCACCAGCGTGTAATGTTGTAAGAACCACTCGTTCTGCCGGAATACCCTTCGCGTGTAAACCTACCGGGATACCACGTCCATTGTCTTCTACGGTACAAGATCCATTCGCTTCTAACGTAACATGGATTTCCGTACAAAAACCTGCAAGATGTTCATCCACAGAGTTATCTACGATTTCATAGATACAATGATTGAGACCCTTAGTAGATACAGAACCAATATACATACCAGGACGTTTACGAACTGCTTCCAGCCCCTCTAAAACTGATATGCTGCTCTCATCATAAACTTCTTTCTTAGCCATAAAACTTCCCTTTCCATTATTATAGGCACAAAATCTGCCTATCTCGTCGAGATTATAACACAAGGTTTTGTGTAATGCAAACAACCGTTCTGTTAAATCCAACGGCCCTGTCCGATGTTTTCCATTTCCTTGACTTGGGCAAAAAAATCTCCGGGCATTTCCACCCGGAGAAATGAATGATTAAATTCTACAATTTTGAATATCCATAGCCATTTACCATTGCTTCCAATGGAATCTTCTTCTGACAGAACGGACATTCATTCGGTGCATATGCTGCATATCCCGGCAAATCTTTCTCCGTAAACAGTGTAAATACATCCTGATTACCAACTTTATCTACCGTACTAAAAATAGAGCAAACACCATTAATAATTCCACCATAATATTCAATACATTCCAGAGCTTTTGATACCGTTTCTCCTGTTGTCATCGTATCTACAAGTACAATAACCTGTTTACCCTCGACTGCAGGGCGAATGTTCTCACGGAACATAAATTGATGAATGGTATTTTCTTCTGGATGAACAACATAAATGGTTTCATGCATATTATTCATATGGATATCCGCTTTTTCCAATTCATTTGCAAGGAAACCGCCAAGCATCTCCATACTATCCAGACAAACAATCGTATCGACCGTTGTCACTCTGTTCATAAGCTTTGAACGTAAGCTTCTAGCCGCCTCTTTTGCCTCACTTACACGCACCTTTAATCGTGTAACATCAATATAATAATTGATATGTGACTGACTCGTTGCAAAATGACCCTGACAGGCATTGATGGTAATGGAACCATCGCCCTCAGAATAGAACTTCATCATACGTTCTCTAATTGAATCTCCCATACACTATAACCTCCCATTACTTATGCTATTTACCTGTGGAACCAAATCCCCCAGCTCCACGCTGCGTCTCTGAAAGAGTTTCCACTTCGTCAAACTCTACAGATAAAAATGGAAGCACTACAAGTTGTGCAATCTTCTCGCCAACGGTTACAACGCGTTCTACTTCACTGTCATTATGCAAAGCCACTTTGATTTCGCCACGATAATCTGCATCTACAACTCCCGTACAATTTGCAGGTCTAAGTCCTTCCTTTGAAGATAATCCACTACGTGCAAAAATTCCACCAAAATATCCTTCTGGAATTGCTGCAGCAAGGCCTGTTCCAATCATCTTTGTTTCATGTGGCTTGATCACAACATCTTCCTCCATGCAAGCAAAGAGATCATAACCAGCTGCTGAAGCAGAACCTCTTTCCGGTAAAACTGCACTTTCCTGTAATTTCTTAATCTCTATTTTCATTATAGTTCTCCTCAATCAAAATGGAAACCTTAATTCCAGCTTACGCTGTCAGATTCCGATTTCTTATCCCTCGTCATAAGTTCAATCACAGCATCTCTCGCTGACATGCCATCAAATAAAACACGATTCACATAGGTAATAATTGGCAGTTCCACTCCCAGCTTCTGACCAAGTGCCAAGGCAGCCTTTGCGGAATAAACGCCTTCTACTACCATATGTACTTCTTCCATTGCCTTCTTTGGGTCCATGCCCTGACCGATCAGAAAACCAGCCTTTCGATTTCGGCTATGTAAACTCTGACATGTAACAATTAAATCGCCAATACCAGTTAATCCGCCAAGTGTCTCTGGCTGACCGCCCATAGCAACTGCGAGCTCAGACATTTCCTTCACACCTCGCGTAATCAATGCAGCTTTCGCATTGTCACCAAATCCAAGTCCATCGGACATACCAGCCGCAAGTGCGATGACATTCTTAAGAGATCCGCCCACTTCAATACCCATCAAATCGGCACTGATATAGACACGGAACATATCATTCATAAATAATTCCTGCGTAAAAACTGCAAGTGCTCTAGAGGAAGCTCCAGCAACAATTGCCGTAGGCTGTCCTTTTACCACTTCTTCCGCATGACTCGGACCACTTAAAATACCAACTTCCGCATTTGGAAGGACATCTTTCATAATCTCACACTGTGTAAAAAGCGTATCTTCTTCAATACCCTTGGTTACACTAATAAGATATTGACCATCCGAAATATAATCCTTGATTTTTTCCATGGTACTGCGCGTTGCAGTCGATGGAACGGCAGATACGATTAAATCCTGATTCGTACAGGCTTCCTTTAAATCTGCTGTATAAATTATCTCTTTTGGGAGATCTACTCCCGGTAACTTACTCTCATTTCGTCCTGTAGATCGTAATTCTTCTACCTGTGACTCACGATGTGACCAAAGCGTCACACGGTGACCATTTCCCTGAAGCAATACAGCCAACGCTGTACCCCAGCTACCGGCACCCAATACAGAAACATTCGCCATTATTTTTCTCCCTTCTTAGAAGAATGTAATGAAAACTTATTCTCATTGTGATGAAGCAAACGATCAATATTACTTCTATGAAGCCAGATTGCAAGAATTGCTGCCAAAGTAGCAATCACTTCTGCTTCCACTAAATCACGTCCCTGGTATGGAAGCCATCCAAGATAGGAAAACAGATAAACTTCCACCATAAATCCAATCGCACAAAGAATCGATCCCAGTGACACATAACGTGTAATCCATACGGTCACTACAAAAATCAGAATCAAAAGTGGAAGCGCCTTTGGAAACGCAATTAAAATCATTCCAAAACTGCAGGCAATTCCTTTGCCACCCTTAAAATGCATATAAAAAGGGAAATCATGGCCAAGCACAGCACCTACAGCACCATATAAAATCAGTAAACACTGCTGACTGAATGTCTCCACTTGATTATGGAACAAGGCATAGGCAATCAAGCCCGCCAAAACAGCCTTGAAACAATCACATAAAAGTGTAATTGCTCCCGCCTTTGGTCCAAGAATACGAAGCGTATTTGTTGTACCTACGTTTCCACTGCCCTGTTTTGTAATATCTACATGATTCTTCTTACCATAGAAAAATCCTGATAAGAAAATTCCACAAAAGTAACCAATAATAATTGAGATAATGCGATAAAGAAGCATGCTAGCCTTCCTTTCTCTCTCTAATGATAAATTTTAATGATGTACCCTGGAATCCAAAGGAATCACGGATACGATTTTCCAAGTAACGCACATAAGAGAAATGCATAAGCTCCTTAGAATTTACAAAGATTACAAATGTAGGTGGCTTAACCGCAACCTGTGTTACATAGTAAATCTTAAGTCTCTTACCTTTATCAGAAGGTGGCTGCTGCATCGCAACGGCCTCTGTAACAATTTCATTTAATACACCAGTTGCAATACGCATACTGTTGTTTTCGATCACTGCATCAATCGTCTCATAAATCTTACCCAGTCTCTGACCAGACTTAACAGAGATGAATAAAATGGATGCATAGGACATGAAACTAAGAACCTGACGGATTTTCTCTGTCTGCTGTTTCATCGTCTTATCATCTTTTTCAATCGCATCCCATTTATTTACGAGTACGATGACACCCTTACCACGTTCATGTGCAATACCGGCAATCTTCGCATCCTGCTCAGTAACACCTTCTGTAGCATCAATCATAACAAGTACCACATCAGCCTTTTCCACTGCAGCAACAGCGCGCACAATACTGTATCGTTCCAGATCTTCCTTAATCTTACTCTTACGACGAAGACCTGCGGTATCAATCAGAATATAATCCTTCTTATTATAACGAACACGGGTATCGACAGCATCTCTTGTTGTACCAGCGATATCCGATACAATCACTCGTCTCTCACCTGCAAGCTTATTTACAAGAGATGACTTACCTACATTTGGCTTACCAACGATGGCAATCTTAGGTGTATCATCATCTGCAGAAAGATCTGCATCGGATGGGAAATGAGAAATCACTTCATCCAGCATATCACCTAATCCAAGCTGTGATGCTGCTGAAATTGGATGTGGATCCCCAATACCAAGATTGTAAAATTCGTATACATCCGGCATAAACTTATCAAAGTTATCTACCTTATTTACAACCAATACCACAGGCTTATGAGATTTACGAAGCATATCTGCAACTTTCTGATCTGCATCCTGAAGTCCCTGACGAACATCCACGATAAAGATGATCACATCTGCTGTATCAATCGCAATCTGCGCCTGTTCTCTCATCTGGCTTAAAATAATATCTTTCGAATCCGGTTCGATACCACCGGTATCAATCATCGTAAAGTTTTTATTTAACCATTCTACATCAGCATAGATTCGATCTCTTGTAACACCTGGTGTGTCCTTAACAATAGAGATACGTTCTCCAGCTAACACATTAAACAGGGTAGATTTTCCTACATTTGGCCGTCCTACTACGGCAACTACTGGTCTACTCATATGATTCACTCCTTTATAAAAACGCAAAAACTGCATAATTTACAACGCTCGATTGATTTTACAATAACTGTCTTCTCTTGTAAAGTTTATCCCTTTAGCATTAAGAATGCTCCGAGGTTTCCGCGGCGCCCCTGAGACGCTCTATGGGAGAATAATAATTGTTCATTGCAGCAAGTGCAAATATTGGTAACCGCCAGATTTTCTTCCTTTATACCAGCGGAAAGCAACACCTCACGATTTGCCTTCCACAAATCCAATTGATATTTTCCTTCCTTCTTTCCTGGAAGAACGATTTCTTGATTTAAAAATTCTTTTTTAAATGCAAATGCAACATCTTCACTAACTTCATAACAATCCTGACAGATCGATGGCCCAATAGCGGCGATAACATCCTCTGGATTCGTTCCGAAACATTCCTTCATCTTCTCCAAAGTGGCCGCACCCATACGATTCACCGTTCCACGCCACCCAGAATGTGATAATCCTATGGCCTTATGTACAGAATCATAGAAATACAACGGCACACAATCCGCATAAAATGTCGCGAGCAATAATCCCGGTTCCTTTGTCACCATGCCATCGACATCTGTAAAATCCCGCTCTCTCGTAATTCCTGAACCACCATGGAGAGAGGTAACTTCTATGACATTAGTTGTATGCGTCTGATCAGAAGTGACAATATGCTCTAAATCTACGCCAAAATAATCAGACACTCTACGGTAATTATCGAGAACGGAAGCAGGATCATCCCCTCTTGTAAAAGAGAGATTTAAACTCTCGTAAATTCCCGTACTAACGCCACCCAATCGTGTAGAAAATCCATGTTGCATCCCTTTTTCTCGCTGGAAAAGCTGAAATTTCAACATGGGAAGTTCATAATCCAACGTCTTTTTTGTATCAAGATCAAATATCTTATTCTCTGTTTTCTGTTTAAAATTCTGTAATGTAATCATGATGCTCCTATATATTCAAATGCATTTTTCATATGCGAAATCTTATCACCTAAGATACCGATGACATCAAATCGTATCTGGTACCTCTGCAATCTTGGATGTGTCATCAGATAATATCTCGCGGCACTACTTATTTTCCTCTGTTTCTGATAAGTAACCGCTTCCAGAGGATCTCCGGAAGCATGATTTTTCCTGTATTTCACTTCGACAAAGCATAAAAACCTTTCGGAATCCAGTGCGATAATATCTATTTCTCCGTATTTCGAATAGAAATTTCGATCTAAGACTTGAAATCCATTTGCTGTTAGAAATGAAACTGCACGCTCTTCGTAAGCATTTCCAATACGTCTCTTATTCACCATCAAGCACACCCCTAAAGCTTGCCATCTAATTTTGCTTTAATCTTATCCATACCATCAACAAACACCAGAATCTCCGCAACGACTTCATATAATTCCGGAGGAATGGCATCCCCAATTTCCAGCTTTGACAACGTCTCCGCTAGCTTATCATCCTTATAAAAAGGCACGTCATGTTCTTTGGCTTCTTCGATAATTCGTTCTGCAATATAGCCCTTACCTGTCGCGAGAATCTTTGGCGCATCATCTCCCGGGTTATAGGCCAGAGCTACCGCTGTTTTCTCTTTTTTTTCTGTCATAGCTCCTCCTATGCCTTTACATCAAAGGAATATCTTTGAATAACATTATCCCCATTTCCCATCGCAACTTCTTTCTCCAGAAAACTGGAAATCAGATTTACAGGCTCCTGATCACAAGAAACCGTAATCGTTGCATGAAATCCCTTGGATTCTAATCGTTTTTGGAGAATTTCAATATGATCCTGAATCAATTGAAAAGATTTATCATCATCCATAAAGAACTGCGTATCCACATTTTTATTTTTTAATTTTACAGAAATGTCCGTTGATCCAAGATGTTCCAAATCAAAATGTAAAAACGCGGATAATTCATCGGATTCTTCGCCTTTTCCCCGCTTATTCGAATAGACATAGAGATCCCCTGTTGCATTTTGATTCGCAAATTGCAACGGAATCTGCACATAAGTAAAGGCGTGATTTACCTGATTGATAAATTCAATATTGGACTGCACATTATGCGCCACTTTCGAAAATGCATTATTTTCATTTCCCGTAAGCTGTTTCGCCGCTTCTTCCATCTGCTTCATATGAACTTCTAATTTCTCATACAGATTCTGTATTTTATTCTCTTCGCTTAACGACTCCGGTTTTATCGTCCAACTCTCCTGCATCAGGTTCTTTAATAACGTTTTATACGGAGACGAATCGAATAATTTTAGCAATAGATTACGATCTATATTCGGCTGCGCTTGTAAAGCACTCGTAAGCTGATTTAAAAACTCTTTTACGGAAACATCGGGCTTTATCGTTCCATTTAAAAAAACATCCGAAAGCGATTCTCGAATCTGTGGCATCTGTTTTAATAATTCCTGCAATTCTGCCTGATCACTCTTTGACAAAATCGCTATTTGCTCCTGGTTTACGACCAAAATATCCCGTTCTACGGATGCCTCAGTAGACGATACCATTTGCTTTGCATCTGTTCGTACACCTTCCATATTTGGATCAGACGGATTCTGCGCCTCTACACTTTTTGCACTGATATTCTGCAGATCTTCTGCAGGCTGTGCACCAATCTTCTCAAGATTCTGTGCATTTCCTGCAGGCTGTACCGATTCTGCATTCTTCGCATTTTCTGTATTCTGTACATTCTCAGCAATCTGCGTATTCCCAGCGCCTTGTGAATTCTGCGCAAGCTCTGCATTTCCTGTATTCTGCACGTTTTCTGCATTTTGCGCATTCTTAAGGGTTTCCGTCGAAAGAACGGTCTCTTCTTCGCCCAATTGCAAAAGGCCTACCAGATTTTTCTGGAAGGAAATCGCATCTTCCGTCGAAATATCCGAATCCGCCATCGTCTGCGCCATCGTATTTACAAGGTCATCCACTGCCTTTAAAATAGCTCCTTCGTTGGCCTTATAATTCTCAAATTGCTCAATCATCTCACCTGTAATCGGAATATTCAATTTTTGCATCATAACAATAGAATCTGCCGATGTTGCAGGATTCATATGCAGTGTCTGTGCCATAAACTGCAAGCTTTTCGCATCAATTGGCATCTGCTCCTGCATCATGGAATTCACCATGGTCAGATTTCGCTCCGTTGCAGGGAGACCAGCTGCATCTAAAGCTGTTAAAAGTGTTGGATTATTCGATACCACGCGATCTAATGCACGAATTTGGATCGTATTATCTGCATTTGATTTCACTTCAAAAAAGACAGACTGTCCCTGGGATATGGATACCCCTTGGTCCAGTCTGGCTTGAATACTCTGTCCTGAGCTAAGTGAAATCTTGACTTGATCACCTTTCACACTTGTGATAGAGCCTTCGAAGATCTGACCCGGTTTCAACGACTGTAAGGTCTGCGATGTCTGCTCGATACCTTTGGTACCAGCTTTCATCTCCGTTCCGGTCTTCAAACTATTATGAAATTGAGAAACTAAATCATTTATCTGCATAGGCTCCCCACCCTTCTCAGATAAAGTTTTTTATAAATGTCGCTCTATGAATTGGTGATGGACCATACTTCTTAATTGCCTCAATATGTTCCTTTGTACCATAGCCCTTATGTTTGGCAAATCCATATTCCGGCATCACTTTATCATATTCATACATCAAACGATCCCTGGTAACTTTTGCAATGATAGAAGCGGCACCGATGGAAACCGACTTTGCATCACCCTTTACGATTGCCACCTGCTTCATAGAAAGTTCCGGAATCGTAACCGCATCATTTAATAATAAATCCGGTGATACCGACAATTTAGAAATTGCCTCTCTCATCGCTTCATACGTCGCCTGAAGAATATTGATTTCATCAATTCGCTGTGGAGAAGCCATACCGATTCCTACCGAAATTGCCTTTTCCATAATGAGATCATATAATTCTTCTCTCTTTTTTTCACTTAACTTTTTCGAATCATTAATTCCAATAATATCTGTATCTGCAGGAAATACCACTGCTCCTGCAACAACCGGCCCAGCTAATGGCCCACGCCCGGCTTCATCAATCCCGCAAATCACATGAAAAACATCGCCATATTTACGTTCGAAGAATTTCAAATTCTCCATACGCGCAATCTCTGCACGAAGCTTCTCCACACGTTTATTTGCCTGTACTACAAGTTTCTGAACACCCGGTCTTTCATCTGATACATAGGCATCTAAAAAAGCCTGCAAATCCTCTGTCTTTGTAGCCTTCAGTTCTTCCTGAATCTCTTTGATTTTCTTTCCTGTCATCTTTATGTCCTAATCTTCATTTGTTAGTAATGTAAAGTCCGTAAATGGAAATACACGAAGTACAGCTCGTCCGATAATATCACTTCTCTTAATTAAGCCAACATTTTCAAAACGACTGTCCGTACTGTTATTTCGGTTATCTCCAAGAACAAAATATTGATCTTCCCCTAAGGTAATCGTTGAAGCAGCAATTCCAGGATTCTTAATGGTTTCATAACCGTAATCTTCTTCTAACAAAACATCATTGATATAGATATTACCTTCTTCATCAATTCGAACCTTCTCACCTGGGAGACCAATAATTCTCTTGATATAATAAGTATCTTCTTCATATTGATAAGGGAAAACAATAATATCAAAACGCTGTGGATCTGAGAAACGATACGTCAACTTATCGATAATCAGATTATCCCCATCACTCAGTGTCGTTTCCATTGAGGAACCGCTTACAACTGTTCTTTGTCCTACAAACTCAATAATACAGAATGTAATGGCTAAAATAGCTGCAAAATAGAGGACCATACGTATAATCTCACGTAATCCACTCTTCGAATCATTCTTAACTTCCATCTCTTCCGTACTCATACCCATTCTCCTAATTATTCATAACTTTTCGCAATTTCAACAGAAATGCGACCCAAAGCTCCGCTTCGATATTCGTCTAAAACAAGATTGGCTGCCTTAGAGTAATCAATTTCATTACCCTTCTTAATACAGTTTCTGTTTTTTGCAATCTCTATTAATATATCGGCTGCTTTTTGCGATTCCTCCACTCCGAAACGTTCCTTTAACGTACCTTCGTAGTTCTCCTGCAAAAATTCAATCAATAATAAGGTTAATTCATCAATATTTAAAACATGATCTGAAATCGCTCCAATCCAAGCAAGATGAAGTCCTACCATCTGATCATCAAACTTCGGCCATAAGATACCCGGCGTATCAAGAAGTTCGGTATCCTTATTTAAACGAATCCACTGCTTTCCCTTCGTTACACCCGGCTTATTACCAGTCTTTGCGGCGGCCTTACCAGCAAACGAATTAATAAATGTTGATTTACCAACATTCGGAATACCAACCACCATCGCACGAATCGGACGATTCTTAATTCCACGACGGCGATCACGTTCTCTCTTTTCTTTACAAGCTTCTTCTATCTTCTGAGAAACCTGCTTCATACGGTTTTTCTTACGAGAATCCAATGTAACAACCTGATAGCCCTTATTCATAAAATAAGTTTCCCATTCCTGTGTCACCTTAGGATCGGCTAAATCCGACTTATTCATAAGAATCAGTCTGGCTTTATTCTGCGCCAATGTGTCGATATCCGGATTCCTACTCGCCATAGGAATTCTCGCATCTACAATCTCGATTACCAAATCAATTAATTTAATATCTTCCTTCATCTGACGAATCGCTTTCGTCATATGACCAGGATACCATTGAAATTCCATAGTACCTCCTATTTCAACGTCTATTAATCTACAAATCCAAAATTACTAAAGGAAGTACAGAACCATACTTTACCTACGATTTCTCCCTTAGAAACATTTCCAATCGTCTCATAACGGCTATCTTCGCTGTTATTACGATTGTCACCTAAAAGGAAATATTCATTCTCTCCCAGCGTGATTTCTGATTCTGCCAAACCCGAATTTGAAATATAATCCACGGATACAGCTTCATTATATCGTTCTCCATTTACAAAGAGATAACCGCTCTGTATCTGAATCGTATCGCCTGGTAAACCAACCACACGTTTAATACTGTATTGCGCATTTAAATTGCCTTCTGGAAGAAATGCTACAACGTCGTTATAATCCGGATTGCTATAAACATATACGAATTTATTCAACAATACTGTATTTCCTTCATTTAATGTCTCTTCCATGGAATTACCAAGAACTTCAATACGAATTCCAAATGCGGATGAAATCAAAAATGCAACAAGTAAAACAAGCGCTATTTCTAATAAAAATACCCCTTGCTTCTTGAATAGCTGAATTTGAAATCTCCTTCTTCTCCTTCTGAAATTAAGCCCGCTTTTATGTACAAAGCGAGATCTAACGGAACTGATGTCAATATTTAGAATTGGCTTTTTCTTTCTTCTCATAATAACCTGCCAGATTTTCATTTATTCAAAATAACTATACACGAATCGCAAAAAAAGAACAACCACCGAAGTGGTTGTTCCAAGCAAGATCAAATTATTTGATAACTTCCTTAACTCTAGCCTTCTTACCAACACGATCACGTAAGTAGTAAAGCTTAGCACGACGTACCTTACCTCTACGAACTACTTCGATCTTTTCTACATTAGGGCTGTGTAATGGCCAAGTCTTTTCAACACCTACACCGTTAGAAAGCTTTCTAACTGTAAATGTTTCACGGTTGCTTCCACCCTGTCTCTTAATAACAGTTCCTTCGAAAACCTGAATTCTTTCACGGTTTCCTTCCTTGATCTTAGCGTATACCTTTACAGTATCACCTGTGTTAAAATCTGCAACTTCAGACTTTAACTGAGCTTCTTCGATGCTCTTAATAATTTCATTTGCGTTCATTTTGTGACCTCCTAAATCGTTGATGTTCTTAATGCCAAATTGCAACAGAGGACCATCTCATTTTTTCACAACATTAACATACTAACACGATTTTTCATCGTTGTCTAGTTCTTTTAAATATTTTCGGTCCGCTTCCGTAAGTTCATACGAATCTAATAAATCCGGGCGTCTTTCCAGAGTTCTCTTCAGACTCATTTCATGACGCCATAAATCCACTTTCGCATGATCCCCAGACAGAAGAATCGGCGGTACAGACTTGCCATTCCATGTTTCCGGTCTGGAATACTGCGGATATTCCAGCAAGCCTTGTTCGAAAGATTCTGTAGAAGCAGAATCATCATTATGTAAAACGCCAGGCACAAGACGGGAAATCGCATCAATCAGAACCATTGCACCGAGTTCCCCACCCGTTAATACATAATCACCGATGGAAATATAATCGTCTACAATTTCCTCTAATACTCGCTCGTCAATTCCTTCGTAATGGCCGCATAACAGGCAGACATCCTCTGTCACAGCATATTCATGCGCAATCTGCTGTGTGAAAGTACGCCCCTGCGGTGTCAAATAAATACAACGAACCTTATGACCCGCCTCTTCGCAAATATGCTGATAAGCATCATAAATCGGCTGTGCCTGCATTACCATACCAGCACCTCCGCCATACGGATAATCATCCACTTTTTTATGCTTATCCAATGTATAATCACGAATATTTACTGCTTCGAGCGCAATCTGTCCGCGTTCCATTGCCCTACCAACAATACTGTTCGATAGCGCGTCCGTAATCATTTCCGGAAATAGTGTTAACACATAAAATTTCATTCGCTACTCCATCATACCAGGCAAGAGATGAACAACCATATATCCCTCTTCCGGTTTTACTTCCTTGATGCATTTTGAAATAGCCGGGATTAATACATCTGGCTTTCCATCAACAGATACTTCGTATACATCATTTGCGGCAGTTGTCAAAACATTCTTTAACTTGCCAATGACACTTCCGTCTTCTAAACGAACCTCTACACCAATTAAATCTGCAATATAATATTCATTTTCTTCTAATGGTGCTGCATTCTCTCGTGTTACGTAGAGACTACATTTCTTATATTTCTCAATCAGATTAATATCTTCATATCCCTTAAATGTCAAAAGAACCATATTTTTCTGATAACGCACAGACTTAATCTCCATTGGAATCTTATCTCGGCCCGTATCTAACATTACCATATCAAGTTCTTCGAATCGCTTTGGATCATCGGTAGTAGGGAAAACTTTAACCTCACCCTTTAATCCATGGGTCTGGGTGATGACACCCACTTCAAAAATATCCTGCATAATTAACCTCAATTAAAAGCTATAGAGCGTATTCTTATGAATAAATAAGGAGCAGGTAACCCTGCTCCCTATAAAATATCCCGAAAGAAATTATTCTACGATATCAACAACCACTTTCTTATCTGACTTGGAAGAAGCAGCTTTTACAACAGAACGAATTGCTTTTGCAATTCTACCCTGCTTACCGATTACCTTGCCCATATCAGATGGAGCTACTTTAAGCTCCACAACAACGGTGTGGCCTGATTCTCTTTCAGTAACTACAACCTCTTCCGGAGAGTCAACAAGTGCTTTTGCAATGACCTCAACTAATTCTTTCATCACGAATACCCCATTCTTTCTGAAACTGCTTATTTCACAATGCCAGCCTGCTTGAATAATCTGTTAACAGTTTCTGTAGGCTGTGCACCGTTTGCAAGCCACTTCTTTGCTAACTCTTCGTTAACGTGGTATTCACTTGGTTCCTTATTTGGATCGTATGTACCGATTGCCTCGATAAATCTACCATCTCTAGGAGCTCTAGAGTCAGCTACTACGATTCTGTATAATGGAGCCTTCTTCTGTCCAATTCTTGTTAATCTAATCTTTGTTGCCATGATTTCACCTCCTGGTTTTTGCTAAAATATGTTAAAAAGGAAAACCCTTTGGGAATCTTCCTCTTTTACCTTTCATCATGCCCGGCATCTGTTTCATCATCTTACGGGCTTGTTCAAACTGTTTTACCAGTCTGTTTACTTCTGCGATATCGACGCCTGCACCACGTGCAATACGATTCTTACGACTTGGATTCATGAGTTTTGGATTGCCTCTTTCCTCCGGTGTCATAGAATAGATAATCGCCTCAATACGTGCCATCTTCTTTTCGTCAACCGCACTATTGATCTGTTCCATCTGTTTTTTATCCATACCTGGCAGCATACCCAAAATCGATGTTAAACCACCCATTTTCTTCATCTGTGCCATAGAATCCAGGTAATCATTAAAATCAAACTCGGCTTTCTTCATCTTCTTCTGAAGATCTCTCGCCTTGTCCTCATCAATGGCTTGTTCTGCTTTCTCAATAAGAGAAAGTACATCACCCATACCAAGAATACGGCTCGCCATACGATCCGGATAGAACTGTTCTAAATCGGATAACTTCTCACCCATACCAACGTACAGGATTGGCTTGCCAGTCACTGCACGAATAGAAAGTGCAGCACCACCTCGTGTATCACCATCCAACTTTGTCAGTACTACTCCATCGATTCCAATCTTTTCATCGAAAGTACCTGCCACATTGACAGCGTCCTGACCAGTCATGGCATCTACAACCAAAATTGTCTGGGCAATATCTACATGCTTTTTAATCTCTTCCAGCTCGCCCATCATATCTTCATCTACATGAAGTCGACCAGCGGTATCAAGGATCACAACATTATTGTTGTTTTCCTTCGCATGTACCAAAGCTGCTTTTGCAATATCCACCGGCTTATTCTTGTCGCCCATAGAAAATACAGGAACGCCCTGCTTTTCTCCGTTAATCTTTAACTGCTCAATCGCAGCCGGACGATAGATGTCACAAGCGACCAACAAAGGTCTCTTGCCCTTCAGCTTCATCTTGCCAGCAAGCTTCGCTGTTGTAGTTGTTTTACCAGCACCCTGAAGTCCAACCATCATAATAACGGTTGTCTCCTGTCCAGGTCGATATTGAATCTCTGTGGTTTCTGAACCCATGAGATTCACCATCTCTTCGTTAACAATCTTAATTACCATCTGTCCTGGATTAAGACCATTTAACACATCCGCGCCAATCGCACGTTCCTGCACTGTCTTCGTAAAATTCTTAACTACTTTAAAGTTAACATCTGCTTCCAGAAGTGCCATCTTCACTTCTTTCAAAGCCGCCTTTACATCATCTTCTGTAAGACGACCCTTGCCACGCAGTTCTTTAAAAACATTTTGTAATTTCTCTGATAAACTGTCGAATGCCATCTAAAGCTCCTCTAGAATGTCATTTGAGACCTTTCGAATCTCATCCATTATTTCTGCATAATTTTCTTTTGTTGCGGACTCTGATAAATCATTGATTTTCTGAACACTGTCCTTAACTTCCATGAACTTCTGCAAAAGATGTAATTTCTCTTCATATCCTTGCAAAGATCGGTTGCATCTCTTGATCAAATCATGGACACCCTGTCTACTAATCCCCTCTTCATTGGCAATCTCACCAAGTGAGAGGTCCTGAAAAACATAGTCTTCATAGATTCGACGCTGATGCTCATTAAGAAGTTCTCCATAAAAATCATACAGATATCCCTGTAATACTTTTTCTTCCATCGAAATCACCTTTGTCAACCTAAGATACTATACTATGCCGAGAGCGACGTGTCAAGTGTTTTTTCTTTACAGTAAAGGTTTTTTACTTTACACATCGTTTTTCTCCTAATTACAAGCTTGTTTGTACCAGTTTTGGACGATATCCCGCCTGATCAAGCGAAGCAAGAATCTGTTCCTTATGTTCTGTTCCAAATGCTTCCAATGTGATACGAAGCTCAACAGCAACATTTCTATTGGTAGTAACAAACTGATTATGTTCCAGCTTAATTACATTTCCTTGTTGCGCTGCAATATTTTCAGCAACTGCTGCAAGCTGTCCCGGTTTATCCGGAAGTAACACCGACACCGTAAAGATACGATCTCTAAAAATCAATCCCTGCTGGACCACGGATGACATGGTAATGACATCCATGTTACCACCACTTAAAATAGATACGATTTTCTTACCCTTTACATCCAGCTGTGACAAAGCTGCAACGGTTAATAATCCAGAGTTTTCTACGATCATCTTATGATTCTCAACCATATCCAGAAATGCCGCAATCAATTCATCATCCGGAACCGTAAGAATCTGGTCTACATTCTTCTGAATATATGGAAAAATCTTAGAACCAGGTGTTTTCACCGCAGTACCATCCGCAATGGTATTCACACCAGGAAGTGTTGTTACTTCGCCCTTCTCAACGGAAACCTGCATGCAATTTGCTCCCGCCGGTTCTACACCAATCACTTTAACATTTGGATTCATTAGCTTTGCAGCGGTAGAAACACCCGTTGCAAGTCCGCCACCACCGATTGGAACCAGAATATAATCTACATCCGGAAGTTCATTGATAATCTCCATCGCGATCGTTCCCTGACCCGTTGCCACGGTAGGATCATCGAACGGATGAATAAACGTATATCCATGACGATCCGCCAGTTCATAAGCATATTCACAAGCTTCATCATAGACATCTCCATATAACACAACATCCGCGCCATAGCTCTTCGTACGATTCACTTTGATCAACGGTGTTGTAGTAGGCATCACAATCGTTGCCTTACAGCCAAATAGTTTTGCAGCGTAAGCTACACCCTGCGCATGGTTACCAGCGGATGCTGTAATCAGTCCCTTTTTTCTATCTTCTTCCGACAACGTACTGATTTTATAATATGCACCACGAACCTTATAAGCTCCCGTATATTGCATATTTTCAGGCTTCAGATAAATATCATTTCCTGTCTTTTCACTGTAAAATTCACTGTGAACCAGCTTCGTCTCCAAAGTAACCTTGTTTACAGCCGCTAAGGCCTGCTCAAAATCTTTCTTTTCTAACATAATCTTTTCCTCTTTTTCTTCTTTTTCCTGCCAAATTGGACTTTCTTATTATTGTAACTGATTATTGAAATAATGCATCCACAAATTGGTTTGCATTGAATTTCTCCAAATCTTCAATGGACTCGCCTACACCGATATATTTTACCGGAACGCCAAGCTCAGCCTGTATTGCAACGGCAATTCCACCCTTCGCTGTTCCATCCATCTTTGTAAGTACAATTCCCGAAACATCAGTAACTTCCGAGAATTCCTTCGCCTGATTTAATGCATTCTGACCCGTTGTTGCATCGAGAACAATCAATGTCTCACGAAATGCATCTGGATATTCTCTCTCAATAATACGATTGATCTTACCAAGCTCATTCATCAGATTCTTCTTATTATGAAGTCGACCCGCTGTATCAATCAATAAAATATCCGTATCTCTCGCTTTTGCAGCAGCTACCGCATCATATACTACCGCTGCCGGATCCGATCCTTCCTGACCACCAATCAATTCCACACTGGAACGATTTGCCCATTCTCTAAGCTGATCATAAGCTGCCGCGCGAAATGTATCTGCAGCGCCAAGAAGAACTTTCTTCTTCTCATCTCTGAACTTTGCAGCAAGTTTTCCTACGGTTGTTGTCTTACCAACGCCATTCACGCCAACAACAAGCACAACGGATTTTCTCTTTTCAAATTCATAAGCAGCTTCACCAATATCCATCTGCTCACGAATCGTATCAATCAGTAATTGCTTACAATCCTGCGGTTCCTTAATATGCTGTTCTTTTACTTTTCGCTTTAACTCTTCTAAGACGCGATCCGTTGTTCGAACACCCATATCGCCCATAATCAGAACTTCTTCTAATTCTTCATAAAAATCATCATCGATATTTGTAAATCCACGGAATACATAATCCATATTCTTTACAAAATTATCTCTTGTCTTTGTAAGACCTTTGACAAGTCGCTTGAAGAAGCCCTCTTTCTTCGGAGCTTCTTCTGTTCCTGTCACAACCTCGTTTACATTTCCTTCCATGCTTTCTCCTATGCATCTAAATCATTTTCAATCAAATTAACAGAAACAAGTGTAGATACACCCTTCTCCTGCATTGTAATACCATATAATCGGTCCGCCGCGTTCATCGTACCACGTCGGTGTGTAATAATGATAAACTGCGTATTCTTGGTCAGCTTATGCAGATACTTCGCATAGCGATCTACGTTTGAATCATCCAGCGCAGCCTCAATCTCGTCAAGCAGACAGAATGGAGACGGTTTCAAATTCTGAATCGCAAATAAAAGCGCTATCGCAGTCAGTGATTTCTCACCACCCGACATCTGCATCATATTCTGAAGTTTCTTTCCTGGTGGCTGTGCATTAATCATAATGCCTGTTTCCAGAACATCTTCGCCTTCCTGAAGTTCCAGCGTACCCTTACCGCCACCAAAAAGTTCCTTAAATGCCTTATCAAATTCTCTTTGAATATCCGCAAATCCCTTGGTGAACTGTTCACGCATACCCGTATCTAATTCCTCGATAATCGATTCCAAAGATTTCTCTGCTTCAATCAAATCATCATGCTGTGTCTTCATAAAGCCGTAACGTTCTGCCACTTCCTTGTATTCCTCAATGGCATTCACGTTAACATTGCCCATCTTTCGGATTTCATCCTTAACCGAACTGATTAACTTTTTCATCGCAATCGGATCTGTATAGGAATCATCCTTCAAATCTCTGGCACTGCGAAGGGTAAGCTCATATTCTTCCCACATATAATGGTTCTGATAATCCATCGCAGATTTCGCTTTTTCCTTCTGATTATTCAGACGCATAATCTCTCGATCAAGATCCGTAGCCTGCTTTGTAAGCGCTTCTCTCTTTTCGAAGAATCCCTTATGCTGCGAATTCATCGCTTCTTTCTTTTCGATGCTGTCCTTCAATTCCTGCGAAAGCTTATCCGATGCAACACCAGCCGCTTCGATTGTTTCCTTAATTTTCTCAATCTGCTCGCGTTTCTTCTGAATCTCTTCCTGTGTAAGACCGGATCTGGATAACAATTCCTTCATCTCATATTCCGTCTTAGCGATTTCCGAAAGAATACGATTCAAATTCTCTTCAGCGAAAGTAACCTTCTGCTTTGCATTGGCCTCTTCAATCTGAATCTCCGAAACATTTCTCGCAACAGATGTTTCCATATAAGTCTTTTCATCAAGAGCAACCTGCATTTCATCAATCTGCTTCTGTAATTCAGATTCTTTCAAATCTGCATCCTGCATTTCCTTCTGCACCGAAGCCGATCCAGCCTGAATATCCTGAATCTCTCGTTCAATCGTACGAGACTCCTGATCCAAGCCGGCAAAACTTGCTTCTGACTTATCCATTTCCTCTTTTGCACGATCCAGATTAATCTTAGCCGTATTTCTTGAAAGCGCCATCTCAGAAAGTGCATCCTGCTTTTCTTTCTGCTCATCTGAAAGCAGTGATCTGGCAACATTCATTTCTTCAATATGCGCCTGCTTCTTCTCCATCTCTTCTCGAAGCGCATCTAATTTTTCCTGCAATTCCTCGATTTCTCGATTTCGACTCAGCAAATTACTAGAATTCTTAAATGCACCACCGGACATGGAACCACCAGGGCTTAAATATTCACCCTCAAGCGTAACAATATGAAGCGAATAATGATTCTTCTTCGCAAGGCGAATCGCATCATCTACCGTCTCCGCAACAACAACTCGTCCCAAAAGATAACGAATCACTTCATAGAATTTTTCATCTGCCTCTACCAAATCAGAAGCGATACCGAGAATTCCCTTCTCATCAAAGATATGCTGTTTATCTTTGAAATGATCCTTACCCTTTACCGCTGTAAGAGGAAGGAATGTCGCTCTACCAGCTCGATTCTGCTTCAGGAAATGAATCATCTGCTTGGCCGTTTCTTCGTCCTTTGTAACGATATTCTGAATATTTCCACCAAGCGCTGTCTCAATTGCCGTTTCGTAACGTTTCTCAACGTGAATCAAATCCGAAATAACACCAATAATTCCAGGATTTTTATCCTTCTGATTCATCACCTGACGAATACTATTTCCATATCCATCATAGCGTTCTGCAATATTTTTTAAACTCTCCAGACGGGAATCCGCTTTCTGGTACTTCTCTTTTAAATTACCAAGTTCATCTGTCTCCTGACGAAGTTTCTTTCGCCAATCCTCTAACTTGTTCTGAATTTCATCCAGACTTCTACGCAAATCACCATAGGACTGATTTGACGCATCATATGCTTCCTTCGCCTGTTCGAGCGTTGTCTTCAGAATTTCTTCTTCTGTTTTTCGCTTTAAGAGTCGCTGTGTCAACTGACTTTTACGAATATTCGTCTGCTCGAGCATCGTCTTCATCTGCTGTTCTTTTGACTTGATTGTCGCCTTCTCATTTAAAAGGCGAACAATCTCCTGACGATTCTTCTCAATCGTCTCATTATAAGTAACAATCGACTGCTCTAAGTCCTGATAATCCTTCTTAGCCTTATTTAAACGCGCTTCCACGCCTTCTAACGTAGCAACCAGTTCCGCTTTCTCTTTCAGAAGTTTTTCCTTTTCTTCTTCTTTTCCGGACTTATCCTTTAAAAGCGCTTCTTTTCGAACACGGATAGTATCTTCTGAATTTTTCGCAGAACGAATCTGTTCTTCCAAAAGATTAATCTGGTTTTCTAACTTACCACGGGAATCAATCGCATTTCCTTGTTCCTCATGAATCTTCTCAATTCGCTCTTCGATTTCACGAAGCTTCTCTTCCAGCAACGCATATTCCGCTTTCGCCTTTTCCGTTGCTTCCTGATTGTCATCATATTGATGCGCTGCAATCTCGAGTTTCTTCTCTGTCTCTTCCATCTGCTCAGAAAGACGTGTCATCTCAAGAAGATACATATTGACATCAAGCGTCTTTAATTCTTCTTTTTTCTTTAAATACTGCTTGGCCGTCTCGGATTGACGCTCCAATGGTCCCACGCGATTTTCTAATTCCCGTAAAATATCATTTACACGAACAAGGTTTTCACGTTCTTCCTCTAACTTCTTGATTGCTGTAGCTTTACGTTTCTTAAATTTAACGATTCCAACCGCTTCATCAAAAAGTTCTCGACGCTCCTCTGGCTTTCCAGAAAGAATCTTCTCAATCTGTCCCTGACCGATAATCGAATAACCCTCTTTACCGATACCAGTATCATAAAACAGCTCATTGACATCCTTTAATCGACATGGAGATCCATTTAAAAGGTATTCACTTTCCCCAGAACGATACACACGTCTGGCAATGGTGACCTCTTCATAATCCACCGGCAACACATGATCCGAATTATCCATGGTAATCGCTACATAAGCATAACTTAATGGACGACGGTTCTCTGTTCCAGCAAAAATGACGTCCTGCATACTGGCTCCACGAAGCTGCTTTGCACTCTGTTCACCAAGTACCCAACGCACCGCATCTGCAACATTACTCTTACCGGAGCCATTCGGTCCAACGATACCCGTGATACCATTATGAAATTCTAAAACAATTCGATTGGCGAAGGACTTAAATCCCTGCACTTCTATACTTTTTAAATACAATCTACTAACCTCAAGCCTTTATTTATTATCAATTTTCTTAAAATACATAATCCCCTGGTAAGCTGCTTCCTGTTCCGCCGCCTTCTTAGAGTTTCCAGAACCCTTACCGATCACAAGGTCACCAACTTTGGCTTCTACATAAAATTCTTTTGCATGATCCGGACCATCCTCTCGAATCAACTCATACGTAAGTGGATGATCATGTTTTGATTGTACGATTTCCTGCAAAGTCGTCTTACTGTCATGAAACAGTTTCTTATGCTCTATATCTGTAAGAATATAAGTCATAATGTACTTTTTCGCAGGTTCCATACCACCGTCAAGGAAAATTGCACCAATCGTTGCTTCTAACGCATCCGAAAGAACGGATTTACGAGATCTTCCTCCCGTTTTATCTTCTCCCTTGCTAAGTCTTAAATACTTACCTAAATCAAGCTCTTTTGTGCAATATGCAAGCGTTGGCTCACATACCAAACTAGCACGAAGCTTTGTCAATTGTCCCTCTGGATAATCTCTGTAATTTAAATACAAAAACTCACTTGAAACAACTTCAAGAACCGCATCTCCCAAGAACTCTAATCTCTCATTATCTGAGAGTTTCTTCATATGCTTTTCATTCGCATAAGAACTATGTGTCAGAGCCTGGGCAAGTAAGCTTTCGTCTTTAAACTCATATCCGATTTTTTCCTGAAATTCCTTTAATAAATCCAAAATCTTATACTCCTTTTTCAAATAAAAAACCCTTCAAGACGAAGGGTTTTCTACAGTAATTAAAATAAATAATATTAACCAACCGTTTTCTTGATCAGTTCAACCGCATCCCCAACAGTTACAATCTTTTCAGCCTGGTCGCTGTCAACCTCAACATCCAGCTGTTCTTCAACGCCCATAATAATCTGGAATACATCTAATGAATCAGCACCAAGATCATCAATAAATGTTGTATCTTCATGAATCTCATTTGGGTCTACAGATAATACCTCTGCGATAACATTCTTTAAAATTTCAAGTTCCTTATTGTCCATAATGACCTCCTATTTATCATCCTGTGAGAAACTCTCACGGATCTTTTCATTTATTTTTTGTTCTTTAAAAGAAATACACTGAATAATGGAATTTGTCACTTCTTTTGCCTTTGCACTACCATGCGTCTTTACAATCAGACCATTTAAACCAAGAAGTGGAGCTCCACCATACTGCGTTGCATCAAACGCACGTAATTTCTTCTTCAAAGCAGGGAGCGCGAGCGCTGCACCAATCTTACTCTTAAGTGATGAAAGGAAAGCCTCCTTCATAACCTTTAAGAACGTTTTACTAACGCCTTCATACATCTTCAAGATTACATTTCCAACAAATGCCTCACAGACAATCACATCTGCATAGCCGGATGGAATCTCTCTTGCTTCTATACTACCAATAAAATTGATATCCTCTGCTGCTTTTAACATTGGAAATGTTTCTTTTACCAAAGCATTTCCTTTTTCCTCTTCTGCGCCAATATTTACAATCGCAACACGTGGATTCTTCTTGCCCATAACATGTTCCATATAAATAGAACCCATACGAGCAAACTGTACCAAATGCTCAGCTCTAGCATCGACATTCGCTCCACAGTCTACAAGAAGGGATACGCCTTCAGCCGTAGGAATCAAAGGTGCGAGCGGTGCACGCTTAATTCCTTTCACACGTCCGGCATATAACTGACCGCCAACCAGAATCGCTCCGGAATTACCAGCAGACACCATCGCATCCGCTTCTCCCGTTTTGATCATCTGCATTGCGACAACAAGAGATGAATCTTTCTTTTTCTTAATAGCAACCACTGGTGGTTCTGCTGTTTCAATCACTTCTGTTGTTGCTTTGATTGTAATACGTGGAAAATCAAACGTGTATTTTTTTAATTCTGTATGAATCGCCTGTTCATCACCAACCAAAATGACTTTCAGGTCTTTTACTTTATTAATGGCATCAACTGCGCCTTTTACGATTTCACCAGGAGCATTGTCGCCACCCATGGCATCAACCGCTACAATTGTTTCTGACATTCCAGAAACCTCCTCAAGATATATAAAATCAAATATTACTATACTATAACGCTTCATTTTTAGCAACAAAAAAGAGCTCTCTCAAATACATGAGAGAACTCTTCATATTGCAAATTAATCCTGTGCAATGATCTCTTTTTTGTTATAAGATCCACAGTTCTTGCAGACACGATGTGGCATCATTAATTCGCCGCACTTGCTACATTTAACTAATGTTGGAGCAGACATCTTCCAGTTTGCTCTTCTCTTATCTCTTCTTCCCTTGGAAGACTTATTCTTTGGACAAATAGACATGCAATTACACCTCCTTAAACTCATTAAAGACATCTTGGAATTTTGCCATTCTAGGATCCAGCACGGTACGATTGCATCCACAGTCACTCTCATTCAGATTATGACCACAAACTGAGCACAAGCCCTTGCAATCTTCCTTGCAAAGAACCTTCGCCGGCCAGTCAACCAAGATTTCGTCATAAATCAGCCTGTTAACATCCAGGTGATGATCCTCGAAGAATAGATCTTCTTCTTCATCCGGATCCGTAACGACATGTCCGTCTCTTAAAGAAAGAGAACGTTCGATCATTATCGGAAATGCGATCCGAACTTCCTTCAGGCATCTGTCACAAGTAAATACAACCTCGACTTCTGTTTCTCCTGAAATCAGTATTTTCTGATCATCTTTATTGTTCAGACGTAAATCGAATGGCTTCTTTTTACTTATGGAATATTTGGTTCCACCATATTCGATAAAATCCGCATCCAATTCCACTGGATACTTCTCTTTTCGATTGGTGTTCAATATGATATCGGTTATATCGATCTTCATGTTGTCCTCCTAATCCACACTCAAACCATTATACATATGCCAGAAAGTATTGTCAACAACTTTTTACTTAACCAAAGCCTCTGTTTCTCTAGCAATAGCAAGCTCTTCGTTTGTTGCAACAACTAATACCTTAACACCAGAATCTGGGGTAGAAATAATAGCCTCATCTCCTGTGTTATTATTGACATCTTCATCAATCTTAACGCCAAGATATCCGAAGTATTCGCATACCTTAGAACGTACATAGTTATTATTCTCACCAATACCAGCTGTGAATGCAATCGCATCTACACCATTCATTGCAGCAGCATACGCTCCTACATATTTAGCAACTCGATAGCAGAATGCCTCTAATGCAATCTTAGCCTTTTCATCGCCGTTTTCAATCGCTGCAAGAATATCACGGAAATCTGAAGAAATACCAGAAAGTCCAAGCATACCGGATTCCTTATTTAACATATTTAAAGCCTGAGAAATATCCATGCCTTCCTTCTTTGCAATAAATTCAATCGCAGATGGATCAATATCACCAGAACGTGTTCCCATGATCAAACCTTCCAATGGAGAAAGACCCATAGATGTATCAACAGATACGCCATCCTTAACGGCAGAAACAGATGCACCATTTCCAAGATGACAAACAATTGTCTTCAAATTGTCATATGGCTTTCCAAGGATATCTGCTACTCTCTGTGATACATAAGAATGGCTTGTTCCGTGGAATCCATATCTACGAACCTTATAGTCTTCATAATACTTATATGGTACTGCATACATATAAGCCTTTGCTGGCATATTTGCATGGAATGCTGTATCAAATACACCTACCATAGGTACATTTGGCATAAGTTCCTTACAAGCGTTAATACCGATAATATTTGCCGGATTGTGAAGAGGCGCTAAATCATTGCACTCTTCTACTGACTTTAATACTTCATCTGTAATAACAACAGACTGCTTAAATGCTTCTCCACCGTGTACAATACGATGACCAACCGCATCAATTTCATCCAGGCTCTTAAGCACACCAGTCTTTTCATTTACAAGTGCTTCGAGAACCATCTTTACAGCCTCTGTATGAGTTGGCATTGGTGCCTCTGTAACTTCCTTCTCGCCACCTGCTGGTGTGTAATTCATTCTTCCATCAATACCGATTCTTTCACAAAGCCCCTTTGCCAATACCTTTTCGGAAGTAGAATCGATGACCTGATACTTCAGGGAAGAACTTCCGCAATTAATTACTAAAATGTTCATTTGTTTTCTCCTCTTTTCTCTTTGTGTTAAACACACAGACTAGATTTATTATAACCTTAGAACAATCGCGGCTCAAGTATCGAAAAGAAAAGTTCATAAAATAAGACATTCTCATGTTTCCCGAGGCTTCGCTGTGATAAAATATAAGTAACAAACGCGAGGAGGTATTGCTATGAAAATAACCGGAATTGTTGCAGAATATAACCCTTTTCATATGGGACATCAATACCAATTAAACGAAGCACGAAATCGCTATCATAGCGACGCTAATATCATTGTAATGAGTGGTGATTTCACGCAACGAGGCGCTCCAGCCGTGGTAGACAAATATACCAGAGCCCGTATCGCCTTAGAATCCGGAGCTGATCTGGTACTGATGTTACCAATCACCGCATCCACCGCTACAGCGGAACACTTTGCTGACGCAGCTGTTTCTTCCTTGATTCATACCGGAATTGTAGACCAGATGCTGTTTGGTGCAGAATCCGACGATATATCACTCTTTCACAAAGTTGCCGATATTTTAGTCGAGGAACCGGCAGCCTATGTGGATTTACTAAAAAACGAACTGAAAAGCGGCGTATCATTTCCAGTCGCAAGAGAACACGCTTTAAGTGAAATCCTCGATATCGATGATTTCTTCTTATCAACTCCAAATAATATCCTTGGAATTGAATATGTAAAATCTTTAAAAAAGAGAGCTTCCTCTATTGAACCTATTGCAATGAAGCGAATTGGCGCAAGCTATCATGACGCTTCTATACCGGATGATATCGCAAGTTTTGCATCTGCCTCCGCAATACGAAAAGTTTTAAAAAAAGGCAATCCAGAAGCCATTCAGTCGATTTTATCCGATGTATTAGACGAACCAATGCTTCGTCCCTTACTTGAACAAGTGGAAGAACATTGTATTCTCGACAGGGACGACTGTTCTCTATTACTTCACGAAAAATTGATTTGCACCGATGATTATTCTGTTTTCCAGGATTGCTCCGAAGAATTATCTAATAGAATCAAGAATTCCAGAGATCAGTACATGACCTGGGGACAATTAAACGACTTATTAAAGACAAAAGAAATGACCTATTCCAGAATCTCGAGAGTACTCTCTCATATTCTTCTGGATTTGACCAAAGAAGACGAAGAATTAGCGAAATCAAAAGATATCCCTTATCTTCGCGTCCTAGGATTCTCCAAAAAAGGATCTGAATTACTTCGTTTATTAAAAGAAAACTGCGATGTACCCGTTATCTTTAATCCAAAAGATGCAGATACTTTACTAGACGAAGACGCCCTCTATCTATTCAAAAAAGACTTGCAGGCCGCCGATTTATACCGCGCCATCCTGACAAGCAAGACAAAGAAAGTCTACAAAACCGAATACACCAGAAAGTTTGATTTAACAAACATATAGATCCAAAATTAAAAGGAGCCCGCGGTTCAAGATGCCAATTCCGCCATCTCGAACCATGAGCTCCTTTTCCTTCTCATTTTCCGTTCACATTGCCCCAATATACATTTCTTTTACATAACCTGTTCCAATTAATGATGGAATAGACGAATGCCAGTAAACGCCATTGCCATATTATGCTTGTTACAAGTTTCGATGACATGGTCATCACGGATAGAGCCCCCCGGCTCCGCAACATAGGTTACGCCGCTCTTAAATGCTCTTTCGATATTATCCCCAAATGGAAAGAATGCATCAGACCCAAGCGAAACGCCTGTGTTTTTATCCAACCATGCTCTCTTTTCTTCTCTGGTAAAGACAGCCGGCTTTTCCTTGAAGATATGCTCCCATTCTCCATCTGCTAAAACATCCATATAATCCTCACCAATATACAGATCAATAGCATTATCTCTGTCCGCACGTTTAATCGTATCCAAAAATGGAAGATTCAACACCTGTGGAGACTGGCGCAACCACCAGTTATCAGCCTTAGAACCAGCAAGTCGTGTACAGTGGATTCTGGACTGCTGTCCTGCGCCAATACCAATCGCCTGACCACCCTTTGCATAACAAACGCTATTGGATTGTGTATACTTCAAAGTAATCATCGCAATTGTCAAATCGATCTTTGCAGATTCTGGAATCTCTTTGTTTTCCGTTACAACATTGTCAAAGAAATGTTCATCAATCACGAGTTCATTTCTACCCTGTTCAAATGTAATACCATAAACCTGCTTCCGTTCAATTTTTTCAGGTTCATAATCCGGATCAATCTGAATAATTGCATAATTGCCCTTCTTTTTTGCTTTCAGAATCTCCAGTGCCTCTGGTTCATAACCAGGAGCGATTACACCATCTGATACTTCGCGGCGAATAATTTTCGCGGTTGGTACATCGCAAACATCAGACAGGGAAATGAAATCGCCGAAGGATGACATACGATCTGCGCCTCTTGCTCTACTATACGCATTTGCAAGTGGTGTAAATTCGATATCCAAATCGTCTACCCAATAAATACGCTTCTCAACATCTGTCATAGTAAGCCCTACTGCAGCACCAGCTGGAGAAACATGCTTAAAGGATGTAGCAGCTGGAAGACCTGTTGCCTTTTTCAGTTCCTTCACCAACTGCCAACCGTTAAATGCATCAAGAAAATTGATATATCCAGGCTTACCATTCAAAACCTGAACTGGTAACTCACCTTCGCCCTCCATAAAAATTCTTGATGGTTTCTGATTTGGATTACATCCGTACTTCAGTTCTAATTCTTTCATCTTTTTCCTCTTTTACTTATTCTTGTTTATAATACGTGTCTCATACGCACCCGTTTCAATATCAATAAAACGAACGAATAAAGACACCTTATTTTCCTCATTCAATGATGACCAAATCATATTCGCAAAAGAATCGATATCGCCATCAATCTCTACTCGTTCCGGTTCCCCGCAAAAACTTGGAAGTGGCGATCCATCACCAATATAGGTATGAATAAATCGACCCTCTCCCTTTACCGGATGATCATAGGAAAATGTGTATCTACAAGAACACTCAGGATTTCCTTCATGGCTCTTCAAAATAGACATTTCATAAGAAAAATCCTTGTTTTCCACATGCATAACAGCAGAAATTCTTGGTGTATAATTTGGTCCATCCGGTTCAAATTGACGAATGCGAAGTGACTCCTCAAATGTCATTCCCTGGTCCATTCGCTCATAAACCGTATCTGTCTGATCTCCGTTTGTCACAATGGTATCGCATCCTCTGACACGAACCGGTGCATAGATAATCAAACTAGGATCTACCAGTTTCGACGGATCAAAAGCTTCCGTTCGGATGCCTTCGCCATCCTCTACAAACACTCGGTTTCTACTATTCTCGCTTCTTCCCATAATGAAATAAGCAGTTACAGCATGTTTTCCATCAGGGGTACGTCCTACGACAATACCTCTACCTGGATAGGTGTTGTTTTCAAGTTCTGTTTTCAGTAACTTTTTGTTCATTCCAGCCTCCTGAATCAACCAATTTCTTACGTGCCTATTATAGCTGATAGTACATATTATTACCACGAATAAATACTAATGGTATATATAAGCATTTCTAATTAATAAAATCCATCGTTTGCTGCAAATTCGATATTTGCCACTGAATCTCCTGCATACTATGTTCTTTCAGGAAATGATTCGTTTCCACAAATTGACCAGAACCCAAAAATCCACGATATGCAGAAAGTGGACTTGGATGTGAAGTCTCAAGAACCAGATGCTTTGGATTGGAAATCAGTTTTTTCTTCTCCTGTGCCTGTTTTCCCCAAAGCAAGAAAACCATCGGCTCCTCTCGTTCTCCCAATTTCGAAATCACCGCATCCGTAAATTTCTTCCACCCATAAGATGCATGTGAATTTGCCTCGTGCGCTTTAACCGTAAGTACTGTATTCAAAAGGAATACGCCCTGATCAGCCCATTCCTTCAAATAACCATTATCCGGAATATAGCAACCATATTCTTCCTTCAATTCTTTATACATATTCAGAAGTGAAGGGGGAACATCGACACCAGGCTTTACAGAAAACGCCAGGCCATGCGCCTGTTCCGGTTCATGATAAGGATCCTGTCCCAAAATCACAACCTTAACATCTGGAAAATCAGTATATAAAAAAGCAGAAAAAACATCCTCTTCCTGCGGATATACCATTCCACCCTCGCGATCTTTTGCCACTTTCTCCACTAACTCTTTAAAATAATCTTTTTCAAATTCTTCTTTTAAAACTTCGTACCAACCATTCTTTGGAAAATTCATCGAAAACCTCTCTTATATCATTTCTAACAAAAAAGTCTCCGGGAAAACCCGAAGACTCTATTTCTAATCTAAACGTACCGAAACGCCCTCGTCTCGTAGATACTTCTTCAAGTCACATATATCCAGCTCATGGAAATGAAACAGCGATGCGGCAAGTGCAGCATCCGCCCCCGCATCAAATGCATCTTTAAAATGCGCTTCACATCCTGCGCCTCCAGAAGCGATTACCGGAATGGGAACCGCCTCCGCAATTGCTCTTGTCAATTCACAATCATACCCTGCCTTTGTTCCGTCACAATCCATACTCGTAAGCAGGATTTCACCTGCGCCTCGACTAGCCGCCTCTTTCGCCCATTCGATTGCATCCAGACCCACATCCACGCGGCCTCCATGCTTATATACATTCCAGCCCGAACCATCTTCACGCTTTTTCGCATCAATGGCAACCACCACACACTGACTACCGAATTTTTCAGCTGCATCCGAAATCAACTGCGGATGATCAAGTGCAGAGGAATTAATAGAAATCTTATCTGCACCCTCTCTTAAAAGCATTCGAAAATCCTCTACGGAACGAATTCCACCACCAACGGTAAATGGAATAAATACATTTTTAGCAACTTCACGAACCATATCAACGACCGTATTTCTATTATCACTAGATGCCGTGATATCCAAGAATACCAATTCATCAGCCCCTGCCTGGTCATAGACTTTTGAAACTGCAACGGGATCGCCCGCATCCTGCAAATCAACAAAATTAACGCCTTTCACGACACGACCGTCCTTGACATCCAGGCATGGAATAATTCTTTTTGTAAACATTAAGACCCCCTACACATGCAAAAAATTATCGATTATTTTCAAGCCAACTGCACTACTTTTTTCCGGATGAAATTGACATGCAAACACATTCTCCTGTTCACAAGCCGCATGAATATGAACGCCATACTCGGTTGTAGCTGCAACGTCATCCAGATTCTCTGCCTCAAGATAATAAGAATGCACGAAATAAACATAGGAATCTTCTGCTATTCCATGGAACAATTTGCTTTCTTTCGGGAAACGAAGAGAATTCCAACCAACATGCGGAATCTTAAGTCCATCGGCATTTGGAATTCTACGAATATGACCCTTTAAAATACCAAGTCCCTCCACACCAGGAGTTTCATCACTATCCTGAAAAAGCAGTTGCAATCCTAGACAGATGCCCATCAGAGGAATCTTTGCATCGACAATTTCATGTATTACAGGAATCAAATTATATTTTTTCAGATGCTCCATCGCATCACCAAAAGATCCTACACCCGGTAATATTACATGTCCTGCATGTAATAACTCCTCCGGATCTCTTGTAATAATTGTTTCATAACCCAAATACTCTACTGCCTTTTGCACACTCTTAATGTTTCCGGCATCATAATCAATGATTGCAACTGCTTTGTTATTCATACTGGTTCTCCACACTCATGCCTAAATTTTCAATAATTTCGATAATCGCTTTCGTATACTCTTTTCGATCATGCATCGCATACAATTCCTCTGCTCGCTCCGTCGTAACACCGAACTGATCCATCATCTGATTTGCGATGGACTGTCCCAACGCATCATAAGAGTCACTAATGCCCAGCCCCGAAGCCGTCTCTGCATTAAAACGATAACGTCCATAACCATTTACTAATTCATCTAAAGCCATATCATATTTCTGAAGTTCCATAAATGATTGATATCGCTCATACTTCAACTGAAGCTCGGCCATCATATGCACAGATTCCTGGAATTGAATGTCTTCCTCATCTTTAAATGTCATATTAGAAATCTCTTTATAGGCCTGTTCATAATCGCCATTATCGAAATATTTCTTTGCCATACTTTCTGCCTTATGAGCCGAAAGCACATTGGTGGCAACCATAACTAAAACAATGATAGAAACGCCAAGCAATACGAACGGAATAAACGCCTTAATAGGAATCTTAGGCGAATTATCTTTCGGCTTATTCGCTTTCGCCTTTGCCTTTTCTTCAGCTTTACGCTTCTTTGCTTCTTCTGCAGCTTTCTTCTTCTTTTCCTTTTCTGCTGCAGCTTCTTTCTTTTTCTTCTCTTTCTCTGCTTTCGCCTGCTTTTTCGCTTCTTCTTTCGCCGCTTTCTTATCCAACGGTGCAGCAGGCTCGCCATCTAATTCATTTAATAAATCTGCATTCTCTGCAGAAAAATCTTCCGGCCCGACATGATCCAGAATTTCAACGGTATGTTCTCCGCTCGGATCATTATCTTTGTGCTCAAACAATTTACGGAAAAACTTTTGAATCTTACCAAAGACACCCTTCTTTTCGTCTTCTTGTGGCTCTTCAAAAACATCATCCAAAGAAATACCATCTGCGCCAGCCTCATAAGAATCTCTGGATTCTTGCAATTCAATATCATTTTCATCTGCCGCAAGTAAATCACCGATATCCGCAAGATCCGAATCTCCGCCAAGGAGGTCCATCAAATCGGAATCTCCGTCTTCATCCAGAAGACTCGGCATCTCATCCTCGCTAGTTTCTAATGGCAATTCTTCCAAATCAAGTTCATCCGGTTGGAATTCCGGTTGAAGCAGGCTCTCCTCTTCGGCCTCTTCTCCATCCATCTTCATACGTGCTGCGGATAAAATATCGTCCACAGAACTATCTCCATCCGAATCCTCCAGTGGTTCTTCCTCTCCACTCTCAGAATCTTCCAAGGATTCCACTTCCAGCTCTTCCTCCGCAGTAGCTTCCTCTGCTTTCTCTGCTTCCGCTTCTTCCGTAGCTTCCACAGCTTCATCCACTTCTGCTTCTTCCGTAGCTTCCACAGATTCTTCTATATCTTCTACATCTTCAGTATCTTCTTCCGAAGAATCCTCAAGCTCATCTTCCGAAAGCTCATCCGTAGAATCATCTGCAGCTTCTTCCAAATTCTCTTCCATTGCCTCATCGATGGATTCTTGATTCTCACCATCATCATCATTTTCTTCTTCCAATGGTAATTCCTCGAAATCCAAATCAAAGGTTTCTTCTGTCGATTCTTCCATCGAACCTTCTACAGATTCTTCTGTCAAATCTTCCAATGGCGCATCAAGCTCTTCTTCTGCATTTTCCAAAGGCAATTCTTCCGACTCGGAATCATCCATATCAAGTCCAAAATCAGCAGCTAACTCTTTTTCAAAATCAGATACAAAGCTTTCCTCGTCATCTACATCATCGCCTAATAATTCATCTTCAAAGTCACGCAAAAAATCGCTCTCTGAAAAGGCCTCTCGTAAATTCTTACGAGAAACACGCGTTGGCTCGTAACTAGAAATACCAGTCGCATCCATAAAATCGTCATCTGGATTGATTCTGTTACGTCTAGCCACTTTTTCTGCTCGTTTCCTCTCCTCACGGGCGGCAGCATTCTTTACATTTGTTTTCGCTTCCGAGATGGAATCTAATAATCCATCTAAATAATCTTCAGAATTTGACACAGTCCGTCCTCCACGTTGTCAATCAATTATCGTTTAAATACATAAAAGAGGATGTGATATACATACCACATCCTCAAATTTACCAATCTATCATTAGCTTCGCTTTGCTTCGCGACGGCCTCTTTCATACTTATCTACTAAGTTATCAATAGCCTCTACTAATTTACCGATTTCAGGCTTTGTAAGCTGCGCATCTGCACCAACTGATTCACCCTTTCTTCGGATATCATCATTGATAAGTGATGAGAAAATGATAACTGGAATATTTTTCATAGTATCATCATCTTTGATCAATTTTGTCAGTCTATGACCATCCATCTGAGGCATCTCGATATCAGTTACAATACAATGTACAGAATCAAGAACCGTACCCTTCTTGTCAAATTCAACCAACTTGTTCCAAGCTTCCTGACCATTTTCGTTAATCATAAGATTTGTATATCCAGCTTTTCTCAAGCATTCCTGAATCAACTTTGAAAGTAACTTTGAATCTTCTGCAATAAGAATTGGGGACTGACTTCTATCACGAGTCTCATAATTATCCATATCAGAAACTTTCAAACCAGTTTCCGGATTGATATTGGATACAATCTTCTCGAAATCAAGAATAACAACCAATCGATCATCCAGCTTTAAGATACCGGTAGAAATACCTGTATCCTCTGCACTGATTGTAGAATCTGGTGTATGAATCTCTTCCCAGGAAACACGGTGGATTCCCAGAACTTCATCCACATGGAATGCCGTATCCAAACTGTTAAAGTTCGTAATGAAGAATAATCCATCTCCATTCTCATTCTCTCCATATCCCAAACATTTACGAAGATTAATCACAGAAATCATCGTATCACGAGGCATGAAAATACCTTCAATAAATGGATGTGAATTTGGAATAGGTGTAACCGGCTGATAAGATAGAATCTCACGAATCTTCGCTACGTTAATCCCATAATAATGATCTGCAACCTTGAATTCCAGGATTTCGAGCTCGTTCGTTCCCGATTCAAGCAAAATATTTGTGTCCATATAATTTTCCTCCCTTTAAAGTTCCGGATTTTCCGAAACAACTCTTCTAGTTATAACGAGATGTTGTAATCTACACCTCCAACAGTTGTCTGAAGCGAAATCGCCGATTCAGAACTTGCACTGCCGGATGGCACCTGGAACAGAAGCACCGCGTTCGTCGAGCTTCCAGCTTCCAAAGATGACTGATATGTGGCCAGATCCAATAATAAAAGTGTCTTTTCATTTTTTGCAACGGTCGCGCCATCTACTGTCACTGTAAATGAAGGATGTTTTGATAATATATCCACCATAGCAGCTTCTGCATTATTATTTGTAACTTGAAACTGCATGATTAAATAATCATAACCGCTATCTGGAGTCAATGAAAGATAATCGCCTTCGACATAAGAAGAACTAATATTCACGCCCTGATATACAAATGAAATACCAGGCAATCCTAATGCCGCATCTAACGATGTATATTCTGTTGTATCTTCAACCGCTCCACTGTTATCGCTGTTACTGCTGTCATTATCAGATGTTGTATCTTCTGTTGTCTCCTCTTCTACAATTTCGCTAACTGTCTCTTCTTCCTCTGGATAATCTGTAGAATACACCCTAGTCAATCCATCGCCCTGTAAAGAATTGTATTTTGATACAACTTTACTAGCATAAGCGACAATTTGATTTTCCTCTTCATCCGTCAATGAATACAGAGATGGTATCAAACCGCACCCCGTCAACGAAAACGAAAGAATTGCAACCAAAAGAACGGAAAGTCCCTTCTTCATACAATACTCCTTATTTTCTTTACATAGTATAACTTTATCATTGTTATACGCAACATTCAATAAAATTTCTGTAAATTAATTGTATTATTTGTCCAATTCAAACCAAAAGACAACGCCATTTTCCATATTGTAAACGCCACATTCTTTTTTAAAACTATCCATAACGGCTTTTACAACAGATAAACCGATTCCACTACCGCCATACTTTCTGGTTCTCGCCTTGTCCACCTTATAAAACTTTTCCCAAAGATGTTCCATATTTTCAGGTGCAATCTGGTCTCCGGTATTAAAGACTTCTACACGCACATCTTGTTCTCGATTTTGTATGGTAATCTCGACTTCCTTTTCATTTTTCGCATAATGAATGGCATTTGTCAGATAATTTGTAATGACCTGTTCTGCAAAAAATTCATCCGCCCATACATAAATCGGATTTGTCTCCTCAAATACCAGTTTTACATCATATTGATCTGCCATAACCTTCGTCTGATTTACAACACCGCGAATCAAATCCACCAGATTGAAATGTTCCATATTTAGAGTATTCATACCATACTCCAACTGATTCAACGATAACATTTCTTTTACCATGCGATTCATCTTCTTGGCTTCATCTATGATTACATCGCAATAATATTTCACATCTTCCGGATCGGTAATGACACCGTCCACCAAGCCCTCTGCATATCCTTGAATCAGGGCGATTGGTGTTTTTAATTCATGGGAAACATTGGACAAAAACTCTTTCCGCATCGTCTCGTTTTTGTCACGAATCTCAATATCCTGTTGAAGCTCAAGGTTCGCTTCTTTCAATTCACGTATCGTTTCTTCCAATCGATTGGAAAGTGTATTCATATGCTGTCCCAGCACATCAACTTCGTTTCCATTTCTACGAGGATTATAATGCATATCAAATTCCAGATTCGTAATCTTCGTCGAAATGTCTGTCAATTCCAGAATTGGCTTACTGATCTTTCTAGATAAAAACTCTGCCAACAACAAACTGATTACAATAGCAACAGAACCAATCACTAAAAGGAATTTGTTGGTAACCGTAACAGAATCGCTAATAGCTTCCATCGCACAGCGAATCATCACCAGATTTCCATCTTCAAAAGAGCCCCATAAAACAAGGTAATCTCCATCAATTCTGGAATCGTGCTGTTTCTCAACAATATAATTTTCCGTAGATACAATGATATCCGCATCGGAATGACTGCTAGAACTACCATAACTGAACACCGCCCTTAGAAGTTGTTCCACCATAAAAACATCTTCATTTGAGTTGTGCGAAGAAAGCAAAACGGAGCCATCTGTCGATACAACAAGAATCGACAAATTATTCGAAGAACAGAGTTTTTCAAATGGCACCAGGTAATCTGCATCATAGATTGTTCCATCTTCCGCAGCTTCACTCAATGACTCATATGCCTCTGTCATCGTATCCTGCTTATTCTTCATATATACGGTTTGTAAAAACATCGAATTCATCGCAAAAACAAGAATGATCACCGTAATTACGATGATCATCATGTATAGTGCTAACTGCCTGCTAATCCTTCCACGACGAAATCTAACACTATTATTCTGCTTCAAATTTATACCCCATTCCCCAAATGGTCTTAATATAATTACCTTTATCGCCCATCTTACTTCTTAATTTCTTTACATGTGTATCAATGGTTCGTGCATCACCGAAATAATCATAATTCCAAACATTATTCAGAATTGTGTCTCGAGATAACGCAATTCCCTTGTTTTGAATGAAATAAGCCAAAAGCTCAAATTCCTTCACAGAAAGCGCAATCTCTTCTCCATCAATTTTTACAACATGAGCATCAATATCCAGTGTAATGCCACCAATTTCCGTTACATTGGAGCTATCCAGCTGTTCTACCTCTGTCTGGGAACGTCGAATAACCGCTCCTACACGTGCAACCAGAATCTTTGGGCTAAAAGGTTTTGCAATATATTCATCAACACCAATATCAAAGCCCTGTAATTCATCATCCTCATCCGCTTTTGCGGTCAACATAATAATGGGAAGTTTTGAAGTTTTTCTAATTCGCTTTGCTACCTCAAAACCGTCCATCTTTGGCATCATTACATCTAAAATAATTAATTTCAAATCCGGATTTGTATCAAATTGATTCAGTGCTTCCTCTCCATCCGCCGCTTCAATTACGCTATAGCCTTCTCTTGTAAGGAAATCGCGAACCAATTTACGAATTCTGTCTTCATCATCTACTACTAAAATCTTACCTGTCATATCTTATCATTCTCCTACTTGATTACTCTCCCCAGCATTCGTTCCAAGCGCTCTTTCTCTCTCGTTTATTTCCAACTCCCTCTCATTGAGTTCCTCTTCCCAAGAAGAATATTTATCAATGATCTGATTCTCATAATTAACGATCGTCGGACTATCTGTAGTCGATAAAATGTAGAACATGCCTCCAATGGTCAACAAAAAAACAACACAAATAATCGTTGCATAATGAAAATAACTCTTATATTTCTTCACCATCTTCTGCAGCTCAGAATCATCCGCTTCTTGTACTTTTTGCTTTTTTCCCGACTTATCCTTCTTTGTCTTTGTGCTTTCCTTCGGTTCCTCCGTTTTTACCACAACACTCTGTTGTTCCACAGGAATCGGCGGAACCATCACATCCTCAATCCCATCCGAAGACAAAAGATATTTTTGCAAAGTACGAAGATAATCGTATCCTATTTGTGTCTTAAAAAAGCGTTGCTTAATCAAACTACGGTAGAGATCCAGTAATTTCTTCTCATCTCCCGACTTGATCTGGCTATCGATATATTTAATCGCAGATAATTCCTTCTCTGCAACAACCGCTTCTTCTTCTGTAAATTTAAATCCATTTACCTCTTTATAACTTTGTGACATAAACGTTCTCCCACTTCCTCATTAGTAAAAAGTTACCACAAAATCCCAATCGGTGCAAACCTTATAGAGGTAAATGTCTATTTCAACATAGCGATAATTTCAGCATGTTCGGCCATAATCTTTTGAAAAGCCGTACTATTCGCATCCGACATTGCATTATCCGGATGATATTTCTTCACAAGCATACGATACTCCTTCTTTAATTCCGCCAAATCCTCATGTGCTCTAGCAGAAAACCAACTTCCTTCAAATGGAGTCTCGACCGTTACATCAAAACGAATATCCTCCTGATAGGTATATCTATGGTATTGCCGTTTTTTATCCTGCTTCTCCTCCTGTTTCTTGCGGCCATAAAGAGCTTCAAATTGCGCCGCCTCCCGATCCGTCCATTGAAACAAAACATCCTCTAATTTCACTCTTTTCGAAGAAATCACGCCCTGCTTCCATTCATAATAAGAGAGGTTAAATCTCTGTTCTATATTCGTAACAAAGAAATGCTGCTCCTTACGATATAAACGCCATTCGGAAATAGTACCGGTCAAAATATGAAACAGGCTATCACTGTTTTCATATACCTGCATCAAATATTTCGAAAAGTCATCCCCGCTTTCATAGATTCGCATTGCACGAACCCGGTTCGACTGAATGGTCTCCGAAATCAACTTTGACAGTTCCTTCTCTAAATCCGCTTTTGCCATCTTATATTCGGAAACCGCAGAATCATTTCCCAATTTTTCATTGATATAAATCTTCTGCTCCAATTGATTGATTGCTTTTACAATCGGTTTTGAAATATTAGAAGTCTTCAGGAAAATCCGTCGTAAAAAGCTAGGATTTTCATATAAAATAGAAGCTACAAAATTAAAATCATAGAGCATTGCCTGCTCACGATCAACGGAATCCGGCACATGATATGTACTCCAATCTTTCATTTCCAGTATCTGTTCCACCGCCTTGGTATTTCGAAGCATAAGCGCATAATGAAGCGGGGTCAAAGAAAGACTATCCACCCAGGAAAGTTCCGATAAGGTAACCTCTTCTTCTGAAATGATACGATTGTAAACACTACTCATTCGCTCATTCGCAAATTTTGCAGCAAAGCACATAATCTCCCAGACGGATTTCTCTCCCATCTTTCTAGAATAATCATTTAGAATTTTATGCAAATAGAGCTCATCATCCATCCGTACGCAAAGGTACGACAATATCATGGCTTCCTTTTCCTGCAGCTGCTGTTTTGCTCGAAGCGCAGTATATGCGCCAATTAAATTTTGAGTAATATAAATGAGATATGGATTGGAAATGTCACGCACGAAGGAATCAAAAAACAGCTCTTCCGGATGTTTCAACTGATCTACAATTTCAAAACGTACATGCAGTTCCTGCAACGATTCTATAAAACGCTCATATTTCAAGGTATCGCACATACGATACAAATTTTCTGCACGCAAAAAATACGTTTCTGTTTCACAAATTTTTGCATCCTCTGCAATGGATAACAGACACTCTGCCTTTTCATTCAGAATACCTGTCTCATGTAGAGATTTTCGCACTTGTACAAGAACGCTCGCTATTGTTTTTTCATACTGGCGCTTCAAAGAAGGTGTTAACAGAATCATATTGGTCTGTAACACCCTTAATAATTGCAATAACTCCTCACCAGCTTGTCTTCTTCTGACCTGCTTCGGGTAAAGTATCATTTCCCGCTTCTGGCCTACCGCTACAACTGCACTCCCCATTTTTTCCTGCAAAAATACAAATTCGCAGATTTTTGAAAGCGGTATAGGCTCCTCGATTCGATCATACGAATAGATATATCGATCCGTAACGATCGCCGAACTAAGCATGTTCTTCTCATCTAATGGAGCAACTACCAATATGCTTTCATTCTTTGGAATATGATATAAGTCACGTAAATCCTGTCGGTCTTCTCCAAATAACAAATGGGAATAAGTCTTCTTATTCTCTTTAAAAATATCTGTTAAATTTGACATGTAACCCTACCTATCATTCTTTTCCAACATACCTTTACTATTATAACATTGCTAACACACGAACGGTATCTTCACAGAATGAAAATAAGTTTTTTACTCATCTGTGTATAAAAATTTTATAAACTCTATTTACTTTACAATTGTTCAACATATCCTTATAATTTATTTCGTGATTATTAAAACACAAATAAATTAATAAAGGAGTTACTTTATGGAGACTTATCTTTACTTATTAGCTGGCATGGGTGTTGCTGTAGCATTAATCTCAATTGCCGTAGCTGTACTTTTCATCGTAGGAACTTGCAAAGTATTCACTAAGATGGGCAGACAGTGGTGGGAAGGAATCATCCCATTCTACAACCTTTTCGTATTAGCAGAGAAGACATTCGGAAACGGATGGTGGTTCTTATGTTTCTTCATCGTCTGTGTACCAGTAATTGGTGGTATTCTTGCTTTCTTATTCAATATTGTATGGTGCATTCGATTAGCACGTTCTTTCAATCAGGGAACAGGATTTACTGTTGGTTTAGTACTTTTATATCCAATCTTTATTTTAATCCTTGGATTCGGAGATGCTCAGTACACTCCACTTGCACCATTTGATATTGCACATCCTTTCGATGTTACACCAGCTGGTTATTACAACACATATGCAAACAACGGATTCAACAACTATACAAATAGTGAATTCAACAACAATATGAACACTAACTACGGTGCATCCGAAAACTTTAATAATGGAAATGCTACTGCTCCAAAAGTTTTCTGTACAAACTGCGGTGCTGAATTACAGCCAGGACAGAACTTCTGTACAAACTGTGGAACAAAAAGAGCATAATCACACATAACAAAAAGGAGTTCGCCTCAAATGAGGTGAACTCCTTTTTTCTATGGACTAGGCGGGAATCGAACCCGCGTCCAAAAACCAATCCCCTGTTCTTCTACGAGTGTAGTTTATCTATTGACATTCCCTCTACCACCCGGGGACAAACACCCTGATGATTTCAGTAGCTTCATCATACGCCCAATAACGCAAAGCTTTGCTATTGTCGTTTCCTACGGTTTCGAAGCCTGGGTCCTAATGTGTAGGTCCACTAGGTCAGACTGCAGCAACTAGGCTGCGAATGCTAAATTATTATCTTCAGCGTTTAATTTTAATTTGAGATTTAACGCATCATCTTACGACTCGCTTCACCAGCTTCAAGATCCCTGTCGAAACCTTTACTAGCCCTTATACAGCACAAATTATTATAAATAACTGTGCCACTTTGGTCAAGAATTTCTAAGCTTAAATTCTCTCTCTACTTCACGTTTTGCATCTTTCTTTGCAAGATCATTACGTTTGTCATAGAGTTTCTTACCTTTTGCCAAGGCAATATGCATCTTTACTAGACTTCCCTTGAAATAAATATCCACCGGAACCAGTGTATATCCCTTTTCCTTCATCTTTTGCTGAAGTTTCAGAATCTCACGTTTATGCATCAAAAGCTTTCTTGTTCTAAGAGGGTCCTTATTAAAAATATTCCCCTTCTCGTATGGAGAAATGTGCATTTGCACAATATATACTTCTCCATTTTCTATACGAACATAAGCCTCTTTAATCGAACACTTACCCATACGAAGCGATTTCACTTCCGTACCGACAAGTTCAATTCCGACTTCAAATGTCTCTTCAAGGAAATAATCATGTCTTGCTTTCTTATTATTTGCAATCAATTTCCCATTCTCTTTACTCATGCCTTACCTCTCCTGTAACGAAAAGTCTACCGTTCTAGCATCTTTATCGGCAGCCTCTACCCTAACACAAACATTCTGTCCTAAAGTATAACGTTTTCCAGACGCCTTGCCTACTAATTCATAGGATTCTTCGAAAAATTCATAGAAATCATCGTTTAATGTAGAGACATGAACCAAACCTTCAATCGTATTCGGAAGCTCTACATAAAGTCCCCATTCTGTCACACCGGAAATTACGCCTTGATAAATCTCTCCGATATGTTCTTCCATGAATTCCGCTTTCTTCATCTTTTCTACTTCGCGTTCCGCATCATCCGATCTACGTTCCAGCTCACTGGTCTTCGTAGCAACCACTGGAAGAATGGACATGTAGTGTTCTTTCTTCTTCTCATCCATACGTCCACGCAGACAATCCTTGATAATACGATGAATCTGTAAATCTGGATAACGACGAATTGGCGATGTAAAATGACTATAATATTTCGCAGCCAAACCAAAATGCCCGATATTCTCAGGCGTATAACGTGCCTGTTGCATTGCGCGCAAAGTCAGCTTTGTTGCCATTGGTTCCTGTGGTGTACCGGCCATTTCTGCAAGCACTCTCTGGATTTCTTTTGGAGTAATATCCTTCGGTCGATCCTTTAATGTGACACCGAATTTACCGAGGAACACCTGCAATGCCTCAATTTTCTCTTCATCCGGTTTCGCATGTGTACGATAAAGGAATGGAATCTCTCGAAGATTAAATTCCTTCGCAACCGTTTCATTGGCAAGAAGCATAAAATCTTCAATCAACTTATTCGCAATCGAACGCTCGTATGGAACGATATCCTGGAGCTTTCCATATTCATCCATCACAAGATGCGATTCCGTAAAATCAAAATCAATCGCACCACGCTTCTCACGTTCTCCACGAATCAGGAGTGAAACCTTTTCCATCAATTTAAACATCGGAACCAGCTTCTTATATTTTGCAATTTCCTCCTTGTCTTTATCGACAAGAATCTTCTTTACGGATGTATAAGTCATTCGACGATCAACATTAATGACAGATTCGCAGATTTCATGCTTAATCACCTGTCCCTTACGATTTAATGTCATAAGGCAACTGAGGGCTAATCTATCCTCTCCCTGATTCAAGGAACACATACCATTCGAAAGTTCCACCGGAAGCATCGGGATAACACGATCCGCAAGATAAACCGATGTACCACGCTTCAATGCCTCTTTATCTAGCGCACTGCCTTCCTGTACGTAATTACTTACATCCGCAATATGAACGCCTAATACGTAATGAAAGCCTCGTCTCTGCAGCGATACCGCATCATCCAAATCCTTGGATTCTTCTCCGTCAATCGTCACCATCGTAACATTTCGAAGGTCTTTTCTACCAACACAATCGGATTCAGAAACCGGCTTTGCCACACGCATCGCCTGTGACAGAACCTTCTCCGGAAATTCACTCGGGATATCTCGAGACTTCACAACAGACAGAATATCCACTCCCGGATCCGATACAAATCCAAGAATTTCCGTCACTTCACCTTCTGGCTTCTTACCAGGCTTTCCATACTTCGTAATCTGACATACGACCTTCTGTCCAGCCTTTGCATCCATAGATTTATTTTTTGGAATAAAAATATCCTTCGTGATACGCTTGTCATCACAAACGACAAAACCAAACGCCTCGGATGCTTCATAAGTACCAACAGCCATGCTGATCTGGTGTTCTTCGATTTCGATAATCTCAGCCTCTGTTCGCTTTCCTTCCTCCTGCGTTGGAAGAACACGAATCTTCACCAAATCCTGATGAAATGCATCCATCGTATGATTCGCACCAATAAAGAAATCCTCATCATATCCCTCTACTGTTACAAATCCAAATCCCTTTGGATGTGCTGTGTACACACCGGAAAGCACTTTCGCTTTTCTCAAATCACTCTTTGAGAAATGTTTCTTCTGCTCCTTCTTAAGAGCGCCTCTTTTACCATGCTTCGATGCGCCCTTCTTCAAATGTGACTCCAGATGCTTTTTCCCAGGCTTCTTAGAACTTCTCTTTGGCCCCGCCGCAAATGGTTTCATAGTTTTATGTTTTTTCTTGTTCTGACTCTTCTTATGTTCTGACATTTAAACTCCTAACGATTTATGAATAAAAAAGGGGTCATCCTTTGATGACCCCGATAGTTATTGCTTCTCTTAGAAACTTCCAATATTAAGGACAGCTGCTAATACAAAGAACAATACAACTAATGCACTTGTTACTCGTACTAAAATACCTTCCTTAGAATGTTTCTTATTTCTGTTCCAGTAAGATTCATTATTGGATGTCTGTCCACTAATTGATCCAAGCCCCGCCTGCTTACCTTCCTGGAGAAGTACGATAACGGTAATCGCAATAGAAATCACGATAAACACAATCATCAAAATTGTCTTTAATACGGTCATAATCAGTAAAACCTCCTATTGTTGCCTTTTCGCAATCTTTCCCTATAATAGCACAGACACATCGATTTTTCAACCGTTTTGCTTGAACCAAAGAAATCAGAAACAATTAGTAAGCAATACCCTGTGCAAGCATTGCATCACAAACCTTTTCAAAGCCGGCGATATTAGCACCAACCACTAAATTGCCTTCAAAGCCGTACTTCTTAGCCGCATCATCGCATGCATGGAAGATGTTCTGCATAATGCCCTGAAGCTTTGCATCCACTTCTTCAAATGTCCAATGCAGTCTTTCAGAATTCTGTGACATTTCAAGTGCAGAAGTTGCTACACCGCCTGCATTGGAAGCCTTTCCAGGAGCGAAAAGAACGCCTGCATTCTGCAATGCAATCGTAGCTTCTGGAGTTGTAGGCATATTTGCACCTTCTGCTACGGCAATGACTCCGTTTTCAATTAATGCCTTTGCGCCATTTTCATCTAATTCGTTCTGTGTAGCACATGGAAGTGCGATATCACACTTCACTGTCCAGATATCTCTGCATCCCTCATGATATTCACCGGATGCAACGCGATTTGCATATTCCTTAATACGTCCACGTTCCACAAGCTTAATCTGCTTCACAACATCAAGATCGATTCCATTTGGATCATAGATGTAACCATTAGAATCAGACATTGCTACAACCTTAGCACCAAGCTGTGTAGCCTTTTCATTTGCGAAAATCGCAACATTTCCTGAACCGGAAACAACCACTGTCTTACCAGCGAAGCTATCGTTCTTCAGGGACTTTAACATTTCCTGTGTATAATAGCAAAGGCCATAACCTGTTGCTTCTGTACGCGCAAGAGAACCACCATAAGAGAGTCCCTTACCTGTTAATACGCCTGTAAATTCATTTCTAAGTCTCTTGTACTGACCATAGAGGAAACCAACCTCTCTAGCTCCTACACCAATATCTCCAGCAGGGACATCAGTATCCGCACCAATATGCTTGGATAACTCTGTCATAAAGCTCTGGCAGAATTTCATAACTTCACGATCTGATTTTCCCTTAGGATCGAAATCAGAACCACCCTTACCACCACCAATTGGTAAGCTTGTAAGACTATTCTTAAAAATCTGTTCGAAACCTAAGAATTTAATTACGGAAAGGTTAACCGATGGGTGGAAACGAAGGCCTCCCTTATATGGTCCAATGGCAGAGTTAAACTGTACTCTGTATCCTCGATTTACCTGAACTTTTCCATTGTCATCAACCCAAGGTACGCGGAACATAATAATACGTTCTGGTTCCACGATTCTCTCGATGATTCCCTCTTCCTGAATCTTTGGATTTGCTTCTACAACCGGTTCCAGAGATACCAATACCTCTTCTACCGCCTGTAAGAATTCCTTCTGTTCCGGATTTCTCGCTGCCAAACCTTCGTAAACTTCTTTCAAGTAAGCATTTTTGAATGTAAATGACATTTCTTTTTTCTCCTTCCTTTTTCCCTGTTGCTTCCCACAACATATAAATTTTAATCATCTATAGAAGCATGATTACTTCACAGGCAAAAAACCTGTCGAAAACAATTATACATTTATCTCTGCTTTAATGCCAATAATATCTTTATTTTTCTCAAGAACAGGCTTTACTTCCTCACGGAGATAAACTTCCACCTGACGAGGGGATCTACCGACATACTTTGCTGGATCCATTGTTTTCTCAAGATCTTCAAGAGAAAGACCAAACTTTGGATCTTCTGCAATTAATTCCAACAGATTATTATCTAATCCCTTTTCCTTAACATTTGCCCCAGCCTTCATAGAAAGCTGACGAATCTCTTCATGCATTTCCTGGCGATTTCCACCATTCTTTACAGCATCCATCATAATATTTTCCGTTGCCATAAATGGAAGCTCACTACGAAGTCTCTTTTCAATAACCTTTGGATAAACAACCAGACCATCCACAACATTTAAGACAAGATCCAGAACACCATCGGTTGCCAGGAATCCCTCTGCAATTGAAAGTCTTTTATTGGCAGAATCATCGAGTGTTCTCTCGAACCACTGTGTTGCCGATGTGATAGCCGGATTTAACGCATCAATCATAATATAACGGGAAAGGGATGCGATTCTTTCGGAACGCATTGGATTTCTCTTATAAGCCATCGCACTTGAACCAATCTGATTCTTCTCAAATGGTTCTTCCACTTCCTTCAGATGCTGTAATAAACGGATATCATTGGACATCTTATGTGCAGAAGCAGCAATGCCGGCAAGGACATTGCATACTCTTGTATCCACCTTGCGGGAATATGTCTGTCCGGAAACCGGCATACATTTCTCAAATCCCATTTTCTTTGCAATCATAGGATCAATCTGATCGATGATGTCATGATTTCCCTGGAATAATTCAAGGAAACTTGCCTGTGTACCCGTTGTTCCCTTAGAACCAAGAAGTTTTAAAGTGCTAAGAACATAATCCAAATCTTCTAAGTCCATCATAAATTCATTGATCCAAAGTGTTGCACGTTTTCCAACGGTTGTTGGCTGTGCCGGCTGGAAATGTGTAAATGCTAACGTAGGGAGGTCCTTATTCTTCTCAGCAAACTGTGCTAATTCATAAATAACATTCACAAGCTTTTTACGAACTAATTCCAGACCTTCCTTCATAATAATCATATCTGTATTATCTCCGACATAACAAGATGTCGCACCTAAATGAATAATACCTGCCGCCTTTGGGCACTGCTGACCATAGGCATATACATGACTCATAACATCATGGCGAACTTCTTTTTCTCTGGCTCTTGCAACATCATAATTAATATCATCCTGATGTTCTTTCATCTCATCGATCATCTCCTGCGTGATGACCGGTTTCCCATCTTCATTTAAACCAAGTTCCATCTCTGTCTCGGCTAACGCAATCCAGAGTCTTCTCCAAGTGCGAAATTTCTTATCTTCTGAAAAGATATACTGCATCTCCTTGCTGGCATATCTCTCTGAAAGTGGGCTAATATAACGACCTGTATTTTCCATGATGTAATCTCCTTCAATAATTATTTCTCGTATTCTCCACGAATATCCTCTGTTGGAGGATCTACAGGATAACTTCCATTAAAGCATCCCTTACAAATTGGCAATCCATCAACCAGCGATTCTAAACGCTCAATCGACAGGTAACCCAAACTATCTGCGCCAATAATCTTTCGAATATCTTCAATGGAACGGTTATAGGCAATCAACTGCTTTCTTGCAGGCACATCGGTACCAAAATAACATGGCCATAAGAATGGAGGCGAACTAACTCTCATATGCACTTCCTTCGCGCCCGCTTCCTTCAACATTCCTACAATTCGATCCGATGTCGTACCTCGAACAATGGAATCATCGATCATTATGATACGCTTTCCTTCCACCACTTCTCGAAGCACATTTAATTTCACCTGCACAGAGGATTCTCGATTGCTCTGCTTTGGCTTAATAAACGTACGGCCCACATAAGTATTCTTTACAAAAGCCGTTCCATATGGAATTCCAGATTCCAACGAATATCCCATCGCCGCAGCATTTCCTGACTCTGGAACACCAACCACCAAGTCGGCATCTACCGGACAATCCTGCGCAAGGAAACGTCCCGCTTTAATTCTGGAATCATGAACCGAAATTCCATCCATATAACTATCTTGTCTCGCAAAATAAATATATTCGAAGATGCATCGCCCCTGCTTCTCCTCTGGGAGGCAATGTGTCGTATCTGATACCAGTCCCTCTTCTTTGGAAATGGTTACGATCTCGCCCGGCTTTACATCTCGTACAAATTCCGCACCAATCGTATCCAATGCGCATGTCTCCGATGCAAGAATATAAGCATGATCTCTCTTACCGATGCAGAGCGGCTTAAATCCATAAGGATCCCTCATTCCAATCAATTTACGAGGGCTCATGATTACAAGCGAATATGCCCCTTTTAAGTGCTCACTTGCACGTCCCACAGCTTCTTCTACACTGCTACTCTTTAAACGCTCTCTGGCGATATAATAGGCGATGGTTTCGGAATCAATCGTCGTCTGGAAAATCGCTCCCGTATAAGACAGCTCTTCACGGAGCTGATTTGCATTTACAAGATTTCCATTATGCGCTAACGCAAGGGTTCCCTTCACATAATTCAAAACCAGTGGCTGCGCATTTGCGATTGTGGATTCTCCTGCCGTGGAATAACGAACATGGCCAACGCCAATATTTCCTTTTAATTCTTCCACACGATCCCCAACAAAAACTTCATTCACAAGGCCCATTCCCTTATAAGAATTGACCTTGGCCTTTGGAGCTTCTGTGTCAGAAACTGCGATACCACAGCTTTCCTGGCCTCTATGCTGCAAAGCAAATAAGCCATAGTAAATGGAAGACGCTACATCACCGCCATCAAAATCATAGATGCCGAAGACACCGCACTCTTCATGTAAATCATCAAATGGTGTTTCTTTTTCAAATCCTAACATGTATCTCTTCTCCTATTTATTAGACAAGTGTAATTATACTTGTCTAGTAAATGGCTTTCCAGTCAAAAGTAAAAATGCCTCTTTATATTTTTCGATTGTCTTATCAATGACATCATCCGGAAGCAGATAATCACTCTCTGGATTTGCCTTCAGCCAGTCACGAACAAACTGCTTGTCAAAGGAAGGCTGTCCCTGACCAGGCTTATAACCTTCTTTTGGCCAGAATCTGGAGCTGTCCGGAGTGAGCATCTCATCGCCCAATACAACATTTCCATCTTCATCTAAGCCAAATTCAAATTTTGTATCCGCAATAATAATACCATGGGAAAGAGCATAGTCAGCACATTTTTTATAAAGTGCGATGGTGCAGTCACGAATGGTTGTTGCGTATTCTTCCCCTTTACCTGGGAATTGTTTCTCTAAGATTTCTACTGACTGCTCGAATGTAATATGTTCATCGTGATCACCAATTTCCGCCTTTGTTGTTGGTGTATAAATTGGTTCAGGAAGCTGATCGGATTCCACCAGTCCTTCTGGAAGCTGAATTCCACATACGCTATGGTCCTTCTTGTAACTCTCCCATCCGGATCCCGTTATATAGCCACGTACAATACACTCAATTGGGAGCATTGTAAGTTTCTTACACATCATAGAATTTCCATCGTATTCGGCCTTCTGGAAATGTTCCGGCATCTCTTTCACATCTGTGGAGATCATATGATTTGGAATAATATCTTTTGTAAATTCAAACCAGAACTTGGACATCTGTGTAAGAATCGCACCCTTATCCTTTACCTTATTTTTCAGAATTACGTCAAAAGCTGAGATACGATCTGTTGCAACCATAACAATGCTATCTCCGTTATCATATACCTCTCTAACTTTTCCTTCTTTCATAGGTTTTAACTCAGTGCTCATTTGTACATCCTTTCCCTTTTAGTTATAAGTTCTTCTTATTTTTGATAGGCTATCTATCAACACGAAGATTATAACTCAACCATCATTTATAAGTCAATCGAATAAAGCAATAAAAAGAAGACGACCTAAGCCGTCTTCTTTGTAAACATTATTTATTTCTTGATCAGAAGAGATTCTCCTGTCATTTCAGCAGGCTGCTCTAATCCCATAAGTTCCATCATTGTAGGAACGATATCGCAAAGTCTACCATTTTCCTTCAATCCATATGCAGGATCTGCATTGATTAATGCAAATGGTACTGGATTTGTTGTATGTGCTGTAAATGGAGCACCTGTTTCGTAATCAACGAGCTGCTCAGCATTTCCGTGATCAGCGCAAAGGAAGATGACACCATCCATCTTCTTAACTGCTTCTACTGCACGTCCTACGCATTCATCAACTGTTTCTACAGCCTTGATTGCAGCTGCTTCCACACCTGTATGACCAACCATATCTGGGTTAGCGAAGTTGATAATGATCACATCATACTTTCCGGAAAGAATTGCTTCATCTAACTTATCAGATACTTCATATGCGCTCATTTCTGGCTGAAGATCATAAGTAGCAACCTTTGGAGACTTTACAAGAATTCTGTCTTCGCCTTCGTTTGGTTCTTCTACACCGCCATTAAAGAAGAATGTTACGTGAGCATACTTCTCTGTTTCAGCGATACGAGCCTGTGTCATGCCATTTGCAGCAAGAATCTGGCCAAATGTATTTGTAAGTTCCACCTTCTTGAATGCAACTTCCTTGTTAGGGATTGTTACATCATATTCTGTAAATGTTACGAAGTTAACAGCCTTTCTAGCTCCACGATCAAAACCGTCGAAATCATCGGCACAGAATGTACGAGTGATTTCTCTAGCACGGTCAGGGCGGAAGTTGAAGAAGATTACAGAATCACCATCTTCTACTGTTGCCACTGGATGTCCATCTTCCTGAATAGATGTAGGGATAACGAATTCGTCTGTAACATCTGCTGCATAAGAGTCTTCCATAGCCTTCACTGCAGAATCAGCTGTATTTCCAACACCTTCTGTAATTGCTCTATATGCCTTTTCTACACGATCCCAACGGTTGTCACGATCCATAGCATAGTAACGGCCAGAAAGTGTAGCAATCTTACCAACACCGATTTCTGCCATCTTTTCTTCTAATTCTTTTACAAATCCAAGTGCGGAAGAAGGAGCTGTATCACGACCATCAAGGAATGCATGTACATAAACCTTATCTACACCTTCGCGCTTAGCCATCTCAAGAAGTCCATAGAGATGTGAATTGTGGCTATGAACACCACCATCAGAAAGAAGTCCAAAGAAATGAACCGCTTTGTCAGCCTTCTTAGCAGCAGCAAAAGCATTCTTAAGTTCTACATTGTTGAAGAAATCGCCATCTTCGATTTCCTTTGAAATTCTAGTTAATTCCTGATATACAACACGGCCTGCGCCCATGTTCATATGACCTACCTCAGAATTACCCATCTGTCCGTCTGGAAGACCAACAGCAAGACCTGATGCTAAGCCTGGTACACAAGGATACTCCTTGAAAATCTTGTCAAGGTTTGGCTTATTTGCTTCAGCTACTGCATTAGCCTTAGGATTATCATTTAATCCAAAGCCGTCCATGATCATAATGACATATGGTTTCTTACTCATAATAATTCTCCTTTGTTAAAACTAAATATCTAAAGGCATGATGCCTTATAAACAAATTATTTCTCCTGGATTTTTCCATCCGAAGATATAGTACTGTATTTTGATAGATTCTGCAATTTATCCAGAATCTTTTCTTGTTGATTTGTCTCTGATGCAAGACTTGTCACTCCATAAGAAAACTCACATGGTATAAAATAAGTCTCTATTTCTCCATCTGATGTAATCCGAAGTTGTGCCAATCCTGTATCATACGCAGCCGGCATAGCGCCAGAAACGGAAAACCAATAATTACCAAGGCTATAATATACAGGCACGCCATCCTTATATTCAATCCCTTGCAGGCAATGTGTATGCCCACCGATAATGGCATCTGCCCCAGCATCAATAAAATCCCGTGCGAGCCTTACCTGATCTTCGCCATAAGAAGCATTTCCCTCTGTTCCCCAATGAACCACCGCGATAACATAATCTGCTTTCTTCTCAGCCTGCTCAATCTCTGAAACAAAAAGGGCGGAATCCAAAGTTTTTAGTACACCCGGACTATCTTCCGTCGCCTGCTTCGTATAATTATAAGACTTTTCAATCTGCGTCGCTGCTACAATTGCAATTTTCTTGCCATTCGCAACATAATAAATCGGTCGCATCGCTTCCTCAAGATTTCGACCCGCTCCAACATATGGAATATTGGCACCATCTAAAATGTCAAACGTATCCAAGAGGGCCTCTTCATCATAATCCCAGACGTGATTATTTGCCAAATTAACAAAATCTACACCAAGGCTCTGTAAATAGGAAACATACTCTGGATTTGCACGAAATGTATATGCCTTCCCGGATAATGGCGTACCGCGATTCGAATAACAGAATTCATTATTAATCATAAATAAATCCGCTGATTGCATCTCTTCCAGCAATCCAGAAGAAAAGCAATCCGTAATCCCATTCGGCTGCGATTCCATATATTCGGTTGTAGCAACTGTCTCTGCAAGTGAAAAATCGCCCGAGAAATCAATCACTGTCTCTTCTTCACTCGCCGTCTGAATCCGATAAATACGGTCAGAATTATATAGACCATACGTCTCACAATAATCCAACCAGAGGACATGAATACTCTCTCCCGTCAGATCATACCAAAGATCCGGATCCGAATAATCATTATTCTCAGCAATCTTTTCTACCACTTGCGTCCCATAGATTGACGCAACAAAACCGAGAAAACTCTCATCAATCGGATAATAACCGATAAATTCTTTCGTGGTATTACTAAGAATGGCATTTACCGCTTCTTCGTAATTTGCAATTTCCAGATGTATCGCTTCATTTTCTGAAGTGACAACCGTTTTTGTATCCTTGGATGAAAGCTCTGCTGCAATATTACATCCAGTAAAGCAGACAACACAAAGGATTTGTACTAGCACAATGCTAATCCTAATTTTTCTACTCCATTGTTTCATTCATTAAACTTTCCACGCGAGCAACCGCCTCGCTGGCCCCTTCATAACTCTTATCTGCCGCAAGCTGATAATAAGCTCGTGCAGTCTCCAGATTCTTCTCAACCCCGAATCCGTTTTCATACATATAACCCAAATTTATTTGCGCAGGCGTATAATCCTGTGCCGCTGCCAACTTCTGATAATAGACAGCCTGATTATAGTCAACATCTACTCCGTACCCATTGAAATAGAAGCATCCCATCTGATTTAAAGCCGGTGCATAATCCTGATCCGCTGCCTTCTGGAACCAATCCAATGCATCGTCATAACTCTGATCAATTCCATATCCTTGCATATACATAATACCAAGATAATATTCTGCTACAGAATACCCCTCATCTGCAGCCACCTGGAAGTAATCCAGCGCCAATTGATCATCTTTTAATTCACCGGTATCATTCACATGAATAATACCCATTCTTGTATTTGCGGCATTCACGAGATACTCATTTGTCTTAGACAAATCTGTCATATCTGCTACCTGCTGATATAATGTCAATGCAGAATTTAAATCCACATCCACACCAATTCCCTTTTCATAGAGATAAGCCATGTAATATGTACCATCTGGTAAAAGCGCATTGTACGCCTGCGTAATATATTGATACGCCTGCTCCACCGCGTTCTCCTCGGTAGGATTTTCGATATAACTTCTACCCATTCCAACCAAACCTTCTTGATCGCCTGCATCGATTCCCTTCTGGAAATATTCACGCGCCTTATCCACATCTTTGTCCGTACCCACTCCATTCAAATACATATATCCAAGAGCGGTACAACCTTCCGCATAACCCGCGTCAGCTGATTTTTCATACCAGCTAAAGGCTATCATAGGCTGTTTTTCAATCTCATCCGAGCCGTAATCATACAGTAATCCGAGATAATAACATGCCTTGGCATCGTCATCATATGCCAAAACTTCCAGATCTGATTCCGAAAGTTCGCTATAGTCCACCTCTTCTTGAGGCTGTGTTTCTTCCGTTTCCTCTGTAGTTGTACTATTTGTGCTTGTATCACTTGAACTGCCTTTACAGCCAATCAAGCTAAAAGAAAGTACAGATGCAAAGAGAAAACATAGTATTTTTTTCTTCATACTTCTTCCTCATTATCTAAACTTCAATTAGATATTATAACATAATACTTTCTTTTATAAAACAAAAGAAGCCGAACCGGCAGGATTCGACTTCTTTCTATATTTCATATTAGGAATTAAGAATTATTATTTATTGTAGTTAACGATTTCTCCGAAATCTGGCTTCAGAGAAGCGCCACCGATAAGACCACCATCAATGTCAGGCTTAGCAAGTAATTCCTTGCAGTTTCCAGCATTCATAGATCCGCCGTACTGAATACGTACAGCATCAGCAGTTGCCTGATCATAAACTTCAGCGATTGTTGCACGAATAGCTGCACAAACTTCCTGAGCCTGATCAGCTGTAGCTGTCTTACCTGTACCAATAGCCCAGATTGGTTCGTAAGCGATTACGATATTAGCAACCTGTTCTGCTGTTACACCAGCAAGATCCTGCTTGATCTGCATGTTGATCCAGTCAAGAGTAACACCCTGTTCTCTGTGTTCAAGTGTTTCACCACAGCAAAGGATAGGAGTGATTCCAGCTTCGATAGCCTTCTTTACCTTCTTGTTAAGAAGAGCATCGTCTTCCTTGAAGTAATCTCTTCTTTCAGAATGTCCGATGATAACGTATTCTACGCCTGCATCCTTAAGCATTTCTGCAGAGATTTCTCCTGTATAAGCACCCTTCTCTTCGAAATAGAAGTTTTCAGCACCAACGTGTACGTTTGTACCCTTAACAGCGTTAACTACAGGTACGATGTCGATTGCAGGTACGCAATATACAACATCAACGTCATCGTTCTGTACTAATGGCTTTAAAGTTTCAACAAGCTTTAAAGCTTCTGAAGGAGTCTGGTTCATTTTCCAGTTACCAGCAATAATTTTCTTTCTTGCCATGATTTTATCCTCTTTTCAAAATTTCAATCAATATTATTTATCGTTAGCAGCAGCTACACCTGGAAGTTCCTTACCTTCAAGGAATTCAAGAGAAGCTCCACCACCAGTAGAAATATGGCTCATCTTAGGGCCGAATCCCATCTGGTTAACAGCTGCAGCAGAATCACCACCACCGATGATTGTTGTAGCATCTGTATCTGCAAGAGCCTTAGCAACAGCTAATGTACCTGCAGCAAGTGTTGGGTTTTCGAATACACCCATAGGTCCGTTCCATACAACTGTCTTAGCAGACTTAACTTCGTTAGCGAAGAGTTCTGCAGACTTTGTACCGATATCTAATCCCATTTCATCAGCTGGCATCTTGTCGATATCAAAGTTGTTAACCTTGATTTCAGCATCGATTGGATCAGGGAAAGAAGCTGCTGTAGCAGAATCGATTGGAAGAAGGATCTTCTTACCAAGCTTTTCAGCCTTAGCCATCATTTCCTTACAGTAATCAAGCTTTGTATCATCTACAAGAGACTTACCAACTTCATAGCCTTCAGCCTTTGCAAATGTATAAGCCATACCACCACCGATGATAAGTGTATCGCACTTTTCAAGAAGGTTATCGATAACGTTAAGCTTATCAGCAACCTTAGCACCACCAAGGATAGCTACGAATGGATGTACTGGATTTTCTACAGCGTTTCCAAGGAAATCAATTTCCTTCTGCATAAGGTAACCAACTACAGCTGGCTTTCCTTCTGCCTTAAGTTCTTCAGCAACACCAACGTTTGAGCAGTGTGCACGGTGAGCTGTACCGAATGCATCATTTACGAATACATCAGCAAGGGAAGCAAGATCCTTAGAGAAAGCTTCACCATTCTTTGTTTCTTCTGCTCTGAAACGTGTGTTTTCAAGAAGAATAACATCACCATCGTTCATAGCTTCTACAGCAGCTCTAGCATTTGCGCCAACTACTTCTAAGTCAGCTGCAAACTTAACTTCCTGGCCAAGAAGTTCAGAAAGACGTACAGCTACAGGAGCTAATGTCTTAGTCTTCTTATCTTCTTCTGTCTTAACCTTTCCAAGGTGTGAGCAAAGGATAACCTTTCCTCCATCAGCAATTAACTTCTTAATTGTTGGTAAAGCTGCAACAAGACGGTTTTCGTCTGTGATTTTTCCGTCCTTTAAAGGTACGTTAAAGTCACATCTGCAAAGTACTCTCTTGCCGCTTACGTTGATGTCATCAACTGATTTTTTGTTTAATCCCATGATTAAAACCCTCCATTTAAGCGTTTATTTTTAAAGAAAGGGCCCAGCAACTTGCTGGACCCTCCTTTAGGTCATTATTGATCACAAGTTGATGTGATTATAATTACTTATTTAAGAACTTTGCGAAGTACTTGATTGTTCTGCACATGTTAGATGTGAATGAGTTTTCGTTGTCATACCAAGAAACAACCTGAACTTCTGTCTTACCATCACCTGTAGGTACTACCATTGTCTGTGTAGCATCGAAAAGTGAACCATATGTCATACCAACGATATCCTTAGATACGATAAGATCTTCGTTGTAACCGAATGATTCTGTCTGAGCAGCCTTCATTGCAGCGTTAACCTGATCTACAGTAACTTCGCCATCAACGATAGCTGTAAGGATTGTTGTAGAACCTGTTGGAACTGGTACACGCTGAGCAGATCCGATTAACTTACCGTTAAGTTCTGGAACTACAAGACCGATAGCCTTAGCTGCACCTGTTGAGTTAGGAACGATGTTTTCAGCGCCTGCACGAGAACGTCTCTTGTCGCCCTTTCTCTGTGGTCCATCAAGGATCATCTGATCACCTGTGTAAGCATGGATTGTTACCATGATACCAGACTGGATAGCTGCTAATTCGTTAAGAGCCTTAGCCATAGGTGCTAAACAGTTTGTTGTACAAGAAGCTGCAGAGATGATATCATCTTCAGCTGTAAGTGTTTCATGGTTTGTGTTGTATACGATTGTAGGAAGGTCATTTCCTGCTGGTGCAGAGATAACTACCTTCTTAGCTCCAGCGTTGATATGAGCCTGAGCCTTTTCCTTAGATGTATAGAAACCTGTACATTCAAGAACTACATCTACATCAAGTTCACCCCAAGGAAGGTTGTTAGCGTCTGCTTCCTTGTAGATCTTGATTTCGTGTCCGTCAACAATGATAGAATCTTCTGTGTTTTCTACCTTGTCTGCTAATGCATAACGTCCCTGTGATGAATCATACTTAAGTAAGTATGCAAGCATGTCAGGAGATGTAAGATCGTTGATTGCAACGATATCAAATCCTTCTGCCTGGAACATCTGACGGAATGCAAGACGACCGATACGTCCAAATCCATTAATTGCTACTCTTACTGCCATTCTTAATTCCTCCTAAAAATTAAAAATAATGTATTTTTTTGAGAGCAAGTCTCAAAACTATATACATTTTAGCGAAATAAATAATCTTTTGCAAGTATAATTGTGAAGTTTGACAATTTTATCACAAATTATGTAGGAATATGCTAGAATTTCATTATAATGAATAAATTTCGGAGGTATGGAAATGAAAATTTGGGACGCACATATGCACTGCTATTTCTCAGGCGACAGTAACGCCTCACCTGTGGAAATGATTACGCAAGCAAAAGTATTACATCTGCCTGGCATCACCTTCACCGATCATCTTGATATTGACTATTATAGAAATCCCGGTGAATTTGATTTAGATATCCCCTCCTATATATCGGAAATAAACGAATTATCGCAGTCTTTTGAAACAGAAGATTTTAAAATTCGTTGCGGTATCGAACTCGGTTTGCAGGAACATCTAGTGGAAGAACATAAAAAACTATTGGAAACGTATCATTTCCAGGAAGTGATTGGATCCATCCACCAGGTGCAAAAGGAAGATCCCTATTATCCGGAATATCTGATGCATCGAGATGTAAAAACAGCCTATCAGGATTATTTTGACGCGATTCTTTCTAATATAGAAGTATTTCACGACTTTGATACGCTAGGACATCTGGATTATGTGAAAAGATATATTATAAAAAGCGCTGGTTTAGAAGCAGACTACGCCTACAAAGATTATAAAGAAGTGATTGACGAAATCTTAAAGAAACTGATTCGATATGATATCGCATTAGAAATAAACACCGGCGCTTTTCGCCACGGACTCCTCGATCCAAATCCTGGCGCTGAAATCATCAGACGCTATCTGCAACTTGGCGGACAAATGCTTACCATCGGTGCCGATGCACATATGCCAGACCATATTGCTTATGGATTTGATGCGATTCCTCCGCTTTTAAAAAACGCCGGTTTCACAAGTTATACTGTTTTTGAAAATCGAAAGCCAATCGAAGTAGAGCTTAAATAATCGTTCCGCCTCCGGCAACATAATCCCCTGTATAGAGAACCAGAGCCTGGCCAGGTGTTACCGCTCGCACCGGTTCTTCGAAATCAACTCGAATTTTATCTTTGTCCAACATCGTTACATGACAAGGAGTACCAGCATGCGAATATCGAATTTTTCCAAGATATGTTTTTGCTGGTTCAAATTCTTCATCTGCCATGAAATTGACACGATCCGCAATCAAATGGTCGGTAAACACATCCTTGTCATGTCCGAGGACAACTTCATTGGTCTCCGGACGAATTGCCACAACAAACACCGGATATCCAAGTGCTATATTAAGACCCTTTCTCTGACCAATCGTATAATGGGTAATTCCTTTATGCTTTCCTACCACAATTCCATCGGTCGTTACAAAATTTCCAGGTCCCGGAACCGATCCTGCTTCTCGCTCTACGAAGGCAGCATAATCACCATCACTTACAAAGCAGATATCCTGACTGTCCTTCTTATGTGCAACCGGGAGGCCCGCTTCTTCCGCAATCTTTCGAATCTGATCCTTCTCATAATCCCCGACCGGCATAATGGTCTTCGACAACTGTTCCTGTGTCAGATTATAGAGCGCATATGTCTGATCTTTCTTCGCTGTCACAGAATTTCGAATCGCATATCTTCCATTTGGAAGCTTCTCCACTCTTGCATAATGACCGGTTGCGATATAGTCTGCTCCAATCTGAAGAGAACGCTCCAACAGAGATTCCCATTTTACATAACGATTACATGCGATACATGGATTTGGCGTACGCGCATGAAGATATTCATCCACGAAATAATCAATGACATTCTCCTGGAATTCTCTTCTAAAATTCATGACGTAATAGGGAATCCCGATGGTATCCGCAACGCGTCTTGCATCTTCCACAGCGGAAAGTCCGCAACAACCACCCTCACGTTCGCAATATGCCGGTGAGTCTTCCTGCCAAATCTGCATGGTCACACCAATGACATCATACCCCTGTTCTTTTAAAAGATATGCGCAGACAGAGGAATCTACTCCGCCCGACATACCAACTACTACTTTTTTCTTATCCATATAAAACCTACTACTTATTATAATGTGGAGACATACTACGAAGTCTCTCAACAATTTGTTCTACGGCATTTACCGTCTTATCAATCTCTTCCTTTGTCGTCTCATCACTCAATGTAAAACGAACGGATTCTCTGGCCTCATCGCTTGTAAGTCCCATCGCCATAAGAACATGGGACGGATCGATAGAGCCAGCCGTACATGCGGAACCGGATGATGCACAGATTTCCTGCATATCCAGCATAATGAGCATCGATTCTCCTTCTACATATGGAAATGATACATTTACATTATTCGGAAGGCGATTCTCTCTAGAACCATTCACTTTGATATCCGGCACACGAGATAGCAATTCTTCTATAAAATAGTCCCTCAGATTACTTTCTCTCTCCATTCTCTCATTCAGTGATGCCGCAGCCAATTCACAAGCCGCGCCAAACCCAACAATACCAGGAACATTTTCCGTTCCCGCACGTCTTGCACGTTCCTGGCCACCACCGTGAATAAGCGAAGAAATCTTTAGATTATTATGAATATACAAACATCCAACGCCCTTCGGACCATAAATCTTATGTCCACTCGCCGAGAGAAGATCAATATGCATAGCCTCGACATCGATTGGTAAATGGCCAAATGCCTGTACCGCATCTGTATGAAAAACAATATCGTGTTCTTTCGCGATAGCACCAATTTCCTCGATTGGTTGCACCGTACCTACTTCATTATTCGCAAACATCACAGAGATTAAAATCGTATCCGGACGAATCGCTTTCCCCAATTCGTCTACTGAGATTCTACCATCCTTGTCAACCCCTAGGTATGTCACCTCAAATCCACGTTCCTCCAGATATCTGCAGGTATGCAGAATCGCATGATGCTCCACGGCCGTTGTAATAATATGCTTTCCCTTACTTTCATAAGCTTCCGCAGTCTTAATCAACGCCCAATTGTCCGCTTCCGTTCCACCACTGGTGAAATAAATACTATTCTCCTTCGCATGAATCAGCGATGCCACCTGGCGTCTTGCTTTTTGCACCGCAGCCTTATTCTTGGTTGCAAAAGAGTAGATTGCCGAAGGATTGCCATAATTCTCAACGAAATAAGGCATCATCGCATCGATCACGCTCTGTTTTGGTTTTGTTGTTGCTGCATTATCTAAATAAATCACGTTTCATTCCTCTTATCTGTCATCACTTTCTTTGCCTTGGCTCGAATTCTCTGAATCGCATTATCAATCGCCTTCGGAGATTTATCTAAAACCTTGGCAATCTCATGGTAATCATATGCCTGCATTTTTAAAAGCATCACTTTCTTTTCCAGCGCACTAAGTTCCAAAAATAAACTCTTTCTCAAATCACCATAAGCTTCATCGTCAAGAAATAATTCTTCCGGACTTTTCTCCGTTTTTGAAAGAAGCGTATCTGTCGCACTTCCTCCCTGTTCGTCATAAATCGAGACATAGCAATTCAATGGTTGATGCTTCTTACGATTTGACTGCTCAATCGCCTTGATTTGCTGCCTACTAATGCATAGTTTCGCAAAGGGATAGAAATGATCATTCTTCTCCTGGTCATAGTCATTCACCGCAATAAAAAGGCCCAAACGACCTTCCTGCATCAAATCATCCTGATCTCCGCCTACGAGAAAGAGCTTCTTGGACATTTTCTCAAGAAGCTCTCTGTATCTTTCAAAAAGCGCAGAGACAGCCAGCATATCACCTTGTTTCGATAATCCAACCAGTTGTTCATCTGTACACTTTTGATAATTCATCTATTTACTCTTTCTGACTACAGTCTCTGTCGTACAATTTCATAAGCCAATACTCCCGCCGCAACAGAAGCATTTAAAGAATCAATATCCCCCTTCATTGGGATGGATGCAATAAAATCGCAATTCTTCTTTACTAAAGAGCTTACACCATTTCCTTCATTACCAATCACAAGTCCAATCGGTCCCTTAAGATTCAGATTATACATCGTCTCACCGCCCATGTCAGCGCACACAAACCAAAGTCCCTGTTCCTTTAACATTTCCATTGTTCTGGAAATGTTAGTGACCTTAGCTACCGGTGTATATTCAATCGCACCAGCAGACGCCTTGGCAACGGTCGCTGTCAGTGAAACAGCTCGATTCTTAGGAATAATTACACCATGTGCACCAGCCTGATTTGCTGTACGAATGATTGCTCCAAGGTTATGTGGATCTTCGATTCCATCCAATAAAATAATGAATGGATCTTCGCCTTTATCTCTGGCATTCTTCAGGATATCTTCCACTTCTGCATATTTATATGCTGCAGCATAGGCAATCACACCCTGATGTTTTCCTGTTGTGGAAATCTGCTCCAATCGTTCTTTCTTAACGTACTGAACTACTACATTACGCTTCTTTGCTTCTCTTGTAATGGTATTAATAGGGCCATCCTGAGAGCCATCCAGTACAAAGATCTTATCGATCGTTTTTCCGGAACGAAGTGCCTCAAGAACAGCATTTCTTCCTTCAATTACAGATTCTTCATTTCTCATATATTATACTTTCCTTACTATATCTCATTCTCATCCGCTAAATACGGAAATTTGCCTTTTCCAAAGCAGATTCTGTTAATTCTAAAATACGATTCATATTCCCCTGCAGATACAAGTAACCCATAAGAGCTTCAAAGCCTGTCGCATTACGATAATCTGCCATGGATGCGTTCTTCGCCATCGTATTGGATTTTGCATTTCTACCACGACGATATACACCCATTTCTTCCTCTGTCAGTTCCTCCTGAATCAGATCAATCATCTTAGACTGGGATTCCGCCTTCACAATATGACTTGTATGCGCATGTAACTGGTTAGGAGAGGTATTCCCCTTTCCCACAATGATCGAACGGATAACCAAATCAAAAATCCCATCTCCGATATACGCCAGTGCCAATGGAGAATAAGAACGAATATCTACATCACCTACTCCAAAACGGTCGCAGATGATTTGATTTAAATTCTCTTCCATTTTACACCCTCTCTTGTATCCTTTAACTCGATTCCCTTTTCCAACAGTTCATCACGAATCTGATCTGCCAGAGCAAAGTCCTTGTTCTTTCTGGCATCCTGACGTTTCTGGATTAATTCTTCAATGTCAGAATCCAAAATCTCTTCCTCTGCTTCCACCTTCAGACCGCAAATACCGCTTAATGTCTCCAGTGTATGATAAAGTTCCTTGGCATACGCAGAAGAAGCTCCATCCACTGTTGTATTTGCAAGCTTTACAATCTCAAAAATTGCTGCAAGTGCATCTGCTGTATTAAAATCATCCTCCATTGCATCACAGAACTTCTGCACAAGTTCCTCGCGCACTTTAAGATTTTCCTGATCCGCATCTGTCAAAGTATCTTCCTGTGTCATATGTGCTCTTAAATTCTCAGCCGCATTTAAGATACGTTCTAAACTGTTCTTTGCAGATTCCATTAAATCCGCACTGAAATTTAACGGACTTCTATAATGCGCATTTAACATAAAGAATCGAAGCACCTGAGGATCATATTTCTCTGTAATCTCACGAACCGTAAAGAAATTACCCAGGGACTTTGACATCTTCTTATTATCAATATTTAAAAAGGCATTATGCATCCAATAATTCGCAAACGTCTTGCCATTCGCTGCCTCTGACTGTGCAATTTCATTTTCATGATGAGGGAATACCAAATCCTCACCACCTGCATGGATATCAATCTGCTCGCCTAAGTATTTCTTAGACATAACGGAACATTCAATATGCCATCCCGGTCTACCATCACACCATGGTGACTGCCATGAAATCTCGCCTTCCTTCTTTGGTTTCCAAAGAACAAAATCCAATGGATCTTCCTTGGCATCTGCACCTGTTACCTTGATATCTCTATGGCCGCCTTCCAAATCATCAATATTCTTATGAGAAAGCTTACCATATTCCGCGAACTTACGCGTTCTATAATATACGGTACCATCTTCCACCTTATAGGCATAACCCTTGTCCATCAGGGTCTGAATCATTTCCAGCATGCCATCGATTTCCTGTGTGGCAAGCGGATGTGTTGTTGCCGGAAGAATATTCATATCTGCCATATCCTTCTTGCATTCTGCGATAAACTTCTGAGAAATATCAGATGCTGTAACACCGGCTTCATTTGCAGCCTTAATAATCTTATCATCGACATCTGTAAAGTTAGAAACGTAATTCACATCAAATCCCTTGTACATGAGATAACGGCGAACCGTATCAAACACGATCATCGGTCTTGCATTTCCAATATGGATATAGTTGTAAACGGTAGGTCCGCAAACATACATGCTTACCTTGCCTTCTACAAGCGGTACAAATTCTTCCTTCTGCTTTGTCAATGTATTGTAAATTTTCATTATGTAAAACTCCTTCGTATCCTTCTATCTTCTCTCATCTTATGCTCTGCTACATCCGCTACAGCCACTACAATTTCTCTCCGTAGACGCTGCCATAAACGAAGCATCATAAAAATTCTCCAGCAAACATACCGCCTGCGAACTAATTCCCTCTTCTCGACCTGTAAAACCAAGGTGTTCCTCTGTTGTCGCCTTAATATTCACCTGGTCCTCTGAAATACGAAGCGTGCGAGCAACGTTCTTCTCCATCTCTTCAATGTATGGACGAAGTTTTGGTCTCTGCGCAATAATCGTTGCATCGATATTCGAAACGACATAACCCTTCTCCGTAATCAAATCTCTCGTATATTGTAACAATCGAAGAGACGAAATACCTTTAAATCTCTCATCCGTATCCGGGAAATGTTTCCCGATATCCCCAAGACCTGCAGCGCCAAGAATTGCATCCATAATCGCATGCAGTAAAACATCGGCATCTGAATGTCCCAAAAGTCCAAGCGTATGTTCAATCTCTACTCCGCCGATAATCAACTTTCGATCCGGCACTAATTTATGAACATCATAACCAGTTCCAACTCTCATATTATTTCTCCTTTATGGTAAGCGGAAATGCATCTTCTTCCATTCCCGTAAAACACTCTTTTCATGTCAGCACATGAACTAATTAATTATAATATATCCCCTATGGAAAATCAAAAACAAAAAACCGAGAAGCAAGTCGCTTCCCGGCATATGTCGTAGCGAAGGGGGGACTCGAACCCTCGACACCACGGGTATGAACCGTGTGCTCTAGCCAGCTGAGCTACTTCGCCATATTCCGATTGGTAAATACCAATCTTTGTTTTAGAATTTTTCAATTCTAGTAGCGAGGGGGGGACTCGAACCCTCGACACCACGGGTATGAACCGTGTGCTCTAGCCAGCTGAGCTACCTCGCCATTTGTATTGAATTATAACATTTATCGATTTCTCGATAAATGGGACCTACAGGGCTCGAACCTGTGACCCCCTGCTTGTAAGGCAGATGCTCTCCCAGCTGAGCTAAGATCCCAATTCGTCGTGGCCACTCCCGCGGCCGAGTTATAATATACTATATCTAGTCACGGGAAGTCAACCACTTTTTAATATTTTTTTTAGTTTTATGTCATGGCTATCAATTTTTCCACAACACGTATGGAATCCGCCGCGTCCTCTGCATAGGCGTCTGCCCCGATTTCCTCAGCAAAACTAGGGGTTATACATGCACCGCCGACAAACACCTTGGAGTGACATCCACGTTCTTTTACCAAATCCACAACATCTTGCATTCGCATCATAGTCGTCGTCATCAATGCAGATAGTCCAATACAGGAAGCGTTTTCTCGAATCGCCGTCTCGACAATTTGATCGGCGGGTACATCTTTGCCGAGGTCTAATACGCGATATCCATAATTCTTCAACATAAGAGAAACCAGATTTTTCCCAATGTCATGAATATCCCCTTCTACGGTCGCAATGACAATCGTCTCTTTCTTCGCATCGGCATCTGACTCCATCAAAGGCTCTATATATTCCATCGCCGCCTTCATCGCATTCGCACCAGCAATTAACTGCGGAAGGAAATATTTCTTCTCATCATATAATTTACCGACCTCGTTAATCCCAGGAATCAAATACGAATTAACCAGATCAGATGGGCTTTCCCCTGCTGCCAATAATTTCTTGCATTCTTCTACAATTCGTTCTTTATTCCCCTTAACAACGCATTCCATCACAACCGGGAAATCCGAAGCACCCAACTCCTTACCATTCGGTTTCTTCGAACCACTCGACTGCACCGAGAGATCTCCCGTTGGAACAGAATCCAAATATCGTTCTGTCGCTCCCGGCCGTTCCATCAGCATATCCGCTGCCATAGCGGAATACATCAAAATCTCCTGGGACGGATTCGCAATAGCCATCGTAAGTCCCTTAGATAACGCAATCGTAAAGAATGCCGTATTTACAAAGATTCTCTGCGGCAGGCCAAAGGAAATATTAGAAAGCCCACAAACCGTAGGCATATGTCGCTCCTTACAATAAGTAACCGTCTCAAAGCAATTTCTCGCAGAGCTTGCATCCGCGCCAATGGTCGCCACTAACAAATCAACCACTGCATCCTCTCGTTTCAATCCATAGGAAACGGCACGTGATAACACACGTTCGATATTCTCCTGCTTTTCTTTTGCGTCCTTTGGAAGCCCCTGATCTGATAAGGGAAGCAAAATAAACATCGCACCGTATTTCTTTGCAATCGGAAGCAATTTCTCCATCTTCTCTTCTTCCGCAGAAATAGAATTAATAAGTGCCCGTCCGGGATAAATACGAAGTGCGGCCTCAATCACCTCTACATAACTACTGTCAATACAAAGCGGCAAATCTACCGTAGAGGTTACTTCATAGATGCTCTTTCGCATCATTTCTTTCTCATCAATTCCATTCGTGCCCATATTGATATCCAGAATCGACGCTCCCTGCTCCTCCTGCTGCACTGCAAAAGTGGAAACCATATCCAGTTTCCCCTCTCTCAGTTCTGCCTGAAGGGCCTTCTTACCTGTCGGATTAATGCGCTCTCCAATCACTAGAAATGGTCCATCCGGATCAATTTCTACCGTCTTCCTCTCGGATGATAGCACCCTATATTTTCTAGCATCCGGAATTTGCACTTCCATCGTCTTCGCTGTATCGGCCAGCGCTTTGATATGTTCCGGCGTTGTACCACAACATCCGCCCACAATGGACGCGCCTTCCTGCATCACGAACTTTACTTCAGATGCAAACTCCTCCGGTGTCATACGATAAACCGTCTCCCCATCCACAAGCTCCGGCAAACCTGCATTTGGCTTTGCAATCAGCGGTACCGACGCATATTCCCGCATTCTTCGAATCAAATCTACCATCTGATCCGGTCCGGAAGAACAATTACATCCAATCGCATCCACACCCAATGCCTGCAAAGAAACGACTGCCGTCTCCGGGTCTGTTCCAAATAACGTTCTACCATCTTCATTAAACGTAAGCGTAACCATAACAGGCAAATCGCAGCTTTCCTTTACCGCTAACACCGCTGCACGCGTCTCTTGCAGAGACATCATCGTTTCGATTACGAACAGATCCGGTTCTTCCATCAAAATCGCAGCGACCTGCTCTTTATATACATCCACTAAATCTTCAAATACCATATCCCCAATCGGATAGACCTGTTTTCCTGTCATCGTAAGATCACCGGCAACATAAGCATTTCCTCCTGCTGCCTCCTTGGAAATACGAACCATATCGCGATTGATCTGCACCAATTCCTCTTCCAAATGATATTCTTCCAACTTGATACGATTCGCCGTAAATGTCGGTGCATAGAGTATCTTCGTACCTGCTGCAACATAGGCTTTTTGCAAATCTATCATGCATTCTCTATGGTTTTGTATCCATTTCTCCGGACAAACACCAATCGGCATTCCCGCCTTCATTAAATTCGTGCCTGTTGCTCCATCCAAAATCACAGGCCCCGCCTTACATATATCTAAAAACTCTTCTCTCGTCATCTTATAATTCCTCTCGAATTCGATCTATGATTCTACAAATCAAAGACACACGATTAAACGGTGTCATAAAATAGAATCCATCTGCGATCGAATACAACTTCCTAGCAATAGAAAGAGATATCTCTACCGCAATCGCCTCCGATTCCTCTCTCGTCATATCTTCTTTATACGCGTCCACAATCTCCTTTGGAACACGAATTCCCGGCATTTCATTAGCAATAAAATACGCATTTTTATAACTTACCAGCGGCATAATGCCACAACATATTTTTGCTCCTGTCTGCTCCTTTAGATACTGAATTCTCTCAACATCTTCCTCAGAATAAATCGGCTGTGTCAGGAAATAACCACAGCCTTCTTGCATCTTCTTCTTCATACGCCTGGCAATGGCATCTGCATTAAGTCCATGGTAATTCAAGGCCCCTCCATAGACAACGGTATCTTCCTTAAAGATCTCCTGATTCATTTCCTTGATTAAATGCATAAAATGAATCGAATTATAATCAAATACCGCAGTTACCGTGCTTCGATCCTGCACCGGTACCGGATCTCCCGTGACAATCAGGTAATGGCGAATATCATTCATATAACTTCCTAGCATATGGCTACGCAGCGCAATGATATTTCGATCTCTACAAGTAACATGTGGCATCACCTGAATCTCAACTTCATGCTGCAACTTCGCCGCAAGCTGAAGGGAATCCATACGCGTTCTACCAAGAGGTGAATCCGACAACGTAAGCAAATCCACATCATGTTCCTTCAGCATCCGCGCACCACTTTGCACCTTCGATATATCGATATCAAAGGGCGGATCTAATTCCACAATAAATGGTTTCTCTCCCGTCTGAAGCTTCTTCCAGAACGAAGACAGGGTTCGTACCTGCTCTCCCGGCTCATATTCGCTGATATAACGCTCCACCGGTTTCTTATTCTGTATTGCATCATGAAGCTTACGAATATGCTCCGGCGTCGTACCACAACATCCACCTACAACACTCACACCACATCGAAGCATGGCACATACATTCTGGACAAAATAATCCGCATTCTTTGCATAAATCGGTTTCCCACGTAACATATAGGGATATCCCGAATTTGGAATCGAAAAGACAGGACGATCATCATAGAAATGCATCTGCTTCACTTGATATAGCATATGCAGCGCATCCATACCACAATTCAATCCATATCCATCTAATTCCGGAATTTCATGCAATTGACGCAATAATCGTCCCAAACTGAGACCGGCCTTTGTAAATCCTGTCTTATCGAGCGAAAAAGTAGCACAAACAAAAGCGTCCGGCTTCTTTGTCTTAATATAAGTCGCCAGTTCTCTTAACAGACTCGTATCCGCTTGTGTTTCAAACAGAAATACGTCCGCATCTTCTAGCAAAAATGCATCGATATTCTCTCGATATTCCTCAAAAACAGACGCAGAACCAATAATTTCGCCATCAAAAACCGTTCCAAGATCCGCCGCGATATAAATATTTCCATCAAATCCAGATTCTTCTCTAAACCGTTCTACTGCACGCTTTGCTATCTGGTAGGACTTTCGAACAATCTGAAGACGTATATCCGCCTCTGGAAAGAATTTTGAATTCGCAGCAAAACTGTTGGTTCGAAGAAATCTCGAACCCGCACGCAGATATTGTAACTGTAACTCCACCATCTGATCCGGATGAATCAGATTCACCTGCTCGACAATCAAATTAGATTCTGGATATAATTCTCCATAATAGGTGCCAGTCGCACCATCTGTCAGTAAAATGTTTTCTTTTAAATAATCTTTTAATCTCATCTTTTTTCCTTATAGACGTTCAAAACGTAAAAAACTTCAAAATAATACTAACACAAAAGAGGTTCCCCAAAAAGGAACCTCTTTCTATAGATTTCATATAACTTGTTATAGGAATTCTTTATAACAAGCTATGCATTTTTTACTGTTGCAATATCTACCAGCGTAAAATCATTCTGTGCCGTTTCGAGGGAGCGCGCAAGTGCATTTGCCGTATCCATAGCGGTAATACAATAGACACCCGTTTCGATGGCATTTCTTCGAATCTGGAATCCATCACTACTCTTATCGCCATGTCCCGCTGTTGGAATATCGATAACAAGATCGATCTTATGTCCAAGAATCAAATCCATAACATTTGGGGATTCCTGCGATATTTTATTTACCCAGAGAGCTTCTACCCCATGATCCTGAAGATACTTCGCAGTAGATCTTGTTGCATAGATCTTATAACCAAGTGCTGCAAAACGCTTTGCAACCTCCACAGATTCCGGTTTTGCCTTATCTGCCACTGTCATAATCATCTGCTTATGCTTTGGAAGGGATACCCCCGCTCCAAGGAATGCCTTATAAAGTGCTTCGTTGAATGTCTTCGCGATACCGAGGCACTCACCTGTAGATTTCATTTCTGGTCCCATTGCGATTTCCGCACCACGAAGCTTCTCGAAGGAGAATACCGGCATCTTAATCGCAATATAGTCTGCGCTTGGCTGAAGGCCTGGCTGATAGCCAAGTTCCTTTAAGGTATGTCCTGTAATCACCTGTGTTGCAAGATCTACAATCGGAATACCGGTTACCTTACTGATATATGGAACCGTTCTGGATGATCTAGGATTTACTTCGATAACATAGATTTCATCGTTCATATCGATAAACTGGATGTTGATCATACCCTTTACATGAAGCGCTTTTGCAAGTCTTTCTGTATAATCGACGATTCTCTCTTTTGCCACTTCTGAAATCGTATTTGCCGGATAAACCGAAATACTATCACCGGAATGCACGCCGGTACGTTCAATATGTTCCATGATTCCAGGAATCAGAATATCCGTACCATCACAAACCGCATCTACTTCGATTTCCTTACCCTGCAGGTATTTATCTACAAGAATTGGATGATCCTGCGCAATCTGATTGATAATACCGATAAATTCTTCGATTTCCTCATCATTAAATGCAATCTGCATACCCTGGCCACCTAATACATAGGATGGACGTACCAGTACTGGATAACCAATCTTATTAGCAATTTCCTTGGCTTCTTCTGCTGTATAAACCGTTCCGCCAGAAGCTCTTGGGATTCCGGTCTCCTCAAGAATCTTATCAAATAACTCTCGGTCTTCCGCAGCATCCACATCTTCCGCCTTTGTACCAAAGATTGGAACACCCATCTTCATCAAGGCTTCTGTCAGCTTAATCGCCGTCTGTCCACCGAACTGAACAACTGCGCCGTCTGGCTTTTCGATATCAACAATACTTTCGACGTCTTCATCCGTAAGAGGTTCGAAATAAAGCTTATCTGCAATATCAAAGTCTGTTGAAACCGTCTCCGGATTATTATTAACAATAATGGTTTCGTAACCTTCTTTTGCAAATGCCCATGTTGCATGTACAGAACAGTAATCGAATTCGACACCCTGACCGATTCGAATTGGTCCCGAACCAAGTACCAGCACCTTCTTACGATCCTTTGTCTGAACTGCTTCATTTTCACTTCCATATACGGAGTAATAATATGGAGTCTCCGCTTCGAACTCAGCCGCACATGTATCAACCATCTTATAGGCAGCAACAATTCCATTTGCATAACGCATATCATGTACTTCTTTTGTTGTCTTACCTGTTAAATCAGCGATGACATGATCTGGGAATTCCATTCGCTTCGCTTCCTTTAAGAGGTCAACCGTTAATTCTTCTGTCTTGAGGCGCTGTTCCATTTCCACAAGAATATGAATCTTATCAATAAACCAGAGATCGATCTTTGTAATTTCGTGAATCTTTTCCTGTGAAACGCCTCTTCTAAGTGCTTCTGCAATACAGAATATTCTACGATCATCTACCACATACAACGCTTCATCTAATGCTTCATCTGAAAGCTCATGGAACTCGTATGCCATAAGAGAATCCACATGCTGCTCTAAGGAACGAATGGCCTTCATCAGTGCGCCTTCAAAATTGTTGCAGATCGACATTACTTCACCAGTCGCCTTCATCTGCGTTGTAAGCGTTCTCTTCGCCGTGATAAATTTATCAAATGGAAGTCTTGGAATCTTGACTACACAGTAATCCAGCATTGGCTCAAAACTTGCATAGGTCTTTCCTGTAATTGCATTCTTAATTTCGTCTAAAGTATAACCGAGTGCAATCTTCGCAGCAACCTTCGCAATTGGATATCCCGTTGCCTTAGAAGCAAGTGCGGAAGAACGACTTACACGAGGATTAACTTCGATGACACAGTACTCAAAAGAGTCTGGATTTAACGCATACTGTACATTACATCCACCTGTGATTCCCAGTTCTGTAATAATATTCAATGCCGATGTACGAAGCATCTGGTATTCCTTATCCCCAATGGTCTGTGATGGAGCAACGACAATGGAGTCACCGGTATGTACACCAACCGGATCTATGTTCTCCATATTACATACGGTAATACAGTTTCCTGCTGCATCACGCATTACTTCATACTCAATTTCTTTCCATCCAGCGATACAACGTTCTACTAATACTTCATGCACACGGCTGAGTCGAAGACCATTTGTCAAAATTTCGATCAACTGTTCTTCGTTATAAGCGATGCCGCCACCGGAACCACCAAGTGTATATGCCGGTCTGAGTACCACCGGGTATCCAATCGTATTGGTGAACTTAATACCATCTTCAACGGTATGGACAACAAGAGATGCCGCCACAGGTTCGTGGATTTTCTCCATCGTATCTTTAAATGCCTGACGATCTTCTGCCTTAAAAATTGTCTCTGCAGTTGTACCAATTAAGCGAACACCATGTTCTTCTAAGAAACCTGACTCTGCCAGTTCCATACCAAGATTTAATCCAGCCTGTCCACCCAATGTTGGGAGGATACTATCCGGCTTTTCTTCTAAAATAATCTGCTCAAGCACCTTTACCGTAAGTGGTTCGATATAGACATGATCCGCGATATTCTTATCTGTCATGATGGTTGCAGGATTCGAGTTTACAAGAACAACCTCTACACCTTCTTCCTTTAAAGAACGGCAAGCCTGTGTACCGGCATAATCAAATTCTGCAGCCTGTCCAATAACAATTGGGCCGGAACCAATGACTAAAACTTTCTTAATACTATTATCTCTTGGCATTACTGTGCTCCTCCCATCATGTCGATAAATCTATCAAATAAATATCCACTATCCTGTGGTCCTGGGCAAGCTTCCGGATGGAACTGTACCGTAAAGATATTCTTGCCTGTGTACTTTAAACCTTCATTCGTTCCATCATTTACATTTACAAATGCAGGAACTGCAATACTAGGATCCAAAGTATCGGTATCAACCACGTAACCATGATTCTGGGATGAGATATACACTCTTCCAGTCTGTAAATCCTTAACCGGATGATTGCCACCTCTATGGCCGTATTTCATCTTATGTGTATCTGCACCGTTTGCAAGCGCCATTAACTGATGTCCTAAACAAATCGCAAAGATTGGCACAGAGGATGCATATAATTTTTTAATTTCTTCAATAATATCTGTACATGTTTTGGGATCTCCCGGTCCGTTAGAAAGCATTATGCCATCCGGGTTCGTAGAAAGAATTGTCTCTGCCTTTGTATGAGCGGGATAAATAGTGACCTGACAGCCCCTCTCCTGCAGAGATTTTGCAATATTATTTTTAGCGCCGAAATCAAGAAGTGCAACCTTCTTACCGGAGCCCTTTAAAACAGTCACATCGTCACAAGTTACTTTTGAAACAACGTCACCTACTGTGTAATCTTTTAATTTCTTTAAAACCACATCTAAATCATAATTTTCATCTGTGGTAATCATTCCATTCATTGTGCCTTTTTCACGAAGAAGCTTTGTCAGCGCTCGTGTATCAATTCCAGCAATACCTGGAACATCCTGTTCCTTTAAGAAATCCTGAATACTACCCTTCGAACGGAAGTTGCTATTTGTACGGGATAATTCACGCACAATATATCCATCAACCCAGGAACGTTTTGATTCCATATCCTCCGTGATGCCATAATTTCCAATCAATGGGTATGTCATTGTTACTGCCTGTCCTGCGTATGAAGGATCAGTCAGCACCTCCAAATAACCAGTCATCGACGTATTAAATACGATTTCGCTAATGACTTCTCTTGTTGATCCGATACTCGTTCCTTCAAAAACGGTACCGTCTTCAAGTATTAGAAATGCCTTCATATACTGTCCTGTCCTTTCTATATAAACTTAAAAATGCCTAAATTATTAAGATATTACCACATGACAAACTGCATTTCAACAATGTTTTTTAACTTTGTTGGAATGCAGTATTACCATGCCTTTTATTTACTTGAAATAATTCACACCAGACTCGAAAATCTTCAAATCCTGTTCTCCATAAATATTCATTGCAATATGGTCACCACGTCGTTCGGAATGTGCCATCTTTCCGAACACTCTACCATCCGGACTTGTGATACCTTCAATCGCCATATAAGAGCCATTAACATTCCATTCTTCATCCATAGATGCCTTTCCAAATGGGTCAACGTACTGTGTCGCAATCTGACCATTTTCCTGAAGTTTCTTAAGCCATTCTGCGTTTGCTACAAAACGTCCTTCTCCATGAGAAGCTGGATTGCAATACGTTGCTCCCAATTCTGCCATCTGTAACCATGGCGATTTATTGGAAACTACCTTGGTATAAACCATCTTACTGATATGACGTCCAATCGTATTATAAGTAAGCGTAGGAGAATCCGCCTGCTGCGTACGAATCTCACCATATGGAACCAGACCGAGTTTAATCAATGCCTGGAAGCCATTACAGATACCAAGTGCCAGTCCATCACGGTCTAAGAGCTTCTGTACCGCTTCTTTCATCTTTTCATTTCTAAATGCGGTAGCAAAGAATTTCGCACTTCCTTCCGGCTCATCACCCGCAGAAAATCCACCTGGGAACATAATAATCTGTGACTGGTCAATTGCCTTGACAAATGTATCTACGGAATCACGAATACCCTCAGCATCCAGATTCTTAAATACCTTCACGATTGGTTCTGCCCCTGCACGTTCAAATGCTTTCGCACTATCATATTCACAGTTTGTTCCAGGGAACACTGGAATAAATACCTTTGGAACCGCAACCTTGTTCTTGCAAATATAAATATTCTTTTCCTCATGTAATGGTACCGTCACATCTTCTGTACCATCTACAGCCTTTGTTGGGAATACCTTCTCTAACTTCTCTGTCCATGCAGTAATCGCTTCTTCCATAGAAATCGTCATATCTGCGTAAGAGAATACAGCATCCTCTGTAACCTCACCAATAACCGTGAAAGTATCCTGTCCAACAAACTTCTCCATCTCTGCAACCTGAGCAGCAGGCACTTCTGCAAGGAAATAATTCATCTTTGGAGCGAATAGATCTTCTGCTGAAATTGTATTTGCAATCTTCACACCAAGTTTGTTACCAAAAGCCATCTTCGATACAGCTGCCGCAAGACCGAAGTGATCCACCGCATAAGCGGAAATGATAACGCCCGCCTGAATCATCTGATGAACCGCCTCAAATAAAGCCATGTTCTGTTCATAATCAGGCAAATCATATTTATCGGCACAAGCCTTAAACACAACAAGCTTGCTACCGGCTTTCTTAAGCTCTGGCGTAATGATATCATGTTCATCTGCCACATCTACAGCAAAGCTGACAAGTGTAGGAGGAACATCGATGTCATTAAACGTTCCTGACATAGAATCCTTACCACCAATGGAAGCAAGTCCAAGAGCAATCTGCGCTTTATATGCACCCAGCAGAGCGCTAAATGGTTGACTCCAACGATGTGGGTCAGCTGTCATACGCTTGAAATATTCTTGGAAGGTAAAATGAATTTTCTTATAATCACCACCGGCTGCTACAATTCTTGCAACAGATTGCATTACAGCATATTGCGCACCGTGGTAAGGACTCCAACTAGACAGATATGGATCAAATCCATAGGACATCATCGTTACCGCATCACATTTACCATGTAATACAGGAACTTTTGCAACCATACTCTGTGTTTCTGTTAACTGATATTTTCCACCAAATGGCATATATACAGAATTTGCACCGATAGAGCCATCAAACATCTCTACCAGTCCCTTCTGTGAACAAACATTCAGATCAGATAGTGTAGTAAGCCATGCAGACTTTACATCTTTCTTCTTTAAGTCTTCTTCCACTTTCTTAGATCCAAACTGATGCAAATAATTATCTTCACAGTCTGGAATCTCAACAACAACATCGGTCTCCTGATGCGCACCATTCGTATCTAAGAATGCACGACTGAGATCAACGATTTTCTTACCTCTCCACTCTAATACGAGTCTAGGCTCTTCATTTACAACGGCAACTTCTGTTGCTTCCAGATTTTCCTCCGCAGCATATTTCATAAACTGCTCTACATTTTCCGGAGCAACAACAACTGCCATACGCTCCTGGGATTCGGAAATCGCAAGTTCTGTTCCATCTAATCCGGCGTATTTCTTTGGCACCTTATCCAGATTCACGGTCAAACCATCTGCTAATTCACCAATCGCAACAGAGACACCGCCGGCGCCAAAATCGTTACATTTCTTAATGATGTAACTTACTTCTTCTCTTCTGAATAATCTCTGTAACTTACGCTCTGTAGGTGCATTTCCCTTCTGAACTTCCGCTCCACAAACAGATGTTGATTCTGTATTGTGTGCCTTAGAAGATCCCGTCGCACCGCCAATACCATCACGACCCGTTCTACCACCGAGAAGAATAATCTTATCTCCCGGATCTGAAGTCAGTCTCTGCACCGCACGTCTTAGAGCAGCACCCATAACCGCACCAATCTCCATACGTTTTGCCACATAATCCGGATGATACACTTCTTTTACATATCCTGTCGCAAGACCAATCTGGTTACCATAAGAACTGTATCCATGCGCTGCTTCGCGTACAAGCTTCTTCTGTGGAAGCTTACCCTCTAATGTCTCATCCATAGAAACCGTTGGATCTGCAGCTCCCGTCACACGCATCGCCTGATATACATAAGTACGTCCTGAAAGTGGATCACGAATGGCTCCACCAAGGCAAGTTGCAGCACCACCGAATGGTTCGATTTCTGTAGGATGATTATGTGTTTCATTCTTAAAGTTAATCAGCCATTCCTCTGTTTTACCATCCACATCCAAAGGAACCACAATCGAACATGCGTTAATCTCATCTGATTCTTCCTGATCCGTAAGTTTTCCAGCCTTCTTTAACTGCTTTACAGCTAAGATTGCAAGATCCATCAGGCATACAAATTTATCATCTCTACCCTGATATAAAACCTTAAAATTATCCAGATAATCCTGGTATGTCTCTTCCATAGCGGCTTTATAATAGCCATCTTCAAATGTTACATTTTTAAGCTCTGTCGAGAATGTCGTATGACGACAGTGATCTGACCAATACGTATCCAATACGCGAATCTCTGTCATCGATGGATTTCTCTTCTCTTCGTTCGTAAAATAGTTACGGATATGAAGGAAATCCTTATATGTCATTGCAAGATTCAAAGAATCATATAATTTCTTAAAATCATCTTCCGGCATCGTATTAAACGCATCCAACACTTCCACATCCGCAGGTTCCTCGAAATGATTCACGAGTGTCTCTGGCTTCTCCATTCCAATCTCTCTAGAATCTACCGGATTAATGCAATGCTTTTTAATCGCTTCTAATTCACCATCGGAAATGTTACCCTCGATAACATACGTCTTTGCTGTTTTAATCGTAGGATCTTCATCTTCTTTTAAAAGTTTCACACACTGTTCCGCAGAATCTGCTCTCTGATCAAACTGACCTGGTAAAAACTCAACCGAGAAGACCGCACCTTCATAATCGAAAGACTCTTCATATACATCATCCACTGGTGGTTCTGAGAAAACCGTCTTAACAGCTTTCTGATATGTATCATCCGAAAGATTTTCAATATCATATCGAACCAATACTCTTACACCGGTTACACCACTGATATTCAGATAACCCTTAATCTCTGAATACAGCTCTTTCGCAGCAACTGCATAAGCGTCTTTCTTTTCTACGTATACTCTTCTTACATTTCCCATAGTTATTTTGCCTCCAGCAAAAGTAGTATTATTTTTGTCCTTAAAAAGTATAGCATGACGTTTTTTTACATGAAAATTAAAAGTATTTATGCTATTTATTAGCTACACTAATTTATGGTATTGAAAATTATAAATATAACTTATATAATGGATATAGATTACGAAAGTAACCAATTGGATTTGTTGAATTCATTTGATTATAACACAAATTTGTATTTTTGCATGGAAAAGGAGTTACACCATGGATATTAATTATGAATTATATAAAGTTTTTTATCATGTTGCTTCTACACTCAGTTTCTCTGAAGCAAGTAAGCAGTTATTCATTTCTCAATCTGCTGTATCACAGTCCATTAAAACATTGGAGAAGAAATTAAACCAGCCTCTCTTCATTCGAAGTACCAAGCGCGTACAGTTGACGCCAGCTGGGGAAATTCTTATGAAGCACATTGAACCTGCCATGAATCTCATCAATCGAGGAGAACAGCAGCTTGTGGATCAGGAACATATGGATCTCGGTAGATTACATATCGGTGCAAGTGATACGATCTGTCGATATTTCCTGGTACCTTATATCAAGAAATTCCATGAAGATCATCCAAATGTTCCGATTAAGATTACAAATGCACCTTCCTCTGCTTGCGTAGATTTACTGGAACAGGGAAAAGTCGATATCATCATCACAAACTATCCAAACGCTAGAATGAACCCATCCTATTTAGAGAAATCTGTCATGGAATTCAGTGATATCTTCATCGGTAATCCGAATCACTATCGCATTAATAAAAAATTAAATCTAGATGAAATAAGCAAACTTCCCCTTATGACTCTTGGGTTTGGAAGTACAACAACGGAATATCTCCGAAAGATCTTCCTGCAAAACCAGTTGGAATTAATTCCTGAAGTGCAACTCTCTTCCAACGACTTATTAATCGATTTAGCTCGTATTGGTCTTGGAATTGCATTTGTACCTGACTTCGTTGTAACAGAAAGTCCGGACTTAAAGATAATTTCTACAAAAGAAGTTTTGCCAAAGAGACAGATGGTAGCAGCTTCCTATCCTGCCTTACCACTCTCTCCATCCGCAAAAGCATTTCTTGATTTATTACCAACGATCAGTGAATTCAATACAAAAGAAAAATAGGAGTCCTAGGTAAAGGACTCCCAAAACGGGCGCAGCGTCTGTTCCACGGTATCAAGCGAACAGACCTGTGCCCCTTTCCATTCTAGCGGAAATGTATTTGTATAATCACGATTTAAGAATCTATCATCCAGTAATGCAATCATTCCCACATCATCCACCGTACGAATTACACGTCCGGCAGACTGCATCACCTTATTCATTCCCGGATACAAAAATGCATAGAGGAATCCTTCGCCAAACGTATCATCAAAATAATTTTGCAGAACCTCTTTCTCAATACTTACCTGCGGTAAACCGGTTCCTACAATAATTGCACCAATCAATCGATCTTCTGTTAAATCAATTCCCTCGGCAAAGATTCCTCCCATCACACAAAGAGAAACCAAGCTCTCCTCTCTTTCCTTTTCAAACTCCATAAGGAATGCATCTCTATCTGCTTCCGTCATATTTCTCTGTTGTTTAATCAGGATATAATTTTTACAATTCATATATTCCTGCACACGATCCATGAATTGATACGATGGGAAAAAGACCATGTAATTTCCCTTTTTACACGAAACTATTTTCTCAATATAATCTGCGTACTTCTTATATTCGGAATTCGTCCTTCTCTTATACTTAGAAGAAACATCACTTCCAATCAAAACCTGTTGTTTCTTCGGATCAAAGGAGGATTCTGCATAAATCGCATAAGGATTATCCTTCTCTGCTAACAACCTCTGATAATACTGTATTGGCAAAAGTGTTGCAGAAAAAAACACCGTTGCCTCTGCACGATTTAAACATTGTTGCAGTCGGGCTCTTGGATTCACGCAAAACATATGCACCCGAAAATTCTGTTCCTGATCATAGTCTGCATATAGCTTATAATTTTCATCCAAACCTTCTGAAAGATTCAAAAAATTACGCATCGCAAAATAGAAATCCCGTTCCTCATCTGGTAACACAAGGCCAGGATGATCTTCAAATAGCTTCTCAAATGCATTTCCAACATTTAATAAAGAAAATAAAAGCTCATCCACATCCTGCAGATAAAGCAACCTTTCGCATTCTTTTTTCATCTGAAGCAGAATACGATTCGTCTTCTCTAAAGCCTTTTCCAGACGCTTAGAATAATTCTTTGCCCATTTCTTAACCTTCAGAACATCTTCCTTCACAAGAGTCTCCGAATACATCTCTCTGGCTCGATCTACAAGGTTATGTACCTCATCCACAAGGAAAATATACCCTCCACGCGTTCCTTCTGCAAAAAAACGTTTTAAATAGACATTGGGATCAAATACATAATTGTAGTCACAAATAATATCATCCATCCAGGTTGCCATTTCCAAACTCAATTCAAATGGACAAAGCTGATATTTCTCTCCCATTTCCTCGATAAACTCTCTGGTAAACAGTTGTCTTTCCTGCAAGATCTCAAAAAGCGCATCATTAATGCGATCAAAAAAACCTTTGGCATAAGGGCATTGTTCCGGATTACATGCACGCTCCTCCAAAGGACATATGCGATCCTTTGCTGTAATCTCAAGTACATGGCTCTTTAATCCATTTTCAAGCAAAAGTGCAAAGGTATCCTTCGCAACGGTTCTTGTGATTGTTTTTGCTGTCAAATAGAAGATTTTCTCACCTAGCTCCTCTCCTACCGCTTTCACAGCCGGATAGATCGTCGCAATCGTCTTACCGCTTCCCGTAGGCGCCTGAATATAGAGAAGTTCCTTCTGACGTATCGTTTCATATACAGCCCCGGCTAATTTCTTCTGGCCTTTTCTATACGCAAATGGGAACTTTAAATCTTTTATCGAAAGATTCCGCTCCTCCCTGGATTGAATCTGAAAATCGGCCCATTTCTTGTATTCCTGACACAGTCCCAAGAACCAATTCTCTAGCTCTTCAAAAGAATAATGAAAAACCATACGTTGGATTTCTTCTGTGTCCAGATTACAATATGTCATTTGCACATCGATCTTCTGGAAATGATTCTGCGCCGCATAAATATAGGCATAACATTTCGCCTGTGCAAGATGAACCGGAATCGGGTCCTCCATCGCAAGTACGTCCTGATAAATCCCTTTAATTTCATCAACCATAGGGATTTCCATTTCCCCATCATCAATGATACCATCCGCTCTTCCTTCCAAAGCGAAATCATACGTTTCATACGTCATCACGTACTTTAAAGGATACTCCGACTGGTAAGAGCTTCCCATCTTTCTTTGAATTTTACGATGTATTCTGCTGCCCTCCTGCATTGCCGTAACAGAATCCTTGGAACCACGGCGATCATCAATATCGCCTTCCCGTAATAAGAATTCCACAAAATTACGTACTGACAAGCGAATCTGCGGGCGCTTTCTATTATTCTCCTGCTCTATTGCCATAAATTATCTTCCCATCTATAAAAACACTTCCTAAAGCATAGCATAAAAAAAAGATTGTCGAAAGATACCCTTCAACAATCTTTTTCATCATATTTTACTCGAATCTAAAATTATACTACTGCAAACTTCTTAACAGATGAAAAGAACTTTTCATCCTGTGTTCCGCAGATAACATCTAACTTACGATTAATTCCCATGGTAAGCACACCCAATAATGACTTAGCATCGATATATACAGAGCCATGCTCTAAATCAATATCAAATGGATACTGACTTGCAATCTTAACAAATTCCTGTACATCATCTGGGGAGTTAAGTAAAATCTTAAACTTCTTCATTTTATACACCTCTTTGATACTCTAACTGGGAAATCCATTTCCCTATCGATAACGTCTGATAATTTATACCATGTTATGGACAGGTTGTCAATTTTCCACCATATGAGCATTATATGCAAAAACCCCGTAAAATATTATGAATCATTTCCTATTTTTGTTCATTATTTCTAAATTAGCTGTTGCATGTAACATTTCTTCATAGTAATTTTAGAGTTCCCAACAAAATTACTATGAAAAGAACGTTTTTTTATAATGAACTAGTCATTTTCTACAATTATTCAGCTAATCCCTGGTCCTTAATTACCTGAATCATCTGGTTAACATATTTCTCACAAAGCTCGTCTGTTCCAGCCTCTACCATTACTCGAATCACTGGTTCTGTACCACTTTCACGAAGTAAAATACGTCCATCTCCGGATAACTGTTCTGTAATTTCTTTATTACATGCCTGAACTGCTTCATTATTCATAACAGCGGCTTTATCGGCTACACGCACGTTCTTCAAAAGCTGCGGATATAATCTCATGCTAGAAGCTAATTCACGAAGAGATGTCTTCTCTTCCATAATTACTTCCATCAGCATAATTGCAGTAAGGATACCATCACCTGTTGTAGCATGCTTAGAGAAGATAATATGTCCACTCTGCTCACCACCAACAACGTAACCATTTTTAACCATTGCTTCATTAACATACTTATCACCTACGGTTGTGACTTCGTACTCAATTCCAGCCTGATCTAAAGACTTAAAGAGGCCAAGATTTGACATGATGGTAGCAACTACATGGTTACCATCTAATTTACCCTGCTTCTTTAAATACTTACCACAAATGTAAATGATAAAATCGCCATCAATAACATTTCCCTGATCATCTACTGCGATACAACGATCCGCATCACCATCAAACGCAAATCCGGCATCTAACTCTTTTTCACGAACAAGTTTCTGGATATTCTCAATATGTGTAGAACCGCATCCATTATTGATATTTGTACCATTTGGCTCATGCGCAATGACATAAGTCTTTGCACCAAGTGCATCAAATACAGACTTTGCAATTGTTGAGGAACTACCATTAGAGCAATCTAAACCGATTCTCTTACCGCTATAAGAACGAGTTGCAAGAGAAATCAAATATCCGATATAACGATTTCTACCAATTGCATAATCCGTAGCAATACCCACATTTTCGCCAGTTGCAAATGGAAGTTCTTCAGAATTACCATCGATATACGCTTCCATCGCTTCTTCGATTGCAGCAGAAATCTTATGACCGTTTGAATCGATTACCTTAATACCATTATCGTAGAATGGATTATGACTTGCTGAAATCATAACACCACAGTCAAAATCTTCTGTTCTAGTAACATAAGCAACAGAAGGTGTTGTTGTTACGTGAAGAAGAAATGCATCAGAACCTGAAGCAATAATACCGGATACTAAGGCATATTCGAACATATAACTACTTCTACGTGTATCCTTACCAATTACAATACGTCCCTTATGTTCCTGATTAAAATACCAACCAAGATAACGTCCAATTTTATATGCATGATCTGCAGTTAATACTCTACCGGCTTCCCCACGAAAACCATCTGTACCAAAATACTTCATCTTTTTTCACCTTATGGATAAACCATAATTCCTTTCTACATAATAAAAAAATCTCGAGAAATACAACAATCTCGAGATAATAACAGGGGCAGAAGGACTCGAACCCTCGACATTTGGTTTTGGAGACCAACGTTCTACCAACTGAACTATACCCCTCTACAAACACTTTTTTATTATAGATGAACAAAAAAGCATTTTCAATATGAAATTGATTTTTGTTCCTTCAAAACTTCATATAGATTGAGATAACAATTCTGTAATAGCTTCGCTCTTACTTAGCACTATTTTGCTTCGCAAAACAGCACATATTTGGTCAAGCCTTCGATCGATTAGTAACAATCAGCTACACGTATTACTACGCTTCCACCTTTGCCCTATCTACCTCATACTCTATAAGGGATCTTATGTCCTTAAAGGACGGGATATCTCATCTTGAGGGGGGCTTCACGCTTAGATGCCTTCAGCGTTTATCCCTTCCGGACTTGGCTACCCAGCTATGCCTTTGGTAGACAGCTGGTACACCAGTGGTCCGTCCGCCCCGGTCCTCTCGTACTAGGGGTAGCTCCTCTCAAATATCCTCCGCCCGCGCCGGATAGGGACCGAACTGTCTCACGACGTTCTGAACCCAGCTCGCGTACCGCTTTAATGGGCGAACAGCCCAACCCTTGGGACCTGCTACAGCCCCAGGATGCGATGAGCCGACATCGAGGTGCCAAACCACTCCGTCGATGTGAACTCTTGGGAGTGATAAGCCTGTTATCCCCAGGGTAGCTTTTATCCGTTGAGCGATGGCAATCCCACTTTATACCACCGGATCACTAAGTCCTACTTTCGTACCTGCTCCACCCGTCGGTGTCGCAGTCAAGCTCCCTTCTGCCTTTGCACTCTTCAAATGGTTTCCAACCATTCTGAGGGAACCTTTGAGCGCCTCCGATACCCTTTCGGAGGCGACCGCCCCAGTCAAACTCCCCGCCTGGCATTGTCCCCCAGCCGGATAACGGCTGCAGGTTAGAAACCCAGTACTACAAGGGTGGTATCCCAACAGTGACTCCATAGAAACTGGCGTTCCTATCTCTTAGTCTCCCACCTATCCTGTACATGCAGTACCGAATCCCAGTACCAAACTGGAGTAAAGCTCCATGGGGTCTTTCCGTCCTGGCGCGGGTAACCAGCATCTTCACTGGTACTTCAATTTCACCGGATGCATTGTCGAGACAGTGCTCAAATCATTACGCCTTTCGTGCGGGTCGGAACTTACCCGACAAGGAATTTCGCTACCTTAGGACCGTTATAGTTACGGCCGCCGTTTACTGGGGCTTGAATTCAAAGCTTCGCTTACGCTAACCTCTCCTCTTAACCTTCCAGCACCGGGCAGGCGTCAGCCCATATACTTCACCTTACGGTTTCGCATAGACCTGTGTTTTTGCTAAACAGTTGCTTGAGCCTATTCTCTGCGGCCTACATTCGTAGGCACCCCTTCTCCCGAAGTTACGGGGTCATTTTGCCGAATTCCTTAACAATGCTTCTTCCGTCGGCCTTAGGATTCTCTCCTCATCCACCTGTGTCGGTTTACGGTACGGGCTTATATTACACAATAGCGGCTTTTCTCGGCAGCTGGCTCACACACTTCGTTACTCTTTTTCACTCCACATCACGCTTTTGCATTCCGGCGCGGATTTGCCTACGCCCTGCTATACGCTTGTGCCAGAATTCCATCTCTGGCTTGTGCTTTCCTTCTGCGTCCCCACAGTTCTGATAATATAAGGTACAGGAATCTCAACCTGTTATCCATCGACTACGTCTTTCGACCTCGCCTTAGGTCCCGACTTACCCAGGGCAGATCAGCTTTACCCTGGAATCCTTAGATATTCGGCCGAAAGGATTCTCACCTTTCTCTCGCTACTCATTCCGGCATTCTCTCTTCTAATCCCTCCACGTGTCCTTATCGGTCACGCTTCGTCGGTTTTTAGAATGCTCCTCTACCGATGTATTACTACATCCCGCGGCTTCGGTGTCGTGTTTTAGCCCCGGACATTTTCGGCGCAAGACCTCTCGACTAGTGAGCTGTTACGCACTCTTTGAATGCTTGGCTGCTTCTGAGCCAACATCCTAGTTGTCTTCGAAATCTCACATCCTTTTCCACTTAACACGCACTTTGGGACCTTAGCCGGCGGTCTGGGCTCTTTCCCTTTTGACCACTCAACTTATCTCGTGCAGTCTGACTCCCGTTCATCATCTACATGCCATTCGGAGTTTGATATTCCTTGGTAGGCTTTGACGCCCCCGCAGAAATTCAGTGCTCTACCTGCATAAGACTAAAACGAGGCTAGCCCTAAAGCTATTTCGAGGAGAACCAGCTATCTCCGGGTTCGATTGGAATTTCTCCCCTATCCACACCTCATCCCCACCCTTTTCAACGGATGTGGGTTCGGTCCTCCATTGCCTTTTACGGCAACTTCAACCTGGACATGGATAGATCACCCGGTTTCGGGTCTACTCCCACTGACTTACTCGCCCTATTCAGACTTGGTTTCCCTTCGGCTCCAGACCTTAAGTCCTTAACCTTGCCAGTGAGCGTAACTCGCCGGACCGTTCTACAAAAAGTACGCGGTCGCACGTGATTTACATCGTGCTACCACAGCTTGTAAACACAGGGTTTCAGGTTCTCTTTCACTCCCCTCCCGGGGTCCTTTTCACCTTTCCTTCACAGTACTATGCGCTATCGGTCACTAAGTAGTATTTAGGCTTACGGGGTGGTCCCCGCTCATTCCATCAAGGTTTCTCGTGTCTCGATGTACTCTGGATACCGCCATGTCAATCCTGTTTTCGCGTACGGGACTCTCACCCTCTCTGGTCGTACTTCCCAGAACAGTTCTGCTAACAGTTTTGAATCAATTATGCGGTCCGAACCCCACGGTGCACGCACCATGGTTTGGCCTCTTTCCATTTCGCTCGCCGCTACTTTGGAAATCGATGTTTCTTTCTCTTCCTCCGGTTACTTAGATGTTTCAGTTCACCGGGTTCCCTTCCATACGTTATGTATTGGCGTATGGATGACTGGAGTTCGTCCAGCCAGGTTTCCCCATTCAGATATCTGCGGATCAAAGATTATTTGCATCTCCCCGCAGCTTTTCGCAGCTTATCACGTCTTTCGTCGGCTCTTAGTGCCAAGGCATCCACCCTGCGCTCTTTTTTGCTTGACCTCTGCAAATGCGTTTTATCGCGTTTGCTCTGTGCACCAAATCGCGAAGCGATTTCTTTCAATCGTGCACATCCCGTTTGCTTCACCCTAGCGTAGGTTATCAAACGGTTTTGCTTTTAAAAAAGCTTGGTTTGTTATTCTCGGATGTCTTGAATATAAAAGAAATTTTTCTCTTATCATCAATTATCTATATGAAGTTTTCAAGGAACAATTGCTAGATTCTTCATCTAGCGAATGGAGACGAGGGGATTCGAACCCCTGACCCCCTGCTTGCAAGGCAGGTGCTCTCCCAACTGAGCTACGCCCCCATTTAGGGATTGGCAGCCACCTATCCTCCCAGGCCGTCTCCAGCCAAGTACTTTCGGCCGTCCAAGTCTTAACCATCGTGTTCGGGATGTAATAACGGGTGTTTCCCAAGGACGCATCGCCACCAAAATATGTTGTTTTCTATTGAAAACTCAACAGTGAAACAGCTTCTACTCGATTTCCTTAGAAAGGAGGTGATCCAGCCGCAGGTTCTCCTACGGCTACCTTGTTACGACTTCACCCCAGTTATCAAGCCTGCCTTCGACGGCTCCTTCCTTACGGTTAGGTCACCGGCTTCGGGCATTCCCGACTCCCATGGTGTGACGGGCGGTGTGTACAAGACCCGGGAACGTATTCACCGCAGCATTCTGATCTGCGATTACTAGCGATTCCAGCTTCATGTAGTCGAGTTGCAGACTACAATCCGAACTGAGACGTTATTTTTGGGATTTGCTTGGCCTCACGGACTTGCTTCCCTTTGTTTACGCCATTGTAGCACGTGTGTAGCCCAAGTCATAAGGGGCATGATGATTTGACGTCATCCCCACCTTCCTCCAGGTTCACCCTGGCAGTCTCCCTAGAGTGCCCATCTTACTGCTGGCTACTAAGGACAAGGGTTGCGCTCGTTGCGGGACTTAACCCAACATCTCACGACACGAGCTGACGACAACCATGCACCACCTGTCACCAATGCTCCGAAGAGAGACTACATTACATAGTTTGTCATTGGGATGTCAAGACTTGGTAAGGTTCTTCGCGTTGCTTCGAATTAAACCACATGCTCCACCGCTTGTGCGGGTCCCCGTCAATTCCTTTGAGTTTCATTCTTGCGAACGTACTCCCCAGGTGGAATACTTATTGCGTTAGCTGCGGCACCGAAAGGCTATGCCTCCCGACACCTAGTATTCATCGTTTACGGCGTGGACTACCAGGGTATCTAATCCTGTTTGCTCCCCACGCTTTCGAGCCTCAGCGTCAGTTATCGTCCAGTAAGCCGCCTTCGCCACTGGTGTTCCTCCTAATATCTACGCATTTCACCGCTACACTAGGAATTCCACTTACCTCTCCGATACTCAAGTCCTACAGTTTCCAATGCAATCCCGCGGTTGAGCCCCGGGCTTTCACATCAGACTTGCAAGACCGCCTACGCTCCCTTTACACCCAGTAAATCCGGATAACGCTTGCACCATACGTATTACCGCGGCTGCTGGCACGTATTTAGCCGGTGCTTCTTAGTCAGGTACCGTCATTATCTTCCCTGCTGATAGAGCTTTACATACCGAAATACTTCATCACTCACGCGGCGTCGCTGCATCAGGCTTTCGCCCATTGTGCAATATTCCCCACTGCTGCCTCCCGTAGGAGTCTGGGCCGTGTCTCAGTCCCAATGTGGCCGTTCATCCTCTCAGATCGGCTACTGATCGTCGCCTTGGTGGGCCGTTACCTCACCAACTAGCTAATCAGACGCGGGTCCATCTTATACCACCGGAGTTTTTCACACTGTACCATGCGGTACTGTGCGCTTATGCGGTATTAGCAGCCGTTTCCAACTGTTATCCCCCTGTATAAGGCAGGTTACCCACGCGTTACTCACCCGTCCGCCACTCAGTCACTAACTTGTCACCCCGAAGGGATCGTAAGAAAGTGCTTCGTTCGACTTGCATGTGTTAAGCACGCCGCCAGCGTTCATCCTGAGCCAGGATCAAACTCTCATGTTCAAAAGTTTTAAATCCGTAAATCTTCAGAATAAACTTGACGTTTATTTCCTAATCTTTACTGTGTTAGGTTGCGATCTTATAATCGCTGTTCTTAAAATAATTCTCATTAGAATCTTTCAAGGTTGTTTCACTGTTCAGTTTTCAATGTTCTTTGTTTTGCTCTCTTGCGACAGCTTTTATAGCTTATCACTGGCGGAAGTTGTTGTCAACAACTTTTTCTAAGTTTTTTGAAACTTGCTAATCTCTCGATTGCTCTCGTCTCTAGGTCTTAGAGCACCTCCGCAGTGCTCGATTATAATATCAAACCAGCACTCCAGTGTCAACACTAAATTTAATATTTTTTATATATTTTTTCTTTTTTTGACACAATTTATGCCGTGACCACTAAATCGTGTCCACGGCATCCTTTATATTATCTACTCCAATTAGTTCTATATCAAATTTTCCTTCCAAATTCTTCATAGATACTCTCGGCAGAATTACCTTCTTAAACCCAAGTTTTTGTGCCTCATTAATCCTCTGTTCGATCATATTAACAGAACGCACTTCTCCACTCAGTCCTACCTCTCCAAAGCAAATCGTACTTTCCTCTATTATGATATCTTTAAAACTGGAATAAATAGCCAAAACCAGGCCCAAATCAATCGCAGGCTCATTCATACGAACTCCACCAGCGATATTCACATACGCATCATAATCACCAAGCGGAATATGCAACCTCTTCTCCAATACAGCCATAAGCAAGTTCACGCGATTATAATCCACGCCAACAGAAGTTCTTCTTGGCATACCAAACGCACTTCTAGAAACCAACGCCTGTATTTCTATAAGAATAGGTCTTGTACCCTCCATAGAACAAGCAACAACGGAGCCACTGGCTCCTTCTGGTCTACCATCTAACATAAATTCCGAAGGATTCGTTACCTCTTTCAGTCCATTTGCTCTCATCTCAAATACACCAATCTCATCTGTAGAGCCAAATCGATTCTTCACACCACGAAGGACTCGATAGGAAGCATGTCTATCTCCTTCGAAATACAATACGGTATCCACCATATGTTCTAACACTCTCGGACCCGCAACCACGCCTTCTTTTGTTACATGACCAACTACAAATACGGTTATTCCTAGCCCCTTCGCAATCTGCATTAAAATCGACGTCGATTCTCGAACCTGTGAAACACTTCCCGGTGCAGAACTCACCTGCTCATTAAACATTGTTTGAATCGAATCAATAACAACAATATCCGGCTTCTCTCGTTCAATCACCGATTTGATTAAATCTAAATTCGTTTCACACAGCAATGCTAATCGATCTGAGAACTCTCCCATTCGATCTGCACGAATTTTAATCTGCTGAAGAGACTCCTCTCCAGAAATATACAAAAGATTCAAATCTTCACCACTAAGATTCTTACACACTTGTAATAGCAAAGTTGACTTGCCAATTCCCGGATCTCCACCAACCAGGACGAGGGAGCCTTTTACGATTCCGCCACCAAGTACACGATCCAACTCCTCCATATGCGTACTAATTCGCTCTTCTGAGGAAGAAGTAATATCTTTTAAAATCGTTGTTTGGACATCTTTAACTTCTTTTCGTCCCTTTAATTCCCTTTTGTCGACAATTTCCTCAGCAAAGGTATTCCACTCTTTACACGCAGGACATTGTCCCATCCATTTCGAAGATTCAAATCCACAGTTTTGACAGAAATATATCGTCTTTTTTGTTTTGGCCATTCTTCTACCTCTTTTCAAAAAAATCCGCCCCATCGGGGCGGATCAAAAATCATTAAGCTTTTTCTACTTTTACTGGCACCACACAACCTGACTCCAGTTTAACACTCAAGCTCAATTTGCCACCAAGGTTTGTTTTCATCTTACCAGTATTTGTCTGATCAACTGTAATATCATATTCTGCTTCCGGTTCTAACTCTAATGTAATCTGCGCATCTTCCGTACCCTCCACAGAAAATGCAACCTGATTTTCCGTAACCTGGAAATGATCAACTGAAGTACCAGGAACAGATTCATATACGAATACACCATTTCGCTCCAGTTTTGTAATCTCTTTACAAGTCTTAACCTTTAATACGTCACCATCATGTTTAAAATCCTCTACTTTAGATTTCTTATCTAAAGTATAATCCCCAAAACTGATTGTCCCATCTGATTCCACACGAATCAATTCGCTAATTACAGCCATTTTACTTCCTCCTAATTGCTATACACGGCTAATTACCGGTGTCTGTCCTAATTATATAATAGAACTTCAAAAATTACTATTAGATTAAGACTCGAAAACTAATTTCCCCTTCTTCACCGTAACAGCAACACGATCACCCGGTTTGATTTCATTTCCTAAAATCTTTTCCGCCAAAACATCCTCTAAATCAGTTTGTATCTTTCTACGCAGAGGTCTTGCCCCATATTTTGGATCATACGCCTGATCTACGATATATGTTTTAGCTGCCGGCTTAATATTTAAATCAATATTTAATTGCGTTTTTGCTCGTTCCACCAAGGATTTCGTCATAATTGATACAATCGACTTCATATCATCCTTTGTAAGTGGTCTAAACACAAGAATATCATCAATTCGATTTAAAAATTCCGGTTTAAAAATTCGACGAATATCCTCCATAACATTCGTCTTCATACGCTTATAATCCGCCTCTTTACTCTCATCTTGAGAGAATCCAAGATGCTTTGGTTCCATGATAGACTGCGCACCAGCGTTACTTGTCATGATAATAATAGTATTCTTAAAATCTACGACCCTACCTTGCGAATCTGTAATATGACCATCATCAAGAACCTGCAATAAAACATTAAATACATCCGGATGAGCCTTTTCAATTTCGTCAAAAAGAATGACAGAATAAGGATTTCTACGAACTTTCTCGCTAAGCTGGCCACCCTCTTCATAGCCAACATATCCCGGAGGTGAACCAATCATCTTAGAGACGCTGTATTTCTCCATATATTCGGACATATCTACTCTGATCATAGCATTCTCGTCACCAAATACAGCCTCCGCAAGTGCCTTTGATACTTCCGTCTTACCTACACCCGTTGGACCAAGGAACAAGAAGGAACCAATTGGTCTACCCGGTTCTTTCAAACCCACTCTGCCTCGTCTGACAGCCTTAGAAACTGCTGTAATCGCTTCTTCCTGCCCAATGACTCTCTTATGCAAAGTTTTCTCTAAATTACGAAGGCGTACCGCTTCCGATTCATTTAACTTAGAAACAGGAATCTTTGTCCAGGTAGCAACCGTTGCCGCAACATCATCAAAATCAAGCACCAGCTTCTTATTCTTCTTCTGACGTTCATAACGTTTCTTCAGCGCCTCAATCTGAAGAGAAACCGCTTCCTTTTCTGCACGAAGTTCTGTTGCAAGCTTAAAATCATTCGCAACAATTGCATCTTCGATCTGTTCGTCAAATCCTAATGCCTGATTCTGCAGATCGTACAACTGCTCCGGAACCTTCACTGACATTAATTTTAATTTCGCAGCTGACTCATCCATAAGATCAATCGCTTTGTCCGGAAGGAAGCGATCCGAAATATATCTTTCGCCCAATTCCACACAAGCATCGATTGCCTCATCGGAAATGATTACGCCGTGATGCTTTTCATATTCTTCCTTGATACCGTGTAAAATGCGCTTCGCCTCTTCCTTGGATGGTTCCTCCACCATAACCGGTTGAAAACGACGTTCCAGTGCCGCATCTTTTTCAACATATTTTCTATATTCTGTGATGGTAGTTGCACCAATAATCTGAATTTCACCACGTGCCATGGCCGGCTTCAAAATATTCGATGCATCAATTGCACCTTCTGCGCCACCAGCACCAATCAAGGTATGCATCTCATCAATGAAAAGTAAAACATTACCATCCTGAATAATTTCAGCAATAACCTTCTTGATTCTCTCTTCAAATTCACCACGATATTTGGATCCTGCAACCATGCCTGACAAATCTAAAGAAAGCACTCTTTTACCAAAGACAGAATCAGGAACCATACCGGATTCAATTCTTTGTGCCAATCCTTCTACAATCGCTGTTTTACCAACACCCGGTTCTCCAATTAAACATGGATTATTCTTACCGCGTCTACTCAAAATCTGAATCACACGTTGAATCTCATCATCTCTTCCAATGATAGGATCCAACTCTCCAGCTCTTGCCATCTGCGATAAATCTCTAGAATACTGTTCTAGCGCAGAAACATTACCCTGCTTTCCCAGGTTTCCTCTGCGCGCGTTTTTATTTCTTTCCTTCACATATGGTTCTGCATCTTTTCCCATAGCGGAAATAATCGTAGAGAATAATTTCTGGAAATTAACCTCCATAGAATTCAAAAGACGTGAACCAGCACAATCCGGAGTTTTAATCAGTGAAATCAGTAAGTGCTCTGTACCGATTTCATCGGCATTACAGAACACAGCTTCCTTTTCTGCCTGCTCCAACACAACTTCCAGCTTCGGTGTATTTCCATCCGGTTCCGCAAGTGCAACACCATATTCTGACAAAATCAAATCTTCAATCAAGCTGTATACATCATCTTCTGTCACACCGATTTGTCCAAGAACTCTGGACGAAACGGATTCCTTTACATGCAAGAGTCCAAGTAATAAATGCTCTGTGCCAATGTAATTATGATTTAATTTCTTTGAGACTCTTTTCGAATAACTCAAAGCCTTTTTTGCAAGGTTTGTATATTCCATTTCTTTCACCTTTTCTATTTACAGATCATTCAAGTCCATAATATCGAAATCACCATTATCTCGGCGATCTTCTTTGTCATTTTTTGTATCTTCTTTTACCGGATTTTCTTTGACTGGATTTGCAATGCTCATATCATCATCAAAGATTGTTCCCGTTGTATCATCTTCTGCAAAGACATCCTCTTCCTTGCGGAATAATCTACTAAAGAATCCACCTTCTTCTTCAAAATCGTCATCCTCAGGTTCTTCTATGTCCTCTGAAGTAACCTCTGGATTCTGCGAATCTTCCATCGTAAGGCTTTCCTTCTCTGCCTTCGCAGCCTTCTTCGCTAATCTTCTCTCTTTTCTTGTCATCTTCGGAGCGTCTTCTACTTCTTCTAATTCTTCCTCCGAATCATCCTCAGCCTCTTCGTCAAAGACCTCATCATTCTTCGCCTTAAACACACGAATATTAATCGTAATAATCACAAGAACAACAATAACAAAGATTAAAATTGCAATGGCACTTCTCGAATTCTTAAATCGATTCAAAAGCTTTGAAGCAGCACTTCCTGTATTTCCATCATCTGTATCTTCCGTAGAAGATACCAAAGACAGCATATCTGTATTTAACATCTGAACGGTACCATCTTCAGAATTATACTGATACCATCCCTGATTTTGATTCTCATCCATACCATAGACAAAATAGAAACCATCTTCTTCATATCCACTAAGTGCATAACCGGAATACTCAACTTCAGAAACGGTAAATGTAGCTTCTGTAAATAAACTTGATGGTAATTCTTCCGGTGTCTGAATGATAACGTAATCTTCTGTCGAACCTAGCATCTTGCATGGGGAAACAGAATTCGAATCCGCAGAATAAATATAGAAAGTTCCCGCAGAAGAAGTATCACTCGCCGGTTTCAAATAAACCAAAGTGATCATTCCATTCGAAAGTTCTGTATACTCCGAATCATTAATCGTAATCTCTGTTTTCTCGAATCCCGCTGGAATCTCACTATCTGAAAAACGTTCGGAGACAACATACTGTGTTCCATCTACTTCAAAATCACCGGAAGCCGTCGTATCCTGTGCCTGTTCTGTAGTAGTATCCTGCGTATTCGTATCGGTCTCTTCCTGCACTGCTGCTTCTGCAACAGAAACATTCGTACTACATCCCGTCAATGTATTTGGTTTTACACTGATATAAGAAGTTCCAGATGTGGCCGCTTTAAACGACAAAGTCGCATTCTGACCTGTATAAGAAACAGAACTTCCGGAAGTTGTATATCCACTTGCCGAACAATTCGTAAGCGTCAATATACTTCCATTAAAAGAAATTGTAAATGTATCTGAAGCCGGAGCCTGAATCGTAACCGTTAATGTATCTCCCACTTCCAAATTACTTTTAGAAACAGCTATAGACGTGTTACCTGTTCCTGTTGCACATACTGTCGCAACGGAACAAAACAATAATGTCAACATCAACGCCAGTGTCGCAATCACTCTATGTTTTCTATGCATCTATAAACACCTCAATCATCTCAAATATTTTAAAGGAAACACTCCTCCAAGTCATTTAAATTATAGAAAACTAAAGGTCTCACGTCAACTTTTGACATCAACAATTTCGACAAAGAAGATAGCCCCAAATAAAAGCCGAAAGAATAGAAATCACAGAAATCGAAACCGTCGGGTCACATTGTGCCGGAACCATTCCACATAACATCAATAAAACGCCATACAATCCAATCGCCTCAAAAAGTGCAACCATTCCAGAAATTATAATCTTTTCCTTTGTTAATCCTACCATCATTCTTCCTCCACTAAACTACATTACGCCTTTCTAAATAGATGCGTAGCTTCCTTTGATGATAAAATTATCGCAATATCAATGTCCCTTTTATGGTACACCTTGCGAAGTTCTCTTTTTTTCTATATTATAGGAAAGGTTTTCACATAAGGAGGAACACATGAAAAACTGTATTATTGCTCAATCCGGCGGGCCAACGGTAGCAATCAACGCTAGTTTAGCCGGAGTTTTAAAAGGTAACGAACAATCTCATCAATTTGGCACTATCTATGGTGCATTAAATGGAATCACAGGAATTCTTAACGACCGCTTATTAAACTTATCTGAAAAAATTGATACAATCCCTAATTTTATTGAAAAGCTGAAAGTTACACCTGCTATGTATCTTGGATCATGCAGATACAAATTACCTACCATTGAATCTGACCCACATACATATCAGAGAATTTTTGATTATTTCCATGAAAAAGATATTGATACCTTCTTCTATATCGGCGGAAATGATTCTATGGATACCGTATTAAAGTTATCAGACTATGCTGCTAAAATCGGTAGCGATGTCAAAGTCATTGGAATTCCAAAGACCATTGACAACGATCTTTGTCACACCGACCACACTCCAGGATTTGGATCTGCCGCAAAATATATTGCATCCACAATCCGTGAAATCGCACATGATACCTTTATCTATGCGATCAAGTCGGTAACGATTGTCGAAATCATGGGACGTGATGCTGGTTGGTTAACTGCTGCAGCTGCTCTTGCAAGAACAGAATATTCTACAGCTCCACAGTTAATCTACCTTCCAGAAGTTGCATTTGATAAAGATGCCTGCATTCGCGATGTTAAAGCACTTCTCGAAAAGACAAATAACGTCATCATTGCCATCTCTGAAGGTATTCGCGATAGCAAAGGAAATTATGTCAGTGCTGCAGAAGCTGGAAATGATACTTTTGGCCACAGCCAATTAAGTGGCGCCGGAAAAGCCTTGGAATACATCTTAAAGGATGCCCTTTCCGTAAAGGTTCGTTCCGTAGAAGTAAACGTATTGCAGCGTTGTGCCTCTCACCTCGCCAGCCTTACAGATCTCAATGAATCTATGGCACTTGGCGAAAAAGCTTGTGAACTTTCCACAGAAGGTGCTAGCGGTGTCATGGTTACGGTAAATCGAACCAGCGATGCTCCATATACTACAGAAATCGGATCCTTCGATATTCATAACATTGCAAACGAAGTTCGTAATGTACCAAGAGAATGGATTAATGAAGCCGGAAATGATGTAACAGATGAGATGATTACTTATCTTCGTCCACTGATCGCGGGCGAACCAGAAATCACATTCGAAGATGGCCTTCCAACTTATCTAAACATTGCGCATCTTCTGCCTGAACATCAATAATACAATTTCATCATAATATAAAAACCTGCGTATCACTGCAACTGCAGCAATACGCAGGTTTTATTATACGATTTAGTCAAAAACACTAGCTCATATCAAATATGAAATCTTCGTTGCAATTCCAGACGTGCTTGCGTTCCGCCCAAAATCAAGGTGCCTAAAAATACTAATACACAGGCAATAAATGCACATTCTGAAAAAAGAGGATGTCGTACCACTCCCGCTTCTACCAAACCAACCGGAATAAGTCCAATGACAATCGTCAAAAGCTGGAACACCATGTAACTGTGCCAGTTTCTATGATTTACAAACATCAGGACTATCAAAACAACATCCACCAGAATCAATGCACCCGGAAGTATATAATCCACAGACCATCCATGAAAGCCCGTCATCTTATCAATAAAGCAAACCAGAAGAATAGCACCAATAACACCAAAGAAAATTCGGTGCAAATATCCCCGTCCCTTAACGATCATGCGAAGCATCCAAAGCGGATATAACATAGAGGCAACAACAATAAAACTCCATTTAAAGTTCCAATCCAATTGATAATTAATAAAAACGCAAATAATCGTCGTTGCTACCCATAGAAAAGTAATCAGATTTACAACTCCGGCAATCTTTCGCTGCTTTTTCAAAACATTGGGATAGACATTGAAATGGTCCGGCAATCTCTGCGCATCTTTCTTGTCATCTACAACATTTCCACAAAGCGGACAATATTCCATTTCATCCAATATCGTAATTTTACAAGCTTTACAATTCCCCATCTTAATAAACTCCGTTCGTTTCTATTTCTACATGTACACCATCTTTCGCAATCCTACGAAATACGCCCTTTTGAATTGCCGTACCATGATAGGCCGATGAAAAGGTATATACCAATGTATCCTGATAGGATGTAATCGTAGCCTTTAAATTCTGCCCTTTGGAGAAGGACAGGAAGGAATAAAACATCTTAATATATGGCTTATATTCATCCAGAACCTTAATATTTCCAATATTCGTAATCGTTGTTGTATTCGCCATTGCCGTTCGTTCATAGACAAAACGCATCGCCATATTCTTCAATGGAAGTGGCACGGCACGAGCAACAAACAACTGCTCATTGGAAACATTATAAGAGAAGATTGCCTCAAGATTCTCTTTTGTAATCTGTGATCTCAGGCTCTCTTTTGTAAGCTCCATCACCTCTTCAAATGTATAGTCATCCTTTTCTGGACAAAATTCCGCAGATACCATAGCGAAGAAATTCTTTGTCGTTATTGACTCGAAGAACGGGCGAAGATTCACCGGCACTGCCACACGAATCGGACGTTTCTTTGTAATATGACGATAATTCTCTTCGTATGTAGCATAGATAAAACATGCAATTAAATATTCATTAATCGATGCACCATACTTCTCTTTCGCAACTGCTTTCAGCTCAGAAACCGGCATGAATCCATGCACTACGCCAAATCCATGATAGGGAATCTTCTCTCCCTTAATCAGAAAGGCTCTTCCAGATTTATAATTCTTCGCATGTCCACGTTTAAAGTTACGAACAAAACTGTCTTCTCGATTTAAAGACGTATCATCAGAAAGGCCATCCCCAAGCTTTTCACGAATTTCAGGATGCGCTAATCGTAAATACTGGTAAGTCAATTCCCGCAAGAAACCAATACCACCCATTCCATCTGTCAGGGCATGAAAAACCTCTAGATTAATGCGCTTCTCATAATACGTAACGCGAAACAGATAACTATTATTCTTATTTGCATGAATAAACCGACAAGGATACGTATCCTCTTTATGCACTCTTGGTGCTTTCTTGCCGTTTTCCTCAAAGTAATACCAAAAGATTCCACTACGAAGTCTAAGATTAAATCCCGGAAATTTCGGAGTGATAATATCCACCGCTTCCTGCAACAGATCCGGCTGAACCTCTTCTTCCAATACCGCGCTGATTCGATAGGTATTCGTCATACTTTCACCGGCGATTACCGGGAAAATATTCGCGGTATTATCCAATCTTTCCCATTTGATTTTATCTCTTCTAGTCATATAAAAGCTCTACCCCTTTTTGCTTTTTCTTATTTGATGTATTTCTGCCAGTTTCAAAAGCAATCCCGCAGGAAGAATCTTCGCTCCAAAATACGTGAATTTTACGAAGAACCCGGGTATAATCACCTTCTTTCTTCGAAACATCATCTTCACCGCATATTCTGCACACTTTTTCGGAGACATTCCTCCAGGATTTCCTTTGAAACCTGCCACTTGATGAAATTCTGTAGCAACGGGACCCGGACAAAGTGATCCCACATAAACTCCGCTATTCTTCACTGCCGGCTCATAGGCAATCGAGCGACTAAACGATAACACATAAGCCTTCGACGCATAATAGGTCGCCATAAATGGGCTTCCCGGCATATAAGCTGCGGAACTGGCTATATTTAAAATATAACCACGCTTTCTCTCTATCATATCTCTAATAAAGCATTTCGTCAAAAGATGGAGCGCACGTATATTGACATCGAGCATGGACATTTCCTGGGATTCCTGCACTTCACAAATCTGCCCAAAGCCACCAAGTCCCGCACCGTTTACAAGAATCTCCACCGGCTGGTCGCGAAATGCCTCATATAATCGATGACATTCCGAACTCTGTGATACGTCACATGGAAATGCAACCGCTCTGCATACTGTACCATCGCGCTTTATCACCTGATTTAATTCCTCACAAAAAATAGCAAGGCGCTCTTCACGCCTTGCTACTAAAACCAGATCATAATCGCGAGCTAATATCCTGGCAATCTCCCTACCAATTCCGGAAGACGCACCTGTTATTATTGCAATCATATCATATCCTTTTCCTAAGCGTTCTTTGCAGAACTATTATATCCTATCTCCGGATTGAATCCTATAAGAAGATATATTTCAATACGAACAGAATTGCTAAGATATACATCAGAGGAGTAACATCCTTAGCCTTTCCTGTAAATACCTTAATGACAACATATGAGATAAATCCAACTGCGATACCCTCTGAAATGCTATACATAAGTGGCATTGACATCAGGCATAAGTAAGCAGGGATTGCTTCTGTTAAATCATCGAAGTTAATTTCAACAACCGCTGATACCATCAGGAAACCAACATAAATCAGTGCTGGTGCTGTAGCAAAACTTGGGATTGTTGTGAAAACAGGTGCAAGGAATACGGAAAGTAAGAACAGGAAACCTGTTACAACAGATGCAAGACCTGTTCTACCGCCTTCTGCAACACCTGCAGAACTTTCTACGAATGTTGTTGTTGTAGATGTACCAAAGATGGCACCTACAGATGTAGCAATCGCATCTGAGAGGAGTGCTGGCTTAATACGCTCAAGCTTTCCTTCTTCATCAAGCATATCTGCCTTATTTGCTACACCAACAAGTGTTCCAAGTGTATCAAACATATCTACGAATAAGAATGCGAAGATAATAACTACAAAATCAAGAGCCTTAACATGTCCAATCGCATTCATATTGAAGCACTGTCCAAAAGTCTTACCAATGGCTGTAAGATCAAATGTTGACCAAGATGGGATTAAGGAATAGAAACCATTTTCCACATCGACTGTGTAAAGACCAACAAGCTGGCATACAAGACCGATTAACCAAGTAGCAATAATACCAATTAAGATGGATCCCTTTACGTTCTTAATAGAAAGAACCGCAATAATGAATACACCGATTACAGCAAGTAATGCTGTAATTCCAGATGTAGTGAAATCAACTCTAAAATCTACAATAGAAACTAAAGTGGAATCATCATTTGTTACAATACCACCATTCTGTAATCCGATAAATGCAACAAATAAACCGATACCAACGGAAACACCCTTCTTCATTGCTAATGGAATCGCATTGAAGATTGCTTCACGAATATTTGTTAAAGATAATACAACGAAGATTAAACCTTCAACAAAAACTGCAAGTAACGCAAACTGCCAAGAGTAACCCATACTACCGCAGATGGTATATGCGAAGTATGCATTCAAACCAAGACCCGGAGCTAATGCAAATGGATAATTTGCAAGAAGAGCCATAAGCATGGTACCAACGAAAGCTGCTAATGCAGTTGCCATAAGAATCGCATTCTTATCCATACCGGATGCAGACAGAATCGTTGGGTTTACTGCGAGGATGTATGCCATAGTCATAAATGTTGTAATACCGGCAACAACCTCAGTTTTTACATTTGTGTTGTTTTCCTTTAATCTGAAAAATCTTTCCACTTTACCTTCCTCCATAAGCGAAAAAAACTCAGGCATGCACTCCGCATGCCCAAGTTCATAGTATACAAATAATGCTATATTTTCAATAGATTTATTAAAAAAAGACAATATTTTTTATTATTGATTAGCACCGCTTATATGTGCTGTGTTTCTTGCTTATAAACTCTGTCGCTTAATGGATGCTTTGATGAATTCGCGGAATAATGGATGCGCCTTGTTTGGTCTACTCTTAAATTCCGGATGGAACTGCACACCAACATGGAAGAGATTTTTATCTTCTTCAACCGCTTCTACCAGCTGGCCATCTGGAGATGTTCCAGAAATCGTAAGTCCTGCCTTCACAAGGTCTTCTCTATACGCATTATTAAACTCAAAACGATGTCTATGTCTTTCTGAAATTTCAGAAGCCTTATACGCCTCTTCCATTCTTGTTCCTGAGACAACGTTACATGGATATGCACCGAGACGCATCGTACCACCCTTACTTACAACGGCAATCTGTTCTTCCATCAAATCAATAACCAGATTCTTTCCTTCCGGATTAAATTCTCTGGAATTTGCATCCTTTAATCCAAGTACATTTCTTGCATATTCCATAACAGAGATCTGCATACCCAGACAAATACCGAAATAAGGTACATTATTCTCTCTTGCATATTTACAAGCGGTAATCATACCCTCAATTCCACGATCACCAAATCCACCAGGCAGGATAATACCATCGAGGTGTCCCAGCATTTCCGCAGCATTTTCCTCGGTAATCTTCTCACTATCAATCCAGTCAATTTCTACCTTGGCATCATTTTCATATCCACCATGATATAACGCTTCACGTACAGATAAATACGCATCATGGAGTGCTACATATTTACCAACCAAACCAATATGAACTTCCTTCGAAACATTGTGAATACGATTTACCAGTTCTACCCAGGAATTCATATCCATCTTACGGTCTTCAAGTCCCAATTCACGACATGCAACCGTATCCAGGCCGTTCTTATGAAGCATAAGCGGAGCTTCATAAAGAGCATCCACCGTATCATTTTCAATCACACAATCCGGTTTTACGTTACAGAATAAGGAAATCTTCTTCTTGATACTATCTTCCAGAGGATGATCCACTCTTGCGACAATAATATCAGGGAAAATACCAAGAGAGCGTAATTCCTTAACCGAATGCTGTGTTGGCTTTGACTTATGTTCATTGGAACCGCTCAAATATGGAACAAGTGTTACATGAATAAACAGGCAATTCTCTCTTCCCACTTCAAGCGAAACCTGACGAATCGCCTCTAAGAATGGCTGGGATTCAATATCACCCGTTGTTCCACCAATTTCCGTAATTAATACATCCGCTTCTGTACTCTTAGCGCCCATATAGATAAAACGCTTAATCTCTTCTGTAATATGAGGAATTACCTGCACTGTCTCACCCAGATATTCACCCTTACGTTCACGATTCAATACATTCCAATAAACCTTACCGGATGTAAGATTTGAATACTTATTTAAATTCTCATCGATAAAACGTTCATAGTGTCCCAAATCCAAATCTGTCTCTGCACCATCTTCTGTTACATATACTTCACCGTGCTGATACGGACTCATAGTACCCGGATCAACATTCATATATGGATCTAACTTCTGAGATGCCACGCGATATCCGCGCATCTTCAAAAGTCTACCCAGAGATGCTGCTGTAATTCCCTTTCCAAGTCCTGATACTACTCCACCTGTTACAAATACAAACTTTGTCATAATTTCCTCACATTCTATTTTTATTTACTCATATGTAGATATGATTTCTTGCGCAATTTCTCTTTTACTTAATCTCCGATCCATAGCCATCTTTTCAATCTTTCGATGCGCCTCTTCTTCGGAAATGTTAAGGGACTGCATTAAAATCAATTTTGCTTGCGTAATCAACTTCAATTCTTTCATCTTTTTCTGCAATTTCAAATTCTCATGCATCAACATTTGAATTCGATTATTTGCAATCTTAGAAAGCCGCAATGCATCCCAAAATAATTTTGTATGCACGGGTTTTCCAAGCGTAATAACACCATATTTCTCCATATGTGCTGCCGTCTCTACTTCGACCTCAGCTTTTACAAACAGTATGACCTGAAACATATTCTTCTGCGCAAGCTCTCTCGCCAGATGCTCCGCCTTATCACCATGTAACGGCGCATTGATAATACATGTTTCAAAATTCTGTTCCATACAGAGACGTTTGGCTTCCTCTCCATTGGAAATCGTAATCACCTCATAGTGATTTTGCTGTAAAAATTTCCGAAAGAAATCTGCTGCTTTTGGTTGATCACAAACTAACAATACGTTTGCTGCCATAGGCATCCTCCCAAATCTTTACTGCTCTATACGTTTTCCTTTTCCTGAATATTCTTTATAAATTTATGTAAGATGTCATAATCCTGTAAGGAAGTAATGAAATCACTTCCCTCGGCGCAATCAATCGCCTCAACCAGTGATAATGGAAGCTGTTTTAATTTCATACGTTCCTTATCATCAATCTCCGTACTTGGCTTATCCAAAGGATCCATAAGAACTGCCTTCTCGCGAATTCCCGCAAGGCCAGCCTGTAAGATCACGGCAAATGCGATATATGGGTTAATTCCGGAATCCGGAGAACGAAGAATAAATCCATCATTGCTACTGCTTTCCCCATCATATAATCGCAGCAATCTCGAACGATTCTGCTTGGACCATGTGATATACTTTGGAGCCTCATTCTGACCAAATCTCTCATAAGATTCCATCTGTGTATTTAAAAATGCAGTTAAATCTCTCATATGATTTAACACACCCGCCAGGAAATAATGATGTTTCTCTGGATCCGTCTTAAGCAGACTTTCCCCACAATGGAAAAGTGAAATCTTCAGGTGTAATCCATTTCCAGGCTTACCATGAATCGGCTTTGGATCAAAGCTTGCACACACACCATTTCTAGCTGCAATCGCACCGATAACATTCTTGTAAGTCATAAAATTATCTGCCGATGTCAATGCATCTGCGCCCACAAAATCAATCTCATTCTGACCAGGTCCAATTTCATGATGCGATGATTTTGGTTCCACGCCCATCTCTTCGAGCGTCAAACAAATCTCGCGTCGAATATTTTCACATCGATCTAATGGTGCAATATCAAAATATCCACCCTGATCTAATGGGATATCTGTCGGATTTCCTTCATCATCTGTATTAAATAAATAAAACTCCGAACTCAATCCTATTCTTGCCATAAAACCGGCCTGCTTACATTCCTCCACTGTCCGCTGAAGGAATCTACGATAATCGAATCGGTAGGGAGAACCATCTGATTTAATGATGCTGCAATAAAAACGAATTACGCGGCCTTCTTGCGGTCTCCATGGAAGTATGTTCATCGTATTGGGATCTGGAAGAAGATAGAGTTCTGAATGATCCGGATCCTCGTAACCATGAATCAGATTTGCATCAAAACGTTCTCCATGATCAAATGCCCGTCTCAGCTCTCCCGGCATAATCGCAATATTCTTCTGAACGCCAAATACATCGGAAAATGCCAAGCGAATGAATTTCACATCATTTTCTTCCACATATTCCATGATTTCTTCGACTGTGTACTTAATCATATAATCCTCCTATTATTTTTTTGAACCAAAAAAAAGGGGTGGGAAATCCATATGGATTTGTTCGTTTTTTTTAAATCCACTGGACTCCCACACCCCTTTGTGTGTGCACATATAATTTTTACTTGAATACTTTACTACTGTATTTTTATTTTGTAAAGTATTTTTTCATAATTTTTATTATTTTTCTTCTGCAGCATCTTCTGGCTTTTCAACCTGAACGATTGCAGCCTTCTGCATTGGGATACGGCAGTTCTTATTGCTACCGAATTCAACGATTACTGTATCTTCCTGAATATCAATTAAAACACCGTAGAAACCGCTTGTTGTAAGAATTGTATCACCTACTTCAAGGCTAGCCATCATAGCGTTTTTCTGCTTTGTTTCCTTCTGCTGTGGACGGATAAAAAGAAAATACATAAATACTAATAAAACCACAATCCACACAAGAGAGATTACTCCCGAATTTACTGTTGATAATAACATCTGTCTTCCTCCTAAATTTACAAATCTTAGAATATTTTAAGTGACTTACATCGAAAGTGCAACCACATCTCTTTCAAAATGATTACTTTCTTTTTTCGCGGTCATATTCTTCCATACCTTCGAGCTTATGCTTCTTATATTCTGCAAATCTGCCTTCATCAAGAGCATCTCTGATTTCTTCCATCATATTGTTATAGAAATAGAGGTTATGCATAACACAAAGACGCATACCAAGCATTTCCTTCGCCTTCAAAAGATGACGAATATACGCTCTACTATAGGTACGACATGCCGGACAACCACAGCCCTCTTCAATTGGGCTCATGTCCTTCTCAAACTGCTTATTAAAGAGATTAATCTTACCCTTATTGGTATAAACATGTCCATGACGTCCATTACGGCTTGGATATACGCAATCGAAGAAATCAATTCCTCGTTCTACACCTTCCAAAATATTCGCTGGTGTACCAACACCCATCAGATACGTTGGCTTATCCTTTGGTAAATATGGAACCGTCTGCTCTAATACATGATACATCTCCTCATGCGACTCACCAACAGCAAGACCTCCGACAGCATAACCATCCAGACCCCATTCTGCAATTCTCTTCGCATTATCAATACGAATATCATCAAAAATAGCACCCTGATTAATACCGAAAAGCATCTGCTGCTTGTTTACCGTATCATCCAGACTATTCAGACGCTTCATCTCCGCCTGACAACGCTTTAACCAACGTTCTGTTCTAGCAACAGAAGCTTCTACATAGGAACGTTCTGCTACAGAGCTTGGACATTCATCAAAAGCCATCGCAATCGTAGAACCAAGATTTGACTGAATCTGCATACTCTCTTCCGGTCCCATAAAAATCTTATGACCATCAATATGCGAACGGAAAGTAACACCTTCTTCTTTAATCTTACGAAGTCCCGCTAATGAGAACACCTGGAATCCGCCGGAATCAGTAAGAATTGGCTGGTCCCAAACCATAAATTTATGAAGACCACCTAATTCCTTAATCAACTTATCTCCGGTACGTACATGAAGATGATACGTATTGGAAAGCTGAATCTGTGTTTTCAAGCCCTTCAAATCATCTGTAGAAACCGCACCCTTAATCGCGCCAACCGTTCCTACATTCATAAATACAGGGGTCTGCACCGTACCATGTACGGTTGTTAACTCGCCTCGTTTTGCTCGTCCTTCTGTTTTTAATAACTTATACATGAAAGAAACCTTTCTAATTACCTATCGTATAGTTTTTTTATTTGCCCTATTCTAGATACGGCATTTTGTAATAATAAATCCAAAATCGTTATCATCGCCATAGATTCGACAACAACAACAGCTCTTGGAACAATTACCGGATCATGTCTTCCATGGATTTCCATATCCACTTCGCTTCCATCCTCCAATACCGTCTTCTGCGTTTGAGAAATGGATGGTGTCGGCTTTACGGAAACGCGAAATACAATTTCACTTCCATCCGACATACCGCCCAATACACCGCCCGAGTGATTTGTCATCTTCACCACCTTGCGATCCTCAGAAACACGAAACATATCATTATTCTCTGAGCCCCTTAACAAAGATGCCTGAAATCCTTCTCCGATTTCAAATCCCTTAACAGCGCCAATCGAAAGCATCGCCTTGGAAAGATTGGCATCCAGTTTATCGAACACCGGCTCCCCTACGCCAATTGGCATACCGTTAATCCTGCATTCAATCACACCACCGACAGAGTCTTTCTCCTCCATCGCCTTATGCACATATTCCTTCGCAGCAACCGCTGCATCTGCATCCGGCATATAGAAAGGATTCAGATGCCGCTCTGCCAGGTCACATCTTTGTATTTCAACAGTCCCTATACTCTTTGTATATGTACATACCGATATGCCAAGTTCATCCAGAATTCTTGCAGCAATCGCGCCTCCAATCACACGGCCAATCGTCTCTCTACCAGAGGATCTTCCACCTCCACGATAATCGCGAATCCCGTATTTTTCAAAGAATGTATAATCGGCATGTCCCGGGCGAAACGCCTTGGCAATGTCTGCATAATCCTTCGAATGCTGATCTGCATTTCGAACCATCACAGAGATGGGTGTACCTGTCGTTTTCCCTTCAAATACACCCGATAAAATTTCACATTGATCCGCCTCTTTTCTGGCCGTTGTAATATCGGATTGCCCCGGGCGTCTCAAATCAAGATATCGTTGAATATCCTCTTCTGACAATGACACCCCCGCCGGGCAGCCATCTATTACAGCACCCAGAGCCTTACCATGTGACTCTCCCCATGTTGTAACTCGAAATTGTCTCCCAAATGTTGAACCTGACATATTTTTCTTTTTCCTTTCCCAAAAATAGGGGTTGCAAGCAACCCCTATAAAAAACTAACCCAATTTATGAATACGTATGCAATTTGGTTTATCAACCTTCACCGGTGGATTCTTCATCAATCCATAATGTTCTTCATAATTGATATGGAATGTTCGAATCTCATTTGAATCATGATTTAAAACGGCAATATATTCATTTCCCGGAACCACCAAAAGAGATTTTGGATAATCTCCGGATGTGTAAGTAAATCCCTGCCATTCTAATGTACCATCTTCTGCATTTCTCTTGAGGAATGCATATCCATCAATCGCATCCACTGTAACAAATAGATACTCTTCATCCTCTGAAAATCTAAAGCAGGTACATGCTGCATTCTCATATTCTCTGTCTAATACGTCCACTGTCTGAATTAATTCAAATTCCGGACCATGATTTTCGCGATAGGAATATACTTCAATCGTATTTCCAACGCCCGTCATGATATAGGCAAATTTACCATCCTTGGAGAAACGCATGATACGCGCTCCTGCATCTAATTCGGATCGAATCATATCCACCATACGAAGATGACCAAGTTCATAATCAATCTCGTAAATCTTTGTCTGATTCAAGCCAAAATCAACAGCGCATAAATATTTCTCATCCGGTGTAAGCGTAACACATGTAACCTTTGGATGATCCAGGCGTTTTTCAGAAGCGCTTAAAAATCCACCTTTATGGAACACGCCATCTGCAATATCGCCAATGCTTCCATCCTCATTCAAGTGCATCATCGTTACCCTGCCGTCATGATAACCGCCGACAAACAGATAACGATTCTTAGAATCCACTTCAACGTAGCAACCACGCATTCCACCAATCCAAGACTGGTTAATCTTCTCCAGATCACCATTCTCGTCAATACGGAACGCTGCCACGCCCTCATCTGCAATAGAATAAAGGAATCTGCCATCCTTTGAAATTGTCAAATAGGAAGGATTATTAATCGGAGCTACGCTTCGCTCCTTAAATATTCCTTGGGCGGAATCCACATCATATACATGAATTCCAACGCTATTCTCGTGTGTATAGGTACCAACATAAGCCACATATTTATTCATTGTAAAAACCTCCTCGATTAGCATCTAATTAGAGTATAACCTATTTAGATGCCATTTTCCAACGGTACTGAGGTAAGTACAATTTTCTTGGTTTTTTTATTTTCGTACCAAAAGTGAAATTCCATCTCCCACCGGTAAAATCGTGCTAGAAAAATCACTGTCATGACCGGCCTCATAGAGGAAATCACGCATACGCTTATAGATTGTTCGATTCCTTCTGGTTACTACAAAATGAGATTCGATAATATCTCCATCCTGAAGTACATTATCCGTAATCATCACTGTCCCCGGCTTTGTCAATGCTTTAAGCATCGGATAAAACACCGGATACTGTCCTTTTGCAGCATCCATGAAAATAAAATCATAGGGTCCTTCCAAAGTCGGAAGAATCTCTGCGGCATCTCCATGATGCAATGTAATCACATCTGAAAATCCCGCATCTTCAATATTCTTCTTTGCAATCGGAATTCTTTTATCATAATTCTCAATGGTATCAATCGTACAATCCACCGGATTATACGTTGCCATCAAGACAGAAGAAAAGCCAATGGCGGCTCCTACTTCCAGGATTCGCTTTGGCTGTTTCATCTGCAGGAAAACCTTCAGGAAGTTTTGCATATCCTTACGAATAATCGGAACATAATTCGCAATAGCATCCGCTTCCAGGTTTTCCAAAAACTCTGTATTTCCTTCTGCAAAGGAATTCATAAATGTTAAATAACGCTCATCAATGATCATATTATACTTCCATAATAATTGGCAGAATCATTGGGCGACGCTGTGTTTCCTTCCAAACGAAATCAGAAAGGGAATTCTTGATTTCATTCTTGATACGTGTCCAATCAGAAACGTTACGTTCCGCTAATCGAAGCACCGTATCATCGAGCACTGCTTTTGCACTGTCCATAAGATCTTCTGATCCTCTTACATAAACGAAACCACGGGAAACGATATCTGGTCCCGCAATCACTTCGCCACTTCCACCATCTAATGTCATTACAACGATGATAATACCGTCTTCTGCCAATCTCTGACGATCGCGTAAGACAATATTTCCAACATCACCAACACCAAGACCATCGACCATGATTGCACCCGTATGAACACGGCCATTAATCTTAGCATTCTCTTCTTCATCAAATTCCAGCACATCACCGGAATGAAGAATAAAGGTATGCTCGGAATCATAACCCAGAGCACGTACTGTTTCTGCCTGTGCCATCAAATGCTTATATTCTCCATGCACAGGAATTGCATACTTTGGATTTACCAAAGAGTAAATCAGCTTGATTTCTTCCTGGCAAGGGTGACCAGAAACATGTACATCCTGGAAGATAACGTTGGCACCCTTCATATACAATTCGTTAATGACATTGCCGACCGCCTTTTCATTTCCAGGAATTGGATGAGAGGAAAATACCACCGTATCGCCTGGCTGAATCTGAATCTTACGATGCATACCATTCGCCATACGAGAAAGAGCCGCCATCGACTCTCCCTGAGAACCCGTAGTGATCAGTACTGTTCTCTCATCCGGGAAGTTCTTGAGTTCTTCAATACTAATTAAAGTATTATCCGGAATATTTAAGTAACCAAGTTCCGAAGCTGTATTGATGATATTCACCATACTTCTTCCCTCGACTACTACTTTACGCTCATATTTACATGCAGCATCAATAATCTGCTGCACACGATCTACATTCGACGCGAACGTTGCGATGATAATTCGATGATCTTTGTTCTCGTTAAAGATATTGTCAATCGCTTTACCAACCGTACTTTCTGACGCTGTAAATCCTGGACGTTCTGCATTTGTACTATCACACATTACCGCAAGAACACCCTTCTTACCGATTTCAGCAAATCTCTGTAAATCAATCGCATCACCAAATACCGGTGTGTAGTCTACCTTGAAATCTCCTGTATGGATGATGGTACCTACAGGGGAATAAATCGCAAGCGCAGCTGCATCCTGGATGGAGTGGTTTGTCTTAATAAATTCCACACGGAAGTTACCAAGGTTAATATGCTGACCATACTTAACCACTTTACGACGAGTAGACTTCATCATATTACGCTCTTCTAACTTACGCTCGATAATACCGATGGTAAGCTTTGTTGCGTAAACCGGCACATTGACCTTCTGAAGAACATAAGGAAGCGCTCCAATATGATCTTCATGACCATGTGTGATGAAAAATCCCTTTACCTTATCGATATTTTCTTCCAAATAAGAAACATCAGGGATAACCAAATCTACGCCTAACATGTCATCCTCAGGGAATGCCAGTCCACAGTCTACGACAATAATACTGTCTCCATATTCGAAGGCAGTAATATTCATACCAATCTGCTCAAGACCACCCAAAGGGATGACTTTAAGCTTTTCATTTTCAATTTTCTTCAAAAATAACTCCTTTTCCTTGGTAGGGAAATGGTTTCACAGGCCATCGTCTGTCCACGGGCAATACAGAACCTATTCAAAGTCTGTGTCTTCCATTAATTCCTCAAACACCTTCAGAATTGCAGAAAATTCCACATCGTCTTCCACCGGTTCATAAGCTACTTCATCTTCGTTAGAAGCAACCTCCCTAAAAATGTAAGCTTCGGAATCACCTTCTGCATCTTCGGCTACCAATAAATATTTATGTTCACTGACAGTAGTCTCTTCTAAAACGAAAAGTTCTACAGTCTCATCAGTGTCTGTAATAAATGTAATTTTATCCATACTATAATATCCTTATACCTGTCCATTTGCGCGAGCATCAAGATAGCTCTGCAAAATAAACATGGCCGCAATCTCATCTACATATTCTTTTCGGTTTTCTCTACGGATTCCAAGTTCCATCATGGTATTATCCGCCATAACCGTTGTCAATCTTTCGTCTACAAGAACAACCGGCAGTCCTGTACGCTTCTCTACTTCCTCTTTGAAAGCAAGCGTCTTCTCTACACGATCACCCTCAGTATTATTCATATTCTTAGGATTTCCTAATACGATTTTTTCCACCTGATATTCGTCACAAAGTTCTTTGATTCGAGCTAATGTTGTACGAAGCTTTCCAGGCTTCTCTCGACGTATTATTTCCAATCCCTGGGCAGTCAAAAGCAAGGGGTCGCTAATTGCCACCCCACATGTTTTTGAACCAAAATCCAACCCTAAAATTCTATTTTCACTCATTAATTCTTCCATGCCTCTTTATTAATATATTCCGTAAGAAGCTCTTCCACCAGTTCATCCCGTTCAACCTTCATGATTAAACTTCTTGCGTTCTTATGGCTAGTGATAAATGTTGGATCTCCAGACATAACATATCCCACAATCTGATTCACCGGATTATAACCCTTTTCGGAAAGTGCATCATAAACCTGGTGAATGATTTCCTTGATACTTGTCTGATTTTCTTTTTCAACTCTAAAATACTGTGTATTACTTAAATCTTGCATACATTCACGACCAATCTGCTTATATAGCATAGTTTATAATTATTCTATTATATTTTCTCATTTTTATCAACCGCATGCAGATGCGATTCTATAACTATTTCTCTACCTGATAGTTTTCAATAAAGAGAATTTCATCCGTAAGGAACTGTTCTGCCTTACCCGTCACAAGACGATTATGAAGATTTTCCTCCGACTTTACAGCATATCTCACATAATCCTTTGTAAAACCAGTCCAGAACTTCTGTCCATCGATTTCAACTTCTTCTTCCATAAGTACGCATACTTCACTGCCAAGTTCTTCCTGACGAAATTCCTCGGACATCTTCTTCGCAAGATTAATCAAAATCTCGGAACGTGCCGACTTCACCTGCTCCGGAATCTGATCCGGCATACGCTCCGCTCTGGTACCCTTACGAATAGAGAACTTAAACACATGCATCTCATAGAAATGAATCTTCTCGAGGAAACGTCTCGTTTCCTCAAATTCCTCTTCTGTCTCCCCAGGGAAACCAACAATCACATCCGTTGTAATCGCCGGATGATCGAAATATTTTCTAAGATACTGCACACTTTCACAGAATTCTTCTGCCGTATATTTACGATTCATTCTCTGCAGTGTTGCATCACATCCACTCTGCAGTGACAGGTGGAAATGCGGACAAAGCTTTGTCACAAGAGAGGCTCTCTTTGCGAATTCTTCCGTCACAATTCGAGGTTCCAAAGAGCCCAAACGAATACGCTCAATACCCGGAATATGCTGGACCTCTTCGACCACATCAATCAGGCCATATTCTCCAGGGACTCCATAGGAGCTCACATGAATACCGGTAAGTACCACTTCTCGATATCCGGATTCTGCAAGTTTTGTAACCTCCTGGATGACATCTTCCTTATCACGAGATCTTACACGACCTCTCGCATAAGGGATCACGCAATAACTACAGAACTGATTACATCCATCCTGAATCTTAATAAAGACTCTGGTATGCTCTGCCGTCTTTGTTACATGAAGTGTCTCATAATCCTGAACCCCATCATTGATATCAACAATATCGATATTTTGCTGATGTTCTTCTAAATACTTATGAATCTCCGGAACCAATTCATTCTTACGATTGTTTCCAATAATAATATCTGCCGAAAGATCCAGTGTATCGCTCTGACTCGCTGTCTGCACATAGCAACCAGCAGCGACAACAATGGCATCCGGATTTAATTTCTTTGCTCTATGAATCATCTGACGACTCTTACGGTCTGCCATATTGGTCACAGAGCAGGTATTGATAACGTATACATCCGCTTTTTCCGTAAATGGCACAATCACATAGCCATCGTCCTCTAAAAGCTGTTGCATCGCTTCTGTTTCATATGCATTAACTTTACAACCCAAGTTGTGAAGAGCTGCAGTTTTCATTTTCTATCTCCTCTCATGATTGACTTTTGCATTCCTTTGATTTACCATATTTGCAAGAAACAAATAGGAGGTACCTAACATGAAAACTGTACAGATCTCACTTAACTCAATTGATAAGGTAAAATCTTTTGTAAACACAGTAAGTCAGATTGATTCCGATTTCGATCTTGTATCTGGTAGATATGTTATCGATGCTAAATCTATTATGGGAATTTTTAGTCTTGATCTCTCTAAGCCAATCGAACTCAACATTCATGCTGAGACAGGCGTAGATGAAATCCTTAACACATTAAAGCCATATATCGTTTAATATTTGGTTTCATATGAATTTTTGGCACAGCAAAATGCTGTGCCTTTTATTTTTCTTATTCTTCTGGTTCCACGAGAATTACTTCTGTTGTCTCAATGGCTGTCTTAACAAGCTCTTCCATATTTCCAACCAGCTTCTTCTCTGAATTATGAATATTCTGGAGTCTTGGCTTTGTAACAGGATGCTTTGCAACGAAGATTGTACAGCAATCCTCAAATGGAAGGATAGAAGTCTCATATGCTCCAATCTTCTCTGAAACTGTAATAATCTCTTGCTTATCAAATCCAATTAATGGACGATATACCGGCAGGTTACATACTTCATTGGTTGCCATAAGAGAATGCATCGTCTGTGAAGCAACCTGTCCAATGGATTCCCCAGTAATCAGTCCAAGATCGCCGTTTTCATTTGCAAAATGCTCGGCAATTTCCATCATATAACGACGCATAATAATCGTTAATTCTTCATGCGGGCACTTCTCATAGATATTTAACTGGCAATCCGTAAAATTGACAATATGAAGGCGAATAGGTCCTGTATACTTACTGATAATACGAGCCAGATCTACTACCTTCTGCTTTGCTCTCTCTGATGTATATGGAGGTGCATGGAAATATGTCGCATCAATGGCAACACCACGCTTAGCAATCATATAACCAGCAACCGGAGAATCAATACCACCGGAAAGAAGAAGCATTGCTCTACCATTCGTTCCCACTGGCATACCACCTGGACCTGGAATAATCTCAGAATAGAAATTGATCTGCTCACGGATTTCTACGTAGAGCGTCACATCTGGATGATGTACATCTACAGACATATCCGGGAATGCATTTAAAATTCTCTCACCGAGATCCATATTGATTTCTGGTGAAGTCTTAGGATAATTCTTTCTCGCACGACGTGCTTCTACCTTGAATGTCATATGCTTATCTGCATAGGTCTCATCCAAATAATGAATAATATCCTCTGCAAGCTGATCAAATCCCTGATCCTCAACTAAAACTGCAGGGCAAATACCAACAATACCAAAGACTGTCTGAAGAGCTGCTACGGTCTCTTCATAATCAAAATCTTCGTTCTTTGCTTCTACAAAGATTCTTCCCTGCTGTTTGATAACTTCAAATTTTCCTTCTAATGGATTTAAAGCATATCGAATCTGACGAACCAATGCATCTTCAAAGAGATGACGGTTCTTTCCCTTAATGGCAATCTCACCATACTTAATTAAAAAAGCGCGATACATATTTTCTCTCTTTCTTATCTATCTTAATTTATAAATATCTTATCCTGTTCTAGGACAATTAATGTCTTGTAAATCTCTGCAACATTGGAATCAACGTACGCATAGCATCGAGCGCATAATCAATTTCTTCCATTGTTGTATGCACACTAAAACTAAAACGAACCGTAGAGTCCAGAAGATTCTGATCCAGATGAATCGCCTGTAACGTCTTTGAAATCGATGGCTTATTCGACGAACAAGCAGAACCTGCAGAAACATAAATCTCCTTGTCTTCTAACGCATGAAGCAATACTTCTGCACGTACAGACTGCACGCTGACACTGACAATCTGCGGAGCCGCATCATGTCCCAGTGGGCCATTCACACTCACACCATCTATTTTCGTCACTTCCTCAATGAAATGATCTCGTAGCTGGAAAAGATGCTCTCGATTCTCCTCTAGATGATCATACATTTCTGCCGCAGCAACACCAAGTCCTGCAATTGCCGGTGTATTTTGCGTTCCAGAGCGAAGTCCCCACTCCTGACCACCACCAAGAATTTCCGGTTTGATTTTAATTTTTCCATTCACATAGAGAAATCCGGAACCCTTTGGTCCATGAATCTTATGTCCACTCACCGAAAGCATGTCCACACCGATTCTTTCCGGTAATATCTTAAATTTTCCATAGGACTGAATGGCATCTACATGAAATGCGCACTTTGGATTCTTTTCCTTAATTACTTTTCCAGCCTCTTCGATTGGAAGAACTACGCCAATTTCATTATTTACATGCATCATGGATACAAGAATCGTATCCTCACGAATCAGATCTTCTAATTCCTTGATTTCAATATGACCCTGTCTGTCAACATGAAGATATGAAACCTCGAATCCCTGTTCTTCCAGAAATGCTAACGGATTTCCTACACTTGGATGTTCAAAAGGCGTAGAAATAATATGCTTACCAGCCCTTTGATTTGCCATCGCATAACCAACAATCGCAAGATTATTCGATTCCGTTCCACCAGATGTAAAATATATTTCTTTTTCTTTGACCTTTAATGTCTTTGCAATAATACGTCGGGCATCTCTCACATAGTTTTCGCCCTCAATCCCTTTATTATGAAGGGATGATGGATTACCATAATCTTTTGTCAGTACCTGCATCACCATCTGTGCCGCTTTTTCTGAGCAAGCGGTTGTTGCAGAATTATCTAAATAAGCTTCCATCTCTACACTTCTTTCTATTTCTTTCTTACATCTATTTCTATTCAAACATCTCGGATGCGAGCATCACAGCTGACATCGTTGTAATGGCCGCCGTATCCGTTCTGAGAATTCTCTTTCCAAGAGAAATCAGTTCCGCCTTGCCTTCGGCCGCCTCGATTTCCTGGTCCGCAAATCCACCTTCTGGTCCGATTAAAATACTAATTGTTTTTGCATTTCCAACCTTTTCCAAAGCTTCCTTAGTTGGTGCCATACCAAATTTATTCTCATAAGGCAAAAGGCAAACATCGCAGGATGCAGCATATTCCAATGCATCTTTGAAGCTCATCACCTCATGCACCTGCGGAATGATACTTCTCTTGGACTGTTTCGCAGCCGACTCTGCAATCGCCTGATATCTCTTTACCTTGGACTGCTTCTTCTTCTCATCCAGTTTGACTACGCAATATTTCATCTCCACCGGAATGATTTCATACACGCCCAGTTCTACCGTCTTCTCAATAATCGTTTCCATACGACTTCCCTTTGGAAGCGCCTGGAAAAGATAAATCTTCTGTGGAAGCTCCGTCTCATGAGCTTCTCCCGTAATCTTCGCAATAACAGCATCCTGTGAAACCTCAGTGATTTCACAAAAGAAACTCTTCGAAGATTCCGTACTGATTCGAATCACTTCGCCAACACGTATACGAATCACTCTGGCAAGATGTTTTGCATCCTGTCCTGTAATTGTAACGATATCGCCGTTTAACTGCCCATCATTAACAAATATCTGTTGCATAGTTTCTCCTATTTTGTAGCAGTAATATTAACCCACTCACCCTGAACATTAATCTCAACAACACGAAGTCCAGCCGCCTCTAATGCTGCCTTTACTTCCTCTTCCTTGAAATTAATAATTCCAGATGTGATTAAATAACCGCCCGGTTTTAAAGCGTTCTTTAACTGTTCTGCCATACCGATAATAATATCTGCAAGAATATTAGAAACGATAACGTCGTACTTATCATAACCAACCTGATCCTGAAGTGCCTTGTCATCCGTCAGATTTCCTACATAGAAATCACCAAGTGACTGTTCCAAATGATTCACTTCAAAATTTGCTGCTGTGGAAGCAATACAATCATCATCAATATCGGTTCCAACGGTATGTGCTGCACCCATCTTTAATGCAATAATCGATAAAATACCAGATCCACAACCAACGTCAAATACTTCATCGCCATCTTTTAAGTATTTCTGCATCTGTCTGATACAAAGCTGTGTTGTCTCATGTTTTCCTGTTCCAAAGGCAACACCCGGATCGATTTCTACTACAATCTGATCCTCCCTTGTCTCAACCGCTTCCCATGTTGGTTTGATTAAGACATTCTCTATCTCAAAAGAGTGGAAGAACGACTTCCAATTATCACGCCAATCTGTATCCTCTGTTTCAGAAATACGGATTTCACCCTTGCCAAGGTCGACAATATTTCTAAGCTTTTCTAATTCATTTCCAAGCTCAGAAAGTAATTCACTATATTCCTGACCTTCTTCTAAATAAAAGTTGATTCGACTGCTTCCGTCGTCTTCCGGAAGATCCGGCTGTAATTCTTCGAAATGTCCACCTTCTCTTTCACTATCGTCAACCGGCATTAAATCTTCGATTTCCACTGCATCAATCCCTAATTCCGAGAGTGTCGCAGTTACCAAATCTTCTGCCTCTTCTGTTGTATCTATCGTAAATTTCATCCACTTCATAGAATGACCTCCATTCAAAATGCAATCAATGAAATATACTACCATAAAATGGCGCAAAAGAAAAGAGACCCAGCATTCACCCCTGGGTCTCCATAATACTTCACTCATTTATATAATCTTATAAATCTTCAAAAGCATCCTTAATCTTATCTTTAAAGCCCTTTTTCTTCTCAGACTTTACTTCTGTTGCAGCTTTCAGTGTATTTCCTGTCGCTTCATCAAACTTCTTCAAAGCTTCCTTAGCCTCTTTATTCAGTGACTTTGGAACCTGAACAACAAGTGTTACATAATGATCACCACGCACGTCCTTATTACGAAGGGATGGAACACCCTTGCCACGAAGTCTAATGCGTGTATCCGTCTGTGTTCCCGGTTTCACTTCATAGGAAACCTTGCCATCCAGTGTATCAATAATTGCTTCTCCGCCTAATGCAGCCTGTGCAAAGGAAATAGGCGCAGAAGAATAAATGTCGGTATTTCTTCTCTGGAAGATTGGATGAGGTGCTACACGTACCTCTACAAGCAGATCTCCTCGTGGGCCACCATTGATTCCCGGTTCACCCTTCTCGCGAATACGAACCGCCTGACCATCATCGATACCTGCAGGAATACTAACTTCAATTCTCTTCTTCTTTGCAATGTAACCTGTTCCGTGACAATCTACGCACTTATCCGTAATAATCTGACCGGATCCATTACAGTCTGGACAAGTTGTGACATTCTGCACAGTTCCAAAGAAGGACTGCTGTGTGACAACAATCTTACCTTTACCACCACACTTGCCACATGTCTTTTTGCTTGTTCCAGGCTTTGCTCCAGAACCCTTACATGTAGGACATTCATCCTTTAAGACCATCTCAATTTCTTTTGTACAGCCAAAGGCAGCTTCTTCAAACTTAATACGTACACTCGTTCTTAAGTTTGCACCTTTCATAGGGCCATTACTCTGCTGTCTTCTACCGCCACCGAAGAAATCTCCGAAAATGTCTCCAAAGATATCTCCCATGTCCATACCTGAGAAATCAAATCCGCCTGCACCTGCGCCTGCGCCACCTTCGAATGCCGCATGGCCAAACTGGTCATACTGTCTACGTTTATCTGCATCCGAAAGAACTGCATAAGCCTCAGAAGCCTCTTTAAACTTTGCTTCTGCTTCTTTATCCCCAGGATTTGCATCCGGATGATACTTCTTTGCGAGTTTACGGTATGCTTTTTTAATCGTTGCGTCGTCGGCCGATTTATCAATGCCTAAGACTTCATAATAATCTCTCTTTTGCTCTGCCATGTTTTATTCCTTTTTATTAGTACATGAAGTCAGGAACTAATTTCTTAGCCCCTGACTCATGTTCTTCTTTATATGATTTCTAATTATACTTCCTTGAAGTCAGCATCTACTACATCATCATCATTTGATGTAGACTGTGCACCTGCATCCTGCTGTGGAGCACCCTGTGCCTGTGCCTGCTGTTCATACATCTTAGAGAATACCTTCTGTGCAGACTGCTGTAACTTCTCATTTGCAGCTTTAAGTTCTGCAACCTGATCATCTGTCATATCTTCTGGCTTTTCGTACTTAGCAACTAAGTCCTTTACTGCCTGAATATCAGCTTCTACTTCAGACTTATCAGCTGCATCTAACTTATCGCCAACTTCGTTTAATGCATTTTCTGTCTGCATTGCAAAGGAATCAGCAGCGTTCTTTGTATCGATTGCTTCCTTACGCTTCTTATCCTGTGCTTCGAATTCTGCAGCTTCCTTAACAGCCTTATCGATTTCATCATCAGACATGTTAGAACCACCTGTGATTGTGATGTGCTGTTCCTTACCTGTTCCAAGATCCTTAGCAGATACTGTTACGATACCATTTGCATCAATATCGAATGTAACTTCGATCTGAGGTACACCACGACGTGCTGGTGGGATACCATCCAGACGGAACTGTCCAAGGGACTTATTATCTCTGGCGAACTGACGCTCACCCTGTACTACATTGATATCAACTGCTGTCTGATTATCTTCTGCAGTAGAGAAGATCTGGCTCTTCTTTGTAGGAATTGTTGTATTTCTTTCGATCAATCTTGTAGCTACACCACCCATTGTTTCGATAGAAAGAGAAAGTGGAGTTACATCAAGAAGAAGGATTTCACCTGCACCGGCATCACCAGCAAGCTTACCACCCTGAATAGAAGCACCGATAGCTACACATTCATCTGGGTTTAAGTTCTTAGAAGGTTCCTTACCTGTAAGCATCTTAACCTTATCCTGTACAGCTGGGATTCTTGTAGAACCACCAACAAGGAGTACCTTGCTAAGTTCAGAAGCTGTAAGTCCAGCATCCTTTAATGCATTCTGTACTGGGATAGCTGTTCTTTCCACTAAGTCTCTTGTTAATTCATCAAACTTCGCACGTGTAAGATCCATATCAAAGTGCTTTGGACCTTCTGCTGTTGCTGTGATGAATGGAAGGTTGATATTTGTTGTTGTAGAAGAAGAAAGTTCCTTCTTAGCCTTTTCAGCAGCTTCCTTTAATCTCTGAAGTGCCATCTTATCTGTAGAAAGATCTACACCTTCAGCCTTCTTGAATTCTTCCAGCATCCAATCCTGGATCTTCTTATCGAAGTCATCACCACCAAGTCTGTTATCACCAGATGTTGCAAGTACTTCGATAACGCCATCACCGATTTCGATAATAGATACATCAAATGTACCACCACCTAAATCGTATACCATAATCTTCTGTTCATTTTCGTTATCAAGACCGTAAGCAAGTGCTGCAGCTGTTGGTTCGTTGATGATACGCTTTACATCAAGACCAGCAATCTTACCAGCATCCTTTGTTGCCTGTCTCTGTGCATCGTTGAAGTATGCAGGAACTGTAATAACCGCTTCTGTAACCTTTTCTCCAAGGTATCCTTCTGCATCAGCCTTAAGCTTCTGAAGAATCATAGCGGAAATCTGCTGTGGGCTATACTTCTTACCATCGATTGTACGACCGTTATCTGTACCCATATCTCTCTTGATAGATGCAATTGTATTTTCAGCATTTGTTACTGCCTGACGCTTTGCAGGTTCACCTACAAGTCTTTCACCATTCTTTGTAAATGCAACGATAGATGGTGTTGTACGCGCACCTTCTGTATTAGCGATAACAGTAGGCTGTCCACCTTCCATTACAGCTACACAACTGTTTGTTGTTCCTAAATCAATACCAATGATCTTTCCCATAATCAATTCCTCCTATTTCATAATGAGATTGTTTACTAAATTTATAATCAAATATGTACTAATTAGCTACTTTAACCATGCTGTGACGAACGACGGAATCATGGAACATGTAACCCTTCTGAAGTTCTTCCACAATTTCATTTTCACCAGCATTTTCATCCTCTACATGCATTACTGCATTATGGAATTCCGGATTAAATTCCTGACCAACTGCTTCGATTGGTGTAACACCGATTGCTTCCAAGCTTGTCATCAACTGCTTGTAAATCATCTTCATACCATCGGCGAACGCATCACCCTCTGCAGCTCCAGCCAAACCTCTTTCAAAGTTATCAACGACTGGCAGAATCTTTTCGATAACACTCTTTGAACCAGCATCAAACATCTGACTCTTTTCTTTTTCCGAACGCTTACGGAAATTATCGAACTCTGCCATCTGACGCTTAATACGATCATTTAATTCCTCAATTACCGCATTATCAGATGTTGCTTCCTCTTCTGTCTCTTCGGCTGCTGCATCTTCTGTTTCCACTGTTTCTGCTGTTTCTTCTACAGTAGCTTCTGCTTCCTGATCAAGTTCAGCGTCTACTTTCTTTTCCTGTGTTTCTTCCACAGTTTCTGTCTTTTTCTTAGCCACTTCCTGACCACCTTTCTATCTATTACTATCCTCTGACTGATCGATCACTTTACCAAGTTCCGATTTCAGATTCTTCAAGTTTTCTACAACTTTCTTATAATCCATTCGCTTCGGACCAATGATACCGATGGTTCCCTTGACGCCATCTCCAAGTTCGTATGTGGCAGTTACCACGCTACAATCCTTCATCGTCGTCATCTTCGACTCTCCGCCGATGTAGACCTGAATGCCGGTACCCTTCGCTTCCTCTTCTTCCTGTACATCTGACAGGAAATCTGCAAGCACCTCTTTCTCTTCAAATGCGGAAATCAATTCTTTCGCACTATCCGAAGCTGCAAGCTCTGGATATTTAAATACATTTGTCGCACCACTTGTATAGACTTCCAATTCCTCATTTGGATCAATCGTATCGGCGACCGTATTTAAAACGGAAGCTATGATATCCTCATGAATTCCGGCCTGCTCTCTCATTTTCGAAATCAGGCTGAGATTAATCTCATTTACCGTAAGTCCATTTAAGTTGGTGTTCAAAAGCATATTTAACTTTAGCAATGTTTCGTTATCCAGTGGTTTCTCTACCTGAATCATCTTGTTACGAACGATATTGCCATCCATAACGACGACGGACAAAATCTGACGTTCATCAACAGCGGACAGCTGTACAAATTTCACTCGATTACGAACAACTGATGGAGCAGAAATCACAGTGGCATATTCTGTATTTGTCGCCAAAACTTTAACCACTTTCTTCAGGACCTTCTCCATCTTCTCCGTTCTCTGTTCCAAGAACTCTTTCATATCTGTAATCTGCTGATCTTTTTCAGTGATTACACGATCTACATAAAATCGATAGCCCTTGTCGGATGGGATTCGGCCAGCCGATGTATGCGGCTGTACAATAAAGCCTAACTCTTCCAAATCCGCCATCTCATTTCGAATCGTCGCAGAACTGAGATTCAAGTCCGAATATTTCGAGATTGTTCTAGAACCAACCGGTTCCCCTGTCTCTAGATAATTCTGGATAATCGCATATAAGATTTTTTCTTTTCTCTCGCTTAAAACTTCTTCCATACATCACCTCATATGGTTGTTGTTTCTTACTTTTTCATGTTGTTAGCACTCATTTATTTAGAGTGCTAATATCTACATTTCATAATCTACTCCCTTTCGTTTTCTTTGTCAACCATTTCCATACTTTTTTCTTCTAAATTTATTTTTCTATCTACCTAACAAGAAAGCATTCATAAAAAAGAGGAAATGTCACCGCGCGGTAACATTTCCTCTCGTCTCTTTCTCTATTTAATCTTCCAACAAAAACTTGGCCATCGCATAATTGCTTAAATCCATACCTCGTTCTGTCAGGAAAACTCTTCCTTCATACATATCCAGAAGGCCTTCTCTTCGAAGTTCTTCGATTACATTTCGATAAATCAAATCCATTCGTGTATGAAAACGCTCTTCAAAATCAAAAAGCGAGACGCCATCCGTCATACGAAGTCCGAGGAACATAAATTCCTCAATCTCATCATTTCTGGTTCGTTCCTGCAAAGTATCACTATCCATCCAGAGATGTTTTGAAGTTTCCATTTCCTCATATTTCTTTGAAGCCTCAATATAATCATAGATATTCGTCTTATTCGAAAAACGCATCCCATCTATATAAGAAGAAGCGCCAAGGCCGGCACCCAGATAAGGCACCATCCTCCAATATCCACTGTTATGCTCCCCTTCATATCCCGGCTTTGCAAAGTTCGAAATTTCATACTTCCGATACCCATTCTCTGCCAGGAAATGTTCCGTCTGCTTCGTAAGTTCATACACCTGATCTTCCGTCGGCAACGCCTCCGTTTGCATCCCAGCCTCCTGTCGAACGCTGTCGAACTGATAGTCATCATAAAAAGGAGTTCCCTTCTCAATAATCAGAGAATAGGCAGAAATATGTTCCGGGTGCAGACGCACAACGGTATCCAACGTGTATTGCAGTTTCTTCGGATTCTGATAAGGAAGTCCCGTCATGACATCCACATTGATATTCATAAATCCGGCATTTCGCGCTAACTCAAAAGTATGTAGGAAACGATTCAAATCATGCACGCGACCGAGCAACTTCAATTCCTCTTCATTTGCCGACTGCAGTCCAATACTAAGGCGATTAAAACCCATCATATGAAACGCACGAAGAGAATCCTTTGTGACGGTTCCCGGGTTACATTCCAATGTGATCTCTGCGCCTTCCACAACCTGAAACCACTTGTAGATCGTATCCATAAGCAATTGGATGCAATCCGTTTCCAACCAGGTCGGCGTTCCGCCGCCAAAATAAATCGAACGAAGCGGATGCCGATACGTCTTGCCAAGATATTCCAGCTCCTTTACTAAAGCAGCTGTGTAAGTTCTACGCATCTTCTCATCATAGACACCAGACAAGAAATCGCAGTAGTTACATTTCTTCATGCAGAACGGAATATGTACATATAACTCTTGCTCTTTAATCTTCATCTAACTTTAATACGCTCATGAATGCTTCCTGTGGAATCTCTACATTACCAACCTGACGCATTCTCTTCTTTCCTTCCTTCTGTTTTTCAAGAAGTTTCTTCTTACGGCTGATATCACCACCGTAGCACTTCGCCAATACGTCCTTACGCATAGCCTTTACCGTCTCTCGGGCAATGACCTTATTTCCAATGGCAGCCTGAATTGGGATCTCAAACATATGTCTTGGGATTTCACCCTTTAACTTTTCACACATCTTACGACCACGATCATAAGCAGTTCCTTCAAATACAATAAAGGAAAGGGCATCGACAGTCTCTTTATTAATAAGAACGTCCAGCTTCACAAGCTTGGATTCCACATAACCCTTCATCTCATAATCAAAAGATGCATATCCACGTGTTCTGGATTTCAGCGCATCAAAGAAATCATAGATAATTTCATTTAACGGAAGTACATATTTAATCAATGCACGTGTTTCTTCCATATATTCCATGCTGACATAGATACCTCGTCTCTCCTGACAGAGATCCATAACCGCACCAACATATTCGGAAGTAACCATAATCTCCGCATCTACAACCGGCTCTTCCATATAATCAATCTCCGATGGGTCTGGGAGGTTTGATGGATTGGTAAGTTCAATCATGGTACCGTCTGTCTTATGTACACGATAAACTACGCCTGGCGCTGTTGTTACCAAATCCAGATTATATTCTCTCTCCAGTCTTTCCTGAATCACATCCAGATGAAGGAGTCCAAGGAAGCCACAACGGAAACCAAATCCAAGAGCAATGGATGTTTCCGGTTCAAACTGAAGTGCAGCATCATTCAGCTGTAATTTCTCAAGCGCATCTCTTAAATCCGTATACTTCGAAGAATCTGCAGGATAGAGACCACAGTAAACCATTGGATTTACTTTCTTATAACCCGGAAGCGGTTCGTCACATGGTCTGTTATGCTCCGTAACGGTATCACCAACTCTTGTTTCCTGCACATCCTTAATACTAGCCGTAAAATATCCAACCGTTCCTGCCGGCAACTCATCACAAGGAATAAACTGTCCCGCTCCGAAATATCCAACTTCTACCACTTCTTCTACCGCACCGGTAGCCATCATGCGAACTTTCATACCAGCCTTTAAGGTACCCTCTTTAATACGGCAGAATACAATAACACCGCGATAGGCATCATAGAGCGAATCGAAAATCAAAGCCTGCAGCGGAGCCTTTGGATCTCCAGTTGGTGCAGGAAGTTTCGTAACGATTTCCTCTAATACATCTTCAACATTTAAACCAGTCTTTGCAGAAATACAAGGTGCATCCTGCGCCTCAATTCCAATGACATCTTCAATTTCATCCTTCACTCGATCGGGATCCGCACTTGGCAAATCTACTTTATTAATTACCGGGATAACATCCAAATCATGATCCAATGCCAAATAAACATTTGCCAATGTCTGCGCCTCAATTCCCTGTGCTGCATCGACAACAAGAATTGCCCCATCACAAGCAGCCAGGCTTCGGGAAACTTCATAATTGAAATCCACATGACCTGGAGTATCTATTAAATTAAAGATATATTCATTGCCATCTTTCGCATGATAAATCAAACGAACTGCTTGAGATTTGATAGTAATTCCACGTTCTCTCTCCAGTTCCATATTATCAAGCACCTGCGCCTGCATCTCACGTTCCGTAAGAAGACCCGTCATCTGGATCATACGATCCGCCAACGTGGATTTACCGTGATCTATATGCGCAACAATACAAAAATTACGAATTTTATCCTGTTCGAATGTCATTTTATACCTCACTAAAAATTGCAAATTGCAATCTATTTTCGAAGACAATATTACCACAGAGCCGGGTGTATTAACAAGTAAAGTATAACTTTTTTGCATTTTTTGGTTGACACTACCTGCTTTTGCATATAAAATACTAGAGTATGTTTACATTGAACTGTCCGTGTCCGGCTTCAATGTATATTAATTATAATTAATATCCCATTACATTGGAGGTGTATCGAATTGGCTAACATTAAATCAGCAAAGAAGAGAGTTTTAGTATCTGCAACAAGAGCTGCCCGTAACAAGGCAATCCGTTCAGAAGTTAAGACAGCTATCAAGAATGTTGAAGCTGCAGTAGCAGTTAATGATAAGGAAGCTGCAACAACAGCTCTTACAACTGCAACAGTAGTAATCAGCAAGGCTGCTTCTAAGGGTATCTACCACAAGAACAATGCCGCTCGTAAGGTTTCTCGTCTTACAAAGGCTGTTAACGCTCTTGCATAATTACTAATGTGTATAAATTAAGAACCATCTGAAACCGTCATTTCAGATGGTTCTTTTTTTATTTTGCATACGTCATAATCAATAATTCAACAGCAATCTGCTCATCAAGCAGTCCTGTCTTCACCTGCTGCTCATAATTAGCAGCATCTCTCAGCATCTTCTGCATCGTATTTCTTGGAATTCTTCTAGCAAGATTCATATTCTTACGAATCACGAAGTCCTGGTAAACCCCTGTCGTCTTCTTCATCGTCTCCATATCAATATGATCTTCTGTCATTTCCTGGATCGCAAGAATCTGTCGAAATGTCTTTACAATCAATGCAAAGATTTTCATCGAAGCCTGGTTATTCTCTTTCGATTCCTTATTCTCACGTAAGATATCACGATAATAACACATCGCTGCATCAGTATCCTTACCCGCAATACTATCAATCATCTTAAAGATCTGCGTTTCTACCGCTCCGGTACAAATCGCCTCCACATCCGCAAGTTCAATCACTTCTTTATCCCAGCAATAAGAAACCAGCTTCTCATATTCCTGATCCATAAGCTCCATGCTACTTCCCGTTCGGACAGAAAACTCCGCCCAGGCATCTCTCGTAATCTTCTTCCCGAGCTTTGTCAGTCTTCCTCCCATCCATTTCGCAAGATCCGCACCGGAGACCATCTTCATCTCTTCACTGACAAGCGCATCGGATTTCTGGAACTTCTTAAAGAGCGCATTGTTCTTATTTACTTCGGATTCCAAGAAGATGAAATAACAGTAATCCGGAATATGTTCCATATACGCATCGATTTCTTCTTCCTTCTTCTTAAAGAACTTAGAATCCTCAATAACAATAACTCTCTTTGGTTCTTCTCCCATAGAAAACAGAGAAAACGGAAACTGTTCCGCCGTACTGATAATGTCCTTTACATCGACAGAATCCTCTTTATAGTAATTCAGATTCATCTGATCTTCCTGTGGCATCAGGGCATGAATCAGGCGCTTCTTATATTGATTCCTAAGATAAAGTTCATCGCCATACAGAAGGTACGCATGGTGGAATTCTTTGGATTTAATATCTTCATCAATCTGTGTTAATTTCATCTATCCTATTCTCTTTCAAACATAATGTAGTACTATCTTACCATTTCTTTCACAATTATTCTATGTTCGACATAGCTTAGCATCAATTCCCCCGCATCCTTGGTATAATAAATCTTCGCACCTGTATTCTCCAACCGTGATATTGCCTCTATTCCCGGATGACCATAACGATTCTTCTCTCCCACCGAGCAAAAGGCAACCGTCGGATCCACAAATTCACACCAGGCTTCGGAGCTACTATAATTACTGCCATGATGTGCCACCTTCAGAAAATCGATATTTTTTATCTTGTCGATATTGGAAATGATAACGCTCTCCTGTTCCGAACCAATATCTCCCGTAAACACACCTTCAAAATCATCATATGCCAAATATAAAACCAGACTGTTGGCATTTGCATCTTCTAGCTCCGCTTCATTTCCAGCATAAATCGTCTGCAGCAAAAATTCATGTCCCTTCTCCTCGGCCTTCCATGCATCACCAACATCAGCTACAAAGACTTCCGTTCCATTATTCTCTGCAGCTTCTATTAATTGCGTAAAGTTATCATTTCTAACAATATACTTTGCTACCGTGATTCGTTTTACATCATATCCGGAATCCAAAACCTCGATTAGACCACTGATATGATCCAAATCCGAATGCGTCACATACCAATTATCAATTGCCTGGATCCCTCGATATTTGAAAAACGGAAGAATCACTCTGGTACCAACATTGCTAGCAGAAGTACTTCCACCATCAATAAAATAATTTCCTCCCATACCATCCTGAAGATAGATACCGTCCCCCTGTCCTACATCCAGCATTGCTATTTCGAAATCATCCGGTTTTCGTATAAAAAACAGAACCGGAAGCAAGAGCAAACATACCATGACAATTACTATACATCTCTGATATCTCGCCGGAAGCGGACTATAACTCCGTCCATATTCATCCTCCAGTTTCATGCTGTATAAAAGCCTCGTTCTAGCTATATATACCAAATATCTGGCCAATAAAAGCAACGCACTATAATAAAAAAGTAACAGATAGAGATTGGGGCGTCCAACCGCCAAGGAACAATAGGGAAGCTTTGATACAAGCGAAGATAGCATTTCATAGAAATACAAAATCCAATGACTTGGGAGAAAAAGCAATTTCAAAACTGCGATTGGAATCGGGAATAAAGCTCCCACGAATCCAGCAAAAAGTCCACAACCAAGTAAAATACCTATCAACGGCAAAAGAATCAGATTTAACAACAAACTATATAAGGGGATTGTATAGAAATGCCATAGAATCATCGGCAGAGAACATAATTGTATACAGATCGACACGATAAGGGAACGTATCAGGCGTTCTTTTCCACTCTTCTTCCATCTTCGCCCCTTCGATTTCTTATGTGTCTTCTCCCAGCGTAATCGGCAATGAACATCGTATGCATTTCCCAGCGGAGATGCAATAGAAACAACCCCCAGAACAATGACAAACGACAACTGAAAACTAATATGATAGAGGTAAAGCGGGTTTTTAAGGAGCAAGAAACTAGCCATCACAAAGATTGCAGTACAGGCATCATAGTCACATAACATGACAAGCGCTGTCAGGCTAAGAAGAAACATCCCCACTGCACGAATCGTCGATACACTATTCCCACACATCACTCCGTAAAGAACAACTACAATACCCGCACAGATTGCGGAACTTGCGATATGACGCCTTCTGCGAAGTAACCGATACAGACCCATGCCAACAACACTGACATGCAACCCGGATACAGCTATAATATGGCTGATTCCTACATTGGCAAACAGATTCTTCACCTCTTCATCCATCTCTCCTCGATCACCAACGGTAATCGCCGCCAAAAGTCCTCCCTCTTCCTGCGGCAAAGATGCTACTTCCACCTGCTTTATCCTTTGCTGTAATTGAAATAACTGCTCCCAGATTACATTTCCAGAATTGAGTACTTCTTCCCCCGATACCTCCTCCATCTTCAAATAGATATTTTGACTATAATAATACGTCTTTGCGTCAAATCCCCCTTCATTTCTGGCACTTTCAAAATACGTTGCGCTACCGCTCAGTGAAAGAATACTCCCCAGACTTGCATAATCTTCGGACGGATAATAAATAACATTACCCAAACATTCCCCCTCACTGATAACATCACGCAAATAATAGGTTATACCACTCTCTTTGACATCCTTCTTATACAATTCCCCCCGAAATTGAATTATCTCTCCCGCTTCTATATTTGATTGTATATAGGTTAATGGCGCTAGAACCCGCGCCGTACGAATAAATCCCAGGCTAAAGAATAGTGTAAAAATAAGAAATGAAAATTCTTTTTGAAATCTGGGAAACTGTTGTATTGGATTTATTATGGCGAGGATTGGAAGCAATAGAAACAGCAACCAAATCCTCGACAAATAGATAATTATTCCAAGAAAAACTGAGAAGAAAAGTAGGACCATTGGCCTATTCTTCATTCACATCCTCCTCTACAAATTGAGAAACCATATTCATATTTTTCTCATATAAACCAGATAACTGTGAAGTTTGCACTGCGCTTTCGCTCTCGCCCTCCACGGTAATCTGCACTTTATTAATAGAATCCAGCTCGATCAGTGAATTCACAATTGCATAAATAGCAACTTCATCTGATACATTAATCGATTGATTCTGAATACCTGCATCAAGCGTAAGGTAACAGATTCCCTCCGACAATGCATATCCCGTAACATTGACATCCGACGAAATCGCAGGATGCGCATCCTCTGTCTGTGGATCCTTCATAAGCTCTGCTAAAACCACCTTCGCAAGTGGCGTATTACTATTATATTCCACTTCACGTTTTTCCTGCACAAGGCTATTACCATCCTTGGATGCATAATAAAGTGTCAAATCTGCACTCTGATCCATCTTAACGCGATTCGTAAAATCAATAATAAAACTATCTTCTGTCATTGCTCCAATCTGATTGCCATCAGCATCCACAATCGGCTGACCATCTACCGTAAAGGATACAGTATCAACGCCATCAATCTGGCACAATGTCGTCACGATTGCAGAACGAATCAATGGTTCCAGTGTATATGCCAAATCCGAATACGTCGAAGTAAAATCAATGGTAAGTTCTGTATCCGCTAATACATAGGCATTGACATCCACCGCACTTGGAATCGTGGACTGATATTCAGCATCTGTCGACGCGCGTTTTAATTCGGTCAGCATCTCGTCCACTCTGGAATTCGCATCCTCTGTTTTATAGTTATAAGCTACTTTTACAAGTGCATCTCCATCGGTATCCAATTGATAAATATAGCAATCCCCCGTATTCGTAATTGACGTGGTACCACACCCAACCAACAAAGAACACAAAAAAGTACAAAGCAACAAGAAGGAAATCATTCTCTTCATAGCCATTACGCCTCCTTCTCTATATAACTAAGCGGAACACGAACATCAAAGGTTGTTCCCTGCCCCAGAATAGAATGCACTTTGATTTCTCCATGATGCATCAAAATACAATTCTTCGTAATGGCAAGTCCAAGTCCCGTACCACCAATTTCTCTTGAATGCGACTTATCTACGCGATAGAATCGATCAAAGATATGCTCTAAGGAATCTTCCGGAATACCCATGCCGGAATCTTTCACTCGAATAAACAGATATTGATGATCTGAATTCACGGAAACATGTACATATCCGCCTTCTTCGTTATATTTAATACCGTTCTCTACCAGATTCATAATCGCAAGCGAGAACTTCACTTCATCCACCTCCGCGGTAACCGGACGGAAACTCTCCAGAACCAATTCCACCTTTTGCTTCTCAGCAATCGGCTTCAATCGTTTCAATAATACTTCCATCAAGTCATTCACATTTACAGGAGAAATGTTAAGCGCCGCACCCGATTTATCCAGCTTCACAAGCGACAATAAATCGTTAATAATCTTTGTCTCACGGTCAATTTCATTTCCAATATCCTGCATGAATTCCTTATATAATTCAACAGGAGCATCTTCCATACCATTCAGCGAATCTGCCAAAACCTTCATGGACGTTAATGGTGTCTTCAGCTCATGTGACACATTCGATACAAATTCCTGTCTCGAATCATCGACCGCTCGCATTTGATTTGCAAAGCCGTTAAATTTCTTAGAGATTTCTCTTGTCTCCGAAAAGTCCTTCACCGAAACTTCATCTACAACACCATTCTGCACATCTTCGATCGATTTTGAAATGCGATGCAATGGTTCCGTAAAACGTCTGGCCATAATGATTCCAAGCACACTCGATGCAACACCAATAATCAACATGATTTCAAGCACCACATCCTTGAAAAAGATGGTATTTTGTGTAATATAATCTGTCGATTTTGTAAGCAGCAGCACCCCGACCACTTCTTGCTCGTCCTCTTCTGTATAAGTCGTAATAGGAACCGTAACCGTAATGCAGGAATTTTCCTGATCATAATAACTTCCAGAAACACCTGACAAACTGTTTAACACGCTTGACCAGACAATGGTTCTTCCCTCATCTGCTCCATACGTATCTTTTACCACCTTAAGATTCGCGTCAATCACCATAACACGACCATCGTAGGCATTTCCAATGGACATAAAACGAGTATTCATGGATTCTTGCGTCGTATCAGACAGATACCCGCTTGTTACAATCTGATTTGCCAGAAGCGTTGCCTCATTCGTGATATTCGTCACATCACTTCGCACCGATCTGGATGCATATAGACTTAGAACTCCTGATGTAATCAACATGGCTGGCAAAACACCCACGATGAACACCAGGAGAAATACTTCAATTCTTAAACTTAATCTTTTCAAATGAAATCTCTTAATACTTTTCATGACTATTTCTGATAATAATATCCAACTCCCCATTTGGTATGCACATAACGTGGTTCACTTGGATTTGGTTCAATCTTCTCGCGTAATCTACGAATATGAACATCCACCGTTCTGGCATCTCCCGGATAGTCTGTACCCCAAATAGCATGAAGCAGATTATCACGGCTATAAACCTTGCCTTCATTATTCACGAGAAGTAAGAGCATATCAAATTCCTTACTTGTAAGGTTGATTTCAACGCCCTTAATCTGCAGTCTACGGCTCTCTGTATCAAGTGCCAGGTCCCCACTGGAGATTCTATTTGGATCCACTTTTTCGACCTTTAAAGGACTTGTACGTCTCATAATCGCTTTGATGCGAGCTTTTACTTCGAGAATATTAAATGGCTTTGTAATATAATCATCCGCCCCATATTCGAGACCGAGAATCTTGTCCATATCGTCACCCTTCGCTGTTAACATAACGATTGGCATATTAGAAAATTCGCGAATCTGCTGACAGACTTCAAAACCATCATATTTTGGCAGCATGACATCCAAAAGCACCATATCATAATTGTTCTGCTTCGCAAGATTCAGTGCTTCTTCACCGTCATATGCACAATCCACTTCCATTCCGTCCTGCTCTAAACTAAAGCGGATTCCCTTCACAATTAGTTTTTCATCATCAACCACAAGTACCTTTTTGCTCATGTCTACTCCTAATCTACTGTAATAGATCCACTGATCTTATTAAAAACACCATCTTTTATACCGGGGATATTCATTATATCTTCTATCTTGGCAAAAGAGCCATTCGTCTCACGATAGGAAATGATATCCTTCGCCTTGGATTCACCAATTCCAGGCAAAGTCATAAGTTCCTCCGCTGTCGCTCGATTAATATTGACTTTTCCATCCGCAGAAATGCCAGAGGCGTTTTCCGACTCCTCTGATTCAGATATGGTTGGAACATAGATTTTCTGCCCATCCGACAATTTCTCTGCCTGATTCAAATCTGTCGCATCTGCTGCTTCATTGAAACCACCAGCCAACTCGATTGCCTCATATACTCTGGCCCCATCCATCAATTGATAGACCCCAGGTGATTTTACGGCACCGTCGACCTGCACATAGATCTCTGTTCCTGAAGTTTCTTCTTCCTCATATTCCTCTTCTGTAAGTACTTCTTCCGAAGATGCTTCTACATCTTCAAAATACGAATTCCCACATGCTGAAAATATGCAAAAATAGAACAAGAATACCCCTGTGAAAACGATTTTTTTCATACTTGCTCCTTTCAAAAAAGGAGACTTACTCATCTCATTTATTGTATCGAAAAAAATAATTTTACACAAGGGTATTTCCATCCCATTCTGTAATGATAAAAACCGATTAGAGGTATGTATCTAAAACATTACAGAGCTTTTCTTTCATTTCCAAAATTCCATCCCGATCCATAACAAGAGGTGGCAGTAAACGAAGAACATCCGCCCCCGCCGAGAGTACCACCAGTCCATTCTCCAGACACTTACGCACTACTTCTCCAACCGGAACCGTAAGCACGAGTCCCTGCATAAATCCCATTCCACGATGTGATGTCACAAATGGATATCGCTGAACGATTTCCTCCAATGTCTCTTCCAGAAACGGAGTCAGCTCCTGCACATGTTCCAATATTTTCTGTTCCTTCATCAGATCGATGGTCTTCGAAACTGCAGCTGTAACCAGCGGATTCCCTCCGTAGGTTGTTCCATGATCTCCCGGAACAAGGGAATGCTTTGCCACTTCTTCTGTGACCAAGAATGCGCCCACCGGCACACCGGCGCCAAGCGCCTTTGCTGTTGTTAAAATATCCGGTTTGACACCGTACTTCTGAAAAGCAAACATCTCGCCGGAGCGTCCCATGCCACATTGAATCTCATCTAAAATCAACAGGATCTTTCGCTCATCACAAAGCTTTCGTATGGCATGTAGAAATGCTTCCTCTGCAGGGTATATTCCGCCCTCGCCCTGAATCGTTTCCATGATGATGGCGCAAGTCTGATCTGTAAGTACTGCCTCTACGGAAGATAGATCATTAAAATCCGCAAACTTCACACCATCCATCAGCGGATAAAACGGTTCTCTGTAATGCTCTGTTCCCGTCACGGAAAGCGCTCCGACCGTACGGCCATGGAAGGAATGTCCCATGGCAATCACTTCATAGGAATCTGCGCCCCGCATTGTATAGGCATATTTCTTAGCTGTCTTTAACGCACCTTCGATTGCCTCCGCACCCGAATTTGTAAAAAACACTTTGTCCATTCCGGAAACATCACAAATCTTCTTCGCCGCCTCTAACATCGGCTCATGATAATACAGATTGGAGGTATGTGTAATCTTATGGATCTGTTCCACCAGGGCATCTTCATACTCTTTATTGCCATAGCCAAATGCCATAACGCCAATTCCTGAACCAAAATCCAGATATTTCCGACCGTCTGTATCATACAGATAGACACCCTCACCATGCGAAAGCACAACCGGGAAACGATTATATACGTGCAACAAATGCTCCTCTGAAAGCTGTATCATTTCCTGCTTATTCATGATAGAATCTCTCCTCCTTATCTCCTAAAATCGCCGTACCGATTCCTCGATTTGTGAAGAATTCCAATAGCAGGCAATGTGCAATACGACCATCTAGGATATGCACTCTAGATACCCCTTCCTCAATCGCATCAATACAGTTATACAATTTCGGAATCATGCCGCCACCGACAATTCCCTCATTGATCAGTTCCTTCGCCTTTGAAATGGTAAGTTCCGAAATCAAGGTAGAAGCATCGGATGGGTCTCTCAACACGCCCTCAATATCTGTTAAAAATGCTAACTTCTCCGCCTTCAATGCTTTCGCAATGGCAGATGCGGCATCATCCGCATTGATATTATAGGTATCATACTGTTCATCCACACCAATCGGACAGATAATTGGCAGGAAATCCCGATCCAATAAATCATAGATAATCTTTGGATTTACTTCTGTAATTTCGCCCACATATCCGATATCTTTCCCATCCGACAGTTTCTTCTCAACCTTTAATAAATCACCGTCTTTTCCACTGATTCCAACCGCCTGAACGCCAATCTTAGAAACCATCTGTACAAGCGATTTATTCACACGGTTTAAAACCATCTCTGCGATTTCCATCGTAGGTGCATCCGTCTTACGAAGACCATTAATAAATTCCGGCTTCATCCCGGTTTTTTCCACCCATTTACTGATATCTTTTCCGCCACCATGTACAATCACCGGCTTAAATCCAACCAGCTTTAAAAGCGCCACATCCTGAATCACCTGCGCCTTCAATTCCTCATCAATCATCGCGCTTCCACCGTACTTTACAACAATAATCTTTTTGTTAAAGCGCTGAATATAAGGGAGTGCTTCAATCAAAACCTCCGCTTTTGCCATCAGTGTTTCCATACTATCGTTTTTCATCTTTTTTCCTCTTTTCTATGAGCGATAATCCGCGTTAATTTTCACGTAGTCATAAGTTAAATCACAGCCCCAGGCCGTAGCCTCGGCATCGCCCATCTTCATATCACAAACAGCCGTCACATAATCCGATTTCAAAATTCTCGTTGCTTCTTCCTCGCTATAATCCAATGCAATACCATCTTCTATAATCTGAAGAACGCCCTTCGAGCTTCGGAAATACAGATCCACCTTCTCCGGATCAAATGACACCCCCGAATATCCCAGCGCACATAAAATCCTGCCCCAATTCGCATCATGTCCGTAAATCGCTGCCTTCGTAAGGGAAGAAGTAACCACCGACTTTGCAAGTTTTTTTGCATTTTCTATAGAATCCGCATGCTTCACAACCACTTCAAAAAGAGCCGTCGCGCCTTCCCCATCTCCCGCCATCTTCTTAGCAAGTGTCTGATTTACATACAATAATGCTTCTTTAAAGGCCTCATAGTCTTTGTCTTTCTCCGTAATCTTTGGATTTTCCGCAAGACCATTCGAAAGGATGATGCATGTATCATTGGTTGAAGTGTCACCATCCACAGAGATCATATTGTAGCTGTCCTGTACCGTTTCTAAAAGCGCTTCCTGTAATAGTTCTTTAGAAATGTTTACGTCGCTCGTAAGGAAACTCAGCATCGTGCACATATTCGGATGAATCATACCGCTTCCCTTGCACATGCCACCGATGGTTACGTTCTTTCCACCAATCGTAACCGAAACGGCGACTTCCTTTTCCACCGTATCTGTTGTCATAATCGCCTTCGCCGCTTGATAAGCAGACTCTCTGGTATCACTCAGCGAATCTTTCATCTGATCGATTCCCTGCTTGATTCTATCGATTGGTAAATTCATGCCAATCACACCCGTAGATGCAACAAGAACCGACGTCGAAGGAATCCGAAGCACTTCACCCGTATACTTTGCCGTCTCTTCACAATCCAAAAATCCTTGCTTTCCTGTACAAGCATTTGCAATCCCCGCATTCACAACGATTGCCTGTACCGACTCTTTCGACTGCACAATTTTTTGATCATATTGCACAGGTGCCGCTTTTACGATATTCGTTGTAAAAGTGCCTGCCGCTACGCAAGGATACACGCTATAAATCAGTGCCATATCCTCCCTGTCCTGATACTTAATTCCTGCAGCAGTATGTGCGGCCGCAAAGCCCTTTGCTGCTGTAATACCACCATCCAATGTTTTCATCTTTTCCTCTTTCCCAATTCCTGCATTTAGCAATTGAATTTTATTATATTTTCTTTATTAAGAATAAAATCATAGAGATTTAAATCTTCTCTTTTTTGCCATCCCTCTTCCTTCCAGAAGCTATTCCCAACCTCATTATCCTTGAAAGCCACCAGACTGATTTTACTCACTTTTTCCTTTTCCAAGGCTTTCATACAATGCATCACCATGGTCTTTCCCACGCCCTGGTTTCTAAATTCTTCCTTTACACATACATGATAGAAGGAAGCCGTTCGTCCATCATGGCCACATAAAATCGAACCAATCAGCTCACCATTCGACACCGCCACAACACTCGTATCCGGATTCCTCGTAAGAAATCTTTGAATGCCATCTTTCGAATCATCAATCGAACGAATACCAAATTTATGAATATTCATCCATAATTCATGCACCTTTGCATAATCATCCATTGTCATTTTTCGTACCATAATCTCGTCTTTCTTCATAAGCAATCTTCTTTCTCTTTTTTCATCATACGTCTATTATAATCTTTTTTGATGGTAATAGAGTCCTTTTTCTTTTATGCATAATTATACGTTTTGTCGGCAATAAATCAAGTATTAATTTTTGTTTTCTTTTATATTTATACAGAAAAATATGTATTTTTATAAATTTTCTATTGCATTCAATACAAAACTGTCGTATATTGATGTTAGTCGTTGACAAGATTACTATTAACATTTTAAAGAGAAAAGAGGAAAGACTATGAAGGAAAAAGTTATTCTTGCTTATTCCGGCGGACTGGACACAACGGCCATTATTCCTTGGTTACAAGAGACCTATGGTTATGAAGTTGTCTGCTGCTGTGTTGACTGTGGACAGGAAGAAGAATTAGATGGTCTGGAAGAACGAGCAAAGCTCTCCGGCGCATCGAAACTCTACATCGAAGATATCACAGATGAATTTTGTGATGAATACATCGTCCCTTGCGTTCAGGCTGGTGCGGTTTATGAAAACAAATACTTACTTGGAACATCCATGGCGCGTCCTGGAATTGCCAAGAAACTTGTAGAAATTGCTAGAAAAGAAAACGCTACTGCTATTTGTCACGGAGCTACCGGCAAGGGAAATGATCAGATTCGTTTCGAACTTGGCATCAAGGCACTTGCTCCGGACATCAAGATCATCGCTCCTTGGCGTGATGATAAATGGCAGATGGACAGCCGTCAGGCGGAAATTGACTATTGTGAAGCGCATGGAATTCACCTTCCATTCAACGCAGACCAGAGTTATAGCCGCGATCGAAATCTCTGGCACATCAGTCATGAAGGTCTGGAATTAGAAGATCCTTCTACCGAACCAAATTACGATCATATGCTGGTACTTTCCGTATCACCGGAAAAGGCTCCCGATGAACCTGAATACGTAACTATGACATTTGAAAAGGGTGTTCCTACTTCCGTAAATGGAAAGAAGATGAAAGTTTCCGACATCATCCGTACCTTAAATACACTCGGCGGAAAGCACGGTATTGGAATCGTTGATATCGTAGAAAACCGTGTTGTTGGAATGAAATCACGTGGCGTATATGAAACTCCTGGTGGAACCATCCTGATGGAAGCACATAACCAGTTAGAAGAACTCGTTCTTGACCGTGCAACAATGGAAGTCAAGAAAGACATGGGCAATAAACTTGCACAGGTCGTATACGAAGGAAAATGGTTCACTCCACTCTGTGATGCCATCAAAGCTTTCGTTACATCCACACAGGAATATGTTACTGGCGAAGTAAAATTCAAATTATATAAAGGCAATATTATCAAAGCTGGAACCACCAGCCCATATAGTTTATATAGCGAGACACTTGCAAGCTTCACAACGGGTGAACAGTATGATCACCACGACGCAGAAGGCTTCATTACTCTCTTCGGACTCCCATTAAAAGTACGTGCAATGAAAATGATGGAAGCCGAAAAGAATCAGAAATAGGTTTGATTCCCCTCAACGAATCAGGAAAAAAGAAAAGAAAAAAGATTTAAGATAGAGAAAAAAATCCTGAAATGCTACCGCGGTAACATTTCAGGATTTCTTCTTGTCTTATTACATAGAGAGATATCGCTTCTGATCTAAAAGCTCTGCAGGGATTTCCTCTCCCCTCGTCTCCAGCTTTCGAATCGTCATCTCGATTGGTCTCATTTTTGCAGCACAATCTGCATCATGCTTCTTCATAAATTCTGCATATTGCGGATTCGTTCCAATCTTAGCACGAATCTCCGCGCCAAATGGCACGTATGAGAAAAGAATCGCACGACTCGCCTTATTCATCACCGGAGAACCATTGCATTCTGCGGTCATGTAAAGCAAATAATCGGAAACAAATGCTCTTCTAAGGTTATTTCCTACCTTCTGCAAGGTTTTCTTCAATTTTTCTTTCTGCTCTGCATTTAACAGACGATTCTTTCGATAGAACTGAATATAATCCGCATATTCTGCAGTGAGCGACGGATCTGATAAATCATTCCAATGAATGCCCTGCTCCGTCTTGCACATCTCCCAACGGAATTCTCCACAAGCGGAGATAAAGCTCTTGATGGGATCTTCTACCGTAAACATTGGAAGCAAAAATCTCGCTCTGGTGTCTCGTTTCTTTCCTTCGATTTCCTGCCATAAGGCAACACGAGAGCCCATATTTGGCATCATAATCATATAAGGCAACACTTCTTTATCAATCGTCAAACGTGTAATACCAAGATCTTCATTGCTGTAATACTGCTCACGATAGAAAATAGAATAATCCAAAGATCGAACCGCATTTAATTTCTCATGCACTAACCCGGTAGCAAGATATGCTGTATCCAGTGCTTTCATCACATTACAGCTATCGAAAATCGGAATAAAGCTGGTAATTCTACCAAAGGTCATACGATCACCGATCTTAAACATATTCTCGGTCTCAAACTTCACCTTATTTACCGGATCCACAAGAAGTTCCTTCTCTTGTTCCTCTGTAATCTCTCCATTCTGCTTCTGCTCTCTCAGGTGTGCAGGATAATCCAAATCAAATTCATTCTTCGATGGCATAACTTCGCCGCGATAAATCATTTCTAACCATTCCGGAACGGTATATACAACATGACCTGCATCCGGTTTATGATTCTTCACAATCTGGAATAAGATATCTGTATTTTCCTGTCCCGCAATCTGTGGATCTACAAATCCAAACATCAAGAACATCTTTACCGCTGGAGGCACAGAAGTCGTCTCGAGTGAATTTAAGAACACTTTACTATAGATTCGGAAGAACGCATCGGTAATCTCACGTCGAAGCTTACGCATAACATCCGACATCTCTCCACGATCCGAATAACTTCCATAAGTCTCAATCAGATTCTTGAATTCCATGCTCTCCGTTGCCGGAATCTCACCAAACGATAAAATGACATTTAACGCATTACTAAGATCTGGTGTCTCATCAGAATCTGCAGAGATCTCATCAACAGCGTGAATCTCTCGCATCTTCTGCTCCAATTTCATATAAACCGTTTGGAAATTCATACTGAGTTCATGGATTTCCTTCACATAATTTCGAAGGCGCTGATTCTCTTGCACCACATATTTCATAAAGCGTGCCGCACCCATAACAAATCCAAGAATCATATCCGGGCCCTGCGTATAAACATATTTGTTCAGATAATCATCATGCTCCCGCACAGACTTTAAGAAAACCACCATCCAATGTACAAGATATGCAGAATCCCTCGGTCCTTCCAGATGTTTCAATTCCGGAAATTCCTGTACAGATTCCCCAAGCGAAGCAGAAAGCCCCGGATAATCGTCTATCTGCTTTTTCAGTTTTACATATTCATCCTTGGCATTTGCAAGAGCTGCTTCATACGTCTTATAACTCTCATCCGCTGCCCGAACCATTGCCGTCGCAAGAATTGGAGCAATTCTTGGATTAACGCGAATTACTTTCTCAATATCTTCTAATTCACGGTAAGGATACGCACCAATCTTACAGTCATCCGACGCAATATAATCAAAAATATAATTTGATCCCGGTGTCTCGACGGCTCCCAGGATGTTACCCTGACCAAGCGTCATCTTCATTGTGCCATCGATTAGCGTTACGCTACCGGAAAGCACTACTTCCACCGTCTTCACCGGCGTTCCCTTGGCATGAATTCTGTCATTTTTCTTATATGCGGTTAATCCCATAACTCATCTCAACTTTCTAACATCGTTTGTAAATCTTCTTCTGAAATAACCTGAATTCCGAGGTCATTTGCTTTTGTCAACTTACTGCCCGCATTCTCCCCGGCCAACAGATAATCGGTCTTTTTTGAAACAGAGCCGGTCACCTTACCGCCATGATTTTCGATCAAAGCAGCCGCCTCCTGACGCTTCATCGTTGTCAACGTTCCGGTAATAACGAACGTTTTACCGCTAAATTTATCATCAATAGAACTGTCCACTTCTTCCATCGTAAGACCAGCAGATTTCAATCGCTCTAAAATCTCTACATTCTGCTCTTCATGGAAAAATTCATAAATCGAAGAAGCACAGATTTCTCCAATATCATCCACTGCCGTCAGTTCCTCTAACGTAGCCTGTGAAAGAGCTTCAAACGAATGGAAATGGCGAATAATGGATTTCGCTGTTGTCTTACCAACATTTCGAATTCCCAGACCCGTCAGCAATCGTTCCGGAGGATTGTTTTTGGACTTCTCAATCTCTCCCAGAAGCTTATCCGTATTCTTCTCTTTCCCAACGATTCCCTTTTCAACCAGCTCGTCTCTCACATTCTGTAATTCATAGATATCGGCATAATTTTCCAGGTAATCATTTTTCACCAGTGCTTCTACCAGTGTTTCGCCCAGTCCCATAATGTTCATCGCATCTCGGGAAGCAAAATAAGAAATGGTACGCACCGTCTGTGCCGGGCAACTTGGATTAACACATCGAATATCTGCGGTGTCTTCCTCTCGAACCAGTGTCTCCCCGCAAATCGGGCATACCGCTGGAGCTTCAAACACAACCTCCGGTGCCTTTACACAACCATTTAACTTTGGAATGATTTCACCACTCTTAAAGAGCTTATAATGGCCACCAATTCCAATCTGCATTTCATTGATATAATCCTGGTTATGAAGAGTGGCACGACTAACGGAAGTACCGCAAAGACGTGCTGGCTTACCCGTCTCAACATCATGGAATTCCCCGGTAAATGTCAGCTTACCGGTACGTCCTACATCCACAATGATATTATCCATCTCAATCACTTTTTCTTCCGGTGGGTACTTATATGCAATATGACCACTGGAATACTTCGATCCAGCTTCAAATTCATCTCGCCACTGTGTATGATCGATCTTTACTACAGCGCCATCGATATCATAATCCAGTTCTCCTCTGGATTCCCCAATCTCATCAATCGCTGCACAAACTTCTTCTGCCGTCTTGCAAATCTTATGTGCTACAACCGGAACGCCCAACTCCTCTAACTGCTTTAAAGCGTCCCCATGCTGTGCCATAAAATCAAGCGGGCCATCCTGTACATTAAAAACAAACATACGGAGTCCACGTTTTGCAGTGATACTCGTATCCAACTGACGAAGTGTACCCGCAGCAAGATTTCTAGGATTTGCGGCAAGTTTTTTGCCAGCCTCTTCCTGGGCCTCATTATAACGTTCAAAGTCCTCATGAGACATATAGACTTCTCCGCGAAGTTCCAGATAATCAAAAGAGAGATCCAGCTTCTGCTTTACATCCGGAATCACCAATGCATTCGCGGTAACATCTTCCCCAATCAGTCCGTCACCTCTTGTCTCTGCAAGGGTAAGGCGCATGCCCTCTCCTTCTTTTGCATAGCGAAGTGACATCGATAAACCGTCAATTTTCTGCTCAACGGAAAAGCTTGCATCCGGATGAATACTATGTACCTTGTTCACCCATTCCACAACTTCTTCCTTCGTAAAGACATCCTCAATAGAGAGCATCGGCACATGATGTTCCACTTTCACGCCGGCTTCACGCTTGGCAACTCCACCAATCTTCTGTGTTGGAGAATCCGGGGTAATCCATTCCGGATGTTCTGCCTCCGCCTTCTTCAAAGTAATCATCAGCTGATCATATTCGTAATCAGAAATCTCCGGTGTATCCTGGTTATAATACCGGTCCATATGATAATCAATTTTTTGTTGTAATTCTTTATATTCCTGCTTTGTCATAGTCTTATTTTGCCTTATATTTATTTGTTTTCATTCTACCATTTTTATTTGGTTTTTTATAGCCGGTCACCTTCTTTGGTGTACTTGTGGAATGACGAAGTAACTTCTCTAATTCCTTATATTCTTCCGGTTTAATCTCACGATACTGTCCCTCTGGGATTCCATCCAATGTAAGATTCATAATACGTACACGTTTCAAATCACGCACTCTGTAATTACAAGCTTCGCACATACGACGAATCTGTCGATTTAATCCCTGTGTAAGAATAATTTTAAAAGTATCATAGCTTAATTTCTTTACCTTACATGGTCTTGTCTTCTGCTCTAACTCGCGAAGATAGATTCCACGTGACATCTTATGGATAAATTCTTCCGTAACTTCTTTATCCACGCGAACTACATATTCCTTCTCGTGATAATTTCCAGCACGCATCATCTTATTTACCAGATCTCCCTGATTCGTCATCAGAATCAATCCATGCGAATCTTTATCCAATCGTCCAATCGGATAAACTCTTACCGGGAAATTAACATAGTCAACAATATTCATGCCTTCATCTTTCGCGGTAGTACACACAATCCCCTTTGCTTTATTCACCAAAAGAAGGACATTCTGATCTTCTGTACTTACAAGCTTTCCCTTTACATAGACCTTCTGTCCTGGGAATACTCTTGTACCTTTTTCCGCTAACTGATCGTCAACCAATACCTCTTTTGCATCGACCAATCGATCCGCCTCTCTTCTAGAGCATACTCCCGCTTCTGACAAATATTTATTAATACGTGTGCCCATTGTATCCATAAGCATAACCTCATTTCTATTCTTCTATAATGCAAAGAAAGCGGAGGCCTAGGCCCCCGCCAAATTCCATACTGATTAATTCAAGTATTCAGATTTTACATAGCCTTCTTCGCCATCGTATGTGACCTTTGACCAGCCTTCTGCATAGCTTTCAATAACAGTAACCTGCTCACCCTGGTAAGCAACTGCAACCTTAGAAGCTGTTTCGCTCATACTAGAACGAACATTCACCGTCTGTGATAATGTCACAGTACCCGTAGAAACTGTTGTTGAAGTACTAGCTGCATTCGCATCTGCAGATAAGAATTCTGTCTTTACATAACCGGACTGACCATTATAGTCAATGCGGCTCCATTCACCTTCATCCGCATATTTTGTTACGGCTGTTCCAGCAGCAATCTGTCCTAAAAGATTACCATCTGTAGAAGCAGAATCTCTGACATTTACCTTATCCGTTGTATAAACGGTTGTTGCATTGGCTGCATCTGCTGCCGCCTGCTCTGCTGCTGCCTGTTCCGCAGCTGCCTGTTCTGCCGCTGCCTGCTCCGCTGCCGCCTGCTCTGCCGCTGCCTGTTCTGCTGCCGCCTGCTCCGCTGCTGCCTGTTCCGCTGCCGCCTGCTCTGCTGCCTGAACCTGCTGCTTATAATTATTTGCCCACTCTGTAGCTGCTGTACTAAGCGTATTTGCTACAAAATTCTGAAGATCAGTGTCATTTAACATTGCCTCATTATAAGCCTTCTGAACATCTGCCTGAAGTGCAAGCACATCCTCTTGTTCTTCAAATGTTGCAATCAGTTTCGCAATCGAAGTATCCATTGCGAATTCCCCATTTGCGGTATTGTAAGAACTATAGATATTATCAATATATAATGCGCCGTCATCATTTGTTGATACATAGAAGAAATCAAGTCCTGGAGCAGTTGTTTCAATATCTTTAAATTTGATTTCCAAATATACAGATACTAAGTAAGACTGATCATCCAATCCTCTCTTAAAGTAAACCTTCAAATTCTGATATTCTTCCACATACTGGCTGAAGAACTGAATATAACTCTGCTCTGATTCAGAAATTGGTGTTGCATAGGTCTGCAATGTTTCTGTATCACCAGCCGCATAATACGTATAATAATTTGTAATTAACTCATTTAATTCCTCATTATCAGATTCTGTAAAATCTGCATAAGCACCAGACATAGGATCCTTATCTGCCGCCGTTCCGTCCATTCCAAACTTTAACACAAGAATCATGCAAGCAAATACTAAAACCGCACCATAATAGCGATAGTACTTCTTATCTGACACTTTTGTCCAAATCTTCTTCAGTTCTTTGGCAGTTTTCGAACAAACGTCCTTAAACTTATTCCAAATCATTGTTTTCTTGTCCATATTCATAGCCTCCAAAAAAGCGTGTTTTCCATTTTAATAGAAATGTAGACGACTGGATTCGAACCAGCGGTCTTCGGAGTCGGAGTCCGATGCGTTATCCAACTACGCTACGCCTACAAACTATGTAAATATAGCATTTCAGCCACTTTTTGTCAATGAACGCTATGACTTCTGTCGTTGCATTACCGAAGCTATATGTTTTGCAATCTCCATAACGGGTTTTCCATCCGTCGGAACAATAATATTTGCTGCCTTTTCATAGAAAGGCATTCTCTGCTGAACCATCTCTCGAATGGCATCCACATTCTTCTTTCCTTCCAACAACGGCCTACTATGATCATTTTTCACGCGTTCCAGAATTGTCTCTGGTCGTGCCGTAAGTAAAACGGTAATTCCGCTTCTATGCATAATTCCACGGTTTTCTTCCTTTAGCACAACACCGCCACCACAGGAAATGATACATTTCCCCTTCTTTTCCAATTCCAGAAGCAATTGCGTTTCCAAAGCACGAAAGAAGTCTTCTCCATCGTTTTTAAAGATTTCCGCAATTTCTCGCTTCTCACGCTTTACGATTTCCGCATCCATATCCACCAGCGGATATCCTGTGATACTTTCCAGTGCTCTTCCAATCGCACTCTTTCCCGTCCCCATAAAACCAATTAAATAGATATTCATAATCAGTCCACATAATGCTCGTGCATAAAATCCAATGCCGAGCGCAATTCCTTTCTCTCAATCTGACCCGGCGCCGATGCCAGTGCTGCAGCTCCAAATGTCACACAGGAGCCAAATACCTCGCCCGATATCCGGCTCACCATCCCGAGTTTTCCCATCGACATAGAGATAATCGGAACTTCCGGATATGCCTGATTAAAATCGTATGTTACTTTCAGAAGATTCAATACATCTCCCACATTCTTTGGCATAACCGCAAGCTTTACGACATCCGAAAAGCCAGCCATATCTTTGAGTAACATGCGCATAACATCAAGTTCTGGCGTCTCAGAGAAATCATGATGGGAAGCAATGATCGGCGTCTGAAATCCCTTTAAAATCTGGAATAAATCCGATGGATTCTGCACGGTAAAGAACTCCACATCCATAAGATCCGCCGCACCGGAGTCTGCAATTGTCATAAGCAGAACTTCATAGAGCGAGTTTGAACCCTCGAACTGTCCCCCCTGCATCTTTGTACGCACGGTAGCCACCAGAATCGTATCTTTCGACAGCTCCTGCAATCTCTTTAAAAGAGAAATCACTTTTTCCGGATCTTCACAATCTTCAAAAAAGTCAATTCTCCATTCAATCATATCCTGCGGTTCCTTCATGAGTTCTTCCATCTCATGTAAAATCGCCTCTTCCGTCTTCTCAACAATCGGAATACAGATTAACGGTCTCTCATGCGTCAATCTCTTCCCCTTGATTTCCATCGTATGTCCCATAATCCTTCCTTTTCTTTGTAAAACAATCGGTGTCTAAAGTATTAAAAACAGTATAAATCACTGTTTTTCCAAAGTCGAGCATTTGACCTTTTTTTCTTTTTTTTATATTATGAAGTCAATTTATGAGAGGTGGTTTTTACGATGAACTTACAATTAGATGGTCACACACAACTATTATGCCTGCTCGGGCATCCAGTTTCACACAGTATTTCCCCAAAAATGCATAATGAGAGTTTCTCAAAACTCGGCTTAAATATGGCCTATCTGGCATTTGATACCACTCCAGAGAAGCTTCCCGACATGTTACATGGTCTGAAAGCGCAAAACTTTCTGGGATGTAATCTTACCATGCCACTAAAGACCGCCGTGATCCCTTATCTCGACGAATTGTCACAGGCAGCGAAATTGAGCCAGTCCGTAAATACTATTTTACACAAGGACGGTCGCTTAATCGGACATACCACCGACGGGATTGGATATATGGATTCTCTTACGGATCAGGATTTTCACGTCATCGGTGAACACATGACGATTCTCGGTGCCGGTGGTGCCGCAACTTCGATTATTACAGAAGCCGCATTACAGGGTGTAAAAAAGATCTATGTAATGAAACGTCAAAATGCATCCTATCCACAGACCGTTGCATTTGCAGAAATGATAACAAGAGAAACGAATTGCGAAGTCATCGTTCGAGACCAGAATGATCCGGATGCATTAAAGGCATCCATAGCAGACAGCTTGCTGTTAACCAATGCTACAAACGTCGGCATGGAGGAGGATTCACGTTCCCTCATCCCACCAGAATTCCTTCGAAAGGACTTATTGGTTTCCGACATCATCTATCATCCGGAAATGACTACGCTGCTAAAAGACGCCAAGGAAGCCGGCGCACGTTATATGAACGGAAAATACATGCTTCTATTCCAGGGCGCAGCAGCATTTCAAATCTGGACTGGGGAGAAGATGCCGATTTCCTATATCAAGGAAACCTGTTTTTCATAAATTAGAACGCAAAAATGTATGGGAGGTTACACTATGAGTTTTCAGTATATCCGCGAATTACCATCGCCGGAGGAGATTAAGAGAGACTATCCGCTCTCTGAACAATTAAAGGAACAGAAGAAGAAACGAGACCTGGAAATTGCCGATATCATCACAGGAAAAGACGATCGCTTCCTGGTGATTATCGGACCATGCTCCGCCGACAACGAGGATTCCGTCCTGGAATATGTCCATAGACTGGTTCCGGTTCAGGAGGAAATCAAAGACCGCGTACTCATCGTACCGCGCATCTATACCAATAAACCAAGAACGACTGGGGAAGGTTACAAGGGTATCGCTTCGCAACCAGATCCATTGAAAGCGCCAGATATGGTCGAAGGTCTGATTGCCATGCGACAGCTTCATATTCGCGCCATGGAAGAAACCGGACTTACGGCAGCAGACGAGATGCTCTATCCGGAAAACTGGCCCTATGTAGAAGACTTATTATCCTATGTCGCCATTGGTGCACGCTCTGTCGAAGACCAGCATCACCGATTAACGGCCAGCGGTTTCGATGTTGCCTCTGGTATGAAGAATCCAACCAGTGGAGATTTCTCCATTATGCTAAACTCCGTCTATGCAGCGCAACATCCACACCACTTCGCTTTTGCAGGTCATGAAGTAAAAACGAGTGGCAATCCGCTCACGCACACCATCCTTCGCGGTGCTGTAAGTAAACACGGAAATGCCACTCAAAATTATCATTTTGAAGATTTAATACGACTCCATAAGATGTATGAGGAGATGGATCTCGTAAATCCTGCGTGCATTGTAGATGCCAACCACTCCAACTCCAACAAACAATTCAAACAACAGATTCGAATTGTTCGTGAAGTTATGGCAAGCCGTAAATTCTCTCCTGAGATTAAATCTCTGGTAAAGGGAATTATGATTGAAAGCTACCTGGTAGAAGGAAACCAGAAAATATCCAACAACCAGACCTACGGCCAATCCATCACGGATCCATGCCTTGGTTGGGAAGATTCTGAAAAACTCCTCTATACCATCGCACAATTAAATTCCTAGATTTTCTTATTACTCATATCGTAATGCATCGATTGGATTCATCTTCGCCGCCTTGTTCGCCGGGAAGTATCCAAAGAACAAGCCGATACTCATCGAGAATAAGAGTGCAATGATAATACCTGGGATAGACGGTTTTGCCGGATATCCCAGAAGATTCGATGCAAAAGCTCCAAGTCCAATTCCAAGAACCACACCAAAGGCTCCACCAATCAGGCAAATAATCATCGCCTCTACAATAAATTGTGCCCGAATCGATGAATTTCTGGCACCCAATGCTTTTCTGGTACCAATCTCCCTTGTTCGCTCGGTTACCGATACCAGCATAATATTCATAACACCAATGCCGCCCACCAATAAGGCGATACCAGCGATAATAGAAATCGCCGTCGTAATCGTTCCAAGCAAGGTATAGAACATCTCTAACAAACTCTCGTATGTAATCACCGAAACTCTATAATCGCTGTTATTCCTATAATATGGTTTATAAAAATCACGAATCTTATCCGCAAGCGCCTGCGGATCCGAATCCGCCTTCGCACTCACCTGGAAATACGTATACTGGTCCTCCGAATGATCAATATTCATCGCTGCACGAAGTGGCATATAAGCGCTACTACCACCCAGCATCGATGTCATCATCATACTCGAATTACCGCCGCCCTGATTCTGCTTATAGACACCGGCAATAGTAACAATCACCGATTTTCCATCCACTTCACATTCGATATCCTGTCCAACCGCATCTTTTACATTTTCTCCAAACAAATCCTCAGCCGTATCGACAGAAACCAAGATTGTCTTTCTCTCTTCTGAAAAATCCAAATCATTAAACATCGAACCCTCGACCATCTCAACGGAATTCGTTACGAAGTATCCAACGGATACGCCCATCAATGATACGCCGCTTTCCTTTTCTCCATTTTGAAGACTGGCCGAACCTACCGTATGAGAAATATTAATGGCATAAATATCATCGGCATATTGCTCATACATCGCCCGAATCATATCACCCGTTATATAATCATCGTCCGTCATCTCTGACGAGCGCGCAAACGTTCCATAATGAATGCCATCTAGAGCACTACTGCTATTGCTCGTTTCTTCCTCTTCATCACTCCTCTGCGCCACAGTCACGAACACATCATTTGCGCCCATAGACTGCATGGTCTCCGCTACAGAACGATTCAGGGAATTACCTACCGTTAAAATCGCAATAACCGCGGCAATACCTATAATAATTCCAAGCATCGTAAGAAATGCACGCATCTTATTCGAAATCAGCGCACGAATGGCAAGAGATATATTTTCTGCTAATAACATCTATACCCCCTCCTTCTTCCACTGATTCAAATCAATCTGTTTTCCATTCAAATATTCATCATCCACAATATTACCATCTCGAATAGAAATGATTCTGTCGGTTTCCGATGCAAGTTCCGGCGAATGTGTAATCAGGATAATCGTCTTATTCTGCTCTTCATTCAATTTGTGAAACAAGTCCATAACCAATCGTCCGGTCTTTGTATCAAGCGCACCTGTCGGCTCATCTGCAAGGATAATGGCTGGATCATTGGCCATCGCCCGCGCAATGGCAACTCTCTGTTTCTGTCCACCAGACAACTCCTCCGGAAGATGCTTTGCTCGTTCTGACATCTCCACCAAATCCAACAATTGTACCGCTCTACGACGTCTCTCCCCTTTCGATACTCCCGCATAGAGCATGGGAAGCTCCACATTAGAAAGTGCCGTTGTCTTCGGTATCAGATTATACGTTTGAAATACAAAACCGATTTTTCGATTTCGAATATCCGATAAATCAGCATCTGCCGCTGCTTCTACATCGATGCCATCCAGATAATAGGTTCCCTCTGTCGGCCGATCCAAGGCGCCAATCAGATTCATAAGCGTTGACTTACCTGAGCCGGACGGGCCAACAATCGACGTAAATTCACCCTCATTTACAGACAGAGATATCCCATGCAAGATTTCCAATTCATTGGGTTGTCCAACATAAAAGCGCTTTATGATATTGTTTAATCTGATAATCTCACCCATTAAACGCCCCCTGCAGCTCCCATCATATTAATCAAATCATCTACGGATTCTTCGCTGGATGAAGATGGAATCAAAACTTCCATGCCTTCCTCTACATCACCCGTGATCTCTATGTAATAAGTTCCTTCCATACCCGTTGTAACATCGATACGTTTATTAACAATCTGGCCATCTTCTGATGCGGCTGTTGCATCTTCATCTTTCACCTGAATATAAGTATTTCCATCCGCATCCGTCTGTACCGATTCAAGCGGAACAGACAATACATCCTCTGACTCCGCCAAAATAATACTTACTTTTGCATTCATACCAAGGCGCAATCTATCATTTCCCGTATCAATCGAAATACGAACCAGGTAGGTTGCCGAATTATTGGTTGCTCCTGTCAGATCTCCAAATCCCATGCCGCTTAAAAGGCTACTATAATCTGAGCTTGCACTGCCTCCGGAAGAAGACTTTGGCGCAACATAAATCACGGTACCCTGCAGTTCTTCCTCTCTCGTTGCATCTGTCTTCATCATTACCGGCATACCAACCGTAACATCCGCAATATCATATTCATCGATTTGCGCTTCTACAACCAAGGTATCTACCCCTTCAATCATTGCAATCGTACTTCCCGTATACAAATCTCCGGGTTCCACATTGACAGAGGTAACCGTACCGGATGTCACACAGGTAACATTTCCACGATCAATCTGTTCCTGGAGCTCATTCACCCGTTCCTGCAGAGAATTCACACTCGAATTAACCGTCTCATCATATTCCGCCAAAGCATCACTTGTATTCGCTGTTCCTCCTGCATTTAGAGCATCCAAGGTATCCTGGAGTGTATCAACGCGCGCTTGCAACGTAGAGACATTCGTCTTCTTCGTCTCTAATACAAGCTGCAGGGAATATACATTCGGTTGCGCAGATAGATTATTTACCAGATTACCGGACACATCCTCAGTAGACGAGGTCTCCTCCGAAGATTGCGTTGAAGCGACAAGTGCATCATATTCCGCCTGCGTTGTTGCAAGATCATTCTTTGCAGCTTCTAAATCGGCATTAGCAGCATTTAATCTTTCTGTAACATTCGTAATCTGCGTCTGTCTGGCCGCCTCGGAATTCGTCTGATTCATCTGAAATGTCTCATGATATTCCAGCTGACTCGAACGAAGACTACTAATCTGATCCTGCAACGACTGCTTCTGTTCCTGCAATGACGAAGTATCCAAGGTCGCAATTAACGTTCCTTCCGATACCACATCACCTTCCGAAACATTTACGGTAAGCACTTCTGAACCAAACAGATTCGTCGAGACAGTCTCCGAATTCGCAGATACTACCGTACCTGTTCCACTAACCGAAGATACAATCGTACGACGTGCAATCTCCTCATATGTCACATCATTCGAAACCGTCTGCTTCTTGTTATTCTCATAATAAAAAAGAAAAGCGCACACTAAGACGAGCACGATCGCCAAAAAAGCAACCAAACCCTTCTTATGTCCGCCTTTTGCCTTATTACTAAATAGTTTCTTCATATGTCTTCTCCCCTTGCAAAAACCATTTACAATCACTACACAAGAAACTAAAACTATTGTGTAATTAATTATACTAACTTTCACAAAGTGAGTGTATTAACATTTTATAAACATGCATATGCGAGAATTGCTGATACTGTCTTCGAATCCTGCATCTCTCCTGCATAGATTTTTTCTTTCAATTCGTCGAGTGTAAAAGCTTTTAATTCTATTGCCTCTGCTTCATCCAAAAGTTGTTCTCCAACCTTTACCAGATTTTTCGCTAAATAGACATCAATTAACTCATTACAAAATGCAACCGTCGTCTTAAGTGACAGCAGTCTCTTCCACTCAGAAGCCTCATAACCCGTCTCTTCACGAAGCTCTCTCTTTGCGCAAATCAAAGTATCCTCGGTCACAGCATCTCTTGCACCGGCTGGTACTTCCCATGTCATTCGATCCAGCGCTGGTCGATACTGATGCACCAATAAAATCCTACCATCCGGAAGTACCGGAATCACTGCAGCCGCTCCCATTCGATGCGAAACAAAATCCCAGTTCTCATGCTTCCCATCCGGAAGTACCATCTCGTCCTGATAGACATCCACAATCGATCCCGCATGAACCAGCGTTCTATTTACTCTCTCTACATGTTTCATAAAAGCCTCCATCCATATTAAAAAAGGAGACGACAAATGCCGTCTCCAAATTCTTTACTTTGCATAGTCTGTTACACGTGATTCACGAATAACATTAACCTTAATCTGACCAGGATATTTCAATTCGGATTCAATTCTCTTTGAAATATCTCTAGCTAATAATACCATTTCAGCATCATTTACCTGATCAGGAACTACCATGACTCGAATCTCTCTACCCGCCTGAATAGCAAAAGATTTTTCTACTCCCTTGAAATCATTAGTGATTTCCTCTAACTGTTGTAATCGCTGTGTATAAGCTTCCATCGTCTCACGACGAGCACCAGGTCTAGCAGCACTGATTGTATCTGCTGCCTGAACCAAACATGCGATCAATGTTTCTGGTTCAACGTCACCATGGTGTGATTCTACGGTGTTAATCACAAGCTGTGATTCCTTGTATTTCTTACAAAGCTCAGCACCCAACTGGATATGTGACCCCTCTCTCTCATGATCAATGGCTTTACCCACATCATGTAACAGTCCGGCCCTCTTAGCCATACGAACATCTTCCCCAACTTCTGCAGCAAGCAAACCTGCAAGCTCAGCTACTTCAATAGAATGATTTAATGCATTCTGACCGTAGCTGGTACGATACTTCATACGTCCTAAGTATTTCACTAATTCTGGATGTATACCCTGAACTCCTACTTCAAGAACTGCTGTTTCACCTGCTTCACGGATTGAATTCTCAACCTCACGTCGAGCATACTCAACAGTCTCTTCAATTCTCGCTGGATGAATACGTCCATCCACGATTAATTTCTCAAGTGCGATTCTAGCAATCTCACGTCGAACCGGATCAAAAGCTGATAAAACGACAGCTTCTGGTGTGTCATCAATAATTAATTCAACCCCAGTCATTGTCTCTAAAGTACGAATATTACGCCCTTCTCGACCAATGATACGTCCCTTCATTTCGTCACTCGGAAGCTGTACAACAGAAATTGTAGCTTCTGCTACATGATCTGCAGAACACTTCTGAATTGCAGTAACCAAAATCTCCTTGGCTTTTTTGTTGGCATCTTCTTTTGCTGCTGCAACTGTCTCTTTAATAAGCTTTGCGGCATCAATTTTAATGTCATCTTCAACAGTTTTTAATAGAAATTCTTTTGCTTGTTCGGAGGTTAATCCTGAGATTCTCTCTAGTTCCTGTACACGCTGCTGACTAAGCTTTGCAACTTCTGCTGTTTTTCTTTCCAGATTTTTCTCTCTAGCGTTCAAAGAATCTTCGTGTCTCTCAACGTTTTCCATCTTTTTATCAAGATTTTCTTCCTTTTGAGCGATACGATGCTCATTTCTCTGAATTTCAGCACGGCGTTCTCTGATTTCTTTGTCCAATTCATTCTTGGTACGAAGAGCATCTTCCTTCGCCTCTAACTGAGCCTCACGCTTCTTTGTCTCCGCTGTCTTAACCGCTTCATCAATGATTTCACGAGCCTTATCTTCAGCATTGCCTACCTTCTTGGCAGAAACCTTCTGATGATATTGATTTGCTAAGGCAAGAGATCCTGGAATTGTAATAACAGCTGTTACAATAATTGCAATAATTACAATAGCAACTGTTGGCACAGGAGCACCTCCTTTTTTAATTTTTCATTGTACTACAACATTTCATTTGTAACTCTAATTGTCATAATTCAATAACTAAATTGTAAACTTTCTGAAAGATACTGTCAAGATATTGTGGTCACTCTGAAACAAAAGCAAAACCTATTGTATCTAGGCTTTCTAGTACTCCTCACCATAAGATTCTAACTGTCCAATCACATGAGAAATATCTGAAGAACGAAATCCCCTTTGCATCAGGAAACGATACATCTTATTCCGTTCTTTTTGGTCCGCTGTCGAAGGATCATAATGCTTCTTTTTCAAGAGCTGAAGAATCATCTCTTCCTCCGATTGCTCAAATTCTTCTTCTAACGCCAGATCTATAACCTCTTTATCAATTCCCTTCTTCAACAAATCCATCTTTAATCGCTGCTTGCTCTTCGACTGCTGATGAATACGAATATAGGTCCTTGCATAACGCTCATCATCGATATAATGATAGGATTTCACATAAGAAATAGCTTCTTCGATTGCCTCAGAAGCATAACCGGCTTCCCGAAGTTTTGTTCGTAGTTGTTGTTCCGTCCGGTCCATCTTCTCCAAAAGATGCATCGCACGTTTTTTTGCTCTAGGTATTTGTATTTCTTTCAGGATCTGCTCATACAATTCTTCTGGTAAGTCTTGTCCAGCCTCTATATGCAGCTTTGACAATTCCCTCTTGTATAAAACAAAGTCTGCCCCACCCTCGAGACAGACTTTGTATTTGTTCTTTGCAGTCCCGGTTTGTTTAATCTCCAGGATATACATATTATTCTTCTACGGATTCCGTAGCTCCTTCAGCATCTTCATTCAATCCGAAATGATCACGCACTTTCTGTTCTACAACTTCCATAATCTCTGGATGTGTACGAAGGTATTCTTTGGCATTCTCACGACCCTGACCAATCTTCTCGCCTTCGTATGCATACCACGCACCCGATTTGCTGATAACATCAATATCAGCGGCTTTATCCAGAATATCACCCTCTCGGGAAATACCCTTGCCAAACATAATATCAAATTCTGCTTCACGGAATGGAGGCGCAATCTTATTCTTTACAATCTTAACTCTGGTTCTATTACCAATCACTTCTCCAGACTGCTTGATTGCTTCAATACGACGAACATCCAGACGAACAGATGAGTAGAACTTCAAAGCACGACCACCTGTTGTTGTCTCAGGATTACCGAACATAATACCAACCTTTTCACGTAACTGGTTGATAAAGATTACTGTACAATTGCTCTTACTAATTACTGCTGTAAGTTTTCTAAGAGCCTGTGACATCAAACGCGCCTGTAAGCCAACATGTGCGTCTCCCATGTCACCATCAATTTCAGCCTTAGGAACAAGAGCTGCTACAGAATCGACAATAACAATATCTACGGCACCGGAACGTACCATCGTTTCTGTAATCTCTAATGCCTGTTCACCACTATCCGGCTGTGAAATATATAAATTATCAATATCTACTCCGATATTTTTCGCATAAACAGGATCCAATGCATGCTCTGCATCGATGAAGCCAGCGATACCACCACGCTTCTGAACCTCAGCTACACAATGCAGTGCAACGGTTGTCTTACCACTGGATTCCGGTCCATAGATTTCAATAATACGTCCCTTAGGCAGACCACCCTGACCTAATGCGATATCTAAACTGATCGAACCCGTTGGTGTTGTCTCCACTTTCATCATATTGGATTCATCACCAAGCTTCATGATAGAACCACGTCCATACTGTTTTTCAATCTGTGAAATTGCAGCATCTAATGCTTTAAGCTTATCTTCTTTTGCCATTTGTAAATCCTCCGTACCGAACCTGTGTTCGTCTTTATGTAAACATACTATACCACTTCAATTTCAAAGTCAATAAGGGAAACAATAAAAATCGAAAATTTGTTCGATTTTTTAGAAAATGTAAAAAATAAGATAAAAAAGACAGTGGCAAATACCACTGTCCTTATTATACGCATGACATGTTTTTATCGTCAAGCATTCCTTTTTATTCTCGACCAAATTCACTAAGTTCAAGTCCGTCATTTCGATCAAGCACCATACCAACACTCCAGCTGTTAACGAATAAAAGAAGTGGACGTCCCTTAAGATCCATAACCTTCTTCATATCGGAAGTTCCAACAATGCTATTCATATCGATATCCTTGTTCTCAACCCAACGAATATGCTCATATGGAAGATTTTCCAAAATAATCTCTACATTGTATTCATTCTGCAGACGGAACTTCAATACATCAAACTGAAGTACACCTACGACACCGACAATGATTTCTTCCATACCTGTATTAAATTCCTGGAAAATCTGGATGGCACCTTCCTGCGCAATCTGATTGATACCCTTCATAAACTGTTTACGTTTCATCGTATCAACCTGACGAACTCGTGCGAAATGTTCCGGCGCAAAAGTAGGAATACCTTCGAATGCGAATTTATCCTTCGCGGTTGTCAAAGTATCACCAATCGAATAAATACCCGGATCAAACACACCGATAATATCACCGGCATACGCCTCTGTTACCATCTTTCGTTCATCCGCCATCATCTGCTGTGGCTGAGAAAGACGCACTTCCTTACCGCCCTGTACATGAAATACATTCATACCAGCTTCGAATTTACCGGATGTAATTCGCATAAATGCAACACGGTCACGATGTGCCTTATTCATATTCGCCTGAATCTTAAATACAAACGCAGAGAAATCCTCTGAGAATGGATCGATTTCACCAGCATCAGACTTTCTTGGAAGTGGAGACGTTGTCATCTTCAGGAAATGCTGAAGGAATGTCTCAACACCAAAGTTTGTAAGCGCAGAACCAAAGAATACAGGAGACAGTTCACCCTTGGATACCAATTCCTGATCAAATTCTGCTCCGGCTCCATCGAGAAGTTCCATTTCATCAAGAAGTGTCGCCTTCATCTCTTCACCGATTTCATCGATCAGTGCAGGATCATCAATGGCAATTTCCTTCTCTGTACCTTCTGTTGTACCCTTTAAGGTATCCGCAAAAGTCATAACCTTCTTGGTATTTCTATCGTATACACCCTTAAATTCCTTACCGGATCCAATTGGCCAGTTGACTGGACATGTTGCGATACCAAGCTCATTTTCAATATCATCAAGAAGCTCAAACGTATCTCTCGCTTCACGATCCATCTTATTAATAAATGTAAAGATTGGAATATTACGCATGACACAAACCTTAAAGAGCTTTCTCGTCTGTGCCTCGACACCCTTTGATGCATCGATTACCATCACGGCTGAATCTGCAGCCATCAATGTTCTATAGGTATCTTCAGAGAAATCCTGATGTCCCGGCGTATCCAAAATATTGATACACATTCCACCATAATTAAACTGAAGAACAGAAGATGTAACAGAGATACCTCTCTGCTTTTCGATTTCCATCCAATCGGATACCGCATGCTTGGCTGTTGCCTTACCCTTAACAGAACCTGCCTGATTAATTGCTCCACCATAAAGCAAGAACTTCTCCGTCAATGTTGTCTTACCAGCATCCGGATGGGAAATAATGGCAAATGTTCTTCTCTTTTCAATTTCTTTTCTCAAATCTGACACGATTGATTCCTCCGAAAAATAAATCTAACTCAAACTGTATAAGTTTATCTCAGAGGATGGTTTATTGTCAAGGAACCTGTGGCATCTCGTCCAATATTCCACGAATCGTATCCCAGTTTTTGGACTTTCCAGTCGCAAGCACAACCTTATCATCAACTAAAGCTGCATAATAGAAAAATCCATCCTGGCTCGCATAATAAGAATTGCCAGAAGCGCCCTTCCCTGTAATCTGCTTAAAGGTATCCACCTGCGTTTTAAAGAAATTCTTTGCTCCCGTCTCATCTCCACATTCAATATATTGCACTTCACTTCCATCTTGATCATATGCAACTTTCCATTGATTAATCGACGATATATTTAATTCTGTTCCTATCGAATCACCCACATGCATTCCCGCATTCTCTAATGGTTCCGAAAAATTCGTTTCATTTAATGTACTTCCTTTACAAGCTGTAAGAAATGTAACCGCTGCACACACGCACAAAAGGCGCTTCCATTTTTTCATCATACGAAATCCCCCTTTCGCATCTTTCTATTCCTCTTCATTATAACAAATGAAAATAAAAAAAGAGAGATACATATACATGTATCTCTCTCAGTATTACATACAGCTTAGTTATACTTACGTTTTCTAGCTGCTTCAGACTTCTTCTTACGCTTTACGCTTGGCTTTTCGTAATGTTCTCTCTTACGAATCTCCTGCTGGATGCCGGCCTTAGCACAACTTCTCTTAAAACGACGTAATGCGCTGTCTAAAGATTCATTTTCTTTTACAATTACAGTAGACATATCTTTCCTAACCTCCCTCCAGTTGCGTACTAGTGCGATTCAACTGTTTGGGTTCATCTTTGCACTGAAATACATTATAGCACAAATTTTGCTCACGTCAATATTTTTTCTATAATTTACGCATTTATTGTATTTTTCATAAAATAGACACAATTATAACTGGCCTTCTAATACTGTCTTCGCTTCTTTTAAAGCATCTTCAATACCCGCTGGATTCTTACCACCGGCCTGTGCCATATTTGGACGACCACCGCCGCCACCGCCAACAGTCTTAGCGATTGCCTTGATCAGATTTCCGGCATGTGCACCCATCTTCTCTGCTTCTGGAGTTACCATCGCAATGAGGTTAACCTTGCCATCGCATGCAGATGCTAATACAACAACACCTTCACCAATCTTATCCTTTAACTGATCTCCAAGATCACGAAGTCCGTTCATATCTACGTTATCAACATGAACTGCAAGGAATTTCACGCCCTTAACCTCTTCTACGGAATCAGAAACATCACCCATAGAATTCTTTGCTAACTGGCTCTTTAAAGATTCGTTTTCAGAAGATAATTCCTTCACTTCTTTATTCAAATGCTGAATACGTTCTACCACGCCAGCTGCATTTGTCTTTAATAATTCAGCTGCTTCGTCGATTGTCTTCTCTAATTCTGCATAGTAATCAAATACCGCCTGATTTGTAAGAGCTTCAATACGACGAACGCCAGAAGCTACACCACTTTCAGAAACAATCTTGAATACAACAATTTCACTTGTATTGGATACATGTGTACCACCACAAAGCTCTGTAGAAAATTCACCCATACGTACAACACGAACGTTATCGCCGTACTTCTCGCCGAAGAGTGCCATCGCACCTGTCTTCTTTGCTTCTTCCAATGACATAACATCTGTTACAACAGGAACCGCCGCACGAATTCTCTGATTTACTAAAGTTTCAACCTTCTTTAATTCTTCTGCTGTCATTGCAGAGAAATGTGTAAAGTCGAAACGAAGACGATCTGGATTTACATCAGAACCCTTCTGCTGTACATGATCACCGAGCACTTCTCTAAGTGCCTTCTGAAGAATATGTGTTGCACTATGATTCTTTGCAACTAAGCTTCTACGATCAGCATCTACCGTTAATTCAACCGTTTCCCCAGTCTGGATAGAACCGGATGTCATTACACCAACATGACCGATCTTACCGCCGAGAAGGTGAATCGTATCTTCTACCTGGAATTCACCATTTGCAGTCTTAATCACACCTGTATCACCGATCTGACCACCCATAGTTCCATAGAAAGGAGTCTCATCAACAATGATCGTACCCTTCTGTCCATCGGTTAATGCTTCTACAATTTCTGTTTCTGTAGTCATAACAGAAATCTTAGAAGAATGTGTTAAACGATCATATCCAACGAATGTTGAAGTAATGGCTGGATCGATTTCTTCGTAAACTGTTGCATCCTTACCCATATAATTTGTCTCTTTACGAGCGCCACGAGCCTTTGCACGCTGTTCTTCCATACAGCTTTCGAATCCTTCTGCATCATATGTGAATCCCTTTTCTTCCAGGATTTCAGCAGTAAGATCTACTGGGAAGCCATAGGTGTCATAAAGCTTGAATGCATCTGCACCAGCAAGAACTGTCTTGCCTTCTGCCTTTAACGCATCTTCTAAATCAGACAGAATCTGCAGGCCCTGATCGATTGTCTTGTTAAATTTATCTTCCTCTTCTGTAAGAACACGGAAAATGAAATCCTGCTTCTCATCCAATTCAGGATATCCATCCTTACATTCACGAACTACAACCGCTGCAAGTTTCGCCATAAATGTACCATCAATACCGAGCATTCTTCCATGTCTTGCTGCACGACGAATCAAACGGCGAAGTACATAACCACGTCCTTCATTCGAAGGTAAGATACCATCAGAAATCATAAATGTTGTAGAACGAATATGATCTGTAATAAGACGAATAGATACGTCATCTTTTTCATCAACACGATACTTCTTGCCAGCAAGATCACATACCGCATCACGAATTGCTTTCATTGTATCGATATCAAATACAGTTTCTACATCCTGCATAACAACTGCAAGACGTTCCAGACCCATACCTGTATCAATGTTTTTCTGAATGAGTTCTGTATAGTTACCATGTCCATCATTATTGAACTGTGTGAATACATTGTTCCAGATTTCCATAAATCTGTCACCTTCACCACCCATCACATCATCAGGGCCAGTACCGTACTTCTCACCTCTGTCATAATAAATCTCAGAACATGGACCACATGGACCAGCACCATGCTCCCAGAAGTTATCACATTCTCCTGTTTCAGGATCACGATAAAAACGATAAATCTTCTCAGCTGGTACACCAATTTCTTCATTCCAGATACGGAAAGCTTCTTCATCTTCTCCGTAAATAGATGGATATAATCTCTCTGGGTCCAATTTCAGAACAGTTGTAAGATATTCCCATGACCAGTGGATTGCCTCTGTCTTAAAGTAATCTCCAAAAGAAAAGTTACCGAGCATTTCAAAAAATGTTAAGTGACGAGCTGTCTTACCAACATTCTCGATATCACCTGTACGTACACACTTCTGGCAAGTAGTAACACGTCTTCTAGGTGGAATCTCCTGTCCTGTAAAATAAGGCTTCAATGGAGCCATACCTGCATTGATAAGCAGAAGACTGTTATCATTGTGTGGTACTAAAGAAAAGCTCTTCATTGCAAGATGTTCCTTACTCTCGAAGAACTCTAAGTAACTACGTCTTAATTCATTTACACCATAGTTCATGGTAAATGTTTCCTCCGATCAACTATTTTTCTTTTTGCACATCCTTAGCAGCAGCGTCGGTCGCAAGTTTTGCATTCTTATTCTTACGAAGACGACTTCCTACGAAGCCTCCTAAAATTCCAACACATGCCAAAATAATCAAAATGATTACATACTGTAAAAAACTTGAAAGAAAAGCCATATTGGGTTCCTCCTTTGTGCATTTAAACATGTTTTTAACGTTACTATTATATCCAATGTATATTGGATTTTCAATCTACATCCTGAAAATTCAATATCGACTCTGTCACTAAAGCCGAAAATGATTTCTCAATTGCCTTACCAGCCGCAATAACCTCTTCCTCGGAAAGAGGATAAGCGGAGATTCCGGATGCCAGATTAGAAACCGATGCAACACCTACGATACGCATACCCATATGGTTGGCAGCAATCGCTTCGCAGGCTGTACTCATACCGACAACATCCGCTCCCATGGTTCTTGCAAATGTAATTTCTGCCGGTGTTTCATAATTTGGACCAGTCGTCTGAAGATAGACCCCTTCCTTCAAATCAATTCCAAGATTCATCGCCGTTCTCTTTACAATCATCGATAATTCCGGATCATAAATCTTCGACATATCCGGGAAACGTGCTCCGAGCTCATCGATATTTGGTCCACGAAGCGGAGATGGAACGAAGAAACTAATCTGATCCTTGATTAGCATCAAGTCACCCGCCTTCAGGCCCTGCTGGATTCCTCCAGAGGCATTCGTGATAAATAAAATCTCTGCTCCCATCAACTTCATCAAGCGAATCGGAAGCACAACATCTGTCATATCGTAGCCTTCATAATAATGAATACGTCCCTGCATCGCCACTACCGGAACATCTCCAACATGAAAGAATACAAATCTACCCTTATGCCCCGGCGCTGTTGATACCGGAAAACCTTCAATATCTCTATATTCTATGATCCCTTCAATACCGACATTCTCAGCATAATCACCAAGTCCTGATCCCAATACTAAAGCAACTTTTGGTTTAAATGGAATTTGCTCCTTTACGCTTTCAAAGCAACCCATCAATTTCTCATATACTTTTGTCATAAAATCCCCTCCTCGTAAAAACTCACTTACATTATACCATGCCCCCGGGAGCCTGCGTATTTTATTTGAATTCAAATAGGCAAAATGATACGATGTTATACATCTAGAAATGTAATAAAAAACAAACGAGGGAACTATGAATAAAGAAATTCTACTTCACAGATTAGAACACAACAAAACAAGACTTATTGCCACACTAAAATATATGGTTTTCTCCATTTTAGTCGGCATCATTCTAGGCGTCATTGGCTCCTTATTCAGCCTTGGCGTAAGTTATGTGACAACACTTCGCACGCACCACTGGCAGTTCTTACTGCTCTTACCGGTCGGTGCCATCCTTATACAATTTGCCTATCAAATGCTCAGAAAGAAGGATCACACCGCTTCTTATGCAGGAACCAACCTCATCTTAGCGGCAATTCATTCCAATGAAGAAATCCCGCTTCGCATGACTCCGCTCATTTTCTTCAGCTCCATTTTCTCCCATCTCTGCGGTGCATCCGTAGGGCGCGAAGGAGCTGCACTACAGATGGGTGGCAGTATCGGAAATGCTATTGGACGCCTATTTCATCTGGAAACGCGCGATAAACACACCATTATCATGTGTGGTATGTCTGCCGCATTTTCCGCTGTATTCGGAACTCCCATGGCAGCCGCCATCTTCTCTATGGAAGTGGTCAGTGTCGGCATCATGCATTATGCAGCTTTAGTTCCATGTGTCATTGCAAGTTTTACAGCGCATGCCATTGCGAAACAATTCTTTGGCTTAAATCTACTTCACTATGACATTGGCAAGATTCCGACCTTTGATCCAGTCTCTGCTATTCAGATTAGTATACTGGCAATCCTCTGCGGATTCATCAGCATTTTGTTTTGCGTATCTTTACACAACACAGAAAAGCTCGCCAATAAATATTTGAAAAATGTATATGTACGTGCGCTCATCGGCGGTTTGACCGTACTTATTCTGTCCTTCCTCATCGGAAGAAACGAATACAACGGAATCAGCATCAATCTCGTACAGCACAGTATCAACGGTACCGCACATTGGCAGGATTTCCTTTTGAAGATTATCTTCACTTCCCTTTCCCTTGCTGCCGGTTATAAGGGTGGTGAAATCGTACCAACCTTTGTTATTGGTGCTACTTTCGGCGGATTTATCGGACCACTTCTTGGATTAAGTCCCGCAATCTGTGCAGCTTGCGGAATGGGTGCCGTTTTCTGCGGTGTGACAAACTGCCCGATTACTTCACTCCTGATTTGCCTGGAAATCTTCGGAATGGACGGCATGCCATACTTCCTATTATCTGTGGCCTTAAGCTATATGATGTCCGGATATTATGGCTTATATCGTTCCCAGAAAATTGTCTATTCCAAATACCGAAGCAATTACATCAATAAAGACACCGAATAATAACCATACAAAAAAGAGTTCACTCATCATTTGAGTGAACTCTTTTCTTGTATCGAAAGGATAAACTACATCCCATCAAGCGGATGCTATTCCTTTATTTCTTCCATAAAATACAGTCTGGAACCGTAATCCGGGAAATAACGAACTTCGTCATTATATCCGGTACCAACAAAGCTCTGTTTCAGGCGAATTCCACCATACATCATGGAATCTCCATATGCTGTATAATCTTCGGATTCCCCATCCATCTTCACAAATTTCGCTATGATATTATGCACCACAGAATCCTGCTTTACATGGATTGGAGCTGCTGTATTAATCAGATCTCCGAAACATTTCACATTGTATTTCATCTCACGTCCAAAGAAATGATACTTCGCATCTTCCTTTAAACCGATGGCATGATAATTCTGGTACATCTCACCCGGTTTCATTTCCTTCTGCATCACCATACCAACTGCCTGTGATTGATTCTCAGAAACGACCGTCCACTCGTAAACATTTCCAGCTCTTCTACGATAGAACTTGCCCTGCTGCATCGTCTTACGATACTTCTTGTAGATTTCAATCTGCTCGCGAATCTCATCTAATTCCTCTTTCTTCGCATCACACAGATTACATTCATAACCAAGAGAGCCAAATGCCGCTACATTGAATCTGGATTCCAGCGGTGTTACACGAAGCGTCTGATGGTTCGGACAGGAGGAAACATGTGCCCCTACCGTATTCATTGGATAGCCATAGCTATAGCCATCCATAATAGACAATCTACAAACCGCATCGGTATTATCGGAACCCCAAATCTGTGGGAAATAACACAGGATTCCAAGATCAAAACGGTTTCCACCGGATGCACAACCCTCGAACAGAATCTTTGGAAACTGCTCTGTAAGCTTCTGCATCATCTTATAAAGTCCCATCATATAACGATGATTGCATTCGCCCTGGCGCTCAGCCGGAAGATAATGGGAATAATAATCCGAGAAGATTCGGTTCATATCCCATTTCACATAGGCGATATTCGCGCTTTGGAATACCTCCGCCATCTTCTTTGTCATATAGTCCACAACTTCTGGATTTGCAAAGTCTAAAATACGCTGATTTCTACCCTCTGAGTGATCATTTCCAGGGACATCGATTGCCCAATCTGGATGTGCACGGTAGAGATCAGAATCGACGTTAATCATCTCCGGTTCTACCCAGAGGCCGAATTCCATGCCAAGCTTATTGACCTTGTCACAAAGGCCCTTCAAACCATTTGGAAGTTTCTTCGTATTGACATCCCAATCACCCAAGGCATGCTTGTCATCATTTCTCTCGCCAAACCAGCCATCGTCCATGACAAAGAGTTCTACGCCTACATCCTTGCCAGCCTTTGCAAGCTTTAAGAGATTGCTCTCATTGATATTGAAATACGCTGCTTCCCAGCTATTTAAAAGAACCGGACGTACACGATCTCGCCAATAACCGCGAATAATATGCTTGCGAACAAAGGCATGCATATTCTGGCTCATACCGTTATATCCCTCTTTGGAATATGTCATCACCGCTTCCGGTGCCTCAAATTCTTCGCCCGGTTCAAGATGATAACGAAAGGTTGCCGGATTGATACCCGTCACAATACGAGTCTTACGGAATGCATTAACTTCTGCGCACTCATAATGATTACCGCTGTAAATAAGATTGAATCCAATACATTCTCCAAGATCCTCTGTTGTAGATTCACGACCCACAATAAACAGCGGATTACTTCTGGAACTGGAATATCCCGTTGTTGTATCACTCACATAGCGTCCACCCGTAAGTGTCACAGTATGCTTATTCATTTCCTTCGCCCATCCACCATGGAAGGTTGTAAGGACAAAATCAGAATCATTGATATCTAACTGAAGAGACAACATACGCTCCAAAGAAACCGGTGCAGAACTTGCATTGATAAATTTTGCACTACGTGTAATCACATCTTCTTTTTCATAAACGAAATAATGAAGTTCCAGTAGATATCCAGCATTCTTATCTTTCATTACCACGCATAGATGATCGACTTCACCGCTCTCATCATAGGAGCCCGGAAGCGTATGATACGCTTCCTTGCCCTTGGTAATCTCTGCCCCCTCAAAGACAAAATCCAATGATGTATTTCCATTCTGTGCTCGAACCTCTACCATCGGTTCGCGAATATCGCCCTTTCCTCTGGCAGATGTCTCAAGACAGATATCCTCTAACGAGAATTCCTGATGATCATTGTTATAGAACACCGTGTTACCTGGTGCAAACGCATGCTTCTCAATCAGCGTTTCGGTGTCCTCAATTCGAATCTTTCTTCCGTAATATAAATGTTCCAGCTGGCCTGTTGGCATCACGCGAAATGCATACGCTGTATGATCTGTCGTCAGCACATAGGCTGTACCATTTTTCTCATGTTCTAATTTCTTGATCATGCTAACTTCCTCTTTATCTCTAGTCTTATTCTCTCGTTTTTCTAAACCCTTTTATTCTGCTTCCACTGCAGGTGTCACATCCTGTACGGCTTCCTCTTCTGCATTAGAAAGACCATGTACCTTCTGTGCAATCTCTTCTACCTTTTCATCTGTTAAGATATATTTCTTCTTAAACCAAACAATTGCGAAGAATAATCCTGCCATTGGAATGAGTGTCATAATCATACGAAGACTCATCTTCTGATTTAACGTAACATTTAAGGAATAATCCACTGCCTTCTGCGCCGCATCGGTATCCTTGCTTAAGTTCAAAAACTGCAGTGCCATCGCTGCAATAAATGCAGAAATACCAGATGCCAGTTTTACGACAAATGTCTGCATAGAGAAAATAACAGATTCATCACGACGATGATTCTTCAATTCTCCGTAATCAACAGTATTTGCAAGGAATACGGTTGTAAGTACAGATAACATTCCATTTGCTGCAAAGATGCAGAAACCAGGAATAAATAAGATATATACATTCTTAATCGATGTAGATGCCATCATAAGAAGGGATGCATATCCAACAATTGCCATTCCAAGGCTGATAAAGTAAATCTTAATGGAATTAAAGAATTTACGAAGGATTGGATATAAAGCCATAATAGCCAGTGTCTGGATTGCTCCTCCGAACAATGTAAACTTCGTATAATCATCTCTCCATACAATTCCACCGATATCATACTTGAAGAAATAAATAACGAGGTTTGATGTAATATAAATACTGCAGTTAACCAGGATAATACAAACTACAACTGCCATTGCCTGATCATTCTGAATCAGTGCCTTCATCATCTGCTTTACACTTGCAGATTCCATATTGGTTGTTGCTTTTTCCTTGATGTTAAAGCAAGTAATCGCAATAAATACAATAAAAATGACAGCAACGCCTAATGTGAAATACTTGAAACCAAGAATCTCGATTTCCTTATCTACTGCTCCACTTGCAGCAAAAATTCGACCGATGGAATAAACCGCTTTTGTTGTAATGATAGAAATCAAAGCAGAACCAACAGCTGCACAAGAACGCGCCAATGTTGTAAGGCCTTCACGTTCTTTTCCACCCTTTGTAAAGGCTGGAATCATTGACCAATAAGGGATATCCATCATGGTATACGTTACGCCCCATACCACATAAGTAACTGCAGCGTAAGCAACCAAACCCGTACCATTTAATGTTGGTGGTGCTGCAAACATCATAAACAGAAGTACCGCATTGGTTAATGTACCAATCATAAGCCATGGACGGAACTTACCCCATCTCGTCCTTGTCTTAGCAACAATCACACCCATAATCGGATCATTAAATGCATCAAACACTCTCGCTCCGAGAAGAATCACTGCCATCGCAGCACCACTTACTCCAAGCAAATCCTGAAAATAATACAACACAAAACTTGCAGAAAGCATGTAAACCATGTCTTTTGCAACGGCTCCAAGTCCATAGGAAGCCTTCTCTACCCCTGTCAGGCATCTCTTGTTTTCCATATTTTTCTCCTTTATACTTTGGCGTACCCCTACGCCATTTCCCTTAAAAAATATTTATACTCTACTCAAAAAAACTACTGATTCTTCATACCCATTGCAATTTTTACAACGTTGTATGCACCATCGTAAAGACCGATGGATTTATTTACCTTAATGGCATCACACATTTCTTCCAAAAGATCTGTCTGCATAAACATATCAATCATCTGCAGTGTATGTGGAATATCACGACACTCTAATGTTCCCTCACCCATTTCTGCCGAATGAATAGCTCCCCACATTTCATGCTTACCAACACGCTTAATAAAGAGCTTTGGTACTGGATAAAATGCCAATTCACTAGGCTTTGTAACAAGAACATCTGCTGCTCTCATCAGAAGGTTTGTAATGTAAACCGCTTCAAAGATATCGGAATGATAGAATCCATGAATACCGGAAACATCCGCATCCAGTGCATCCTCTGCAAACTTTGATGCAGCTTTAAAATCCTCGAAATGCTCTGTCGCACACGTTCTCATTTCCGGAATCTCTTTGGTTAAATCATCCCAAACATTCTTATAATCACCAACATTGACAAAGAGTGTTGCCTTACCATCCTTAATCAATGGAAGTAAGTATTCAATAATGGCAGCGAAGATTTCCTTCTGTGCACCAGCTCCACCGATGGTAAGGAGGAATCGCATTGGCTTCTTCGATGCTTTGCGATCCAATCTTCTCTGGCAGTCCACTTCAATATTCGAAACCAGTTCATGGTCGATATAATGACCGGTATAGACCAAAGAGTCCTGTGGCATTGGCTTACATACCTTATCCTTATTCATACCGTTTAAGATTCGATAACCCATATATGCATTCTTACACTGAATCGTATGAACAGAACCTTCGGAAAGATGTAATGCCATTGGCCAGTTATCCGGAATGGCATTCACCACATGCTTCATACCTGCATGAATCGCTGACTGCGCTGGCCATACATGCGTTCCGATGACTGGAATATCCTTTGGAATATTTCTGTATACCGGCGCCATCAGTTCTGCATTCTTCTGATCCGCTGCATTGTAGGATAAAGCACGGAATCCTTCATAATTCATTGGTTCCCAAACCAATTTATTAAAGATTGGATTCTTGGACCATCTAGAACCTAAGGAATAGAGGTCATTCTGTGCACTGATTACCTTGGTACATGTTGTCTGTGGGAAGGAATTTAAATCCAACCAATATGGTGTATAGCCAAGTGCCTTCGCTGCACTTGCCATCGCCATAGAGATACGATAATGACCAAATCCCATACGGATATTACTTACAATAATTCCCTTTTCCGTATCGAATGCCTCCGGGCTCTGCCCATCTTCCAGGCGAATATCATATACACCCAAAGAATCGCCAATCACCGGATTCTTACGAACAATCGCGTTATAATTCACATTGGAATCATCGCCAAACTTCTTAATATACTTTTTCTTGGATCGTAATGCCTTTTTATACACCTTATCCGGCATAACATTTCCAAAAATACTTCTAGACTTATCTTGCATTTTCTCCCTCTCCTATCTGGAATGTTATTTCCTGTACTTTCATGCCATCGGCATACAGACGAACCTTTGCTTCGCCCTCTTCTCCTATTGTCTTTACATAAGTTCCGGCAAGACCTCCACGGAAGGATGTCACCACCGGACCAATCACCTGAAGTGGGCCCTCTACTTCAATTCTGAGCGGTTCATTGAAGTAATTTAATATATTTTCATTTTCATCTGTTGCCATCACACGAATTTCAGCCACATCATAGGTCTGATCTTCCACCAGCTTCGTAGAGCTGATTTCCACTGCCATCTTTCGCTTTGTCATAGGGCTCTTAACAATGGATTTTACAACCTTGCCATCCTTCACAGCATCGAAACGATACTCCTTGGAAGATCCGCCCCAATCTCCAACATACTTCTGATACAGAGGCACCGCATCATTTGGATTCATTCCATGGAACAGAACCAATCGAAGTGCTGCCCAGGCGATTCCCGCTGTCATCTTGCCTCCCGTCATGGAGAATGTATTCAAAACATATTTTGTAAGATCTGCTTTTCTCTTACTGTATCCCTCTTCTGATGCAATTCCATTGCCAACATAATCATTGATCAGAATCGGTCCATGCTTCATATTCTTAAATTTACTATCCTTTGGATAATACTCTTTGAGAAGCTTTCCATTCTTATACATACGAACAGAATCCGCATTGGAAATGATATAAGTATCACCTCTATTACATGCTGGATGCTCTCCGATATCCATGGAAGAGGAAACATCTAATACGATATGGTCATCGGACTGTGCCTGATACAACGATGCTGCAAGTTTCGTGTTTCTAAACATATCGCATACACCGTGATAACAGATTCGATCACCGGAGCCGAAATCCTTATGCGTATTGTAATCAAACATACACCATGCAAAAGATCCGGCGATATCCTCTTCTCCAGCGATCGCATCCAAAACATTCGCATGTCGCATCATGTGTTCCATACGATGTTCCTCACTGTCAAAGACCTTCGTTGGGAACATATGTCCATTGTATTCCGTAACGAGATATGGTTTATTCCTATCATTCGTTACTTTCTTCTTAGGAAGACATCCTTCATTTCTTCCGCTATGCACGAAATCATTGTATGTCATAACATCTTCCTGGATATTCGTATTCTTATCGGCTGTTCTGGCTCGAACGCCACCCGTCTGTCTTGTCGGATCCAATTTATGTGCAAGTGCATTCGTTCTTTCATAAAATGCATCATTATCTTCGGATTCATTAATTCGGACACCCCAGATGATAATGGATGGATGATTTCGATACTGTGTTATCATCCGTTCCACATTGGAAACGGCGATATCCTGCCACTTTTCATCTCCGATATGCTGCCATCCAGGAATCTCGGTAAACACCAGAAGTCCTCGCTTATCGCACTCATCAATGAAATACTGTGACTGCGGATAATGAGAAGTACGAACCGCATTGACGCCAAGCTCTTCTTTCAAAATCTTAGCATCATATCTCTGCATACTCTCTGGCATAGCATATCCAACGTATGGATAACTCTGATGACGATTCAATCCACGAATCTTGAACTTTCTGCCATTCAAATAGAATCCGTCAGTCTTAAATACGGCTTCCCGGAAACCGATCACAGCGCTATAGCTATCCACCAACTCCCCATCTAACAATAATTCTGTTGTTAATTCATAAACCACCGGCGACTCGACATCCCAAATCGATGCATTACTTACCGGTGCTGTAATTTCCTCTTCACGAAGCGGTGCATTTCCAAGGATCTGACGATCATCTGCAAACTGATTGACGGCCAATCTGCCGGTAGAAAGCAATTTCTCACCTTCCTTTGACAATGTAATCTTAGAGTTCACCGTACCCATCACGCGGATCTTCTGAATCTCTTCTCTACTAAGTCCCGCTGTTCGCACCTGCTCCATCGTAGGTTGATAGAAAATATCCTCAATATAAACCGGATTTTCAATGGTCAGATAGACATCTCTGTAAATTCCGCCATATGTCATATAATCAATGACAAATCCAAACGGTGGCTGATTGATATTTTCTTTTGAATTCACGCGAACCGTAAGTAAATTCTCTTCGCCGTACTTAAGATAGGCACTGATATCCATCGTAAATGCGGTATATCCAGAATTCGATTCGCCTACATGCTCACCATTCAAATAGACATCTGTCTCATGTCCAACCCCTTCAAATGTAAGAAGTACCACTTTGCCCTGCCAACTATCCTCCGGTACAATCACCCTCTGATAGGCTGACACCATTTGATACATCGATTCATCAAAATAATGAAATGGTGTTTCTCTACAAGTATGTGGAATCGTAACGCTCGTTCCACCATCCATCTTCGACTTAATCATCTCATCTTGAAATTTCTCCCAGAAGAGCCAATCGCGGTCTAAAAAGACTTTCTTACCCATATTATTTCCTCCCGATTATAACTCCTGCGAAGCAATCTCCCCATGGAACCAATCTTACTTCTGAACCTTGATTCCATCTACCATCATATCTACGAGTTCCGTTAATACCTGACCATAGTTTAGCTGGCTTTTTGCAAGTTCGTCTCCCATTAGGAAACGTTCAATTGCTGCTTCAAATGTAAGCTGGAACATCAGCTTATCTACCGGACGAAATACACCCGTTTCCATTCCCTCATCCAAGAGAGAGAGCGTCAACTCCCATCCACTTTCCAATCGACTCTGAATCCTGTCGTAAACCTTAGGATACTTTGTACGAACGGTATAGAGTTCTGTGTAATTTACATCGAGAGAGATTTCCGGAAGCACACCTAAGATATGTTTAAATCTGACATCAATCGGTAAATCCGCTTCTTTTTTCAAAAGCTGATTCTCTCCTGCTTTTACAGAATCAAAGAAATAATCCACCATCGCGTTAAACAAGCTCTCTTTGTCCTCAAACACGGTGTAGATGGTCTTCTTACTCATCCCGAGTTCTTTTGCCAAATCATTCATCGTAAATTTAGGTCCTTTACTTTCAGAAACTTTGAATGCGGCCTCAATAATTTTGGTTTTAATAGCTAAATTATTTCGATTCATAAATCTCCCTTTCAACCCAATTTTTATCGGAAACCGGAAACCGGATTACTCGTTTCGGTTTCCTTCATTGTAGCATTAAAAAAAGAGAGATTCTATCTAGCATATATGCCAAACATGAACCTCTCATTTTGTCGTATTTTACCATAGGAATTTTGGAAACCTCGAAAAATCCGGAAACTTTCGGTGTTTCCAGCGTTTCCATTTCCTACAGTGCTTTTAACACTTCAATATTCTCATCGGAATGCTCCACTTCTTTCGAATAAAGATGTGCAGAATCCACCATATCATCAACGGTATATTCGCCCTTTTGATCCTCCAGATACTTCTGTATTGCCATGATATAAATACCAGCAATCGAACGGCGAATCAATCTTCGTTCTTCTTCGAAATCAATAGCAACTGTCTCGCCAAACTTCTCATCACCGGACTTCTTCTCCAATTCCGATAATCTAAAGTAGGAATCGATCTCATAACGGAAGATGAAATACGTTGCAATCTTCTCAAACCAGATTTCAAACTTACCATGACAAGCATCGATAAACTGCTGTCTCGTCTCTTCTGTTTCGATCCGCTTTCTCACTTCTTTTAACTTCTCATATTCCTTCTCCCAGCGATACTCAATAGAACACTTATCGCCATCCATATCGAGATTGCCAAGCACCTGATATACATCATCAAAATCGGGATGGGACAGAGACAGACCAAGAACCGACTGCAGTCGCTCTTCTAATGGTTTTGTTCGATCCTGCATCGCTTCTATATGCTGATCACGAAGTTCTAAGACACGGTCTAATAATACCGGATCAAAGAGAAATTCCTCGGTATCATCATCCAGATATCCCATCTCTGCATCCTCATCATCGCCAAAAGGATCTACATCAAAATCGTCTTCCTCGTCCATCTCCAGTTCTTCACGAATATACTTTACCGGTTCCTCGTCATAGAAAAACAGACGTCCAAGCTCGCAACAGGAAAGCGAAATATCATGCTGCTCATAATCTCCGGTAACAACAAAATACCGTGGATGCTCCGTACAAGTCTGACAGATTCTCTCCTCGCCAATTTCCGTAATAATATCACAAAGATTTTTATCATTTAAAAAAGGGCAACGATTGTCCTCGGTTACGCGGAAATATTTCTGGTCGCCATCCACGACCAGACTCTCACGCAAGCGGTCTCCAAAAGCACCCGGCTCTACCTGATAAGAATAATAGGATGCATCATCTACATCGATAATCCAACCGGCGCAACAACTGTCCTCACAATCCCCAGCAATACATTTAAACTTCTCATAATAATCTGGATAAACTAACATCTCTAACCTCACAAAAGGCCACAGCTTATGCTGTGACCCCTAAAATCTCTAAACTTCTATCTAGTATACCATGCATTGCGGCAATTGCCATCCCATAATTTACAATTGGCACCTGATCCCGCTTGCAAATCTTCGTGCGCCCTTGCATTTCCTGCTCGTTTACCATGCATCCGCCGCAGTGTACCACGAGTTTATACTGCGTGACTTCTTCTGGAAATGTTCCGCCCGACGTAAATTCATACTTTGGCTTCACACCCGTAAATTTCTCAATCCACCCCGGCATCTTTACGGTGCCAATATCATTACACTGCCTATGATGGCTGCAGGCTTCGGAAATCAAAACAAGGTCTCCATCACGTAGATTCGAAAGCGCTTTCACGCCCTGTAACATGGTTGAAAGAGCGCCTTTATAGCGCGCCATCAGGATGCTAAAACTGGTCAGATAGATGTCCTTTGGGACGATCGCATCCACTTCCTGAAATGCCTGCGAATCCGTAATCACAACCGCCGGCTTTTTCTTTAAATTTTCAATCGTCTGCTGTAACTCTGCCGGCTGACAGCAAATCGCACTACAATGATAATCTAGAAGCTCTCGAAGTACCAACTGCTGTGGTAGAATCAGTCTTCCCTTTGGCGCAGATTCATCCACCGGGATCACGAGAATCACCGTATCTCCCTGCTTTAATCGATCAACAATCAGATACTTCTCCTCTACTTTTGGTTGAAGACGCGAGAGGCGTTCCTTGCAAGCAAGAATTCCATCTCCCGTCTTTGCACTAACCGCCAAAACATTCGTGCGATCCAGTCCATACTTCTCTAACAGATAATCTTCCAGTGTCAGATTATCATCCACTTCTGTCTCATCCATATGATTACAAACGATCAGATACGGACGCTTGCCATCGATCAGCATCTGCAAGAACTTCTCTTCCGAATCCAAAAGCGTAGCATTTCTACTGTCCAGTACAAGCACTGCGATATCCGTATGGCGCAAAGCTTCCCGCATCTTCTCCACACGGAGTTCTCCCAATTCTCCAGAATCATCAAATCCCGGTGTATCGATTAAAACGACCGGACCAAGCGGAAGCAGTTCCATCGACTTCTTCACGGCATCCGTCGTTGTCCCCTTGGTATCCGATACAACCGAAACGCTCTGCGACGCAATCGCATTGACAAGGCTCGACTTCCCGGCATTTCTTAGTCCGAAAAATCCAATGTGGATACGCTCTCCACTTGGCACATCCATAAGTCCCATAGTTATTCTCCCATTCCAAAAAACATAATTCTCCGCTTAGAATCGGAAATCTCTTCGATTTGAATTCTTAATTGCTTCAATATTCTCAGCTGCAATCTTTCGAACAGAATCCTTAGTAATCTTCTTTAATTCCTCATCAATCATCTGAAATCCTACTTCTTTTGTCTCCTCAGAAGCATAATCTACAAGATATTCCGTCAAAGTCATCAATGCATTTGGATGGCAGCAATTCAAAATCTGTCCATTCTTACAAAGTTCCATAAAGCGGTCACCCGTTCTTCCGGCACGATAGCAGGCGGTACAGAAAGAAGGAATATGTCCCGTATCCATAAGCCAATGAACGACTTCATCCAATGTTCTCTGGTCGGAAACGTCAAACTGCTCGGTATCATGTGGACGCTCCTCTTCTGTATATCCACCAACGCTTGTACGAGAACCACCAGAAACCTGGCTGATACCAACGCGAAGCATCTTACGACGAACATCCTCACACTCTCTGGTAGAGATAATCATACCGGTATATGGAACGGCAATTCGAATACATGCTGCAATCTTTACAAACATATCATCCGGGATAGAATTATCGAAGGCATCCGGATCAATATCATCCGCATGCTTTACTCTCGGAACAGAAATGGTATGTGGTCCCACTCCATGCACTGCTTCGAGATGTTCTGCATGCATCAGAAGACCTGCAAATTCATATCGATAACTCTGCAGTCCAAATAAAACACCTAAGCCGACATCATCAATTCCACCTTCCATCGCGCGGTCCATCGCCTCTGTATGATAGGCATAATCATGCTTTGGACCGGTTGGGTGAAGGGATTCATATCCCTCTTTATTGTAGGTTTCCTGGAACAGGATATACGTACCGATTCCAGCTTCCTTTAACTTCTTATAATTCTCTACAGTGGTTGCCGCAATATTTACATTCACGCGACGAATGTCACCATTCTTATGATGCACATCATAAATCGTATGGATACAATCCAGGATATATTCGATCGGATTATTCACCGGATCTTCGCCCGCTTCAATTGCAAGACGCTTATGTCCCATATCCTGCAGCGCAATAACTTCCTTTCTCACTTCTTCCTGTGTTAGTTTCTTACGTGCAATATGCTTATTCTTCAGATGATATGGACAATACACGCATCCATTCACACAATAATTCGACAGATACAGCGGCGCAAAAAGAACGATACGATTCCCATAAAATGCTTCCTTAATCTCCTCTGCCACATCGAACATCTTCTGAATTCTAGACTCATCTGTACAAGCCAAAAGCACGGATGCCTCTCTATGTGTAAGACCGCGACAAACGCAACCATTCTCTGTCTTTACCGGTCTTGCTTTCTCTAATAATGCATCAATCAGTTCCAGGTTATCCTTGTTCTCATCCGCATATTTTAACGTCTCACGGATTTCCTCGTCACTGATAAATTCTTCTGCTTTTAATGACGTTACATCATACTTTGCCATTTTCTTAAAACCCTTCTTTCCATACTTACATTGGAAATGCTACTGCACCTCCTATATATATATCAACCTATCGTCGATTCCAACCAAATCGATCCCCACGGTCAATAACCAACTCATAGCCGATGGACTTCATCCGCTGGTCCAAGCAGCCTCTGCACTGGGCAGATTCTTCGCCCGTACAAATCTTATTCTCATATAATTCATACTGTTTTCTCACACCCACCGGTGTCAAATTCGGCATCACAACATTGGCACCGGATTCTATGCCAAGTTCTCTTCCCCTTGGATGCATCGTTCCAAGCGCTGTCGTCGCCGGAAGTAAAATCTCGGGATAAATCAAACGAATCAAAGACAGGAGGAAACAAGTCATCTCCACTGTTCCACTCTTTTCCCCACGAAATGGTGTCTCATGATGTACGATATATGGGCCAATCCCACACATATCCGGCTTGAAATCCTCAATAAACTGAAGTTCCATTGCCAGATCCTCCACTTTCTGATACGGAGGTTCCACCATAAAACCAGCCCCCACCTGATATCCAATCTCCTTTAACGTCCGAAGACAATCCATACGATGCTTCCAGGACATCTCCTCCGGATGCAATTTCCGATAGAGATCTTCATTCGCTGTCTCATGACGAAGCAAATAGCGATTCGCACCGGCATCAAAAAATGCCTGATAGCTTTCCCGCTCTTTTTCCCCAATCGACAGTGTAATCGCAACATCACGATGCTGTTCCCTGATCTTACGAACCAAAGAGCAAATGCGATCATCCGTATAATAAGGATCTTCGCCCCCCTGCAAAACAAAGGTACGAAAACCAAGTTGATATCCTTCTTCTGTGCTCTGTAGAATCTCATCTTCGCTAAGTCGATATCGCTCTACCGTAGCATTTCCACGACGGATTCCACAATACAGGCAATTGTTTTTGCAAATATTTGTAAATTCAATCAAGCCTCTTGTATAAACAGCATTCCCATAGAAATGCTGCCGCACAGCCACCGCTTTCTTTGCCGCATATTCCGCCAACTCATCACTACGATTTTTCAGCAGATAAACATACTCATCAAAAGCTAAATGATGCTCTCGCTCTAATTGATCAATATATGCTTTCCCTCTTTGATCCATAAAAACCACCCTACTGTAATACTCTTAGGTCTCATTATAATACAACCGTTATCGAATTTGTATATTTTTTAACAATCTTTTTCAGTAAAAAAAGAGGACAGCCATTCGACTGTCCTCTCAAAATATCGATATCTACGAAACCAATTAAGCTTCTGCTCTTTCCATAGCTTCTTCGAAATCCTTTGTTCCCTTGAATACTTCATTAGAGTATGGGTTCTTACCCATTGCAACGGAACGCTTAATAATAACAGAGATACATACAACGTTAATAACGATTGCACATACTGCAACAAATCCCTGCATTCTAGGATCTGCTGTAATACCCATAGAAGAAATGATTTCGCCAGCCTTAGCTGTCTTTCCTTCTCCAGCATTGTAAAGTGCAATAGCCTTCTCATAGAGATCCATAGTTGTAATACCGTTTTTAGTAGCTCCACCGTATACAACTGGAAGGGCTGCTGCAAACTTGCTGCTAAGCTGGAACTGAGGTACAACCTGAGCCCACATACACCAGATTGCAAGTGTGTTTGCACGGTTCTGAATCCAAGCACCCTTGTTCCAGATTGCATTTGCAAATGTAGGAGCAAGAAGAAGTGCAACACCGCAATACCATGTATGAGTAGGAAGGTTCAAATAAGTATATTCGAAGTTCCATACATCATATGCAAGGATAAACCAAATTGTCATATCTGGCCATAACATATCGGACTGATTCTTGTCCTTTGATGTGTAAAGGTGTACACAACCTGTCATACAGAAGATGTTGATCATACCTGCGATTGCGTTGAGGATATTCCACCAACCACCGTAGATGAATACACCTTCGTTAGATGCCCACCAAGCACCACTGAAATCACCAGTGATAGAGTAAGCAGCTAAAGCAGATTCCATATCAGATACATTAGCGATCATGATATTTGCTGCTACGATTAACCAAGGGAACCAAGCGAACCATTTTTCTTTACCAATGCCCCACTTATACTTGATCATCATAAAGCCTACGCATCCGATATCAGCTGCATAAAGCTTGAAGTAATGGAACCAACCGTCCATGAATGCTACTGTTGGGTTTTCGGATCCACCGAACATACCAACATGTGCAAGAATAAAGTAAACTGTAAGAATTACTGGGATGATAACAAATACTACCATTCCACCGACCTTTGTTCTACGGCCAATTTCATTCATGATAATTAAGCCTGCGAACGCGAGCAACCAGCCTACCAGCTGCATTGTCGCATGGTCACTGTAAAGTTGAAAAAACATTTAGACTCCTCCTCTTTAAACTTATTTTTTCAAAACTATATGCTTATTATAAATCTACGAAAATGTTTTTTCAATCGTAGACATGCGTGAACATATATACAATTCTTGCATAATGTTCATAGCCAAAAGCATATGGTTTTACAGCCTCTAACAAACGAAAACGAAAAATCTATAAAGCCGCAATAAATCTACGGAATGCTTCCAATCCTTCTTCCGTGCATTTATAAACACCGGCATCCTCTAATACCTGGCAGAATACCTTACCAACTTCCTGCTGAAGGACTTCTTCTACGTTGGATGCGTTCACATCCTCATAGTGTGCCATAAATTCATCCACCCAATCTGCGTGCTTTGCAATGGATTCCATACTACGAATATCCTTGTGATTTACAATCGCATCTGCAAGTTCCTCGAGCTCGCCCTTCAGACGACTTGGAAGAACCGCTAAGCCCATTACTTCAATTAATCCAATATTTTCTTTCTTGATATGATGAAGCTTCTCATGTGGATGATATACGCCAAGTGGATGTTCCTCTGTCGTAATATTATTACGAAGTGCAAGATCTAATTCATAGAACTCTCCACGCTTTCTAGCAATTGGTGTAATCGTATTATGAGGTTCCCCATCCGTCTCCGCAAATACGAATGCTTCCTCATCTGTATATCCGCGCCAAACCTTTAAAATATGGTCTGCCAGATCGATGATTCGCTTCTCATCTTTGCACTGCAGACGAATCACGGAAAGTGGCCATTTCACAATGCCCGCTGTCACATCTTCATAACCGGAAACCGTGAACTTCTCAATAAAATCCGCTTTTTCCATAGCGAAAGTATAATGTCCTCCCTGGAAATGATCATGCGACAGAATCGAACCACCAACAATTGGTAAATCCGCATTGGAACCCAGGAAGTAATGAGGGAACTGCTTTACGAAATCGAATAACTTCTGGAACGTTGCTCTCTCAATCTTCATTGGTGTATGCTGCCCATTAAACACGATGCAATGCTCGTTGTAATATACATAAGGGCTGTACTGGAATCCCCATTTTCCGCCGTTTACTGTAATCGGAATAATACGATGATTCTCTCTCGCCGGATGATTCACTCTGCCTCGATATCCCTCATTTTCCACGCATAACTGACATTTTGGATAAGCAGACTGCTTGGCATTCTTAGCTGCCGCAATCGCTTTCGGATCCTTCTCCGGTTTGGATAGATTAATCGTAATATCCAATGTTCCATAGTCTGTCTCGACTGTCCAGCGCTTATCCTTCGCAACTCTAGCACTTCGGATATAATTGCTGTTTCTGCTAAGTTCATAGAAATAATTCGTCGCCTCTTCCGGTGAAACCGCATACTTCTCAAAAAAGTTTCTCTGTACTTCTGCCGGTCTAGGAAGCAAACAATTCATAAGCTTGGTATCAAAAAGATCCCGATAAACAATGCTATCCTCAATCAAGCCCTTCTTCACAGCTTCATCGAGAAGATCTCCTAAAACTTCTTCCAAATCAATATTTTCTAAATCACATTCTGGATCTGTAAATTCATCTTCATCCATTACATCCAAAAGTAAATTGGTTGTGTAAATACGCTCGCACTCTGGTGTTAACCCCTTCTTAACCCCATATTCTACAAGCTTTTTCAAACTTTCCTGTAACATCATGGTCTCCTTTTCTCTATTTCTTATACTCAACCCATCCTATCCTCGTATCCCCATACGAAAAAGGCGAACCATACCGGTTCGCCTTTTATTATAGCTTTTTTACTATTCTTTGGTTGTTCAATTACGTATACATAACGCGCAAATTCAATCATTTTTATGCAAATTCAATGATGCATCCGAATATCCTACACCCTTAAACAGCATCTGGTTCATGATGCACACCGGATAAATCCTGTACCACTTCTGCTGCAATCATCATTCCAACAACCGGAGGAACGAATGCAATAGAAGCAGGGAAACGAACCGACTCTTCCGTCAATGGCTTTCTCGGCTTCTCTCTGGAATAAACCACCTTGCACTTATTTACATGGCGTTTTTTCAATTCCTTACGCATCACCTTTGCCAACGGATCTACGCTGGTCTGATAGATATCAGCGACGCGGAAAGAACCCGGATTTAATTTATTTCCAGCGCCCATAGAACTAATCACCGGAACACCAGCCTCTTTTGCCTCCATGATTATCTGTATTTTCGCTGTAACCGTGTCCACAGCATCAACCACATAATCATATAAGCCAAAGTCAAATTGATCCGCTGTCTCCGGCAAATAGAAGCATTTGTGTACATTCACAATACACGATGGATTGATATCATGGATTCTCTCTTCCATCACATCCACCTTGTATTTTCCAATTGACTGATGTGTAGCAATCAACTGACGGTTAATATTTGTGATATCCACCGTATCATGATCGATAATATCAATTGTACCTACGCCGGATCTAACCAATGCTTCAACCGCATGGCCACCAACGCCACCAACTCCAAAAACTGCTACTCTTGAATTTGATAATTTCTCAACTGCTTCTCGACCAATCAAGAGCTCTGTTCTCATAAATTCTTCTGCCATACTACTCTAATATACCATCCTAATTTAAACTGCCACCAATTATAAATGAGAACCCCTTCTCTTTTCAACTGCTATTACAGACAATCCAGAAACGCTCATAATAAACATCCAAACCCAAATCATCTTTGAATCCTCTGTCTTCGGAGCTGTTGAACCGGCAGTTGTTGCTGTAGTCGTCGCAGTAGTTGCAGTTGTTGTAACTGCTGGTGATTCTGTATCCGCTGCTGGAGTTGTCTCACTTCCAGTAACCGTCACTTTCTTTGTTATAAGTCCGTTTTCACCATCATAATCTCCAGCCTTAACTGTATATGTACCATTTGCCAGATTAATTGTGCTTTTATAAGCACTATTCTCTACTCCCGTTGTCTCGATATAGACGAGATTTATTCCAGCCTCATCATATACAAGAATCGCAACGGCAAGACAATCCTCAGTTGTTGTACCACTGATTGTCAGTTTGCCATTTGAACCATCTGCATCCATTGTCGTAACACTTGCCGCCATCACAATAGAAGAAGGAAGCAATAACATCGCAATCAATAAAATAGATAAAACCAATCCATATTTTCTCATGTTATTCACCTCCTAGTAGACAATCATTCTCTTTGAAATGTCAAAGTAGTAACCCGTATCAGCCCCCGCCTGGATACCCTTAAAGCTTGTGCCATCCAGTGTTCCCGCTTTCACTGCCATATAAGCTACACCGACAAGATTCTCATCTAAATCAGTTACATAGCTCGTACACTTCAAATTCGTTCCACCAAAACTATCTGTATTTTCTGGTGAAAGAATCGCAAGTTTTGTAGAGCCATCACTATAATACTTCGTTGCAACAACATCGTATTCAGAATATGTTTCATTTCCATCATAATAGAATTCTGCTACAACCTTCGGATTCGTTACATTCGGTCCTTTCGTATCATGTGCTCGGAAACAAGTACGCTGAATTGTAACATAGTAAGTATCCTCAGTCGTTGTAACCTTAAATTCAACTGCCACATAGAAATTAGAATTAAATACTACATCAAATGTACCATCTGAATTTTTCGTTACAGAAACCGCATTTGCAGGAACATCCAAAGGCTCTACGCTCGTAATCGTACTAAGTGACCTATCTGTACTTCCAAAGTGAGCACTCGGTTCTAACAAGAAGGATTCATAGAGTGCCGGGCTATCCTTCGTTGTACCTGTTAAATCTACTTCATTTGAGAAAAAGATTGGTTCCCACCATCCAGGGAAATAGGTATAATCATCCGGATTAATACTAAATTGCATTCCCTGATAATCCGTAGAATCATAGATAGTTGCTCTAAAAACTCGATCTCCATTTGTGCAGATCGTAGATTCACCATCAATTGCACCACATGGATCGATTGCATATGTTCTAAGCACGTCTTCATTTTCTGTCAACGCAGCTTCAAATTCTGTAAATGATGCGAATGCTCTCTCTGTCAGAGAATCATCTGTAAAGATAAAATCCTGTGATGATTCCCAGAGCCAATAATGCTTTTCATTTTGAATGGTAAGCTGCTCTCCCGTGTCGATATCCTTAACATCTGTAACCGGTATGCTATTCATAATTGGATGATTCTCGGAATCTAAGGTCCGCAAATTAGCAATTTTACAGATGCAAAGTGCATCACTTGCACCGGCCCATGCAAACCAAACATTTCCGGAAAAATCTATATCATGATGCTCTTCACTTTGGTTTCCACCTTCTTGGCCACCTCCCTGGTCGCCTCCGGCATGTGGATTATAAAGTGTAAATGCATAGGAATTTGCCAATTCACTTAACGGAATCTGAACACCTGCCTCATAATCAGCTGTTACATCTTCATCACCGAGTTTTACACCTAAACCTGCGCCCTGAACCTGAACCAAAAGAATCTCTGTGCCATTGATCATATGGTCACCACAATTCGTTCCTGTAGTAATTGAAAACTCCGTCTCTTTACCATTTGACGAAACTCCATTCACACCCAGATAATCACCCAATTGTCCTGACTCGCTACCGCTAGCGTACAGCGACCATGACACATTGTAGTTACTTGGTGGATTTGTCCCCTCTGCAATAACAATAGAAAACCGGGTTGAATACGTCGTTGGGCCATCAGCCCACGCCATTAATTTCAACCCGGAAAACATTCCCATAAGGACTAATGCAAATACAGAAACTCCCACAAAGACTTTTTTCATAACTCTTCCCATAAGCATGTTCTCCTTCTACACTATATAAAATTGTATCTAGATACAATCATTATAGCACCGGGAAAACATTTCTGTTTTATGCATAATCCACTATTCCATTGTTATAAAAATATGCAATATTTACATATTACTCTCTGACAAGCTCTAGAAAATCCTCATAGCTGATCTTCGATAAATCAAGTTCTACAACCCCGTCATAATAAGATTTTTCACCGTCTTCCTCTGTCATATCCGCTGAAACAGAAATCTCAATATAATTATCCGCATCCTGATCCATCTTATAATACAAGGATGCATATGTCGATTTCAAATACGGTGCAATCTCATCGATTCGATCGTCATCCGTGATTTCATAATAATCACTCTCATATCCCGTCTCATCATAGATAGAAACACTCAAACTTCTAATATATTCTGACGAAATATAGTTCTCATGATATAATCCAATTTCTTCTAAGAATCCCAATGTATTCGTGTACGTTGGATAAATCTCATAGGAAGATGTCATCGTAGACACTCCACTTCCATTTCCCAATGTCAGTGTCACATCCATAGATCCCACAACATCCTCGGATGTAACGAGGGAATAATTATATCCAACCAGATCTTTTCGATAGTTCGATATAAATTCCTCATACAAATCTGCACCTATTTCTGTTCGATTAATAAAACCATTCTGGAATGTCAGTTGCACCGTATTTGCATCTGCAATCTGATCATTTGAGAAGAATACATAAGAACTCTCATGATATTCATCCGATCCCATAATATTATCGAGCAGCGCAGTATCCACATCCGGATCCAGCACAATCGTACGATAGATTGTCTTACCATTCTTTAATCTATAGATGACGGTAAAATCAAACCCTGCCTGCATATAGTTCTCCGGATTTGCATTCATATAGGCCTGGCTCTGTTTTACAACCGGAATCAAATCCTCAACATCCGTAAGATACATATGTTCTTCATAATAATTACTAATGCTCCAATAATCCGCATTCATATCATAGACACCATCACCGGAGCTCACATAATAATCAGAAAGAGAAGAATTTCCCTCGGAAAAGAATGCAAAGCTCTCGATTTCGTCCGCCTCTGGAATATAGGAATCATATCCCATTAAGTCAAAGCGGAACACGCTATAAATAGCAACTGACACAACAATGGCTATTCCCATCTGCCAAAGATGCTGTCTACCAGCGTGCACATTCATCTCCATGATGATTTCTAATAATACAGAGACTATAATTCCCGCAATGATAATTCCAATCACCGAGATAATGGTTGTATAAACACTTAGTGTGTTCGAATACAAGGAACTAATAATCACAGTAACTGCCAGTGATGCCACAACGGTTAAAATAGGTTTCGCGATAGAGCGAACGATTGGAAATGCAAAGGCACTGCCAGCCATTTCTTCCCTTCTCTTCTGATTACAAATCAAAGCAAGTACCGTTGCTAACACGGAAAATACCAAACATAACACCAGCGGGAAAATCAGTAAATCCATATTTCCATGCACATCTTTAAATGTCATTGCCCAATCATTCCAACGCACGGAGTACAATGCATTCGCATACCGCATTAAGGGATTCACACCATTTCGTACTAAATCAATGGAAGAATAATAATACGTCTTAAAATAAAGCGCGGTATAAAAATCAAAAATCATCTCCAGGACAGGCTCTATCGCCAACATCAAAACCGAAACCGCGGCTGCAATGATGGTTCGTCCTGTCATTTCGCAGGCAAGCACCGTAACACTATAGACGAACATAAAAATCAGAAAATTGACGATAATTCCATAGATCACATCCAAAAGCATCGCCTGATTTGCCGCCTTAAATAATGCCGCAATGATCAGTGATAAAAAAGCGCCAATCATCCACGGAACGATATAGATTACAATACCGTTCATGTAAACATTTCGAAAAACTCTGCTTTTCTTATAAGGGAGACTTCCCATAAAATCCATCATTCTAGAATCGGTAAGATACCGAAATCCCTGCAACGCGATAATAAATCCCAATGCTGCAGAAATGACAACCGCATAGCTTCGAAAACCAATCCACGCACTCACCGCATTTAAAATCTTATACTGTGCGTATTCCGTCTGTAATCCATAAACGGAAACACGCTCCGTAATACGGAGAATATTTACAACCGTAGCCAATGGGAAATACACGATGGAAATCAATGACACCATCAGAACCACCCATTTACGATTTTGTAAAATCAATTGAAAGAACGACTTCTTCTTATCCAATAATGCATTTCTGAATATCATATCCAACCACCTCCGTTTCACTGATAAAGATCTCTTCGAGCGATAATGGCAATACTTCATAGAATACCATGTTCATAGACTGAAACATCGCTTCTACATCCTCTCTCGCTCCACGAATCGTGTAGATATGAACTTTACCACGTTTTTCATGCAAAATGACATCCGAACGATTATTGATTTTCTGTGCATCGTCCAGTTCTTTAAAAACACACTGCACCTTCTGGATATTGCATTTCATATCCTCCAAATCCTTGGATAATAAAACGCCACCCTTATGCAGTAATCCAACATGATCACATACATCCTCTAATTCTCGCAAATTATGGGAGGAAAGAATCGGTGTCAACTCATGATCTGCCATCTCCTTGGCAAACATTCCCTTCACAGCCTGACGCATCACGGGATCCAAGCCATCAAATGTCTCATCACAGATTAAGTATTTTCTCTGCGTTGCAACACCAATAATCAAAGACAGTTGGCGCTTCATACCCTTCGAAAAGTTACTGATCTTGCGATTCGTGGCCAAGCCAAGTTCATTCATATAATACTTATAGATGTTCTTATCAAAGCCGATATATGTTGAATAATAGAAATCCGCCATATCATCCGCCGTACTATTTGGTAAAAAATAAGGATCATCCGGAATGAAAAAGATACGATTTTTGATTCTCTCATTATCATATACATGTTCTCCGTCAATCAATATCTCTCCACAATCTGGTTTCAATACGCCGGAAACCATACGAAGAAGCGTACTCTTACCGGCGCCATTCGTGCCAACCATGCCAAAAAATTCTCCCTCTTTCATGGCAAGGGTGACATCCTTCAAAGCCTGTACATCTCCAAAGGCTTTGCTAACATTAGATATCTCAATCATCTTATTGCCCTCCGTTACCTGCTCTCTCCACTGCCTCACGAATCAAAGTCTCCTGATCAAGTCCCAGTTCCCTAGCTTCCACAAGCAACTTCGCCAGTTCCTCAATCATTTCCTCTTGTTTCTTCTCCAGAAGGGTATCATTTCCTTTTACGAAATTACCTCTACCGCGAACCGAATAGATAAATCCTTCTCGCTCTAATTCCATAAACGCCTTCTGAACCGTATTTGGATTCGTTGACAGCTCTACTGCTAATGCTCGAACTGATGGCATTCTCTCATCCTGTTCTAGAACACCTGCTAGGATCAAATGCTTATAACCATCTACAATCTGTTCATAGATTGGTCTACTATCTTGAAAATTGATATGTATCATTTGGTCCCTCCTTCCTACGATTGGTTTTAATGACCTTATCTAACCGTACTATGGTTTATAGTACAGATATATCATACGTCGTGCACTCTTCCATTGTCAAGAAAAAGCCCACTGGTTATCTACCAATGGGCTTCCACTTATTTTTCATAATGCTCATGAATATTCTGTATATCTTCCGTCGTTCCTCCACCATGATCATCCGGTGCCCGGAAGAATCCCCGATCGACTAAGCGAAGAAATGCATCTACGACATCCGCCGTAAGTTGCGTACCCGCAGCATCTCGAATAATCGATACCGCTTTCTCGAAATTCATTCGATTTCGATATGGTCGATTGGAATACATCGCGTCAAAGGTATCTGCAACCGCAATAATCTGCGCAGCTCTTGGAATCTCATCCTGTTTCAATCCCAGAGGATAGCCTTTGCCATCCGGCCTCTCATGATGTGCCTCTGCACCAATCGCCAAATCCGGCATAATATGGATTCCCTGCAAGGCTTCAAAGCCACGTTTCGTATGCGATTTAATAATCTGAAATTCTTCCTCTGTGAGCTTACCGGCTTTATTTAACACTTCGCCGGGAACTCCAATTTTACCGATATCATGAAGAAGTGCAATGTGATAGTACTGCTCAACCGTCTCCTCATCATATCCCAATTCCCTGGCCAGCATAACGGTATATTCCGCGACTCTTGTAGAATGACCATTCGTATATTCATCCTTCATATCAATGGTCTTTGCAAAAGCTTCTGTAATCTCATTGATCAGAATCCGATTCTCTTCGGCCTTCTTTTCCAATTCTCTCGTCTTCTTCTTCACATACCATCTAGTAATTCCGGCAATCACAAGGGCTGCAATGATAATCAATACAAGGTAAAACCATGCCTGCTCATAAAAGGCTTTTTCCTTTACGATCTTTACCGTAAATTCTCTTACCTCTCCACCGATGGAATCTTTTACCTGCAGAATGAAATAATACGTACCACCTTTTAGATTCGTATAATCCGCAGGCTTTAAATCCTTTCGATCTAATACCGTAACCGACTTATCAAATCCATCCAGTTTATATAACACTTCCGGATTCACAAGCGAATAATTAAATACAAAACAAGGAATCGAAATCTTATCACTATCAGAAGAAACAACAAAAACACCGGAGTCATCCGGATAAATCACTTCTCCGTCCACCTCGATATACGGCACGCTAGACTTTAGATTACTGATATTCTCCATAGAGCCTTCAATATTCACGCTAGCTACGCCCGTCATACCTGCAATATACAGCGTTCCATCCGCTTCCAAATCACTATAGGAATTCGCAGTAGTAATGCAAGGTAATCCATTTTCCAAACTACAAAACAGAGGATCTATCTCTTCATTTCCTAGTAATTCCTCTGCCGGGACAATATAGATGCCATCACTTGACATTACCCAGACGTCATCATTTCCATTCACATAGATGTCAAAATTATTAGGATATGGGAAATCCTCAACGGTTGTCACCTGATAATCGCTATCCATATAAGCAATAGAATTCGTTGTGACAATCCAATAGAAATCACGATTTGGATCCTTGGTAATACGCATCACAACTTCCGAACCAAGGCCATCCTCCATACCGATGTGTCTTGTTGTTCCATCCTGCCCTATAATGTAGATTCCGCCGCCATCAGATCCCATGAGGATGTCCCCATTTTCTCCTTCTAACACCGTCAGAATCGATGTATTCTCAATGCCGTCTTCCTCTCCATAGCTCTGGATAATTTGATTTCCACTAATTACATTGACACCACCCGTATTGGCAACCAATAGGGTTCCATCTGATTGCTCTGAGACAACACGTACCTGATCTGAAAACAGTCCATCCGCTTGTTTAAACACCGTAATCGTGCTGTCAGAATAACAGATCAACCCGCGGCTTCGCCAGGTCGAAATCCATAATTTTCCAGAACTGTCTTCGATAATCGAACGGATTCTAACCCCGTTTAAATAGGCAATCAGATCCGTCGCAGCCACCGGTTGCCCCGAAGCTGTCGCCGCACTCGATAGCGGAAGACTTTTCAAAACGCCAACACTCGATATAACCGTCAATCCATCATCCGTGCCGACATATAATAAATCATCCACTTTACAGGTTGTATTTACAACCGCCGGATCCAGCTTATAAGTCTCAAAAATATCCGTAAACTGATTTGCGACAATTTTCATGACGCCCTGTCTGGAAGACGTAAACCAAAGATTACCGGCATAATCCATCATGACGTGACCGATGGAATTATCCATAGGGACATCCTGTAGAAGATGCAGCCCATCCTCCCCTAGGCGACCGGCTCCATTTCCAGCACAAATCCAGATACTGCCATCCAGATACTCCAGACGTTCTATATTGGTAAGTGGCGCTACATCCGTCGTCGACTCCACTTCAAAACTCTCACCAAGTTTTCCATAATAAACCATGGCATCAGCAGTTCCAATATATAGATAATCCCTTTTCACACTGTCCGGCAAAAAACCAAGCGCACCACTGATTCCCGTCGCTTCCGCACTCCAGAAGCTGCCGAGTTTCCCATCTTTTAACGTAAAGAGATCTCCACTCTGCGTCAGGCCATAGATTACATTTCCAGCGCCTATACGCATATCCTGAATATAAGCATGTTCTATTTCTGCATCCGTAATGGAAGAAATGTTACCGTCCGCATCAATGGTCGATATTCCATCCGTCGTCGCAACATAGATTAAACCGTCCTGATCTTCGGTGATTGCGCGAACACTATCCGCACGCAAGCCATCTTTCTTCCCCCACATCTTCGTCTCGCCCTGGTCCATCACGGCGACGCCATTCGCATTCGTACCGACCCATAGACGATCCTCGCTGTCGACAAACAGGCAGATGACACTTGTAATGCCTCCCACCGAATCCACGCGTTCAAAAGTATTTCCATCGTATCGAATCAGTCCCGCATAACTTCCAATCCAAATAAAACCATCCGAAGTCTCTACGATGGCATTCGCTTCGGATGTCGGCAGACCACTCGTATTGTCATAAAGAACAGCTTTCGAGGAGGCCGCCTTATCCGTTGGATCTACGGATAACTCCGTTGCATCACTCGTGTTCTTCCACATCGTCGACTGTTCCGACTCTATCTCATGAACGCGCCGACTCTGCTCCAAGCGATACAAAAAGACCGCCACAAGTGCCAAAACAATAATAACAACTACTAGTACGTATCTGCAGATACGAAGTTTCTTCAAATTCTTCTGACTCATAACTCATTCCCCCACGTAAGTTAAACAGAGTTCCAAAATTCCGAACAAAACTCTTCTATTGTCTGTTATGTGACATTATAACACAATCGATGGTCCCTTATCCATTGCTCTTGCTTTATCTAGCATTTCGCTGTAAAATCAAACCTCAACAAAAACAAAGTAATGATTAGAAAATGAGGATGATTATGTCAAAGACTCCTACTATAGATTATGAAAAACGACAGGCGCTTCTAAAAGAGATTCCGATTCTTCAAAAGGAGATTCAGCATCTCTTTTCCCAGTTGGACCAATCCTATCATCTACACGGGGCCGAGGTTCCCGTCACCTTCGGATTTGAAACGGATTTGCTGGGTTCCTATACTAGACCTTCGGGCCACGAGGAGGAACATTTCCACTTCTCTCTCTGCTTCCTTGGTTACAGCATCGAAAAGCCATTGTCCAAAGAGGATCGTATGGATTTATACAAGCATGAATATGCCCATTACATGCAATACAACATGCATATCCCCGCGGAATATACCTGGCAGCCGGGGCATCATGGCAGCACCTGGAAATATTGCTGCTCACTCATCGGTGCCGCACCGACTCCCTTCTATAAGGCTGGGGAGGCGCTGCTTGATCACGACTATGACGGGCAGATGAAACAAAAAACCATCTTCCATCAGGAATCAAAGCTGCGCGACCATATAAAAAGAGAACGTGATTATCGCGCCGCAGAAGGCAGAAATGTTCAATATCAAGTTGGCGAAGAGATTCAACATCCAAAATTCGGTACCGGAACCATTGAAGCCATTGAAAAGCTCGACCGTTCCGTCCGACTCACCATCCGATTTGGAGACGAAATCAAAAAAATCGACCAGAAATGGCTTGTAAAAACAACAAAATACAAGCGCTTTTCTGATCGATGAGCCTTTGGGGACGGGGTTAGTGGTCCATAAAAATGGACCACTAACCCCGTCCCCAAGAGACCACTATATTGCAAAAAATTGCGCTGCGTTTTCCCCACAGATTCTCTTAACCAAGGATTTCAAATATTCCATATCGCATGGATATTCTCCGTTTTCCACCCAACTACCAATCTTATTACATAAGATTCTTCGGTAATATTCATGACGTGGGAAGGATAAGAAACTTCGTGAATCCGTAAGCATGCCCACACTAGTTGCAATCAAACCAACGTTGGCATAAGCTTCCATCTGCTTCTCCATCCCACTCTTATGATCGCAGAACCACCAGGCTGCGCCCAGCTGCACCTTCCCTTTGATTCCCTCCTCATTACTACAGAAATTACCAGCCATCGCAGCTAACATCTCTGTATCCTTTGGATTTAAGCAATAGAGAATCGTCTTTGGAAGTTTCTCCTCTTCATCCATCTTGCTAAGAAGTTCGGATAATTGCTCTGCAAAAGAAAAATCATTCAAAGAATCAAAACCGGTATCCGCACCCAGTTTCTGATAAAAACGCTTCGCATTATTTCGAATCGCTCCAATATGTAGCTGCATCACAATATTCCTGTCATAATACATCTTTGCAAGATTTGTAAGCACATAGCCCCGGAACTTACCAGACTCCTCTTCTGTAACATCGCCACCATGCAATCCCTTCGCTAAAATCACATTCACTTCTGCTTCATCCGTATTTGCCGTAAACGCGCCTTCCAAACTATGGTCGGACACTCTACATCCATTCTCGATGAAATAATCCAAACGCTTTTCTAACGCTTCAAGGAATGTTTCTGCATCCTTAATCTCCACGCCCGCTACCCTTGATAGCTCAGAAACATAAGATGCAAACTCCGCTTTCTGGATGGACATCGCCTTTTCTGGACGAAAACTTGGGAGAACCTGGATTTCAAACCCATCCTCGCGAATCTTCTGATGCCATTCGAGCGAATCCACCGGATCATCCGTCGTACATAACGCCTTCACATGCTGCATGCGAAGCAGATTTCTAGCAGAATATTCCGGAGTCTTAAGCTTCTCATTGCATGCTTTCCAAATCTCTGGTGCTGTACTTGGATTCAATGGTGTTGTAATCCCAAAGTATCTCTGTAATTCCAGATGCGTCCAATGATACAGCGGATTTCCAATCAGATTTTGGACCGTATCCGCCCATGCCATAAATTTATCATAAGGATCGCCATCCCCTGTAATCAGATTTTCGGACACCCCATTCGCTCTCATCGCGCGCCATTTATAGTGGTCACCACCGAGCCAGACCTCGGCCATATTCTGATAACAACGATCCTCATAAATCTCTTTGGGATTCAGATGATTATGAAAATCAATGATTGGTTGCTCCTTCACTTCCTGATAAAGTGTTTTCGAAACCTCACTTTGTAATAAAAAATCCTGATCTAAAAACTGCTTCATATCTATACCCCACTATAAGCTGAAAAACCACCATCGATAGGAATTACAACGCCTGTTACAAAACTAGCCATCTTCTCATTTAAAAGATAGAGTAACGTTCCATTTAATTCTTCTGCTTCCCCAAAACGTCCCATCGGCGTTGCGTTTAGAATCTTCTCTGTTCGCGCGGTTGGTGTTCCATCTTCATGAAACAATAAATCCTTATTCTGCGCTGTTACAAAGAATCCCGGAGCAATCGCATTCACACGAATTCCCTCTTTTGAAAAATGTACCGCAAGCCACTGTGTAAAGTTAGAAATTGCAGCCTTGGCACCAGAATATGCTGGAATCTTGGTCAGTGGTGTATAGGCATTCATAGAGGAAATGTTAATGATCGAACAATTTTTCTTTCCAATCATATCCTTAGCGAATACCTGAGTTGGAAGTAATGTTCCGATAAAATTCAGATTGAAAACGAATTCCACACCACTCTGGTCTAAATCAAAGAAGCTGACCGTATCTTGATCCAGCTCATCGCCTGCCATAAAGTATTCCTTATCTGTATTCGCTCTCTTGTTATTTCCACCGGCTCCGTTTAAGAGGATATCGCAAGAGCCAAGATCCACTAACACCTGCTGATGCACAGACTCTAAGCTCTCTTTTTCTAATACATTTGTCTTATAGGCCTTTGCAATACCACCCTCTGCCTGAATTTCTTCTGCAAATTTCTTTGCCATCTCCTCATTCAGATCCAGTAATGCTACCTTGGCACCTGCTGCTGCAAGTGTCTTTGCAAACATACTGCATAACACCCCGCCGGCTCCAGTTACTACTGCTACTTTATCTTTTAAATCAATATTGTAATTTGTCATTTCTCTTCTCCTTATCTTGTGCTAGATTTTTCAATTGCTTCCCATAATCCATTAATATAGGTTGCACCAAGTGCGCGATCATAGAGTCCGTATCCCGGCATCGCTTTTTCTCCCCAAATCATTCTTCCATGATCCGGACGAATCGGTCCATCAAACCCAATCTCATATAATGCCTTTACAATCTCATACATATCAAAGCTTCCATCGGATGAAAGATGCGCTGCTTCTTCAAAATTTGTAGGAGAATGGAACTTCAGATTCCGAACATGTGCGAAATGAATTCTGCCCTTTAAGCTACGAATCATATCTGGCAAATCATTCTCCAGATTTGTACCATACGATCCGGAGCAGAAGGTCACCCCATTATGTGGGTCATCCACCATCTTCATCATACGAAGAATATTCTCCTTATTGATGATAATGCGTGGTAAACCAAAAACAGGCCAAGCCGGATCATCCGGATGAATCGCCATATAAATGTCATATTCCCTACAAACCGGCATAATTTTCTCCAGGAAATATTTCAGATTCTCAAATAAATCTTCCTCCGTAACATCCTTATATTCCTCAAATAATTCCTTCACATGTGCTAAACGCTCCGGTTCCCATCCCGGCATAACCGAACCATTCATATCCCCGGAAATGGAAGAAAACATCTCTTCTGGAACAAGCGCATCTACCGCCTCCTGTGTATAAGCCAGCACCGTGGATCCATCCTCGCGTTTTCTTGCAAGTTCTGTTCTAGTCCAGTCAAACACCGGCATAAAGTTATAACAAACCAGATGGATATCTTCCTCGCCAAGATTACGAAGCGTCTCGATATAGTTCGCAATCCACTTTTCTCTACTAGGTTTTCCAAGCTTTATATCTTCGTGCACATTCACACTTTCAATACCGGCAACTCTTAACCCTGCTGCCTCCACTTCCTCCTTCATCGCACGGATTCTCTCTCTGCTCCAAACTTCACCCGGTGCTGTATCATATAATGTTGTAATCACTCCTGCCACACCAGGAATCTGTCGAATCTGTTCTAATGTTACGGTATCAAAATCTTTGCCATACCATCTTAAAGTCATCTCCATTATGCTGTAACCTCCTTCACAATATCTGCCGCTTCCCTTGAAAGCATACGGATCTTCTCAAAATCTCCGGCCTTTAGTAAATCGCCTTTCACCATCCAGGTTCCACCACAAGCCACAATACGATTAAATCTCAGATAATCTCGAACATTGTCCTTATTAATACCACCCGTTGGCATAAACTTAAGCTTTGTATAAGGGGCGGAAACCGCTTTGATCATGGGAAGTCCCCCCGCAGGTTCTGCCGGGAAAAACTTCACAAAGTCCAGTCCAAGTTCCATCGCCTGTTCCATTTCCCCTGGTGTCTGTACCCCCGGGATCACCGGATAACCATGTTCCAAGCAATGTTTTACAATCGTTCGATTAAACCCTGGTGCCACAATGAATTTTGCACCTGCCGCCATTGCGCGGTCCGCCTGTTCACAAGTCAATACCGTTCCCGCTCCGATAAACATCTGCGGAAATTCTTCGGACAAAATGCGAATTGCTTCCTCCGCTTCTTCTGTACGAAATGTTACTTCTGCTGCCGGAAGGCCACCGTCCAAAAGCGCCTGTCCAAGTGGTCTTACCTCTTCTATATCATCTATCACTACAACGGGAACAATCCCGACTTCATTCAACTTTGTCTGTACTTCTTCATACATAATGAACTTCTCCTAAATTACTGCAAATTAACCATAAATTCCTGTTTCTTACGCTCCTGAAACTCCCCTTGATAAGTACCCTCACAAAATCTTCGGAGTGGCTCTCCTAAAATCTCTGTCCATGATTCCACTTCATGATTTACTTTGATTGGGAAATATAAAACATCATTCGCTTCTGCTGCTTTACAATCTCCCAAAGCATCTCCACACATCAATACGTGGGTATTTGCATATCCCTTCGCTACTAAATTGCGAATACAGTGCTCCTTATTTCCCATATCCTGTGCACAGATTAAATCCACATGATTGAGTAAACCAAAACGTCCCCATTCTGCCTTCACCGCTTCCGGATTCGCACTGGAAACAACAGCAATATTACAAAACTCATGCATATGCTTTAACGCTTCTTTCACGCCTTCGAATGGATGAATCTCCTCTTTTGGAAGATTCTCAATCTCCTTATTCGCTTCTATACTCCAATGCAGCGCCTTCTGAAAAATAGGATGTTCCATAACCTTCTCTTCTAATGCGCGGTTACTAAGTTCTGTCGCCTCTTTTGTCCACTGCATCAGAACATCTGCACCATCAATGGGAATGTACTTTTGATCGACATCCACCAGGGCTGTTGCCAGTCCTACAAAACGATTAATCCCACGAGAAATCGCATATAGGTTCACGCGATTCCATTCCTTTAGGATTTCTTCCTCCCACTCCCATAAGTTCCATTCCTTAACCATGCATGGGCCAAAGCATCGGATATGTTTAATATTCATGGTATCCATAGCACAACCATCCGAATCCACACATACCATATATTCTTTTGTCTTTTTAAAATTCTTAAATTCTGTCATAACGTACTCCTATCCCTAACACTTTGTATCCCATCTTCCGCACCAGACGATATCATTTGCTTTTCCTTTAAATTCCGATTTTCCTGTAAGCTTCTCCACGACAGCATGTAAATACTCGGAAGTATCACTATACGCATTAATAAACGTCTTCATCATCGGTGCATCATAGAGATGATTGGTATAACTTAAAGAAATACCAATCGTTGGCACTTCCCTTACGTACCAAGGGATTTCTCCCGAATGTCCAACCGAATACGAAAGTCGCACATTATTGTCCTTCGCATAGCCCTTCATATTCACAACAAAGAGCACCAGATCCACCTTCTTCTTAAATTCTTCGCGGCCTTCATGTTCCATCATCTTGAACTTATTAAATGGATTTGGATCCTCCATCTCATATTCGTAATAATCCTTCGGTGCATCAACAATAAATCCGGCCGCTTCCAATTCCTGTATCAATTTCTTCTTCGCCGGATCGACCCCTAGACTATAGGAAACCGGTGCACTTTCAATGAAATACAGACGCACTCGCTTATATTTCTCTACATCAATAGGAAGAATCTTCTGCGTATCTTTCACCAGCGTGATACTTTCATCTGCAGCCTTAGCAGCCAATGCGTGATGTTCTTCACATCCCACAACCTCTAATCCCTGTTTTTCTGGAAATGTTACTTCATGCAAACCAAGCATTGCCTTCATACCAAGAATCCTATATAAGGCATCCTGCAGTCTCTCCTTTGTAATCACGCCCTTTCGAAGTCCTTCCCTTACATATTCGATATCCTCTTTGGGATCATTAAAGAAGAGAATCATGTCACATCCTGCTGCAATGGCGTCTGCCATCTGATCCTTGCGGCTGGCTGCCGATGTCAATCCCGCCATATGCGTTGCATCCGTTATAATCAATCCATTAAATCCCAGTTTCTCTCTAAGAAGATTCTGTAATAATTCCGGTGCAAGCGTCGCAGGCTTGATATCCTTATCCTCCATTCCCGGACAAAAGTATTTCGAATACGCCGGCTGGCAAATATGTCCTACCATAATGCTTGGAAGTCCCGCATCAATCAATTTCTGATAGACATATCCGTAGCTCTTATCCCATTCTTCTACTGACAAATCATTGCATCCCATCACGAGATGTTGATCTCTCTCTTCAGAACCATCTCCCGGGAAATGTTTTGTCGCGCAGGCAATGCCATATTTCTTCATCTCTTCCATATAAGCAAGGGAACACTCTGCCACATGTACGGGATCATCGCCAAATGCTCTTGTATTTACAATCGTATTTCTCCAATTGCATAAGACATCACTCACCGGAGCAAATACCCAGTTACATCCAATGGCTCTGGCTTCCTTTGCGCTGACCTGTGCCATAGATCGAACCGTATCTAACGTTCTACTTGCACCACATGCAGCACCCGTAGCAATCATAGTTCCTTCCTTCACGGCACCATTTCCGCCGGCCTCGCAATTCGCTGCGATGAGGAGTGGAACCTTGCTATGCTCCTGGAAATAACGATTCTGCTCATATATTTCTTCCAAAGAGCCTCCCTGCCAACGAGCACCACCAATGTGGTACTCGTCAACAAGTTGCTCTAAGGATTTCTCGTCTCTTTGCAATGTCAGATTGACGAATAATTGTCCAATCTTTTCCTCTTCTGTCATTGCTTTGATTGTATTTTCAACCCATTCTATTTGTTTATCATTTAGATAAAACGGGCGTTCCTTAAGATTAACCATGTATTACCTCTTTCTATGAAATAGATGCCATCTCTTCTTCTACCTCTTGGTGATCTATTTCACGTACTTCTACTTCTTCACAAGATTCCATCTTGATTCTTGCGATGTCTTCAGCAATTTCTTCCATCTTCTCCTGTGTCAAAGGATAGAAATGCATCGAAATAACGTTACATACATATCCAAATAAAACGATTCCAAACATGGAGATGATTCCCACCACCGCAAGTCCTTGACTATATGGTGTTTCTGCCGTTGGAAGATCTGTGGATGAACTAACCGCTGCACACATCAGACCAATTAAAAGTGGTGCTAACGATGAAATCAATTTATCAATAAAGCTAAATACCGTTCCAATCATTCCCGGAACATATTTTCCACTTCGATAAACTTCATAATCTGTACAATCTGCTGTCATTGGATAAACCAACCCGCCAGCAATATTCTGGAATCCTGTAAATAAAATCATGCAAGCGATAAATGCGATTGTGAAGAAATTCCATCCTGCAAAGCTTCCATCTCCCGGCATCGATAACTGTGTTGGATCTCCAAATACGAATAAGGCAATTAAACCAACCAGGGAAACGATGGCACCATACGATGCATATTTAAATCCTTTCATCTGACCAAAGTTTCGAGCTACATATCCAATACCAAAAAGTAAAATCAAAATTCCTGGAATCGTTGTATAGGCACCAATCAAACCGGCTGCCGATGCATTTCCACAAATGATTGCATATAGAATAATCGATACCGTAGCATTTCCATTCATCTGTCTTCCAAGCTTGTCTGTTGAAGCACTAATCACAAGCATCTGCAGTGCACGATTGCCTTTTAACACTTCCCAATAATCGCGTAACTTCATATTGCTCTTCGATGTTCCACCAACTCCATAGAACTCTTCTCTATCTTTTTCACGAATGGAAATATAAGTAATCACCGTACATACCAGAGAAAGCACCACGCCAAAGCTCCACATCTCTGTGAAATATCCCATATCAAATTGATAATTATGCTTTCCCAAGAGATAGGTATAAGAATATAAAGGTGCTAATGTGAAAAATAACACTAATAAAATGCCATCATAGATTCCAAAGGTTGGTCTCTGTTTTGGATCATTGGTAAGACATGTCTGTGCACTTTTTGTAACCACGCACTGACAGGTATATCCAATAATATAGATTCCATAGAACACAACAAATAATGCAAATTGTGCTGCCTTTGGAAGCTTTGGTGTAAAGAAGAACATCAACGCGGACATGCTAAGCATGATCAACTGTCCCAATACAAGGAATGGTCGGTTCTTACCGAATCTTCCATTCGTCTTGTCCAAAATCAAGCCAATTAACGGATCTGTTACGCCATCCCACAATCGCATAACGGTTGCTAATGACGATGCCACAACAACTCCTACCCCAACAATTCCATTCAAGTAATAAGCAATAAACATCATCATCCACATATACGTGTTTGTCCCAATATCATTTACTGCTAACCCGGCGATCTGCCACCATTTGGCACGATTCACCCCATCATGTCTTTCCTTCATTCCTTCTCCTCCTTAAGTGATTGGCCAATACATTTTTGATATGGCTATCATACGTTTTATGCATATCCGGGACAATGACTATATTTAGTTATATTCGTACTATATTTATGATTTTCGTTTTCTCCGAAATATTGTATGATAGTAAATGAATATTGTATGTATTAGGGGGTCCGCATGGGAACAAAAGACGTATCATTTCTACTAGAATTTACAGAAAATCTATTTCACAAATTAAATCTGATTACCAATATCATCGATATCACGAAGGCTCTTCCAAATGACCTGGATCTCGGTCTTCGGAATTCAATTATCGGCGCAAATCCAAAGCTCAATAAGAAAATTGATTTCTTGGATCCGGCTTTTATCGAAAAACATATCATCTACTTCTCGATTGATAAATATAAATGTCACTATATCTTTATTCCTTTACCAACGGAAGATGGGCACACCATATTTGCAGCAGGGCCTTATTTAACCGAGCATGCTTCCATTGTTCAGACAAATGAACTGTGCAAAAAACTTGGTATTCCGGCAAATCTTTATTCCTTCATGCACCAGTATTTCTCTTCCCTGCCATGCATGGCGGACACGGCTATTATCGAGAATTATATTGATACCATTGGAGAATACTTCTATGGTGTTGGGAATTATGAGATTGCCTATATTACGCAACAACCGGACTATGACACAACCTATCTCACAGATACGGACCCATCGGAGAATGAAGATATTGTAAAAAGAATGGAATATCGATATTCCCTGGAACGAAATATCGTAAATGCGATTTCTAGAGGCGATTTCAACGGTGCTATGCGGTCTAGTGCAGATCCTGCCGTTCGAAATATCGATAATCGTACGCAAAGTACGTTAAGAAGTAAGAAAAACAATTTACTGGCCTTTAATACTATTTGTCGAAGAGGTGCTGAAATCGGTGGTGTACATCCCTTGTTTCTGGATGAAACATCGAGAAATATGGCCGTTAAAATCGAGAACATGGTCACGGCTAGTCAGGACACGCTGATTCATAAGGAAATCCTAAAGGCCTATTGCGCTCTTGTACGCCAAAAATCGACCTCGAATTATTCGCCTACCTTGCAACGTGCCATGATTTATATCATTCAAAATCTCTATGACCATACCCTGACGCTGCAATCTACTGCGGATCAACTGAATATCAACAAGAGTTATCTCGCCACTTTATTTAAAAAAGAAACGGGGGATACCTTTACAAAATACATCAATACGAAACGATTAGAGCGTGCCATCTTCCTCCTAAATACCACAAGTCACTCCATCCAATCGATTGCAAATGACTGTGGAATCGAAGATGTCACCTACTTTACCAGATTATTCAAAAAAGAAAAAAGCATGACACCAACAGAATATCGTGCCATGCTCAACGAAAAATAGGAGACCACACCGTCTCCTATTTTGCATCTCCTACATATGTCTTATCATCAAATTGTACCGAATGGATAAATGCCACTGCGTAGATATCATTATTCGTTGGATTTTTCATAAAATAGTATTCCAATGCCATTCTACGAACCACGCCATCCGGCGTCGTAAGATTTACAATTCTTACAACACGCTCCTCACCGCGATGATATGCGACCAGGAGATTTTCTCTAGAACAAGCTTCTTCGATTGCCTTCTGATCCTCTATGGATGCCTGACTCTTCACAAGTTCATAGCTATCGTCATATCTGCCCGTCTCCGGCATAGAGGCATCCATATAATTCTCCTTACGCATAATCTGGTAAGAATCCTTGCTCAGATTGATATAAATAATAAATGGAAACTTCTTATAAACCGATTCCACCAAAACCTTCATCTGTCCAAACATCGACTGATTTTCAAAAGGATTTATCGCACCCACTTCTACCGGTGCTTCTTCCATACACATCGTAAGGAATTCCTCTCTAGAGACCGGTCTCGAGAAAAGGAAGCCCTGTATATAATCGCAATCGCAAGTATTTAAAAACTGCAACTGCTCTTCCGTTTCTACGCCTTCAACTACCGTCCATAATTTCAATCGATGTGCAAAATAAAATACCGATTCCAGTGTCTTTCTACCTCGTTCTGACAAACAGTTATCATTCAAAAATGAACGATCAATCTTCAGTATACGTGCAGGTACATCTTTTACAAAAGAAAGGGATGACATACCAGACCCAAAGTCATCGATAGAAACCAAATATCCCGCAGATTCAATGGCATGCGCCCAATCAATCACTTCCTGTCGATCTGCAACAACATCGGTCTCTGTAATTTCAACACCAAACAGTGATTTATCAATTCCATAAACCGAAACTAATGCATCCAGTTTCTTCACAAAATCCTTGTCTTTTGCATGTTCTCTACCAAAATTCACACTGATACGAACCGCTTTATCTTTCAATTCTAAGATTGTCTTACAGGCCTCTTCCGCAATAAACCAATCGACAAGTGATACTTGTCCTCTTTTTTCAAGGATCGGTATGAACTCACTCGGTAAGATCACCGTACCATCCGGTTTTACCCATCGTACCAGCGCTTCTGCACCACCAATCAAACCTTTTTTCGCATTGTATTGTGGCTGATAATACGCCTGTAGTTCACCGTCCTCCATTGCTGCGGCTATTTCCTGTAGCAAATACTTACTAATCATTATTTTCCTCATCTGCAATAAGCAATCATCTAATTTTTCATCCTCCCCCAAAAAAACTGTCAAAGTTCTATCACCGTATAAGTATTCCTCTCCTTCTTCGATTCATATAACGCTTTATCCGCAGTTTCAATCAAATTACTTACCAACTCCATTCCGTAGGCGCCACCGAAACTCAACGTTATACGAACCTCCGGGCAATGATCAATCTTAATCTCCTTTAATCCCGCCTTAATCTTCTTTAACTTCTTCTCTAAGGCCCCCTTGGAAATATCAAAGAATACCAGCATAAATTCATCGCCACCATAACGGATCACCACATCATCTTTTCGAACCGATTTTTCAAGAAGTTCTGCAACCTTTTGGATGGCTTCATCTCCCCCCTGATGACCCGCGGTATCATTTACCATCTTAAATAAATCAATATCCGCCATAACTACCGCAGTACATGGTTCGAAAATCAATTTCTCATCCAAATATCTACGATTACGAATTTTAGAAAGAGAATCCGTATAGACCTCTTCCTCATATTCCGAAATCATCTTCTGCTGTGCCAGATTCTGAAGTTTCGCATCGGTGGTATCCACGCAACCATAGACAATATGCGAGATACTGCCGTCCTCATTTCGATCCCCAATCAAAAAGATTCCATTAAACCAACGATTGGCACCTTCACTATAAAACTCCATTGTCGTCGTTCCATGTTCTTCCAGTGCCTCTAAGATCTTGTCCTTATCCAGCCAATCATATAAAATCTGACGAAAGCTCTCTGCTACGGATGCATCTACATTATTTCTAAGAAATTGTAATGCATCCGGATCCTTCGGCGCCCTTTCGACATATTCGTTGGTACTAATCATGCGATAACTCATATCGCTCACGTCAATAAACATCGAGAAGTTAAAAACTTTACCGATTGCTTCGACAATCCGTACATGTTCTTTCAATTCCTGCTGCGCTGTAATGTCACGATAACAGCCCATATATATTTCCAGAGATCCATCCTCACGTCTGATAAATCTGCCCGCACCGGTAACCCAGATAATACTGCCATCCTTTTTCATCATACGATACGTCGCATGGGTGATATCCGGTAAATCACGATGCATGGCAACCGTATCCCAAAACAATTTGACCAAGCCATCTCGCTCTTCCGGCACGAGTGTCTTCACCCAGCTCTCGAATTCATTTGGCAAATCCTCGAGGTCCTCGTATCCAAGCATCTCTCTCGTCTCATCATTGAATTCAAAACTAAGCATATTCTCATCGTGATCAAAGGTACAGACATACATACCCGCCTTTAATCCGTTCGCAAACATATCTTCACGAAATCTGGCCAGACGATACTTCTTATTTGCATCTTCGATTCTACGATTACATGCTCTAACGAGTTCCTGCTCCTCCGCAGAATAATCCTCTGGATTTAATAGTGGTGTGAGGTCATCTACATCGACACTTGATTCTGCCATAAACTGCCCCACGGCTTGATTCATATCCCCTAATAATTCTTCCTTTTCCATAACGACTCCTTTAGGACTATCGCTATTACATATCGTTTTACGTGCAGTAGTCCTAACGTATATTATACTACATTCATGGTCCCTTGGGGACGGGGTTGTGGGACCATTTTTAAATTTTTAAATTTCTATGTTTCTTGCAATCCGTTTCATCCGCTCATCTAACACATGATACACCGGTTTCAAATCCCAAGGCAGTCCCATAACATAATCTCGGTCTTCCTCTTCCAAGTCTTCTAACTGCTTTTGGAAACCTTCACGATTCTGGTACATACGCTTTCCAAAATCCACCAGGATATACTCCTGCTGCGGTCTCTCTACTCGTTCTACCACCCGGCGAAATGTCGTTCGGCCGTACGAACCATTCTCCTTCACATAACGAACTTCTTCCACGTAATCATTTCCATCCGGCTTCTCATAGGACAAAATCCCCTTAGCGAGGAAATGCTCCCACATCACCTTGCCAATATGCTCTAAATCCGTGGGATAATCCAGATTCTTCTGAATCTGTTTCGCCGTATAGCCTAGATCTGCCAGGTGACGTATAGCTCCGTCCGAGGCAACATCTCTCGCAAATCTAGACAGGGCTTGCGTGAAATATGAATTCTCTTGTTTTCCCATAGGCAAAACCCGCTTTCCTATAATTCCAAACGATTCGAAACATAGATCTTGTATCCCAATTTCTTAGCTTCCGCTCTCGCTTCCTTCGCCAATTTAGAATCCTCTGTATATTCCAGGAGAAAAACTTCCTTCTGATCTTCTGCCACCGCAGAAAGATACTCCAGATAATACTGTTTTGTATCCTCATCGTTTTTTGAAAATGTATCCGTATCCCAGTTAATCGTAGTGAACACACTCTCCTGGTTTACACCGTCCAATATGTCATCTAAATTGCCATTCTCTTCCAGATATTTCGACACATATGCATCACCACCATTGATATACACCAGCACATCCCTTGCTTTCAGCGCCTTCAAAATCTTCGTAAGTCCATCATAGATTTCCTGACTTTTATAATGATAATATACATCTGTATTATCTATAAAAAATCCATCTACGCCCTTATCTATCAGTGCTTCCGCCAAATCCTCTACAACAAATTCTTGCCATCCTTCATCAGAAACATCTATCCAATACTCCTCTTCCCAATTCTCATAAGGACCAAGGACTAACGTTTGGTATTTACTATAATAACTTCTGAAATCTTCAATAGAACCAACATTCAGATACGAAATCACGGTTCCATTCGACTGCTTTAACTTCGCAATCTCTTCTGCACTAAAATACTGCGCATCAATTACCAGTGTCTCACAACTCACATCAGATGGTAATTCCTCATATGTCTCTGAAAGATACACTCCATATTCCGCTTTCTCACACCTATTACGGACAAACATACCAAAGGAAATGATTACGCAGATAAAAATTACAACTCCTGCTATCCAGCATCTTTTTCTCATATCATTTTCCCGTCTCTTGTATAGTGCCTTTCCCGTCTAACCTAGGCATTCAGCACATGAATATGACATGCCTTCATCGCAGCCAATGCTGTATTATGACTCTCTGGTGTAACACCGGCGCAACCCTTTGCATCCACGTAGATCTTGGCATTTGGCAATACCGACTTGATCAAAAGTGCATTGGAAATCACGCAGATATCCGTACAAACACCGACCAATTCCACTGATTCAATTTCCCCTTCATACGCTTCAAAATACTTCGCCAATTCCTTAGAACCAAACGTATTCTTATTGAAGATCTTCGCCTCAGCTGCATATTCTGCGAGCTCCTCGGTAATTTCCCAGCCTTCTGTATTCTCGATGCAATGTGGCACCGGCAGATTTTGCCCCTCCTCTGTCGTCATATAATCTTCCTGATGCGTATCACGTGTGAAGATTACCTTGGTATCACCATCTAAGTGTTCCAATCTCTCTTTAATATATCCAATTACCTGAACGCCATCGTCATTCTTAAGCGCTCCTGTCAGAAAATCATTCTGCATATCAATTACAATAAAAAACTTCTCTTTATCCATAATATCCTCTTCCCATCTTTATTCTTTATCTCAAATCCAAACTCATAATATCAAAATCCACATATTCATTTCCAATTTTAAAGAATGCCGGAATAGCGCCCGTTTTCTTGAATCCGAATTTTTCGTATAAATGAATCGCCGCAATATTATCCTCACGAACTTCTAGATTAATCATCTCTATCCCATGCGTCTTCGCATATTCAACAAGGTGGCTCATCAGCATGGAACCTACGCCATGATTCCATTCAGACTTAAGAACGGATATCCCCATCTCTGCTCTATGTGACATCCGTCTTGGCAATCCATTCATATTTATAGTTCCTACTAATTCCGACCCCTTCCACGCGCAATAAAATACACTATGAGGGTCCTCAGCTACTCTTTCAAGAAATGCTGCCTCTTCGTCCCTTGAAATACCGATTCCTTCCGAACCAAATGTCAAGTTATCTGTCTCAGCACCTACTATCTTCATATGCTCAAGAATTATTTCAGCATCCTCATCTCTTGCTTCACTAATTATTATGTCTGTCATTTTCCCTACCCCTACATTCTATTTTGTTGCTTGGTCATAAAAATCAAGGAACTGATCAAACATTTCCTGATCCAATCTGTTACTCCATCTCTCATGATCCAGATTTTCAGTAATATACTTTGCCTTGTCTTCCGCAAATCTAGGCTTATTTTCCTCTGCATTATAATCATAGTCCAGCGTTTCAAGCCACTGATCAAACGCAGCATTAAATTCATCTTTATAGGTATTGGTCTGGTCGTAAAAGATATCGTTGTGCCCTCTATCTTCAAATCTCAAAAATGTAAAGCGGGGATCATCCTTGTACTTTTCATAATATTTGTCGCATCCGTACTCTATTCCTATCACATCATCATCGGCACTGTGTACAATCATCACCGCTGCATCCGTGGCATCAAAACCGTCCATTGCCGTGTTTGTTGCATATTTTCCGAATTTTATCATCTCATGAATTCTTACGAATGGTGTCATTGCATAAATAAGATTTCCAGCCTGTTCCTTTCCTCCAGATTCAAACATATCCGAAGATCTGTTAAACCCGCAGCACTCTATAACTGCCTTCACCTCTGGATGATATGTCAATACAGCACTGACGCAATATCCACCCCAGCTATGACCAAAAAGAACTATCGGCAGTTCCGGAATATCTTCATTCGATTCCACAAATGAGATCGCATAATCAAGATCTATCACTCCCTGCGGAACACCACCGAGCCCGTCTCCTTCACTCTTATCTGTTGCGGTAGCATCATAGGCAAACACATAATACCCGTTCCTTGCAAAAAAGTCCGCGCAGTCCATATAGGAATTGTGACCGCCTCCACCAAATCCGTGCGCTATAACCACTATCCCATGCTGTTCTTCTCCATAACTATACAGATAACCGGCTAGCTTCTGCCCCTGATTGGATGGAAATGTATATTCCTTGCACTGCAATCCTTCAAAATCTTCAACGCGTAGCATGAGTGGCTCATAACTCTCACTACGAATATTTATATTATCATCATAAAGCTTTACACAAAGTCCCCACCATCCAACGATTATAACAAGGATGAAAATCACTAAAACTCGCCCAAAAATCTTGAAACGCTTCTTTTTCATAGTACGTATTGTCCCCCACGAAATCCTTATTTTTTACTTCACTGCTTTCCATTATACAAAACCCTTACTCATCACGAAACACCTAATCTGCCTTTAAAACAAACGGGAGGCGCCGAAGCACCTCCCATTCTATATCGCCCTTTACAAACACGAACATTTGTTCTATAATGGATTTACATATTCGGAAAGGAGTACTTCTCATGGGTCAAATGAAACCAACCACTGTTGATGTTATATGCCAACATACAAAAACCGGAGACATTATACCTATGCGTGTGCGGGTCACTGATGAAGATGGTATCTATCAGGCCTACAATATCAAGCAGTATCGTATTGTAGACAAAAACTGCGCATATACCACTCCGGACGGAATCTACGTATACAACAAAATCATGATGTTTGAATGTACTATAATCGTTTTTGGACAGAATAAATCCATTCGCCTCTACTATGATCTAGAAAATGGTATTTGGAAAATCGCCGCATAGAAGCTATGCGTCATTTCTTATTATGACTCATTCACAAGCTTTCCTGTCATATGCTCTGGTACAAACTCAATACACTGAACATTTCGGAAAGAATTCTGTATCTCCTGATCTAAATACGCCTGATCATCGGTAAACTTCTTCGTAAGCTCTGAACAGATTTTAAGTGCAACCGCTTCATCTTCAACCAAATGAATTCTACCAAAAGTAATCACACTCGTGATATTTAACGCCCAATCACCTTCCTTACGAAATCCATCATTATAAACGCAATAACTGGCTTTATCACATGCTTTTATTGCATCAATCTTGTGACCTGCCTTTGCTCCATGGAAATATATCTTCCCATCGTCCTCACAATAATAGTGATTAATTGGCATTCCATACGGATATCCATCATCTCCAATCACCGATAGCACACCACGTTTAGTGCTCTTTAAAATCTCAATACATTCAGCCTCTGACACTTGTTGCTTAAATCTACGCATTTTTCGAAACATATCTATATCCTCCATAAAAAAACACGCCATTCGTCAAACTGCAATGCCATGTTACTCCCATTTCTTCCAAACATCTGGCTGATAACCAAGTGTTGCCTGCTTTCTATTTCTCACAACCGGTGTCTTGATAATTTGCTGCGACTCAAGTAACTTCTCCAGTTTATCTTCATCTGCAATATACTGAAATAAAGCTACCGCATCCTTATCTTTCGCATCAGGATTCACTAGATTCGTGATTCCTCCATTTGCTGAAGCAACAGATGTCAATTCTCCCTTGCTCATACCTTTCGCTTTCATATCAATAAACTGATACTTAATGCCACGCTCCTTGAAAAAACGCTCCGCCTTCTTCGTATCATTACACTTCTTCGTTCCGAATATTTGTATATTCATATACTTCTCTTACTCTCTTTCTAATTTCTATCTTTCCACGGACGATTACCCTTTGTCCAACCTTTTTGCTTCCAATAATCCATATCCATAGGATTATAACCATTCTTTTGTATCATTCGACAAAGCATAAACCAACCTCTTAATTTCAATCCCGGCTTCACTTTGCCATGATGATTTTTTATATCCGCTGCAAGTCGGTCCATATCCTTATGAATCTTAGCCAGCTTCTTTTCAGAAACTTCGTCCCAACTTGAAGCAGCTACAGCCATTCCGTATTTATAGATTTTTGGAATTCCCCAATTGAACAAGCTGTCTGCCATATCCTTGTTGGTAGACTTCATCCCTGCTCCCGCTGCCGTACTTATACAAATGCCCTGCTTTTGAAACATCTTTTCCTCTGGTCTGTGTACCATCCAACGATACCCAAGATGATCCAAAAACGCTTTCATAGCGCCAGTAGGATGCATAACGTATACAGGACTTGTAAGAATTATAACATCAGCCTCATCCAAAGCATCGACAATGGGCTTTAGCTTTTCATAATGTGCACAATGCTCTTCGCCTTTCATAAAACAATTGGTACATCCCAGACAAAATTCCCCAAAATCTTTTGGTAGAAAAAACTCCTTTGTTTCACCACCAATTTTATCTGCCAACTCTTTCCCAATATGATACGTCGATCCATGGTGATTCTGTCCATTAATGATTAAAGTTTTCATATAAAATGCCTCCCTCTCATATAGAATTAAAGTCACATTATATCCTTGTTTTTTTCATATTCCCTTTCAATCCACGTCATAATCACATCTACTAAATATTCTTGCTGAATCTCGGACAGCTCCTTACCAGGGCTAATCTTATGCCACTTCCGAATACATTCTCGACAACACGTTGCAGTCGCATGCTGAGCGATAAATACAGGATGCCCCTTGGTTGGCGTCTGCTTTCCATCATTCGGAATCACTGCTGGCGCTTCCCTCTTTGCAATAAAATCCCTTGCATGCTCTCTTATGGTATCGAAACCTCTCTCATTAATATAGTCAATATCCTTCTGTTTCAGCTTAAAGCTTGTTCTAAACTTTGATCTGCCAAGCCTATCAAATAGCTGCGCAAACCATTCTTCTCTCGTCATCTACGAACCTCGTCAACTCTAAATTGTCAATTTCTATTACTAAACAAAAATACTATCTTTAGAACCTAAAAGCAAGTGAACTTCTATACCTGTAATTGCCAAACTTAAACATAGTGATATCTATTTCTATATCGTAACAAGCAAAATAACGAAAATACAAATGCACAGCCTTCCGCTACAACGATTGCCGCCCACACTCCATTCAAACCAAAAAATACTGGTAAAGTCAGTACCGCTATTACCTGGAACGCTAAGGTTCTAAGAAATGATATAGCAGCCGATATTACACCATTGTTAAGTCCTGTAAAGAATGCTGATGAGAAAACGCTCCATCCAACAAACAAATATGCAATGGAATAGATCAAAATGGCATGTCGCGTCATCTCATATAAGGAAGCATCATTTTTTGCAAATATACCAGCCATAAACCCAGCCGTCAAAAGGGATATAACTGTCATAACGAAGCAAGTACCCGCAATAAGTTTGATGCTTCTTTTGAAAACATTTCTAAGCTCATCATAATTTCCTGCACCAAGGTTATATCCTGCGATAGGAGCAACCCCCATGGAATAACCCATGAAAATGCCAATAAATACGAAATTCGTATACATGATAATGCCATATGCAGATACACCCTGCTCCCCGGCAAATTTCATCAGCTGGAAATTATAAAGCATATTCACAATCGACGTGGATACATTGGAGCAAAACTCAGAAGAACCATTCACTACCGCTTTGCCTAAAGCTGAGAAATCGATTAACGGCTTTCCAAGTCTAAGCTTCGACCCATTCGGTCCAAAGAAATAAAAAAGCGGAACTAAACCACCAATTAACTGTCCCATAATCGTAGCAAGTGCTGCACTCCAAAGTCCCCAGCCAAAGAACCCCATGAAAAGTGCATCAAGAATCATATTCGTAATGCCGGCAATCAGAGTAATCTTCAGTCCAAGCTGTGGTCTCTCCGCTGTAATCATAAAAGATTGAAAACAGTTCTGAAGCATAAATGCCGGAAGTCCAATAAAAGAAACTCTGGCATAAATAATGCAATATGGAAGCATCTCACCACTTGCACCCAAGAACACCGCCACCTGCGGTGTGAAAATAAATCCAATGATGGACAGTAATAAGCCTAACCCCAATGCCATATAAATGATGAAAGAAAAGATGCCGTTAGCCTTTTTCTCTTCTCCCAGTCCTAAGGTCAAAGCCACTAAAGCACTTCCACCAGCACCAAACATAAATCCGATTGCAGAGAAAAACATAACAAATGGAAAGATTAGATTTAACGCTGCAAAAGGCGTACTGCCTACATAATTGGAAACAAAGAATCCATCCACAACTGTATAAATGGATGCAAAAACCATCATCAACATGGATGACATAGTAAACCGAATTAAGGACGAATATGTAAAATGATTCGATAACTCGATCGCATTATGTTTTACTTTTTTTCTAAAAATACTTCTCACAAATACCTCACTAAACTTCTAAACAATCACACTCATCCTTGAGCATATCCAAATATCTTGCGTACAAATCAATAAAGATTTTCCTTTCCTCTGGCGCCCATGATGTAAAAATTCTATTTTCCATTTCAATCAAAACACTTATTTTCTCTTCGATTATCTTTTGACCCTTTTTCGTTGGGGTGAGCGTCTCATTCTTATGACCAGACAAAGGTTCTAAAATCCCATCACGAATCATCTTCTTAATAGCAGAATTAATTGTCTGCTTGCTGAGACCTGATAAACTACAGATTGCCTTTTGGGAAACATTTTTATCAACTGCCACCGAATACAAAACAATAGATTCCGTATCCGTCAATCCCAACTTGCGATTGATTTCATGATATACATTTGATATTTCTCCATAAATGGCATCAAACTGATGCATTGTATTATCCTGCTTTTGCATATTACCTCCTTAGTCCGAAATCAGACTTTTTGTATTCTAGTCCGATTCCGGACTTTTGTCAAGTCAAAAACAAGCAGGAGGCACCGAAGTGTCTCCTGCTTCATCTAAAAAAAATATACTGCGATAAAGAAACGCCTCTTACATCAAGAATGTAATTACAAACTGATAGATTAATAATCCTGATGGAATCAGTGCCAGTGCTGCAGTTATAAGAAGTATGATTACTAAAGCTTTCTTTTTCTTAGATTCACTAAGACTTTTACCCGTGTTGGCAAGGACCGCACTGCTAATAATCGCCGTGAGACCTAAGCCTATGAGAAATAATACAAGTCCCACAACAGCAAAAAAAGCCGCAATCATTAATATCATCACTAATAATAATCCAATAAATGCCATAAAATTTCCTCCACTCTAACAACTCATTTACCCTAGTAGAGGATAATTATAATCGACCTTATTGATAATGTCTATAAAATGTTATTTCTCTTACAGCTCCGTATACTTGGCACTATTTCCTTTTGCCTTTTCTACCGGATACTTAGCTTCATTCTGCGACATCTTCATATTGATGATTTCATCAGCATCAAAACCAAGCTTATCTACGAGATTCTGACAGTAAACCATCACGTCAGCAAGTTCTTCTTTCACATGCTGCTCATCGAAATTTTCATCATCCCACTGGAAGCATTCTAATAATTCTGCTGCCTCGATGACAATCGACTTTGCCAGATTCGATGGAGAATGGAACTGGTCCCAGTCACGGTCTTCTGTAAATTTTCTAATTCTATCTATTGTTTCTTGTCTCATTGTTATTCCTCTACCTCTGCTAGAATCTTAAGTCCTGCAATTCCAACTATAATAAGGATAACACAAAACCGCTGGACGTAAAATCTTTCACAACCTTTTACAACCTTTTACAACTTAATTATTCTTTCACAACCTTTTACAACCTTTTACAACCTTTTACAACTTCAATTGTAAAAAGCAGCTACCTCGATTGAGATAACTGCTATTTTATCCTCCTACTTACATTAACTTGAGGTCGCAATTTGCGACCTCAAGTGGCTGCGGCCTCAAGATTATTAAGATATAACGCTTAAATTCAAAAAAACATTCCAATATCAAACTTATCATTTCCTAGTAACAACGCAGGTATCATACATAGCACGCCAGCCAGTTCCATGAATCCGCCATGAATAATCCTTCTCCACAATTGGTATAGGAATAGACATCTCATTTGATACAGCGTTTACAATAGCTATAAATTGCTCTCTATCTTTATGCAATAGCATATACTACTCCTGTCTCATACAAATTCTTGTATACCTTTGTAGGATACAAGCTGATGTACGCATCAATTACTTTTTTTGTGATATTTTCATCTTTAATAATCTGAACCAACCTAGCCGGAATATCCTCAACAGATCCGTCAATATATTTGTCAAAGTCAACTAAAAAATCCAGAAACTGTAATACTCTATAGTTTTCTTCAGTAATGACAGTTCTTGGCTTTCTAAGCAAAAATTTCTGCCCCTTTATTTCAATTTCTCGAACCTTAGCACTCGCCTCATTTGAAACTATTTCTTGAACATATGGAACCTGCAGAGAAAGTCCCATTTGATTTGCAAATGTAAATCCAGCATAGTACCCACGCACCTTACCTCGCTGACTAACGTACTTACATCTTGCAACAGTACTAGCTGATATTGGTACTAATCCTTTTAACTTCGATTTCCCTGGTAGATAATAGATTCCTGCATCATATCGGCAAAGCTTTCCTGCATCTACTAGCGCCTTCAGCTTTGGACGTAACGAATTACCAGGAATACCTAAATCTATATCTGATGTAAAAATTGGTTCATAGGCTTTATAATTTTCAATCAAATAATCATATAGCATAACTACACCTCAACGCTTCTTGACCTTTTGAGTTAATAATCGTTTCTAAATGAAGTATAACGTCTTTTAACCGTCTGTGTCAAGAAACGTTATCATAATCCATTGCCTACCTCCTTTGAATAGTGAATAGTTACTGCTCAAAATGAGTGCAAAAAAGCAGCTACCTCGATTGAGATAACTGCTATGTAACGTTCAATATTCAATTAGGTCGACAACCTGGATTTTATACTATATAGCCTTATACATAGTGATTTCATCAAGGTTACTTCCATCATCAAGTATAAATGCATTAGGAAGTCGTCCCCATTCTTCAAAGCCCATTTTTTTATAGAGACCTTGCGCAGTTTTATTATCTGAAAGGACACCGAGTTCTATATACTGATATCCTGCAGTTTTAGCAAATTTAATTGCATATTCCATAAGTATGGTACCTAATCCTTCTCCATGATATTCTTTTCGAACAGCAAGGCCAATACTGCAACGATGTTTAGTTTTTCTTCCTTTACCTACATTTCTAATAGCTATATTCCCAATAATTCTATTTCCATCAAAAATGGAAAGCATACCTTGACGATCATCCTCGAAAAGTCCATTTAATCGTTCTCTTTCAGCAAGAATATCTTTCTCTGTTTGTCCAACTTCATTCCCATATCTAGACATAAAATGTGTATCATTAGATACTTGATGCATAAAATCAAGAAATTGTTCCGCATAATCAGGACCTATAGATACAATCCTTAATTCTTTGCCACTCTTACAAGTTATGATTTCAGTTTCAAAATGCATTATTGTCCCTCCTATGTAGTTAAACTATTCGATGATTTAAATAAGAGTATAACCTCTGAACCCGCGCGCGGAATAGTACGAATCCGCCCCGTTATGGAATGTGAAAACCGTTCCGTAACGTCGTTCACAGAACAATGCACCGCCCTTGTCGCGAATATCATCCGGCGTAGTAATCCAACTTGACGTTTTCAAATCAAATTCCCCGAGACTTTGCAGTCGGCGATAGAGTTCCTCCGTCATAATCAAAACGCCGATTTCTTTTGCTTTCCATTCGGCGCTGCCTGACGGCGGATTTTTAGTACGCCCCTGTAATGCCTTTTCGTCATAGCACAGGCTTCTACGCCCAGAAGGGGACTCCTTTGCGCAGTCGCAGAAAATTAGCTTTCCCGTCTTTTCGTCATAACCGATGGTATCCGGTTCTCCGCCGCTCTCCTCCATCCTTCTCAAAACGTCCATGGACTCCGGATGCTCAAGCAAACGTTTCTCCACGTCAAGCCAACTCAATTCCATATGAAGATTCTTATTATCCTGAAACCTCGCTTTTAATATTTCTAACATGGTTTACCCCCTCCCAATTTCATTTTTCCAATATAGCCATTTGCATAATACTATTATATAAATGTTGCCATGTACAAAGGCAATGTAATGATACCGTCTTCGCTTACACCTATATTTCCATCCATGAACTTATATGCATAAGGTATGTTCTTTTCCTTCTTGATAATTGAACTTAGTGAATTGGCTTTAGTCTTACCACTTTTAACTTCTATAGGAACGACCTTACCATCAACTTGAATAATAAAATCCAATTCTTTCCTTGTGGTTTCATTTTTGTAGAAATACAGATCATATCCTTTTTTATGAAGTGCATCTGCAACCGCACATTCATATAATCCACCCTTTGTATTACCAGATAGTGTATTTTCTACAATATGCTGCTTCAATGAAAAGTCTTTCATAGATACTAAAAGCGACAAATCTGTTGTATACGCTCTAAAAAAGTCATTTCTTGCGTAATCTTCTAAGTCATATTTAACATCAGTAACCAATTTGCATAATTGTACCATGTCAGCCCTAAGCAACCACTCAATACTCGAATAATACTTTTGCGCCCTTGCTCCATGCTCTATTTCTTTATATTGAAATTTATGATTTTCTTTATCAAGTAATTGTTTTGCAAGAGTTAAATAGCACTTTTCTGCTTTAACCTTTTCCTCCGCTGTTGCGTAGTGAGCTATATCATATTGATACCCTTGCAGCAGATTTTTTTGAACAAAATCCACATCTCTAAAATCTTTTGTATCAATATACTTTTGAACTGCCTCAGGCATACCTCCAATTGCGATATATAATCTGTAATATTGCATAATCTGCTTGTGAACAGAATCAGGGATTGGTTTCATTGTCTTCAAATATGAATGCAATGAGCCAATTACAGTTTCTGATAAACCTATCCCCCACAGAAACTCTTCAAAATCCAAGCCATACATCCTTAGATAATCTACATACCCAACAGGATAGGATGAGGCTCTTTTATAATCTATTCCAAGTAAAGAACCTGACGCTATTACATCATATTGATTATCTAGCGCCCAAAACTTCAAGGATGTAATTGCCTCCTCACATTCCTGAATCTCATCTAAAAAAATCAATGTCTTCCCAGGTATGATTTTCTTGTCTGGAAACCGGAAGCGTAATGCTAGCACCATATTTTCAACAGTAAGATCTCCTGAAAAGATTTCAACAGCAGAAGGGGTCTGCTTAAAATTTATTTCCACTAATTCCTCGTATTTCGCCTCTGCAAACCTCTCAATAGCAAAAGTTTTTCCAGTTTGTCTTGCGCCTTGGACAATCAAACACTTTTTATTTTTAGTTAAAACCCAGTTTTCAAGCTGTTTTGTGAGCTTTCTTTTTAACATAATTCTTTCTCCATCAACATTTTGATAAGTATATTATATACTCAAATCAACATTTTGGAAAGAAAATATGTAGCTCCCATCAACATTTTGGATTATAGAAAAACTATTGACCCTAACGTTACGTCATAGTTTATTGTATAATTACCACGGAGGGAAAAGCAATGATGACAGTAAATGAAGTAAGCAAATTAGCAGGCGTGAGTATACGCACACTGCAATACTATGATTCAATTGGACTACTAAAGCCGGCAGAGTACACTGAATCAGGGTATCGACTGTATGACGATGCAGCAATGGAACGTTTGCAACAGATTTTATTATTCAGAGAGCTGGAGTTCCCGTTAAAAGAAATTAAGGAAATCATTACGCGGCCTGATTTTGATAAGAAGAAGGCTCTAGAACAACAGATTGAACTTCTTACAATGAAAAAAGAGCATCTGGAAAGCCTTATAGATTTCGCCCGTGGAATACAAAACGGAGGAAATAATATTATGGATTTTACAGCATTTGATACTAGTAAGTTAGAGGAATACACAAGAAAAGCGAAAGAGCAATGGGGAGACAGCAAGGCTTTTTCAGAATATGAACAGAAGTCAGCTTCTCGCTCAACAGATGATGAGAAAAAGCTTTGGAGTAACTTCATGAAGTTATTTGAGAAATGTGGCAAGCTTAAGGATTCTGATCCTAAATCTGCCGAAGCTCAGGCTATGGTAAAGGACATCCAGAACTACATCACAAAAAACTTCTATGAATGCACCAATGAAATTCTTGCAGGTCTTGGTAAGATGTACGCCGCAGAAGGCGAATTCAAAACAAACATCGATAAAGCCGGTGGAAATGGTACTGCCGAGTTTGTCAGCCGTGCCATTGCAGAATATGTAAAATAACCAGACAGGAGGCACCGAAGTGCCTCCTGTTCTTGATTTAAATACTCTATTTCTCTTCGCGATTCTTCCTATTTCCCATAACCATTCCAAGAATCATTCCAACGCTCATGCCGACACACATCCAGGTTCCAATTCTATCAGTAGCTGCTCCAATAGCCACTCCAACAGCTATACCGATGCACATACCAATAGACATTCCATATGATATTCGTTCAGACCTTCTCTCATCTGCTTTAACGTATTTACGAACTATCTCAAGTCCGCCCATAGGAACGCAGAACTTCTCATCCCTCGGTGGCTGGCATGCCTGATACACTTCCTCCAGGTCGAACCACTCTACACTGTCCAGCTCTTCCTTTTGGATGGTAAGGTTATCGATTCCTACTTCCTCGTCATAGACATAGACGAATGCGATTTCATTGTCCTTGAATGGCTTGCCATGGAATTCCTTTTCATACTGAATTGGAAATGTTCCTGCAAAATGCAAATCATCCGGATCCGCCTGGATACCAAGCTCCTCCGACAATTCTCTAACAGCAGATTCCAATGGCTCATCCCCAGCCTGAATATGCCCAGCAGATGAAGTGTCATATCTGCCCGGAAAAGAATCCTTATTCATAGCTCTCTTCTGTAAAAGAACCTCTGTCTTATCTCCCTTTTCACGAACCACCCAAATGTGAGCAGTTCTATGTCTAATGCCCTCAGCGTGCGCCTGCGATCTGGTCACTGTCTCGCCTGTAGGCTGCCCGTTTTCATCTACGATATCAAAAATCTCTTCTGCCATTTTTACTACATCCTCTTCTCAAATCTAAAAAATAAATCCGAACCATCATCTCCATCTGGAGCCTTCGGATCTATGTGTTTTGAATTATAAAACTCCACTGCGGCAAATCCACAGCGATTAATATAGAAATGCAGGTTTCTGGTATCAAAATAAGGAGTACAGGTTTCCCAAAGAGTGACCTCCGGGTGCTTTTCTTCAATCGCATTCCAAATCATTTGACCTATCCCTTTGCTTTGTGTTCCACTCTTTACATAAAGGGAATCCAAGTCTCCGTGTTCTCCATTAATCAAAACAATCGCTCCACCAAGAAGCTCTCCATTAACAACAGCTTTATAAGCTATCGCACCCTTGGTACTCAATGATTTATTTATATGTGACTCTGGCAGAATTTCTTCATCCAAGTTCTCTTCCCACGCAGCCGCCCCTAATTGAAAAGCTTCCTGCATGTCATATTTAAATATCGGTAAGTCTGCTTCCTCAACAGGTAGTAATTGAAAATCCATAGTTTTATTATTCCTTTGCCAAAAGTTTAAGTCCTGCAATGCCAAGTTATTTTTTATTCCTATATTTCTTAACTACACTTATACGCAATTTTTCCATGCGTTGTTGAAGATCATACACTCGTTGTTCATCATAATGTAATCGCCTTTTAACCTCTTGAAATACTTCGTATTTTTCTTGATCATTATCAATATAATGAAAATCCAAGTAACACTGATGAGCCCAGTAATTACGGATTTCCCTTATGTCTTCTAATAGTTCATAATCTTTAGGCTTAATCTTGGCAAACCCCTTTTCCTTATCTAGTTTTCGGAATTCAATAAGAATTTTTCCCAATGGGGCATCTGCAAGAATTTCATAATTGTCATTAAATTGGCCATCTTTTAGTGTTGCATATATAATTTTTAAATCTTGCTCTAGATACTGCATAGACATTAATAATTCACTATGCACCACCTTAAATAATTCCATCTCATCCATATATATTTTTTCTTTATTCTTCCTTACTATTCCAGAACATATTTCATTATACCTGAAACGTTCTCCTATCAATTGTCTACCATCACACTAACTACATACATTCTCCCCATTCTTCAAGTGACATGTATTTCTGAAGTTTATAGTTTGCTTCTGAAACGGCATTATACATATCTTGATTAACTTTTCCATTAACCGGAATAGTAAAGCCCCCTGCAGCAGCCTCCTTAATGCTTGGAATAAAGAATCCTAAATATAAGTCACTACCATTTGCATTTTTTCCTAACTCTAAATAATGTGCGTCCTCCCTTAGCTCACGCTTCAAAACAGAATACTCCCTACGTATCATTTCTGCTGTAACATCTCTATTACCGTCTAGATACATGCTAATTATTTTCATAAGATGTTCCGTTCGACCAATATAATTAACCATTACCGACGCCAAATCGCTATTTTCCATATTCTTATAATCCATAAAATAATCCCCCTAACAATATACATTTTATTAAATGCAAGATCATGCATAAAGATCCATTTCATCAAAACATTTTCTATAACAAAGATTATTTCTCATTATATTAGTCCCTGTTCCTTGCTCTCTAAATACAAAGCAGTTCTTACTAATAACTTAATTTCTTGATAATCCATTTTTTTCACATCAATTACTACCCATTTTTTTGCAAATTCTTGATAAAACCTCTCAGCTTGTATAAGTCCCCACATCTCATTACTATTTGGTGATATGTATTCGTGCTTTTCATTCAAATATGTAAATATCTTTTCTAATTGGTAATATGCCATTCTATGTAAATTATTCGGAAAAATACTAAGTGCATCTATAATTACTTCATAATTTCCCATGCTGTTCATACTATCAACTGAATCACATATTTGTGGGATATGCGATTCAATATAACCTCTGTATTCTTTTATAGTCTCTAAATTATCCGTATTTGATATTGGGCATAATAATTCCTCCAATAATCTTTCGACCGAATATGTACTTTCATGTCTCTGATCCAATATTTCGCATATATTTCTAAGCACTTGTTCTGGATTGCCACTTCTATTTACTTTTACCTTCCTCCATTCCGAAAATACTTCTTCCGAATTTTTCTTAACCCACTCGGTAACACGTTTTAATTCACCGTATTTTTCACTGATAAACCCTTTTATACAATCAAACGAAAAAACAATATCATGTGAATCCCAATCATCCTCATCTCGCTTTGATGCATATAGTCTCACGCCTACAGGTTCATCACAATGAAACGAGTACAATGTATGTTTATTAGCAATTACCCATGGAGAAACTTGTGTACCAAATATATTTTTAAATGATTTATTTCTATTTGTTTCATATGGATGTGCTATAGAAATAGATCGAAAATACTCAAAAAAGCTTTCATCCGTTGGACACTCTTCTTCATTCATAGAAACCGGTTCTTTCCTACATGCATCAAGGAAATACTTTTTTCTAAAATTACTTACTGGTTCTCCCCCAATTGTTCTTTTATATATCATATTCACGCCATCATTCAGCATACATGCAAACATAATAAAACAAATAAACTCTTCCTCAGAGTTTGGATAACTCCAATGATTATTTAAGTACCTAACTGATGTATCCAATCTATCCATGACAACGCAGCATAAATTATACAAATCTGTAAGCTCACGTTCTTCTGAAAGAATTGGTGATTCTACAACAGCCTCCCTAAACTCAGTGCATATATTTTCATCTAATTTATCTATTTCGATATTTTTATCCATATGATATCCACCTCCAATATAGTGCCTAAATGCACATTTTAATCACTTACACGATTTTAGCATACAATTTAATATTAAAATGGTTCATTAATCTAACTTGTGTCATACCACTAAAATGGGTAGTCTAAAAATGGACTACCCATTACTAATAATTGCGCTAAGCCATTTCTTGATTTAATTCATCCTGAAGTTCTAGGTTCTTCTTATAATCTGATAACAAATTATAAAATGTTGCCTTCTTAAGATTTGCTTTCTCCATAAACTCCTTCGAAGTAATGTTCTTATTTTCCCATTGAACATATAGTTCTTCCCAATTTTCAGGATACTTCATATTAGGTCTACCAGCATTATGCTTACTTGGTTTAAGAACTATATTATTCACTTCCACTAATGATTGCCTAATTGTAGAAAGCACAGCCCTATTTACAGAATTTGCTAACCCATATTCATAGGTTGATGGAATATCGCATATTATAAGAGGAATATTATGGTCTATAAACCAATCCAATTGCGCAACAATATCTTTTTCATTCAATCCAAGAGCTTTCACTGATGTAACCGCAATAGCATCACCATCATTACAATTTTTCTTTAAAAGTTCAAAATTTTTAAAACTACGTCTATTCTCAACTGTATTTACAACCATAACTGGTAAATGATATCCGGGAACAGGTACTTCCAAATGATTTTGAAATGCGTTCTCGTATCCATGAGTATTATAAATTGGATACTTATACTTCATTTCCTCTTGCATATTAATAAAACTTACTGGCGTCATAAACATTTGTAAATCTTCTGTTGAATCCGCATACTGATATATAGTCATTTATTATCTCCTAAAAAAAGGGAAAGAACCAAGCTTATACCCTAAACGTTTTTCTAATTCTTTTCTATCAAGAGTAATCTTACTACAATCACGAAGCTTTTGATACTCCGGTCTAAGCTCATTTGGCAATGTGTTTTTCCAGTTTTCACATCGCTTCTGGCTTCCCTTATCAGACCCGAGTTCTATCGTTACAAACTCTTTTTCCACAGTAAATGCCTTCTTATTATGTTGATATAACTGATTTATTTCTTCAATCGAATCCTCAGAAATACAGTTAGCATTTGGTGAATAATCATCTCTCCAAGTAAGTATTTTAAAGTATTCTGGAATATCATATCCATAGTCACTTAATATATTAAGAAGCGTTTTTGAAGATATCTCCATAATATCAGGATAATATGAATCAGGAATACTCTTTTCATGAATCATATATTCCAAAATTTCGGTGACTGAATCTAACATTCTGCGGAGATACTCACGATATAGACCTGTTCCTAATCTCCGAATAATGCCTTCCCCTTTTCCTTTTGTCGCACTCAAATCAATGTCACTAGGCAGTCCACCATCAAAACGCAAGAATACCATTCTCTTTCTTAAAATAGTATCCGGCTCAATAACGTCATTACTTGCAAAAATAATCATTGGCTGATTTTCAAGCTGATTTTCTTCACACGTAGATGGAAATTTAATAATATCTTTTATCGTTGAAAGAAATCTATTATCTAACTCATCAACAAAGAATGGTATTCCTTTGCAAGCTAATTGCACCGCTTTAATATCTTCTTTTTTACACGATGCTTTATTCATGATATTCAAGTCTTCACCTGTCATCATTTTAAGTGCAGCTCTTACTGCAAAAGTCTTTCCACTATCTGCTTCACTTGATGCTGCAAGTAGGAATAATGGCAAACTATCCGTAGCCGCCTTGATACCTCTAAGCATAGCTGTACAACGTAGCTTGGCGTTGAATGGTGAACAAAAAATAGCATTCATCATCTTAAAATGTGTTTCTTTCAGCTTCTTGCTGTTTCCAACAAATTCATTATAGTTTTCATACATTCCAAGCAGCTCATCAATATCTTTTTTTACTTCTTCCTCTGAAGGATTAAGATTCAATAGATTACCATCTATAGTCGCTTGCTTATCCGCATAATTAAACTCAAGAGAAGGATATGGTTTTGAAACATTGTTCACCTTCATTGTTTTACATAAAAGCTTTTTATAATTATGCTCTATCTTTTCAAGTGTCTTTGGAATAATTTCTATAAAGCCATTCTTCGCTTTTGGGTTCACTCCATCAATAATAACTTTATATTCACTGTTAATCTTTTTATGATCTATAAAATATTTAACATTTTCAATTTCACAACTATCTTCTTGTTGCTTAAGTACAATGGTACGCCCCTTCTCTTTTACTTCCTTTAAAACAGGATTGCCTTCAATAAGATCATTTTCTTTTTTTGCAGATATAACAGCATATGGAATATCTTGGGAGTCTTGCCACATCGCCTCAAAGTCATGCAAATATTCTTCATAACAATATGGAGAATCATCATAAGTATAGAACTCCATTTGTTCATTATTCCACGCACCTCTAGACATATTAGCTGAAGCCATTATTACACGAGTTCTACCGTCATCTGCTTTTAAAAGATATATTTTACGATGGTCCAATATATACAAAGGTGTACGAAACTCAATGTCACCGTCTTTTAGCATTTCTGCTAATCGTTTATGTAACTTAATTGCTTTTCCAGCTTCATATGCATTGGTATATACCTCTGCCATAAAATTATTTAGCTTATCATCTTTCTCAACAATAAAATCTGCCCCTAATATAATTTCACCATAATCAAACTGCCGCATAATAAAATCTATGAATCCTATCTCATAAGAAAACGTAATTGCCTTAATTGAATTAAAACCCGCAAATAAATTCTCTACTGTTCTATATTCAACATTCTTTAGCTCAGTACGATAGCATTTAATCTGATCGTTAGGCTCATCATTATTGCCTTTTCCGCCATTAATAATATTAAACCCTTCTACTACATCAAATAATGAAAGTTGCTCTTCCATCCTTTTCCTCCTTCTTGCTTCTCTTTGTCTATAAATTATCGCTTATTTATAGACATATTATCCATTGTCCATAAATTTGTCAATATTTTTAGACGCCTATTATGTAAAAAAGCCGGCCTCACATCAGTGAGACTGGCCCATAACCACCTACATACATCCTTATTTCGATGCTTATACGCTACGCTATCCCAGATTTCTACTCTATGTTCTGTCTTAACAACAATCTCAGCTACACGCTTCAGCACATCGTCATAATCATCCGTGCGTATCTTTTCCTTACCTACCCATTTCTAACCATTAAACAGCTCTATAATATAGGTCTCCATAGCACCTCCTAATCTTCGTCCGCGTACTCTGACACCAGATTGGTGAAATACTCATACGCATCTTTGAAGTGCCATTCTCCATGGAGCATATCCTTAAAGCTATGATAATCAATTAATTTGCAATTCGCTACATCCATGATCTGCATAGCAAATCCATCCTTGAGCTTTTCAATGAATGCCTCCTGCTGTGCTCTATCCTCTTTATATTCGTAAATACTTTCCAGATAGTCTGCATAGCAGGACTCGCGCATCTTGATGTCTATGTCACCACTCTTATAAAGACTGGACCAGAAGTCACTATTTCCTCCATATTGATTAATGTTACCTAAACCTCCAAATGCTGCCTGCTTCCGAAGCCATCCTTCTTCAAATCAGAATCCAGATAGTCATAAGTTGTCGGCACCATCTTAATCAGATGCATAGCCTGTGGCAACTTCTTCATAGCTTCCACTGGAATCTTCTTATACTCCATCAGCATCAGATATTCATCTGAAAAAGGCTCCACCATAAGGTTCAAAGATAGCAATACCCACATTCTTATTCTCCTTCAGTCCCTTAAACTTCAGTCCACCTTCAGAAAAAAAGTAAAAGCACCCCTTCACATAGTTATATTCAATTGGTGTATTGCGCACCATATCAGCTGATGCCGTCGCAAGCGCACATGTGTTATGAGCACCGATGAAGGCTTCAATCTTTTCTTTTAAAGCAGCTGTCTCCATATGAACAGAGTCGCGGTCACGCTCTATCCAGTAGGATGCCGCGGAGTCATAGTCTAGTTGGTACATGATAAATGTTTACCTCGCTAGTTAAAGTTTGTAATTTACATTAAATAACTAATATTCAAATCTCTCTATAACGCTGCAATTACAACTTCCACATACATAAACAACAACAGTTTTTAACCAAAATATCTTTACAAATATCTATAATTCGCATATTAATATTATCCACAACAGATTTTAGTTCATTCTATATCTCTGCTATTCTCAACGTCCAGATTTTTCTACTTTCATTATATGAATCTATCACAACCCTTTGAGTATCACCAATGGATATGTAATCATTTAAATCTCTAATATATGTATTATATAGCCTACCAAATTCAGAAATATGTATTTGACCAATGTACTCTTTTCCGTTCTTATAAAACTTATAATGAACAAAAGAAGGCTTTATCGATACGCATTCCGCCAACGATACATCTCCAATCTGTGGTTTTTTCCCTTTACTAAGTCTATAATCCATTCGTCCACCAATAGATAAAGCCCTATACAATGCGTAATGAATACATAGTCTCCATTCATCTGATACAATAATTGAACTATCTCCACGATGCTGCCAATGATATGTTTTCGCTTCCGGCAAAAAATTACCCAAAAATCCAAGTCTATATAAATCCCTCAATACTTGATTCAATTTTGTAGCCATAATCGAATCGGGATAAAAACGTTTAACTCGTTCTTCCAATTCACTAACAGAAAATGTAGTTTTATAACCCGTAAAACAACTAATAATATCATCAATTTCTTCTGATTTATATAAAGCCCTCAGTTCTTCTCTGATTTCATTTAAGCTTTCTTCAGAATACTCTTTTGTTAATGAATCGACAACATTTTCTGAGAAACATGCGCTTTCATTATACATACAATTTTGAGCGCAAATTAAAAATCTAATCATATCCCTCGGTTTGTACCAACTATTATTTAAGATATAACTCGCGGGTTCAATACCATGAATAGTTTCAGGAAACCATTTCCTATAAACATTTAACAAATCACTCCCGTTACTCTCAGCCTCTAACAAGCCAATTCTTGTTAGTAAAATTTTGATAACAGGATGGGCATATGAATTTGTATTTGCGTAATTCCAAGTAAGCGGAACAGAAAATCCTGATACAACTTTGTTTATTTCTTTTGAAACAATAAATCTACTAATCGCATTGATGATTTCACTTCTGACCGAACAAATAATCTTTGTATTCTTCATCTCACAGCCAGAAAAAATAGAATTAAATCTCTTAACTGTAAAAATAAGATCTCGAATCATGCTTAAATCTCTTTGAAAAATTCTATTATCTCCATAATATGCTTCTAACTCATCTACAAATATATAATATGGTATATCCGTTCTATGAACCAAAGCAAGCGCTTCTTCAGCTGCATCTACTAATTCAACAAATCTACAATAATTATTGCTATCCATTTTACGAAAATCCACTTCCACCTCTGGAGTTACCTCTGCCATACTCACAGAATCTTTATAAGGAATTGCTAATCTTATTTTATTTGGAATATTAAATTTTCTTTTGTTTGTTGGCTCTATAATTTGAGCAACAATCTTCTCAAATGATTTCCAATTATCATCATCTACAAACAAGTTTCGACTATACGTTTCGTTATCATTTACTATCTGTTTATAAAAAACCCATCTCCATATATATTCAAATTCGGTTATATCGACTAACGAGTCTCTCTCTACACTTATCGCCGACAAAACTCTTTTAGATATATTATCTAATTCATCCTTTCTAACATCTGTAAATTCTTCTTTAAAAAACACATATGATGCACACGCAGATTGATCTTTATTCTTTATTATGTCTTCCAAGTAAAATAACAAAGACGTTTTTCCTGTTCCTTTAAACCCTGTTATAAAACAACTATTACCTTCTGTAAGTAAATTTAAATTGAAATGTTCTGCCACAACAAATGATTTAATAAACTTTTCAAAACCTTCAAAATTTACCTCATCCTTAGCATCTGGTTTCCCAGTATATAAATCTTTTATTCTAATCGATTTAGTTTCCATTTTTCTTTTTCCTTTCGAATTATATTAAAGTTCTTCGTTGAATCCCTTAGCTTAAATGCACCCAAAAGCCTAATACATATATTATTTTGTCTTCAATATCTTATCCATTTTTAACTAAATGTATGTTTACAGCAAGTAAATCAACTACGCATTTTTTTACTATCCTCCGCCAACCTACGACTATAGTAGTCCATCGTCCTATACTCAATAACATCCTTCATCTGCACAGCAAAAATGCTATTGTTTTGTAACGGCTCAAGCTCTTCACACAATAAAATTGGTACTTCATCTGTGCTCACAAAGAATCCTTTTCCAGATTTAATCAGGAAGTTTATTGGCATATCATGAATCTTTTTTATATGGCTTTCATCCGATATAGCTCTGTAATCCTCATAAGTACTATTCGGATCCAAATCTCGCCAATTCTTACCTGTATCAAAGAATTCCTTCCAGCTTGCCAGCAACAGAACATCATCAACCCGCATTAGAACATCACCTTTATTATAAAAAGCCATAAGTACAGGCATTTTATATACTTTGGTCATGTTCGTATTCTCGATTAATGAAATAAACTCTTTGCCGATTCCTTTACAGAAGTCCTTTTCTTCTTCATTAAGCTCACCAAGTTCATTTAAATAATCTAAGTAATGCTTAAAAACATTGGCCTTTGAATTCTTTAATGTAAGCTGGTATATTTCATCATCCATCTCTGTAAACAACTCTAATCGAGATGGTCTATGCCCAAGCGACTCTTTAACTCTGTAAAACTCATCATTAATCAAGTCACTTAGTTTCTTTTGTTTCCGCTCCATCTCATTAAACAAATCAATGAGCCGCATATCAAAATCAATTAAGCAATCATCCGGAATATCTTCCTTTGATGGGCAACCAGATTTTTTATTATAAGAGTCTGCTCGTTTTCCTGATAAAAAGAATCTAACCTTTCCAGCCTTCTCGTAATTGCCAATAAAATCAAGAACATTCAGATAATCCTTGCCCTTTGATTTCCTCAATCCACGACCAAGCTGCTGTAAGAAAACAATTGGTGATTCTGTTGGTCGAAGAAACATAACCATATCTAATGAAGTGATATCAACACCTTCATTAAACATATCAACGGCAAAGATTGCTTTGATTTCTCCAGCCCTTAGCTTTTCGATTGCAACATCTCGAGCTTCAGAATACTCACCATTCGCGTCACTATACACAGCAACTGCTGGTGTACCACGCAAACAGAATTCTTTTGCCATTTCCTCCGCATGAGCTCGTGAACAGCAAAAACCTAATGCTCGATTCGATCCATATTTACAATAATATTTATAAATCAAATCATGGCGATGGACATTTCCAATATATGTTTCATTTAGTTCTTTCTCGTCATAATGTCCTCTCACCAAATGAAGTTTTGAATAATCAGTATCATCATATATTCCATAATAATGGAATGGCACTAACATCCCCTTATTAATTGCCTCATATAATGATATCTCATAGGGAACATTGTAATCGCAGAGCTCATATATATTTCTGCCATCCATTCGCTCCGGAGTTGCTGTTAAACCAAGAAGAAATTTAGGCTTGAAATAATCTACTATTCTCCTGTACTGATCATTTACAGCATGATGAAATTCATCTACTACAATGTAATCAAAATAATCAATATCAAAATAATCAGCGTTCAAATACCTGTCATTGCCAAGTGTTGATACCGAAGCAAAAATAACAGATTTATCTATAGTCTTCTCTTCTCCATTAAAGAAGCCGTAATCATCTGAATTCCTTACATTGCGAAAGGAAATAGCGGCTTGCTTAAGAATCTCTTCTCTATGTGCAACAAACAATACTCGTTTATATTCTTTAGAGTCAAATGCTGCTAAATACGTTTTTCCAACTCCAGTCGCAGCCTGAACAAGAGCTTTTGTTGCTCCCTCTGCCCTAGAATTTTCCAAAGCACACAATGCTTCTATTTGAGCACCTCTTGGCTCATATAACAGCTTTACATTTGTATCTTTATCAGATTCAGCCTCATCATATTTATCTAGATCTTTAGCTGCCGCAGGTCTGTGCCAGTTTTTAGAGTACTCACGTAACACATCTCCTGTCACTTCAATCGAGTGATTCTGATATAAATCCTCAAACGTATCACAAAACTTATTAAAGTTTTTCTCATCTGAAAAAGTACTAAATCTATAATTCCATTCAATACCTGACGTTAAAGCACTTCTTGAAATATTAGATGAACCAATAAAGATTTCACCATGAGTATTATAATGAAAAATATAAGCTTTCGGATGGAATGATCTACTTGAATCATTGTAGAATCGCAATTCTACTCGATTTCCAAGTTCGCGCTTAATCATATAAAGTGCTGATGGCTGAGTAATTCCAAGATAGTTACCCGTAAGAATTCGTATCTTTGTGCCTGCATTGATAGAACGTTCTAATTGCTTAAGAAGCATTTTCACGCCCGATTCCATCAAAAAAGACACAATAATATCAACCTGTTTTGCCTTATCAAAACTCGACAAAAGCTTTGCGTATAACTGAACCGCCTTATTATCATCACCGGTCATCGCCAGTGGTTGACAATCTATCACTATAGATTCAATCGCATTATTCTTACTGTTTTCACCTATTTCTTCAAAATTAGGTTCAACCATTTTTCTTCTCCTCGCCCCGGTCTTACATCACCCGTCATCCAACTATCTACGATAGAAACATCTGGACAATCTGATATATATTCTCTAAATGATTCTTCTGTAAAATCAGAAAAATATCTTCCGTTTCTTTCTCCTTCAAAATCTCCGTATTTAAATGATATATATATGACACCATCATCTTTTAATGCAGTCACCATTTTCTTTAACACTGATTTCAAATCAGCTTTTGAAACATGTAAAATTGAAGAACATGCCCAGATTCCATCATACTTTTCAACATCATTCAAATCTTGAAACAGCATATTCTTCACTTCTATACCCGTATACTCTGAAGCAGTTTTACACAGTTCTACCGAACCATCTATAGCTTCGACTTTATACCCCAAATCCAGAAAAGCCTTTGTATCTCTTCCCGAACCGCATCCAAAATCTAAAATACTCGCGCCTTCTTTCAAATAACTGAGGAACCTATCTCGCTGGGGTGACACATCAGCATTAACTGTATTTTCACAAAACTCTTTTGCTTTTTCGTCGTAATAAGATAACGTATTTATATTGCTCATTGTTACCACCTATAAATCCATATATTTCGCACTACTTCCTTTTGCTTTATCTACCGGATACTTGGCTTCGTTCTGCGACATCTTCATATTGATGATTTCATCGGCATCAAAACCAAGCTTATCTAAGAGATTCTGACAGTAAACCATTACATCAGCCAGTTCCTCTTTAACATGCTGCTCATCAAAACTATCATCATCCCACTGGAAGCATTCCAGTAATTCAGCCGCCTCGATGACAATTGACTTTGCCAAATTGGATGGTGAATGAAATTGGTCCCAATCACGGTCTTCCGTAAATTTTCTAATTCTATCTATTGTCTCTTGTTTCATTTTACTTCCTATTTTGAAGCCTTAATAAGTTCCGCCTGAAGTTCTGGATCACATGCATAGATATACATACCATTCACTCCACGAGTCATAAGAACCCGCACCTCATGCTGAATCAGCATCTCACCAAACTTCTTTTTTGTTCCATCCGATAATGTTCTGTTTCTAACAGCTTTACTATTGTGACTAGCAGATGGATCAAAAATGATCTTTCCGTTTCTGTATTTCACAGATGGCCCAAGGATTACACCTGCATAATTCAAATCAAACCCCTGAATGGTAAATGTTGATCCAACCTCATCAATTGTCTGAGGTTGTTCAGCCCAAGCCAAACCTTTAATAGCTCGCTTTTCCTTTTTAGACAGTTCTGATTCCAACTCTCTATTCCACGGTTTATGCCATTTTCCAATAAGCACTTCCCAATATTTCATCAGACGTGCTTCTGGTTTGTTATTCGAACTGTATTCCCAGTCGTAAGTAGCAATCACACGCGAAAGCGCTGAATCACTTTCTCCCGCTCTTTTCTTAATCTCTTTATCTAAGAGTTCCGGATTATCAAAAACTCTAATACTGTATCCCGAAGATGAAACCGGTATCTTCTTCAATTCACCATCTTTCGTAAATGAATCAATCCAATCCATCGTTTCTGGATCTACCCGCATACGAAGCTGCTTTTCTAACACCACGTAATTATCAGAAGCCTTTGCCTGTTCGCGATACTGCTCTAAAATTTCCGCCTCCCAAAACTGTTCAGTCGTCAGAATTTGATTTTCATCAAACATCACAACAGTTACACGCGATCTTTCGATAATATCTTGTAACTGATTCTGTCCCTGATAAGACTGTTTACCCTGTGTAAGAAGCAAATGTGCCTCATCAATAAAAGCAACATCAACCGGATCATCTTCCGTGTGATTATTGATAAAAGAAGTTGGCTTGCTAACTACTTTTCCATATTTTTCAGTAAGTCCAAGCTTTTCAGCTATTTGCTCATAAACAGTAATCTGCTCATCATGATTTACAAGAAGATGACAATCCAACTCTTTTTTATCTTCTTCCGCTCTGCAATACAATTCGTAAAATGTACTACTATTTAGAACTGTCTTGCCGGTTCCAGCTTCGCCTTCGATAAAAATCAACTGTTTCGTTTCACCCTTCTCAAGTGCTCTTTTGACCTTCTGGATGATTAAATCTCTAGCTTTTTCCTGCTCTTTTGTTAATTTGTGCAATGGAGATGCCTTATAAATAGCCGAGTCTTTAATAGAACTCTCCGTTGGAAAGAGTTCCTTATTCTCTCGACGCAATCCTCTCCAAATGCTACGGAATATCACATCTAATTCTTCCACGGGATAATAACTAGACTGCGGATTTCCTCGTCCATTATGCACATGCTTCACACGATCAATACTCATCATGTAATGCATCAATCGATTTTCTATATCAAGTGTCAGTGATTTATTAAAGTGCTCATGTCCTATAATAAAAAGGCTCGCATCCTTTTCTGTAAGTTTGCTCTGCCATGCCTTCTTATCAGACGCCGCACCATAATGCTCACGTGTTCTTCTAAAAATGTCATTTGTCTCGCCAACATATACTTCAAAATTACCTGACTCTTGCCAGTTGTGAATATATACTGTTGGGAAGTTCATAATGATATTCTGTGTTTTTTCATCCTCTGCAGGCAAAGTAACACTCTCGAAAAAATCTAAAGCATCCTGAGTATCTTCAATTTTTCTAATGATAGGATTTGCAACTCTAGTACTCATTCTTCTTTGCCTTTCTTGGATCCTCGGGCTTAACAGCATCAGTCGGCAAAAACCACCTATTGCCAACTAACTCTGCTCCAGGAACCCGTCCTTCTTTACATAAAATAGCTACTCGTCTTTGACTTATGCCCCATTCCTCTGCCTTAACTGCTGACGGTACAAAATTCATATAGCACCTCCATAAAAATAGGCGTCAATTCACTACATTTTAAGTATATTCCTTTAGGCGAATAGTTTCAACGAATACTCCTATGTTTACGTGCAAAAATGGTCATAATAATAGACCAGTACAAATCAATCTGGGCGTCCCCAGAAGTACTGGTCTAATAGACTAGGTTATTATCTAAAAATATTTGGTAACAGACCTCCTAATATAGAGACCAACAAACCAATAAAAATAACCCAAAAAATATTACCTCTAAGCTTTTCGCGTCTATTCTCTTTCTCTTTTTCTTCTCCTATATACAATACTAGTCTTGGAAACAAAAATTTAATCCATTTGTTTATTTTTTCCAACAAATGATAAATAAAAAATCCACATATCACAGAACCTATAATAATTACAGCCGACTCTGCAATTGCTAATTTTTTTAATTCCGAAGAATTACCCATAATAATGGAATAAAAAGTAACCGCCGCCCATATGATAATAAATATACGTGTATAATGGGACAAAGCAAAAAATTCGTATATTCTATTTCTTTTTCCCTTGTTCAAAATTGAAATAAACTTTCTTTTAAATTCTTCGGATTTATCTACACTATCAATTCCATAATCTCCATAAACTGGGTTAAATTTATTAGTACAGTCTATATAAATAAATGTATTAATACCGACTCTAATAATAATCTTTTTTATTTTACGTGTATCAAAATTATCAAAAAGCAATAATTCTTCTATACTATCAAAAGTAATACTATCACCACTAAAAATTTCAGCACTATACTCTGGTGTTCCTAGATACTCATTTACAATACTATCTAGTTCTCTAATCTGATTCTCATTAAGAGCAGTTGAATTTTTATATTTTATAGACCCTTTTACTTTCACTGTACAATCTCCTTTAAATAATCCTATCTACGATTATACCGTATTTACGAATCATTTCGAGTATTGTTTATTATTTTTATTACTGTAAATATTTCACCTGTCTTTACCATCACTCCCTGATTAACAAACTTCTTAATATCTAATCTATTTCTGTCATCAAATTCCCCTGTCTCTTTGTAGAGTGGATGCTGGGTGACATCATATTTATACTAAAATGGACGTATACCTCGAAGCTGCAAGATGCACTTGTCACCATCCATGACTGCGATTTCATCCACGGTCATGAGATTCTTTCCACTCTTCTGATAGTTCATGGAGTAGGATGGATTGTTGCCCCTGCTTTCGCCGGTGTTATACATGTCGATGGTTTCTTTTCCAAGGAACTGGGATCAATCCTTCAGCTGGAACTTCGCCTGCAGAAACAGGCAAGCACTAATTCTTCTGCAAAAGAAAAACAAGTGAGTGGCTTTTGTTTACCTCTCACTTGTCTATGATAATAATAGCACCGTTAATTATTCATTTTATTCTGTCTATTTTCTTGCCACCAAATGCATTCTAAAATTTTTAGATGCTTCTAGATGATCAATCTTCAACTCTGCTTTATTGCAAAAAGCTTTGCAATTTTAAACAAATGGTTGCCAATTAATTCGAATATAATTGTCCAATACAAAAACAATAGCAAATCCTATGATTATCGCTAAAACTGACACCGCCGAAAAAGCAAATACATGTTTAACCTTCCTTTTTCTTGCAGTTCCAGCTGTAATAACCAAACATACAGCCGTAATCAACCACGATACTAATGCCGGAACGTAGAGCAATATACCATTTCCTACTAATTGCACAAGCAATTGACCCGTTTCATATTCAATTAAATTCTTACAACGATTCGATAAATTCTACGAGTTTCTCAGCTATTATATCTTGCTTATAATTATGTACATAATGACCGCAATCCAGTTCGATAACTTCTGCATTGGTAAGATCTGAAACATAATCTCTTTGAATATCTATCCAATTTTCAACACCGGTTTCATTTCCATCTGATACAAACATAAGCATTGGTATATCAGGCTTGGGCTTTCTATCAATTTCTGTTACTGCATCCGGAATTGCCAAACCCTCATTTATGATACAAGTATTTACTGCTTTACTTGCAGCAAGCGCCCTATAAATCTTCTTTTCTTTGTCTGTAAGTTTTTCTGGAAGCTGACTATCAGAATAAAATAACCTAACTATCCCTAGTTCACGAGCAAAAGCTGCAAGCCTTTCCTTTTTCATTGTGCTGTCCCAGTCCCAATTATCGTAGGCTCTCGGAAGTGCCATATCAAGACCAACAATAGCTTCCACTTCGTCAGGGTAATCTTGAGCCCACATGATTGCTTCAATTCCTGACATAGAATGTGGACAAAGAATATACGGGCCTTCTATTCCCGCCTTGGTGAGTGCTTCCCTATCTTGTCTAAGAATAGTTTCAAAGGATCTCTCACTATCGACCACATCACTAAACCCATATCCAAATTTTTCAATAACAACTATTTTATAATCGCTACTCAAAAGAGAATACAAACTTTTAAAATCAAGAACCGGTGCAGCTGTTCCTGAACCTGAAAGGAAAAGAAGTGTATGTTCTCCTTCGCCTTCGGTGTATATATTCATCTTGTGACCATCCACCTCGACATATTGCCCAATAGGTTTCTCTATTAGCGTCTCTTCAGATGCAAGCATAATCTTGTTATAGATAAAAATTCCACCAATCCGATTATCTCAAATTCCATAAACCGCCACCCCTGTTAAAGCCGCAAGGCATATAAGTCCAATTGGGGAGAGACCTTTCTTTAAAACTTTTCTTGAGCCAAAATATATTACCCCAAAGGCTAAGGTCATTAAAACCGCCGTAATGTCGACACTACCCGCAGTCTTTACATAGCAATTTCCAAAAATCATGTAAATGCCTGTTGCGAGTATGACACCCATTACACAAGGCTTTAGCCCATCCATCGCAGCCTGCGCATAAGGATTCTTAAGGAGATTTTTCACGACAACCATCACAATAAGAATAATAAAAAACGCAGGAAGCACAACCGCCGTTGTCGCAATTAAAGCCCCCAAAAGGCCTACCTTATTGCTACCAACATAGGTGGCAAGATTCACCATGATTGGGCCGGGTGTGCTCTCACTCACCGCTATCATGTACGAAAGCATTTCGTCGTCCATCCATCCATGGGAGATCACCACGTCTCGAATAAGCGGTATCGCTGCGTATGCTCCGCCAAAAGAAAACAGTCCGACTTCCAAAAATCCTATCAAAAGGTCTAGATAAATCATGCCTGTCCCTCCTTCCTCTCTCCTTTGTTTAAAAGAAAGAAGGCGACGCTTACACCTGCTGCCAAAAGCATAATCATAATCGATGAAATATGCAATTTAAGCACATTAACAAGCATTATAACGGCAAAAGAAACCAAAAGAATGCCTATCTGAAGCGGTTTCTTTTGCATTTTCTTTATCATCTTAATTGCCGCATCAAGAATCAATATGCCTACCGCAATCTTGATGCCAAGGAATGCATGCGCTATCCAGGTAATCTCTAGGAATCCTTCCAAAAACATAGAAAGGACAAAAATAATAATAAAAGACGGCAAAGCCACCCCGATTGTGGCAAAAATAGCACCTAAAAGCTTAGCCTTTTTGTACCCTACAAACGTGGCACAGTTAATGGCAACCGGCCCGGGAGTCGACTCTGCAATGACTGTTATATTCATCATTTCATCATGGGTTATCCAGTTTTTCTTTTCAACACAGATGTTCTCTATAATCGCGAGCATCGCATAACCTCCGCCAAAAGTAAACAGGCCTATCTTTGCGAAGGTCAAAAATAATTCAATAATTTCATATATTATTTGGTTTTTAGTTGCTTGTGAACTTGCTTGAATAACTCCGATTTTCATTCTTCCACCTACAAATTGCGATTCTTAATTTAAAATACCTTCTAAGCTTATCACATCTTATATTCTAAAACAGATAATATTTAAAAAAATTAAGGTTATAAGCTTATACCCAAAACTTTAGGTCGACAAATTTGAAGTTGTCGAGCTCTTTCTCTAGCAAAATTTTGACAAACAATTTCGGATTTACCATACATAGGGTATAACCTTATATTTTACTTTCTTCTTGTAGTCTGAATATCCTGCAAGTCCTTCTTCAAGTACTTGTTCTTCATTACTGATACGTTTAGCAATTATTGGTATATATACAAGCATGATAACAAAAGAAATAACCGATCCCAATACAAGAGGCATGGATAAAAACAAAAGAAATGTACTCATGTACATAGGATGTCTGACAATTCCATAAAGACCGGTATCTATAACCTTTTGATTTTCCTGTACCTCAACAGTTCTGGAAAGGTAAGCGTTTTCCCTAAGAACCTCCGCATAAAGTATATAACCAAGCAAAAACACTGCTGTTGCTACATATACAATCCAATTTTGTAAAACAATCCAGCCAAATCGAAAATTAAGTCCTGCCACAATAAAAGCAGCAAGAAACATTACCCCACTTAGTACGATTACAGTTTTCTGCTCAGACTGTTCTTCTTTAACATTTAGGCGCTTTCGTAACAGCTCCGGATTTTTCTTCATCATGACAAATCCCGCAACAATCATGGGCACAAACAAAACTGCGATCAAGAGCCATCCATTCCAGTATAAAAAAGATCCCGCTGGCAAAAAAAGAAGAAAACCTACCAGTAGCAACCCAGATATCAATTTTGTTATTGCTTGTGCAAACAATTTGCCATTCATAAAGTACTCCCCCATAAACATGAAGTTGTTCAATTAACTTCCGGTTTTTCATACTATCAATCATAATTCTTTCGCGAAGCAAATCGCTCCTTCAAGCTTATCATAAGGCGGATAGTTATCGATCAACACATATCCGCGTTTTTTATACAAATGAACTGCTTCTTCCATCTGCGGCCTTGTTTGAAGGATTGCCCGGTTGAATCCAAGTTCTAATGCCTTTTTCTCCAATGCATCCATCATAGCAGTAGATATATGATTACCTCTGAATTCCGGATCTACCCAAACTCTTTTGATCTCAACTTCAGAATCCGAATAAGCTTTCAATCCGGCACACCCAACAGCTTTATCAGAAACTGAAGCTATCAGAACATACGGTATACTCTCCGAAATGTTATACGGAACAAACGCAGTACGGTTCATTCGTAATCAATCTTCATAATTCTATTATTATCCATGTTTCTTATCCCATTATCCTGATTAATTTTCTATACTATAAAAATCAAACCTCTTGCTACATTTAACTGAAATATAATTTGCCTCTAAAAATCTCTATTTGTGCGATTATGACTCAACAAAAGAATTGATTTCCTTCTCCAAAAGACGAAATACATTAGCAACCAAATATCCATCTGCAATTGCGTGATTAAGTCGAACAGTTACAGGCATAACCAGTCTACCGTTTTCCTCTCTGTATTTCCCCCAATTGATAATAGGAGAAAAGAATAAATGTCCATCAGGCAATTCAATATTAAGCGAGTCATATGAAAGCCATGATATATAAGATGCATCAAACCAGTTTGGATGATTTGTCATATCTAAACCATATTCACGAGTCTTCTTCGCTTCCTCAACATCATTTAAAGCACCAGTGTAAAACTTTTTATATTCCTCAAAATACTCTGTATATACCGGCGTACAGGTTTCCGTATCTTCATGAAAAACATACTGCGTAGGATTTATCACGTCATAACAAATCAATTCATCCGTCTGCCAAAGATATCCCATTCTGTAATCTTCACGTGAATTCAAAACTTTTGATAGAATATAAAGGAAATTTATATAAAACTTTGTCCCATTTCTTTTGGAATACTCAACGAGATACGTAACGTCAATTCTTGCAGTCATTGAAGTCGAACATTTACAGTCTTCCGAGAAGTGGCGAAACACTCCTTTTCTATAGTATTTTTCTTTATCAATTATCTTATAGTTCATTTTTATTACCCCTACAAACTGGAATTTGTCAACAAATTCTTATATGACCTATCTATTGCAAGTGCACCAACCGGCGCTGTTATTACTATCGCCAGTACAGCAACAGTAAGAACTGTGTCTCCGCATGCAAAACCAAGAGCTAAAGGAATACCACCAATTGCAGCCTGAACAGTTGCTTTAGGCGTATAAGCCATCATAGTAAATAATCGTTCTTTTTTATTAAGCTTTGTTCCTAAAAGACAAAGAAACACACCAAACATTCTAAAGACAAGAGCGCCTATAATAAGAACGATGGCCATCATTCCATCTTTTCTAATATAACCAATATTAATCGCCACACCAACTAATACAAACAAGATTATCTCTGCGGCAACCCAGAGTTTTTCATATTTCTTCGAAAGTCTTTTGGCAACGACTTCACGCTTTTTCTGTATACCGATACCAACAAACATAATTGATATTAGCGAAGAGAATGTGATCGGTGTTTTTAGTCCATCTTCAACAACCACCAAAATAAGAGAAATCGATAGAATTATTAACACTTTGGTTGTATCCCTCATATGAATCTTTTGGAAGAAAATAGAAAGTATAATTCCTACCACCAAACCAATTCCGCTTCCCAGAATAATTGAAACCGGAATATTTACAAAACTCACTATAGATACTCCCTGCCCTTGCATCATTCCAATAAATGTTGTAAAGAGCACTATTACATAGACATCATCAACTGATGCTCCAGCCAAAATCAGTTGTGGTATGCCCTCTCTTATACCATAGCCCTCATCCATGAGCTTAACCATTCTAGGTACCACTACTGCTGGTGAAACAGCTGCGAGAACAGCCCCCAGAATTGCTGCTTCTAATAGTGATAGTCCCAGTAATCTTGGACCTAATACCAACATTCCCAATAATTCACAAGTCGCTGGAACAAAACACATGAGTACTGCAGGTCTTCCTATCTTTTTTAACCCAGATATATCTAGCCCTAATCCTGCTCTCGTAAGAATTATTATCAACGCAATCTTTCGCAGCTCCGCTGATATTCCAAGAATACTATCATCGATAAGATTAAATACATACGGTCCCAAAAGTATTCCCGTAATCAAAAATCCTATAAGTCCTGGAAGCTTTAGCTTTTTACAAACAAAACTTAAAAATATACCTATCAAAAACATCAATGAAACACTAAGTAACATTTTTCCTCCTTAATACGCAAAAAAGCTGACAGCTTCTGCGTAAATTTAATCGCAGAAGTCATCAGCTATAATAAGCGGTTCAAGTATAAATACTTAGGGAGAACTTCATTCCCTTATGTTATGAAAATATAACACAACATAACATCTATATCAACATATACTTGATACAACAGTAATGCAATCTATTCAACAAATTTCGATTTGTCGGTCTACATTATATTCCAGTCCTTCCTCAAACCTCTCCGAAAGCCATGCCTTCTTAGAAGAAACCTGAACATCTAATATCAGTTTCTTTGATCTGGAACTTCCATTAAAATTTCACTATTTTTTCACTATTTTTCATTATCCTTAGTCGATAATAAGCTAATCGTTGCAACTAATTTCACTTTCAAAACTTTAAAACAGATTCCGTCATCATAGATAATGATTCTGCTGAATCAAGTTATGAAATCATCTTCTTTATTGTTTTTTCATTCTCCCTCGTAAAATCGCTTAGTTCGTAAGACCTGATACGCTGATTTACCATCAACGGTTCCACAAAACCATTTTTTACCAACACAGATAATCTGTTTATTACCGTTTTGTTTGTCACACCGATTTCACGACTGACTTCAATCGGAGTAAACTCTCCTTTATATTTCTTTATCAAAAATAAAAGCAGTTCTTTCTCTTTGCCCTTTAAATATGATAAGCTTCCGCTTATTTCATCCTCGCTTGAACTTTCCGACAGCTCACAAATCTTACTAGAATATAACAGCACCATACGAAGGAAGTAATTCACCCACACTTCCGGATGTGGTGGATTATTTCTTCCCGAGTAATAAAGGGCTGGCAGTCCCATCTGTATCGATTCGTAGTACTCATTAATGTCATATGCGAAGTATTCCTCTAATGAACCAATACCATTAAATCCATATCCGTTGATATCCAAAATGTATCCCGAAAGCAAACGTGCGGTTCGACCATTTCCGTCTTCAAACGGATGTATCGTAACCAACTGATAATGTACAACCGCCGCAACTATCAATGGGTGATCATCAGTAGTATTTACATACTCGACCAATTCATCCAATAGATCCGGTATATCGATGTACTCCGGTGGAATATAATCAGGATTCCCTGTCTGGGAATCATATACAGCAAACAGTACGCCTGGAGGCATAGCTCCTCTTAGTCCGATTTTTTCCTTAGACGCGCCCTTCTCAACATATTTCTGAACATCTAATATCAGTTTCTTTGAAAATCGTTCTTTCTTTTTTGCCTTCTCCTCCAGATAATTCAGCGCCAGGAAATAATTGCGCACTTCCTGCTCCGGCTTTAAAAAGTGCTTTCTTTCATCCCGCTCTATAACCTCATCAACCTGCTTTTCAGAAAGTGGATTCCCTTCTATCTTATTTGATGCATAGGAACTTTTCTTCTTTGAATTCTTACGCAATTTACTTGCCTCAGATCTCGGCAATTTCACAGAGGAAACCTTGTATCTGTTTTTATCAATCTCGGTTATGTATTTTAAAATCTCGTTTGTTAAAGCTACTTTGATCATTTTCCAATCACCTCGGTGATATTATAGCAGAACGCCTCTGGAACTTTCATTAAAATTTCACTATTTTTTCACTATTTTTCATTATCCTTAGTCGACAAATTTGAAGTTGTCTTTCCCGTGCAAATCGTTCTAGTTGCTCTGCCTTCTCTAAACGTCCCAGCTTTCTATAGGCTTCAGCTTCATATGAAAGTTTCAACACCGGAACCTGATATCCATTCCAATCAACATAATCAAGCAATGTATCTAGCGGGATGATGTTCTCCCATTCATCGGCTGGCTTTTTTTGAATATCTCCCATAACCTCAACTTCCATTCCATCAACTAAAAACTTTCCGAAGTGAGATCTAATCTTTTCATTACCACTAAAGGTTACAGGCTGTACCTCGTATTCCTTTAACAACTCGCCTAAGATATAAGCCGTTGCTTCATCAGTCTGAATATCTATATCGTGAGGCTCATAATCCATCCCCTGAAGTGCAAAAGATGTACTTCCTGTTAATCCCCAGCAAACATCCTTACCGGAATCATGTAATAGCATACATATCTTTAGCAATACTTTTTCATGTAATTCTGTAAGCATTGTGTCACTCCTACAAACAACGATTTGTTAATTTCACTGCCTAAACAACGCAGAAATAATTCTCATGAAACAAATTCTGCCCCAAGCTTTTTTAGTCGCTTAGAATATTTATTCCGTTTTCTTACAAAAGTAGTTCCAATTGCATTGTTATTCAGTACGACCTTAAAGCCTAAATCACAAGCACTAATGGCTGTCAATGAGACACAGCCTCCCCCATCCACGCCTACGAGTTCTATCAAATCAATTCCATTTTCCTTTATGAATGTGGTAAGTTTAGGATTTGAAAATGCATCACCTTTATACTTAGTAAAACAATATTTACTATTTACATGTAGTCCTTTGACCAGTTCTGCTTGTAGTGTACCCTCATAACATTGAAATGGTGCAAACTTATTCCATATATTATTCCTCATAAGGTTTGAAATGTAAATAATAACGCTATCGGCGTTTTCATCAATAACTTTATTGACTCTCGCAACTATATCCACCGGATACTTAAATATATTGGCATGGTTTTCTCCCACGGTAAACTCCTGCATATCAATTACCAGCAATGCTTTCTTCATTTATGAAAACTCTCCTATCTTCTCCCCAAGGTTTCTTTTCCCATTATACCAAAAAAAGAACCCCCGGGGCGGAGGTTCATTTACCTATTTCACCACGCTGCGGGGAATCACATAAGGGTCCCCGGTCTGCGGATCTGTAAGAATCGTACTTTCCATGCCGTAAATCTCTCGCATCAATTCCGGCGTAATAATCTCCTTGGGGTTGCCCTCGGCAACAAGGTTTCCCTTCTTCATGGCGAAGATATGGTCCGCATAGCGGATGGAGAGATTAATGTCGTGCAGAATTGCAACAATGGTGGTCTGCTTCATCCGATTCAGCGCCGCCAGACAATCCAGAATCTCTACCTGATATGCAATATCCAGATAGGTCGTCGGCTCATCCAACAGCAAGATATCCGTATCTTGTGCCAAAACCAACGCAATCCACACACGCTGTCGCTGACCACCGGATAAGGAATCCACCGGTTGGTCGGCCAATTCCGATACTCCCATGGCATCCATGGCCATGGCGATTGCTTCGTAGTCTTCCTTTTTTAACTGTCCAAACATGGTCTGGTAAGGGAAACGGCCTCTGGCCACCAAGTCTGCTACCGTAATTCCTGCCGGAACCGTTGGGGACTGTGGCAGCAAGCCGATGTGCCTTGCCAACAGCTGGGTAGGAAGTTCATAGATAGACTTCCCGTCTAAGAGCACATTTCCTTGCTTCGGTTGCAACAAACGGGCAAAGCTTTTTAGCAGCGTCGATTTGCCGCATCCGTTGGGTCCAATGATGACACTGAACTTACCCGCTGGAATTTCCATATTCAAATCCTTTAGGATTAATTTTTCTTCATATCCGGTGCTGATATTTTTTGCACCAAAGGAATGTTGTATTGCCAACGAACTCACGCAGACTTTTCTCCCTTCTTATTCAAATTCAACAGAAGTAATAATAGATACGGCGCTCCCAGAAGTCCGGTAATCACACCTACCGGATAGCTTGTTGAAAAGACATTCTTGCTTACAAGCTCCGCACCGTAGACCAGGATCACACCCACCAATCCGGAGAGGGCCATAGTCTTCCGACTTCCCGGAGCAATCCGACCTGCGATAGGGCCGGACAAAAATGCCACCGATGCAATTGGGCCGGTCACCGAGGTGGCGGTTGCACTTAGGATAAGGGCGGCCAATAAACAACAGATGCGGGTTTCCTGGATTGGCACGCCAAGAGCCGTAGCGTATTCATCTCCCAACTGCATCATCTGTAGATAGCGGTTGCAATAGAACAGCAGTCCCGCAGTAATTACTGTCACCACCAACGTCACCGGAACGTCGGACATCTGTACGGAATTAAGGCTTCCCCGCAACCAGCGCAATGCCGTTCCCACATCGTATTCCGAACCCTTTAGAAGCATCCAGGAAATCAGTGCATTCAGCATAGCCTGAAATCCAATTCCAATGAGAATCATGCGACTTCCGAAGGCTTTTCCCCGGCCGGACAAAAGAAGGATTACTCCCGTTACCCCAAGACCTGCAACCACTGCAAAACCCGAAGCAACTGCTCCGCTGATGCCAAGAATCAAAATGCAAAACACCGCTGCTGCGGAGGATCCGGCAGTCACGCCGATAATATCCGGAGACGCCAATGGGTTACGCAATAAACTCTGGAAGGTATAGCCGGAGACACCGAAGGCAAATCCAGCCAGGCCTCCCACCACAAGCTTCGGCAGGCGCACAGAACCAATGGCATAGGCACCGCTTCCACTCCCTTTTCCAAGGAGATAGGACCATACCTCCGCCATGGAATAATTGGTATTGCCAAACATTAACATGCCACATCCAAGAAGTAGGACAATCACCGCCAGAAGAATTACGCAGAGCGTTGCTCTACGATTCTGTCGGTCCAAAATTTGTTTTAAGTTTTCCTCTGCAATATGTTTCATCATATACTTTTTACTTTTGACTTCCAAACAATCCATACAAATATCGGCGCGCCAAGGATGGCCGTGATAATTCCAACTTCCAGTTCTCCCGGTCGTCCCAAGACGCGGCCCGCAACATCCGATAAGGTCAGAAGCGCTGCACCGCCAAGGGCTGACATGGGAAGCACGATCCGCATGTCACCGGTGAATAATTGTCGTACCAAATGGGGCATCATCAGTCCCACAAAGCCAATAGGACCGGCCAACGCTGTCACCGATGCACAGAGCAATACCCCGGCAAAGGCCGACACCAGTCGAATCAACCCCACGTGGACACCAAGGGCCACTGCCATCTCATCGCCAAGGGATAATACATTCAAGGATGCACCACAGCAGAGTGCCAAAAAGATGCCAACACCAAAGAACGGTAATAGCAACCGCACATCCTCCCAGGTTCCGCCGCCGATGCTTCCCACCTGCCAAAAGCGAAATTCCTTCATGACATGGGAATCCGGAAGCATAATGGTATTGACCAATGCTCCAAGCGCTGTGGATACTGCTGCCCCGGCTAAGGCCAGCTTCATGGAGTTCGCACCACCGTATCCCACGGAGGCGATCCCGTAAACAAAAACCGCTGTCAGCATAGCTCCGATAAAAGCCAGGCCAATGAGGCCAATTCCGGAGGTGATACCAAGATATGCGATACCGATGACCACAAAAAGGGATGCTCCTGTATTGACCCCCAAGATACTAGGATCTGCAATGGGATTGGCGGTAATGGACTGCATCAGCGCTCCGGAGATGCCAAGCGATGCTCCAGCCAAGAGGCCAAATACCGTTCGGGGAATGCGAGCGGCAATGACGGCCCCAAGGAAGGAATCCACGTCCCCGCCTGTCACGAAGGATAGAATCTCTGTTAGCGGAATCTGCTTGCTGCCGTAGGATACGGATAATACCGCACCCAACAGCAACAGCAGAAGTTCTGCTCCGAAGCCCCATATGAAATTATAGGTATGTGTTGTTTTTTCTTTTTTCATAAATTATTCCAAATGACTTGCCGCATCGGATAATGCCTGCAAATAATCCTCCAAACAATAGGGAATGGACAATACCGTTGGGGTACTTGCCGCTGCCAACACATCGTTGGAATCCAACAGAACGAAGGCACCCTTCTGTACAGCAGGAATCTTAGAGAATCTTCCATCTTCCTGCATAGCTTCCACAAGGGACTCGTCCCCATAAGTAATGATGATATCAATGTCATTCAAGAGGTCTGCATTCTCCGCGCTGACGGTGATTGCGAACTCCGTTGGGTCTTCAGTCAGATTGGTAATGCTTTCCGGTGTTTCCAGTCCCAAATCCCCTAAGAATGCGGCTCTTGGATCGTTGTTGGTGTACACATAGAAGCTGCCCAAATCATCTGCACTCAGCCAGCAGAATGCGGCACGCTTGCCCTCTAAGTTCGGGTAATCTGCTAACTTCTCAGCAATCAAGCTCTCGGTCTGGGCCACCAGCTCCTTGCCTTCTTTTTCCAGGCCAAGGGCCTTGGCGTCATTGACAGTCTCCTGCTGCCAGGTAGTTGCCCATGGAATTTCCGGATAAGCCACCACCGGTGCAATCTCGCTTAGGCGGTCATACTCTTCCTGACTAAGACCGGAATAGGCTGCTAAGATCACATCCGGATTACAATCCGCAATGGCTTCGTAATCCCATCCGTCGGTATCCTTAAACACATTTGGGGTTGCACCCAGTTTTTCAAAAGCCTCTGCAGTCCACTGTAATAATCCGTTCTCATCTCTCGGGCCGAAGTTCGCCTCGGAGATTCCCACCGGAACCACACCAAGGGCCAACGGTACATCCGGGTTCCCCCAAGCAATGGCAACCACGTTCTGTGGCTTCTCGGTTAAGACGGTTTCTCCAAGGCCATGGGTAATGGTCATTGGAAAGCCTTCTTCAGAAGCTAGTGTATTTGTCTCCGCAACGGCCGGCTGTTCTACTGCACCACAGGCAACAACACTAAGTCCCAGCATCGCTGCGGTAAAAATCGATAGGAATTTCTTTTTCATCATTTTTTCTCCTTGTATCCATCTGTTTCATTGCAATGATGTTGTCGTGTTAGGATTCACTAACGAACCACATCTTCTCATATTTTTCGGTTGTTATCAATTAAATATTGCACAATTTGAAAGAACAACGGATTTTTGCATGGAACCTATGGTACAATACAAATAGAATATATAAGAGGGGGATTTTCTATGAAATCTATTATTATTTGTGCATCCACACACCACGGGAACACCCGCAAAGTTGTTGATGCGATTGCTGAGAAGTTCGGTGTAGAAGTGGTTGATTCCACAGTAGTTACAGTCAAAGATTTGTCCGATTATGATTTGATTGGATTTGCATCCGGCATCTATGCCGCTAATTTTCATCCAAGCATTCAGCGTTTTGCCGAGAGCAATCTTCCTAAGGACAAGAAAATCTTCTACATCATGACCAGTGCAATGGATAAGGATTTTTCCAAGTCCATGGCCGGTTCCATTGCCGGTAAAAATGCAGAGTGCCTAGGTGCATTTAGTTGTAAGGGATACAACACCTTCGGTCCGTTCAAGCTGGTTGGCGGCACCGCCAAGGGACGTCCCAACGAGGAGGATCTGGCTGCTGCATGCAAATTCTACGAAGACATCGTTGCAAAACTATAAAAATAGAGAGCCGGTTTCCCGACTCTCTACAAATATACAACATAATCAGCCTCAGCTTCACTTCATCTTATATTTCTTATCTAAAAAACGCTTTGCATCCTCCATTGTTACTTCACCACGTTTTTCTTTTTCTATATATTCTTTAAAATCTTTAGTTGGCTCTAGACCGTCTACTTTAATCATACCTATTGCATAATTCCATGCTTCAGCATTAGTCATAATATCCGCCTCCTTTTCTATTATATTTTAACATATATCGGCATATTTCGATTTATATCCGCGCAGTCTTTTCAATTAGTGTAGAAATACATTTTTACAGGCGAAAACTATTAAACCCGACGCAAGTGCAACGTAAATTTTTACGCCGCATTTTCAAAACTTTAAATAAATTTATTTTTTTGAAAGTAAAAAATGGCAGTTATCTTTCTATAACTGCCATATGTAATGTTCATTATTCAATTAAGAGCTCGACAAACTTGAATTTATTTATAGAACCATCAACAATGTTCCGGCCCCGATCAGTATGCATCCAATCATCGACTTTGCAGTAAACTCTTCATGGAGCAAAACAAATGCCAACACCAGAGTGATAACTACGGACAGTTTATCTATCGGCACTACTTTGGAAGCATCTCCCATCTGCAATGCCTTGTAATAGCATAGCCATGAAGCTCCCGTTGCCAGCCCGGACAGAATCAGGAAGATCCAGCTCTTCTGACTGATTGCTCTGATACCGCCTTGCTGATGCGTAATAAATACCATTCCCCAAGCCATTATAACAACTACCATCGTGCGAATAGCCGTAGCAAGATTTGATTCGACTCCTTCAATTCCAACTTTTGCCAGTATTGATGTCAGTGCAGCAAAGACTGCTGAACCGAGTGCTAACCAAAACCACATCTCTATACCCCCTACAAATTCGATATTTGCCATCGTCTATAAAACAGAAATATAATTTGCCTCTAAAAATTCCGATTTGTAAATTAAAATACCTTATAAGCTTATCACATCTTATATTCTAAAACAGATAATATTTCATTTTTAGGTAAAAATATAGGGAGTCAAAATGACTCCCTATACAAGAAATAGCTTAAATTCAAGCTTTTCCGGGAACCGAAATCTGCGATGCTCACCGTAGTAGAGCTTTGCAGCTTCCTGTATATAAGATTTTGGAATCTCAAATGTTCCCAGAAATAGCGCATTTTCAATTAGTGTTTCTCGCTGATAGCTGCCTGTGCTGGTGTAGGCACATGACGTATCTTTTATATCACTTGAAGCGGTCGACAGTTGTTTTTTTTTCCAATCGGAAGTGGCCTGCTTATATGCTTCATTTCCAAAGGCAGGATTTAGATACCAAATGAATTCCCCGTGATCATACACCACTCGATCAACAAAGTTATCAATCACTGTCTCAGGGATCTTCGCCCTGGCATCATAAGCAGTCATTTTAATGAATTCAGAAAGACTTTCTATACGTCTATCCTTTGCTTCATTATCTTCCAATTCTAAAATCTGCTGTCTACACTCACTATTAATCTTTTCAATGTTCGAAATCTGATCTTCAAGTTTCTTTTTCTTACTGCGAAAGACTTCTCTGGAAATATCTCCGTCAGCACACATATCAACAAGATTAGCCATTTGCTTATGCAGCTTATCCAGTTGCTTCATGTTGCGTTCAAGCTTTTCCTTATCATTTCTTTCAGGAGCCTTAACCTCAGCCACATCACTTAACATCGACATTGCTTCACGGTAAATAGCTTCCTTATTGTTTAAAAGCTTTTTAAAAATGAAATCAGCCTGAACTTCCAACTTCCATTCCATAAACGATGAGTTGTCACAGATTCCATCAACCTCAAGGCCTTTCTTCCGTCTGCTTTCAGGTGTGCCTGTTCTTAACTGTCCATAGCACTGATAGATATACGAAAGATTTCCATCTTTTGCCTTGTGAGCGATTCTTCTGTTCATAGCATGACCACAGGTACAAACAAGTTTGTTACCCCAAATATGCTTGCATGGTGACTGACCAATAGATCTGCCATTTTTATCACGCTTTCCGATTCGATGTTTTGCTCTTAACTCCTGAGCCCGATCAAAATCTTCAGGTGATACAAGTTTTTCATGAGTGCCTTCCACATAAACCTTTTCAACGGCTCCAAAATTATTGATTTTCTTTTGAACCAGATAATCAGGAACATATTGCTTACGATAAACGATTCTTCCGCAGTAAAAAGGATTTCTAAGCACCCTGTTAATGTTACCGGACTGCCATCTGGTAAGTCCTGTTGCAGTCTTTCGGCCCTCCTGCTCCATGATGTCCTGAATTTTACGAACACCATTGCCGGATAAATAAAGCTCGAAGATTCTCTTCACGGTCTCAGCCTGTTCTTTATTTACAACAAGCTTATCCCCTACTCTGTCGTAGCCAAGGATATTACCATTGCCATACAGAACTCCATTCTTAAATGAAATCATCTGACCGGCTTTTACTCTCTGTGAAATCTTCTTACTTTCGTTCTGAGCCAGCGTTGCCATGATTGATAGACGAAGTTCTCCGTCCTCATCATTCATTGTCCAGATATTGTCTTCTGTGAACCACACCTCCACGCCGTAAGATTTGAGGATTCTGGTCTGCTGCAGTGTATCAACTGTGTTTCTCGCAAACCTGGATACCTCCCTGGTAATGATTAGATCAAATTTCTTTTCTTTTGCATCCTGAAGCATTCTCATAAAAGATTCTCGCTTGTGAATAGACGTACCGGTGATACCCTCATCAATATATCTGTCTACCAGCTCCCAGTCAGGATGCCTTTGTAATAATTCATCATAGTACTGCACCTGATTCTCCAGTGCAGAAATCTGCGCCTCATGCTCTGTAGAAACACGGGCGTAGATAGCAGCTTTTCGCGCCATATTGCACCTCGCATTCCCAATTAAGCTGTCAGTACTATGAGTACATCATACAGCTTAATTATATAATGGTTACTCTAATTACTCAATTGGTAAATCACGCTTTTTCGCGATATACCGCAGTTCTTCGTCTGTTATCTTTCCTTCTTTGTTAAGCTGCTTCATAATGTCAAAAGCAGCATACTTAATAGCCATTTCCTCAGCCTCTGGAGGAAATGTAAGCTCTTTTAATTCCTTCATGACCATCCCTCCTAAAGCTTCTCAATGAAATAATTTTCCATGTAAGAAATCAATTCACAATGAATACGGCTTGCCTTTCTTCTGACAACCGGAACAGATACACCAGCTTCCTCTGCCAGTGTGTAGTAGTCCTTCTCCTGCTTAAGAAGCGGAATAATAATCTCCTGCTCCTTCACGCTAAGTGCATGCAGGTGTCTCTTGAAAGATGCGTATTCATCAGCCATCATCACAATGACATACTCTCTTCGCTTGAATTCCTGTACCAGAGCCGGATCTGATAAAACATCCTCTGCTGAATTCAGTCCTTTGATAGCTCCCTCAAGCATTACATCAAGAACCGCTTCATCCGCTGTAGGATTACTATAGTCACCCAAATTCTGAATACGGACTCCAAGTTCATCTCTGTGACTGCTACGCTTTCTTTCCTTCTCTGCTTTGATCTCGTAGATCAGTCTCATCTTGCAATCCTCGATGATTCCCTGGAAGGAAGAGTAATTGGAATAAATCAGTTCGGCTCTCTCCCTAGCTGATTTGTCACCGTAGCTTTCATAGATATTAACCATAGTGGCCATATACACCTCCTATATTCAGTTGTGTTTATGTCACTTGGCTGCGCGCCGCTTCGTAACTCTTACACTATTAAGTCTAATTGGAATACGCCTTATATTCGTTAGCGCGGATGTGGACATAAGGTACACATAATGTGAACCTTAACCCTCAAGAATCTGAATCTGTCTTAGCAATTCAAGTGCAGACCTCTTTGCTTTGTCAGTCTTCAGATTGTTTAGAATCTCTATTGCTTCATTAACAATAGGATCAAGATTATCCGGTGAATCACCGTTTAATATATAATCAGCAGATACATGAAACAGGCGACTCAGCTGCATAAGCATCTCCGCTGAAACACCTCTGCTGTTGTTCTCATAATTGGAAATAGCAGACTTCCCATCCAAATGAAGCTCTATGGCAAGCTCCTCCTGGGTAAATCCTGCATCAGTACGTAACTTCTTAATTCTTCCACCAACTGTAGTTACATCAATTGCTCCATTGTTTCTGTTTACTTTTTTCATCTTCTCCTCTTTTCCGGCTGATAACCGGAAAAAGAAAAAGACACATAAAAAGATTCAGCTTTAGCCGATTATCTTTTCATGCGTCCGCGGTGGATCTATGTCCCCATATCATGAAGCCTTAATTCAATTTTTATAAATAACATTTACCGTTTTTTTCTGTTCGTACTATTATTCTTTCTTCCGAACAATTCTTTAGTGTAACTACTCTTTTACACTTGTTTGTATGGCACTTCATTATGACCCCAGGCAAAACAAGATGTTCCTTATCTCCTATAGGTATATATGAAATGCTCATATATTTCTTACATTTTTTACAATAAAAATCTATCTTTTGCATACATTATTCCACCCCCGTAATGTTCAAACACATGCAAAATCAAAACATCACAAACTACGGCAATATAATAATCCTATATTATTCTCATATGCATAAGCTTCTACTTGCTGCTTTAACATTTCATCTCCCATATAACCATTATCATAAAAAATAATCGCCCCCTCAGTCGTCACAAGACAAAATGCATCTCTAATATCATGCAAGTTACTCATCCTGCAAGTCTCTCTAGTCGTAAATTGGGGAAGCTTTATCCCATGGTTATTTAGGTATCTTTCTATGACATCAAAACGCTTTTTTATTCCTCCAACCCTTTCATAACTCTCTGGCAATAGTACAACTTCCGCATCAGCGATATAATCAATTGCTGACTTCTCAGATAGTTTTTCAAAAGATTTACAACTATCTATATCTTGCACAGGAAGAGCATATTGTAATTTTCTGTAAGCAGCGATTTCCAATACGTATGACATTGCCTGAATCAGTTCTTTGCTCAAGGCTCTCGGGCCATAAAAAATACTAATTACTTGATACCATCTAATATTCATTTTGCTTATATATTTTAGGCAAGTGATAATAAACAACTTATCAACTCCATAAAATTTTATCTTATTACGAATATATTTCTTATACCAAAGAGACTGTATCCAATTACCTTTTTGGAATGCATCTACATCTGCTGGCAATTTAATCTGATTTCCTATTTCGACCAAATTGACTCCCAACTCATAATAATTGTCAGATGTACCTTTAAATAATCGGTATTTTTCAATCAAACCTAGTGGGATGCCGTAGAAATACCACAATATTGAATCTAAATAGTATTTCACCAATGGGAACCTTTTTATATTATTTAGTGCATCCTCTATTTCCTGACTAGTTAACAATTGCTCAGTCTGTTCAGATGTAGAACAATTCTCTTTACCAACTCTTCTGTTTTCTTCATAAGGAATAATCAAGTCATCGACTTCCACTCCAAGCACTTCTGCAATAATTTCAACATATTCTATTTTTCCAGGCTGGCCTAAAGGCATATCATCATCTCTAAATTTATTCCAACGTCTTATTGTCTCAAGACCGACCGGAGCCAGCTCATTATCTGTCTGCGAAGATAGTTCTTCAATCTTATAAGAAATAATTCTTTGAATGTCTGCTTTTGTCCTGGGGTCATAATCCATGAGTAAATCATATTTCTTATTAAGAAAAATGATTTTGCGCCCCATATAATCTTTGAGCATATACCACATCCTCCATTCATATTAGTTTAGTTATGCCATTATTATTCAAGATTCTCTTTAAATAGTCATGGTATAAAATGAGGTATTTTTTATTTTTCTTTGGTATTTTTATAAGTAACATTTTCCTGAAGGTTCTGTTTTCTTTTTAATTTGTCCTTCAGTAAACCTTTTTAAAGTAATTACTCTGGTACACTTATGTGTATGACACTTTAATATAATTCCATTCATAGCAGGTGCATTATCATCACCACATAAACAGTACGACATCCGCATTGACTTCTTACAGTTCTTACAATAGAAATCAATTTTCTTATATCCACTATAACACTCCGTTACATACTGTTTATTAACGCCCTCTGCATGCCCTTTACTGACAGGGACTCCCCCAATTTTTTTCTCCACAGAATTCATCACCATCAAAGCCTTTCTTTCGTTCTTTCGTTACTTCCTAATTGAAAGTATATCACCTCGAACACTTGTTCGCAATAATAGCCTACAAAATAACAAAAATATCTGACAGTCGTGAAAAACGTGTCCTTTACCGTATGATTCTAATGCTAACAAAAATACCTGTCCCGATATATGGACTTTTACATGAGGCAAGTGCACCTCTTACACTTTACCTCATATCTTTCATTACATTATTACTCCTTCCTTTAATGAAAAAACTTCAGTCCTAATGATCATAGTAACTAGTTCCTATGATTAAATTATATTATTCGACATACGATATATCAAAAGTCATATATATAATTGCACTTATATCGTTATAGTGCTATTATATCGATATATATATCATCGATATATATTAACAATATCGCATATCATTTTAGAAAAGGTGACTACATTATGGAATATATTGAAAATGCTAACAATTTCATTAGGGAAAGAATGAATAAATCCAAAATTAAACAAAAAGAATTAGCTGAAAAAGTTCTCGGAACAAATCAACCGAATTTCAGCTCAGCGCTTAATCAAAAAAAAGGACGCCACTTTACAATTGAACAGTATATTGCATTAGCTGATTACTTTGGTGTTTCACTGGATGAGTTATTTGGACGTAAAACTGCTTCATCTCAAATTAGTGCTAGAAGCATTGGTTCGTGGATAATGGAATTATTCAAATCAAAAAGAGCTATTTTCAAAACTATAAAACTCAGTGAGACAGACGCTAGTAAGATATATGATGATTTCGCAACCCCTAATGAATACCAAGCACTGCTTTTTCCCAACTTTGATAACAACAGTGATTGTTTTGACAATTATCAATTCGATAAATTGATCAATGGCGCTTCAGCACATTATGACAACCGCGACCACGATAATATCGCTATCAATTCCTTTATAAAAAAATACTTGGATATTGAAAAATTCAATTCTGAGAAAGGTATGCCTAAAGAAGCTTACGAAATTGTAATTAACACATACCTTAATGAATTAAGTGAAGAACCTTATTGTGCACCGCAAGAATTCAGGAAAAGATTCATACCTGCAGATGAGGATTTATTCACATAGCAAAAGCTCACCTCAGATTGGTGAGCTTTTATTAATTACGACTCTGACAATAATTTTACTGCCTCTAACACTTCCTCTGCAGAAGCGTATCATTCTGTTCTAACAGGGTTCTTCCCCTTATCCAAAAAGTCTGCAATTGTCTTATTATCATTTTTCTCTACATTGGTTTTACCCGTCATAATAAAATAAACAATAAGGGTTAATGTTCCAAATTTCCTGAAAGTGTATAGCTGACTCGCATGCTACATTTACACCTCATGAGTAAGACCTGCATCCAGTCTTAACTCCTTAAGGTTGGATTTGTACTTTTCCAACATTTTCACCCCCAACTATAAAGCTACTCATTTAGTTTTTCTGCCATATTATGAATGCATTCACCGGCCCATTGCATATTCACAATGTAGTCTCGCTTTCCATTGTCCTCCGGATCAATCATTTCCTCTTTTATTCTGTCATACACCTCTTGATTGAACGGTACACTTCCCCATTGACCATCAGTAAGGCATATAGCAAATCTCGTCGGAACATCATCTCTAATTTCCAAAAAGATTTCGTCCACCTCGTGTTCCGGATTTTCCTGAGAGATATCAAATCTGATGAACAACTTCATAAGTTCTATTATTCGATCATCAAGTCCCTGATCAAAAATATAAACTTTCTCTCTCAAATTATTTCTAGAATTGACTAAGCGTAATGTATAGTCATCATCCATCTTTATAAGTTCATCTGTCTTTTTAGATAAATCATCAAACATGGCAATATAATCTGCTACACGCTCTTCGGATTCACATAACTGAATCATGAGCATTGATTCCATATCGTGATATAAAAGATCATATGTATAGCTATCTACATGACCACATTTAGGGCATTTATGCTCAAAGAGGCAGCTTTCCATCATATCCGCTTTTGCCTCAGGATTAAGTGTCGCATTAAGGCTCTGCCAAATAATAAACCCATCCTCATGTCCGCATTTGGAGCATTTTACCAATTCTTCATGTTCCATTGACATAGAAAAACACCTCCTCGTGTATGTTAATCAGTTCCATTTAGTAGTTTCTGATTATACATTACACGACGAGGTGTACGTTAAAAATGCCAGCTCGATTATATTTATTGGTATTTGAAATTAGTTTAAGAAACCGCCGTTTAACTCGGCGACATTATAAGATTTATTTAAGACAAGATATTTTTCATCTACGTAAAACCATATCACCCGCAGTATTTCTATCTGTATAATAAACCCCCTCAAGCATCTCATAATTATCGGTAATACTCAAAATTGCTGTTCCGTAATGAATTTCGCTTCTATCACGTACCTCAGTTTTCGGACGGTTTATATATGTATAAGTAAGTACATTCTCACCATCACGATCTATAATCTTTGCAGTTATTGCTTTACTAGAACTTTCTTCCGTTTTTAGCAACACAAAAATTGAAAACAATGATTGTTTTATCTGAACAACAATTTTTCTTTCTGAGCCATCAAAATTAGATTTAATCTCTCCTTCATATTTCCCATTTAAAACAGGCCACTTAAGAAAAGGATCATACTTCCACAGTATCTTCTCATATAAAGCAGCAATTACAGCAGTTACAGTAATTGCTTCACTTGCGAAACCAAAAAGCTCATATAATGAAAAATCATTTACAATCTCCTTCCAAGAAATCGCGCATCGAATCGCAAAAACTATAAGCACCACCCACGCCATTCTAGTCATGAATTTTTCGAACACTCTACTCATCAATTACACCTCATACTCATAGTAGTTTCCTAATTTCTCAACAAAAGATTCATATGCATATTTTGAATCCATATCTGGGAACAACGGCTTAATACCGTTTGCTTCTACATAATTTCCAAAATTACACCTATCTTTGTTTAAAAAATCAAGAACTTCATCTAATATGAATCGCAAACTAGAGTATTTATTATATACACCTACATCTACATTCCACAGCAACGATTCAATTCCAAACGATGAAATCCTATCTGATATATATATTCCATCATCTAGCATATCTTCTTTTATATTTTTTACTATCCTAACAATTCGCTTATATCTATAATCAGTAGCCTTATTTTTTGCTCGCCCCAATGCAATATGTTGTTCTGGATAATTTATTATTCTTCCTCCTGAATCAGGTCGTATCTCTATCGCTTTTTCATAATTATTAACATTATTTTCATAATCAGCAGAGTAGTCTCGAAATCTATATGCAGGAACCACATCAGCATCTACTCGATATGTATTTCCATAAACCTTTATAGATTTATCATGACGCTCTACACCATTGCTATAATAATCTTTCAAAGCGTTTTCTACTTCATCTTTTAGTTCCTTCGCTGAAAAAGTTCCGTCAGTAAAACCATATACTTTATCCGTAATACCAGTTCTATATTTAGTCGTAAACGTAGATTCAAGAATAACTGCAACATCAACATCACTCTGTTTCGGAATGTTAGTTTTATTTGCATAAGAGCCTTGTGTCAACAGAACGATATTTTTACTACCACTTCTCATATCCAATGCAAAGGCATAGGTACCCTCCGTCAATGATCTTATTTCTTTACCATCATCTGTATATCCAATATTTTTTAATGCATCACGCACCATACGGATGGCATTTTTGCACTTTTCCTCTTCTGTTTTACCAATTGGAGAAGCAAATTTCTCCAAATCATCTTCGGAATACTTCATGTAATTAATCCCCCTTCTATATCAAAAAGTCAAAAAAATATTGCTGTGTTTATAGTAAACCTTAAGCTGTCCATTAAAAACACCAGCAAAGTTTCTTTTAAAGTTTCTTTTAAAGTCATATTTATTACTTGAGCTTAATAATACTTATCTACATCTTACCAATAACATTAATCCATTGCTCAGCACGAAAAAGATTATCCTCACTTATCCACATTTTTTCGATACTAAAAGAAAAAGAGTCAAAAAGTTCAACAAGAGATTTTTCATTCAAATCAAAATAAAGCTTTCCATTATCAATACGTTCCTTATGCCCATATTTCCATGATGCGTATATTACCCCTTTATCTTTTAGCGATTTTTCTATTCTTGAAAAAACATCAAAGAGTTTATCTGAAGCCACATGTAATAATGAAGCACACGCCCATACTGCATCAAACTCATTGTTATAATCCAGTTCTGCAAAAGTAATATTGCGAACATCCCTGCCTATATATTTTTCAGCCAAACGGCACATTTCCTTCGAACCATCCACAGAAACAACATCATATCCTTTTGATAGGAAATACCTAGAATCTCTCCCACTTCCACAGCCTAAGTCCAAAATCTTATCGCCAGGTTTTAAATACGCCTCAAACTGGTCATATAACTCCTGCATTGAAACATTAACTGTATTATTAAAGTATTCCTCTGCATTTTGGTTATAATATGTAATAGTCTCGTTCATCTAAAGCACCCATTCTTCATATTCTTGTAGTTTTGCTGAATCATATACAAGACTCAGATTCTCTTTCAAAATATTTCTGAACTGCTCTTTCGTATTTCCCGGAATATATAGTTTTTCCGCAGCCCATATAGCATTCAAATGTTGATTTTCACATCTGTCAAAATAGTGCTTTAAAATAGCAGCCTGATCTTTATTATTATTGGCAAATATTAAACTGTATAAATAATAATTATATTCAACAAAATCCTTGATATATCTTCTCTCAGGCAGCTTATTATTCTTACTTGAATTTAATTTCTTTGACATTGGGGTAAGATTCCATAACTCATCATTTGATACATATGACCTTGGAACAAAATGATCTAAATCAAACTCATCTATAGACAATTCGTTACCTGTATAGATTTCATATAATGGTTTCCCCGTAACATCTACAGTTGCAATCCATAATTCTCGTGCATTTTTTAAAGACTTTCTTTTTTCTTCAGTTTCTGGGGCAACTTTATACATAACCCCAGGTACACCCGGGTTACGATCCTGTATAAATAAAGCCTTATTAAACCTAAGCCATCCCATAATGACAGCATAGTTCTGAAGAATAAAATTTACCCATTCTTCATTAAGACGAATTCTTCTCATAAGTGGATTCTCTGCATCAGTAATATCATAAAAAAATTCATGATTTACCTTTGTAAATGCATTTAAGTAGGCAATAAAGCGGCCGTAGTTTTTTCTATCTATATAATCCTTTCCTTCTTTTTCAACAAAAGGCTTAATTAATCTATAAGGCACATAGTCGGTCAAATGTAATTTGTCTTCCATCAAATTATCTTGATACTTTTGAATAAGAAACAACAAGCGCTCTTTTGATGGTGTTTTATTTCCAATATCCTCCTTTGAACATTCATACAGAATTCTTATTGCATGTTCAAGAAAGTTTTCAGCATTTCCATTGACAGTATGCCCAATGCGAAGATGGTAATGTGTAACCATTCGCCAAGCCCCTACTATCATTTCATCTATGACATCTTCAAAAGTAAATAACTGCTTATTCTGAGCAATTAACTTTAATATTGCCTCTAACCAAAAAAATTTATACCCTTGGTCATTATTACTCAGCAGATTCTCAAATTTCTTTACATCTAGCTTGTTCGAATATAAAATTGTGCTTAATTTACCTGAATCCACTTTCATCCCCCGCTTTACAAACTGAACTGCTTTGCTACATCTAGAAGTCCTCTTATTCCTTCGATAGCTTCATCTTTATTTGTTCCTGCTCCCCAGCTTATTCGTAATGAACTTTCAATGGTATCATTATCAAGTCCCATAGCTACTAAAACATAACTTGGAGAATAACTTTTTGATGTACAAGCCGAACCATTAGAAACTCCACAAAACTGCTTTGTTGATATCATCAATGCTTCGGAAGATACTCCTTTTAATGAAACATTAATTGTTGTATCAACGCAGTACTCCGGATCACCATTAATAGAATACTCTACTCCTGAAGCATCCAATTCTTGAAGCACAGATTTTTTTATATCAATAGCCTTTTTAGCATTTTCTTTGTATTCAGCACTTGCAATTTCACATGCCTTGCCACATCCGGCAACTAAAGCAACCGGAATTGTGCCAGGTCGTATTCCGTGTTCTTGCTGACCACCATACATGATATTTTTTACTGGCGGTAACTTGTATCGATTCTTTTTCAATACAAGTACACCTACCCCTTGAGGCCCCATCAATTTATGTGCACTGAATGAAAGCATATTATATTTAATGCCTCGAATTTCATCGACAAGCTTTCCGCAACTCTGCGTAGCATCAACGTGAAACAATACATCTTTTTGATTAAGTGCATCACCTATTTCTTTAACAGGTTGGATTATTCCTGTTTCATTATTTACATGCATAACACTAACCAAAAGCGTATCTTCTCTCACCTTATCTAAGACATCCGAAGCATTTACTCTTCCGCTAATCCCTGGCTTTATAAACTCAACTTCAAATCCATTTTCAGATAAATGCTTTACTGTCTCAAGAACAGCTTTATGCTCAATCGCTGTTGTAATAATATGCATCTTTCCATTTTTTTTGCCATAATCCACTAAGCCTCTTATCGCTATATTATTGCTTTCTGTGGCACCACTAGTAAAAAAAACTTCGTCTGATGAAATTCCTAAAAGTGTTGCAACCTGCTTTCTGGCATCCTCTACCACAGATCTCGCTTTTTCACCAAACCCATGTGTTCTACTATCTGCATTTCCAATTGAATTCTTGTAAACATCCACCATACAATCTAAAACTCGTAAATCAATTGGAGCAGAAGCATTATAATCTAAGTATGTACTCATGCTCTTTTCTCCTTCACTGCTAGTTTTATCAAATCATCAAATTCCTTTATAAAACCAGTTCCACACAAATGAGCAATTCCACGTTCTAAGTTCAATCTAAAATACTTTATTACCGTTTCGTTATCTGTAGGCAACTTCATCTGTTGACACCATGCTTTTACTAATGCTTCGTACAATTCATAATAATCGCCGCCAAAAGTTAACCATGACATCTCCAAATTGCTATCTGCAGCAATTTGAATATCCGTAGGTATTGTTTTTTCACTAAGAGAATAGCAAAGTGCCCATCTGCACAATACATTCCAATTCTTAATTCCTGTTTTACCCTTTAATCTAGACAACTGATCTTTTGCCTGCTGAGAAACCCTAACCTGCTTTATAATCATAATTACGCTCCAATCAAGTAGCCCCGTTCAATAGAGGTACTTTTTGTTTTTTCATCGTACTTAAGTGTAAATTCGTCTCCGACATTATCTTTCATTAAACCATAATATGTACTATCAATTTCCGAATCAGTTGAGAGGATGATTGTCTGTTCTCCCGCATTTGGAAAATACGTATTAATTAATGCTATTCTATGCAACGAGTCCAACCTTGATAGCGGAGTATCAATAATTACAGGAAGCTTTTTCTTTGAACATATTGCCAACGCCCAAAGAATAGATATTACCATCAACTGTTGCTCACCAGCTGATAAAGAATCTTGAGTAACTTCCTTTCCTTCTTCCGACAAATACTTGATTGCTAAAGTATCTGACTCCATCACAATCTTATTAATTAAATTCTTCTTGTTAGCTAGCTTTTTATAACAAGATGTAATTGTTTCAGCCAGAATATCCGTTTTTCTCTTCTGCAATTCAACCTGATACCTATCCAAAATACTAAGTGCTATATTCGAATACTTGATAGTACGCTCTGCACTATCTCGGGATTCTGCTGTTGCAAGATAGGCTTCAACATATTTATTAAATTCAGATGTAGTAGCCATTACTTTAGAATTTGCTGCAGTTCTTTTTTGTTCTAAAGAGGACATTTTCACTTGATCTTTAATCAGCTTTTCCTCAGCTTTTTTTATTTTCTTGTATACTTCCTGAAGTTCCTTCTCGTTGATATCCAACGAAAGATAACTATCCAATTCTCCTATTTGCTTTTGTTTCTTCTTTTTCTCAGCTAATATTCTTTTAGCCTCTACTTTTGAAGAATCTAAAAGACCCTCTACTAAATTGTTTGCCTGGAATAATGCCTGATCTGACAAACTATAAACGGGATCTTCTTGCATATTTTGCTGACGATTTTTTACATATTCAATGAAATCAAAACTAGCCTTTGTATCACCCTGATATTCATTAACAAATTCATCTAAAATATCATCTAACTGCAATACTGCCTCACGCATAATCGTTTCATTATGCTCATCTGTAGCTTGTAGTTTTATGTTCCTTAATAAATCAGATACCAAAACCAGTGGTAACTCATTACTTGCAATTTCTCTCAAAAGATTTTCTTCAGACAACAATTCTGACTTTAATGCTGCTCGTCTCTGCATAGTTTCTTGCTTCTTTTCTACAGCATCTCCACCTTTTGCGTTGTACAACTGATGTAATGATTCAAGCTTGTCGTTATCCTCAACTAAAACCTGAGAAAGCTTTTCTAATTCAACATCAATCTCCTCTAACTCAGCAACTGCTTGGTCTTTTTGATCTCGAAGTTTTTGAACCATTTCAGAAGATTTATCATTTATATCTTCCTTATTTATTTTCTTTATGTTTCTTAAAATATCATTTCCCAAAACATCCAACACAGTTATACCAAGCATAGATCTAATAGCATTTTTCAGCTGATTATTAGAACTATCTACTGCCATTTCTGCAATCTTTTCTCCATCAAAGAAGAAGAAACTTGATAGCGCACTTGGTAAAATATTCTCAACAAACATAGGCCAATTTTGTGTTAAGAATTCATTTGCAACACCATCTTTATAAACAAAGATGCTTTCCTCTGTCTTCTTATCAATACTATTCCAGGCTCTTTTCACCATATAGTTTTCTTTCAAGCCATTATTAATTTCAAATTCTAATTCTACAACACACTTTTTATCTTCTGCATTCTTATTAACAAAAGACTTAAGATACTGCGCGTAAGATCTTTTTTTACTCTCTGTATATGCGACAGAGTTAGAGCCATATAATGCAAGAAGAACCGCCTCCAAAAAAGTAGTCTTTCCTCGACCATTCATTCCACCAACTAAAACAATTGGCTTATTGTTGGTAAACAAAAATTCATTATCCCCTGCATATACTCCAAAGTTATGCAATCGTAATCTCTTAATAATCATTGATTATTCATCCTCGTTATCTTCAAATTCTGTTTCAAGCGGTTGATAATCCAAAAACTTTTCATTGTATTTACCGCCATTTTCTTTTTTTCGTACCATCATATTCGAGTAGTACTCTGTTGCATCAGTTTCATCCTTATAGAAAGTTTTCGCCAAAGTTTTATTAATATCATCCAGAATGTTTTTTCTTTGATTCACGTCAGAAGCTTTATTCTCCACATCAATCAGTGTGTACATCATTTCAAAAGCTAATTCCTCTTCCGGGTACATTTCACTACAAACTTTCTTAAGAATATCCCATTCTTCTGACTCGAAATTCTCATTGTGAAGCCAAGTAGGATCTATAAAAGCTTTTCCTAGAACTTTTTCATAAATTCTTGGCAATGCATCATCAAACTCATGTTTATCATTTACCCAAATTCTTCTAATAGCCTGCAATTCTTCTAATCGAATTAATTCAAGACTTCTGAACTCTTCAGGTCCATTTTCATTTATCTCTTTTTGAATAGAAAGAAGTCTTTCTAACCATTGCTCTCTTACTTCTTTCTTATATGGACCATGAAACAACTTTCCATAGTTTCCTTGAAGGTTTCCCTTCATTCGTCTGAAACTTCTACGTTCTCTATCGCCCTCTTCATTACCAAATTCATTCCTAAATTCTAGAAGCGAACTCATCCATTCCTTCTCTTGATCATTAGCAATCATAGCTTCCATAGATTTATCTTTTTCGACCATTGTACAAACCCAACATCCAAATCGACTCTTACCACATGATTGCGTTGACTTATCAACCTGTAATGGACATTCGTTATCAGCCGTAGCGCCTCTATACATAGTTAAAAGATCCTTATTGGAATAATTCCACGGATTCTTATACTGCATTAAGAACGCCCATACATCATCATCTGTCCAATCTTCCATAGGTGAAAAAACAAGTTCATTTGCTAAAGTAGGATTAGGACTAAGGAGTTCTCGAACCCTTTTCTTTTCGAGATTAGTCATAGTTCTATTTCTCCTCGAACTCTCCTGCTTTCGTGTACCCAAAACCAATATTATTTCGCCATGCTCAGCTATTTTATTTTTTATAAAATTATTTACTGGCTGAATTTTTAATCTATCAGTACACCATCTATACTTCATTCTAGGAAATGGATACCCACGTCCAATTAAATTCACCCAAAAGGTGTTATTATAATCTGGTGTTAGCCTTTCTGGTATAATCGGCAAATCGATCTTCTCTGCTTCAATTCTCATTGATTCCAAAGATTTTTCAACCCATTTAGAAACAACTGGAGACTCTACCAATGTATCTGTATTCATTATATGTATAGGCTTTTTTCTATCCTTTTTAGGTAATTTCTCCAGCGCCATCCATACTAATTGAACAGCTGCTGTACTATCCTTTCCTCCTGAATATCCAACCATCCATGGAATATCGTCCGCCAAATATAAATTCTGGATGGTAACAATTAGTCCATCTATCAATTCCTTTGTAATAGCCATTTTCAATCCTCTAATCTTTTATTGTTTTCTTCAATGCTTCTTCAGCATTTAATTCCTCAGCACTTAATGCGATTCCAAGCTCTTTTTTTATTACATTGGAAATCAATAATGCTGCCTTTTTGCTAGTAATAATCCGTCCATTCTTTCCAACGGCTCTCATATACCATTGCTTAGCACTTCTACTCCAATTGATTCTTTCAAGCCCCTGTAATCCATCTTTCATTTCGCTCTGATGTGAAACATAATAATTTCCTATACGCCCAAGAGCCTGTATAACAATGCTTTGTGTAGCAATATAACTCTCGCGCAAGTCAACTTTTGTAATTTCTCTATGTTGAAGTTCCTGCCACTGAGCCATATGTTCAACAACATTATTCCAATAGTCCAATAAGAACTTTTCTGTATCTTTTTTTATAGTTCTTCCTACTATAGTTTTATTAGCTGTATAAAATGTGTTAAGTGTAAACAAGCTTGAAGAATACTTACCTAAAATATCTTTTTCTTTATCTGTGTAGGTATTTAAAAATTCATTATTCCAAATCACATTTCTCGTTATAACAGCCATTTCATCCCTTGAATCATATAACTCAGAAATAGAATTCGATGTCTTTACAGCATTTTTATTTAAATCAGTAAAGATCTGCTGACTTCTTTCAAGTCCATTATCTGCATAAAAAACTATTGAAATTGTCTCATTTTCTAGTGACTTGTCTTCTTTTAATGCAGCCATAATTGCCGACTTTCTATGCTGACCATCATTTATAAGAAAATGCGCATCCATCGATACTTCTAATATTCCAGTATCATCGTTAGTCTTATTATTCTTAAACACAAACTCGCCGTCTATAGATGCAGCAAGCGCGGAGAAAACATAATTTTCGCGATTGTCTAAAATATACTTACTTATTACAGGTATTCTGCTCTCATTTAGTCTACGCTGTGCTCTATACTCAGGTGGGATATACTCTTCCTCATCTGTTGAAAACAATTTTGACAGCATCTTCAACGGAACCATCGCAATATAATACTCTGAACCAGCTTGAATTCCTCTAACTACCGGAAATCTATATACGTAATCCATATTCCCTCCAAAAACAAAAAGGATATACTTAAGTACCTACTTAAGTATATCCTTGAGTATATGATGTGTCAATTTATTTCTCTAGTTTTTCTACTTTAAAGAAACATACATCTTGCTCTGCAAATTCTCTTTTCTAATCCAATTCAAAATCTTATCATCTGCTGAAAAAATATCCTCTAATGTTGCTTTTCCATTTCTAATTTTGCTTAAGAATGATTTTATTTCATCATCAAGTCCTAAGCTATCAATTAGTTGTTCTGCTTCATCAATAGCCATCTTCATACTCTGAAATTGATTAAGATTATTGTCCCAGATTTTAGCAGCTTGAATTCTGTTTATGCAGGCTGATACTTTTTCCGGATTAATTCCCTGAATTACATTTAGTGTTCCTAATGTGAATGCTGTTAACTGTTCAAATTGTTTTGGCCACGTTTTCTTTAGTTCTGTTTGTAAACTCTTATTACTTTTATCAGCCGAATCAACTTTTTCCTTTTCAGCAACATCATTCTCTATAGATTCCTCTAAAGTAGTAAGGATGCTCACTGTGCTTGCAAGGATCTCATCATCAGAATTAACATTCATATTACTATGCAAATATTCAATTGCATCAATAGTCTTGTCAATCTGAACAAGAATCATTCTAAACTTATTGTCTGTAGCTTTCTGTTCATCTTGATTCTTTTGAATACTAATCTTTCTTTGCAGATCCTGCATGTCTTTTGTTGTTTTCGAAAGTTCTTCAAAAATCATGCATTCACCATCCTTTCAAGCTTCTCTTTGTATTCCGCTATATTCTTTTTCTCCTCAATATAGCGTTCATCCTCTTCCACTCCATCAACTCCGATCAAACCAGATTTCTTGATAGCAATTTGATTCTTAGCCTTCTGGACCTCATTTTCCAAACTATCTATAAATTCCAACAAAGGCTTAACTGTAGCTATAGGATCTCCAGCGAAAGCCATAAGTATTGTCAGTGGATCTTTTTCATCCAATACACTTGATATATCAGAAATAGCTTTAGCTAAAGTAGGCAATTTTTTTTCACCCTCTAACCTGCATTCTTTAACATTAATCTGTGTTTTGTTCGCTTCTTCAAAAAATCGTTTAGCACGATTGACAAACTCTGCTAGCTCTTCCTCTCCTATTTCATCATCACCAAATGCATCAAATATCTTTTCTAACTTTTCACGTCCAAGTTCGAGCTCAGCTTTTGCAACACTTTCAACTCTTTCTTCGATATCATTAAGAAAAACGTAAGCATCTTTTCGTAATTTTACTTTATCATCGCTCTGCTTTTCTTCTTCTGCTATTACCAAATGATTTCTTCTTACCTTGCTAAATACTTTTGAAAGTGAAATTTGATCAAGTACTATAACTCCACTTCCACCACCTTGATCAATATTAAAATATGTGCGAACTGTTTCCTGATTATTCTTTGCAGCATTTTTCTGTTCCATAACACTGAGTAAACTATTCCACTCTTTGCTATGCGAATTTGAACTATTCTTATTAGGTTTGCTGGCAAGGAGCTCTTTAATAGTAAAGTTCTTTAATGACTTCTCCCTAAACTCCCCTGTAAGAATTGTACGATACATTTCGCCTGCAATAGCAGCTTCAATATATCTAGTCTCTACTCCGGGTTTATACTCTTTTACTCTCGCTACAAGTTCTTTTTTTATAGATTCAGTCCATGTAGTAATTAAATATGCATCAAAATCAGCATCTGGATAGTCCCAACTTTTGTTTCCATATTCTTTCCATCTAATAAAGGCTAGAATAATATTTATGCTTTCCCATTTTGCAGGCAAAACATATAATCCTTCATTTTTTGTTTGTCCTTCTAGCGCCACAAATAACACTGAAGAGACTTTAACTTTCTTAGCATTATTTGTTGCAACCCCCTCTGCTTGCCAGTTAATTGCTGAATACAAATAGTCAGGTATTACATCATAAATAGCAGAATGTACCGTTCCTGATGCACCTGCACTCGAAGAAATATCTATTGCATGTTCATTTATCCAACGTATCAACAAATTATTTGCTGCATCCAACTTCTTAATCTTCGCAAGTGGAACTCTTGTGTCCACAGTTTCTGTTTCAGGTATCTCATTTTGAGCGGGTTGAGTGGTCACATCTCTGTGTTTTTCAGTTTGAACCGGTGCCTGTACTATATCCATATTTAGAGTTGGAAAATTAAAATCATCAAAGGCATCTTTTGGAATTCCGGCAATATATATTCTGCCATTCTTTTCATACTGATCAGGCTTTCCATTGCCCCATACGCTCATAAATTTCAACACTCTATTAATCGTTTTTTCATCACTTACCTGTGAATGAATTCTGATACTAAGTGTTTGATTCATATTAACCACATCAATATCTACACTAGGGAAAGAGTCTTTATTAAAAATAGCATCCCTAACTACAGGTTCAATAATATCTCGAATTATATATCTAGGCGTCTGATGTCCCTTTTGTAATACATAATTATAAAAATAAAGTATGCTTCTTTTAGTAAAAGGATAAATGCTAACTTCTTTATTGTAACCTAAGTTAACAAATTCCCAATTCTTTCCTTCAACAATATCGTGCACCGGATAATCTTCTGGATTAGCATGCCCATTTACCCAATCCGAAATGCTTTCTTCCTCCAAGGACATTGTATTGATATATCTAGCAACAAACTCATATAGTCCATCCTCATCTAATACATCGCTTGGAATATAGATATATTTTGTTATTCTATCCTTATGATTATCTTTGAAATTGTTTTGTAAATAGTTATTTGTTGTTCCGACTATCGAGGATATTCTACAAAGATTCTCCCCATCTCTTTTACCTGTATGCTCTTCGATCAATGCATCTAACAATGCAGTATCCACTCCTGTAAAAGAAGTTACATCCTCTATAAATAAAGTCAGCTTTTTATCAAGCCTGTATAATTCCTTTCTTATATCTAAAAAAATCTGTTTAAAATCACCTGGTTCTATCCCTGCGCACCTCTGAATAACCGCTCCAACAAACTGATTCAAATAATTAACGATTTTCTGAGCTTCAATCGGTCCCTCTTCATCAGACATCAATTCCCTAGCCATCCTTTCGGCTTTAGGATCAGCACCCGCATTAGTTATATTGTCATAAAGCTCTGGAGATACAATAAAATCATTTGCCTCAAACTGTGCAACAGTATCTCTATCCACAAGAGTATGCTCAGCGATTTTAGAATACATCCTCTCAACAGGTCCGCTAGCACTCATTAAGTAATCATGAACAACTTCGTTGTTTAAAAAAGCTATTAACCTCTTCTTTCTTACAGTTGTCAATTGAATATCTTGTTCATCAGAATCATTGTTTATCTCAATAATGAAATTATGATAAATCATATCTTTGAGCTTATTTTCTTCTACTGATAGAGAGGCCTTTACAAGTCTCTCGTATACTTCTTTATTTGAAATATCCTGTACTTCTGGTTTTTCTAGAAGCTGCCTTATTGTACCTTTTAAAGTATTGTCACTTCGTCTAATAAATAGTATTACTTCATCCTTTGGCTTGTTTTGCTCATATCTAGCTTCAAACCAACGAATTAAATGTGATTTTCCTGTTCCACTCTGACCATATACGGCAATAAACTGATGTTTATCCTCCGGATTACTAATATAATTCTTAAACAATTCTTCCTCGGTATATGATTTCCCACCAGAAGGCGACAATTCGAACTTATCTAAAACTTTAAGCTTCTTAACCGATACATGAGTAGCTAAAAAATCCCCTTCAGACGAAGTAATTGAGTCTGGTCGCGCTACATATGAAATTCTCTCTTTTGCAATATCAGCATTCATATAAATTACTCCTCCTAAAGTATCGTAATATTTGTAATTATCGAATCATTTGAATATGCTTTCATAGGATATAATGTCCAAATATCTTTCTGATCCAGGATATGCTCCATCTTAAGAAATCCAGAATCCTGCAAAGCTCTCAAACCATTTGATACTCCATAATTAAACTTTTTGTTTGACAGATCTGAAAAAATAATATTGGCTTTAGGGGATAAAATGTTTACAAATTCGCTAATTGAATACTTCTTATTCTTTTCAATATTAGATTCCGTTATAATATCCTTCAAAAAGACGTTGGCATTTGGAATAATAAACATATCTTGCAAATAACCCAATCCTAAAAATGAAGCCCAAAATCGCCACGCTCTCATAGCCATCGCATCGACTTGCATACCAGTCATCTCTGAAAACATTGGTCCTAAGTTAGCAATATTTTTATCCTCCTTAAAAATATCGCTTCCCTTTTCAAAAAATGCATTTGTCACCAAATAAAACTGTCCTGAATTGAATTTTTCCAGCTGTTGATTTATATATTTCCTCATATTATCTGTACTCTTTACAACTTTATCCTCAACCGCCAGGCTAACCAAATCATCCGAAATTGAAATCAGTCCTAATTCTTCAGCCGCATTCCTATAATCGCTAAAATACGACGTTTTATTTCCCAAGAAATCAGGTTCCATCTTTTCTTTTATCTCAGAAGCCGTAATAGGACCCTTTTCCACAATTTTACAAAGAGCATATACTCTTTCTGGAATTGCAGGTGTAAACATTTTTTCTTTAAACATCTTGTTCCTTTCTACACATATAGCGTATCGCTTGACAAACTAGGGCCATCAACTAACTCTATAAAGTTTTTCCCTAATTCATCTAAATATGCGTTTTCTTTAATTATATGAATTACTCTTGTTTCACTTTTTCCACACAAGTTATTTCTAATTGACAGATACTGCTTGCCAATAGTGTTCTTCCCTTTATCATAAATGACTGCAACCAAACCTGATGTATAATAGTAACCACCTGCTTTTTGTAGATTAAACAATTCACTTTGGGTAATTATGAAAATGTTTCTTTTTGAGTTAATTCTAATAAGATTCTCATAATCGTCTCTCGTATCTGGCAAAACAAGTGTTGTCACCCCTTTACCAACAAGCTTATCTACCAATGACAATAATGAATCATTATCATTTAATATAGTTACCAATTCTAATGCATCCCCAAAAGGTTGTCTTTGCTCATCTGATATTACTCTTAACGGCTCTATTACACGATTTTTAAGCGGAAATTTATTTACATCTCCTATAATCGTATTTGTATGTGCGTTACATCCGGCACAGTACTCATATACCTTCGAATATGTATCATAAAACAATTCAGAGATACAGTCCTTGCAATTTGCTCTTACTGCACTAGACATCGCATTGTATGAAGAACTATAAAACTCCCACTCTTCTTCTCTTAATTGAGTAATCAGCTCAGTTAACTCATCATTAATTGCCATGAGTCTGTCATCAACCAATTCTATTAAAATCACATAATGATCTATAACCTTTTTTACTTCTAACATTTTTATCAAATTAAATCTGCGAAGAAAAAGAAGGACATAAACATTCCAATTCATATCAGCATCACTTGTAGGTGAATCATCAAAGTCATCTACATCTGCATAATTTGGTTTTATTGATGTATCAATAAATACTCTATTATTCGAAATACGTTGAGACTTGTCATTATTATACATACTATCCCAACGACCAATAATTTTCTCCGGAGTCAGTACTCTCTTTTTGATACGATCACGCCCAATAGTTGTATCTTCCGGCTGGAGACACATCACGCTCAAACATGGTAATCTATCTCTTCCGCCTCTTCCCAATTCTTGATAATAGGTATTTGCGTTTTGTGGAATATAAGTATGTATAACCGTCCGCACATCTCCTTTATCTACACCTACTCCAAAAGCTGATGTTGCGATCATTATCTCGTAGTCATCATCCACCCATGTATCAATCAGCTTTTCTCTCTGAACTCTTCCTGTTAGTCCTGTAAAAGTTCTTGTATTTTTTATTCCATTAAAAGCAAGCATTTGTTTTATTTGATCTGCCTCAACAGGGCGAGCAACATAAATAATCATTGGGTGTGGTAACTTTCGTACAAGTTCAAGTATATTCTTCTGTTTTTCCACATAGCTTTTTGCCCTTATAACAGTATATCTTGGTTCATGTCTTAACGCATCGCACCTTATCTCAATCCACTTTTCATTAACTTCAAAAAAGTTTCTTAATGTTGCCACACAACGATCTTCAAAAGTAGCAGATAAAAGAATTGTTCGTAAAGATGGGTTTGTTAATAGCAGCATATTTCTCCACGATTCTAGACATTGATAATCTACTCGAAAAGATGCTCCCCAATCTACTACAATATGAGCCTCATCAATTACTATATTTTTTAAATATCTACTTTTATTAGCTTCTTTTACAACTTCAGCAAAACCAGGATTTTCCAGTAAAGCCTCCGGTGAAATAAAAAGCACTTTCGCCTTCTGTTCTCTTATCGCTTTAAATATAAGCCCTACATCATCACCGCTAGAATAAGAGAAAATCTCCTCTTCATTGGTTGCCCTCTTAATTACTTTCTTAGTCACGCGCTTTTGATCTATCGCCAACGATATTGTAGGTACAATAACGATTGTAAGCCCGTCCTTTTGATATGAAATTGTTTGTGTCACCAAACTCTTTCCACCACCTGTTGGAAGAGAAACAAGTACCGTATAACCTTCCGGAGCATTCAATGCACCGTAAACCGCCAGTTTCTGATCCATGGATTTAAAATGTGAATATCCGGTTAAAGAATATATTAAAGAATCGGTTAATAATGCATTTCCTTTTCCAATCTTTTTTGATTCAGTATTTTTAATAAATGCATCACTTACAAATTTCTCATTAACATACTTCGGTAATTGCATACTCGCAAAATACTTACCTTCAACGTCATCATAGTCTACCCCATACTTGATTGTTTCTTTAATAGGCTTTCCTTTATACTCCTGCGCGACATCAAATGTAATCATATAATCTCTAAACGTAATCAAAAAATCACCTAAATAGTCATCATTTGCTAAAAACAACCTGTAGGCCTTAAGTAATCTTTTAACGGTATGATAATGAAATAATTCTGCTGAATTCAGTGCATCAATTTCTAAATTAAACTCTACCTCATTTTCTTCATTCAAAAATGATGTGACATATTCAACCAATTCTTCTTTAATCATTCTCTTCTCCAACCATCATCACAAAAGCTGCTGACTCCAGCCTAATTCTTGGCCTCTTCATAGCTTCTAGTATTACTTCTTGCGTTTTCTTTAACTTTTCAATGCCATCGTCGTCGATGCCATAATAGTCTCGATTTGCAACCCTTGCTGATAAATTACGCTCCATCTCTTCACGAGCTCCACGAATATTCGACTTTTTCTTAAATACTTCTACAGCCTTCTCATAGGATTCTTTTCTTGCATCTAAAACGTAATCATTCCAGTTTTCTCCACCATATTTTGAAATAAACCAGTCTATATTTCGTCCTTCTATTTCATCCTTAAGGAAACCTGCCTCACGCGCCCTTTTACCTAGATGAATTGTTCTTGACTTTATAAAACCGGCATTTACAATACTCCTATATTCTCTCAGAATAGTTTCGTCATCCAGAGAATCTTCATTGCTTAATGATACCGGACAAGTAACTTGCTCTGATAAAAGATAGTTACGATATGGACTCATAGAATATATCGAAACGCCATTATCCATTATGTAAATATTGTTTGGTTCAATAGACCATGTAAATATTAATCCCGCCCAAGTTATACTACTCTTTACTGCCAAAGCACTGCAGCAACCTTTGCAAGAATTAATTGCATTATCAACTATACAATCAAATATCTCATCTCCAGGTGCAAAAAAATGAAGGTAATCATTCTCGATAGCAAGTTTTCGAGAAAATGTTCCTTTTATTGAACGGTCCATGGATTTCCTTGCCATTTTCTTATCAAAAGCTTCCTGTACCTGAAGCAAAAACTTATTCTGATTAGTATTTAAGTAATCATTCCACTTTGGCGGAATAAGCTGTGAATTAATTGCAGATTTTGCCACAAATGAAGTGGCCGAATATGTAATTTCACCCTTCTTATTCTTATGCCCATGAAATCCAGCTAAGCTTGCCCAATTTGACATTGTTGTAGCAAATAATTCATTCTCATTTTCTGCATAATACTCAATTAATCTACGTAATTCAGCGTACATAGGTCTATATATAAATCCAGCAGCATCAAAGTTTTGCTCTTTACGTATATCAGCACGCATTTTATTAGCAAGCTCTATGATTGCCGGAATTCTCTCTAATAAACCGTACTTAAAGTCTGCGGAAATTGCTGAAACTATTTCATTATTGATATCGCGCATGATAATTTCCATTCCGCTTAAAGACTGATTAAAGATCTGCAATCCATCCTTAAAGAACTTAAAAAGAGCATCTTCAAAAGTATCTATAGTATGTACTACAACTGAATATACAATTGGTCTAGACATATCTCTTTCTAAACGATCCAAACGACCAATTCTCTGCTCAATAGCGCTTGCATCCCATGGCAAATCAATGTGAACTATGTAGTCCGCACATTGAAAGTTTCTGCCTTCACCACCTGTATAATCACACAGTAGTATTCTGCATTCATCTTGTGACTGAAATCTATAGGCATTTAATTCCACTTCTTCAATTGGCATATTGGCCCCAAAAAAGCTAACCTCTTCCTCTGGAAATGCTTTTGCCAAAGCACTTTTATATGCTTCAAATGTTTCTTCATAGTTTGTAAATAAAACGACCTTTTTATCATAGTATTCATCAAAAAGTGCATTTAAAACCACAACTAAACGAGAAGCATAACATTCAGCGTACTCATCTGGATCATCTAATATTTCAACAATATGATCTATGTTATATTGCTCACTCTCAAGCCAGTTTTCAACCTTACTACCGATTTCTTCCAGCTCACACTTTTTTACACATTCTTCAAATGCCCATGGCGAACTAAAGAACGCAGACAAGAGAGGTTTTACATCTGTTTCAACCTCTAATCTACCTTCTTCAAGTCCTGTCATTATCCATTTCGCCAAGTCTTCATAGATTAAATGCTCGTACACATTTCTATCTGTATTGGCTTCGTATGTTAACTCTACCAAATCTCTTGATGCCATTACGCGTTCATCAGAATCATTAGATTCAAGTATTTTTCTTCTATTGCGAATAATGTTGCTTTCAATTTGATAGTTACCGCATATGTAGGAGATAACAACTTTAATTGCATACACTCCCATATCATCAGAATCTACATCTATTCCTTTTAATAAATCAGAAAGCTTTTGGTCATCAATTTCCTCACATATTTCTTCCAAATCAGACTGTATTTCTTCAATTAAATCAATACAATCTTCTGACTCATGTGGATCCTCTCCATCCTTCTCTACATCCTGAATCGTTTCTTCCAAATCGCTTAAATCATCTAAAATAAGTGCTGTCTTTTGAATAATTCGACTTTGCTTTCCAATCAATTCGCCAAATTCGTCAACACTGTATTTATCATACTTTTGAGGCAATAAAAGACGTAGTAAATCTAAATACTCTTCTTTTTTTTGCTGAACAGGAGTTGCACTAAGAAGCAATAAATTCTTAGTTTTCTCGCTTAACACATGTAGCTTTTTATACTCCCTTTCAGAAAATAAAAATTTGTGAACTTCATCAACGATTATAAAGTCCCATGATTTGCCTAAATCCTCACTGGATATATCATCTATGCTCTTAACCAGCAAATAATTATTGTTTGAATCATATCCCTCCGGAATATTAAATTTCAACAATAACTCGGATTTCCATTGTTCTTTAAGAGCTGTTGGAACAACTACTAAAGCCTTAGCATTACTCTTATTTAATGAAAAAATCTTGTAAACAGAGATGGCTTCTACGGTTTTTCCCATTCCGACTTCATCTGCTAACATGTATCTGCATGGGCTCTCCTGTAGGCATCGCATAATAGAATTAACCTGATGTGGCATTAAGTATATTTTAGAGCCGGCAAGTTCCTTAAAACCATAAATAGAGTTTTCCAAAATATTCATACTCTTTGAAACAACGGCTCGTCCTAAATACCAGCATGGATTCTGAAATTCATACCTTCCTAGTTGAGTACATGGATCAATATGTCCATTATTAAACGATGCTATTACTTCCTTTTCACAGACTTTAACCACTCTCTTATTACTCTGATTTTGAACATAATAATAGTAAAATCCATCTTTCGCCTTTTGAGAAGAAAGTATTTTACATCGTTCATGGTTATAAACAACAGTAGATTCTATAAAGAAATTGCATCTATCAACACTTCCTTGAGGCACTTCAATGATTCCTTTTGGCAAATCCTCAAAAAAGAGTAAATAGTCAAAAGGATCATGAATCTTTACCACAACAGTTTTCTTAAATTCATCTACTTTTGTAATTTGACCGCATATAAAAACCCTTGGTTCCGCCATATTTTCTTTATCAGCCGGACATCTTACATACATCCCTGTACTTAACATAGACAGTTCTCCTAAATACAATTAATCAACCTGAGCATAGTACGCAATACAAATTTCTCTATTACTACAATACTGACACCACACATCCGTACTACTCCTAAAGTTGTCTCCTACAAGTTTCTCCTTTGAAAGTTCTTCCTCTATCTTACTAGGTGAAATATCAATAAACTTATCTTTTAGCACATCTCTATTGAACTTTCTTGGATTTTTTAACTGTTTATATATAAACAGCTCTCTAATCATCATGAATTTCCTATCTTCCTCAGAGAGAATAGGATACTTTTTCACACTTCCCAAACGATTTTTAATATTATTTACAATGTCAATCCTATTTACATTCATTGTAAACGGGAAATACTTCTTTAACTCATCATACTTTTCGTTAATTCTCTCTACTAATACAAGTTCACTTCCAGGCAGTCCTTGCATACTCTCTTTTATTTCATTTTCTACCCAAATTTCCAAGTACTTTGCAAGCAAAAACTCGTCCTTGTAAATAGTATTTCCCTCTGTTAATGTTTCAAACAAGAATCGTTTCTTACAAATTCTGTATCGATAATAATCGTACATCGAATACGTTCCTAAAGAAGAATCCTTGATTTGAATATCTGAAACATCTTCCAGTTTTCTATTAATAATACGATCAATATTTCTTTTCTTTTCTATTCCAAGAATTTTAAGTAAATAATACGGCTCTCTCTCTAAGTCACCATCTCGTTTCACGTAACTAAGCTTATATTTTCCTTTATTAAACTCTAGTCCGTATATAAGTGCATATCTTTTAAAATTCTTATATTCTTTTCTTGCCTTTACAAAGACTTGGAACTTCCAATCCACTGGATTCTGTGCTACCTCAAAAAAATCTGCATTTAAAGGCCAAGAAAACTCTCTTGTCTTAACGGCATCAATGTCTTCATCCGTCAAACATGCAAAATGCATTATTTGAGACTTACTATCCTTAGCAGTTCTTAATACATCACCATCTATTTGTTCATAATTTCTCACAATCCAGTTTGCACTTTTACCAGGCTTAGTTTCCTGAACAAGATATAATGACATTGTAGATTTCAAACACTCAAACGACGCTGAAGCATCTATATTTTCTACTTCATCTAATCTTGTAAGAACCCTATTTATGATATCTGTAAACTCATCGCCCAAATCACGTTCATCCAATATCTCTTCCTGTAAATATTGTTTTAATTTTTTATAAAACGCCTTAAAATTATTAGGTCGCTTTTCAAAATCTTCGTAAAAGAACGATGCCAATTCCTCTAAATCATTTAACGCCTGCTCTAACTCATTAATTTCATCTTTAGTTACAGCATAATATGAAATATGAGAAACATATTCTAACCTCTTATCATCAGATATAAACTTTTTATTTTTTCTTACTTTTTTTATCCTTGAAAGCATATCATCTACTGATAAACATCCAACGAAGAGACTTTCCATTTTCCCAAATGTAGATGCCAATCTACCTGGGCTTGTCTCTACTAGTATTCCTGCACTCAAACATTCTCTGATATCATTAATATCCGAGATAAGAATTCCATTTGTTTCAGAATCCCACATATTAGCTACAGCAATAAAGAAATGTCCCAAAGGATAATTTAAAAACTGTCGCTCACCAAACTGTTCAGGAAAATATATTTTTAAAATATCATTAGCAGAACTATCAGCGGCATATATTTGTTCATTCATAGCCGACATAGGATGTTCTGGATCTCTACGCTCAGCATCTTCAAATATTTTTGCCACATAACCTGCAAATTCGGTCATATTATCAAACTCAATAATTTCATACGGTTTTTCTACCGTAATATCTTCTTTTCTTCCTTCTAAGAGTTTTCCCATGTTCTGGGCAAGCATGTTTCCTTCATAACTAATAGTAGAAGAATCTGTTGGGTGAAACTCATTCCCCTTGAAGTCAATCATTTTACAATCAAATGAGGAATAAATATCAATCCAAGTTTGGTATATATTTTTATATTGCTCCTGGTAGTTAAATAGAAGAATTACCTTCTTATATTTTGAAATCTCCTCTATAGTTCTTAGCATTAGCGGAGAAAACTGATGAACCCCATGAATTACAATATGGTCAAATTCGCTAATTACAACTTTTTCTGATGCATTACTTGAATTGTCTTTTGCTATCTGTAACGCAGAAATAATGGCTTCATCAATCTCTTGTTCCGTAAAATCTTCTTTAAGAACAAAATCTTTATTCTTCGCTGAATTAATTATCTCATTGAATATAAAGACTATGAATTTCTGTTCTGGAGTAAGATACTTTTCAACAATATTATGAGAATCCATTCTTAGTTCAAACATTGTCCTAATACTATTAAAAACTTCATCCCTGTTAAACAAGAATGATTTTCTAATATTTTCTACCTCGTTAGCATTTAACCCACAACGTTCTGATGCCGTACTAATAATATTATCAATATCAGTGTGTTGCTTTACAGCGCACGCTGTCCCTGTCCAATACTTATACACTGCATCTGTTAAATTTTTTACTGTCGTCACCCTGCCAATTTGAAAATCCTTCCCATAAAGCGTTTTCAATCCATTGACCAAAGTCTGTGACACACAAAAATAAGGACAATTCACTATTTCATTCCATAACTCTTGATTCTCTTTCAAGCTGTATGGATTATGATATGAATATATAACTATCGACATGATTACCCCTCCAATAGTGTTGCCCAACTAATACTTGGCGTACTATCAATATTGTTTATCCAAATACAATTTCTTATAGTTCTAGTTAATGCAACATAAAGTATTCTTGCTTCTTCAGCTATTTGCTCATCTACTTCCGTAACTTCATTATAATTTGAGTTACGTTCTCTAATGCTATTATCAAATAAAACCGTATAAGCGAGCTTGCTATCATTGTAACTAGCTTCTAATTTTACCTTTTTGGTATCACTAATATCTTCATACGTATATGGCAAGATAACAGTTCCATACTCAAGACCTTTAGATTTGTGAACTGTTGTACAAATAATATGCACTCCACCCTCTTCTGAATCTAACGATCTTGATAACTGCTTCTGTCCAGTAAGTATATTGATACCTAAATACTCTATTATTTGATTCAATGTCAGCGCATCGATCCTCGAAAACTTAATCATTCTTTCCAATAAGTAGTCATAGTTTGCAATGTATAATCGCTGTCTATCCCTTACAACGCTATAATTTTCCCAAGGTTGTAACGAATCAAATATCTTTTTCAAAACAAACAAAATTGGTTGCGAATAAACTTCTTCTAATAATTCACTCCAAGTCATACTCATTCTTTTTGAAAAGAATTCATTTAAAATTCGAACCAGCTCATCCAATTTATCATCATCTGATAAAACCTTTAATCTCTGATAATCCAATTTCAAATTAATATAGTTTGATTCTATAAGATTGATTAAATAAGCTGTATTTGTATTATGACTTAATGCTAATACCAACTTGTATAAATCAAGTGTCGATGGTAATTGAAACAAATCACCACCTGTACTTACTTCTATATTTATACCTTTCTTCGCTGCTGCACTAATAATATTGTCTACCTGCCAATTGCTCCTAACTAGAATTGCAATAGTGCGTTCTTCTTTGCTAAGTTCTTTTTCTTCACACAGTTCTTCTATTCTCCTTTTCTCTTCCAAAACTGTATCACTGAGCAAATCAAGAATATTGTCACTATCCTTTCCATGGCATGGCAGTTCTGTAAACAAATCATTTTCGTTCCTATCAGTTAATACATCACTGACTAATTGATCTTCGCCCGGTTTGTAAGGAAGTATCCCCTCTGCACCCATACCGCTAAATACAGAATCGAACAAATCAAGCAATCTACTATCTGTTCTATAGTTTCTGTTTAAGCGGTAATGGCACCAGTCAACTTCTTTGCCATTTTGTAGTCTCTGAAAGGCATTTAATTTTGCTCCTCTAAATCTGTAGATACTCTGCTTCAAGTCACCCACTACAAATAGTCTACAATCAGCATTAATACTCTTTTGTAGTTTTTGAAAAACTTCAATTTGCACATCATCAGTATCTTGGAATTCATCTATAAATAAGTATCTAATTCTTAAATCTTCTAATTTATCACAACCATTAGAGAGAATTTTATCCAATTCAATCAAACAATCTCTAAGATCAATGTCATTGCTATTACGCATCATTTCCGTATAGATAGCTTCAGCAGGGAACATTACCTCTTGTAATAAATCGTTAAAATATGGGATATTATTCTCGACAACAGTTCCCATTTCAGATGATTTAATTGTTTCAAGATTAATACTCTTATCAAAAAGACGATCTGCAACGTTCATCAACTTTTTCTTCAAATCATATACGGGAATAGGAAGTTCGTTTGAGAAATTAGCATTTTCCTCTTCCTTCTTTTCCAAATATTCGTTCAAGAAAAGGTCATACGCTTTTCCTCTCTCGTACTCGTTAGAAGATATTCTAAAATTAGTACCTAATCCGGTATATAACGACTCACCACGCAAAATATTAATGGCAAACTTATGTATTGTTGAGATATTTGCACGATCTATATCCTCGACGTATTTTAGATATCTTTCATATCCTGTGAGGACAAAATAATTTACAAACATCTGCTTTAATCTTTTTTTCATATTGATTGCAGCATCATTTGTAAATGTAACCATAGCCACTTCATCAGCAATGTTCATTACTGGTTCATCCTGCTTATTGCATAAAAAGGCTATTCTAGAAACCATTGAATATGTCTTACCAGTTCCAGCACCTGCTTCGACTAAAATATCTCTATTAGTTGTTGCGTGCTCAATATCATATTGCTGAACATTAAATGATGTCATATCAGAAATTGTAGCCAAAAGTTCATGCTGTTTTTCATCACATTGTCCGTCTACCACAACTAATTCTTCACCTATTACTTTCTGAAGATTAGGAGCACAATATACGGAAATATTAAATGTTGAAAAAGCATCTTTATACTTTGAAACCTTTATCCCTGTTTCGTATCCCACTTTAAGATTGTTTTTCTTAAGATCTATATTATGCAGTTTGAAAGAATCACTTAAGTATCTTAAAAAAGCCTCAAACTCCATTTGTTCACTAACAAAAACTATTTGTTTAACACCATCAAAATAGTCATCAATTATCGTATGAATTAAATTCTCATTTATACCATTAGGAAAAATAGATAACTTTGAATAAGGCTTATTCTTGTTATCTATAACACTTAACTTAAAGTCTGGCTCTAACTGTTTTCTAATCCTAACCATCAAATCATATGAGAAATCTGCATGCGGAATAAACTTGTTTAATGTAAACAAGTGCTGAATTTTCTCATTTAGTTTTTTTCCATCCTCAATATCTTCTTTGAAAATCGTATATTCAGGTTCAGAAACAATATCTAATTTTGTTCTTACATATTGTTCCTGTGTAATAAAGGGATAACAAACCATATCAAGTACAAGCGGACTTGCGTTGTATTTTTCAACAATTTTATTTAATATTGCAAATCTGTATGCTCTAGCTTGCTTTTTAGGTGATGTTTGAGGTTCATCATATCCATCAACTATTATGTTATCTACCCCTCGTACATCTATCTTATCCGGATCCCAGCCCTTTACCTCAATAATAACTAAGCCAAGATTTTCAGCCATCACGCAAAAATCATACTCACGTCCATTCACTTCTCTTTGGTTATAAACCACATTATCCCCAGGAAGATTTGCAGACAGACTTTCCCATACTTTTCCTTCACCTTTCCAAGAAGGTTTATTATCAATCATTTTTGCCATAAAGATTTTCCTCCTTGTTCCAGCAATGTAATTTCTGTATTTCTTCTATCTTCTCCATGAATATCTCACCCTCATATCACTTTTTTGTTGTATCTTTTTCATAATGAATCAGATCTCCAAAATCACAATCTAACTCCATACATATTCGTTCCAAAATACCCATGGACACAGTTTCTCCCCTACTCATCTTCGCAAGAGTGCTACTACTAATTCCGATGTTCTCGTTTTCAACAAGATCCATCTTCTTCATCCCTTTGTCGATCAATAATTTCCATAATCCGTTATAAGATATAGCCATGCAATTCCTCTCTTATGGGATTTCCCATATCAGTGAAGAACCTTGCGGTTCATATAAATAGTCCTAGGTTATATTATACGCCCATATGCGTAAATACTCAAACCATTCTTTCGACTTTTCAAAAGTCTTTTTCGGATATATAGTCATAAATTTTTATTTTTTAAACAATATCGTTAAAGAATTAACCCATTAAACTGCCTTTTTCAATTTCAATTCATTACATACATTCCATAATGCCGCTTTGAAAGATTCTTTTGTTACCTTCAATTCACCAGAATGACTTCTTGCATCATAAGCACAAGGCATATCTTCACATTGTCTACACTTTTCAATAATGCTTGACCAATCACCAAGACCTGCAACTTTATGAGGGCAAGCACCGAAAATGATAGCTGCGTATCTTTCGCTATTGTTAATACGTCCGGCAAAATTAACAACCTTCGTATAATCAGTTTCATATTCAAAGTCTTTTTTGTGGAATCCATAAAGCTTTGCAATACCATTCATCGTGTTTTGATCAAGTGCTGATGCTCCAAGAACAAGGATCTTTCCATTTCTTCCAAGCAAAGAGTGTCCACCGATCCCCTGTTCCTCTGTTTCGATTTCTTGAACAGTTTCCTCTTCAACAAAATTACGCATTCTAACAAGTGCAGCTTTATACTCTTCATTTTTAGCTTCAAGTTCAGCCATTCTCACCTTGTCTTCCGAATTGAACTTTTCTATTTCGCCAAGAAGCTCATCTATATAATTCTGCATACCATCAATAGTCTCTAAAAGAAGCCCAATTGTAATTTCTTTCTCGCGGAAATTCATATCGTAAGCAGGTTCTTTAACATCATCCGCTTCAATGACCTCTTCCTCGATTCCCAGCCTATCTTCTACCAAATCAACATGTATATTTTCAAGAACGAAGCTCATTGTTCCAAGTGGTTCATCTTCATTACATAATGACAAGAAAAACTCATTTTCATCTTCAATATGCTTTATCTTACGATCTGCAATTTTGTATTCATACTTATTTCTAAGGCCGCCGAGATTTCTATTGATATCTTTTATGTTTCTTGGGAAGAAACCTCTAATTGCATTTGAAAGCGTCTGAAATGATCCAAAGTAATGCCCACGATACTCTCCATATGAATTAAGCAAAGAAATCATTATTGGATTGCCATAATAATCCGTAAATCCACTATCAAGCCAAAGGTAAACCGTGTCACGATCCGGCTGCATCTTACAGGCACACTTACTATCAATATAGAATTTTGTTGCCTTTTCATTATTAATAAATTTCTTAAATGTCTCTGCACTAGAAATGTTTTTTCCACTAAGTTTTGAAATACCTTCTAATACAGCTTCAGCATCATCTATAACAACACCATTATCAATTACTAATTCGTTCATACCAGGTTCTCCTTCCTAAAAAATCAACTAAACCTTCGCCACTACACTCTTTATAATAAGGACAAGTCAGACAACACTGACCGCATCTTTTTTCTTTTATACGTTTTTTCCGTTGAAGCCAATATATAATTCTATTCATCATCTTCATCCTCTTCGTCTGACTCATCTTCATCATCCAAAAGTCCCAAAACATCCAAAGTAATCAGATCATCGATTAAACTTTCTTTCCCATCACCTGTCCAATCAAATCCAAACATTTCAACACCTCCGGCTTTCGCTCATTCATAACAATTCTTGTGATGTTATCACTTTACACTCTGACCTGTACGTTAAAAATACCAGCTCATAAAAAGACTAAAACCGCACAAAAAAAGACTTGGGAAAATCTCCCAAGCCTCTAAATTATCTATTATCATCCAACAGCTCTATCTTTGTTACCGGATCACCAATTAATTTTACTTTTGATGCGATTCTACAATATGTATGTTTGCAAAACTCCATCTTTCCACTCTTAAATACTCCTGCAAATCTATAAGGACTTTTAGCAGAATCTTTAACAAAAACTAAGCGTAATACATCAAGATCAGAATCTTCATCAATCCAATCCTCAGTTCTACTGCCTTCGGCCACTTCATATATTTCTGTACCATCTTCACTAACAACATTCTTCCATTCCGAACTATTACCATAGAGCTTTGGCATCCAGATAATATATCTGTCTCCTGGTTTTGTTCCCGGAATGTCGCTATTCTTTTTATCCGGATATACAGCCTTGGCAAACATTCCACGTCCAACACCAAAAGCCTCATTCAGAATATCAATATTAATTCGAAAAACTGACTCCGGACTATTTACCTCTAATACATCTAACCTCTTAGGTAATATTTCTAGCTTTGCCATTTTTACTTTCCCTCCATGTTTTCAAAATACTCTTTTCCATATTTTTTTAATTCTTCAACTACATCATCCGGTCCAACAAGTCTAACTTTAGGTCCCATGCCAAACAGCCATCCAAAGAAATGTTGGCTTACACTGACTTCAACACTAAACTCGCTCCAATTTTCCCCGATAGGTTTAAAATTAATATCTTCTTTTCCAAAGCGGTCTAGAAAAACTCCACACATACTATTTTCAAATTGAATCTTCACTCTTTTCTTATGACCGCCATACATTCCAAAAGTTGTTTTAGAAAGCTTAGACATATCAAACGCCTTAAACTCTTTCTGTCCTTCACGCTTTTCATCTAAAATCGAGATTCTCATCATCTTGTCTACTCGATAAGTTTTAACATTACCGTCCCACTCATCATAAGCAATCATATAGTAATTCTCATCTGCCCAAGTAAGTCCCCATGGACTGAGTTCAAACCAATCGCCACCTTTTCGCGCAATCAGCTTTTTGTTGATATCCCACTTGTAATACTTAAATCGGATTTTCTTATTTTCATTAATCGCCGTATAAACCTCATCAACATTATAGAAAACACTTTCATTCATAGATTTTACACGATCATCAATAATAACCTGACGCTGTAAGGAGCTTCCCTGATACTGACTAACAAATGTCTTCATCTTAGCAATAAGATCCCTCGACTTTGTCTGTGTAATAAACTTTGACGATTGAATGGCATCTACCAAAAGTTTTACTTCTGCCAACTCGAAAGCTCTGGATCCAACATGATAATACGTTTCCCGGCCAATCTGTTCCTTGATAATCTCAACACCAAACTTTTCCATATCAGCAAAGTCTGCATAGATACTTTTTCGTTCCGCAGTTACACCATATTTCTCAAGCTCTTCCATTATCTGTGACATAGTAAGCGCATGATCATCATCTGTCTTTTCCTGCATCATTTTCATCAGATATGTGAACTTAAACTTTTGATTTGTGCCTCTCGACATATTAAAGTCCCCCTTTTATATTATTCAGACACTCTCCCTTGTCTGATATAGTCAACATCGTTATGTCAATTATATCATATGCTGCACATTTTAAAGGACTTAATTGAAAATATTATTGTAAATAACTGCATTCTATTTTTTCACTAATTTATCCCGCCCTTCGCGCGGCACCATCTTCGATGGTGTTAGGGCGCGTCTTTGCAAAGTGGCGAGCAGTGCTTTTTTGTACAAAAAGCTACTTTCCGCTCGTTGGTGGCACATCCCCAATCCCCTTGAACAAGCTAATCGTTTGGCTACGCAATTCTTACGAATCGCTATTTTCTTCTGTTGGAATTCTCTTCAGAAATGAAAAAAGAGGGGAACCTGCAAGTCTTAAACCTACAAATTCCCCAAATAGAATTATCGAGTGATATTGTGTTTTCTGACACGTTCCTTCTTCTGCTCTTCATCACTTTTAAGGAACTGGTCGATATCATATTTTGCTCTTTGAATCTCCTGCATATCTTTCTTAACCTGACGATATTCACCGTACAGCTTTTTCTTTTCTGCAAGGATTTCGGCATACTCTGCACTGAGATCTTTTACCTTAGGAAGCTTCTTCAAATGAAGCTCATCAAAAGCACTCTTGGCTGCCTTATGAAGCAGGATTTCCTGTCTATGCTCTTCTAAGAACTTCTTGCTGTATCCACATTTACGATAATCCGCATATACGTCTTTGGTCTTGAAGTAATCAAAGATATGTTTCTTCAAAACCTGAATCTCAGCAAGCCGCTTCTCCTTTTCTTTAATGGAAGCTGAAATTTTCGTAAATCGCTCTGTTGCTGTTTTCACATTTTTCTCCAGATCATCATAACTTCGAATGTCATGCTGCTTCAGATATAAAACTGCCTTGGCTACCTGCTTTGTATTAAAGTTCTTGGCAAAGCGAACATAATATTTCCCTTTGCCCTGAGCCAGTTTCTTTTGAATATCGATAAGAAGGTCAAACTCATGATCTTCCTTTTTTCGCTGGTAAGTCTTTGGCTGTTTCTCAGCTTTTTCATTATCTTCAAAAGCATGCTCCATCTCACCGGCAAGAATCTTCTTAAGGTCATCTTCTGTATAACCATTACCTAGAGAACGAAGCCGGATGAAGCGTTTCTGTTCTTTTCCCCTTAGTGAAACATACTTTCCACGCTTAATCTCGTATCCGGCATCTTCCAGTTTATAAAGCAGCTCATCAAAATCTTTTGCGCTGCCTTCCTTAAGAATCTGATCAATCGCCTCTCTGATATCATCCCGAAAGGATTTCTTCTCAGGATAAGTCGTTCGCTTAACACGCTCACTTGGCTTCTTCTTTTCTATGACAGATAGTCCATGTTCCAGGCAGATGATATCTGATAATCTCTGCAAAGCCAGTCCTACAAAAAAGAAATCTCTAAACTTATGGGTGCAGTCAAGACTCGTAGAATTAAAGATGATGTGATTATGAATATGCGCCTTATCTGTATGAGTCGCTACGATAAAAGCATGATTGCCTTTGGTAAATCGCATGGCGGTTTCATAGCCTACCTGATTCGCTTCCTCCGGTGTTATTTCTCCCGGCCTAAAGGATTGCCTGATCTGATAAGCGATGATATTGCCCCTTGGATGTCTTCCTGTCAGACGCTCATATTCTCTTTTCGAGAGCATGAATTCTTCATCAACACTCTCAGACTGGCAGGCGTAGGAGCTGATGAATTGACCATTTTCGGTCTTCTCTCCATTCTTGGCATAATCTGTTCTGTCGCTAAGAGACTTCGCTACGCTTTTACCTTTATTCTGATGCATCGTGATAAGTCTTGTAGCCGCCATGCGCATTCACCTCCTTCCCTAAATCGTAGACAGGCGCTTTAGTATTTCCTTCATCACTTTCCAAAGTTCTTCCTGATGAAGTCTGATATCATCGATATCTTCTTTGTAGATACTTCCGGTTTCATTTGCTTTCTTTGCATACTGATTCATGTTGGAAGATGTGATGCCAAGAAGCCTTACAGCCTCTTTGACATCACTTAAATCCATCTGGATGAGATAACCATCAATCGCCATTTTGCGAAGATAAGCACTCTCATTTAAGATGCCGATTTCTTTCTCCCTGTCACGAATCAGTTTAGCTTCCTCAGGTGTAGCAAAGAAATGAAACTGCTCCGTTCTGTTATTCATGACTACATCTCCCTGCAGGGACAAATCACAGGAGTCTTCTTCTCAGGTTCCGGTATTGGAGCCAGCTTCACTTTTTCCTGCTGCTCTTTTATCTTCTCCATCACAGAGGCCTTGGTATCTGCAATAATATCCTCCTTATCTGCCTTTTCATTGATTTCTGCAAAATCTGGCACAGGAGCTACTGGCACATTATTGATGATTCCATCAAAAGAATTATCATTCTGTTCCACCATATCCTCGATACCACGCATATGATTCCTGCTGATAGATGGACCAGCTCCGACATCCTCAATCGGATCAATTGACTCAGGAATCTGTTCCTCTACTGCATTTCCTGTGACTTCATCCCATTTTCTGATTTTCTTTACCTTTGCCATCTGGACGCTCCTTTCTTCGGATACTTTTTATACTGTTTGTACTGACGAGGTGGAAAGAGTTTATCTGCACCCTTTACAGGCTCATAAGTCTCAATCAGATCAACAATCATATCCTTGATCTCAGCCATAAAGTCTTCAGAAGCAATATCCTGCTTTTCCACTTCCAAGAGTTTCTGCTCCCACTCAGCTGTCATAGATGCTGACTGAATCTGTTCCGGCATAACGGTAATAAGAGAAGTTCCCTTATCAGTTGGAACTAGATATTTGGTCTTCTTATTTCCCTGTCGTTCTACAAAACCGATACGAACCAGCTTTTCAATTACACCAGCGCGTGTTGCAGGAGTACCAAGACCTTTACGCTCTACTTCGTCAGGTGTTTCCTTTGCTCCTGCTGATTCCATAGCAGAAAGTAAAGAGTCCTCTGTAAAACGTTTCTTAGGAGTTGTCTTTCCTTCCTTTATCTTAGGATCTCTGGCCGGAAGCTCACGCCCTTCAGCTAAAAGGGAAGCATCCGCTTCCAGGATTTCCAGAATACCATGTGAACCACCATCATCTTTTTTACCGGAATCCTCGTCTTCATCATCCTGCTTTTTCCCAAGAATCCAGTCTTCCAATAGATGCCATCCAGGACTTGTGATGCACTTACTCTTAGCCTTAAATACTTCACCAGCACATTCCACTTCTAGGGAATACTCTGTAATCTCAGCCGGATCTCCAACAGAAGAAAGAAGCCTTGCAGTTACAAGGCCAAGAATCTTTTGTTCACCGGATGGGATTTCTGAGTAATCAGCATCCGAAACATTTTCTGTAGGAATAATCGCGTGGTGATCTGATACTTTGCTGCTGTTTAGAACCTGCTTTGTAGAAATAGGAACCATCTTCGTATATCCGTATTTATCTTTCATCAGGCAGCAAAGACGAGCTGTACTGTCATCCATATCATCTGTCAGATATCTGCTGTCCGTTCTTGGATAAGTAACAAGCTTCTTCTCATATAAACTCTGGGTATAGTCGAGAGTCTGCTGAGCGGTAAAGCCATAATACTTATTGGCATCCCTCTGAAGACTTGTAAGGTCATAAAGAAGTGGTGGCTTCTCAGTTTTCGTAGTTGTCTCCATTTTAGAAATTTTCGCCTTATCAGCTGTATTGATTTTCTCTACAAGTTCCTCAGCCTCCTGCTTTGTTTTGAAGCGTTTTGAGGTAACTGCAACACCGGATACCAACATCTGAACGGTATAGAAGTTCTCAGGCTTAAAGCCCTTGATCTCAGCTTCACGTTCTACAATCATTGCAAGTGTTGGAGTCATGACACGGCCAACATTTAAAGTCTGACCGTAAACTGTAGAAAAGAATCTTGTAGCATTGATACCAACAAGCCAGTCGGCACGTTCACGACAAAGAGCAGCTTCATAAAGATCATCATAGTCAGCACTTGGACTCAAATTCTCAAAGCCTTCCTTGATTGCTTTATCTTCCATGGATGAAATCCAAAGTCTCTCAAACGGCTTTTTACATCCTGCCTGCTTATAAACAAGACGAAAGATAAGCTCTCCTTCACGCCCTGCATCAGTAGCTTCCACAAGACTGTCTATATCAGAACGCTTCATGAGATCCTTTAATACCTGATACTGCTTTTTCGTGGAAGCAGTTACCTGATATGAAAATGGCGCAGGGAAAATCGGTAAATCTTCCTTGCGCCACTTCTTATATTTCTCATCATAATGTTCAGGATTCGCCAGCTCGATCAGATGCCCTACACACCAGCTGACGATATATCCATTACCTTCCAGGTAGCCATCTTTTTTCTGATTTGCTCCAATGACTTTTGCCAGAGATTGAGCAACAGAAGGCTTTTCCGCAATCACTAATTTCATATAGCAACTTCCTCCTTCTTCTTTGATGTTTTGACTTTCTTAGGCCTTGCAGCCTTCGCCTTTTCCTTAATCTTTTTGGATACAGATTCTTCTTTTTCAGTTCCATTAAGTTCAGGTAAAAGCTTTGTGATTTCATCAGCTGCTTTCACAACAAGAGGATGTGCTGCCAGATCAGGAAGGATATCTTTCATCTCCTGCATATTCAATCTGTTGCCAACAACCAGGTCATATTCATTAGCAAGAAGCTGATCATCTTTGATGACAAAACCAATTGTCTTTACACCATTCATCCTGTCAGACGGAATCGACTTATAGATGTCTACTGCCTGCTGCAAGGTCAGATTCTCATGAAACTCGCCCATGGAATGAAACTCACCACATTCAGCTACATAGAAACTGATAGGTTCCTTCTCTGCGGTAAGCTCCTGTACTTTCGCATCAATCTTTGTAATAAGATCAGCTGCTGCCTCACGAATCGTATTCAGTGATTCCTTTAACTCAGGCATCTCCTTTCCCTGAGACCAGGTTGCAACATAGGCGAAACTGTAATCAGAAGTATCAATGCCATAATGCTGACACACGGTATAGGCAACGCTCTCAGCTTCAACCTCTTTGCTGTTTTTGGACTGCTTATTATCTTTCTGCGCTTCCAGATTATGAAGCTTGGCATGAGCCATTTCATGAATTGCAGTCTTTACTGTCTGGATCTCACTCATCCCGTTATTGATAGCAATGCGATTGTCCTCAACGTGAAAATAGCCCTTGGCACCTGACTTGATATCTTCAAATCCGATAGGTACAGGACTTGCTGCCTTGATTGCTTCAAAGAATGTCTGATATCCTTCCACACTTCCGGTAAGCTCATCTACACCAATGGTAGGAAGTGGCTCGCCCTCTGTCTGAGAAACATCAAAAGTACTAACTGGCTTAAAAGCAGTCAGGTTGATTTCAACCTTTTCCTTTACGGCTTCGCCGTCTTTATCAAGAATGACCTTGCCTGCCTCATCCACCTTTTCCTGTTCCTTTTCCAACTTAAAAGGAGCCGGAGCAAGGATACGGATTCCCTTCTCACCCTTCTTTACAAAGCGTCCCATCTTCTTCCATCCGGTATAGGATTGAACCAGTGTTGCATCTGGTTTTTGCATCATGATAAGGATGTTGTTATTCACGGAGTAATGCGGGAACTTCGCCATGGTATCCAGTAGATTTTGAAACTGCTCTGAACCAAAGACTTCCTGAACACCCTTTTCCAGCTTCTCTGTAATATCCTTCATTTCAGCTTTTCGCTGCTCAGCTGCCTTTTCAGGATCAAAATTTGTGGTTTTACCCATTCTCCCTCACCTCCTTCTTGTACTGATTAAGCTTCCTTGTAAGAGACTTTTCCTTTTCGATTTTTCTGCGTTTCTCATGCTTTGCCTTAAGCTGCTCTAACCCTTCCACGTAACCCATATATCTTGATTTTCTTGCCATAATCTGCCCTCCAAAACAAATCAGGGCAGCCCTTATGGACTGCCCTTTAAAATCAATTATTCAATTACTCATCATCAGAATCAGATTCTTCCGATGTATCTTCGTCAGCCTCAGAAATCTCTTCATTTGATTCTTCTTCTGCATCTTCAAGATAATCGTCCTCTTCATCCTCTAAGTAATCTTCATCAGGATCAGGTGATGCCTGTACCTTCTTAGGCTTCTTTTCCTTCAAATACTTAAATCCCATGTATCCACCTGCACCGAGGAAAATAATAAGTGCAACAATAGCTGCAGGACCAACAGAAGGTTTCTTCTTTTCTTCCTTTACCTCAGGCTCCGATGTGGTCTTAGTCTCTTCAACTGTTTCCTTTGTAGCTTCCTCTGTTTCCGCGCTCTCTAAAGATTCCTGGAGAGCTTTCTGCTCATCCTCATCCATTAACGCCAAGAGATCTGCTTCATCAACCATATTCAAGAAATGAACGGTTTCTGTACCGTTATCATCACGGTCTATGATGATATAAAAGTAATTGCCCTTCTTGGTAACAACAGTAATAAACTGCTTGCCACCAGCTTCTACCGAACCATAATCATCTACCAGAGTAAGATTTCCATCCGGTGTAAGAGGCCCCATCTTCTCCTCTTCCTTTTCCTCTGGCTCAGCAGGTTTCTCTTCGCCCTGACAGATAGAAATATCCTCTTTGCATACAGGACACTCTTCATTTACAGAGTCTTCACTGCATTTCGTCTCGCAGGTACATTCTGCTTCAGGACCTGTATGCGCAAAAGCTGTCATGGGAGTCATCCCAATAAAAAGAGCTGCAGCACATGCCACAGCTCCAGTAAGTCGCTTATTTAATTTAGTAATCTTCATCCTCTGATTCCTCCTTATTATCATCACTGTCATCATCCTCATAGATGGATGATGTAGCTTCAGTAGTTGTTGGTTCCGTCTTATTCTCTGCTGTTGGAACAGAAAGCTGTCCGGATGCTGCAAGCTGTAAAAGCTTTGCCACCTCTTCCGGAGAAAGTTTAAGTGCACCAACATCAGATAAGATCTGACTGGCCTCTGCATCCTTTAATTTTGCCTGAGCTGCTTTTAAGCGCTCATTAGCTTCATCTCTACGCTTTTCACAGCGCCTGACTTCTTCACGAAGCTTATCTAATTTCTCAAACATGCCATTTCCTCCTAGTTCTTGATTCTTCCAAATGTATAAAAGTGATTTTGCCAATAGTTTGTATTGATGGATGTGTACTGAATCGGATTGCCGCAATGAATCATCATGCCATTACCAACATAGATTCCTACATGGCTGGCTCCTGCCGTATCATAGGTTCCCTGGAAGAAAATAAGATCTCCAGGTTTCGCATCCTGTTTTGAAACCCTAGTACAGCAATTATTCAGAAGTCCATCCGCAGTCTGTCTTCCATAGCTCCATCCATTACCACAGTGATTGATGACGTAGCTTACAAAACCTGAACAGTCGAAGCTGGTACTTGGGCTGCTTCCTCCCCACACATATGGATAGCCAAGATACTTTTCTGCCTCTCGAATCATATTGGCGAATCTGGTATCTGTAAGAGCTTCCGGTGGAATATCATAATCCTGATACTCACCTGGATCAGGATTGGAATAAGGATCACCCTCAAAGAGATAAGCCTTGTTGCCTCTTGTTTCTAACAGAAGCTCATAACGGCTCATCTGATCCTCAGTCAGCCCCATATTTCTTACAACAGAATCCATAGTGCTGTTGGTAAGGGTTGTCACAAGTACATGCCAGTCATACTCAACTTCCACCGTATAAGTGTAGGAATGAACATTCCCATTCTCATCTGTATAATGACCGGTTCTTCTTTCTGTTCTGGTTTTCTTTTCAATGACTTCCCTGGTCGTAAGCTTATACTGTGCATTGAAGATTTCCGTAAGCTTGGCTTCCACTTCTGCCTGCGTATAATCCTCATACAGTACTGTCAAAAGAGCTGCCAGCTGATAAGGATTATGATTGATTTCAGCCAGGTTATAACGATACTCATCATAGCCGGGATACGTTGTAGGGATATTATTTACCTGCGTCTGTAAGTCAGACTCCTTACTCTTATAATCCTGCTCTACAGCCTTAATATCATCGTCATCCGCTGTATAGGAAGTAGCTACTGTAGTATCACTAAAGGAACCAAGCATTCCTCCTGCAAGACCGGCACTGCCGGAAAGCATCAAAATCAGAATAAGAATCACAAGTGCCATGATAATTACTAATGGATTATCCATGATCTTCTCACGAATCCATTCTGCAAATCTGCCAACCAGGTCTTCTGCCTTATCGACAAATTTCTTTGAAATGCTTCCAACCTGATTAGCAGCTTCTTTCTGTGATTTCTTATAGGCAGCTCTCTGGAATTCCTTTTTCATGTAATTCTTTTGAACTGCCTTTGTGGATGTGGTCTCCTCAGCGCCCTTTTTGACATCCTTCTGAAGTTTCTTAGAATACCGGCTCTGATGAAGTGTTCTTGCTGTATTTTCAGCAGTCGCTGTAGTCTTATTCAAAGCCTCTGTACCCACATTCTGATCTTCATTCGTTCTGTCAATCTGACGGTGAACGGATACGTTTTCAGCTATCTCACGGCGAATTTTATGTCGTCCCTGTACCTGAAGCTTTTTAATCTTTTTCTTTTCCTCTGCAGTAAGCTCCAGGTCTTTTTTTCCATGACGTAACTTCTTTCCATATGCCTTTTTAGCAGAGGTTTCACTTTTCAGCTTCTCACCCTGGCTTTTTTGTCTGTACCTGCCGGAGGCCCTCTTCTTATGTCTTTCCTTCGAAAACTTCTTATCTTCATTCATTTACATCTCCTCCTGAGACTGTGCCACCTCATCAAGCTTAGTGGTCATGATACGATAAAGTTCCAGATCCTTAGGGAAGCGATCCACAAACGGAAGGATGACATTGCCATAAAATAAAAGCCCTTCACCTTCTCCAGAATGGGTTACATACGAGAGCTGATGAGGGCTGATATTCAGCTGCTTGGCAAGGATAGCTCGATCTCCTACCGCCTGATTCAACATATAGATAAAATCTGAGTTTTCAAAGATATTCTCAACTTCCTTAGAAGCAAGTAAGTCCTTTACGTTCTGAGTGATACCGGTAGGAATACCGCCCCACTTTCTGAAACGCTTCCAGATTTCTACGGTATAAGCTGCTGTCTGCTCCTCACGAAGAAGAAGGTGCATCTCATCCATATAGTATCTGGTAGACTTTCCCTGACTTCTGTTCTCTGTAACTCTACCCCAGACCTGATCCTGAACAACAAGCATTCCGATTTTCTTAAGCTGCTTTCCAAGATCTTTGATGTCATAGCATACAAGTCTGTTTATGATATCCACGTTGGTTCTGTGATTAAACACATTCAGGGAACCTGTAACATAGATTTCAAGAGCTGTTGCTACATTCTTTGCTTCCGGCTCGTCCTGTTTCAAAAGTGCATTGTAAAGGTCCTCAAGAAGAGGCATGTTCTCCGGAACAGGATTAAGGAAGTACTGCTGATAAATCTGATGAATACAACGGTCAATGACAGTCTTCTCAACAGGCTTAAGTCCTTCCTTTCCACCAACAATAAGCTCACATAAGGACAGGATAAAATCTGCCTTAAGAGCAATCGGATTATCATCATCGGAATAGTTCATATTGATGTCCATTGGGTTGATATACTGACTGCTGGTAGGACTGATTTTAATGACCTGACCGCCAAATCTTTTTACCAGAGCACTGTACTCTGACTCAGGATCTGAGATGATAACATCATCATCTGTAACAAGAAACGCATTTGCGATTTCTCTTTTTGCCGAGAACGATTTACCGGCACCTGGAGTACCAAGGATAAGGCCGTTAGGGTTCTTAAGCTTCTTTCGATCCACCATAATCAGGTTGTTGGAAAGAGCATTCAAGCCATAATACAAAGCCTCATCTCCTGCCTGGAATAATTCCTGCGTTGTAAATGGAACAAAAATAGCTGTAGAGCTTGTCGTCATTCCGCGCTGGATTTCGATCTCGTTGTAAGCAAGTGGAAGGGAACTCATAAGCCCCTGCTCCTGCTGAAAATTAAGTCTTACCAGATTGCAGTTATGCTTCTGAGCAATAGAGTTCGCCTGGAACACATTGTTCTCAAGCTCCTGCTCTGTCTTTCCGGTATTGAGTACCAGGAATGTCAAAAGAAACATACGCTCATTCTGACTCTGCAATTCCTTTAAGAGTGCTTTTGCATCCTTACCATAAGTTGCAAGGTCTGATGGAATAATGTCCATATCATAACCGGCTCTTACAGCCTTCTTCTGCTCCTCGATCTTGCTCCGATCAAGTTCTGTGATAGTATGCTTTACCGTCTTAATCGCCTCTGTCTGATCTACTGACTGCACATGCATGGTTACAATCTGACTGGACTCCATACCAAGGAAGTCTGCCAGCATTCTGTCGGAAATATCAGAAGCTGTGATGCTAAGGAAGCTCATAGCTCCGTAGAGATTACCCATCTGGAATAATCTGCCATTCTTAAAATTAAGTCCTGCAGGTGCAACAAAGTCTTTTACAGAAAGACCGCTTCCCACAAGCCATTTCCAGTCGAAGAAGAACTTCTCATCATCTCCCATATGAAACTGCTGGTGAATCAACTCTAAGCGTTCTGCACCGTTTAGCGTATTTGCCTGAACACCAAGTCTCTTGAAGTTGTTAAGAAGATCCATCTCGATATGAATAAGTCTCGGTTTTGCTGCTTTCATGGACTCTGCATGAATACCAAAGGATAAATACTTAGTCTTGGTAAGACCGTTGTTACCAGCTTCCATCTGACGCTTTAACATGCCGGTATACTCATCCCTGACTTCATTAAAGCCATCGTTCTGATGTGGTATGGCAATGGACTTTTCAAACTTCTCAGCATCCGTAGCCATGTTCATGAAGCTAAGTTCAAAGTGAACCGAGCTGTCAAAGAAATTCAGGAAGCTGCACCATTCCTCGAAAATCTCTGTCTGATCTTCCTGCTGTGCCAGCTGATAATTGATATCCTGAAACTGAATCGTCTTTGTATAATAATCGCTGCCTATTCTGCAAATGCCATCCTTAAACATCCTGTCAAAAGGAATGCTCTGCTGAGCTGTTCTGGGAACACCATCATTTTTCTGAGCTTCTTTGATGACGGCTCTTACTCTTTTCTGGTCTGCTCTCGATAACCCTGCCGGCATTGCGATGTCTCTTTTTTTCGCTTTCAGAAACAATTTTTTCTACCTCCTTCTCTGCTTTCTCCTGCCTCATCAGGGCAGCGTAATAATTATCTGTTTTGTAAGGCCGGATCTTCGGCCTGATAAATGTTGCCTGAATAAAGTGATGCAAGAATACCTCAAGTGGCTGTCCGTTCTTTTCATACATTGCAAAGAAAAACAGCGGCATCATTACAATCATCATGCCCATAGCTGCAAAGGTTGAGTCTCCGATCTTTTTCAAAAGGAAAAAGGTAGGAACACCAATAGCTGCAGCTATTACAAAGCAGATGAGCTGACGCTTGGTGAGGTTGAATGCCACTTTACTCTTTACCTTCGTGAGATCACGAGGCACCGGAATATAAGATGCCATTTCTTTTCCTCCTTAATGTGCGTGGAATACAGATCTTGCAATAGAACCTGTCTTAAACAAAGTGAATGCAAGAAGTAATGTGATACCAAGGACATTCCACAAAGAGCCCATGATATCCGATGAAAATGAAACTGTCTGAACTAGGGCTGCATAGATTGCTACGCATACCATGATTAAGAATCCCTGGAAGCCAAGTGCAAAAAGGGATCTAAGGTAGTTCTGTCCAATCATGCTCTGCTCTCTATTGCCAAAAGTCGCAAATGGAATCGGAGCAAGGCTAATGGTCAAATAGATCTCTATCATTCGTCCATAGACAATAGCCCAGATCAGAATCGATAAAATCTCAAATAAGAACTTCACTGCAAAGGACTGTAGGAATATGCCAAATAGCGGCCCCACATCCATTGCTTCCAATGTGGTTTGCATGGTTGCCAGAGTTGAACCGTCCACTGCGGTACTTCCGGCGATAAGTGATCCTGATTGACTGACCACATGTTGTGCTACGTCAAAGACTGCCATGGTGATATTAAAGGTATTTGTAATCAGCGTAACTGCTACAAAGGTCTTGAATACCCACTTGAAAAAGATCCAGGTTTCAAAGTTTGCCAGGTTATTGTGAGCGATGACCAGCTGTATCAGTTCATAGCAGGCAATAAACGTAAGGATGATTCCTGCTATGGGTAGAATCACATTCTCCGACAGGTTCCTGATGAGGTTATAAACCGTGGGCTGGAACTGATCCGGAGTCTGTGCTACCTGTGCTGTTACTTCTCCAATCTTCTGATTCAAGGTTGAAAATGTAGATGTGAGGTTATCCATAATCCCACCTACCAGCATGTCTTTGAGCCAATCAGTCAGTTTTTCTAACAAACTTTCCAACGATTGCCTCCTTTCTCAGGGAAGGGCAGCTTGTCACACTGCCCCTCCTGATTTTTGTTGGTGATAGGCCGGATTAGAAAAGTCCGGAAAGAAGTGGAACAAGTGTAGTACCGATGAGGGCAACTCCACCACCGGCCATGAGCTGCTTCATGCCCTGTGACTTAGCTCCAGGGTTGTCGTTGCCGTAACCCTCCATGAGGTTTACAACGCCCCAAATTCCAAGACCTGCACCAAGTGCGATAACGAGTGTCTGAAGTACGCCTACTGCTGAGTTGAAAAATGCCATAATAAAATCCTCCTTGTGATTAAAAAAATTGATTGTTTGTAGTTGCGGGCATAAAAAAAGAGCCATGGCTGATCAGGCCGTGACTCTCGTTAATTACCCTTGTAATAAGTTCCATATTCAGTTGTAAGCCGGATGTCTTCTGCAGTGACTTTTCCGGCACAGCGCTGCATTAATTAATGCGGAATCTTCCGCTATACTCCTCTACAGGAGTAAATACGGCGGCAGGTTATGACTCCTGCTTTACAATCGCACTAGGGCTACGCCGCAATTTTTTATAAAATAGTTACCATTGAATCAATTGGATTTCTTTTTTTATCGCTAGATACACCTTTGAAATCGCTAGCGCGAAATCCCAAATCCAGGAAACAAATAGGATAGATGTTTTCTGGCAAATCAAAAACATTCTGTGTTTTAAGAACATCATTCACTCCAGCCCAACATGTATCCAATCCTATATCTGTTGCTGCCAGCATCATATGTGTTGCTGCAATAACACCATCTGTCAAATAGCTGTTTCCACCCTGAAAATTACTTGCAGCATTTTTATCGGAACATACTAGAATTACCATCGGTGCTCCATAACGGCATGGATGAACACTGTCCATCTTCTGAAGAGCTTCTCCACTTTTTAGTATATACACTCGTTGTGGTTGTTTATTAAAAGCTGTTGGTGCTAAGCGCCCTGCTTCTAGAATATATTTCACTTGATCTTCTGTTGGCTTTGTATCGCTATACTTACGAACAGACTCTCTCTTCTGAATAACTTTATTAAATTCCATATCTATAATCTCCTTTGCTACATTGATTCTGTTATTTAAAAGATATGGTAGTTACTCAAAAAATCCAAAACTCCACAGTAACATAGCAAATTTCATGAATCTCATTCCTCCAGCGAATATATTAAATATAAGTTAAATAACTCATCCTCAATTATACGGGATGAATTTTAAAAATGTCAGTGAAAAATTTCTTCTCTTATACTCCATTAGCCTAGGCATCGTTAAATACTTCGTATTCATCATTTGGATGTAGGACAAGCTTTCTGTTAAGATATTTCTCAATGTCAAACCAGTTCTTCTTGTCATAATCTGCAGTCAGCGGATAGTTTGGATGCTTTGTCAGGTCATACTTATCTGAAAGAAAAGGTCTCACACCTCTCACCTGCACGATACATTTACTGCCATCCATAACTGCAAGCTCATCCATGCTCATCAGCTCTTTGCCAAGCTTCTGGTAATTCATATTGTAAGACTCCTGAGAGCCCTTGGTATTTCCTGTGGTGTACATATCAATGGTTTCCTTGCCGAGAATCTCTGTGAGATCCTTTAGCGTTGTCTTTTCAGTTCCACCAAGGAAGATCTGTGAATCCATGTTACCGATAATGGTATCAGCATTATCTTTGTAGATCGCCTTAAGCTGTGACTTTGCCTGAAGCACTAGGCAGGCACTAATCTCACGGGATCGGATGGTTGCAACCAGCTTCTCCAGGTTAGGGATCTGTCCGATATTGGCGCACTCATCTACAAGGCACCTTACATGGACCGGAAGCCTTCCGCCGTAAACATCATCAGCCTTCTCACAAAGGAGATTAAACAGCTGTGTATACACCATAGATATCAGGAAATTAAAAGTGGCGTCTGTATCTGACATAATCAAAAACAACGCCGTCTTCTTATCACCTATCGTATCCAGTTGTAATTCATCATAAGCTGTAATCTCTCGAAGCTCCTTGATATCGAATGGAGCCAGTCTGGCACCACAGCTTACAAGGATTGACTTAGCTGTCTTTCCAGCTGCCAATTTGTATTTCTTATATTGGCGAACTGCAAAATGATTTGGATCTTTTTCTTCCAGCTCTTCAAAGAGCATATCGACTGCGTTTTTGAACTCCTCATCATCTTCTCTGACCTCCATTGCGTTGATCATTTCAAGAAGTGTTGTGAAGTTCTGTTCCTCTATCGGAGCCTCATAATGGATGTATCCTATAAGCGCTGAATACAGCAATTTCTCGGCTTTTTCCCAGAACTCATCTCCGCCTTTTCCTTCACCTTTAGTGTTGGCTATCAACGTAGTTACAAGCTTTAGGATGTCCTTCTCACTATGAATATACGCGAAAGGATTGTAATGCATACTCTTGTTAAAGTTAATGGTATTGAAGATTTTAATTCGATACCCCTTCTTCAAAAGTGCATTGCCACATTCAAGAACCACGCTTCCCTTTGGATCAGTTACTACAAACGAACAAGGGTAATCCTTACTGTCGCACTGCAGCAAGTTTGGTTTAATAAAAAAGCGTGTTTTACCTGAGCCGGAACCACCTACAACCAGCACATTCTTATTTCTTGCGTACTTTGGCTGTGATGGTCTGGAACTTAGTGTAATCTGCTCCGTCTGGGACAGAATCACATTATTCTTCGGATCAGGATCTTTGAAAGGTTCTATGTCGGAGGGCTTCCCCCATCTGGCTGAACCATATTCTGAGCCATGCCGAAATTTCTTAGAATTCTTTCCCTTCAGATAAACTGCAAGTCTTAGTGCTGCTCCACACGCTGCGCCAATAAGCAAATCAAAGGGATGTAAGCTAGGAAGCGGATTCGTAAATGCGGTTTGAAATCCACCTCCGATAATAAGCCCCTGAAGCTTTTCCGAAGCATTCATCCCCTCTGCAATTCGCCAGGCCTCACCTAAATTGGTAGCAAACAGACCTATTGCTATATAAGGGATATTCAGGATAATCTTCTTTTTTAATTTTTGATTCATCGTGTCTGCTCCTTCCTCTTCTCAACTACCTTGCGAGGTATAGAAGCAACCTTTTCCTTAAGTTTCTTTAGCTTACCAAGTATGCTCTCCTTTGCACCTTTTTCTTTTCCAAGGGTACGTTTGGTATAATCCGCTACTAGATCAGAGATAGCATCTGCATCCTGAGCCTTGAAAAAGATCTTATAAGTGCCAGCCTCCTTGTCCTTAACCACGGCATAATCTACACCATACTTCCTGGCAAGGCGATTAAATAAATGGATATCTTCACCATCCAGCTCAATCTTCTGAGCACCTTTGCCTTGCTTTATGAGCTTTTTCACCGGCATCTTACCAGTCTTAACCTTTTCCTTCCCGAAGTACTTTTTATCATGCCTATGACGCAAATAAGCTTTTAGAACATTAAGTAACAACCTAGCTGTTGGCTTAACACCTTTTTCCACCATGAAATGGAGCGACTTGGCTGATAGCTCTTCATTAACCACGAATTATCGCCTCCCTTCTATCTGGGCCAGTCATAGTCCAATAACTCCATCTAAGGTTGTAACAATAACCTTGGATTTTCTGGCTATTGCGATATCATCCTTCACTTCCTCATTCTGCTTATTACCACAGATAACAAGGAATCTTGCTCTACGAAGCAGATCCTCTGACATCTCCTTGAATCTCTTATGAGCTTCTGTATCCTCAGCTGAAAAGATTCCATCAAAAGCAAGGATAGGGCAAAGGGGAAGATATCCTTCCTTTACCAACTCCTGGCAGTACTTCTTTGCATCTTCTTTTGCCACAACCGGATTCTTATTCCATGCTGCAGTAACATAAGCTCTCGGTATTGTTCTACTCATAATTTTCCTCCCTTAATCAACACGCATTGCTGAAAAGCAGGCGTCTCCTGCCTTCAAAGTATCCATCTGTGCCATAGCAACCTCTAAGAGATCACCAATCTCATCATCAGGGATAGCCTTAAGCACATTCCCTGCTCTTTGAAAAATAAGCACGCTGCCAACTAAATACTCTTCACCCTCTGCCTTAAAAAGCTTATCTTTGTTGTAAACAGCAATATAATCTGACTTTCCAAGGTGAGTCCCTGCACCACAAGTGGCCATCTGATCAAGAATATGCTCTGCTTCCTTCATAGAAATCTGTCTGATTTTGCCGTTGGTTCCAAGAATCACAGCATGAGCATCAGGCCTTGATACATCTGTCTCCGGTACTTTAATTCCATCCTTCATAGGATCAAGCTGAATATCAATTGTAATCTGTTCCATTGTCATTCCTCCTTAGATTTTTCCTGTCGCCATGTCATGCTGGACCAGCGACTGATAATAGTTGTTAATCGTAATTGGCGCATTATAAAGTGCTGCCACTATGTATTTCTTCACATTGCGAACCTTTGTAGTCTTGTCCTTCATACTGTCCATTACAAACTGGATATGGCTGCTATCCAGCTTCATGAATCTGCTTTTCACTACATTAATAGGCTTTTTATCCCCGGATATAGTGATAAACTTCTGATTGCTGCACAGCACATCCAGGATTATGTCAAAAATCTCATCTATCTCTTCTACTCCATAGGGGTAGCGCTCTTTGAGTATCTCTATATCCAGTGACTGGTATAAATATTGTCTGTATAGCTCCCTCTCATCTTCTCTGCTCTTAGATAAGATAAGATTAGTATTACTACACTCAGTATTATTTAACTCAGTATTATTAGGTGGTGATTCTCGACATTCCGGGCTGGTGATTTTCACTACACCGGCATGGTGATTTTCACCACTCCGGACTGGTGATTCCTGAAGCAGGACAAAGTTCTTCACATAGATCCTGTCAGGTTTACAAAGTCCCTGCTTAACTCTTTCGATAAGTCCATAACTCTCTAGCTCCTTTAAAAGCTTTAAAGCCTTCTGACTCGCACAATGCAAATCCTCCTGAATACTGACAAGTGTGTAATAGACATACACTCTGCCCTCGTCATCAATCCAATGATTCTTTTTGGAAAGAGATACCCGATTCAGAAATAATCCATACAGAACCTTGGCATCCGTAGAAAGCTTTGCAAACTTATCATCCTTAAAGAGAACCTGGGGAATCCTATAGAAGGCAAACTGCTCAGACTCTTCCTCATGAAAATAGCCAAAGTCCATACCACACCTCTTTAGGCATTACCTGTAGCAACACTGTTACTTCTGCTGTCAGCAACAAGCTTCTGATAGCAGGGAAAGCAAAACGTCCTTCCATTGCCATAAGGGCAAGGATGACTGCAATTGCAAGGTGTAACTGGGCCAAGCTTAGGTGCCACACTGTGAGGCACTCTTGAAATGCCATTCTTATTAAAGTTCTTCTGAACTCTCATATATTTCTTACTCATCTTAGATATCTCCTTTCACCACTGAAAAAGGCCTCCCTAAAACTAGGGAAGCCTCTCTCTTACTTATTGATGGAGCTTATAAAGAAGTCTCATGCTTCTTGGTTGCAGCCTTTGTTGCTGCATCCTTAGCCGGATCTTTCTTTGCAATCTCCTGTTTCTTTTCTTTTAGATCTCCAAGGACAGAATCTTTATCAACAGCCTCGTGTTCAGCCTCACGCTGACGTTCCTCATACTTATCAGCCAACTCAAAAATATGATTCTGACTGTCGTAATGATAAACGTGATCTGTAAGCTGATCTGCAGGCTCAACCTGAGTAGCATTGACCTCTTTGACCATATTTTCCAGCTCCTTGGCTGTAATCTGGCCATTGTCCTTCACAAGCAAAACCTCATGGATACTGCTTGGGAGAACGAAGAAGTCACCGCCCATCTTCTGAGCTGCATCCTCCATGAAATTCGGATATGCGATAACACCGGCTCCATGAATCTTATCCGGAACTGTAGCAACAAACATCTGCTCATCTTCCGGTGCAACCTCAGGAATCATGCCAGGTGCAAGCTCACTCATCACTTCAGACATACCTCTGATTTCAGATGGTCTAATCTCTGGTGCATTCTCCATGGCATCAGCGCGAAGCTGCTCTTTGGTAATGCCATACTGATCAAGCAACTGATTGGTAACAAGGATTGTTCCATTGCCGGAATCTGTCTGATCAAGCACAAAGCGATAAACAACAGCCATATCCTCCATTCTTTCATGAGGTACGCTCTCAAGAAGTTCTGCATTCTTCTCTGCAGAAACCACTTCCATAGAAAGCTTGCTCTTCATCTGCTCATAATCAGAAAGCGACTCCAGATCGACCTGAGGGGATTCACGGAATCCTTTCTCCACTGCATCAGCAAAATGCTCTGCAATCTCAGGGATTGGTGTACCATTCTCATAAGCAGCAAATGCTTTCTTAACGCTGATGTTCACTCCAATGGAACTGTCTACAGGTCTTACTGTGATAGCATCATAGCTGTCATTCATCTTATCTACTCTACGAGCAGTAAGTTCAACGTCAGCTCCTCTAACAGCGAGTTCAGCCTTTAAAGCATCCTGGAAACCTTCTTTGAAACGTTCATAATCCATATTCAATTTTCTCCTTTTCTTTGACAGTTTTAATAGAAACACCGGCGCGCGCTTTCCGGTTTCGGATAACAAAAAAAGCGCCACACACGACCTTGAGGGTTTGGTCATGTGGACGCTTAAATCTGCTTCCTATTCTTCTGCAAAAGAAAAACAAGTGGGAGGCTTTTGTTTACCTCTCACTTGTCTATGATAATAATAGCACCGTTAAATCCATAAGAAAAGTGCCAATGTCGGTCATGGCGAGACATAACGAGTCAAAACGAGACAATGTCGGTCATACCATTAAATTCTTCCTAAAAGTTCCTTTAATCCAAGTAATCCTTCCTCTCCCCAAAGAGTTAATGCCTGAGGAATCACTGCAACAACAATACCCACAAGAAGCCCCTGCCATCCAAGAGATATATCTCCATTAATAAATGAGCAAATGCCACCAATTACAAAGAACGAACCTATTAATCCACATGCAATATTTGCAAAACCACCAATAAATCCAATGGCAAGCATAAGCAAGGTAAGTGCCGCCTGAACTGGCAATAAAGCAATTTTTAGGATAAATCTTAATATCATTCCAATACCATATAATACTGTCATCATAGGTTCCCCCTTTCCTTCTCCATCTGTACTTTATAAGCAATTAGCCGGAGCACATATTCTGGAGCCTGGGTATTTCCTAGTTCCCAATCCTGTAAAGTTCTATAAGGAATTCCAAGGTATTCTGCAAACTCCTTCTTATTCATTCCAGTCTGGCTTCTAATATACGCAAAGGCGCTTGCATACATTCTTTTCTTCTTGTCCGTATCAGCTTTTCTCTTATCAGTTTGTTCAACTAATAATCCATTGGCGATACCATCAAGTTTCAAATCTAAATCTGCCATAATGCACCTCCTATGTACGGCCTCCGTATATCTTTCTACTTTTATTATATATACGGTCTCCGTATATGTCAATCTATAAAAAAGCTGCTCAACTCCTTACAATCGTAAAATCAAAGGCTTGAGCAGCTAAAATCATTATTCTTTATATTTTTGCTTCAATGCATTACACCCAGCGACATTCGCCTTAATATACTCATCTTCACTCATATCAAAGCAGAACTTCTTCATATACATTACTTCTACGTTGCATATATCTGGACGCGTTTCATATATATCACATAGATTGTTGTCTGTAAGATGGATACATCTTCCATTTCCTAAATCATATAAATGTAACTCTGGAATTTCATTAATATGGTTGCAGCAAATACCGCATTTATCACAGGGAAAAATCATGCCATTATCTCATCAACTTTCTTTTGAGTTATATTAATTATTTCACCTGATTCTTCTGTAAGATTACCTTCATCGTCCAAAATAGGAGTATCCAAGACAGCTTTGATAGCTCCTGCTAAAGACATTGCAGATGCCACACACTTCTTTTCATCGTCAGAGAACTCTCTAAAATCTGTTCCCTTCTCATTAATTATCTGGGTCATATCATATACAAGTGGATCAAATACTGTCTGTAATCTTATCAAAAATCTGTTAAACATAGCAGATCTTCTTCTAATCCCATAGCATAAAGCTGCAGCGGTTTTCATCTCTTCTTCAAACTCTTTAGCCTTAGCATAATTAGCATTTGCCGCATCAAGATTTTTTGACGCTTTTGCACCAGCAACAAATCCTAATACTGCCAAAGCGGGACCAGCAACAATACCGCCAAGTACAGCTGTTCCGCCTGCCATTCCTAAACCTCCTGCAGCTAATGAACCTCCGCCAAAAAAAGCCAAAGTGGCATTTGTAGCAGCTGCTCCGCTAAGAGAAGCTATAGCTGTACCTGTAGAAGCTGTCGCAAGAGCTCCTGCAGCTCCATATGCTCCAAACGCAGTAAGTGCACCTGCCATAGCACCTGATGCAAGCCCTCCTGCTAGAGATGAAGCCATACTTTGTAAATCTTTCAATTCCGTAAATGATTTTTTATCCAAAACCATTTTCTGTAATTCATTTAAACCAGAGGATTCTGTAAGCTCTACATGATTTAGTTTTTCGAATTCGTTAATAAAAGTTTTTATGCTACCATCTAGTACGGCCACTTTTCTTTTACCAAGACTATCTATTGCATTTCCGCAATTCTTTCTGCTTTCATTAACTTTTTCTTTTGCTTTCTCAATCTTTCGCTCAGCCATCTCATTAGTATCGTTGGCATCTTTCTGATCGATTCCAGCCTTTATTCCTTTACCAACTCCGACTAATCCTGAGCCAACTCCTGCAGCAATAAATAAAAAAGGTATAGGCATATTTGACTCCTCCTCTCCTAAAATTTTAGCTCAGCTAAAGTTATTTTTATTCCATCTTGAGCTGATCTGATATCTTTCTTTATCTGCTTCATTTTTTCATCCTTATAAGCAGAATCTTCTAGACCTTCTACCCATTTTTTATGTTCTTCAAGTGCTAGACATGTTTCCGCGACATCTATCATCTCTTGATATAAATCTTCCGTGATTTTCCAATGATTTTTTAGAAAATCTACAATTTCGCGTTCCTCATAGGTATACTTTGTATCAGCATATCCTAGATTTATAAGATTACATAAAATGGTTGCATAATCCTCAGAGTTACCTAAGAAACTCATAATTGATAACAATGAAGAGCTATTTTTCATTTCCTTAACTGGCTCTCCAGCCAACTCTTTGATTTCATCAAAAATGCCGTCAAATGGTGTATTCTCGCATTCTTTTATAATGCGTTTTTTCTCATCAACATCAATGTTCAAGTCTTTGCAAATAGTTGTAAATAACTTTTTCTCTCGCTCTGAGGCTTCACCATCTGATAACATATATAAATAATATAGCTTCGCTTGATCTGTTCGATACATGACTGTAACCTCCTTACAATTTAAAAGTATCTCCTAATAACATCTTGCTATTAAACTCATCCATTGTTTCAAATGGTTTATTACCACCTAATGCATCTGTAATTGCATTCGAACTTTCAATTAATAAATCTATGTCACCTATAGCAAGAGCATCTTTAATACCTGAAAATGACTCATTAAATATTTCTGTAGTTTCTGATAAATACTCGTTAATTATGGCATTCATTTGGGCTCGATATTCTCGAATCATTTTTATATGCTCTTCGCATGCCTGTTCAATTGCGATTCTTTCTTCATGTGCCAAGTTAGCTTCTTTCAAAGAGCCTACTAAAACACCATAAGTAGCAGATGATAATGCATACCCTACCATACCACCAATCAATCCACCCACAACAGGTATTGGAATAACCGTTTGTCCAATAACAGCAAACATAGAAGATGCAATCATTCCTGTTCCTTGTTCACCTAATGTTTCTAAACACTCAACTCCATCAATTTCTCCATTAAAGTATCTCGCCATAGTTTTTGTTGCTGACACGGTAACAGCAACAATTGTTCCCGCAACATTTGTCTTAGATAAAGCACGTACATATTGAGACTTAGAATTCTGCATAGCCCCTTTTATTGCAGCACCAGTAAATCCAGTGCCATAACCTACTGCTGCAGTTGTAGCTGTATCTTTAGCCACATTTTTAACAGCATCTCCAGCTTCTTCTTCACCTTTACATACTGCAACAATATTTTTTACAATTGAAACACTCCCACCAATAATTGCAGATGTCTCTGCAGTTTGTACACCTGCTCTATGCGATATCTTAGCAACATCCATTGCCGTAGAAAGCTTAGGATGTAATCTTGCAAAAACAGCTTCATCACTAGAAAGATTGCTTTTTCGCAAATTCTTTTTTATTTTTTCAAGCTTATCTATTTTGTCTTGAATTCTTTTGACATTCTCATCATTACCAGCTTTTCTTTGATTGTCTAGCTGTTCACTTAACTTCTCTATTTCCTTATCAGCTTCTTTTTTTATATTTTCATATTGATCTGAAGGAACTTCAATTTTCGCATCAGCATCCAGATACTTTTGAAATCTTTTTGACTTTAATCCTGTTAATGCACGTGCCGCATTACCTTCGCCAGTTGGATCTTTTTCTGAAGCTCCAATGAACTTCATTTGAGCTCCTGAACCATCTATAATATTACCATCTACATCTAGTGTAACCGTATCATATATCTGATGATTAACACTTCCAAGATCATCCATCCTAGCCTTCCTCGTTGGATCACCATTAATAATCTTTTCAGCATTTTCTCTTGCTACATCTTTGACTTCAGCAGAAAAACCAGCTTGTTGATGAATATTTTTATATTCATGATCAGGATTAACTTTTTCTTCCGAAATCTGTTTTAATCCTTTTACCAGCTTTTTACCTAACTCATTATCTTCTCCTGAATATGCAACATAATGCTGTTTTGCAGCATCTCCATATCTTTGAACTGTCTCATAAGCAGCTCCTGCTACTCCAGCGTTTAATAAATCTTTATCCTTTTGGTTCTTCTTTTTTTCATCCATATAAAAACCCCTATTACAAAATTACTAATAAGATGAATATATTATAACGCCATTTTGTGTATTTTGAGTTATTAAATAACTATAAATCTTAAAAAATACCCGCAAAACAGTGGATTCTGCAATGCGGGCATTCCAAACCTTATTCAGTTTTAAAGCAATCCTTCAACCTTACGCTTTATTACCCAATAAACATCTTCAACTTCTCGATCAGATAGTTTTTCGAGTAACTTAAGGAAAGAACTATACTTAGCAGTTAATCTCTGCTCGTCTCCTGCTTCTGTAAATTCAACAAAGAGCAATTCTCTCACATCTACATTATAAATACGAGAAAACTGAGCAAGCTCATCTGCAGATATACTTCTCTTCCCTGCTTCCATCTCACTAATCGCTCTCTTTGCAACATTCATAAGATTAGCAGCCTCATCCTGGGATAATCCTTTCTTCACACGTGCTTCTTTAAGCTTTTTACCCGTAAATTCAGACATTTTTAACCTCCTTCAAAGTTCCGATTTTCGGAACAAACATCAAAATGGTCCATTTTTCGTGTTACGATTTTCGGAACAATTGCTCCGAAATTTTGTCGAATGTAGTCAGCAAAAAATGTATGAAGTACTCCGGCAGCTTAATTGAATTTTATTTTTGTGTAAAAAAATATAGGGTGTCTAAAGTAGACACCCTATACTAGAAATAGCTTAATTACAAGCTTTTCGGGAAATCTGAACCCGTTTTTCTTATGATAAATCTTTGAAGATTGTCTCATAAAATCCTTCGAGATTTCAAAAGTTCCCAAAAAACAACTGGTCTCGCTTACTGACGTGACTCGGCGATAGCTGCCTGTGCTGCAGCCAGTCTCGCAATTGGTACTCTGAATGGTGAGCATGATACATAGTCGAGGCCGATCTTATGGCAGAATTCTACAGAAGATGGGTCACCACCGTGCTCGCCACAGATGCCAGCGTGAAGCTTAGGATTTACTGGACGTCCCAGTTTTAATGCAGTATCCATAAGTTTTCCTACACCCGTCTGGTCAAGCTTAGCAAATGGATCATTTTCAAAGATCTTCTGATCATAGTAAGCATCTAAGAACTTACCTGCATCATCACGTGAGAAACCATATGTCATCTGTGTTAAGTCATTCGTACCGAAGCAGAAGAAATCAGCTTCCTTCGCAATGTCGTCTGCGGTAAGTGCAGCACGAGGAATCTCGATCATCGTACCTACTTCATATTTCAGATTAGATCCAGCTGCCTTGATTTCTTCGTCAGCTGTTTCTACAACGACCTTCTTAACAAACTTTAATTCCTTGATATCGCAAACAAGTGGAATCATGATTTCTGGTACGATTTCCCACTCTGTATGCTTCTTTGAAACTGCGATTGCTGCACGGATAACAGCCTTTGTCTGCATAGCTGCAATTTCAGGATATGTTACCGCAAGACGGCATCCTCTGTGTCCCATCATTGGGTTGAATTCCTTCAAGCCAGAGATGATGGCCTTGATATCTTCTACAGTCTTACCCTGTGCATCTGCAAGTTTCTTGATTTCTTCCTCTGTATTTGGAACGAATTCATGAAGTGGTGGATCTAAGAAACGGATCGTTACCGGATCCCCTTCCATTACTTCGAATAACTGTTCAAAGTCACTCTGCTGATATGGAAGAATCTTATCCAGAGCCTTCTCACGATCTTCTACTGTGTCAGAGCAAATCATCTCACGGAAGGCAGCGATTCTGTCTTCATCGAAGAACATATGCTCTGTACGGCAAAGTCCAATACCCTGTGCGCCAAGTTCACGAGCCTTCTTTGCATCGGTTGGTGTATCCGCATTCGTACGAACCTTTAATTTTCTGAACTTATCAGCCCATCCCATGATACGGCCGAATTCACCGGCAATCTGTGCATCCACTGTCTTGATAATACCTTCGTAGATATTTCCAGTAGTACCATCAATGGAAATAAAATCGCCCTCGTGGAATGTCTTTCCAGCTAAGGTGAACTTCTTATTCTCTTCATCCATGATGATATCGCCGCATCCGGAAACGCAGCATTCACCCATACCACGGGCAACTACTGCAGCGTGACTTGTCATACCACCACGAACGGTCAAGATACCCTCAGCAGACTTCATACCTGTGATATCTTCTGGTGATGTCTCAAGACGAACCAGGATCACCTTCTCGCCCTTAGCAGCCCATTCTACAGAATCTTCTGCTGTAAATACAACCTTACCACAAGCAGCACCAGGAGATGCTCCTAAGCCCTTGCCGAGTGGTGTTGCTGCCTTAAGTGCAGCTGTATCAAACTGTGGATGAAGAAGTGTATCTAAGTTACGAGGATCGATCATAGCAACTGCTTCTTCCTCTGTCTTCATTCCTTCATCTACTAAATCGCAAGCAATCTTAAGAGCTGCATGCGCTGTTCTCTTACCATTACGACACTGAAGCATATAGAGCTTACCATTTTCAACAGTAAATTCCATATCCTGCATGTCATGATAATGATCTTCCAAAGTATGGCATACCTTGATGAAATCACTATAAGCTTCTGGGAATTTCTCTTCCATCTGAGAGATTGGCATTGGTGTACGAACACCGGCAACTACGTCCTCACCCTGTGCATTAGTAAGGAATTCACCCATCAGCTTCTTCTCTCCGGTTGCAGGATCACGTGTGAATGCAACACCTGTACCAGAGTTATCATTTAAATTACCAAATACCATTGGCATGACGTTAACAGCTGTTCCCCAGGAATATGGGATATCATTGTCACGACGATAGACATTCGCACGTGGGTTATCCCAAGAACGGAATACAGCTTCAATAGCAAGCTTTAACTGTTCTACTGGATCAGATGGGAAATCTTCACCCAGCTGTTTCTTGTATTCTGCCTTAAACTGTTCTGCCAATTTCTTAAGATCCTGAGCATCGAGCTCAACATCAAATTTTACACCCTTCTCTTCTTTCATCTTGTCGATGAGCTGTTCGAAGTACTTCTTACCAACTTCCATTACTACGTCTGAGAACATCTGAATAAATCTTCTGTAAGAATCATATACGAAACGCTCAAACTTAGGATCTGGATTCCCCTTAATCATGGCTTCTACTACTTCGTCATTCAGTCCAAGGTTTAGGATGGTATCCATCATACCAGGCATAGATGCTCTCGCACCGGAACGAACAGATACCAGAAGTGGATTATCTAAATCGCCGAACTTCTTGCCGTTCAGCTCTTCCATCTTCTTAACACCTTCCATTGCCTGTGCCATGATTTCGTCGTTAATCTTACGACCATCCTCATAGTACTGTGTACAAGCCTCAGTAGTAATTGTGAAACCCTGTGGTACAGGGAGCCCGATGTTGCTCATCTCTGCAAGATTCGCACCCTTTCCACCGAGGAGTTCTCTCATGTTAGCGTTTCCCTCGCTAAACATATAGACCCATTTTGCCATTTTAAATTTCCTCCTATACATTATATAACTATTGTACGGAGCCCAACCGAACCCTATACAATATATACCCCATGCGTGTTTATCCACACACAAATAATTTTAACACTTTTACCATCTCATGCAATTAAAAAAAGACGAAAAGTCACAATATGTAACCTTTCGTCTCTCTGTTTTTTAGTAAATATTACCAAGCAAACTTCTTCTGGAAGTAAGCATCGAGGTCTTCAATCTTAATTCGTTCCTGTTCCATTGTGTCACGGTCACGAACTGTAACTGCATGATCCTCTTCAGAATCGAAATCGTATGTTACACAGAATGGTGTACCGATTTCATCCTGACGACGGTAACGCTTACCGATATTTCCTCTATCATCAAATTCACAATAGTAATTCTTAGAAAGCTGTTCAAATACCTTCTCTGCGCCTTCGTTGAGCTTCTTAGAAAGTGGAAGCACACCGATCTTAACAGGTGCAAGAGCTGGATGGAAATGAAGCACTGTTCTCATATCAGGCTTCTCTTCTGTTCCGATATTTTCTTCATCATATGCTTCGCAAAGGAAGGCAAGAACCACACGGTCTGCACCAAGTGATGGTTCGATAACATATGGAAGATACTTCTCATTCTTCTGATCATCGAAGTATGTCAGATCCTGCTTAGATTCTTCCTGGTGACGACCAAGGTCATAATCTGTACGGTCTGCGATACCCCAAAGTTCTCCCCAACCAAATGGGAATAAGTATTCGATATCTGTTGTTCCCTTAGAATAGAAGGATAATTCATCTGCATCATGATCACGAAGTCTCATGTTTTCTTCATTAATGCCAAGAGAAAGTAACCAGTCACGGCAGAATGCTCTCCAATACTGGAACCACTCTAAATCGGTACCTGGTTCGCAGAAGAATTCTAATTCCATCTGTTCGAACTCACGTGTACGGAATGTAAAGTTACCAGGAGTGATTTCATTTCTGAATGACTTACCAATCTGTCCGATACCAAATGGAATCTTCTTACGAGAAGTTCTCTGCACGTTCTTGAAGTTTACGAAGATACCCTGTGCTGTTTCTGGACGAAGATATACAGTATTCTTAGCATCTTCTGTTACACCCTGGAATGTCTTGAACATCAGGTTGAACTGACGGATTTCTGTGAAGTTATGCTCTCCACAAGATGGACATGGAACATTGTGATCCTTGATCCAGCTTTCCATTTCTTCATTTGACCATCCATCAACAGATGTCTTTAATTCGATTCCATTTTCCTGTGCGAAATCTTCGATAATCTTATCTGCACGGAATCTTTCATGACATTCCTTACAATCCATAAGAGGATCTGAGAAACCGCCAAGATGTCCAGATGCAACCCAAGTCTGAGGGTTCATCAGGATTGCACAATCAACACCAACGTTGTACTTGTTTTCCTGGATGAATTTCTTCCACCAAGCTTTCTTTACATTGTTCTTAAGTTCTACACCAAGGTTACCATAATCCCAAGTGTTTGCGAGTCCACCGTAGATCTCTGATCCCGGATAAACAAAACCTCTTGCCTTAGCCAAGCTTACGATCTTGTCCATTGTCTTTTCCATGTTTCTCTTCCTCATTTCTTTATAACTAAATATTTCTTTATTTGTAAACAATATAAGTTTTTACAACAGCATCCTGATCTGTATCCGATGCTGAAATAGTAACTGTATCCTCAGCAGTCACTTCGGTTCCTTCGTCTGTTACATACAAAATGTTACCCGGAACAACTACTGTACAATTCTCTTCTAGCACAAGAACGTCGTTATCGCCCGTTTCTGTAACAGTGCTGACCTTTGCTGTGTCACCCTTCTTACCTGATGAAACACTTACAAAAGAATCATTGAAGTCTAATCCTTCTGCATCCATTGCGTCTGAAACTGTACCTGCATATGCATAGTAAGATGTGAATTTTTCATACACATCTACCGACGTATAGGATGTTCTACAATATACCGTATCACCACTTGTAGAGAAGTATTTCAGCTTTACAGAGCCACTGCCATTTTCCTCATTAAATTCTTTAATTGCAGTTTTCACAAAACTCTTCATCTCAGAAGTATCATAGTAATCTTCTGTAAGTTTTGTAACTTCTTCAAATACAACACTTCCATCGGACTTTAAAGTCAATGTTGTGGTATCGGCTTTCTTATAAAATGTTCCGCGCAATGCTAAAATCAATACAACAATCGCTGCAATCACAGCCAAAATCGCACCAACCAACAATCTGCGTCGTCTCTTCAAAATTTTCATACGAGCCTCTTTACGCTTCGAACGTAACTGGTCTCGCTTCTTCTCTTTTTCTGTGCGCATGTCAACCTCCCATGCAATCAAGTCTCACTCTTCGATTGAGATAAACCGCGGTTCATTATACAACTACCACATGCTTTTTTCAAGAAACTCCTCCGACTTAAATACATGCGTGAAGTAACGTTTCCTGTAAATTCTCATGAGCTGCACCAATTCTTCCTGTACTTCATCGGATAATTTGAAGGAATACAGTTTCTCAATTGGCGTGCTGATAATGTATTGCATCGTATAGATGGAGGAGGACTGCAAAGTGTCTCCGCCCTCTTTTTCTCTGCATTTATCACAAACCAATCCGCGATGCTTCATACTAAAAGCATGCAAGTTTTCCTTCTCGCCACAAACCTGACAACTATACACATTCGGATATTCGCCGTTAATCACAAGTGTCTTAAATTCATAGATAAATTTCACCAGCGTAAGTGGCAACACCTTCTTCTCCATCACCTTTAATGTCAGATAAAGAAGCTTCAATCGCTGGCGCTCATCCATATTTTCCTGCGCGTAATATTCTGCAACCTCGAGGAAATAAAACCCATAATACACAAGTTCCAAATCCATCGTAAGATCGCGAAAATATTCGCTAATATCCGTTTTCGAAACCGTATAACTGCTTCTCCCCTCGTACAGTTCAAATACCCCATACGCCAGAGGATTCGCAGCTGCCAGATTCGGGCTGTTCGGCCGTCTTGCCCCGCGTACGAATGCCGAAATCAGTCCACGCTCTTTGGTGAGGATCGTTATTCTCTTGTCATATTCCCCAATGGGCATCGCCGATAAGACCATGCCCTCCACTGCTAGACGTTCCGACATACGTTCTTCCTAAACCTAAATATCCTTTTTATTAAAACCATAATTCTGAAGTAAGAAATCAGATTCTCTCCAATCCTTCTTCACCTTTACCCAAAGCTTCAGATTGACCTTCTGGTCAAGGAAATGTTCAATCTCATAGCGAGCATCTGAACCGATTCGCTTTAACATCGCGCCCTGCTTACCGATAATAATTCCCTTATGAGAGTCCTTCTCGCAGACGATTGTGGCGTCGATATCCACCATCTTGCCGCCCTTTCTCGTCTTCATCTGATCCACGGAAACGGCGATACCATGCGGCACCTCATTCTTCAAGAGATAAAGCGCTTTCTCTCGAATCATCTCTGCAACGATTTCACGCTCTGTCTGGTCTGTAATCGTATCTTCATCATAGTACATTGGTCCATAAGGAAGACATTTGAAAATCACATCCAGAAGCGTATCCGTATTGGTTCCCTTCATCGCGGAAACCGGTACGATTTCTGCGAAATCAAGGAGCTTACGATATGCGTCGATAACCTCGAGCACTTCGTCTTTCTTAATCGTATCCACTTTGTTGATGACAAGAATCACTGGAATCTTCGCCTTCTCGAGTGACTTCGCGATTTCCTCTTCGCCCTTCTTGATTTTCGCACTTGGTTCCACCAGCCAGAGAAGACAATCTACATCTTCCATTGTCTTCTTCGCAACCGTCATCATATATTCACCAAGCTTATTCTTCGCCTGATGAATACCCGGTGTATCAAGGAACACAATCTGTCCCTTGTCTGCTTCTGTATAAACCGTCTGAATACGATTTCTCGTTGTCTGTGGTTTGCTGGATGTAATGGCAATTTTCTGTCCGATCAATTTATTCATCAATGTAGATTTTCCAACATTTGGTCTACCAATGATCGTGACAAAGCCCGATTTAAAAGTATCGGTCATATATTTCTTCCTTTCTTTTGGCCTCTTCTAGGCAAATAATGGTTTCACTTCCTGGAACATTTCCTTCTGTTCCTGAATCTTATCTTCGTTACCGATGACGCAGAGATAACCCTGTGCCATCGTATCTGCAACAACATCGGCTAATGCACGGATATCCTCAGCAGTTACATTGATCACCTGATCACGTTCCTTCTGCAGCATATCCATAGAGATGTCTGTCATATAGGCTGTCAATCCTCTCACACCCTTCTGGTACGGTGTAAGTGGTGTGTCCATATTGGAAATGGTACCGATGATGTATTTTGTCATCGTTCTCTCATCCACATGGAAATCTCTCAAGTATTCCGGTGTCTTCTCGAATACCTCATAGGTATTTTCAAGATTTGGATCTCGATAGGAAACGAACGAAATACGTCCCTCTCTTACGAAATTGCTCATGCAACCATAGGCTCCACCCTCGACACGGACCTTCTGCCAGAAGTAATCATAGCCAAGGATAACCTTCAGCACTTTCATCACGCCGCTGTATTCATAGCCAACCTTCTTAAAGTCACCCGATCTCGCAACGTACTGAATCTGCGCTGCATTCTGGAATCCTTCGTTCTTCTTTGTGCAGTTTACCACTAAATCACATGGTTCCACTGGTGTCTCATAGAGATTACCAAGGAACGATGGTACGTAGTTTTGCACCTGCTGAAGTGCCGTAGCATTTCCAGTGACATCTACCATCAAATTTTCCTTACGTAGAATGCTCTTCAGCAGTACCTGGATACGATTTGTGAACACTTCCACCTTGTGATCGAAGTCGTTCTCAAAATCCTTCAAATACTGATAATAAGCGATTCCTGAAGACTCATCGGCAAGCGCCGCTGCTGGTGAATAGTAACTAGCCGCACGAAGCGCTGCTGCCGTATGACCAGCCGTCTGGAACTTCAGCTCTAAACGAGAGATATTCTGCTTCAAGAGGTCGTGAATACGCTTCTTGTCCGAGAAATCGGAACGGAATAACATCTCTTCCAAAAGTCCTGTAGCCTTCTCGAGATTCTCGAAGATGAACTTCGTTCTAGCTTCCCAAGTCAAAGTAATATCACCGTTTCGCTGTGGGTAAATCTTGAGCTGCGCATTCATGCCACCGGTATGGATATTCACTTCGTTTGCAAAATCATGGTATCCATAGTTTTCGGTATCAATCAACCCGATGATATCAGAGAGGAAGCCAAGTCTTGGGATATCTTCTCTCGTAACATTGGAAATCTTAAATACAAGGTCTAAGTAGTGAATTCCATTGGTCTCAATCGCGTGGTGAAGCACCTTGATATCGCCCGCCGTCTCCTCATGAATATGGAGCGAACGCACTTCTTTTCTTAAATCCAATCTCTTAAGCAGTGGAATCTTCTCTAAATCTTCCTGTGTCTCCGGCTTCTGCTGATATTCACGAAGCGCCTTGGTATCGGCAACAATCTTCTGAATCTCCGCCTCTGACAATGTCTGCTTATATTCTTCCAGACGTTTCTTCAGCGCTTCATCTTCCTTCGAAGTCAGTCCCGGCTGAGGTTTTACAACCAGGATAGAGACATGCTGATTCTCCAGGAAATATTTCTGCACCAGTTCCTCAAAGTAACCACTGTCAACCTGCTTCATAAGCTCTGAGAGGACTTCGATTGCATGCATATGCATAAATGGCTGCTTTCTATCGTAAAGCCAGCTATCGAGCATATTTAAGCCGTAGATCAATCCCTTTGGATAGCTACCGAAGTCCGCTTCACGATAACGGAATTCTGAACTGTTAATCGCAGCTCGAAGGGCATCATGATTCAGGCCTTCACGCATCTTCTTCAGTGTCTCCATAATGATTCGGATGAAATCATCCTTCTGTGATTCTTCTGCACCCTTCGCAACGATGGAGAAGATCGGCTGCAATGTACCACTGTCATAACCACCCGTGATGTCCTTACCAATGCCGGCATCCAGAAGTGCCTGACGAACTGGCGCACCAGGAGAATTGATCAATGCGTAATCCAGCGCATCAAATGCCTGATAAAGTTTTTGATCCAGTACAGATCCAACAACGAAATTCATAGAGAGATAAGTCTGTCCATTCGTATCTTCGCCAGAGGAAATACTGTATTCCTTTGTAATTTCCAGTGGCTTCTCAAATGCCTTCTGAACCTGAATCTCTGAATCTAATTCAAAGTAATCATATTTTGAAAGATATTCCTGATCGAGATATTCCAGACGTTCCTCCATATCCATATCACCATAGAGGTAAATATAGGAGTTGCATGGATGATAATATCTCTTATGGAAATCTAAAAAAGCCTCATACGTAAGAGTTGGAATCACCTTTGGATCCCCGCCGGATTCATAATGATAGGTAGTATCCGGGAATAAAGAATTGAAGATTTCTCTCTGCAGCACATCATCCGGTGAAGAAAATGCGCCCTTCATCTCGTTATATACCACACCGTTTAATGTAAGATCCGAATCCTCGGATTCCATCTCATAGTGCCAACCTTCCTGCTTGAAGATCTCTTCATGCTTATAGATATTTGGATGGAACACCGCATCCATATAGACATCCATAAGGTTTTCGAAATCCTTATCATTGGTTGATGCTACTGGAAATACCGTCTTATCCGGATATGTCATCGCATTTAAGAAAGTATTCAGTGAACCCTTCACCAATTCCACAAATGGGTCCTTCAATGGATATTTATCCGAACCGCATAAAACCGTATGTTCAATAATATGTGGAACACCAGTAGAATCATTTACCGGTGTACGAAAACCAATGTAAAAAACTTTATTCTCGTCATCATTTTCTACCAGTGCAATATGTGCACCACTCTTCTTATGACGAAGCAGATAACCATTCGAATGGATATCCGTTAATTCTTCCTGTCCAAGTAATTCATATGCGTCATGTAATTTCACTTTACCAATCCTCCTTCTCTTTACTCCGTCGCTTTCATATTGACATCCACCTGCTGAAATGGAATCGTAATTCCATTTTCATCAAATGCATACTTCACTTTTTCCAGCATATCCCAACGAATGTTCCAATAATCCTCTGTCGGAACCCAGAATCGCATTCCGAGATCTACCGAACTGGCTGCAAGTTCCCGAACAAAGATGTTCGTATCCATTTCCGTGATTCTACGAGATTCTGCTTCCACCAAATCCTCTAAAATCGACTTTGCTTTCTTAATATCGTCATCGTATCCAATCGAAACGGTGAGATCAATCTGACGTCGATCGCTATGTGTCGCATTCGTCAAAGAATTGTTCGCAAGCGTTCCATTGGGAATCACGATTAATTTATTATCAATCGTTCTTAATTTTGTATAGAAAATGGTAATCTCTGTAACGGTACCCTCGTTCTTATGCGTGTCTTCGATGATGTAATCTCCCACCACAAATGGATGAAGCACCAGAATCAGCACACCACCTGCAAAATTTGAAAGGGAACCCTGCAATGCCAATCCGGCCGTCAATCCGAGCGATGCCACCGCTGCCGCAACCGAACTTGTCTGAATTCCAAATATATTTAAAATAAATGCAACGAGAACCACATACAACAACGCCTTCACAACGGAATTAACGAACTGCTTTACACCGGTATCTACATCACGTTTTGTCATGCCCTTTTGCATGATTTTCAGCAATAGATTGATAATCTTTCGACCGATCACATAGACCACCAGTGCTAAAATCACTGACCAAAGAAATGCAAACGCATCCGGCAAGAATTCCGAAAGCGCATCCTTCACAAATCCCTCATTCATATTCTGAAGCAAACGTTGTGTCATAGTCAGTGTCTTCGTAACGGTCTCTATTGTTTCTTCCTGCATATACTACTTCTCCTCGCTTTCAGGGTATAGACATACAGGGTTTATTTTATCACACTTTACTTTCCCAGTCCACGTGTTACCTGCGACCCCGCATGGTGTTTCTTGCGCTGTGGCAGAAGGTACGGGGGGAGTCAGCTCTGTAACCTTCGCTAAGAAAAAATGGGGAAGCGCGTTTCTCGATGTCGGCAGCGCACGAAATCTCAATCCGTTTCGTGTTCGTGCTCTCGGTGCCATCCGTGGCACCTCGTGCCGACCTCGTGGAAACGCGCTTCCTATTTTTCTAAGCTCGAGTTAATCAGCTGACTCCCCCGTACCCTCCGCCACAGCGCGAAAAATCCCCAGAAAGGTTCAACGTAAATCCCTCTACTAAGTTAAATACGTTCAATAAAAAAATAGGCTTCGCCTATAAAGTAAAAAGGTCCTGTGAAACAACCACAGAACCTTTTTCACATCTTTACTTAACTACGTGTACGCGGATAACTTCCTCGATGGCGTTCAGTTTTTCGATAGCACATGGAGAAATTGGAGTATCCAAATCTACCAGTGCGTAAGCATAATCGCCACGACTCTTATTTGTCATGTCGGCGATATTGATATCACTATCACCCAGGATGGTTGCAAACTGTGCGATTACACCCTTGCTATTGTGATGAAGAATACCAATACGACCTGCTGCCGTACAGATGCCATTATCACAATCTGGATAGTTCACAGAATGCTTGATATTTCCATTCTCTAAGAAGTCTCGAATCTCCTCTACTGCCATCACAGCACAATTGTCTTCTGCCTCTTCTGTCGATGCTCCCAGGTGTGGTGTCAGAATGACATTTTCCTGCCCGGCCGTCGTTGGATTTGGGAAATCAGATACATACTTTCGAATTTTACCTGCCTTGATTCCAGCAATCACTGCTTCTTCATCTACCAGCAAATCTCTCGCGTAATTCAGGATCACTACCCCATCCTTCATCTTATCAATGGCTTCCTGATTGATCAGATTTCTCGTAGAATCAAGAAGCGGTACATGGACGGTAATGAAGTCACATTTCTCAAAGATTTCATCATAAGAAGAGCTATGATGTACGGAACGTGAGAGGTTCCATGCCGCATTTACAGAGATGAAAGGATCGCAGCCATAGACTTCCATACCGAGATGCACGGCAGCATTTGCAACCTGCACACCGATAGCGCCCAGTCCAATAATACCGAGTGTCTTACCGGCAAGCTCTGTACCGGCAAAATTCTTCTTCGCTTTTTCCATCGTCTTGCCGATTTCCGGATCGTCCTTGTTTTCCTTGCACCATGTATTTCCACCAATGATATCTCGTGATGCGAGAAGCATTCCGGAAATCACAAGTTCCTTTACCGCATTGGCATTGGCACCCGGTGTGTTAAATACAACGACACCAGCGTCCGCGCACTTATCCAGCGGTATATTATTCACACCAGCACCAGCTCTTGCAACAGCCTTGAGATTCTCTGGTAATTCCAGCTCATGCATCTTCGCAGAACGAACGAGGATGGCATCTGCCTCCTGGATATCGTCTGTCTTGTTATAATTTGAATCAAATAAATCCAGTCCCTTTGCAGAAATCGGATTTAAGCAATGATATGTAAACATCTCTTTTCTTCCCTCCTGGGTTTCCCCATCTTTCCTACTCGCACCTGACCAAGCTTCTATTTCCGATTCTTCTTCTCGAAGTCTTCCATAAAGTTAACCAGTGCCTCTACGCCAGCCTTTGGCATAGCATTATAGATACTTGCTCTCATACCACCAACGGTACGGTGTCCCTTCAGATTTTCCAGACCTGCTGCCTTAGCTTCTGCAACAAACTTCGCATCCAATTCTGCAGATCCTGTAACAAATGGAACATTCATCAGCGATCTACTCTTTGGCTCTACAGTACCCTTGAAGAGTTTTGACTGATCCAGATAGTTATAGAGAATCGCCGCTTTTTCTTCATTTCTCTGCTTCATCACTTCCAGGCCACCCATATTCTTAAGCCACTTAAATACCAGTCCGCAAATATAGATTGACCAGCAGTTTGGTGTGTTATATAAGCTGTCATTATCTGCCTGTGTCTTAAACTTCAGCATCGTAGGTGTTCCCGGCAGGCAATCCTCCGTAATCAAGTCCTCACGAATGACATCGATCACCAGTCCTGCAGGTCCGACATTCTTCTGTACGCCGCCATAGACAATACCGTATTTCGTCACGTCCATTGGTTCGGATAAAAACATGGAAGAAACGTCACTGACCAGATCGACCCCCTTGGTATCTGGAAGTTCCGGGTATCTGGTTCCATAGATCGTATTATTCTGGCAGATATATACATAATCCATATCTTCTGTAATCGGAAGATCTGACACATCCGGAATATAGGAAAATGTCTTATCCGCAGAAGATGCCAGTTCTACCACTTCGCCATAGAGCTTTGCTTCAGCAGCTGCCTTCTTAGCCCACTGACCCGTGATAATATATCCCGCCTTTTTCTTCTTCATAAGATTCATCGGGATGGCTGCAAACTGCTGTGAAGCGCCACCCTGTAAGAATAACACCTTATAATTATCTGGTACTCCAACGAGTTCACGGAAGTCCGACTCTGCCGTCTTAATAATGTCATCAAACATCTTCGAACGATGTGACATCTCATTTACCGACATTCCACAACCCTTGTAGTCAAGCATGTTCTCCTGGGCTTCCTTCAATACTTCCTCTGGCAGAACCGCTGGTCCCGCAGAAAAGTTGTAAACTCTACTCATCTTTTTTCTCCTTTAAATCAACCTCATCAAAACAGTCACTAATCGGCGTACCTGGCGCAACCATCGGCCATACCTTGTCATCGGAACCGATAATTACATCGATCAATACAGGTCCTTTTGCCTCCATTGCCTGATCGAATATCTCCATAAACTCCTTCTGGCTCGTCGCGCGGTATCCCGTCGCCCCAAGTGCCTCTGCAAGCTTTACGAAATCCACGCCATCGTCAAGTATCGTACTCGAGTAACGTTTCCCATAAAAGAGATCCTGCCACTGACGAACCATACCCAAAACGTGATTATTCATAACCACCTCAATCAATGGCAACTTCTCTCTTGCAGCTGTTGCAAGTTCATTCATATTCATACGGAAACAACCGTCTCCGGCAATGTTTATAACCTTCTTATCCGGGTTACCAATCTGTGCACCTATCGCTGCACCCAAGCCATATCCCATCGTTCCAAGTCCACCAGAACTCAGGAAATGTCGCGGCTCCTTGTATTTATAATACTGCGCTGCCCACATCTGATGCTGTCCTACTTCTGTTACAATCACAGCATCTCCCGCCGTCTTTTCATACATATAATTAATGGCAAACGGTCCGGTTAGCCCATCATCCGGTACGACCACCGGATATTTCTTCTTCAATTCTAAGACGTGATCCATCCACTCTTTGTGAGACTGCTGTTCCAGCAAATCATTCACTTCGGATAACACCGTCTTTACATCTCCGATCACCTGCGTATCCACTACAATATTCTTGTTAATCTCTGCAGGATCGATATCAATCTGTACAATCTTTGCCTTCTCCGCAAAACGCTTAGGATTTCCAAGTACACGATCGGAGAATCTCGTACCAATCGCCAGAAGTAAATCGCAATCGCTCACGCCAAGATTCGAGGCCTTAGTTCCATGCATACCAAGCATTCCGGTATATCGATCCTTCGTTCCATCAAATGCGCCCTTGCCCATAAGCGAATCGCAAACCGGCGCATCTACCAGTTCTGCAAATCTTGCAAGCTCTTCGGAAGCTCCGGAGATGACAGCACCGCCACCAACAAAGATGAAGGGGCGTTTGCATCGTTTGATCCGATGAATCATTTCCTCAATGGCTTCCACGCCTGTCTCCTGACTCTTCCTTAAATCCGAGGCGTTAATCGTATGATGTTTCTTATCCTGGTCTGCCGGTTTATATTCACATTTATTTCCTGTCGCATCCTTCGTGATATCGACAAGTACCGGTCCAGGTCTGCCCGACTGTGCAATCTTAAACGCTCTTCGCAGTGTCTCTGCAAGCTTATGTACGTCCTTTACGATAAAGTTATGTTTTGTCACCGGCATAGTCACACCAGCGATATCCACCTCCTGGAAACTGTCCTTTCCAAGGAGCGGTACCGTCACATTACAAGTAATCGCTACGATTGGTACCGAATCCATATATGCTGTAGCGATACCGGTTACAAGGTTTGTAGCACCAGGTCCACTTGTCGCGAAACAAACGCCCACCTTGCCCGTCGATCTCGCATATCCATCGGCCGCATGACTTGCGCCCTGCTCATGGCTTGTCAGGACATGTCGAATCTCATTTTTATGTTGATACAGTGCGTCATAAACATTCAGAATCGCACCGCCAGGATATCCAAATACCGTATCTACTCCCTGTTCTTTCAAACATTCGATTACGATCTCTGCTCCACTTAATTGCATCTTTTTCTTTCCTTCCCACTTTGCGGCAACTAGCCGCGTATTCCATTCTGCCTATATGCTTCTATGCCTTTGGCGCTTCGAGAATTGCTCCACGATTTCCAGAAGTAACCATCGATGCATATCTGGCAAGATAACCTGTGGTTACCTTTGGTTCTCTTGGCTTCCACTCCGCTCTTCTCTTCTCAAGTTCTGCATCATCCACCAAGAGCTGTATGCTCATATTTGGAATATCAATGGCAATCTGGTCACCTTCCTGAACAAGTGCAATCGGTCCGCCAACGGCAGCTTCCGGTGATACATGTCCAATCGATGCACCTCTGGAAGCTCCCGAGAAACGTCCATCCGTAATCAAAGCAACGGTAGAGCCAAGCCCCATACCTGCAATCGCAGACGTCGGATTCAACATCTCTCGCATACCAGGGCCGCCCTTTGGTCCTTCGTAACGAATGACAACGACATCGCCATCGACAATCTTGCCTCCCTTAATAGCAGCAATCGCATCCTCTTCACAGTCAAATACTCTGGCCGGTCCCTGATGTACCATCATTTCCGGTACAACCGCAGAGCGCTTTACAACCGAGCCATCCGGTGCGAGGTTCCCTTTGAGTACGGCAAGTCCTCCCGTCTTACTATATGGACGATCCAGCGGTCTGATGACTTCCGGATTTTTGTTCACTGCATATTTAATATTTTCACCGACGGTCTTACCTGTAACCGTCATACAATCGGTATTTAATAAACCAGCATCTGCCAGTTCCTTCATCACGGCATAGACTCCACCCGCTTCATTTAAGTCTTCCATATAGGTTGGGCCCGCAGGTGCAAGGTGACAGAGGTTCGGCGTCTTCTCACTAATTGGATTTGCATAAGAGATATCAAAATCGAATCCCACTTCATGCGCAATCGCCGGCAAATGAAGCATCGAATTGGTTGAACATCCAAGCGCCATATCTACCGTCAAAGCATTGATAATTGCTTCTTTTGTCATGATATCTCTTGGACGAATATCCTTCTTCAGCATATCCATAACCGCATATCCCGCACGTTTTGCGAGTCTGAGTCGCTCGGAATAAACTGCCGGAATCGTACCATTTCCACCAAGTCCCATACCGAGTGCCTCTGTCAGGCAGTTCATCGAATTCGCTGTATACATACCGGAGCATGAACCGCAGGTAGGGCAGACATTCTCTTCAAAATCTCTCACATCGTCTTCTGTCATCGTACCGGCAGCATAAGAGCCAACCGCTTCAAACATAGAAGATAAGGATCTCTTCTGACCGTGAACATGTCCTGCCAGCATCGGGCCTCCGGAAACGAATACAGTTGGAACATTGATTCTGGCCGCTGCCATCAGAAGTCCCGGCACATTCTTATCACAGTTCGGCACCATAACGAGCGCATCAAACTGGTGCGCAATCGCCATACACTCCGTAGAATCTGCAATCAGATCCCTCGTAACCAGGGAATACTTCATACCGATATGTCCCATCGCGATACCGTCGCATACGGCTATCGCTGGAAATACAACCGGAGTACCACCCGCCTCTGCTACGCCGAGCTTTACGGCATCAACAATCTTATCAATATTCATATGTCCAGGTACGATCTCGTTATAGGAACTAACGATACCGACCATCGGTTTCTTTATCTCTTCTGCTGTAAAACCAAGTGCATTCAGAAGACTTCTCGCCGGTGCCTGCTGCATCCCGGATTTCATATTGTCGCTTTTCATCTTTTTCCCTCTCTTATCTACTTTTCTATCTTCACGTAAACTTCCTACGATATCCTTCGTAACTTAACATCATAAATTACTGGATTCTCTCGCAGATCAAGTCGCCCATCTCTTTGGTTCCAACCTGCGTTACGGTAGCTCTCTTATCTTCTGTCGGCATGATATCGATCGTTCGATATCCATCCTCGAGAACCTTCTGTACCGCCTGTTCAATCGCATCCGCTTCCTGATCCAAATCAAAACTATAACGAAGCATCATGGCTGCGGAAAGAATTGTCGCAATTGGATTGGCAATCCCCTTGCCTGCAATATCCGGCGCGGAACCGCCACTTGGTTCATATAAACCAAACTTTGTTTCATTCAGACTTGCGGAACTCAGCATGCCGATTGAACCTGTCACCATACTTGCTTCATCCGATAAGATATCGCCAAACATATTCTCTGTCAGGATTACATCAAACTGCTTTGGATCTTTCACAAGCTGCATCGCACAGTTATCAACGAGCATGTGCTCATAGGTCACTTCCGGATAATCTGCTGCCACTTCCTCTACCACTTTTCGCCAAAGTCTCGAAGAATCCAGGACATTTGCCTTATCGACAGAAGTCACCTTCTTACGACGCTTCATCGCAATATCAAATCCACGAATAGCAATCCGGCGAATCTCCTCTTCACTATAGGTCAGGGTATCCGTCGCCGTAACAACACCATCCACTTCTTCTGTCTTTCTTTCGCCAAAATATAAACCGCCCGTTAGTTCACGCATAATCATCATGTCAAAACCATCGCCAATAATATCCTCTCGCAGAGGACATGCTTCACGAAGTTCCTTATATAAATACGCAGGGCGCAAATTTGCAAATAAATTCAGGGATTTTCTAAGTTTTAGAAGGCCGGCCTCCGGTCTCTTCTCCGGTGGTAACTGATACCATGGAGAAGTAGACGTATTGCCACCGATGGAACCCATCAACACCGCATCGCTTGCCTTTGCCGCAGCAATGGCTTCGTCTGTCAGTGGTTCTCCGGTCGCATCAATGGAACAGCCGCCCATTAAGATTTCATCGTATAAAAATGTATGACCATAACGTGCTCCGATACAATCGAGCACTTTCTTTGCTTCGGCAACAACTTCTGGTCCGATTCCGTCGCCACCGATCACTCCAACATTCAATTTCATCTTTCTTCTTTCCTTCCTTTACGCCAATATACATTTTCGAGACGAGAACATCCCATAGAACAAAATGTATATACAATTCGTTATATTTATTCAACATATGTGAAAATAACGAATTTCTCTTCTAATTGACTTGAATATATATTAGTAGATTTCGCATAATATTTCAACCGACTCATATTATATAATTCCAAACTTCTTCATCGCTTTATAGATTCCATCATGATAGATATCATCCGTAACGTAATCCGCTGCTTCTTTCGCATCCGCGATTGCATTTCCCATTGCAATACCAAGATTCGCATAGGAAAGCATATCGAGGTCATTCGGTCCATCGCCAAAGGCAACGGAGTCCGCCTGCGTAAGTCCATAATGTTTCAATACGTATTCCATACCCGTCGCTTTGTTCACGCCTTCCACCGTGATTTCACCACTGTATTTGTCATGGATATCAAAACTTGATAATTCTACATGGAAATAATCCCCCAGATATTCCTTCACATAATCAATGGTAAAATTCGAGCGATTATAGAATAACTTCTCCACCGGACCGAGATTTCTAAGATCATCTACTACATGAAACAGTGCAATATTCTCTTCCATCTGCTCTAAATCACAGCCCGCCTGCAGGAATCGCTCTCTCGTCTTCTCGTAACCGCGCTTCGTGGTATAGATTCCGTCCTTTGTCTGTACCCCAAAGCTGACATCCTCATTTTCAAAAAGGCGAAGGAACTTCTCTTCCTCTTCCTTCGCAACAACGGACTCATAGACAACCTCGCCACCGATTTCGATACATGCGCCAGCTGCCGCCACAATACCGTCATAAGGAAGCTCCTTTACCGGCCCCACAAGCTGTGTACGTGATCTGCCACTACAGAGGAAAATCTTATTTCCTTTTGCCTTCGCAAGTGCAATCGCTTCCTTCGTAGAGTCTGAAATATAACCTTCTAATGGCACCAACGTACCATCAATATCAAAAAATATAACCTTCATGTCTGTTCCACCTTCCTATATTACGTTCCCATGATAACAGAAATGTTCACACTGTCTCAAGACAAAAAGTCCCAGCGATGATAGAAATTCTATCACCACTGGGACTCTTTCACCAACAGATTTATTTAAGATCATTCACTGAAATTAATTCCGTGTTTTCCACCGGAAGTCGCTTTCAAACGAGCCATCGCTCTGGCAAGTGATGCAGAAGAATGATAGTATTCCTGCACACTCTGCTTCTGACGAAGTTGTTCTTCCGCACGTTCCTTCGCAGCTTTCGCTCTTGCGATATCAATATCTTCCGGACGTTCCGCAGATTCCACGAGGAGTGTTACTCGGTTATTTGCGATTTCTAAGAAACCACGACCAACAACCGCTCTTCTCCACTCAGCTCCCTCCTCTTCCTGGAAACGAAGCTCACCATCGTATACAGCAATAACCATATCTTCATGGTGCGCTAAGATTTCTTTCTCTCCATCGATTTCCGGGATAATCAGGGAACGAACCTGGCCTTTAAAGAAGACACCGTCTGCAGCTATGATCTTGGCATAATAAGTACTACTACTCATAGTTCCACTCTTCCTTAGGCCTCAGCCTTCATGCTTTCTGCCTTCTTCTTAACATCTTCTACGGTTCCGACATTGAAAAATGCAGCTTCTGGATATTCATCCATCTCACCATCGATAATCGCCTTAAAGCCTTTAATTGTCTCTGTAAGAGGTACGTAAACACCCTGGATACCTGTAAATGTTTCAGCTACATGGAATGGCTGAGACAGGAATCTCTGAATCTTACGCGCTCTAAAGACTGTCATCTTATCTTCATCCGAAAGTTCTTCCATACCAAGGATTGCGATAATATCCTGTAATTCCTTGTACTTCTGAAGAATTTCCTGTACCTGACGAGCTACTACATAGTGCTCTTCTCCAACTACATCTGGTTCCAAAATACGGGAAGATGATTCCAGAGGATCTACCGCTGGGTAAATACCCTGTTCTACAATCTTACGTGAAAGTACGGTTGTAGCATCCAAGTGTGCGAATGTTGTAGCTGGCGCTGGGTCAGTTAAATCGTCCGCTGGTACATAAACCGCCTGAACGGATGTAATAGAACCACTCTTTGTAGATGCAATTCTTTCCTGTAATTCACCCATTTCTGTAGCCAGTGTTGGCTGGTAACCTACCGCTGATGGCATACGTCCCAGAAGTGCTGAAACTTCGGAACCAGCCTGTGTGAAACGGAAAATATTATCGATAAAGAGAAGCACGTCCTGATGTCTCTCATCACGGAAGTATTCCGCCATTGTAAGACCAGTTTCTGCTACTCTCATACGAGCTCCAGGTGGTTCATTCATCTGACCGAAGACTAAGGCAGTCTTATCCAGTACTCCTGAATCACCCATTTCTGTCCAAAGATCGTTACCTTCACGGCTTCGTTCTCCTACACCTGTAAAGATGGAATATCCACCATGTTCTGTAGCGACGTTACGGATCAACTCCTGAATCAGTACCGTCTTACCTACACCGGCACCACCGAACAAACCAATCTTACCACCCTTAGCGTATGGAGCTAAGAGGTCAATAACCTTGATACCAGTCTCGAGGATTTCTACCGCTGGAGACTGCTCTTCAAATGTAGGTGGCTCTCTGTGGATTACCCACTGCTCGCCATCCTTTAATTCTTCTTTATTATCGATTGTTTCTCCAAGGACATTGAAGAGACGTCCAAGTGTCTGCTCACCAACCGGAACTTTGATTCCAGCACCTGTAGCAACAACTTCCATATCTCTGTGAAGTCCTTCTGAGGATGCTAACATGATACAGCGAACGGTATCATTTCCGATATGCTGTGCAACTTCCATGACACTTCGCTTACCACCATTATCTACTTCAAGGGCATCCTTAATCGCTGGCAAATCATTGTCAGCAAACTGAACATCGACGACAGGTCCCATAACCTGTACAATCTTACCTGTTTTCAATTTATGAATGCCTCCTTTCCTATCTTCTCTTCTTACGTTTCTGCGCTTTCGCACCTGCGCAGACCTCGGTAATCTCCTGTGTGATTGCCGCCTGTCTAGCACGATTATATAAAATATCCAATTCCTTCAGCATATCCTTCGCAGCCTTGGATGCCGCATCCATGGCCATCATACGCGCGTTCTGCTCAGAGGAATATGACTCTACCAGTGCACCATATACGAAACCAACGACATAATCCGGTGCAATATGACTCATAACCACTTCTGGAGAAGGGTTAAAGTTCAAGTTTTCCAACTTGATACCAGCCGGAATATTCACCTTGAAATCTGTCTTCTCCAATGGAAGAAGTTTCTGCACATGCGCAGAACTTGAAATCGCATTATCCATCTTTGTATAGATGATGTTGATTTCATCCAACTCGCCCTTGAGATACATCTCAAGAACCGTTTCGGAAATGTTACGCGCCCTGTTCAATGTCGGATTCTGAACGGTGTAGTTAAAGGTCTGATCAATCTTAATATTTCTCTGTTCGAAATAATGACGACCCAGTTCACCCAGTACGAAGAGCTTAGAATTACCATAGCGTTTCAGCTTGTATTCCGCCAACTTCAATACATTGTGATTATAGGCACCGGCCATACCCTTATCCGCTGTAACAACGATAAAACCAACGGTTCGATCTTCTCTCGCCTTCTTCGTATGTTCATTTACGAAATAAGGGCTCTCCAAATCCGGAATATGTCTTAGAATTCGTGCCATGGCAGACTGCAGAGTGTAGAAGTAGCCTTCTGTTTCCTCGAGGCTCTTCTTTGCTTTTTTCAATTTAGATGATGAAATCATATACATTGCATTCGTAATCTTCAATGTATCTTCAATCGATTTCATACGATCCTTAATCTCTTTTGTGTTTGCCATAGTATCACCTTACACTTCAGCTTCTACGAGGTTTCTGCTCTTCTTATATTCCTCAGCTGCAGCAAGAATATCAGCTACGATTTCATCGTTAATTGCCTTTTCGCTTTCGATTCTCTCACCGATTGCTGCATGTGTGCTATCCATATAGGAAAGGACATCTGCCTGTGCTTCCTTTACCTTGTTTGTTTCGAACAAATCAAAGAAATTATGATTTGCAAGAATCAATGTCATAACCTGTTCATGCAATGCCATTGGCTTGCAAAGAGGCTGTTTCAGAAGCTGCATCAGTGCGGAACCATGCTTCAGCTGTGCCTTTGTCTGGTCATCCAAATCTGATGCAAACTGTGTGAAGACTTCCATTTCTCTAAACTGCGCCAAGTCGATACGAAGAGATCCAGAAGATTTCTTCATCGCCTTTGTCTGTGCTGCACCACCTACACGGGATACGGACAGACCAACGTTAACAGCAGGTCTCATACCTTCGAAGAATAAGTTTGACTCTAAGAAGATCTGACCATCTGTAATAGAGATAACATTGGTTGGGATATATGCAGATACATCACCAGCCTGTGTTTCAATAATTGGAAGCGCTGTCATAGAACCGCCACCGAGTTCATCGGAAAGACGGCTAGAACGCTCTAACAATCTTGAATGTAAATAGAATACGTCACCAGGGTAAGCTTCTCGTCCCGGAGATCTCTCTAACAGAAGAGAAATCGCACGATAAGCTACCGCGTGCTTTGATAAATCATCATATACAATCAGCACGTCCTTGCCCTTTGCCATGAAATATTCACCCAGTGCAGTTCCTGCATATGGTGCGATATACTGCAGAGAAGCAGGATCAGAAGCTGTAGAAGAAAGTACGATTGAGTACTCCATAGCTCCGTGCTTTTCTAACATGGATACAACCTTTGCAACCGTAGATGCCTTCTGACCGATTGCAACATAAATACAGATAACATCCTTACCCTTCTGGTTAAGAATCGTATCTGTTGCAATACTTGTCTTACCTGTCTGACGGTCACCGATAATCAATTCTCGCTGTCCACGTCCGATTGGGAACATAGAATCAATTGCGAGAATACCGGTTTCCATAGGTGTATCTACGGATTTACGATCTACGATACCAGGTGCTTCATTTTCGATTGGATTATATCCATCGGCCTTGATTTCACCCTTACCATCTACAGGTTCTCCAAGTGCATTGATAACACGACCTACATACGCATCACCAACCGGGATACCTGCTTTTTTCTTTGTTCTTGAGACACGTGTTCCTTCTTTGATTCCAGTATCTCTACCGAAAAGGATAACACCAATTTCATTCTGGCGAATATCCTGAACCATGCCCTTAACTCCATTATCGAAAATTACGATTTCACCATACATTGCATGGTCGATTCCGTATACTGTTACGATACCGTCACCTACCCAGATGACTTCGCCAGTTTCACGGCTTTCTTCGTTCCATTCGAAATCTTCAATTTCCTGTCGAATAATGGAGATAATATCTGTAGCGCTTATTGCTCCCACAGAGTTCACCTCCTGCTCAATTTATTTTCTAATTGCTTCAAATATCCGTCGTAACTGCGATCCCATTCCTGATTATTCACACGGATGATATAGCCACCCATAATCTCAGGATCCACTGTAAGATTCATCTGAATCTCCTTCTCCGGATATTGCTCCTTGATAATTTTCTCGATTTCGTCCAGTAACTTCTGATCTGGCTCACTGTCCACAATCACATCCGGGCGAATCACATGATGTTCTCTATCCCATCGATCGCGATATGCAAGTAAGATATCCTGCATCTCATCGATTTCACCGATTTTGCACATCATTTTAACAAAATTATTGCAGAGCTTGTTCATGCCTGTTTTATCTGCAAGATTATCACAGATGTTCCATTTCTTATCCATGGAAATGGTCGGGCTGGACAATACGTCAATCAGCTCCTTGGACGAAAAAATCTCATCCAATAATTTCCAATCAGAAATCTGATCTGTGAGATCGTACAGGGCTTTCGCCATATTAATTGCTTCCTGCGTCACTCTGATCACCTGTCTTTATAATCTTTCTTGCTGCAGCGATAGCAAGCTTAGAGATCTCATCTCGAACACTGTCTTCTGCACGTCTCTGCTCTGCAGCAATATCAGCTTTCGCCTTGTCAAGCATCTTCTCAGATTCCATACGAGCTTCGGCAAGCATCTTGTCTCGCTCTAATTCTGCTCTATCCTTCGCTTCATTTACCATCTGCTCCGCTGTCTGGGAAGCATCTCGTAACTTATCCTGATAGTCCTTCTTCAGGTTCATTGCTTCGTCTTCTGCATTCTTTGCATTCGCGAACTGTGCCTGAACCATCTCTTCTCTCTTATTGATTACATCCATAATCGGTTTAAATAAGAAGAGCTTAAGTCCTACAAAAAGTACGAGGATATTTAAGATAGTAAAGAAAAACGTTGGCATACTAATATTTATCATATGCTTACTCCTTCTATCCTACGAACTTCTCCTTCTAATCTCCCGAAGGAACTTAGAATTAACCAAGCATAAGAATGATAAGAAGAGCTACTACGAAACCGTAAATAGCTGTTGCTTCGGCAAGCGCACAACCAAGAAGTAAGTTCTTAGAAATCTTGCTTTCTGCTTCTGGCTGTCTAGCGATTGCATCTACTGCTGAGCTAGTTGCCTTACCGATACCGATACCAGCACCAATACCTGTTAATACTGCTACACCTGCACCAATTGCTACAAATAATCCTGTTGACATAATAAATATCTCCTTCTAAACAAATTAATACTATTTCTCGATTACTCCATTGCTTCCTTCATAAATAAACCTGTAAGGAATACAAAGACATAAGCCTGAATCAGTCCGTCGAAAATATCGAAGTATAGACTGAATACCACTGGGACAACCGCAGGAACTACTAATTTTAAAAGTTCCATAATTACAAAAGCACCCAGGACGTTACCAAACAGTCGCATACAAAGCGATAATGGCTTGATAAACAATTCCAGAATGTTAATCGGTAAAATAATAGGCATCGGCTGTGCAAAGCTCTTCAGCCATCCCTTACCGCCTTTTTTACGGAAACCGGAAATGTTAATGAGTATGATACTCATAACAGCCAGTGCCGCAGTTACATTAACGTCTTTTGTAGGTGGTTTAAATCCGATCATACCAATTAGATTTGCGATTCCGATATACACCATGACAGCCATAAGATAGAAATAATATTCTTTTCCTTCGCCACCAAGGGTATCATCAAAGAAATCGTAGAGCCACTTAACAGATCCCTCCAAAGCAAGTTGCTTCTTGCTTGGGTTCTCCACGCTCAAATTCCGGACCAATATAAAACACAGTAAGAAAAGAACTGCCATAATGATCCAGGTAACCACAACGGACTCCGCTACCGGAATCCCTCCGAATAAAGGAATTGTAAAAACGGTTTCACAGTTTAGCTCTTCCAGTAAATTTTCTACAAGAGCATCCATCTGCTTTCCTCCCTTCCTATTTCGATGTATTGATTGTAACACCGCCACTTTTTAAGTCAATCAAAGTGACCCCCAAATCCTGAAAGTGAAATTTGCATAATTTTTCTTCTTTTTTGCACAATTTTAACAATTTAAGCGTCCAACTTTTGTGAATAGTCACAATTACAATTTTTCATAAAAATTGGTAGGACGGTGTTAAATTTAAAATCCACTTTAAAAGTCCACAGTTTTTTCTCATATTTGAGATTATTTTTGTAAAAAGATGACAAATGAGTGATTTTCTTCGAATTGTTCCAAAAAAAGCAACGATTAAAAAGCAAAAATGGCGGTAACCCCGCAAAATCAGAGGGTTACCGCCACAAACAATTCGTATACAATTTTCAAAATTTGAATATCTTCTTATTAAATGTTACCAAATATGTAAATCTTAAACTTTTATTAAACTTCCAAATCTTACAAATCTTGTAACTGTTCGAATGCATTTTTCATAATCAAAGGCTTGCAATGCTCCATCACCGTAGCAGCCTCCTCTGGCTCGTAATAGAGATGATCGCAGTATTCGCCGAGTCCAAATGCCATATTTGCTACCACCTTACGCATTTCATGAAGTTTCACCGTAAGGTAATACGTCCCATTATATTTAAACAATGAGCTCTCCTGGTCTCGCAATTCACTGAAGACCTTCGCGATACGAATCACACGATCCAATTCCTTGCATTCCAGCCAAATCACGGTATCCATATATTCATCCGCAGAACCTTCTTCCAAATCCTTCTTCTTATCAAAGGATTCCGGCTTCCACTTCGATACCGAAGCTTCATCAATCTTGGTCTTTCTTTCGATTCCCTGCTCTTTACGCTTTGCTTCCAGAGATTCTGTGAATTCTCGAATACCCTCTTCCATATGTGCAAGCATATGCTCAATTGCAGACTGTGTATCATCTGTAATCATCATCGCAATATCACCGGAAGGAAGGATGGAAACCTGCACATTCACAGAGTCCGACTCCGTCTTAAACCCAAGTTCCTCGTCCGCTTCCTCTAATACATATCGAAGAAAGGACTCCGCCTTGTCTCTATCATCCATTAAATCATCAATTCTGATTCCATGCTCGTCCATCTCCTCACCGGAAATGACACAGCGTATAGAATTATCATCTAATCTCGTAAATCTCATTTAACCACCCCTTATTTCTTAAGGTCAAAATCTATTTCCTTATATATCGGAAAACAATCGAGAGTACTAAAGTAGTCTCGAGGAGTTTGTGCTCTACGAATCAATTCATAAGAACCATCTTCCTTCAAAAGCACTTCTGCAGACCAAAGTCTACCATTATAGTTATATCCCATAGAAGAACCATGGGCTCCAGTATCATGAATAAAGAGGATATCCCCCTTCTCAATCTCCGGAAGCATGCGGTCAACCGCAAATTTATCATTATTTTCGCACAGAGAGCCTGTCACATCGTATTTGTGATCACATGGGCTGTTCTCCTTACCCATTACCGTAATATGGTGATATGCACCATACATTGCCGGTCTCATCAGGTTCGCTGCACACGCATCCACACCGATATATTCCTTATAGGTGTGTTTCTCGTGAATCGCCTTTGTCACCAATGCGCCATATGGTCCCATCATGAAACGTCCCATTTCCGTGAAAATCTTCACATCACCAAGACCCGCCGGTACGAGAATCTCATCATATACCTTGTGCACGCCTTCGCCAATCGCAAAGATATCATTTGGCGTCTGATCCGGACGATATGGGATACCTACGCCACCAGACAGGTTAATGAAATCAAACTTGCATCCCGTCTCTTTTGAAATCTCAACAACAAGCTCAAAAAGGGTCTTTGCAAGAGATGGGTAATAATCATTGGTTACGGTGTTACTAACCAGGAACGCATGGATACCGAAATGCTTCGCACCCTTCTGCTTTAAAATCTTATACGCTTCAATAATCTGTTCCTTGGTCATGCCGTATTTCGCATCGCCAGGGTTATCCATGATGCCATTGCTCACTTCATAGACGCCACCCGGATTGAATCGACAACTGATGGTCTCAGGGATATAGCCAAGGGTATCCTCTAAGAACTGCACATGTGTGAAATCATCGAGGTTGATGATTGCACCGAGTTTATCGGCATATACAAATTCTTCTGCAGGTGTATCGTTGGACGAAAACATAATGTCATGTCCATGGAATCCAGCCGCATCCGAAAGCATCAGTTCTGTTAAGCTTGAGCAGTCAACGCCGCATCCGTATTCCTGCAAAATCTGCATTAAAACCGGATTTGGGTTCGCCTTTACAGCAAAATATTCCTTAAATCCAGGATTCCAGGCAAAGGCATCGCGAACTGCTTTCGCATTCTCTCGCATTCCCTTCTCATCATAGATGTGAAATGGTGTCGGAATCTCCTTAATGATTTCTTCTAGTTTCTCTTTTGTTGTAAATGGTGTTTTCTTCACTGCTAGCATCCTCTTTTCTTTCGTAATCTTTTTCCAATCTTTTCCTTTTTCCATGTACTATAACTGTTCTTATCGATTGTGTCAAATCAAAAAAGCACCGCTAAGCGGTGCCAAGTAATGCAGGAGAAGGGACTTGAACCCTCACAATGTTGCCATCGTCAGATTTTGAGTCTGATGCGTCTGCCAATTCCGCCACTCCTGCGTATATGTAATTCGTCTCCTTGCGTCGACTACGTAAGTCTAGCATATTGCATATTAAATTGCAACAATTTGATAAATTATTTTTTAGTGTTACACTATTTATATGTAATTGAGGAGGAAATGTATATGTGGGCAAATGAATCAGTATTTTATCAAATCTATCCTTTGGGATTCTGTGGGGCACCCTTTGAAAATGATGGCAAATTAGAACACCGGCTTCTGCATGTTCTGGACTTCATTCCTCATATGAAGAAACTCGGCATCAATGCCATCTATTTCTCTCCACTCTTTGAATCCGACACACACGGATATAATACCAGAGATTACCATATGATCGACAAGCGCCTGGGCGACGCAAAAGATATGAAGCTTGTCTGTGATACTCTTCACAAAGAAGGCTTTAAAATCATCCTGGATGGTGTTTTCAATCATGTAGGACGCGGTTTTACAAAATTTCAGGACGTCCTGAAATATCGTGAGAAATCCCCTTATGTAGATTGGTTCTACATCTCTTTCGACGGTGACAATGACTATCATGACGGGCTCTGGTACGAAGGCTGGGAGGGGCATTATGACTTGGTTCGTCTCAATCTCAAGAATCCCTTTGTCGTTGACTATTTGTGCGAAACCGTGCTGGACTGGATTTCAGACTATGATATCGACGGACTTCGTCTCGATGTTGCGTACCTCTTAGAGCCTTCTTTCCTTGAGAGACTCCGCCGCGACACCAAAGAATGGAAGCAAGACTTCTTCCTTGTTGGCGAAACACTGTTTGGAGACTACAACCGGATTATGAACGATAGGATGTGCCATTCCGTAACAAATTACGAGTGCTACAAGGGCATCCACAGCAGTTTCAACAGCCATAATCTGTTTGAAATCAACCATTCGCTTATTCGCCAATTTGGTTCGGATCCATGGTGCCTCTACCAGGGAAAACACCTGTTAAGTTTCCTAGATAATCATGATGTATCCCGTATCATTTCTACCATCGATGATACAAACCAGGTTCCACTCGCTTATGTCCTGCTCTTCACCATGCCTGGTATCCCTATCGTTTACTATGGTAGTGAATGGGGCGAACCCGGCGAGAAACGGAACGGCGATCCATCCCTTCGTCCTTACATCGAGAAACCTGAATGGAACGGTCTGACAGACCTCGTAGCACGTCTTGCAAGAATTTTCAGAAGCCAGAGTGCTCTGCAATATGGCTCCTTCCGTTCAGTAGCGCTTACCAATCAGGCATGCGCCTATGCCAGGGAATATAACGGCGAGAAGATTCTCGTTTGTATCAACGAATCGAATCAGGAGCAGACGTTACATTTCCAGGAGGGTACGGAAGGCACAAATCTTTTGACAAATGAAACCTTTACGATTTCTGGCGGCATTACGCTCCCTCCATATATGGGATATATATTGAAAATTAATTAATTTTTAAGGGCTTCCTATGCTATAATAATTACACATGACGTTACGATGTATAGGAGGATTCTATGCAGATTAAGATTATTACCGATGGCAATGTGGAGATGGCTGTTACCGAAACCATTGCCCCTCTTGAGACAACCGAGATTTTCCAAAACACTTTGGAGCAGGTCAGCGAATCCAGCGATTCCAGCGACAAAGATACCGCTGTGACGGCGGTTTCATCCGATGAGCGTAGTCTGGAATCCATTTTCCAGGAAGCAGCAGAAACCTATCAGGTTGATGTGAATCTGCTGAAAGCTGTTGCAAAGCAGGAATCGAATTTCAATCCGGATTCCACCAGTTCTTCTGGTGCGATGGGCATCATGCAACTTATGCCTGGAACCGCAAAATCACTCGGTGTCGAGGATGCATATGACCCTTATCAGAATATTATGGGCGGTGCGAAATACTTAAGCCAAATGCTGACACGCTATGACGGCGATGTGAGCCTTGCGCTCGCTGCGTATAACGCCGGTCCTGGAAATGTCGACAAATACGGCGGCATACCACCATTTGAACAGACACAGAACTATGTCACGAAAGTCACGGGATATTATGAAAACGGCGTTACAGTGCCGGATGCGACTTATAGCACCAGCACAAAGACGGATGAAAATGAATTGTCAGAAGCACTCGAAACGCTCCTGAACGAATTCCCTGATCATCCAAATATCTATAACGACTTTGTATCCCGTATGATGCAGATTACAACCGAGAAAGCTACCGAGTCTTCCGACAGCCAGAAAGCCTATCAGGAATTACTTGGAAATACAAATCAAGTAATTTTAGATATGTTGTCAGATTTATCTTGACACTGCATATCCGTTATAGTATATTAAACAAGTCGCAAACATGCGAAAATGCTGACGTGGCACAGTCGGTAGCGCACCTCATTGGTAGTGAGGAGGTCACGGGTTCGATTCCCGTCGTTAGCTGAAAATGAGACACTTTCCTTTGTGGAAGGTGTCTTTTTTGTTGCATCTAATGGTCTCTTGGGGACGGGGTTAGTGGACCATTTTAAATGGTCCATCAACCCCGTCCCCAGTGGAGCATTTATTAAAATGGTCCAATCAACCCCGTCCCCAATGGACCAATTGGACCATTTGGACAAAAAAGGCGCCTCCCAATTCTGGGAAGCGCCTTTTAAATATATCGATTCTATATTCGAACACTCTACAGATTAAACTCTAGATAAGTATTCTCCAGTTCTAGTATCAATCTTGATAACATCATCCTGGTTAACGAAGAGAGGTACCATAACCTTAGCACCTGTTTCAACGATTGCTGGCTTTGTAGCACCTGTAGCTGTATCGCCCTTGAATCCAGGTTCTGTTTCTGTAATCTGAAGTTCTACGTTAATAGGAGGCTCAACTGCGAATACCTTGCCGTTGTGTGAGCAAACCTTACACATTTCATTTTCCTTAACGAACTTCAATGCATCGCCGATATCTTCCTGACTAAGTGCAATCTGATCATATGTTTCTGTATCCATGAAGTAGAATAAATCTCCATCATTGTAAAGATACTGCATGTCCTTACGGTCAATGTGTGCTGTAGGGAACTTTTCAGTTGGACGGAATGTTGTTTCTACAACACCACCACTGACAATGTTCTTAAGCTTTGTACGAACGAAAGCAGCTCCCTTTCCTGGTTTAACGTGCTGGAATTCTACGATCTGGCAGATATTTCCATCATATTCAATCGTGATACCGTTCTTAAAATCTCCGGCTGTAATCATGATTCTTCCTCCTTAAAAATGACTAAATCAATGTTCTTATTTTATAGTAAAACCGCGCTATTTTCAAGTGCGCTTTATTACTTCAAATGATAGCATTCTGTGCTCTAATTAATGAGCTCCATGCTTCTTCTCAATATCGTGGATATAAGCAATTCTCTGCTCATGTCTTCCACCTTCGAATTCTGTTTCTAAGTAAGCATCTACAATTGCCTTGGCAACTTCGCCACCAACAATACGTGCTCCGAAGCAGATAATATTCGCATTATTATGCTGTTTTACAAGCTTTGCTGTAACAGGTTCTGAACAAACTGCTGCTCTGATTCCAGGCACCTTATTCGCTGCAAGACTGATACCTACACCAGTTCCGCAGATCAATACACCACAATCCACTTCGTGAGCTGCGACTGCATCGGCAACCTTTTCACCATATTCTGCATAGTTACAGCTATCATGAGTATCTGTACCGAAGTTCACCACTTCATGGCCTTTCTCCTCAAGATAAGCTTTGATTTCATTCTTTAATTCAACTGCTGCGTGATCATTTCCAATCGCGATTTTCATTAAGCCTCTCCATCCTTTTCTACATTTTTCTGTATCAATGGTACCTTCTTGCAATTTCCCTTCTTCTCATAGAGAGGATACGGAATCATCACCAATGCTTCGATGAATCTCTTCAGAATAATCTGAATCTCTTCCTTCCATTTCAACACCGGTTTTACCATGACCGAACGAATGCCAGCTCGATTTGCGCCCCAGACATCTGTAAATATCTGGTCACCGACGAAAATCGTATTGTCCACCGTCGTATTCATGTTTTCCATCGCAATACGGTAATTCTTTGGGCTTGGCTTATTCGCTTTATAGATATAAGTAGCGAACTTCACCTTTTCGCAGAATGACTTCACTCTTGGTTCCTTATTGTTACTCAAGAGCACTACGCGATATCCCAGATTATGTAACCACTGAAACAATTCTATTGCTCGTTCATCCGCAGGTGCACCGTGAGGAACTAATGTATTGTCTACATCAAAGATCACACCCTCGTATCCTTGCTTTGCCAACGCAGCAAAGTCGATGTCATATGTGGATGCCACATAATCATCGGGGTAAATATTATGTTTCATCTTTACTCCTTCTAAGCAAAAAATCCTGTACTATTATATCAGATTTTCCACATTTTTCAAGTCTGCGGAAAAGAGCAAAAAAAGAAAGCCCAAAACGAGCTTTCTTTGGAATCTCATATAGAAATATCATTATAAACTGAAGTTCTCAACTTCTCTTGCTGCAGAAGCAGTCGATGCTGCTGAAAATGCAGATGCTTCGCCAACAAAGAACTGGTACTGATGAATGACCTGATCCTTCTGCATATCGGAAATTGCTTTCTCTACGTCCAAAGTCTTGAGGTCACTTTCCTCACCCTTTAAATCGTAACTTGCCTCTGGATCGTACTGCGTAGCATACGCGTAAGCTCCAAATGACTGACGATTCTTTGCTTCCGAAAAACTGCTCTCTGCAATGTCTGCAGAAACGCTCTGCTTCTCTTCTGCTTCCTGTGTCACTAAATCCGTAGTAAGATCAGTTGCATGGGATGTCTGTATGTTGTTGTAAAAACTTGGACCAGCATACGGTCTGATACCTGATATATTCATGTACCATCATCCTTTCTTATCATCTTCACTACTTATAATATCGGAACTAAACAAGAATACTTTATACCTCAGGTGTGAAAAAATTATTCTTTTTCATTCAACATCTTCTTCAGCTCATTCATAAATGTATTTACATCCTTGAATTCACGGTATACGGAAGCGAAACGAACATATGCTACAGCATCAAGGTCCTTCAACTTATCCATAACAATTTCACCGATTCGATCGGATGGAATCTCCTTCTCTTCGCTAGAGAAAATCACCGTCTCAACATCATCCACCACTTTCGTAATGTCCGATGCAGAAACCGGGCGCTTATGACAAGCTCGGAGAATACCGCCCTCAATCTTAGAACGGTCATACTGCTCACGATTGTTATCCTTCTTAATTACAATAAGAGGAATCGTCTCCACCTTTTCATATGTAGTAAAACGTTTACCACAATCATCACAATTACGGCGACGACGGATCGATGTATTATCATCCGCTGGTCTAGAATCAATTACTCTTGTGTTATCACTGCCGCAAAATGGACATTTCATCTGTTTATCCTCCCACAAATACCCTTTGCAAAAACAAACAATTCGATGATTCTCTGAAATTTGTGAAGAATCATCTACAATTAATTAAATTATAGGATAACTTGTGTGAGAAATCAACAAAATTTACATTTATTAACTATATGTTGTGTTCTCTATTTTCAAACAACTCTTATACGTTGAAACGGAATGTGATGACATCGCCATCCTGAACCACGTAATCCTTACCCTGAAGACCAACGAGACCCTTCTCTTTCGCACCAGCCATACCGCCGTTTGCTACAAGATCTTCGTAACGAACAGTTTCTGCGCAGATGAATCCGCGTTCGAAATCCGTATGAATCTTACCTGCTGCCTGAGGAGCCTTTGTTCCCTTTACGATTGTCCAAGCTCTTGTCTCATCTTCTCCAGATGTAAGGTAGGAAATGAGACCGAGGAGCTCATAACTAGCCTTTACAAGCTTATCGAGACCAGATTCATGGAGGCCAAGGTCCTCTAAGAACATCTGCTTCTCATCATCATCTAATTCAGAGATTTCCTGCTCGATTTCAGCAGATACAACGTATACTGCAGAACCATCTTTTGCTGCATATTCACGAACAGCCTTTACATAGTCGTTATTTGCACCTTCATCTGCAAGATCATCTTCTGCAACATTGGCTGCATAGATAATTGGCTTTGCTGTAAGAAGTCCATACTGATTGAAGATTGCTTCTTCATCTTCATCCTTGCACTCGAATGTACGAGCCTGGTTACCTTCTTCCAAGAAAGGACGAAGGCGATCGAGGAGCGCAAGTTCCTTCTGCAGAGACTTATCATTTCTAGCCTGCTTCTGCACCTTGGCATAACGACGCTCTAAAATCTCCATATCAGAGAATAAAAGTTCTAAGTTGATTGTCTCGATATCACGAGTAGGATCAACGGAACCATCTACGTGAACGACATTGGTATCGTCGAAACAACGAACTACCTGAACAATAGCATCACACTCACGGATGTTTGCAAGGAACTGGTTACCAAGACCTTCTCCCTTAGACGCACCCTTTACAAGACCAGCGATATCAACGAATTCGATGGTTGCTGGAACTGTCTTCTTAGAATGATACATCTCTGTGAGGACCTTAAGTCTCTCATCCGGTACCGCAACGATACCTACGTTAGGGTCGATAGTTGCGAATGGATAGTTGGCAGCAAGCGCGCCAGCCTTTGTAAGTGAATTAAATAAGGTTGATTTACCTACGTTTGGTAAACCTACGATTCCTAGTTTCATTTTCTATTTATCTCCTTCTAAAAGTATTGATTTTACTGTGTTTTCAATATTTATGACACTTTTGGTCATAGCCTTTTGTATATTACCACATTTCTATTTATTTCTCTACCCTGCCTAAAAAAAGCCCGGTACCAGCATTTTCAGCACTTATTGATGCCAGTATATAGAACGGTTAGTTAAAGAACTATTTTCAATAAAAAATAGGAATGTAAGCACATATGCCCCATTCCTATCTTTTTTTACATTTAACTTCATCTTTCTTACTCTTGACAATGATTCCATAGAAAACTATAATTTAAATACTTGTTTGGAGGGTATTCGTATCCTCAAATATGTCCCCTTGAGTGTTGGTAGCACCCAAGGGGTTTTTTTATTCGTCCACCCATTCCATTTCCTTTTCACATTCCCAGAAAGTTTTTCCATCAAACAATGGTTCTTTAAGAAAAGCCTCCAGGCTTTCTTGGTTAGTGTGGCCCTCTATACTCCAGAGTACCTCTGTCTTTGGTTCCCACATCACAAGTTCAAAATAATAATCACCGTTTTCCTGGATATATCCCTGAGAAAAATACTTCTTCCCATTATAGGTATAAATCACTTCCTCACCACCCCAAAGTTTGTCTACGAATTCATCAATATTTCCGTTAATCATAGTTCTGCTCCTTTAAAAAATTTCTTATAATACTTGTATAATCGAGAATTCTTATGCATTCTAACCGTTGTTCTTTCAAAACGTCCGGTTTTATTCTGGCTGAATTCCTTACCATAAATATGATAATGAAGAACCTTCGGTTTATGCTTATCAATTTTAGACTCAAAATGATAGGCAATCTCCAGTCTGAGATTATGATTCTTATCATATATTCTCATAGTATGAAAAGTTCCATCAGGATTCATTTTCAAATACGCCACACTCGAATGCGACGATTCAGGCAGACCGTGTTTGCCAGAACCTTCACTTCCTTTGAGGACTTTAACACCATTAAACTTGCCGCCTGCAAAAAATGAAGTATCTACTTCATAAACATATGAAACAGGATTTCCTGCGGCGAACGTACCTCTACCACCCATCAGCGCACCACCTTTCTGGATTTTTGATAATCTACCACAACAAGATTACCTTCCATTTCCTCAAATGGATCACCTAAACAGATAATGGCTTCAGGTTCAATTCTATCAAGCATTTGGTAATATCCACGCAAAAAATCACGTTTATTGCGTTTGCAGCCAATCATTCCAATCGCCACAATGCAATGCTTTTCAATTGCATCAAAGCAATATTCGTAGCTACGTACAGAGCCCCAGCTAATTGTCGGAATTACTATTTTCCCGGCATCTTGCCATTTCGCTGCCACCCAACGTGCCTTACCTACTGATTCGATTTGTCGCCAAGGATTCATTTCTGAATACAACGAAAAATCTGGGCTAAGTAAGAATCTGTACTTTCCATATCTCTTCAAAGCATTTTCAGGATGATTGTAAGTATTTTCAAACCGATAATCATCCACAAAGAAATGAACTCCTTTGTGCAGATTCTTTGTATCTTTACTACTAACATCAGAGCAGGCAATCAATTCGATTCCATCCAAATCCAATGCCTGCTTACGGACAATAGGGAATCCCCATTTTCCTTCCACTTCAAATTCATTCCGCAGAAAAAGCGGATCATTTCTAAAATTTTTACTAGTCATAATAATTGGGGCCTCCTTGGTCCCCATACATTATTTGTATGAGAATACGAAAGCCTTTTACTTGTTTGGAGGGCATTCGTATCCTCAGATGATTTAAGAAACTGACTATTGGTAGTAATCAATTTCAAAGTTGCTATTCAATTATTCTAATTTACCCCCTCAATTTAACCACCTTCCTTCATCGTATAAATATATTTTATCGCCTTGCTTTTTTTGAATCCCATGTTCTTTTGCATAGCGTTTAATAACACTAAGTCGCTCACCCCCAGTCTTTATCATCTTTAGAATGCGTATACTTGTCTTATTCGATGTACAGTTTAATGTTGCAAACACTTCATCCTGTCTAAGACGAGTGTTCGAAGTAACAACAAGGATAACCGCCTTCCTTAGTCTGTTATGCGCATTCCGCTGTTTACGATATACCTCCTGTATCAAACAATATCACCGTCCTGAATGTTCGGGAGTGCACCATATCGTCCAAGCAAATAACCTTTTTCGATATTCTCGCTCTTCCGAACAGGAAATTCATCCATCGCATAAATGTGAGAAGTAGCGGTATTTCTGTCCTTCTCAACAAAATAGATTTGATCTCTTCTGAACATATCTAATTTCAGCAATGATGTATCATGCGTTGTAACAATCAACTGCGCGCCGGCCTTATTGATTTCCGGATTTCTAAAAAGATTCACAATATACTTTACAACCGCAGGATGCAAACTTCGATCAATTTCATCGATAACTATTGTCTTTCCTTCATCCAACACTCTTTTTAGCAATGGTGAAAAAGAGAACAAAAGTTGTGTCCCCTGCGACTCATCTCCTAACGGCAAACTATACAGATACTTGTTTCCGCTTTTTTCCTCAGTCACCTCATGGAATGTTCTGACTTCCATTTGAGTATGTTCTTGAGGCTGAATCAATTGTCCATTAATCACCAACCCTGGGATAAAAGGCATCATCCCCTGATTAATCGGAACTTTCTTAATCTGAATATCAATTTTAGAAATATTGATATCTGCCTCACCCATAATTTTCTCTGCAAACTGAATGTAATCTTTCGAATTATCACCCTGGTAATTTGCAATTGCATCTTGAGTAAGGACGCCTAAATCAGTATATGTATCTATCCCACTAGACAACCACTCCAACGGTATCTTTGTGCTTTGAGCATTCCACATAGTTGCAGTAGCAATAAAGAACTTATTTGGAGTGTTCATCTGCGTAAGAGGCATTAACGCATTTTTCTCTCGGACAGTAAATTCATAAGTACCATCGCTTTTTCTTTCAAAAATCTTTGTAGGCTTACGAGAACTGTATCTATATAAATATTCCTCGTAGATTCTTTCCCTATCTGCTGAAAAACCATAAATATACTTCTTATTATCAGAAGCAACAAATTGTAACTCAAATTTGCTAGGTTTATTAATACTTTCCTCTGAAAAACCAAATGGAGAAATCGGCAAAGGCTCATTTACCTGTCTTGTATTTGATCCTCTTATCATAATAAGAGCAAACGTAATTGCTTTGAAAAAACATGTTTTTCCAGACGCATTTGCCCCATACGTAGTTATTACATTTACACCTTTGTATGCACCCTTCTTGTTTATGTTTTCTGCATGTTCTCTATCTTTTGAAGGTTCAAGGCTCATAACAGCTTTTTCTTTAAAAGACAAAAAGTTTTCTACTGAAAATTGTAATAACATAGTGTTTCCTTCCTCTCTGGTATCTACTACCAAGGCTATATTATCATCATTTATTCTCAATGTCAAACATATAAAATCGTTTTTTGCATCTTTTATTCAAATTTCCGCTTTATATGTTTCAAATGTTGATATAACAAACCCGCCCAGACATGTCAATCACCAGAGTAATCTTCTCTGTCATTGACATTTCCGGACGGGGGCGTTTTATGTTAATCAAGGCCACTTAAGGATAAGTGTCCTTAATCCAATATTCATTATTTGTCGACCTAGGGGATTCTATAGCTACTAAAACTATAATCATAATCAACTTGTTACTTCATTTTTCATTGTAAAAGTTCCCTAATTCTATTCGTCTTTTCTGACCAAATTGGTCAAAAAAGACACACCTCATTAAAAAAGCGCGTCTTAATCTTCTTTATTTTCTTTTATCTTCTTCCTCATGGAAACATACGAATCATCAACAACTCGTACGCTATCTTCTATCCTAATATATCAATGTACTCTCCTGCCAGTGCCTTGTTCATGCTGCGAACAGCACAGAACTTGCCGCACATAGAACAGGTATCATCAAATTCTGGTGAACGGTCTACCCTTATTGCCTTGGCTGTTTCAGGGTCAAGCGAGCAATCCCACTGCTTATCCCAGTCGAAGCACTGTCTGGCTTCTGCCATGGCATTGTCCTGATCCATTGCGTGAGGTACATGCTTTGCAATGTCTGCTGCATGAGCTGCAATTTTAGATGCAATGATTCCCTGCTTTACATCCTCCACATTAGGAAGGGCTAAGTGCTCTGCTGGTGTTACATAGCAAAGGAAAGCTGCGCCGTTTTGAGCTGCGATAGCGCCACCGATTGCAGATGTGATGTGGTCGTAGCCAGGAGCAATATCTGTTACGATTGGGCCAAGTACATAGAATGGTGCCCCCATACAAATCTTCTGCTGCATCTTCATGTTGGCGGCGATTTCATCCATTGGCATGTGACCAGGGCCTTCTACCATAACCTGCACATCCTTTTCCCAGGCACGCTTTGTAAGTTCCCCCAAGCGAACCAACTCCTCTATCTGACATACGTCAGATGCATCTGCAAGACATCCAGGGCGGCATGCGTCACCAAGTGAAATTGTCACATCATACTCACGACAAATATCAAGAATCTCATCATAGTATTCATAGAAAGGATTTTCCTCTCCTGTCATGCACATCCATGCAAACACCAGTGAACCGCCGCGTGATACAATATTCATCTTTCTTTTATGCTTTTTAATCTGATCAATTGTCTTACGTGTGATTCCACAGTGAAGTGTAACAAAATCCACACCATCCTCAGCATGAAGACGTACTACATCAATAAAGTCCTTAGCTGTAAGTGTTGCTAAATCCCTCTGATAGTGAATGACGCTATCGTAGATTGGCACTGTACCAAGCATTGCAGGACATTCTGCCACAAGCTTCTGTCTAAATGGCTGCGTGTTGCCATGACTTGATAAATCCATGATAGCCTCTGCCCCCATATCAACAGCTGCCATAACCTTTTCCATTTCGATGTTGTAATCCTTGCAATCACGACTAACCCCAAGATTTACATTTATCTTGGTTCGAAGCATACTACCAACCCCCTCTGGGCTAATACACTTGTGGTTAACATTTGCAGGAATTGCCACCTGTCCCTTTGCTACAAGTTCTCTGATTTCCTCAGATGTGCGATACTCCTTAAGAGCTACCTGCATCATCTCAGGTGTGATTATGCCTTTTCTCGCAGCATCCATCTGTGTTGTATATTCCCTCATTATATATCTCCATTTCTATATTAATTCCGTATTTGACCCAAGCTCGTCTAAAAGCCTGACCATAAAACTACCTGGGCAGCTCGGCATATTTGCAGCCTTTCCACATTGTTTAAAATAATCACAGGCTTTTATTACCATTTTAAATTCATTTTTATATCTATCCTTAAATGATAAAAATGTTGCTATGATTGCACCAAGCATGCAGCCGGTTCCTGTCACCTCTGAAAGCTGTTTACAGCCTCCACTAACCATCTCCACCGCCGCATCCGTTGCCACCACATCAGTTTTGCCTGTAGCAACTATTATTGCTTTATATTTTGCCGAAATGCTTTTTAAACAAGCACACATTTCTCCTAATCCAACATCATCAGCGCAATCCACTCCTGATGCACGATAATTGCTGTCATACAGTGCCTGTATTTCGGAATAATTTCCTTTAATCACAGTAACTGCGTGTTCTTTTAGTAACTCATAAACAAATCTAAGACGCATTTTGGAGCAGGCAATCCCAACAACATCAAGTACCACCGGAATCCCCTTGGTATTTGCCACTTTGATGGAAACCTTCATTGCTTCCATTCTGCTATCTGAAATATTTCCAAGATTAAGCAACAATGCCCCGGCTGTCTCAGTTATTTCCGCCACTTCAAAGGGATGTTCCGCCATCATTGGCCGGCCACCAACAGCAAGTACCGCATTTGCGGATTGATTCATAGCTATAGGATTTGTGATGCAATGAATTAAAGGCTTTCTGTTTTGGTCTATTTCACACATATCTGGTCCTCACCCTTTAATCTTCTTTGAATATCACTAAGTACACCTGCTCTTTGTAGCTGATATAAAAAGATAAACGCTATACTTCCACCAATCAACGTTCCACAGATAAATGATGGGACATAGAATAACCAACCTAGTCCTTCGCGGCCACAGATAAATGCCATTACAGGGTAAGAAACAATAGCACCGATAATGCCAGTTCCTATTATCTCTCCTAAAACTGCTGCCCATATTTTTCCCTTTGAAGCCTTATAAAGAATTCCAGAAAGAGTTGCTCCAAATACAGCACCTGTAAGTGCAAGAGGTGGGATTCCCATAACGCTCATTCTAATCACACCAATCATAACTGCCACTAGTAAAGCATCTACCGGTCCTAAAAGTACAGCTGCAGTTATATTTATAAGATGTGCCATAGGACACATTCCCTCAACCCTTAGCAGCGGCGAGATTACCACTCCAATTGCTACTAACATTGCCATCGTAACCATTCTAAGAATATTATAGTGTTTCATTATTCGTCTCCTCCGTTTTTATATTTTTTGAAAGTCTACTATATTTGCCATGTGATTAAGCGGCCCCTGCCCACGACCCAAATCCATATTTGCCTCAATTGCATTTGCCAAATAACGCTTTGCCATTTCTATGGACTTCTTCAGGTTATATCCCATGGCAAGATGCGAAGCAATAGCACTTGATAATGTACAGCCTGTTCCATGTGTATTTGGATTGTCTATATGTTTCCCTTCAAACCATGTGACACTTCCTTTGTCAAAAAGCACATCACTGGCGTCCTCTATGCTGTGTCCACCTTTTACTAAAACGCCGCATCCATATATTGAATTAAGCTTTCTGGCAGCCCATTCCATAGCTTCCCTGTCTTTTATACTTGTACCCAGCAAGCTTTCTGTTTCGGGAATATTAGGGGTGATAACCCTTGCTATAGGAAATAGCTCATTTGCCATCACAGTCTTAGTGCTTTCTCCCATAAGCCTGCTTCCGCTTGTAGCGACCATCACCGGATCTACTACCACATTTTTACATGAATATTCCTTCAGCTTTCTGGCTACCACCCTTACCTGTTCCGCAGATGGAAGCATTCCAGTTTTCACTGCATCTGCATAAATATCAGATAAACAAGCATCTATCTGTGCCTCTAGCATGTCAATGCCTGTCTCCACCACTGCATTGACACCCATTGTATTTTGAGCGGTAAGTGCTGTGATGGCAGACATACCATATACTCCAAGGCAAGTCATTGTCTTTAAATCTGCTTGAATGCCTGCGCCTCCGCTGCTGTCACTACCAGCAATCGACAATACTACCTTCATCCTTTTATCTCCCTAAACTTATTTAACATATTTTCTGCAGCCTTCCTTGGCGAATCAGCCTTCATAATAGCCGAAACTGCACAAACGCCTGCTATATTTACTCCCCTCAAAGCATCCATATTCGATGGATTTAGACCGCCTATTGCATTCACAGGAATAGGTACCGCATTTACGATATCATTCAATGTTTCAACGGATGTAATAATGGTCTTCACCTTTGTTGTGGTTGGATAAATCGCTCCAACCCCCAGATAATTAGAACCTGCCTCGTAGGCTGCTTTAGCCGCAGGTACAGTCTTTGCCGTAGCTCCTAATATCTTGTCCTTCCCAATGATTTTTCTTGCCGTAGCAAGTTCCATATCCTCAGCTCCTAAGTGTACTCCCTCAGCATCTACTGCTAGCATCACATCTACCCTGTCATCAATAATCAATGGTACATTGTACCTACTGCTGATTTCATGAACAGCCTTCGCAAGCTCTATATATTCTTTTGTAGATCTATTCTTTTCTCTAAGCTGCATTAGGGTGACGCCTCCCTTTAGCGCTTCTTCTACACGAAATAAGAACTCGTCCTTTTCATAAGGTGTGCTATCCGTAATAAAATAAAGTTCGCTATTAAAATCCATTATTCCTCTCCTTCCTTGTCAAATAAAAAACGGAAGCCACCTGATTTCTCAAATGGCTTCCGCATAATATTTCCATCGGCGTCCCTACGTTGGCATTATCCAAATCAGGTTCTCGGTCGAAGGTCACACCTTCCTCTCAGCCTGTTTACAAGCTCCCGTTTCTTATTTAATTCCCCCTATAATGATACATTTTTAAGGCAAAATTGCAATTACTTTTTTCAAGATAGACAAATTGGATTTTATCTTCTGATACCATTTTCATCAAAAGTTTTCTTAAGAGCTCTTTCCACAAACACAATTGAACCCAATAATGCCACAAGCTGTATTCCTTCAACAATAAGTGTCATATATCCAATTGCATTTTCACTCGAATGTGAAAAAGGTATCTGAATAATAATTGTCGGAATTAATAACAGCAATCCAAGTTTAAGCCACAACTTACCGCAATAATCATGTGCAAACTTCCATGTATCCATATTTTTCATGGACATAGTTGTTCTGTATCCAATAATTCCATTAATCTCTTTTGGCGGATATTTGGACATAAAGAATCCACATATCAACATGACAATCGGAATTAATAAGTTACAGATAAACATCATAATAAAAAACCACATATTTATTCTCCAGTATGTTCTGTCTCTTTTTCTTTCTCTTTCTTTTCTTCTTTCATGATTTCATAGCTTTTAACTGAGAAATATCCTATAAGAAGAAATCCTGCAATAGCTGCAAGGACATTTAGTCCACTTGGGAAAATGTGAGCAATACCACATAATAATATTCCCAAAATAAATAAAGTAATTAACTTCTGCTGCTCTTTTGAAAATTTCATTTTTATATCCTCCAATGTTGGTTGTTTTCGTTTAAATGATTATTTGAATAACAGAATAAGTACTGCACCTATACCACCGCAAACCACTGCAGCGATAACAGCTGACAGTATCGTTGCTAAAGCTTTTTGATAAGGACGTTTTGCTTCTTCTCTGATCTGGTCCTCTTTAGAAAGCGTCTCTCCCTTTGTAAAAGCTACAATCTCCTTATAAGTTTGGACATTATACTCCTTTTTGCACTTTTCAATTCTTGTGGCAAAATACATTGCGCAAGCAAACAGCAATACAAATGGTATGAAAAACCAAAATCCGATTGTGAATGCCAATACTGGCGTAGAGATAAGAAGTGCCACTATAGAAATCAGCATTCCTATCGCATAGGTATTCATCTTGTTAATGTCTGCCTGCGTTTGTTCTGTGATGATTCTTTCCATCTTTTCAACATCTCCTTTCAATAGTTGGTCTACGGAGACATTAAAGATTTCACTTAGAAGCAATACACTCTGAATATCCGGATAGCTTTTGTCATTCTCCCAATTTGAAATTGTCTGTCTTGAAACAAATAACTTTTCAGCCAATTCATCCTGGTTAATATTTTGTGCTTTCCTTAATTCTTTGATTCTGTTCCCAAGTTCCATTCTTATGTCTCTCTTTCCACCTCAGAATACCGAGATATTGATTTCGTTGCCATCAAATGGCTTTGACATTTACGCTTTTTAGCAATGTCAAAATCTTTTTACATGCCGTAAAATAGGCGTTTCTACGCGCTTTTATAATCTCTTTTATTATCCTTCACTTCATATATTTTTATAGTTCTTTCGTGTAGTAATATCTGGCTCCGGTATAAGGATATTCTTGTAACGAGAATACTTCTTTATAGCCCAGCTTTGTGTAAAACCCAGGTGCTTGTTTATTTCCATTTTCATCCTCAAGGAAAATACCTAACGGAACATTCTCAGACTTCTCTCGATTGCTAAGATTGTAATCTTTAAGCATTTTATAGATTTCTGCTATATCCGCTTCATTGCCATCATTAGTAATACGAAACTCCATGGTCTCCTCCGTTAGTAATTTATCCTGTAATTTAATCGCTCTACAAATTCCAATTTGTCGGTCTACATTGTATTCCAGTTAATACGACTATCACTTTCCTGTAAGTTTTAAGAATTTCTTATCGTTCATTTGCTCGTTTGTAACATACTCCCCATCATGAAATAACGCATAATTCGTAATCGGAGTCGGTGCATTCTGTGCTTCTTCTTTGCTTTCAAGATGTATTGCCTTAAATGCAATACCATTTTCTTTTGCCGTCTGCTCCAAAACCGGGACATATTTTGCATTGAACGGGCACTGATTCGTATAGTACAGAACATATCCCTGCTCTTCTATATGCGGATGTTTTGCACATTCCTTAAACACCGGAGCTTTTGCATTTTTATCGAACGGCATATACCAGAGCTGAATACCATTATCCGCTTCATCGCTCACGACAAATCCTTTGTACTTCAGAAACTTCGGATCAGCCAGAAACGGTTTCTTCTTTGAAGCGCAAAGAATACAAAGCCCTTTTTTCCCCTTTTCCTTGCTATCCTCGATGCAGGCAGTAAGTAGATCCGTAGAATATCCATGTCCTTTGAAAGCCCCGGACACCCAGAGACAGTCAATGTACATATATCCATCTGCCTCTATCGGAATCCATGCGTTTTCCGCCGGGATATATTCGATAAAGCACTTTCCGCGCTCTACGCTCTTTAGGAAAACAAGTCCTTCATCAAACCTCTTCAAAAGCCATGCCTTCTTAGAAGAAACCTGAACATCCTTATTATTTGATATCGCGCAGCAAATATGCTCCTCTTCGAGGTTATCTTTTGTTACATAAACGTATTCCATGGCCACTCCTTTCAAGAAAGTTATTTTCTATTACATTCTATCCACGATACAGCAAAATCTACTAATTCACGTTGCTTCATCAGCTTTATGTCAGCATTTCCCATTTTTACATTAGATGTAGTACAGGTTACTTCAAATGCCCTTCCTATATCTTTGAAGTCCTCTCCGTCAACATACAATGTTTCATAAGCTTTCCAGACACGAACACCATTCTCCATGACTGCACTGTGTTCAATGCAGGTATGTTTGCTTGCGTATTCTGCACGCGCATCCGCTAAATGAATGGAAGTATTCTTATCATAATCAACTCCAATCAGTAAAACTTTCCCATCGAGTTTATAAAGCCTCCCAATTGGTGATGAGTCTCCAAATATATTCGAAAGATCATGGTTCTCAGTTAAATACTTAGCATTCTTTCCCCAAGCCGCAACAGATCTAGCTGGATGGTCACTCCTTAATGTTCCAGGCCATGAACGGAACATTTCAGCAACCGCACCCATAGTGTTTGTCGGAGTAATCGCCTTATCATATGCCGGCCAGTTTTCGCGAATTGTATCCCAGTCAGCCTCATCTGCATCCCAATGAACTCCTGTTTCCGGATCAAGGTTTTTCCATGACTGTGTAGGCATCATAATAGTTCCATCCTGCCCCACAACATCAATCAAAGCTTCAATAATAGTCTGTGCACCACCACATACATATCCAATCTGTCCAAGTGATGTATGTACCATTACTGAATCACCATTCTGGAGCCCAACACTTTTTAATGCACTTACTATATCTGATTTAATAATAGTCTTCATAGTCACATCCCCCTTGTTACATTATCTGAAATTAAATTGCTCTACAAACTCGAAGTTGTGCGATTAACTTCCAATATAGCTTGCTATCCTTTTGTTAATACCATACACTCTGTCGAATTAGTAAATCCCATTTTTTCATATAGTGGTCTTCCCAATGTAGTAGCATCGAGACTGATCTCTGAAGCACCTTTTTCCCACGTCTTCTCAATCAGCAATTCAACCATTTTACGGGCAATCCCCTTACGACGATATTCGTTTCTTGTATAGACATTCATCAGATGAGCCCTTTTCCCCGTGGGATGTTCAAATGTGGGCATTATCCTAATAAAACTCATTGATGCACAACCGATAACCACATCATCATCCATAGCAAGAACAGTTAGATGGTCTCCGTTTAAAAAGTAATCACGACTCTCATTTATTATTTCTTCAGAGTACTCGTAATCTTCAGGCAGATCGTTGACGACTTTAAGCATTTCAAGACGACTGCTCATCAGTTCATTAATATTATCTTTTGATGAAATTTTTATATCTATCATTTTATTCTCATCCGTTTCTCATTTTAATTCCGGTATAACCTATTATCCCGACAAACTTGAATTTAACGTTCAAAATCAAGCATCACAAGCTTCTTTCCATTTGGCAATGGCATCGCATCCTTTTTTAGCAGATCAAATCCGATTTCTTTCATAGCCATTACCAAAGATTGTTCATCCATCTGATGATGTACAGCATCAAGACCGTCAAAAGAATGAAAATATGGAGAATCAGAAACCCAAGATTCTTCATCCGTATTTATTTGAATAATGCAGGATACATATCTGGCTCCAGTTTTAAGAATTCCCTTTTTGAACGGCTCAAGTCCCACATATTCTATTACTAAATTTGCTATCACCAGTTCTGCATCCGGCAACATATCCGGTTCACAAGTCAAGTCAATCCTTTTACATTCAAGAATGTCCTCCATGAATGAATATCGTTTTTTTACGTTATCCAAATATGCATTGTTAATATCAATCCCGTATATTTTGCTGTACTTTTTCAAATTTACATGTTCAAGGCCATTTCCACCGGCAACTCCGAATACAATAGCCGATGTTACCGGATATGCTTCAAACTGAAACTTCATCATTTTGTTCATAGCCTGAAGTTGATTTACGGAAGAAAGACTCATATGATTTTCATAATCAGATAAACTGATTTCTTCCCATGGATTCATAATTCTATCACTCCTACAAATTCCGATTTATCAACTTATATATCCAATCATTAATATCCGAAAATACAAATCCATTTTTTCTTGCTTTCGAAGTATCATAAGATACATTTGCACTTGTACCGTTATATGGAGCCGCATCCCCTGAAGCATCCAATATTACTTTTCTATTTGTTTGTTTTTCAATATATTCAACAAGCTCACGAGGTGAAATTTGCCCTTTAGAACTTCCATTTATAGCACCAGTGACAGTTGTATTAACCAGATGAGCTAAAAAATATCCTGCTTCTTTTTCATTTATAAATTCCATTCCACAATCATAATCATCAATATTCATTGCTTCAGAATTTAAAATATGATCTATATAAAACTTCAATCGTCCTGTATAATCATTTTCCCCCATTACGACGGGATATCTTACAAAAATGCACTGTGCATAATCTAAATATTCTAGCGCAGCTCTTTCCGCCTGACGTTTACCTTCTGCATAATCATCATTACGATCCATCCATACTAACTTATGAAACTGAGGATCAAAATCTGATTCTTTTATGTTTTCTTTATCCTTTGAGTAGACAGAGCAAGAAGACATTTGGATGTACTTCTTACAACTCACATTACTCAAAAGATTCCTTACGTCATTGGAACAATAGGCAATCTTATCAATTATGACATCAAATTCTTTGTTTGCTAAAGCGTCTTTAACACTGTTGTAATCTGAGCGATTCAACACAATTTGTTTTGTTGCTTCTTTAAATGGATTATTTGATAACCCACGAGTTGCAATTGTCACATCATGCCCATCTGCAATTAATTTTTCAACCATTGGAATTCCAAAGAATCTGGTTCCACCTACTACTAATACATTCATAATTTTGCCCCTAAAGATTCCGATTTGTTGATTTCACTGTCTTCAATTATACAGAATCCTCATCCAGTAAGGAATACACAATTCAAAAGTACTAATAAAAAAGCAGCTACCTCAATCGGGATAACTGCTATGTAACACTCAATATTCAATTAGGGCGACAAATTGGAATTTATACTATTCCCCTCCCCCAAAAGCATGCTACTAAAATTATGCAGATAACAGAGGGAATGAAGATAAGCAGTCTGTTTTTCTTATTTCCAAATTGAATATATCCATAACCTAAGATGTTTGCTATTATTAGCGGAATCATTCCAATAGTAAGTAGCCAACCTCCTCTTTCCCATCTTTCCATCGGCAGCATTGCATCTGGTGCATCAACTATATTGCCTTCAAAAAGAAACAAATAACTGCTATAAGTAAGGCATAGGCAACCAATCGCATTTAACAAAATTAGTAACCAAGATAATGCGTTTTTCATATTTATAATCCTTTCAAACCGCGATCTGTTAATTTCGCTGCCTTTAATTATACAGAATCCTCCTCCCGTAAGGAATATACAAGTTCAAAACTCTTGTAATATGGTTGCAATATCACCATCAATACATATACTTCTATCTGCAATTTCCTCTGGGCAGAATGCTTCGCCATAATTTAAGCAGGCATATACCGCCTTCTCATTTGCCAATGTCATCTGCCAGAACGGATAAAATCCACCTGAGTACATATCTCTTATTCCAAATCTTTTGGCAAAGTCATAGAAGTATTTTTCAAAACGCTCTCCACTGTAAGTAAGGCCTGCAGATGTGGATAATCCAGCGCCTGCACCAATGACAATTGCGTCTGCTTCCTTGATTTCTGTTTTAAGTCTGCTTATCTGTTCTTCTTTGTTTCCCTTACATAAGTTTTTCATAAATGGCCTTATCCTCATCTTTGAAAACATTGAATATCACCCTTTCTACCTTACCAGGAGGCAGATGTAATTGTAATGGTTACATCAAAATTTTTTCAAAAAAAACATCGGATATCCTAAGATACCGATGTTCTTCTTTAAATTAAATAAGTTTGCAAATATCATCCTCTACATTTGTGATTCCTGCTATACCAAAATTCTGTACAAGCACATTGGCAACATTTGGTGAAAGAAATGCAGGAAGTGTTGGTCCCAAGTGAATATTCTTGACTCCTAAATATAAAAGGGCAAGTAAAACTATTACAGCCTTCTGTTCATACCATGAAATGTTGTAGACAATTGGAAGATCATTTACATCATCAAGCTTAAATACTTCTTTAAGCTTTAATGCAATAAGTGCAAGTGAATAGGAGTCATTACACTGTCCTGCATCCAAAACTCTTGGTATTCCATTGATATCACCTAATTTTAGCTTATTGTATTTATACTTTGCACAGCCTGCTGTAAGAATTACTGTATCTTTTGGAAGAGCCTGAGCAAACTCAGTATAGTAACTTCTACTTTTTGCTCTTCCATCGCAACCAGCCATGACAACAAACTTTTTGATTGCTCCAGTTTTAACTGCATCTACTACGCTATCTGCAAGAGCAAATACCTGCTCATGAGCAAATCCACCAATGATTTCTCCGCGTTCTATTTCCATAGGTGCTGCACATTTCTTTGCCATTTCAATGATTTCAGAGAAATCCTTTGTTTCACCATATGGCGAATCAATATGTTTACATCCAGGATATCCTGCTGCACCTGTTGTAAACATTCTATCTTTATAAGATTCTGCAGGTGGCACAATACAATTTGTTGTCATCAGAATTGGGCCATTGAAACTTGCAAATTCTTCCTTCTGCTTCCACCATGCATTACCATAGTTTCCAGCAAAATTATCATATTTCTTAAAGAATGGGTAATAGTGGGCTGGTAACATTTCTGAGTGAGTATATACATCTACTCCTGTGCCTTTAGTCTGCTCTAAAAGCATCTCCAAATCCTTCAGATCATGCCCTGAAATAAGAATACCAGGGTTATTTCTAACACCAATATCTACCTTTGTGATTTCAGGATTACCATAAGCTGATGTATTAGCTTCATCAAGAAGTGCCATGCCATCCACTCCATATTTACCTGTCTCAAGAGTTAACGCAATCAGATCATCTACGGAAAGACTGTCATCTAAAGTAGCTGCTATCGCTTTTTGAAGAAATGCATCGACATCCTCATTATCCTTTAAAAGAGCATTTGCGTGCTTCGAATAAGCAGCAAGTCCCTTAAGACCATATGTTATCAACTCTCTCAATGAACGAATATCTTCATTTTCTGTTGAAAGAACACCTACTGTCTTAGCTTTTTCATCATACTGTGATTTATCTCCATCCCAGATAGCCGCATCTGGAAGATTACTCTTATCTGTAAGCTTTTCTATTAACTGTTCTTTTACGTTAATCGTTTCTTCTATCTTCTGAGCTATTGAATCATAATCAAAATTTGCATTTGTAATTGTTGTAAAAAGATTTACCGAAATCATATGATTAACAACTTCCGATACTTCCTTGCCCTCTGCTCTAAGCTTTGTTGTCACATAGGAAAGACCTTTGGTAACATATACCAGTAAATCCTGAAGATTTGCTACCTCTGGCTTCTTTCCACAAACACCTGACATGGTACAACCCGTGCAGCCTGCTGTTTCCTGACACTGATAACAAAACATCTTATTTTCCATTATTGACCTCCATTTTTTTACCGTATTTCTTGGATGCTCATAATATACAGCTAGAAGGGGAGTCAGTTTGTTGCAATTGCAACGTTTTGATTTTATAATGTGCTTATGAAAGAAATAGATTATAATGATATTCCTCTATTTGAGGGAATCCATCCAGACAATTTAAATAGACTGCTAATATGCATCAAATCCTTTAAAAAGGATTTTGAAAAAGGGGAGACCATCATTATGGAAAAGGACAAAGTCCCTTATATCGGCATTGTTCTCTTTGGAAATGTGCACCTTTTGAAAGAAGATGTATGGGGTAACTCATCCCTGCTATCCTATGTTGGTCCAGGCGAACTGTTTGGCGAAAATTTCGCTGTCAGTGTCGAACAAGAATCTTCTGTTACTTTTGTTGCCGTAGAAAAAACAAGAGTATTATTTCTTGCTGCCTCAAAAATTATCCATACATGTGAGAATGCTTGTAGCTTCCATGCCAGAATTGCAGAAAACATGTTTCATCTACTAGGGCAAAAAAGTATATCCTATATGAATAAACTGGAAATCATGTCAAAAGATTCTATTAGAGGAAAACTTATGGCATACATTTCAATGCTTGCTCAGCAACAAAAATCAAAATATATAAAAGCTCCCCTGTCCAGAACGCAACTAGCGGATTACTTATCCATAAACCGCAGCGCTATGACAAGAGAGCTTGGTAAAATGCGTGACGAAGGAATTATCGACTTCGATAGAAATACCTTTGTCATCAAATAATTCTATTTTTCAAAATGCTTTTTTGCTTCATCCATTTTTTGAACGCATTCCATTGTGCCGATATATTGTCCATTGTCATCTCGAACTGCAATGTACTCTACAAGCACTGGGATGCCTTCTTTTTCCATCCAAACCGACACTTTATCCCTAGCGCCAGATTTGAAGTCCTCAATTATAGTCCTAACCATCATCTCAATCTTTGGTGGATGACAACTATACACATCACGTCCTATGGCCATGCCAGCACGTTTAAATAGCTTTGGCCCTTCGTTAAAGAAACAGTTTATATCATTTTCATCTATAAATGATATTTCTATGGGAAGAGTATTGAGTATTGCTCTAAGTTGAGCAGGTGTGAAATGTCCACCTGGGAGATTAATCATTTCTTCTGAAGCATTACTAAGTGATTTTTCTTTAGACAACGCCTCTTCTGCCTCAGGCCATTTTATGAAATCCACCAAACAAGGCGCATAATCCTTTGAATCCTGATAAATCTGGTACCATTCTTCCTCAGTGAAAAATCGAGTACAAATAGGAAATAGAATGTTCTGCTCCTTATAAATCATTTCCTCCATACGGCTAATGGCATGTTCTAATCTATTCACATATTCAATTTTTCTAAAGTCAGAATCTGCTATAAATTTAAGTTCATCCCTAATCTCATCGTCAACCGACCACATAACATCGGAAGGGCCTGAAATCTCGTATTTAACCTTCATGTGAGGGTAAAGCAAATCACCTTTCTTGGCATAATGAATGGCTACTTTTCTTAAACGATCTATAAGTTCCTTTATCTTACTATTATTTACATCTGATGGATCAATCTTAATGTTTTCAATCAATCCCTTTGTTTTATTAATCACTTCCGTGAGAGCTTCATTTTCCTTCGTAAAAAGATGAAGTGGATGTCCCACTATTTCAGCCTGCTTTTTTGCAGCTTCTCTTTTTTCTATAGTGATATTGTTTGTCACTCTTGCAGCTGATGCTTCCACTTCTTTTTCTGCATTAGCTATTTTCTCTTCTCTAGTTTTACCATGGAACAATGCTGAATGAACATCGCAAAGCTTTTGCACCTCTGTAAAAGGCACACCTTCTTTCATCAGCTGTTGCTCAGCCTGCATGACATGAAACGCCTCAACATCAGAAAAATGATCTACAAAATCTTTGCGAACTGATTCTAGACTTTCTCCATTGCTAAGGCGCTTTATATAATCTTTTAATAATTCAATATTCTTCTCTTCCATGGCTAACCTCCAATTCCAATCAATCTATATTTACACATACAATATATCAATTGTTTATGTTTATAGTTGTTGCAATTGCAACAGTAAGCTCAGTTTAGATCCTCTTCACAATTTTTTCAGAACTAATCAACTCGATCTGCATCTGTTATTTCACGAATCACTCGGCACGGATTTCCGGCAGCCAGACTATTCGGTGGAATATCTCTTGTCACAACGCTTCCAGCGCCTATGACAGAACCTTCGCCAATGGTTACGCCACCGCATATCGTAACATTTCCAGCGATCCAAGTATTATCACCGATTGTAATTGGCTTGCCATACTCCTTGTCTGTCAAAACACCGTCTTCCCGATAATAGGTATTTCGGTCTTGCCATCTCAATGGATGCAACGGTGTCAATAGGGATACATTCGGTCCCATAAAGACATCCTTTCCAATCGTTACTGGACAGGTATCCAGAACGGTAAGATTGAAGTTTGCATAGGTTCGTTCGCCTATGCTGGTAAAACATCCATAATCGAACTGAAACGGCCCCTGCAGATAGACTCCTTCCCCGAGATTACCAATCAGTTCTTTCATAATAGACTGTCGCTTTTCTTCCTCTGTTTCAAATGTCGCATTATATTCCGCCGAAAGTCTATGCGCTTTCGCACGAAGTTCCAGAAGTTCTGGATCATTCGGGTCATAGATCTTCCCAGCAAGCATTAACTCTTTTTGATTCATGATAGTTCTCCCTCTTCCTGTTTTTCCAGTATTTCCTTTAAAGTCCGTGGTTCATACGCCATCCAAGGTTTCATACAACCAACATTAATTGCCGATGGCATAGACTGATGCAAATGTTCACATTTCGCACTCATCTCCTGCAGCGCATTCTGGTACATCTGATCCTCCTGGCTGTTATGCGTGTGCCCATATAGATGAATCCAACCTTTATCCATATTTTTCCAGCTAAAAATTGGATAATGACTCAAAACCAAATTGTAATTCTTTCCACCAAAAGCATCCTGAACTTCCTTATAATCACAAATCTCCATAAACAATTGCTTATAACGGTAATCTGAAACATCATCATGATTACCCCGAACCAGGACCTTACGCCCCCTTAATGTCGACACGAAAGAAATCAGTGCCTCAGCATTTCCACGCATGCTGATATCGCCCAGGATGTACACCGTATCACCATTCGTAACCTTGCTATTCCAATGCGTTCGAATATATTCATGCATATCGGCAAGCTCCTCGAACGGCCGATTGTCAAAATCGATTGATGACTTATGAAATAAATGTAAATCACTGATATAATATTTCATCGTTTGTTATCCTCATTACTAATGTTTGCTGCGCGCAATGGCATCTTGATATACCTGAAAAGTGTAGTCATCAAACAGAACCCATTCCACCACTTCGATTTCATTCGGATGGGTTTCTAAAAAACGGGAAACGGTATCAACTGCAATCGCTGCAGCTCGTTCCACCGGAAACCGATATACCCCAGTAGAAATCGATGGAAATGCTACATTTCGAATTCCATTTTCTACTGCTACCTTCAAAGAATTAAAATAGCAATTTGCCAATAATCCATCTTCGTTAGCATCTCCACCACGCCAAATCGGGCCCACTGTATGAATTACATATTGACAGGGCAAATGATACGCACCTGTAATTTTCGCCTGTCCTGTGTCGCAACCATGGAGGGCTCTACACTCTTCTAACAATTCCGGTCCTGCTGCCCTGTGAATGGCGCCATCCACTCCACCACCACCTAGTAGTGAAGTATTAGCAGCATTCACGATTGCCTCCATGTCTGCGATTTTGGTAATGTCACCTTTTACTACTGTTATCATGATTTACCCCTATTTGAATATGATCATACATCATACTAATTTAAGATCTTTTCAACAAATACTTCTCATACGCTTTATGCACATCTAGATGCATATCTTTAAAAAACAAAATCCCCCAAACTATAAAAGTCGGTATCGCCAGATATGGCGTAAAAACCAGCGAAAGAATAGTTCCTACGAGCATAACTGCTGACCATAGGAAACACTGATTCCTGATATCTCTTGAAATAGCAGCTCGATCATACAAGGACTGCTCCTGTTCCGAAAAGGTATTAAAACCAGCAACAAACTTCGTAGCTTTTCCCTTAAATATTCCAAATAATAGACCTATAATTGCAAATGGTAAAACCAATACTCCACACATCCAAGCTCCAATGTTCATAATAACCCTCCTCACGAAACATTGAGATTAAACCCTATTACTTTTTCTTGATTAATCACATTTTTTCTTACAATAAAGTTTCTTCATAAATATCGCCTCAAAAAAAGTACTAATCCTTATTGTCAGATTCAGTAAAATATCTTTCCAGCTTCAAGATTACTTCGATAAATACATGCCTTCGAGTAAAGTAAATTATCATGCAAACACTTCCCAGCCTTCGAACATTCCCTATACTTTGCACAACAACCAAACTTACTAGACTTTGACTGATAATGCTCTATTGCATAGATTACGTTTTGCTTTATAAAATCAACCATACTCTCAGAATTCTTATTAAATCGAATCCTTCTTGACGCTGTACTTATATCTGTTTTCGTCTGTTCTAGTATCGTAGCATCTTTAGGAATCATCTCTTTTATGTCTTCAAACTGATCGTCGTTAATACCAATATCTAAATCATCCGGCCTACTTTTTGCTGTACTAGGAGAAATTGTTAGCACTATCATATTTTGCTCAGGCAAATATATATCAAACGGATAATCTGGCTCATAAATATATACTGTATGACTAATTATTCTTTCTGGCTCTTTTTGCGCTTTATTATCTGACATTAACAATGAACCATCCGGTAAATTATACTCTTTTACCAACTTTTCTAGCATTCTTCTGATAGAAGGACACCAATTATTATTTTTTTCCATATGCTTCCCCATCCTCTGTTTTTATGCAATTCTCAATAATCCCAGAAAAATTATCTATCATACTTATAAAATCATTTTCCTTCATGATTTTTATTTCAAAGCCCTTTTCTTGCAATTCCATTGCTCTCTGAATCTTTGTCCCATACTTTTCTGTCTTCCATAACTCGCTTCCCTTTGATCCTACAACAAGAATATTTGTTGCACGTTTTATACTCTTATCGATTTTACCTCCATGTTCTTCCACTAACTTTATAACATCCTCTCGAGTTCCTACACAAAAATCACCCGTAATACAAACATGCTTATCTTGTATTGTTTCGTCTTGCTCCACACAATTATTACAACCAACAGGATCTATAGATTCCTTTAAAATTTTTTCAAGCTCATCCAATTCTTCTTTTGATACAATACCATCTTTTAATATTTCACATACAGACGAAAATATCTTATCAAATGGGTAACTTCCACTTAAATTTTGATGGCTCACCATCCATAAACTTAATTCTTTAAATTCATCACTAGAAATAACACCATCACACATTATTTCAGAAACTAAAGCATTCAATTCTCTTAACGCTTTAGTTTCTGTTTTTAGACGACGTTTTTTTCTAGGTCCATTATTAACAGAACTGGCCCTTTTAAAGGGATTTTCGCCATATTCTAAAAAAAACCTCTCATAACATTCATGCGTTAAATAACAATCCTTTAACGCACGATGTTCACCTGTAGTATCTAATCCAAAAAATTTACTCAAAGTTTCTAGACGCTTATCTGGAATGTTAATTTCTATACATCGCACCACATGCAATAGATCAATATAGTTATTATGTAATATTTCACCTTTTAATTCAGCAACAGCATCATAAATCATATTTAAATCAAACGAAGACACGTTATAACCAATAATTACATCTTCTCCAATAAATTTGATAAATTCATCTAAAACCTCTTCCAATACTGGTGCATTAAAAACCATTTCATTCGTAATGTGATTTACTTCTGTTGCCTCTTCTGGAATTTCTATTTTAGGATTAACTAATGTACTATATGTATCAACAACTTTTCCGTTACGTACCCTAATTGCAGATATCTCTATTATTTTATCTCTTAAAATTGATAGCCCAGTTGTTTCTAAATCCAATACACAATAATCAGAAACATAATTTCCTATTGATTTCCCTTTTCCTTCTCTTTTCATAAAAACCTCCCCTTTTAGATTTACTAATCACTACCTTTTTTTATACTACCCTTGTCCCAATTAATATTCTTCCACTTTCTTCTTTGGCATCCAAATCTCATTGTAGCCATTCTTTCTTGCCCAAGAATAAATCTTCAACAAACGATCTCGCCTATAATTTTCCATTCCCTTATAAGATTCCGTCTCCAAGTTGGTATTTCTAACGATGAGATTGTCCAAATACTTCGGATCTGCCAATTTATCACTTTTTCTACGATTACATTCCGGGCAGGCAAGCACAAAATTCCAGATATTATCATCCTTAATAAATGACCAAGGAATGAAATGATCCACATCGACATGTGCCTTTGTAACCCTCTTACCACAGTAAAAACATCTATTCTCAAACTCCTGAAATAAGATATCTCTGTAGTATGACAAATTATTTCGCTTCGCACTTTCATCAATCTTGCTAAGAAGATGATTCACCACAGAGTCATCATTTACCGACTCAAGAAATTTCGCCCATTCATAGTAATTCAGCTTCTCAATTGTAACCTTATGCTTACAAATAAATTCATACATCTGTGGGTTAATCTGCAACCACTCTCCCCTCTTATCAAAAGAATAGAAAAGTCCCTTCGTATCGCCATACAAAGCGCCAACTACATTAGTCTTGCATTTCATCTTAATCTGATGAGAAATGTCAATCATCATCTCTGCACTAAGACTCTCGTATGGAATTCCATCTGGCAAATGATACTTAGCGACAGCATTTCTAATAATCTGCTCCAGATACGTTTCCCTCTTCGCCTGCTGTCGAAGCTCATACTTCAAAATCAAATTCCAATAGATCTCACCGAACTTCGAAAAAAGCTGATCGAATGTCAACGTAAGATGCTCGTCCACATTATAGAGATTGTCTATGATAGACTTCAAAAATCCATATTTATAACTTGATACCATACGAGTTTGGGATGAAAAAAGATGTGCAAATGCTGACCACAATTCATCTTCAGAAACATGCTCTGCACGATATGTAGCGCATTTCAGTTCATAGCCAGCAATCGATTTATCCATAAAAATATCCCCCTCTGTACTTTTACTAATCATTAGTATAGCACAAAGGAGGATTTCCTATTTATTCTTCTGATATTTCCTTGGCAAGCTCTAAAACTTCATAAGCATACTTTGCCTTTCCTTCTTTTAGAAGCTTTAAATAAAGTGGATAGTTCACAATACAAACGGCAATTCCTAGCACACCAAGAACTACGCCAAATACCATTGCTACTAAACCAGACCCAAGTATTCCCATAGAAAAACACATTCCGATTCCTAACAATAACGCTCCTACTACGCCAACCGACAAAGCTGTAATATAGGCTGGCTTCTTTGCCTTTTCATCCAGCTTCTTCAACTGTCGTACCTTGCTTGTTTCCTTTGGCATATAGTCCTTTGCTACACTTTCTGCATATACTTTATCTAAATGATTCATCTCGTTCATCCTCCATTTACTCCTTAACGACACTATTTACGCTATTTTTCCAGTTTCTTTTAACCAACGGATTTCATCACGAATCGTTTCTCTATAAGATCTTGTTGTATAACCAAGTTCTTTCGCAGCCTTACTGGAATCAAATCGATTATTTCGCGCCAAATTATATACAGAGAACGTTGTCATCAGTGGCTTCTCTCCGGTTTTCTTTGCCTTCTTTTCAAGCACTCGCGCCAATAGATTTGCTGCCGATATTGGTAAAAAGAATTTCATTTGCTTGCAACCACTTTCCTCTGAAACAAGCTTCGTAAAATCTTTAAAACTTACTGGCTCATTTCCAAGAATGTAGCACTCGCCACGCTTCCCTCTATCTGCCGCTCCAATCACTCCGTCCGCTAAATCTCTTACATCGCAAAGATTGAAACTTCCATCTATTCCCGCTGGCATTTCGCCATTAATAAGATCTACCAGTGTCTTTGTTGTCTCACCCATTGCAAAATCCTCTGGTCCAAGGATTCCTGATGGATGTACGACACAGGCATCTAATCCGTCTGCTGCCGCTTTGAGCACAACATTTGTAGCCATAGCCTTCGACATCGAATAGCATCCCTTGATTCTATCCGGATCAAGTGGAATCGAACCTTCACACTCTCTAATCGTTCCCTTTTCTTCTTCGGGAATCGCACCGGTTGATGAGCAATACACCAGCTTAGATACTTGATGCGACTTACACATTTCTACAATATTTTCCGTTCCACCAACATTGACATCCATAACCTTCTGACTATAATCCGGATTGACAGTGACAATACTTGCGATATGAAGAACCACCGCTTCCGTATCATTTCCCACTGTAAAAAATCGCTCCAGATCCTCCTTGTTACAGAGATCACCGTACACAATTTCTACTTCTTCTGGAAGGAACTGTGCTGACTTATCACCAGAAAGTACCAGTGCTCTAACCAGTTCTCCTCGATCAATCAATTGTCGACACACAGTGCTTCCGAGAAATCCTGCTGCACCTGTTACGAGATACATCTTGTTACTCATTTATCTTTGCCTCCATGTTTTTCATCTACTATTTGCTCTTCATATGAAGCATGGTGTCATTATAGAAAAATGAGAACAAAAACAGAACAACACTTTTCACGAAAAGTGTTGATTTTTAAAATGGCTTCAAAATGCACTTTTGGATGATGCGAATCATTTCTTCTTTTGACTGTGCACAGTCTCTAGCAATCCATTCATTAATCATACCGATCATGCCTTTCAAATAAAAAATCATAATGAATGATTGCTCTTCTTCGGGTACTCCAAATCTGGTAAGGATAGGACCGAATATCTCTCGGAACCACTTCGCATATGTTTTTTCAGCACCCATCATCTCGTTCTTTTTATACATAACCAAAAAGAGCTTACGATTATCCTCCACAAATTCCAGATATGGCATCAGATACTTAGGTGTCACTAAAAACAGGTCCTCGTCCGTCTTATCCTCAATATGAATATCTTTCGGCCCATCCGAAGAAAATCTACGGAAGAAATCTTTGTAAACCGCTTCGATTGCCTCCTTCAAAAGGTCACTCGTATTGTCATAGTGAAGATAAAATGTAGATCGATTTACTTCCGCAACATCACAGATTTCTTTTACCGTAATCAGTTCGAAATCTTTCTCATTGACTAATGAAATAAGCGCTTTCTGCATTTTTTCTGCCGATTTGAAATATTTACTCTCGTTTTTATTCATAACTTCCTCTCCTAGAGTACGTCAATTCTAGTAAAGTACTCCTCGTCATTTTCATGATGGATGTAGGCTCCCTTTTTCATCTGCACACGAAGGCTTGCCGGATTATCCTTGTTTACAGACATATAGACTTCTTGAATGCCCATCTGCTTGGCTTTTTCGAGGGTTAACCCAAGGCCTTTGGTAGCGTATCCATTTCCACGATACTTTTTGGAAACACAGTAGCCGATATGGCCAGGGCCTTCTCTCAAGAAATCATTCAGGTGATGTCTTAAATTGAACACTCCCACATAGACACCTTCGTCAACGAGCACATAGGTAGTATCCGGAACAAATCCCTCCGGCAATTCTTTTCCCAATGACCAGTTTCGCTTTTTCTCGATCCATTCCAGAAACTGCTCATAGTTGTAACCATAAACTGAATTTATATAGCCGTTTTCATCTTTTGGGAAGGACATATATAATTCATATGTTTTTTTGTAATCTGAATCCTGCACTCTAACTAGTTCCATTTGTCTCTCCTTTACATCCCTCTCAGTTTTTCCTTTAACTCCACTTTGATACCCTCTACTCTATGAATGGCTTCATCGCACTGCCTTTTTCCTTCACTGATTTTGGACTGCACCATGATATCCGCAACAAGTCCATCAAAGAAAAAATCAGCGAAAGTGAGGAAATCATCTATATGAATAGAACTGTATCCACTCACATCTCTTAATTCCTTGCTGAAACTTTGGAGAGCGTATCTGGCATTTTCAATTTCTCGCTCTGCATCTCCCATCTTACTGTGCTTCATCATTCCCGAAATCAATCCACCGCCAAACATATCTAGAAGTCCCCAATTTCCAGCACTATCCAGATACTTTCTGGCAGAATAAAGGTGCGTCAACGCATTATCTGCAGAACTGATTGCTTCTCGAATCTCTCTTGCTTCTGTTTCATTCATCATAATCGCCTCTTCCCCTTAGATCAAATCCCCACTAAAATGCTGAATCTCATGCTGAATAATCTGCGCCGTAAAGTCCTTATACTTCCCGTGCTGCGGCTTGAAATTCTGATCAAGATAATCCACTTCTATCTCCTGATATCTCACGCATGGTCTGACACCATCGAGTGATAAACAGCTTTCTTCCGTCTCGTACTTCCCGCTCTTTTTCGTAATTACTGGATTAATCATTGGAAATACGAATGGGCCTGCTGCCACCACGATAATCTGCTTCTTCACGCCAATCATATTCGCCGCCATACCGACACAATGATCGATATTCGCTCTTAAGGTATCCATCAAATCGACTACCACCTGCGCATCCGCTTTCGTCGCTGGTTCCGACTTTTGCTGCAGGAATAATGGATCTCTCACTATCTGCTTTACCATTTCATGTCTCCTTCTATGCTTCTTTCTTCTAATATGCTACATTTTCAAAAATGGTCCACTAACCCCGTCCCCAAGAGACCAAAATTTGGTCAATGAGCTGGATGTCGGCGGGTAGCCAATCCACATCACCGAGTTGCTCCTTTGTGAGCCATCTTGCGGCCTCATGTTCCTTGAGGACCAGGTCACCGCGAATGATATCTGCCCAGAAGCAATCCATGGATAGATGAAAATTCGGATAGTCATACTCGATCGTGTCGATCAAGTCTCCTACCGCAATCTCGGTATCCAGCTCCTCGATAATCTCACGTTTCAAGGCTTCCTGTGGAGTCTCCCCCTCTTCTATCTTACCGCCGGGGAATTCCCAGCCGTCCTTATATTCACCATATCCTCGCTGTGTTGCGAAAATCATTGGCTGTCCCTTCTCATTTTCTGCTTTTATTACTGCTGCAACTACTCTAATTGTCTTCATGTGTTTCCCTTCTATTTTGAAAGATATTCGTACAGATCCTCTCGCACCGGATTCTCCAATTTCAGATGGAAATTCATAATCGGAAGCAGATCTCCCGCGTCATTCGGAATCGTCGTCTGCTTCCATGCCACGGGCGAAACCTCTCCCATATAGTAGAAGTCCGCGCCCTCATCATCGCTCTTCTTTACAAACAAGAAGATCTTCTCTCCATTTTCCCTGGCGTGAATAATCTGCTGTGTTTCCTTGCTATCCATCGTTACCCTACTTCGCGTCATCCAGTTGAACAACTGCTCATTGATGAAATGATCCGGATAATTCGTCGAACTGGAAATGTCACCCTGCTTATTATATGTTACAAAGATCGGACAGGTTCCATACTTATAGCGATAACCATAGACCGTAGAACTATCATCCTTTTCCCAATTCAATATACGACAGACATCCTTCCTGGAATATTTCTGATATAATACCAGATTATTCTCATCTGCGTCTTTGTAATACTCCTGGTATCTTAATAAGCCAAACGTAATCATTTCCTGAAGCTGTTTCTTAAACTCCATATGCGATAATGCCAGTGCATACATACTTGATCTTCGGAATCTCTGACTTGCTACGCCATCTTCATCGATCCACTTCAGATTCTGATACTTCTTCTTATCCGCCGGAGAATTCAGCCAATCCATACGGATAACATGCAAAGCAGATTGATAATCCACTTCTCGATAAGTTCCTCCAATGGCTTCCAATGCTTCTTTAAACCATGTTGGATCTCCATCGTTTTCCACCGATTCACCATCTAAAAGGGCTCTAAGAAGCAACAATTCATGCGGACGTTTTCCATTCAGAAGAAGTTGTGATACAAACGTCAACATATTCTCCTGCTCTTTCGAGAAGGAAACCTGGTATCTCGGTTCCACCTTTTTCAAAAAGGCATGATAGGATTCCTTGGTATATTCTATAAACAGCATTGGATCGATTTCTCCATATTCATAGAAATCAAGGATCGATGGGATTCTTCCCAGTCTGTCTCTCACGACACTATATTTTTCACGAAGCATCGCCAGCTTCGGCGTCGACTTATCAATGGATGCAAAGATTCTCTGCTTTGAAATCTCATCAAAGTGAACGCTCGATGCCCCCGGAATCACTCTGCCGCCTTCCATCACATATCTTCGAATATTGTCCTTGTTATATGTACGGTCTCCGGAAAGCGCAATCGGAATCATAAAGTTATTATTATAATTTCCAATGAAATCAATAATCACAACATATTCCTTGCCGCTTGCCTTTCTCAGTCCTCGTCCCAGCTGCTGGATAAATACAATCGGCGATTGCGTTGGACGAAGCATCACTACCTGGTTTACTTCTACGATATCCACACCTTCATTTAGAATCTCATAGGAAAAAATATAATCGAGCGGTTGCATCGCATCCGTTGCCTCGGACTCGTCCATCGCCAATCGTTCAAATGCTTCCTGGCGTTCGGATTCACTAGCATCACCATTCAGAGCAATCGTACGATAATACTTCCCGGTCTCCGGATTGATCGACTGATTAAACATCGTCGAAAGCACTCTGGATTCTTCGATACCACTACAGAATATCAGACCTTTCACACGATCTCCACTGTATCCATAATAATGTGTCTGCTCGATGATATGCTTCACTCGCTCCTCGCTGGTCAGCACCTTAAAGTCTCTATGCTCCTGTGCATCATCTCCGATAATCGAAATATCCTGAATTCCAAAATAGTGAAACGGGCAAAGCAAATCCTCTTCCATCGCCTGCTGCAAACGAATCTCGTAAGCAATCTGATAATTGAAAATCTCATAGATATTTCTACCCTCGATATTATCATCCCTTTTATCCGGTGTCGCCGTCATTCCAAGCCATAGCTTCGGCTGGAAATATTCCATCACCTTCTTATAAGACTCTGCTGCTGCATGGTGCGCTTCGTCGAAAATAATACAGTCGAAAGCATCCGGTGTAAATTGCTGTAATACATTCTCCTTACACATCGTCTGAATCATGGCAAAGATATAATCCTTGTCCTTATTCTCTTCTACCGAATGTCCCGCACCAATCATTCCCGTCGTAATCGTATTTCCAAAAACTCTCTGATAGGAGTCTCTCGTCTGCCTTGCGAGTTGTCCTCTATGCACGAGAAATAACACTCGCTGAAAACGCATCTCTCGCATTGCAAACGCAGATGCATACGTCTTACCGGTACCCGTTGCAGAAATGAGAAGCGCCCGATTTTCTCCATTGGAGACAATCTTCTTCAAATTTGTGATAAATCCCACCTGCATACTATTCGGCTGTAACTTATAACTCTCGATGGATGTGACTTCACTTCGTCTGGCAATCTCTCGCTGTTCTTTGATCAGCTTATATTTCTGTTTATAATTCTCATAAAACGCATCAAAAGAAAGCGCATATGCAGAATTCCATAAATCCTGAAATTCTGTCACAATCTCCCTAGCCACTTCTCCCTGCTCTGTGGATACAATTTTCGTATTCCACTCCTTATTGCTGGTAAGCGCAAGGCTTGTGATATTCGAACTTCCTATGATGATTCGATAGATTTCATCCTGTTTAAAGATATAACCCTTGGTATGAAATCCCTCCTCTGCCGCATCGACATCATACATTCGAATCTCCAGATTTCGAAATTCATTCAGTTTCTTCAATGCCTTTGGATCACTGAAATTCAGATAATTCGTTGTAAGAATCTGTCCCGGAACATTTCTTTCCTCTAATTCCTTTAGAATCTGAAGCAATGGTACGATTCCAGACATCGTAATAAATGCCACACTCATCTGGAAACTATCACAGTTTGCGAGTTCCCCCTCAATGGAGGAAATCACCTTCTTCCCGGCCTTATAATTATTCGATACAAACTGCGGACGATATAAGATGTTCGACGCAACATTTCCATCGATATACGCGGTTTCGAATCCTCTTCTCACTTCCTCTATCATTGTCTTCACCTTTTTCTACATTTACTTCCCATATGGAACACATCATATGATTTCGCTCGTCTTGCGAAAACACTCTCTATATAATTTACCACATACAAATTCTTGAAAACAGATCAAAAAAAAGGCAGCCGAAGCTGCCTTAAAAACAAATTATTTATCGCCAGATATAGACTCTTCCTCAGATATAGATTCTTCCTCGGTTAAATTCTCCACCGTATCTTTCATCTCTTCCTGCATCTCATGCACTTTACTTGCATAATGCTTATACTGTGCAATGGCGCGAAGAACAGCATTCAAATCCTCGCCTTTAAACATACCAATCGCATCCCTAAGTTCCTCGAGGTTATTCACATTCACTTTCAGATGCCCACCACTTGGAAGACTAATATTTAGAATCTCACTTTGATTGGACATATCCCCTAAGCAAATCGAATTCGACTTATAATCACATACAAATACAACGCCATTATATTCAATGATTCCATCCTTCGCTAAACTGCTATAAGGGCATGTCTCCTTCTTGTCATTTAAGATTTCTGAGAAAAGTGTCCGGTCTTCGGATGACTCCTGCTTCACTTTATTTTCTTCGGCTCTTGCCGTTCCTAGCCCATACATGTTCTGAATTTCTAAAATCTCCATATCCAATCCCTCTCTACAAACTTTTTCTACTCCAAATATTATATCGTCCAATAATTGCATATTATTAACCGAGAATTAAAAAATTATTAAAAATAAAAAAATAGCCGGACAGGCAACCTGGATTCTCCAGGCCGCCCATCCGGCTATTCATCCCCATATTTTTCAATTTCTCAATACATCACTCAGCTCCAATGATCTACAGTTCTTCTCCATTCGTAGCGATTACATGTTGGTACCAGGCAAAGGATTTCTTCTTATATCGTTCTCTTGATCCGGTTCCGTCATCATTGAGATCCACATAGATAAATCCGTAACGCTTTGCCAGTTCTCCCGTTGTGAAGGAAACCACATCGATACATCCCCATGCTGTATATCCAAGAACATCAACGCCATCCAGCGTAACTGCTTTTCGCATCTCAGCGATATGATTGCTAAGATATTCGATACGATAGGAATCATCGCAACTCTTATCTTCTTCTAATTTATCAAAAGCGCCAAATCCATTCTCTACAACAAATAATGGTAATTCATATCGCTCATACAACATATTTAATGCATAACGAAGTCCCACCGGATCAATCGTCCATCCCCAGTCAGAAGCCTTGAGATATGGATTCTGCACCAGATGATCATTTCCAATCACCGCATTGGATGAACTGCTAGACGTATCATTTCCTTCTGCATCGCCTATATCCGCTTTTACGGTTCCGGACATGTAATAAGAGAATCCGATGTAATCCACTTTTCCTTCTGCAAGGATCTCTTCATCTCCTGCTTCCATCACGGGACCATTCTGCAGGCGCTCCCATTCCTTCTTGATATAGGAACCGTAATGTCCTCTGGCATGTACATCCAAAAACAGGAATTTATCATGCATCGCTTCTACCACTGCCACCATATCCTCCGGCTTGCAGGAATATGGATAAAGTGGTGTCATCGCACACATACAGCCAACCATGAAGTTCGGATTAATCTCGTGCGCAAGCTTCACAACCTTAGCAGAGGCCAGGAGCTCATGATGAGCCACCTGATACAATGCCTTTCTTGGGTCGTTCTGCTCGGAGAAGAGAATTCCGGAATTCGTCCAACCAAAGATATCTACGGATGTGTTCGCTTGATTATTGATTTCATTAAATGTCATCCAATACTTTACTTTATCCTTGTAACGAGTCATCACCGTCTCTGCATAATGCACGAAAAAGTCGACCAGTTTACGATTCAGCCATCCCCCATATTTTTTCGTGAGTGCATAAGGCATCTCAAAATGACTGAGTGTTACTACCGGCTCGATATTGTATTTCAACAATTCATCGAACAGATCATCATAGAACGCTAACCCCTTCTCGTTCGGTTCCATCTCATCCCCCTCTGGGAAAATACGACTCCAGGATATCGATGTGCGGAAACACTTAAACCCCAATTCCGCAAACAACTTAATATCCTCTTTATACGTATGATAAAAATCAATTCCATTATGATTTGGATAGAATTCTCCTTCAACGATACCATCGGTAATACGTCTTGCCTTCTTATTCGATCCCCCTGTCATAACATCGCTTACACTGATGCCGCGACCATCTACATCCCAAGCACCTTCTAACTGATGTGCTGCCACAGCACCTCCCCACAAAAAATTCTCTGGGAAACTCATACTACTACCTCACTTATTATTTCTTTTCGTCCAATTTCAACTAGCCTTCCACTTCTGCCTCAACCGCTTCAGCAGCAACAACCCCAACTGTTGCTACGTCATTCTCTTCGATTACATCCTTCTTGTTTTCTTCCACTGGGTCTTCGAATCCAACAACAAAAACCAGTACCACAGACACTATACAAGCTACAACTGTTCCCAAGATTGCTCCAAATACACCGCTGGAGAATGCTGGTGTTGCAGTTCCAAGTGCTTCACAAGTCTTCTGTGCTACAGAATCGTAAATCGCATTTGGAATGGTTAAAAATCCTGCTAAACCCGCATAAGTGAAGTAACGTGTTCCAAATAAAGAACAGATAATTCCACCTACAGCTGCACCTGCTGCACCACAGAAGAATGGTTTCTTAAAACGTAATGTAATACCATAGATTGCAGGTTCTGTAATTCCAAATAAACCTGTTGCTGCTGCAGAGATTGCAACACCCTTCACTTCTTTATTTCTTGACTTTAAAAATACAGCGAAGCATGCTGCTGTCTGTGCACAAACGGCAATGGCACACATTGGCTGGAACAGAGAATAGCCTGCAGTTTCCAATTCTGCCAACGCTACCGGTGTGAAGCTCCAATGTACACCGAAGATTACGAAAATCTGCCAGAAGAATGCAAGTACTGCATTTGTCAGCCATGGAATTACGTTGTAAGCTGCCTGATAAGCATAAGCCAATCCATTTGCTACAACAGAAGATACAGGACCGATGACGCAGATCGTAAGTGGCACCATAATCGCTGTACAAATGACTGGTAATAATAATGGTCTCACGGTATCCGGTAAAATCTTCTCAATCTTCTTTTCCACAAAGGCTAACACACCTACCAAAATCAATGGCGGAATTACTGTTGAAGTATACGTTACACCCGTCAGTGGTACAAAAAGGAAATGTAAACTTGTTCCTTCCGTAATGGTATCTGCAATATTGCCCCAGGTTGGGTTGGTAAGAGCTAAACAGCACCACAGTGCAACGTAAACATTACACTTGAAATGTCTAGCTCCGGCAACTGCGATAAATACCGGTAAGAATGTAAATGGTGTCCAGGAAATCATGTCATAAATCTGCGCTGTTCCTGTACCGGTAACATCCACAAATAAACGCACAATAATCAAAACACCCTGTAATAATCCAGCACCCGCCAATACATAAACAAAAGGTGCGATACAACCTGATACTGACCCCCGGCTTTCACGATCTGGATGACCCCCGGCATCCCTTCGATCTTCTTTGTTATCTCATCCGTCGGTTCTTCTTTCAAAACCAGGCGCAATCTGGTTGCGCAATGTGTTGCGCTAAGGATATTATTTTCCCCCAATTCTGACTTAATATCCCGCGCGAGTTTCTTGTAGTCTCTCACTTTTGTTGCCATATAAGTTCTCCTCCCTATACATTTACTGGATAAGGTGATTATACGTTTCCAGAACCATAAAAAAAACAAGTTCCCCACAGATTGGAAACTTGTTTCAAAAAAACTATTTAATTTTTTTCATTTTCGCGAAAATTTCTTTCAATTTCCTTCTTTTTCCGAGGTATCGTCCCTATCATTATGCTCTTTCCAGTCATAGGTCAGCGTCCAGAATTTCTCAGAACCAATCCTATTATATTCACAATCCATCTCACGACAATATTCCTGGTTCTTCATATATTCCATATTCGATAAAACGTCCAAAAGGTACTTCACCGAATCCGAATAACGGGATATCCACATTTCCTCAATATACATCCACTGCATATCCGAACCGCAGATGTAAATGGTATGATCCGCAAGCTTTGCAATCGTTGAATCCGGTTTTGTAATCGCAAGGAATTTCTCCCCTTTTTTCTTCTTAATCTTTGCAAGTTCAATAATTCGCTTATTCTCTCCGGTCTGACTAATCAGTATACTCAGATGATTTTTCTGCTGAAAAAGCGTGCTTCGAAGCTGCAAACTATCTTCACTATAGACATTGCAAAACTTACCTGCAATGGAAAACTTATGTCGCGCATACTCCGCCAGATGATTATTTAGATTATACGTATAAAAGTCCAACATATCCGCATCATGAATCATCTTGGATGCTTTAGAAATACGATCGATCGAATTCTCGGTTCTTGTCCTCTGAATAATATCAATTTTCGATTGTGCAACCTTCTTCATAATCGATGCAGTAGATTCCCGATTATTCATATCGAGATGTGTCTCAGTATCACTATTCTCATTTTGCACATCCTGCAAGAATCGAATCTTAAAATCCGGATATCCCTTGCAATCCATCTTATTACAAAAACGTGTAATCGCTGCAGCACTTGAGTATGTAGCTTCTCCCAATTCCTTCGCTGACATCTCATATAATTTCTCAGGGTAACTAAGTACGAATTTTCGAATCTCCTGTTCTCTTTCTGTCAATCCCTCAGCATCTCTCACTTTTCGATATAAACCCATGAAAAAGCACCACCTTACATTATTCTGTTAAGCCTGTATTAATTACTCAACATCATAACATAAGTTGGTGCTTTAAGTGAACTTATTTGCTTTCCATTTTATTTCTAGTTCGTCAGCAAGCGATTAATCTCTTCTACCATCTCACCAATGGTTCCGGCCTGTGATGCAACCTCTTCTGTATTACTTGCATTACTTTCCGCCATCTGTCGGATAGTAATAAACTGCTCATTCTCCGCACGAATGCTCTCTGCAATATTCTGGTTGATATCCACCGTTCTCTTGATGATATCTGACTGGCGCTTATGCGCTTTATTCATCTCCGTAACCGCCTCTACAGACTCATTCAGCATGCTTGTCATGGCACGAATATCATCAAATACATTCTTGAACTGCTCATTCTGCTCCGCGAGCTTCTCGGCATTGTTCTCAACCTGATCTGTAATCTCTTTTACATTCATCTGTACACGTTCAATAACTTCTCCTACATCCTTCAAGGATGTCTGTGTATTCTCTGCAAGGTTACCAACTTCCGTAGCAACTACCGCAAAGCCTCGACCTGCATCACCCGCTCTGGCTGCCTCAATCGAAGCATTCAACGCAAGTAAACTAATAGAAGAGGAAATTCCCTGAATCAATTCCAGTGTGGTTCCAATTTCTTCTACTGCATTGGAAAGTCTTCCCGCCATATCGGTTGTGACTGACATCGAATCGGATACTTCGGTATTAATTCCCTGCAAATCATTCAGAGACTTCTCATTCTCTCTAGACTTCTTCAATAAATTTCCAGAAGTAGATTCTACTTTATTAACATTCTCAACAACAATCGCTTCACATTCATTCAGTTCTGACAGATTCGTCATACTCTCGTCAGCCTTGCCACTTAGGATATTACTACTATCCACGAGCTGCTCACTTGTCGCTGACAGCTGCTCTGCAGATGCACTCTCACTAGAAGAGATATCCATAAGCTTGTTGCCCGCCGTAACCATTTTTCCGGAAATGGAACGTACCGCATCCATCACGCCGACGACTTTTCGGTTGTTCTCTTCCAATTCGTCTTTCTTCGCATTTACCAGGAAGTAAGAAACAAAGAAGAGGAACATCATTAAACCAACCAGAGATATAAACAAACCTACCACACACATAATAATATCTGTGACATAGAGTTCATCCTTCACTGGTAACAGATTCGAACCTCTTACAAACCATCCAATCATAAGAGAAACGATGGAAATGATACCGGTCGTCAATAATAAACGCATGTCCAGGAAGAATCCCGTTAAAATCAAGAAAAAGCATAAGAATCCCCAGAAGGTTCTAGACGGTGTCATATATATGATGTAATTCCACTGGATAATCAAAACTACGGAACAGAAAATCTTACCTGTGCGCAGTTTTCCTTCCTTCAAGTAACCTTCCTCGTCGAATGCCGACTTGAGAAGAAGTAACCCACTCACGAGAAAACAGGTATCCATAATTCCAAATACCAGAACCGCTGTCCATGGAATCATCTGATAGAATCCCAATATTTTCTCTACAACAAACATCGCTGTTGCAAACATACATGCACCTACTAAAGAAATGATGCCCCACTTATACACAGTAGACAAATACACTTCAAACGCTGTTTTTTTACTATTCATTCTCATTACCTCCCCAGGATCTATTTACAGCATTCCTTTTTTGCTATATAAGCAATTCTGTACACTTTTGTATATATGATAACACCATTTTGAGATTCTATGATTAAATTTTTTATAAATTTACTTTTATCCGCTTTATTTTCTGACTATAATAACACTATTTTTGCGCCATAATTTCAAACATACGATCCGGTATATAGAATCGATCCTTCTCTTTATACACCCGATCACCAAATGTTGTATCGATATGAATCTTAGAAAAGCCCGCATTTTTCAAAACTTCTCTATCCCATTGTGGCCGTGACAGATTACTGATGGATAACATATGATAAATCTTATGACACTCCTCTTTCATCTCTTGTGACACTCCATCATGCGAACGATTCTCCGTACTATAAAGATTCTGATGTGCATTCTTGGCGTATTCTGCATCATAATTCAACATCATTCCACCTGGCTTTAAAACCCTGTTCCATTCCGCATATGCTTCGATCGGATGCGGAAGTGTCCAAGTCAGATTTCTGGAAATAATCAGATCAAATGTATCATCGGAAAACTCTAATTTTTCCGCATCCATCTGCACTATGGAAACCGATTCTTCATTCAGTCCATAAGCAGCTATCATCTCCTTGCCCTTTTCTACCATTTCCGGTGTAAGATCAATTCCAGTAATCGTATGCCCCTGTCTTCCAAGAATGATTTCAAAAAATCCGGTTCCACATCCAATGTCCAGAATATTTAATTTCTTACCATTCGGAATATATTTATTGATTTCTTCTAACCATTGCTCTGCTTTCTTGCTCTCAATCTCATCCTGTCGTAATTCGTAAAAGCTCTCTGCACGCTTCTTCCAATACTTCTTCACTCGATCTTTCACTCGCTTCGACTGTCTCTCGAAGGCAATTCTTCTAAGTCTACTCATTCTACCTTACCCCTTCATCGCTTTAATCATAAACATTGGGGTGGAACGATAATTGACTTTCTCCTTTTCCGAATAAACTCGGCTACCAATATCCAATACTGTTTCTACCCCTTCGATTCCCATTGTTAAAAGTACCTCTTTATCCCATTGTGGCCGGGATACATCCGTCATAGGAAGATGATTTGCAATCTCCTCCATCTGGTCGAAATTCTCGCCAATATTATAATCTTCAAACCCGCTCTTACTGACATTTTCTCTATCCCTGTCATAAGCTTTTCGGCTATTTTCATCACGTAAATAGGTATACCAATTTGCATCAAAAACCAAAAGCATACCGGATGGCTTCAATACACGAAGCCACTCCTGATATGCTTTCTTAGGGTTTTCTAAATTCCAAATTAGATTACGAGAGATTACTACATCATAACATCCCTCTCTAAAACTCAAATCCATCGCATTCTCTCTGACAAACCGAATACTCACCTCACAGCTCTCTGCATTCTTTTTCGCCTCCGTCATCATTTCCACGGAGTAATCCGCTGCAGTCACTGTATAACCAAGTTCTGCCAGTACAATGGATAAAAACCCCGGTCCCGCTCCGATATCAAGGATTCGGATTTGACTCCGATCCTTGTCACCAAAAGCGGATGAGATTTGTTCTTCTAACAAATCTTTCCAGGTATTTCTCTGTACCCCCACAAGTTCTTCTTGATTTACTTCTGAATAGCTCTTGGCACGATTGTCCCAATAGCCTTTACTATCTGTCCTTCTCATAATCCCAATACATTTCCTAATTCATCTGTTATTCTATATCCAAATCTACTGTTACTTCATAATAATCACAGGCATGTGCTGTCCAGTTTGAAACATTCGCCTTGGAAATCATATTCATCTCTAAGAAGGAACAGAACAGGTAAGCATTATCATCGAGAATTGCCTGCTGTAAAGCAATCGCATATTCTGCACGCTTTTCTGTATCGAATTCTGTAGAAAGTTCCTGAATCATATTCGTAACTTCTGGATTTTCATAAGCGCCAAAATTGTAATCCATCTCTGGCAAACAGCTTGTTGTAAAGAAATACTGTGGATCACCAGATGGTGCTGTTACAAGCGCAGATGCATAGATATCAAAGGATGACATATCAGCAAGGAAGTCTCTTCTATTTGCAGTACAATTGATATCTACTGCGATACCGATTTCTTTTAATGTTGCCTGCGCAGACTCTGCTAATAATGGTAATTCCTGACGGCTAGGGTAAGTTAACCAACGAATCACTAAATCCTTGCCATCCTTCTCACGGATTCCATCACCATCGTTATCAACCCATCCTGCTTCTTCCAAAATCTGCTTTGCAGCTTCTGGATCATAGGACGCTGCTGTAACATTTTCTCCACCAAACTTTGAAAAACCATCTGGAAATGCTCCGTTTGCAGGTACCCCATGTCCATCTAATAAAGTATCCACAAATCCCTCTTTATCAACACCCATTGCAATCGCTTTACGAACCGCATCATCCTGCATCACTTCGCTTGTCATATTCATACTGCAGAAAAATGCTCTGGATGTCTGGATGCTTGAGAACTGATACGCATCATTTTCAAAATTTGGATAAGACTCATACGCCATACCGTATGCCGCATCAATATCCCCTGACTGCAGTGCTGCAGCTAATGTATCACCATCCGAAATTGTCTTGATTGTTAACTGATCTAACTTTGGAGTTCCATTCCAATAATATTCATTTGGAACGAGTGTTAAATGATCATCTGTCACAAGCTCTGTAGCCTTGTATGGACCGGTTCCTGCTACGATTCCATTTTCGAAATCGGATGCATCCACATCGATGATACATGCATATGGATCACCAAGATAATTCATCAATGCAGGGTTCGGTTCCGATGTTGTAATGGTAAGTGTCATCCCATCGGCTTCCATAGATGCAATCTTAGTATCACTAGGAGCACGATCATGATTCTCTAAAAGGTGTTCCAAGCACTGTTTCACTGCTTCTGCATCCATCTCTCTACCAGATGAGAACTTCACACCATCCTGCAAAGTAATCGTCCATGTGCAGTCACCATCATTTTCCCAGGATGTTGCAAGCCATGGTTCCAACTCCATCGTATCCGTATAATGTACCAGTGTTTCACCAACACCATAACGGATACAAGGCCATCCATTATAAGTGACATGTGGATTAATGGTTTCTTCCCAGTTTTCCGCATTAAACGTGGTATCACCAATCACCATTGTTTTCGTTTCATTCTCTGTTTTTTTTGCTGAGTTAGCACCACAACCTGTAAAGGATGCCATTGTCATTGTTGCAGCTAATAACACTGCCAAAAGTCTTTTTTTCATTATTTAACCCTCTCTTAGACTAATAATATATATTTGTAAAACCGTATAACGGCTACAAAACAGATTCCATCAATCTCATCGTATACGCAGCTTTCGGATTTCGAATCACTTCGTCCACCATCCCCTCTTCTACGATAGATCCCTGATACATCACAAGTACACGGTCACAAATCTGCTGTACCAATGCGATATCATGGCAGATAAACAAAATCGATAATTCCTGATTAGACTGCTTTAATTCCCGCAGTAAATCTATAATTTCCTTTTGGATTGTCACATCCAATGCCGATGTTGCTTCATCAAAAATCAAAATCTTTGGATGAATTGCAAGAGCACGCGCTATCGCCGCTCTTTGACATTGTCCGCCACTAACTTCATGTGGATACCGGTCAAAATATTCCTCTGACAATCCACATCTCTTTAGTAATTTTATGCCCTCTTCTCTTGCATCCTTCTTGCTGAGTCCCTGATTTCGAAGACTCTCAACGATGCCATCTCCTAAGGTGCATCTTGGATCAAAAGATTCCGTCGGCATTTGAAAAACCATCTGTATCTCTTTATAGACTTCTCTTAATTTTCTACCTTTCAGATGCGTAATATCATTTCCATTCATTAGAATCTGACCTTCTGTAGCATCTAAAAGCCGTGTAATCATGCTGACGGTTGTACTCTTACCGCTACCACTCTCTCCAATCAGACCAAGACATTCCCCTTGATACAACGAGAAATGAATATGATCCACTGCCGTAAATTTCACGGCCTGTTTATTTCCAAATACCTTGGTAAGATTCCGTACTTCTAAAACTTTTTTCGTCTGTTCCATCCTTCTACCTCTTTAATCTTGGAACTGCTTCCATAAGTTTTTTTGTATAGGCTTCCTTCGGATGTTCCAAAACATCCTGACAGCGACCGTACTCTACCATCCTGCCATCCTTCATCACCATTACTTCATCCGCCATAGCACGAACTAAGCCGATATTATGCGTAACAAGAAGGATAGATGTACCAAAAATCTCACGTGCTTTCAACAGTTCTTCTATGACCTGCTTTTGCACAAATACATCCAGTGCAGACGTCGGTTCATCCGCTAATAAAACTTTCGGATGAAGTAGCATGGCTGCAGCAACACCAATTCTCTGCTGCATACCACCAGACAGTTCAAAAGGATAGCTTCTGAGTATTTTTTCTGCGTCTTCAAATCCCAATTTATACAAAAGTTCTTTTGCTTGGGATTGGAATTCCTTTTTTGTTATTCTCTGATGCTCTTTCATAAACTCATAGAGCTGATCTCCCACCGTTCGAATCGGGCAAAAAGAGCTTCCTGCATTTTGAAATACCATCGCTATCTCTGCGCCATTTATCTTTCGAATCGTCGCTTCCGAAGCCTCTGTAAGGTTCACATCACCATACCAGATGGCTCCCTTCGTAACCATTCCACCCGTACCGAGAATTCTCATCGCAGCTTTCAGCAATGACGATTTTCCAGAACCGGACTCTCCCACAATGCCGATAATCTCGCCTTCTTTTAACGAAATATTCATATCCTGAACCATCGTTTTTCCATCATACGCGATGTCTACATGTTCGTAACGCAATATTTCTTTCATTTCCTACACACCTCCCCTTCGATTCTTTGGATCTGCGTAGTCTCGAATCGTATCTCCTAAAAGATTAAAAATCATAACCGATACGAATATTGCGAATCCCGGCGCCAATGTCACCCAAGGCACAATCGTCAATAAGCTTCTTGTATCACTCATCATACTTCCCCACTCTGCCATCGGCGGTTTTGCGCCCAAACCAAGAAAGGATAACCCTGCAAGTTCCATCATCATCGTTCCAATATCAAGCATCGACGTAACCAAAATCGGTCCCATGATATTTGGTACTATATGCTTTCCTATGATCTTTGCTGTACTGCTTCCCGATAATCTGGCTGCCCTGAGATATAACATTTCCTTCTGTGCCAGTGTCTGACTTCTCGCAATTCGTGCATATTTAGGCCAGGAAATGGCCGCCAGTGCAAAGATAGCATTATGCAGTCCTCCCCCTAGAACGCCTGCAATTGCTAACGCAAATACAAGTCCCGGGAACGCCAAAAACATATCAGAAATTCGCATCAACACTGTGTCGATCCATCCACTGCACCAACCCGCGATGATTCCAAGGATGGAACCAATCATTGTAATAATAGACACTAAAAAAAGAGTAGAAAAGATACTTGTTCTACTCCCGATAATGACGCGCGATAACATATCTCTTCCATATCTGTCCGTGCCAAATGGATGCGCCCATGACGGCATCGCCTTGGCATTGGACAAATCTTGAAGATATGGATCACATGGAGTCAAATAACTAGAAAAAATAGAACACACTATTAAAATCAATGCTAATGTACCAAAGATTATTAGCCTTCTCTTTACTGTAAATGGATTACGCATTTTCATTCACCCCCAGACGGATACGTGGATCCAGTAGATGATAAAGTAAATCCGTAACAAGATTTACCAAGACGTAAATCATCGCCATCCAGACAACGTATGCCTGTATCATCGGATAATCGCGCATAGTAATCGCATCAACGGCCAACTTTCCAACACCATCCCACATAAAGATACTTTCAATAATCGCTGTACCACCAAGTAAACTACCGATGGACAACGCTAATAGTGTTATGATGGTTAGCATAGATGCCTTCATTACACTCTTCCAGAGAAGAATATGATTTCGTATACCTCTAGCCTTCGCTCCAATAACATATTCTTTATTCAATTCTTCCAGTACGGTTGCCCGTACCTGTCGCATATATTTTGATGACATTGCAATTGCCAATGTAAGCGTTGGCATAATGGCACTTTCCAAACCTGTACCACTCGAAATTACCGGAAGTAATCCAAGCTTAATCGCCAAAAGTTGCATCAATAATAAACCAACAAAAAAGTTTGGTAAGGAATTTCCTATAAAACTAAAAAAACGGATGATATAATCCACCACTCGATCATGATGAACCGCTGCAACTACACCAAGGGGAATCGAAATCAGAATCGTTGCAATCACAGATAAAAGTGTCAATAACAAGGTAGCTGGCAATTTCGACACAAAGGTATCGAATACATTTCTTCCGGAAACATAGCTCACACCCATATCTCCCGTCAAAAGTCCACCAAGCCATCTGACATATTGTTCCATAAATGGACGGTCTAACCCCAATTCTGCCCTCTTTGCATCAATGATTTCCTGCGCAACAGCACCTTTATCCGCATACATCTCTGTAATCGCATCACTTCCTGCGATACGCATCATTGCAAACGATAAAAAAGTTATCCCCAGTAACACAGGTATTAACTGCAAGAAACGCTTCCCAACGTATTTCATGATTCTATAATCCCCTCTTTTTCCCATTCGTTTTGACAATAAAAAAACTTTATGGAAAAGCCTCCATAAAGTTTTCATACTCCCCAGCTGTATTATTCTATACGATGGGAATTTGCACCACAAGCCCCCCACGGGGATATTTCCATGGTTAAATTGTAAACTGTTCCAGATTGGTATTGATAACATCCACTGCATCAGCAACAGAATTCGCAGCCTTTGCTACGTGATCACTCGAAGAAGCTACACCTCTTGCTGCATCCGTCACTAATTCTACTGTAGATGAAATCTCCTGTGTCGATGCGGACTGTTCTTCGGAAATAGCAGCCATATTCGTTGCAACATCATTCACTGTCTGCATGCTCTCCGCCATAGTATTCAATGTATCCGTAGCCTCGGAAAGCTCTGCCGTAATCTGCTGGAATGTTGCTGCAGCAGTATTTACATAGCCTGCATTATTGGTAATCATCTCGCAGTTTGCTTCTGATTTCTCTGTAAGAAGTTTTACACGATCTGACATTTCCTTAATAATTGCTGAAATCTGATTTGTCGCATCTGCGGAATTATTAGCAAGTTCTCCAATCTCTGATGCTACAACGGCGAAGCCTCGTCCGATTTCACCCGCTCTTGCTGCTTCGATAGAAGCATTCAGAGAAAGCAGGTTTGTCTGTGATGAAATCGCCGTAATCATTTCTACAATATCATTAATCTTCTGCGCTGCTTCATCTACACTCTTCACCGCTTCTGCCATGTCATTCATGGAAATGACGACGTTGTCCATACCTTCCGCAACGGAGATCATATCCTTCTGGCCGATTTCCGCCTTCTCGACAAGTGCATTCATAGAGGTTTCGATGCGCTGCTCGCCCTCTGTCACTTCTTCAATCGTATGCGCCAGTGTTGTTGCGGACTCTGCCACATCAGATACCGCATCCGCCATATTTGCGATGTTGCTTCGAATCTGTTCCATAGAGGATGACTGCTCTTCTGCCGCTGATTCCAGTGTTTCCGCTGTAGACTGTGACTTATGCGCATCCTTACGAAGTTTCTCGGATACATCTTTGATATCCGTAAGTGCATGTCTCATGCCTGTTATAAAACGAGCCATCGCCGAATTCATATACGCAATCTCATCATTTCCTTCTGCTACGACTTCAACCGTGAAGTCACCACCTGCGATACGCTCAATATTATTTGTAAGCGCTTCCACCGGATTCTTAATCATCTTCTTAAGAACAAACATCATAATTGCAACAACTGCAATTACAACGAGAATCGTAAATACAACGAGAATCATGATGATATGATTCAGTGTCGCAAGAACTTCGGATGATTTCGCATAGATAACAACTTTCCAATCCGTTCCTTCTACTGTAGATGTACTGACGAAATATTTTGCACCGGCTTTCATCGTTACGACGGCACCATCTTCTTCGCTAAGTACGTTTGAAATACCTGTCAGAAATGCATCATCTGCATGATCTTCTAACTTAGAACCACAAACAGAGTTATCTTCATAAGATAATACCAGTCCCTGCTCCGTTACAAGCATTGCCTTACCGGATTCATAGAGTGTAATGCTATTTAATTCCTTCTGAACTGCACTCATCATAAGGTCTGCTACGAATACACCTTCTCGACCGTCCTTTAACGTAATTTTTCTCTGTACGGTAGAGCAAAGATCTCCTGTCGCCTTATCAAAGTATGGCACATCATAGAAATGGAAGCTGCTATCGGAATATCCCATAGCTTCCTGATACCATGGCTTCTGTAATGGATCAATTCCCTCTTCCACCGATGCATCTGCCGGATAGATAAAGGTTCCATCATTTAATGCAAGATATCCACCAGTTGGAATCATTTCGTAACGACCAATCGTTCCATCTAAGTAAGCACGAAGTTCCGTTTCATCATTGAAGGTTGTCTGCTCAAGAGCATCTGCAACACCATTCAGATAATAGAATGTCGAATTTAAATCACGATCAATGACGCCCGCATCCACAGATACTTCATTACTAAAAGAACTGTGAATCAGGTCCCTCACCATATTGTAACCAAATCCAATTACTATAAATTCAGCCGCAAGCATACTAATCACCAGCATCAGTGCTGAGATAATCGATAGCTTGCGGCTAATAGATGTCATTTCTTTGTTTTTCTTACTAGTTGAATTCCTTTTCATGTAAGTCCTCCTCATTCTTCATAACCAAGTCTCGGCGCCTGTCGCATGCACCGAACAGTACATAATTCTACCATTCTCAGACTTGATTTCAATGAATTGTGACCTACATAAATAAAGTTTGTGACAATTGTCTTTTTTTATTATAAATTTTGGGATTTTATTATACTATTTTAACTTACTCTACAAACTCAATTTCCAATTTGTATTCTGGACAAACACCTGAAACTGTAGGTTGATACAATTCCCAAACTGTCATCTTTGCAAATTTATCTGCTCTATCTCTTTCATTCAATTCATCCAATTTATCTTCCATTCTTGATGTAGCCTCCGTCTGAATTTGAGCAAGCTGTTCTGGATTCATTGTAATATCTCCAAACGCAAGCCATCCCTTTTCCGTATCTTCGAATTCCATTTCTTCACTTGGAACATTTATTTTTCCACATTCACAATGTGGTATTTTCATTGTAATTACCTTTTTTTCATTATCTATACTAAAATCTTCTTTTGATAGATTACTTAAATCTACAGTATATGTAGCGATTCCATTATATGTAATCACCTGTGTCTTTGTGAACATCGACAAATTCGCTAATCCAGTATCTGTTAATGTAACCGCATCCGATATTTGAGCTTCATACACTTCTAACTTTTTTAATTGCGTCCTATCACCTAATATTGGATCAGAAAAATCTGCTGCTGTATATCCTAAAAAACCATTGTTTTCTATAACCATATCATGCTTTTCTGCCGGATCTTCGAACCCAAATTGTTCTTTAAAGTCTTGCCATGTATTATTAATCGAGAACTTAATATATGCGACTCCTCCAATTACCAATCCAACCGTAATAGCAAGCGACAATAAGCTATTTAATAGCTTTCCTTTTCTACTGCCTATTCTAGCCCCTTTCGATGCAGCTTTTTCAACCTTTTTTATTAACTCTTCTTCATCCATCATTTTCGAGTACCCCCTTAAAATCTCATTTATAATTGTAACTTAATTATCACAAAAAGAAAGGCCTCATCTCTGAGGCCTCAATTTCTTTTCTTTCTAATTTGTATAAGACAATGCTACTTCCGATAGTTTTTGACTGCATCTACTTGTTACATCCAAATAATAATTCAGATCTGCTTCCGTCATTTGATCTTGCTTAGAAGACCACGTATTTAACTCAGTGGCCATCTGAGAATACTGCGTCATATATGACGAATACTCATTTAGTAATGACATATCTGTTGGATTATTCTGATATTTTTCCATGAAAGCAACGTATTCATCTACAAATGTTTCATACGAATCCAAAAATGCTTTTAAATCTGGATCTACCTCATCTTGAGAAGATGCATTATCATTTGATACCACTGACGTATCAACAGAAACATCTCTTACAATATTTTCAAAGAAATCCAAATATGGCATATTTTGATCTTTAGAACAGTAAGACAACATTACCATTGTTCCATAGTCTTTATTCAAGAGGAAATATGAATCTACATATATTTTTTCTGCATTATTATCCAATTCCGAATTAATTAACACTTTTGAATATTGGTCAGATTCATTGTATGATTGACTTGTCACATTAACCTCGTATCCTTTTTTTTCAAGACCTTTAGAATAATCATTTACCATTACTTGAACATCTTCGTCGGACATATTACTTGCATTATATATATTATTAGTTCCATACGACAAATACAGCCATGTTTTTCTATTCTCTTCTTTATCTATATAATACGTTGCACTATTTCCATCACTATTCACTTCTGAACTTGAAGGAAAATCAAAATTGAAACCTCCCAAATCCAGATGCTTCATCTCAATAGTAGATGTATCCACCAATTCACTTCTTATTTCATTGGTATCTGTATTACTTTGTTCTTTACCCCCACATCCTGTCAAAGCTATCACTACAATGCAAAATAGCACGATTAATTGTACTCTTCGTTTCATATCGCATATCCCTCCATTTTTTATTCTAATTCCCTTACCTCTTTTAATATTTGCCGTATCCTTCGCTCAGATAATCCCATTTCCTTTGCAATTTCAGAAACTGTCATATCATTTTGATGTTCGATTATATATTTCTGCGTATATTCCTTTGAAAACAATCTTTGTGGAAACGTCACATTTGTACCTGAAAATCTTTTCCATATTTTCAAAATTTGAACATCATTTAGTATCTCTGCCAGTTCTCCATAAACTCCAGCATAACGTTTCGGATTGTTTTTCAAATACTCCACCTCCTTTAATTTTTGATTTTAATTCATTTATTTTGAAATTGTCCTCTGTTAATTGCATATGAAATTTTCATAACAAATTTCCAATTTCAAATCCTTTTCTCCTTTCATATAAGCAGATGTAATTTTTGCGAATGATATAAAAAAAGGGTCGTATGAAAAATTCATACGACCCTAAACAACAACGTCACTACTAACTACTCATCTAATGATTCAATTATAAAAATGTTCGGTATGACACTGGTACACCTGATGCACAACTCTGATTGTTTTAGCGTGATTATCAACTAATTTTACACACTTTACAGAATATATCCTTGTTTTTGAATTTCTTCTGTAAGCCAATTTTGTAATTTTCGTCAAATTACGGTAGAAATCCTGATTCAGTTACCATATACCGTAATGCTCTTATTATTTTAAACAAGTTATATTGTCCTTTACAGAAGATCGCTACATTATATCTTCTTTTTCTGTAATTTGATAAACAGCTAAGAAGATTGCTTACAGAAAACTTACCTTTTCAACTTGATATTCTGTAACCCAGAAAAATCCAGGATTTTTACTACGGTAAAAATAGAGTAACGAGCAAATTGTTCCGTAAAACAGCATATTGTTAAAAAATTTTAACCATGCATTTACGGAACAGGATTTGAAAACAAGTATGTATTCTGTAAATCTAGCAAAGAACCTTATAAAAATCAGCAAAAAACCTAACTAATTCCATTATAAAAATGGTCCACTAACCCCGTTCCTCCGCCGTGGCCCTGCCGCCCTTGCCCCTTTGCCCGGATCTTCGCAAGAATATTGTATTTTTCCTATATGCAAAGACTCGCATCCTCGATTATCCTGTGTTTTTTGTAAGTCTGTACAGTTTCCCGGAACCGCTTTCACCGGACTGATATTCCTGTTCTTCGTTAAGACTTTCTGGGGACGGCAAAGCGTAGGTGAATAAAGTAAGCTTAGTAAAATAAAAACAGGTTTTGCGATGTATCGTCATGCGTCGCCATGGACGGCGACGCAAGTGGCACCTGAGACACGACGTTGAATGTGCCACGGTGACGATACATACAAAACCTGTTTTGTTATTTTACTTAGCGAACGACACTTGAACCTACGCTTTGCCGTACCCAGAAAGTCTAATAAAAAATTCCAAATATCTGTCCCGTGTAAAGCGGTTCCGGGAAACGGTTCATCCTGCAAAAAACACAGGATCGATGCTCGCTTTTTGCATATGGAAAAATTACAATATTCGCAAAATGGATCCTGGCAAAGGGGCAAGGGCGGCAGGGCCACGGCGGGTGGACCATTCCAGGGCCATTAGTCTCGGGCTTCGATCACCAATAGTGATCCCAGCTGCACACGAATCTTTGCTACGGTATCTACCAGTTCATTACTGATGCCGAGCGATGTAAAACTTGGGAGATCATAATCCTCTAATTCGTACTTTAAGCCCTCGAGCGTAACACCATAGGCAGTACCATTGACCGCTACGACAGAGATATACTGCCCAAATTGTTTATCTCTACGGATAACCGCACAAGCCGGATGCTCTTCCGCTGTCAGCATATATACCTTATTATGCGGATCAATCATCCAGATTTTACGATTGTGCTCTGGGCCTTTGCCAAGAATCATCATATTTCCAAGAACATGATCGAGTCTTGTACCCGTACTTCCGACGAAATAAATATTTCCTGAGGATTCTTCAAATGCAATATTCAGGGCAGCCTCCGAATCTGTATCATCTTTCTCCGGATTCAGATAAGTAATCTGCGTATCCAGATTCTCCATCTCCTGCTTCTTCGCAGGCTCAATGGAATCAAAATCTCCAACAATATGATCTGGCACAATGCCAAGATCCAGACAACACTCCACGCCCTTATCTGCTGCGATTACATAACATGTTTCACCATGCTTCTCTGCATGCAGTTTTGCCTCCTCATATTGTTCCTTTACAAATTCTCTGTCTGCGGCTCCGCCGCTTATAATAATTGCACTCATGTGACTATTTCCCCAAATCTTTATGCCATATGTTCTAAGAAGTCTGTTACGTTTTGTCCTGCGTCACCATTAAATACAGCGCTACCAGCTACAATAATATTGGCTCCAGCATCTAAAACATCATCTACGTTATCCAGTGTAATTCCACCGTCCACTTCGATGTCTGTCTTCAATCCTTTACGCTCAATCATAGCCTTCAACTCGGCGATCTTATCCAGCGAATATGGGATAAACTTCTGTCCACCAAATCCAGGATTTACGGTCATCAGAAGCACCATATCGAGTTCCGGAAGGATATATTCAATCGCAGAAAGCGGTGTGGTAGGATTCAATGCAACTGCTGCAAGTACATTTTCCTCCTTGATCATATGAACCAATCGGTCGAGATGATTTGTCGCTTCCGCATGTACGGTAATAATATCTGCGCCTGCCTCCGCAAATTCATGAATATACTGCTCCGGATTATCAATCATCAAGTGTACATCCAAAATCTTCTCCGTATATTTACGAAGGGACTTAAGGACTGGAAGTCCAATGGAATAATTCGGAACAAAATGTCCATCCATGATATCGACATGGATATATTCTGCACCTGCTTCATCAACTTCCTGTACTGCTGCACCAAGCTGACCAAAATCAGCGGATAAGATGGATGGTGATAAACAATTCATAGTTTCTCCCTCATGACTCAACAACAAAACTCTATTTCTCGCTTTCTATTACTACTTCTAATATTTCTTTCGATTCTTAACCTCTTCATAGAGAAGAAGATAATTATCATAACGACTCTGGCTGATTTTTCCATCCTCCAAAGCTCTCTTCACTTCACAATCCGGCTCATGGATATGTGCACATCCCTGGAAACGGCACTGCGGACTGTAATCCCGAAATTCCCGGAATAAATCCGAGAGGTCTTCCTTCTCAATCTCCGGAATCAGCATAGAACCAAATCCCGGCGTATCCATAAGATACGTATCTTCGCCAAGTGCCAGACACTGACTATGACGTGTGGTATTCTTACCTCGCTGAATCTTCTCCGAAATGGCACCCGTCTCCATCACGGTGGTTCCATGCATTAAATTCGTAAATGTCGACTTTCCGACACCGGATGGTCCGGCTACCGTTGTCGTCTTACCCTTTAAAACATTCCAAAGAATCTCCTTCTCTTTTCCGGATTTCATGGAAGTTGTGATGACCTGATAACCAGCCGACTCATAGATGGCTTTCAGTCTGTTTGTCTCGCCTTCCGTATCCAGATCCACCTTATTGATGACGATTACCGTTGGAACATCCTGGTATTCCATCATCCCTAAGAAACGATCCAAGAGATTCAAGTTTGGCTTTGGCTTCGTAACGGAGAAGATGTACATCGCCTGATCTACATTGGATACGGCTGGACGAATCAATTCGTTCTTTCGTTCCATAATCTTCTCTACATTACCAACCTTTTTCTCTTCGTCGATGACGGCCATATCTACAAAATCACCCACCAGCGGTTTCACACCCGCTTTACGAAATGCTCCCTTAGCCTTGCATTCATACAGCCCGGCCTCTGGAACATCTACATAATAGAATCCAGCGATTCCCTTTAAGATACGACCCTTCATGCACATTTCCTCATATTATTTACCAAATAAACTACTTTCTAATCCTTACTTTCTTACATGCTAAGCTTTACTGCTCCTTAAAGGAAACAGACTGTGTTGTAACATTTCCATTCGCATCTGTAATCGTAAGTGTACCGGAGGATGTTGTGATACCACTTGCACTTACTGTCGATCCAGAAGATGCGATGTTACCACTTGCAACCGTCTTGCCATTACTATCTGTTAATACATAGCTTCCACCAGCATAATCAGCGGAAATGTCTACGCTAGCTGTATAAGTCTTCGCCTCGGCACCCTTAGAAACTGTGATAGATACAGAGCTTCCCTTTGTTACATAAGTACCTGCGGAAGTACCCTGAGAGATAACATTTCCTTCTGCTACCGTATCACTGTATTCTGTCGTTACACTTGCAGATAAACCAAGAGCGGAAAGTGCAGATTCTGCCTCGGACTGGGACTTGCCCTTCACATCCGGAACCTGAACCGTTTCCTTACCCTGAGATACAGTGATGGTGATCGTATCGCCTTCCTGGCCTTCACCTGTTGGAGAATAGCTGATAACCTTACCGGATTCTACATCATCACTGTATTCATAATTGGTATTGTACTTAAATCCTGCGGACTTCAATGTAGAGATCGCATTGGATTCTGTCATTCCTGTAACATCCGGAATATCAATATCACCCTTACCAGAAGAGAAGGTTACCTTGATCGTTGTATTCTTGTCTACCTTCTTACCGGCATTTACAGACTGATCCATAACAAGACCTTCTTCGTACTCATCAGAGGATGCAGTACCGATATTCTTGTAACCAAGGCCAGCATCTTCGAGTGCTTCCTTCGCTTCATCCTCTGTCATACCAAGAAGATTTGGAACTTCTACCTGCTCTGTTGCTTCTGTTGTTGTCTCCGTATCGTCGGACTTACTTGAGCCGAATTTAAAGAGACCGAAGAAACTACCAATGATATAGATCACGATGGCTGCAATAATCACAGCAGCAACAATTCCCATGATGGTAATTGCCTTTTCCATCTTAGGATTTACCTTGTCATCTGTCTCATCCTCTTCTTCGTCTTCCTCTTCGATTTCATCCTCTACCGGATCTGTCTCTTCACGAATCTTATTGAGTTCGTCCTCTGTGATCACACGTGTCTTCTCCGCTTCATCCGTGTTAATCATAGTGACAAAATCCTCTTCCGGATTAATCAGCGCCTTCTTCAAATCTGTGAGAAGGTCTGCCATCGATTCATATCTCTTATCCGGGCTCTTCATAGTAGCCTTCTGGATAATCTTCTCCATACTGATTGGAAGGTCCGGTGCAAATTCTGTTGGAGGTGTCATCTCACCCTGTAAATGCTGAATCGCAACGGCAACGGCTGTCTCTCCGTCAAATGGTACGCGACCGGTTGCCATCTCATACATCACAATACCGAGCGAATAGATATCAGACTGTGCTGTCACGTAACCATTTCTCGTCTGCTCTGGACTTGAATAATGTACGGAACCCATCACGTCAGCGTGGATTGTATTTCCACTTGCTGCCTTGGCGATACCAAAGTCTGTAACCTTAACCTTACCTTCTTTGGAAATGATAATGTTCTGCGGTTTGATATCTCTATGAATAATATTCTTCTTATGTGCGGCTTCGATACCACGACCAACCTGAATGGCGATACTAATAACTTCCTTGTAATTCAGTCTGCCCTTCTTCTCAATATAAGTCTTCAGTGTGATACCTTCGACATATTCCATAACGATATAGTAGAGTCCATCTTCGGAACCTACATCGTAGATATTTACAATATTTGGATGTTCCAAACCAGCTGCAGACTGCGCCTCTGTACGGAACTTGGATACAAAAGTTGTATCTTCTCCAAATTCTTCTTTTAATACCTTAATTGCAACTTCTCTACCTAATACATGATCCTTTGCTTTATAAACATTCGACATTCCGCCGGCGCCGATTTTTTCTAAAATCTCATATCTATCTGCTAAAAATGTTCCTGCATTTAACATCTCATTCTCCTCGCTTTACATCTCAATAAGAACAACGGTGATATTGTCTCGACCGCCATTCTCCTCTGCTGTATTTACCAGTTTCTTAGCTTTAATCTCCGGAGTATCACTCGCTACGAATAATATATCTGTCATCGTTTCCTTTGACACCATATTCGTAAGTCCATCCGTACATAATAAAATCTGATCTCCCGGCCGTACTTCAACATCGAAGAAATCCGTACGCACGGCTTCTTCTGCTCCAACAGCTCTTGTTATCATATTTTTTCTTGGGTGTATCATAGCTTCTGACTCTTGGAGATTGCCCTCACGAACCAGTTCCTGTACCAGGGAATGATCTCTGGTAATCTGACGAAGTTCCTGATCTGTAGCTACGTATAGTCTACTATCTCCAACATTGGCGATGTATAGATGTCCGTCCAGATAAGTTGCCGCCACTAATGTGGTACCCATGCCCTTTTTATCCGGATCTGCAAGTGCTTCATGATAAACCTTATAGTTTGCACTTGTAATCGCCTGCTCCAATACCGCGATTGGCTCTTGAATTGTTGAATTACGAATTGCTTCTACAACAGACTGTACTGCGTATGCGGAAGCAAATTCCCCTGCGTTGTGTCCGCCCATTCCGTCGGCCACCAAAAACAGATTGGAAAGTGGCCCCGTCTTCTGATCTGTAGCAAATACAAAATCCTGATTCTTGCTGCGCACACGTCCTGTCTCTGTTATTGAGTAAAATCTCATGTTATAGTTCACCTTTCATGTGTCGCCTTCTAAGCTGTCCACAGGCCCCGTCAATATCGCGACCCATTTCTCTCCTAATAGTAACATTTATCCCATATTTTTCAAGTTTATCCTTAAAAGCCAACACGACCTTATGACTGGATTCCACGTAATCACGTTCCTTAATTGGATTCACCGGAATCAGATTGATATGACATGGCAGTCCCTTGACTAAACCAGACAATTCCTTGGCATCTTCCTCGGAATCATTAACTCCACCCACAAGGCTATATTCAAATGTTATACGACGTCCCGTCGTTTCAAAATAATACTTACAAGCATCGATAACTTCATGAATCTCGTACTTATTTGCAACCGGCATAAGTTCCAATCGCTTCGCCTGGTTTGGCGCATGAAGGGAAATCGCAAGCGTAATCTGCAGATGTTCCTCTGCCAACTGGCGAATCTTCGGTACAATACCACAAGTACTCACCGTGATATTTCTCTGCGACAGATTTGCTCCCTGCTCATCTGTCAGTAGACGAATAAACTTCACGATATTATCGTAGTTATCCATCGGTTCGCCGGTACCCATAACAACGACATGATTAACGCGTTCCTCGATATCTCTTTCAATACGATAAATCTGATCCAGCATCTCTGCCGGTGTCAGAGAACGAAGTAATCCATCGAGTGTTGAAGCACAGAAACGACATCCCATGCGACATCCTACCTGCGAAGAGATGCATACCGAATTACCAAAAGAGTAACGCATCAGCACGGACTCTACCATATTGCCATCTTCGAGTTTAAAAAGATACTTCCGTGTGCCGTCTTCTCGTGACACCTGCAAATCCTCTTTCTCTAAGATGGTAATCGTACCCTGCTCCTGCATCTTCTGCTTCAGACTCTTTGGAATATTCTTCATCTCGTCATAAGAAGATGCCTTATGTACATGAAGCCATTCAAATATCTGTTTTGCACGAAACTTCTTCTCGCCCATCTCTTCCATGGCACTTGTAAGTTCCGATAGATTCATTGATTTAAAATCTAACATATCGTTTTTACCACACTTTTTTGTTTATTTTGTGTACATCAAAAAGATTCTTATTTTCGTTTGAACACGGAGATAAAGAATCCATCCATATAATCTTTTCCCGGAAGAATCTGTTCCATGGATTCCAGTGTGAAATCTTTAAACTGTTCCTGAAACCATTCCACATTGTCTTCATTTTCCAATTTACAGATGGTACAGGTACTAAAAACAAGGGTTCCGCCCGGTTTTACATACTGGTGTACCGTCGACAAAATCTCTCTTTGTAATGCCTGCAGAGATTTCTGATCCTCTCTTGTTATACGGTATTTGATATCCGGTTTCTTTCCAATAATACCTAGTCCGGAACAAGGTAAATCCGCGATGACGATATCCTCTTTTTCCATCAGCTTCTCATCGAGTTCTCTCGCATCCCAGACCTCAGCCACCATATTTTTCATATTCGATCTCTCGATATTTTCACGAATCAAATCGACTTTCATCTCTGTCAAATCGCGAGACCGTACACTACCAGTGCCCTTCAATAACTCTGCAACATGCAGACTCTTACCTCCCGGTGCGGCGCAGACATCCAGGACTTCCTGATTTGCCTTTACACCGGCGCGCTCAGCCACCATCATCGAACTCAGATCCTGGATGTAGAATTCTCCATCCTGAAATGCCTTTAAAGAGCTCAGGTGATCATAGTCTGAAATCTGAAAGGCATAAGGAAGTTCCTTCACCGGCTTTACCGTCACGCCTTCCGCTTCCAGATGTGCACGAAGTTCCTCCGGCGAAACAACCGCCGTATTGGTACGAATCGTGGTATCATGCGCATGTAAAAAGGCAGCGAGGATTTCCTCGGTCTTCTCTTCTCCAAAACGCTCTGTGAAATCTTCTACAATCCATTCCGGCATAGAATATTTCTCGGAAATGCTAAAGCTCACCTTCTTTTCCTCTCGCGCAATACTTCGAAGTACGCCATTCACAAAGCCCTTCAACTGAGGGACAGAGCGCTTATTCGTAAGTTTTACCGCCTCATTACATACCGCCGAAGCCGGAACCGCGTCCATATATTTCAATTGATAAACACTCATTCGAAGAATATTTCGAATCTCTGGTTTCATTTTACGAACCTTCGTCTTGGAATAAGTGTTAATGATTCGATCCATCTCCATACAACGTTCTATCGTTCCACGGGATAATCTGGAGATAAAGCTTCTCTCCTGCTTGGAAAGATACTGATGCTTCTCCAGCACCTGCGATAAAACAATATGGGAATAGTTTTTGTTCTCTAATACCTCAAGTAAGATATCAAGCACAATATTTCTGAGATTCACCGTCATTCTCTACGTCTTCCTCCGGAAATCAAAATCAAACGAAGTAACTGTAGAATCATCGCTGCCGCAGATGCCACATAGGTAAGCGCTGCAGCGGATAATACTCTCTTCGTATATTTCAGCTCAGCCGGATCAAGCATCTGGCTCTCTCTAAGGAAAACCAGAGCTCGATGGCTGGCATTAAATTCAACTGGCAATGTCACAATCTGGAATAATACGGACAGAGAAAAGCAAATGATGCCAAGCATAATCAGGAAATATCCCGTATTAGATGTCATGAAGAATCCAAGCAAAATCATTGGCCAGCAGATTGCGGAACCGAAATTCGCAACCGGTACCAAGGTGGAACGAAATGACAATGGGAAATATTCCTTCTGATGCTGAATCGCATGTCCGCATTCATGTGCCGCAACGCCAATAGCTGCCACACTCGTAGAACCATAGACTGCATCAGAAAGCGCAAGGGTTTTATTTCTAGGGTCATAATGATCCGTCAGCTGACCGCTGATATGTACCACCTGCACATCATAGATTCCATTGCGATGTAACATTTCCTCTGCGGCCTGACGTCCGGTCAGTCCACAGGCACTTCTATAACGACTGTATTTGCTAAAGGTTGACTTCACCCTTGCCGATGCAATCAGACAAATCACCGCACCAATGACTACAAGGATGTAAGTTGGATCATAAAACATCCCATATCCATATCCGTAAAACATGTCTGTACCTCCTAGATCATCTCTCCAGCTTCGATCTTATGTCCTCTCAAGAAGTCTTCCATCTGCATACGCTTCTTGCCTTCCAACTGAATCTCATCCAATCCAAGGAGGCCTTCTCCCGTCTGCACGAGAACATGCTTCTGATCTGCATAAAGCACCTGTCCCGGCTCTGCAGATTCCACTCTTGTCTCACCTTTATGTGAGCCAGGAATAGCAAGAAATGCATCGAGCGATTCGTATACTGTTGCCCGATAAATCTTAAGATTCTTATCCATATATCTGGTATATGCACTTGGCCATGGATTTAAACCACGGACAAATCTTTCGATTTTCTCCGCCGGTTCACAGAAATCAATGTCGCCAAGATCCTTCTTAATCATGCCAACATGTGTTGCTTCCTCTTCGTTCTGTGGAATTGGAGATACTTCTCCCTTTGCAATCAAATCAATGGTTTCCACGCAAAGTTCTCCACCGATAACCGCAAGACGGTCAAAGAGACTTCCTCCTGTTTCATCTGCTGCAAGTTCTACTTCGCGCTGTGTGAGGATATCTCCATCATCCAGTCCAACGCCCATCTGCATAATAGTAATTCCGGTTGTCTTGTCGCCATTTAAAACAGCCCACTGAATAGGTGCTGCACCACGGTATTTTGGCAGGAGGGAAGCATGCACATTGATACAACCGTGCTTTGGCATCGCCAGAATCTCCTTTGGTAAAATCTGTCCAAATGCCGCTACAACCGCGATATCTGCCTCATACTTCTTCAATTCTTCCACGCATTCCGCCTCACGGATTCGCTTTGGCTGATATACCGGGATATCATTCTCCACTGCCCAAACCTTGACGTCGGAATACTGCATCTTATTTCCACGTCCCTTTGGCTTATCCGGCTGTGTTACTACTAATACGATTTCATGGCCGGCTTTCTTCAACGCATCTACTGTGCTTACCGCGAAATCCGGTGTTCCCATAAAGATAATTTTCATAGATTATTCTTCTTCCATTTCTTCATCATCATAAGTTACATCCATCAGAGGTCCCTCTGCGAGCTCATCATAGAGATGTCCATCCAAATGGTCTAATTCATGGCAGATTGCTCTCGCCAAAAGTTCTGTACCTTCGATTGTGTATTCCTGCATATCACGGTCGAGTGCCTTTGCAATCACGTGATTTGGACGAGTCACAATACCAGCCTTGTCTGGGATACTGAGGCATCCCTCCTGTCCTGTCTGCTCTCCATCCTGCTCAATAATCTCAGGGTTAATCATAACGATTGGGCCTTCTCCCACATCGATTACTACGATTCTACGAAGTACGCCAACCTGTGGTGCGGCAAGTCCTACACCATTTGCTTCATACATGGTATCCAGCATATCGTCAATTAAAGTCTGTGTACGCTCTGTCATCTCCTTAACAGGTCTACAAACTTTATTTAATACCGGATCACCTTCCACACGAATTGTTCTAATTGCCATATTCCTACCTCTTTCTATTCCTATACTCAAACTTCCAAATTTTATATTTAGAAAGATGACATCGGGTCAAAATCAAACCAGACCATTGCATTCGAATAGCGATTACTATTCAGTAAATAGTTCTCAATCTGATCCTTAATCTCTACCAGTCTATCATACTCTGCATCTTTCAAATAAACCACATAACGATACACATCCTGTATCTTCGCAATGCTCGCCGGTTCTGCGGAACTACAGAAGATTCGCTCCCGACGGTCCTTAATCAATTTTTCTATTTCCTTCGCCTGTGCACCGGCGACTTCTTCCTTTGGCGATGTCACCAGAATCATCAGCATATGCGCACATGGCGGATAACGAAGCATCTTCCGATAGATGATTTCATGTGCATAGAATTCCTCGTAGTCCTGCTTCGCTGCTGCCTTGATACTAAAGTGCTCCGGCTGATACGTCTGTATCACAACATTTCCGGGTTTATCCCCTCGACCGGCGCGCCCTGCTGCCTGTGTCAGCAATTGAAAAGTTCTCTCTGCGCCACGATAATCATTGGCATTCAGCGACATATCCGCAGCCAGAATTCCAACCAGCGTAACATTTGAAAAATCATGGCCCTTTACAATCATCTGTGTACCAATCAGGATATCCGCCTCACGATTCTCAAATTTTTCCAGAATCTTCGCATGGCCTTCCTTCCCTTTTGTCGTATCCGCATCCATACGAAGCGTCTTCACACCAGGAAATAACTTCTGCACCGAATCTTCGACCTTCTCTGTTCCCATGCGAAATCCGCCAATATACGGGCTATTACAGCTCGGACAAGTCTTCGGCATCACAATCGTATGACCACAATAATGACAAATCAATTTCTGGTTTCGATGCAATGACATCGGAACGTCACAATGCGGGCACTTGATCACTTCTCCACACGCTCTACAGGAAATCGTCCCCAGCATTCCGCGGCGATTCAAGAACAGCATGATCTGCTCTCCTTTCGCCAGGCGATCCTGCATCAGTTCTGTCAATCTGCGACTGAAAATGGTACGGTTTCCGGACTTTAACTCGGCTCTTAAATCCACCACATCACACTCCGGAAGTGGCCGCTCCTCTACTCGCTTTGTCAATCTAAGAAGCTCATATTCTCCCTCCATCGCCTTGGCATAACTCTCCACCGATGGCGTCGCAGAACCGAGTACTACAGAGGCATTTGCCATCCGCGCTCTCTCCACAGCCACAGATCTTGCATGATATTTCGGAGCCTGTTCACTCTTATAGGAGTTTTCATGCTCTTCATCAATAATAATCATCCCGAGATTCTGAAACGGTGTAAATAACGCCGATCTCGGTCCGACCATAATCTTACAATCGCCCTTCTTCGCACGCTCAAACTGATCGTAACGTTCTCCGGGTGTCATGCGGGAATTCATAATCGAGACAACATCGCCAAAGCGCTGATAGAATCGCATTACCGTCTGTCTCGTCAGCGCGATTTCCGGAATCAAGACAATCGTTTCCTTGCCTTCCTCCAACATCTTCTGTATCAGATGCATATAGACTTCCGTTTTACCGGAACCCGTAACACCATAGAGCAAGTACGTCTTCTCGATGTTTTTTGCATGATTCTTAAGAATCTGTGTGACAGCCCGACTCTGTTCTTCATTCAATGGATGGCTCTTGTCCATTCGTTCCATTTCCTTCACTGGATTTCGATACGCTCTTTTCAACTGGATCTCCACCCACCCAAGCTTCTCAAACTCACGAATATAACTGGTTGGAATCTCCTGCTCCTTCGAAATCACATCCCAGGAAATGATACGCTGCTCCATCAGAAGTTCGAGCAAACGCAACTTATACTTACTCGGTTTCGTCTTTTTCAGCATAAGATTTCGCTGCTCTCTCGCCTCCGCATCTGAAAGCAAGAGATGCACTTCCTTCTCCTGCTTCGCCTTCTCTTTTGTCTTAATCGGAAGTACGGTCTTAAGCGCGAGATTCATCGTAGAACCATAATTTCTCTTAATCCAGGCTGCCAATCGAATCATCTGCGACTCGATGGTAATCTGGTCATCCCGCACCTCGATGATATCCTTGATGCGAGAGATCTCGATCTTCGGTTCCTTCGATAACGAAAGAACGAATCCATTGAGCGTACGTCCACCATTTCCAAAAGGAATCACAACGCTGCAACCTTCCTGCACCACATTCTCCAGATGATTCGGCACACGATATTGAAATGTCTTATCCAGTTTTTCTAATGATAGATCTACTATGACATCACAAAATAACATGTTTTATCTTCCAAGTTCTTCTAAAACTTCTGCAATTAATACCCTTTCATCCATTGGATATTTCTTGCCCTTAATCTCCTGATAATCTTCATGTCCCTTACCGGCAAGAACAATAATATCTCCCGGCTGGCCATGTTCGATGGCATACTTGATTGCCTCTTTACGATCGATGATTTCTACATACTTACCATCGGTCTTTGCGATTCCAGTTTTGATATCATTGATGATATCCTGTGGCTCTTCAAATCTTGGATTATCCGATGTGATAATCGTAAGATCAGCAAGTTTACCAGATACTTCACCCATCTCATATCTTCTAAGCTTCGAACGATTACCGCCACAACCGAAGAGACAAACCAGTCTTCCCGGATTGTATTCCTTTAAGGTTGTAAGAAGAGACTGGAGTGACATCGCATTATGTGCGTAATCAATCATCAAAGTGAAGTCATCGGAAACTTTCACCATTTCGATACGTCCCTTAACCTTAGCAGCCTTTAATGCCTTCTGCATATCTTCATTAGATACATTGAAATGATGACAGATGGCAATGGATGTCAGTGCATTGTAAACACTGAATTTACCAGGAACATCAATCTCCATTGGACAATTAACAAGTCCAGATACCTGGAAGGAAACGCCAAGATATCCCGGCTTATGAATCAGCTCTACCTCGGTTGCACGGATATCTGCATTCTTGCCAAATCCATAGGTTTCCACCGTACAAGTATGTCCCTGCAGAATATCTTCGAGATGCTCAGAATCTCCATTGAAGATTCCCATTCTACATTTCTTGAATAACATCGCTTTGCACGCCATATATTCTTCAAAACTTGCATGCTCATTCGGTCCGATATGATCCGGTTCGATATTGGTAAAGATACCAATTTCAAAAGTGAACCCATCTACGCGGTGCATCATCAGTCCCTGCGAAGATACTTCCATAACGCAGACTTCCAGTCCTGCATCGAGCATCTTACGGAAATATTCCTGTACCAAATAAGACTCTGGTGTTGTATTAGCCGCTGGAATACGTTCTTCCCCGATGATTGCCTCGATCGTTCCAATCAGACCAACCTTATATCCGGCAGATTCTAAAATGGCCTTTACCATATAAGTAGTTGTTGTCTTACCCTTGGTTCCGGTAACACCAATCACTTTTAATTCATCCGCCGGATGATCAAAATATGCTGCTGCAAGATAAGCCAGTGCTTCTCTGGTATCATTGACACGAATTACCGTTACGCTCTCCGGTACAACGACTTCTTCCTGCACGATCAGAACCTTCGCGCCCTTTTCTACTGCCTCAGCAGCAACCGTATGTGCATCGAATGTTGCACCTTTTAAACATACGAACATAGAGCCCGCTGTAACTTTTCTTGAATCATAAACGAGATTTGTAATCTCTCCATCTAAACTACCCTGAACTAATGAATAATCCAGGTCTTCTAATAATCCATGAATACTTTTCATAAGATTAACCTCTTTTCCAACCTAAAAACTATTTCTAAAAATAAAAACTCAGAGAAAATTATACCAAAAATCAACATCAAATTCTATGTTGATATGGCATAGATTTAATATTAAAATAAGTCAGAACAATTTATAAGTTATTAGGAGGATATTATGCGTCATCTTATGAGTCCTCTGGACTTCTCTGTGAGCGAGCTGGAAAAGCTTATGAGCTTAGCTTCTGACATTGAGAAGAATCCGGAAGTATATGCACATAAATGTGCGGGAAAGAAACTAGCAACTTGTTTCTATGAACCTAGCACCAGAACACGACTTAGTTTCGAAGCCGCTATGCTTAATCTTGGTGGTTCTGTTCTTGGTTTCTCTAGTGCTGATTCTTCATCAGCTGCCAAAGGTGAGAGTGTCAGCGATACACTCCGTGTCATTTCTTGTTACGCCGATATTTGTGCGATACGTCATCCAAAAGAAGGTGCTCCACTCGTTGCATCGATTCATTCAGGTATTCCAGTTATTAACGCCGGTGACGGTGGTCATCAGCATCCAACACAAACATTAACTGATCTATTCACTATTCATTCTTTACACGGTGAGATTCGTGATCTTACTATCGGCTTATGTGGCGACTTAAAATTCGGTCGTACTGTTCATTCTCTTATTAATGCACTGGTTCGTTATCCAGGTATTCGTTTTGTATTGATTTCCCCAGAAGAGCTTCGCGTTCCTGATTATATTCGTGAAGAAGTCTTAGACAAAAACAATATTCCTTATGTGGAAGTAGAAAAGCTCGAGGAAGCTATGCCGGAACTCGACATCCTGTACATGACAAGAGTACAGAAGGAACGTTTCTTCAATGAGGAAGATTACATCCGTATGAAGGACTTCTACATCTTAGACCGTGAAAAGATGAAACTTGCGAAAGAGAATATGATGGTGCTTCATCCCCTTCCACGTGTCAATGAAATCTCGGTAGAAGTGGATGACGACCCTAGAGCAGCTTACTTCCGTCAGGCGCAGTACGGTGTCTATATCCGTATGGCTCTGATTCTCACCTTACTTGGATTGGAGGAATAGAAATGTTAAATATCAGTGGAATTCACGAAGGCTACGTACTCGACCATATCAAAGCCGGTATGTCTCTTCAGATTTATCATGATTTGAAGCTCGATCAGTCAAACCATACGGTAGCCATTATTATGAATGCAAAGAGTAAAAAGATGGGCACAAAGGATATCATCAAGATTGAATGCTCTCCAGAGGACATTGACCTCGATATCCTTGGCTATATCGACCATAAGATTACCGTAAATATCATCAAAGATGAAAAGATTTACGAAAAACGTGTATTGACACTTCCTAAAGAAGTGAAAAACATCATCCAGTGTAAGAACCCAAGATGTATCACTTCGATCGAACAGGGATTAGACCAAGTCTTCCTCTTAACCGATGAAGAAACCGAAACCTATCGCTGTAAATACTGCGAAGAGAAATACATCCGTTTCTAATACTTCTTCGTTTTATACAATTATAGTTTTATACAAAAATCTTTAAAATCCTTATATAAAAAAGGCGTTGGAATCCAATTTCTAAGATTCCAACGCCCTTTCTTTTCTAGATTCTGCAACACAGATTACAGAAAATATTTAAAATCAGCATATTCAGGCACCATCTGCCCGCATCCGCATAAGGTCTTTGATATGCAGCACCACGTGTTTCATACCACATCGCACCACCGTCCAGATGCTGACGGAACTGGCGATAACTGAAATTACTTGGTTCATATTCTAAAGCACGATTGATATACGTTCTGGCATCCATAACATTTCCCAGCTTCTCTGATGCAATCGCTGCAAGATAATACCATCTGCCACTTCGATTGGAAACGTCGATACTGTTTAACACATTCATCGCTTCACGATAATAACCATTCATGATGTAATTCCATGCCGCCTGCATCTCATTCGAGTTCTGCTGGCTACCGGAATAGGAGCCACTCTGGCTATGACGATTACCGTAGGAATAACCAAATCCACCAAACGAATCTGTTCCCTGCTGTCTCTGCTTCATAATCAGATCATATGCCTGCTGCACTTCTTTAAATTTTTCTTCTGCTTCTTTTTTATTCGGATTATTTACATTCGCATCCGGATGATATTTACGACTTAAGCTTCGGTAAGCTCTCTTAATCTCATCATCCGATGCGTCTCTTGACACACCTAGTACCTGATAAGGATTCATAAAAACTCCTATGATATCTTCTTTTTATTTTTGTCTCGCTTTTTCAGCTGTATGTATTCATATCTGGACCAAACACCAGAATAGATAATATTTCGAAGAACACCACTGTTCATAAGAACCGGCATACGTTCGAAGGATTTTGCACACTCTGACATCAGTGCTGTCATCGTCTGCTGCATACATACTTCATAACTTGCTTCACATGACTGATACATCGCAATCAACGGATTGTATGCACCCTTCTTCTCATCTTTCTCTCTGTCTTCATATGCATCTAATACATAGATAAACTTACCAAGATAGAATCCCATATTACGCAGATCATTATTCCAGATATCGTCATCACGCCACTGGAAAATCTCAGCCATCACTTCCCCTGTATAATTCGATACTTTATCCAGGTTCGATTCCATTGCCTTCTCTGCGCGATTAAGCTTTAAGATGTATTCCTCGATGGCATGTACCTGACGAGGATACTCTTCCTTAATCTGTTTATAGATTGGACGGAGAGAATCGCCGAAACGTTTCTTCGTACGATTTCCATCATCCTTATAATCATCCATAAGATTGTAGTAGCTGAGAACAATGTCCATCGCTGCCGCATAGCGAAGCGCTTCATTTCTGACACTGTACTTCTTGGTCATCGGATGGAAGTGGCAGAAAAACCGTTCTTCCTCTTCTGGTAGCTCATATAATCCTGATAACAGTATTCCAAGGAATGCTGAATCATAATTCAATAACACCTGCCCCTTGGCCCCGGCAAACTCGCGCAACTCTCTGCAAAGACCACAATAATATTTCTGATATATTTTTCTATCCTGTTCGGACAATTCGTCCCGATTTACATTGACATATCCAAACATTCTTTATTACCTCATGACTTCTTAATAAATCTTGTAGAACATCTCTTACAAGTAATCTCAATCTTGCCATGTCCCTTTGGTACCCTAAGCTTTTGATGGCAATTCGGGCACTTATAAAAACGATAATACTTCCTCTGTGAAAACCAATTGGCTACTTTACGAATGGTAGACTGCCATTTGAATTCTACCTTATTCAGAAACGGACGAATTCGATCCGTAATTTGAAGATACCTCTGATTCTCCAGATATCTCTTAGAAATATTTCTAGACATCATTCGAAAGTAACTATAGATTATTAAAAGCAACGCCAATAAATAAACCATAGCCGAATGTGTAAGCATCGTTGTCAGCATCAATAGCAATGCAAGCCATGTCGTTGCTCTGCCCAATTGATCGACACCATTTCTACCAACCATAAAGCGCATCATCTTGTCTCTAAACATAAAAACCAACCACCTTATAATAAAATAGAGAGAGCCCATCTAAGAGCTCTCCCCTTGCACCTTTAATAAGACTTTATATGGAAACCGGCGCATAGTCAAGGCATCCGATTCCTTTTAATAAAAGTTTTAGATTCTATTCAAACAGTGTACACAAATCCTTAAAACAATTTTACTTTTTGTTCCATCAGTGATCGATCATAAGCATATTTCACAGCAGTCTCTGCAGAAATACGACTTCTCATATAAAGTTCGTAAATGGCATCGTCCATCAGGGACATACCTGCGCCCTGAAATCTCTCCATCAATTGCGGAATCTGCTGAATCTTATTTCCCTTAATCGCCTCTTGGATTGTAGGATTTTTCAGCATAATTTCAAATGCTGCCACACGACCTTCACTATTCATTCGTGGCATCAATTGCTGCGTAATAATGCATTCTAGCACCATAGAAAGCTGCACACGAATCTGCTGTTGCTGATGCGGTGGGAAAACTTCAATCAAACGATACAGCGAATCCACGGTATTATTCGTATGAAGAGATGAGATTACCAGGTGACCCGTCTCTGCTGCGAGAATCGCCATCTGGATGGTCTCCATATCCTGTAATTCCCCGACGAAGATCACATCCGAATCCTGTCGAAGCGCGGCTTCCAATGCGGCATGATAGCTCTTGGTATCCGTACCAATCTCACGCTGCAAAACCATGGAACGTCCATGCTTTAACAGATATTCAATCGGGTCCTCCACCGTAATGATGGATTTGGTATAAGTATTTGCAATCTGCTCAATGAGAGCGGCAATTGTCGTCGATTTACCCGTACTTACAGAACCCGTGACTAGAACCAGTCCCTTGGACAGATTCGTTAAATCAACCACCGGCTTCGGCAGGCCAAGTTCTGTTGGATCCGGGATATCAACCAGGAGGAGTCGAAGCGACATCGCATAGGTATTTCTCTGCCGAAATACATTAATTCGAATACGACTAAATCCCGTAATCGAATATGCAAAATCCAATTCGCCTCGTTCCTTTAATTCTTTCATCTGGTTCGATGAAAGCATAGTATCTAACATGGAGTCTATTTCATATGGTTTGAAGTATCGATCGGGAAGAGGCACAAGTTCACCATCAATGCGAAACAGTACCGGACTCGCCGGTGCAAGATGGATATCCGATGCGTTACGAATCTTCGCTTCTCGAAGAATCTCAATCAATCCCTCGAGCTTTGCTTCCTGCCTCGCACGGACTTCTTCATTTATCTCTTCTCTCTCTTCAAAATCTGCCATAGCACTCCCTAATTTTATATTCAAAAGAGCCTGTCATGAGCCGGGTTATGTCTAGAGTGATCATCTATCTAGAATGACTGTCGCCAGCCATTTCAAGCGACCAACCTGGAGCTGGCGGGCCACGTCAATGCTCCGTTTCGGTCTTGCTTCGAATGGGGTTTACATATGCCCCGCCTGTTACCAGACGGGCGGTAGTCTCTTACACTGCCTTTCCACCCTTACTGCCTAAGCAGCGGTTTATTTCTGTTGCACTTTCCTTGGGGTCACCCCCACCGGACGTTATCCGGCATCCTGCCCTGTGAAGCCCGGACTTTCCTCACCTGCGGTCTTTCGACACTTGCAGCCGCGATCACTTAACAGACTCTTTTATACAAATTATAAATTGAAAATTCCACCACCAATAAATTCTCGCACAAGAGAAGTACTACTGATACTCTCCGGCGGAATCGGAAGGAAATAATCAAGTAACTTCAAGAGACGGTTTGCTTCGTCATATTCCGGAGCACCTTTCTCTATCGCATACAGCTGTGGCTGCGCGTATAATTTTAACACAGACATCTCATAAATCAAGGCCGAATTGAACATTACGTCCGCTTGTTCCTGAAACGGGAAGATATTCATACGTTCTCCACGCCTTACACTATCCCACATCGCAATCGTCTCCTGCGCCGATGTTCCCCTGGTTCTGGCATCTCTTACGATACGTCGAATCAGGCGTCCATCCGTCGTAGACAGCGGATTATGTTCATCGATACTAAGCTGTGTTAATGCACTGATATAAATCTTATATTTACTTTCTGCCGGCAAGCTCTCGGTCATTCGTTCATTCAATCCGTGAATTCCTTCGATTACAAGAATATCATTCTCACCCAATTGCATATAATGATCCCGATATTCTCCCTTGCCAATAATGAAATTAAACGTTGGCAAAAGTACTCTCTCACCACGTAACAACCTCTGCATATGGTCATTAAATTCATCGATTTTCAAACCTTCGATGCTCTCAAAATCCTTCTCTCCGAATTCATCCAATGGCATCTCACTTCTCGGTTTGTAATAGTCATCCAGACTCAGTGGATGTGGATGCGCTCCCAGCGCACGAAGCTGCGTCGAAAGACGATGCGCAAAGGTCGTCTTTCCGGATGAGGATGGTCCCGCAATCAAGACAAATTTACGAGATGGATTGGAAATGATTTCTCTTGCCAATTCCCCAATCCGCGCCTCCATCAGAGCTTCCTGCATCAGGATAATATCATTCGCTTTCCCTGCTGCAATGGCATCATTTAATGCGCCCACTGTTGGAATCTCCATCGTATCGGACCATTTCTTATTGGTCTTAAGTACCTGGAACAATTTCTGTGCCGGGTGAAACATCGCAACCTCTCTGGTATGCTTTAAATCCGGGAATTGCAATACAAACCCTTCATCGTATGGGAAGATATCAAAATATCTCAGATACCCTGTCGACGGTGCCATATAGCCGTAGAAATAATCCTTGATTCCATCCAGTTCATAGATATTGATATTGGAGGATGAACGATAACGCAACAACCGGTCTTTATTGTTCATACCGGCTTCGCGAAACATACTTCTCGCATCGTCGGTTCGCATCGTATATTTCTCCATCGGAAGATCCTGAAGGACAAGATCCTTCATGATTTTCTTCAGTTCCCGAAGTTCATCATCGGACAACACTCTGCCATCAGACATCTGGCAATAATATCCCTGTCCAATGGAATATAACACCTTCACATCCGCTGGCTTCTCTCCTAAGAGAATCGAAAGCGCCTTCTGCATCATGAAAATAACGGATCTTCGATAGGTTCTCTGTCCATTCTCCTGCGCCGTCGTCACAAATTCGAGAACGCCGTCCTCGGAAGGCGCATTCCATAATTCCCGTAGTTTATTTTGAAATACTGCCAATACAATATCGTCCGGATATTGATCCTGTACTCTCTCTGATAGTTCCTGAAATGTTGTACCCTCCGGTACTTTCCATTCCTCATCACGCCATTTGATCTTCATGTACTCACCCACTTTTCTGTCATACCGACGAGACCGTAATCTATACAAGCATCACATTAACAGTTACAAAACAAAGAAAAAGCCTAAACGACATAAAACGGTTCCTTCTTTGGTTCTTCTATAACTTCGATGGAAGGGAAATATCCACGCATCTCGTTCGCCATATAGGAAATGAACAGATGCTCTACACCGTAGTGACCAGCGTCAATCACCATCAAGCCCTTCTGATTTGCATCAATTCCGGAATGATGATCTACATCTCCCGTCACCAGCACGTCTGCGCCCTTCGAAATGGCAAGATCCATCTCGCTCTTTCCAGAGCCCGGAAGAATCGCTACTCGTTTCAACAACGTCGCCGGTTCACCAAAAACTTTCACCGACTGAATCTGCAATTTATCGCGAACCAGCATCGCATAATCACGAAGTGTCATTTCCTCTGGTAAATCACCAACACTTCCGATTCCCTTGCCATCTTCCAGGCAAACATCCAATACCTCTGTTGCCTCTAATCCAAGACAACGATCCACAAGGTCTCCCATGCCATGAATATCGAAATTCGTATGCATCGCATAGACAGCTATATGGTGCTCTGCCAAGCGCAAAATCTTATGGCCAATGAAATCCGATGCCACGATTCTCTTCATACCTGAGAAAATCATAGGATGGTGCGTAACAATCAGATCTGCACCACTGGAAATCGCATGTTCCACTACTTCGTCCGTCGCATCCAATGCAACATAGACTTTGTTCACATCCCATGCTTCATCTCCCAATAACAATCCTACATTGTCCCAGGAACAGGCATCCTCTTGTGGAATCGCAGCTTCTAATCTACGAATAATCTCTCTTACCAGCATTTATACCCTCGATTCCTCTAAAACAAACGAATTCGTACTATCTTTATTTTAACAATTCTTGTAACAATTGTATCTTGTTTTCCACAATTTTTCTTCTTGTGAGAATTCTCTCCTCGTCAAGATCTGGCAGTTTGGAAAGAATCGTCTCTTCCCGCTTTAAATCCTTCTTCAGATACTTCATCAACACGGGATGATGCGATGCAAGAAGCATCGGTCCATAGAGGAGTTCCGCTTCTGTATAAGGCTTGCTCTCATCTGTACGAAGATTTTTATATTCTTCCTCCGACAATTGACTCTTATGCACGAGTTTCATCATCGGATAGAATTTTCCATCCTCTTCTACCATATCCTCCGAAACCAGGACAAAGCCCTGCGAGAACACGAATTTACGTACTTCATCAATTTCGGATTGTGGCTGCAGAATCAATTCCTTCAGCTGCTGACATACAGCTAAGCCTTCGGTAAGAATATGAATCGTAACATTTCCACCCATACCAGCAATTAAAACTGCATCTGCTTCTCCCGCAGAAAGGGCAGCGACGCCATCGGATAATCTGGTCTCGATGGCATCGGACAATCCAAATTCTGCAATATGCGTCTTCGCCCGATCGAGTGGTCCCTCGCGAAGATCCATCGCAATGGCTCGTTCACAAGTCTCACTCTGCACAAGATAAATCGGTAGAAAACCATGATCTGTTCCAACGTCACAGAATGTTTTGCAAGAGCTGACAAGATTTGCCAGCGCCTGCATACGTTTTGATAAATGAATCATCTGCCTATCCTATTCTAAGTAATCCTTGAGCTTTCTGCTTCGGCTTGGATGACGAAGCTTGCGAAGTGCCTTAGCTTCGATCTGACGAATACGCTCACGAGTTACATTGAATTCCTTACCAACTTCTTCCAAAGTTCTGCTACGTCCATCTTCCAGACCGAAACGAAGAATCAGAACCTTCTGCTCACGATCTGTCAATGTCTCGAGAACTTCCCCTAACTGCTCCTTGAGCAATGTAAAGGTTGCTGCATCTGCAGGTACTGGGACATTATCATCCTGAATGAAATCGCCAAGATGAGAATCTTCTTCTTCACCGATTGGTGTTTCTAAAGATACTGGTTCCTGAGAAATCTTAAGGATTTCACGTACACGCTCTACTGGCATATCCATCTTCTCTGCGATTTCTTCTGGCACTGGTTCACGACCAAGTTCCTGAAGGAGCTGTCTGGATACACGGATTAACTTGTTAATAGTTTCTACCATATGTACCGGAATACGGATGGTACGAGCCTGATCTGCAATCGCTCTTGTGATTGCCTGACGAATCCACCATGTAGCATAAGTAGAGAACTTGTAACCCTTACGGTAATCGAACTTCTCAACCGCCTTAATCAAACCAAGGTTACCTTCCTGAATCAAATCAAGGAATAACATACCACGACCTACATAACGCTTAGCGATACTTACTACCAGACGAAGGTTTGCTTCTGCAAGACGCTGCTTTGCAGCTTCATCGCCTTCTTCCATACGCTTTGCAAGTTCGATTTCTTCTTCTGCAGAAAGAAGAGGCACCTTACCGATTTCCTTTAAGTACATACGTACCGGATCTTCGATGCTGACACCATCTGGAACAGAGAGGTCAATCTTATCCATCTCGATTTCTTCATCGTCATCATCTGGAATAAATCCATCTTCATCTGGTACCGGAGCATCCTTCTGAATTTCGATATGATTCTTCTCGAAGAATTCTAAAATCTGCTCTAACTGCTCTGGGTTTGGCTGAATATCTCTAAAAGCATCACTGATCTGATCATAAGCAAGTGAGTTATTTGTCTCCTTTGCCATCTTCAGAAGGTCCATGAGCTTCTGCTCTAATGCTTCTTTATCGATTTCCTTTCTTCCACCCTTCTTTGCGGAAGTCTTCTTAGTTTTCTTTTCTTCTGCCATGATAATCTCCTAATCTTATACATTAAATTTGATTCGCTTCATCTTCTCTAGAAGCTTTTTATTTTCAACAATTCGAGTCAAAGCGTCTATGTCAGACGGATCGAGATTCTTTCGATCCTGCTCCATGCTGTTTTTCTTCACACGAAGCACCGTCTCCCTCAACGCCTTTTCCTTATCCGAATCAGACGAAAGTTCACCAACGGTTGTATTAAAAATGGCTGCTACCAGTCGCTGCTGTTCCTCTTCCTGGAACATACTGACGATTCTGGCCGGATTAACCGCACCACTTTCTGCAATTTGTTTGTATACCTCTTCTGCCACCTGGCGATATACACCTTCTGAGAAGTCTTTCGCATCAACATAAGGCGAAATCAACTCATATACCTTTGGATTCTCACAAATCCAAGTGAGCAATAATCGCTCTGACTTCTGCATACCGTCCTGCTTTGGCTTTGGCTGAATTCCGGACTTCAGAGGCTTCCGCTCTTCTTTCCTTACAATTCCGCCCTTGCCCGCTCTGGAAATGATTAATTTCTGCAGGTTTTGCAGACTGAAATTATATTGTTTCGCAACTGCTTCCGCGTAATTATTTCTCTCAATCTCTTCCGGAAATTCCAAGATCATATCGGCAATCGCAACCTGATACGCCGTTTTGCTTTCCGGATCGCTCATATCATATTGATCCTGCAGCATCCGAATACGGAACATAAAACTATTCTCTGCCTCATCAATACGCTTCTGATACTCCTCTGCACCAAGCGCCTTGATAAATTCATCCGGATCCTTATAAGGTCGCATATTGATAACCTTACAGGTGAGTCCCACTTCTTTCAGGATGGGGATTGCTCGAAGCGCTGCTTTCACGCCGGCACCATCACTATCGTAGCTCAGGTAAATCTCTTTACCATAACGCTTCAACAGATTTGCATGACCCGACGTAAGTGCCGTTCCAAGCGAAGCGCAGGCATTATCGAATCCCGCCTGATGCAAAGCAATCACATCCATATAACCTTCGCATAGAATCAATTGCTCCCGATGCGTCTTCTTCGCAAGATAAAGGCCAAAGAGATTTCGACTCTTATCGAAAATCATCGTCTCCGGTGAGTTCAGATATTTCGGCTCACCATCGCCCATCACACGGCCACCAAATGCGATGACACGACCATTCATATCCATAATCGGGAACATCGCTCTATTCCAGAACTTATCATGTCCACCTCGCTCGTCCAAGGTAACCAGCCCACTATCTTTCAGGATTTGGTCCGAATATCCTTTGGACTTCAGATACTTATACAAATCATTGCTATACTGATCTGCATATCCCAGGCCGAACTTCTGCATCGTCTCCGGTGAAAGTTCACGCTTGATGAAATAATCCATCGCCCGTTGTCCTCTTGGGCTTCGAAGCATCGAATAGAAATATTTCGCCGCCTCTTTATTAATCTCAAGAAGCTGCGTACGTTTATCCTGCCTCATCTTCTCTTCCGCCGTCATCTCCCGTTGTGGCAATTCGATACCGGCTCTATCAGCCAGCATCTCCATTGCTTCCGGGAAGGACATATTCTCGTGGTTCATAAGGAAGGTAATGACATTACCTCCCGCACCACAACCAAAGCAGTAATACATCTGCTTACTTGGCGTTACAGAAAAGGATGGCGTCTTCTCATTATGAAAGGGACATAACCCGAAATAGGTACTTCCCCTTTTTTGTAAATGCACATATTGGGAAACTATATCGACGATATCATTCCTGGAACGAACCTCTTCGACTAGTTCATCCGAATAAAATGGCATAGCCAACCTCCAACTTCTAGTTCTAAATATTTGTCAAATCAGGATTTAATCTCCATCCACATCCCATGACTTTGGCATAAAGTATTCACAGAATTTGGTAGATGCATATTGATCGGTCATACCGGAGATATAATCCGCAATCACACGATCTTTCGATGCCTCTCCCATCTCTACTGCCTGATAGAATTTCTTCGGCATATCTTCTGGAACATCCTGATAATATTCATATAACATCTTCAGCATTCGACGTGCCTTGACCTCTTCCCCCTTCGCAACCGGGTTCGTATAAACCTGCTGATACATAAAGGTTCGAAGATCCATCATCGCCTGAAATACCTCGGTCGACATCTTGATGTCTGGCGTTCCCATCGAATTCATAATGACATCATGAATCATATGATCCAATCTTGATTTTGCATCAAAACCAAGGGTCTTACGAATCTCTAAGGGAATATCCTCCTCGGAAATGATATGTGCGCGAATACTATCATCTATATCCGCATGGATATAGGCTAATTTATCCGAAAGTCGCACAATCTTCCCTTCTGGAGTTGCAGGTTCCGTGCTCATCTGATGATTTCGAATTCCATCTCTAACCTCCCAGGTCAGATTCAATCCTCTTCCATCATTTTCGAGTTTTTCAACAATACGAACGCTCTGCTCATTGTGCTTAAAACCCTCTTTGCAGCACTCGTTCAAAACTTTCTCACCCGCATGTCCATAAGGCGTATGTCCCAGATCATGCCCGAGTGCAATCGCCTCGACCAGATCCTCATTCATGCGAAGTGCCTTCGCAATCGTTCTGGCATTTTGCGAAACTTCCAACGTATGTGACAGACGGGTTCTATAATGATCCCCCAGTGGTGTCAAAAAGACCTGTGTCTTATTCTTAAGTCTCCGAAAAGCCTTACAATGCAAGATTCGATCTCTGTCTCGCTGGAATAAGGGACGAATATCACACTGTGGTTCCTCCATCTCACGACCCTTGGAATTCACACTTAACGTTGCAAATTCACTGAGTGTCTCTCGTTCCATCATTTCTATTGTTTCTCGTATAAGCGTAACCAACACCTCCCTCTAAAAAAAGGAAACATCTTCTCACATAATATTAATTACGCAAAGAAAAGACATTTCCTTTTTATTTTTCATATTTTTTAAATTTTTTGAAAAAATCTATACAATCTCACCACAAACGGATACTACATGGCAGTTTGGACCTGTCTGAATAATCGTTCCATCCACATCTACCAACGGATATGCAATTCGCATCTTTTCGATATAAGTAATCTTACCCACATCACCATTGGATAAAATCACCAATTTTCCATTCAATTCGCGAATCATCTGCTCTAAGAATAAATTTACAATTCTAGGGTCCAAATCCGAAAACTGGTCCCGATAGAAGCTATCTAAAATCTTTAATGGCGTCGCACTTTCCTTATAGACACGCTTCGAAATCATCGCATCATAGATATCCGAAATCGCAGTAATCTTGGCAAAATAAGGAATCTCATTCAACATCAACCCGTCCGGATACCCCGTACCCGTAATGCGCTCATGATGATTTCGAACGCCCGTCAGTATTTCCTCATCTGTAACTCCCGAACGAACCAGCATCTCATAAGAATATACAGCATGAAGCTTTACAACTTCGAATTCTTCCTTCGTCAAGCGCCCCGGTTTATTCAAAATATGATCCGGAATGCGTAGTTTTCCAATATCATGCAAAAGACCAATAGATATTAGCTTTTCAATTCTGTCATCCCCCAGTCCAAGCCAGCGACCAATCATGCCATTTAAAATGGCGACATCTACGCTATGTGTCTGTAAGAGTTCATCCATATCACTCATGTAAGAACCCAGTTGTAACAGGAAATACGGCTGCATAATATCCACCGCATTCCTTGTCATCGACACCAATCGAACCATCGATTCCTGATTGATTTGATTTGTATAAGATGTCTCACGTATAAACTCTGACATCACTTCCCGCGTCTCATTATAACGTTTCGCAATCTGCCCATTTAGCTTGGAAACATATTCATGCTGCTTTAGTAATTTCTGGTAGGTTCCTTCCCCAACGAAAATTTCTACATCCTGTTTCGCAATATCTCTCAATCGATCCAGAATCGTAGCATCAATCACCGTACCATGGCATAAAAGCACCGGATTCTCATCCACAATATAATATAAATCCGAATCCAGATACATACCGCTAAGCAGCATATCGGATGATATTTTCTCTAATTTCTGATTACCCATATTTCTATATACTTCCCTTACCTCAATCTAGTCTAATCTTCTTTGCCTAACTCCCAACAAGCCACTGCGGATGCAGCAGCAACATTCAAAGAATCTACGCCCTCTCGCATAGGAATCTTCACTCTGTAGTCTGATTTAGTCACCGTTTCCCGCTGTAAACCGGCGCTCTCTGTCCCCATTAAAATCGCCAACCGCTCCTCTTCTTTTAACTTTGGATCCGTAAGATCGATGGAATCCTCGGTTAGCGCCATTGCTACTGTTTTATATTTTAACGCATGTAATGCATCCATATCTACTGTATTCTGAGAAATCACTGTCCATGGTATCTGGAACACCGTCCCCATACTAACGCGCGCCGCTCTTTTATAGAGCGGATCGGCTGACCCTTTGGTAAGAACCACAGCATCCATATGCAGTGCCGCTGCATTTCTAAAGATCGCTCCCACATTCGTAGGGTTCATAACATTTTCAAGGACGACAATGCGTCTCTTCCCTTCACAGATTTCCTCGAGGGTTTGCATCGGCTTTCTTCGAAAAATTGCCAACATCCCTCGTGTCATGGAAAAGCCCTTGATTTCCTTCTCCAGCTCATCCAACGGAAGCGTATAGATTGGCACCTCTTCTGGAACCAGCGACAAAACATCCTCTGTCTGTTCCTGGTTCTCCTCCTTCGGATAGGCTTCTTCCATCAAAATCGAAAGGACTTCATAGCCAGCGCGTAATGCCCGCCCAATCACATTCGGGCTCTCTGCAATAAAAACGCCCACATCCGGCTCATTTAGATGAAACAGTTCCGTTTCTCTATACTTTACGTACAATTCTAATACATCTTTATCAAATTTTGTCATTTTCTGAATCATTCGTCATTATTTCCTCTCAACAAACTCTTATTTTACCCCATCCTGAAACTTTTGTGTGCATCGTTTTTGATAAAAACGAGATATTTTTATGCATTTTTTACATAGACGAATTTCATTTCACGTATTAAAGTAGGAGAATATGATTTTTTAGGAGGGATATTCCATGGCTAGCCGTAGTCAATTAATTTCACAGCTTGCAACAGCAATGAATAACGATGGCCTCAACATCGAGATGCCAAATCACTATGACCGTTCCACAGGAACATTCTATATCCGCGGAAACGAAGTAACGAAAAACTCCGCAAAAAGAGCGCTTCGATTCTTCGAAGAAAAGGCCTTAAAATGCCCAAATTCTGTAAAAGGGCAGGAAGTCCTTCAATACTATAATATCGCAATTGCTTCCATCCAAAAATGTATGGAAGAAGCCAACGAATCAACGACAAAATAATACCGTGCTAAATTAGCACTTTTAAAAAGAGGCGAAATCATCATCCATTTCGCCTCTTTCTTACGTTATTTTTTTAAATTATTCTTTTCATCTAAAACTTATAACTTAAACTGTCCTACAATGCTACTCAAATCTTCTGCAACATCTTCCTGATTGACAGCCATATCTGAGAAATCATTGACCGCACCGGATACGTCATTGACTGTATCGGTAATCTCTGCACTACTGCTTGCAGTATCTTGCGCAGATTCCGCAATGGACTGTACGGCAAGATTTACTTCATCCATACTATGGTGAATGGTATTTACCATATCATCAATCTTTTCAAACAATCCACCGAACATCTCTGCATCATCACCGTATTGCTTACCAAAGGTAACAAATTTACCATAATCCGGTGTTACCGTTTCCTGCAGGAATACAAGCAATTCCGAAGCACTGTCATCGAGCGACTTAAAGGCATCCTGTACACCATCAATCGTCTCTTTAATCTGGTCTACGGTACCAGCTGTCTCACTCGCAAGATTATTAATCTCCGATGCAACTACCGCAAAACCTTTACCCTGTTCACCAGCTCTGGCAGCCTCGATCGTTGCATTCAATGACAATAGATTGATCTGATCGGCAATATCTGCAATATAATTTGCAAGGTCTCCAATCTTGGATACGATTTCTGCCTTCTGCCTTGCCACTTCCAGATCCTTCTCACGAGCTTCTACAATAGTCGTGGCATGACTATATGCCTGCTTGCTTCCGCTCTCAATCTCTTCTGCTCTCGCCTTGATTTCACGGACTTCTTTGGCAGTTGCAGAGACTTCTTTTGCAAGATCCGTTACGGATTCATTGACTTCTTCTACGGATGCACTAACCTCTTCGGTTGCTGCACCGGTAGATGTCATCGCATCATTCACTGCAGCCATATTATTCTGAATCGCATCGAACTGCGTTGATAAATCCCGTGCAAGACGCGTCATCTGCTCACTCGCACCACTTACCTGGCTGGAACCCTCCGCAATTCTGGAAATGATATCGCGGTTACTCTCGTACATATCATTCAGCGTTCCACCCATCTGACCGATTTCATCCCCACGTTTCAACTGCATCTTCGAAACCGTAAAGTCACCGCCGGCCAACTTATGTGCAAAATTCTTCACATTGGAAATTGCCTTGGCAATACTATTTACCTGAAGCAATACAACCAAAATACAAATGAGCGTTGCTACAACAGCTACCACAGTCATAGATTTAATCAGCTGATGAACCGGTGCCTGTAATTCAGACTGTGGAATCTGAATCATCAACTTCCACTCTACACCAGGAATCGTAGAATAATAGAGATTATACGTCTCCTCTCCATCCGTATAGGACGTAAGTCCTGTATCATTTGCAAAAATCTCTTTTGCTGCCGTCTGTAAGGACTGATTCTCATCTTCGGTAATATTTACACTATTCTCAACTTTTGACATATCCTCCGTATAGAGGTAAGTTCCATTTCCTGTTGTCAGCATTGCGCAACCATTCGTACCCACTTTTACATCCGACACGATACTCTGCACCGTTCCAAGTACGATATCTGCTGAGATACAGCCCAAATATTTCCCATTATTATAAATCGGTGCGATACAAGTTGACATAATAGTTCCAGAAGTAGGATCATAATACGGATCTGTAATATCCGCTTCCCCCGCTGGCAGTTCCTTTGCAATCGTATAATATTCCTGCGTAAAGTAATCATATTCTGCGTTACTATAATCCCAGTTTTCCACGATTTCATCGCCATCCTTGTACCAATATGGTCCAATATATTCCTGTGAAGCATCATAGGCATATGGTTCAAACCAGATACCAGAGCCACTCAGGAAGTCCGAATTATCAACCGCTTCCGAAAATACCGCCTTATATTCTTCCATGGTTGTACTCTGATAAGTACCCGCTACCATAGACGCCAAATCCACTGCCGTTCCACGAACAACGCTTAAATCACCGTTTATTTCATTCATACTGGCATTTAATTCTGCCGTCATATGGCTTGCAATCTGCTCATTGATAATGTTACTACTGGTTCTTTCTGAAATCACCGTCAGAAGTACCATTGCCAATACAATAAATGGAAGTATGGAGCCTAGCATCTTCCACCGTAAACTACCACGTTTTTTCATAACATATCCTCCCCGTATAAAAAACAATTACTGTTTACAGCTTCATATCTCGATTATCCGGAATAATAATTACAATTCTGGTTCCATGATTCATTTCACTTCGAATCTCTAAGGATCCTCCTTGTAATTCTTGTATACGCTTTCGAATTCCCTGAATATCTATAAAATAATTATCCGCAGGATCCTCATTTATCTTCTCTGTGTCAAAGCCATTCCCATCATCTTCAATAATAATATAGGTCTTAGCTCTATCCCGATCTGTCTTAATCCATAACGTCTTATCTCCATCCTTAGGCTTCAATCCGAAGCAAACCGCATATTGCACCAAGGAACGAATCGCATACGATGGAATCTTGAAATCAACGGCTCGAATCTCGCGATTCACCTGCATATCCATTCCATATTTCTCCATCTGCGAATAGAGATAATCCTCTACCACTTCCATCTCGTCTTCAAAGGAAACCAGACCGACCTGCTGCATCCGTTCTTCCTCAACCTGATGTGCCACATCCATTTTCTTATGTTCATATTCCATCTGAAGTGCAGCGTAATCATGCACCTCCTTCATTTCATAACTCAGGAACATAAGTAATAAGGCAAAGGTAATACCAACATTGATAAGCGACATGCCATATAAAACCATCTGCAGCATCACAGCCACAATCGGAATCATAATAAAGGCATATAATGCAAAACGAATATCCTTCGGCATCTTCTGTCGATTCAACAAAATCTCATAGACACAAATACCGAAACAGATATACATAATAATCGTTCCATAATACCATCCAGCTGTCCTGAAATAATGATTCGTCGCGTCAAATCCATAATATAAATCTGTAAATTGGGAAATAATAACTAAGATCATGCCTATCGTACAAAGTAGATGTACCATATTCACCCATCTGCGATTCTCTCTACCTCCATGATTTTTAATCACATGATAGAAAAAAGCCGCTGCCAGGGCAAACATCACGTAATTCAAGGAAAACACCATGAAATTACTGACTCTGGTCATAACAATCCCCAGCGAAGTAACGTTACCTCGATAAATATAAGCAAGGCAATCCATCACCATCGTAACTGCATTTATAACAAGCATGGAAATCAACAACCAAACCGTCTTCTTTATGTACTTTTTTCGAATAAGCAATATTCCTGCACACGTAGCAGAAAATACGGCCCCCCATAACTCCAGTCCGATCTGGAAATATTGTAATTGACTCATGTAAAACCCCCTAAAGCCCATATGAAAGTAATTTAATCATATCAAATTTCTTTGATATCAAAACATTACAAGTCAATTCTTTATCAAAACTTAATATTTAAGAAATTTTCTATTATATTCATCTATATAATTGGTAAAATCAGGCTCGCACAACCACCATGTTTTGTATTTGACAGACACAGTTCTCCACCCATCGAATTGGCAATTATTTCCGCAGTTTCCAAGCCTTCATTGATCCGTTCATGATTTCTAAATTTGGCAATCACACCCTTTGGGAACCCTACACCACCGTCATATACAGCAATTACGATATCATCATTTAGCTTTAAATCAATTTGAATTTCACCCTTCTCCGGTGCGAATGAAATAGCATTATCCAGAAGGTTCATCATAATTCTATAAATCTTCTGTTTCGGAAGCAGTTCTCCGATGCCACTTAAGTTATCATTTCCAACAATCTTATACGTCAACTGCTTCTCGTACATCGTATAAGCGCAATCTTCCATGCACTCCTCTACAATGTCCTGCAGATAGAACTGCTTTTTCTCCCTTTGGTTATGCAAATCATCCATCTGGTTATGGAGCATTGTCTGCATATCCTTCATCGAAGCCAAAAGTCCTTCTATCCTCTCTTTCTGCGTCTCTGTCAAGCTTTCCGACTCTAACGCTTTCACATATTCATTAGCGATGTATAATTGTTTTTCCAAATCCCCACAAAGCTTGGATACCGACAGCCGATCCTTCGCAAGCATCTGATTTCTCTCATCTTTTACTTCTGCTAACGACTGTTCCAACACATTCCTCATAAAAATGATATTCTGAAACTCCTGCACTTCTGACGCATCCGATTCACTCGTACATTCCGCGATATAACGAAGCTCATTAGACATTCTCTTTGCCGTCAAAAGCATAATATAAATAGGGCAGAAAACCATCGCGATGATTAGAAAGATGTGGAACAAAAATCCCGTTCTTGTCAGATGTCTTCCATAAATATCCACATGTCGTAGCAGCCCAAACTGCACCATCATCACGATGACAAACCCAAAACTTAAGGCAACGGCAATCTCCCCCCATAAGATCTTAACCAATTGCTTTAAAAATACTCGAAAAAAACTGTTCCCGTTCATATATACAAGCCCCCGCATCTAGTCTATGCCTTGATGGCATAACGTAATTTTGTCGAATGTGCTCTCGGATTACGATAGCACTCTTCCTTGGATGGTCGAATCACATCCTCGGTAATCTCAGAATAAAGTCCCATCTTCTTCTGCATCTTAAAGAACTTCTTTACCAGACGATCTTCTCCGGAATGGAAGGTAAGAATCGCAACTCTTCCCCCCGGTGCTAAAGCATCTGGAAGCTGCTCTAAAAATTCATAGAGTACTTCAAACTCCTGATTCACATCAATTCGAATCGCCTGAAATACTCTTGTGCAGGATTTTTTCACAAGCTTCTTTTGTTCCTCGCGACTTAAGGACTTTACTTCCTTTTCCTGCAATACCACATCTTCAATCAGCTGTTTTAACTGCCCACTGGTCTCCAACGGCTTATGTGCACGAAGTGTCTTAGATATAGCATCCGCAATGTCTCTTGCATAAGGTTCGTCTGCATTTTCTATAAACAGACTGGTCATCTCATCACGGTCTAATTCCTTCAGACGTTCCGCCGCGGAAACGCCACTTTCCGGATTAAATCGAAGATCCAGCGGTCCATCTTCTCGCCATGTGAATCCTCGTTCTGGATTATCAATCTGCATGGAGGAAACGCCAAGATCCGCCATTATAAAATCAAATGGTCCATGTTCTCTTGCCACTTCTCCAATATTTCTAAAGTTCGTATGGATAGGTGTCCAGATGTTCTCATCGAAACCACGATCTCGCATTCGCTTTGTCGTCTTCACGATTTCAATCGGATCGATATCGAGGGAATAGAGATGCCCCTCGCCCTCGAGTTTTTTACAAAGCGCTGTCGAATGACCGCCATACCCCAGAGTGCAATCGAGTCCCTTCATCCCCGGCTGAATCTGAAGTGCATCTAAAATCTCCTGCACCATAATCGAGATATGCATGCCGGCAGGTGTATTGCCTTTACTGATGACATGCTGAATCTGATCTCCATATTTTTCGGGATTCTGCTCTTTATATTTCTCACTGAACTTCTTTGGATATTTCCCACTATATCGTACTCTACGCTTATGTGGCTTCTCCTCGGAAGGTGCATTTACATGATCAACATTTTTATTTTCTGTCATAAAAACTCCTAAAACTTTTGTTTCACTACACATTATTCTACCATGAATAATAGGGCTATGGTAGAATAGAATGCAGTACAAAAGTTGGAGGGGAATTATGGCTAAATTAATATTTCGCTATGGTGCTATGGACGCATCCAAGACAGCGAATGCACTGATGGTACGATTCAATTATTATGAGAGAGGCATGCATGCCGTCGTATTAAAGCCAGGTATGGAAAACCGTGACGGAGACAATATCATCAAATCTCGTATTGGCTTATCCGCCGAATGCGAATCTGTAGAAAGCTTTCTAGAAGAACGAACACCGGATTTCAAAGATGCCGACGAAATCGACTGCATCATCATCGATGAAGCGCAGTTTTTATCCGTTGCACAGGTCGATCAATTCGCTTGGATTGTTGACAATCTGAATATCCCGGTTATCTGCTATGGACTGAGAACGGATTTCCTTGGCAAGGCATTCCCCGGTTCCGCAAGACTTCTAGAACTTGCGGACAATCTGGAAGAGGTTCCAACCATCTGCTGGTGCGGACACAAGGCGAGATTTCAGGCACGTGTCTGTAATGGAAAAATGGTCACGGAGGGCGAGCAGGTTGCACTAGGCGGCAACGATATGTACGTTTCTCTCTGCCGTAAACACTTTATGAACGGCGAAATCGGACCGGCATTTTTAAAATAATAAATTTCTTTCCCATCAAAAAAAGCGATAGAACTTTGGTTCCACGAACCTCAAGTTCCATCGCTTTTTATCTCTATTTCGATTTATATCACTTCTACTATATTTCCACTATTTTAAGGAAGCAGATAATTCCTTTAACATCTCGATTACTGTTGCCATAAGCTTTGGCTGGTCTACCTGATTTAACAGGAAGACATTACCATTTGGATCTTCTGTACAAACTGTCTGTCCAACCGTTTCTCTCTCGCTACAATCAACCTTAACCGTAGACTGCACGCCGCCGAAAAGTTCTGGGAAACGGAGGTAAAGAATCGTTGTAGCATCATGAATTCCAAGTAATGGTTCATTGATATAATATGGCTGATTAAATTCGAAATCCATCATACGTCCATAGATATTCAAAAGTTCATCATCGCTTGCAACAAGTTCTGCAACCGCTTCTCTTGTCATACCGCAGATCGTTGTAACATCCAATCCACACATCACAATAGGAAGACCGGAGTTATAAACAATATGCGCTGCTTCCGGGTCGCCCCAGATATTGAATTCTGCATAAGGAGTATCATTTCCAGGTCCTGCAGAACCACCCATCATAACGATCTTCTCAATCTTATCCTTGAGTTCCGGGAATGCACGAAGCAGTGTTGCAACATTAGTAAGAGGTGCCAGTGTTACGAATGTAATCTTGCCTTCCACTTCCATAATCTTGTTACGAATTGCAAGGAATGGACTCTCTTCGATTGCCTTCTTTTCTGTTGCTGGAATCTCAACATTTCCAAGACCATTTGCACCGTGAACAGCTTCTGCATCTCTCTTCTTACGAACGAGAGGAACCGCTGCACCACGAACAACGACTGCATCTTCCATTCCTAAGTAAGAGCTCAGGCGAAGTGCATTCTCGGTTACTGTCTCAAGGGAAGAATTACCTCCACAAGAAGAAATACCAATCACGTGAATCTGCTCCTTGCTGGCAGCTGCCATTGCAAGTGCTAATGCATCATCAATTCCAGGGTCTGTGTCAATCCAAATATTAATCATAAATAACTCCTTTAATCTATCTTCGTTAAAACTTCGTCTCTTGTTGGCATAGCGGACTGTGTGCCTCGTCTGGTCACTTCAATTCCAGATGCTACTGCCGCAAAACGAAAAGCTTCTCTCGCGTCTTTGCCCTCGGAGAACATCGTAATCAAAGCTCCAAGGAAAGTATCGCCCGCTCCGGTTGTGTCAATCGCATCGCATTTCACTGCTGGAAATGTCACCGCTTCCTCGCCCCTCACATAGAGCTTACTTCCGCGACTTCCCAAAGTCTGTACCACAGAACGGATATCATATTTCTCCATCAGCTGATTCCAATCTGCTTCTGTAATCTGATCCGCAGGAATTCCAGATAACACTTCGCCCTCCGTCTCATTTACAACCAGCGTATCGACATGCTCTAACAGGCGTTCTTCATAGCTGTCGATCGGAGATGGATTCCATACGACTTTGACGCCATATTTCTGGCAAAGCTTCTCTGCTGCATATACAGAATCTCCAGGAATCTCCAGCTGCATAATACAATAATCCGCCTGCTGAAACAGCTCTTCATGCGATGCAATATATTCCGGAGAAACCATGAAATTCGCAGAAGAATCCACAACGATATGATTCTCGCTATCATCGGAAATGTTAATGTACGCCTTGGAGCTAGGCACCTCATCCGTACGTTTAATATAATCTGTATTTACACCAAATTCTCTCAAGGACTGCAGTAATGCGTCACCAGCCTCATCCTGACCAACGCATCCAAGCATGACCACATCACCACCGGATTTTGCAGCGGCAACTGCCTGGTTGGCTCCCTTACCACCAGGACTCTGTGTAATGCCCTTCGCCAGAACCGTCTCTCCCGGCTTTGGTAATGATTTTACACGGATATTGACATCCATATTAATACTTCCAACAACTAAAACCATAAGTTTCTCCTTACCTACTAATAAGCTTGACTAATACTATATCAAAAAATAGCCTAAAGCGCCACGAAAAACAGCATCAACATCGCAATAAATATTACCAGTATGGATGCCGGGATCGAAGTACGACAATACTTTCCCCAGGTGATTGGATATCCATTCTTAATCGCGACCGATGTACCGACAACATTCGCGCTCGCTCCAATCGGCGTTGCCGAACCACCGATATCCGTTCCCAGTGCAAGCGCCCAGGCCAGAATCGACAAATCCATCCCCGAGGAAACAGACAAAGCGCGAATCACAGGAATCATCGTAGCCGCAAATGGAATATTATCGATAATTGCCGATGCAATCGCAGACACCCATAGAATAATGGCAATCATCAAGAGTCTTCTGCCTCCACTGACATCCTGAATAAAGTCTGCCAGCAGGTTCAAAACACCAGTTTCTTCCAATCCGGACACAACCACAAATAATCCGGTAAAAAAAAGCAAGGTTCGATAATCCACTTCCTGCAACAGTTTCCTTGCATCCTTTCCTACGGAAAATAACGTAATCACTGCGATGATAATCCCAATACATCCAACCGTAAGATGCGTATGCGCATGCGTCACCAAAAGCACCACCGCAAAGAGAAAGATGACGGTACTAATCCAGAAATCTCTTTGGCTTCTCACAACAGATTGTGGAGAAGGCATTGCCTGAATATCCTCCTCCGTAACCTTTTCCTGCATTAACTCCTTATGATAGACCAGCATAAAATAAGCCACCACAGCAACCAGTCCAACCAGAGCAATCACACCCGTATGCGTTATAAAATCAAGAAAGGTATAATGCAGCGATGTTCCAATAATGATATTCGGTGGATCTCCACACATGGTCGCTGACCCACCCAGATTCGCACAAAAAATCTCCGATAATATCATGGGAATCGGATCCAATTTCAGAAGCTGTGCCAATTCCACTGTCACAGCGGCTAGAAATAGGATCACCGTGATACTATCAATAAACATCGCCAGCACAAAGGACATCAACATAAAGGAAATCATCAGCGGAATCGGGCGATATTTCACGAGAGCTGCAATTCTCATGCAAAGCCACTTGAAAAATCCTGCTCTTCCCATTCCTTCTACCATAATCATCATACCGGCAATAAAAATAATCGTCTCCCAATTGATTCCGGTGCTAACGGTAGACTCTGCTTCGCTTGCAATCCAGAAGGAGCGCTCCGCAAAGTGTGTAACATTAAGCGCCCTTAAAATTGCGCCTCTATCATGCATACAGAGTCCAAACACAAAAACAATCGTAAGTGCTGCCGCACTTAGCGTCACCACATGACGTTCAATCTTTTCCGATATAATCAATACGAACATCACGATAAAAATCAACAATGCCAAAATCTGTTCTAAAGATAACATATACTATCCCCCAATAAGTATTTTTATCCAAAACCTATTTATCTATTCGTTTTGTGATGTAGTCATAAAGAAGATCGATTGTTCCTTCTACACCTAATTTACTTGAATTAATACAAAGATCATATCCACGCGAGTCGCCCCACTTGAATTCGCTATACCGATTATGATATTTCTTTCGGCTGTCATCATGTCGATCCATCTTACTTAATGCATCCTGCTTCGGTAATTCATAGATTCGCTTTACGCGCTCCATCTTCACATCTCTATCTCCGAGAATAAAAATCGTAATCAGATTCGGATTATCCTTCAAAACTGTTTCTGCGCAACGCCCAATGATAACAAAGGATTCCCCCTGCTCTGCCTTCTCACGAATAAAATCAAATTGCATATTCGCAAGATTCTCTGCGATAGAATTCGAATGACCTCGCACCTTTCTCGAAAAAATCGGATGTGACAATTTCTCCTCGTATCCACGCATTGTCTCTTTGATATCCTCAGCTCCGATAAACATATGGTCGAGAAGATTTCTGTCATAAAATGATATCTTCAATCTCTCAGCCAATTCTTTGCCAATCTCATGTCCACCGCTTCCAAATTCACGACCGATAGCTACAATAATCTGATCTTCCATATGATCCCCCTATTTTTTTAACCTTCTCTTAGCTCCTCTTACATAATTCATAAATAATGCGTTCTTCTGCACATATAAAAGAATGGCATAAACCATTGCTCCCCCTAAGATAGCAACCAGTAGATAAAGCATCTCATTTTCAACCACTAGATGTAACAGTATAAGATAAACTGTCATTCCCGTACATGCGATTAACGACTGTACCCCGTGGAATAACAGATTCTTAAGATGTAGATGTTTCCTCGCGTAAAAATAAAATACAATGAAATTCAAAATTTCTGAAACAACTGTTGTAACTGCTGCAGCATCCTGCTTTCCAATTGGAATTAAAACAAGATTTAATAATATATTTAATGTCGCACTAATAAGCGCTGTACGAAGCATAATCTTCTCAAGCTTCTTTGGAACAAGAATGCACTGCGCAAAAAACAGTGCCGATACACTAAAAAGTACCGATATAGCTAAAATCTGAAGGGAAAGTGTCGCATCAATATACGCTGTTCCTCCAATTAGAAGCACAATCTCTTTTGCACAAAGAATCATACCCGTAATTGCTGGAAACATCGCCAACATCATCGTCTTACACATCTCTTCTATCGTATCATCAAATCGATGCAAATCTTCGCTGTCAAAATACTTCGAAAGTCTTGGAATAGAAACCTGAAATACTGCAAGCAATGCCAGTTTCACCACATCATAGATTCTTGTGGATACAGAATATAAACCGTTGTAATAATCACCGACCAAAAGACCGATGAGCACTGCATCCGAACTCACATAAATCGTTGTCGCAACCTCCGTCGCAAACAGCGTTATCACCGGCCGAAGATGTCTCTTCAGATTCATCCTCCAGGTGAGCTGAAACTTATGCTTACGAGCGAAATAAAGGTGATTCAGCACCCCTTCTGCGGTCGCCTGGAACATCATAATCCAGGTATAGATATAATAATCCTTCTGTTCATGAATAAAACAAAAGACAAAAATCAACGAAAGCACCTGGATCAGTAAGGTTCGTATCGTAATATAGCGATAATCCTCATAAACCGAGCACATCCAATCTACGCCGAACGTTCGACCGATAATCACAATCGAATAAATCAAAAGCAATCCCGTATAAGAACGAAGAACGGGAAATGCAAACAGCGAACAAGCCAAAAGTAGATACGAAAGCACGGTCGCTGCCATATTGATGGAATAAATCTCGTTGAAGAAAATCGTCCTTCTCGCCGTATCATTTCTTACAATTCCACCTTCTCTGATCGCATAATTTCGGGTTCCAAGCCCAGCTAATAAAGAGAAATAACTAATCACAGCAATCGTAAAATTAACCTTGCCCAGATTCTCTACTCCAAGCATTCTCGAGACATATGGAAATGTAATTAAAGGAAAAACAATAAAGAGAAATGTTCTTATCCCATTTAATATCACGTTCGTTTTTAACGATTTCTCCTGCATTTAAGTAACCACCTTTAGTTTATTAATCCACTATCCCTATTATACCCAATTATGTATGTATATATTTCGCAAATTTAAACAATTTTTAAATTTGCGAAATGAAGACACATCACAAAAACTCCCCACCGGAAAAAACACTTATTCCAATGTCATTCCATTGAAATAAGTGTCTTCCTGAGTCATAAGATATTCCAAAGCGTATATCAGAAATTATTGTTTTAAAATAACCCCTATTGTCTATTTACTGGCCGCATTTGTTATAACTGCATCCGTAAGCTTTTCAATCAAGGTTTTCATTGAATCCGTATCATGCCAATTATCGTTATTCATGAGCGCATCCACTACGCTCCTTGAATCCTTTAAGCCCTGATAAGAAGAAATCATTTGCGAATCCTTACGTGTCGTTCCACTTTCATAAAAAGAAGCCTGACCGTCATATTGGCTCTTTAGAGGCTTAACTATATTCTTTTCAAAAACACGCTGATAAGAATCATCCAATGATTTCATTCTGGCAGTCTGTTCTTCCGAATCTCCAATCCCTTTAATTTCCTCACGAAGCTTATCATACAAAGCATTCAGCTTTTCTACATAAGATAAATCCACTTCATCTTTCTTAATTCCGGAATCAACATATTTACCAATTGTCTGGGTTGCATATGCTTTCTTAAATCCGACGCTTTCTTTTTCAAAAGCTTTCTCATACTCCGGATAAACCTTTGCCTCTTTTGCATTAGAATTAATCTCTAATAATATGGATTCCCGTGTTGCATTCTCTGCTCTGAGTCTTCCGGTCTCACTGATCTCCATTTCAACCCCTTCTGCAGAACGATTTACCGAAGATTTATTCTTTACTTCATCTCGTTTCTCTTCCGATATTTGAATCTGCTGTTCAAGATGTGCGGATTTTTTCGCTCTATTTGATTCCACAGTCTCTCCATTGGGATTTGCTACCAGCGCTTTTGTTTTAAAATCATTTCCATTGTTTTTAATGTACTCTTCCAGTTCCGCAATTTCCCTTTGTGCGGCACTTACGTTATAGCCTTCCGACCGATTCAAACTAATACTACTCATATTATTCTACCTCCTTGTAATATTTCTACACTTCAGTACGTTCTTATATTTTTAATGTAGCCTCAAATAATAATCTGTAGTACTTTGACCATACTTATCCATAAGTTTTTGCGCATTTTTACCTGCTAAACTTTTTGCTGAACGATACTCATCTGAATTAGTATTCCACTCAGTAATAGTTGCATACTGTTTTACACTTTTTGATATAATAGCTTTCATGCCATTAGTATCATGCCATAATTCTGTATTTCCCAAAAGTTCAAAGAAATCCTTTGTTCCATTTGTAAGCTTTTCAAATCGTTTTGCATTCATTTCTTTTGAAGCAATTCTGTGTGTTAACACATCTTTAACCGTATCTTTCGACGCACTTATCTCTCCGACCACTTCACCGCCATCATCAAACATAGAAAGCTTGTGTTCGAATGCTCTTTTTAAAGGATTTAAAATCTCCTTTTCCATAGCCTTCTTGTATGCATTATCCAATCTTTCCATTTGATATATCTGGGCCTGGCCACTATAGTTAGAAAAAATTCTATCTTTCTTTTGTTGATAGGTATCTTCCATCCGATCTATCGCTTCAAAATCTAAATCCTTCTCTGAAAAATCATGATTACTATAGTCACCGTATGTATAAAAAATAGATTTTTTAAATCCATTTGCCACCTCTGAAAATTCATCCATATACTTGTTTTCCAAAGAGCATTCATACATGTGTCGAGCACGTTCACTCACCTCTACCATAGCAGCATTTCGTTCTTCTTCAGTTGTTACTTTGCCTGTCTCTTTTAATTCTGATAAATTTCCCTGTCGAATGTTCTCCTTCAACGTAATTCTGTAATTAGGGTCTTTGTACTTTGCCGAATCCTCCATGTTAATAATCTTCATATCGCTACTCCTCCTTGAATAAAAATGTATTCCTTTACAACTTCATCTTTTGCACTTAATCATAAATGCATCATACTCGTGTTCTATTTTCATTTATTATTTCGTCCAACTTCGATATATATCAATACTCCTGGCAAAAATAACATCATTCTGGCAAAAAACGGTAATTCATATCCATCTATTTGACTTATAATAATCTTAAGATTTTATCGTCGGGGGTATCGAAATGTATAGAATTGCCATATGTGAAGACGACGCTCTATATGCTAAGCATCTTTCAAACGAAATTGCAAAATGTTTTTCGGAGCTAAATGTTTCCATACAAACAAACACATTCCTGAACGCGGAAGATTTCTTAGAGAATCTCAACCGTTATGACCTATATTTTTTGGATATATTGTTAGGTGATAAAAACGGAATAGATATTGCAAAAGAAATCCAGAATCGTTATGGGAAACAAATCATCATCTTTGTAAGCAGCCACGAATCTTCTGTATTCGATGCGATTCATCAATCTCCTTTTCGATTCATCCGAAAAGACAAACTACTACAGGAGCTTCCTGAAGCATGCGAAGCATATTTAAACAATCTTAATATTACTCGTGACCATAAAGAGAAAAAAACGATTCTTGTCACACAAAATCAATCCATAATTCTTATCCCGATTGACTCCATTTACTATTTAGAGTCAAAAGGTCACTATATTGATTTTGTTTGTTCAGACGAAACCTATCATATCCGCGGTGGCTTTAAAGACTACATTGACCTATGCGAAAGTCCAGAATTTGGTCGTTCCGCGCAATCCTTTCTGGTTCATTTTAAATATGTTACCGGTATTTCTACTAATGATGTTACCCTCATCACGGGAAAAAAGTTTCCTCTTTCTCGTTCTCGCAAGAAAGAGTTTCAAGAGAAATACATGCACTATCAGAGGTTAATACAATATGAATATTCTTTTTAATTTTATTGAATTTTTTGCTTGCTTTCTGCAAGAGGTTTGTCTCTTTTTATTTGTTAAATGTTTTCACGAACGTTCCACAAATTTTATTTTTATACCTATGCTAGCCGGTTCTGCCCTGTCATATCTATTAACGTGCGTTCTAGAACATCAATTAGATAGTATTCCCGCATCCATAATTGGCGTTATTTTTGATGTTTTTCTTATCCATCTTTGGTTCACCGGGAGTCTTTTATCAAAAACTCTTTTGATTGTAATTTATAACATTTTAGACATTGCTTGTGGAACACTCACATATTTTGTTTTTTCTTGCATAAGCACGACCAACATTCCCTTAATATCTGTTCAGCCAACGGCAACCCGTGTTTACTTTATACTTTCCACGTATTTACTTGAATTAGTTTTTATCTATTATTTTAAAAAGTATCGTCAATACAAATCTTCTCTTTTCACTGAGACCGAATTATATATTTCACTTATTTTTTTCTTCTGTGATTTTATGATAATGATTGGTACATATCTTCTTTACGCAAAAATGGCACCCTACAGCATAAATCTTGCAATCGTATGTTGTAGCATCAGTGCTTTTATGATGATCTGTACTTTTTTCGTACTTCTGCTTCTTCATCGATTAAGTATAAAAAACAATGAATTGCTATCTCAAGAGATTTTTAAAACGCAAATAAAAGAGCAAAAGAAATTACTAAAAAGTCAACATCAGCAAGCTGCACTTACGCAATATCTTCGACATGATTTAAAAAATATTCTTTTAAACTATCAAATTCTCTTAAATGATTGCAAAACAGAAGAAGTAAAAAAAGATATTGAAGAGCGAATTGGCCTTATTAGTTCTAACGCCGCGCCTAATTATTCGGATAACTCTGTTTTAAATTCATTATTACAATCAAAGCTAGAGACCTGTAACAATAACCATATTACAGTTACCATCCGTACATTTATGCCTTCTGACTATCATAATATGGATCTGTTTGTTATCATTTCGAATCTGATAGATAACGCAATTGAGGCCGAAACTAAACTGGAACCATCGCAAAGAGAAATCGGTATTCACACCTATATAGATAATAATCAATTGGGAGTCATTATTCGAAACCGAATCGAAGAGTCTGTATTAAAGAAAAATCCTCATTTTAAAACAGAAAAGCCCGACCACGTAAATCACGGAATCGGGCTTCAAAGTGTTCGTTATTATGTTGAAAAGAATAATGGTCTAATTGATTTCTTCGAAGAAAACGGTTTTTTCGGGGTTCATATTATTGTAAATCTTTCTTAGTCTAGTATAAAAAGCAAGATTCATTAATAAAAAAGAAGGGGCTGTGAAAAAATGAGATACTCATTTTCCCAGCTCCCTTTTTAGGATGCGGAAGGCGGGACTTGAACCCGCACGACATTGCTGCCACAAGATCCTTAGTCTTGCTCGTCTGCCAATTCCGACACTTCCGCTCACATTGTAAAAACAATGATTGCAACTATTATGAAATTAAATGCGGAAGGCGGGACTTGAACCCGCACGATGTAACCACCACAAGATCCTTAGTCTTGCTCGTCTGCCAATTCCGACACTTCCGCGTATATTCACTTGAGAACTCGTCTCTCGCGACGACTCCTATATATTACCATTGCACCATCATTCGGTCAAGCACTTTTTTATTATTTTTTTAGATTTTTTGTTAGCTCATTTCCAAACAATAATAAGTGCGGATAAACCAAAAAAACTGTTGACACAAATCCCCAAAACAGATAGAATATCACTTGTTCGCAGGAGTGGCGGAATTGGCAGACGCGCAGGCTTCAGGTGCCTGTGGTAGCAATATCGTGTGGGTTCAAGTCCCATCTCCTGCATCTATTTTGTAAGCCAGGTTTGAGGAAACTCAAATCTGGCTTATTTTCATTTCACTTAATTCTTTTTACGCAGTCGAATGACTCCTAATAGAAAGAATCGTATACACCTATACTTTCTTATGTCAAATAAATCTTTTAAAGACTCACTCGCATAGACTAAAAGAAAAACGAGACGGCCGAAGTCGTCTCGTTTTTCTTTAATTATGATATAACTTATTTCCTTCGTATCTTGGTTCGCATGTTAAATGCACGCCAAGCTGCTTAAATACTCCCACATCAACCTGAGAAAGGATTACGGAAGAATGTACTTCTAATCCTGATAACATTGGAAGACAATCATATGCCTTCTTAGCATCTTCACTATGAATGGCTTCCAGTGAAAGTGCGATTAAAAGCTCATCCAGGTGAAGTAATGGATTTCCATCTCCAAGATAATCTACCTTCAGATTCATAATCGGTGTAAGAACTTCTGGAGAGATTAATTTGACACCGTCTTCAATCCCTGCGAAATGCTTTAATGCATTTAAAATCATCGCAGATGAAGCACCCAGCATCTGTGATGTCTTACCTGTAATAATCGTTCCATCTGCAAGTTCCAACGCTGCGCAAGGAACCCCTGTCTTTTCTGCTTTAATATTAGCTGCAGCTACAACAGCACGGTCTGCAATTGTCACACCAGCTTTTTCCATAAGGAGCTCTAATTTTGCGATTGCAGAATCTGAACCTTCACCCTTTCTCTTCGCTACAACAGCTTCGAAATAACGGCGAACAATCTCCTGCTTACTTGCTTCACGACAAGCTTCATCGTCAACGATCGCATTTCCAGCCATATTCACACCCATATCGGTTGGAGACTGGTATGGGGATTCGCCGGAAATCTTTTCGAACATCGTCTTAAGAACTGGGAATACTTCCACATCACGGTTGTAATTGATCACCGTCTCACCATAAGCTTCCAAATGGAATGGATCAATCATATTCACATCATTTAAGTCCGCTGTTGCTGCTTCGTACGCAAGGTTTACCGGATGATTCAATGGAATATTCCAGATTGGGAATGTTTCAAACTTCGCATAACCTGCCTTAACACCACGCTTTGCTTCATGATAAAGCTGAGAAAGACAAGTTGCCATCTTACCACTTCCTGGGCCAGGTGCAGTTACAACAACGAGTGGACGGGTTGTCTCAATATAATCATTCTTACCAAATCCTTCATCGGATACGATAAATGGAATATTCGATGGATATCCCGGAATGATATAGTGACGGAACACCTTCAGTCCAAGCGCCTTTAATTTCTTCTCATATGCTACCGCAGATGGCTGCTCGGCAAACTGTGTCAAAACGACTGATCCCACATAGAGTCCGTTGCTTGTAAATGCATCAATTAATCGAAGAAGATCCATATCGTATGTGATACCAATATCACCACGAACCTTGTTCTTCTCAATATCGCCGGCTTTAATTGCAATCACGATTTCCGTCTTATCTGCTAACTGCTTTAACATCGTAATCTTTGCATCCGGCTTAAATCCTGGGAGTACACGGGAAGCATGATAATCATCAAAGAGCTTTCCTCCAAACTCCAGGTAGAGCTTACCACCGAAATGATCGATTCGCTCTCTAATTCTCTTTGACTGCATCTCAGTATATTTCTCATTACTGAATCCAATTTTTCCCATATTGACTCCTTTCAAACTTTCCAATTTACATTTTTACCAACGGATAAAAATTATAATTTATAAGGCGTCTCGATGCAATACTTCTCTTCGAATTTATCTTGTGGAAGTGGTTTGTCATAATAATAACCCTGAATCAAATCAACCTTCATCTCACGAAGCGCTTCTGTCTGTTTCTGATCTTCCACGCCTTCCACTACGACATCCACATCAATCGCCTCTGCCAGGCTGGATACCGTCTTTACAAAAGCATCAGAAAAATCATCCTGACCGACATCATCAATAAAGCTCTTATCGATTTTAATCGTATCCAGTGGCATATCTCTCATATAGCTAAGGGAAGAATATCCCGTACCAAAATCATCCAAGGCCACGCGAACCCCCATCTTCTTAAGTTCCGCCAGAATTCGATTCATCGCTTCCATATCCTGCACCGCAAGTCCCTCTGTCACTTCTAATGTCAGATTCGAAGGCATCAATCCCGTACTCTCTAACGCATCTTGCACCGTCAGTACAATATCATCACGAATTAACTGAATCACGGAAAGATTGACATGCACTTTATATTCCGGATGACCATAATCATTCCAGAATTTGCATCGCTTACACGCCTCTAAGAGTACATGCTGTCCGATTGGGACAATCAATCCCAGATATTCTGCAAGCGGAACGAAATCCCCGGGCATCACAAAGCCAAGGTCTTTGGACTGCCAACGCACCAGTGCTTCCGCACCTCTACAAGGGTGTCCCGGCTGGGAAGCATCTACAATCGGCTGATAATAAACCAAAAATTCACTACAATCATGCTCCACCGCACTTCTCAGTGCACGCTCCATATCCAGTCTCTGAATCGCTCTCTCTCCGGTTTTCTCACTATAAAATTCCACATGATTTTTACCATGATGTTTCGCATCACGAAGTGCAAAATCGGCGCGCTGCATCAAGGTCGTAACGTCTTCTCCATCCTTTGGAAAATAAACGGCGCCCATACTCATCGTGCAATAATACTCCTGATCCTCGAGATTCCAAGGCGTTGCAAACGCGTCCATAATGCGATTCACAATCTTCTCGATACGCTGATTCTCAGATGCTGGAATAATCAAAGCAAATTCATCTCCACCTGCTCGATAAGCTTTCACAGTCACTCCGGTAATCTTCTGGAATTCATCCGCTACCGCAACAAGCAAGGCATCACCAACGGTGTGACCAAGTCCATCATTGATATTCTTAAAATCGTCCAAATCAATATAGAGAAGCGCACCTTCGGCACTTTCCCGCTTGGCATTTCGAATCTCGATATCCAAATCCAATTCGCAACGTTTTCGATTATACAATCCCGTCAGATAATCCATATTGGCCTGACGTTCTATCCGTTTTTGGTACTGCTTCATCTCGGAAATATCATAGAGCGTACAAAGTCTGACACTTCTGCCATCCACCCAATGAATATTCTCAAAAGATAAATCATACCAGAAATCAGACGCAACCGAATGATATTCGAAATGTTTCGTCTCCGCATCTTTTGTGTCGAGCAGTAACATTTCCAAGGTACTACTATCGACCTCATTTCGAACCATCTCTTTGTAAGTGCCATTGGTATAGAGTAACATCCTCTTTCTAGCGTCTACTACGGCGATTCCACAGCCCGTATTTTCAAGAATCGATTCTAACGTGCTATAGGAACTTGCAAGTGAATTCTTCGTGATTCGTTTTACAAGTACTGTCTGCAGAACGCACTTTACATCATTTAAGAACTTCACTTCATCCATCGTCCATCGACGTTCTTCCCCATGCACCAGGAAGCAGACATACATCCCGTTCTGTTCACTGACCTTAATCGGTAGGAACACGCCCGACATCACATCGTATTTATTTAGAAATCTCTGGAATTCTTTTGGCGCATCCGCGCTGGAGGAAATCGTATAAGGTCTACCCGTGAAGAATGGCAGCTCTGAAATCGAAACATGATGGAAATCATTTATGAGCGATTCTCTCGATTTGCTGCACTCGATAATCATATCCACCGTTTCCTGATCGGAATTCAAGCGAAGAATGGAAGCATTACTAATTCCATAGAATTCTGTAACCTGCTCTAAGATCTTCTTTGCCACATGGATAAAGTCCCCCTCTTCTTCTAAGGACTTCAAAATCTCTGTCAAAGCTTCGCTCTTTTTCAACAGTGCCTCCGTCTTTCGGCCACTGTTTTCCACCTGTCCCAAATCATCCGAAAGTCTATCCTTTCGAATCATCTCTTCCATATATCGCTCTGTCAGCGTCTCTAAAAGTTCTGTTGCCTCGTCGAATTGCGCTCTCGTCGTCTTGCGATACGCATTAGAAAGATACGTATCCTCGGAAAGCGCATTGCCATCGATGGCCATCATCACCCATACACCGACAAGTTTTCGTTTCTCCCCTCGGAGTGAAAGACCACGCATCATAAGATGCGATTCCTCCATCGGCGCATCGATTACATTTTCTATATCGCCATCACGAAACTGGCGCACTAAGGCATCTTTATGCGAGAGGAAATATTTACGCAGATACGCCATCTCATCCTCATCCGCATGAATGTCCGTAACCTCTCCACTAAGAGCATCATAGCAAAACATATAGATATGATTTGTCTTAGCGAAGACGTCCTGCAGGTCCTGTAAAGCCTTACGTTCTAGATTTTCAACTCTTTGCATCCCCCGGTCTAAGTGTTTCACCCCTGATATATTCATAATTTATTTCCTTCTTATAATGAAAATCTTGGATCTTTTTCTAAATGCAATCGTCTGTTCCAATGTATAATCACTGGAAAGACGCATCAATTTCTTTAACAGTTTCTCTTCATTACTAAGGAGAATCAATACCGCAGAATCTGTGGTAATCTCCTTCGTCTTCCGGAAGAACGCCTGATAGAAGTCCTCACGTTCCTTCGGTTCCTTGGAATAAAGATCCGGAAATTCCGTAATCACCTCATCAAAGAGGTAGTCATGTTTAAAATCAAAATAATCTCGATTAATATAATTCGCATGCATGCCGGCAGCTTCGGTATTCACACGTGCCGCACGGATGGCATCCCCAAAGGTATCCAGTCCATAGATCTCTCTGGCATGCAGTGCGCGATGGCGCTCGATCAGCAGTGTTCCCACGCCACAGAACGGATCGATAATCTGTGCATCTTTCTTCATATACTTTTTGGAAAGTGCAACCATCGATGCGGCTGTAAGTGGTGCTGTCGATGTAGAAAGCGCTTCCTTACGATACGCGAAACGCTGCATTTCCATCATTGGTAAGCGGAAGAACGGTGCCAATGTACCGTCTTTTCGAATCTGGAACTGTAACTCCACATCATAGTCCGATGGCACATTCTGGAATACGCCCTTGCTCGCTTCTTCGATAGCAAAGCCAATCTCCTTGGAAGCCGGCTTATGCTCTTCCGGAAGGCCCTTCCACTGAATGCGGAAACGGTACGGTGCGCCACCTACCAAAAGCTGATCTAACATCACCTTCATCTTGCTCTCAGCAATCACTGCACCAACATTCTCTTTCGTCATAACGGTACCGCGCTTCATCGGAAGCAGATAAAGCACTTCTTTATATAAAGGATTGCTATAAATCTTCTTCCATTCCTTGCTACGAATACGAACTCCACTCGAAGAGATTCTGCTTCCATGGAAATCCCCGGACAAGTCCTCGCGAACCAATTCGTCCGCCGTTAAAAGAAGTTCGAATTCCTGTTCCGGAAATGCAAAGCTACGCTCTACCACTTCAAATCCGCTTAAGATCTTCTCTAACTGTTTTCTCTCGCCGCGGACATGCTTCTTCTCCGATTCATCCAAATCTTTGCTCTGAAGAACCGCTAAACGATCACGAAGCACCTCGATATAATCTGTTACATCGTAAGAAGAGAGTCCCTTCACATAGGATTCCTTTACGAATAAAGTCTCTTCCGATTGATAATACTTCATCAGGAGATCGACAAATGTATAACCGTCCTTTTCTTCTATATATGTAGCTAAATCTCCCAACAGAAGTGCCAGATTCTTACGCACCTTCGGATCTTCATTTTGAAAAAGAGTCTCGTAGTCCGAAATCGCATCTACATCCGTAAAATCCGCCAACACTTCTTTTTCCAGTGTTCCAGCAGATAGCTCCTCTCGAATCTTACTTAAACTCTGTCTTACATTTTTATCTTTACATAATTCTTTTAATCTACTCATGCCTTATATTCTACTTGATTTTCCTTAAAATTGCATTAAAGAATAGCACTTGTGCACATTGCACAATTATACAGATATATAATTGTGTATTTTGTCATCTTCGCTATTGTAAATTTGTGACTGAGATAATATAATAAGGAAGACTTAAGAACGAACCCCCAATTAGTGTTCTTATGTCGCTTCCCCTTTATATATTTATATAACCCCCTTAAGAAATACAACCCCGACGGTTGTATTTTTTTTGCCCATTTTTAGGGCAGGATTCCTACTGCTTTTTGCAGCGGAATCATTTCTTATTATGTCTAAGAATTCTCTTTGCACCAGCCAGACCAATAATCGTAATCGCAGAAATCAGATTCTCCAGTGGTGTCCCATGATTGATTACCATATTTCTTGCAATCAGGAAAATAATCGTCTCCAGCACATTTTCCGAAGTCGGTCTACAGAGCATCTTCAAAAACTCAATTCCAATGACAATCGTAAAAATCTGCTCCAGATAAGACATAAAAGATTCTGCATCGCCACCCGATTTTATAAGTTCTAGCAATTCCGGAACCATAAAATAAATACAGACAAGTGCACCAAGCAAAACAAACACTGCCATAAACACTTCCAGATAAAAACTCGTCTTTGTCGCAATCGTCTTAAACATCTTCTCTGTTCTCTCTTCCTTTTCGATATTCATACGTCCTCCTAAAAATCAAACTGCACACTCTATGTTTAGTATGCCATAATCTATAAAAAAAATCTCCCCTGCTTATTGCAGGAGAGATGTAACATTTCTCAATCTATTATGCTTAAGAATCGATTAGTCTTCTACTGGAAGTGTCCAGTTGTATTTGTCTTCTAACTTGCCCCACTGGATACCTGTTAATGTATCATAGAGCTTCTGTGTCAATTCGCCAGTCTTCATATCGTTAATCTGGATGACATCATCCTTGTAACGAAGTTCTCCAACAGGAGAGATTACGGCTGCTGTACCCGTTCCAAATACTTCTTCCAGCTTGCCATTATGTCCAGCTTCCATAAGATCCTTAATTGCAAGATGTTCTTCACGCACCTTGTAACCCCAGTCACGGAGCAGATGAATCATAGAATCACGTGTTACACCAGGAAGAACAGTTCCTTCGATTGGTGCTGTCCAGATTTCTCCATCAATCTTGAACATGATATTCATAGATCCTACTTCTTCAACATAAGTACGTGTCTCACCATCCAGCCATAATACCTGCTCATAGCCTAATTTTTCTGCCTTTACCTGGCCAAGGATGGATGCCGCATAATTGCCACCGCACTTTGTAAATCCAGTACCACCTCTTACGGCACGAACCAATTCATCCTCTACCAGAATCTTGACTGGATCCAGGCCAGATGCATAATAAGCACCTACCGGGCAACAGATAATGACGAATTTATAAGCAGATGCCATATGGACGCCAAGGCTGGCCTCTGTTGCAAAACAGAATGGACGGATATAAAGGGATGTATCTGGTTCAGATGGAACCCAATCCTCTTCTGTCTTTACCAATGTCTTTACAGCATTTACAAAATCCTCTACCGGGAATTCCGGCATACAAAGTCTCGCATTGGAATTCTGCATTCGCTTCGCATTCATCTCTGGACGGAACAGCTGAATCTTGCCATCCGCTCTACGATATGCCTTTAATCCTTCAAATGTCTCCTGCGCATAATGCAGTGTCATACAGCTAGGTTCCATAGGAATTGGTCCCTCCGGTACGATTCTGGCATCATGCCACCCCTCTTCTTTACTCCAGTCACAGATATACATATAATCTGTCATATATTTACCAAATGGCAGATTCTTCTGATCTGGTTTTTCTTTAAGCTTCTCTCTTTTTTCAAATCTGATGTCTAACATTTCATTGCCTCCATTTTCATAATCTTTTTTCTTTTAGAATTTATTATCAAACTTTTAGAATTATGTGTCAAGAAAACACTGTCTATTCGGTTGTTTTTTTTCATTATGTCCACTATAATTTTATTATTAGAACAAATCGATTGACATTTATATAGCATTTTAAATGACAGATGCAAAGTTACAAGGGGAGATTGTTATGAATCAGAAACATGTATTTCAACCAATGCCAATTTACGAGATGGACTTCAATCCATTCCGTCAATTCAAAGAAGATACCTGCGCAATCGTCACAGAGGTCAACGGCAAAGCCAATGCTATGACAGCCAGCTGGGGCGCCATGGGTGAGATGTGGGGCAAGGATGTTATCACCATCTATGTTCGAGAATCCCGTTTCACACGAGAACTACTCGATCAATCCGAAACATTCTCCATCAACTTCTTTGATATGGATAAGGTGGAAAACAAGATGGCATTACAGATTTTCGGTTCCGAAAGTGGCCGTGACAAAGATAAAATTGCGGAACTTAAATTCAATGTAAATCACAGCTTAAATACTCCATTCCTGGATGAAAGCAACCTGGTATTCCTTTGTTCCAAACTCTCTCGCACAGAGATTAAAAAGGAAGACTTCTTCCATCCAAGAATCGATAGTAAATTCTATGAGAATGGAGATTACCATATTATGTACATCGCAGAGATTATGCGAGTTGGAGCACGATAATATCATTATTATACATTTCCCATTAAAAAGAGCATCGCTTGAGATTATCTCAAACGATGCTCTTCCTCTTTTTATTCTTCTGTATTTACAATTGCGATATGTAATTCATCAAGCTGTGCCTGTGTTACTTCACTAGGTGCGCTCATCATGATATCCTGTGCATTCTTATTCATTGGGAATGGAATGATTTCACGGATAGAATCCTCACCTGCAAGAAGCATAACCATACGGTCTACACCAGGAGCAATACCAGCATGTGGTGGTGCACCATAAGTAAAGGCGTTGTACATTGCTGGGAACTTCGCCTTCACATCATCTTCTCCAAGACGAACCATCTCGAATGCCTTTACCATGATTTCAGGATCATGGTTTCGAACAGCACCGGAAGAAAGTTCGACACCATTACATACCAAATCGTACTGATCTGCTGTAATCGTAAGTGGATCGATTTCTCCACGTTCTGCCTTAAGTAATGTCTCAAGACCACCAGATGGCATAGAGAATGGGTTGTGGCAGAATTCTAATTCTCCGGATTCTTCACCAAGTTCATACATTGGGAAGTCAACAATCCAGCAGAATTCATATCTTTCTTTATCCATATGACCTGGTACCTTAGCACCAAATGTCTTAACTACAACACCAGCTGTCTTCTGTGCAGCGAGCTTCTTGCCTGCTGTAACAACAACAAGTGTGTTATTCTCTAATCCAAGTGCAGATTTCACCTGCTCTTCTACTGGCTTCACAAACTTAGAAATACCACCAACGATTTCGCCGTTTTCATCCACTCTGAACCAGTATGGCTTATTTCCAGCCTGCACTTCTACTTCATCAATCGTCTTATCGATGAATTTACGAGATTCTGAGAAGTTATCGATCGCAATTGCCTTGATGCAAACTGCAGTATCATTTCCTTCTTCATCCTTTGTTGCAAATGGTCCAAAGCCTGTATCAGCCAATACTTCTGTCACATCTTCTACATGAAGATCGATACGAAGGTCTGGCTTATCAGAACCGTATCTTTCCATAGACTCCAGATATGGGATTCTCTTGAATGGAGCTTCGCTCGCGATATCATAAGTACCATATTCTGCGAAGATTGGAGGAAGTACGTCTTCACATACAGCGAATACATCTTCCTGTGTTGCGAACGCCATTTCCATATCTAACTGATAGAATTCTCCTGGAGAACGGTCTCCACGCGCATCTTCATCACGGAAACATGGTGCAATCTGGAAATAACGATCGATTCCAGATACCATCAGTAACTGCTTGAACTGCTGTGGCGCCTGTGGAAGTGCATAGAACTTGCCAGGGTGCTTACGTGCAGGTACTAAGTAATCTCTTGCACCTTCTGGAGAAGATGCTGTAAGAATTGGAGTTGTAATCTCCATGAAGTTATGGTCCATCATAGCCTTACGAAGTGCAGCTACAACCTTGGAACGCATCACGATATTGTTCTTAACTTCCGGATTACGTAAATCCAGATAACGATACTTCAGACGAGCCATCTCATCTGCTTCACGAGAACGATTGATTTCAAATGGAAGTTCTGCATGACGGCACTTACCGAGCACTTCTACCTTCGTAGGCACGATTTCGATTTCCCCTGTTGCCATGTTTTCATTCTTAGAACTTCTCTCACGAACGGTTCCTTCTACAGAGATTGTAGATTCCTTTGTGATTGCCTTGAAAGTCTTTACGAGTTCTTCTGTTTCAGCAACCACCTGTGTCTTGCCATAGAAGTCTCTCATAACGACGAATCCAAGATTCGAACCTACTTCTCTGAAATTTTCCATCCAGCCGACGAGCTTTACTGACTTTCCAGCATCACTCTGTCTTAACTCTCCACATGTATGAGTACGAGACTGTGTCATTTCTATTTCCTCACTTTTTCTAATACAAAATTACCATACTATCTATTTCATCGCGTTCTGCGATTGCAAACGTTTAGTTATTGAAGAATTCTACAAATTCCTCATATCCTTCCTGCGAAAGCTGTTCCTTCTGGAACTTCTTGTTCTTGTTCATACGAACAACTAAAACCTGCTGCCCGTTTGCACGTGCTTCCTTAGCCTTAGCCATAACATCAACAAGCTTTTCTGCCGGATATTTCTTCTCTACTAAATAAGCCACTCTCTTTGGAGCTTCTGGGATTTCAAATCCACTCTCCATAAGAAGGAGAATGATACGTTCGAATCCAATCGAGAATCCGCAAGCAGGTACATCATGTCCTGCGAACTTGCCAATCATCTTGTCGTAACGTCCGCCGCCACCGCAGCTTCCGCCAAATTCAGGAATTGCAATTTCGAAAATCGTTCCTGTGTAATAGCTCATACCACGAACCAAAGTAGGATCAAATACAAGCTCGAAGTCTGCAGCCTTCGCAGCATTTACTGCAAGGGCAATATCCTTCAGGTTCTTTGCAACTTCTTCCTCTAAGTGTTCTCCCAGTGTTGTAAGAAGATAATCCACACCTTCTACCACATCCTTCTTATCAGAAAGTGCAGTGAACAGAGAGAGATACTTATCTACAGAAGCACTATCATAGCCATCTTCCTTCAGTTCCTTCTCAACACCCTCGAGTCCGATCTTATCCATCTTATCTAATATGATAAAGATATCGTCATACTGCTCTTCTGCAAAACCACTATAAGCAGCCATTGCCTTTAAGATACGACGTTCATTGATACGGATTTCGAACTTAGAGAATCCAAGCTTTCCAAGTGTTGTTGTTGTTGCCAAAATCAATTCGATTTCTGCAAGGTTCGATGGTTCGCCTAAGATATCAATATCGCACTGTGTAAACTGGCGGTAACGTCCACGCTGTGGTCTGTCAGCACGCCAAACATTTCCCATCTGCAGTGCCTTAAATGGATTTGGAAGTTCATTTGCATGGTTCGCATAATATCTGGAAAGTGGAACCGTTAAGTCATAACGCATACCATAATCTACAACGTCCAATTCTTCCTTTGCTTCAGCAAGATGTAACTTCTCGCCTCTCTTCAAAACTTTGAAGATGAGTTTTTCATTTTCGCCACCCTGCTTATTTGACAGGTTTGCAATATTTTCCATACAAGGTGTCTCAATTGGTGTAAAACCAAAACTTCTGTATGTCTCTTTAATCACGGATGTAACGTAATCACGGATTTCCATCTCACGTGGAAGGATATCCTTCATACCGTTTACCGGTTTCTTGCTTAAAGCCATGCTATTTCCTCCAACTTATTTCTTTTTCTTTCTATCATCTCATCGATTCGCTCGATGTAGTTCGTAACGTCTTTCACATTCTCGGATCGCGTTACCGTCTTACCGCCATCGGTTACATACTTGCAAGCCGAGCCGGCACCAAGTGCCATTATAGTCTGTTTTTCTTCCATTATCAAGACATTATATAGTCCCTCATGTCCTGGAACGGAGAATCCGACATTCTCCAGATTGCCCGCCATATTCTTCTGACGATAGAGATAATAAGGCTTCATCCCTAGTTCCTTCGCCACTTCATATGCCGCATGCATATGGCTATCCGAATTTTCCATCACATAATTTCTATATTTATCCCACTCAATATTCAGTCGGGAACTATGCTTAATGGCAAGAGAATGTACCGTCAGATTGTCCGGTTCTAATTTCGCAACCTCTTTCAGAGAATGCTCCACATCTTCCAAGCTCTCCCCTGGAAGGCCGAGAATCATATCCATATTAATCGTTTCAAATCCAACTTCTCTCGCCATCTGATAAGCATCATAGATGGATTCCACCGTATGATGTCGACCAATCAATTTCAAGGTCTCCTGCTTCATCGTCTGCGGATTGATAGAAATGCGATCGACGCCGTGCGCCTTTAATACTTCTAACTTGTCTCTCGTAATACTATCCGGTCTTCCGGCCTCTACGGTATATTCCAGTAGATGGCTCAAATCCAGATATTCCTCGACTTTTGAAAGCAACCAATCGAGCTGCTCTGCAGACAGAGAAGTCGGTGTACCACCACCAAAATAAATGGTTGTCAGTTTCTTCTCTGGAATCGAGTCATGCAGAAACTGTAATTCCTTCTCGAGGCACTGTAAATATCGCTCTACCTGTCCATTGTACGAAGCCAACGCATAGGATGGGAAGGAACAGTACAGGCAAGTACTTGGACAAAATGGGATTCCAATGTAGAGACTGTAGCCATCCTGATAATCAACCTTGGACAGCATCTCCTTCTCTTTTGTCACAACCTTCATACTGAGGTCAATCTTTTCCTCCGATGTGAGATACGTCTCTTTCATATAAGAACGAATCTCCTCTTCCGGAACCTCTTCTAAAAGCTGCGTTAAAGCAATCTTCGTCGGACGAATTCCCGTGAGTGTACCCCATGGCAATTCCCTGCCCGTATATTCCTGCAGTGCCTGATAAATCAATCTCTTGAGACGATTCTTCGTATCTTTGCGATTGGAATCATCCACCTCGACTTCCGTTGTCTTTCCGGACATAGAAAGACCGATACGCCCGTTCTCGTAATGCACATTCATGACCAGGGTGATCGGTTCTTCTATCTCATGAGGCTTTGGAGCACTATCCTTGGGCTCCGCCCCCTCTTCATACTGAATCTCTACCGACTGTGTTGGAAAAAAGGATTTCACCAGTCCATAGATATCATATTCAAAATTTGCTTCATTTAATCTTACGATTACCATATAACTATCTTTCTAACTTAAAAATAAGGATTATAATACGTTTCCTGCTCAATCGTTGTCATATCATTATGCCCAGGAAATACTTTTACAGATGCCGGCAGTACCATCACCTTCTCTTTTAAGGATCGAATCAAATCTGACATCGATCCTCCCGGAAAATCCGTTCTACCGACAGAGCCACAAAACAGGGAGTCACCCGACATCAGCACCATCTCCTTCGGCAGATAATAACAGCATCCTCCCGGCGTATGTCCCGGTGTGAGTATCATTCGAATCGAAAATCCCGCCAGTATCATTTCCTCGCCGTCCTTCAAAAAGACATCCGCATGATAGACCTCGCCAAGATCTCCCATCGATGCACTGAGATTGATTTCGGGGCTCTCGAGTGTCACGCGTTCCGCATCTGCCGCATAAATCGGAATCTGATACGTCTCTGCCATATAGTCCGCATCTCCTGCATGATCGAAATGTCCATGCGTAAGGAGAATCGCAACCGGCTTTAACTCCTGTTCATCGATACGCTTTGCCAGTTGCACACCTGCTGCCCCCGGATCCACTATGATACACTCTTTTATATTCTTATTCACAAGAAAATAGCAGTTTGTGGCCACTGGTCCGACCACATACTGCTGTATTTCCAAATTTGACATATGTTCTCCTTATCCCGCAGTTCTTACAATATCGATTACGCCAACAATCTGACGTAACTTCTCTGTAAGATCTCTGAGTTCTTCCTTACCGGAAACTTCAAACACTGTTTCTACTGTCGCTATGCCTTGTTTATTTGTGTGCGAATTGATGGATAAGATATCCACATCCTTCTCCGTAAATACCTTGGAGATATCCACAAGAAGTCCCTTTCGGTTGTTACAGAAAATACGGATGGTAGCAAGAAATGTTTCGTTGTTCTTGCCATCTAAGAAGCCCTGCTCCCATTCCGCTTCAATAATACGCCCCTTCTCACTCTCCGGCATGCTCATCACATTGATACAATCCGTTCGGTGCACGCTGACACCACGGCCTCTGGTAATGAAACCGATAATCTCATCACCCGGCACCGGATTACAACACTTACTGAAATGTACCGGCATATCATATACGCCCTTTAAGAGAACACCACTCTTGGATCTTGGTCTCTTTGCCTGATCATGCTCTGCATGAATCTCGCCATCGCCAGCATGTTCTGCAAGAATATCCTCATCCGTAATCACCAGTGGGTGATCCTTGCGATATGCCTCGTACATACGATTCACAATCTGGCCTTCCTTCAGTCCGCCATGACCAAGTGTCGCAAGACAGGCATCCCAATCATGGAATCCATAGCGGCGAAGGACATTTGCCTGATATTTTGGAGTATTAATATCTGAGAAATTAATACTGTGCGTCTTACAATAATTTGCCAATAATTCCTTACCGTGCTGGACATTCTCTTCCTTCACGGATTTACGGAACCACTGGTTAATCTTATTCTTTGCCTGCGTTGACTTTACAATCTTAAGCCAATCCTGACTTGGTCCCTTGGAATTCTGTGAAGTGATGACATCAATTCGATCACCATTTTGAATCACATAATCAATCGGTACCAGTTTTCCATTGACCTTGGCGCCGACCATTCGGTTACCAACGGCCGAATGAATGCTGTACGCAAAATCAATCGGTGTCGAACCATTTGGCAGGTTCTTCACATCACCGGTTGGCGTAAAACAAAATACTGTATCTGAAAACAGATTCAAATCATTCTTTAACAGGCTGACAAATTCCTTATTGTCGGACATATCTCTCTGCCATTCCAGAATCTGTCGAAGCCAGGAAAGCTTGGCCTCTTCCTGATTGATCGAAGAACCTTCTCCACTTTCCTTATATTTCCAATGCGCCGCAATACCATATTCCGATGTTCTATGCATTTCATAAGTACGAATCTGAATCTCGAATGGAGAACCATTCGGTCCGATCACCGTCGTATGAAGCGACTGGTACATATTCGGTTTTGGCATCGCGATATAATCTTTAAAACGTCCCGGAATCGGGGTGTATAATTCATGAATCACACCCAGCGCCGCATAACAATCCTTAACGGAATCTACGATAATTCGAACCGCGAACAGATCATAGATCTGATCCAAGGTCTTATGCTGTGCAACCATCTTACGATAAATACTAAAGAAATGTTTCGCACGGCCTTCGATCGTCGCCTGGATTCCAGCCTCGTAGATATTACGACTTACTTCATCAATCAACTGCTGCACATAGTTGTCACGTTCTTTCTTACGAAGTGCAACCTTCTCCACCAGATCATAGTAAGCATCTGTATCCAGATACTTCAGCGAAAGGTCATCCAATTCTGTCTTAATCTTACTGATACCAAGTCGCATGGCAAGAGGCGCATAAATCTCCTGCGTCTCTTTCGCTTTTTCCTTCTGCTTCTCCGGAGACATATATTTCAATGTACGCATGTTATGAAGTCGATCCGCAAGTTTAATCAGGACAACGCGGATATCCTTCGCCATCGCAAGGAACATCTTACGCAGGTTCTCCGCCTGCACTTCCACCTTATCCGCATCATAAGGAATCTGACCTAACTTCGTAACACCATCGACAAGCAATGCAACTTCAGAAGAGAATTCCTTCTCAATCTCTTCCGTTGTCATAACCGTATCTTCCACCACGTCATGAAGCAATCCTGCAACGATGGTTTCCTTATCCAATTCCAGATCCGCAAGAATAATTGCCACACAAAGTGGATGAATAATATAAGGCTCACCAGATTTGCGCTTCTGATCTTTATGTGCAGAATCCGCAATATGATAAGCCTTCTCAATCATTGAAATATCTGTATTCGGGTGATATTTACGGATACGGCTAATCAATTCTTTATAGAGTTCTTCCGGATCAACGAAATCCTCGGTACGAACAACGCCCTTATTTCCAGACTTTATGCTTCGCTCCATCTGATCCAATTCTTCTACGGAATAATCTGCCATATCCTCACCTCTTTTCTATTTGGATGTCTCATCCAACTTCTATTTCAAAATTATTAAAAAATTAATATTTCAATATATAAATTTGACAATATTATAAATAATTAATTGGTAAAAAACAATATCTGGAATGTAATCTCGCCATCCGAATTTACCTTTTTTGACAGCGGTTTCATCCCTAATTTCTCAACAATTCGTACCGACGACAGATTGTCCGGATGAACTCTCGCTCTGACAGAGCTCATTCCAAGCTCCTCGCGTGCATAATCTACAATCGCACGACAAACCTCCGTCGCAAATCCTAAATTCTGCTTATCCTTTCGAATCACATAACCAAGTTCCACCTGATCGACATCCTCGGTATTTCTCGATTCCACGCCGGCGCGCCCAATCAGTTCTCCCGTCGCCTTCTCGATGACAACCCACATACCATATTCGTAAAATCCATACACTTTATCGATATAATCCTTCTGGTATTGGATTTCTGCCTCTCGATCAAACAACGGTTCCATATAATCAGTAATGCCATCTCCTTCATAGAGATGGAATAAATCCTCGATATCCTTAAGACAAATCTCCCGCACCACCGTTCGCTCTGTCTCTAGGATTGTCCATGGAAATCCAAAATAACGACACCAGACCTTCTTTAGATAATGCTCCTCGATTCCCTCTAAGCTAAGGACTACATAGCGCGTTTTAGGATGTGCCATGTGCTCGCAATGCTTGGGTTCATACGAAACCACCGGAACATTCTGCAGTGCAAAAACTTCCGCTTCCGAAGCATTTTCACAAAAAGCAATCACAAAATCCTCTTGCTCCATAGAATGATCTTTCGCATGGGACAGATCTATCACATCTTCTCTCTGGAAATGTTCCCGCACCTCGACCTCGACATTTGCTGTCTCCATCTCCTCCCGAAATGAAGTAACCATCTCCTGCTCTTCCTTATCTAATTTCTGAAACTCTGTCTGAATATATACTTTCTTCATACACCATCTACTCACGCCATCGCAAATCATTCCTAATAAAAAGGAAAAAGGACAGCAAAATATGACGATACTTCACTGTCCTTAAAATTCTTAATGTCTAATCTTCCTTCTTTATGACTTATAGATTTTTACATCTGCATCTTCATCGCCGTCGAGATCTCTAGGCAATGTAATCTCACCATCAAATACAATCGTTGCCGGTCCCGTCATAAATACGAGATTTTGAATACGATCATAGGTAATTGCCAGATGTCCACCAAGGAGTTCTAAATCCACCGTGTCATCCGTAAGACCATTTAATACAGCAGCAACCGCTGTTGCACAAGCACCCGTTCCGCAGGCCAAAGTCTCGCCGGAACCACGTTCCCAGACTCTCATGCGGATATGTTTTCGATCCAGAATATTGGCGAATTCTGTATTGACTCTCTTTGGAAATGTTTCATGATTCTCGAAGGATGGTCCGATCTTCTCCAAATCCAGTTTTCGTACATCCTCTTCCATGAAGGTAACGCAATGTGGATTTCCCATTGATACACAGGTAACCGGATAGATTTTTCCATCCACTTCCATCGGCTGGTTGATCATCTCATCCTTTGGAAATGTGACTGGGATCTCCGTACACTTCAGTGTTGGTGTACCCATATTCACGCGAACCGTCTTTACCTGGCCCTTTTCCACATTCAATTCCAATGTCTTAATTCCGGCAAGTGTCTCCACCGTAATCGTTGTCTTATCTGTAAGTCCCTTATCATAAACAAATTTTGCGACACAACGGATACCATTTCCACACATCTCTCCGCGTGAACCATCGGCATTATACATTGCCATCTCAAAATCTGCCACCTTAGAAGAATTGATCAGAATCAATCCATCGGAACCAATTCCAAAATGTCTGTCGCTAACAAATCTTGCGACTCCCTCCGGATCTTCTAATGGCTGTTTTGTACAGTCTACATACACGTAATCATTTCCACATCCATGCATTTTTGTAAACTTCATTGCTTATTGCTCCTTTGTATCTCTAACTTCTTTATACGTCCTGTACGATCTGTTCCACAGTTTCAAAATGCAGCGGTCCACCAAATAAATCCAACGCGGAACCAATGGTCACATTGAGTTTTCCATGCCCCAGTTCTCGAATCTTCATGATATCATCGTAGTCTCTGACACCGCCTGCATAAGTAATTGGTATCTTGCCCCATTCTCCGAGCAGTCGTACAAGATCTTCTTCTATTCCAGCGCTCATGCCCTCGACATCTGCGGCGTGAATCAACAACTCATCACAATAAGCAGAAATCGAATCTAAAAACTCTGGTGTTACTTCTTCTTCTGTAAAAACCTGCCAACGATCCGTCACAACAAAGTAACGATCATCACGCTTTCTGCAACTCATGTCGAGAACTACATGCTCCTTGCCGACGGCATCGACAAGCTTTCGCATATTCTCATAGGAAATATGTCCATCTTTAAATACATACGATGTGACAATCACATGACTTGCGCCCTCTTTGATAAATTCCATGGCGTTATCCGCTGTGATGCCACCACCGACCTGCATACCGCCCGGATATGCATGCAGCGCTTTGATTGCCTGCTCCTTGGTTGCTTCATAATACGGACTGTCCTTGGCATTTAACATAATGACATGGCCGCCACGTTGCCCCTCCGATTGATAAAATTCCGCGAAAAAATCCGCTCCTCTTTCTGATACAAAATTTTCTTTGGCTCTATTACCTTCATCCACAAGTGAAGTTCCAACAATCTGTTTTACCTTACCATTGTGAATGTCGATACAGGGTCGAAATTCCATAGTATATCCCTTTCCTTTTCCTTAAAAAACGCATATTTTCCGTGTTTTAATGTTGAAATATATGCACGTTAAAAGTGAATTTAAATAAATCCAAAATCCACTCAAATACCCTTACCCATGGAGAATAGCACACTTTCAGATAATTTGGAATATCTTTCAGATTATTTTGACAGTTCTATTTCTTTCTTTGTTAAAAAAGAAACGTTTGACAGTAATATATTATTTTGCTAGAATTTCTGAAATAAAATTTTATATATGTAAGAAAGTGAGGACAAAATGGGAACTATTATTGGTGAAGGAATAACATTTGATGACGTATTATTGGTACCTCAGTATTCAGAGGTAACTCCTAATATGATTAATCTTCAGACACAGCTTACAAAGAAGATTAAGTTAAACATTCCTATGATGAGTGCCGCTATGGACACTGTAACAGAACATAGAATGGCAATCGCTATGGCAAGACAGGGTGGTATCGGTATCATCCATAAGAATATGTCAATTGAAGCTCAGGCAGAAGAAGTTGACAAGGTAAAAAGATCTGAAAACGGCGTAATCACCGACCCATTTAACCTCGGACCTGACAATACATTAAAGGATGCTGACGAACTTATGGGTAAGTTCCGCATCTCTGGTGTACCAATCACAGAAAACGGTGAGAAGAACGGTAAGCTCATCGGTATCATCACAAACCGTGACTTAAAGTTCGAAGAAGACTTCTCTCAGAAGATCAGCGACGTTATGACAACCGTTGAAGATGGTTTGATCACTGCTAAGGTTGGTATCACTTTAGAAGAAGCTAAGAAGATTCTTGCAAAAGCTAGAAAAGAAAAGCTTCCAATCGTAGATGATGACTTCCACTTAAGAGGTCTGATCACAATCAAAGATATCGAAAAGCAGATTAAGTATCCTCTTTCTGCGAAGGATGATCAGGGAAGACTTCTCTGCGGTGCCGGCGTAGGTATCACAGGAAACATGATGGAACGTGTGGAAGCTCTTTACAATGCTAAGGTTGACGTTATCGTTGTAGATAGTGCTCACGGACATTCTAAGAACATCATCGAAGCCGTTAAGAAGATTAAGTCTGTTTACCCAGACCTCCAGATCATCGCTGGTAACATCGCAACAGGCGAAGCTGCCAAGGCTCTGATCGAAGCTGGTGCTGATGCTGTTAAGTGTGGTATCGGACCTGGTTCTATCTGTACAACTCGTGTCGTTGCTGGTATCGGTGTTCCTCAGATCACTGCTATCATGGATTGCTACAGGGTTGCTAAGGAATACGGCATCCCAGTCATCGCCGATGGTGGATTAAAGCTTTCCGGTGATATGACAAAGGCTCTTGCAGCTGGTGGTTCCGTATGTATGATGGGATCTATGTTCGCTGGTTGCGACGAGGCTCCTGGTGATTTCGAATTATTCCAGGGACGTAAGTACAAGGTTTACCGTGGTATGGGATCTATCGCTGCTATGGAAAACGGTTCTAAGGATCGTTACTTCCAGGAAGGCGCTAAGAAGCTCGTTCCAGAAGGTGTCGAAGGCCGTGTAGCTTACAAGGGTGCTCTCGAAGATGTTATCTTCCAGTTAATCGGTGGTATCCGTTCTGGTATGGGATACTGTGGATGTCCTACCATTCCTGAATTACAGGAACGCGGCAAGTTCGTTAAGATCACTGCTGCTTCCCTTAAGGAATCTCACCCACATGATATCAACATCACAAAGGAAGCTCCTAACTATTCCGTTCACTAATAGAAATATATAAAATAACCCCCGCGTAATCATTTCCATCAAGGAAATGATTACGCGGGGGTTTTCTTTTCGTATTCTATTTTTCCACCGATTCCGAATCCTTATTCCAGATCATATCGCGAAGTTCAAATAATAAATATGGGAATCCTCCGACTTTAAAGAAGCCGGCCACAATATCGAATACCACCCACACGGCGCCTCCAACCGTCGCGGACAGGAAAATCTTCACCACATCAATAAACAAAATCCGAAGTGTCAATATATCCTGCATATAGCAATCATAAATATCCTTCACCGGAAGATACAAAAGCACATACAGGGACACATAAAAGGTAAGTAGCGTACCAACAAAACTAATCAATAGGGCAATCAACGTTCTTAAAATGTCTTTCAAAATATCACCTCAAAATCTCATAACAAAACTTATAGGATAAAAAATCCCAATCCCCCGGAAATAATTGCAACCAACGCACCGACAATCACGTCCTTTACAAAATGAACGCCGCCATAGACGCGAAGCAGTGCAAGTGCTGTCCCCATAATACAAAATGTAAATCCAAGCGAAAGATCCACCTGGAAGAAACACATCGCAATCATAAAGATGGAAAATACATGGCGACTTGGCATACTCTTGCCCGTCCCATTGCGATGTACTACCGGCTCAAAATCATATACTTCATATGGCCGTTTCTGGTTAAAGAAATGACGGAAAAGCGATACCACCGTAAAGGCAACGGCCGGAAGAATCAATGTCCTTGTAAACACCTCGAAATCCGTCTGATAGAGATACACCAGAAGCATCGGATAGGATGCAACGGTAATGGCAACAATCAGACGATCCATAAGATTCATCATCCATTCCCCATTTTTATTGTTTCTAATACATTCCGAAAAATGTCTGTAATCTTCCTCTGTCATATTACTCTACCACTTTCTCTCCATACTCCTCGATATAGTCATCCAAATCCACTTTAAACTGCTCCCAGGCATCTTCATGTTCCACATAATACTTTGGACACAATTTCCCAGTCACATCATAATGACGGATGACATCCTCAGAATCCAAATCAAATTTACCCATCAGATACGTTGTCAGTTCTACCAGCGAATCATACGTTGCTTCATTGAATTCTCCCGTATCGTCCTCGATACAACACTCAATCGATACCGTATCCGCATTTCTGTCATTCGATGCATAAGCAATCTCAGCGGTCGGAATACACTGCACAATCTCACCATCCAAACCAATGATAAAATGTGCACTTGCCTTCGTCTCATGACTATCCTTCAAGCCATTGAAGTAATTACGATTCTGCATCGCCGTCGTTCCTGGATTCGCCGTATAATGAACGACAATTCCATTGACCTGGTCCAATGCGATTCCCGGTCTTGAATATTCATTGATATCCAGAAGTTCTACATCAATCTCCGGCTCTGTCAGATTCTTCTTCTCCGCCTTTACATAGCGAACTAGCGAAGTACCGGTATAAACAAGTAGAATCAAAAGCATGACGAACGCAACGCACATCATAATACGGATTCGAAACATCTTCTGCATCTTCTTGCTTCTACGCCCTCTCTGATTTCTACTATTTCTTCTACTTGGCGAATTCGTTCGTCGATTGTATGAACTATTCTGCATACTTCTTTATGCCCTTCTTTCTTCCCGTCTCAAATAAATCTACCATAATCTTTTCGTCATACAAATCTTCTTTTACTTCATAACGAAGCATGATGCGAACGAGAAATGCCTGTCTCTCATCGGAAAACTCTTTTCCCTCCAGTGCATCATGTAACGCTTTCATAAGATCTGCCGGCTGCATGGAGCCATTCCAATCCCCATCAAAAAATGTGAGGATGATACCCGCTCCGTAATAATACTCGTAATTGCCGGTAATCACCGACGTAATCATTTCCAGTTTTCGATCGATTGCCTGCTCCGCCAGAATCGGTACCATATACTACACCTCTAACTCTATTAATTTCCGCACTCCACACTGATCCGATTGAAGGTTCCCATAATATCGTCCACTGTCAGTGCCTTCTTCTCTTCCTTCGACACATCAAGAATCGCCTCGCCCTGATGCATCATAAGAAGTCTGTCACCATATTCTACCGCATATCGGAGGTTATGTGTGACCATCATGGTTGTTAATTTCTTTTCCCTTACAATTTTTTCTGTAAGTTCCATGATAATCTCCGCTGTTTTCGGATCCAGTGCAGCGGTATGCTCATCTAAAATCAGCATCTCGATGGGTGTCATGGTCGCCATGAGCAGTGCAACCGCTTGACGCTGTCCACCGGAAAGAGATCCGACTCTGGTATGAATCTTATCTTCCAATCCCAAATTCAGACTGGAAAGCATCTCCTTATATGCATCGATTCTAGACTTCTTTACGCTTCGTCCCAGTCCATAAGGCTTCCCCTTATTATCTGCCAGCGCCATATTCTCTAAAATCGTCATATTGGCACATGTTCCCTTGGAAGGGTCCTGATATACGCGTCCAATCTTCTGATGGCGTACATACTCCTTCATGGACGTGATATCGCGTCCATCGATGGTGATGCTCCCGCGTTCGATTGGAATGGAACCGCAAATGATATTCAGAAGCGACGTCTTACCGGAGCCATTACTTCCTACAATCGATACGAATTCCCCCTTTGCGATCTGCAGTGAAAAATCCTCGAACAGGCACATTTCCGTAACCGTACCAGGATTGTAATATTTATGAATATGACTTAATTCGATCATACTTCCTCCTTATCATTTCCCAGATTCTTCTGAACCCTTCTCTGTCCCTGTCGATCCAACTGTCTGGAAATGACAATGATCAGAAGGAATAACGCTGCTGTAACCAATTTTAAATCGGTCGACTGGAGACCAAATCGAATAGCAACGGCCACACAAGCTCTGTAAACTACAGAGCCCAAAACAACGGCAAAGGTATAGCCCCAAAGATTCACACGACCAAAGAGACTCATACCAATAATCACCGATGCCAGACCAATAACCGCTGTACCAACGCCCATGGAGGCATCGAAATATCGCTGCTGCTGTGCGTAGAGCGAACCGCTAAAGCTGACAAGACCATTCGCAATGGCAAGTCCAAGAATCTTCACCTTGCCCTTATCCATTCCCATCGATGTCACAATCGTCTCGTTATCTCCCACCGCCTTCAGCAAATAACCGGACTTCGTCTTTAAATAACTGTCCAGCAAGAACTTCATAAGAAGCATAATCACCGCAATAATCACCACCGGCTGCACCATCTTCATCCCCGATGGAAAGATGGCATTCATTACGGGATTATCATAGATATTATCGAAATTATAAATCGGTAAATTTGCTCTGCCTGCAATTCTCAAATTCACAGAATACAAGGCCGTCATCATAATGATGGATGCCAGGATATCACGCACCTTCAAGCGCACATGGATGATACCCGTCAACGTTCCGGCACAAAGTCCTGCGAGGAAACTGATGGGAAGCGTCACATACGCATTCACACCATTTGCAATCAGAACCGTAGAGATGGCAGCCCCCAAAGGGAAGCTACCATCTACTGTCATATCTGGAAAATCCAGTATTTTATATGTTATATACATTCCAAGAGCCATGATGGCATAAATCATGCCCTGCTCCAATACACTAATTACTAACGCCATACCCTACCTACTCTTCATCTACCACAATGCTGTCAAACACTTCTGCTGCACCGCTCTTAAAGTCATCCGAAATCTCAATTCCCAGATTCTTAGCAGCCTCTGTATTGATATAGAGACTTGGTTCGGAAATGGTTTCAAAATTCATTTCAGAAGCCTTTGCTTCTCCCTTTAAAATCTTTGCAGCCATCTTACCCGTCTGCTTGCCAAGCTCATAATAATCAATTCCCATGGATGCCACACAGCCGGATTTCACCTGCTCTACTTCCGAACCAAATACCGGAATACCAGCCTTATTCGCCTGATCCAAAACCGTTTGTAATGCGGATACCACCGTGTTATCTGTAAGATTGGAAATGCAATCCACCTCGGTTACCAGATCCGCTGCAGCCATTTCCACATCACCTGTGGTATTAATTCCCTTACTTACAATTTCAAATCCATAATCCCCTGCAAGTTCTTCATAAGTAGCAATCGTACTGACGGAATTTGTCTCACTGGTATTGTAGATAATACCAATCTTCTCTGCTTCTGGAAGAAGTTCTCGAATCATCTCAAGCTGCTCCTTCACAGGAAGTTCATCCGAAGTACCCGTAATATTTCCAGCCGGAGTACCATCCGCATCCGCAAGCTGCGCTTCTACCGGATCCGAAATAGCAGTATAAACAACCGGAATCTCCGTATTCATGGTGGAATTATAAGCGGACATCGCTGACGGTGTCGCGATTGCACAAATCAGGCTCACATTTTCAGAGACATAATTATCGGAAATGATACTTGCCTGTGAAATATCTGCCTGTGCATTGTCATATTCCACGGTGAGGTTTTCACCCTCAACAATTCCTTCTTCTTCTAACCCTTTTAAAAATCCTTCTCGACAATTATCCAGTGATGGATGCTCCGCAAATTGCGAAATACCGATCGTGTAATCCGTATCGGAAGAACCACTATCACTTGTACCACAGCCAATCAAGGACAGTCCCAAAATCATGCTAAGGGACATCATCATAATCTTTTTCTTCATCTTTTTCTTTTCCTTTCCCTTTGATGCTCTGTCGCAATAAACTCATTATAATAAAAAAGGACCGTTGCGTAAAGCAACAGTCCCTATTCTAACGTCCTATGCAAGTGATGCTACATATTCTTCTTTTGCAGCTGTCAAACCTTCAAAAAATGCATCTTCAATTTGTGTTGGCTCTTCATCTAAAGCGAAAGCCATTTCCTGGAACAACTTCTTACCAGCAGACTGTAAAATCTTCTCATCCGAAGACATTACCTTCTTACCAGAAGCGATACGTCCCATCTTACGTAAATATGCTGTTTTTACAACTCCTGCAAGTGATCTTGGGTCAAAGAGAGCGATCTGCTCCTTGAATAATTCCTGACGGACTCTGTCATTCTTTTCATGAATCACTTCCACATCATCCAGATGTTCCATTAAGTCCTCAATTTCCTCGGCTGATTTGACATCACGAATACGAATCTTGGTTCCTTCTACAGCATCCACTGGAGTAATAACGTGGCTGCCATTCGTGTAAACCGGCTTTAATGAATAGTATAATTTTTCAGAACCTTTTCCCTGAAGTGCCATCTCCTGAATACCAGCTACCTGACATACTCCAGCGCTTTCGTGCATCAAATACTCCCCGATTTCATAATGCTTCATTTTATCACCTTACTACTTTCCATTTAACACACTAATTATCCAACTGTATTATATTATAGCTAGTTTTATCAAAAAATGTCATACGAAAAATGGATAAAAATTTGAAAATTATTTGTCCGAATTCATAAAATCTGTCCGTATCTTTTCTAAAAATTGTCGTTCCGAGTCCAAACTGTGGCGCATTCCCTTCTCTGCTCCGCTTAAAATCTCCGCCTGCATCTGTAGTGGCAGCTCCCGATATTCCAGATACATCGAAAGATCAAAGATCTGCAGGCTTTGCACATAAAGAAGAATCAATACCATCTTCCCGATCAGATAATAATCCTCATAGCATTCCAGATATAATTCCTGTATGCAATACGAGAGATAACTTCGATACTTCAGCCGAAGTTCCGGCATGGCATCCAGCATTTCTTTCATCTTTTGATTCAGATAAGCATCTGCATCCGCTTCCCTCACCTGACCAAACTGTTTATCATACGCTTTCAGCGCGCGATACAAATAAGGATTTCGAAACGGAATCATCGTATACCAAAGATGAATATAGATCACATCATTCATAATGGTCGCCGGATAAAAGAGTTCCCGGTCCAGATTCTTCACATCCAAAAGAGGTGATTCGCCCTGCTCCAGACGAGTAAGCATCGTATCCAAACCATTTCGCATCAAGAGGCGATGCTCCTCATACATAAAATGATACAGCGCGTACATATCTTCTGTCAGCGTTTGGCCATCCTCTCTCCACAAGAAATCCAGCATCCCTTCCCGGCTCTGCATGAGATACCGAAGGAACTTCTCATCATGATTCTCCAGAATCCACTGCGGTTTCATTTCCTTCGTCTCAGAGAAATGTAACCGCCCCGGATGCTCCAGATAAATCCGTGCCATCTCAACGCAGGACAATTCCAGCGTCACTTCGATTTGATTCTCGATTTGCAAAATTCTCCTAGGATAGTTTCTACAAATTTCCGGCATCCATTCCAAATGACCCTCACATTGAAATTGGCAAAGTCCATCCTTGTGATAGATACACCCCTTCCTCGGAAGAGTACGCATAACATGAAAGCCTCGCACCCGTTTTGTCGAGGCCAGCAAGGTGTACTTCTTCGCACCTTTGGCATGTTTGTAATTTTCATACGTGGTTTCATCTACGGTGACATTCCAGTTCCGACAACAAGTATTCGGACAGGAGGCACCGAGACATTTGAATTTATTTAAGATAGAAATCGCTTTTGTTTTCATACCATCTATTATAGCGAATTTTCTAAAAATGGGCAGGAAAAAAGCCAGTCCGAAGACTGGCTTAAAAAAGAAAAAAGATTACTCAACATTTGACTGTTTGAATATATTGTACTATCATATATCAGTGAAGTAAAGTTCAAGTTCTTCATGTTAAACTTGAATTTGATTCAATTGTGCCAAAACGCAGCACTGGAGGGAAAAATGACACTTTTATCTTATGAAATCTTTCAAACAATTTTGGATCAGGGTTCTTTTGCTAAGGCTGCCACTATCCTTCATTTGACTCCATCCGCAGTCAGTCACTCCATCTCCTCTATGGAAGAAGAGATTGGATTTCCACTGTTTATCCGTAATAAGAGCGGTGTACAGTTGACGAGTGCCGGAGAGCAAATCAGTCCACATATCCAGAAAATTGTATCTGCTAATAATAACCTGCTTCAGGTTGTATCTCAAATGAAAGGTATGAATACCGGAACAGTAAAGATCGGTTGTACAAACACCGTATGTTTAACCTGGATTCCAGATATCATCCGTACATTTGGAGCAAAATATCCACAGATTTCTATTGAAGTATATCAGGGATCCTACACCGACACTGTAAACTGGGTTAAGAATGGTATTATCGATCTTGGTATCCTATCCGAAAATGCCAATGAAGGTCTCTCCTTCATTCCTCTTTGCAAGGATCCACTCGTATGTGTTACACCAAAGGGATATATGCCAAAGGACACGACTAAGATGACACCGGATGATCTGAAGAATCAGCCATTCGTCATCCAGCAGGACAGCTGTGATCGAGATATTATCTCCTTCTTAGACACACACAGCTTATCCATCCGTGCCAACTGTCATATCTTAGATGACCAGTCCGCACTTACGATGGTAGAGTGTGGCGCCGGAATCAGTATCATGCCTAAGCTTCTGCTTGATGCGGTGAAGAAGGATGTCGATGTCTATCCTCTCGATCCACCAGAAAGCCGTACACTTGGAATCTGCTGTAACAATAAGGACTTCCTTTCCCCAGCAGCAACAGAAATGATTGAACATATCCGCGAGTACGTCTCTAATATCGAGAAGTAACAAAATAAAGCCCCGGTTCGTAAGAATCCATACGATGGAACTTACAAACCGGGGTTTCTTTTATTAAAATATTTTGTATTCTAAATCCAATCGATTACTTACCTGGATAGCTAACAACAGATTCTACTCTGTATCCCTCATCTTCTAACATCTTTCTACCTTCTAATCCAGAAAGTTCTAAGAGGAATAACATCGCAGCAACTTCGCCACCAAGCTTCTCAATAAGGTGTGCAGCAGCTTTAATTGTACCACCAGTCGCAATTAAGTCATCAATTAAAACAACCTTCTGTCCTGGCTTAATAGAATCCTTATGCATCTCAATCGTAGCTGTGCCATATTCAAGATCATATTCTTCTGCAACAGTTTCGCAAGGAAGCTTACCCTTCTTACGAATTAATACAAATGGCTTATGCATGTTATATGCAATTGGTGCGCCAAAAACGAAACCACGAGACTCAGCACCAGCGATTACATCGAAGTCCATACCCTCTAACTTCTTCTGTAATTCGTCGATTGCAAGCTGGAATCCATCTGCATCTTCAAGTACTGTTGTGATATCACGGAACATAATTCCTTCTTCTGGAAAGTTTGGAATTGTTCTAATATAATCTTCAACCTTTTTCATTTTAAATATCCTCGATTCTTTTAAATCATATTTAACGGAAAACTTATTTTACTTTTCCTTTTTTCAATTGTCAAGCCCAACGATTTTGCCATCGCAAATCGTGCATTTTACTCGGCCTGTAACACGTTCTCCAACAAATGGAGAATTCTTGGATTTCGAACGGAAACAATCCTCGGTAATGGTCCATTCTTCCTTCGGATCCAGTAATACCAAATCTGCAGGTCCGCCTTCTCTCAACTCTCCCGCATCCAGACCATAGAGTCTTGCCGGATTGTAGGACATCTTCTCGCATAACTCTAATAGAGTCATCCTGCCGGATTTTACCAAGACCGTATAGCAAAGTGCGAATGCCGTCTCTAATCCAATCATCCCACTTGGTGCATCAGCAATTGGTTTTGCCTTCTCCTCTTTTGCATGTGGCGCATGGTCTGTCGCAATCATATCGATAGTTCCATCGCAAAGGCCAGAAATCAGAGCCTGTCGATCCTCTTCTGTACGAAGCGGTGGATTCACTCTTGCAAGCGAGCCCTTCTGTAACACCAGTTCCTCTGTTGCATAGAGATGCTGCGGTGTAACTTCTCCATAAACTTCTACACCTTCTGCCTTCATAAAACGGAGAATATCCACCGTCATCTTGGCACTGATATGCTGAATATCCAATTTTGCACCAACAGACTGGTTCAAAAGACAATCTCTGGCAACCAGCACAGCCTCGGAAACAGCAGGTGCACCACCGAGTCCCAATTTCTCCGATACCGCTCCTTGGTTCACACCCTGACTAAGAAGCAATTCCGGATCTTCCTCGTGAACGGAAATCGGCACATCCAATTTCTTCGCCATCTGAAGTGCTTGAAGCATCAGCTTCTCATCCCGAATCGGAACGCCATCATCCGTAAATCCACAAGCACCCGCCGCATGCAACTTCTCCATATCGGTGAGCTTCTGCCCACTCATGGAAGTCGTAACATTTGCCGCATTTAAAACATGAATTGGCAGATCCTTCGCACGCTTTCTAAGGTCTGTAAGCACTGCCTCGTTATCCACCGGCGGCTTGGTATTTGCCATACAGACAACCGTTGTATAGCCGCCTGCCGCAGCCGCTGCAGAACCCGTATGGATATCTTCCTTATACGTAAGTCCCGGATCCCGGAAATGTACATGCACATCTACAAATCCAGGTGCCACAACTAGCCCGCGCGCCGACAATTCTTCGATATCCTCGCCTGTCACTCTCTGCAATTCCAACGCTCTGGCACCAACGGAAGCAGGCGAACCTATCTTCTCAATTCGATTCCCTACAATCAGCACATTCGCATCGGCTTCCAGTCTGGTTGCCGGATTGAGAACTCTACCGTTCGTAATCAATAACATCTTTACAAATTCTCCTTTATTGCCTGAAGCAATTCCTCATAGGATTCATATGCCGGAATCTCGGGATAATCCTGCTTAATCTTATCCGTACTCTTAAATAAGAATCCGGCCTTGCTCGCCTGAATCATACCCAGATCATTATAGCTGTCTCCACTGGCTATCGTCTCAAATCCAGCTGTTTGAAGTGCTTTCACCGTGGTATACTTCGTATTCTCACAGCGCATCTGAAATCCTGTGATTTCCCCGTCTTCTGCCACCTCTAATGTATTACAGAAAATCGTAGGCCATCCCAGCTTCTTCATCAGTGGGGATGCAAACTGTTCAAACGTATCGCTGATGATAATAACCTGCGTCATCGCTCTAAGTTCATCCAAGAATGCCTTCGCGCCTTCCATCGGGTCAATCTTCGCAATTGTCTCCTGAATCTCTTTCAATCCAAGACCATGCTCCTTTAAAATGCGCAGACGATACTCCATTAATTTATGATAATCCGGCTCATCTCTGGTGGTCTTTTTCAATTCTTCGATACCGGTTGCCTCTGCAAAAGCAATCCAAATTTCAGGAACAAGAACACCCTCTAAGTCCAAACATACAATATTCATAATCTTTCCTCTCTTTCCCTAACTATTTTAGTTGAAATAGAAAAGAGTGTCCACGGTAAACCCGCAGACACTCTCGTTTCACTTATATGGATTTCTAATCGTATTTATTAATACTCCTTCTTATCCTTATCATTTTTCATATTGGAAATGTAAAATTTCTCCATTTGGAAAAATGCTAAACCAACCATGGTAAAACTTGATACTGAAGCAATCAGATAATCCAAATTAGAATTACCAACCAATGCGCAGATCAAATTAATCACCACGCAAATTCCACTCAAGGATAAGATATCATCCTTGTCTCTGGCATAGAGCATCATCACGCCCGACCAGAGAACCGTGTTAATTACACATATAATATGGCCAAACCAAATCGCATTATCAAAGAACCGATTGATAAATGCCACTTGATGATATACAAGAGCAAATGTCGAAAACAAACTGGTTTCGAATGTCATACGCTCCTTATCATTTCCAACATCTTCCAGCAAAGTGCATACTCCACCATGACTTCGAACCATATAATATTCACGTCCCGAATTCTGAAGTATCTGTGGAATATAAAATGTGATTTTCAGCGGTGCCTCCAGTTTACACACGCTCTTCCAATCACCATCATTCACCTGCTTGACCATGGAAATATCTACCACTAGTCCCATCGAAAGATCCTGCGTACTTCCATAGAAATCCGGAAGCGCATTCTCAATCGATGTATACGTCTCATCATCAATAACGGAAGAGATGTCGGAAATAGAGAACTCGATATTGATGGTCGAACCATCTTCTACCATTCTTAATTCCTCTTCCGTCAAGCATGCGCGAAATACATCCTGCACCGTTCCAACAGCAAGATCATATCCCGATGTATCTCCTGTCGTACCGTAACCAAGATACACATTTACAGCTCCCTCACCATATGTAATTGTCGTATTCTCGAATATCGTAGAAGATTTCGTAGCATTCGAATATCGCACCACTTCTTGAATCTTCTGATTCTCATTAATGCCATATCCATTCTGAATATCTCTATCTTTACCTGCAGCATCTTGTATGCAGTCTCCGTGATTCTCCCTATCTACTGTATTTACCTGATTATTTGTCGCAAACGTAACGACAAAAAACATCATAAATACAATCATCACCAGAAAAATAGCAATTCCTAGAAATCCAATGATGTCCATTCTACGTTGCCCGGTTTCATGCTCGTACTTCTGCATCTGAAACTCCCCTAGTTTGCATATTATATAACTCTACTTCCATGTTTTTCCGTCCAATTCTGGTATAAATACAGTCGCAACTGTACCTTTGCCAGGTTTTGATTCGATTGTCAACCTGGCATCCATTAGCATTGATAGTCGCTTCTTCACATTTTCGATCCCAATGTGTGCCCTCTCATCATTCTTTGTCTCGTTTGTATCAAATCCGACGCCATCATCCGTTACACGAATGATATAGCCCCCTTCAATTTTATGTGTTTCGAATTTGACCGTACCTCCATTAATCGCTTTTCCAACCCCATGCTTAACCGCATTTTCAATTAACGGCTGAATGGATAATGGCGGAACAAAGAAATCCTTAGTTTCAATATCATAGACAATTTCTAATTCATCGTCGAATCGAAGTTTCTCCAATGATAAATAAACTTCGATATGTTTGAGTTCCTCTTCAAAAGGAACTGGCTCATTGGTCCCCTTTAATGCATTTAAATTACCCCTTAAGTAGTCCGAAAAATCACTAATTGCACGCTGTGCAAGCTTTGGATCTTTACTACATAAATAATAGATGGAATTCAACGAATTATACAGGAAATGCGGCTGAATCTGAGACATCACAATCTTAATCTGCATGTCGTTCACCTTACGTTCCTGCTCCATCAACTGTTCTTTTTGCTCTGCGAGCATCTGTCCCTGTTCCATCTGTGTTGTCGCAAACATAAGGATTGCGGATACCGTAATGGAAATGTTAAGCAAGGACAAATCTTTCAATAAAATTTGCGCTATCACAGCAACAAATGGAAATACAAAATAGGATGACATTGCCAGGAATCTGGCCGCTGATACCTTCTTACGATTCGCAAGTAGAACCAACGCATCAATCACCATACCTACCAAGCCAAACGCCTGCGAAATCCAAAAATTATCTGTTCGATAATAGAGATTACTGTGATCAAAATAATAATACAAATCTGTGTACTGCGAATAAATCAGTAGTAACATCGCACAACCACAGACAAAATAGATGGAAATACGCCAAATCCGAAATGGAAGCGTCTCATCGCTCACATAAAATGACAGATATTGCGTAAATCCTAAGAGAATAAAATAACTGAGTGTAAATACTGCAAATACAGATCCCCACTCAATATAATATCCAAGTGGGCCAGGCCAACCTCGAAATACCCATGTCATTGCATCAAAAAACAATAACATGGCATTCGATAACTGGAGAATAAACATCATATGATTGGACTCACCCTTGGTATTCCTACTGGCAAATGCCAGGAAACAGGCGATCACACAGAAGAAGCAACCCCAAAGCTCCAATGATACCTGTACAATACTAACAGATGAAATCATAGTCTATTATCCAGTTTTCCTTTCTCATATTCTCCCCAACTGTACTGATTCATGTATTCGCCATGATACCTCTTAAGCATCTCCGGATCCCCTTGCATATACCCGTATAAGTCACAGTCCAACTTCTCCACTCGTACTCCAAGTTTACCCCTTTGACGAACGATAATATCTTCTGCCCCCACGTCTTCTAATGCCTTTAGAAGATCCCCACGTACATTCTTCATATAAGAAATATGAGAAGATACATCATGTTCATCATCCCAAAGCGTACAAATGATCTCGTTGTTACTGCACAAACTGCCCCCGCAATTCACGAGATATGCCAAGAGTTCCTTTGTTTTGTTATAGCGAAAATCCAATGGCTGATTATCTTTAAAAACTTCAAAATTCCCAAAAGTGCGTACCTTAAGCAACTTCTCCTCAGCATGCGATACCGCATATCTGAGCACCTCCATCTCCTTCTGCACTTTCTCCTCTGTTACAGGTTTCATAATATAACCACTGGCATGCAGTTCAAAAGCTTGTCCTGTATAGTCACTATAGCCTGTGGTAAAAATGATATTTACCTGAGGATGAATAGAACTGATCTCCCTGGCGAGATCAATTCCATTCATATCTCGAAGTTCAATGTCCAGGAAAGCCACGTCACATGGATTTTCCCGCACGAAAGAAAGAGCCTGCTCAGCATTTCGAAATCCGAACACCGCATCGTACGGTGCTGCTTTCAAAATAGATGACTGCAAGCTCTCCAAAGCTAATTTCTCGTCATCAACCGCAATGATATTCATCTTCTGGTCCCCCTGTGTAAAATATTATTTTCACGTTCCACTAACTAATAATAATCTACACCAACTAACGGGTTGAGACAATTTAATTTTTCATAATCATTATTTAACTCCCCTATACGATGATGGCATTCCTGCAGACCGCAAACTAATATCTCATAACTTATCCCCATAAATCCGATACACATTGCTGATGTTAACGATCCACAGGCGCCCATCTCGTATTATGAACTTTCGTGAGCAGGTTGGTTGGTTGGAGGTTGATGTTTCTATTGAAACAGAGGGTTGGTTTTTTACTCACTCCAGTTCTTATTAATGACTATGGTTTCATTATACGAATACAATAGACACAAAAAGGACACAAAAACTCTGTTTTTCCCTATTTTTTCGATTTTTTTATAATTAGTTTATGATTTACATCCGTTTTTTAATAAGATTTAGCAACTTTTTAACACAACTTTTTAATAAAAAAGAGTTGGCGGGAAACTCCCACCAACTCTAAGGTTTACAATTCTTTGTTAAATTTGAGAAAAATTGTGATTTTTGATACAAAATTTAATACAATTACGTTTTTTGATGCATATTTATACTCATTGCATGCATATTTTAAAGATTGTATGTATATTTATACTTAACAAATTTATCCCTAAACTTCATCCAATGCATGACCGATATCATGACGCATATATTTATTTTCAAAAGTAATCCATTCGGTAGCTTCATATGCCTTGGCTCTGGCATCTAAGAGATTTTCTCCCTTTGCCGTAATACCGAGAACACGTCCACCATTTGTCACGATTTCACCTGCTTCATTAAAGGCAGTACCCGCATGGAAACAATAGAACTGATCATCGTCAAATCGATCAAATCCCTGGATTGGATATCCCTTTTCATAGGAAACAGGATAACCCTCAGAAGCCAATACCACACAAACAGCCGCGTTATCTTCGAATTCCAATGTAAGCTGATCCAGTGTTCCATCGATACAAGCTTCCATCACCTCAATGACATCATTCTTCATACGAGGCAATACAACCTGTGCTTCCGGATCGCCAAAACGACAATTGTATTCTAAGACCTTCGGACCATCTTCCGTTAACATCAAGCCAAAGAAAATCACGCCCTGGAATGGTCTACCTTCGGCAGCCATAGCATCCACGGTCTTCTGATATACTTCTCGCTTGCAGAATTCATCCACTTCCTCGGTATAGAAAGGACTTGGGGAAAATGTTCCCATACCACCTGTATTCAGTCCCTGATCCCCATCTTCTGCTCTCTTATGATCCTGTGCGGAACTCATAATCTGAATCGTCTTACCATCTGTAAAGGAAAGCACGGATACTTCGCGGCCCGTCATGAATTCTTCCACGACCAGTGTGTTACCAGCATCGCCGAATTTCTTGTCTTCCATAATGGTCTTTACACCATCCAGTGCCTCTTCTAAGGTATTACAGATTAAAACACCCTTACCGAGCGCCAGTCCATCCGCCTTTAATACGATAGGCATCTTAGCCGTACGAAGATAAGCTTCTGCTTCCTTTGGATCTGTAAATGTTTCGTAGGCTGCCGTTGGAATCCCATACTTTTTCATCAAATCCTTAGAAAAAGATTTAGAACCCTCCAAAATGGCAGCATTCTCTCTTGGCCCAAACACTCTTAAACCTGCTGCCTCAAAACGATCGACAATTCCGCCAACCAGAGGATCATCCATACCAACAATCGTAAGGTCAACCGCCTTCTCCTTGGCAAAGGCTACCAACTTATCAAATTCCATCGCCTGAATCGGCACAATCTCTGCAATCGATGCAATTCCTGCATTACCAGGAGCGCAATAGATTTTATCAACCTTCTTACTCTTCTTTACGCTCATACAAATGGCATGTTCTCTTCCGCCACTTCCAATCACTAATACTGTCATCTCTATTCCTCCACTCTTACAAGACCGTCTACAACGGAGATTTGTCCCTTTGCAATCATCGCGATCGCGCGTGGTAAAATCACCCATTCCGCTTCTTCCATCACACGTCTCTGTAATACTTCCGGTGTGTCGGACTGCTTCACTTCTACTGCCTTCTGAAGGATAATCGGACCGGTATCCGTCCCCTCATCTACGAAATGAACCGTCGCGCCTGTCACCTTAACACCACGACTTAAAACCGCTTCATGTACCTTCAGGCCATAATATCCCTTCCCACAAAAAGATGGGATTAAGGATGGATGAATATTGATGATACGATTTCTAAATTCGGAAATAACAGTCTCCGGCACTACAACCAGGTACCCCGCAAGAACCACCAGGTCAACCTTTCTAGCTTTTAATTCCGAAAGCAACGCCTGATTAAACTGTGCTCGATCCTCGAAATCCTTTGGAGAGATGACAAGTGCATCTATCCCGGATTTCTCTGCTCTTTCCAGCGCATATGCGCCCTTATTGTTACTGATGACTACATCAATCTCTGCATCTGCAATCGTACCGTCCTTTACACGATCGATAATCGCCTGGAGGTTTGTACCCCCACCAGATACCAATACCGCTATCTTTAACATAAATCTACGCCCTTTTCTCCGTCTTTGATCTCACCAACGATATATGGAGTATCACCTGCTGCCTTCATCGCTTCCATCGTCTTTTCCACATCTTCCGGTGCTACTGCAACAATCATTCCAAGACCCATATTATATGTATTGTACATCATCTCTTCTTCGATGTTACCAGTCTTCTGCAGAAGTTTAAAGATAGCAGGTACTTCGTAGGAATCTTTCTTCACAACTGCGCGCTTTCCTTCTGAAAGCATACGTGGAATATTTTCATAGAATCCACCACCTGTGATATGACTACATGCCTTAATGCGAACACCAGCTTCCTTTACGGAAGAAAGTGCCTTCACATAGATTCTGGTTGGTTCTAACAGTGCTTCACCCAGTGTCTTACCAAGTTCCTCATAATAGGTATTCAAGGATTCCTTCGTCATTTCAAATACTTTACGAACCAGAGAGAATCCATTGGAATGCACACCAGAACTTGCCATACCAATCAATACATCTCCATCTTTTAAATCCGCACCCGTGATAATATCCTTCTCATCGACTACACCAACGGCGAATCCTGCCAAATCATATTCATCCTCTGGCATAAGTCCCGGATGCTCTGCTGTTTCCCCACCGATCAAAGCGGCGCCAGACTGACGGCATCCCTCTGCAACACCACTGACAATCGTTGCAATCTTCTCTGGATAATTCTTACCACAAGCAATATAATCCAGGAAGAATAATGGTTCCCCACCGGCACATACAATATCATTTACACACATCGCAACACAGTCAATTCCAATGGTGTCATGCTGATCCAATAAAAATGCCAATTTAATCTTCGTACCAACACCATCGGTTCCCGATACCAATGTTGGATTTTCCATATCTTTAATCTTACTCAGAGAAAATGCGCCCGAAAAGCCACCCAGACCACCAAGTACTTCCGGTCTCATGGTTGTCTTTACGAACTTCTTCATCAGTTCCACTGATTCATATCCTGCCTCGATATCTACACCTGCGTTCTTGTAATCCATAGTTCTCATTTCCTCCAATGATTTATTAACAAAATTTTCGACTTTATTGTAGCTTGTTTCAGTTAGAAATTCTAATTATAAATACTTTAGCGAATTATAAGCTACTCTAATATTTGCATACATGAAAATAAGGTGTACACCATTTTTGGCGTACACCTCATTCCTATTTCTCCATATAAGCTTCGTAACCGACCTTTTTCAGCTTTTCATTCTTTGCCTTCACTTCTTCCTTCAATGTCAAAGCATAGTCTTTCACCTTCTGAAGAAGTTCTGCATCGGATGTAGCAAGCATTTTCGCAGCAAGAATACCCGCATTCTTACCACCATTGATTGCTACCGTTGCAACCGGAATACCGCTTGGCATCTGTACAATAGAATATAAACTATCTACGCCACCAAGGTCGGATGTTTTCATTGGAATACCAATGACAGGCATTGGAAATATTGCTGCACACATTCCCGGAAGATGTGCAGCCTTACCAGCTCCTGCGATGATTACCTTGTAACCCTTTTCTTCTGCAGCATTTGCATAAGCAAAGAATTCTTCCGGCTCTCTATGTGCTGAAATAATATCCATATCATAAGAGATACCAAAATCATCCAATACCTTTGCTGCCTGTGCCATAATTGGCATATCAGAGTCACTACCCATTACAATTCCTACTTGTGCCATAATCTCTCTTCTCCTTTTCTTGCCATGTCTTTCATCGCATCTGTCTATTGTTCATCCAGTGGTTTATTTAATTCTTCTGTACCAGGAACGACAAATCGTCCATTCAAGATGATTGGAATCTCTCTGCCATCCTTGCAAAGTACAGTAATCTCACCCAATTCATCATACGGAATCGTAATATCTGTATGACAATTGAAATATGCCTTCTGTGGATCTGTATCACGAAGATCTGCATAAGTATTGCTTCGTGCTACCACTTCCTTGCCATCCGGATTGTACATTGGTACTTCTTCCGCATGAGAATAACAAGTATCACCCACAGCGAAATGAGGACCCGTCTTCTCGGCAATCAGAATTGGCATCTTGTCTTCAATCTTAAATTTACGCGCCATAACAAAGGCGGTCGTATTCGTACCAATCGCGAATTCTCCCAGCGGAAGGAATTCATGACGGAACATGACATTGTCATAAATCAGCTTCTTACCTTCTTCTGGATTTTCGAAGTTATCGCAAGAATATTCTCGAACTACACCATCCTCGAATTTCAATGTCATATTGTCATAAGAATAAGCGCCGAGATATACCTTGGATACATTTAAAATACCATTGGTTCCCTCTAACACTGGGGAAGTAAATACTTCACCCACCGGGATGTTAACATCGGCAACACAGTTTTCGAAGATTGTCTCCTTCTGTGGATTCTGCAGTGGATGTAACTGAACCACAATATCTGTTGTATTGCCATTCGTACCCTTCACGCGAACCGCATATCCCTGATCTAAGGTGTCGATCAATTTCTGCTGCATATCGCGATACAATACATAATCCAGTGTATTTAACTTCACCGTCTCACGGAAAATCTCTTCAAACTGTTCTCCAATGGATGGAAGTGGATAAGCAATGATGGTAAAGCTTCTCTCATCGCCCGGAATATACGTATTGTTCAGTTCTCCAGCCTTTGACTGATAATAAACCTGAAGTTCATTCTGCTTATCATCAAAGGAATAACTCTCCTTCTTATTTACTGGATGGAAATCTTCTTCTCCAAAAGCATCTACCACTGCCGGACCACCAAGCACTCTGGCTGCTGTAGCATGCTCTTCGAACGCGGTCTTCATCACTTCGAGTGCTCTCTCTACATAGCCCTTATTGAAGTAATATCCTCGATCGTCCTTATGATCATATTCAAACTGACGATTTACAGAAGTACCGTAAACATTTCTCTTCTTTCCTCGAATAATAATGGATTCCAAACCAATCTTTTCGAAGTTCTTAACAGCCAGTCGAGCCATACGCTCCATACCAATTGGAAATTCCACTTTGACTGTCTTTTTCTTCTTAATATCCTTGTTGGAAGCAGCAAATCCGATGCGATAGCCCTCTGTATAGGTATCTGCCATAGACTGCACTTCTTCTTCCGAAAGCGTATTTAAATATTTCGCCATCTTGATTTCATTATCACTGATATAAGAACCATATTGATAAAGATAACGAAGATCTGTTAAATCCGATTCCATAATAATCTTTTTAAAGAAATCATACGCTGGCTCTACCATACGCTCGATGGATTCGCCCACGAATAACTCACTGTAATCATGATGGAAATAATAAACACTATCTTTGACGCCTTCTAAAATCTTGTCAGAAGATGTAAATATACCATAGATTTCTACGAAAAGTTCCGCATAAATCGTTACGAGATCGATACGTTCCTCAAAGCACTGTGGAATCAAATCGGTAAGTTCTGCATAAACCATCGATAAGATACCACCATATTCACCAAGCTCAGAAACTGCATAGGCAGGATTCAAAAAGCTTTCTTCATAGTTTTCCTTCTTCATTGGACCATAATACTTATCCTGAAGTGCCTGATGCTCTTCTAAGGTAAACTGGTCCAGCTTACCTGTAGATACCGTATCCAGCAAATCACGAATGTCTAACATGTAATTTGCAACGATATCAAAATACGCCTTAACATTTCCAGTCAGAATCTCCTCGGATGGAATCTCTGCAATGCGATTCATCACAAGGTCATAACGTTCCTGATAGGAATCCCATACTTCCTTATTCATCTTTTTTCCTCTCTTCTAGTTCACAACCAAACCGATGCCATAGATTGCAATCCAAATCAGAACAGAAGCTACCGGAACACAAAGTCCCACCAATCTACTAATCTGTGATCTGGATTTATCACGGAATTCACGTCCGCCGACATACAAAGAAACAATGGATGCCAACATAAATAAGAACGCTACACCGCCAAATACATTACCAATTTCTCCTGCTTCCACAACGGAATATACCATGATAAATAAAGTGTACAGAATACTTACGCCAGATACGATTGCGGCGATATAAGACGCCTGCGAAGCCGGTTTCACCGATTCTGAATAGCGGTGTCGACGTCTTCTTCTCTTTTCTGGTCTTTCTGCACGGATAAAATCATTACTCAAAACTAACTACTCCTATCATTTCCACCATTGGTTTTTTCTATTTTGCACCGTATTGTGCATAGTATTTGTCGAGGGCTTCTTTCATCTTGTCATCAATGACAATTTTACCCTGACACTCACGATTATACAGATGTTCGGTCACTTCTTCCATAGTAACTATTGCTTTTGCTTCAAAACCATACTTCTCATGAATCTCATCAAGCGCTGATTTCTCGCCGCCAAGGCCGACTTCCATACGATTTAAGGAAACCATAAGTCCCTTAATCTCTACATCGCCCTGTGCCTTAATAATTGGAAATGTTTCTTCGATCGATTTTCCAGAAGTTGTAACATCCTCGATAATCATTACGCGATCCCCGTCTTTGATCTCGCTTCCCAGGAGGATACCGGCATCTCCATGATCCTTGGCCTCCTTACGATTGGAACAATAACGGATTTCCTTACCATAGAGCTTGGAATACGCAATGACGCAAGCAACAGAAAGTGGAATTCCCTTGTAGGCAGGTCCAAATAAAACATCGAAATCATCGCCGAAATTCTCATGAATGGCTTTCGCATAATATTCTCCGAGCTTCATCAGCTGAGATCCGGTTACATAGGCACCCGCATTCATAAAGAACGGAGACTTACGTCCACTCTTCAATGTGAAATCACCAAACTTTAACACATTCGATTCCACCATAAATTCAATAAATTCACTCTTATACTGTTCCATCACAAACCTCCTGCTTATCTCACTGCACCAATCAATGTCTGGATATCCTCCACTTGATGACGCTTCATATATTCTTCGATTCCCTTGACAGCTTCTTCCGTCGCTGTAGGGTTATAGAAATTCGATGTACCCATAGATACTGCAGTTGCACCAGCCAGCATCATCTCGATACAATCCTCGGCTGTCTCACAACCACCCATACCGATAATCGGGATCTTCACCGCATTTGCAACTTCATATACCATACGAACGGCTACCGGATGTACGGCAGGGCCGGACATACCGCCCGTCTTATTTGCAAGGACAAAGCTCTGTCTCTCAATATCAATCTTCATTCCGGTAATCGTATTAATGAGACTAACCACATCGGCTCCACCCGCTTCTGCTGCCTTCGCAATCTCTGTAATGCTTGTCACATTCGGACTTAATTTCATAATCACCGGCTGCGATGCGTGCGCCTTAATCACCTTCGTAATATGCTCTACCCCCTTTGGATTGGTTCCAAAGGAGATTCCGCCCTCTTTTACATTTGGACAGGAAATGTTAATTTCCAGCATATCCACACGCTTCTCAGCGGATAATTTATCCACAACTTCCAGATATTCCTCTTCTGTATGTCCACAGACATTAACAATGACCCTGGTATCAAAGTCTTCTAAGAATTTTAAGTCTCTTTCGATAAAGGTATCGATCCCCGGATTCTGAAGTCCGATCGCATTTAACATACCACCACGAACTTCCGCTACACGAGGAGTTGGATTTCCAGGCCAAGGTACATTGGCAACGCCTTTTGTCACCACTGCACCCAGTTTGTTTAAATCCACAAATTCACTATATTCCATACCGGAGCCAAAGGTTCCGGATGCTGTCATAATCGGATTTTTCAGGGTTACGCCTGCTAAATTTACGGATGTATTCATTAGATTTCCACCTCCGTACTTAAGAATACCGGTCCATCAACACAAACTCTCTTGTTATGTACCTTGGAGTGATCATCCACTTCCTTTGACTGGCAGACACATCCCAGGCATGCACCGACGCCACAAGCCATACGCTCTTCCATAGAGACATATACCTTGATACCCTTCTCCAGACCAAATTCTTTCAGCCCGCGAAGCATCGGCTTTGGTCCGCAGGAGAGAATCACATCTGCTGTCAGTCCCTGCTCTTTGATAGCATCAATAACCGTTCCGTGTGTTCCAAGTGAACCATCATCGGTTGCAATATAAAGTGTCGATACTTTCTCGAATTCCGCAGTTAAGAAGGTATCCTTGTTACGGTATCCCATCACACAGAGGATATCCTCCTTCTTTTTCCCTGCTTTATATAATTGCTTGGCCGTCTCTAACATTGGTGGTACACCGATACCACCACCTACGAGGATACATTTCTCGCCCTGATCCAGCGGGAAACCATTGCCAAGCGGTCCCATGATCTTTATTTTATCTCCGGCTCTATAACCGGATAACTCTTCCGTACCAGCTCCTACGACGCGGTAGACCAAACGCAGTACTTTGCCCTCTGTATCAATTTCACAAAGGGAAATCGGGCGTGGCAGCTTTCTTGCGCCATCGCGACTATAGAGGGATACAAACTGTCCGCAAACAGCCATCGTAGCAATCTCCGTCTTAATCCACATACTATAGATGCCCGGCTGTAACATTTCCTGGGAAATCACAACTCCCGTATCAACTATCTTCTTCATCTTACTTACCTAATGCTCCATTAATATCGTTCTTCATTGCAATGACAGCTGCTCTAGAAGCCTCTGCAAAATTCTCTTCGCCGTACTTCTTGTATTCTTCCTGCTGGTAGGCAGCGATGATACCGCGGCTACTGTTAACAATGGCGCCAAGTCCATCCGGATTAAAGAAGTTCACGAGATCCTTGCCTCTTCCACCCTGTGCACCATAGCCAGGTACGAGGATATAAGCATGTGGCATCAGCTTACGAAGTTCTGCGCCCATCTCTGGATACGTTGCACCAACAACCGCACCAACTTCACTATAAGAGCCATCCATACAATCAGCTCCCCAACTATTAACTTTTTCAGCGACATGTTCATAAAGGGGTTTTCCATCAATGATACGATCCTGGAATTCTCCAGAGGATGGATTAGAAGTTTTAACAAGAACGAATATACCGCGGTCTTCTTTCTTACAGATATCAACGAAAGGAGTAATACCGTCGGAACCAAGATAAGGATTTACAGTAGCGAAATCTTCAGAAAATGGAGCATAGGTTTTCGAACCAACCTGAATTTTACCAAGATGCGCAATCGCATAGGATTCGGAAGTAGAACCAATATCACCACGCTTTACATCACCAATAACAATTAAGCCCTTCTCATGGCAATAATCAACGGTACGCTGAAATGCTACGAGACCAGGGATACCAAACTGTTCATACATCGCAATCTGTGGCTTCACAGCTGGAATCAAGTCGTAAGTGGCATCTACAATAGCTTTGTTAAACTGAAAAATAGCCTCTGACGCAGCTTCTAATGTCTCACCGTATTCTTCAAATACAGGCTTTAGAATATGCTGTGGAATCATAGGCATCTTTGGGTCCAGGCCAACTACAATAGGGGCACCGGTCTTTTCAATTTTGTCGATCAGATTTTTGATCATGCGTAACCTCTTTCCCGTGTTTTCACGTAATTCTTATGGAATTATTTATAGATATAAAGAGTTCTTATAAATGAAGAACTCTTTAATCTTTCAAAATTATAATGATTGTTACTCTATTATGCAAGAGGAAATCTTGCCATACGTTGCTCTTGTTACATATGCGGACACATGAATTCCATCTTCTTCATAGGATTCTTTCTGTAATTCTCCCGTTTTTCGAATTTCTTCCAGAAGTCCCATATCTTTATATGTGAGCACAGCTTCTTTCACAAAAATACGATCTTCTCTCAAGAATTCCTCGAGTGCATCACAGGCTTCTGTCAGACCCGTCTTCTCCTTCGCGGAGATTCGAAGCACCTTATTCGCACGGAAATCATGCAGCGGATTCGTATCCGTCAGTTTATCGCATTTATTAAATAGCGTAAGAATCTTTTTATTACTAACACCGAGTTCTGCCAATGTCTCGTAGACAATTCGCATCTGATCATCCATCTGTGGATTGGATGCATCGACAACATGTACGACATAATCTGCATAAACCGCTTCTTCCAATGTTGACTTAAAAGCATCAATCAGGTGATGTGGCAGTTTCCGGATAAAGCCGACCGTATCCGTAAGCAGAATCTCATCATTTCCAGGAAGCTTCATCTTACGTGTCGTGGTATCCAACGTCGCAAAGAGCTGATCCTCCGCGAGAATTCCAGCATCCGTCAACGCATTCAGAAGTGTCGACTTACCGGCATTCGTATATCCAACAATGGCTGCCACCGGAAGGGCGTTTCGCTCCCTCTGCTTTCGGGTCAGGTCACGATGCGCTTCTATCTTCTTTAATTCCTGCTTTAATTTTGAGATACGTCCGGAAATGACACGGCGATCGGATTCCAGCTTTGTCTCACCCGGTCCTCTGGTACCAATACCACCACCCAGTCTGGACATCGACGTACCAAACCCGGCAAGTCTTGTCATACGATAACGAAGCTGCGCCAATTCTACCTGAATCTTACCTTCTGCAGACTTTGCATGATTCGCAAAGATATCAAGGATGACGAGCGTTCGGTCCATGACTTTTACACCCAGTGCATCCTCAAGATTCTTCATCTGCGCAGGGCTAAGTTCGTCATCGCAGACAACGCCGGTCGCATCATATTCATAAATCATTTCCTTTAATTCTTCGATCTTACCCTTACCGAGATACGTTCCGGAAATCGGTGCCGAGAGATTCTGGATCATCGTTCCAACCGTCTCCGCTCCGGCAGTTTTCACTAATTCTTTTAATTCTTCTATGGAATCGGCGGTATGATCCTTCTCCTCTGTATTCACAGCAAATAAGATCAACCGTTCCTGTACATCTTTTATTTCGTTCATTCACTTTCTCCAACGATATTTGTATATGGTCCATTGACTCTGGTCTGTAAGAATGTAATCTCACGAAGCATCTCTGAATCATTTGGATAATCTTCGATATATTTTAAAGCATTCGTATACGCCGTCTTAAAGTCGCCGGTATACTCTAAGGCACCAATTTCATTTTTTAGAAGTTCCTGTTCATTGGTAACCTCATCTAGTGCAAGCGCTTCCTGATAGGTTGCAAGGGCATCTGCATAGTCCCCATTTTGCATCTGAATATTTCCCAGTGCATTCAATGACTCCGATGTCTTATCCGCAGAATTTGCATATTCTTCGATATATTCCTGGCTCTTCTCTTCATCTCCTGAGGCGTCATAGACCTTGGCAAGATAAAGCAGGGCATCTTCCGAGCCTTTGTCCTCTGCCTTTTCTAACGCCTTCACTGCTGCATCATACTGACCCAATAAGAGATAGACTCTGCCGCGGCCGATATAATTCTCCACTGAACTTCCCTCTATGGCAAGCGCAAGATTCAAGTACTCCAGTGCTTCATCGCTATATCCCAGTGCCTCGAGATTCTCATAGATGGCAATATAAAGGTCGTAATTATCTTCCTCTACCGCGATGGCAGACTTATAATCCTTCAATCCCTTCTCTGACTCATTTTCATTCAAATAGATTCCACCACGTAAAAACAGGGGATCCGAACTATCGTCATCATAGTTGATCAAGGCGGTATAGGTCTCAATCGCGCCTTCAAAATCATTGTTCAAATACTGCGCCGCAGCCTTGTAATAACAGACATCCACTGCCTCTGCGGAAACGGTCATTCCGGAATACCCCAGCGCTTCATCAAATTCCTTGATGGCACCTTCATAATCTCCAGAAGTAAGTAAATCGATTCCCGCCTCCTTCGCTTCATGCAAACTGGATGCATTTCCAGAGATGCATCCAGTCAAAAGTGTTGCTGTACATACCAGGGTCAAAAACAAGCCCACTACTTTTCTTTTCATTTCTAACTAACTCTCTCTATTCTTCTTCCAATTCTTTCTGCTGTCGTGCTACGAAATCCTCGAGTGACTCCGGGAAACGTATATGCACCTTCTCAATTCGATTTCTGCCAACCTCTGCCACACGCACAATCACGCCTGCAGAAGAAACATAGGTCTCTCCCTCTTCCGGGAAATGATCGAATTCACCTGTCAGATATCCACCAATCGTATCATAGTCTTCCGACTCGAATCCCAATGGCAGTATATTACATAAATCCTCCAGATTCATAGAACCTAAAACATCGAATTCCTGATGCGGTTCTTCATCTGTTGGGACAATATCATCCTCTTCATCCTGATCGTATTCATCTCGAATTTCACCAACCAGTTCTTCTAACAAATCTTCCAATGTTACGAGACCCGCAACTGCGCCATACTCATCTAAGACAATGGCCATGGGCTGCGATTTCTCTCGCATCTCCTGGAATAATTCCGATGCATTCTTTTGCTCATAGGTAAAATAGGCATCGCGCAGATAATCCCGGATGGTAAAGGACTTCTGCTTCTTTGGCAACAGTAAATCCTTCATATTGATGATTCCGATGATGTGGTCCGTATCGCCTTCGTAGACCGGCATACGCGTTAACATTTCCTGCTGAAAAACTTCTAACAGTTTCTCATAAGACCAAGTGACATTGATCATCGTCATATCAATTCTTGGAATCATGACCTCATGCGCTGTCGCATCGGAAAAATCAAACAGGTTATGAATGTATTTCTTCTCGTCCTGCTCAATGACACCATTTTCATGACTCACATCTACGATGGTTCGCAATTCCTCTTCTGTCAGTGCTTCCGGCTTGGCATTCGGATCTACACGAAACAGTCGAATCACGATGCGGGAAAGCTGATTTACCACGACAATCACCGGTGTAAGGACATTCATCAACGTCCAGATGATTCCCGCGACACGAAGGGAGAACTGCGTCGCACGGATCGATGCCATCGTCTTCGGTGAAATCTCACCAAAGATCAAAATTAAAAGTGTCAAAATACCCGTTGCAATACCGGCACCATAGCTTCCAAGCATCTTCACAGCAATGGTGGTAGCAAGCGAGGAAGCAGATAGATTTACAATGTTATTGCCAATCAGAATGGCACTTAACATCTTATTCTTGTCATCCGTAACTTTCAAAACTTTTCTCGCACGCTTATTTCCATTATCTGCAAGCGTACGCATCTTAATCCTGCTAACGGTCGTCAAAGCTGTCTCTGCGCTGGAGAAAAATGCAGATAAGAACAGCAAGATCACTAAGATTAGAATCTGTATGACGTCTGTCATAACTCCTCCTTCATTTGGTCAAACTCAATACAATCAACTCATTATACCAAATTTCTCCAACGAATACACCCGCAAGAAAAACGAAAGCTTAGGCCGGACTCCAAGGAAGAATCTCCGACCTAAGCTTTGGCATCTCTATTCTGTCTTTTCTATTTTATTCTCCAAATACTTTGACATAATCCTGCTTGAATTTCTCAATACCGGAATCCGTAAGTGGATGATGAAGCATCTGCTCTAATACCTTATATGGAACCGTTGCGATATCTGCACCAGACAGCGCACAATCAACAACATGAAGTGGATTACGAACGGATGCTGCAATAATCTGTGTTTCGATATCGCCATAGTTATCGAACATTTCTCGAATGGTTGCAACGAGATCCATACCAACCGTACTGATATCATCCAAGCGTCCCAGGAACGGACTGACATACGTTGCACCTGCTCTTGCAGCAAGGAGTGCCTGCGCCGGTGTGAAAATCAAAGTACAGTTAGTAGGAATTCCTTTTTCGGACAGTGCCTTGATCGCTTTTAAACCTTCTGCTGTCATTGGAATCTTTACAACCATATGCTGTGGATCCAAAGCATAGATTTCTTCGCCTTCACGAATCATATCCTCGGCCTTTTCTGTTGTCGCCTTTACTTCTCCAGAAATTGGTCCATCGACAATCGTTGTAATCTCCTTCAATGTCTGGGCATAATCCCGGCCCTCTTTTGCAATCAGACTCGGATTTGTTGTAACTCCGGAAATAACCCCCATATCATTTGCTTTTCTAATCTCGTCTACGTTCGCTGTGTCTAAGAAAAATCTCATAATATCCTCCTATTTCTCTTCTACTTCTGTCCATAATAAGCATTCGGTCCATGCTTTCTCATATAATGTTTATCCTGCAAATACTGTGGTGCAGGCTGCACATGCGAATTGATCAGCTCTGTTCGATATGCCATCTTGGCAACCTCTTCTAGAACCACTGCTGATTCTACCGCCTTCACCGGATTTTTGCCCCAGGCAAAGGGGCCATGATTCTTGCAAAGTGCTGCGGAGACCGCGATATGGTCAATCGAACGCATCGCAAATTCCTGCACAATCAATTTCCCTGTATTCAATTCATAGGCTTCCTCCAGCTCTTCCTTTGTCAAACAACGAAGGGTTGGAATATCGCCATAGAAATAATCCGCATGCGTCGTTCCATAACACGGGATGCTCCTACCGGACTGTGCAAAGCTTGTCGCATACGAAGAATGCGTATGAACAACACCGCCGATGTCCTCCCAACACTTATAAAGATACGCATGGGTTGCAGTATCCGAACTTGGATTCAAATTGCCTTCCACTTTATTACCATCGAAGTCAACCAATACGATATCCTGCCATTTCAAATCCTCATAAGGTACGCCGGATGGCTTAATGGCAAAGAGTCCCTTCTCTCTGTCAACACCACTGACATTGCCCCATGTAAATGTTACAAGATTGTATTTTGGAAGAAGCATATTGGCTTCATATACTTCCTGCTTTAATTCCTCTAACACCGAATCGCCTCTCTTTCTACCGAAAGTGCAACCTTATATCTGTCTACAAAAGCATTGAATCCAGCCACATCACCGGCATCCGGTGAAAGCGTAGAGCTCTCTGCATTACAAAATACTTTGTCACTCAGATAAGATTCCAGCGTCTCCTCATCTTCACGCCAAATCGTGTAGGCAGCAAGCAATGCCATACCATAAGGTCCACCTTCTCCCGCTGTCTTCATCACAGAAATCGGTGCATCCACAGCTGCTGCAAGGATAGACTGTCCAACCACGGGTGTCTTAAAGAAACCACCATGACCATACATCTTATCGATGCGAATATTCTCCTCTTTGGTAAGAATATCCAATCCCACTTTCAATGTGGCAAGTGCGGACATAATATGCGTTCTCATAAAGTTTGCAAGATTGAAGGTAGCATCCGGTTCACGGATAAAGAGTGGCTTACCTGCATCTAAGTCCGTTACTCCTTCTCCGGAATAATAGTTAAAGGACAACAGTCCTCCACAATCCTTGTCACCTTCCATCGCCTTATTAAAGAGCATTGGGAAAATCTTTCCCGGATCTGTCTCGCCACCGGCAAGACCAGAGAATTCACATAATAAATTCACCCATGCATTGATATCCGAAGTACAGTTATTACAATGCACCATGGCAACCGGTGCGCCAGCAGGTGTTGTCACCATATCCAGTTCTCTATGCACGCCCAGTTTTTTATCCACGACTACCATCGCAAAATCGGACGTACCTGCGGATACATTTCCAGTTCTGACACAAACCGAATTTGTCGCAACCATACCCGTTCCGGCATCACCTTCCGGTGGTGCAAATGGAATGCCAACCTCAAGGTCACCCTCGGGATCTAAGAGTTTGGCTCCGTCCGCTGTCAAAATTCCAGCTTTTTCACCTGCAACCAATACCTCTGGCAAAATATCGAGAAGCTGCCAGGAAAATCCACAATTTTCGATCAAATGATTGAAGATATCCACCATCTTCTGATCATATGTCATCTTCTCACTGTCAATCGGAAACATTCCGGATGCTTCTCCAACGCCCATCACATGTCGTCCCGTCAGGCGATAGTGAATATACCCTGCCAAGGTCGTGAGATGCGAAAGATTAGGCAGATGCGATTCTCCATTCAGGATTGCCTGATAGAGATGTGCGATACTCCAGCGCTGCGGAATATTAAAATCAAATGCCGCGGTTAATTTCTCTGCTGCCTCTCCGGTAATCGTATTTCTCCAAGTACGAAATTCCGTAAGAGGGTTCCCTTCCGCATCCAGCGGAAGGTAGCCATGCATCATAGCGGAAATTCCAATCGCGCCGACTCTCTTTAAAGTCACGCCATATTGATTGGAAACATCCTTCTTTAAATTCTTATAACAATCCTGCAAACCGTCAATAATATCGTCCATGTGATAGGTCCAGATTCCATTTTCCAGACGATTCTCCCAACCATGATCACCCGATGCGATCGGTTCATAATGATCATCGAGTAGGGACGCCTTGATTCTTGTACTACCAAACTCGATTCCAAGAACGGTTCTACCCTGTTCGATTGCTAATTTTCTATCTCCCATGTTTTGAACCCCCTTAGAACACTACTTACGATAGTAAACAGAATTCCATCTCAGTTCATTCTGAAGAGATGGGATCGTTGTATCCTTGTTGATTACGATACATTCAATGCCCATAGCATCTGCCCAGTCCTTCATCTGCTCTGCCGTAATATCATAAGAGAAGGCTGTATGGTGCGCACCGCCGGCATAAATCCATGCCTCTGCGCCAACCTGAAGGTTTGGCTCTGGTACCCAGAAGTTTGTAGCTACCGGAAGTTTTGGCATTGGCTTCTCCGTATGCTTACAATTCACTTCATTTACAATCAGGCGGAAACGATCACCCAGATCAATCAGGGAAACCGCGATACCATGTCCTTCTTTTGCTGTAAATACCAGTCTTGTAGGGTCTTCTCGATCACCCATAGAAAGTGGCTGACACTTAATGGCAATCTTGCCATCGGCAATCGCAGGATCCACCTCTAACATATGAGATTCCAGAACCCCTTCTTTGCCCTTCACAAGGTTATAGGTATAATCCTCCATAAAGGATGTACCCTTGAGATCCTTCTTTCCTTCTGTCATCACTTTCATAAGACGAACCAGTGCAGCTGTCTTCCAGTCACCCTCGGCACCGAAACCATAGCCCTTTTCCATCAGTCTCTGGATGGCAAGACCTGGTAACTGCTTCAATCCACCTAAATCACCAAAGTGTGTAACGATACCCTGATAATTCTTCTCTTTTAAGAACTTCTCAAATCCGATTTCGATGGCTGCCTGTACTGCCACTTTTTCACGGAAATCAGCCTCGTCTCTACCTTCTAAAAGAATGTCATATTCCTTATAATATTCCTCAACTAAAGCATCTATCTCGTCCTGTGGAACAGCATCTACATATTCCACGATTTCATTGACCGGATAAGCATCCACTTCCCAGCCAAATTTGATTTCAGCCTCAACCTTGTCGCCTTCTGTAACAGCAACATTTCTCATGTTATCTGCGATTCTTGCAATACGGATGTGAGAAGACTCCATAACACCTACGGCTGTTGTCATCCAAGCAGCGATTCTCTGGAGCACTTCTTCATCCTGCCAATATCCCATAACGACTTTTCTCTCAATACCCATACGTGTCACGATATGGCCATATTCACGATCGCCATGTGCAGCCTGGTTTTCATTCATAAAATCCATATCAATGGTGTCATATGGAATTTCACGATTATATTGTGTGTGGAAATGCATCAGCGGTTTCCGATATTCCTGTAATCCTAAAATCCAGGACTTCGCTGGTGAGAATGTGTGCATCCATGTGATGACACCTGCGCAATTTTCGTCTGCATTTGCGGCATTGAATGTCTCACGGATGACCTGAGATGTGATTAAGGTTGGTTTCCAAACAAGTTCATATGGCAGGATGCCAGACTTATTCATATAATCAACCATTTCTTTTGAATGTGCTGCAACATTTCTCAAACATTCATCCCCATATAAATCCTGAGAACCTGTGCAAAACCAAAACTGATACTTCTTCATTGTAAAAACCTCCTTCAACGTAAACGTATGATGATCCCCATGTCATCTGATAGTTCCATTTTCGGAGATTTGTATTACACGAGCAATTATTTATTGTGGTTTTCAATTTTATTTTACTTACAAAATGTGACTGGAGTTTCGTTACACTCCTTTTTTGCGCGAGACGTGCCCCTATCCGTCCCTCCACCGTGGCCCTGCCGCCCTTGCCCCTTTGCACGGAACCATTTCGCGAATATTGTAATTTTTCCATATGCAAAAAGCGAGCATCGATCCTGTGTTTTTTGCAGGATGAACCGTTTCCCAGAACCGCTTTACACAGGACAGATATTTGAAATTTTTATTAGACTTTCTAGTGACGGCAAAGCGTAGGTTCAGGTGTCGTTCGCTAAGTAAAATAACAAAACAGGTTTTGTATGTATCGTCACCGTGGCACATTCAACGTCGTGTCTCAGGTGCCATTTGCGTCGCCGTCCATGGCGACGCATGACGATACATCGCAAAACCTGTTTTTATTTTACTAAGCTTACTTTATTCACCTACGCTTTTGCCGTCCCCAGAAAGTCTTAACGAAGAACAGGAATATCCGTCCGGTGAAAGCGGTTCTAGGGAAACTGTACAGACTTACAAAAAACACAGGATAATCGAAGATGCGAGTCTTTGCATATAGGAAAAATACAATATTCTTGCGAAGATCCGGGCAAAGGGGCAAGGGCGGCAAGGCCACGGCGGAGGGACGGGGCAATGTCATTTAGATAAGCCGTCCCCAAGAGACCATATTATGTCAACCAGCCAGAGCCACTCTGGCTATATTTATTCATTTCGGCTTGATTACAGAAGCAATCATGGGCGAACGAAGCTGTCAAGGGTGCAAAGCACCGCAAGCGGCTCGCCCTTGACAGCTGCGTTCGCTCCATGATTAAAAGTAGCCAAGCCGAAATAAATAAGTATACTTACGCCTTTCCTTCATTTTACTAATTCCGGTATTTGACTGGGTTTGTTAGCGTATTTAACTGAATTATTTAGGTGCTTTGCTAGATTTACATAATACATACTTGTTTTCAAAGCCTGTTCCGCAAATGCATGGTTAAATTTTTTTTAACAATATGCTGTTTTACGGAACAATTTGCTCGTTACTCTATTTTTACCGTAGTAAAAATCCTGGATTTTTCTGGGTTACAGAATATCAAGTTAAAAAGGTAAGTTTTCTGTAATCAATCTTTTTATCTGTTTATCAAATTACAGAAAAAGAAGATATAAAGTAGCGATCTTCTGTAAAGGAAAATATAACTTGTTTTAAATAATAAGAGCATTACGGTATATGGCAACTGAATCAGGATTTCTACCGTAATTTGACGAAAATTACAAAATCGTCTTACAGAAGAAAATCAAAAACAAGGATATATTCTGTAAAGTTTCCCTAGAACCGCTTTCACCGGACAGATATTCCTGTTCTTCGTTAAGACTTTCTGGGGACGGCAAAAGCGTAGGTGAATAAAGTAAGCTTAGTAAAATAAAAACAGGTTTTGCGATGTATCGTCATGCGTCGCCATGGACGGCGACGCAAGTGGCACCTGAGACACGACGTTGAATGTGCCACGGTGACGATACATACAAAACCTGTTTTGTTATTTTACTTAGCGAACGACACTTGAACCTACGCTTTGCCGTCACTAGAAAGTCTAATAAAAATTTCAAATATTTTGACTACGCCAGTCTATATTCCCTTGGGGAAACACCAAATCGGAGTTCGAATTTTTCATAGAAGAATCCCTGATTGGTATATCCTACTCGTAGGGCAATACGCTCGATGGAATCGTGCGTCGTCTTAAGATAAAAAGCCGCCTTATCCAGGCGCACCTTCTGCAAATACTGCGAATACGTAAGTCCTGTATTCTCCTTAATCAGACGATTGAAATAATACGTATTGTAAGAGAACTTCTTACATAAATCATTCAGTGTCACATCCGCATAATTCTGATCAATATAATCAATCACATCGTCAAACAAAAGTTTCCGAACCTGTGTCTGTTCCTTCTTCGACAAGGCAATCTGATATTGTGACATCAGAATCGTATTCATGCGTTCCAAAAGTCCCGCTACAATACTTTCATATCCTGGTCGACAAAGAGCATTCTCTTTCACAATCGCAGCAATTACCGGCTCTAATTGCTCTCTTGCGCCCGGTCTTGGTGTAAATCGAATGAATTTCAAATCCTTCTTTCGACGAATCACCAGTTTTCGGAAGAAATCCTGTGCTCGACTAAACTTCTTACCATAGTCATCTTCCCGCTCAAATAATTCGTTGGAAATTCCAAGGAATAAAACGGTTGCATCCTGATAGGTAAGATAATCCTGATGGAGACTATTCTGCCCAATCACACAGACTTCCCCCTCCTGAAAGACTTCGTCCTGTCCCACGATATTCTGCTTCAAACTGCCCTTTAGAACATAGGCAATCTCCACATAATCATGTCGATGCAATTCTGTCAGACTATCCTCCAAACACTGCTGACGGAAGAAGGCGCTATCCTGCTGCATCAATGACTTCGCCACATAACGCATATATCCCGTATCGGACATATGATACGCATCCACATTAACCAGATCATCCTGCTCTCGAATCAAGCCATTATGTGATTTCCAGTTTGCGGTCGCCTCTGCCATGATATCCTGCGGCATATTGAGCATATGCTGCTTCACCAAATATTTCGCATTATTTTCCGTAGAATCCAGCCAGCAACAAATCACATGCTCTAGTTCCGTGCTGTCACTCCCTCCGTTTTTATCCAGAAGATATCCCAAATCCCGCTTTTCAACGGATTCCTCTTCTGTCGACTCCTCTAAATGATATTCCCATTCTGTCTCCGTATTCTTGTTCATCATAAAAACCAACCCTTATTCTAGTATTTACCTTCTATACTATCTTCTTAATCGCTCTTTACTATGCGCGATTCTCTTTTGCTTATAGAGATCCTCATCGGCAAGTGACATAAATCCTTGCACCGTATGAACCTCATCCGTCAATCGACTGACGCCAATACTCGTCGCGATCCGATATGGCGTCTGATATTTATCATTCACTTCCTCCAAAGATTCCTGAATGGCATCCAATACCATCTTCACCTCAGGAATTTCTCTCTGCTCCATCTCCCATGTTCCTTCCTTCGGTGTCTCCACCAGCATAAGGAATTCGTCCCCACCGAATCTTGCAAGGAAGGAATTATAGGAAATCTTCTTCACCGCATTCACAAGTGCCTCTGAAAAATGAATCAGCGCCTGGTCACCCTCCTGGTGTCCATAGGTATCATTGATTCTCTTAAAGCGATCGATATCCATCATAAATAGATACAAAGCTACATTCTCTTTTCGATGCATCAGTCTACGATTTACCTCTTTCAACAATTCACCCTTATTATTCAAGCCCGTCATGGCATCTTTCGAAATCGAATTCTCCAGTGAATCCATATAGATTCCCGCCATAGATATCGCATATCCAATCGAAAGCACCGGATAATAGCCACCGGACAGTACCTGAGTCACCCCCGCAATTGCCGGTATCGATGAAAAAAGAATCATCCGATGCATCATCTTCGAACGATATTCATTCTCGGGCTGATTGGCTTCAAACAGCAAATACATCGCAACCACCGCAATATAGCCATAACTTATCAAAAATTCCAGAATCGCTCCTTTTCCATAATGGAACACATGATTCTCAACATAGAAAAACTGCTTCGTAGGAATATTGATCAGTAATAAACCAATATTTACAAATGTGACAATGGAAGACTTCAGGTGCATCGTGATGGTCCATTTCCACTGCGGATTTAAAATCATCTGGAAATACACATAGATGCATTGCCCACTCAGTGTAATCGTTAGAAAATACAGTGAAAAAAGAAACCACATCACTGCATTTGGCATGCGAAATAAACGATCATTGCCCAGCACAATCACCGTATCCAGAATAATCACCAGTGCCATATAAGAGGATAATCTAGCAAACGTCTGAAAGATTAACGCTCGACCCTTGCCCAGAAAATTACGGACAGCAATTGCCAGAATCAAATAGGCACAAAATGCATTCAAAATCGTATATAGGATAAGATAATTGTTTAACATCTCTTCATAACTCATAACACACCCCATCATTTCCAAAAAACTAATTTCCTAAAATCTGATCAAAGAAATCCCAAATCTCTTCGCGGCCTTCTTTTGTCACGGAAGAATAAGGAACAATAATCAAATCATCCTCTTCTGCGTTTAAACAACGCTCAATATTCTTCACACTCTTTTGAATCTCATGCTTCTTCAGCTTATCCGACTTTGTCGCGATAACGATGGTCTGCATCTCCATATACTTCAACCAATTGTACATCTCGATATCATTCTTCGTAGGATCATGACGAATATCAATCAAAAGAAATACCACTTCAAGCTGCTCGGAAGATGTGATATAGCGTTCAATCATCTCGCCCCACTTCTCACGCTCTACCTTGGAACTCTTGGCATATCCATACCCTGGGAGATCCACGAGATAAATCTCATTATTCAAATGATAGAAATTCAGCGTCTGTGTCTTACCCGGCTGTGCGGAAGTTCTCGCCAGTGACTTACGATTCATTAGGGAATTAATCAGACTGGATTTTCCAACATTTGATTTTCCTGTAAATGCCACTTCCGGCTGTGTGTTATGTGGCAACTGACTTGTAGGTCCACAAACGGTTTCTAATTCTGCTGTTTTAATTTTCATATAATATCCTTTCGGTTTCCTTACATTTTCTTACTTACGTTTATTATATTATAAAACAAAAGACAAAAAAATACAGATTGCTTGCATTTCACAACCAATCTGTATCTCACTTTTCTTCTTTGAAATAACAAGAATCCTCTATAAATACTAGGCGCTTTCTTCTTCCTTTTTGTCAGAAATGTTTAACACCTCAGCGTTCTTCTTGTCTTCCAAAATCATATTTTCATCAACGATATCCTTGGTAATCGTAAGCTCCGTAATAGATTCGTCAGATGGTACCTTGTACATGTAATCCATCATAACATTTTCCATAATCGCACGAAGTCCACGCGCACCCGTCTTTCTCTCAATGGATTTCTTCGCAATCTCAACGAGTGCATCGCGATCGAAATGAAGCTTTACATCATCCAAATCGAACAGCGCCTGATACTGCTTTGTAAGACTGTTCTTAGGTTCTGTCAAAATGCGAACCATCGCATCTTCATCTAACTCATCCAATGCAACATTGATTGGCACACGACCGATGAATTCCGGAATCAAACCGAACTTAATGAAGTCCTGTGGAAGGACATGACGAAGTAAATCGCCAATCTTATGATCTTCCTCTGCATGAACCTCTGCACCGAATCCGATACCCTTCTGTGCACTTCTCTGACCAATAATCTTATCTAAGCCTTCGAACGCACCACCACAGATAAATAAGATATTTGTAGTATCAATCTGAATCAATTCCTGCTGTGGGTGCTTACGTCCGCCCTGTGGTGGAACGGATGCAATCGTGCCTTCTAAGATCTTAAGAAGCGCCTGCTGCACACCTTCTCCGGATACATCACGTGTGATGGAAACATTTTCAGATTTCTTTGTAATCTTATCAATCTCATCGATATAAATAATACCAAGTTCTGCCTTCTCGATATCATAATCTGCTGCCTGAATCAGCTTTAAGAGGATGTTTTCCACATCTTCACCGACATAACCGGCTTCTGTTAATGTTGTAGCATCTGCAATTGCAAATGGTACGCCCAATGTTCTAGCCAATGTCTGTGCTAATAATGTCTTACCAGAACCTGTTGGTCCAAGCATCAGAACATTACTCTTCTGAAGTTCTACTTCTGTTTCAGAACGAGATAAGATTCTCTTATAATGATTATAAACAGCTACAGAAAGAACTTTCTTAGCTTCATCCTGCCCAATGACATACTCATCCAAGAATGCCTTCATCTCTTCCGGCTTTAACAAATTGATGCTGAATTCTTCCTTTTCTGCCTCTTTCGTATGTCCCAGCGATCTACTATCTAATTCTTCTTCGATGATTTCTGAACAGATATCTACGCACTCGTCGCAAATAAATGCTCCATTTGGTCCAGCAATTAATTTACGGACCTGAGACTGTGTTTTACCACAGAATGAACAACGAATTTTGTCGTCATTTCTACCTGCCATATACTCTACTCCTCTCGACTTCTGTCTGTACTATATGAAGAAAGAAAGGCGCCCAAAAAATGGGTGCCTTCCTATGATGTAATCTAACGATTATTTATTTTCTTTTTCAGCTTCTACACGGCTTTCGATGATTTTATCAACGATACCATATTCTAAAGCTTCCTGAGCACTAAGCCACTTATCACGTTCTGTATCAGCAGCAACCTGCTCTACTGTCTTTCCTGTGTTAGCGGCAATAATTTCATTTAATTTTCTCTTTGTCTTCAGGATGTTTTCTGCTGCGATCTCAATTTCTGTTGCCTGACCCTTAGCTCCACCGGAAGGCTGGTGAATCATAATCTCAGCATTTGGAAGAGCAAGTCTCTTGCCCTTTGTACCACCTGCTAAAAGGAATGCTCCCATACTAGCAGCCATACCAATACAAATTGTAGACACATCACACTTAATATACTGCATTGTATCATAAATGGCAAATCCTGCAGTTACCATTCCTCCAGGAGAATTGATATAAAGGTGAATATCCTTTGTTGGGTCCTCTGATTCAAGGAATAACATCTGCGCAACTACTAAGCTTGCAGTTGTTTCATTAACTTCCTCTCCTAAGAAAATAATTCTGTCTTTCAAGAGACGAGAATAGATATCGTAACTACGCTCTCCTCTAGAATTTTGTTCAATAACATAAGGCATTGATGCCATATATATCATCCTCCTTTAGGTCTACTAGTACACTAGCAATATTATTCTTCAGATTCAGCTGTAGCAGTCTTTCTCTTAGCCTTAGCTCTTTCCTTACGGTTTTCCATAACGAGTTCTACTGCTTTCTGAATAGCAATATCTTTCTTCATTGTTTCTTTTTCAGAATCCTGCATGTACTTCTTGATATCTTCTACCTTCATGTTGTACATAGCAGCCATCTTTTCAAGTTCAGCATCTACATCAGCATCTGTAACTTCGATGTTTTCTTCCTTAGCGATTGCTTCAAGAACAAGAGAAGACTTGATTCTTGTGATAGCGTCAGGACGAACCTGTTCCTTGAACTGATCCATAGTCTGACCTGTGAACTGCATATACTGTTCCATAGAAAGACCCTGCTGCATCATAGAGTTAGCCATGTCGTTGATCATGTTGTTAACCTGATGTTCGATCATTGCTTCTGGGATATCCATCTTAGACTTATCTACGATCTTAGCAACAGCTTCGTCTTCCTTTGTTCTAAGCGCATCCTTTTCCTTAGATTCTTCTAAGTTCTTGCGAACGCTTTCCTTGTATTCTGCTACTGTATCAAATCCCTTATCAGCTGCGTATTCATCATCTAATTCTGGAACTTCCTTAGCTGTTACAGAATTGATAGTAACCTTGAACATTGCTGGCTTACCTGCAAGTTCAGCTGCCTGATATTCTTCTGGGAATGTTACGTTAACTTCTACTTCATCGCCAGCCTTCTTACCAACTAACTGATCTTCGAATGTGTCGATGAAAGAATGAGAACCGATTTCAAGGTTGTAGTTTTCACCCTTACCACCTTCGAAAGCTACTCCATCCTGGAATCCTTCGAAGTTGATGTTTGCTGTATCACCGTTTTCGATAGCACGGTCAACAGTAACCTTTCTAGCGTCTGCCTGACGATCAGATTCGATAGCTGCATCTACTTCTTCATCAGATACTGTTGTATCGATCTTTGTTACAGTAACGCCCATGTATTTTCCAAGTGTAACTTCTGGCTTAACAGCTACAGTTGCTGTATAGATAAAGTTCTTACCCTTTTCCATCTGTACAACTTCTACCTCTGGCTGAGAAACGATTTCAAGACCGCTTTCATCATAAGCATTGCCATATGTTTCCTGCATAAGGATGTTTGCAGCGTCTTCGAAGAACACTTCAGCACCATACATCTTTTCTACCATCTGTCTTGGCACCTTACCCTTACGGAAACCAGGGATGCTGATGCTCTTCTTCTGGCGGTTATATGCCTTATCTAATGCTTTGTCAAATTCTTTAGCGTCAACTTCGATTGTAAGTTTCGCCATGTTCTTCTCTAAGTTTTCTACCTGTACACTCATTATTCTTTAAAATCCTCCTTAAAATATATGTATAAGTGTGTAACATATATAATCTTAACCTACGGGCTTTTCCACCCTCTCTACAGCACACCTACCGGTATGCAGTCTAACGAATTATATCACACTAAACATATGATTTCAACAAGGCATAAGTTACAGAAAATTCTTAAGATTACTGACGATATACTATCGTTTCGCCCATGCGTTTTGCGGTTGCTTCATCCAGAAGATACTTGATCAATTCCAGGCCAAATGGTATCGCTGTTCCCATTCCTCGGCTTGTAATGATATTCTCGTCTACAACCACTTCCTCTGCCTTGTAGTCTACGCCCTTCATCTCTGTATCCATTCCTGGAAATGATGTCGCTCTCTTGCCACGAAGGACACCCGCATAAGCCAAAACGGTTGGTGCCGCACAAATCGCAGCTACCAGTTTCTTCTCTTTATCAAATTTTGCGACGGTATTTAATACGAAAGAACTCTCTCTCAGATAATTTGTTCCAGGCATTCCTCCCGGAAGAATAATGCCATCATAAGAATCGATATCGGTACCGATTTCCATAGCATTTCGATCTGTTTCAAATACGATTCCATGAGAACCTGTGACTGATTTTTTATTCATAACCGAAACCATATCAATCTGAATGCCGGCTCTACGAAGTAAATCAACAACGGTTAATGCCTCAATTTCCTCACATCCATCCGCAATACAAATCAAAACTTTCTTTTGCATAACTGTCCTCTCCTTTTCACGTTTCTATTTGCTTCCTATATACTATTTATATTATACTTTGTGCAGGTAAATTGCTATATGAAAGAGGGATGAAAAATGGAAATCGAAAGAAAGTTTTTAATAGAAGAAACACAGCTCCCAAAAGATTTAGAGACTTATGAACATAAAGAATTTGAGCAGGGATATCTTTGCACAAATCCTGTTGTAAGAGCCAGACGAGAAGGAGACTCCTACGTACTCACTTACAAGGGTGGCGGATTATTAAAAAGAGAAGAATACAATCTGCCATTAGACCATGCATCCTTCTCTCATCTCATCCAAAAAGCGGATGGTATTATTATAAAGAAAACGCGCTACTTCCTCCCTCTCGATGAAACACATACCATCGAGCTCGACATCTTCCACGACCAGTTAGATGGTCTGATGTTAGCCGAGATTGAATTCGAAACGGAAGAAGAAGCAAAAAGCTATATCGTACCTGACTGGTTTGGACGTGAAGTGACTTACGAAAGTGCCTACCACAATTCCACCATCAGTAAATACGGAATGCCAGCGGATTTAAAATAATCACGCTGGCATTCTTTCACTCTTTAGCGGAAACGGTTCGTTTCAAATCTCTGTCTTGTGCGCACACAAGTCAAAAGTTCTTCATATCGCTTATCAAGCGGTCCATCATCGATAACAAAATCGAGGGATGCCGCCATATTGTCAATCAACTGATCCGTGATATCGGAACGCATGTCGATGAGAATCTTGTATTTTTCATCCATGCTATCCGTATCCAAAAATTTCATAAACTGAATCAGCGCACCCTTCAATTCCGGATCCACTTCTTCGTCTGGATATTCCCGTACGAGATTCTCATCCAAACCGGATTCTGAAGCGGTAACAGTCTCTGCTGTCTCTGTATTTTCTGTCTGGTTGCCAAGAAGCGATGGATCTACATAGGTGAAACGATACGTCGCCTCGACCTCCGGATACTTCTCATGATCTACTTCACTGATAAACATATCATATGGTCTTGCATAGATTCCATAATTTCCGTAGAGCGCCTGATAAATCACAAGCTTCTCTCTGGTTTCCGAATGGGTTGCAACCCCCACAATCTGATACATCTTGTTCTTAAAATGGCGATAGAACTCGCCCTGCATTGGTCTACCCTGTGGCATAATTCAAACCTTCTTTTCTATCATTTTTTAGTAAAAATTCGTTTCATAAATATGCTTTGCAATCTCTTCTGTACCGAAATCAACAATCACCACGCCATAACATACGCCCGTCTGCATATCGTAATCCAGAAGTTGCTGATTGATATATTTTGCATATCCCTCCGGATGACTCAACCATCCAGAGCCCGCTGTACTCGTAAAATTCAATGAAAATGTGTCATCGTCCGCCTGGCAATTCTCCATATCATCTACCACGGCTTCCCATTTCGATTCCGTATTGTATTTGAAACGGTCCTGCACCCAAAGCTGCTGCGTATCATTCATCATCGAATTTACATAAGGAATATCGACGATTTCCTTACTATTCTGTTCTGTCCATTGGAAATTCAATCCTCTTCTTGTTTCGCCAACCGCATTCACATCCTCGAATCTCGTTGCCAAAACAATCTTACCGCGAACATCATCCAAGGTTGGAATCTCATTGACGGTATACCACATCGTCGGATTGCCATCGATTTTCTCATACAGAAGATTCTGAATCGATGCAATATCATCATCGGAATCCTCCGCCTTACAAGTAAAGATAATCGTCTCTGTTGGATGCTCCATAAGGAAGTCATACATCGTATCAATCACATCATCCACTTTCATCGCATCTGAAAATAACGACTTCCCTGTTCTGCAATTTGCAAAATTATGCTTAAGCTTCAAGTAAGGCTTATCCTCACCATCCTGTCCGAGCACCAGTCGCATATCGAAATAACGATATCCATTCTCTAATTGTTCTTCAATGGAAGTGTCCTGACACTTCATAAAATATCCCGGAAAAACATACTGCGCGGCACTGTCATGCGTTCCCGGAATGGAAATCGAGCTAAGCGCCGTATCCCCTGGAACCATGCTCATCCAATCCGTAGATTCCACATCATAAGGATCTTCTTCGGCAGATTCTGCACGCACTGTTATTGTAGATATTGTAGCAAACATCATGGAAATGGCCAGCACTGCAGAAATCGCAGCCTTCTTAAGATGAAATACATTCTTTCTCTTCATAGCTTTTCCCTCCTCGGTCATTTCTATACTTCTATTTTAACACAAGGGAAAGTAAATTTTCGGAATTTCGCCATAACATTTCTTCCTTTTTTCGTTATGCTATTTTCAAGTTTTCGACTATAATAAAAAAGAAAATAAATGCACTAGAGGATAAGCACATGATCGAAAGAAAAGATTTATTAGATTTAGCATTTTACGAAAAGCTTCCATTCAAGGGAAGCGATCATAATATGCGCTATAAAGTTGGTAAAATCATGGTTGGCGAAGACGAAGAAAACCAGGAGAAATGTCTGGAAGTCACGACATGGCCTGGTCCATATAGTTTTGAAGCGACCGATGCGGCATTGATGGAGAAACATATCGAAGCCTTCTCCGAAGAAGGGCTGGAAAAAATCGTCGCCTATCTCAACTCCAAATATTCGGATTATAATAAAGAAGAAGATGGAACCTACGATTAAGCAGATTCCATCTTCTTTTTATTTTTATACATATACATATCCGCAAGTTCCACAATCTCATGAATCGTCTCTGTCTTTTCACAGGATTCACAATATCCAATAGAAATACTAAATGGGATATCTTTCGCTTTACTTACTTCCTGAAGTTCTGCATGAATCTTAGCAATCTCCGTATCAATCACGTAAGAATTCGGATTTACATATACGGCAAGGAATTCATCCCCACCCATTCGATACACATTGTATGCCGTTGAAAGATTCTTGGACAATACCAGTGCCGTAGTACGAATCATATCATCACCGGCGGCATGTCCATACGTATCATTTACCATCTTCAGATGATTTAAATCCGCATAGATAATACCAATCTTTGTATCACCATTCTTCAGATACTTCTCTGTCAGCTCTTTGGACTCATCGATATAACAATTTCGATTCTTAAGTCCACTAAACATATCAATGTATGCACGTTCCTGGATTTCTGTCATTGGGTTTTCCACAACAAAGAAGATTCCCAGCGTCAGAATGGTGCATGTCGCACCCGTAAACAGAATCTCTGTCACAAATGCCTGAACAATCGCTGTTGCAAGCAAGATGGAAAACGTGAGAACAACAAATCGACGAATCATCTTATTAATACGTCTATGATGCACCAGGAGCATCGCTCCTGTAAGTCCCATCAACAAAAAGCCAATCGCAAAAGAACAAACAACAAATGGTCCCGTTGCATAATACGTTCCACCGCTATAACCATATTTGATTGGGAATATCCACACAATCAACATATACGTGATAGGAACCCAGACCAATGTAGTCTTCATTTTCTTCACAAAACTGATCGGATAAATCAGTGCGGAAGTATATACGCAAACCTCATAACAAAACCAAATTGCCGTCGTCGTATAGCAAAAATGCAATATTAAATTTAACGACTCGGGAATCATCTCTTGCATGTTTACTGTTAAAACTGTAATCGCATCAAATATGACATGCATCATCGCGAAAGCCCAGATCCATCCAAAAGATGCACCTCGCACTGTCTTTTTGATGTCACGCGTATAGATATTCAATACCGCCAGTACAACCAGACAAAGAATCTCTTCCCTCAAAATTATAAATGTACTCATAGTACTCCAATGCAAAAAAAATACCACAAGCTTACTGCCTATGGTTCTGCCTAACTAACGTGTCTTATTCAACATTTGATAAAATATAACATACTTTACCCATTTTTGTCAATAACACTTATTAAAATCGCGTACTTTCTAAAACTTTCATTGAAAATCTTCATAATCCTCCTCCAAGGAACTCGATTCTGATTTCATCTGCTCTTGAAGTGCGTATGCATTTCCAATCTCAAACCAACAATGAAATCCTAACACCAAGATACTCATGACTAAAAAAAGAATTCTCATATAACCCCCATTACCTCCCATTAATATAATCATTCTTGATTCCTATTTCTCAAAGTATTATAATCGTCTGCTGTATTACATCAATTATTATATAATTACATTATAATTCAATTTTTATATCCAAGGGAGTATTTATGGCTAAAAAGCAAAGAAATGGCAAAATTGAGTTCTTACGATTCTACTTTGCCGTATTGATATTATTATTTCATATCGGGAAACGTTTCTTCGGAACGCCCGGAGCGGATGCGGATCCCTTCCGGCTGTATTTCTTTGATGAAGGATTGATTGGTGTGGAATTCTTCTTCCTCGTATCCGGTTATTTCCTGGCTGCACATATCTATAAGATGCGTGACCAGTCTACCAAATACCTCGGTCAGGAAACGGCAAATATGATTAAGGCGAAGTTCTTCCATATCTTCCCTTATCACTTCTATGCCATGGCCATCACCGTTGTGATCAATGCCATCCTTCTATATGATGTGGCCGACAAAAAAATCAAATATGTACTGGATTCCTGGTCTTCCCTCTTCTTCTTAGAAGTCTTCGGATTTGAGTCCTCCTGGGCAAATAAGCTCACCTGGTATCTGGCCGTTTGGCTTATGGTGATGTTCATCCTCTATCCGATTGGTAGAAAGAACTACGACGTCTTTATGAATATCATCTGTCCGCTTCTCGCATTATTTGTACTGGGCTATCTGGATTACACCACGCAGTCCCTCTCCGATATTGAGGACTGGACCGGACTCTTCTACAAGTGCTTCCTTCGTGGTTTCGCAGAAATGGCACTGGGCTGCTTAGCCTTTTCTCTCGTTCGCTGGATGAACGACAGGAAATGGACCGACCGCGGCAAGAAGTTCCTCACCTTTGTAGAAATCTTCGGATATCTCTTCGTACTTTTCTACACCTGTACAAGATACAATGGACAGTATGAATTCCTGATGCTCTTCGTGATTTTTGGACTGGTAATCCTGTCCTTTAGCGATATCGCACCGGGTGTAAAATATTTCAACAAGCCTTGGGCCTATAAACTCGGAAAACTGAGTCTTGTGATTTACTTAAATCAGTTTTATTGTATCCGCCTTGTCGAATATGCCATTCCAGACGCTGCATTCTATCTGCAATGTATCGCCTGCATCGCATTAACATTTCTCGCTTCGATTTTAGCGGATACGATCATCACTTGGCTTACCATCCATAAGCCTATAAAAAATTTCTTCATCCAGAAGGAATCATAACTACTCATAGCAAAAAAGGTTTACCTCAATAAAAACTGAGGTAAACCTTTTTATAATTATTTTATAATAACGATCCTTCCGGATCTGGTTCATTTGGATGTAGGACATAGCTGGAATCCTCGATTGGAGGAATCTCCGCCAAATCATACGGTGTCTCCTGATAAATGAAATTCAACCAGTTCGTATACAGGCAATTACTACTGCTTCGCCATGTCAACATTGGTTTCTGGTTTGGATCATCATCCGGATAATAATTCTTCGGAATCTCCGGATTTAATCCACGCTTCACATCTCTTCGATATTCTGCATCCAATTCCATTCGATCATATTCCGTATGACCTGTCACAAAAATCTGACGCGAGCTATAGGCAAGCAAGACGCAACTTCCCGTCTCCTCTTCCTCTGCTACGACATAGAGTTCCGGATTCTTTGAAACCGCATCTTCATCAATCTTTGTATATCTGGACTGTGGGCACCAGAAATAATCATCCATGCCACGCATCAACATCTTGCTGTGATGAATCACTTTTTCCCGGTAAACACCACTGAATTTCTTGTCCATGAGAATCTTCTGAATCCCATGATGGAAGTAAAGTCCCGCCTGCGCTCCCCAACATACATGAAACGTTGAGAAGACATTGGTCTTGGACCATGCCATAATCTGAGACAATTCCTCCCAGTATTCCACTTCTTCAAAATCCATCTGCTCCACTGGAGCTCCGGTAATCAAGAGTCCGTCAAACCTCTGGTCCTTAATCTCAGAAAACGTCGTATAAAACTTATTCAAGTGAGATGCCTTGGTATGCGTCGACACATGCGACTCCACCATCATAAACGTAATCTGCACCTGAATTGGGAAATTCGAAAGCACTCTCAGAATATCAAGCTCTGTCGCTTCTTTCAGAGGCATCAGATTCAAAATACAAATCTGAAGCGGCCGGATATTCTGCATGGAAGCACGCCTTTCATCCATTACGAAGATATTTTCACTTTCTAATATCTGCTTTGCCGGCAAATCATTCTGCACTAAGATTGGCATGCGTACTCCTCCTATCTATTTAAAACTGTGTCTCTACAAAGATGTCATAAATGGCTTTCACGGCAACATCAAAGTCATCATTTTCAACACCGATAATAATATTCAACTCGGATGAACCCTGGTCAATCATACGCACATTCACTCTCGCGTGAGAAAGTGCGGAGAAGATTCGTCCCGCTGTACCACGTGTGCATCTCATGCCACGACCAACGACTGCGATTAAAGCCAAATCCGACTCGATATCCACAGCATCCGGTTTTGCAAGTCTGTGAATCGTGGAAACGATACTCTGCTCCTTCTGAAGGAACTCATCCTGATTCACAACCACAGTCATCGTATCGATACCTGATGGCATATGTTCAAAATTAATTCCGTTCTCTTCAAACGCCTGCAGAACCTTACGTCCAAAACCAATTTCCGAATTCATCAGAGACTTTGTCACATCGACTGCACAGAATCCCTTCTTACCAGCGATTCCCGTAATGGTAAATTCCGGTCTCTGTCCTGTGCTCTCAACAATCCATGTACCCTCATCTTCCGGTGCATTCGTATTCTTGATATTAATCGGAATACCTGCAGAACGTACCGGGAAAATCGCATCTTCATGAAGTACAGATGCACCCATGTAACTAAGCTCTCGCAGTTCTCTATATGTCAGTGTCTTGATTCCTGCCGGATTATCAATAATTCTAGGATCTGCAACTAAGAAGCCGGATACATCTGTCCAGTTCTCATAGACATCCGCATTGCTTGCACCAGCAACAATCGAACCCGTAATATCGGATCCACCTCTGGAGAATGTCTTCACATGTCCCTCTGCATCACAACCGTAGAATCCCGGGATAACCGCGCGATCCAGTTCATCCAGTCTTGCCTTTAATACTTTATTTGTCTTATGGCTGTCTAAATTGCCATCTTCATCAAAGAAGATGACTTCCTTGGCATCGATAAAGGAATATCCAAGGTATTTTGCCATCACCTTACCATTTAAAAATTCTCCTCGGCTGGCTGCAAAATCCTGATTTGGATTCTTCTTTAATTCTTCTTCGATTTCCACAAAATCCTGATCCAGCGAAAAATCTAACCCTAATCCGGTAATAATCTCATCATATCTTGCCTTGATATCCATAAGATCCTTATGAATATCCTCTCCCTTTGCAGCATGCTCATATGTCATCAGGAGCATATCTGTAACTTTTGTATCTGCGCTAAAACGCTTTCCTGGTGCAGATGGCACGACATATTGACGTGTTTCGTCTGCATGAATAATATCTGCAACCTTCTTGAATTGCTTTGCATCTGCTAGTGAACTACCACCGAATTTAACAACTTTCTTCATCTTTCCATCTTCCTTTGTCTTTGTCTTTTTTCTCTTTTCTTTTTTCCTCTTCACATCGTATTTGACATGAAAACAATTAAACATATAGTAGCATAAAATCTCATTTAATAATAGCAAAAAAATCCCCTCATAAGAAGACCTTACAAGGGGATTACTCACATTTTTTGTATGTTTATTCAGATATTAATCGATATCTTCACCATTTGTTTCAATAACTTTCTTGTACCAGTCGAAACTGTCCTTCTTACGGCGTGCAAGAGAACCTGTACCATCGTCATATTTCTCCACATAGATGAAGCCATATCTCTTCGCCATTTCACCCGTAGACGCAGAAACTAAATCGATGCAACCCCAAGGTGTATAACCCATAAGATCAACACCATCTTCTACGGCTTCTTCCATTTCCTTGATGTGCTTTCTCAGATAATCGATACGATAGCTGTCGTGAATCTTGCCATCTTCCGCAATTTCATCACGCGCGCCGAGACCATTTTCCACAACCATCACTGGAATCTGATATCTATCCCAGATTTCATTTAACGTATAACGAAGTCCCTTAGGATCAATCTGCCATCCCCAATCGGATGCTTCGAGGTATGGGTTCTTAAGACCAACAGAGATATTTCCATCGGTCTGTTCCAATGTAGGATCCGTACTTACACAAGAACTCATATAGTAAGAGAATGTATAGAAGTCGACGGTACCTTCTGCAAGGATTTCTTCATCGCCTGCTTCCATCTTGATTTCGATGTTGTTGTCCTTAAAATATCTCTTTGCATAGCCTGGATAGTAACCACGAACCATAACATCGGAGCATAACCAGTTGCAAATCTGCATCTGCTGCTGTGCCTTCAGTACATCCTCTGGGTTACAGCTATATGGATAGCTTGTGAGGAAGCAAATCATATTACCCATCAGTACATTTGGATAATGTTCATGCACCCACTTTACTGCTTCTGCGGAAGCAACAAACTGATGATGCAATGCCTGGAAACGTGCACGCGGATCATCCTTTACCTTATTGATTGGTCCTTCATAGCCCTGCACGGTACCGGTAGAGAGAACATTTCCCATAGGCATCGTTCCTGCATTGATTTCATTGAAAGTCAACCAATACTTAACCTTGCCAGCAAAACGATCCATGATTGCATGCACATATCTCTGGAAATATTCGATACATTCTCTACCTTCCCAGCCGTTACATCGCTCAATCAATGCGTATGGCATCTCATAATGAGAAATGGTAATGAGTGGCTCAATACCGTATTTTAAACATTCATCAATCACATTTTCATAGAATTCCAATCCCTTTTCATTGGCTGTCTCTTCCATACCCGTTGGGAAGATTCTGGTCCATGCAATGGAGAATCGGAATGTCTTAAATCCCATCTCTGCGAATAATTTGATATCTTCTTTATAATGATGATAGAAATCAATCGCTTCATGACTTGGATATAATCGATCCTCTTTGATTGTCTTTGTAATCCACTTTGCTTCTGTATGTGTGCCATTTGTGCACATATCTGAGACAGATGGACCCTTGCCATCCACATCCCAGGCTCCTTCAAACTGATTGGCGGCTGTTGCGCCACCCCATAAAAATCCTTCTTTCATTCTTGTCATCTCGTTCTCCTCCTTTGTATAATTCCAATTTCTCTTATACTAAGTTGAGCCGCCCGAAACGTTACCCCTTAGAGAAAGAAAAGAGAGGTTTTTCGACCCCTCTCTTCTGTTTTTCATTTTCTATTATAACAGTGTAATGAGATCTTCTCCATTCACTACTTTCTTAGCGTCTGTAGCTACCACACCAGCATAATCGCCTGTGTTTGTAATGATAACAGGAGTTACCAAAGAGAATCCCTCTGCTTTGATTACATCCATATCAAATTCCAGTAAGACATCACCCTTCTTAATACGGTCGCCCTGCGCTGCACGAGCTGTGAAGCCCTTACCATCTAATTTTACAGTATCCATACCTACATGGATTAAGATTTCTGCGCCTGCATTGGACTTGATTCCAATCGCATGGCATGTTGGGAAGAATGTTGTAATTTCACCATCACATGGTGCATAAACCTTTCCTTCTGTTGGTTCTACGGCACAACCTTCTCCCAGTGCTCCGGAAGAAAATGCTTCATCTTCGATTGCTGAAAGTGGCTTTACTTCACCAGTAACTGGTGCTGCTAAAACTTCACCTTCTACGTTTGCTGTACCTGTTGTAGGTACTTCCTTCTTTTCAGACTTTGGAGCTTCGTCCTTGTAAGTTACTAATGTTAAAACAAATGCTACTACAGATGCTACTAAGATTGAGATTAATACCCAAATCATACTATAGATGCTCTTTGTATTAGGATCAATGTAGCAAGGAAGTCCGAATAATCCAAGACCACCCATTGTGAAGGACTTAACGCCTGCAACTGCTGTTACAATACCACCTGCTGCACCACCGATACATGAAATTACGAATGGTTTCTTCTTAGGAAGTGTAATACCATAAATTGCTGGTTCTGTTACACCGAACATACCAGAGATAAATGCTGGGATAGCCATATCTCTAAGCTTCTTGTCTTTTGTCTTAATAATCATTGCAAGTACTGTGAATGACTGTGCAAAAGATACACAGAAGTATGGAGAAAGGATAAAGTCATATCCAAGTGTTCCATAGTTAATCATTGCAAGTGGTACAAGACCCCAATGTAATCCGAAGATTACGAGTACCTGCCATAAAGCACCGATTAATGCTCCGGCGATAACACCACCAACAACTGGGATATTATATAATCCACCGAATACAAGTGTTAATACATTACAAAGTACGGTTGCAACTGGTCCAATTACAAGATATGTAAGTGGCATCATCACTGCAAGTACAATTAAAGGTACGATAAATGTCTTAATGACATCAGGAATAACCTTCTTTACTCTCTTCTCAAGCTTTGCTGCGAAGAATACTGCAAGTACGATTGGTACTACAGACTGTGTATATCCTGAAGATGGCATGATGATTGGAATACCGAAGAATGTTGCATAGTAATCCATCTGGAAAGAAGTTCCTGCAAATACAGATCCAAGAACTGCACCCTCTTTTAATGCAACCATCGTTGGGTAAGTTAAACCAATACCAAGTGCCATTCCGATAAATTCAGAACATTTAAATTTCTTAGCTGCTGTATAGCCAAGAATAATTGGCAGGAAGTAGAAGAATCCATCGCCGATCGAATACCAGATGTTATAAGCACCTGTTGTTGTTACATCACCTGCTGCAAAGAATGCCCAAACGGCTAATAAACCTTTGATGATACCTGCTGCACAAAGAACTGCCAAACATGGCTGGAATACACCAGAGATAATATCGATCAGTGCCTGTCCCGGTGTCATCTTCTGTGCTGGTGCATCGTCAGATGAAACATTTCCTTGAATATGTGCATGTTCACAAACGACATCATATACATCCGGTACATGGTTTCCAATGACTACCTGATACTGTCCACCGGACTGCATAACGGTTACAATACCGTCTGTGTTCTTTAATACATCTGTGTTTGCCTTGCTTTCATCCTTTAATTTAAAACGAAGACGTGTGATACAGTGAGTTAAGCTCACGATGTTATCTCTTCCACCAACGTTCTGGATGATAATTCTTGCTAAGCCATCATACTTGCTTGCCATACTATTTTCCTCCATTTGATAAAACATATTCCATTCTTAATTATTCCCCAACAACTAAGAAATGGTTTTACCAGCCTTCCCTTTATTTTGGCTTCGTACTAGACTCTTTTGGCTGTCTGCATCAGTCTGTGGATATGAAGTGTTAAATAGAAGAGTTCCTCTTCTGAGACTTCGTATTCGACCTGAGACTCCATGTAAGTCTTTATTTTAAGAGCACATGCGTATTCTTCCGGACAATCCTTAATGAAATTTCTGAAAATCTGTGCCTCATCACCGTCATCATAATACTGATTGGCAACCGCTCTCTGGATAAAGAATTTCAGATGTGTGACGAATCTCTCATAGCTAAGAGAATCTTCATCATACTCAATCATTAAGGTATACTTAACAACATTTAAGATATCCTTAATCATCTCCGGCATATTCATCGTATCCTTCAGATTACTGTCCATCTCTGCATTCAAGAAATGAAGGGCGATGAAACCAGCTTCATCATCTGATAATTCAATTCCCGTTTTCTCTTTCACATAATGAATTGCCTGCTGTCCGCATGCATACTCTTGTGGGTAATACTTTCTTATTTCCCAAAGCAGTGCATTCTGGAATACCTGCCCCTTCTTCGCTCTTTCGATCGCATAATTCAAGTGATCGGTAAGCGTTACATAGATGTTTTTGTTCAGGTCTTTATTCAGTGCTTTCTTACCTTGGTGGATAATGCGATTTGCCATATGCACGTGTTCATATGGTATTTCGCGAAGCACCTGTTCCAATGGGCCTTTGACTTCATCTGTCAGTGCGAAGACCTTCTCGATCTTCTCCTGATCCAATGCATCTCCAACCTTCTTTTGGAACCCCAGTCCCTTTCCCATAATCAGGACTTCGTTACCATTTTCATCTTTTGAACTTACGACGTTATTGTTAATGACTTTTGTAATGTTCATCTCTATGCTCCTCAGTCCTATCATTTCCTCTATGTACTGGAAATAAGTCAGGAAATGTAAGCAGCAAAAAAGACCATATTGCGCCACAAAATAAGCTGCTCATCGCAGTTATCTCTTACACAATACAGTCTTGCCTACTTAAAGTCACAATCTGTTAATATCTGTAAACTTTTTATTAACTTCCTGATAGGACTATATTATCTTTCTACTAATACTGTGTCAATTGTTTTTATAAACCTTGTATAAACTAGCATAAATCACATGTCTAGAATTGTGCAGATTGCACATGAATTTCCGCATCACCTTGCTGATTTACCCATACTCTCCATACGTTCGTCTATAATCTGAACCATCAAATCTGCATAATACGGATCAAATTGCGAACCTCTACAACGAAGAAATTCCTGTCGAACTTCCTCTAATGGACGAATGGAGGAATAGGTTCTGGCGGTTGTCATCGCATCATAGGTATCTGCGACTGCAAGAATACGCGCCTCCTCCGGAATACTATCCTGATAAAGTCCATCCGGATAGCCCGTGCCGTCGTATCTCTCATGATGCCATCTCGCACCACGAGCCAGCCCCGGCATCGTAGAGATAATCTTTAAAATCTCATATCCAATGACGGTATGACGCTGCATCTCCCGATATTCCTCTTCCGAGAGTTTTCCATCTTTATTGATAATATCCTCGGAAATGCCCACCTTGCCGATGTCATGTAACAGTCCAATGGCAAAGATATCACGAAGTTCCGTATCTGTCTTTCCCGCTCTACGCGCAAGTTCTGCTGCAAGCTCTGCAACACGTCTACTATGTCCACTGGTATACAGATCCTTCGCTTCTACCGTATTCGAAAGTGCCTCCATAATCTCACGGGACAGTCTACCCGTACGCTTCGTCTGGCGCAGTACTTCTTCCTGCAGACTCTTCTCTAATCGATGGAAATTTACAATACGACGAATACGATGTAATAATACCGCAGGCGCAAATGGCTTACAAATATAATCCTCTGCCCCCTGCTTAAAGACATTCAACTCGATCGTCGGATCACTCTCATTATCCAGCATAACCACAGGAACATCGTGAAGATGCTTGGATTTCTTCATTCTTCGAAGTACTTCTTCTCCATCCATGCCTGGCATAAAAGTATCTAATAATACCAATTCCGGGCGATAAGAATGCAATTGATCCAAAGCCTCTTCGCCTGAACCAATGCCAATCACTTCGAAATATCCGCGCAGTGCACGACGCGCCTGGTCAATCACAGCCTCGTTATCATCGACCACCATGATGACACCCTCGCCTTTTGTTACTTTCAGTTTTCGCTCTTTCGCGCTGCTTGTCTCAAGCTGAACAGAATCATTTCCTGCGCCATCTAATTGCTCGCGCCACTCACCATTTCTAATATCAATGGTCATCTCCTGCACGAGTTTCCGCTGTTCATTTCGACGCTTTGTCGACTCATCTTCCAGATTTGCTGTTTGCATCACTTCCAATCTACGTTTCGTTTCAACAAGTCGTGCATAATCCGGCGACTCTAACGCGAGGAACATAATGATTTCCCCAATGGTTACTGCAAAATAGGAAATGAGCACTTTCGGCATAAAGAGCATCTGAAATGCCATAATCAAAAATACCGAAATCAGCGCCCCGAAAAGCGCATTAATCTGCATTAATCGGAAAGAATTTCTATGGAGAACCAGAATCACTGCGCCTAACATCATGGAAAACATCGGGAAGCCGAAAGCCATCAAATCAAACAATGGTCCATGTACCACAGCCCCATTTTCCGCATAATACACTACGACATTGGTACCCAAATTAAGGAGAAGTATTCCTACATAAATGACCAATTCCGCAATCAAGATACGATAGATTAGGATACGGCTCTTAAGGCTCTTGATATAAGTTGCAATATAATAGACGAATCCCATGGCACATAAGCAGCTCATGAATCCGTCAAAATCGTTCATAAGAAGACGAAACCAGCTTGGCGCCTCTTCGTGCATGGATGTCGTAAAGGCGGTAACGACATTCAAAATCGTCGCCAAAAAAATGCCTATACATAGAATCGTAAAGGCTTTGTTCGTGTTCGTTCTTCTATTCCTGTAGGCAATCAACAAATAGCCCAACATGATCATGTTGAGCGGAATTGCCGCCATCTCAAAATAGACGTTGTACTCTAAGCTGACGCCAGATAAAATATCCATATTTTCCATAACTTTTCTCCCAATCTGATGTCTTAACTATAACATAAATCAAAAAAAGAGACAGTACCCATAAGGATACTGTCCCGTAATTTTTTCTTAAATTTATCTAAAGAATCCTATGCTTCTGTAATCAGTTCCTTTGAGTGTTCTCTGTTCATTGTCTTACACATCTCAACGAACTTCTGAAGAGGAACATCATGAAGCTGCTGCTTCTGACCACGGATTGTAAGAGAAAGTGTCTCTGTCTCTGCTTCCTTATCACCAACAACAACTGTGTAAGGGTTCTTGAAGCTTCTGAATGTCTTAATCTTACCATTCATATTCTTTTCGCTGTAATCAACTTCTACACGTACGCCTGCTTCCTTCAGTGCAGAAACAACCTTCTTTGCGTATTCATTGTGTTCTGGCTTAATTGGAACAACACCTACCTGGTATGGGCTTAACCAGAATGGGAATGCGCCCTTGTAGTTTTCAATTAAGATACCAATGTAACGCTCCAGTGAACCAAAGATTGCTCTATGAATCATAACTGGCTGCTTTACAGAACCATCCTGTGCAGCATACTTCATGTCGAAGTTTAATGGTAACTGGAAGTCAAGCTGGATGGTACCCATCTGCCATTCTCTTCCAAGGGCGTCACGCATCTTAAGATCGATCTTAGGACCGTAGAATGCACCATCGCCTTCGTTGATTTCGTAGTTCCCTTCCCCGTACTGGTTATCAAGGATTTCCTTAAGTTCTGCTTCTGCCTTATTCCATACTTCGATATCACCCATGAAATCGTCTGGTCTTGTAGAAAGCTCTGCTACATAAGTAAGTCCAAATGTACCATAGATTTCGCCAGCGATAGACATGATATCAGCGATTTCAGATGCAATCTGATCTTCTGTAACAAGGATATGTGCATCATCCTGATGGAATTCCTGTACACGGAAAAGACCGTTTAACTCACCAGACTTTTCTTTTCTATGAATTACATCCACCTGAGAAATACGGAATGGGAGATCTCTATAAGAACGAAGCTCGTTCTTGTAAACCATGATTGCGTTAGGGCAGTTCATTGGCTTAGCTGCATAGTAATCGCTCTCATCTTCCTTTTCACCAGGAATGATAAACATGTTTTCCTTATAATGTCCCCAGTGACCAGATGTAGCCCAGATCTTCTGGTTGTTGATAACTGGAGCTGAGATTTCCATGTAACCATGTTCTTCATGAATTCCTCTCCAGAAATCAAGAAGTGCATTGAATGTCTTCCATCCTCTTGGTAACCAGTATGGCATACCAGGTGCTGTTTCATGGAACATAAATAAACCGAGCTGTGGTCCCAGTTTCTTATGATCTCTCTCCATAGCTTCCTTTACAAGTGCAAGGTGATCCTTTAACTGCTGCTTGTCTGGGAACGCATATACATAAACTCTCTGAAGCTGATCGTTCTTCTCATCACCTCTCCAGTATGAGCCTGATGTAGACTTAATCTGGAATGCAGTGTTTAATAAGTCCTGTGAATTCTCCACATGAGGGCCTGTACATAAGTCGATAAAGTCATCACCTGTGTTATAGGTTGTGATTAACTCTCCTTCTGGTAAATCCTGGATTAATTCCAGCTTGTACTTCTGGTCCTTGAAAATCTCAAGCGCCTCTTCTCTTGTAACTTCTTTTCTTGTCCAGTCTTCCTTACGCTTTAAGATTTCACGCATCTTGTTTTCGATGGACTTGAAATCTTCGTTTGTGATTGTTCTAGGAAGCTTGAAATCGTAATAGAAACCATCATCAATCTGTGGTCCAATTGCGTACTGTACTTCCTCACCGAACAGTTCTCTCATTGCCTTACAAAGAATGTGAGACAGAGAGTGACGATACACCTTCAAAAATTCTTCTCTTTCCATTTTGAACTCCTTTCAGATTTAAAAAAACTGTAACTCAGGGGCGATAAAAACAAAAAAGCCCCTTGCACCAAATCTCATCTGGTACAAGGGACGAATATTCATCGCGGTTCCACCCTGTTTGTAATCTGGTCTCTACCAAACTACCTCTCATTAGGATCGTAACGTGATCTGACGTGCCGGATTGGGGCCTCTCAGAGATGGTCTTCAAATAAACTCCAGCCGAAACGATCTCACCACCCGTTTCTCTCTCATGACCTTCTGTCTATCCTACTCTTCTCGTCATCGATTTATCTTTCTATAATTTTATAGAAAATGCGGGCAACAGGACTTGAACCTGCACGGTCTCCCACTAGAACCTAAATCTAGCGCGTCTGCCAATTCCGCCATGCCCGCAGCTATTTCATACAGCCATTAAAATCTATCACATTTCCTGCCCCGTTTCAAGCCCCTTCCCCAAATTTCTCCCCCAATTCCCGTCTCCTCTACCGTTCCTTCCATCCTGGCCCTCCGCTCCCTGCCTTCTATCCCTCGGCCCAATGTCATTTAGATAAGCCGTCACCAAAAGACCATATTATGTCAACCAATCAGAGCCACTCTGGCTATATTTATTCATTTCGGCTTGATTACAGAAGCAATCATGGGCGAACACAGCTGTCAAGGGTGCAAAGCACCGCAAGCGGCTCGCCCTTGACAGCTGCGTTCGCTCCATGATTAAAAGTAGCCAAGCCGAAATAAATAAGTATACTTACGTCTTGTCTTCATATTGCTATTCCGATGCTTGGCGGGGTATTACAGAATACATACTTGTTTTCAAATCCTGTTCCGTAAATACATGGTTAAATTTTTTTAACAACAAGCTGTTTTACGGAACAATTTGCTCGTTACTCAGTTTTTACCGTAGTAAAAATCCTGAATTTTTCTGGGTTACAGAATATCAAGTTGAAAAGGTAAGTTTTCTGTAATCAATTTTCTTAACTGTTTATTAAATTACAGAAAAAGAAGATATAAAGTAGCGATCTTCTGTAAAGGACAACATAACTTGTTTTCAATAATAAGAGCATTACGGTATATGGCAACTGAATCAAGATTTCTACCGTAATTTGACGAAAATTACAAAATCGTCTTACGGAAGAAATTCAAAAACAAGGATATATTCTGTAAAGTTTCCCCGGAACCGCTTTCACAGGACAGATATTCCTGTTCTTCGTTAAGACTTTCTGGGAACGGCAAAGCGTAGGTGAATAAAGTAAGCTAAGTAAAATAACAAAACCTGTTTTGTTATTTTACTTAGTGAACGACACTTGAACCTACGCTTTGCCGTCCTCAGAAAGTCTAATAAAAAAAGTTTAAATATCTGTCCGGTGAAAGCGGTTCTAGGGGAACTGTACAGACTTACAAAAAACACAGCGGGAATTTAGTGGTAGGATTCCAGCCATTGGACGTATTCGGTGAGGGCGTTACCAGCTTTGCTTCGGTAGATGCAGGTCTGGACCATTGGGACATTATCGGTGATGATATTGTCTACACCTAGGCGAATCAGGCGATTGACCCCGGCTTTGGTATTGACCGTCCAGCCGTAGATTTCCTTACCTTCGTTGTGGACACGTTCCACGAGCTGCTCGGAGATACTGGAAGCCTCAACGCTATAGCCATCTGCAGCATCTAAGTGGCCGACATCGCCGTAGGCAAGCGACGTGACATAGATGGTCTTGATATCTTCGTCGTACGCCTTCACATTTTTTAACACCTGATATTTCTGCGAAGTCACAACACAACTTCCAGCGAAAAATTCATCGTTAATAATATCCACGACCGATTTCTCAAAATCCGTTTCATATCCTGTCGGTTTTAATTCAATATTCAATTTCAGATTATGAAGTTTCGCAAATTCAATCACATCCGTTAACAGTGGCATCGTCTCATCCGCGAATTCCGATGATAGAAATGATCCTGCATCCAACTTCGCGATATCCTCGTAATCCATCTCCCAGGAATTCTTATCCACACCGGTAATCCGTTTAAAATTCGTATCATGCGATACAAAGATATAGCCATCCCGACTCTGTTGCACATCCAATTCAATCCAATCCGCGCCTTGCTCCATAGCGCCTTCAAATGCCGCCATCGTATTTTCCGGATAGGCAGTGGATGCCCCTCGATGCGCAGTAACTGCAATCGAATGAATCTCTTCCATACGGATACTATAATCCCCCTTGGCAAATCCAACGATATAGGTCGATGTCAGAAGCATTGCAACCATAAATGCGGCAATCATAAATCTCGCAATATTTCTACGGTATCGCTCACTGATATGAATCTCTTTGGCAAGAATATGATGTCGCTTCTGTCCACCCATATAGCGATAATAACGAATGCTGATAATTGCAAAACTGATTGGCGTTGATAACGCCGATAGAATCGTCAGCACAACAATCAAAAAAACCATAGCTGCAGATAAAATCACAACGATTGGTGCATTAAAATCCGAAACCATGTGCTGAATTAAATCAATCAAAGCGACACCAATTTTAGATGTAACTTGATACACCAAAAGAAATAATAGTTGAATCAATAATAAACACAAAACATCAAACACATACGTCAGCACCGGGCGTCTTCTACTTCTTGCCTTTGCACGTACACTGTAATCCTGTTCCAGCGTGAAAAAGAAAAAGGAATACAGGTTTCGAAGCAGGAAAAATGCAACCAATACCAGACCCACTATAATTCCAAATTGTATATACCAGTTTCTGTCAATCACCCGCTGAAACATTTCCGGCATACGAATCACGCCTACAAAGCCATATACCACTGCAGCCTTCATATACGCGATAGAAAGGAGCGTTGTCACTGCCATGGACAAATTCTTCGGATAGAAGATCCGGATACTGTTCCAGGCCGCAAAACGAAGCGTCGTAAACAGTCCCACCTGCCTTCCAATCGAAGACTGATCAAACAAGAAAATCACGCCACTGATATCGATAAACGTAATGAAAACATAAAATAAGAGTAAAAGGAGCATCCCCACAATCGTGAGAGGATGCAGTAGAAACGCGCGGATATTCTCCGCGGTCAGATATTCATATCCTGTCAAAACCAGGATTCTATGAAATCCCCCATATAAAAGCGGCATGAAAATCGCCGCACTCACGGCCTTATAAAATAACTCAAATGCTACAAGCGCTCTCAGATTCACTTTCCAAATCTGAAAGAACTCCAACAAGTCTCTTTTTATCCTGTCTATATACTTCCCCATAAGTCTCACTTCTTAACAATTTTATACACATACGATGTTGATAATAATCCCTTTTACGCTATCTATTCTACAACTTTTCCCATAAAATAAGCAATTTACTTATCCACAAAAATGTGAATAACTTGTTGATTACTTCCTCAACCCATAAAGTTATCCACAAAAACGTCTAATTTTTGATAAAAAAAGAGAGAACCCTCTCGGATTCTCTCAAATTATCAACAATCTGTACTTGTTGCAAAACTCTCAGATACCACGTTGTGGAAAAGTCCTACATAAAATCAGATACATTACTTGCATCTACACCCTGGAATGGAATCCATACAAACATCTTGTCCTCAGATCCACCTTCCACATCGGTAATATCTCCACCATTTGCCATGGTAATACAAGCCTGTACCGCACCTGCTGCCTGTCCGGCTGCATCCTGAAGAACAGTAAACTGCATCTCGCCTGCCTTAACGCTTGCACATCCATCCGCAGTTGCATCTACACCACATACCGGAATCTTGGTAAGGTCATATCCATGATTCTTCAATGCTTCGCAAGCACCGAGTGCCATCGTGTCATTATTGCAAAATACAGCGTCAAAGCTCTGGCCAGTCTGGAAGAAGACATCCAGCTTCTCCTCGGCTCCTTCTGCCGTCCAGTTACAAAAATCCACGAATACATAATTCGCATCTACACCCTGATCCTTGAAGAAATACTTTACAGCCGATGTACGACCAATTGTACCGGAGTGTCCCTCCTGGCCTTCTAAGATCACGATATTCATGCTGCTTGGCTTTCCAAGCTTGTTCCATACATATTCTGCCTGGAACTCACCCGCCTGTTCCTCATCGGAACCAACGAATACGTATTTATTCTCTTTCAATACGCTATCATCTGGACGCGCATTCACATAGGCAATTGGAAGATCATTGGATGCCACCTGCATCTGAAGTGCGGTATCCGAATCTGCCAAAAGCATGATAATCGCATTATATCCGGATGCCTTGGCACCCTCTACCAATTCCAACTGCTTAGCGACATCATTTCCTGTCTCTACCATATCTACCTGAACACCTGCGGATTCCGCAGCCGCCATAATTCCATCGGAAAGCGTAGCACGGAAGGTATCTTCGGTATCCGTTAATACATAAAGAATCTTCGCAGATCCTGAGGAACCGCCAGAACTACTACTGCCACAACCGACGAGCAATCCCATAGCGAGGCAACCAACTAAAATAATACTCCAAAACTTCTTCATTCTCTTCATGATATGCCTCCCTTAAATTCTAAAGCGACGAACATATTCTGTAAGCGTATCGGATGTATTTGCAAGTTCTTCGGAATTATTTGCAACATCCTGACTGCTCTGTGTGATGTTCTGTGCTTTTTCAACCATGTTCTCTGATGCTGCAAGAATTTCATCTGCAGAAGCTGCCTGCTCCTCAGAAATTGCTGCAACATTGGAAGCTACATCATTTACCTTATCCACGCCTTCTACCATCGCTTCGATTAAACCATTCGAAATCTTGATATTCTCATAAATCTTGTCGAAGGTATTGACCGCTGTGTTAATCAAATCTGTATTGGCACGAATGCTCTCTGCAGATGCATTCGCCTGGCTTACAACATTCTGAATCAAATCACGTACCTGATTAATCAGTTTCGCGATATTATCCGCACTATCGGAACTATCATTTGCAAGATTACCGATTTCAGAAGCTACAACGGCGAATCCCTTGCCGGCCTCACCCGCTCTTGCTGCTTCAATCGAAGCATTCAGTGATAAGAGGTTTGTCTCTTCTGCAATGGAACTAATCATTCCAACAATATTCGTAATCTCTTCGGAAGCATCGCCTACCTTGCCGATAGAGTTCACCAGCTCGTCGTTCGCCGTCTGGATACCCTGCATAGCGATAGAAAGTCTCTCCATATCGCGACGACCTTCTTCGGAAAGTTCGATGGTCTCCTGCATACTTTCGCCAGCCTTCTGACTGTGCTCTCTTGTATCGGAAACGACACCGGCCAGCGTCGTTGCATTTTCCGCAATCTCATTTACTGCAGATGCCAATTCATCTACGGTACGGTTCAAGCCGGCCATGGCTTCTTCCTGTGACTGCGATGCATCAAACATGCTCTTAGAAACCTGATCCGAATTATCTGACTGTACTTTCAGACGTTCTGACTCATCGTTAATATTTGAAAGCATCTCTCGCATATTTTCGATAAACTCAGAAATCTTAGAGCCCATGGCACCAATTTCATCATTGCTATCGGCCTTCACATCAATTGTGAAGTCACCATTTGCCATCGCTGTAATATTCTTTGTAATATCAGAAAGTGGAGCGATAACTCTCGATACAAGTATGCTAATCAATAAGATCAAAAGCACGACTGCAACTACACCAACAATGATAAGAATCGTTACAACATGTGTTACATTCGCATAAACAATCGATGTTGGAATATAAGAAACCAATACCCAATCCGTACCGGTAATCTGCTTAAAGGAAACCAGATTGCCATCAATTTCCGTTTCCGTATAATCTCTGTCTGCTAACTTCTCAGCAACACCAGCAAGCAATGCATCGGAATTGTCTGTTCCAAGTGTTGTAGAAATCAGAGAATCATCTCTATGTGCCAAAATCGTATCATCGGATATATCCACTAAGAAGGAACTTGCATCATCCATCTTTACACCAGAGTTTACGATTACAGAAATCTTATTCAAGGATAAGTCGGCTGCAATTACTTTCAGCTGACCACTTCCGTCATTTAAAATACCAGAAGCAGAGATTACATATTCGCCAGCATCATTCTTGTAAGCATTACCATATGCGATTCCAACTCTTGTAATACCTTGCAGGTACCACACTTCTCCGGTTGGATCAGAGATTTCCATATCGGATTCCTCTGGCTTAATAAATACGCCTTTCCCACCGATATACATGCCTTCCGGTGCATTGGAATTGAAACCATAAGTCTCATCAATCAATGTCTGAAGCGTTGCTTCATCCGGATGCAATGTCTCAATCATCGCCTTTGTTGTCTGGAAATTCTTCAGGTTTTCATTCAACCAGGAGTTAATATTATCCGCCTGATTGGTAACTGAAGAATCCAATTCATTCTTAGCCATCTCACTAAGATACTTCTTTGTTAACTGTGCAGATACTGTAATCATGATAATCACAATGACCATAACTACCGGTATGATGTACAGTAACAATTTGTTGCGAAGCTTACCTGTCTTCGCTTTGGCAGCACCTTGTTGCTTCGCTGCCTTATTCTGTCTGTTCGCCATAACATTCTCCCTTCTTACTTATTCCCCGTGCCATCTGTAGCTAAAGCACAGGATGTTTTGGCTTATGTTTCGTTGGCCGCTATTGCATTCAGGGCATCAAATTCGGAACCATAGATTCCGCCCTCCTGCTCTAACTGTTCCCAACTAATCCAGGCTCCATTTAACTGGATTCCCTTCAAACTAATATCCGTCACCATGACGTTCTGCGGTTTTTTATGATTATTAATAACATAAACAGAACGATTCAAGCTAAACGGCGTCGTAAATACCCTTCCTGTTCGAATCATATCTTCTAATTCTGCAATGGAAATGTGCTTGTCTAAAACTTCAACTTTAACCATATAATACCCCCATCTTCCAATTTGTGCAAAAACTCCAATCAATTTACATTGTATTCAGTAAAATTGTACTCTAGTTCATTGTTACCTTCAAGAAAGCCCGTCTATTATTAATAAGAATTTAATGATTATGATAGCTCTTTCTGAAACATCTCGGTATATTCCGAAATGACGGATGTCGTTCCCAAAATCACAATCGGCGTCTCTTCTTCTGCGGCATACTTCTTCGCCATATGATAGGCCTTCTCCGTATCATCGATCCAATCCGCCCGATGTCCCATTTCCGAAAGTGTCTCCACCTGCTTCTTCGTAAAGACATAATGCGGATTCTTCGATCCCGTCAAAATCAGGCAGTTCGTATAATCCTGCAATTCCTCGACAACGCCGACATAGTCCTTGTCATCCGGAATTCCTACAATCAAGGTCACACGATGCATTTCCAGTTCATGCAATACGCGCTTCACCGCTTTCGCGCTCTCACGATTGATGGTCGCATCCAGTATGGTAAAAGGATGCTGACTCTTAATCTCCATCCGTCCCGGCCAGACCACACGTTGCAATGCGGCCTGCAGCGCCTCCTGTTTCTCGCGCACCGACGGGTCTATGAGCAACATCGCCGTAATCGCAAGCGCTGCATTTCTCGCCTGATGCTCTCCTAGAAGCGGCACGCTAAATTCCATCTTGCCCTCGAGCGGCAGTCCCATCGTTTCTGGAAATGATACGCCACTAAACACGTAGGTAAAGCGCATTCCCTCTTTACTGTACGAGACATCCTTCACCCAGAAGTCTCTACCGTAAATCAGAAGCTTCGTCCCGGTTTTCTTCGCACGCTCGATGAAAATCCGATCGATATTATCCATCTGTGGTCCGATGATTCCATATCTGCAATTCTTCCGTAAAATATGCGATTTATCACCCGCAATGGATTCCAAGGTATCCCCCAGTTCTCTCGTATGCTCTAAAAAGACATTATTGATAATCGCAATATCATGCGGTACATGTGCGACATCATCATACTTCGCGCCTTTGCCGCATTCCATAATGCGGAGGTTTGCGCGTTTCTCCCGAAAATACCGAAGTGCCACCAACGCCTGATATCCCATCGGACTAATATACGTTCCCTGTTTCACCTGTGGCTTCACACTACTCAGGATATCCTCTGTCGCCTCCACACATCTGGTAAAATCCGAATCGGAGATCATCTCCCCCTGGAAACGAATCCGCTCATTAAAATCTTTGATATGCGGACTTGTCAGAAGTCCCGTACGATAACCCAGCGCCTGACCCATTTCCGATAACATCATCGATACGGATCCCTTGCCCTTGCTTCCTGTCACGCAAATCGTATGCCCCGGCACGCCCTTGCCCAGTCCCTCTGTCAGTTCCTCTGTATATTCGGGATGACGCTTCTTACTGTCCGGATCCTCATAGTTTTGATACTTTTGTGCTTCTAAATACGATGCATAGATGATATCTTCCGCTTCCTGCCTATTCATCTAAAACCCCCTACTCTTTTTCTGTCTGATCCACACGTTCCTTCATAGTATCTGCTACTACTTCCATCAATCTACCGGCAACATTCACACCCGTGGTGCTCTCCATACCCTGGATTCCCGGCATAACATTCACTTCGCAAAAATACGGCTTCACCTTGCCATAGAGTAAATCAATCCCCATCGCCTGAAGTCCGGTCTGCTCGTATAAATCCCGTCCGATTCGACGAAATTCATCCGTAATTTCTAATTTCTCTGTGGTCGCGCCAAGTGCAACATTCGTACGGAAATCCCCACCGGAGATTCGTTTCATCGCACCAATCACTTCACCGCAAACACAAAACAGGCGCATATCGATGCCGACGCTATCCTTGATAAATTCCTCGAATAAGAATTCCTTATCCTTCTTCTGCTTTAATTCCCAAATAGCGTACTCATCCGCACTTCCAATCAACCAGACCTCGCGACCCATGGAGCTCTCTAATCCCTTGATTACAAAGATTCTGCCCAGTCGTCTGGCAATTGCTTCATATCCAATTTCACAAGTTCCCATCATATATCTTGGGATAATGAAATCATCGGAATGCAGACGTCGCACCTGCTCATATTTATTGATATAAATTGCATACGCTTTTTCCGAATTAAAACAAACACTTCCAAGACTTGCCATCTCTTTTCGAAGCAAGTCGCCCTTATATCTTAATATAACGAAATCCCTCTTTTCGAGGAGTTTCCCCTGGTTGTAAATCCCATCTTCTGCAATATAGCTATCACTCGCACCAATCAGTTTCAAATCAATCCCCAGCTTTTCGGCCTCTTCCAGCAATCGATAGCAAGTGTAGGATTTCCCCATATTGTTATATTTCTCTATTAAATACCCTCTAATCATGATAATATTCACAACTTTCCTGTCTATTACATGTACTGCAGAATCCGTGGGACTCTGCACCGTCCTCTACCGGACGAAGTTCCGCCTGGAACACGGCTGATTTTGAAGGTCTCAGAGACAGGGCATGCGACAATTGCAGATTCACATGCTCAAATTCCTCCAATACTACCTGCAACTTCTCCAAGGGATATTCCTGCTCGCCACCCCAGAAATGCATCTTCGCCATAACGAGCCCATGCTTCTCGCACAAATCATCCCGAATCAGCTTGTACCCCTGTGCAAGCAGATCCCAGCTAATCTGTTCCACCATCAATTCCTTCATGATATCCCCGGATTTTGACAGCTGATCCTGGTAATGATCGACCAGTCCACCAAGTGTCACAGCAATATCCGCCTTCATCGCATCCGAATCCAATCGAATCTCATAGCGCTCCTGATCCTTGATCACGGATCGCATCGCCAGAAACACCTGATGCATCTCATCTTTTGCATCCTGGAAATGATACTTCTGCATGATCTCCATCATCAGGCTCTCCGTCATCATTTCCGAAATTTTTAACGCCCCAAAATACTCTGTCATCCAATATGCCCCTTTAGAAAATTCATAATCTTATCGTAGTTCTCACTCTTATGGGGAACTACACAATTACTACAATCTTTAATATGCTTTCCATCTCGGTCAATATAGTTTGGGTTTCCTAAACAGGAATCCAAGAAATACATCGGGCAGTAACAAAACAGGCAATTCTGATGCTCCAGCCCTTTATGACAAGGATAGAACTTACAATCCCGGTTTTCAAAATAACGATAGGAATTCTCCATTGTCCCACCCTCCACTTCAACGCTTTAAATTGCTTGTGTATAAGCAATCAGCTAGAATATTCATAGTTATTTTCATCTTAACATAAAAATGGAAGAAAAAAACTAGAAAGGACGTAAAAATGGACGTAAAGACAAGATTTTTAAAATACATCGATATCCATACAACTTCAAATGAAGAAACAGCAGACCAGGTACCTAGTGCCGAAAGAGAGTTTGATTTAGCGAAAGTTCTTCGCGATGAAATGATAGAAATGGGACTCTCCGATGTCACAATGACAGACCATGCCTATGTATATGGTTTACTCCCAGCAACAGATGATCAGAAAGATACGAAATCCGTATGTCTGATTTCTCACCTTGATACAGCACCAGATTATAGCGGTGAAAATGTAAAACCTCAGATCATCGAAAACTACAACGGCGAAGACGTAACACTTCCTGGCACAGGAGCAACTCTCTCTGTAAAGGATTTCCCTGAACTTAAGGATATGAAGGGTCGTACACTGATCACAACCGATGGTACTACACTTCTTGGTGCCGACGACAAGGCCGGTATCGCGGAAATTATGACTGCTGTATACGAATTAAAGGAAAGCGGCAAGAGCCACGGACCTGTATACATCTGCTTCACACCTGACGAAGAAATCGGTAGCGGTGCTGCCCTCTTCGATAAGGAACTCTGCCCTGCAGATTTCGCTTTCACTGTCGATGGTGATTACGAAGGAGAAGTTGCCTATGAAAACTTTAATGCTGCTTCTGCAAAATTCGAAATCAAGGGTGTCAATGTTCACCCAGGCGAAGCAAAGGATATCATGGTCAACGCCGGATTAATCGGTTGCGAAATCGCAATGATGCTTCCAGCTGACCAGACACCAGCAAACACCGAAGGTCGCGAAGGATTCTTCCACCTGATTGAAATGTCCGGAGAAGTTGCAAAGGCAACTCTGGTTTATATCATCCGTGATCACGATGCTAAGAAATTCCAGGAGAAGAAGGATTTCTTAACAGAAGTTGCATCTAAGATGAATGAAAAATACGGCGAAGGAACTGTCACATTAACAATCACAGATTCCTATGAAAATATGATTTCCGTTATGGAAAACCATATGGATGTCATCGAACTTGCACAGTCTGCGATTCGTTCCGTTGGACTGGAACCAATCTCCCGCCCAGTTCGTGGTGGTACAGACGGTGCACAGCTTTCCTTCCGCGGACTTCCATGTCCAAACCTTGGTACAGGCGGATACGGATTCCATGGACCATTCGAACATATCACAGTAGAATCTATGGAAACTGTCGTAGAAATCTTAAAGAACATCTGCGAAAATCCACTTCACTAAGATTTTTGAACGTTACTTGGTGAAATTTCCATAAAGAAACCCCGCAGGTTTCCACTGACGCTCAAGCGTCAGATGAAATCCTGCGGGGTTTTATTTTATTTCCGTCCTTTGTATCCATTCTACTTATAGCCATGCTCCTTACATCGATCAGGAGAATCCCGGATGAATGCCACCATTCTTTCTGGAATCTACCATCTTTAACATACGGGTCGGATCTTCCGTCTCGGAATAGAAACCAACGCCGGATAGTACTTCCAAATTCACCGGAATATTGTCAATCTTATGAATACTGCGGAGTCCATCACGAATGCGAGACTGCAATTCATCAATCTCCATTCGCTGTCTATACTGATGCAACACGAGGAATTCATTCTCACTCTTATGAATCAAAACACTGCTCTCACCAATGACTTTTCGAAGCACACCTACCACCTTCTTTAGAAGCTTTAAGAAGAAAGCCTCGCCGTAAGAAAGCCGGTAGATATTCATTTCCTTCAACTCCACATAAACCAGTGCGAAATCGAGCCCACGCACCCAGTACTGATCCTCGTATTTCGACAATGTTGCATGAAATGCTGCCTCTGAGGAAAGCTTATCGACTCCGCTTTGTGGGAGGCGATCGTCCATATTCTTCCAGTTTTGCTTCTGATCGGTGACATCAACGAAATATCCAATCAGGCCGACAATCTTACCATCCTTAAAGAGTGGACGTTTCGTCGCTTCAATCTCTCGTACCTCGCCCTGGATGATACACTGTCCCGGCGATCTCTCGATGATCTCGCCATTCGTAATGACGCGTTCCTCATCATTGACAAACTGGCTTGGATCGATATGCCATCCAACCTCTTCATCCGTCTTACCAAGAATCGCCTCAATTCCATCAAATCCATAATATTCCAGGAACTTCTGATTCGCACCAAGGAATCTCCGCTGACGGTCCTTCCAGAAGATACCCGCTCCGGTTAGATCTAATACATTTTCGAGAATATGCGAGGTATTGAGATCCGATGCGACATTCTTATCCTGTTTCATGATCTTATGGATGTCCTTATATGGCGGCTTGCTGCCATCCTCTTTTACACCAGCTACATTCTCCTCCGCATTTTCATCGAAATAGAAGCCATCCAAAAGATCATATAATTCCATCGAAGCATCACTAACACAACTGATAAACATATTCTTGCCATTCAATTCCGTTGGTATCAGTGTATAACTCTGCCAATGATACTCGCCATTTAAATCTATCGTTCGGAAATAATCACGCAGATATCGACCATTTACATCTATAAATCGAGTTTCAAACGTATGCACATCGTAAAATTCCTGAAATCTCTTTCGATCGGATGGATAGATATTGTTTCTCGCAAAATCAAGAATCGAGCTCATCGCATCATTTCCATCCGCAATGCCTCGATAGCGCGAAGAATTCATATAGATATTCTGAATCATATCACCATCCAGACTAATCATATCGATGCGCTCAAACAAATTACACAGGAAATGTAGCGACTTATCCAGACTTTCATGATCCTGCGCCACAAAGGACGTATGATTCAATAGCTCGATCGTATAAGCGCTGACATGCTCCTCGGCATTGGTCGCAACATGACGGATTTTCATGGAAAACAGCATACCATTATTCAAAAAATCCAAGCGATGGTCCACGCCATCCACTCTTGCCTGCGCTGCAATCTGGAGCGCCTGCTTCTTCTCTCTCCAACGCCCGGCATTAAAGAGGTCATCCGCTTCCGTAACACTTCGTATACCCAATGGAAACAGGGCTTTCATATAATTTCGGTTCGCAATCATCGTTCGAACCAGCCCATCTTTATATTGAATAATCGCAAGTGGCGCACCTGTAATCGCAGAAAGCGAATCATTATCCCCCACGACGCCCTGGTATTCCGTCGCGTAATTGACGCCAGAAATCGCATCCATATAATCCCGAAGCGATGTTTTCTCAATTCCAAGGTTCTTCGAAAGGATATTTTCACTCGCTCTCTCATAAGGAAGCGGCTTACCGAAATAGTAACCCTGCGCTTTCTCACAACCGATTAATCTCAGGAAATCCAACTGTTCCTCGGTCTCGACGCCCTCGGCAACGGTCTGGATACTCAGGGACTTTGACATTTCTATAATCGTCGACATAATCTTCTTCACTTTGGTACTGGAATCAAAATTGCGAAGAAATTCCATATCAATCTTCAAAACATCGAAATCATAGTCTTTCATGACATTAAAAGAAGAGTACCCTGACCCAAAATCGTCAAGCCACACTTGATAACCCTTGCCGCGGAACTTCTTAATCGCCGGACCCAGAATCTTCTCATCTTTCATCAGCGCAGATTCTGTAATCTCAATATCAAACATATTCCTTGGCAATCTGTATTTATTTACTGCGGATTCCACTTCTTGAAAAATATCACAAAGTTCGAAATCAAGACGTGACAAATTCAGAGAGACTGGCTCCATAAACCCCATATAGTCCATACGTCCTCTGTTTTGCTCGCAAACTTTGTTGATCATAAAGATATCAAGCTTATGAATCAGTTTTTCCTCTTCCAAAACCTTTACAAACTGATCCGGATAAATCATGGTGCCATCTGGCTTGATCCATCTTGTAAGTGCTTCCCATCCACAAACCTCGCGGGTTAGCACACGAACGATAGGCTGATAATACACCTTGATTTGGTTTTCCTTCATCGCTTGATCAAAATTGTCTAAGATATATTGCTTCATATCTTCCTTCATAACTCAATCCTCTTGCATACATTCGTATACATGCTGTCCCTCGTACCGACTCCCCAGACGATACCCTCTTCATGTCTCGAATATTCGTTACTCGGTAAAAACACTCTTGATACTGTCATAATGAAGAAATATCCCTTGTTTCGCAAGGTCCGCAATCTCATCGACCGTAGCTAGCATATAGCCATCCGTCTCCTCTTCCTGCGGTTTGATATCCTCTTCTTTAAAATCCAGACGAAAATGATAAACATCCACGAAATAATTATCTCCTTCCTCTGGATTCTCTCTCTTATAACTAAATGCAAAGGCATCCTCCGGATTCTCTACCCTGATGCCCGTTTCCTCAAATACTTCTCTTACAACTGCTTCCTCTGATGTCTCCCCAGCCTGTACTCCACCACCGGATACTTCCCAATGTCCCGGAGCCCAATGCTTGGTCATCACACGCTTCGTTATCAGATAACGACCGTCCTTGTGTTGAACGACGCCAAGGACTGTCAGATGAAATTCTCCTTCTTTCATATGAAAGTCATTTCTAAGCATCGTTCTACCTGTTGGACGTTTATTGGAATCGTAAATATCCCAATACTCTACTTTTCCGTTCTCTCTAGCCAAATTCATAAGTCATCTCTTTTCTTTTCCCTTTCACACCGCCTAGAGCGGTAGTGTACATTCATTATAGCAAATCTGATTGATTTGTACATATAATTTTCGTTTTTTGATGAAATATTTGTTATTTTGTCAGCATATAGGAAATATTCTAACTATTTGAGAGCTTCGGAGAAAGGTGGGTGGTGGCTCCCGGAGCCAAAATGGTCTCTTGGGGACGGGGTTGATGGACCATATTGCTTGTAAACTGAGCTTGTAATGGTCTCTCGGGGACAGAGTTGGTGGACCATCTTGCTTTACCCGGTGCACAACTTTGATTGCTTTTGCATGATTATCAGCTAATTTTGCACACTTTACAGAATATATCCTTGTTTTTGAATTTCTTCCGTAAACCGATTTTTGTAATTTTCATCAAATTACGGTAGCAATCCTGATTCAGTTATCATATACCGTAATGCTCTTATCATTAAAAATAAGTTATATTGTCCTTTACAGAAGAGCGCTACTTTATATCTTCTTTTTCTGTAATTTGATAAACAGATAAAAAGATTGATTACAGAAAACTTGCCTTTTCAACTTGATATTCTGTAACCTAAAAAAATCCAGGATTTTTACTACGGTAAAATTCATTTATCGAGCGAAATATTCCGTAAAACGATATATTGTTAAAAAATTTTAGCAACACATTTACGGAATATAATTTGAAAACAAGTATATATTCTGTAAATCTAGCAAAGCACCTTATAACAATCAGTAAAGAACCCATATAATTCAGTTAAATGCGTTAATAAACCCCGCCACCCCCCGGAATAGCAAAATAAAGGAAAGACGTAGTATACTTATTTATTTCGGCTTGGCTACTTTTAATCATGGAGCGAACGCAGCTGTCAAGGGCGAGCCGCTTGCGGTGCTTTGCACCCTTGACAGCTGCGTTCGCCCATGATTGCTTCTGTAATCAAGCCGAAATGAATAAATATTGCCATCTTCTACAAAAAAGAAGCCGGTACATAGTACCGACTTCCTTACAATCACAATTATTCTGTGATGATTTCGTATGTGTAATTCTTAAGATCAGCCTTTAATGTAGCCTTAGCTCCATTTCCAGACCATGTCATTGTCATGTTAGATCCTTCTGTTTCTACTTCGAAATCAGAATCGAATCCGAATGCAGGACATTCCTTTCTGAACTTCAAAAGCTTAAGCTGCTCCTGAACAGATGGCCATGCAAGTCTTTCCTTGATATCTTCAGGAGTAAGATTTGTACGGTTGATTTCCTTATGTCCGCCTGCACCAGCACGCTTAACAGCTTCATGGTCATTCTTACCCTGGAATAAATCAAGGTACCAAACCTGAGGCTTACCAGGCATGAACATCTGGATTGCACGAGCAAGAAGCATCTTCTTGTCGTCTTCGCCAAGTGCACTATAGTAAGTTGCGTTTACCTGATAGTACATGTTCTTAGCGCCGTGAAGATCCTTAACGAATCCGCCACGTCCAACAACTGTATCAATTAACTGCTGGATACGTTCTTCTGGAAGGATTCCCTTTAAGTCAAGAAGAGGAATACCATCGTGACATCCAAGCATGTTTACTGTATCGATGTTGTTTTCCTTCATTTCCTTAGCCCAATCAGCAAGATGCTTACCATCCTGTCCTTCAAGAGCATCGATCAAAAGTCCTGGAAGGAAGAAGTCATATGTCATATATCCCTTGTCTGCAAGAGTTGCATATGTCTTTTCACCATAAGAAGCATGGATTTCAGGAAGTAACTGTAAGTTATACTTATCAGCGATAGCCTGAACCTTCTTAAGTGTATCCCATGTAGCAGGTTCGTTCATGAAGTTCTTTTCGCCTGGTGCCTTTGGTGCATAAGCGAATGCATCCAAACGAACGATCTTAGCGCCGTAATCTGCTAATGTCTTAAGTACTGTATCATAGTATTCCCATACAAGATCAGACTGGATGTTAAGATCCATCTGTCCTAAGTACTTTCTAGAAGCTTCTAATCCATCGATGACAACTTCCTTATAATCTTCAAATCCAGCAAAGTCCATTTCGTTTGGAGTCTTGCCAGCCTTGAGTTCTTCGTTGATCTTCTTAGAAAGAATATCAGCTGTTACATACTGCATGTAAACGCCAGCCTTCTTAGCCATCTTCATAAGATCCTGTGCATCTACTTCGTCATACTGAACTGACTGATAGAATGTGTTCCAGTATGGTACGTTCTTTCCATCTGGGAAACGAACCATAAGGATTGGGAGACCTGGCTTACGGAAGAACATATCCTTGATCAGTTCCTGATCTGGCTGAATATATCCTTCTTCTGTCATAGTTCCGTGACCTTCCCAGAACTTGTTCCAGTTGATGAAGAAATCCTTGTACTTACTATCTTCACCGTTCTCAAGGATATCCTGGAACTGTGGAGAAAGTACAGATAAATGATTCAGGATGAAATCAAGCTTTAAGTTGATTCCAAGAGCCTTAATATCTTCGATTGCCTGCTCAGATGCTAATTCCTTATTGATATCGTAGTTGATTACAGAGAAACCACGATCCAAATCTGTATTGAATACAGATGGAAGGATATAGAAGGAGTCAAATGCTCCCTTTAAATCATCTGTCTTTAATACATTTACGATATCTTCCAGAGTACCACCGATACTGTCTGGATATGCATTCAGCATTGGGCCTGCGCTTAATGTTCTCTTTGACATAATTTACTCCTATCTATCAGAAATGATTACACATTCATAAGTTTCTTGAAGCTATCCCAATCAAGAAGTTCGTTCTGCTTAGAAACGATAACCTTAGCCTTGTGAGCCTGCTTCTTAAGAAGTTCCTGCTCGATTTCAAGTACTGTAGTTGTGAATCCAGAATCTACAGCGCCGTCTCTATTTCTTGCACGTCTATGAGCAAGTGTTTCTTCTGGTGTAGAGTTAAGAAGTACTGGGAAGTCTACGCCATCGAAGTAATCGCTGTTACCATGTGTCCATTCAATGATAAGAACTTCGATTTCAGAGAAGTCAATTTCAGAATACCAGAGTTCTGTTTCTTCTCTACCCATTCTCTTAAGGTAAATCTTATCCTTTCCTGCCTTGAACTGGCTAAGAATACCTTCAACTTCTGCGAAGTTTGTTTCGTTAGGTGTTCCAAGGTATCCTTCAAGACCCTTACGTCCACCCTTTACATAGCTTTCCATCCATGCATTTTCTTCTACATGTTTCTTGTCAGCATCTTCGTTAGCCTTCTGCCATTCTCTAAGCTGAGCGAAACGTTCTTCTGTATATACGCCGTCCTTCAGCATCTGCTGAAGACCTTCGTAACGATAAATTCTAAGTCTTTCTGCATCGTTATACATAGGAATACGTCTAGGATAGTTGTCTCCAGACATTGTGTATGAACCGATACCATTCTGATTGAAGTAGTAAGAAAGAAGGGAAGCTGTTTCAGACTTACCTACACCAGAACCACCACATACAGCGATTACCATCTTCTTCTTGCCTTCAGCCTTAGCCTGTTCAGCCATCATAGGAACTAATGCCTTGATTACTGTGTTTGCTTTTGCGATATGATCTTCGCCGATTTCTACCTTATCACCAGGCATATCACCGTGAGGGATCTCACCGTTGATTTCTGGAAGTACAAGGTTATTATTGGAAACTAAACTTTCTAACTTTTCCTGTAACATGTTTTCTCTCCTTAGAACTCTTTTTTTTTTGACTAACATAACATAGCAATTTTTTACCAATATGTCAACCGGTTGACATATATTTTTTGCCTAATTTACTTATAGCACTTAAAATACAAGTGTAGTAACATATAAGAACGACTTTATTAGAAATACATATAAAGGGGGAGGGAGCTTATGGCTACCATCAAAGATGTTGCCGCCCTTGCCGGCGTAACACCGACTACCGTTTCCCGATGTATCAACAATCGAGGATATATCAAAGACGAAACAAAACAGAAAATTCAGAAAGCTATGGAAGAACTCGGCTATCGCCCGAATGGCGTTGCCCGTGCTCTGAGTAAACAGACAACCGACACGATTGCCGTGATCGTTCCTCATATTACGCATCCATACTTTGCCACGTTGATTTCCAAGTTAGAGCAATCCGCAAATTCGCATGGATTCAAGATGTTTCTTATGTCCAGCCGCGAGGATGATGCGAGAAAAGAGAGCTATCTCAAGATGAGTCTCGATAGCCGTGTCAGCGGCATCATCGTCTGCTCCGAAGAAATCGAAAGTGAAAATCTACAAAAATACGGCACACCCGTTGTGGAAATTGAAACGCACGCAAATCCAGACACACCGCATATCATCTGTGATAATAAAGAGGGTGGTCGACTTGCCGCCAAGGCTCTGATTGACGCCGGTTGCAGAAATCTCTTACATATCGGCGGTATTGAAGACGCCCATGTTCCAGCCGATGACCGTGCACTCGGATTTCGAGAAACATGCGAGGCCAGCAATGTAAAACACTCCGAAGTATCCTATCCTTCACGTGTTTACAGCTCGCTCGATTATATGAAGTATATCGAAGAGATTTTATCCAAATTCCCGGATATCGATGGCATCTTCGCATCGTCCGATTTGATTGCCGCCCAGGTTTGTCAGGTTGCAAGACGTATGGGACGTATCATCCCCGGCGACTTAAAGCTCATCGGATTCGATGGTGTTTATATCTCGGAAATGGCTACGCCGAGCATCACAACAATTCGCCAGCCACTGTCCGAAATGGCAGAAGCTGCGGTATCCATTATTGATGCCATTCAAAATAATCGTCCTTATGAATCCGAGCATATCTTCCCGGTAGAATTAATACGACGAGAAACCTTATAAAAAAGAGATGTGAAACATTTCTACTGTTTCACATCTCTTTTCCTATTCTATAGCAATCTACTTCTATAGCATTCTCTTTCTATATCCATCTACTTCTATCAACTCTTACTTTCGTACCGTGATCTTGTCCAGATGCCAGATATCATCCACATATTCCTGAATCGTACGGTCAGAGGAGAACTTACCAACATTTGCCATATTGATAATCGCTTTCTTTGCCCAGAGTTCCTGGTCTTCATAGGTCTCCTGCACCTTTTCCTGCGCCTCTGCATAAGAGCGGAAGTCCTTTAATACGAAATACATATCCGCTCTGCTTGTCACCTGCGTATTCAAAAGTGAATTGTAGAGGTCACGGAACAATTCGGAATTATTCGGACTGTAAAAACCATTGATGAGCTGCGTTAATACCTTACGGATATCCTGGTCCTGATTGAAGATATCCATTGGGTTATAATCATTATTCTGCTCATGTGCGATAACTTCTTCTGCACTCATACCGAAGATAAAGGCATTGTCGATTCCCATCTCCTGCACCATTTCCACATTCGCGCCATCCATCGTACCAATCGTCAGCGCACCATTTAACATGAACTTCATGTTACCGGTTCCGGACGCTTCCTTGGATGCGGTAGAAATCTGCTCGGATACATCCGCTGCAGCAAATAAAAGTTCTGCATTACTTACGCGGTAGTCCTCGATAAATACGACCTTCAGCTTGCCTTCAATACTCTCATCATTATTGATTACCTCACCAACATTATTAATCAACTTGATAATCAATTTGGCTGTATGATAACCAGCGGAAGCCTTGGCTCCAAAGATAAATGTTCTTGGATAGAATTCCTTCTCCGGATGCTCCTTAATCTGATTGTAAAGATACATGACATGCAGGATATTCAGCATCTGACGCTTATATTCATGCAGTCGCTTTACCTGAATATCGAAAATGGAACGTGGATCCACCTCTACGCCATTATGCTCCTTGATATATTCCGCCAGGCGCACCTTATTCTGGTATTTAATATTCATGAATTCATGCTGTGCCTTCTTGTCATCCGCATAATATTCGAGTTCCTTCATGCGGGACAAATCTGTCACCCAGTCTTTGCCCACTTTTCCGCTGACCCATTTCGCAAGAAGTGGATCGCCATGCATCAGGAAACGTCGCTGCGTGATACCATTCGTCTTATTATTAAACTTCTCCGGATACATCTCGTAGAAATCCTTCAACGTATTCTTCTTTAAAATCTCGGTATGAAGTGCCGCTACACCATTTACCGAATAACCGGCTACTATAGCGAGGTTTGCCATCTTCACCTGGCCGTCGTAAATGACTGCCATCGCAGCAACCTTGCCCTCATCGCCCGGATATTTTGCTCTAACTTCCTCTATAAATCGACGGTTGATCTCCTCCACAATCTGATAAACTCTAGGAAGAAGACGAGAGAAAATCTCGATTGGCCATTTCTCAAGAGCTTCTGACATGATGGTATGGTTTGTATAGGCAACCGTATGCGTTGTCACATTCCATGCATCATCCCAGCTGAGTCCCTCTTCATCCATCAGAATACGCATCAGTTCTGCAACCGTAAGCGTTGGATGCGTATCATTCATCTGGAATACCACCTTCTTTGGTAAATCCATCAGATTATCATGATATTTCTTAAAGCGGTGCAGCGCTCTCTGGATGGAAGCAGAAACAAAGAAATATTGCTGCTTCAGGCGAAGTTCCTTACCAGCGATATGGTTATCATTTGGATAGAGCACTTCGACCAGGTTACGTGCCAGGTTCTGTTCTTCAACCGCCTTGTCATATTCTCCACGGTCAAAAGAAGAAAGCGAGAATCCCTCTCTCGCATGTGCATCCCAAATCATAAGGGAATTTACCACATTGTTATCATATCCCACAATTGGCATATCATAAGGCGTTGCAATGACAGAACGATATCCATCCTGAATAAATTTCGTATGTCCATTCGCATCCACTTCCGTTCTGACATAGCCACCGAATTTCACTTCGAATTGATATTCCGAACGCTTCATCTCGAATGGATAACCATTTCTAAGCCAATCATCCGGTACTTCCTTCTGATATCCATCTTCAATCTGCTGCTTGAACATACCGTAACGATAACGGATTCCACAACCATAGGCAGCATATCCCAAGGTAGAAAGAGAGTCTAGGAAGCAGGCAGCCAGTCGGCCCAGACCACCATTTCCAAGTGCCGGATCCGGTTCCTGATCTTCGATCAGATTCAAATCCACGCCCATCTCTTCCAAAGTTTCTCTCACATCATCATAGCAACATAAATTAATCAGGTTATTGCCCAATGCTCGTCCCATCAAGAATTCCATGGACATATAGTAAACAATCTTTGGATCCGATTCCTTGATTGTCTTCTGTGTCGCAATCCAGTTATCGATTACGTGATCCTTGATTACCAAAGAAACTGCCTGATAAATCTCCTGCGGATCTGCTTTCTCAAAATCCTTACGATAGAGATTTCTGACATTGAGCTTCACCTGCTCTTTAAATTCTTTTTTATCAAATCCCAATTTTTTCATAGCCTTCTCCTCTCTATATAACAGGCCTTTTGACCTTTTGCGCAAAAGGTCATATAAAAACTAGCGCATACAAAATCATAATAGCACAAATAAAAAAAAGAAGATACTACACAATTGTAGTATCTTCCCTTGAATTGTTTGATAATTTTATTATCTTTCCACAGAAAGTGTCACGGTCTCACCGTTGATATTCCATTCTTTAGAGTATCCGGCGTTGCTTCCTGCTACGATTTCATCTGCTAATACTTCAGAAGTAATCGCAGTAACATTTCTAGAAATGATATCGGCTGCCTTTTCGCTTCCTTCGTATGCGATATGGATGCGATCCATCACGTCGAAGTCCGCTTCCTTACGCATTGTCTGAACCTTAGAAATGACTTCACGTACGAAACCTTCTTCTAAGAGTTCTTCTGTAAGATTTGTATCCAATACAACAGTTACAGAATTATCGCCATCTGTTACATAGCCTTCCTTCTGCGTCATTGTGATGAGAAGGTCTTCTTCTGCAAGCTTGATCGATTCATCAACTTCTGGAAGTGTGATAAATCCGTTTGCCTGAAGATCTGCATAAGCTGCATTTCCATCTAATTCCGCAAGTGCGCCCTGGATTCCCTTTAAGAACTTACCATACTTAGGACCAACCGTACGAAGCTGTGGCTTGAATGTATAAGTTGTAAATTCAGAAACGTCCTGTGTGAACTTCGCAGCCTTAACATTTAACTCATCTGCGATGATTTCTGTATAAACATCAGATAATTCCTGCTCTGCGCGGATGAACATCTGTCCGATTGGCTGACGGTTCTTGATTCCGGATGTATTACGGCAAGCACGTCCAAATACAACAATCTTAAGAAGTTCTTCCATATTTGCTTCGAGTTCTGCATCGATATAAGCTTCGTTGCAAACAGGGTAATCGCAAAGGTGGATAGACTCTTTTGCATCTTTATCGATCGAACGAACCAGGTTCTGGTAGATCTCTTCTGTCATAAATGGAACCATAGGTGCGGCAGTCTTGGAAATCTCAACCAGACATGTATAAAGTGTCATGTATGCGTTGATCTTGTCCTGCTCCATACCCTTCGCCCAGAATCTAGCACGGCAACGACGTACGTACCAGTTTGACATCTCATCTACAAAGGCATCTAATGCTCTTGCAGCTTCTGGAATCTTATAATCTCCGAGGCATTCATCTACTGTCTTGATTGTAGAATTCAGACGAGAGAGAACCCACTTATCCATGAGTGCTAACTTGTCATATTCTAAGCTATACTTTGTCGCATCAAATTCGTCGATATTTGCATATAATACGAAGAATGCATAAGTATTCCAAAGAGTAGATAAGAACTTACGCTGTCCTTCCTGTACTGCCTTACCATGGAAACGGTTTGGAAGCCATGGAGCAGAATTGATATAGAAATACCAACGGATGGCATCTGCGCCGTATGTCTGTAATGCATCAAATGGATCAACCGCATTACCCTTGGACTTCGACATCTTCTGACCATTTTCATCCTGTACGTGACCAAGAACGATAACATTCTTATATGGTGCCTTACCAAAGAGAAGTGTTGACTCAGCCATCAGAGAATAGAACCATCCACGTGTCTGGTCTACCGCTTCTGAGATAAATTCTGCAGGGAACTGCTGCTCAAACTTATCCTGGTTTTCAAATGGATAATGATGCTGTGCAAATGGCATTGCTCCGGAATCGAACCAGCAGTCAAGTACTTCTGGGATTCTATGCATTTCGCCACCACAATCTGGACATGTCATTGTCACTTCATCAATATATGGGCGATGTAATTCAATCTTCTTGTGTTCTGGCTTACCACTTCTTTCCGCTAATTCTTCACGGCTTCCGATAGCATCCTGATGTCCACAGGAATCACATTCCCAGATATTCATTGGAGTTCCCCAATAACGGTTACGGGAAACGCCCCAATCCTGCACGTTTTCAAGCCAGTTTCCAAAACGTCCTTCACCGATAGACTTTGGAATCCAGTTTACTGTCTTATTATTTGCAACCAGTTCATCCTTCACTTCTGTCATCTTGATGAACCAAGATTCTCTCGCAAAGTAGATCAGTGGTGTGTCGCATCTCCAGCAATGTGGATAATCATGTTCAAATTTTGGTGCGTCGAAGAGAAGCTTACGCGCATCGAGATCCTTCAATACTTCTGGATCTGCAGAGATTGCACCCTTTTCGATTTCTGCCTGTGTAGGCTTTGCACGCATGCCGGCAAATGGAGTCTCTTCCTTCATACGTCCAGCTTCATCCACCATCTGTACAAGTGGAAGGTCATATTTACGTCCAACATTCGCATCGTCTTCACCAAAGGCAGGAGCGATATGTACGATACCAGTACCATCATCCATTGTTACATAGGAATCGCATACTACATAGAAACCAGTCTTACGCTGCTTGTCGGCAGAATCCTTGGCACATGCATAAAGTGGTTCGTATGCTCTTCTTTCGAGGTCTGTACCCTTGTATGTTTCGAGTACTTCATAAGCAGGTGCCGTTACATTTCCTTCGTCATCTGTCTTAGCAAGCTTACCAAGAACCTTGTCTGCAAGTGCTTCTGCAAGATAGTATGTATAGCCGTCCGCAGCCTTCACCTTGATATAAGTATCTTCCGGATTCACACAGAGTGCGACGTTGGATGGAAGTGTCCAAGGTGTTGTTGTCCATGCAAGGAAATAAGCATCTTCATCGGCAGCCTTGAAACGAACCACTGCGGAACGTTCCTTTACTGTCTTATATCCCTGTGCAACTTCCTGAGAAGAAAGTGGAGTTCCACAACGAGGGCAGTAAGGTACAACCTTGAATCCCTTGTAAAGAAGCTTCTTATCCCAAATCTGCTTCAGAGCCCACCATTCAGACTCGATGAAATTATCATCATAAGTTACATATGGGTTTTCCATATCCGCCCAGAAACCAACAGTTCCTGAGAAATCTTCCCACATGCCCTTGTATTTCCATACGGATTCCTTACATTCCTTGATGAAAGGTTCCATACCATATTCTTCAATCTGCTCTTTTCCATTTAAGCCGAGCTTCTTCTCTACTTCAAGCTCTACTGGAAGACCATGAGTATCCCAACCAGCTTTACGAGGTACATACTTACCCTTCATTGTCTGGTAACGAGGAATCATATCCTTGATAACACGTGTTAATACGTGTCCGATATGTGGCTTACCATTTGCTGTAGGAGGGCCATCGTAGAATGTGTATGTCTCTCCTTCCTTACGGCTGTCCATGCTCTTCTGGAAAATGTCATTCTCATTCCAGAATTTCTCAACTTCATGTTCGCGATCTACAAAATTAAGATCTGAGTTAACTTTCTGATACATGTCTAATCCTTTCCTTCTCTTTTTCCTTTTTTAATTATTTAGATTTTGCATTTTTTATGTAATAGGATTTTGCGAAGCAATATCCTATTACATAAAAAAGGCTTCCGTCCGCATAGGACGAAAGCCTGAATAAACTTCGTTTAACCACCTAATACGCTGTACTTTGTGAGCATACGCCCCAACATACATGGAAATCGTAACGGGATTTCATCCGTCGCACCTACTAATCTATGACGTTCAGTTTGAAACCTGCCTCTCCATCAGAAACCATTTCTCGTCTGGCCTCCTCAAAAGAAACTAAGAAAGTGATATTCATTAGAAAATTACTTACATCGGCTCACACCATACCCGACTCGCTTGGCTTTCCTTTTCTAACTACTGTCTCTCTTGTAGTCTATCTCTTATTGCATTTTTAATCTTGTTCATTATATGTTTTAAATAATTATATGTCAAGAATCATTCTTTATTCGTCTATATTTTCTAGCATTTCACCCAGCATATATATCGTATTTAGATAGTTCTTATACTCCGGTGTTTTCTTGTCGATCTCTTCTTGATTCATACCACGATAAATAAGAAGAGCAAATTCTAGTAACGAAGAATTCGAAACAAAGCTATCTTTTGCTTCAAGATAAACAATGACAATTTTTGGTTCTGCATTCATCCGATAATAACATTCGTTAAAATCATCATAAAATACCTTATTGCTCTCATTTTCCGGCAAAACCCATACCACTCTATCTGCTTTCGATTCGGCATCCTCAGATTTCTCTAAATCAAATAATAAATCTACAGATTCGGCAGTCATCTCACCTAAGTCAGCGATTTTATTTCTACTAGCACCGAGTTGATTCTCTATAAACGACACCATCTCACCATGCTTCTTCTTTGGCGAAATGATTTCTTTGAAATACATCTCCTCTAATCGTGAAATATATTCTTCATCTTCAACGTCTATATCACAATCCAAACACTTAAAACGATTAAGAAATTGATCCATATAAATCCCCTAAATGCATTCTTACAGATTCATCACATAGTCAGGTGCATCTGTCGAATCCAAATCCTGTGTGTAATAGTAGTCTTCTATCACATCATCAAAATCATCATTGGCAATAGATAATCCGTAGAATCCAATGAATAACACAATCGAAATGATACAAAGAATCAAACCAATGATTCCCATCGTATGCTCTTCATACTGTGTGATGGAAACAATCGCAAGGATGATACCCACAATCGCCATTGGAATATTGATACAACTGCAGAAGAATACGACAGAAATGATACCGAGGATCATCGCTGCAAGTCCAAATCCATTGCCCTGCTTCTTACCATTTGGTCCCACCGGCTGGTTATAAGGATTCTGCTGACCGTATGGATTCTGCTGACCGTATGGATTCTGCTGATAATTGCCATTCTGCTGATAATTGCCATTCTGCTGGTAATTGCCATTCTGATTGGTAGGTCCCTGGTTCCACTGTCCCTGTGGCTGCTGACCATATGGATTATTTGGGTCGTACTGGTTTCCATTGTTAAAATTATTGTCCATAATCTTCTCCCTCCCGCTTTCGTACCTCAAACCCGAAAGCGTCATAAATCAATCTTTAAACTATACTCACTGCAACTATACTTAGGATTTATAATTCTGAATCGAATCAATCAATCCCATATACATCGCAGAAAATAACAAAAACAAAACTAAGCATACCACAAAGATGCCATCCAAAATCAATGCGATTTTCAACATCTTTGTCACATGGTCTCTTCTCAGATATAACACTGCAAAGAATACCGATAATATCAGGCAAATCAACGCAACATACCATACGCAGATAAAGCAATAGGAGGCAATAGCCAGTACGAGACTGGCAACCTCCCAAAACTTCTGATTCTTCCCAATATTCTCTATTTTCTGTCCGATTTGTTTAATATCCATAACCTAGTTAAATCCCATAAACTTCTGTGAGATGTGATACAGTCTCAAAGAAATGCCACGTCCCACTCTGCCTGGAAGACGCATCGCACCGCCAAATAAACCAAAGCGAAGTTCATGATACGTACGCGCATCCTTCTCCTTGATATAATCCCAGAGTTTCTGAATCTTATCCAGGTTTTCCTGCGTCTTTGAAAGATATCCAATAGAAGTTGATACCACCGTAATCATTTCCAGATATCCAAGCATGTACTTGCGAAGATGTTCTTCCTCAATCGACCATAAATCAATCGCATCTACCATACGGTAGTTCACGCGAAGCTGCTGATCGATACGCTTAATCATCGTCTGCTCTGCAACGGACTGTCCGGCGCGACCGATGAAGTAACGGTAGAAGTCCACATCTAAGTAATAAATCGTCTTTACATATGGAAGTGGCTCATAAACAAAGAGGTTATCCACATAGAACGTATGCTTTGGAAGCTTTAATCCACATTCACGAAGCATCTCTGTTCGATAAATCACAGAATGCATAAGGATTGTGAATCCCTTGATGTTATGCTTCATATCTTCCCATCCGCAAAGCGTATTCTCTGGGAAAAGATAACGATATACCATACGTCTCTGGTGGCCTGTATAAACCTTCTCATAAACATAGTTTGTAAGAAGCATATCAACCGGTGTTCCCTCGGCAACCAATCTCTTCAAAGTACGAAGTACATCCATATATGCGTCATAATCCAACCAGTCATCACTATCGACTACCTTGTAATAGAGACCCGTTGCATTCTTTAGTCCTGTATTTACAGCTTCTCCATGTCCACCATTTTCCTGGTGAATCGCGCGACAGATGCCTGGATATTTCTCCTCATAAGCATCCGCAATCTGAGCTGTTCGATCTGTAGAACCATCGTCTACAATTAAAATTTCAATATCGTCTCCACCCGGAAGGATCGATTCGATACACTTTGTCATGTATTCGCTTGAGTTGTAACATGGTACTGCGAATGATATTAATTTCATAATATTCTCCAATTCTAAGAAATAAATAAAATTTATCCTTATTGATTATATCAAAGTTTTTACATTTTACACCAAAATATTTCTAAAGATTTGAAATGCCGATGGAAATGCATACGCTCTTCGCACTTCCTCTAAGTCCACAAAATAATCTTCCGTCTCTAATTCCTTCGGAAATACTTCCGCCATCTTCTCATCGATAGCGGCCACGCGAACCCGATATCCCTTCATATGCCATTCCACATGCGAGAAAATATGCTTTGCATCCTCGAGCTTCTCCACCCTAATCGGGTCAAACCCATGTGCCTCCACATAGTCCGCCACCTGCTTTTTCGTCAGATGCCCCGGCTGGTTCGGAAATTCATAAAGTCCCGCAAGTAGTCCCTCCTTCGGGCGTTTTCGAATCCAGACTTTTCCACCATCTTCTATTAGAAAGACGGTCATATCCACAATCTTTCTCGCTTTTGCCTTCTTTTTCACCGGAAGGCCATCGATTGTTCCACGTTCCTTCGCAAGGCACATCGTATGCCATGGGCAAATCTCACAATGCGGAGCACCATTCGGCACGCAAACCAGCGCGCCAATCTCCATCAGCGCCTGATTCAAAATCCCCGGTGCCTCCGGCAGACTTGCATCTTCCGAATCTATACGCCCCTCTGGCATCACTTCGCGAAGCTTTGCCGTCACAGCTTTTTTCGTTTTATCCTTCAAGATATCGCTGTCGTCATCGCTCACTCTGGAAATGATACGGAGCACATTGCCATCCACCGCCGGCGTAGCATTTCCAAAGGCAATGGAGCCAATCGCTCCGGCAGTATAAGGTCCAATCCCGGGAAGTCCCAGGATTTCCTCCTCCGTCTCTGGAAACGCGCCCTGATATTCTTCCACAATCACTTTGGCAGCCTTTTGCATATTTCGAACACGATTATAGTATCCCAGTCCTTCCCAAAGTTTCAGAAGTTTATCCTCCGGACAATTTGCCAAATCCTGTAGCGTCGGAAGTTCCTCCATAAATCTATGATAATAGGATTTCACAGCCTCCACTCTTGTCTGCTGTAACATAATCTCCGATACCCAGATATGATAGGGATTCTGATCCTGTCTCCAAGGCAGATCTCGCTTATTCTCAAGAAACCAGTCCATCGCCGGCTCTATTAAGTTTTCAAACTTTATCTCATCAATCATAGTTTCCTATTCTATAGCATTCGCACTGATTTTTCAAAGTTTTTCAAAACAGTCATGGTATTTAAAAATAGGAGCGGAAAGAAAAAGCGGAACCTCCCGTAGCAAACTAGTCTGCTCCTAGAGATTCCGCCATCTTGTCTTTATGCGCTTTCACGCTCTTATTCTTGTTTCTTTTTCATCCGAAAAATTTTAGAAGTCTGTCAGTTCTGCACTTCTCTTTTCGAGGAATGCGCCCATACCTTCCTTCTTGTCATGTGTATCATTTACAACACCGAAGAGATTTGCTTCCATCTCTACTGCATTGTGAATGTCCATATCATAACCATTGTTGATGGCAGCCTTTGCAACTGCTACCGCATAGCTTCCCTTGCTTGCAATCTTCTCTGCCATCTTCTTTGCTGTTGGCATCAGTTCTTCCGGTGTTGTAACTTTGTTTACAAGACCGATTCTATAAGCTTCTTCCGCATTTACATTGTCGCATGTAAAGATTAATTCCTTTGCACGTCCCATACCGATTAATCTTGCAAGTCTCTGTGTTCCACCAAATCCTGGGATGATACCAAGACCACATTCTGGCTGTCCAAAGATTGCATTGTCTGATGCGATACGGATATCACAAGCCATAGCGATTTCGCATCCACCACCAAGTGCAAATCCATTGACTGCAGCGATGGTTACCTGACGCATCTCCATCAATTTGAAGAATGGCTTAGATGCTCTGATACCGAAGGCGCGAGCTTCTGGTGCTGTGAAGTTCACCATCTCTGAGATATCTGCACCAGCAACGAAGGACTTGAATTCATTGCCCTTCTTATCTGGACCACCCGTTAAGATTAAAACCTTCACGCCATCGTTTGCTTCGATTTCATCCAATGCCACTGTAAGTTCATCCAAAGTCTCTGAATTCAGTGCATTTAATGCTGCTGGACGAGAAATCTTAAGTACAGCAACTTCACCCTCTACATTCAATTCCAAATTCTTAAATTCTGCCATTTGTAAAAACCTCCCATATTGTATAGTTCACCGATGATTCTATCGTAGTACATTGATAAATTTTTGTCAATCACATTTCGTCATATCGATTGACTTCTGAATACATGCCATTTCCCCTGCAATAACAGCGTTTCGAAGCCCCTGCTTCTCCAGTTCTAAAACACCCGCCATCGTTGTTCCACCAGGCGAGCAAACCGCATCCTTGAGCGCTCCCGGATGCTGTCCCGTCTCTAGTACCATCTTCGCTGCTCCGAGCACGGACTGCGCTGCAAATGTATACGCCTGCTTTCTCGGCATCCCTGCTGCAACCGCACCATCCGCAAGCGCTTCGATAAACATATAGACATACGCTGGCGATGAACCGCTCACTCCAATCACCGCATCCATCATGGATTCCGGCACCACTTCCGCTTTGCCGAAACTCTCAAAAATCGTTAGAGCATACTTCAAATCTTCCTCTGTGACCTTGGCATTCACTGTCAGTGCAGACATGCCTTCTCCAACAAGTGCCGGCGTATTTGGCATCACACGTATAATCTTCTGATTCTTGCCAAGATTCTTCTCAAGATATGCGATATCTTTGCCCGCTGCGATAGAGATTACGATGGTATTCTCACCTGCTGCATTTTGCTCTAAGCCCGCCTTCACATCGGGAATCACTTCCTCGAATTTATTCGGCTTCACTGCAAGAAGTACCACATCAGCATTTCCAGCTACTTCCTGATTATCCAGAACCGCCTTCACATGATATTCTTCTTCCACTTCGCTACAACTCTTCTTGGTATGACAGGAAATGATCACTTCGTCCGCTTTCACAATCCCTGCCTTAAGAAGACCACCAAGTATCGCTCTTCCCATATTTCCACAGCCAATAAAACCTATCTTGTAACCCATTTTCATTCTCCTTTTCCTGTATCTATGCTTCTCTTGTATCTACGCTATTCCTTGTATCTATATTATTCCTCGGCTTCGCGCTTGATCCGATTCATATGTTCCTGGATTTGCTTCTCATATCCTATATCCGTTGGCTCATAGAATGTCGTACCCACCAGCGAATCTGGCAGATACTGCTGTTTCACATAATGATTCTTATAATCATGTGCATATTTATAGCCCACACCATGTCCCAGTTTTGCGGCTGATTTATAATGCGCATCCTGAAGATGCACCGGAATCCGCTCCGTCTGTGTAGACTTCACTGCCGACATCGCCGCCGCAATCGCTCCGTAAGCCGCATTGCTCTTTGGCGCTGTCGCGATATAGGTAGCCGCCTGCGAAAGTATAATCTGCGACTCTGGCATACCGACACGCTCCACTTCCTGTGCTGCCGCGCTTGCTATCAACATCGCCATCGGATCTGCATTTCCAACATCCTCGGAAGCACTAATCATCAGACGTCTCGCGATAAATTTCACATCCTCCCCGGCATAGAGCATGCGCGCAAGATAATAAACTGCCGCATCCGGGTCGGAACCGCGAAGACTCTTGATAAACGCGGAAATGGTATCGTAGTGATTATCCCCAGACTTGTCATATTTCACCACTCGTTTCTGGATACACTCCGAAGCAACTTCAAGGGTGATATGAATCTTACCATCCTCCGAAGGCTCTGTTGTCAGGATTCCCAGCTCAATCGCTGTCAATGCAGAACGCGCATCTCCATTCGCCATATCACTCAGGAATTCCAACGCATCCTCATCGATTTCAGCATGGTAAGCGCCCATTCCCTTCGTTTGATCCTGGACCGCACGAAGCAAAAGTGTCTTCACATTTTCTTTCGTAAGACTCTTCAATTCAAAGATCACCGAACGGGAAAGCAAAGCGCCGTTCACCTCGAAATAAGGATTCTCTGTCGTCGCACCGATGAGAATAATCGTTCCATCCTCAACATATGGAAGCAAATAATCCTGCTGCCCCTTATTGAAACGATGAATCTCGTCAATAAATAGAATCGTCTTCTTGCCATAGGCACCAAGGGTATGCTTCGCAGCTTCTACCACTTCTTCCATATCTTTCTTACCGGCAGAAGTCGCATTAATCTGTCGAAATTCCGCTTTGGTTGTATTTGCAATTACCATTGCAAGTGTTGTCTTACCGGTCCCCGGCGGTCCATAAAAAATAATCGAACTCAGCTTATCCGCCTTAATAGCACGATACAGCATCTTGTCCTTACCAATAATATGTTCCTGCCCCACCACTTCATCCAAAGTCGTTGGACGAAGGCGCGATGCCAGCGGGGATTCTTTCTCTTTATTCTGTTCACGCATGTAATCAAACAGGTCCATGCTATCTCCTTCTATCTTCTTCTATCTTCTTCTATCTCTAAGAATTGTTATGATTCTGTACTTGTAGGTATTATATGTATCTTCTATATAATAACGGAATTTAAATTGCAGTACAATCTTTGCTGGTGGACGATTTGGTGGGTTTCTATTCGAATGAAGGCTCTGGCGGGCATATTTTGTGATTTTTCTTCTATCTCCACCATGGTAAAAGCTTCTTTTGGGCATATAACAACTTTTTCTTCTTCCCTCCACCATACCTCTTTTTCAAATTGGGCATATAAGCTTGTTTTTGCTTTCCCTCCACCATATGCACTCTTTTATTTTGGAAATATATTCACTTTTTTTGTTTGCCTCCACCACCTTTGGGCATATAGCGCCCCTAACAAATTCTCTCCACCATACGGTTGGGCATATATGAAATATTTGTTGCGCCTCCACCATGGGACATGGTGGAGCGCTAACACTTTTCGCCTTATATGCCCAAATCCGGAAGTTTTAGAAAACAAGTATGGTGGAGGATACATGAAAAATCCGCTATATGCCCAAATCCGCAAACTTTTAGAAAACAAGCATAGAGCCTCCACCAAAGATTTTTATTTATACTTCAAAAAAAGGAGACCTCTTTCGAGGTCTCCAACGCGCAAATTTATAATAACCAATAGAGAATAAGTTATTACAGTAAATCCCACCCAGACATTAACAAGATAATAACTTTTCAACCGATGCAAGTCTTACACAAACGGTAAAGAGGTCCGCAGCAACCGCAAGTTCTTCCACTGTTGGGAAAGATGGTGCAATACGGATATATGCATCTTCCGGATCTTTATGATATGGAAATGGTGCGCCTGCGCCAGTCATCACCATACCAGCTTCCTTTGCAAGTGTGATAATTCTAGTTGCACAACCCGGCAAAGACTTAAATGTGATAAAATATCCACCCTGTGGCTTTGTCCAGGAACCAATTTCAAGTTCCTTCACATCACGATCAAGCGTTTCTAAAATCACTTCAAATTTTGGACGAAGAATATCTGCATGCAGTTTCATATGATCCAGGATCTTCGCACCATTTTCAAAGAAGATAGCATGACGTAACTGGTTCAGCTTATCATGACCAATGGTACGAACTGTCATTGTTTTTTCAATGTCATCTAAGTTCGCTTTCGATGCGACAATACCAGCCACACCGGCACCTGCAAAACTAATCTTACTTGTGGAAACAAATTCGAAGATCATATCTTCATTTCCATATTCTTTTGCTAATTCTAAAATATTAGGAATCTTTACTTCATCATAAAGATAATGAACACAATAAGCATTATCCCAGAACACTCTAAAGTCAGGAGCTGCTGGTTTTAATGCTGCCATACGGCGAACCGTCTCATCAGAATAAACGATTCCTTGTGGATTTGTGAATTTAGGAACGCACCAGATACCCTTGATGGCTGGATCAGAACTAACCAGTTCCTCTACCATATCCATATCCGGTCCATCTTCTGTCATAGGAATATTAATCATTTCAATACCATAGTGTTCCGTTACAGCAAAATGTCTATCATATCCAGGAACAGGACAGAGCCACTTCACTTTATCTAACTTGCACCATGGTGTATTTCCAAGATAACCGGAAATCATACCGCGCGTAACGGTGTCAAACATCAGGTTTAAGGAAGAATTACCACCCATCACAACCTGTTCCGGTTTTGCATCAACCATAGAAGCTATCAATTCACGAGCACCTTCAATACCAACCAGGCCGCCATAATTTCTTGCATCTACATTAACTGCGACATCCATATCTGTGTCGCGATCAACAACTGTCAACATATCCATAGATAAATCTAACTGTGCCTTACTAGGCTTACCACGCGCCATGTTCAGCGACAAATCTCTCTTCTGAAACTCCTTGTAAGCCTCTTCTAAGCTCTGCTTTTCCTGCAAAAGCTCTTCTCTACTCATGTTCTGATAGCTTTTCATCCTATTCTTTTCCTCCTAAATCACAAATCCAACTACGACCAAACCACTTTATAGTATATCAAGTTCTATTCCTAAGCTCAATTATCTAAAAAATGACGGATGCAGTTTGAAATTATTCATAATCCATATAATAAGATACCAAGTTAGGATGTATTTTGCAAGTTTCTAATATCAATAATTCATTTTTAATATAAAAAAAGGATGCGAACTATTTCTAGTTCACATCCTTAGTCTCAACATTCAATCCAGACATCAGCGCTATAAATCTGATTCTCTGCTTTAAACACGTATTTTCCATGATATTTCTCTACAATCGAAATGATATTTTTTAATCCATATCCATGACTTCCTTTGTCTTTTTTCGACGTAATAAAACCACCATCTGGATCCGCTAGCAGTTTCCCAACAAACGTATTTCGAATACTAAAAAGCAAATAATGTTCGCCCTGGCTCACCTCAATCCAAATCTCACCCTTTTGCATTTTTTCAACTGCTTCAACCGCATTTCTAATCAAATTAGCAATCAAAATACATAGATCTCTAGGTTCCACTTGAATATCATCACCTATACAGCCTTTTACATGTACTCTATTATTTGCACTATTCTCGGGCAAATAATAATTCAAAATAACGTCTACCGTTTCATTTCCAACCATATAGTTATCATTTATTCTTTTTACCTGGTCAAGCATACTATCTAGATATTTTTCGACATCTTTGTACTCCTGCTTTATACACTTATTTTTAATCTGCAATAAATCATTTGTCACTTCATGTCGAAATGCCTTCGTAGCTTCTTCCTTCTCTAACAAAGTCTGATAGTACTCTTTTTGATGCTCAGCCTCCATATCTGCAAGTTTTTTCTGCATCTTAAAGTCCATTGTCGAATTATAGAAATATAGCAGCTGAAACAAAAGAATCAAAATTGCGATATTTCCACCTGCAAGAAAAGCCATTCCAATATTTCTATTTTGCTTCGACAGACTATGCAAAAACACAACATAACAGCTCATCACCATTGCTGTCAAAAGAAACAATATTCCATCGAGATACACCCAACTTTTCAAAGAAACTTTTGCAAGAGACCCCCTCAATTTCTTCTTAAAAAGCCAAAGTACACATATCGATATTGATGTAAATATAATGAATACATTTTCATTATCAAAGTACCTCTCCAATGCTAGTGCCCATATATTTTCAAATAATGTCAGGATCAGAAATTCACCTAATCCCCAAAGTACAATTTCCTTTTTTCGTACTTCAAACAAAATCCAAAAAATATAATTAATCCATATAACAAGAATCAAAATAGCCAACGAATGAATAAATGAAACACTATATAAGAAAAAAATAATGCCAAACGTAAATATAATAAATATTACTTTCCACCATTTATTTTTAATTATTTCTCTTCTCTTTGGCGAAAAAAAAGCTAGGAAAAAAAGTGTATACTCAATCATACTATTGAAATACAACAATAATTGATCAATCATTATCTATACCTCGTATCGTAGTTCATATATGCCATCTCAAAATTATCTTTTCTTTCTTTTGACACTTTAACAATTTCTCCATTTTTTAGTTCAATGTCTGTTTCTTTACGTTCTTTTATATACTTCATATGAACGATATAAGACCGATGTGTTCTATAAAATCTTTTTTCATCCAGATCTTCTTCCCACTGCGTCAATGATTTTTCACTTCTAAAATCATAGTTTTTTGTAAATACTCGTGTTTCCGATCCTCTTGCCTCTATATAAAAAATCTCATCCGACCTGATCATATATTCATTTCGATTATCATATACTGAAAACTCTTTTTTATCGTCCAACCGTTCTATCAAATCACTGATTGCTTCATCAAATTCTTTTTGTTCCACAGGCTTTGAAACAAATCGAAAAGCATTAATCTTAAATGCTTCTTTATATTTATCTTGTCTCACCGACAACATAATCACCTTATATGGAACACCACGATTTTTTAACTGTCGTCCAACTTCGATTCCATCCATATCCGGCAATGCAATATCAAGTAGTAAGCCATCCAAATCGTCCTTACTATTCAATAAATCTTCTCCTGAATAGTAATGAATAACTTCTATATCAATACCGTTTTTTTGACAATATTCTTTTGTATAGTCCTCTACTACATCATGCGCAAACTCGTTATCATCACAGATGCCTATTCTAATCTGTCTAACCAATGTTCTGATTCCTCTCAACTATTATTCTAAAATGTACTAAATCCCTCTCTAAAAGCCTACTTCTCACTTATTAAACAAATTTTCCAAAGTTTCTAACCAAAATGTTCTCGTCATCATTGTAGTAAGAAAATCTATCAAATTCATTTCTGTCCCTCCTTAGTGCAAATATATAAATATTACAACATTTATATCCCCAACACAATCCGTAACACCGCGAACGGGTCTTTTAACACCGCGAACAGACAACTCTCCTCCATTCCCCAGAAAAAAATAAAGGATGTGAATCCATTCACATCCTCTAAATACTTACATTTTATTCTATTATATTTATTTTTTCAAAACTAAATTCTATGCATTACTTCTTCTTTATTGGATACATCCATAACAAAATCAAGAAAATTAAATCTATAACTAACCCTAATTTTACTGAATAGAAATATTGAACCAAAAAACCGGTCACTATAAGAATCGTCAATACTATTTTTCTAACTAATTCACGCATTATTGGAACCTCACATTTCTAACGCCTGCCCAAAGAATTCCAGAGCCCCTTACTCCTTGAATAGCTGTTATTCCAACAGCTGCAAAATCATAATCAAACGCTATTCCTCCTGGGCAAAAAGCCACACCAACTCCTAATGTTGCTAAAACTTTCGAAATAACCGGTTCTGGCATCCATATTCCGGCAACCGTAGTTCCGGCTCCAATTGCTTTAATCGTTGATTTTGATAAATATACACTTAATCCCCACCAATGAACAACTACCTTTGTTACACCTTCTTTATAACGTGACTTAGCTAAGGATGTACATAAATAGTTACACATCTCTTGTTGTGGAAGCACAATAATAGCATCCTCAATGTTACTATCAATCAACGAATTTGATTCTAATAATGAATTACTAATATAATCTTCCTCTTCTTCACTCAATTGATTATTATCATTCTTTTTAACAAAATGACCATTTTCAAATTCAATATATGCCGATAATTTTTCGATATTCATTTCCTGATTAACTTCACATGGAGCTTCCTTTGCATATCCTATTGAATAACAATTAATAAATAAACTAAACACTAATACTAATGCACAAAAGTTTATCGTTTTTTTTAATCTTTCCATAAAGCCCTTTCTCCTCAACACTCATATTTATAAACTACAACCTAGGTTCTCTGTAACTTTACACAAATCCATTTTCCAAAACAACCCTTACCACCGTGAACGGGCCTCTTAACACCGCGAACGGACAGATTCACTCCTTTTTCATCGCAAAACAAAGGATGTGGAAATGTTGCATTTCCACATCCTAATCATGAAAAAATTACTTGAAAAAGGAACTAAACACATCATTCCTAGTGATACAAAGAAAAGTACTCTACTTCTCTTTTTATCCGAATCATCAATATAATACATCATTATTCCTCTTTAATACGTTGCTCCTTTTAAGAACCATTTTTATTATTCCAGCCTCTATTATTTTTTATATCAATGAATGAATCCACATAAAAATCTTTGAGCGTAAATAATAAAAATGCCGTTAATACGAGTGAGCAAATTTTGTTTAAAAACAGCAATCTCTATTTCTGTTAGATTACTAAAAAACAAGTTACCTATCTTGTCTAAAATAAATACAGCAAATCCAAAACACAAAATCGAAACAAAAATTGTAATAAAATATAATTTCTTCTTTCTTATAAGAGTGAAATTATACTCATTTTTCTTCATGTCTCTCATCTACTTCAAAAACCTTATTACTTTTATTGTCTTTCTCCAATTTCATACCATGGTATTGAAAGAATGATCATCGCTCCCACATTCGAAGTAATAAATGGTCCACTATCTTTCACATCTAATAAAACTACTGCAATTCCCATAACCAAAAAACCACATCCTATTAGTATCGATAAGATATCCACACAGGACTTCGGCGACCTGATTTTCACTACGATATAATGTACTAAGCAAACCACACTTAAGATAAATCCTAATAGTATCAGCCATGGAGTATAGTCGTACCAAAGATGTACTTTATCTAATACTCCAACACAACATACATATATTCCCGATATTAAGCATATTTTTCTATTAATCCTATATGCATTTACCCATTCCATATACGGAAGCATTGCTATCCATAATCCTGCAAAAATAATCATAAAACCCCCACCTATGCATTACTTCTTCTTTATTGTTTTCTAACTAATTCAACCATTTTGCATTATTTTAATAATATCCTCCTGATATATATTAGGTACCACTATTTGGCATCTGTCATCTTCGATTTTTACCGTCACATCTGTCGTTAACCATTCTTTATATTTGCTTGTAAAAACATAACGATATGATTTTCCTTCTTCACAACACCTCTGAACTCTTCCCCACTTCTTTTTACTTACATTATCAACTGCTTCAATAAACTTCTCTTTATCGTTTATTGAAATATTCATCACAACAGGCTTTGCCATAATACTAAAAAACAACGTCATAAAAAACACAAATAATAAATCTGAAAATAGAATTGTTAATACCAGCACAGGTATTAACAACTCTCCACCATCCAAAATCATCAATAAAATTATTAATACAAATACTGTTCCACCTATAGCGCCAAAATGTATACCGTACCTATCAAAAGTATTCATAACTAACCTCTCCGTATTTCATTCTTTTATTATCAGATTATACAAATCCATTTTCCAAAACAATCCCTACCACCGCGAACGACCCTCTTAACACCGCGAGCGGATCACTTCATCAACAAATTAGGCAAATCTTCTTTTTTCTCACAAAAATACTTGAGATGAGTTCAAAACATATAGTAAGATTTAAGCCATGAGTATCTGCCAGAGCTTAGATACTCCATCATATGCTAGAAAAGGAGACAATATAATGTTAGACAATAAGGGATTTGATTTGTGGGCGGATGGTTACGATAAAGCCGTAGGTATTTCCGAAGAAGCAAATACCTATCCATTTGCTGGATATAAAGAAGTTCTTGGAGGGATTTTCCAAGAAATCTTATCCACAAAAGGTGCAAAGGTTTTAGATATTGGATTTGGTACAGGAACACTTACTACAAAGCTTTACGAGAACGGTTGCGAAGTGTATGGCCAAGACTTCTCTAGTAGAATGATCGAGCTTGCGAAAGCAAAAATGCCAAATGCAAAACTATATCAAGGCGACTTTACAAAGGGGTTAGTACCTGAATTAAACACATGTAAATTTGACTATATAATTGGAACTTATTCTATGCATCATTTATCCGATGCGCAGAAGAAGATCTTCTTTAGAGATTTATTAAATCAGCTAAACGAGGGTGGCAAACTGATTATAGGTGATGTTGCTTTTAACACTAGAGATGAACTTGAGAAATGTAAATCCGAATCCGGTGACGATTGGGATGACGATGAAATTTATTTTGTAATCGATGAATTAAGGAATGAATTTCCAAATCTTTCCTTCGAGCAGAAATCTTATTGCTCGGGAATTATTTCCATTCAGAAATTATAGCTAAATAACTTACCACCGCGAATCGACTTATACCACCGCGAACGGACTATTTAGCGTCTCATCAAAAAAGGATGTGGAAATGATACATTTCCACATCCTCTATCACTACAAAATTATCCGGCTATCACTTCTCCGCAGAGTTCATCATCCTTCACATCAATTCGAATCACATCACCCATGGAGATATCACCGCCTAAGATGATACGAGCGGCCAGTGTTTCCACATGTTTCTGCAGATATCTCTTCAGTGGTCTTGCACCAAATGCTGGATCATAGCCATTCTCTGCAACATACTGCTTTGCCGCTTCTGTCAATTCCACATGGAGATCACGATCTGCCAGACGTTCGTTGAGTTCTACAAGAAGCAGATCGATAATATTTCCAATATGATCCTTCGTCAAAGGCTTGAACATGATAATCTCATCGAGACGATTCAAAAATTCTGGACGGAAACTGCCTCGAAGCAAATCCATAACCGACTTTTCTGTCTCAGGCGAGATATTTCCCTGATCATCCATTCCATTCAGCAGGAATTCGGAACCCAGATTTGATGTCATGATAATAATCGTATTCTTAAAATCTACCGTTCGTCCCTGCGAATCTGTAATTCGACCATCATCAAGAACCTGCAGAAGTACATTAAACACATCCGGATGCGCTTTCTCAACTTCATCAAAAAGCACAACGGAATACGGTTTTCTACGTACAGCCTCTGTCAACTGGCCGCCTTCATCATAGCCAACATATCCTGGAGGCGCTCCAATCAGACGAGACACACTATATTTCTCCATATACTCACTCATATCCAGACGAACCATATTGTTCTCATCATCGAAAAGTGCTTCCGCAAGTGTCTTTGCAAGTTCCGTCTTACCTACACCTGTCGGTCCTAAGAATAGAAATGATCCAATTGGCTTGCCCGGATCCTTAATTCCAGCTCGACTACGGATGATCGCTTCCGTCACTTTCTGCACCGCATCATCCTGTCCAACGACTCTCTTATGCAGTTCCTGATCCAGATGCAAGGTCTTATTTCTCTCCGTTTCATTCAATTTTGAAACAGGGATTCCCGTCCATCTACTGATGATTTCAGCAATCTCATCTTCTGTCACCGCCTCATGCACCAGACTGACATCCTTCGTCTTTAAGCGTTCTTCCTCTTCTTTTAACGCATTTTCAATCTGTGGAAGTTTTCCATACTGCAGTTCTGCTGCCTTTTCCAGATCATAATTCTGCTGCGCACTAGCGATTTCATTTTTCACAGCCTCTAATTGCTCACGTAATTCGGAAACCTTGTTCACCGCATGTTTCTCATTATCCCACTGCGCTTTCTTAGAATTAAATGCATCTCGAAGCTCAGACAATTCCTTCTGCAGTTCACTCAAACGCTCTTTGCTCAGGGTATCCGTCTCTTTCTTCAGTGCCGTTTCTTCGATTTCCAGCTGCATGATACGGCGATTCATCTCATCGAGTTCCGCTGGCATCGAATCGAGTTCCGTCTTAATGGAAGCACATGCCTCGTCCACCAAATCAATGGCCTTATCTGGCAGGAAACGATCGGAAATGTAACGATCCGAAAGTGTTGCAGCTGCCACGAGTGCCGCATCCTGAATCTTCACACCATGGTACACTTCGTAACGATCCTTGATTCCTCGTAAGATGGAAATGGTATCTTCCACCGTCGGTTCATCCACCATAACCGGCTGGAAACGTCGCTCCAGAGCCTGATCTTTCTCGATATATTCCCGATATTCATCAAGCGTTGTCGCACCAATACAATGCAGCTCTCCACGTGCCAGCATCGGTTTTAACATATTGCCAGCATCCATCGCGCCTTCCGTCTTACCGGCACCAACAATCGTATGAAGTTCGTCAATGAAAAGTATAATCTCGCCATCACTATTTCGAATCTCATCCAAAACGGCCTTTAGACGCTCTTCAAATTCACCACGATATTTCGCGCCAGCAACCAGCGCACTCATATCCAATGCAAATAATTTCTTATCTTTCAATGCCTCTGGTACATCGCCACGGACAATTCTCTGTGCCAATCCCTCAACAGCTGCCGTTTTACCAACACCAGGTTCACCAATCAATACCGGATTATTCTTCGTCTTTCTTGAGAGAATTCGAATCACATTTCGAATCTCAGAATCTCTACCGATGACCGGGTCGAGCTTCTGCTCTCTTGCTCGCTCCACCATATCATAACCATACTTCTCAAGCGTATCATAGGTAGCTTCCGGATTGTCGGATGTCACACGCTGATTTCCACGCACCGTAGACAGGGCCTGCAGGAAACGATCACGCGTGATTCCAAATTCGCGGAACTTCTCCTTGATCGCACGATTCGGATGTTTGATCATGGATAAGAATAGATGCTCAACGGAAACATATTCATCGCCCATCGCCTTGGCTTCATCCTCTGCATGAATCAAAACTTCATTCAAATTCTTGCCGACATAGACCTGACCAGCGCCACTGACTTTCGTCAATCTCTCGAGCATCTGAACCGCATCATTTCTAAAATACTGTAAATCTATCTCCATCTTCTCAATCAGTTTCGGTATCAAACCATCTTCCTGATTCAGAAGGGAAACCAGCAGATGCTCCTGCTCGATCTCCTGATTTCCATAATCGTATGCAAGCTTTTCTGTTCCATTCACAGCTTCCATAGATTTCTGTGTGAACTTCTGTATATTCATAAAAACACCTCCCACTTAACCATCGTTGTTTGGTTGTTTATCCAAGCTTATTTACTTTCTAGTCTTGTTATAACACCGAAATTAGCACTCGTCAAGCGAGAGTGCTAATAATTTTATAAAATTTTTCGCAACATGAAAAAAAGCGCAAGAGGAATCATTTCCTCTTACGCCTAATTAACTCTTATATCTTATTTATAAACAGACGCCTTCAAGAACTCCTTCGTTCTCTCAGACTGTGGATTGTTGAAGAGCTGCTCTGGTGTGCCCTGCTCCTCAATCTGACCCTGATCCATGAAAACAACGCGGTCTGCAACATCACGCGCAAATCCCATCTCGTGCGTCACGATGATCATCGTCATACCCTCTTCTGCGAGTTCCTTCATGATATTCAGAACCTCGCCAACCATCTCAGGATCCAGTGCCGATGTCGGCTCATCAAAAAGCATGAGCTTTGGATTCATGCAGAGTGCACGTGCGATAGCGACACGCTGCTTCTGCCCACCGGAAATTCTACGAACATCCGCATTGGCAAATTCCGCCATGCCAACCTTCTCGAGGTACTTCATTGCCGTCTTTCTCGCTTCCTCCTTGGAAACTTTCAACACCTTCATCTGTGGCTTTATGCAGTTTTCCACAACCGTCATATTTGCAAACAGATTAAACTGCTGGAAACACATACCAACCTTCGCACGGAAATGATTCACATCCTTGGTGTGAAGTACGTCCTGGCCAAACACAAGAATCTGGCCATCATCCGCATGCTCCAGTAAATTGATGCAACGAAGAAGTGTCGACTTACCAGATCCGGAGCTTCCGATCAGGCAGACGGTCTCGCCTTCCTGCACCTCGAAATCCACGCCCTTCAAAACTTCAAGCTTCCCAAAACGCTTGTGAATATTCTTAATTTCTACCATAGGTGCTGCCATCTAAGCCACCTCCTTTGTCGCTGGACGATTCATATGCTTCTCAATCGCATTTAAAATCAAACTTGTCACTGTTGTTAATATCAGATAAATCATCGCTTCGATGAAATAAGTCTCCGTGAAATGGAACGTCGAACCGGCAATACTCTTCGCCTGGAACATCAACTCTGTAATAGAGATGATCATAAGCACGGAAGAATCCTTGATGTTTACAATGAATTCATTTCCAATCGCAGGGAATGCATTTCGAATCGCCTGTGGAAGCACAACCGTAAACATCGTCTGCGCATTTGACATACCAAGCGATCTCGCTGCTTCCGTCTGTCCCGGATCCACTGCCTGAATTCCGGAACGAACGATTTCCGCCATATACGCACCCGTATTTACAGAAATTACGGTAATGGCTGCTTCCATCGGACTCCAATAGATGAAGTTCAACATTGCATAATAGATAAATACCGCCTGCACCATCATTGGTGTTCCACGGAAAATCGTAATATATAAATTGATAATCAAGTCGCCAAGTTTCTTAAAGAAGCGAGCCGCCCCGCTTGCTGTGAAATCAAGCTTCACAGCGCGGAAACCACCCACCAAGAGTCCCAGGATCAGTCCCAGGACAGTGCCCGTAATGGCGATCATCAGTGTTGTGCGAACACCGAGCCATAAGCTAGGGCCATATGTTGTTAAGATATCTGTACAATTTGAAATAAACATTATTCATTTTCAGCCGGCTGACACTCTACGGCTGCCTCCATCATCTGATTTCTCTCTTCTTCTGTAATCTGGGAAAGTGCTCCCTCCAGCTGTGCCTGGAATTCCGGATCCGTCTTACGAACCGCAATGGAAACCGTTGTATTCGCTGTGAATCCCTGGCCTTCTGCAAATCGAACAATCGTTAAGTCCGGATTTGCTTCTGTCACACCGATGGCTACCGGAAGTTCCGATACAACACCATCAACCGCGCCGCTCTGCAGTGCCTGAATTGCTGCTGGAAATGTTTCTGCTGCCGCTTTATGATTTACATCCTCAATCTGATCAATGACTTCATCATAAACCGTGTTCATCTGTCCCTGAATCGTAGCGCCAGTAAAATCCTGAATGCTAGTTGCATCCACATACTTGCTGTTTGCACTTACAATCATAACTTCCTCTGACTCATAGTAAGGAGAAGTGAAATTTACCTCTTCTTCTCGTTCAACAGTATCTGTCATACCTGCGATAATGCAGTCAATCTGCTGATTCTGAAGAGATAAAATCAAGTTATCCCAATCGAGTTTTACAATCTCTACTTCCTTGCCAAGGATTTCGCCAAGTCGCTTTGCCATTGCAACGTCATAGCCATCTGCATAATCTGCAGTAGAGAGCTGGATCGTCGTATCGCTTGCTTCTGGTGTCGTCCAATTGAATGGTGCGTAATTACATTCCATACCGACACGAATCACATCGGATTCTGCCGCGCTTGCGCGCTTTGCGCTACAGCCAGTCAATGTCGCACCTGTGGAAACAAGTGCAGCTGCTGTCAATGTAAGGGCAAGTAGTTTCTTTGCATACTTTGTGAATTTGCTCATCTTAGTCCTCCTGTTTCTTCCTCTTGAAATAGTAGCAACTAAAGCAATTCGCTCTTTGGAATCAAAAAAACCGTATGCACTATTGCATACGGTTTTGTATCATCGTAAAATAGCGCCACTTCGTTTTCGAAGGAGTGACTCGGATATTCTCCGGGCCCCCACGCATCAAACCCGCCAGCCTGATACGTTCGGCGATGGTTACCTTTCCCTTCGTTCACAGCCCGCCGGCTCCAGAAGGTACTCATCTGCATCGCTACCTCTATTGCTTTAATTTTTAAACATGTACAATCTTATAGTCTATCTCCGGTTCTGTCAACCGGTTTTATCAAAAATTTGATTGCTTTATCATAATTTTGGTAAAAATGTTGCATTCTATACGTTTGGTGCAACTAACTTTAGGTAAATTTTACACAATCCAATTTATGGCAATCTAACTAAGTGAAATCCATTACGCTTTTTAATCAACCACTATATATCCCATATCCATTGGCAAATCTGCTCTTAAATCCATGGCCTCACCCGTAATCGGATGTGTGAATTCCAATCGATAGGAATGCAGTGCATGGCGATCTAAGATGATTGGTTTTCCCTCCGCATCGATCTGCTGATACGTACCATTTCCATACAAATCATCCCCCAAAAGCGGATGACCGATATAGCTCATATGCACTCGAATCTGGTGCGTGCGGCCGGTGCCAAGCTGCAATTTCAATAGCGTTGCATCCTCGAAATCGGCAAGCTTCCAATACTTTGTCAGGGCATAGTCGCCTGTTTCGAAATTCACCTCGCGAAGAATCGTCGATCCTTCTACGCGGGCAATCGGCGCCTCGATCGTACCGGAATCGGGAAGTTGATTTGAGCGCTCCACCAGCGCCAAATACGTCCGATGGATGTCACGTTTCATCACATCCTGCGAAAGAATCGCAGAACTCAACATATTTTTTGCAATCAACGTCAATCCGCTCGTGTTTCGATCCAATCGGTTGATGCAACGGAAGACAAAATTCTCCCCCTGCTCTTTGTAATATGCCATCACCGCATTGGCGAGCGAATCCTCGTAATGATTCTGCGATGGATGAATCGGAAGCCCCGCCGGCTTATTCACCACCAGGATATCCTCGTCCTCGTAAACAACCGGTAAACGATGCGCTTCCGTTGCGCACGGTTCATCCGGCAAACGATGCGCTCCCGGCTCACATTTCACATGATGCATTATTTCTGCGAAATCGCGCGGCACGATATTGTCCGAATTTTCCTTTTCTATCAAACGGATCTCCAAAGTATCGCCAGCATGCAGTGGCTGATAGAGATGCAACCACTCTCCATTTACAAGCACACTATTCTCCGTCTTTTTCAGACGCACAAATACCGCATGCGGATACCGCTTGCTATTCAGAAAATCGCGAATCGACGGCCAGTCTTCAGTTATGTTATACGTAAGAATTCTATTCATGTCCCCTATCATATCCTTTTCCCAGTTGTATTTCCACCACACAAAATATAAAATATGTATAAAGGAAATCTATCAAGAATAAAAGGAGATGTAATTATGGGTTTTATTATTATTGGTGTAATCCTACTAATCTGTTTAATTGCGTGTATCAAGATCGTACCTGAGTCCAAGGTGTACGTCATCGAACGACTCGGAAAATATCACGCAACGCTGAACTCCGGTATCAACTTCATCATTCCCTTTATCGATGTGGTTCGTTCCAGAGTATCCTTAAAGGAAATGGTACTGGACTTCCCTCCACAGGGTGTAATCACAAAAGATAACGTTACGATGAAGATCGATTCCGTTGTCTATGCCAAGGTTTTCGATGCAAAGCTCTTCACTTATGGTGTAGAAAATCCTAGACTTGGTATCGAAACACTTGCCGCAACAACACTTCGAAACCTCGTTGGTGCGCTCGATTTCGATGATACACTGACATCCCGTGACCGTATCAATTCTTCTCTCGAGGCAACACTCGACGAAGCAACCGATGCTTGGGGTATCAAAATCACTCGAGTGGAAGTTAAGAACATCGCTCCACCATCCGACATCCTCGATGTTATGCAGAAGCAGATGACTGCAGAACGTGAGAAACGTCAGGCTGTAACCGAAGCGGAAGCACATAAGCAGTCCGTAGTTATGATGGCAGAAGGTGACAAGCAGGCCAAAGTCCTCCAGGCAGAAGCCGAGCGTGACGCCGCAATCGCTAGAGCTGAAGGTGAAGCAAAATCTATCCAGTTACGCGCCGAAGCCGAAGCGCGTGCATTGGAAATGTTAACGGCGGCCAATGTTTCCCCAGAAGTCCTGAAATTAAAGGGACTCGAAGCATTGAAAGATGTTGCTGACGGAAATGCTACCAAGATTTTCGTTCCTACCGATTTAACAGATGTCATCAGTAATGTTGCCATCGCTGGCGACAGCTTCAAGTCCGGCATGGAGAACCCTGCTGCAAAGAAAGCAAAACCACTCGATACCACTGACAAGCACATGGCATCTGCCAAGAATCCTAGATCAGAGTCCAAGATTCATCAGCAGGCTCACCTCGCTAACCAGCAAATGAGCGCCCAGCAGTCAGCCTTAACCGATGAAGAGATTTCGATTTTCTAAAATTTAGAATTTCGAATTTCAAATGGATTCTCTAAATCCTATCAAAGATAAAAGACCTCAGAGATTGTACTCTCTGAGGTCTTTCTTTTGTAATTCTAACTCTTTGCCGATATTAACTTGTTATGGGGTTCATGTATATCGTGGGTTTCATCCCTTGGCTCCAAATTTAACATTTCCGCTCTGCAACGCATCTTTCTTCGTTGCGCGGATTCATTTCTGCTCTGCAGATTCATTTCCGCTCTACTGTTCTGCTGCTCGCTTTGCAGCAAGTTCTCTACGAAGTTTTTCATTCTCTTCATTATCTTCGAACTGCTTACACATATCATGAGCAAAACTTACCGGATACAACTGCACCATGGTCGAATCAATCAAGTTACCGATGACCATACGAAATGCAATCTTAACAAACTTATCGAGATTGGATTCAAACATCTTCTCAAACTGCTTTACGGACTCTACATCAATTCGGCTCAAATCCGGAGTACTGATATCCACCGGAATCTGCAACATCTGCGCCATAGAAGTTGCCGACGTTCCCATCATCTGGTTCATCGCTTCAGAAGCAGCACTAAGATGCAACTCCGTAACTTCACCCTGCGTATTTGTTCCGTCTCCACCCATCATAAGATCTGTCATGCAAAGCACATCCGGTTCTTTCAAAATAAAGACGTTATTTCCACTTAATCCCTTAATATAATGAATCTGTACAAACACACAAGTCTTGTCATAATCATCTAATGCTTCGCTTCGATTAATTACTTCGACCACCGGTGTTGTAATCTCTACACGTTGATTTACCATCACGCTAAGTGTCGTCGCTGCATTTCCAAGGCTAATATTACCGATTTCGCCCAGGACATCCATCTCTTCTTTTGTCAGACTGTTTACATATTCACTCATAACTCGCTTACCCCCGTAAGTTAAATTTCTCGCTATTATCTCGCGATTTTTTCGCTGATTTCTCGCTATTTTTGTCGCTATTTTCTCACTATGTCGAATTGCATTTCATAACTATTTTTATTGTATAATCGCGTGAAAACACCGTCAATCACTTTACAATTTCTTAATTATTTCTTTGGTATATATGTCCTTTTTTTATTAAGTTTCTTTGGGGAAGCTGCCTTTTTTGTTATTAGGTTCTGTTTCTGGAGGAGCTACCTTTTTTCTTGCTATTAGGCTCTGTTTCTGGGATAGCTTTTCTCTTACTGGGCATATTTTGTGAACAATTGCTTCTCTCCACCATGGTTGGTGCTCTGTTTGGGCATATATAGCACCTTTCTTTTTCCCTCCACCATGCAACTTTTTCCATTTGGGTATATAGACTTGTTTTGGCCTCCCCTCCACCATGTAACCTTTTTTATTTTGGAAATATATTCACTTTTTGCATTCCCCTCCACCATTGTTGGGCATATAGACATTTTTATTTCTGGCCTCCACCACCTAGTTGGGCATATATGTATATAATTGTTTTCCCTCCACCATTTCACATGGTGGAGAGCTTACTCTTTCTTCTCTATATGCCCAAATCCGGAAGTTTTAAAAAACAAGTATGGTGGAACGATTCCTCTTTTCGCCCTATATGCCCAAATCCGGCAGTTTTAGAAAACAACTAGAAAACAAAGAAGGAGCAGGGTGTGCTAAACCTGCTCCTTCTGGAAGGGAAAATACATATTACTATTCCTTGACACCGCCGAGTGTTACACCCGCAACGATATACTTGGATAGCAGAATGTATACGATGATAATTGGTACGATAGAAAGCATGATTAACATGTATACCTTACCCATATCAAACTTAAGGAAATCTGCGGAACGAAGAGACGCAATCAATACTGGCAACGTCTTCTTGTCGTTGTTTGTTACAATCAAGGCTGGCATGAAGAAGTTGTTCCAAGCTCCTACGAATGTGAAGATTGCCTGAACAGCTAATGCCGGCTTCATGATTGGAAGTACAATCTTATTGAACGTCTTGAACTCTCCGCATCCATCAATTCTTGCTGCCTCAACTAGTTCCATAGGAAGAGAGCTCTGCATGTAACTATACATGAAGTAGAATACCGCCGGAGCAGCAATTGATGGAATAAATAGAGGATACAAAGTATTCATTAAATTCATCTTTGTGATCAACTGGATGAAACCAAGTGCAGAAACCTGCGTAGGCATTACCAGGATCAATAAGATGAAGATAAATGCAGCCTTTCTCAGTTTGAAGTCATATGCATACAAGCCATATGCTGTCAAAGCTGAAAAATAACATGACAAAACTGCGCAACATGTCGAAACCAATAAGGAATTCTTCAAACCTGAGAATATTGGTATATTCGCATCGTTCTTAACATTGATAAAGTTCTTAACAAATGATTTTCCCGGCAGGAAACTGAATCCCTGCTGAATCTGTACATGATTTCTTGTCGAATTAATAATCAAAATGTAGAAGAAGAACAAACATAGGAATGCTAAGATTGCCAAAACAATATAGGCAATGACAAGTCTCGGCGTTACTTTCACGTGCTCCTTCGGTACATTATACGTTTCTTTTGTATTTGCTTTCATTGCACGCCACCCCCTAATGCTTTCTCTTCTTACTATGCTTTGATGTCGCTGGAGAATCTTCCTTATTCAGCGAGAAGTATACAATCAAGCAAAGAATTGCACTAACAACAAACAAGATAACTGAAAGCGCACCAGCTATACCAAAGTTCTTGCTATACAGGTGACTGTTCAAGAACATCAAAAGTGTCATAGAGGATCGATTTGGATTACCACTACCATTTGTCAAAATCTGAGGTACATCGTACATCTGAAGACCACCGATCAAAGATGTAATCAGTACATATACTAAGATTGGTTTGATATTTGGCAATGTTACCTTGAAGAATACCTGTCTGTGATTTGCACCATCCAGTTCTGCAGCTTCAAATAAGGATGGGCTGATACCCATAACCGCTGCCATCAGCATGATGGTTGTATTACCAAACCACATTAAGAAATTCATAAGTGCGATCAATGTTCTTGTCCATCCAACCGATGCAAAGAATCGAACCGGATGTTCCAGATCGATGGCACCAATCGTTGCTAAGAATCCATTGACAGGTCCGATATCTGAAAACAGTGCAAAGAATAACATGGAAAATGCACTCGCCATGATTAAGTTTGGCATGTAGATAACAACCTTAAAGAACTGCTTGCCCTTGATTTTAAGTCTCTGATCTGTGAACCAAGCTGCAAGTATCAAAGATACAACAATCTGTGGGATAAATCCTGCAATCCACAGAATGAATGTATTTTTCGCATATTGTAAAAAATCTGATTGAAAAAGAGATTTATAATTTTCTAATCCAACGAAGTTTGGTCCGATAATCTTCAGACCACTTCTATAATATTCAAAAAAACTATAATAAATTGTTGAAGCAAGTGGTATTAACTGAAAGATAGCAAATGCCAGAAAGAATGGAAGAATGAATATATACCCCCATTTGGCATAGCTAACGGCTCCGCCCTTACTTCTAATCTTTTTTCCTGACATAGCCCTCAACCTCATTTCTTATATACAACCTTCTTAAATATTGTGGCACATGGGTTTCCCCACGTGCCACATTTCTTAATCATTAATCTTCTGGCCAGTTAACCTTTGTAATTTCTGGATACTTCTCTGTGATTGTCTTTTCGAAGTTAGCCTTAGCTTCATCCATTGTTACATTTCCATCAAAGTAATCCTTGAATGCCTTCTGAATAGATTCGTTACATCCCTGATCGTATGCACCAGCATTGCTCATATCAATCTTCTGAGCTGTCTCAGAGAAGAGTGCTACGTGGTTCTGTCCGCCTAAGAAATCGGAACCATAAGATTCATCATTTGCGATTTCTTCCATACCAGAAACAGTATTTGTGTAATCCTGGATATCCTGATTACGTGTCATAGATTCCATGATATCCTTGTCGCATGTAAGCTTCAGCATGATATCCTTGATTGTATCTACATCATCAGAACCTGCTGCACCACAGATCCATGTTCCACCCCAATAGTAAGGAGCTGGGCCTTCGCAAACTGCCCAATCGCCATATGCACCATTTCCAACAGCTGCTTCAGCATCTGGATCTGCAAGAGAGTTGCCCATTAATGTGAAGTTGATACCCCATGTTGAATAGAAGAATCCGAATACATCTCCATCAGGACCCTGATCAGATGCCCAACCATCAGACCAAAGAGAAGTCTTGTTGTTGTATCCGTTATCTGTGTATGTCTTTGTCTGCTCAACCCATCTCATGATTTCTGGATCAACATTTACTTCATTGTCAGTAACCCAAGGTGCTGACATGTTGTTAGAGAATGTACGATAAGAATCATCATATCCTGATAACATTCTGTAACCAGCATCATTTGCCTGCTTAGCAACGGCATCGAACTTATCCCAGTCACTTAATGCGTTCTGTACTTCTGTAGGATCATCTGTTCCAAGCACTGCCTTAGCGATTGATCTACGATAAGCGAACAAACCAGGTGTTGCCTGCCATGATGTACCCTTCTGAGCTCCGTTAGAATCTGTAACGATATCTCTTGTGTACTGATACTGATCAGAAAGATCGTCTTCTGTTAAACCAATATCATTTACTACGTCCAATGTGTAGTCCGAATCAACATACTTTAATGCGTAATCAGCTTCTACTAAGAAGATATCAATCTTGTCATTGTCATCTGCAGACTCCTGTGCAAGGAGTGCTTCATCCAACTTGTTCTGATAGTTGTTGTTCTGGTTCTCATTGATTGTCCACTTAACAACTGTTCCGTCATTCAAAGTAGTTGTTGACTTATCCTTAGCTACCTCTTTTACTTCTGGATAATAGTCATTAAATCTGCTCTGGAATTCATCATTCCAGCACCAGATGTTCAAGTAGTGCTCGTCACCTGAGCTAGAATTAGATGAACCTGAGCTACTTGATGAGTCGCTGCCACCACAGCCGACCATTGGTACTACCATTGCTGCTGCCATTGAAACAGCTACAGCCTTTTTCATTAGACCCTTCATACAAAATTACCTCCCAATTGTTGTACACTCGGGGCTTGGTAGAATTGAATTTGACGTTTCCTTCTTTAAACGTCCCCTACCGAATGTCCCTCTAATAATTTACCATCAACCTCGATCTGCTCCGTCAAACTGGTCTTTGGATTTTCAATAATCTCCACAAGTTTTCTTGCCGACTGCCTGCCAATCTCTTCTGTATTCTGATAGTAAGTAGTTAGCTTAGGATGTATGACCTGTGAAATATTGACACCATCGTATCCAGTCACGCTGATATCCTCGGGTACTTTGAGCCCTCGTTTCTCGAGGATTTGTCGTCCGCCGAGATAGGAATAATCATCGGGATACATAATCGCTGTCGGTGGATCCGGCAAATTCAAGAGTTCCTCTGTGGCTCTAGCACTGTCATGCGTGTGATGATATCTTGCTTCTACAACATATTCATCCGGCACTTCAATTCCTGCCTCTTTCAATGCTCTGTAAAATCCAACCAGTCGCTTCTCTGTAACCGATGTACGTTCCCCGTGAATCAGTCCGATTTTCCGGTGACCGTGGTCAATTAGGTACTTAGTTAACTGATATTGACCTTCAATATTGTCTGACATAATGGAACTATGATTATTGTAAACATAATCAATACTCACTGTCGGAATTTCTGAATCCACCAGATCTAAAACTGCCTTTGATCTGAAGTCCACACTGGCGATCAAGACGCCGTCACATTTCCGATATCTCGTGTGTTCCAGGAAGGAAATGTTTCTTCCCCCGATGTTTTGACTAATGAAAGTAACATCATATCCCAAACGTTCCAACTCATCTTTCGCACTATTTAATATGGCTGAAAAATACACGTGCGTCAGCCCGCATCGAGTATCATCTACAAATAGCACTCCAATATTGTGGGAACTGTTGGTTTTTAATTGTCTCGCTGCTGCATTTGGCATGTAATGTAACTTATCTGCAGCTTTTAAAACTTTATCGATGGTCTCCTGGCTGATATCGGAATACCCATTCAGCGCTTTACTGACCGTTGCCGGAGAAACACCGCAAGCTCTTGATATGTCTTTAATCGTAACCATAAACGGCCATCCTTTCGACTTGATTTGCTTTAACGTTTCCGAACTACCAGTCTACCAGACTTTAGAAATTCTTTACAGAAATTTCGTACTCCTACGCTTCCCGCTTTAGAAATAGTTTAGAGAAATTTCCGTCTTTCGTCGAAACAAACCCGATAACGTTTTCGCAATTTCATTGTATGGCTCGAATACGTTTTCGTCAACTAGTCAAAGTGTCCAACTTTCGACAATGATTTTAGGATAATTTTACACAAAATAAGATTATTCGCCTTTTAATCTTGCAATTCCGTTTACTAAACCTATAATGAAATTAGACTTACGAAATCGTATTCGGAAATGGTTTTCACCTGTTTTCGGTAGTGGAAACGTTGCATTTCCAAGCTTTTCGAGAGTTTCGTAGTCACGAAATCTACTATAGATAGGGTTGAGGACGAAATCTCTATTTGTAGATTCGTGTACATACGATTGAAACGTTATTTTTTATGTTATTTGGAGGGATATATGAAATACGGATTCTTCGACGATTCTAATAAGGAATACGTCATCACCACTCCGGAAACTCCGCTCCCATGGATTAACTACCTGGGATCGAATGAATTTTTCGGACTATTCTCTAACACTGCAGGTGGATATAACTTCTATAAAGATGCGAAGCTTCTCCGCCTGACCAGATATCGTTATAACAATTGTCCATATGATAGTAATGGTAGATATTACTATATTAAAGATGGTGACACTGTCTGGAACATCGGCTGGCAGCCAACACAGACACCGCTCGACTCCTATGAATGTCGTCACGGTATGGGCTACAGCAAGATCACAAGCTCCAAAAATGGGCTCGAAGCTTCGATTCTCGCGTTCGTACCCGTTTCCGACAACTGTGAAATCAACCAGATTACTATTACAAATAACAGCGGTATGTTAAAGGACATCGACCTCTTTAGCTACATCGAATTCTGTCTTTGGAATGCCGATGATGACTCCACGAACTTCCAGCGAAACTTCTCCACTGGCGAAGTCGAAGTTGTGGGCAGTACCATTTATCATAAGACCGAATACAGAGAGCGCCGAAACCACTACGCTATTTTCCATGTTAATAAAGAAATCGAAGGTTTTGATACGGACCGCGCAAGCTTCACCGGCTTCTATCATGGTCCGCAGAATCCGGATGCAGTCCTTGCCGGACATTGCACCAATTCCGTAGCACACGGCTGGTCTCCAATCGGCGCCCATCACTTAAAGGTTCGCCTGAATCCTGGTACGTCGACAACATTCGTCTTCCTGATTGGCTATTGCGAAAATCCGGTGGATCAGAAATTCGTCGCTCCAAATGTCATCAACAAGGCTCCGGCTGAGAAACTGATTTCAGCCTATGCAAGCGATGCACAAGTCGAAGCTGCCTTCAACGAGCTCCGCGAGCATTGGAACAAGCTTCTGTCGGTTTATACTGCAGAAACTGGAAATGAACAGCTGGATCGTTCGGTCAACATCTGGAACCAGTACCAGTGCATGGTCACCTTTAATATGAGCCGTTCCGCAAGTTATTATGAAAGCGGTATGGGTCGAGGCATGGGATTCCGTGACAGTTCACAGGATCTTCTCGGATTTGTACATCTGATTCCTTCTCGTGCAAGAGAACGAATCCTCGACATTGCCAATACGCAGTTTGCCGACGGTTCCGCTTATCATCAGTATCAGCCACTTACCAAGACTGGTAACCTCGGTGTCGGCTCCGGTTTCAACGATGATCCCCTTTGGCTCATTGCAGGAACCAGCGCTTATATTCGCGAAACTGGAGATTTCTCCATTCTTGATGAAATGTGTGATTTCGACAACGGTCGCGGCAACGAGCCTGCTGCACCTCTGATGGAACACCTGCGTAGGAGTTTCCATTATACCGTTACGCACAAGGGTCCGCACAACCTCCCATTGATTGGTCGTGCCGACTGGAACGACTGCTTGAATCTGAATTGTTTCTCTGAGACACCTGGCGAGAGTTTCCAGATTACCGGCCCTAGCGAAGGCCCCGTTGCAGAATCTGTATTTATCGCCGGTATGTTCGTAAAATATGGCAAGGAATACGCTGACATCTGCCGTCACATCGGCTTAGATGATGAAGCTAAAGAAGTAGAAAAAGAAGTAGCGATTATGACCGAAGCCGTAGAAACTGCCGGCTGGGACGGACATTGGTTTATCCGTGCCTTTGATGCAAATTCCAATCCGGTTGGTTCTCATGTTTGCGAAGAGGGACAGATCTATATCGAACCGCAGGGCATGTGTATCATGGGCGGCATCGGTGTCGAAGATGGAAAAGCCTTGGAAGCTTTGAAATCTGTAGAAGAAAAGCTGGATACCAAGTTTGGTATCATGCTGCATCAGCCAGCTTATACTAGATATCATGTGGAGCTTGGAGAAATCTCCTCCTACCCTCCTGGATATAAAGAAAACGCCGGTATCTTCTGCCATAACAATCCTTGGATTGCCTGTGCAGAAACCGTCGTTGGACATGGCGACAGAGCCTTCGAAGTTTACCGTAAGACAAATCCGGTATTCCTCGAAGACATCGGTGAAATTCACCGCACAGAGCCATATGCATACTGCCAGATGGTTGCCGGCAAGGACGCGCCTACCCACGGGGAAGGCAAGAACAGCTGGTTAACCGGAACCGCAGCATGGACATTTGCAACCATTAGTCAGAACATCCTGGGTATCAAACCAACCCTGGGCGGACTGATGATTGACCCTTGCATCCCAAGCCATGTAGATGGCTACCGCGTAAATCGAACCTACCGCGGTGTCACCTACCATATCGAAGTGAAAAATCCGACTCACGTAGAGAAGGGCGTCAAGTCCATCACGGTGGACGGCGTAGATGTTGCAAAGCTTGCTGGCTCCAGCTCCGGCGTAGGTACCGCAACATCGAATGGCGCCCAGATGCAGGGACAAATAATTCCAGCAACTGCCATCACTTCAAAAGAAGTGAATGTCGTTGTTGAAATGGGCTAGTGACTAGATAAGGGATCGACTAAAAGACCCTCCTTATTGGAACAGAGCCGGTGCATGGAACCCCTCATGCACCGGCTCTTATTATTTGTTTGATGGCTGTTTTATCTTTTCTTTACTTCCCGGGCATATTTTGTGAACTCTTCTTTATCTCCACCATAGTCGGAAGTTTATTTGGGCATATAGCAGTTTTTTCATATCCCCTCCACCATATGCATTTTGGGATTTGGGCATATAAGCTTGTTTCTGTTTTCCCTCCACCATGTGCCCTCTTTTATTTTGGAAATATATCCACTTTTTTAATTTGCCTCCACCATCTTTGGGCATATAGCGCCCCTAACAAATTTTCTCCACCATCCGGTTGGGTATATATGAAATATTTGTTGCGCCTCCACCATGTCCCATGGTGGAGCGCTAACACTTTTCGCCTTATATGCCCAAATCCAGAAATATTAGAAAACAAGTATGGTGGAGGACAATCAAAAAACTGGCTCTATACCCAAACTTGCTTTTGTTCGGGCATATTTTGTGAACTCTACTTTATCTCCACCATAGTCGCAGGTTCCTTTGGGCATATAGCAGTTTTTTCATATCCCCTCCACCATATGAATTTTGGAATTTGGGCATATAAGCTTGTTTCTGTTTTCCCTCCACCATGTGCCCTCTTTTATTTTGGAAATATATCCACTTTTTTAATTTGCCTCCACCATCTTTGGGCATATAGCGCCCCTAACAATTTTTCTCCACCATCTGGTTGGGTATATATGAAATATTTGTTGCGCCTCCACCATGTCCCATGGTGGAGCGCTAACACTTTCTACTCTATATGCCCAAATTCAAAGATTTCAAAACCAAAATCTCCCTTGAGCGGCAGCTCTACTATGCATCTCTGGCTTGATTACCTCTTCATCATGGAGCGAGCCAGCTGTCAAGGATGCTTCGCACCGCAACGCGGCTCGTCCTTGACAGCTGGCTCGCCCATGATACCCTCCTATTCAAGCAGAGATTCCATTCCCATAACTAAACTATCTTCTTCCCATTACCACACTTCTTTTCCCCATAAAAAAGCGAAAAAAAGAGGCAGTTCTAAGCTCTATAAGCACTCAAAGCCACCTCTTCCTATATAACACGACATTCAAATCACCGCTCTCCTCATTTTGAAGCGGCATTCTGATTCTCTTTCAGATCCGTATCCCTATCCTCCTCTTCCGAATCTGCGTCCGTACCATTCCGCTCTTCTTTCGGAGCGGCGCTCGCGCCGTAACGCTTCTCTTTTAATTCCTCAATCTTATACAAGAAATAATTCTTATAAGTGAAATCTAAAATCGCAACCGCAGGAATCGCAAACAAGATTCCAACTACGCCAAACATACGGCCCCCCACAATGATTCCAATCAGAATCCAAAGTCCAGACACGCCGAAACTCTCACCGAAGAGCTTTGGCTTCAGGATATAGCCGTCGAATGTCTGTAGAATGACAGTAAAGATAAGAAATGCCAGGGCGTACCATGGCTTTACTAAGAGCAAAATAAATGCGCCAAGTATAGCTCCGACCAATGGGCCGAACGTTGGCGCAAGGTTTGTCACACCAACAATCATCGATACGAGAACCGCATACTTCATTCCGCAAATCGCCATAAAAATGGCATTCACAATACCTACAATCAAAGCATCAATCAAACTAAAGGCAATATAGCGAACCAGAATCTGATCACACTTATGCCAAAATTCAGCAGAACTACGGTAAGCCTTATCCGTAAGAAGCGCCTTCATCAAACGCTTAAAACCCATCTTCAATCGCTTCGCATCAATCAGGAAATAAATCGACAAAATAATACCAAGTACAATATTCACTACGCCTGATCCAATATCCTTCGACGTATTAATCACGCCCGAAGCATCTTCCGGAACCAGTTTCTCCAACTGATCCAGCATAGAATCACTCGAATTTACAAAGGAGCTAATATCGATATTCATGCCAGATGCATTATCACTCAGTTCCTTCAAGTAATTCTGCAGGCTTACGATATAGTCGCCCATATTGCTCACAAAAGTCATGGCGCTATTAGCAAGCTGTGGAATCATATTTCCAAGCAAAACGCCTAGAAATGCAAAGATTCCGGCTACGGACAATATCACCGACAGATTTCGACGTAGGATTTCGCCCTTCACCTTGAAGAAGACCTTCTTCTCCACCAGAACCACCAAGGGATTCAAACAATAGGCAAAAACCAGTCCTAGGAATACTGGAAATACAAACCCTCCAATCACTCCTAAGAATTCAAAAAACGCTCCAATATTTGATATTAAAAAGTATAAAATTACTGCCGAACAGGTGGCAATTGTATATGGCACCCATCGATCACTCGAAAACTTCTTCATACTATAACCTCTAACTTCCGTCTTCAAAAACTTCCATCTTCCTCAAGTATAGGTCACTTCCCAATCCTCTGTCAATTTCGCATCTTCCGATTCCAAAGCACGAGCATCACCAGGAAGATTGCGCCACGCGTCATCAAGTCCACGCACATCGCAATCCACACGCCCTTAAGTCCCACACGTGTCGCCAGGTATGCTGCGATTGGGATGCGGATCAACCACATCGTACAGAGGTTGATCAAGCTTGGCTTCAATGTATTTCCCGTTCCTCTAAATACACCACCGGATACGATGGCCGCTCCAAACAGCGGTTCCGCCAAAGCTTCGATGCGAAGGCAGATGACACCAAGCTGCTGTACTTCTTCCACCGGCGTCAAAATCTGCATCATCCAAGGCGCCAGGACGTAGAGTAGGATACCTGTGCCGGCCATCACCGCCATACCAAGTCCTACGACGAGATAGCCGAATCTACCCGCCAGTCGCTTTCGGTTCGCTCCAATCGACTGTCCGATCAAGGTCGTTCCCGCAACCGAGATTCCATATCCTGGCATGTAGCAAAAACTCTCCGCCGTGATGGCAAAGGAATTCGCGGACAATGCAACCGCTCCGAGTGGCGATACAATCTTCGTAATCATAACCTGCGCCGAGCCGAGAATCATCTCTTCTATAGCAACCGGATAGCCAATTTTCAACGCTTTCAGAAGATGCTTCTTATACGTCGTCCAATGAAATCCACGTTCTTCCTTTCGGAAACGTAACTTATCCACTTTAAAGTAGATAAAATACAGCATAATCCCCGTACCGACAGTCTCTGCGCACATCGTACCCAGGGACGCGCCCATAACATCGAGGTTTGCGCCATAGATGGTAAAGTGGAAATGAAACATCTCCACAACACGCGTCGGGAAGATCAAAAGATAATTAAAAACCACATCCAGCGCGCAGATCAGGATACTGATCAGCGAGCTAATCTTCACCATGCCGCTGGATTGCAACATGCCGGAGCTCATGAATTCCGTAATCAGAATCGGAAGCGCCAGCACGTAAATAATCAAATAGCGGGAGGCGTCTAACGCAATTTCATCGGTGCCGCCCAGCCAATACGGGAGATATCGAAAAATCAAAACACCCGCAATCAGAAGAATCGTCGAAAACACTAGTCCCGTCAGGAAACCGTGCTTCATAATCGCTCTGGCTTCGCGATCCGATTCCGCACCGATTTTATGCGCCACCTGCACCTGAAAACCGACGGAAAGCGCCGACAGGACACCGCCCGTCAGCCACAACGTCGTTGACATCAGACCGATGGCCGCAGATTTATAGGTACCGAGTTGTCCCACCATCGCCGCATCGATATACTGCATCACAACGGATGTCAATTGTGCCAAGATAGCAGGAAAAGCCAGAGACAGCACAAGCTGTATCTGGCTACGAAATGGCATCGCTTCACCTTTTCTAAGTTTATCTAGTAATATCTGGTCTTTCATATTTTGCAATTCCTGTCTTCAGGCGGCGCATACCGTCCGCCACATTTTTTCTCGTCGTCGCGATATTGATACGAAGGAATTTCGCACCGTCACCGCCGTAAACATCGCCGCCAGTCACCCAGAGGCCCGTTTCCTTTCTAAGATAGGCAGCCAGTTTTCTGCCATCATCTGAAACCTTGGAGATATCCACCCATAGAAGATAAGTCGCATCCTCCGGAATCAGATGTAGCTCCGGCAGATTCTCGCGCAGAAATGCCGTCACAAACTGCTTATTTTCATAGATATACGCACGAAGCTCCGTCAGCCAATCCCAGCCATACGTAAACGCCGCCATCGCAACTTCGTAAGCGAATGCATTGCCTTCGGCTACTTCATCCGTATTCAGTCCGCGCCAAACGCGCTGTCTGAGAAGCGGATTCTCCACATAAACCGCCGCCGACTGGATGCCCGCGAGGTTAAAGGTCTTGCTTGGCGCAAGACAAGTAATCGAATTCTCTCTCGCCTCCGTAGAAACGCTCGCAAATGCCGTATATTCCTTGTCCGGATCCACGAGGTCGCAGTGCACTTCATCGGAAATGACAACGACGTGATTCTCCTTCGCAAGCTTCGCAATACGCACGAGATCCTCTTCCGGCCAGATATGCCCGATTGGATTATGCGGATTACAAAGAATCATCAGCGTCGTCTGCGGATCGGCCATCTTCTTCTCGAGATCCTCAAAATCCACGTGATACGCCTTGCCATCGTAAACCATCGGACTCTCCAGCACTTTTCGCCCATTATTCAAAATGGAATTAAAGAAAATATTATAAACCGGCGTCATAATCAGCACATTTTCCGCAACATTCGTAAGCGAACGCACCATACTGGAAATGGCTGGCACAGCGCCAGTTGCAAAAATCAGATTTTCCTTCTGCATCTGGAAATGATGATGCTCTTTCCACCACTTCACATACGCCTCACTCCATCCCTCCGGCTCAATCGCATAGCCAAAGGTTCCATGGCTTGCGCGCTTTTGAATCGTCTCCTGCACCTCTGGAACCGTTTCAAAATCCATGTCGGCAACCCACATCGGGAGCTCGCCCGGCTTGATGTCCCATTTCAAAGAATCTACCAGTTCCTCTGTTCTATCTACCTGTTTATCAAAGTCGTATCTCATTAGCTATGATATTCCTCCTCAGAAAAATCTGCATAATCAATGGTTCTTCCTATATTATCGCAGATAATCTGTGTTTTACTAGGGTCAATCTTCTCTTTTTCTAACATAACCGTGCCGATTTGTTCTGCACGGATCACACCACTGCCAGGATTCAGTACGGAGTCCAGTTTTCCAACGATTTCCGCATCGATATTCTCGCAGAATTCAAATGCCAGAACCGTATTGATCAGCTTACAATTCACAAGCTTCAGATTCTCGATATAGCAGAATCCCTGTAAGCTCTCAATCGTACAGTTCACAAGGGTCAGATTCTTCGCATTCCAGCCGAGATATTCGCCGGAAATGGTAGAATCGTAAACCGTCACATTTTCCGTATTCCAAAAGGCGTCCTTCATCAGAAGTCTGGAGTTATGAATCTCCACATTCTTCGCTCCATCAAAACCATAATTTCCGATAATCGTCACGTTATTCAATTTCATATTTTCGGAATTCATCGCGATGTAATGCCCGTGGATATCCACATCCGTAAGCTCGACATCCTTACAGTTCCACAGTGTTTCTTCTGCATTTGGAAATGTAACATTTCTAAGTGTGACACCATTACAGCGTCTAAAGTTCTTTGGCGCGATCACGGTTGTATCCTCCACCGTGATATTGTCCGTATACCAGATACCAGCGCGGCCCATCTCAAAGATCGTAGAATTCTTGAGGTTGATATCCTTGGCATACCAAAGTGGATACTTCCACTTGAATTCCACACTCTCTAAATCAATATTTTTCGCCTCTTTCAGAGGGGATTCTCCATCCTTAAAAATGGAATTCTTAACCGTTAAATTCTCACCACGGAATAAGGCTCTCTCACCTGTAAAAACTTTCTGATCTAATACTTCTTTATTCATATGAAACTTATTCCTCCATCTATATCTTTCTAAAAAACAGCCCGTCGTTTTAGCCACTCGATTCTCAGAGTGCTAATTCGATTTTATGCAATCATTTTCACGTTATACTATACCATCCCTGACTCTATATAACAAATAAAGATTCTGTAAACTTCAGAGGAATCCCATGGCATCTATCCATTGCATCTATAAAAAAGACTAGAAAAACGTACAAAAAGAGCAGGTGCCAAAAGCACCTGCCCTAAAAATCGTATAAAACTCAAGCTCAAAAAAGTCGTATAAAAATTATTTGTAAGTCGAATTACTCTGCTGTCTTATGTGCATACATGAAGTACTTGTTACCGAATACTGTAGCGTATACGCCTGTAACATTTGACTTCTGCATGTAGATATCATTGTAGAAGTAAATAGGAATTACTGCATAAGTATCCATTAACATATCTTCTGCCTGATGAAGAAGTTCTGCACGCTTAGCTGAATCTGTTTCTGCATAGATCTGCTGGATTAATTCATCGTAAGCTGTCCATTCTGGAGCTGCAGCGCTATCTGTCTTACCAAGCTGTGGATCATCATTTCCTGATGCAGAAGAGAAGATTTCAAGCATGTTAACTGGATCATCGTAGTCAGCAACCCAACCTTCACGAGCGAATGTGAAGTTACCATCCTTACGTTCTTCCAGGAATACGTTCCAGTCTTCTACTTCAATTGTCATCTCGATACCAACGGCTGCAAGATCCTGCTGGATACACTGTGCAATCTTCTTATGTCCATCGTTTTCGTTCAGGATATAAGGGATAGAGATTGTTTCACCATTTAATGTTGTTGTGTAAGTACCATTTCCGTTGTCTTCTACTTCACAACCAGCCTTTTCAAGTAACTTCACAGCATCTTCTGTAGATTCTGCACCAGTAGCATCAGCATCATAGTAAGATGATTCATAAGCTTCGCCGTTACCATCTTCCATTCCTTCTGGAATAAAGGAATCAGCTGCAACCTGGCCTGTCTGTCCAACAGTTTCTACGATGTAGTCACGGTCAATCAGAAGTGAGATTGCTTCACGGAATGCGCTAGCCTGATCAGATGTCATACCATCGAAGAGGTCAGAACCAACGTTGAATGCAACGTAGTATGTGCCAAGCTGGTCTACAACATTGAATTCATCATTTCCAGATACAGATGGGATTTCATCTGTAGGAACATCATCAATGAAATCAAGGTCACCACTGTTGTAAGCAGCATAAGTAGCTGTGTTATCAGCAGAAAGCATGTAGTTAAGCTTTTCAAGTTCTACCTTGTCTGCATTGTAGAAGTTATCGTTCTTTACATATGTCATAGATTCGTTGTGCTTCCATTCAGAAAGTGTGAAGGCACCGTTTGATACGAATCCAGCTTCCTGGCACCATGCACCTGGTGTTGTTCCATCTGGGTTAGCAGCTTCTACTGCAGCCTGAGGAACTGGCATGAAGATAGGGAATGCAAGTAACTGGTTGAAGTATGGACATGGAGCATTCAGATGGATTGTTAATGTGTAATCATCATCTGCTGTAACTGCAAGTGTACCATCTTCGTTACGTGCTACTACATCGAAAAGATAAGCATAATCAGATGCTGTTTCTTCTGCGATTGCACGGTTCCAAGAGTATACAAAATCGTTTGCTGTAAGTTCTGTTCCATCAGACCACTTAGATTCGATCATATGAACCGTATAAGTTGTTTCATCCTCAGAAACTTCTGGCATAGATTCTGCAAGTGCAGGTGTTAATTCACCAGATTCATCATAAGTTAATAAACCTACGAATGAGTTAACCGCAAGACATGCACCATCCACAGATGTGTTCAGAGCTGGATCAAGGTAATCTGGCTCAGATGCAAGGTTTACGTATAATGTGCTAGTGTCTGTATTTACAGCTGTAGCAACATTTTCGCTGTCACTAGAGCTCTTCTTAGAACTTGAACCGCAAGCGGCAAGTGAGAAGACCATAGTAGCAGCTAACAGTAATGATAGTACTTTTTTCTTCATAAAAAGACCCTCCTAAAATTTATATATTCCAATCTCCGCCCTCGCTGGAGTTGAAACCCGTTACTTATTGTGGCAAGCCACGAAGTGACCATTGCCACGGTCCTTGAGCTGTGGCATTTCCATTGCACACTGCTCTGTAGCATACTTACATCTTGTACGGAATGGACATCCGCTAGGCATGTGAAGTGGACTAGGTACATCGCCTTCTAAGACGATACGCTTGCTCTTTCTAGCTGTTTCCGGATCAGGAATTGGCACTGCTGAAAGTAAGCTGAGTGTATATGGATGCATTGGGTTGTTGTTGAGTTCGTCAGCATCGGCGATCTCCATCATATGACCCAGATACATAACCGCGATACGGTCGGAAATATGATGTACAACCAGGAGATCATGCGCGATGAATAAGTAAGCAACACCAAGCTTCTCCTGTAATTCTTCAAACATATTTACAACCTGCGCCTGAATGGAAACGTCAAGCGCGGATACCGCTTCATCACAAACGATGAATTTTGGATCTACCGCAAGCGCTCTTGCGATACCGATACGCTGTCTCTGTCCACCAGAGAATTCATGTGCATAACGCATCGCATGCTCTGCATTCAATCCTACTAATTCCATGAGAGATAAAATCTTCTCTCTTCGTTCTGCCTTACTTGTATAAAGCTTATGTACATCCAGCGGTTCTCCAATGATATCCTCAACCGTCATACGTGGGTTCAAGGAAGAATATGGATCCTGGAATACCATCTGCATTTCCTTACGATAAGGAAGCATGTCTTTCTTAATCTTCTGTCCGTAGATTGGTTTTCCCATCGCATCTACGATCATCTTGCCGTTCTCATCGTACTGTTCACCACTGTCGAAAAGAACTTCGCCGTCAAATGTAATCTTACCGGCGGTTGGTTCGTAGAGACGAAGCAGGGAACGACCTACGGTTGTCTTACCACAACCGGATTCTCCTACGAGACCAAGTGTCTCACCTGGACGGATTGCAAAAGAAATATCATCGACCGCCTTCAGAGGCACCTTGTGTAACCCCTGAGAGACTGGAAAATACTGTTTTAAATGTGAAACCTCAAGAAGGTTCTTTGTCTCATTCTCACTCATTCTTCTTAAACCTCCTGTGCTTCATATGCTTTTTTAATATTCATCCAGCAAGCTGCTGTATGACCTTCGCCAACCTGGACTTCCTCTGGCTTCTCTGTAAGACAAATCTTCATTGCCTCGTCACATCGAGGACAGAACGCACATCCTTCTGGCATATTTAATAAGTTAATTGGTGTTCCACCGATTGGAACAAGCTTTTCGTCCATATTGTCATGTCTAGGAATGGAACGAAGTAAGCCCTTCGTATATTCATGTGCTGGATGATAGAAGATATCATCTGCTGTACCACGTTCACAAACACGACCACCGTACATAACCATGATTTCATCACACATCGATGCGATAACACCAAGGTCGTGAGTTACCATGATGATTGCCATACCAAGCTGCTTCTGAAGATCCTGCATCAATTCGAGAATCTGTGCCTGGATGGTAACGTCGAGCGCTGTTGTAGGCTCATCGGCAATCAGAACATCCGGTTCACAGCAAAGTGCCATTGCAATCATAACACGCTGTCTCATACCACCGGATAATTCGTGAGGATACTGCTTCACACGGCTCTCTGGTTCGTTGACACCAACAAGTGTCAGCATCTCGATGGCTCTCGCCTTGGCTTCTTCCTTAGTCTTATTTGTATGAAGAAGCACCGCTTCCTCTAACTGATAACCTACGGTAAATACCGGGTTTAAAGATGTCATTGGATCCTGGAAGATGATTGAGATCTTCTCGCCACGGAACTTCTGCATCTGCTTCTCATTGTATTCTAAGATATTTTCTCCGCGGAATTTCACTTCTCCGCCAGTTACTCGACCCGTCTCTGCAAGAATCTGCATAATAGAATATGCAGAAACGGATTTACCGGAACCAGACTCACCTACGATACCAAGTGTCTTACCTGGTTCTAATTTAAATGTAATACCGTTAACGGCCTTAACCTCACCAGCATCTGTAAAGAAGCTAGTATTGAGATCATTTACTTCTAAAACATATTTACTTTCTTCACTCATGACTTCGCTCCTTAATTAAGTTTAGAATCAAATGCATCACGAAGACCATCACCAAGAAGGTTCAGAGCCAAAACGATCACGCAGATGATAAGTGCTGGAATAACCAGACGGGATGGATAGGACTGCATCGCACCACGCGCATCATTTGCCAAACTTCCCAGAGAAGTCAGTGGATCAGAAACACCAAGTCCCAGGAAGGACAGGTAAGATTCTGTAAAGATGGCACTAGGTACCTGAAGTGCTGTTGTAATAATGATTACAGACAGGCAGTTAGGAAGAATGTGACGTCTTAAGATACGTCCATCTTTCGTACCGATACATCTTGCAGCCAGTACATATTCACTATTCTTAATGGTCAGGATCTGTCCTCGAATCAGACGCGCCATGGTTACCCAATAGAGAAGTCCGAATACCAGGAACATCGAAATCATATTTGGTCCAAGAGCCGCTAACGCAGTACCCTTGATCTTGCTTACCAATACTTCCTTTAATACAACAGAAAGTAAGATGATAATCAACATATCAGGAAGAGAATAGATAATATCAACAATTCTCATCATGATCATATCTACTTTTCCACCGAAATAACCGGAAACGGAACCGTAGATCAAACCGATAATCAATACCATGATGGCAGCAACCACACCTACGGATAAGGAAACTCTCGTACCGTAGATCACACGGATAAAGTAGTCACGTCCGAGGGAGTCTGTTCCAAAGATATGTGGAAATAAAGACTCTCCTGTGGATTCCATATATTTCATTTCCGCATCGGAATATTCAAACATACCGAGGTTTGTTGCACCCTTATCTCTCACACCGTTTACGGTAATCATGTCCGCATAAGAATATGGAACAAAGATTGGTGCAATAATAATGATGGCGATCAATAATACAAGAACTACAATGGAACCCATCGCCAGAGGATTCTTCTTAAGACGTCTCATACCATCACGGAAGAATGTTGTAGATTCTCCCATAACTTCCTGCTGCGCCTTCTCATCATCGGTAGCCTTTTCAAAATTCTTACTATTAAACTTAGACAAATCCACCTGGGAGGAGAGGATTTGTTTCTTCTTTAATTCATTTGACATAATTTAAAATACCTTTCCTCAAGATTAGTTATTGAAGTCAATTCTTGGATCTGTAAGTTTGTAACAGATATCTGTAATCAAGTTTGCGACAACCATAAGGATTGCCAGGAAAATGGTTACAGCCATGATGGTTGTGTAATCACGGTTCGTAATCGAAGTTACGAATGCGGATCCAAGACCACCGATGGTAAAGATATTTTCAATTACCATAGAACCAGTCAGGATGTATGCAATCTGAGGTCCTAAGTATGTAATAACAGGAATTAAAGCATTTCTAAGTGCATGAACGAAAATTAATTTCAATCTTGATACACCCTTCGCCTTCGCTGTTCTCACATAGTCCTGATTTAAGGCATCTAACATACTTGTCTTTGTAAGACGCGTAATATATGCCATTGGATATACACTCAAAGCAATAATTGGAAGTACATAATTCGGATTTGCGGAATTATATACAGGGATCCATTTCAGCTGCAAGCAGAACAGAAGTAATAATAATGTCGCCAATACGAAGGACGGCATCGCGGTTCCTAGCGTCGTGAAGAACACGATCAGACGGTCCGGCCATTTATTTCTAGTTAAGGCTGCAATAGATCCAAGAACAATACCAAAAATGGTAGCAACGATCATCGCACTAATACCAAGCTTTGCAGATACTGCAAATTTCGATGTAATATCTGGCCAGATTTCACGACCAGTTTTTAACGATACTCCCCAATCTCCATGGATTAACTTACCCATGTAGAGAACATACTGTGTTGGTACTGGCTTATCCAAATTGTAACGGGCCTCTAATTCAGCCTGTACAGCAGGGTCAGTCGCCTTTTCCTTGTTGAATGGTCCACCAGGGATGGCATTCATTGCAAAGAAGGTAATTGCACTGACGATTAAGATCGATACGATTGCCAATAAAACACGCTTTCCAATGTACTTAAGCAATTTACTTTCACACTCTCTTTCTAGAATACTTCGCATGAATTTGTTATTTCTTTTATAGATGCTTCTCTTATTCAAGTGCACCTCTCTCGTTCGCGCGGTCCTCTCTAGCACAATTCTGTATGCTTCTACGGCTTGCTGTAATACAGTTGTCGTTCGTGGAAAGACAAATCAACAATTTTGTCATTCTCGCAAATACAGTTGTTGCTACCACGCGGACACATTAGGTAAAAAATAATGCGTGGTCTAAAAACAACCCACGCCATTGTGTCTTGCACTTGATGATTTTTACATGTATAAATTGAAATATATTCACGTCTTCTTATACAAATTTATATTTTTTTTAAAGTTTTGTCAATCCTTTTTCACAACTCTTTTGTACCAAAGTTAAAACACTACATCGTCTGAATTTTGTGTAATTTTTCAAACTATTTCCACTTTCTTTGATTTGTGGCGGTAATGTTTCATTGTGTTAAAGCGTTAATGTATAAAAATGCAGAGGGTGTATATTTTACCCTCTGCGTGTATTTCACTATAAAGTTATTTCTTGGAAACTCTTTCCCCAAAGATGTTTTCTTGTTGTTTTTCAGTGACGAACAGATTCTTTCTGGGATTCCCTGGTTTCGTTGGACTGTACAGGGGACGATAGTTCTTGGGTTCCCCGCGGCTTGGAATTATTCTTATTTCATTATCGTTTGCTAAGCAGAATAAACGTAATCTAATTTGTATAGATAGACACCGCTCGTTATCTCAATCCATTTCGTTTACTCGCTCGTGCTGCCTTCCATGGCAGCACGTGTCTATCTATTACAAATAAGATTCCGATTCTGCTAAGCGCACTTTATTCATAAAAATAATTCCAAGCCGCGGGGAACGAAAGAAGGTAAGTCGTCACATGAATTCTCTACTGTATTCCAATTACAGTAATATTACAGTAATGCTTCCAGCTTCTCTGCTAACGCATCTTCTGTCTGTGCGCCGATAGCATTGTCTACCTTCTCTCCATTCTTGAAGAAGATAAAGTTTGGAATAGACATTACACCATACTTCTGGCAAAGGGACTGTGCATCATCAGAGTTGATCTTGCCAATCTTTACACGTCCTTCAAATTCTTCTGCCAATGCTTCTACTGTTGGCATCATCATCTGACATGGGCCACACCAATCTGCATAAAAATCTACCATTACTGGGATATCGCTATTCAAAACTTCCTGTTCAAAGTTTGCTTCTGTAAAAATATGTTCCATAATTATTCTCCTTTCAGACTTCAAGTGAACTATATTGTGATTTAGATTTTACACAATCTAATTTTGCTTGTCAACCGTTTTGGGATACTTCTTTTTCGTATGGCTTCAGACTATGACTTAGGTGTGTACCTACTTCTTGCGCCTTTATACGCCTTTATGTTTGTTAAAAACAGCTGTTTTCTGTTAAATTTGTCAGAATTACGGTAAACCATTGCACATTTTACTATTATTCTGTAACGCATTTTTTAAATCTTCTTCATTTACGGTACGAAAGCTAAAACACTTGCTTTGGTACCGTAAAAAAATTCTTCCATACGTTTGTTGTCGCCACTCAATCAACACTTTGTTGTTTAATACATATTTGTCCGTACTAAAATTCCACTCAGAATTACAGAAAAACAATTATCTATTAGCATGATTCTGTAATCTTAAAAAAAGCACGAAATTCTCTACGGTAAAAACAATGAAATTTAACAAAAATACCGTAATTCGACTTGTATTTAAAAAATTTTAACTTGTTTTATTGACATGATTGCGCCGTATGGGTATTATCAAATAAGTGGTTCTTATACACTTGCTAGTAATTGTGTATAAACCACCTAGCTAGTGCAAACCAAAACAACTATAACCAAACACCTAGCATTACAAGCTTTCACTAACTATACAAACATCTTAACAACACATACAAATGGAGGTTTTACAATGAATTCTATACTTGAAATCCATGGTCGAAAATTACAGGTTCCCATCATCCAGGGTGGAATGGGCGTCGGGGTCTCGCTCGAACGTCTCGCCGGGGCGGTTGCCAAAGAAGGGGGCATTGGCTGCATCAGTACGGCTGACTGTGGTTACCGCGAAGAAGACTTTTATAAAAATCCGGAGGAGGCGAACCTACGCGCCCTGCGCCAAGAAATCCAAAAAGCCAAAGAGCTGTCCGATGGCAATGGTCTCATCGGCGTAAATGCCATGGTCGCGACGCAACAATACGACGATGCCGTAAGAACCGCTGTAGATGCCGGCGCCGATGTCGTCATCTCGGGGGCCGGCATCCCGATGCACCTTCCAGAATTGATCCCAGCCGGAAAAGCGCTCATCGCGCCCATTGTATCTAGTGGACGGTGCATCCGTCTGATTTGTAAGAATTGGTGGAATCGCTACAAGCGCACGCCCGACTTCGTCGTTATTGAAGGACCCGAAGCCGGCGGACACCTCGGTTTCAAAGAGGAAGATGTCCTGAACAATCGTTGCCAGCCGCTCCTCCAGATTCTTAGCGACGTGAAGCAGGAATTAAAGCAAGTGGAAGAGATCATACAACAGAAGATTCCCGTCTTTGTTGCCGGCGGAATCTGGGACAATAAAGATGTCGAAGAAGCGCTTCAAGCCGGAGCCGATGGTGTGCAGGTGGCGACACGTTTCATCGGAACCGAGGAATGCGACGCCAGTGATGCATATAAGCAAATTCTCGTGAATGCAAGTTCGGAAGACGTCAGAATTATCCACAGCCCGGTTGGGATGCCAGGGCGTGCCATCTATACGCCAATGTTCGAGCGTTTGGAGAAGCTCGGCCGCATCCGCCCAAAGCATTGCTCGCGTTGCATCAAGACTTGCAACCCTGGTGAAGTCATGTATTGCATCACGCATGCTTTAATTGAAGCTGCGCGTGGAAATGTTAACGAGGGGCTTTTCTTTACGGGCAGCAACATCGACAAACTCGACCGGATTGTGACGGTAAAAGAAGTGATGGAAAACCTAAAGCTAGGATGGAAAGCAGGCGAACATGCGTAGACCCAGAAACTGAATACCATATACCAAAAAAAGAAGCAGGTGGACTCGTCCACCTGCTTCTCGCACGTTCGTCTTTTATTCTTCCTCGTCACTATTTCTCTGCATGAATGCGGAAACCGCACCAGTTGCGGCAGCGATTACAGCAACTACTGCGACAATAATAACAAGCAAAATAAATATTCCAAAACAAACTAAAAATCCAGTTCCTGTCATTTCATAGCCCCCATTTCTAAAAAGGTTATCGATAAAAACTAATTTCAATATAACATACTTCCTAATGGAAACTCAATCTCGATTTTATTTCTTTATAAATCCAACAGATCTAGATTTTCCATTTCTTGGATTTTCCATCATAATGCAACGTCGTGTCCTGGCTGTAAGTGTCCTCGACTGTGAAGATGGAACCAACCTCTTCGCCGATATACGCGCCGGAGAGGAAATGACGATACATCGCCTCCATGTACTGTCGCTCCACAGCTACCTCGCCATGTGTATCCGCATCCACCGAACTACGTGTATCCGCAGATTCTGCTTCGTTACATAAAGCTGCATCACCCATTGTCAGCGAACGATTCTCCCCAAACTGCGCGCGCTGCTTCACATAATCGATCAAGCCTTCCTGCAATTTCACGATGCCGTCCGCCGGCTTCGCCTCGTCCTTATAAACCGGACCATCCGAATCGAAATGTAACAGCTGTCCGTAAGGCGCCTGCAGCACGCTTTCCAGGAACAGCTGCGACTGCTCGAGAGTTTCCGCGAAATCACTGTCCGCTTCCTTCCGGTACATTGCAAGAACTTCGCAATTCCTTGGCGCCAAGCCCTCGTGCTCCTTAAACACCGCCATGTACGCGCCCGTTACCGGACGGTCCAAAAGCTTCGACAGATAATACTGAATCGTGCCGGCGTAGCCGATGTCCACGTAAACCGTGCGATCCAGATCCGCATCCGAAATCTGCGACTTGAAATAACGGAGATAATTCTCGCGCTCCTCACTCGCGTAGGCCACAATCTCATCGAAATAAGGCTCAATCAACTTCATCGTACGCTCGTATTCATCGTCCACCGCGCCAACCTTGAAATGCACATACTTCTCCGGCAATTTCGATGTGATTGAATCCGGCGCACCAAGGCGCGAACGAAGCAAGTTTCTAAGGTCGCCATCGTAATCTCTGCGACAAATCTCGAGGATGTCCTCCTTTGCGCGAATCGCAGCCACGGAAATGGAACGTCTCGACGCCAGGAGATACAGATGCTCCTTCGCACGATCTCCGTACATCGCTTCGTAAACCTGCTGGAAGATGTAGCCCTCTCGCGCAAGAAATGCCAGCTTCGCATTGTCCGCTGTTGTCTCATGCAGCCAACGCATATATTCATACATCAGCGGTCCGAACACCGTATAACCCAAAGTATAAGAATCCCGGAATTCCGGTGCCCCAGCTGGATACAGTGCAAATGGGCTATTGTACAAGCCGCCATTAATCGTCAGACCATGCAGTAATTCATACGAAACCGTCTGCGTCGTTGCCGCTTTTCCAACTCGATTGGCCTCCTTCGTAACCTCTTCTCGCACACGTCGTGCTTCACTAAGTAATTTGTGGCTCGCATTCTCGACATCCGCCACCCCGGCGATCTGCTCAGCTTGGCGCGGATTCAAAATCCAACTCGTCTTCTCCTTTCGATCCGAAAGCATCTGCCAGTCGGACTGCATGTTGTCGCCGACGTGCGCCAGATTCAAGCCCTTGTAGTCGGAGAGAACCTTGGTCCAGAGCGATTCCTCATCGGAAAGCGCATCCTTTCTCAGGCCCTCTTCACAGGAAATGTAAAGGCGCTCGAAGCCCGTGATGCCATTCTTCTCCAAGATTGGCTTTAAGATCTCGGAAGTCAGATACATGTCCGATGTGAGGATGATCTTCTTACCCGAAGCAAGAAGTTCCTGATACAGGGAAACCATCTCGCGGCGAGGCACAAGCGCCATTTGCTCCACCTGAATTTCCAGGTCATACAGCGTATCACGCTCTTCGTCTGTCAGATGAAGTGCCTGCTGCAGTTCGTTGTAAATGTCACGGAGATTCGTCTTCGCGCCCTTCGTCTCGGTCGCAGCAATTTCCGCCTGGATACGCGAATTCTTGAAATCGCGATACTTCGCCGTATCTTCGTCATTGCCGTGCGTAAGCACATGCTCCATATAGGTAAATACGTCCGCCGGATGATAGAACACCCGCGTCAGAAGCGTATCAAAAATATCAAAACTAATCACATCATACGCCGACAAGTCCATCAGCATCTTCTGCTTATCGCGAAGGAATACCGGCGCAAACGTATGCTTGTCGCGGTCAATATGCACTTCCTTTCGCTCATCTGCAACGATGGCGTGATGGAAACCATTCTGCGTCACGACCTGGCCAAGTGCTCGCTCCAAAACATGTGCGAGAGTACCATCAATCTGGCCAGCCTCCTCATCGAAGTCCGTGTATTTCAGATTCCGATTCCAAATCTGCGGAATCGCAGCATTTCTCACAAGGAAGAAACTGCCCGCCGGATATAAGAAGATGCCGCCGTGAAATGGCACGCCGATCGACTCCATAAATTCGCGGCCCTTCGCCTCGTCGCTAAGCCAGCCGTAGGCCTCCGGTGCCATTTCCACGAAACGCTCCGGATAGATGAGGCCGATCGAATCGTCCGACTCCAACATGGAAATGATTCGCGTCGCCTGCTCACGGCTACCAATCAGCGAGCCGACGGAATACTGGCGCCAACCGAGCTGCTCAGAGCCCTGGTACAGCGATTTCTTGGAATGCATGTGGAGGACGTACTTGTAGGTACAGAGTTCCTTGCCGAAGAGGACGTACATCGGCGCGATGTCGCGGCCGCGGTTCTGCGTTGGCTTCACCGTCACGCTATGCAGCATCGTAATCGCCTGGCACGCCTTTTCGATGTCGGAAATGCGCTGGGCAGTAGCATCCGATGTGCTAGCGCTCTGCTCTAGGCTAGTGTTCTTTAAGCTAGCGCCCTGCTGCGCACTAGCACTAGCTAAATCTCTTATCGATATATACAAATCGAATGGGCATGGAATGTGATTCAGATTCTCCACAAATTCCGGCAGCAAATCTTCATAATAGAGATGCAACTGCACCGCGAGATGTGGCTTACCATTTGCATCGCGAAGATTCTCGAGTGCGGATGCATCCAACAGATTCAAGTCCGCATACGCAAGAATCTTCTCATCCTGCGGCGCAACATAAACCACATGATTCTCCGCAATTTTCAATTTTACTTTATTCATAAAAGCTTTTGGCCCCTGGCGAAGCAGGATTTCCATACCGCGCTTCGCGTGACGCATCAGAGCTTTTTTGTTCATAGGGTGGACCTCTTTCTTAAAACTTTCAAGAACCTTTTCTGTACTACTTATTTTTCAACATTTGATTCCTGCACAAGATATAATGGACGTTTCTTTGTTTCAAGATATGTCTTTGCAATATATTGTCCAAGAATCCCTATACACAATAACTGCACACCACTAACCATCATAATAATACAAACCATAGATGGCCATCCACTTGTTGGATCACCAAAAACTATTGTCTTAACACTAATAACAATAATCGCAATAAATGCGATCAAGCAAAAAAGCATACCAACTACAGACGAAATCACAAGTGGAGCCGTTGAAAAAGCTACAATTCCATCTAGCGCATAAAGAAATAATTTCCAAAACGACCACTTTGTCTCTCCAGCCGCTCTTTCAATATTCTCATATTCTAGCCATTTTTTCTTGAATCCTACCCAACCAAAGATTCCTTTCGAAAAGCGGTTATATTCTCCCATACTAAGAATTGCATTTACGACTTTTCTACTCATCATCTGAAAGTCTCTTGCTCCATCAACAATTTCTGTCTTAGAAATCTTCGCCATCATCTTATAAAACATCCGCGCAAAGAACGAGCGAATTGGTGGCTCTCCTTTCCTAGTTACTCGTCTTGAACCAACGCAGTCATATCCTTCTTCCATAACGATATGATACATCTCTGGAAGTAATGCTGGAGGATCCTGTAAATCTGCATCCATAATCACAACATTTTCGCCAGTAGCATTTTCTAATCCTGCATATATTGCAGCTTCTTTCCCGAAATTCCTTGAAAATGATACATAACGAACCCGCTCGCTTTTTGCAGCTAATTCATGAATCACATCCATGGTTCGATCTCTTGATCCATCATCAATAAATAGATATTCATAATCGACATTTGGTAACTTTTCAGACATTACCCTTTCTGTAACATCAAAGAATATCGGTAATGATTCTTCCTCGTTATACGAAGGAACTACAATTGTTAAAGATTTCATAATTATATCTAATTATCCCTTTCAGTCTTTAATATATAAACTTATTATTCAATCTCTCCTATTTTCACCAAAATATAACCATCCCTCGAAATAATACTACCTTCCGCTGGCCACGTTGGCATTTCTCTAGCCACTTCTACGCCTTCACTTACCTGCTCCATAGAGGCTGGTGAATAACTAATCCCATACGTTTTATAGTACTCTGTCATCCACACAGTTCCCCAATAGTAATGCGGTTCATACTGGTAATTCTGATAGTATGTTGGATAGAATATATCACTCATCCCATCCGAAGGACTTACACATGCACTGTTACTTGTACATCCAATATTAGATGGATTTCCAACAACTGCAATAGGAAGGTTTCCACTTTCTTCTAATACTTTATCTATATCATAACTCAATTTACATGATATATATTGACTGTTTTCAGCGACAATATCATATGTATATGTTAACCGCAAGACCGTACTAAGTGGTGAATATAAAGCAATAAACGATATACCTAACACAGCAACAATATATATCCGATTTCTACTAAAGTTCAGACTAACAACCTTTACATTATATATAAATAACAACGCCGTTGCCAATGGTAAAGCTAATTGACTTCTAATATAAGGTTCTTTTCCTGTGATAAATCCTAAAATGAAAGGAGTAATTGCTAGTCCCAATAAAATCATTAAATCTATAAAATCATTACTCAACTTCTCTTTCTGCATATACCTAATAATTGTATGCACTAGCCACAGCAGTAACGCCAATCCTAGCATTATTGTATATGTAGCTGTATAAAAAGTTCCATATCCAATAAATACATTTTTTATATAAACTATTATTGATAATAAAACATCCTTTACTGGTAACTGTCCCCATAATATTTGATTTTCAATATAATCTGATTGACTAAATATATGAGATATTATTTCATATGCTAAAAAATCAATCATAAAGAAAGAAATATGAAAAAACATATCTTTAAATAAATTTTTCCAACCACTTCCTCTTCTCTCTGATAACAAATAAAATCCAGCACATGCAGTAATATATATGTTAAGCATTGATTGATAGACACCAAATGCTAATACACTAAAACAAATACTACATAGGTAACAAATTACATTTGGTAAACACAAATCATCTGCAGAAAATAATAAATATAAAGATGTAGCTACCAAAAAAATGGCAAATAATATTTCAAAGGATTGAAATTGAAAATAAATCTGTTCTATCCAGATTGGATGCACAAATAACATCAAACTAAATAAAACCGCTGTAATAGTATTGAGATTACTTTTTATCAAATATTCAATTATGCAAATAAATGTCATTGATGTAACAACAAAGAAAATGGATGAAAGAAATGCTGTATAATACACATTTTGATTAATTGTCCCAAATATATATCGAAGTAATACTAATCCATATCTTCCTATTTCAAGCCAATTATATGTAGTTCCCTGATTTAAAACAACAGCACCAAAATCTTGGTACACATTAGTAGAAAAAAGCATCTTTCCATAGCACATTTGCAACAATACGAAAATCAATACTGCTATGACGACTTTGTCTCTTCCCTCGAACATAAGTTCATTTTTATTATTCATTTTTCCCTCCTATTATTTACTCCTAAACGCCCAAAACTTATTCATTAAGAAATTTATTGGTACGCTTACTAACAAATTAATAATTGGCGCAATCAATTTTGAAATGCCAAGCAATTCAATCCATAACACCGACAATACAGTATTTAAAAACAATCCGGTAAAGGCGTAAGAGACATAAGTCTTCATTAACACCTTCCACCAAATTCGCTCTGCATCCTCTTCCTTCTTAAAAACAAACTTATTATTCCAATAAAAAGACCAAAGGACACTAAGAATAAAGGCAATGATTTGAGAAATAATATAATCCGTACTTTCAAACAGCTGATATCGTTCTAAAAACAATAACATAACAACATATATCGCGTACGAAACCACCGTGTTACTCACACCTACTATTCCAAACTTAATAAATTGCATGAAATTCTGAAACTGTTCCTCTGATAATTTCAAACGAAAAATCTTATATAAAAAGAAATGTATCATCTTCTCCATTATATTCCATGCTTTCGATCCTAAACTCAACATTCTATACTCCTAAACTAGTATTCATCTGCAGATACATTTACTCGTTCTACAGACCAATTTCCCTGAACATAATGAAGTATTGTAATACTTGCATTATCTAACCCATCGACCGATATCTGCTCCCCAAACATCGACTTCAAACACCAGATCATAGAAGAATGTCCGACAACTAAAGCATTTCCTTCCGTCTCTGCTACTACTTGATTTAGCGCAGTATGCATTCGAGATATCACCTCCACTTTTGTCTCAGCCTGTATTGGCGAAACAAAACTTTCGTCTGTAGCAGTTCCGATATAGGTATCCTCATTGAAATCCGGATAGATGGAAAACACTTCTGATGCTGGCATACCTTCTACCTGGCCCCAATCAATATCATTCCATTGACTTAATACCTCTATCTCTGGAGTCTCTGATGCATTCTCACTTAAAACTAACTCTGCTGTTTTCTGTGTTCTTGTTAATTCACTTGCGTATACATCGGAAAATGATACTTCTGATAAAGCTTTTCCCGTCGCTAGTGCTTGCTCCTCCCCCTGCCTTGTAAGAGTTGCATCTGTACCACTTCCTGCAAATAACTGCGCAACATTCGCATCCGTCTGACCATGTCGAACAAAATAGATGGTACATTCTCTATTGTTCTTAAAAACAAAATGTTCTGATGATTCATAGATTAATTCAAATCCAGCAGTTTCCACCTGACTTTGTAATTCTTCCTTATCCGGACATACAAAGTATTCATAATTCATTAAATCATCTATCAAATTATCCTCATCAAACTGTGTTTCCTCATCCTCTTGCACAAGTACTTTCGGATCATTATGCCCCGCATCTTCTAATATCATCTCATTAATCTTTGCCATCTCATCTGCTGTATTCAATTTCTGTGAAACAAAATACAAAGCAGCAATCACTACTACAAAGATTATACTTGTCGCTATAAGGCGAATATATTTTTGTTTATTCGTCATTTAAATTATATCTCCTACGATAGTTTTACAATAATCAAACCATCTTCTACTACAATACCTTCACTATCCGGCCATGATTCCATTGTTTCAGCAACCTCTTTTGCGTATTTAATCTGTTCATCTGTTGGCTTCTCAACATTCATGCCATAAGCTCTCATTGCTTCCACAACCTTACCACTAACGCTAATATCATTCGCCTCTAAATAAGAGAATCCTACTACTTCCTTTTCTACCATAGAACCCGTAAGATAATTCCCTTTTGCTCCAACGAAAACAATGGTATCGCCTTCTTCTGCTCCTTTCTGCATAGCTTCATAATAAATTGTCCACAACTGAACTTCATCCATATGCATGATCATATAATCGGTGTATAACAATCTTGTAGTCTTTTGCATCTGAGGTACAATCGCACATGCCAAAATGAAAACGAAAAATAAAGCTCGAATATCTGTCACTCTTATTCTAAAGAAATAGTGGTATAATGCACCAAATTCCATAGCTCCCCAGAACGCTAATGTTAATGTAAAACTAAACTGACTACGATCAACAATATCCGCTGCTGTTACAATTACAAGGGAAAACGGTATGATCCACGATCCAATAAACAAAAGTAATGCAAGAATTCTTGCTCCAATTCTATTTCTAAATGCGTAAATTACCATTACTAAACCAATAATAATTTCAACTGCACCTAAAGCATTATATACTACTCCATCTCCAAGAAGCGTTTCCTTGATATAACCCAGAATAGTGTTTACATTCTCAGCTAGAGAGTATGTTCCCCAATGAAACTGTGTACTTAGATAATCTGTTCCATAAGTAAGTCCTCTAATAGAGCACATATACTTAGCAATACAAGAATAAATAACGTAACAAACAACTGTGAAGAAAGCCAAAAATACAACTTCTCTCCAACAATCTTTCTTTCCTTCCTGTATATAATCGTAATAAACACGGAATAAAAGATAGATTACAATTGCTTCTGCATAGAGAAACATAAAGCTCTGGTATGCACCAAAACTAAAAATAACGAATACAGCTGCAACAATTATTCTTATCCAACGACCATCACTCACTCGATCTGTTAGCAACAACATTGCAATTGGAAGCAAAATCATAATAATTGTAATTGCTTCCATCTGATTTCTATAGGAAAACTGCATTGCCCAAATAGGATGAGAAATATAAAGACCTGAAAACACTAACAAGGCAAACTTTGACTCTTTAAAATGATTCCATTTATAAAAACAAAACCACCAAAGAATAACAGATGCCGGGAAAAAGATTCCCAAAGTTGTCAGCTGAAAATAGGGATTAACAAGCTTTACATTGAGAATTTTCTTCATAACAACCAATGACCAGCGTCCTAACTGATACCACTGTTCATACCATTTCAAACCAGAATCCTCAAAATAAAATCCTTCTGCATCAAAAGTAACCAGATTCTGTGCCATCCATACACCATACAATAAGATTGTAAACAGATAGACAAATACTACTTCCATTTTTCGTGTTTTAATATATTTGTATAATTCCTGAATATTTGAGTTATTCATAAGTATGCACCTCTTTTTTTACATCATACTAGTATATCTTACATTCTTTATACTTACCAAATCAACCCATAGTTTTAATATAAAAAAGTAGTGTTCCAATTCACTCTTTGAACTGAAACACTACTTCTAATTCTTCAATCTTTAATTTAGAAAATACCTGATATTACACCATTTGAAATATCATACTGACTCTGATGGAAACCAAAAGGATCTCCCGCTCCAGGATTCCACTTTGTTACATCTGTTCCTTTTCGAAGTACCTGAATATTTGAAACTTTACAATTCGTATTTGCATTTACATGAAGAATATATGCGCTTGTGTAACTAGTCATTGAAGCATTTGGTACAACTGTTGTTGTCGGATTCAATTTTGTTCTAAACTGTCCAACCAAAGTACCATTTACAAAACTCTGCATATAACCAGAAGCAAAATACTTCACAGTTAATCGAACCGTCTGACCATTACTGATTCTTGGTGCATTCGTATTTACAGAATAATACTGCTGTCCATATGCATTAGAACCAGCCGGGAAATTAATCGATGTTACATTAATACGTCCCTGTGCATATGTCGCATCACTACCAGCCTGATAATGAATCTCAACGCCGACCTGTCCATCGGTAGGGCCTGTTCCAGCAATTGCAAACTGTGTTTCGTAATCACTTCCAGAACCATTCATCGTAACATCTGCTGAAAACTCAACCTCTGGTGTCTGTCCTGATAAGTCTCCCGGATCGAACGTTCTATCAGCATATAACCATCTGTAAGAACCGGCAATTGCTTCTTCCTTACCGCCAACACCAGTTACATTACAATCAACCTGCACCCTAGATTTATAATTCGTTCCAGGTGCCATAACCTGCCAAGCGACAGCTCCATATTTCCAACCAATGCTCAGCAAGCTATTATGCTCAGCATCATTTGTCGTATAATTATGAGCTCCCGATTCCGCATTTGGATTATATTCTACATAAAGATTTGTGCTTCCACTAGAATAAAAAGCCGGTTGCCACTCATTATCAATACGCCATCCTAATCCAACCAGCACTTCTGCTTCACCTCTGCTCTTAGTGTAATAATGATCTCCACCAATTGCATTTGGATTATATAATCGATATACCGCTTCTCCGGAACTAGCTCCATACCAGCCGATTCCCTCGTCATTCCAGCCTACCCTCTGAAGATACTCATATTCTACTTCATTTACTGTATAGAAATGTTCTCCCGTATTTGGATTATATAAGCGATATACCGGGATATAGTCCGCTGCCTCTACCTTACTTAAATTTGCACTGTACAATAATGTACCTGTTAGCACTAGCGTCATAGCTAAAACCATACTTACTAATCTTGTGAATCGTTTCTTTCTCATACACTACTTCCTCCCATAACTCTGAAATCATGTACGTTCATTATAACAAGGTTCCCCTGATTAACATAGTAAAAAAAATCTAAAACAGAAAAGAAAACAGGGCGAACCTTAAATCGATTCGCCCTGTCCTATCTATCTTTTTATTTCCTTAAAATTTTACAGTCCATACCAAGCAGTTCCTTCATATCTCCATCCGAGATTCTGAAGAATAGTTGCCTCTGCTGCATTTGTTGTATAATGATGTGCACCTGCTCCCGTTGCATTTGGGTTGTATAATCGATGCAATGTTGATGTTCCAAGTTCGTTAGAATACCAACCGATTCCCTCATCATTCCAACCAATCGATACTAGATAATTCTTCTCATTTACATTTGTTGTATAGTGATGGTCTCCGGCATTCGGATTATATACTCGATATACTGGTGTTCCGGAGCATGCTGGTGCTGTCCAGCCTGCTCCCTCGTAATTCCAGCCAAGAGACACCAGATGATTCTTCTCTGCATCATTTGCTGTATAAAAATGTTCTCCAGAATTTGGATTATATAATCTATGCATCGTGCAAGTTGCATTATCAGTTCTTGTTCCCTGAACAGATAGTTCCATCTGTTTTGCAAGAGTCTGTGACATATAAACACTATACTCATCTTCCGACACCAACTCTGCAGCATTAAATGAATTGGTCTTAAAAATTTGTCCTACATTGATTCTTTTTGACGTTACTGCTTCATCATCATAATATTCTGTATCAGAATCACCTGAATTCAAATCATTAATACGAAAAGCATAAAAACTTGCATCATCAGCTTCCGTATATGCAGTATCAATAACTGTAGCATCGTTTACGATATAAACTTTAATATAAGGCGCTGCATCACCAAAATCTTCTTTCAATATTGCACTTAATTCAGACGTAGGTACATATTGTGCATTTCGCACAACATATTTTTCCCCTGCTGCCTCGACCTCTTTTACTCCCAGCATCTGTACACATGCAAGTACCAGTACAAATGCCATTAACATAGATACAATGGATTTTATCTTTTTCATAGTTTTCCTCCCTTTCTTTTGTAAAATCCTCAAAATGAATAAAAAACACCTTGATAATTTTCTCATATCCATGAGTCAATTATCAAGGCCAAAACAACGAAATGAACACTTTCGTTACATTTGTTCTATTTCTTTTACAATCGAACTCCGATTCTTAATATTTTATAAACCGTACCAGGCAGTACCTTCATATCTCCATCCAAGGTTCTGAAGATTAGTTGCTTCACCTGCATTTGTAGTATAATGATGGGCTCCTGCTCCTGTTGCATTTGGATTATATAATCTATGAAGTGTCGTTGTTCCAAGTTCATTGGAGTACCAACCAATTCCCTCATCCTTCCAACCAAGAGATACCAGGTTATTCTTTTCTGCTACACTCGTTGTATAGTGATGATCCCCGGCATTTGGATTATACACACGATATACTGGTGTTCCGGAATATGCAGGAGCTGTCCAACCTATTCCCTCATATTTCCAGCCAAGCGAAACGAGATAATTCTTCTCCGTATCATTTGCTGTATAGAAATGTTCTCCAGAATTTGGATTATATAATCGATGCATGGTGCATGTTCCATTATCCGTTCTTGTACCTTCTACCGGTAACCCAAGACGCTTTGCTTCCGTCTGTGAAAAAATCAAACAACCACCATCGATATCTGATGTATATAGTTTTGTATTAAGAATAATAGCATAATTTGCACCATTGGATTTAAACATCTGTCCAATATTGTATCTACCTGCTGATAGAAAATCTTGAACTAAAGGTTCTGCATCACCGGTTCCACTCCAGTTAAATAATCCATAAAAAATTTCCGTATTAGAAGAGTTAACTTTTACATCCATCACCGTTGCATCATTTGCAGCATAAACAGTGATATTATCGTAATTCGTTGCGCCTGCTTCATCAGCTACTAATGATTTCACGAGTTCCGTATCAATACGCTGTGCATTATACAAGGTATATGTCACATCGTTAGATGCAGCTTCCACTTTGCTTACACCAACCATCTGTCCACAAGTAACTACCATCACTAGCGTCAACGCTAATGCCAACATCGATTTTATTCTTTTCATAATACCTCCACAAAATAAAACCTAAAAATTTTGATACAACGTCGACCATTTTCTCATGAACACATTGACATATCAATATACAAAATATACAAATTTTATACTTTCGTTACATTTTAAACATCGTTTTAATAAATTCTTCTCATTTTTAATAATCTTTTTCGTATTATTACTATTCCATTTTCTTTTTATAAAAAAGCCTTGCTGACTCTCGTTTACCGAAAGCCAGCAAGGCTACTTTTTTTCTTATCTACAACCCATACCAGGCGGTTCCTTCATCATTCCACCCCAACTGTACGAGGTACTTTGCCTCCTCATAGTTTGTTGTATAATGATGCGCTCCTGCGCCCGTCGCATTTGGATTATAGACACGGTACAAAACCGTCGATTGCTGATCATCTGAATACCAACCAATGCCCTCATCTTGCCATCCTAAGGAAATGAGATTCTGCGCTTCCGCAGCATTCGTCGTATAATGATGATCTCCCGCATTCGGATTATATAATCGATACACCGGTGTCGCAGAGGTTTTCGGTGCTGTCCAAGCAACCCCTTCATAATTCCAGCCTATCGATGATAACATCTGCATCTCCGATGCATTTCCTGTGTAGAAGTGTTCCCCGGAATTCGGATTATACAGTCGATACATCGAAACTGATTCTACATCATCCGGTACTGTTCCATCCAAATATACATATCCTAGAAATGTATAATTCTTACGAACCATCGTCGTCACCGTGCTACAACGCACTCCCGTATGAAGTTCACCCGTAACGGAATCCGTATAGGTAGACGAACTAAATCCACCCTCTGTCAACGTAAGACTACCATCCGCATTCACAGATTCCACATAGGCAACATGCCCATAACCGGCACTTCCACCAGACCAAATCGCCAGGCAGTTTGCTTCCGGCACCTGTCCTCTCGGATATTTCGACGGCAAACTATACCACCAATTCGATGCACCATAAACACCACTCGGTTGATTGGTCGTCGATGGTAAGGTAAAACCATAAACTTGCGAAGTACGATATCTCGCCCATCTCACACAACCACTGCTGCTATAGTCAGTAGCCTGTACCGATAACACCGGCGCCCAAACCAGCATGAACACCAATGCCAATACCGTCACTAATTCTATTACTATACGGTGTTTCTTATAAACCATACCATCCGATTCCTTCATAATTCCAGCCTAAACTCTTCAGCCATTTTGCCTCGTTATAATCCATCGTGAAATGGTGCGCACCTGCACCCGTTGCATTCGGATTATAAACACGATAAACATTTGTTGTCTGACTATCGTCTGAATACCAGCCGATGCCCTCATAATTCCAGCCTAAACTCTTTAACCACATTGCCTCATTATAATTCAAAGTATAATGATGATCTCCCGCATTCGGATTATACATACGATATACTGGAGAACCAGAAGTTGGCGCATTCCAAGCAACACCCTCGTAATTCCATCCAATCTGATCAAGGTATGTCGCTTCATTCCAATCCAAAGTATAAAAATGTTCCCCTGAATTTGGATTATATAAGCGATATACTGTTTGCGATGATACTGTATTCTGTACAGGAATTACCGGATTTGGCTGACCAGATGCTGTCTTTGCATAGAAGGAACTAGCCATCTGTGAAGCTTTTGGTCCACTTGCATCACCCGTCCATACATGAACAGTACACATACCCGTCGTTCCATGAGTCGTCATATCTACCGTTGCACGCCATACACCGTCTGCACCAGGTGTAGCCTCATACCACACTTCATCATTTCTTCCACCATCATCAGACCATACAACAAACCATAATCTGTTAAAGCTCTTTCCTAGGCTCTGATATGTCAATTCCGTCGTACGATAATCAGAAGAAACTGTAGCTGTAAATGTATAATCTGGCTTATAGGTGCTAAATTTACTCTGTCTTGTACTTAGCCATGTCTGTAAATCATTTACTGCTTCTTCATATGTTGCAGGGAAAGTATTTCCCTTTGCATCTGTTGTTCCCAGTCTGTACCAACGAAGATAATTCATATTCGCAGAATTTTGAATCTCACTCTGGAGAGTTAATACTTCTTCATCTGCACTATTTAAAACAGAAGCATACTGGCTATAAACCTGCTGCACTAATGTCTGAAATTCTGACTTCTCAAATAATAACTGTAACAACCAATGCTGATACATATAGAGATCAGAAGCACCAGATGTACCTGCACCCATAGCTGAATCAAAATCCCATACCGGTCCGGCACAGATTTTGCCATTTGCTCCATCCTTGTATAAGTAGAAGCTGGTGCTAGTACTCTCTTTATTCAGGAAATATTCATTCACAACATACCATTTTGCAAAGGATTCTACATCCAACTTTGCTGAAATGTCTGCCCAACTATAGCAACCTCGATTTGAATACATCTCCAATTCTAATTCATGAAGTGTGTTCTGGAAATCTGTCATACCCGTAGTATCGTTATCGGTATTAGACTCTTTCATTACGAAATGTGTTCCCGTAATTTCATCCGTAAAATAATAATCCTCGGACTTATAGAAATCATTATCATATTCCATCAGAACCGCATTCGCATCCGTAAGATTTAATCTACTACTTCCGATTTCCACCTTCTCTGTCACGAGATAGTTACCGATATAATCGCCATCCACCCAGAGATCTACGTACTCTGCATCCGGTGTATAGGCAAATCCCATCTGGTTTGCAGCATCAAAAGCAATCTTATTCTTCATCATAGAGCAGTCACTGGAGTTTGCAAGAAGCACCCACTTCTTTGCCTTTTCCATTCCAAGAACGGATGTCTTCTTGTCGAACTTAATTTGGTAACCCTTCTTGTCATAACATGACCAAGAGGAATTACCTCTCCCCTTCATCTCAACATTGGTTTTGTCGAGATCATTTGCTGTATCATCAACATCTGTAATCGTCACAGAATTTCCCTGATGCTTCACATCCTTATCCGCATTAATTTCACTAAGTGTTGTACCATTCAAGGAAATATACATACATGGGAGATCAGACTGCATCAAAGTAATCTTCTCCGTATTACCATCCTGCATTGTTAATGTCACTGTCTGATTTGCGCTAAAATCACCTGAAATCGTTCTTGCATCTACGGTTGCATCAAAACTTAAATCTGTTCGATCAATGCTTGCAATATCTGCATTCGAAGTAATCGTGATGGCATCCAATGAATTCTGATCTGTTAAAAACAGATAGTTCACATCATCCAATGCAAAATGTGAATTCTGCACATGACTCTTCGCATCTGTCACTGTAAACGAACCATTTTCAGCGGCTTTTACATCAATTCCATTCCAAATAAATAACATAGCGAAGAGCGCGATTGATAAAATCGCGCCCCTCCAACCCTTTTTTAATACCTTCATAGAAACAACTCCTATTCCTTATAAACCATACCAGCTAATACCCTCAGCTCTCCAGCCTAACGATACTAAATTCTGATTTTCACTATAATTTACGGTATAGTTATGACTTCCTGCTTTCGCATTCGGATTATACTGACGATACAATGGGATTGCATTACTTCCCGCGGAGTACCAACCGATTCCTTCATCGTTCCATCCTAAACTAACCAAGTAATTCTTCTCATTTGCATCCATGGTATAGTGATGATCACCTGCATTCGGATTATACAATCTGTATACTGGGACAGATGATGATCTTGGTGCTTTCCAGCCAATCCCCTCATATCTCCAGCCAGCTTCGATAATATTATCTGCTTCCGCTGTGCTTGCTGTATAAAAATGTTCCCCGGAATTTGGATTATATAATCGATACATATACTGTGAATAACTATCACCCGTTGTTGGATAATTCACATATCCCTTGGATGAAGGAACCACTACCGTATTGTCATTCGCAGTACCATTTCTTCCTTCATACTCTCCATATTCAATATAATGATAATAATACTTCGTTAAATCGTCACCAAAGCTTGCACTAATATCCGCATAACGATTCTTATAGGCTTTCGCATTAAAGTTCGTACTTGCCTGACGACCCTCTTTCATTCCATAAGTCATGAAATGATTTACATATTCCATTCGATTACTACCGTAAGCCGCCTTCAAATCGGCATTGTTATTCATATAATAATTAATATCGAATACCGGACTTGCTACACGACCTTCATTTAAACCATAAGTCAGGAAATGGGACAGAAGTTTGTTCTCATCTGTACCAATAGCAGACTGTAAATCCGGATTATTACGATAATAATATTTTGCCTGGAAAACTGCATCATAACTATTTGTATCTAAATGATAATAAGATGCTATACCATTCGCATCTGCTACACCAAGCGCCTTCAACTTTGCATCGGATGAAAGATAATTTGCACAATCGGATGCATTGGACATAAATGCATGTTCAATAATGATTCCCGGGAAGCCATTTAACTTCGAACGCTTGATTACACCATAGTAATCTGCAAGAGAACCATCTGGATAAAGGGAATTATCCTCGGAATTACGAATCTTCGTTCCATTACTCTTAAGTCCAAGTGCCTTTAAGTTATTTAAAACGCTCTGTGCCAATCCAGCACCTTCTGCACCAATAGCGCTATTATAACTTCCATTTGGATAATACACTTCTGCTCCGTGTGCAGAACTTGAACCAGAATTTAAATGGATAGAAACATAAACATCTGCACCTACAGATTTTGCATATTCCACTCTAGCTGCATTATCCTGCTGCGATGATGTTCCCGGATGTGGGCAATTCATAGACTCTCTTGTCATATAAACTGTCACACCGGCATACTTCTGCAATTCTGCCTTACAATACTGTGCAATCTTAAGATTCAAAGTAGCTTCATCATATCCATTGCACTGTGCACCTCTATGCGTTGCATCATGTCCTGGATCCAAAACGATAACCATACTCTTAAATGCTTTGAAGTCACTTTTTACTTCCATATCCTGTTCTGTCTCTGAAGACTGAAGCGCATCCGTAATCGTATCTGCAGAAGAATCTTCGATTGCTACTTCACCGGCATCTTCACCATCCGGCATTTCTTCTACTGTAATGGCATCATCCATTGCATCTTCATCAACTGTTACATCATCTGGGTTTGTCTCAACTTCTGTATCTACGCCCCACTTTGCATCGATTCCCATCGTTTCGAAATCTTCTTCATAGATAGCACCATCTAATGTATATGTAATCTTTACCAGACGATAAGAACCAGATTCTGTACAATCAATTGCAAATTCTGCTGCACTTTCTGTCTGATTTGTCATCGAAACTTCTGCCTGAACACCTGTCGTATCATTCTGATAGGTAAGTGTTGCCTCTGTTAACTCTTTCGTACCATCTCCGATACCAACGGTAATCATCTGCTGACTACCAGATGTTAAACTTGGCTGATCAACTACTACATAATTAACCAGTGATTCACTTCCTACTGCTGTCTCTTCTGTTATTGCTTCTGTAGTTTCTGCATCCACAACCGTTTCATTCACTGTCTCTTCAGCATTTGCTGTCACACTGCCAAATGGCATCATCAGCATTGTGCCAATGAGTGTGAGGCATAATGCCTTCCTCATTTTGTAAAACCTCATTTTTTTCCTCTCTAATCTGTTATTACTTTCCATACCAGCCGACACCCTCAAAGCTCCAGCCGATATTCTGCAGATACATTGCTTCTCCATAATTTTCTGTGTAATGATGTGTCCCCGTAACTGCATTCGGATTATATAAACGATATAATGCCGTATTCTCACTGTCACTCGAATACCATCCTACACCTTCAAAGCTCCAGCCAAGCGATGTTAGATTCACAACTTCTGCATAATTTATTGTATAGTGATGATCACCTGCTACCGGATTATACAATCGATATACCGGAATAGCGGAATACGAAGGAGCTGTCCAAGACTCTCCCTCATAATTCCATCCGATCGCATCCAGATAGTTTCTTTCATTCCCATCTGCTGTATAGAAATGTTCTCCGGAATTTGGATTATATAATCGATACATCACACTATAACCTATCAAATTCGGATCAAAATCCGATGCGCTTATGGATGGCAATAAACCATTCCATAGAGATTCTGTCACATGACTACCATCATAATCTTCCGATGCCATCGCTTGAGACCCTATATTTAAGTAAGCATAAATATCATATTGACCATCTCCCCATGTACTATCCACATTGTACCAAGCACCTCCGATGTTCACGTAATTCCATACATGAGAATCGCTTGTAACGGAAATCGTCTGAATACCTACCGCATTACAAAGCATTGAAAATGCCAATGCATATCCTGTACATACTGACGTGCCTTCTACAAACACGCTATAAGCACTTTGATCATAAGCACCATATTGGTATATTGTGTTATTGATGATTAATTCATATGCCAGTTTCTCTTTTTCATATTGTGAAGACTTCGTATTTATTTGTGAAACAAACTGCGTTGCTCTATTGAATATCTTAGCAGTCGCAGTAGCTCTTGCATTTCCATCTAGAAATGCATCATATACACCTAATGCAACCATTCCGTTTGACGGACTATCATAAGGGCTGCTCAGATGAAGAATCCCATTAAAAAAATAAAACTGTGGGTTTGCCATCTGAAAAATCCATGCGGTTCTAGACACCTGTTCTGTCGAAAGTCCCGTGTAAGAGACATAACTTGTGAGCCCATAATAGTCTCCCCCATAGTTTCCATAAACTGCTATACTGTCATTATTTAAAAGCAGTCTCTGACACTCAATATACAATCCATCATAAAGTGCCTTCTCACAATCTGATAGCCTCGAATAATAATAGTCATTCGTATATTCGCTATAAATCGCATTTGCTACGGATGCATGACTATACTTCGCATCTGTAACAACACAATCCCCAATATCTTCTACTATAATCTGATGCTTAAGTCCTGTATAGGACTCCATAGATTCCTCTGCTCGAACAACTGCTGGTCCGATACGAATCGACTGAATTGCCATGATGCCAATCAGCGCAAATGTTAAAAACCCCTTTCGTCTACTCATAACTCCTCCTAGTTTTTTATCATCCCAAACACTTTTATTATAGGACAAAAAGAAAAGACTGGAAACCGAAAATTACGGTTCCAGTCCTATCTTCAGAATTCTTTAGATTTATAAACCATACCAAGCAAGTCCTTCATATCTCCATCCAATAGATGCAAGCATATCTTTCTCGGCTGCATTGGTTGTATAGTGATGTGCTCCTGCTATTGCATTCGGATTATACAGGCGATACAGAGGTGTTGTCTGTGAATCCGCAGAGTACCAACCAATTCCTTCATAATTCCATCCTGCATTTCTAAGCATGTCTCTCTCAGCTGCATTCGTCGTATAATGATGATCTCCCGCATTCGGATTATACATACGATATACTGGTGATCCAGAAGAAACCGGAGCAGTCCAGGCTGTTCCTTCATAATTCCATCCTATCGCATCCAGATATTTTTTTTCATTACTATCTGCTGTATAGAAATGCTCTCCGGAATTTGGATTATATAATCGATACATCACCTGAGAGGCAACCGTTGGGGTTGTCGTTGTTGAAGTATTAGTTGGTGCTACATATCCACTCAACTCACTTCCTGATACTATATAATCTGTCAGTGAAACTTCTGGATATATACCTGTCCATACATCTGACTCTGGAGTATGATAACCATTAGAATCTTGAGAAAAAACTGTATTCGAACCACAATCTAAATACAGTTTATCATAAACTTCTCCATTTCCATCATCCCACGTACAATCTACATAATACCAATTACCATTTAGTAAAATCAGATTCCACTCATGTGCATAACTTGTCACGCTAACTGTTTGAATACCTGCAGCATTACATAACATAGCGAAAGCTTCCGAATAACCTGCACAAACAGACAATCCGTTTACAAACACACTATATACTCCTTGATTTGCACTTGCATTAAGAGAATCATCATAAACTGTATTCACACAGATCAAATCATGAGCCATTCTCTGCTTTGCATATGTTGATGATTGAGCATTTACCTTTGCAAGATATGATTCTACAACACTAAACAACTTATTGGTAGCATTTGAACGTGTTGTTCCTGTTCCGAACTCACTATAAACTCCAAGCGCAAAATTATCACCGCTTACCGTCGTAGCATAATTTGCATTTATAAAATAAAACTGTGGATTATTATATTTCATAATAGATGCAACTCTAACAGCATTGTCACACGTAAGACCACTATATGAAACAAAATCTGTATAGTAGTTACCACTACTATAATATGCATCTGCACTGGAAGTCAGAAGTTTCTGACATGCCATAAACATCTTGTTATAAAATGACTTCTCTGTAGTCGTTAACTGGTTATAAAAATAATCATTCGTATACTCTGTATACGCACTACTCGTTACATCTGCATGACTGTACTTCTCGTCCGATACAACAACTGTTTCAGAATCATCGACAACAATCTCTGTCATCTCCTCTAAACCAGTTCTATCTTCAACAGCTACTGCTTCTTCCGCATAAACGGTTGTCGTTCCTAAATATCCAAAGGAACTACTCATAAGTGTACTAGCTAATACTACTGCTAATAATCGCTTAAACTTTTTCATGAAAACTCCTTACTTCCTATAAACCATACCAGGCAATGCCTTCATACTTCCATCCAGCAGATACCAGATTATCACGTTCTGCTGCATTGTATGTGAAATGATGTGCACCTGCAACAGCATTTGGATTGTAAAGTCTATACAGTGCTGTTGTCTCTGATGTATCAGAATACCATCCAATACCCTCGTAGTTCCATCCAAGAGAAACCAGATTCTCAACTTCTGCATAATTCGTTGTATAATGATGATCACCTGCATTTGGATTATATACACGATAAACTGCTACACCAGTTTTTGGTGCATCCCATGCACATCCTTCAAAATTCCAACCCACGGATACAAGATTATTTTTCTCTGCAACACTTGATGTATAGAAATGTTCTCCTGAATTTGGATTATACAATCGATACATTACACTAAAATTATCGGACCAAGTTGCATTTTCATAACCCGTTGCAACTCTACCCTCTGACTTACCACTAGAAATATAATGCTGATAATACTCTACACTATCCTCACCAAATTGAAGTCTTAAATCATAATTTGCATACTCATAAGAATTCAAATTAAATGATGCAATCGCCTGACGACCTTCTGCCATACCATTTTCAACAAAATGCTGTAATAATTTTGCATCATCCCATCCAAAAACAGATGCTACATCTGCATTATTCTTGTAATAATAATTGAAATCATAAACAGCGGCGTAGTTCACACCCTTATATGTTGTCTGGAAGCCCAGCATCGTGTCTTCGTATCCCGTACCATTTCTACCTTCGAAAACACCTGATGTCATATAGTGATTATATAATGACGCCCAATTCTTACCGAAGGCATTTCTCAAATCCGGATACTGGTTATAGTAGGACATGACATTGAACGATGCCGATCCCTGACGACCTTCTGCCATACCATTCTCAATGAAATGACGAAGCAGAGCTGCCGGTTCCGAACCATATCCCGCTACCACATCCGGATTATGTGCGGCATAATAATCTGCATTAAATACTGCCGCATAATTCTTACCACTAATCGTACCGTCATCATACCAGAAGTCACGGTCGATATTTCCAGTGATACCATCCAAAGAACCTCTCGATGTATACTGCCAGAAATCCCAAGCACCTGTATAGTATGTAGGTTCCTTGCTTGGTTCTCCATTATTGGCACCATATCTTGCCACCCACATCTTATAATTTGCTGCGATGGAATTGCCATCTAAGTAAGTAGCAATAGTATAGTCACTGGAATATAAACCTGCTGCATATCCATAGCTTGTCACTCTGGATAAGAATGCTTTTACAGTTGCTGTTCTGGAAACGACATCGCCACCATTTTCTAGTCGATCACCTTCTGTCCATTCATAATCCATAATCACAGGCAACTGAATGTTATAATTCTGAACAATACCCAGTGTATAGTTTGCTTCTTCAATCGCTTCTGCTTCATTCAATGCCTGACTAAAGAAATAAACACCAACCTTGAGACCAGCACTTGCAGCCCCTCGAATATTTGAATCATAATATGCATCAGTATATATAGATCCATCTGTCTTATTTCTACCTGCAACCTTTACTATTACAAATTCAATTCCTGAATTTTTAACTGCTGACCAATTAATATCGCTACCTGTTTGATTAATCGTCGCACGATTCTGCCACTTTGACACATCGATCCCGCTTCTCTGCGTATAACTGCTAGAACGAATCGCTGCCTTCGCATCGCTTCCGATATACAATTCACCATCGGATACGATTGCCACACTATCATCCTCTACCGCATCTTCGTAGCTGATTCCCATATAAGAACCATCGTCTGTTCCTTCTGCATGAACATCCATCTTCGTAAAGCTTACCGCAGCAACAGCAATTGCCATCATGCCGACAAGCTTTCCGAAACGAGTCCATAACTTCCTCTGTTTCATAAAAACTCTCTCCTTTATATTATGCCTCAAATCAACGCAACATCTAGATTATAAACCACTTTATATCGTATATCTACCATGATTATCTTCTTCCATCTCGATGGAATAATCCGCATAGTGCAGTGTAAAGGCAATATTGTAATAAGGGTCTCCCTCATCCAGGTCGAACTGCCATCTCTCCTGGAAATGTTTAATCTCGCGTTCGAATCTTTCGCGCTTCTCATCCGTCTCCTCGAGACCTCTCGACTTCGACTCATAATGATGCAGTGTTGCAAATGGATTAAACAGGATATGATATCCTCGTGCACGAACTCTCATACAGAGATCGACATCATTCAATGCTACGACCAATTCCTCATCAAATCCACCAATTTTTTCAAATACCTCTTTTCGCACCATGAGACAAGCTGCGGTACAAGCAGACATCTCTCGCACGACTCTCGTATATGGATAATACTGTGGATCTGTATACTCTTTACAAGTCAATTCGTTTGCTGCAAAGCCACCGATCTTATAAACAATACCCGCATGCTGAATCGTATCATCTGCATAATACAGAAGTGCACCTGCTGCACCCACGCGATTCATCTGACAAGAGGATACCAATTCCGTAATCGTATTTGGACTGATAATCTCTGTATCATTATTGAGTAAGAGAAGCATCTCACCCGTTGCAAACTTTGCACCGAAATTATTAATCGCAGAATAATTGAATCCCTGCTTCCATGTGACAATCTTCACCGTCACACCTTCACAAAGTTTTCCTACGCATTCCTGATCCGGGTCATATTCTGAACCTAGTAACGCACTATAATCACGGAAGGTCTTCTCTTCTTCACTGTTATTTTCCACGATGATTACTTCCAGATGGTGATACTGATCAATCTGATACAGCGATTCCACACACTGGATTAAGTCATCGGTATGATCCTTGTTTGGGATAATAACCGATACCAGTGGTTTCTCTTTCAATTCCGGAATCCAATGGAAGTACCCAGGCACATCCATCTTCTCGAGCTTTCCTAAGAGACCTCGCTTCTTTCGATGCGCTGTGATGATTTCCATCACCTTCTCTATCTCTTCTTCCGATTTCCTCCAATCCGATCTGCCCTCCGGCAAAACTTCAGGCTCTGAAACAAGTACCGCCTCCATACGCTGCACATAATACGATGCATCACATGGTTTAACCGAAGTATTCATATACTTTTCATTCTCCATCGCACTGATCTTTTCTAAGAGGGTAAGTTTGAAATCCAACCAATCATAGGCCGATAACACTTCTAGCGTATCATCGAATTCCTCCGCCAATTCCTCTACCCGTGCTTTCTTTACCAGAAAAGTGGAACCGATATAATCATATCCATAGAGGTATTCCATAGAAAATCCCGGTTTGAATTTTGGATTCTGATACTTCTTTCCTTTCTTTGCATACTGATCTTCATCATAATAGATGACATCGACAAATGATCTCATCTTGAGAAACATATAGGTCTCATAATAAAAACTAAAATGAAGTTTCACACCAGGTCTTGTAAACAGAATCCACCTCACGTCCTTAGGCAGGGATTGTAACATTTCTTTCAAGCTAACCTGCTCTGTTCCATCGATGATTTTCACCTTCGATGCAAAATCCTGCATGGCATGTTCTACAGCTTCTTTCCAACTCTTTGGAAGCAGATGATCTTTACGCCACTTCGCATAGAAATCATTCTGCGTCATCTCATAGAGATGAAACTTCGACGCTGTCTTTTTCATCGTAAATTCGATTCCATAATCGAATAGATATTTCTTCAAATTCGCTAATTTACTCAAAGCAACTCCTTACCACTATTTTGTCATCTTCTCTTCTGCTACTCCGTAAGCTTCACAACGGAGATGGTCTGCTGTTCCATATCTTCCACCTGTAAATACAGCTTCACATCCCCATGGAGTTTCTCTGGAAGATTCACATCGGCTTCAAATCCGGAGAACAAGATATAATTCTGATCTGCAAATTTTGCCGCCAAATCAAATCGCTCCCGTTTTCTGACCGGAATACGATAGGATACAAATTCATCTTCCGATGCAACGAGCACATCATAATGGATTTTCAGATTGTTCTTCTCATTCTTCTTAAATGCCCATCCATTGACAAACAATCGATCACCGGAAAGAAACCATCGATCCACAGCCGACAGGTAATCCTGAGACACATCGCTAGATACTAACTGCTCATATTCCTGTTTTGATACCGTAGAAACCGGTGGGTGTTCTACTTCATCCACCTGAATCTGAAGCGGTGACCACTGGTGGAATACACCAGCTTCCGTATGGATTGCCACACCCACCAGGGTATCCGGATACATCAAATATTCTCTTGGGAATACACAGACAAATCCCAGGTTCGATGACTCCGTCTGGAAAATGGACTGTACATCCAATCGCTTCTCCTTCTTCACCGGGATCTCCAGGAAATTCGGACCATAAGGAAGGAGTACATACATCGGTGCATTGTCATCCCAGTCAACATTTCCAGAACAGAGCCAGCCCTTCAGATAAACATTCTCATCAATTATTAGTTTATCGACGGATATCGGCATGTTCTGCTGTGTTCCCGGAAGCTGACTCAACCAACGAACTGCTCCCGTACGAATCTTGGTTTCGTCCACCTTGATTGCAAAATCCAAGCGATCCTGTACCAGATTGTCATTATAGAAGGGATCGTGCTCTCTAAGATTCTCATGCTTACTATAAAGTCTCTCCTGCTCCATAAGGAGTCTCTGCTTCTTCGCTTCTGACGCGTTATCCGTACCACGACTGATGGACTCGTAGTGGAATAACTGCACATCATTTCGAACAACATTGTAGTAGCCCTTTTCATAGAGATTCAAGCAAAAATCCACGTCGTTATAAGCAATGCGGAGGTCTTCATCTAATCCTCCTACTTCCTCATATTTCTGTCTTGTTACCGCAAGACAAGCCGCTGTTACAATCAAACTGTTATACGTGGCGATATTTCTACCGAAATACAGATCTCCCTCGTCTTCTTCCAGACTAAACGCATGCGATGGACCAACTTCCAGATTCACTACACCAATATGCTGAATCTTCTTGGAATCCGGATAATAGAGTTTTACGCCAACAGCACCCGTATGCTCCTGCAGTGCTTGCTCGACCATAATCTCCAGCCAATCCGCCTGCGAAATCAGGATATCATCATTCAAAAGAATGACCACATCACCCGTCGACTTCGCCACACCATCATTACACATCTTCGAGAAATTAAATTCCATCGGCTGATAGAGATATTCCGCTCCCATCTCCTTGAGATACTGAGATATCCACTGACGATTCTCCTCGTTACTTCCGTTATCCACAACGATGATTTCATAATTCGGATAAGTGGATAAATGCACAATCGAATCCACGCACTGTTTTAAAATCTTTGGATTATCCTTGGAAGGAATCACAATACTTGCTTTTGGATAGGTTCCATCTGCTTTTTTTGGTAATTCATAACGAGGGCAGGTGTATTTGCAGACATCATTCGAAACTCTCTCATGATAGAAAATCTCTGGCACATGCACAATCTCCTCGCGCCCTGCCTGCGTCTCTTCCAGATAGATTGCTGTCAGTTCATACTGCGACTTCGTAGCAATCGTATCCTCGAACTTCTCTACTACCGCTAATAATTTCTCACGGTTATAGATAGAAGCATGTCCCATGTAGAAGAAACTACGAAATGTATCCGGTGACCAATCCGGTTTAAAGAACGGATGACATCGCTTTCCATCTCGCACTTCATCACTATCACCATAGATGAAAATGGCATCCTCGATTTCCAAAGCCGCTTTATATGCCGCATCAGAAACAAGCGATTCCTCCTCGCAAAACATCACATACTTCTTATCCGAATTCGATAATATCGTCTTCAGACTTGATGCATCATATCTTATAATCTCGAGCGCATCATCGCTACAAGATTTTTCACTCTCATGTTCTCTGATCCATTCTCTATAGATTGGATCATCGGTTGTCATCATTCCCATTTATCTTCTCCGTTTCATCTTCTGTATCAATCGATACCACTTCGATGACTTAATCTCTTCTAACTCATTCTCCAAATTCGAGATTCTACTCTGCAAAGCAAAATATACATCTCGATTCGTCTTCTCTAATGCCTTTCTTTCGTTTATCATCTGCGCAGCATCTGCTCGTGCCTCGATTGTCTCATGCATCTCATAGAGATAAATCGAAAATGTAAGTTCCGAAGCAGATTCTACATCGCATTCTAAAGTCAAAAATCCCTGTAGATTCAGATGCATTCGATCATTTACCGGAATTCCACTCAGTCGGTACTTCACCGGGCGCTGCTCCTCATCCACAAGCCTTGCTACATAGCCAAAACCAAAAATGGAACTGACGTAAAACTTCACACGCTTTGCACCTTCCGGTATCGAAATGGTACCGGAAACGCAATTATTGCCAAGTTTTGCATGACTGATATAAGCGATACCGCCAGCCTCTTCATCATAGCCATCGCCATAATCTGCATAGACAACGGTATTCTCTACGTCCTCATTAATCTTACGATATTCCAAAATCTCCAAAAGATTCACATGCTTTCCAGGAAGCATCTTATGACTCTCACGAAATGGAATCTTGCCATTCAGGATATATTCGTTCTGGAAATGATTCTCCCACGTACGGAATTCATGCTCTTCCCTCTCGGACACTTCTAAGAATTCCATCAATTCTTCCCAGGTTGCCAGCGTATGCCCCTGGCACTCGTTATACCAGAAAAGAATCGAACGGAATCGTAAATACTTCACCGGAACCGGACAGAGGAACGTCCATTCATAATCGATGACCGTCCACTTCTGATTCTCTTCACTAATAATGATATTCGATGGAATCATATCGATATCAGCAACTTCTACCGCCGGTTCTCCCGTCCATCGATCGGATGCTTCTCCAAACACTTCCTGGAAATGTTTCGTCACCTGGAATTTCGCTGGTTGCGCCTGATATGTCACCACCGCTAAATAGGATTCCAAAAGTCGGAATAATTCTGCTTTCTCACCCTTTGTAATCGCTTCCTTTAACACACGATGATAGGTCTCGCCCTTGATAAATGGGAATTCCACACCATCTTTGATTCTCTTACAAGGAAGGATTTCCACCTGTTCTAATCCGGAAAAACGTTCTGTCAGAGCATCATAGAGCTTCACCATATAATCCATATAGCTCTCACCCTCCGGATGGAGATTATGCTTTCTTACCACACGGTTCTCTCCATCCTCCAGAATCTCTGTACGAATCGCAAATTCTTCTCTTCGATCGTCCGAAAATTTATTGTACATACTCTTCATATCATAAACCTCGCACTACTTATGCAGCATCACCATATAGGAATTGGAGAAAAATGGAAACATCCCCTGACTGATGATTGTGTCAAAAGCTTTCGTCTCATCAAATAATTCCATATGTGTGACACCCATATAATAGTTATTGATATTCAATTCACCCTTATGTGGCAAATAGCTGTCACTATAGATTGCCATCGGATACGTCGTATTCGGATATGGATAATAGAATTCCTCATATGCCAAACCGGCATCCTGAATCATCTGCTCCAATTCCTTTTTGGTAAATTCATACTTTGAAATCTCTGTTGTCTCCCCTTGAAGACTTGCAAAGAATGACGTTTCCCCGTCGTTTTCATTGCCCTGACTCATGCCTGCCCAATAACGCATACCGAGCGGATTGTCACAAGTAATGATGATTCTACCCCCGTCACGTAACTTATTTTTACATGACAAGAGGACCTCTGTGCTTCCACAGAGATCCCCTGAATGCTTAAGAACATTCGTAAGAAGAATCACATCGAATTTTTCCTCACAATGATTAAGATACATTTCTATCGAATCAACACACGTCAAATCTCCAACGTGCTTTCTGATCTCTTTTGCGATATTCCAGGATTCTGAGCCCTGCATTAATACTGCATCCTCACTCTTCCAAGGAATCCAACGAACCAGATTCTCTCTACTCATATCGTTCTCCCTTAAACCTCGTAGTCAAAAGATCCATCTTTCTTAAGATTTGGATTGTAATATGGGTCACCCGCTTCTAATACGCTCTTCCATTTCTTGCCCATATAATCTCGATCTGCTGCCAATGTTTCCTCCAGATGATTCATCAACTGAACCACATACACTTCATTGACAACTTCACGACCTGTCGCAGTTACTCTGATACAGAAGTCGATTCCGATATAATGCGCATCAGATAACTTCGCATCGAAGCCACCGACTTCCTCAAATACAGACTTCTTTATCATCATTCCATAAATAGAAGCTGCTGACAAGTTATGTACATAATAATTTCTTCCGATATAGCCACCCTGGTTGAAGTGTACTCCTCTATAAATTGGAAGACCAATCTGATCCTCCCCGAGTCCGAGGATATAACCATTCTCTACCAGTGTCATATCATTTTTCATAAGTCTTGATGCTGTCACACCAATCTCATCCTGCATCTCGTACTGCACCATCATCTTCTGCCAATCAGAAGTAGTGATTACCGAAGATTCGTGAAGGAAATAATGATATTCCCTATCGCTTTCACGAACCACACGATTCAGAAGCTCTGCCAAAGTCTCCTCATCCTTCTTGGAAACCACGCTCGCTCCCACTGCTTCCACTATTTCAGATGCACTACCCGTACCACCGCCCGTTAAATCTGCAATGACAACTTGATAGTTCTTAGACTTCGAACGTTTCTCTAAACTGCAAAGAAGTGTAGAGAGAGCTGTCTCATCACCACGATAAATCACATCAACCTGCACATCCGGAATGGATTCTAACTGATAGTCCAGTCGATAATGTGTCGCACAGATCGTAACAGAATGCACTTCTGCATCACGTCCTGCACGTTCTTCAAAGTCCTGCACTGCTCTACGTCCTGCGGTAATCGCATAAGGCTTCGCCGAGATATCTGATGCTACGGACAATGGATGAATTCTCCAGAAATAAAGAATCTTCGGTACATGTACCACTTTCTTCGCAGCGGCTGTCAGACGAAGAATCATATCATGATCCTGGGATCCATCATAATTATCATCATAGAGTCCATTCGACTCTAAGAGATTCAGATTAAAAATCAATAAATGCGTAATATAATTAACACCCTTCAGATTCTGCGGAGCAAAATCCGGCTTGAAATGCAGCGTCTCGATATATTCCAAACCTCTTGTATCAAATGTCATCTCATCCGTATAGATGAGGTCTGCTCCCTCATCCTCAATCGCTCTTGCCGCATAATAAAGTGCGGATGGATGAAGCATATCATCATGATCATAGAGTGCAACATATTCACCCGTTGCCATCTTGATACATTCATTCGTATTTCCTGAAATCCCTTCATTGGATTTCAATCTCTCGTATTTCACACGACTGTCTCTAGCCATGTATTCCCGACAGATCTCCTCCACAAAGCCATGCGCTTCATCAGAACCATCGGCCAAACAGAGTTCCCAATTCTGGTATGTCTGCCAGATACAAGAGTCAATCATATCGCGAAGGAAGTTTTCTGCAGTGTTATAGAGCGGAACAATAATACTAATCTTCACATTCTTTTGGAATGGATAATTCTTCTGTTCTTCTCTCTCTGCATCTGTTGGCATCAAAGTCTTCAGCGTCTCTCGTCCTCTGGCAGCACGTTCGATATCCGCTCTACGATTACGAGGCGCATAGACAACGCTCTTTACCAGATTCTTCAGCTTCTGCTTCTTAGAAACCGCCATATTTGGCTGTGTCTTAGGCATCACCCAGTCATTGGAATAATATCCAATTTCCTTCACTGCCTTTTCTGACTTCTTCATCCACTTTTCTACTTCTTCAGAGTATGTTATAGGCATATTAATCCACCTTTTCAATCTTCGTTACCGAGTTCATGTCATAAAAACCAGTTGTATTCTTGTCAGAAATAACCGTTACGGATGCCATATCATAACATCTATGATGTGCCACCAGGTTACCATCCTCGTAACTTGTACAACTCATAGAGAGCAGATATTCTCCACCCTGGAGATTCATCTCCTGCTCGAAGGATGCCACATAAGTCTCACCGGCTTTTGCCTCATCTACATATACCTTCTCATACATGGTATTGGTTCCTGTAACGTCGACACCACGTACTGTCTTAAAGGTAAAAGTAAAAATTGGATCCTTCACCGTTGTATTGAAATAAAGCTTTGACTTCAATGTAAATTTCGTACCCTTGATAATGGAATTTGACAATCTGCCATCTTCATCGATAATGGCGAAATCCACCATCACTGCCTTCTTATCGCCATATTCATTCACATCCGGATTGATCGTGAAGTGGCTCTTCCAACTTGCAGGATCATCGGCGCCATCCAAAATAGATACACGTCCCTTGGCATCTTCTGTCGTAGCACCACTGACAGATGCAAAATCTACATCATTTGCTTTGGCACCTTCGCCAAGCTGATAATCCACCGCTGCACGGTCTTCATCGGAACCCGTAAGAATCTTCTTATAGAGGTCAATCATCTCCTTTGGAGTTCCCTCTGCCATCTTCTCACCCTTGTTCATCAGGATCACTCGGTCACAATACTTGGAAATGGAACCGAGGTCATGACTTACAAAGAGGATGGTCTTACCCTTACGCTTAAATTCATCAAACTTCTTATAACACTTTGCCTGGAAGAATACATCACCTACGGAAAGTGCTTCATCGACTACTAAAATCTCTGGGTCGATATTGATTGCCACGGCAAACGCAAGACGGACAAACATACCACTGGAGTATGTCTTTACCGGCTGATTTACGAAATCACCAATATCTGCGAACTTCAGAATCTCCGGTAATTTCTGATCAATCTCTTCTCTGGTATAGCCCATCATCGTACCATTCAGGTAAACATTTTCAATACCTGTATATTCACCATTAAATCCGGCACCAAGCTCGAGAAGTGCAGAGATACGACCCGCGATTTCCAAATCACCGTCTGTTGGATTCAATACCCCTGTAATAATCTTTAAGATAGTAGACTTACCGGCACCATTCGTACCGATAATACCAACTGTCTCACCACGTTTTACATCAAAGTTCACATTTCTAAGTGCATAATGCTCATGGTAGAGCTTCTTTTTTGAGAAACCAAGCGCTTCTTTTAAACGATCTGTGTTCTTGTCATAAAGCTTATACATCTTGGAGACGTCACGAACACGAATCGCATATTCTTCTTTCTTATTTTCGTTACTCATATCTATTTCCTCGTCGTAATTCCTTCTTACATTACATCGGCAAAATGAATCTTCAACTTCTTAAATACCGTTGTACCGATGATAAACATAATGATTGTAAATGCCCAGAAGTAGATGGTTTCTGCTGGATGTGACCAGAAGTAAACATTGTTAATCATAGAATCTCTATAACCAACCACTACGTAATACATTGGGTTTAACTTCAGGATGAAAAGCACCTTCTCAGAGATAATCATGCTATCCATGTTCCACATAATTGGTGTAGCCCATACACCAACCTGAAGAATAATATTTACAATCTGTGATAAATCACGGAAGAATACCTGAATTGCCGCATTGATATAACCAAAGCCAAGCGCCAGTACCATCATACAGAATGAATAGTAGATGATCTGCAGCATATGCACATTTGGTGTATATCCATAGATTACATACATCACAAGCATAAATCCGATAAAGAAGCAATGTACAAATAAACTTGAGATTGCCTTCACCACCGGAAGTGTACTGATATTGAATACGACCTTCTTTACCAGGTAGCTATATTCTAAAAGTACATTCGTTGCTGTTCCCAGTACTTCAGAGAAATAGAACCATGGTACCAGACCAGCAATTAACCAAAGTACATAAGGTACCGCGATACCCGCCTTTGTAGACTGTGATCCAACATTCAATGCCTTCTGGAATACGAACCAGTATACAACAACAGTTACGATTGGCTGAACGAACGCCCAAACAATACCAAGGTAAGAACCGGAGAACTTCTGCTTGAAATCGTTCTTTGCCAAATTAAATACCAGCTTTTTATTTCTATATACTTCGAGTGGAATCTCTACTGCAGCCTTGCCCTTAAAGAGAAGGAGCAGAAGGATTGCATCGATGGAAATCATATAAGCAAGTCTTGTTTTAAGAGTTCTAGCGGAACCAAGCTCTGTAATCTGATCTACTGTTCCCTCTGGAGTTGTATAAGCAAATGCAATATTACCATCCTGCGATGTCGTTGTAAGCTTATCTCCATTTACCTTGATATCCTTCTCTTTTACAGATTCTGCTTCTGTCCAATCGAAGGTATCCAGTGTTTCCCCTTCATAAGAGATGGTAAACTCAGAAAACTCAATATTATCCATCGCTGTTACCGCTGGATCGATACGGATATAAGTCACATTGGCTGGAATCTCAAATTCGAGTGTCTGTGTCTCGCCGGCCGTTGTGTAATTTGTGCCAGACTTCTGACCTTCCATGAAATCCGTCTCTTTGATATCCTGACCATCCACCAGATAGTACAGTGTTACCGAAGAAGTTGTATCGCCAGTGACATCTACTGAAAATGTAATCGTCTCTGTAGTATAATCCTTTGGCTTCAGAAAAATAGCCAAATTAGAAATCACTGCAAGTAGTAAAATCGCTACTACATAGATAATTTTCTTTTTGCTCATATTATTTCACCTTTAAATCTTTTAATTTACGTAATGGTTTTGTAATCTTCCAGGAACGACTATCCTCCATCCAACGGATTCGATCTGAAAGTACATGGTTTTCTTCTACCTTTTCGTGGTACATCCCACACCATTTATTTCGATCATCAATCATAGTTGTCAATTGATATTCTCGGTTGTCTAGTTCAATCGCTGCATATTCCGTATTTGTCGCAAAACCGGTATAGTATCCGGCCGCCTGCAGCAGAAGTGGCAGAAGTCGCATAAAGACTTCTCGTATCTGATCCTCTGTATAAGATTTTTCATTTCTCAAATACTTCACGGTACTCAGAATTTCGTCTTCTATTTTGCGAAGCGCCTTCACATCGCCAACGAAACTCAAATCCTGCACCAGAATTGGTGATATATCACTCGAGATTCTCACATGCTTACCAAGTCTCTCGAGACAATCACAAACATCCGGATATGTCTCGCCCCAACCGAATCTTGCATATTCGATGTAAATACCATGATTCAAGGTTGGCGTTGCAAGCAGTCCGAGTGTCTTTGCACTCTTCATCTTACGGAACAGATGATGCATATAGTCTCCGCGACCAATCAACGTCTCGAATTCCTTGTAACAAATCGCTTCATCCATTGGCTTATGTAAGCTGGATGTGATATCGCGATCCATATACAATGCAATCTCTTCATATCCAGAAACGTCTTCGAAGAATTCCTTGATGCCATCCTCTGTAAAAATCTCTCCCTGGAAATGTTTCATCGTCTTCGCATCCACATGATACATCTCCATCCTCTTCTTCACATCATCAGAAATCTCTGTATTCACATATAAATGTAAATCTAAATCTTTCGGTACCTGCGCGAGATACTGCATCGTATCTTCGATTAATAGTGGCTCCTGTAAAATTACAAATAATCCACATGAATCCTCGGATTTATCGAGGTTATCCACTGGAAGTACGTAATTCCAGTGGAAATTCTGATAGAGCTCACGCAAATTACGTGCTCTAAGAAGCGTCTCGATAATATATTCCTCAGGATACTCCGTCTCTTCCCGGATGATATCGAGAATTCGACGAGGCTCCTGACCAATATTTGTATTGATGGTCCAATCATATTCATTGAAGAATAATCTCTTCTTAAAAATTGGGCATCGATAATTTCGAATGATTAAATCGGCATATGCCATCAGTGGCTGTGAATGTCTCTCTTCGAGTTCCGGTGCGTTGATATAGGTATCCCACTTATATCCCAGGTCCTCAAACTTCTTTGTAAATACAATCTCATGTTTTCCAACCGCATCCTCATAAGAATTGATTGGGAATAAATTGTCCCAATAATTCTGGAAATCTTCAGACTTCACAAAGCTCTGTCGAAAAACTTCGAAATAAGACTGGATATGTGCAGGGATATAGCCATATACACAGTTATATGGATTCGCCATATCCTTGTAGTGGCGTGTAATTCCCCAGAAATCCACATCACGTTTTGCCATCGCATCGAACATCTCTGCAAATGGATAGACTGGTCCCATAACAGTATCATTCAAGATAACCACTTCGTCATACGCAGATAACTGCTCCCAGCCAATATAGTCCATTCCCTCTTTATAGGCCCAGGTATCGAATCCCTTATTCTCACGGAAAACAAAGTCACTAGAGAATTTACCGAGGATTTCCTTGCCCTCCTCTGTAATCTTGCCATTTACTACAACGACAAGACGCTCCAGATTCTTCATCAAGTCTTCAAGCATATAAGGGATATAACGATCCACAATACCATTTGCATCAAAAAATACGAATATACCGATTCTTCTCATCAATAAAACTCCTAAAATTCAGAGGAATTATGCCATTCCATGTTCCTTGCAATAATCCTTGAAGCTTGCGTTTACCTTGTCCTTGTCAGAGAGGATTAAGTCTTCTGCTGTCATTCCTTCTGGCATTGGCCATTCTACAGCAACGTCAGCATCATTCCACATAAGACCGCCCTCATCATTTGGATGATAGAAATCTGTTACCTTGTAGCAGAATTCTGCGTAATCAGAAAGTACGATGAAACCATGAGCGAAATTCTTTGGAATGAAGAACTGCTTCTTGTTTTCTTCTGTAAGAGTAACACCATACCACTTACCAAAAGTTTCAGAACCTTCTCTAAGGTCAACAGCTACATCGAAAACTTCACCCTTGATTACACGAACAAGCTTGTCCTGTGGGAAGTTCTTCTGGAAATGAAGACCACGAAGTACACCCTTCTTAGATGCGGACTGGTTGTCCTGTACGAATTCTACATCGATACCAGCCTGATCACGAAGGTCATTCTGGTTGTATGTTTCCATGAAATATCCACGTGCATCACCGAACACCTGAGGTTCTACTACTACTAAGCCTTCGATGCCGTTACAATTCTTCTCTACTTTTAATGTTCCCATAATATTTCTCCAATCTAATATCAATCTTCTAAACATAAAGATAGATATGCCCCTTGGATTCAAGAGGCACATCTACAATCATTCTATATTCTTCTTATAAACCTTCAGCAATATCCATTAAGTACTTGCCGTAATCAGACTTCATAAGAGGTGCAGCAAGCTTCTTGAGCTGATCTGCATCAATAAATCCGCGCTTGAATGCAATTTCTTCGATACAAGATACATACATACCCTGTCTCTTCTGGATCGTAGATACGAAGTTTGCAGCTGCAAGTAACATATCATGGTTACCTGTATCAAGCCATGCAAAACCACGACCAAGTGTCTCAACGAAGAGATCTCCACGATCAAGGTAAGCATTGTTTACAGCAGTAATTTCTAACTCACCACGAGCGGATGGCTTGATTGTCTTTGCAATCTTAACAACATCGTTATCGTAGAAGTAAAGACCTGGTACTGCATAGTTTGACTTTGGATTTTCTGGCTTTTCTTCGATAGAGATAGCCTTACCATTTTCATCAAATTCAACAACACCGTATTCTCTTGGGTCACGTACATAGTAACCAAAGATTGTAGCTCCACCATTCTTCTCTACTCTGTCATGTGCGTTCTTCAGTGTCTGGCTGAAGGACTGACCGTAGAAGATGTTATCTCCAAGTACAAGTGCAACAGAATCATCACCGATGAAATCTTCGCCAATAATAAATGCTTCAGCGAGACCATTTGGTGCTTCCTGTACAGCGTACTGAATATTCATTCCAAGCTGTGAACCGTCTTCTAATAATTCTTTGAATACAGGAAGATCTCTAGGTGTAGAGATAATTAATACTTCCTTGATTCCTGCCAACATCAATGTTGACAATGGATAATAAATCATTGGCTTATCATAGATTGGCATGATCTGCTTTGAGATTGCCTTTGTTAATGGGTACAATCTTGTACCAGAACCGCCTGCTAAAATAATACCTTTCATTATAGTTTCCTCCTTTTGGACATACGTCCTGCTAAACTATTTTTTATTTATAACAAATGAATGTGTCTTTTCTATGTATCTAAAATACAAATCTATCCTAAGGCACAGCTGACGATATTATATAACCAAATCGTCATTTGGGCAACTTTTGTTATTCCCTCTCGCTATTTGCCTCGATTTTCTTACGATCCGCATACTCTTCCAGCGCTACCTTCTGTGTTAACTGGCGCATGCTGTCGGCCAGTTTCGAGATAGCAACCGTAAGACTAAAGATTACCGCAATGACAAAGATGAATCCCAGGAAGAATACCATGTTCATCACATCATAGATTCCCATCGCGGCTGCAACCCATTCGAGGAGCCCCGGAATCAGGATAATCACCAGGATTACGATTGGCAGAAGAAGCCATACAATACTGTATTTCAAATCAATCTTACGCTTCTTAATCAAGCGAACCAGATACATCAAACCAAGTAATAGAATCAGAGCCATAATCACTCTGAGCTTCATTGACATCATACTGCTTTACTCCTTCCTCGAAGTCTCTCAATCACGATTGCGATTGTAACCTTCACCATATAATATACGGACTTCGTCATTGTAATCGATGAGACGCCACCCTGACGCGCTCTCATAACCACCGGAATCTCTTCAATCTTCAGACCGTGATTCAAAGCAGTAACCGCTGTTTCCGGCTCCGGATAATCCTTCGGATAATTCTCTGCAAATAATTCGATTACCTTACGACCGCCCAATCGAAGACCGGATGTCGGATCTGTTATCTTATGTCCTGTCAGAAGATGAATCAGCTTTGTGAAATACACGATACCGACTCTTCTCAGCGCGGAAGACTGGAATCCCTCGTTTGTAATAAAACGAGAACCAATTACCATATCCAGCTGATGTTCTTCTAAGTATTCTGCCATCTGCTGCAGGAATGCCGGATCATGCTGTCCATCACCGTCCACCTGCACTGCGATATCATAACCATACTCCCTGGCATATTTATAGCCCGTCTGCACGGCACCACCGATTCCCAGGTTAATAGGAAGATTTACATAATTGAAATGATTCTGCTTACAAATCTCCAATGTGTTATCCGTCGAACAGTCATTGATAATAATGTAATCAAAATCCGGTGCATTCTCTTCGATATCCCGAACCGTACCCACAATATTTTCGCTCTCATTGTACGCCGGGATAATGATTAGTTTTTTCATCTAATTATTTCGCCTTTCCCATGTGCTTCATCAACCAGATGCGAAGCGCTCTCCGCTTCAAAATAATCTGCTGATACATCCATGACTTCTTTGCAAACTTACAATATAATTTAAAATCCTTCTGAAAAATCTGGAAACGAATCGCTACACCCTCGTTGTAAACATTCTGATCTCCAGAGAACGTCTGCTCAATCAAACCATCCACAACCCGGATATGATTCAATCCATGCTGTCTCAGATTTTCCATCAAGTAGAAGTCTACCATGTCGAGAAACATCTCTTCATCATAAAGACCTATCATATCATAGATTGCTCTATTAATAAACAACCCGCTATTGATGCAATAGATATTGTCATAAACACCAACCGACTCCAGCGGATGATTGTTTAACTTCCAGGTATCGGTACGCGTTGGTCCGAGAATTCGATCCGCCGCATGAATGAGCCCCGTCACAATCTGCTCCTTGCAATCGTTGCTATTGATATATCCAATCGCATGATCAAGATATTCCTCCGAAAAGAACGTATCATCATCCGCAAACATCAGCCACGCATCCGCATCTTGAATCTCTTTCAAAGCCTTGTTATAGGTCTTTGTAAGACCTATATTGCCACCGTTCTCTATATAATGAATTCGATCCTGCATCTCCTGATCTGACTTCATCAGGCTTTGATTCTTCAATACGAATACGTCTTTCGAATTGTCATAAATATGAATCTTAATATTCCGAACACCATATTTATCCTGCATCTTATAGAAATTTTCCAATGATTTAATATTCGAAATCACATCATTATACAGGACACATATGATATGTATCTTCTTATTCATTTATAAAAACCTCTTCGTCAAAATCAAAGCACGAACAACCATCTGATCCAAACCGGACTGCCGATGGAAACGATTCGACAGCGCAAGTTTTCTACGAATCTTCGCATTGTCTTCGGATGCTAAGAAATCGTCAACCAAAGCATCATATTCCTCTCGCCCACGATTATGCTCCTTGAATTCCTGCAACTGTGCTTTCAATAAACCGCGGCTCTTATCGAGGTACTTCTTCTTCGCTTTTAATGTACCAATAAAGCTATCTGCCGCACCAATCTGATTGCCTTCATGCTGTCTATAATACATGTAAGCATTCTGATCAAAATACACTTCGCCATGGTAAGTCGCTACCAGATACACCCACCAGTCATGTACAATCGCATGCTTTGGTAAATGTTCGCATACCATCCATACCAGACGTTTCGTCAATACAGATGTACAACCTGTACAGATGGATTCCACTACCGCACCCTCGAAGGAAGGTTTTAAGTCTGGAAGCTCCACGCCTTCCATCGGAACAAGTTCTGCATCCGTCAAGATTTTATTACCACAATATAAAAGCGCTTCCGGATGATTCTGTAATGCCTCTACCGCCTTCTCGATCTTCTCCGGAAGCCAATAGTCATCCTGATCTGCAAATGCCACATAATCCGCATCTGACACTCGAAGGAGCTGGAAGAAACTCCGATTGGAACCCACATTCTTCTCAATAAAAAGACGGATTCTAGCATCCTCTTCTGCGAGACGCTTCAAAATCGAAACGGTCTCATCGGAAGAACCATCATCACGAATCAACAGTTCCAGATTTTCCCATGTCTGATTTAAAATACTACGTACCTGCTGCTCCACATAACGCTGTCCATTGTATGTAGACATCAGCACCTGTACTTTCTTCTGTTCCATATATCTACCCTCTCGTAATATATGTTATTTTACATTTCTTCTCTATGACATTTACGAGCACGACGTACCGTCAGTTCACAAACGATTGCCATAAAGATCACATAGATGGCATATGCGATGATCTGCACAACACTCACACCATTCTGGCTCATCGAACCAATGATTGGATATACAAGCGCCACACAGATTCCAAAATCCACTGCCATACCAATCAATAACCACTTCATCTGGCGCAGTCCAATCAAAATCGCAGACAACACCCAGATAAACGCGATCAAAATCGTACACCAAACAATTGGCATAAATAGATTATAATACTTCAAAATCGAAGAACCAAATAATAATGCCAGTCCCCATCGGCCAAGCAACAGTGCACCAATGGTTGTCACAACCGCAAGACCCGCGAGTGCGAGATACACCTTGTGCAGTAACTTCAGGAAACGGTCATACTCGCCATTCTGATATACCGATGCAAACACCGGAAGGAATGGATTGAATACCACATTTGCAAGGACTGAAATCACCAGTGTTGGGGAGGCAATTGTCGAATACGCACCCAGCGATTCTGTCCCCTCCATCTGCTGCAGGACATTCTTTGGAATCAGTCCCTCTAAACTGAAAAGGAAACTGAAGACTACAATCGGAACACACTGCAGTAGAAGCGTACGAATCTTCTTGTTATAGATCACCGGCTTGATTGCTTCTAATGAGGATGTCTTACGCCAGTCAAAGGCAAAAGCAATCAATAAATTCACTACCGCGATGATAAACAATGTCACCATCAGATTCTGAAGCACCATAAGACCCGCTGTAAAGATCACAACCGTTGCTGTACCACGAAGGATATAGGACTTTCCAATCAAATCATAGCGATCCAATTTCTGATCCTCACCATTTAACACATCCACCAGTGCCTCCGCTACTCGAATCAACATAAATGCATCGATACAGAGAATCTGATATAAATTGTTGCCCCAAATCGATGCAATCGCGCAAGTAATAAAAGCGACGATACAAGTCAGGATTCTACTACCTACATATTCATGCTGGCTGTATTCCTTCTTCACATCCGACACCTGGTAGCTTCTCATCCCGAAAAGAGAAATCGCAGAGAAGCTACTACTTGTCGTCATCGCCAGTGACAGAAATCCTGCAGAACCGAGATCTGCCACATGATATACAATTACCGTAATCAACCATTGGCAGGCAGAATAGAAAATGCTGCCAAAGGTGTTCCAAAAAATATTCTTCTTCATCTAATCCTTCTTAAATCAACTTCGTAAGCATTGCCTGGCAAATACCAAGAACCAGAACTACGAATTCCGTTCCAAATACCATATAGCCCAAGTAGTTTCGATTAAATTTCACATCTACGCGACCGGAACCCATCACCGCTACCAGCGGATACATCATAGGGGTCAGGTAACGCGCCTGCACACCGTTGATGTAGTTCGCTCCAACCGCTGTATAAGCCATATAAAATGCTGTCGCAATAAGCGCAGCCTCGCCCACCATGAATACAATAGCAAAACTTCTTGTTAACCAGTTTCCTACTGCAATATCACATGACTTCTTATCTAAAACAGCTACCACAATCACCATAATAATAACAAGGTTTGCCCCTGCCAGATAATATCCGATATTTCCATAATTTGTAATTGCCTGCTCGATATATCCAAGTGAGAAGATATCCTTCATGAAATCCAGCAAAGTCTTCGCATAGGCAGGAATATTTCCAAGGATATAATGTAACTGCTCTACCGGATTGACACCAGAACCACCACGGATATCACCCGTTGTATTTACTTCTGATAAGGTACGAATCAGAAGTAATCCCGCAAGTGCCACAAATGGAAGCATCGCTGTCAGATAATACTTCACACGATTTACCATCTTCTTCTTTGGAAGAAGGAATGGAAGAATCAACATCGGAAGATAAATCTGCTTTGGAATACATGCAATCATGATGGCAAAGCACATAATCAATTCATCCTTCAAAGTAATCTTCTCATCCAATGTCTGATAAGCCGAAATAAAGTAGGCAATTCCAACAAAGGAGAATCCCAGCACCCAATAGTCATAGTTATAGCAGCAAGCCATAAATACATTCGTTGGGAATAAAGCGATAGACGCTAAGATAAATTTACCACTCTTTAATTTATTAATTGCAATCGCACAGAGGATAGAATAAACCAGTAAGTTCATCAATTCTCCGAGCATAAAAATCTTGTAGAACGATAATCCAAGCAATCTACCCAGTGCAATACCAACGCCCGCTGGTACATGTGCAATAGAAATAGAATCGTAACAGTGATCTATGATATCTGTATAACTATCATTTAACTGCGCAATGGTACCCTGGTTTCCAGCATAATCACCCTTTACCAAAGACGCGCCTCTTGCAGTCGTAATATAAAGATCTGTCAATGTCTGCTCTTTTGCTCCCAGCTGTGAAGCTGTCAGGGCAAGACTATAATGAGAATCGATATCCCATCCAGCATGTGCAAAAGGACACACTAAAATAATCGTAATTCCAACAATCCAGATAAATCCAAGAAATGCTTTCGCTGTATGCGCTTCAAACTGCTTACGCATATGGAACAACCAAGCGCAAGTTCCAAGCACGCCCCAGAAGAAGAAAAATCTAGGTCTTCTAAATCCAGTCGCCACACCAAAATGAATCAAAATCGTCTTAAACAGGAATTCCAAAATAATAGCAAGAATTGCCAATGCAACTGCAATGATAAATCCCTTCAGAATCTTCTTACGACTTTCATAGATTGCATGCAAAGCTGTATCGATATATTTCTTCTTACAATCCAAGAAGAATAGACCAATCGTAACCAAAATCGACATCACGATACAAGCAATAAATCTATGTATCTGTAATGTAGAATTTGCATATGTGAAGGTTGGCTCATTACTATGTATTTCAATGCAATCAATGGATGGATCAATACGATAAGGAATACCAATTGCATATACATCCTCCACCGAATCCAATGTAATCACACCATATCCAGAATGGCTATATGTAATAGCGCCATATAATCCAGCAATCTGTGAGTAATCATCAGATGTATAGGTATAGATGTCATAATACGTTCCATATGCCGAATCATCCTTAAACTTAATCACAAGATAAGGTGTCAAATTATCCACCTCACTCAGATTCACAGCCAGTACAGCTGATTCTGGATCATTCTGCGAAATAATATCCTCACCTGAAATCGTTGTAATAATATCATCTGTATGCACATATTCCTTATACTTTTTTGGAGTATAACAAAGTGCTACAGAGCAAATAATCATAAATATGAAAAGAATAGTAAGTACTATGATTCTCTTCTTATCTCTCATTAGCTTTCTCTCCTTCATCTCCCTTATTTTACGCTTCTTTTGGTACCGTCAATTTCAAATAAATATTACCAGCAAAACTTAATAATCTTCGAATCATAACACTGAGTTCAATCTGCCAAGACTTCAATCCTAAAACCTTAGAAACCTTGGTAATCAGACGACGATGCTCCCCGATATAAATCGCGCCTTTATCTCCACCGAGAACCTGACCGGTATTCGAATCATTTCTAAGGCGGAAGAAATTCAATGGTTCATGAATGATATAAACCGAACCAGCACAGTATACTCGCATATAGAAATCATAATCGATAATATAGATAAATCCCGGATCAAATCCGCCAACCTCTTCATAGACCGATCTACGGAAAAGATTCGCTACCGGCGCACCGAGCTTATCGCGTGTAAAGACACAAGAGCGAACCGCTTCCCTACCATCTACGACACCGCTCTTACGATATCTCTTGTACTGGCCCTTCTTATTGCCATATAAATCAATGAACTGTGTGTCAGAAGAAACACAGACCACTTCCGGATGCTCTTCTAAAATCTTCACCTCACGCTCTGTAAGCGCTGCATCCATCAGGTCATCTGCGCAGATTAATTTCAGATATTCTCCCTGGCAGAGTTCTAAAGCACGATTCCAGTTTCCAGCCATACCGAGATTCTTCTCATTCTTGTAGGGATGAATCGACTTTGTGCTGTCTGGATTCTTCGCTTCATAATCTTCCTTATATTTGTTTATTACATTCCAAGTATCATCCTTGGATCCGTCATCTACAACTACCAGCTCGATATTGTCATACGTCTGGTTCATAACGGTATCTAATGTCTCAACGATATAGTCTGCATTATTATATGCAGGAATACAGATAGAAACCTGTGGGTTTCGTAATTCACTCATAATAGTTTATCTCCTAAAAAATGCTCCTCATTCGCATGTCTAATCATGATCTTCTGTACGTTCACTGATAATATATCTAGGTCTATGCTTGGTTTCCATATAGATTTTTCCAATATATTCACCCAAAACGCCTAAACTAATCAATTGTACTCCACCCAAAAAACAGATAATACATGTCATAGATGCCCATCCTGCAACTGTTGAACCTGTAATCTGACTAACAACTGACCAAATCGCACCAATAAAACTAAGCACAGAAACAACCATTCCACAAGACATAATCATATGAAGCGGTTTCACGCTCAAACTAGTAATTCCATCAAACGCCAAACCCAGCATCTTTGACAATGGATAATGACTCTCTCCTGCAATTCTTTCATGACGATCATAATATACGCAAGAACTCTTAAATCCCACGAGTGGAACCATTCCTCTCAAAAAGAGATTCACTTCTTCAAATTTTGCGAACTCTTGGAGTACTCTAGATGATATTAATCTATAGTCTGCATGGTTATACACTACTTCTGCACCTAATTTATTTAAAAGTTTATAAAAGCTTTCCGCTGTAAACTTTTTAAAAAATGTATCCGTGTCTCTCTTTTTTCGTACACCATACACAACTTCAGAACCTGATAAATATTCCTCTACCATTGCAGTCATCGCATGTATATCATCCTGACCATCACAATCGATAGATATTGTAATATCGCACTTGTCTTTAGCTTCCATCAATCCAGCCAATACTGCATTCTGATGTCCTCTATTTCGGCTCTGCGCAATACCGATAAAATGTTCGTCCTTCATGGAAAGATCCTTAATAATTTCCCAAGTACGATCTTTACTTCCATCATTGACAAACATAATCCTACTATCTGCAGAGATTTTCTCTTCTGAAATCAAGCTTGTCAGCTCTTCCAAAAACATTCCACTTGTCATCGGAAGAACCTTCTCCTCGTTGTAGCAAGGAATTACTATATACAATCTAGGCATTTTCTGTTTCATTTTTTCTCTTCCATCCTTTCAAATGGATTATCTGTAACACTTTATTAAATCCAACAACTGCAGTCATCACGTATACCGGTGCATATAAATACAAATATCTCGCTCTGCACTCAAAAATCATTTCAAATAAAGATAATCCGAGTATTGCTAAGAAGATTACTACCATCTCTGTCCCATACTTTTCATTTTTCAAGAAAGCTGCCGGAATCAATAATATTAGTATTGCTAACCAAATACATTGCATTACAGAAGACCACGCTTTATTATAAGTTCCGCCTTCCGTTTCAATGTTATAAATCAATTTCAGTGTAGTATCTACAGCCGATACATCCTCGTGTGGATATAATAAAAATCCACCTTCCTTCCACCAGGCAAATGTTCCATCGTTATAATTTGTTAATGTTTTTCTGACCGCTTGCATATACACACCTGAAACGCCCATTTCTGAAATACGTTCTTTAAAAACTTTCCAATCAGCCGCATCTCGCTCTGCTTTCGTATCAAATGTACTAGAAAACATAACATCTTCTCCAGCCCATACACCCATACGATCTGTATTTGCACCCATCATTGCAAAATGAGCTAAACCATAGGCTCCTTCTTCATTTATAGGAATGTCCAAACTATTTACTGTAACATTTACAATAAAAACACTTAAAAGAAGACCTACTAATCCACCAACGATAGCTCCCCATGTTTTCTTGAAACTAAACTCTTTTGCAATAAGCTTCAAAAACTGACCTATCATAATTGCAATTAATACAATCGCAACTTGTGGCTTAATACTGTATCCCGCATAAACAAGCCCAAAAATCATCATCCATTTGATTGCCAATAATACATTCTTATCGGTCTTTAAGAGATAAATGTAGATTACTAAAATTGGAAAAATCAATGTCATCTGATCTGAATATGGAACGCAGTTCCATGGAGATAATCCCACAAAAACAGCATAGATAAATGTACCTGTAAGTGCCAATGCATCATTTCCTGTCACTTTTCTAATTGACAATGACATAAATAAACCGGCTAAAGTGTTTAATAAACACTGGAAACATAAAATCACAAAATAATTATTATCCGTAAACCATAAGTGATTTGTTATTTTTACAAGAACTGTATAGATAAATGTTAAAAACAAATTATTCGGATATGTTGAAAAATAACCGAATATAGGCATCATATCCGGATTTGACATATCACCATTATTCGCCACATATTGCGCTGTAGCAATAAGGTAATAGGTGTCCCATCCGGAAATGAAAAAGTAATGATACACAATGTATATCTGCAAAGCAAGAAGAAGCGCTGATACCAAACCTAAAATGATGTAGTACGTATATTTGTAACTGATTCTACTCATAATCACTTTCATCAACAAATATATAACTATAATCATCAATAAACCGAATATCAGTTTTAATACACTAGACTCTGCTACCGCTTTACACATGTACTCTATATGCTGAAAAAATAAGCAAAGTACCAGAACCCACAAGAAGAATCCCGCAAATATAAATCTTATACAACCTTTTAAATTCTTAGCTATCAATTTCTTTTCCCTCGCTTTTAAATGCCCAAAACTTATTTAATATATAATTAACAGGTACGCTTACAAGTAAATTAATAATTGGAGCTATTAATTTCGATATATGAAATACCTCAATCCATAACAGCGATAATATGGTATTTAAGAATAACCCTGTAAATGCGTAAGAAACATAGGTCTTAAATAAAGCTTTCCACCATGTCCGATTATCATCTTCTTCTACAAAAACAAATCGATTATTCCAATAAAATGACCATAATACACTCAAGACAAAAGCTACTACCTGTGCAATCAAATAATCTGTTCGCGCAAAGATGGTAAAACGACTTAATACAGACAAAGATACTAAATATATCAAATAATTCACTACCGTATTACTTACGCCAACAATACCGAATTTGATAAACTGTGCTAAGTTCTCAACCTGCTTATCCGTTACATTTCGTTTTAAAACTTTGTTCAAAAGAACTACTATTATTCTTTCTATCATTTCTACTCTTATGTTATCTCCCAAAAAATGCTCCTCATTCGTATGAACAAGGAGCAATTCATCTAAAAAATCAAATGTAATTTTACCATTATAGGGATAGGGGTGTCAAATTAGGACAACACAAACACCAGATATTCACCCACCTGTGTCACATAACTGTAATTATACGCAGATGCACTCATCATTAAGGAATCCTGATTTGAAACATCTAACTGCTTTTTCTCTTCAATTACAACATATGTTATACCCGCATTCGCAGCTATTCCAAAGGCATCTGTTGTCTCATCATAATCTGTCGTATCTGCTAATGGTATATTCATATTCCACTGCAATTTCTTCATCTGTGACTGCAATTCTGATGGAAGCATCACCGAATTCTCGCCCACAATCTCACTAATCTCCGCTACTTCCGAAGAATACTGACCACTACTATGTGGTAACGCAAAATTCGTAAAATCTATCTGCAGCGGAACACTTGCTTCTACAAAGATAAGAAGTAAAAATACTGCACTTGCTTTATAAACAACCTTCTTTTTATCACCACTTGTTTCTGTATCTTTCTTTAAATACGTAACTAATGTCACAAAGGACAACACTAAAACTATAATTACCGGAAACATCATATACGCTTCCGATGACAAATCCACGCCAAGAACAGCATTCACTATTGGGATACATCCCGGTACAAAAAAGAAAATCACATAGCCAATCATGTAAGCTGCATAGGACTTTATACTTCGATCCTTACTTTTAAAACAAAGAAAGAAAAAAGCCAAGCCAAATAAAGCTAAGTAAATCGCACTATAAGTGCTACCGAAGCTCTGTAAAATGCTTCTGACATATATTACTATCTCATTAATCTTCGCTATCATCTAATAATCCTATCTCTCTTCGAAGCAGTTTCTTCTGAATGATCACTACCATTATAGCAATCAGTATCTGAATGCCTACTAATATTGCGCCTTTTTCATGCATTAACAACGCAACCGGCATCAGAAAAATCATCCTAACCAACCACTTCCATCCATTTCTTACCGTTGAAGCCATCGTTTCACTAATAAATGCAATTCCAAACGCAAATCCCATCGGCAGGATACAACTGGTTAACGACGTAACACCACTGTATACATTTTGCGGGATCGCCGTATATAAGGATCCATCGATAAATAATAATGCAACCAGCATTAGCGCAAATCCCAACTCCATATAATTTCTATACTTTTTCAATCCTGGTCCAAAATAAAGAACGATAAATTCTATTCTTCGATAGATTCCAAAAAAGAAAATCATCATAAAGAAATCTAATATATAATCCACCGTGCGATTAATACTTACATCCGTTATCCACGCATACATTGCATAAAACAACTCAATTCGATTGGTATGATTCTGATAACTATCATAAAACCATTCTGTATATGGATGGAATAACGCCACCATATCATTCTTATACATCACGATGATATCAATCATTGTCGTATCACGGCTATTTGGTAATACCAAAAATGTTGCCACCAATGTATATACAACAAAAAACGAGAACAACACCTTTGACTGTATGTCGTTTCTGATTAACGGTAATCTCTTGATCTCACTCTTACATAATCTGAGTACCATTAAAACTGTTGCTCCTAATATAACAACTGCAGAAAACACCATCCAAACTACGGATACGCGGCTCATAAACCATGTATAATTATCGCTCTGCTTTATTGTCATCCAGGCTAATATAGAAAACACGATTAACTCAACCAGTATCCCCGTTGTATATCGCTGTAACAAGACATCCACTTTATTATCATAGAATGCATGTCTTGTGTCCCTGCTTACTGCATCCGCTATTATTCCAATCGCAATTGGAAGTAAGATCCAAAAAACAATTACTTTTAATAAACTAATCATCCTTATTCCATTTCTTCATATTCAGATGCTGTTCCATTCTCAATAGCATCTTTATTGCTGCGACAAAATATAATATTGATCTAATTTATCACCAATCATATCTGATTCAATATCCGACAGTTCCACAATACCATCTGATGTTTCAAATACATTCAAAGATTCTGCAAATACAGAATTAAAATCGCTCTTTTCCCATAAATTAGCAAAAAGAGAATTTCCCATGAAATAATTCGGTGCAGAAACATCTAAATAATCCAATATTGTAGGCGCCAACGTAATCGATGTACATCCTTCTGCATCCCACTCTGATGGCGTCATGCCTTTATAATATATGAACATTGGTACCATATCGCATTCATATGACTCACGATAATAATCTGGGAATGTCTCCGTAAAATCATCATCCTCATAGGTACAATGATCCGCAGTAAATACAATTATCGTATTCTCTGCTAATTCACTCTCTTCAAACTTCTCCATAAACTGACCAAACTGATAATCCATATTATAGAATTTATTCAATAATGGATTCGATCCATCCCCATATACTTCATCCGGAGAATCAAAAGAGCAATGTGTTCCGAAAGTATAAATGGATGTAAAGAACGGCTGACCACTCTCCGCCTGCTCTGATACCACATCCCATAATGTATTATAAGCTTCCTTATCCGTCAAGGAATTCGCTATGCCAGTCTGTCCACCATCTGCATCTGATACCAATGTATCAAAATCAAAGGTTTCCAAATATCTTACAAATTGATAATTTGTCGGTTCCGTATTAATAAATGATGTTTGATAGCCTTTATCTCCTAAAATATCCTGGATTGAAATCAGATTATTTGTGTCTCCATCCTGCCATGAATATCCCGAATATAACTGTCCAACCAAACCCTTATATGTCGCAAATGTATGATTATAATAATTTGTTACATTCAAGCTTTTAGATTCATATTCTCTAATATTCGGTGTGATATTTCTCTCATCCGAAACAATATTCTGAGATAGGCCTTCTGTAAAAATCAAAATCACATTCGGATTGGATGGTAAATCCTCTGGCTTTCCAAGACAGTTCAAAATTTCATCATGATAAAATTCACTTTCATCTACAGTTGCATCCGCATACTCTCTTGCCCTTGAAACTACTGAAATACCATCACTGGCTGTTAAACAGATATTATACAGTGGCGAAAACTCTGCCCCTATTACCATCGTTAAAACAAGTTCTACTGCTAGGCAGCCAGACAACAGTTTTAGTTTTCTCTCTTCTTTCCATAAGCCCTCAAAAATCGGGTTTACCGGAAGAATCAAGTCAATGATTACAACAATAACCGCCAATATGTAGAGAGCACCATGTCCAGATAAATCCTCTAGAGAAGACAGATTCGATAACATTACCCATGTAACATAGGTCGTACCGAAAATCATAACCGCAATTTGCACATTCAAAATCAGCAATAAAACCGTATTTACTACTCTACGTACCACTTTATTATGAATGATTTCCGATAATAATACGATCAAAAATAATTCTATAAGCTGTACCAAAAGATAGGATTCCGATACCTTTTTCGAATAACACCATATGATCAACAACAATGGTAACAAATACTTCGTTACCGATAGCCACTTACTACTCCAAACACCTCTAATTCTAGTAATTATGTTCCTCATTATTTATAATCCCGTTCTTTTATTATTTACACTGATTCCTTCAATGTATAACATCTCCTAAATAATACTAGGAAAAGGAAAAATATACAAGATTACAGTTCATCCCTTGCCCTCCCCACCACAAACTGTTATTGTGAAGATAGTACAGAAAACACCAATTTTAGGAGGTACGCACTATGGGGAACGCTATGTATAACTTGAGTTATGGGCTCTTCGTCATCACCGCTAACCGTGATGGAAGAGACAACGGTTGCATTACCAATACGGTTTCACAGGTCACAACGGATCCAAACCGCATCCTGGTTGCCATCAACAAAGGTAATTTTACACATGACATGATTATGGATACCAAAAGGTTCACCGTGTCTGTCATAAGTGAAAAGGCCAACTTCGATTTATTCAAGCACTTCGGATTTCAATCCGGTCGAGATGTCAATAAGTTCGCAGATTTTAGTGACTGCAAGAAAAGTGGAAATGGTACGATGATTATCACAAAGGGTACCAATGCCTATATCTCTGCCGATGTCGAGCAGTGCATCGATCTAGGATCACATACCCTGTTCATCGCACGAGTCACAGAATCGGATACCCTTACAGACGATAAGTCGGCTACCTACACCTATTATCAGGAACATATTAAACCGAAACCAGAAAAAGTTGGTACCACAAACGATGGTCAAACTGTATGGCGCTGTAAAATTTGTGGCTATGAATATGTTGGAGAAGAACTTCCCGATGATTTCATCTGCCCGGTTTGCAAACATCCGGCATCAGATTTTGAGAAGGTTGTTAGATAAACTATATATGCACTGCAAGAGAGCTGATGCTAAGGGTGACCTAAGCATCAGCTATCTTAATGTATTTTTCTATTTCCTTATTTCCTTCATAATATACGAAAGAATATTCTCCTCTGTGTTTAAATGATTCTCAATAAAATAATCTTTTAAAGATTCCTCATCTACTATTTCATTCCCTGGTTGCGTTGAAAGATATCCATTTCGTTTTTCCTTCCATGGCCTTTGCTTATGACTTATCAACTCCAGTGTTTTCGGAGAATACAAACCAAATGTTTTTATAACTAAATCTATCGCTTTGATTTCCTCCGTCGTCACCTTTGATAACATGCAACCATGCATACTTGAAATACCATTATCAATTGGACCATATCTAAAACTTTTATATTGACCATAAACCGACGGATATACATACCCATGCTGCCATGCCTGGCATTGATCTGATAATAATCTAGTTTTATTCAACGCATAATTAACACCTTGAGAAAACGCTAGCAACTTCTGCAAACCAAGCGGAGTCACTTCTTCCATATTCGTAATAATATAGTTTACAACCTGCTGCGTCTTAGAGTCCTTGATTTCCTTCAATTCCTTCAATCTGTCTGATACTTTCTGAATTGCTTTCTCATTAATCTTATGTCTATTTTCTTCCATCATCTCTATAAAAAATTCTTCGTCATCTAATATCTTATATAAAATATCGGAGTATTCTTTCGATGGAATATAACCAGCAAAATACCTTTTTATCGTAACTTTCCCAAATCCAGCGATCTCGGATAAATTCTCTTTCCCAATATTATATTTTTCAAGTATCTCCTTAATCTCTCGCTCCAGTATAATTCCATTCTGCTTTTTATATGCTTCCATTTTCGCTTCTGTACGTCTCGTAATATAATCCAAGTCTGTAGCAACCTCTTCTCCACACTCAGGACATCTTCCTACTTTAAATTGAAATCTAACCATCTGTCCCTTATATTCTTCTTCTATCCATTCTTCTTTTTCTACAAATTCTACTAAGTCCTCGCACTCACTGCAGTATGCATAATTCATTTTATTCATACTATTCACCACCCTGCTCTGTTCTGTTCTTATTTGCTCTATTTTAATTAGTTATCTTCTAAACTAGTTATCTAATATAAACATCCTATTCATTTTCATGAAAAGAAATGATAAACACTTGATTATACGGAACTTTCCTGTAATTTATCTTGATATATATCAATATTCTTTCTTCTTCAATTCCGCTCTCTTCTGCATCACGTCTTTTTAATTCGCACGGATATTGAAAAACATATAGATATTCTTGTGGTAATCCTTTCTCTAGACGCTTTTTTGCTCCCTTTCCAACATCAACTATTTTCCCAACAAAATCTGACTCTTCTAAATCCAGCAATATTTGTTCCACGTCACAACTATCTAATACATACTTTTCAAATAATGCTCTATTTTTGTCAGAATACGTAATTTTATAATCCTTATTCTCAACTGACTTATGTAATTCTTTTACAATATCTTGAACTTCTGCCTCCGTATATGGAGCTTCCGGTCTTACATCAATTCGATCATCTATTAAATCCTTTGAGCATCGCTTAAAATTTCCTGTCATTTTTACACTCCAGTCAAATTATGATATTCACATAGCCGTGATACGTTTTGATTGTTATCTATATTTTCGTATCAATTAGATTGTAGCATCTGTACTTAAGATATACAATTAAGAAAATGTTAAATAATCAAAAAAAGGGATCTGACAAATCAGGTCCCTTCAACTTTAAAGTGCTTCTACAATATGCAATTTTCGCTCCCTATAATACTCCCATAAATGATGTAAAAATCCAAAATAATCCAATCACGCTTATAACAATACATATCAATATAAAGACAGATATAGTACTATCATCATCCACTGGTTCATAATACTCTTGCTTTACAACATTTCTTTTATAGACACGACGCTTCTTCCATAATTCCGCGAGAGGATCCACTTGCTTCAGAAGCTGATTATGAAAGTTCTGTAACTCTATCAAATCATTTTCTGCCAAATCTGGAGCACCACTCTCATGCGCAATTTGATTCCGCAGCCATCGAAGATGCTTTAGTTTCTTATATTTCTCTCTCCAGTTAACAACGATTCTTGAACCCTCTGCGTCCATAACCTCCATCTGCTTAATATATTCCGTCACACCTTGATTCGATTGAAACATATCACGGCAGATGTTATCTACAGATTTGTACTCATCAAAAAATTTTACTTCTAATTTATTCATATATCACCGTGTTTTTCCGCCACCTCGAATACCTTCTATCATATAGGTATGACTTATCGGATTTCTTGCATCAAAAGTCCGAATTACTTCGTCCATATTGTCATAACAATTAATGTATTCTAATGCTTCTTTTCCGAAAGTTAGTGTAAATGAGTTTTTCAGCCATCCTCATTATATCACCGCCTTTTCATAAGTTTTCATATTTTATCATAATCTCGTATTTTTTCATATATTTTCATATAATATCATAATTCATTATAATAAAGATTTACCGTTTACATAATACATACTTCAATGCGGAGATCCATCTGCTCTCCCAAACGCTCTTTATACTCATCAATTTTTACGCCCTTATTTATTCTCTGTAAGCCTATCTATTCTTCAAAATTCTCCGCCGACTCATTGATACATTCTAGAGTCCAATTCCCCTTATCATAATGAAGTACAGTAATACTTGCATTCTCTAATCCATTTACTGTTACTTCATCACCAAAAGCAGATTGTAGATACCAAATCATGGATGCGTGACCTACTACTAAAGCATTACCATCGGTGCTTGCAACTATTTGTGTCATTGCTCCATCAAATCGCCAAACCATATCCATCTTTGAATTAGCTCCTATTGGCGAAACAAAAGATCCATCCGATAATGTACCAATATAAGCATCATCATTATAATCTGGATATATCGCATACACTTCTGCTGCAATCAATCCTTCAATTTGTCCCCAATAAATATCATCCAATTGCCATAATACAGTTGACTCTGGTATCGTCATCTTATTTTTATTCAAAATTAAATCTGCAGTATCCTGTGTTCTTGTCAATTCACTTGTATATACAGCAGAAAAATCTACATCTGAAAGTGCTTCTCCTGTAGCCATAGCCTGCGCTTTACCCTCATCTGTCAGCATTGCATCTGTACCACTACCTGCAAAAACACAAGCCACATTAGCATCTGTCTGCCCATGTCGAACAAAATAAATCATCACTTCTCTAGTGTTCTTAAACAGAAGGTATTTTTCTGATTCATACATAAGCTCAAAACCATAATTTTCCGCTTGTGTACGAAGTGAATCAGAATTAGAACATACAAAGTATTGGTAATTCATAAGGCCATAATTCAATAACTCAAATCCTTCGGCCTCATATTCACCAGAAGATACATATATCGAGTTCAATACCGGAGCAGATGAATATTGTCTAATTCCATAAAAAAGCTCATTGCCTATCAGCCCTTCATACTGTTCTTCTTGAACCAAAACCATTGGCTTAATCCAATTCCCATCTTCATCCACTGCTAATTCACCATCTTCAGTATAGCATCCAGCGTCATCAACAATCATCTGACTAATCTCTGCAACATCAGATGGAATCTTCAATAAACTATTTGCCACTTTATAATCACGAGATAAAAATGTACTATTCGATATTAAGACCGTAAACAGCAAAACTCCTACAATTACAATTTTCCTCTTCCTTCTATTTAATTCTGAAAGGGACATTACAATTGTGTACGCGCATACTGGTCCAATGAACATAAGCCAAGTCATTCTCTCATACTCAAGATATGTTGGAAGAAATGAAGCCATCATTATTTTAGCAAAAACAGGACATAAGAAAATCACAACACTCAATAATATAAAAGTAAATGCCGTTTTGATCTTGATGCCCCATCTTTCTTTGTTTTTATATATCAGCAATAGACAAATCACATACAATAATATCCATCCCGCAGATGGCCACTTATGCATTTGCAAATTCACCCAAAAATCCATACTATGAAATCCTTATAAATAAAAAGATATAGATTAAAACCGGAAGTAAAAGGACTAAATACCGAACTATCATCTCAAATGTTATTCTGCGAATTCTAATTGCTTTTATCAAAAACAAAAATGATAGAGTAATCGGCATAATCATAAGTCCCATAGTAGAAGCTGCACAGCCTGCTGCCATAAGTATCATCAAAAATACATACTTAAGCCTATCTTTATGCTCATTATAAACTATCCAAAATAGAATGAATAATGGCATTACAATTGACATTGTAATATTCTTCCCGTAAGTAGGCCAATAGAGAATATAACTACTTATATCTTCTGCATTCAATTCATTAAATAAAGCCATCGCAAGCACAAAATATGATGCCTTATCTGAATCTCCTTTAAAAAGATAATATGCCAAACTCCACCATACAATATAAGAAAGTAATAATAAATATCCTGGCAGAACAGTATAAACCAACATTAATGGTTTTACATTTGAAATATATGAAAGAAAAGCCTCAAACATATACCATGATGCTAAAACATATTTTGTCGCTGTTTCTTCCCATCCATCACGTAGATTTCCCGCTTCTTCAGATATTGCAAAATATGTATCTGTCTCTACCGTATCATTTATCATTGCTGTATATACACGATCATCACCATATCGATACTGTAAAAAAGTACTACGTCCACTCTGAAACAGGACAACAATGAGCATTAAAAGTATACTTTTTTTCTTAAGATTCTTACGCAGATTATCTATAAAAAAATATACATGCTCTCTCCAGTTCACTCTCTTTTCTTCTCTGTACCAAACTATACCAAGGATGATCAAAATCAACAAATTCAATCCTACATAAACGTACACACAAAAAGAAAATTTTGTATTCAAAAAAATAGTTGGCAATGAAACCATTGCATATAGCAATAGTTCCACCGTCAACCCACACGGAATCGCTAGTAATCGACTACCTTTTATTTGTTTTGTAAATACTGTCCCATAAATATATGGAATAATAAGCAAGAATAATACTAATAATATCATCTGATACTCAAATCCTTTTACTAACTACTTTTATTTCTATCTCTAAAACTTTTTTATACAAATCAATATAATTTTACTTTCTATTGGCCATTTCGACAATCACATTAATTTAAAACACTTAGATACTATTCTAATTATTTTATGAATTACCCATTTGATGGAAGACATATTTTTTTTGAAACATATTCATATCCATTTTTGTTATACTCCTTAAAGAATTGATCTCTATTTGGATTATATTTAGCAGACTCTATGGTATATTTCTTTTGATTGCTATTCTGAAATCAACCTGCCTAAAATGTGCGTTATCACTTACAATATCCCACACTTCTTTACCAAGCATTGAATTAACCAACACTAATGATGTCCCTTTATTATCATTAAAATCTTTAGCTATATGATTAATCCCCCCAAAAATCAGCTATTGTTATATCCGCATACGCTTTGGGAAGCGATTTGAAATTGCAATCATAACAAGAAGGTCTTAAACAAATATCATCTAAAAATCCATTCATATAGTTATCTCTAAATGCAGGAAACCTTCTAACAACTGTACCGTCTTCAAATAACGACTCACTCCCTAATTGTAGACCATTTTGATTCCACCCTTTATCTTTATTTCGGAATCTATGATTTACCATTCTTGAACCAACACGCTGTTCTTCTGACTTTATATAATCTCTAAAACTAGGGGGGACGGAACTCCATGACATATAAAATCGATAATAATCATATTAAGTATCTTTTTACTTCCTAAATACGAAAATAATCCTGCTGTTTGACATGGTGTTCCTACAAATAAGACTTTTTTCTAGCGACAAGATTTTTTTACATCTATAAAAGTATCATTTATCCTACTCTGAACATACTTTATGATTGTCAATCTGAAAGTGAGCCCTCGGTGGCTCACTTTCAAGTCAGCGTTACTTACCTTAGCGGCTCAGTTTCAGGTTAGCATTTATACATACTTAGACCCGCGCACGCGTGTTTTCTTATACAATTTTCACTGAACTATTTACACCCGTCTGAAAAGTCTAACTTGACTTTTTGGACTCCTAGAACATGAGGTTGTACATGAGTAAATTATCCCTTGAGGAAAATCGGCTTCGCCTGCATCAGTGGGCAGGCCAAAATTCCGGGATTATGAACAGTCCCGTCCGTATAAAAGGGATGTCCTCCGGGAAGAACGCAGAATGCACTTCATCTTTATTTTAATCCAGAAAACATAAGCAGATTTATCGGGATCTCGGGCTTACGCCACTGTTGACATCACCAGGGAATCAGTAACTGTTAATGAACATAGTTATGAGTTACAGGAATCTAGGTTGCATATATGCTGATGATGGCCTGCGTAGTAGTCTTCGTGCTGGAGTGGGTGATGTAGTAATTATGCACACTAACAAACGCATACCGGTCTAATACCAATCAGACTACTGTTCAGACAGTTTTACAACAATAAGCCCATCAACATTTTTTACATATCCTTCCGCAGGGAAGCATGGCATTTGCTGAGAGGCGGTGTACGCAACCTGTTGTTGGTTTTCATTCAGGTCACATTGATAGCTGGTACCTAAGGCGGCATTTACATACAGAATAGACCGTATTGTCGCACTGGTGGGCACAAATTGGTCGTAGCCCCAGTCAAAACTTGATTGTCCGATTACTCCGTCATGAATACAAGAGGGATTAAGAGGAGCATCCCACTTTCCTATTACGGCGACGGTTGCGTTTGGATCATCTGTTACAGCATCTATGTGGTGACCTATATCTGTTGCAGTCTGGTATTGTTGCATGTTGCATATATCCATTGTGTAATTAAAAATTTCAAAACGTTGGGTTTGTAACACTATAGAAAAAGCGATAAAAACTATTAGAGAAGATGTAATCACGAGCTGTTTTTTTCCAGCAAAACACCGGATGCTTCTTTCTATAACATACATACCCAAAAAAGCGACAGAAAAAAATAGTGGCATTCTGGCTCTCTGTTCAGGAATTCCGCCGATAACTATATTTAAAATAATCCCTGCAATGATATTTCCAAAAAACAAAAGCGAGTAAGTGAGTTTTGTAGGAACAGATTTATCTGAAAGCATGATCTTTACCCACAAACCAAAAATGAACAGAACGCTGATTAGCATTATCCACCCTACATATTCACCCTGCCCAAATAGAATTCTCTTGTAGTCGGAAAGGAGGGCATGGATTATTTCTCCGGTTGGTTGTTTGCCCCATGCAATGGTAAGGTAGTTGGATGTGCCCCAATTCATAATTTTGCATACGATAACGTATAAACCAAAGCTAACTAAAAACCAGGCCACAACAATCAGTACAGTGCGCCAATAATTAGACAGTTTTGTTTTCTCATCCATGTCTTTGTCCGCGCTAACTTTGTCAAGATACAATAATAGACATGCACCCGCTTCTACGATATGCAGTCCGGAAAAAGATTGGTATGTACCGATCGCATAAAATGAGAACAAAACAGATACGATAATCTCACAAATACGAACCCATTTGGTTCTATCAGACAGCAGGCAATCAAATAATAACAGAAAAGCAAGGGCCTGTAATAGGAATGCTATTGACATGGCTGCAATCTGAAGTGTGAAATAGAACTGGGTCAACCAAAGGGGATTTGTCAGGAAGGCAATAATAAAAATGGCATAATTGATTTTTTTCTCGTCACCACCGTTGTATGTGTACAAAAAACTGAACAAACGTAGCCATAAAAAAATGGCCAAAGAGTAGGTCAATAAAAAGACGAGACCGTTAAAATATGGAGAAAAAAATTTTAAGTTGCTGATCATTATTGAATAATAGCAACCAAATCTTCCCAAACCACCGAGAACCCATTCTTTTCCATAGAGCCCAAGGACGTACTGTTCTGTGTCGATTCCTATATTTGTGGTGAAGGCCAGTGGACCATACAACAATAAGACAGCAATTCCTATCAGGCATATTAAACTCAAGTTTTTTCTTGAATAATCTCTGATTCCAAACAGATCAAATTTCATGTTTTGTTTCCTTCTTTCTTGGTAATTGTTTTTTTGTTATATTATTTTATGTATAATGCATAAAGGCAGTATTGTCAAGGCATTGAATTGTCTTTCTTTTGCTATGTAATTGCATGTAAGTTTCACAACAGCAACCATCATTTGTTCATGCGTATACATTGTACGAACACCTTTTTAGTCCTGGATTTCGTCCGCCCCCCTTTAACCTAGTTTTCGATTGACGAATATAGCAATTGCTCTTAATGATTGTAATGAATAAATTTTTTGCATATTATATCCTTACTTCTAAAATAAAAATCACTCACTACTATAGGTACAATCACTCCAACAACTGTATAGATAATCTTAACACTTTCAGACACATCAAAAATTATTGGGTAAGATGCCACATTATATATTGGTAAATTCTCAAATAGGACCAATACATAAGAAACCAGTTTAAAACCAATTAAATGAAGTGCCATAATAGACATTGTATGTCGTCCCACATACGACAAAAAAAATCCTATTCTCGAATCCTCTATTAACTGTCCACTGAAAAATAATAATACCCAGCCAAGTAAGGAATTGACTATTAAAAATAATGGATTAGTAATCGTACAATCTGACAATTCTATTTTCCCATAAAAACTCAAAATCGTGAGCAAAAAAATTGAAATCAGGCAAAAAATAAATTTATAAACTCTATTCTCAAAAAAAAACGTAATACTCTTATGAATTTCCTCATTATGTTTAAAATTTCTTATGCCAATACCTAGAAGGTAACATACATAAGCTGCAGCTAATCTACGATGACGCATCAAAAATACAGTGTCACCTAATCCCAAAGAAAAAGCCCATGCTAACACACAAACACATGTGAAGATAAACATCCATATTACAAATCTAAAATATCTATTTATTTTACAGTAAGTATTTATTACATAACACAGCAATGCATGTATTATACTAACCATAAATAACGCATATAAAAACCACGACGGTCCAGTTAATTGCGGCGAAAAATTTAATAAAAAAGACTGATAACAATGACTTAATATAACAAAAATATCTTCCTTATATATTATTGTCTGCGCTATAGGTGTATCCCCAACTGTATTTAAAAATTCAACACTAGATGTATAAAAATTTATATCAACAAAAATATTTTGAAAAAGACAAAATATAAAATACCAAATATACATTGGAACAAGTAATCTTTTAACCTTAGAAAAAAAGAATATATAAAACGAATCTCTCGAAACCGCATAATTTAAATTCCAAAAATATCCACTAATCATAAAAAACACAGGCATATGATACAAGTATATCCAATCCCTAAGTAAACCAAAGGTGTGGCCATATACCATCATAATAATCGCAATACCCTTCATAATATCAAGTGTTCTATTACGTAGTTTTGTCTCATTCATCATTTATAGTCCCCATTATATCTCTCTTTATCATTTTTTATTACGAACAATTTCCTTCAACTGTCCCCGCACAGGATTTCTCAACACAATCAACGTCACCGCATAAGCAATGACAGATCCACATACCGAAATCAATACTCTAAAGATAAACGAATCTATACTCCTCGCCACTAAGCATACAAGAAACACACACACACATCCAATCAGCGTGGTTATTAAATTTCTCCCTATTCCTATAAGCTTCACTGTGTTTCTTGAGTAATAGAATTCGATGATGAAGGTAATAAATTCAGCAATAATTGTTGTTATTGCCGCCGCGCTTATACCCCACAATGGAATAAGCACGAAATTCAGACCTATATTCGTTACCGCACTTATGATAGTAGCTCTAAAAACGATCTTTTCCTCTTTCATCGGAATTAGCACACATTGAGCGTACATATACGCATATAATGAAAATGCCACTGCTATGCTTAGTAATCTAAGAGGTTCAGCTGCACCGGCAAATTTTTCACCTGAAATGAGCAAAACCACATCATCACTTAAAGAGAATAGTCCCACACACATCGGAAGCATTAAAACTGTAAGGATGTTAAACACCTTCGAAAACAGTTCGTCAGTTTGCTCACGATCATTCCCTGAAAACATCAGTGCGAATCGAGGAATTAAAACCATAAGAATCGCTGCGAGTATATTTTTGATAATCGTATATATCTTCACAGCAGTTCCGTATAACCCAACCTGGAAATCATTTGTCATGATCCCAAGCATCGTTGTATCAGAGGATACGTACACTGTTATAGCAACTGTGGTCGAAAACATAATTAATATCGGCTTCAGGTGCCGTTTCCAATCAATCTTTGTGGTGAAGCGAAATCTACAGTTCTTTTTCCTAATAAAAAAGAAGTTAACAATATTCGCTCCTGAATTGGACACAAGTAAAACCGCCACATACTTATATAAATCATCAGATGTTCTTACTAACAAGAAGATAAGGATAAGGGATAAGATCTGAAATGCTATAGTCCTTACTGCAATGGCAAGGAAATCCTCATATATATTACAAACCCAAGAAACGCCTAATGTTGTAAACACCATCTCTGCGCTGAGAATTAGAACCGTCTTTCGATATGGTTCCATAAAAGGAATCCCGAATAGAAAAATCAACAAGATACAATATGCTATAATCGTCGATACTATATTAATTGAAAACAATTCACTAACGAATGATTCTATCTGCTGTCGGTTTTCCCTATATTGTATTCCTTCCCTTATTCCGTATGTAGATATCCCTAGTGCTGCAATCAATAAAAAGTACGAAAGAAAGGAAACGCTGAAATTATATATTCCCAGGTTCTCAACACCAAGTATACGTGATACATATGGATACGTAATCAGCGGAAAAAGAATGCCCAGGACTGTTTTAGCCGTATTTAGTATAGCGTTGGTAGCTATTGAATTTTTTCTTCTCATGAAATCATAATCTCCATTCTTAAACGTGTGTGTGGTTAATCGTTTTTGTAACACCATTGCCTAAATTGTTTCAATCGCCATACTCCTTCCTTCGAGCGGAGTTGAATATCCGTTGTATATGAGCAGCATAATAAATTGCCTTATCAAGCGTGCGAATCGCTAAATCACTTGTGATAAACTTTCCGTTTTCACTTCCGACAACGCTTCAGTCATATAAATCAATAATGGTGCAGTTATAACGGACCTACCGTATATAAAATAGAAGTATATAAAATCTGTACACCAGACACGATTGTGCTCGTTTACGACGAAATTTTGATTTAAAAGGTTTAGGATAAACTAATACTGAAGGAATTTCTTATTATTAGTTTTCTTGCGACGAGGCACATAATACCGGTACATCTCCTGATTCATATATTTATGAATCGATGTTTTAGAAAGATAAATGTTTTTTTCCAAGAATACTTTCATAAACCGGTGCCCAACATTACCTCCGCGAGAATGATAAATCTCGCGAATGGTATCACATATAGCTGCTTTTTCTTGGTGATATTCTTTCTTCGAAGCTTTCAAATAATGTAATACGCATTCGGCAGAATACACATATGGTTTAAAAGCCATCTTAAACCGTATAAATCTTTATATTCCTAGATGAATCGATTTACTTTGCAAAAGAATGCCGCTGTTTTTAGGAAATCATTTTCCGTCTCAAGTTCAGCATTCTACTGACGGAGTTTACAAACTTCTTCCAAGAGTTCAAGTTGAGATTTGGCTTCATCGTTTGTCTGGCATTCATCACGGTATGCGCGTACCCAGTTTGAAATTAAGGCTACGGATACGCCATATTCTTCAGCAAGACTCTTAAGAGTTCGTCCATCTTGGTGTGCTTCACAACGATTTTTTTCGCGTGGCATCAGTAAAATGTGTCATTGAAGTGTTACAAATCAACTATACCAGGACACCCTTCCAATCACTTTATATACATCTATCCTTCTACAACAACTTTAATAAAATCTTTATACTAAACTGTCTCAACCATTTAATGAATACTTCTAACAACTTTTGCCGGTACTCCAGCCGCTATTGTTTTATTTGGTATAGACTTCGTCACAACAGCATTAGCTCCTATTATAGCTCCTTCACCAATGACCACACCCGGCATAATACACACATTACGTCCAATCCATACATTTTTTTTTATGATTACTGGATCTTTTATGCGTAATTTTCTTTCCAAAGGAGGAACATCCAATTCTTCATCATAATTATTTCCGTGAAAATTATCTGTAACAAAAACATTGTCTCCAAACAAGACCCCATCCTCTATCAACACTTTATTAGCACAAGAAATATGACATCCTGACATAAAAGAAACATTATTCCCTATTTTTAACATTGGAGTATAACCTGTACCTTTTTCATTATAACTATCCCATACCTGCAGACTTAAACTACGGCCCGCCGTAAAGCATTCTCCTATCTCTATATATTTTGCTCCAATTACAGATAATCCACTAGCAATATTACAGTTCTCACCTATTCTCTTAAAGATACTTCTATATTTTTTATATAAGAATTTTTTATATATTTTTTTTATAAAAACCATATCGCAACTCTCTATTCTTTTTCGTGCATATTCAACAAAATATCCTATATTTAAAGGCTTTGTCGAACGGTTAACAAGTTTCATATTTTTTCAAAGTATCACTTTCTGGATATGAAGTAGCTTCTATTAGCCCATTTCTGACAATTCTTGGCACAACAATAGAACGTCTTTCATTTTTATAAAGGCCTTCTACGTTCCCAAAATCATCTACAGTAACAAACCTCTCATATCTACCAGGATCATCGTCCTCTGACGAGTCCTAAATTCCTTCGTTCTGTTTATCCATAGTTTGGTGTCGCTCATGCTCCTTTTGCAGGGTCAATGCCCTAAGGTGAATATCAACGCGACTACTGGCTCTACTTTGTTCAATATATTTGCATTCCTGTTTCACAGCACCAATCGTGGCGGACGCTTCCCTGTTTTACAGTACTTCTTGCTTAAGCGGCTATCAGCTCGCTACTACGATGGATGTCTGACATCATTTTAAATCTGTCATACTCCATTCCTTTTGTTAACACTGCGTAAAATACGCGAATTAACTTACAACTCACAGCAATCATCGCTTGCCTACGTTTCAGTGGGTTCTTTACTCGAGTCACATAGTAATCGTAGATTTCTCGGAACTCATGATTACTCGACAATAACGGAATCATTACCTGATACACTATCTTACGCAGTTTCCGTCTACCTCGCTTACTGATTCTCGTTCTTCCCTTATGCTTTCCAGAACTGCTTTCAACCAATTCCAGTCCTGCATACTTTTGTATCTGTTTCGGTGATTTAAAGCGTCTAATATCACCTACTTCAGCAATAAAACCCGCTATAGTTGCTGGTCCTACTCCTTTAATGGCGAGTAACTTCTCCACATGCTCCACTTCTAGAATCGCTGCATTCAATGTTGAATTCACAGCCTCTAACTGTGAAGCCCAAAGTCAATGCTCTTCAAGCAGCATATATAATTCACTTCGTGCTCCAATGCCACCATCCACTCCAACACTATTATGTGCCGCTTCAACCAGGGTCTTTGCCCTATCTTCAGTAACTCCGCGACCACGTATCTTTTTCTCGTGCCAGATTTTTCTGATACCACCTACACCAAGCTGGATTACATCCTTTGGCAACGGTGCTTGTTCAAGCACTACCAGACCACTTATTACATCAAATTTCTTATAAATCCCCAGGTATTCAGGGAAATGTATTGCAAGCCAACGCTGAATACGATTTGCAGATACGTTATGCTGCTTCATTATTCTGTCGCGGCTGTATACCAAATCTCTAATTTCGGCATATATGCCTTCTGGTACATATGGAACCGAATATCTTCCATCTACTACCAGTTTTGCAATTGTCTTCGAATCCTTTTCGTCCGTTTTTCTTGGACTATTATCATCTAACTCTTTGATTTTCTTAACAGAGAACGGATTGACCATGACCAATAGCATCCCATGTACTTTTAAATAGTTTGCTAATGCAAACCAATAGTGCCCAGTCGGCTCGCAGCCAACAATCACATCTTTCTTTTGCTTCTCTGTTTTTAGTGTTTCAGCCCATAAATAAAAGCTATTAAAACCTTCCAGGTCATTATCGAACCTGAATACTTTTCTTGACATCTCACGCCCACGGTAATCAAATGCCCTAGCGTAATGAGTTTGACTTCCTATATCCACACCAACTACTAATGTACTATCTGTTACTTGTTCAATTCTTTTATTCTGTGTATAATTCATTCAAGACCTCCGGTTTGATTTTGGTATTTTCATCCGTCAAGATGTACCTATATCATATCCGATAGGTCTCTTTTTATTCAATTGGCGCTATTTATGAATTACAGGAATGCTCCAAATTATATCTAAAACTTTCTCATTCTGCACTCTGATTAGATATATCTTCTAAAATATTCATTTAATCCTACACTCTGTCTTTTCAAATATACAAACAAATAAATTGCACATCCTCATGCTGCGGTAAAAAACGCTACTTTTATTAATAAATCAGAGTTTATAAAGTATATAGCGAAGCATTTCTTTAAAGACGAATGATTTTTAGACGCTTGCTATGGTCGTGCTTTACTTAATAATGAATTTACAAAAGATGAAATTATCTGCGACAAAACGCTTTATATCACGTTGATGAAGGTATTCTTGAATATAGAATCATCTACTTAATAGCTCTCAAGAAAGACACTAATATGGTTAAAAAATTTACTATACTCACCCTTATTAATCTTATGAAAACGGTTCTGTAGGACATCATGAAACTCCTTGGATACAGAATCCCAAATGAATTATTTGAAGCTTAGCAAGATAAAATCTATCAAAGTGGAGTACTTGATGGGTGTCCTACTTATTATTGCAATTTATGAAAATTATTTTAATTAAAAGATTCAGCATTACACACATCAACAGCTCCGATTAAAAACAGCATTTATACTTATACGTTTATCATCTTTCAACAATCTCTTTCGATGATAAAGCACCTCCCACAATCCAAAAGATAAAATCTGAAGGAAAAAGAGTTAGTGATGGTTCAAACATAGACTGAAATAATACTAATAATGGAATACATACCAGCTCTTTGTTTACACTATATATTTTCTTTAATACCATAATAATAACTGCTAAATATATTACTAGTCCAACAAAACCACTTTGGTACCATACATCTAATATTAAATTATGCGCAAATGTATTATTAACATGCGAATAATCTAGGCCATTACCAAACAAAAAGTGCCGTCCTAAATCTGCGAAAACATTAGCCGCTACAGTTAAACGATCGCTTGTTATACTATTAAAAAAAGAATAACCCCTACTCGACAAAACATCATAGTTTCCCAAAAACAATTTAATAACTTCATCAATTTTGCCTAACGCAAATACCGCACTTAGTAATAGTCCACTACACGCCAAAATCTTTAATACATTTCTCCTTGATATCAAGTAATGATAATATTTTATAAAATAATAAAAGACCAATGCAATTATTGCCGATCTTGACTTCACCATTATTATTCCTAATAAAATCCAACCCAAAATCATTCTTTTTTGTTTACCATTAATTCTTGCGCAATCGGATTCAATCAATCCATATATAGGTAACAAAAAAACGCCTATAGTATTTGATTTTCCCAAAGGAATACCAATAAAATACTTATAGTACTGACTATTCCAATCTATTTCCATTCTGCTATAACTTAATAGAACTTCAAAAACTATTATTATGGCAAAAAAAGCCAAAAATCTCACCCAAAGATGAAGGTTTTCAGCCTTTTTATTACAATAAGTATAGACTAAAACAATATTAATATTGGTAATATAATATCCCAAATTGTATGTAATAGAGGCATCATTATAAATTAACGGAATAATCTGAAAGAAAGCATGTAGTACTAATAATACATTTATCGCATCTAAAGACACTTTGTTTATAATAGTAATAAAACTAAAACAAACAAATATAAAAACAACCAACGTATTATAATGAAAATCAAGTACAAAAACCTTTATATACTCACTGTTTTCCGCATTCACGGTGGCACAACACGAATAAACCACTGTAAATGCAATCACTGCAACGGTAAAAAAATCAATTTTTTTTCCTAAAATATTTATCATCTTTTATTATCTCTTCTAATCATACACCATAAAATCCATATAATTACTATATTATATTGTTTCATTATTTTTCCTAACGAATATGAACTCATTGGATATTTTTCACAAAGATTCTATCTAATAAATACATATTATTCGCCATTCTCTTCAAGTGCACACTTCAACGCTTTCAAATAACCATATTCATTATCCATATCTGGCTCAAGATATCCACCTTCAGCCCACTCATTCCATGCAAAAACAAATAACATATCATTTTTATATGTGTCTTTTACATTTTTTATCTGCTTACTCATATAGTATTTAAATGTATCTGGATTTGACCCTCTACACACTCTTCCCCTTTTACCTCTGCGAGGGGTATTATCCCAATCAACAAACATACCTGCAACTGATTTTTCATCTTCTCCATGTCTGTTAATTATCGATTCACATAACGTACTATAATCTTCATAGCTTAGTCCTTGCTTAGTAAGACTTGATAAAAAATTCGTGCCTACTTTACTATCAACTTTACCAACAATATATCTTATATTATTTTTTAATTTCAACCACTTACTTGATATAATTCCACTTGAAATTTGACTATCATATCTTGCATATCCCGGTTGATATTCAATTCGATAATCAAAGTGACTTTCATCACGATCATTCTTTAAATAGTATGAAACCTGCTGGTAAGCATAACACATCCCGTCAAATCCATTTTCTCTTGCCAAAGAATCCCAATACTCAAGCATTTCATTTAAGCAATCACATATCTCTGGACGATAAAGTACAAATAGTGGTTTTCCATTTTCTATAATGTAATTTTCATCTTTAAAAAACGGTAAAAGATATTCAAAATGTTCCTTCCACTCTTTTTTATTACCATATCTCTGAGAAATAAGTACCTTTGCATTACTATCTGATTTCCATGCATTTGTCCACCCCTCATTTGCCCAACAAATACAGTATGGAAAATTAATTTCTTTATCCTCTCTCATATTTTCCATCGGCTTCTGTAACAACATATGTCCATCAAACCAGTAATGATAAAAACAAAAACCATATACACCATATTTCTTAGCCAGCTCTGTCTGCCATTTTATAATGGAGTTATCCAAAAGGTTATAGTAATTGTTATCAAGTGGAATTCTCGGTTGTCTATGTCCATCAAATAAAGGCCTTGCAGCCTTCATATTTGTCCATTCTGTAAATCCTTTTCCCCACCATTCGTCATTTTCTGGAATGGAATGAAATTGGGGTAAATAAAAAGCTATTATTCTCATATAATCATTCTTCCTTATCTGTCATAATTTCTTACATCTTTTTTATCATCTAAAATTTTCGGGATAATTGAATACAGTGAATCAGAAGTTTTTATACACTTATTCCTGCATATACAAATGACAATTCCTTTGATACTGGATATAACATATACTTTTCCTCAACGCAACAAACAATTTATTTGTAAATCTCAATCCACCTTTTTAGAATCTTGTGGTTGTCCCAGTTATTAGATGTACAAAATGCATTATTGCTCAAATCTATTAAATTTGTATTCTCGTGCATTAAAAATTCAAGTTTTGTCGAAAAATCGTCTTGATTATTATTTTCTACTAAATAGCCATTCTTTCCATTCACAATTACATCTCTTGGTCCACTTGGACAATCATACGATATACAAGGGATTCCAAATGACATTGCTTCTAAAAGCACCATTCCAAATCCTTCCATGCGCGATGTAAATGCAAACAGCGATGCTTCTCGATATATTTTGTCTATATCCTTTGTATGCTCAATCAACTCCACCGAATCATCAAGTTCTAAATCGCTAATCAAATTTAAAAGTTTTTCTTTTTCCTCTCCACTACCTACTATGCGAAGTCTCCAACCATTCTTATCTTTAACATTTTTCCATATGCGAAGCAGATCATCTTGTCGCTTATCGGACGTCAACCGACCAACATTTAAAACAATTTTTTGGTCTAACATATTTTTAGTTCTATTCTTAAATGTCACTAAATGAGGTATATATACAGTATTACAGCCCCATTTTTCATATACTTCACAATCCATTTTATTTGGAACCGAAATACAATATGCCTTTGGATAAATATATCGTTTTATTATTTGATATATTTTATTAACCGCAAATGCGGAAGCATGCTCACTTATTACCATTTTTTTCATTATCTTGCGCGAAGCTAGATAAAATTCCAAAGAATTTAACGGAGTAACTGTATACAAATAATCAAACTCTGTCTCTTTTAAAAACTTTTTTAGTTTTTTTATAACTTTTATCGTGTTACTTGCAACCGTTCTTATGCGTGATATTCTATTATGCATATTCAAAACAAGTGGTTCATCTATCGACATCATTTTCACAGTTTCTGGTATAGAATAAAACGATTCCATATTATCCTTTACTAATAATGTAACATCATATATCTGACACCACTCTACCAAAAGATTTGAAACCACTCTTTCAATTCCACCAGATGCATTCATCGTATTGATATATACAACAATTCTTTTCCTTGTCATTTTCTTCTCCGTAAATTAGTTAATATCACTCTTTTTTCATGCTTTGCCCAGAATAAAATTCTCCACAGATAATACTCAGCAATATTTATGTATGCATTATCCTTTAATTCAATGAGATTATATACATTTCCTTCGTACATTCCTTGTAAATTTGATGAGAGCCCAGATTCACCATATTGAGCCTTACCTCCTCCCGCAATTTCTAGACTCTCAGCAATATAATACAATGGATATTTCACTACTATACGATTCCACAAATTGCCATCTTCTGCATATTTCATTGATTCATTAAACAGTCCAACTTCCTTTAAAACAGAACATTCTATTAATGCTGTAGATGTGTGTGGCCAATTCTTCAATAGCAAATCGCGTAGCCTTAGCATATATAGGTTCCCGCTAATATGCTTTCCAAACTTTACATTTTCATTATTACGATTTGCCCCTATAAATTTTATTTCCGGATGACTTTCAATTGCCTCTACTTGTTTTTCAATTTTTTGTGGTTTCCATACGTCATCTGAATCAAGCAATGCAATCCACCGCCCTCTTGCTTCCTTGATTCCTACATTTCTTGCTATTGAAACGCCACCATTTTTTTTTGATATCACTTTTACAAGCTGATTATCAAACACATTTTTAACAATAGAAACCGTATTATCCGTGGATCCGTCATCAACAACAATTATTTCATCTATCAAATCTATTCTAGTTTGATTAAGCACTCCTTCTATGCATTCTTTAATTGTAGCTTCAGAATTATATGCCGGTATTACAACACTTATCATTTTCTTGTTTTCTCCCACTCCAAAGTATAAGGATTATATCGTTTTATCATCTTTCCCGAAACACCCACTATCACACCATAGTCTAGAAAATATCCTCTCAAAATAGCAGCGTTTGTATCTACTACAGATTGTTTTCTTACAATAGTACCAGCCTGAATTGTAACTATTTTTTCTAATATCCATACTGTTCACCTCCACATGCTAATCACTAACTATACTTTATACTAATGAATAACCTTTTGGGGCGAACAACTTAACAGCCACACACTAATACTGGCGTATCACTTCATTGTGCCCCACAACAATTGAATTAGGAGGAATTGATTTTGAAACAACTGTATTGGCTCCTATCACACATCCATCTCCAATTTTACTTCCTGCCAAAATAACAGCATTTTCGCCTATCCATACATTATTTCCAATGTAGGTTTCACCTTTAACTAATTCACGTTCATTTGGCGGCATATCGTGATCGCTAATTTCCACGCCTTTATAACATCCGTGATTAGTATCACTAATAAAAACCTTACTTGCAGAAAGAACATTATTCCCTATTTCAACTTTGTTAAGGGCAACTATATGTACACTATCGCCGATTTCACAACTATCTCCTATAAACAGTGTTTTCTTTCTGCCATCTAAATCGAACCTGCAAAAGCGTCCAGTTGTAAGACCCTTCGCTCCCACGATTGAGCGTCCCCCCCTAGTATATACAGGTCTCCTTACCAAACGAGCCTGTGGGAACGTAAGCTTGGTCATTACAAAACTATATGCAGTTTTTACAAATTCCGAAAATGAATATTTATTTCTCATTTATTTTTCTCTACCATTCGCAATTTAAAATCATCTCCCCAAATAGCCTTCGAATCATACGGTCTATCAGGAAATGCTCCATATTCCAAGCTTAAATCAAACTTATTATCCTTTATAAACCGTTCTACTCGATCAGCCAATTTTTCCGGTCTTCCGGAGCAAATATTAATTATACCGTCAATATCATCCTGCTCAGATACATCAGCCACATATTTGCAAAAGATATCATAATCCAAAAAATCAAACTGATTTAAACCCATAGTAAATGGAAATGTCGTTTCTCCTCTATTACTGCTTTGTACAATTTTAGAAAATATTGAACTTCCATCTTCTGTATTACCTACAATATAAAAACCTCGAAGCCACTGAAATACACATTTCTTCTCTTTGCACTTTAACTCTACTAATCTTCTTAGTGCATTTTTACTTATTCCATATAAACTCTGCGGATTACACGGAGTTGATTCACTAATACATCCTTCAAAGAATCCTACTTCGTGCATAGAGCCCATAACAGCAACTCGACTGACACCTGCATCTATCATTTTTTCTATAAATTCATAATGCTTAGGCAAATCATTTATATGATTAATTGATCCATGTACAAATCCGTCTCTCCATGCTAAATGGAGAAGGACGTCCGGTTTACCAAAACATTCATATGGGTTTTCAACATTAAATAAGTCCGATTTAATAATTTCCGCTCTTTTATCTATTTTATCATCATTAAAATCAGTTGCCACAACTTCCATTCGATCATCAAGAAGTTGCTTTACAATGCCTTTGCCAAGATATCCATTTGCTCCTGTAACAAGAATTCTCATAATTATCTCCTATAAAATCTCTGTTATATTATTTCAGTACTTCTAATATCCAGTTTTTTAAACTGTATTTTTCATAAATCTTATCCGACAATTTTTCATATGGTTTATCAAAAAATTCCATGTCAACTACCGGATTTGTTCGATCAATCACAAGAATATTATTCTCGTTGTAAAAATCATAATTGACAATATCCGAATTTGTTGTTATAAACTTTCTTTTCAGCCCTATTATCTCAATAGTTCTCATTGTAAGTCCATGTTGCCCAGGATTTTCAACATCCACAATACATCTAGAATCATTATAAACTTTATAAAGCTTTTCAAAAGGTAGTTTTTGATAATTAATATCTTTCCTCGATACATTTTGAAAGTCTTTATTTCTAATTTTATTTAGGAAGAACACCATTGGATGAGGCATAAACGTATAACAAAAGGTCTTTTTACTATTATGTTCACATTGCGTCATAACTTCTTTTATTATTTTCACTCTATCAGCATGCCCTGTTCCAACAAAGCTCACATCATATTTCATGTCAGAATCATTTGGCTCTTTATTATCTTTAGGAAGATATTCATCATAATAATAAAGCGGAAGAAAATCTATTTTATCTTTATTTTCTTCATAATCAATCCGATCAAATGTATAAACTTTATCATAATATTTCCATTTATCTTCCATTCCTTTAGTGTTTTGTTTGTGAAGACCATCCCACATGTATAAGACTATTTTAGCATGATTATATGTCTCTCTTAATTGTATTAATGCCTTTGGAGTTGTATATTCACCTCGAATAACGAGAACATAATCATAATCTCGATCCTTAAGTTGTTCAATTCTTGTATTATAATATTTATCAATAATTCTTAAATAAAAACCAATTTGAAGTCTTCCTAGTGTTTTGCATAAAAATTTTTCGTTTGGCTTGTCACTAATATAATCGACGTCTGCCCCTAAATCTTTCATCTGTTTAACTATTCCACTAGAATAGCCGGGCAACGCAATCAAAAGTATTCTTTTCCCCTTCAAATGTTTTTCTTCTGACGAGTTTGATTTCATTATTTTTCCGTCCTTATAATAGATGTATGCAAGTCATACAATTGATATTCAAATTCATAGTTACTAAGTTCATGATCATATGTCAAACTTCCAAATGCTTTATTAGCAAGCCCCCGTGGCTTTCCAGGAATTGCATTTGCTAAACCAACTCCCCAGTTCCACACTTTGCTTACAAATATCTTATGACCTAAGGTTTCCGCAACCATTTTAACCATATCAGAAGTCTTTGTGTATTCTGCATTCTGTGGCCAAAAAATACCACCTTCATTTCGAATTATTACCTGACATAAAAATTCACAAAGGTTTTCAATATAAAGCATAGAACGCTCATTTTCTATGTCTGGGAAAACTGGTAGTTTCTTCGCCATTTTAGAAAGCGTAGGATAATTTCCTTTTGAACCTTTTCCGTATATCATTGGTGGTCTCAAAACGGTAACGGTAAAGTTATCTGTTGCGAGTTTTCTTACCCCTTTATCTGCTTGCCATTTACTATCTCCATAGAAATTGGATGGCTGTGGCTCTGTATTTTTCGTAATAATCTTTTCCTTGCCATAGGGCGCGGAATCACCATAGATAATCGCAGATGACATAAATACAAATTGTTTTACGCCTTCTTCTTTCGCTTTTCTTGCAGTCTCTATAGCAAGATCGGTATTAATCGCATAGTATTTTGCTTTTACTTCTTCGGATACATTTCCCACATCTGCATGTGCAATACCTGCCACATGATATACCACATCATATTCTGAAAAATCTTTTTCTCTCCAACTTCCATCAATCATATCCACAGTATCTATAGACAAATCTTTCTGATAATGTTGAACCACATAGTTTTCAAAACTTATGCCTATATATGAATTTGCACCTGTAATTAGTACTTTTTTCATGCTATTCTCCACGTTTTTTTAATTCTCCGGTGCCACCTTCTACGACACCTTCACTTTTTGCAACAGAGAAAATTGTTCCAAAAAAGCATTGAACATCAAATGTAAATGCTTTGAAGCCACCATTATTTAGCTCTGCTGCGTAAGCACCATCCAACTTTGCCTTGTTTGAAATCTCCAGCTCGTCACGACCATTAATCTGAGCCCAGCCTGTAAGTCCCGGCTTAACATCATTCGCTCCATACTTATCTCGCTCAGCAGTAAGTACATCCTGATTCCATAATCCCGGTCTTGGACCAATTACAGACATATTACCAACTAAGATATCCCAAATCTGAGGAAGTTCATCTAAACTATGTGCTCGAATAAATCTACCCACTTTTGTAATGTACTGATCTGGATTATCTAACATATGTGTAGGTACATCGTGTGGTGTACACATTTTCATAGATCTAAATTTATGCAGTTTAAAGAACTTCTTATTCTGCCCTAATCTCTTCTGCGTAAAAAATACCGGGCCCGGATCATCGATAATAATTGCTATTATTAAACCAATAAATAACGGACTAAGAACAATCAAGCCACTTAATGAAAGAATAATATCTATCAATCGCTTCACATATTTATCATATATAGAAGGTTTATATTCAGATTCACCTACGACTTCTAGATGTCCTCGAACACCATCTGCATTCTCTTCATCCATTTCATTTAAAATAAAAATAACTTTTTTTCCTTCAAATGGATTGATTAAATCACTCTTTTTCATCAGTATCTCCACTTATTCTTTAATAAAATCCTCGTACCACTTCACCAGCATCTACACGAATCATAGAATCAACCCGCGCACCAGCTTTTATAATTGCACCAGTATTGATATGTGTATAAGCTCCCACTTCGGTATCATGATCAATTAATGCTCCTATCGAAACTACCACGCCATCTTCAATCCGGGAATTCGTATTAATCACCGCTTTCGGTTGAATCAATACACCCTCGCCAATCACTGCGCGCTTACTAACATATGCTTCATCTGAAATAATTGTCGGAACTATATAACCACATTCACTAATTTTCACCTGTAGTCTCTTACGAACTTCATTATTGCCGATTGCGACAAAAGCCGTGTCATACTTCATACGCAGCTGTCCCAAATCCTCTATAGTTCCAATAGCGAGCTCACTACTATCATCCACAAAAGAAATCTCAGAATAATAACCTGTATTCTCTGCAATTTCTTTCACTACTTGACCTAGTCCACCCGCTCCTATAATTAATAGATTCATCTACTATTTTCCTCTAGTTATCTACCTGATGATATGTACTAACAACCTTTGCCACTCTATCTCTTATATCATCGCAATTCTTATATGCCGCATCCATAAGTCCATCTAATTCCTGCAGAAATTCCTCTGTATCAAAAGGAATTGGCTGTCCGATATGGATCAAATCATTCGGAGTCTTCTTCAAACCTTCTTCCGCCATAAGCTTCTCTTCGTATAGCTTTTCTCCTGGACGAAGACCAGTATAAACAATCTTAATATCGACATCTGGCTTATGTCCAGATAACTTAATCAGGTTACGAGCCAAATCATCAATCTTCATCGGTGCACCCATATCAAGCACGAAAATCTCGCCACCATGTGCATAGGTTCCCGCCTGAAGCACGAGGCTAACCGCTTCTGAGATTGTCATGAAGTATCTGATGATATCCGGATGTGTAACTGTAACCGGACCGCCAGCTAAAATCTGCTTCTTGAATAATGGAATAACAGAACCATTGGATCCAAGTACATTTCCAAATCGTACTGCCACAAATTCTGTACGTGTCTCTTTCAGTGCCCTTTCTACTTCTGGACTATTCTCGATATCTTTATGTAGATGCGTAAAGAGCTGCGGAATCTCATTTGCTCTACCATCCTTAATCTTCGCATCAAATGACTGTACAATCATCTCACAAAGACGCTTCGACGCACCCATGATATTTGTAGGATTTACTGCTTTATCTGTACTAATCAATACAAATCGTCGACATCCGTGTGTCATCGCAGCATATGCTGTCTTATAAGTTCCGATTGCATTATTTTTAATCGCCTCACAAGGGCTATCTTCCATCAGTGGCACATGTTTATGTGCTGCTGCATGATAAACATATTCCGGTCTGTATTCTTCAAACACTGACCAAAGTTTTCTCGAATCGCGAACCGAACCAATGATACATTCCAAATCAAGTTCCGGATAATTCTTACGAAGTTCCATCTGAATATCATATGCATTATTCTCATATACTTCAAAGATAATCAATTTCTTCGGCTTATGACTTGCAATCTGACGACAAAGCTCGGATCCAATAGATCCACCGCCACCAGTAACCATAACGACTTTGCCGGAAAGCTGTTCGAGAATCTCATCCAAGTTAACTTTTATAGTATCTCTACCAAGAAGGTCTTCTACGGCAACTTCCTTCATATTACTAATCGAAACTTCATCATTAACCAGCTGATACACACCAGGAAGTATCTTAATCTCACAACCAGTTTCCTTGCAGATATTTAAGATGTCGCGCTTTGCCTGTACCGTAGCAGATGGCATGGTAAGATAAATCTTATCTACACCGTATTCCTGACATGCTTCAATAATCTTGTCTCGTCCGCCAACAATCGTGATACCATCGATAAGTCTTCCCCACTTATTCGGATTATCATCGATAAAACATACGACCTTCTCAGAAATCTCCTTCGCTGTCTTGATATCGCGGTAGATTAACTGACCGGATTCCCCAGCGCCAATCAGCATGACATGCTTCAGATGCTCCTTAGGTTCTTGAACTTTTCCTCTTACCAGTAACACAAAACGATAGGTGAATCGAATGGCTACAGTCAGTCCAAACTGAAGAACAATACCAAATGCATAATACGAAATTGGCATACGATCAAATGCATATCCCAAGGCATTCATAGCTACTGCTGTACCAACCAGGTTGATTACAAATGTAATAGCTGTCGCTATGGTAGCTCGATATAATTCGTTATAACTAGCAAATCTCCAGATACTTCGATAGAGGTGCATAAAATAAAAAACGAGCACCACAAGGAAAGCATATATCGGTATAAACCGAACATATACATCAAGGTACTCTCTAGGAATATCTGTGTAATTACAATCAAAGCGAATCCATAACGCAAAAAAATATGACGCCGCAACTGCGATCACGTCATATGCTATCAAGTATAAACTCACCAAATGCCAGTGTTGAATTTTAAAGTCTTTCATCTTTCAGAATCCTTCTTTTTCACATTAAAATATTATCTTAAATTATACCTACTATCATATAAGTAGTCAAATCTCAGCTCTTGTTATAAAAAGTATGGCGTAACCTGTTACGCCATACTCTCATCTGTCTTTTTTATACTATTCTATAACGACAATCTCTCCCATATTCTGGATTTCGCCAGTAGATGCTATACTCTGTAACTTCATCGCATCTTTCTTCGATGTCATGCCATCTTCTAATACCATCAGATAAGCATCTTCTGTTTTTACTTCCTTAACGAATGCACTGATGCTTTCCTCATCCTCTACTTCGACAAAATTCAATTTTACAGAATCCAGTTTCTGATCCAGGATTGCCTTCAACTCGCCTGCTGCAAACTGCGAACCAACGATGTAGACCTCTTTGTTCTCTTTGCTCTTCATCGCGATTTCGAGGTTCTGTGCTACCTGCTGCATCTTCACATCGATATCCAATTCCTTCTTGAAAAGAAGTCTCTTTAAGAATCGATCATCGAATAATAACGCAAGGACTTTCTTCTTGTCTCTTGGCATATATACCGTCGCTAATACATTTGCTCCACTCACAAGTTCAGCAGATGTAGCATTTCCAAACATCACAATACATCCATAGATACATGCGTAGAATAAGATTCCAACAACAGCTCCTACCGCAAAGATTTTCTTGCTTCGCTGTGGCATAACCACAGTAGCTTCTGCCTCTTCATCATCTTCAACTGCTGTCTCTTCTTCATACAACTGTTTTTGATTATCCGTAAATTCAGTTGTTGCTGTTGCTAACTGCGATTTCAATGCACTAACTGCATCAGTAATCGATTTTTGTCTCTGCTGAACATCAAAACTACTGTTTTCTCTTACCGCATTATAATCAATCGATGCTGTATACTGATTTACATAATTCGAAATATCAATTTCTTCCACAGCTGATTGAACAATCTCAGATAATTTATCTCCATCCCATCCTTTTGGAACAATAATATTCAAATTTACCTGATCTGTATTTGCAACTGTTGTATCAACAGATGACTGATCCTTCTGATGGCTCGCATACATCAAATTGTTTACATTACTCGCTGTTGTTTTCTTTCCCATGCCATCGATGATTTTATCAACAAATTCATTCGATAACATTTCTGATACATATAATGTTGCTATATCTCTAGAATCCGTACCAGCAGATGCATGAATCGTCACTACCAATGAAACTTCTTTATAATCAAGTGGATCAATTGTCATATACAGACTATCACTGATATATGATTCTAAATCGGATATCTTCTTATTCAAAGAAACTGCTGTCTCAACAGATTCAATCTCATCATCTGTTAATAACGATTTGACATCCGTATCTCCCGCTTGTTCCGCAACTTTTGCTGCCGATACCGCTCTCATATACTGAAACTGCATCCCAACAATTCCAAAAACAATCGCAATAATTACTATCGCTTTCCACTGTAACATTAACTTCTTGATAAACATTATTAAGTCCAACTCTACTACGTCATTATTATTCATACACCCGACTCGCTCCTCAATTTTATATTTATTTAAAACTCTTAGTGGATTATATCATAGTTTCTAGTTATTAACCACATAACAAGAATAAGTGCCGGTATGCTATAGTACACCAGCACTTATCATACATGATTTTTTGTTGTTTTGATCTTTTCTCATGTGGAATTTATAATTCTTTAGAATTTATCGAATTCCATACCATCCAATACCTTCATTATTCCAACCTACTGCACAAATAGAGTTAATCTCTGCTGCGTTCGTTGTATAATGATGTGCTCCGGCGATGGCATTCGGATTATATGCTCGATACAGTGGTGTATTACCACCGGAGTACCAGGACTCACCCTCATAATTCCAGCCTACGGCGATTAGGTAATCTCGCTCTGCAGGATTTAAGGTATAGTGATGATCACCGGCGTTCGGATTATAAAGACGATACACTGGCGCACCATTTCCTGGGGCATACCATGCAATTCCTTCGTAATTCCAGCCTGCTGCGCAGACATTGACCGTTTCCACATAATTTGCAGTATAGAAGTGCTCGCCAGAATTTGGATTGTACAAGCGGTACATCGGGATGGAACCATCCGTTGTTGTCACCGGACTTGCTGGTGCACCGCCCGGAAGAATCGGATTCTCCGGATTGCAGCCAAAGCACTGCACCCAATAAGTTCCATACTGGCTTCCAGGGATATATACCGCGTAGATTCCGACGGCTCTATACTTCGAATTCAGAATATTCGCGCGATGTCCCTGGGAATTCATCCAGGAATTCATAACTTCTGCTGCAGTTGACTGGCCTGCTGCAATATTTTCACCCATACATCCCTGGTTATCCGGGAATGCTGTGAAGCAGGAATCGCCGTTCGGTCTCGTATGAGAGAAGTACTGCGAGATTTCATTGGCACGGACATTCGCTGTTGCCATCAGCGCGCCGTCCATCTGAAGCGGTGGGCAGCCATTTGCCACGCGTTCCTGATTTAAGATGTCAAGCACTTCCCACGCTGGTGCACAGTGCAGGTCTTTCGACATATCATAGGCGATTGCCTCGGCTTCGATGGTCGCCTGCGGAAGTAATGGCGTGCACAGCGCTGTCGCTGTGAGCGCCAGGGTGAGCACTAATGCGGTTAATAGGCTCTTATGTTTTTGTTTTCTGTTTTGTTTCATTCGTTGTAACATTTTATCCTCCCCGATTATTCTATTTAACTACAATTGTAATGACAAAACTGAGTTAAGACAATAGAAGATTTCTTATTTCAAGAAAGTCAAATTATTTTTGGTGTTTTTGCATTTTTTATGCAAATATTAGTTTTATTTTTCTCGATTACTATCTTTTAAGTTACCTGTTCATCTAATTTAGCCCTGCTCAGTTTAGTTCCCCCCTCTCCAACAGTTCCGCTGCAATCTCCTTGCTACAAACACGCATCAGATTATCTTCTACATCTTCCTTCGACAAAAGATTTACGCTTCCATACCACACTATCTCATTATCAATCACAGCAAAATGCTCACAACTATCATCGACAAGTTTGATTTCAAATCCTGCGCGACGTAGCTTCTCTAACAAATTCATCCGAACATCATCTCTACCATATTTATATTCATCCGGATGCCAGGTAATAATTGTCACCTTTACGCCTAGTTCTTGATGTTCCTTGATTGTAGTTATTAGATGCTCTACCTTCTGTGTATTCAGCCTTGGACTTGAAATAACAATCCCCTTCTTCGCCTGCTCAATATCCTTCCAATAGACCTCTGCATAATTCTCTATATCATAGATCGCATTCGCCGTTTGCTTTTCGCCTTCGATATTCGTACAAAGCTCATATCCTATCTTCTTATATGCACGCATCCTAGCCGCATACATCTTATCGAATTTTGGAATATGGATATCGACATAATCATATACGATTACACTTTCTTTACCTTCAAAATCTCGATTCAATCGTCCCACATACTGCTCTACAACATTTTCTCCGGACACGGGTGTTGCCATAAATAATGTATCCAACCTCGGATAATCAAATCCCTCGCCTAATAATGATCCGGTTCCAACCAAGATTAAACTCTCCGAATCTGCTGATCGCGCACATCATTATTTCTAATCAACTCATATGCTTCATTTCCATACGGACTCTTAGATAAACGATGTGACTTGACGGTTCTTGTAAATCGTGGATATACAAGATGCTCTATATTCTGCTCCTCCGCTCGATCCTTCGCCGTAAATCGATATCTAACTGGTCCGAGTAAAAATTCATTCATCTTCTCTTTTCCATCGCCACGCTTTGGTGTTGCCGTCACACCATAAACATATTTCGCTTTTATTTCCTGCAACACCTCTATCGCACTGTTCGAAGCTGCATGATGACACTCGTCGAAAAACACCTGCGAGTACTCCTGCAATTTTGGATGAAATCCATCTTTCTTCTTTAACGAACGAATCATTGCCACATCAACAATTCCTGTCAACGTATCTCGTGCCCCTTGTAGATTTCCTATCAGTGATTTTCTCTTTCGTGTACGACCACTTTTCGTCTGATACTCTGGCAATTCTTCATCGATATCCAAGAACGTCTCTAACTGCTTTGTCCACTGATTCATTAAATCCGCTCGGTCTACCAGTATTAATGTATTCACGCCTCTCTTAGCAATCATATTGCAACAAACAACCGTCTTGCCAAATGCTGTTGCCGCATGCAGAATCCCCGTTTCATTTTCAATCATCTTTTCTACTGCTTTATTCTGAGAATCCTTGAGTTTTCCACAGAAGGAAACTTTTATCTTGCGATTATCCACGCGTTGATCTTTTATTTCATATTTTATATCAGCCTCATCAAACTTTCTCAGCAGTTCGTCCCTTAATCCTCTCGGTAGAACAATATACTTCCCTTCGTCACTTCCCAGATAGAAGTATCGTGGCTCATCATAATTCGGTATATCCATTGCCTGATTCTGAAAGTACTGCTTGTTCGAAAATGTTGCCATCTTTCGCAATTGTCTCTTTATTTTATTCGGTAGTACGGTAGCATCAATATATATCCTATCTGCAAGGACAATTTTCACAGTCTCACTTACACATCCTTTTTCAATTTCTTTATTTTTAACCCATGGTGTGTCCTCTTCCCATTCTGCTTGATACCATTCTCGGAGACAACACTCTATCTCTTCCTTTGTTAAACGTTTCAACCCTGCAAGTACTTTCAACTGATCCTCATACGGATTCCACATTTCGTCAACAAACGCACTATTCCCCTGCTTTAATGCCTGGCCTTGCAATGGAAGTGCAATTACATTTCCAAGAAATCCCTGAGGCAATACGTCCTGCGTTGGAATCATACGATCATAATATCGAAACGACTTTAAATCGACGTATTCTGCACCCTTTTCTAACAATGCAAATCCAAATCTTCTCGCCAGTTTCGCCGGAATCATTTCTTTAAAAAACAACCATACATGAGCTCCACGCCCAGATCTGGATCGTTCCACTGCCACGTCTACGCCAAGTTTCTTACATATCATCCGCAGCGCATCTACCTCCGCCATCCAACAATCATCCTCATTCGCATAATCCGTTTGCTCCGCGCCTTTTACATGATTATCAAAATCAAACACCAGGAATCGGCACTGATTATTTTCTAACATCGGATAAATCGCAACGACATCATTTCCATTAGGATCCATACCCTTCAAATGATCTTTTATCAACTGGATCGTTATCGGTTTATATGCTTTTAACTCACAATCCTTACAACGGATTCCATCCCTTCTCTGTATATGGCAATTCTGATTCCACCGATTAAAACACTGCGTATAATAGCCCGTCTTACCCGTACGTGGATTGGTATAGCGAAGCTCGTACACATCCTTCCGACCACGGCAAAACATAGCAAAGAAATCGGTTGCCACTTTATCTGTCACATCAATTTCCTTCACTTTTATTGTATGATTTTCCGAATAGCTATTTCCATCTGACGATACAATATCTGCATACGAAATACCGGCTTCTGAAAGTCGTTCCTTCAAAAGCCGGTTCTCATTTTCTAAGTCGAAAATCCTATTTTTCAGTTCTTCTATCGTTTTTTGTGGATGGTTTTCCTTTTGCAATTAGTTACACTCCTCATTAATTATAAACCTATGAAATCTTCATTCTGTTTTTATAATACTCTACTATATTTACAAATGGTAAAACAACTAATAATGATTATCAAAGAAACTGCGGTCTAAAAGACAGCTCCAGTTTTGAACAGATATCATTTAATGTATTTATCGTAAAGTTATATGTTCCACTCTCCCATTTTGAAACCATTCCCTGTGTAACTCCCATCATCTCTGCAAACTCTTTTTGGTTATATCCCATTTCGTTTCTTTTTTTCATGATAACACTCGAGATCAACACCAAATCCTGATTTCTTTTCCTTGCAGCTTCTGATACATTTTCTATAAACCAATCACTTTCCTGTGCATTTTCCATTTTTTCTCTAATTCCCATCCTTATTCCTCCTCAACTATTGCCTTCAATCGGCTTTTACATAATGCAATAGCTTTCTTATAAGCATTAGTTGACTTTATTACTTATAAGTAATATTTGTTCTTTCATTTTACATTTCTGTCATTCAAAACACAAGAGAATACATCTCATATTTCAAGAAAGTCAAATTATTTTTGATGTTTTTGCAATTTTTATGCAAATATTAGTTTTATTTTTCTCTCTCAACGAAAAATCCCCCATGCTCATGAGTCATGGAGGACCTTTCATAAAATCTTATATTTTTCATGCCCTATAGGCCTTGTTTACTATCACAATCGCATCCCTAGAACTTCACCACTTCTGGTTCACTAGTAAAGGAATAGAATGTTGCGGTCGCATCTTTAAAATACAGTACCTCGGTGTTGTCATCATCTGCGGAATACATCTTCTGCAGAGATGGATAGGCTTCGAGCATCGCAACTTTTGCTTCTCTTCGATCGTCTGGGATCAGTTCGCCTGCGACACGGAGCCAGGTACCATTTCTAAAGGCACAGATTTCCGCCTTTGGATTGGCATGTAACTGCTTTGACACGTCCTTCACTTTGCCCGTCTGGATGTAGAGCTTTCCTTCAAAAATGTGCGCTGTGCCGAATGGGCGAACGCGTGGCTGGTCACCCTCCACGGTTGCCAGATAATAGGTCTCTGCTTCCTTTAAAAACTTTTCTACTCGCTGCATGTTTGCTTCCTCCTTGTTTTCGATTACTTTTTTACAAATTCTCCTCATAATTTCGATCTAAGGCAAATTCTTTAAAAAACGGCAGCGTAAGCGATACATATCCTCGCTGTCCACCATCGACAATACCTTTCTTCACCAGTCGCATCTTATACGGGCTAAATTCATTTGATTTCATTCCAAGTTTCTCACGAATATCTTGTATTTTCCCGCCTTTTGCCGATGCAATTGCATATACAACTCTTCTATCATTTCTAGACAATTCCGACCACATCTTATCATATACATATTCTTCTAAATACTGTCTCGTCTCTGGAATCGCCGCATGATAATCACCTTGATATACATATGTAAAATATCCCAAAACTTGAAATGCAAATGAGTACCCCATTGTCAAAGCGGCCATCTCTCGCGCCTCGTCATCTGATAATTCAAATGTTTTCTTATATCGCATTATAATACCACTGCTGTTAAGCGGGTTCATCTTTATTTTTGGTGCTCTGTGAAGAAATGTCAATATCTTATCATTTTGCAACTCATCAATATTCTCATATAAGCCTGTCATAATCAGATATAATGGTAAATCTTTTCGAATAATCAATTGAAATTCACTTGCAAACATTTGCATCTCTTTCGTACTAGCCGCCTCATCAATTGCAACTAAGACTCGTTTTCCTTTCTTTTTAAGAATTTCCAACATTCTCTCGATTGCAACTTCTATGACTGTAACCGGGGTAGTTCCTTGTATTTCATACAATCTAGATGCCAGACCCTCTAACAAGTCTTTTGCTGGATTTAATTCTACAACAATCCAATCTTCTCTATCCTGTAATCGCTTGACTACCTCTGTCATTAAAACGGTCTTTCCAGACCCCCTTACTCCTGTAATCATATAGATTTGCTGCGTCGGAATCTCTGCAGTAAAAGAATCTACCATTTCTTCTATTTGCACTACTCTCGGCACAATCTCTAATGGTTCTTTTCCAAAAACTCTTGTATAGGGATTATGCTTTACATCTGATCGAATCATATATTCACCTGCCTTGTTTAACTTTTATAGTTATTTATAGTTTTTAATTTCGTTTATAGTCATTTATAGTCGTTTATAGTTTTTATTTCTTTTTATAGTTGTTTATAGTCGTTTATAGTTTTTACATTTCCTATTATATTCTTATTAACCACTTAATGAAAGTATTTATTTCCAGATACACCACGGGCCCGGGACAATCGAAATTGTCCCGAGCCCATCGGTGTCGGTTTGTTTTGTTGTAGAGATTTATGGATGCGCACACGAAGCATTGGTTGATGCTTCGTAAGTCAGTGTTGGAGGCTGACTTACCTAGGGATTAGTATGCGCACCCGACTCGGATCTCACCCCGAGTCGGGGGTTCTGCCCAGCTTGAGTCGGTGGGCAGATCTATTCTCAAATATAATTTTTTCAAACCTACTCTCACCCAGTAAATAAATCAGTAGTGAACTAATGTATATTCGAAGGATGTTCACTACTGATTCTGGTTCATAGGATTAAAAAAAGCATAATCATCCGATCACGCCTTAATCATTGGTGCAACTGGCTGCCATTTCAGGCCCTATAGCTTTGCGTCACAGCCTTTCGACTGCTTTGCCTATGAAATTTACTTTGAAATAGTATCATAGAAGAATTCATATGGCAAGGTTTTTTTTAAACTTTTTTTAGAATTTAAACAATTAAAGTGTCCACCCATCTATTCTCAGACAAAAAGCAGCAAACGCCTGATTTTCCTGGCTTGGAATTCCTTACGTTTGCTACCCTCTTACACTGCTGCGAGTGCTTTGCCGAGTTCCTTGCATGCAGCTTCTGCTTCTGCATCTGGAGCGTCCTGGCAAATCACGCCTTCGCCGCCAACGACAACCGCACCTGCTGCTGTCATTCTCTCTACCCAGTTTCGCATCCATTCTCCATCGCCCCAGCCGTAGGATCCGAAGAGTCCGATGGTCTTACCTGCGACAAACCCTTCTAACTCTGTTACGAATGGTTCCATTTCTCCTTCTTCAAGTACTTCTGCCCCCATGGCTGGACATCCAAGCGCAAATGCCTTGGCACTCTTTAACTCGTCCATCGAAGCATCTCCCACGTATACCACATTTACTTCTCCGCCAGCCTCTGTCACGCCAGCGCCAACGAAGTTCGCCATGCTCTCTGTATTTCCTGACTGTGACCAAAAAACAACATTAACTTTACTCATGCCTTCTCTCCTTTTCTGTTTTCATTCTGCTTGGCTAACTAACATTTCTAGGCCGTCGCCCAGGCACATTTCCTGTCGTAACACTGTGCGATTTCTCGCACCGAATGACCTTCAAACACCTTGTAAATCATCTCATCCTTAACGCTGTCGAAGCGCTGGAACAGGCGCTTTGTGTTCTTCACATCGCCGTAAACTTTCCAGTAGCCCGTCGCCAGGAATTCTTCGCCCTGCTTGTCAATGAACCCGCGCACGTCGCATAGCGGATAGCCGAGAAATACTCCGATTTCATGTGGAAATACGTCGCGATTCTTGATGTATTCCTCGTATCGCTGCTGAAATGTGCGCATTGCATATCCAAAACTCTTCTGCTCATATCCATATTCTGTCAGGAAATGATGCACTCCGGCATCCTCCAAGTATTCTTCGAGCATCGCGCGATTGAAAACGAGGAATACCACGCGATTTCGATCGTATACCAGTCGGTACCCGGACAGATTTGTCTGCTGCAGAACGTGTCGAGCTTCGTCCTCCATGTTCTTTGGAAGAATCAGAAGATTTGATGTCTTAAGCCCCGCCAGCGTCGGTGCACATTGCATGACAATCTGCAATTCCACTTTTCGTCTGTCCATACTACATAACATTTCAAATACTTCTTCGCTCATGATAACTCTCTTTCTGGTGATTTGTTTCTTAGGCTATGTGTTAGTTTCGCCTAACTGTGTGTTATATTAGCCTAACATTTAAGAGATGTCAATATGAAATTAGAACTTTACCTTACTTTCGCACTCGTCGGCGCTTCACCAAGAACACCACAAATGCCACCATCCCGATGCTAATCCACTGCGATGTCGATAGGCCGAAGTACATCCCGCGCGCCGCGTCATACCGGAAATTCTCGAGTACGAAGCGCGTGATGGCGTAGAGGAGCAGATACATTTCTATCGTCCACTCGAACCGACGGCGCAGGACGAGCACTAGGATGCACGCGCTGATCACGAGCAGGCAGCCCGCCTCGACAAGCTGCACCGGAAAGAGTTTCACGCCGGCGGGCGCGAAGCCCCCTTCGGGAAATGTTACTGCGCCGATGCCACGATACGGCACGCCGTAACAACACCCCGCCAGGAAGCAGCCAATTCGCCCGAAACAATGGATCATGGGGATTAGAAAGATATATGTTCGGATGTACTCGACCGCGCGGATTTTATGGATGCGGCCTGCCAGCAGGATTGCCGCGATGCCGCCGATGAATCCGCCATAGAATACGAACCCGCCCTGCATCAACTGCTGGAAATATTCCATGTCCGTGATGCGGCTCCATTCGATTTGTCGGAATGCCACCGCGAGGTACAGAAGCTTCGCGCCCAGGAATGCGCCCAGGAAACTGTACCCTTCGAGTATGATCACGTCATTGAAATCCTGATTGAGTTTTCTCGCCACGAAAAAGGCGATGATATTTGCAAGCAGCACGCCAAGCGTAATCATCAGGCCATACGAGGCGATGTGCAAGCCAAAAATCTCTATAAAAATGTGCATATCATGCTCCTTGTCTTTTTTACTTTTGTTTACATAGTGATGACTGGTAAAACTAGTACCAGTGCGCGCTAGAAGATACAGGGTCCGGTAAAACCTGCAAAAATACAATTTTCGGCGAAAATTAACCCGGAATTTATTTAAAGTTTTTTAACAAATGTGCATTTTACGGTAAACTTCGCAACAAAGAGAGATTTTACCGTAAGAAAATTCTCAAAAAAGTGTTTTTGCGACTCGTTTGGCAACAATAATCTGTTTATGTGTCACAACTCATCACTTGCTTTTCTTTTATTTATTAGGTATTAGATAATTTTAACAATTCTTGCTCTTTCCTTACGGTAATTTCTCCGACTTATAAGGTTTTTACCGTAATTTGATAAATCGTTCAAAATTTTTAAACAAATTTTCATTCCCTATAAGCGGAAAACAGCTCCTGAGCCATGCGCAGGAGCTGTTTTCCTAATCTATACTTACTAGTGTACACTTTCACGCCAAATCCTAGTACCAAATTCTAGTACCGAACTCTAGTACCAAACTCTAGTACCAAACTCTAGTCACGCCAAACCCTAGTAATACCAATAGTAATCAGACCATGATAAGCAGCCCACGCATGCGATGCACGCAACGAATACGAGCAAGCTACCAATCAAACCGATTAACGAGCAGACGAATCCGGCAATCTGAACACTATTATCGCGGTTCTTCTTTCTAGAAAGTGACGCGCAAACCACACCGATGGTTCCCGTAATCAATCCAAGAAATGCAAATGATCCGAAGAACCAGAAAATAATGGATGAAATACCAAGAATCAAAGATGCAATGGCAAGTCCCTGTCCATCATCCTGCTGCGGATAGTTGTTATATCCATTGAATCCCGGCTGCCCATTGTTGTACGGATTCTGTCCATTGAACTGCTGGCCGTTATTGTACTGGTTCTGACCGTTGAACTGCTGGCCGTTGCTGTACGGGTTCTGGCCGTTGAACTGCTGACCATTGCTATACAGATTCTGGCCGCCATACTGCTGATCATTTCCATTAAACTGGTTCTGACCATTATTGTACTGGCCCTGATTCTGCTGTCCATTAGCACTGTACTGGCCCTGCTGATTCATATTCTGATTTTCATTTCCAAAATTCTGGTTATCCATGTTTCTCCTCCCACAACTAACAAAACTTATCCTCTATGATAATGTGCTTGCTGCTCGAAGTCAACTCTTTCTGCATTTTGTTGCTAATCGAACCAATATGACACCCAAGAGTACTCCCGCGGCATCGATGCACATATCGCGTAATTCGCACGAGCGCCCCGGCACCACAAGCTGATGCAGCTCATCCGAGATCGCATACATCGTTCCAAGGCACCATGGCACGATGCACAGCCAATGTCCGCGCCACGCCATCTTGTAATCCTCGCCGTACTCGATGCTGCAATAAATCCGCACGATGTCTCTCGCCGTTCTTGCAAGGAACACGCCAAGCAGTGTATACTCCGAGAAATGTGCCGTCTTCCGAATCGCAAACGTTGCTTCATCCATCGTCAATCCCGGAATAATCTTCCGAATCGCATCAATGATGCGATAGGCGATGCCATCGCTCAGCGCGCTCGACTCTGTCGCATTCTGCGCCGAGAAATGAAAAATCGCAACCATAATGGCAAGCGCGATGATAATATCAATCGCTGTAACAATGTAGTTCGGCGCTGGACATGAGTGGCGGCTCAACTCCTTTTCCGCACCTGCGCTCTTTTTACTATCAATTTGCATTTCCGCACCAGTACTCTTATTACGCTCTGTATTCTTTTCAAAATCCCTCTTTTTATTACTCATTCCTATTCTTTCTATCTATCCTATTTCACTTCTCTTATTACCCCGCCAATATTCTGTAAAGCACTCTATTTCCGTGCTTTTAGCACGTCATCCTTATTCTACTACGATTACGTAGTTATATTCCTTCTCCTGTTTTGCTTCCAACTTCTGCTCTCCATACTTTTCTGGAAGTTCGCCTGTAAATCCATTGTTGTCCACGCGTCCAATCCATGGCTCCAGGCAGATAAATGGCGCCGCTGCGGACTGTGACCAAAGTCCAAAGGATGGGAAATCTGGACATTCTACCGTCACCATCTTCTTTCCATTTGGGTCCACAATCGATGCGGACTTGATCTGATTATTATCGAAAATCAACGCATCCTTGGCAAATAATTCATCTGTCGCAAGAACCGCATGTTCCGCATCCAATTTTAATGTATGTGGATGCTCATAATCAGCACCGGCTGTTTCCGGATCGATGAGGATATACTCAAGTTCGCTATCTCCAGCCTGAAGCTGCACCTTATATTCCTGCTTCTTATCCTGCACTACGTTGAACGCCGGATGCGCTCCGATAGAGTAATACATCTCTTCGTCCGCTGGATTTTCTACATTCCAAATCACGGTCAGCGTATTCATTTCCAGGACATAACGAATCGTGAGCTTGAACGCAAATGGATATTTCTGCAAGGTCTCCTCGTCGCTGCAAAGCTCAAATGTAATGGAATTGTCGTCCTTCTCGACGAGCGTGAATTCCATGTCGCGGGCGAACCCGTGCTGGCCCATGTGGTAGGTCTTGCCATCGTAACGATATTCTCCGCCGTTTACCTTTCCAACGAATGGAAATAATACGGGCGCGTGACGTTTCCAATACGTTGGGTCGGCCTGCCAGATCAACTCCTGATTATTTTTCTTATCTACAAGCGACACCAGCTCGGCTCCGTGGAGCTCAAAGCCAGCGCGCAATCTGCTATTTTCTATTGTATACATTTTTCTCTCCTATCTTTCGATTTGCATCCTCGAACACAACTTCCACATTATATCACATCCGCTATTCCTTTTTCCTCAAAAGTATAGTATTATATAAAAATCATTTTATCGCGTTAAAGCGATTCTTCTATGTGAAACATTTCTAAAAAGATTACTTAAAAGGAATTTTATTATGGATTTAAAAGAAATTTTATCAATGATTGACGACTTAGTATGGGGACCCGCCATGCTTTTTTTATTAGTTGGAACGGGCGTTTTCTTGACGGTGCGGTTGCATTTCCTGCCTTGGCGTAACCTCGGGTTCGCGCTGAAAAGCGTGCTCGGACGCGACGCGCGTAAAACCGACGTTGGTCATGGCGATGTCTCGCCTTTCGCTTCCCTCTGCACGGCGCTTGCCGCCACCATCGGTACGGGAAATATTGTCGGTGTCGCTACCGCGATGTTCGCCGGCGGCCCCGGCGCGCTTGTCTGGATGGAGATTTCCGCGCTGTTCGGGCTCTCGTCCAAGTTCGCGGAATGCATGCTCGCGGTGAAGTTCCGCGAAAGAAATGATCACGGCGAGATGGCCGGCGGTCCGATGTACACGATGAAAAATGGTATTTCCCATAAACGTTTTGGCGCCGGGCTCGGCTTCGCCTTCGCGCTTTTCACTTCCATTGCGGCATTTGGCATTGGAAATATGACGCAGGCCAATAGCATTTCCTCTGCGCTTCACACGAGTTTTAGCGTGCCTACCTGGATTGCGGGTCTTGTGATTACGGTGCTCGTTCTCCTGATTGTAGTCGGCGGAATCAAGAGCATCTCTAGCGTTTCTTCCGTTGTTGTGCCGATTATGGCGCTCGCCTATGTCATCGCCGGCGTGATTTGCCTCGTGATTGGCTGGAAGAATATTCCTTCGGGCATCTACCAGATTTTTGTGATGGCGTTCCATCCGCAGGCTGTCGGCGGCGGAATCATGGGTGCGATCACCGTTTCCGTGATGAATGCGATGCGTTTCGGCGTGGCGCGTGGTTGCTTCTCAAATGAAGCCGGCCTCGGCTCCGCAGCCATCACTGCCGCTGCCGCAACGACGGACGATCCGGTGAAGCAGGGTTACATCAATATGACAGGTACCTTTTTCGACACAATCGTTGTCTGCACGGTCACTGGTCTCGTGATTGCGTCCTCCGGCGTGCTCGGCATGAGCGGCGCGGACGGCGTACCTTATCAAGGTGTTGCGCTCACAATGGCTGCGTTTTCCACATACCTCGGCCCGGTTGGTGGATATATCATCTCGATTGGGATTGTTTTGTTCGCTTTTTCCACCATCATCGGCTGGGAATACCACGGCGAGAAGGCTTTTGAATACATCTGTTCAAACCGCCGCGCCATCATGGTTTACCGCGTGCTCTTCGCACTCGTTGCCTTCATCGGCGCAACCCAGACACTCGACATCGTTTGGAGCATCTCCGACATTGCAAACGCTCTGATGGCGATTCCAAACCTACTCAGTTTGCTGCTGTTATCCGGCGTTGTATTTGAAGAAGTGAAACGCTTCGAAGAGGAGAAGAGAGAAGCGGTGGGGGAGGATGCTTCGGAAGAGGATGCTGCTGCGGAAGGGCGCGATTCGAAAGAGCAAGAATTACTGATAGAACCAGAACTGTGGAAATAGATAGCTTGGAGATTTAGATAGGATTAGTTTGATTTCTTAAATCCTGCACCACATCGCATGCGCGATATGGTGCAGGATTTTTATTTTCCGGATTTCTACACCACTTCCACATTCATTTTTACTGTACCAGTCGCAAATTCTTCCTCCGTACAGTAATTCCATATTCACTTTTACTGTACTACTAACAAATTCTTTCTCCGTACAGTACTTCCATATTCACTTTTACTGTACTACTAACAAATCTTTCCTCCGTACAGTAATCCCACATTCATTTTTACTGTACCACTAACAAATCTTTCCTCCGTACAGTAATCCCACATTCATTTCTACTGTACTACTCACAAATTTTTCCTCCGTACAGTACTTCCACATTCATTTCTACTGTACTACTCACAAATTTTTCCTCTGTACAGTAATTCTTGTTTACCATCAAAAAAAGTAGGAGATTTCTCTCCTACTTCTACCACGGTTCTACGCCGTCACTCACTTGCATCATCACATGTCTTGTCTCTGCAACATAGAGATCACCGGCTACGCCATGATCACTTGTATGCAGATATCCGGCATCATCCTTCTGCTCGAATAATCCCGTCGCAAGCAATGTCTCATTGACATCCCAAACATGAATACTAATATCAATATTCTGCAATTCTTCTATGCCAAGCTGATAACCTGCTGCCTTATAGAAGATAAGTGCGGATGTCACACAGTTTGCGGAGCAATCCACAGAAATCTTGCTGAAATCATAATCATTTGCGACAACCTGGTCCCAGAGGGTCATCCTGAGGTCACCGGAATCATAACCTATGTGGTCATTCTCTGCGGCAGCAACCGCATTTGCGACAGCCTGCTCGCGCACCTTCTCATCCGTGCAACGAAGCACAAAGGACCAAGGATAACTAGAATCCACATAATAATCCGGATACTTCATAAGACGCGCTTCCTTGCCGGTCTGGTCTCCCTCGGTGCCTCCGCGATAGGTTCCGAGCTCATTTTTCTGCGTATTGAAAATCATACCCGCATCTAAATCTGCACTCGCTCCTGTACTGGTAGCCTCCGCGCTGGAACCACCGGTAGCCCCGGAACCACTAGCCGTTCCAGAGCCACTGGCAACTGATCCGGAACCACCAGAAGTCTCAGAACCACCAGCCGTAACTCCATCGCCAGAACCATCAGCCGTCCCATCGCTAGAAACTCCAACTTCCGTAGCCTCTGCTTCGGCTCCTGCGTCCGTTGCATTTCCAGCTGCCGAATCCGCTTCCACAGCATTTCCAAAGGCGGTATTTCCAAATCCAAATCCGCCGTTCCACTTGTAATATGCGTATCCTGCGCCTGCGGCCACGAGCACCAAAAGCACCACGATCAGTGCCAAGATTCTTCGGCGGCGCGCAATGCGACGCTGTAACTCCCCACGATTCATCTGGTGTCGAATCGGTATTGTGTTCACTTCTAAATGTCTATTTTTCTTACTACTCATAAATCCTAGATTACCTTCAGAACCTGCTCTGTGATATTTGCGCAATCCTCGGCGGCGCGTTTCTCGAATTCCGGATAATTCATCTCAGCGGAACCGTCGGCCTTGTCGGAAATGGCACGGATGATCACGTATGGAATGTGGTTCAGATAGCATGCGTGCGCGATACTTGTGCCTTCCATCTCTGTGCAAAGACCGTCGAAGGTGCTCTTGATCCAGGACTTCTTCGCATCATCGCCGATAAACTGGTCGCCGGAGCAGATGCGTCCGAAATGCAGATGAATCTGGTCTGCAACCGTCTCACCGTTCTTTGTCACTTCGTGTGTAATCGTCTCAGAAGCCTTCTTGATGGCCTCAATCAGAGTCTTGTCTGCTGGGAAAGTACGCACTTCCAGCCCGGCCTGCTGCCCGATTGGATAACCAAATACCGTAACATCCACATCGTGGTATACCGCATCTTCGGAAACGACAACGTCCCCGATATCAATCTTCGCATCCAGAGACCCTGCAATTCCTGTGTTAATAATGTGTGTAACATCGAACAAATCGCAGAGAATCTGTGCACAAATACCGGCAGCAACCTTGCCGATTCCGCACTTTACAACGACAACATCCTTGCCATTCAACTTACCTTCACAAAACTGCATCGAAGCCTTCTCGACCGTTCTTGTGATTTCCATATCTGCCTTTAACTTTGCAACTTCTACATCCATTGCACCGATAATTCCAATTTTCATCTATATCCCTCTTTCTGTTTTCGAATTTTATAGAAATGAAACCGCACACTGTGCCGTTTCATTTCCAGCTTACTCTGGATAAACCAGATGCTTCTCTGTAATGTTATAGAGCGTGTTGTCGAGATAGCGCTTTGCAAGCCACTTCGCCATATCGAGATTCTGGTCGAGATAATTGCCGCAATCGCGCGCTGCAGCGCCCGGAATATCGCCCTCGAAATCACGGATAAATTCGAACATGCCTGTAACGAGTGGCACAACATCACGTGATGTGAGCTCGCCAGCAAGCAGCATGTAACAGCCGGTACGGCAACCCATTGGTCCGAAATATACGACCTTGTCCGCCCACTCTTCGTTATTTCGAAGATATGTCGCTGCCAAATGCTCAATCGTATGAAGCTCCGCTGTATTCATGACCGGCTCGCGATTTGGTGCCGTCATACGGAGGTCAAAGGTTGTAATATAAGCTCCCGCATAATTGTCTACACGAGAAACGTAAACGCCCGGCTCCAGGTCCAGGTGGTTAATTGTAAAACTTGTGATTTTCTCCATTTCCTGTTCTCCTATGTTATCTTTTTATAAAATTCCACTCTGATCCCACGCATGCGACCAGAACTTCTTCCAAACTACCTGACAGTCATTATAGCATAAGATTTCGCCAGCGGAAAATTTCCTCTAAAAGCAAAAAAATGAATGCCCAAAGGGCTCTTCCTTCCCTTTGGGCATCCATCTCCTGTTGTCTTACTGGCTTATGCGCTGATTGTAAATGGAGCGATGTCCTTAATCAGTTCATCTGCACCTTCTCCATTGATTGTAAGTAACAGATTTTCTGCCAGATTCAGTGTAAAAATCCCAACGATTGACTTCGCATCAACAACGTGTCTTCCCCAGGCTAAATCACAATCCCCATCAAATCTACGAATGACCTGATTGAAAGATTGTACTTTGTCCACCGAATTTAACTTAACTTTAACAGATTTCATACTCAGTAACCTCCCATAATTACTATTGCTCCGAGGATTCAAAGTAATACCAGATGTTACTTCCTATTATAAAATTTACTCTAACTCCCCGTGCACTACCTACTATAGCACCTTTTTTCATAGAATGCTCGTACTTCTTTCGCATTTTAGGAGTTTAGAATGTTTTTCTACGTTTTTTATAATTTTTATATTTTTGTACTCGATTTCATTTGTCTATTTCCACCAACGGTCTGCTGAGGATTTATACACGCGTGTTTCCCATTTTGCTTTCTAATACGTGTCCATCCATGCAATCGCTGCATTCATATCGTAATGATAACACAGTGCAAAGATCACAAGAATAGCTATACCAATGAGACCACCTATGATACTAAAAATCTTAAGCACTTTTACTTTGCTCTTATCACCTTCGCGACTGTTGTACCAGGCCAACTCTGCCGCAAGGATCGAAAGCATAATCATTATGCCACCTAACTTATCCATGCTTATGCCCCTTATATTTCGTAGTCCAAAGAGCTCTAACCCTTCTTCTTTGGACGCAATCCGATTCTTCCTATATGGGTAAATCTGAACTGCATTTTGATTTTGTAATTTATTATACATAAGTGGCATATTGTTCGCAATAGGTAATTCCTATAGCCTACACAGTATGCAGAAAAAGACAATTTTTATCGTACCCACTTCATCCATCGGAAGCCATAAGGCTCGAGTTTCACGGCCTCTGCGCGAAGCACCTTACCCGTAATCATATCTCTATAATTCGCATCATCCTCATGAATCCATGCGGTCTTTGGCTGCTCCGAGAAATTAAACAGCCCGTACACTTTATTATTTTCATAATAACGTCCGATGCAAAGCACGGCCGGATCATACGTCTCCACCGTCCATGTATCCGCCGTAGAGACGAATGCATTCTCTTTCTTTCGAATCTTCTCCAACTGATCCAACGCTGTAAACAAGCGATTTTCCACGGTTCCCGGCTCTTCAATCTTCTTCTCAAGATCCCAACGGAAGGCGCCACGGTGGAGATAACGGCTGTCGCTACATTTCCTTGGGTCATCCTTGTACGTGTAGTCGTTCACCTGGCCGATTTCGTCGCCACTGTAAATCACCGGAATGCCGGACTGCATAAACATATACGCATGCAGCATGATATCCTGCTGAATCGCCTCGTCCATCATCGCGCCGTTATGCTCGAATCCCGCACGCTCCACGCCGCACATACTCGCTGTCGTTCCGCAGAATCTCGCATCGCCGGTCGCTTCGTCATCATTATAAAGCTCCCCGCGGGAGTTACTGCGCACGGCCTTGCCCAGGAAATAGTCATTCAGATAGTGTTTATGATTAAACTCGGTCATACCCCAGTTACTGAGCGTCCAATAATCCAAGCCCCAGCCCACATCGTCATGACAACGAAGGTAATTCAGGAACACATATTCCTTCGGCAGGCTGTTCACCGAATCCAGCTGCTGCTTCAACAGGCGCACATCCCTTGTCGCTACGGAATTCCATGTTGTCGCCATCGTCGTCACATTGTAAAGCATATGGCACTCCGGCTTCGCTGGCGAACCAAAGTAAGGCGTTACCTTCACCGGCTCCATCACGACTTCCCCAAGCAGCAGCACACCCGGACAGACAATCTCGGAAATGATACGCATCATACGTACCAGTGTGTGCACCTGTGGTAAATTTCTGCAGTCCGTTCCCATTTCCTTCCAAATGTATGGAACCGCATCCAGTCGCATAATATCGATTCCCTGATTGACTAAATACAGGAAATTATACATCATCTCGTTGAAAACTCTTGGATTGTGATAATTCAAATCCCACTGATATGGATAAAAAGATGTCATGACCCAATGACGAAGCTCCGGAAGATATGTGAAATTGCCCGGCGCCGTTGTTGGGAATACCTGTGGCACAGTTTCATCAAAGCTCTTTGGGATGTCTGGATTATCATAGAAGAAATAGCGGCTCATATACTCGCCGTCGCCCTCTTTCGCCTTCATCGCCCACTCATGCTGGTCGGAAGTGTGATTCATCACGAAGTCCATGCATACGTTGATATGCTTCTTGTGACAGGTAGCTGTAAACGCATCCAAATCTTCCATTGTTCCAAGGTCCGGTCGCACCGTGCGGAAATCCTTCACCGCATAGCCGCCATCGCTTGCTCCCTCGACTGTATCGAGAAATGGCATCAGATGAATATAGTTCACATTGGACTTCTGAATATAATCGAGCTTTTTCTCCACGCCCTTGATATCGCCACCAAAATTGTCGATGTACAGCATCATACCAAGCATATCATTCTGCTTGTACCAGTTCGGATTCTTCTCGCGCTTTCGATCCAGCCACTTCAGCTTCTCACTACGCTCATGATAGTAGTATTCCATGCGTTCACAGAGCTCCGCGAACATGCTCTTATTGTCATAAAGCTCCGTATATAACCACTTCAATTCGTCGAAATGTTTACGGAAACGTCGCTGATACTCTGTTACTCTTTTTACTTCTGATTTCATTTTTGCCCCCAATACCTAATTCCTTTATTATAAACCCCATGTTTATTCTAAATTTATTGTAGCATTTCAACTACAGAGATTCTAGGCTTTTTTGTCACTTTTGCGCAAATGTTCATGCATTCTTGGGAGCTACTTTTGCGCAAATGTTCAGAACTATTAACTTATTTTATTTCTTGCTACAAAACCAGCTTCTTCCTAACGGTTCTGCTTCAATTTCATAAATAATCCCGAGAAATTATTTCTAACATAATGAATCATGCGAACGCGAAGATACGTGTGTTCCAATTTTCCTGCCGCAAGTGGCCTGTAAAGAAGCTTCGCCACTTTACCTCCACCGACGTGCTTATGTAAGATTCGAAACAGGTCCGTATTCATTTCCACGCGTGACTTCTCCAAAATCGCCTCGCGAATGGCCGCCGCTGATTTTGGCGTTCCACCAACCGCTGCGATACTCTCGTTCTCCGACTCGTAATGCGCCAATTCTCGCTGCATCATAGAGATAAAGCTTCTGAAATAAGCATTCGCCTCGATTTCGAGTGCGCGATCATCCAGTGAATTCCAGCTTCTCTGCTGATCGATAAACGCCTGGAATCTTCGCTTCTGCAACTGGAAATATTCCGGCAGATATTTCGATGTCAGGCGCACCTGCCCAGAATTTCGATAATGGTACAGCACATTCGGAAGAATCACAACATGCTTTGCATTCATGAAAATCTGGATGTTAAACAAGATATCTTCGACGTGCGTAATCTTCTTGAAACGCACGCAACTCTCCTTTAAGAACTTCAGGTTATACGCCTTATTCCACGGATATCCGTACATCGTCTCTCGCTCGAGGTCCTTCACAATCTCATATATCTTTTCCGGCTCGTCGCAATCGATAATGTTATCCACACCAATGTACTGCTTCGACTTGGTTGTATCCACATTCGTGCTATCCAGTCGGTGGATTTTCACATAACTTGGCTCCAGCTGCTCCTCGGTATCGTAATACTCCTCGGAAAGCGCATACACCAAGATGTCTGGGGCCGCAACTGCCGCTCGTCCAGACCTCTCTATTTGCGCAGCAAGTACTTCCAGAAGATTCTTCTCCACAAAATCATCCGGATCCAAAAACAAAATATAGTCTCCCGAAGCCTCATCTAGCCCGCGATTTCTCGCCTCACTAACGCCCCTATTCTCGGGCTGCTTTCGTAATTTACAAGAAACAGTTGCATTTCCAGGGAAATGATTCTCCTCATATTCCTTAAATGTCTGCTCCACAATCGCCGCAGACTGATCTGTTGCGCAATCATCCACAACAATCAATTCATAAGCTGGATAAGTCTGATTTAATATACTTTTAATCGCCTGCGCAACGTACTTCTCCACATTGTACATCGGCATCACGATGGAAAATCTAATAGTTTTCATATGCCCTCCTAACTCTGGTTTGCATAGTTTTACGATATTTTACACCTCATCCATTCTTACGTCTACCGCATTTTTGTGAACAATTTTCAACCACATATTTTGAAATCTACATGTTTAAATTCCTTAGACTTTATACTTCTACTCTATCAATTATTTACTTGTCCCAACTGATTTTACAGGTTCTAACTTGTCGAAATGGTGTACTATTCTTGTTTTCCTGTACTGCACGCAATTCCCGCTCCCGTACAGTATTAGCAAGTCTTGTTTTCCTGTACCACACGCAATTCCCGCCTCCGTACAGTACTTACAAGTCACTTTTTCCTGTACTACACACCAATCCCCGCTTCCGTACAGTATTAACAAGTCTTGTTTTCCTGTACTACACGCAATCCCCGCCTCCGTACAGTAAACATAAGTCTAGCTTTCCTGTACCACACGCCAATCCTCGCCTCCGTACAGTATTAACAAATCAACACAAGTAGAATATACAAGTATAACCAAGCCCACCACCACAGAGTCTGTGCGATAGCAGCGTTCGTGCGATAGCATAGTATTTCATTTCTGGCTTGATTACCAATTCATCATGGAGCGAGGGGAGCTGTCAAGGGCTAAGCCGCTTGCGGTGCGAAGCACCCTTGACAGCCCCCTCGCCCATGATATTCTCTAAATCAAGCAGAAATAAATTCAAAATGCCATGAAACAAAATATAAAAACAAATATAAGCACAAAAAGAAAAAGACCTGTCCACGCTGGACAAGTCCTTCACTTGTATCAAGTATCTTTAAAAGAGGGGTTGTGTTAGCCATTGCTAACTTATGATTATATGTTAGCAAACACTAACAACACTGTCAACCTCTTTTTTTATTCTTTTTTCGCTTCTTCCACAGAACGTACTTTTCTTCTAAGGCTCACCCTATCACTCGCCCTATTCTTCCCCCTTTGTGCAAGCTTCAAAATGTTCCTTCAATGCGCGGAATGTTGTTGCACTGATATAGTGTTCCACACGACAAGCGTCCTCGATTGCCACTTCTTCTGGTACCCCAATATGCTCAAAAATCTTAGTAAGTACCGTATGTCTGTCATACATCTCATCTGCGATTTCTCTACCAGTTTCTGTCAGTGTAATATGATTCTTCTCATCAACTTCAACGTAATTATTTTCCTTTAACTGTTTCAAATAAACGGATACGGTTGCCCTCGCATATCCGAAATAACTGCAAATATCAGCTGCACGAACATACTCTTTCTCCTGCGATAAAATCAGAATTGCTTCCAAATAGTCCTGTGCGGATTCCTGAATCTTCATATATTTGTGCCTCCTATTCGTTCCATACTAATGTTAGTTTATTATATCATTTCTATATATTTTCGGCTACAGAAAAAGACCCCCGAACCATATGGTCCGGGGGCCTTCAAATAATCAAATCTTACAAATATAAAATCTGTAATTTAACCGATCTAAATTATTCTACTACAGTAGCCTTGATCAGGTTTGTCATACCAGAAACACCTACAGGTACACCAGCTGTGATTACAACTGTGTCTCCCTTAGCTACGAGGCTTTCTTCTTCTGCTCGTTCTACAACGTGATCGATAAGATCCTGTGCTTCATGCTGTTCGTCGATGAGGATTGGAATAACACCCCATTCGATTGCCATCTGACGGTAAACCTTTCTAGACATAGAACCAGCAATGATTGGTGCTGTTGGACGATACTTAGCTACATAATGAGCTGTACGGCCAGACTTTGTTACTGTACAGATTGCAGATGCATTGAGGTCATCAGCCATTGTACAAGCACTATGAGAAACAGCGTCTGTGATTGTTGGGTTTTCTTCAACATCTCTCTGACGAAGTCTGTTTGCATAGTTGATATCCTGCTCTGTTCTAGCAGCGATTGTAGCCATAGTCTTAACAGCTTCTACTGGGTAGTCACCGTTAGCTGTTTCACCAGAAAGCATGATTGCTGAAGTACCATCATAGATAGCGTTTGCAACGTCAGTTGCTTCAGCACGTGTAGGTCTTGGGTTGTTCATCATAGAATCAAGCATCTGTGTAGCTGTGATTACATACTTACCAGCCTGGTATACTTTCTTGATGATCATCTTCTGGATTACTGGAACTTCTTCCATAGGAATTTCAACACCCATGTCACCACGAGCTACCATGATACCATCAGCAGCTTCGATGATTTCGTCGATGTTGTCGATACCCTGCATAGATTCGATCTTAGCGATGATCTGGATTCTTTCTCCACCATTTGCATCAAGGATAGCACGTACGTCCTTGATATCCTGAGCTGTTCTTGTGAAAGAAGCAGCGATGAAGTCCATATCGTTTTCGCAAGCGAAGATTAAATCGCTCTTATCCTTAGGGCTGATGAATTCCATTGTAAGGTCAACGTTTGGTACGTTAACACCCTTCTTATTAGATACCTTACCACCGTTTAATACTTCACAAACGATGTTCTTGCCGTTAACTTCCTTTACAAGAAGTTCTACAAGACCATCATCGATTAAGATGTGTGATCCAGCCTGAACGTCATTTGTAAGTTCTTCATAAGAGATAGCAACCTTTGTCTGGTCACCAACAACGCTCTGGTCTGTTGTAAGAGTGAATTCCTGTCCCTTTTCAAGGAAGTACTTTCTGTCTTCTTCGAAGTCTCTAAGACGAATTTCAGGTCCCTTAGTATCAAGTAAAGCAGCAACTGGAAGCTTTAATTCTCTTCTTAACTTCTTGAAAGTTTCAAGCTTTCTGAACTGCTCTTCATGATCACCATGAGAGAAGTTAAATCTACCTACGTTCATTCCAGCTAACATAAGCTGTCTCATTACGTCTTCACCCTCAGATGATGGTCCAAGAGTACAGATAATTTTGGTCTTTCTTCTATAATCCATTCTTTTCCTCTTTCTAACTATTCCTAGTTTTATAGCTATAAAACACCGGAATTTATAGCCTCACACACACATTTACACTCCCCAAATTTGAATTTGTGAAACATAAACAAAATAGGCTATTGTTAATTGTACAAATTTTTTCTCAACACTAACCTATTTTAAACGAATGTTACAAGTTGTCAATACGAGATGAGCAATTTGTACGTTAACTTCACAATATTCAAATTTTTCGTCATTTATTTGTGAAATTTTTCACTAACACATTCCGGCGTTCTGTGTACAGCGAAATATTTCACAATGCAGTTTTATTTCTGTCCATAACTCCAGTATGCTTTAGAAAGATTCTCACCCCCTATTTCTTATAAATTTATTTACCAATCATTGTTCCATTCTCGCCACCAATGGTTGGCTTTGATGGATCAAGCTTCGTAATCAATGTCTTTCGAATCGCACTATCTCCAACGAATTCAATCGCTGCGCGAATCTTTGGTGCCATCGTTCCCTCTTCAAACTGTCCTTCTTCCAGATATTTCTTCGCATCAGCGATGGAAATGAAATCGAGCGCTTCTTCGTCTGCCTTGCCATAATTCAGGCAAACCTTATCCACTCCTGTAAGAATAACCAGCATATCCGCATCGATAGATTCTGCCAGGAAACCTGCTGCTGTATCTTTCTCCACAACGGCAGATGCACCCTTTAATTTACGATCCTGTACCAATACCGGAATACCGCCGCCACCGCATGCGATAACTACCTGGTCTGCATCTAAGAGTGCTTCAATCGCATCCTTCTCTACGATTTCCAGTGGCTTCGGTGTTGCTACCACTCTTCGATATCCGCCTTCTACTTCGATGACATGATTTCCCTTCTGCTCTTCTGCATCGGCTTCCTCTCTTGTCATCACTCTTCCAATGACCTTGGATGGTTTATAGAAAGCTTCATCATAAGGATCTACCGAAACCTGTGTCAGAACGGTAGATACTGTTTTATAAATTCCTCTTCCGAGTAACTCTGAACGGATGGCATTCTGCAGATCGTAGCCAATATACCCCTGGCTCATTGCAGAGCACACACTCATTGGTGTAGCCGTGTAATCCGGGTGATTCTTAGCGAATTCACTCATTGCTGTGTGAATCATTCCTACCTGTGGTCCGTTACTGTGGGTGATTACTACGCTGTAGTCCTGCTGAATAAATGCAGCAACTGCCTCTGCTGTCTTCACTGTTGCCTCATGCTGCTCCGGAAGTGTTGTTCCCAGTGCGTCATGTCCCAGCGCAATTACGATTCTCTTTTTTTTCATGTCTGCGGCCTCCGTAAAACTCAAAATTCTGCCTACATTTTAACATATTTTCTGATTTTTTTACACAGAGAGATATTAAAGAAAAATAAATTACAAAAACCCCCGCACCGGGAGGATCCGCGGAATCATTTCCACGAAAAAACTTCCAGCACGGGGGTTCCTATTCAAAATCTCGATCCCTTTAAAAGGTAGATTTCCTAATCATCTATCAAATTACTGTAATTCCTGCTTGGATGTCAGTGTTACCTGGAGATCCTTGGATTCACTATAGCTTGAAGACGCTGTGCTAACCGTTACTGTCACGGTATCGCCAGCGGACTTTGTTGCAAGATAGCTCTGAATATCGGACATACCAGAGATACTATTTCCATCGATGGCTGTGATAACATCGCCTCTGGATAATCCTGCTTCTGCAGCACCTGTGTTTGTGTATACACCATAGACATAGACACCTTCACTTGGCAGATCAGAAGATGCGGATTTCGAGAACTGCGCTGTTACATCGACACCTGCAATACCGAGGTAAGCATCCCCAGTAGATGTAGAGGAATCCGAAACGCTCTCGCCGTTCATCAACTGTTCGATGATGGTCTTCGCGCTTGTGATTGGAATGGCATATCCCATACCTTCTACGTCTGTATCAGAATATTTTGCAGATACAATTCCGACAACTTCACCATTCATGTTAAGAAGTGCACCACCGGAGTTACCAGGGTTAACGGCTGCATCTGTCTGGATCAGTTCATTTGTGATGGCTGTTCCATCTTCTGCTTCTAATTCTACTTCACGATTCAAGGCACTGATGACACCTGTTGTTACGGACTGGCCATAGCCGAGTGCATTTCCGATCACAACGGCAGATTCTCCAACCTTTAAGCTATCAGAATCGCCAAGCGTTGCTACTGCGATGCTATCCAATGTAGAAGAATCCACATCAGACATGGCAACCTTAACAACTGCAAGGTCTGTGCTGGAATCTGTTCCCTGGATTTCTGCTGCTACCGCGCTGTCATCCGCAAATGTGATAGTCAGGGAACTTGCACCGGATACGACATGGTTATTCGTTGCGATGTAGATATAGTCATCATCCTGGGAAATGATAATGCCCGATCCCGCACTCTCTGACTCATAGCTCTGTCCGCTTCCAAAGAAGCTTCTATACTCTGTTACGCTGACTGCAGTAACCTGTACAATCGCCGGCATCGTATTTGTTACGATATCGGATACATCCGTAACCGTTGTTGCTGTACTTGTTGCTGTGGTTCCGATGTCATTACTTGTTCCGAGTGATGTTGCAGAACTTGATGAAGATGACGAACTGCTACTTGTTCCTGTCAATTTACCAGTTGCAAAATTCACTCCCTGAAATGCAGCGCCTGCCACAAGACCAAATACCAGCGCAATCGCTACGACCTTACCGATCTTCTTTAAGAATGGTCTCTCCTTTTTTGGTTTCTTTGGCTTCTGTGGCTCTGCCGTGTATGGGTTATACTCATAATATTGATAATCGCTCATATTCTCAGGCTCCCTTCATATTTCTTCTTTCTTTTCTTTCTATAACTTATGATTGTATTCTAGAGCCCTACTGTGTTTTATGTGTGAACAATTTGTATAATTCCTGTTAATTTGTGAATCAATCTGTAGCAGCCTGTTCCGGTCCTGTCTATTCCGATTCTGCCTGTTCCGGCCCATATCCATAATCTACTGCATCCGACTCGTCCAGTCCTGTCTCCGATTCAATATAGGAACTAATGGATTGCACCGTCTCTGTCGGCTTGTAATCCGGTTCGTTGTAGAGATACTGGTACAGAGCGGTAACATTTCCAGAAAGCGTACATGGTACCACGACTTTCTTACCGGCTTCGTCCCAATCTGCAGCCGACATAGAGAATGGGAAACCGCAGGTATCCACAAGCTGATAGTCCTTCATCGCGCTTGCCAGTCCCAGCATCTGCTTCAGCGAGAGCGAGGTGCTGATCTTTGGAAATACACCGTCGATCAGGTCATTCAATTCCGAGAAGGATGCGGTCTGCGCCTTTTGAATCAACTGCGTCAGGACGGTTCGCTGACGCTCGGCTCTGGCGAAATCATCGCCGGCGGTATTTCGAATTCGACAGTATGCCGTTGCAACAACACCATTTACCGTCTGCGTACCTGGCGATAACGTAACCACCTCATCCATATGTCCTGTAACATAGGCTACTTCGCCCATATAGCCCTTTTCATTCATCACATCGATCTCTTGCTGGGTCAACGTGATCTCCACGCCTCCAACCGCATCAATCGCCTCGACAAGCGCATTAAAATCAACCGCAACGTAGTCCTGGATATTTAAATCCAGATTTCGATTCATCATCTCGATGGCTTCCTTCGGGCCGCCGTGATTGTAGGCATAGTTGCATTTATAATATTTTCCATCGCCATCCACTTCGAGCGTCGTATCTCGATAGAGCGAAAGAACCTTCACTTCCTTTGTCTCATTATCGATGTTACAGATCATGATACTGTCGGAGTTGCCCGACTCATATTCCCCATTGCTTCGATTATCTACGCCAAAAAAGGCGATGGTCGTGTAGCCCTCTAACATCTCTTTCGTCTTATCATCCAGATTGTTTGCTGCAATCAGCCCCAATCGATCAAAATTAATCAGTCCCAATTTCAGCCATGCAAATAAGAATGCTACGAGAAATACTAACGCAAAACACTCGATGACAAACAGCCTTCTACGTCTCTTACGCATGCGCTGCCGCTTTGTCATCCGTTTGTGTTTCTTATTTGTATGATGTCTTCGTTCTTCCTCTCTCATATGTAAAAACCTCCCAACTGTATTACAGCATGTTGTACACTCCCCATTATATTCCATCTGTATAAAAAAAGATATAGGAAACAACAAAAAACAGGACGATGACCATCTTGTTTATAGATGGAACATCGCCCTGTATCATTTCTATATTCTTCGTATATTCTGTATCACGCTATTCCTCGGAAGTTCCGTCAGAAGTCTGCTCGGTACCATAACCATAATCCACAGCATCCTCTTCGGTAAATCCGGACTGCTTCTCGATATAATCGCTGATATCCTGAACCACTGCAGATGGCTCGTAATTCTCTTCTCCATAGAGATAAGCATACAAGCTCTTTACATTGGATTCGAGTGTACATGGTATATCAAGTGATCCCGTCTTAGAACTCAATGTTCCTGTACAAAGTGCAAATGGGAATCCCGTTGTATCGGCAAGCGTGTAATCTTTCATACCAGATGCCAATCCAATCAACTGCGTCATGGAAAGGGATGTACTGATATTTGGGAAGATAGCTTCAATCAAGTCATTTAACTCGGTAAGGGAAGCGGACTGTGCCTTCTCAACCAGCTGTGAAACTACGGTACGCTGTCTCTCAGCTCTGGCAAAGTCACCACCGGATGTATAACGGATTCGACAATATGCTGTTGCAACAACACCATTGACTGTCTGTGTTCCCGCTTTCAAACTACTTGGTACTTCATCTTCATGACCTGTTACCGATGCAACCTCGTTGATGTAACCCTTGTCATTCATAATCTCGATTTCCTCGGATGTCAGGGTAATTTCTACACCACCCACCGCATCTACGGCTTCTACTAAAGCATTGAAATCGACAGCAACATAATCCTGGATATCCAAATCGAGATTTCGGTTCAGCATTGCGATTGCTTCTTCTGCACCACCATGGTTATAAGCATAATTCGCTTTTCGGATGGTTCTATCACCATCGATATCTAATGCGGTATCTCGATATACAGATACAATCTTTACTTCCTTTGTATCATTATTAATCGCAGCAATCATGATACTATCACTGTTACCGGATTCGTATTCTCCGTTTGAACGGTTATCTACACCGAAGAGTGCGATGGTAGTATACCCTTGCAGCATCTCTTCTGTTTCGGCATCGAGATCATTTGTTGCGATCTCGCCCATCTTTTCAAAATTAATCAATCCAAGCTTTAACCAAGCAAATAAAAATCCACTTAATAATAGTAAAACAACAAGCTCCGTGATGAGAATTCTCTTTCTTCTCTTTCTCATCTTCTGTCGCTTTGTAAGATGTTTCTTCTTTGACATAAAACTTTATCCTTTTCCTTTCAAAAAATATAAAGCACTAAAAACTAGTCCATTTTAGGTCTTTGCTACACATATGTCAAGGAAATGTACCCCTCCATGGGCATTTTTAATACGTTCTTTAGAAATATTAAGATTTACCATAATTGATAATTGTCCAGCCCCATCGGAAGATTCTCGTTATAATAAGGATCCCCCTCGGCCAGTTTTGCGTGCCATTTCTCAAGCAGTCTCGCATTCGACAACATCGTGCTCACCGTCTCCTTGTGATGATGCACGGCGATTACATCCGGGACGTAGACCACACGATATCCCGCGCGCTGTACACGAAGGCAATAATCCAGCACCGCATCTCTTCCCTGCAGCGAGGTATCCAATCCGCGAAGCTTCTGATAAAGCGCGGCATCCAGCATACAGTAACCGAAATCCACCATACTGACATCCTGCGCCAGGACAATACGGTTCTCATAGCCGTCGGTATAGAGTTGCTTTCCATTACAGGCCGGATAGATTTCTCCCCTTTTATCAAAGATAAATCCGCAATTATCGATCTTTGAAAAACCTTCTTTAAAACGCACACCGACCACACCGATATCCGGCTGCTTCAGATAACCATAGAGAATCTCCTGCGCCTTCTTCGTCTTTACATGCACATCTTTCTCTCGAAGTAGGATGTACTCTCTCCGATGCGCCGTATAATTATCGCCGAAATAATTCACTTTCCAATAACGATACCGCGGATCCGTCTTCACCTCGGCTATCACACCGGTTCTACGTAGATACGCCTTCACGGTCTTCACATGCGCATCATAGCTCTCCTTTATCATCTTTCGATAGACATTCTGGTCTGCCACCTGAATCATTCTTCGATGATACGCAAGGGATGCGATATGTCGTATTTCCAGCTCATGATCCAACCCGCGAAGCAAAAATTCATAGAGATCCGCTTCCTGGATATCCTCCCGGAAGGTACTCATCTTCCGGAACGTACGATTGGAAATGCAGAGGAACTCACCGATGTAATTATCCTGCAATAATAATTCCTTATTGAACCCGCACTTGAAATGTGGATTCATACGATAATCCCCGACGAGCTCATCCTGATCGGTATAAATAATATCAATCGGCGTCTCGGTCTTATCGATTTCCGATGCAAAAAGAGACAGCGCGTTCGAACTGATTCGATCATGCTGCCCCAGCGTCACGATGTAATCCCCGGACGCAAAATGAAGGCCTATGTTATATGCATAGGCCCTCCCTATATGTTTTTTTAATCTCTTGTACTGGAGTCTCTGATCCGAAGATGGATAGAATTCCCCTGCAATACGGTCCAAAATCGTACTGTCATTATCATCTAAGATAATCAGCTCATAATCGTCACGATCCTGCTTCGCTACGGACTCTACTGCTTCTCTATAGTAATAAGCATCTGTCTGATTCGCATACAGTAAAATTGTAAACCGTACTTTCGGCATCATCTATCCCCCTTTACTTGGATCCTTTTCCTGTGATAACAACTCCAATCGTTTTTAAAATCAATGTGATATCCAGTCCGATGGTCCAATTGGAAATATAATCGGTATCCATCGCAACCACCTGCTCGAAATCCGTAATATCGGATCGACCACTCACCTGCCACATACCGGTAAGGCCTGGCTTAATTCCAAGTCTCGCCTTGTGATGGTACTCATACTGCGCGAATTCCTCTTCTGTTGGTGGTCTCGTACCAACCAGACTCATATCGCCCACTAAGACATTCCAAAACTGTGGCAATTCATCAATCGAATACTTTCGCATGAAATGACCAATCGGGATGATTCTTGGATCATTCTCCATCTTGAACATCAAACCGTTCATCTCATTGTATTCCAATAATTCTTCTTTTTTCTTGTCCGCATCCACATACATGGAACGGAATTTGTAGAAATTAAATCGACGTCCATTTCGACCAATACGAACAGACTTATAGAAAATCGGTCCCGGACTCTGGATCTTGATAATCGGTGCAAAAATCAAAAATGCGACAAACGCGATAACCAATCCAATCAACGCTCCGATAATATCCATGGTTCTCTTGATAAAGAGCTGCTTTACACTTGCAATCTTCATGGAACTTGTTACGACAATATAATTGCCATATTCCTCAATTAAGCGGTTTGGCAACATCTTATCGATATGAATCATGGCCATATGCACCGTGATTCCAAGTTCAATCAATTCGCGGCCCAGTTCTTCCGTGGAAGCTCTGGTATTTCCATCGATAAATACTTCATCTACCACATTGGTTCGCATATATTCCATAAAGGTATCGGCTGTCGCAACCACGGGTACCCCCTGGATCTCCTCGCCAACCATATCCTTATCGACAACCACTACGCCGACCACACGATAATTCGTATAACGATTGTGCGAAATCTCCTGGAGACATCGCTCTACATTGACGCCTTCTGCTACAACCAGCATCTCGGTCTTATTTCTATCCTTTAATTTATTATAGCGAATAAAGCGCTTTAATAACACTCTCTCGCCATATTCCAAACAGATAGAAAGGATCAAATATACGAATAACAACTTACGAGAAAACAGAAAGGACTGCTTGGTACCATAGAGGTATACCAGAATGCCACCAAAGACAATCACACAATGCTCGACCGTTGCCCGAAGTTCCTGATATTTATTTCTACGCAAAACTCCTGTATAGGATTCCGTAAAGAACACAACTACCACATCGATCAGCACCATAACAACTACTAATCGCGACCACATTGGATCATGGAATATCCAGCGTCCATCAAATCTCCACCAATATGCGGAGATAATCGCCAGCACCATGCACAAGAGATCTAATAACGTAAAATCCAAGTGCTTGGCCCAGCTTTTTGCCTGTTTACGATACATGGGCATTTGCTCCTTTGCTACATTTATTACTACTGTAGCCTACGATCTTGTCAAAACTGTGAACAAAACTACGCAATCGAACTATAATTCCACACCATTCTTCTGCAGTAATTCACGTGCAGAATCTAAACTATCTACGCCATGAAGGTTCTTAATTGGTGCAAATTCTTTTTCTCTTACCACTTCGTATGGAAGGGTATCATCGAGTAAACGAATCATATCTACTACGAGTGTTTCGAACTTATAACCATTTGGTTCTTCTGGTTTTACATGTTCTCCTTCTGCAGTGATATATGGAATCTTCTTTTCTACGACATGTACTGGAAGCTTGGCTGCTACGATTTCTTCCAACTTATCCATCTTGAATAAGTAATTCAAGATTACACCGAAGGCATAGGTTAATTCACCATCCGCATTGGTCGCTTCTGCCATCTCATCTGACATCTCATAGTATTCCACGATCGAAGGCTTTCCATCTTCTCGACAGAGCACACCCATCTTCTCATGTGGTTCTACCTTACGTACCACTTTACTTCCGGATTCCTTGCCGCTAAGAAGTGTAGCACCTACGAAAGCAGGATCACAAATCTTCTGCAGTACATTATCTACCGCAAAGAGGTTAATCCATTCTACTCCACGCTTCTTCATGTCTTCTACCAGACCTGCCTTAGCAAGGGATGAGAACCAACCACCGTTACCATTTGGTGATGTTGCAAGACGTCCCGGTTCTTCTTTTAAGATCTTGCCATCATAATCAACGGCCGTAATCATTTCCTGCTGGAAGAATGCTACGTCCTCTTCCGGATATCCGAAGTAATTCTTCTCTTTGAAGAAACGCTGCGTCTCTTCGTCATTTTTCTCAGATGTCATAACATAAAGTGGTACGGTCTTACCACAAGCCTTTGACACCTCTAAGAGGCATTCGATATGACGCTGGAAGATGTAAATCTCCTTTGTCAAACCAACATTTGTCTCTCCCTTTGGCTTGTCAGAACCAAGTCTGGTTCCCATACCACCTGCAAGAAGAAGGGCGGCAACCTTGCCATCCTTTAATGCCTCTAATCCGGCCTTTTCAAATTCATCCTTACGTGCTTCGATTTCTTTAATATCTACGGCACCCAGTGGTTCGATTTTACCGATGGTAGGCTTTACAATCTTCTCGCCCTGTACTAACGCGATTGCATCCCAATCCAGTTCACTAATCTGTTTTAATAAAGTAGACTGTTCTGCTTCTGAAAGATTTTCAAATCCTTCTAAAACATGTCCCTGATTTTTCTTTTCCAACAAAACTTTTGCATCATTATAATTCATGACTGTCCCCCGACTCTCTCTTTTTAATCTAATTCTATTTTCTCTTCCTGCGTAGAAGAGTGATTCGTCATCCTCTCATGAAGGCGAATCAACAGTGCTCCACGACCTCCGCGTCCTGCGGCACGGAACACTAATACTTTGCTGATAAAATAGTTTGTTGCGATCACTACAACCTGCGCAACATACTTAACGCCCATATTGGAGAATTCCAATACGCCAACGAAGTAGTACAGCATCCACTCTTCCAACAAAAGTGTCAATGCTCTTCCGAAGCTAAAGCTTCCCAGCTGTTGGAAAAATGCAACCGCACCCTTCTTATGAGATGTGAAAACCCATCTCCGATTGGTATAGAAAGCAAATAGCGTAGCGCCAATCCATGAGATTGCATTTGCCTGCAAAATATTTATTTGAAGATATTCTGTAAACACACTATAGCTGCCAATACTGATGATGACCGTTCCCAGTCCAAAGAGCGAATAAAGTAACATCTCCTTGAAACGCGCATACACCGGAGCGAACCAACGCATATAGCGATATTTCGTAATCCAATGTACAAAACGATCAAAACAATCGTCATGGTTTCTCATATTGTTTCCTCACAAATTCTTATGCAAGTTCCTCCGCACATAAATCCAGTGCTGCACGAAGATCCTTGTCCATATCGAAGTATTTATACATACCAAGTCTTCCACCGAAGAGAACGTTCTTCTCAGCCTTGGCAAGCTCTGCATACTTCTCATATAAAGCGTTATTCTTATCATTATTGACCGGATAATAAGGTTCTACACCCGGCTTCCATTCCGAAGAATATTCTCTGGAAATAATCGTTGTAGGCTGTTTTCCAAATTCGAAATGTTTATGCTCGATAATACGAGTATATGGCACTTCTCTCTCTGTATAGTTTACAACCGCATTTCCCTGATAATTTTCTTCTTCTAATTCTTCTGTCTCAAATCGTACAGAACGATACTCAAGCGGTCCGAATTTTGAATCATAATATTCATCAATCTGACCCGTGAATAAGATTTTCTCATATTCAACCTCTGTACCATCAGACAGTGTCGTCTTTGTAAGATCACCCGTTGTCTCTGCACGATCTCTCATCGCAAAGAAATCTTCGGATGTCTTTACATCGATTCCATCCAACATCTTCTCAATGATCTGTGTATATCCGCCCATTGGGATACCCTGGAAACGATCATTGAAATAATTATTATCATAAGTAAATCGAAGTGGTAATCTCTTGATAATGAATGCAGGGAGGTCTGTACAACTTCTGCCCCACTGCTTCTCTGTATATCCCTTGATCAACTTCTCATACACATCACGTCCAACCAGTGATAATGCCTGTTCTTCCAGATTCTTAGGTTCCGTAATATGCAGTTCCTGAATCTGATCCTGAATCACTTTCTTCGCTTCTTCTGGAGTCTTGATATTCCACATCTTGCTAAAAGTATTCATATTGAATGGCAGGTTATAAAGTTCATCCTTATATACAGCCACCGGACTATTGATATAATTATTGAATTCTGCGAACTGATTGATATAATTCCAGATTTCCTTATCGGAAGTATGGAAGATATGTGCACCATAGACATGCACATTGATACCACTCTGTTCCTTCGTATAGATATTACCTGCGATATGATCTCTCTTATCAATCACAAGGCAAGTCTTACCCTTCTTCTTAGCCTCATAAGCGAATGTTGCACCGAAAAGTCCGGCACCAACAACTAAATAATCGTATTTCATTTCTTCTCTCCTTATACTGGAAATGCAAATACTCCCTATCCCCTATTTTTCTATTTTTACACTTCGATTTCGCCCGTTGCACCGTAATGCAGATAGCTCTCGATCAGGAGTGCATCCTCTTCGGTCGCCGGTTCAAAATCCAGTTTATGAAATTTCTTTGCATATTTTCGAAGGGAACTCTTGCTATAATCCTCCGGATGATCGGACTGCAGGATCTCAAAATACTTCTGCAATTGTTCATATGCCATGTTCTGGTCACACATATATTTTGCATCTGCATGGCCTCGCATCGCCTTCTTCATATACTTGAACGCACCAATTCCCGTCACTTCCCGTTCGAAGTCCATGGGTGATGCTTCACCGATTTCATATCCAACCACAATCTCCGGCGCCATACGAATCAGCTTCGCATGTTTTAAGTATTCAATAATGAATACGCGATCCTCGTTCTGGTAGATATCCTCGTGAAATTTCAATCTCGCCTTTTCTATGATGGATTTCTTAAAGATTTTATTCCAGAGAAAGCCCTCGTAATTCTCGATATAGAAATGTCTAAGCATCGCATCATCTCGATCCAGCACCTTCACATTTCTTTCCGGTGAGAAATCCACAATAGAGTCCTCAGTCTGCACCACATATCCACAACTTGCCATATCCACGGACTTTCGTGGAAAGGAACCACTGTCATCCGATTCCGGATAGATGGATCTTCCCAGACTCGGATTGATCATCGCAAGTAGATACTGCAATGCCTCCGGCTGTAATCGATTGTTCGAGCTAAGGAATAGTACATACGTACCACTTGCCTTCTTCAACGCACGATTTCTGGCAGCAGAAATATTGTCATCTTCCACTTTCTCTCGGAGAATCTCATAAGAATCCTCGGATAGCGTCTGTTTCTTCAGTTGCGCTATCAATTCTTTCGAATTTAATTCCTGTTGTTCCGTAATAATTACGGATAAAAGTTTATTTCCCATATTAGATAGTAAAGGGATACCCATGGTTTTGCCCACAGGTATCCTCCTAGTTCACTATTTTAAAATCTTACTTGTCAGCGTACATTGCCTTATAGTAGTTCTGGTAATCACCGGATGTTACATTCTTCATCCAGTCTTCATGTTCTAAGTACCAAGCGATTGTCTTCTTGATTCCTTCTGCGAACATTGTTTCTGGTTCCCAGCCTACTTCCTTCTTGATCTTATCAGGAGCGATAGCATAACGTCTGTCATGTCCCTTACGATCTTCTACGTATGTAATTAAATCTTCTGATACATTTGCCTTGCGTGGATCAGAATCAGGAAGGATTTCCTGAAGTGTAGCAAGGATGATCTTGATGATTTCGATATTTCTCTTTTCGTTGTGACCACCGATGTTGTATGTTTCACCAAGCTTACCGCTTTCCTGAACCATATCGATTCCCTTAGCGTGATCATCTACATATAACCAGTCACGGATGTTCATACCATCACCGTATACAGGAAGCTTTTCGCCCTTCAGTGCGTTGTTGATGATAAGTGGAATCAGCTTCTCTGGGAACTGGAATGGTCCGTAGTTATTTGAGCAGTTTGTGATATTTGCTGGGAAGTGATATGTATCAACATATGCCTTCACGAGCATATCAGAACTTGCCTTAGATGCTGAATATGGGCTGTGTGGTGTGTATGGTGTTGTCTCATAGAAGTAGCTAACGCCATCATCTGGAAGAGAACCATATACTTCGTCAGTAGATACATGAAGGAACTTCTTGCCTTCCTTGAATGTACCATCTTCTAATTCCCAAGCATTCTTTGCACAGTTCAACATAACAGCTGTACCAAGAACGTTTGTCTGTACGAATACTTCTGGGTTCTTGATAGAACGGTCTACGTGAGACTCTGCTGCGAAATGTACAACACGGTCGATATCATTTTCAGCGAAGATCTTAGCGATTGCTTCCTTGTCGCAGATATCAGCGCGAACGAATGTATAGTTATCACGATCTTCCACATCCTTTAAGTTTTCAAGGTTACCAGCATATGTAAGCTTGTCAACGTTGATGATACGGATTTCGTTATCATACTTTCTAAACATGTAATGAATGTAGTTAGAGCCAATGAAACCTGCTCCACCTGTTACTAAATAAGTTCTCATTTTGTTTTTCCTCCAAACAACTTTTCTAAATTAATCTAATGTAGACATATCAAATCCATCTAAATATGCCTTAATTGCATCTTTCCAATCAGCCATCAGGAACTTGTCAGTCGTTGCCTTGAGCATCTGATCTTCCAGGATGGAGTAGTGTGGTCTATCTGCACTTGCTGGGTTCATAGCCTTGTACTCTTCTGAAGTAACATGCTTAACTTTCGTCTTAACACCCATCAGGCGATAAATCTCTTCTGTGAACTCAGCCCAGTTTGTTGAGCCTTCACAAGTCGCATGGTAGATACCATAGCTCTCTGTACCTTCTAAGAAATGAATCATCTTAGCAAGTTCTACTGCAGATGTTGGAGATCCAACCTGATCATCAACTACAGTTACTTCATCATGATTCTTAGAAACCTTTAACATTGTCTTAACGAAGTTCTTACCATCTCCGTATAACCAAGCAGTACGTAAGATGAAGAAACGATCAGCAAACTGCTGAACAAACTTCTCTCCGGCAAGCTTTGTACGACCGTATGCAGAAATTGGATTTGGTTCATCTGTCTCAACATATGGACGTGTACCATTTCCTTCGAATACATAGTCTGTAGAAACGTGGATCAGCTTTGCACCGATTTCACGGGAAGCGATTGCCAGGTTTCTAGGTCCAATGGCATTTGCCTTGAATGCGACGTCTTCATGTACTTCGCAACCATCTACATTTGTAAATGCTGCGCAGTTGATGATAACGTCTGGTTTTTGTGTTCTAGCAACGTCCATAACCTGTTCCAGGTTAGAGATGTCGAGCTTAATGATACCTTCCATGTCGATCATATCTGTAAGGATAAATTCAACGGAAGAACCATATTCCTTCTGGATAGCTCTACCCAGCTGACCATTGCAGCCTGTTACTAAGATTTTTTTCATTTCATTACCTCTTTATTCTTTCACCTAAATGTTCTGAATATAGGCCTTTTTTCTAAATTCTATTTATTAACCCTGCTCATTTTATTTATAAAATGGAGCAAAGCCGCTAACTATTTTATACGTATTCTCTATTTTTTGCAACCATACGATTCATAGCACTGAAAATACCACGTATTCCGGCCCTTGTGATGTTCGAGCTGACGCCTACACCAAAGACAATATTGCCATTTCTCGTATCTTCCATCTCGATATACGCAGCCGCCTTGGCATGTGATCCGACACCTAAACTATGCTCGCTGTAATCCTGCACCGCGAAATTCATCTCCGGTACACACTGCTTGATGGCAATCTTCAGCGCATCGATTGGACCATTTCCATCCGCTTCACTGTGATACAATGCGCCATTGTATTTGAAATCCAGTTTCATATGCGTATCGCCGGAATGATCGCCGTCATCGATTTCTGCTTTCACAAATTCGAATGGTTCCTTCACATCCAGATATTCCTTCTTGAAGGCTTCCATAATATGCTGTGGCTCGACCTCGCCACCCTCTTTTTCGGAAATGTATTGAATGACATCCGCAAATTCTCGCTGCATCTTCTTTGGAATCTTGAATCCAAAGACCGTATCCATGATAAAGGCAACGCCGCCCTTACCGGACTGGCTATTGATTCTGACGATTGGCTCGTACTTTCTACCGATATCCGCTGGATCAATTGGCAGATATGGAACTTCCCAAATCTCACTCTGTCTCTCATGGAGTGCTGCCACACCCTTGTTAATCGCATCCTGATGCGATCCGGAGAATGCCGTAAATACCAGCTTACCGGCATATGGATGTCGCATATCCACATCCATCTTGCAGCATCTCTCATAGACATCGATAATTTCATTGATATCTTCTATATTTAACTGTGGATCAATTCCCTGGCTAAACATATTATATGCCACATTCAGGATATCGATATTTCCGGTACGTTCACCATTGCCAAGAAGCGTTCCCTCGACTCTGTCCGCGCCGGCAAGAAGTGCCAATTCCGTACAGGCGATTCCCGTTCCCCTGTCATTATGCGGATGAACCGAAATGATGATATTCTCTCGATTGGAAATCTTCGAGCTGATATATTCCACCTGATCCGCGTAAACATTTGGCGTATTCATCTCAACCGTTGCAGGAAGGTTGAAGATGATTGGGGCAGGAGTTGCATTGTCCCATTCCTTCTGAACGGCCTCACATACTTCCAGCGCGTAATCCATCTCGGTTCCCGTAAAGGATTCCGGCGAATATTCCAGCTGCAGATTACCATCGTATCGGCTAAGTCGCTCCTTCACCATACGGGTTCCATCGATTGCAATCTGCTTTACTTCTTCTCGATTCTTGTGAAATACCACATCGCGCTGTAATGTCGATGTGGAATTATAGATATGAAATACAACATTCTTGATTCCCTGAATAGCCTCGAAGGTTCGATCAATCAACTCTTCTCGGCACTGAGACAGTACCTGCACCTTCACATCATCCGGAATCTTATTCTCCGCAACTAATTTACGGAGGAAATCATATTCAATCTGCGATGCTGCCGGGAAACCGATCTCGATTTCCTTGAAACCTAATTTTAGAAGTAGCTCGAAAAATTCCATCTTCTCATCTACGTTCATCGGTTCAATTAGGGCCTGATTACCGTCTCTTAGATCTACGCTACACCAAATCGGAGCTTTCTCAATTTCTCGATTTGGCCACTGACGTTCTGGGTAATCCAGCACTGGGTTCTTATGATATTTCTGGTAATTTAACATGTTTGCTACTTCCTTCCTTTAGATTTCTCTTTTCTTTTTCTTTTCCATATATTCCTAGGGATGGCTTCTTACCACCAGTCACCCCTAGTGTACAAAACCAGACTCAACAAGTCTGATAATTGCCTCCATTGCTTCCTCTTCATCCGGGCCTTCGATGATGAATTCGATCTCATCTCCGTGTCGGACACATGCTCCGAGGATTGACAACACAGATTTCGCATTCGCTTCGCTGTCTTCGCCATACTTAAAATGCACATAGGAATCGAACTTATCCGCCAATTCACACAGTGCACCGGCCGGGTGTAGATGAAGCCCCGTAGGGTTCATCACACGAACCTTCTTTGTAATCATAACTACTCCTCCTCTTGCACAATGGTTACCTTTGCAGTAACGGTTGTAGCTGTTACGCCATCCGGAGTGCTAAGTGTCACTTCCAGATTATACGTTCCAGCAGTTAATCCGCTGGCATCTACAGATCCGGTGATGGTCGCCGAATCAAGAGAAGACAGGGCGGTTTCATTTCCATTCATCGTCACACTGATGGATGATTCATCAAATGTTCCGCTGAGTCCCTTACTGAGATTTCGAATCGTCAGATTGCTTGTGCTGACGCTGACGCTCTGGCTCACTTCCTTCTCGAGTGTAACGGAAATCGTCACTTGCGTATTGTCGTCCGAATTCTGGATGGTCACACCATCTGGAAGATAGGATGTGATATCCACGGTTGTCGACATATCCGCTGTTACCGTCGACAGATTAATGACAGACGATGGAATCGTAATCTCTGTAATATCGTTCAGGATACTTGCGTCACCCTTAATGGAAATCTCACTCGGGCTTGTCGTAATCTCATCCAGTTCCAATCCATTTGGCAATGTGCCGGATGTTTCCACATTGATCGGCACCGTCTTCGTGCTATCCATCTTAACGGTGACGGTAACCGTCGACGCATTCAAGGTCAGATTTGACGTATCGACTTTGTTGCCCTTCGTATCTAAGAATTTCAAGACAACCGTGTCTGTAATATCATCGCTAAGTCCCGATACATCGCAGACTGCTTGTACTTTTTCAATCTTCGATACCGTCTCTTCCGGTCCAGTTACCGTGACAACATTCGGTGTGACATCCACGGAATTCACAGCATATCCCTCGGCAGGATCACCCGTTGTCTCACCGTTGATTACAAATCGCTCGGTCATGGTATCACCAATCTCAATCGAGATATAGTAAGTCTTTGCAGACATCGTAATCGCACTTGCATGACTTGTCGCAACGATATCAATCGGAATCGTATTATCCTCTGTCAGATAATTCATATCCGCGGTTGCCGTGAAATCCTTGTTCGACAAATCTTCGATAATCGAGCGCTTCGCTGTAACTCTAAAGCTCACCGTATAATCATCATTCGCAACCGTATAATACTTGCCCTGATCCGTCAGTACGTTATCATTCAAAATCGTAACCGTCGCCGTAAAGGTTCTTGTCGTTGTCGGATCATCGACATTCATGACAATCAGCCAAAGCGCCACTGCGAAAAATGCCGCCATGACTTTCAGTCCAATATTTTGTGTAAATGCTCTCTTTAATCTATTTAGCATGGTTTCCTCCCTTCTTAGGCTTGAGGAAACGTGACAGCCCATGTTTTGTTTCTTCTTCGCTCTTCACTTCAAGTTCCGGCTGCTGAATATTCTGCAGCGCCTGTTCTAATTCGTCCGGTGTAACATTTCTACGAAGCTTGCCATTCTGCGCAATCGAAACATTACCCGTCTCTTCCGAAACTACAATCGTAAGTGCATCCGACACTTCGGAAATGCCGACGGCCGCTCTATGTCTGGTTCCCAGATCCTTGCTAAGTTCCATATTATCTGTCAATGGGAGGTAACATGTCGCACTGACGATGCGGTCACCTCGCACGATAATAGCGCCATCATGAAGTGGTGTATTCTTCTCAAAAATATTAATCAGCAGCTGTCGGGTAAGAATGGAATCCAATGGAATACCCGTTCTTTCGTATTCCGTAAGTACCACTTCCTTCTCCACAACAATCAGCGCACCTGTCTTCACGGCGCCCATCTCGAAGCTGGCTTTCACCATATCCGTCAGCGTACGATTCGTAAATCGCTCCGTGATGGTACGTCCAATCCCGATGGAAACGAAGCTGTGGATCAGATCTCTACGTCCCAACTGCTCCAATACAGATCGAAGTTCCGGCTGGAATACAACCACCAGCGCGATGATGCCCGCATTAAAAAGTCGTGAACCCAACCATACGATCGTGTTCATGCCAAGCAGTGCTGCAATTCCGAAAAATACCAGAATAATCATGATTCCTCGAAACAGCATCCAGGCTCTTGTATTTTTAATCCAGACTAATAGTTCATAAAAGAAGATAGCGATAATCAGAATTTCCACCACATCAATCCAACTGATGATTGGCATGGATATTCCAAAATAATCCTCTCCAAATGCACTAATGTCATCTAGAAAATTCATCACTCGTTGTTCCCCTTTCTAGACGGCTTATCCTCGGTAATCTTAACCACCTTCTTATCCTCTGCTGCCAGACGAATCTTTGGGACTGCCGTTACGTAATAATAGTATTCATCATCTTCAAACTGGACATGCTCTACTCTCGTATAATCCAGGTTTCTAAAGAAGAAAATCAGTAAAAATCCAAATAACAATGTGATTGCTGATCCAATCAATAGTGCCGGCACCTTAGAAGGCACACTTGTCACCAAAAATCCCGCCAACATAATCACAACTTCTGCAACCGAGCCAAAAAGCACAGCCGCAAGCCATGCATAACGCACCTTCTGATAGCGCACTAAGCTAATCACCAGAAATGTTACAATCAGCGATACCATATAGAAATAAAACAAGCGATTTCCAAGTACCTGATGCAATAAAACATCCGCCGCAGAAGTATCATTTCCTTCTTCCAAAAAGCTACTTGCCGTATTTCGAATTTCCTGCAGATAGAAGGAAATCGTACCGCCACAGATAATGGAGCACACTTCCGCAACACCTCCGAGCAATCCACTCTCCATCGGAATAACAAACGGAATTCCGATCTGTGAAAATACCGGAAGCAGTATCATGTTGTAATCCTCTTTGCTTTGATAGAAATAGCACAAGAAATATCCAAGCAAGAATAACAGAAGCAAAATCGCTGCAACATCCGTCGCAAGATTTGCAAGATGGATAACAAGATAGATTGCAAGCACCAATCCAACACCACTCGTTGGAATAAATGCCACACCAAACGCAATCAGAAATGCCACCCAGCCATGATTCAAAATGTTCAGATATCCAAAATAATGATTGATCACCATTAAACTGACAAACGATAATATACCGCGCCACAGTCTCTGCGCGAAAATTTCATGCTCCACAATCAACGTACGTATGCGGTCTCGAAACATAGTCATCTTATTCATAATCTTTTCCTCTAAAGTCTTCGTCCTTCACACCAGGGGCCTTGGATTCCTCTTCTAACTCATAGATACTTTCCAATGTCTGCAGGTCTCGCTGCAGTTTCTTCAAATCCTTCGCCGCAACCTGATAATCTCTTCTCGCTCTTCTTTTCACTCCATGCAAGTAGTAATACAAGAAGATGATATATAATAACACTCCCACAAGGAGCAATAAAATCAACAAAAATGTATGCAAATTTGTAAGCACTGTCGCAAACAACAAAATCAGCCCCGCTCCATACACAAGCGCATACAAAATGGTTGCACTGATAAACCCGCTCGACAGGCGCATACTCACATAATCTTTTCTGTTATATTGTAAAGCCGGCTGCATTTTCCGGCCGTTTTCCTTCTCAAACATCGCCAGCTTTGTCATCTGGCGAACACGCTGCTCATTTAACATGTTCTATCCTCATTTAAGCATAGTTATACATTCTTTTAAATTATAACATAGTTAAGGATTTGTGCTACATATTTTCCCGTGGTTTTTTGTTGTGATTTTTCTGTGTTTTTCGCGCTCTACACCACTTATTCCTTTCGGCTTGGCAAGTTCCATCATGGAACGAGCATAGCTGTCAAGGGCAAGCCGCTTGCGGTGCTTCGCACCCTTGACAGCTTGCTCGCCCATGATAACTTCTGTAATCAAGCCGAAAGGAATAACTATAGCCAAGTTGGCTCTAATCTATCACCGATAACTTGTTTTCTATGGTGTATGAAACGTAAATTTGTTTTCTCTACACCACCTAACGCCGTCTTCTTGGTATACAAATTTCGATTTCGAATTCTCTGCACCACAAATCTCGCTCTTCCTGGTGCACAAATTTCACTTTCGAATTCTCTGCACCACGAAACTCGCTCTTCCTAGTGCACTAATTCCACTTTCGAATTCTCTGCACCACTCGCCTGCTTATTCCTGGTGTACAATTCTTGTTTTTGCTCTCTCTGCACCATTCACCTGCTTATTCTTGGTGCACAATTCTTGTTTTCGCTCTCTCTACACCACTCGCCCGCTTTTTCCTGGTGTACAATTCTTGGTTTTGCTTTCTCTGCACCACTCACCTGCTTATTCCTGGTGTACAATTCTTGTTTTTTCCTTCTCTACACCACTCGCCCGCTTTTCCCTGGTGCACAGTTCTTGTTTTTGCTTTCTCTACACCTCTCTACCGCTTATTCCTGGTGTACAATTCTTGTTTTCGTGCTCTCTACACCATTCACACAAATCATTTACTATACTAGGAGCAAATACCTGCTCTAGCACAGTATCCACTCTCCAGAATTTTCTGTACTACAAACAAATTCCACCTCTACACAGTATCCACTTCCCAAACTTTTCTGTACTACAAGCAAAATACCTCCTCTGTACAGTATCCAATCTACAAACTTTACTGTACTACAAGCAAATTTCTCCTCTGCACAGTTTCCACTCTACAAAATTTACTGTACTACAAGCAAAACCCTCCTCTGCACAGTTTCCACTCTACAAAATTTACTGTACTACAAGCAAAATCCTCCTCTGCACAGTATCCACTCCCCAGAATTTACTGTACTACAAATAAAATCTCTATCAGCACAGTGCAAAGCACCTCAATTCCACTACGCACCCAAGATAAAGCCCGACTTCCCAAATCTACTTCCCAAATTTCTCCTCTGCACAGTATCCACTCTCCAAACTTTACTGTACTACAAACAAAATCCACCTCTGCGAAAGCACAGTCTTCCATTTCTGGGTTGATTACTCCACATCATGGAGCGAGCCAAGCTGTCAAGGGTGCGAAGCACCGCATGCGGTATACCCTTGACAGCTTGCTCGCCCATGATACCCTTCCGATCAACCAGAGATATCCTACTAATCAACCAGAGATGCCCATAACTTCGCATCCAATCATCAAAAAAACTTCGCGCGCAAGCATCAAAAAAGGACCTCGCAAGCGAGGTCCTCAAAAACAACTCAATCTTTATTCATGAAACGCATATGGTTTCCATCTTTTTTCTTCGGTTTCTCCACCGGCTTCGGTTCGTCCTTCTTAAAGGCATTCGTCAAACCACTCGCCATCTTGCCCTTACAAGATTCGCAGAAACGTCCCGTCTGAATCCTCGTTCCACAGCTCTCACAAGTCATCTGGATTGGTGAGTCCGAAGTAAATTCCAAACGTTCCTCACGAACCCACTGCTGCAACTGCTGCTGAGGAACATCATTCTCTTCCGAAATCTCTTTCATACTAGCTCTTGGGTTCTCACGAATGTATTCCTTCACCTGTGCAAATTTTTTCTCCAACTCATCCTTACAAGCAGAGCAAATTGGAGGTCCACTCAAATAATTAAATAACCTTCCACACTTTCTACATGTCTTTACATCCATAACTCATTCCTCGCTTTTTATCACTTCGACCGATACACATCACCAAGAAATACACATGTTTCACGCCAGCCTCCTGTAAGGCCTTGGAAACTTCGTCCATTGTTCCTCCTGTTGTAAATATATCGTCAATTAATAAAATTTGATTTAATTTTACACTACTTTTCGCATTTTTAAAAGCATTTTTCAGATTATTCTTACGTTCTTGCTCCGTTAATTCTTTCATTGGTTTCGTATCCTCCACTCGACACACCAGATCTGTCCGCAAAGGAATCCTGAATTCCCTACTAATTTCCTGCGCCATCAGCTCTGCCTGGTTATATCCGCGGCGTCGCACTTTGTCCCGAAACATCGGCACCGGCACAACCGCTTCGAAATGATGCTTCTCGATCCAACCCGACAACCGCTCATCCTCCCGTATCGTCTTTATAAAGAATTTTCGCACCCCCGTCCTGTGAGATGTCTTGAAATGATACATCGCCTGCTTCATAGGCCCTGAGTACTCAAACAACGCCCGTCCCTGCACATAGTGAACATTTCCTTTTCTTCGTATACAATTCGAACAAAGCACGCCATTCTCTCCCTGTCGAAGCGGTGCACCGCAGAGATCACAAGTCCGCCCGCGAACCGGTGTAATCTGCGGATAACAAATCTCGCAAAATCCGTAACGCTGAAATTGACGGTAGGAAATCACTTCTTCGCAAGCACTACAGCGCGGCGGAAACAAAATCGACAATATAGCATCTATAAATTTTCTGAATTTTTTCCACATTTCACCTTCTCCCTTCTTATCCAGATTTCATATTTCCCTCAACCATCAGATTTACATCTCCATAATCAGATTTAACATCTGCATAAACAGATTTGACATTTCCACACAAGGTGGTACAATTTGACTTTACGTCATGTAATAGATAAAATTTAGCGAGAACAACTTATTTGTTCGGAGGTTTAAATTATGAAATTTCATACAAATCGATTGCAACCAAAGAGGTTTGGTGCTCTCTTTCTCGCAGCTTCCATGCTGACTTTGAGCGCTTGCGGCTCAGATTCCATCAGCTACGAACCGCTGACAGAAGAGGACGACACCGTATATAACATCTGCATCGTTCAATCCGAAGACAATACGGAATTGAACCAGATTCAGCAAGGTTTTCAGGATGCTCTTACCGATTTATTTGGTGAGAATCATGTAAATGTTACGGTTCAGGTCGCAAACAGTGAGACCAGCGTGGACGATATCAACAGTACTTATACATCAGATGAAAACACGCAGCTGATTTTTGCAAATGGTTCTTCTGCTCTGACTTCAGCAGCATTCTACACAGAGGATATTCCTGTCGTTGGTGCAGGTGTCATTGATTTCCAGAGCGCCCTGCATACACCGGATAGCGAATGGGATGCAAAGACAGGAACAAATGTTACTGGTATCTCATCCCGTCCACCAATTGCAGCACAGCTTTCCCTTCTGATTGAAGCTACCAGTGATCTCCAGACAGTCGGCATTCTGTACTGTCCAGAAGATACGGATGCGATTTATCAGAACGAAATCTTAGAAGACTATTTAGATCAGGCAGGCATTGCCTGGAGAGAATATGAAATCCCTTCTACAGAAGCGGCTATCACAGAGCATGAAACAAGTATCGATACGGAGACAAGCGGCTCTACCATCAGCGGTGACAAAGTCGTTGCCAACTCGGCCAAGGAAGGTTCTGAAATCGATGTAGAATCCATCGGCGAGTCCAACGTGCTCTTCGGATTAAATTCTACAAACAGTGCACGTTCCGCTAAGATTTCAGCCAACTGGACACAGGATATCAACGATCCCGTTTCCTATGACCTTGGTTCTACTACAGAAGAGATTGTAAATTATGCTGCCAGTCAGTCATCTGCTTTCTTCATCTCAGCAAACAGCTATTTAGATGACCAGATTGATACGATTGCATCCATTGCAAATGCAACGGGAACAACAACCGTATCTGCAGATACAACCATTGCTTCCAAAACATTGGTGTCCCTCTATGTCGATCCATATAACGAGGGTTACAGTGCTGGTAAATTAGCATATCGCATCCTTGTCAATGGCGATGATCCAGGTTCTATCAAAATCACCGGAACCAATGCGGATGATGCTACAAAACTCTACCAGGATACGATTGCAGAACAATTTGGATTAACCTTCGGAAAATCATTCTCCGAAGTCGATGATTTCCTAAGTACTTACGTACCTGGAACAAACACAGAACGTATTTCTTCCGAAGAAGAATAAGAAAAGAAATATAAGAAAAGAAATGACCCTTGTACCTATGCTTCTAACATGCAAGAAGCAAAAGGTACAAGGGTCTTTTTCTATTTCTTTTTCTATTTCTTTTTCTATTTATTTCTCATCGATTTCTATGATGCGATCCCGAAGTCCGGAATATCGTCTCTGTTCCGTTGTATTTCCAATCATATTCTGGAAAACCTGATCGTCACCGATTAGCATCACGCACTTTTTCGCACGCGTCACAGCCGTGTATAGCAGATTTCGGTTCATCAACTTTGTCGGTCCCTGAATCAATGGAATCACAACCGCCGGATACTCGGAACCCTGCGATTTATGAATCGTAATCGCGTAGGCAAGTTCCAGTTCATCCAATCCGTTCAGTGGATATTTCACGCATCTTCCCTCATCATATTCGACAATTAAAAGTTTCGCAAAACTATCAATGCGCTTGATATAACCCGTATCGCCATTGAATACACCCAGGCCGGAATCCAGCGGGATGTTGTATTTCCCAGGGACTTCCCATTCCATCTGGTAATTGTTCTTAATCTGCATGACCTTATCGCCCTCTCGGAAGATGCGATCTCCCGACTGCACCTCGGCCTTATGCTCATCCGGTGGATTGAGATTCTCCTGCAAAACTTCGTTCAACTTATCCACACCGAGGATTCCTTTTCGCGTAGGTGTCAACACCTGAATCTCCTTCGGATCCGTTCCCACATACGGCGGCAGTTTCTTTAAGATAACAGAGAGCATTACGGAAATGATAATGTCCCCGCGATTTCTCTTTAGGAAAAAGAAATCCTTGCTGTTATTATCCAGAGAAACCATCTCGCCATTATTGATTTTATGGGCGTTAACAACGATATCACTTTCCGAAGCCTGGCGGAAAATCTTATCCAAAACGACTACCGGAATCTTCTCCGACTCGATAATGTCGCGGAGAACATTTCCAGGGCCAACCGATGGCAACTGGTTCACATCTCCTACCAGAATCAGTTTCGCGCCTTCCGGAATCGCCTTTAAAAGTGCATGAAACAGCGGGATGTCCACCATAGAGACTTCATCGATAATGAAAACATCTGCTTCCAGCGGATTGTCATTGTTCTTCGCAAACATGCTACGGTGCTCGCCCGGAAGTTCGTTATCATCCATCATGCCGCCACTGACCTCCAGCATACGGTGAATCGTACGCGCTTCATATCCCGTTGTCTCACTCATTCGCTTGGTTGCACGGCCCGTCGGCGCCGCCAGCATGATATCCATGTTTTCATTTTCAAAATAACGAATCACCGCGCGAATCGTCGTCGTCTTACCGGTACCAGGACCACCCGTCAGCACCATAATTCCATTTCTGGCGGCTGTTTCAATCGCAAGGCACTGCTTCTCATCCAGCTGAATCTCTTCTTCCTCTTCGATCCGAGCAATATCCGTTGCAAGTTCACCATCTGTCACCTCGTATTGACGACAAAGCTGCAGAAGCATATCCGCGGACTGCTCCTCCATCTTATAAAACGATCTCGTATAGACCTCGCCCTCGCGAATAATCAGCTTTCGATCGACTTCCAGGTTATCCACATGCGGCTCAATATACTCCGGCTTTACTCCCAGTAAATTCGCGCAAGTACGTACCAGCATCTCCCGTGGCAAATAGGTATTGCCGCTTGCAGAAGCCATATTCAGCGTATAGATCAAGCCACTCTGTATACGAAAATCCGAATCCGTATGGATACCAACGCGTGTCGCAATCTCATCTGCAATTTTAAATCCAATGCCACGCACTTCTTCCGCCATACGATAAGGATTTTCCTCGATAATCTTGTAGAGTGTCGGTCCATAATGATTATAAATCTTCACCGCAAGACTCGTGGAAATGCCATATTTCCCAAGGAATACCATCGCATCGCGAAGATCCTTCTTCTCCATCATCTGATCCGAAATCTCCATCGCCATCCTCTGGCTGATGCCCTTGATTTCAGCCAGACGCTCCGGCTCTTCTTCGACAATACGGAACGTATCCTTCTTGAATTTCTTTACAATGCGAGACGCGAGTGCCGGCCCAAGCCCCTTAATGGCACCCGATCCGAGATAACGTTTCATCGCCTCTTCATCTTCCGGTGCCGTCACGACATAGGTCGTCATCTTGAACTGTTCGCCATAGGTTGGGTGGTCAACTACTTCCCCTTGCAGAATGTAATTCTCGCCCTCTGCAATCTCAGGAAATGCTCCCGTTACCGTAACATCCAAACCATCTGCTACGAAATTCATTACTGTATAGCCATTTGTGGCATTTCTAAATATTATATGATCTACGTATCCTTTAATTTCTTCCATGGAATCTATTCTAACACATAAAGTGGAACTAGAGAGTAACAGTTCTATTTACCGAAAAGAAAAAGACAGGCCTGTCTTTGGTCTGTCTTTACAGTAGCATGTTTTTCTGTTTTTGTAACTGGTCGTTTTACGACTAGTTTTCCTCCTCGGAAATATCAATGCCGTAGTTTCTTGCCATCTGCTCTACCAACGTATCTGTCAGATTTCCACCACAGCTATCCACAATTTCCCCAGCCAATGTCTGTAAGGTAGAATCCATATAAAAATCCGTATACTGGCCCATAATGCCGTCCTCATCATCGGATTTCAGATTTTCCTGCACATCCTTCAGCATCTTCTCTACAAAATATGTTTCAAAGGACTTTACCGCCTCTTCCAAATCCTCTTTTGTAGATGTGGAATCAATCTTGCCCAGACTGCTTGTCGCACCCGTCGCAGCTGCAGAATTCGTAGCATTGGTATATTGTGTATTTAAATAATTGGTAATTCCATCCATATGCATTTCCTCACATTTCACATCTGCTATCTAGACACTATCGCTTCAAGTTATTTGCCGTTTCCAACATCGTATCAGAAGTTGTAATCGCCTTAGAATTCAATTCATAAGCTCTCTGCGAGATAATCAGATTTACCATTTCATCCGCTACATTCACATTGGAACCTTCCAGATAACCCTGCGCAATCGTACTCGGTGTTAAATTCGGATTCGTCGCTTCATTCAAAGCCTGTCCACTGGCATCTGTCGCACGATACAGAGAATTATTCGTCTCTTCCAATCCCGTAGGATTTCTAAACTGGTACAACCCAACATCCTGGTTGGTATCGGTATACGTTCCATCCGGATTCTTGTATGCGACGGAACCATCTTTGCCAATCGCTACCGAATCTGTAGGAATGGTAGATGCAAGAATGATTGGATTGCCCGCGCTATCCAAAACAGGATTGCCACCGGATGTAGCAAGGACAGAATCGCCATTTGCATTTAATGTCCAGGTAAAGTCACCATTTCTCGTATAATAAGTTTCTCCATCCGCGCCACGAATGCCAAAGAAACCGGAGCCGGAAATGGCCAGCGCGCTCTTGCTATCATTTGCAAGAAGGGCACCATCTGTAAAGATGGAATTTGTGGAACTAACTCGTGTTCCCAATCCCACCTGCGCTGCTCCCGGCTTTGTATCACCATTTGCCGAAGTCGTCTCTGACTGCAATGTCTGATAGAGAAGCGACTTAAACTGTGTTGTCTTCGCCTTAAATCCTGTTGTATTTACATTGGAAATGTTATTTGCGATGGTATCGACACTTGTCTGCATACCCTTCATTCCGGACGCTGCCGTCCAAAGTGATCTCATCATAATCTTATACCCTTTCCGTGAACTTCACTAAACTCTTCCGACCGTTCCTGTTGCCTGTCCAAGTTCAGAATCTTCTGTCTGAATTACCTTCTGCGCTGCTTCATACGCTCTTTGAATTGTAATCATCTGAACCATTTCATCTACTACATTGACGTTAGAAGCTTCGAGACATCCTTGTTCCACGGAAGCTGTACCAGCGATAATCTGGCCTCCATCCAGTACATCATAGAGGTTTTCGCCATATTTTGAGAAATAATCACGATTTGCTAAATCTACCACACCAATCTGGCCAACCACCTGATTATTCTGATGCACAAATCCCTGTTCATCAATGGAATAATCCGCCGTCGGATCGACCTGAATATAGTTCGCCGGTGTATTGATCGAATTCAATGCCCCATTCGCATTCAGCAAGTAATTGCCATCGGAATCGCGGAAATAACCATTCGCGTCGACATTGAACTCCCCATCTCTTGTATATTTGATAGAAGTATTCCCCTGATCATCCGTAAAAGAAATTGCAAAGAATCCATCACCCGCAAGTGCTAAATCCGATGCATTATCTGTTACCTGAATACTACCCTGCTCGTAATTTGTATAGGTTTCACCAATCTTTACGCCAAGATGTACGGTACCCAAGCGCTGCGGCGTATTATTTGCCCAGCTGGTATCCTTAATCTTGATTGCCAGCCGATCGTCGAAGGATTGCGTGGTCGCGCCCTCCTTCTTATAGCCGGTGGTATCAGCATTCGCCAGGTTGTTTGTCAGGACATCCAGTCTGTTTTGTGCGTTAACCATCCCTGTCCACGCTGAATATAAACCTTTTACCATACGAGTCTACTCCTTCATCGTTCTTATAGTTCATTACTATTATCGGACATTCTCGCAAATAACTGAACCCCTAAATATTTATTTTTCTATTATGGCTGCAAATTCTCCATCCCCCTGATACGCGCCTGTAATATCGGATTCATCAAACCAAATAACTATTTCACCATCTCTGATTTCCCAATGGGCAGTATTATTTCCAATTGCATGCTCGACATCTTCTCGCAATGTTTCGTAATTCAAATCCGAATGTTCTTCATAAACCTGGTCTGTAATACTATCTATTGTTGCATCATCCATTTCTTTCACATCCGAAAGATTTGCAAAATCATGCGTCGTCGTATTAATTACATAAGTTTCATCGTAATTATTAGGATGTGGTCCTCCAACCTCCTGGGTACGTGAGACCTGAACAGAAAGAAATGATTCCTCTTCCTCCACCGATACACTGTTGATACTCTGGAAATATCCCAATGTAGAATCCGAAGAAAGCATCTCTTCATAACACTTATTAAGCTGATCCACAACATCCGAGTAAGATATATCTTCTGCTACAAACTTAGGATATTCGTACGTACCTGTCCCCACATTTTCTGTCTCAATTTCGTACGAAATGATTTCGTTTGTTTCAGCGTCCTGTTTCTTTCCAGCAATTGCATCATGTTCTTCCGTTATTTTTTCGCCATCAGTACTACTCTTCACTCCCGTTTGCTCTTTTTTTACATAGATAAAAACCGATGCACAAACCAACAATACCAATATCACTAAAAGTATTATCAACATTCTAACTTTTCTCTTATATCTTTTCCTTCTATTCTGTCTCATATGTCCCATCTAATTCCTCTCCTATTAACTAGTCATTCCTTTATATAAATACTGCATTATAACTTAGTATGCAATAAATATTTCTAACAACAAAAACTCGGCTTGCGGGACGTAACATTTCCTGCAAACCGAGCTTATTATTTCATCTTTATATTAGAATTCTAAATGGTGTTCTTCTGATAAGAACTCAATGAACTTACCTGTTCCGATTGCTACACACTGTGTAGGATCTTCGGCTGTCATTGTATTGATTCCTGTTCTGTCTTCCATAAGCTGCTCTAATCCACGGAGAAGAGCGCCACCGCCAGTAAGGATAATTCCACGATCTGCAACATCGGCTGCAAGTTCTGGTGGAGTCTTCTCAAGTACAGAGTGCACTGCTTCTACAATCTGAAGTGTAGGTTCTTTTAATGCTTCTTCTGTTTCTTCTGAGCTAACCTGGATTGTCTTTGGAAGACCAGTTACGAGGTTACGTCCACGAACATCCATTACTTCTGGTTCAGCTAATGGATAGCATGTACCAATCTTAATCTTGATATCTTCTGCTGTTCTTTCACCGATTAAGATGTTATGTTTCTTACGCATATAACGTACGATTGCTTCATCAAAATCATCACCGGCAATCTTGATGGATGTAGAAACTACAGATCCACCGAGGGAAATAACAGCGATATCCGCTGTGCCACCACCGATATCTACGATCATGTTACCGCATGGTCTGGAAATGTCGATGCCTGCACCAATTGCTGCTGCGATAGGTTCTTCAATAATCGATACTTCTCTTGCACCAGCTGCATAAGTAGCATCTTCTACCGCTCTCTTCTCTACTTCTGTTACACCAGATGGTACACAAACAGAAATTCTTGGCTTACGGTAAGACTTCTTACCAATAGCCTTCTGAATAAAGTACTTAATCATCTTCTCTGTAACTGTATAATCAGAAATTACACCCTGACGAAGTGGACGAACCGCTACAATATTACCAGGTGTACGACCAAGCATCAGGCGAGCTTCCTCACCGATTGCCTTAATCTTATTTGTATCTCTATCAAATGCAACAACGGATGGTTCTTTCAGAACTACTCCCTTATCCTTCACATATACAAGGATACTCGCTGTTCCTAAATCAATTCCGATATCTGTGGATGCCATATCCATTCTCCTTCCAAAATCATTCTCAATCTTTTATATTCATGACAATGTTGTCAAATTAACAAAATTACGCACTATAAATACATTATACGCATTTCACTTTATTTTTCAATGAAAAATCGCCTTAAGATTTCACAAGATTTTTAAACCCCACCTACAAAAATGTAGGCAGGGTTAACATTTCCATCAATATTAGATTAATCCAAGTGCTGGTAATGCGTATGCAATGATACCTGCAATCACTGTGAATACAAGTGCGAAGATTACGACTTTGCCAAGTACTTCACTTTCTTTTCCTTCCAACTGTGAGGAAGCAGCGCATCCAATTGCGATACCCTGTGGGCTGATCATCTTACCGATACCAGCACCGACAGCATTAACAGAAGCAAGCCAAGCAGGGTTTGCACCGATTGCCTTAGCTGTTTCTACCTGTAACTGTCCAAAGAGTACCTGTGTAGATGTTCCGGAACCTGTTACGAATCCACCGAGTGTACCAATGAGTGGAGCAATCAATGGATAGAATCTACCAGTTACTGCAACGAGAAGTGCTGCGATAGCGGAGATCATACCACTGTAACCCATCATCTTAGCAAGTGCTAATACAGAGCAGATGGTTACGATTGTCTTCCAGTTCGCGATTAATGTTTCTACATAAACCTTAACGATTGTCTTCAGAGATGCACCCTGCACAAGTCCACCTATGAGACCTGCAATCATAATCAGCACACCAGGTGTGTTGATCCAGCTGAAGGTAAGTGTTCCTGGGTTCTCACCACAGTATACAGATACCTTGCTTGCAATAGCTGCAAGTGGATCATGAATGGCTGGGATTAAGTTTGATGTACAAAGAAGGATTACGAAAATCAAGATGAATGGAATCCATGCGATTACCGCACTCTTGAATGTCAGTTCTACCTTCTTAACGCCTTCTACGCGGAAGTCTTCTGGAGCTTCCTTAGTGCTCTTAAGTGCAACCAGTACAAGACAGATCATAGATACGATAGCACCGATGATATCGCCAAGTTCTGGTCCAATGAATTTTGCTGCAAGGAATTCAGGAAGCACGAAGGAAACAGCTGCAAGTGTTGTGAATCCCCACATACCCTTCATCGCATGCTTCTTCTTCTCACCCTTACCAATTAACATAACAAGAATATAAGGTGATGCAAAAGTAAGGATTGCCTGTGCAAGCGCTGTATTTCCAGAAAGCTCTACTGCATCAAATCCAGTGATACCGGAAAGTGTTACCAATGGAACACCTACGGAACCGAAGGCTGTTGGTGTAGAGTTTACAACTAAAAGACCGATGACTGTCCAAAGTGGTTCAAATCCCATCGCAATCAGGATGGATGCTGGAATTGCTACCGCAGTACCGAAGCCTGCCATACCTTCCATGAAACATCCAAATCCCCATCCGATAATCAGAGCTAACACTCTCTTATCCATGGAAACGCCGGAAAGCATTGCCTTAATAGCGTCCATCGCTTTCGTTTCCAGTGTAAGGTTATAAACGAATAACGCTGCAACGATTACCAAACAAATTGGCCAAAGGGCATTTAATGCACCTTCTAACGTAGCAGTGGCTGCCTCGAGTGCAGTCATATGGAAATATAAAATTGCGATTATCGCTGTGATTACAGCTGCAAGGAAACAAGCCTTAAATCCAGGCATCTTCAATGCAACAAGAGCGATAATTAGAAATACGATTGGCAGGATTGCCATAATGAAATTTACTAACATGATTCTCTCTTTCTGTTCTTTTTTCTTAACAACATTATTTTTCGATTCAAAATTATAGACCGATTATCATCGTAAATCTATATTTTTTATAATAGAAATGTGACCTCTTGTTAAATAAAAAACTATCAATTTTTACCAAATTTCTTTCAAATTCAGCTATACCAAGGCTTTGCGCATTTTGGCCAGTAAAAAAGTTTATTATTTTTTTGAAGAATTTTTAGGATTTTTTCATCTTTTTAATAGCTAGAAACTCTTTTATGCTCGAAAGTTTCCTGTTTTTTGTTAAATTTGTGATGTGATAGGGACGTAATCTTTCACATTATGGACACAAAATGGACACAATTTCACGTTACTATAATAACCGTACTAGCTGATAAGCTAATATAATTTTTCATAACTCAGCTCCGATGCTTCGGTGTCGGAGCACTCCCCAAAAAATATGCTCAGTGCTTTTCAGCACTGAGCTTTTATTATTTCTATATTATTTTTTTCGACGCTTCTTATCTTCTTCCAGATAACGTTTGATATAGATTCCCGTATAAGATTCCTTCACTTTGGCAACTTCTTCCGGTGTACCGGTTGCAACAATGGTTCCGCCACCGTCCCCACCGTTTGGTCCCAGGTCAATAATATAATCCGCTGTCTTAATCACATCCAGATTATGCTCGATTACTACAACGGTATTGCCTCCTTCGGACAATTTCTGAAGAATCTTCACCAATTTATTTACATCTTCAAAATGAAGTCCTGTCGTAGGTTCATCCAAAACGTAAATCGTCTTTCCTGTGGATCGCTTGGAAAGCTCTGTCGCAAGCTTAATACGCTGTGCCTCACCACCGGATAATTCCGTCGATGGCTGACCAAGCTTCACATATCCCAATCCAACATCATATAACGTCTGAATCTTACGCTGAATGGTCGGTACATTCTTAAAGAAATCCTTAGCCTCCTCTACGGTCATCTCCAGGATGTCATAGATATTCTTGCCCTTATATTTCACTTCCAGCGTCTCACGATTAAAACGCTTTCCATTACATACCTCACATGGCACATAGACATCTGGCAGGAAATGCATCTCAATCTTCTTAATACCATCACCCGAGCATGCCTCACATCGGCCACCCTTTACATTAAAGGAGAAACGTCCCTTCGCATAACCGCGTGCCTTGGCATCCGGTGTTCCGGCAAAGAGGTCACGAATCTGGTCAAAGACACCGGTATAGGTTGCCGGATTCGATCTCGGTGTACGTCCAATCGGGCTCTGATCGATATCAATAATCTTATCTAATTGCTCAATACCTTCAATTTTCTTCACCTTACCCGGAATCAAGTGCGCACGATTCAAGTCTCTTGCCAATGTCTTATAGAGAATCTCATTGATTAGAGAACTCTTACCAGAGCCGGAAACACCCGTTACAACGGTCATAATACCAAGTGGAATCTTGACATTGACCTTCTTTAGGTTGTGCTCCTCAGCGCCCTTAATCTCCAGCCATCCTGTCGGTTTTCGCCTACTCTGTGGCACCTCAACGTAACGTTTACCGGAGAGATACTGACCCGTAATGGACTCCGGTGTATTCATAACCTCATCCAGCGTTCCGGCAACGACAATCTCGCCACCTTCGGAGCCTGCGCCAGGTCCCACATCCACAATGAAATCTGCCGCGCGCATGGTATCCTCGTCATGCTCTACCACAATCAATGTATTTCCCAAGTCACGAAGTCCCTTCAGAGAGGCCAGAAGCTTGTCGTTGTCCCTCTGATGAAGTCCGATACTTGGTTCATCCAGAATATAGGCAACGCCAACCAATCCGGAGCCAATCTGCGTTGCGAGACGAATTCGCTGTGCCTCGCCTCCGGAAAGTGTTCCTGTCGCTCTCGACAAACTGAGATAATCGAGTCCAACGTCATTCAAAAAGCCAACTCTTCCGCGAATTTCACGTAAAATCTGGTCGCCGACCAAGTGCTGTTGCTTGCTCAGTTTCATTTCCGAAAGAAATGTTACGAGATCTCGCACGGACATCGTCGTGATTTCATAGATATTCTTCTTCGCTACGGTAACGGCAAGCGACTCCTTCTTCAAGCGCTGGCCCTTGCAGACCGGGCATGGGGTTACCTGCATATATTCTTCGTATTGCGCCTTCTGCGTATCCGAATGCGTCTCACGGTAACGGCGGTGGATATCCGCAATCAGGCCCTTGAAATCGACCTTGTAGACACCTTCGCCACGCTGGCCCTTATACGCAACCATAAGATTGTCCGCATCCCCATGGATAAACATCGTACGAATCTTCTTTGGAAGCTTCTCATATGGAGTATCCAGGCTGAAATCATACTGCGTTGCCATCGCTTCGAGCACCGCATGGGTAAAGCTCTTCTTATCTCCAGAGCTCTGCCATCCCATTACCTGTACGCAGCCCTCATTAAAGGAAAGGGACTTGTCCGGAATCATCAAATCTTCGACAAATTCCATCTTATATCCCAGTCCAAAACACTCCGGACATGCACCAAACGGGTTATTGAAAGAGAAGCTTCTTGGTTCAATCTCATCAATACTGATTCCGCAATCCGGGCAGGAGAAACTCTCTGAGAAACGCATCTGCTCCCCGTCAATGACATCGACGATCATCAGCCCATTTGCGAGATGCAACACATTCTCGATCGAGTCCGTCAGTCGCTGTTCGATGCCCTCTTTTACCACCAATCGGTCTACTACAATTTCGATATTATGCTTAATATTCTTTTCCAACTTAATCTCTTCACTGAGATCATATTGGTTACCATCGATGATTACGCGCACGTATCCCGATTTTCTAGCACGCTCGAATAATTTCTCGTGCTCTCCCTTACGTCCTCGAACCACGGGCGCAAGAAGCTGAATCTTCGTACGCTCCGGAAGTTGCAAAATCGCATCCACCATCTGATCCACGGTCTGTTTCTCAATTCGCTTTCCGCAATTTGGACAATGTGGAATACCAATTCTCGCATACAGCAATCGGAAATAATCATAGATTTCCGTCACGGTACCAACCGTAGAACGTGGATTTCGATTCGTCGATTTCTGATCGATGGAAATGGCCGGCGGCAATCCTTCGATTTTCTCCACATTCGGCTTCTCCATCTGGCCGAGGAACTGTCTTGCATAACTGGACAAGGATTCCATATAACGTCTCTGGCCCTCCGCAAAAATCGTATCAAACGCGAGAGAAGACTTACCGGAACCACTCAGTCCCGTAAGTACAACAAACTCATCTCTCGGAATCTCTAATGAAACATTTTTTAAGTTATGAACATTCGCGCCCTTGATTTTGATATATTTTCTATCCTTCTTTTCTGCCATCGTATCTCTCTACTTTCTTAGACTATCGCTAACTCTTGCGCTTTCTCATCTCTTCTTGCGCCTTCTCATCTCTTCTTGCGCCTTCTCATCTCTCATTTCTTCTTACGCTTTTCATTTCCAGCGTCTACACGCAAGTCACGAAGCATATTCTTGATTTCGATTAACTGGTCTCGGTATTCCGCCGCCACTTCGAAGTTCAAATCTGCGGCTGCAGCATCCATCTTCTTCTTCAAATCCGTTGCCAGCTTCTCTAATTCTGCCACATCCATATCTTCTGGATCTCGCATCAAATCATCCGCAGCCTTGGCAACCTTCTTGCTAATCGCAATCACATCCTGAACCGCCTTCTGAATCGTCTGCGGCGTGATGCCATGCTCTTCATTATATTGATTCTGAATCGCACGACGGCGCTTCGTCTCGTCAATGGCAACGCGCATGGAATCCGTAATGGAATCCGCATACATGATGACGTGGCCCTCGGAATTTCGCGCCGCACGTCCAATGGTCTGGATCAGTGACGTTTCCGAACGGAGGAATCCCTCCTTATCCGCATCCAAAATTGCTACTAATGTAATCTCCGGAATGTCGAGTCCCTCTCGAAGGAGGTTGATTCCGACCAGGACATCAAAGACATCCAGTCGTAAATCTCGGATAATCTCGGCACGTTCCAAAGTATCCACATCGGAATGGAGATACTTCACTCTTATCCCCAATTCCAACATATAATTCGTAAGATCTTCCGCCATTCGCTTGGTCAGCGTTGTGATCAGCACCTTGTGATGGTGCTTCGTCTCCTTCTTGATTTCATAGATCAGATCATCGATTTGGCCCTCGGTTGGGCGAACCTCAATCTCGGGATCTAGAAGTCCCGTAGGTCGAATCACCTGCTCTGCACGAAGCATCTCATGGTCCGCCTCATAATCACCCGGCGTCGCGGAAACGAACAGCATCTGGTCAATCTTCTCTTCGAACTCGTTGAAATTCAACGGACGGTTATCCATTGCGGAAGGCAGACGGAAACCGTAATTCACCAATGTCTCTTTTCTGGAAAGATTTCCCGCATACATACCACGAATCTGCGGCAAGGTAATATGTGACTCATCCACAATAATCAAGAAATCATCACCAAAATAGTCTATCAGGCAAGCCGGTGCCTCGCCCGGTTTCTGCGACGTCATATATCTCGTATAGTTCTCGATACCACTGCAGAATCCCGTCTCACGTAACATTTCTATATCGAAGTTTGTACGCTCTGCAATTCTCTGCGCTTCTAAGAGTTTGCCCTCGCTCTTGAAATATTTCACCTGTGCATCCAATTCGTCTTCGATCTCTCTGCACGCTTTATTAATCTTATCCTGTGGAACAACGTAGTGGGAAGCCGGGAAAATCGCGCAATGCGAGAGTTCCGCCTTCACCTGCCCGGACATGATATCCACTTCCGTGATGCGATCAATCTCATCGCCAAAGAATTCTACACGATAGGCAAAATCAGAAGCATTCGCCGGAAATACATCAATCGTATCGCCTCGTACGCGGAAGGTACCACGCGAGAAATCCATATCATTTCTCAAATATTGCATATCAATCAGGCCACGGATGACATCATCCCTGTCCTTCGTATCCCCGGGTCTCAACGAGAGCATCATGTTCTGATAATCTTCCGGACTACCGATTCCATAGATACAGGAAACAGATGCGACGATGATCACGTCCTTTCGCTCCGCCATCGATGCCGTCGCAGAGAGTCTCAGCTTATCAATCTCATCATTGATGGAGGAATCCTTCGCGATATACGTATCGGTCGATGGCACATAGGCCTCCGGCTGATAATAATCGTAGTAACTGACGAAATATTCCACCGCGTTCTCCGGGAAGAATTCCTTCATCTCGTTATAGAGCTGCCCCGCCAGGGTCTTATTATGGGAAATGATCAGCGTCGGCTTCTGCAACTTCTCGATTACATTGGCCATGGTAAACGTCTTACCGGAGCCCGTTACACCAAGCAGCGTCTCGAACTGATTGCCTTCTTTGAAGCCCTTCACCAGCGCATCAATGGCCTGTGGCTGATCTCCCATCGGTTTAAATTTTGAATGTAATACAAACTTATTCATCTCTTCCATAGTATGTAAATTATATGCCCATATTACATTTTACGCAACCCATTTATCGAACATATTTTCTTTTTCTATTTTGGATTATCAGTATGACAATGGTACAGTTGGTGCATAACTTTGATTGTTTTAGCGTGATTATCAGCTAATTTTGCACACTTTACAGAATATATCCTTGTTTTTGAATTTCTTCCGTAAGACGATTTTGTAATTTTCGTCAAATTACGGTAGAAATCCTGATTCAGTTTCCATATTCCGTAATGCTCTTATTATTAAGAACAAGTTATATTGTCCTTTACAGAAGATCGCTACTTTATATCTTTTTTTCTGTAATTTGATAAACAGATAAAAAGATTGATTACAGAAAACTTGCCTTTTTAACTTGATATTCTGTAACCCAGAAAAATCCAGGATTTTTACTACGGTAAAAATAGAGTAACGAGCAAATTGTTCCGTAAAACAGCATATTATTAAAAAATTTTAGTAATGCAATTACGGAACAGGCTTTGAAAACAAGTATGTATTCTGTAAATCTAGCAAAGCTCTTTATAAAAAAAGACATAGAACCTAAATAATTCAATTAAATACGTTAACAAATCCGCCAAACACCGGAATAGCAAAATGAAGGAAAGACGTAAGTATACTTATTTATTTCGGCTTGGCTACTTTTAATCATGGAGCGAACGCAGCTGTCAAGGGCGAGCCGCTTGCGGTGCTTTGCACCCTTGACAGCTGCGTTCGCCCATGATTGCTTCTGTAATCAAGCCGAAATGAATAAATATAGCCAGAGTGGCTCTGATTCCCTAGAACCGCTTTCACCGGACAGATATTCCTGTTCTTCGTTAAGACTTTCTGGGGACGGCAAAGCGTAGGTGAATAAAGTAAGCTTAGTAAAATAACAAAACAGGTTTTGCGATGTATCGTCATGCGTCGCCATGGACGGCGACGCAAGTGGCACCTGAGATACGATGTTGAATGTGCCACGGTGACGATACATACAAAACCTGTTTTGTTATTTTACTTAGCGAACGACACTTGAACCTACGCTTTGCCGTCCCCAGAAAGTCTAATAAAAAATTCCAAATATCTGTCCCGTGTAAAGCGGTTCCGGGCAAAGGGGCAAGGGCGGCAGGGCCACGGCGGGTGGACCATTACGAAATCACACTACCAAAGATTGGAGAGAGAATAATCATCACGACCGAATAAGTGAAGGAATTTACAGACATCAATGTCGCCCTCTGCTCCGATGGAATCCGGCGATTGAGTTCCACATCGGTCTTCACTTCGATCAGACTGTCTGCGAAGGAACCAACAAATCCTCCTGCGATAATCAGCCAGCACTGATTCGTCAGTATAGAAAGCACTGCCAGCGAAACGCCAATCACGCTGAGGAATCCCGCCTTTTTATAAGACATCTTTGGCAAATAATTCTCTGCCTTTGCACCGGCAACCGATCCCAGATTCAATGCAAATAACGCCGGTCCAAGCAGCACCTTCTGCATCCCCAACTCCGGAAGTAATGCCTGCGCAAAGAACACTACCAGAACGGCTAATGCACCAATCGTCGCATTGAAAATGATCATGCGTCTGCATCTTCTATTTACTTTTAGAAATTGATAGCTCTCTTTTGCAACTTCAATGAAGCGCTCTACCACCGATTCTTTCGTTTCTGTCGCCTCATGGGAAACCTTTTCCTCTTGGGTATTCCTCGTCTCTAAGGAAACCTTTGCCTCTTGGGAATCCCTCGCCTCTGGGGAAACCTTTGCCTCGAGCAATGTCCACGCCACTAAGATCGAAGAAACGCCTGCGATCACATCAATGGCATATGCCTTCTGGTACCCCAGCAACAAGGTCACACCTGCCATCAAAGTCGCAAAGGACATCGCAAAGTCGTAAATCACCATATCATTCGCCGCAAACTTCTCATAATCATCTTCATCCCCGGCGGACTTCAAGCTGTCGTAAGCCAGTGCCTCACGTGAACCAGACGCGAGATTATAACTAAACGCACTAAAAATCATCGCGATGGAAATGCTCACAAACGAATGCGAGAAGATCATAACGATCGATGCAAGCACATTCATCATCTGGCTGGCAACCATCGTTTTCTTTCGCCCGAACACATCCGCAATCGCACCGGATGGAATCTCAAATGACATACTTGCCACATGGAAAATACTCTCCAGCAATCCGATCTCCAGCATCGAATATCCACGTGCCGCCAGAAGCGCCACCCAGGAAGCCCCCGCGATCATGAAGGCATTCATCCCATCCAATAGTAATAATTTATGTATCTGTCTTTTTGCTGTATTTTTTGTCATAAAAAAATCTCCTTAAATCTTGAATTTCTATTCATCAGGATTAAGGAGATAGTTGCTCTATTTTTAAGTAGTTATTTTAAGTAGTTATGTGTTGATTTTTCACTTGATTCAACATTTCCTACGAAAACACCTAAAAAAGGGCGCACTATCCCCGTAAAACGCGAAAATTGAACCTTTTTTCAATTTAATGTTTACTGTTTTCCAGGTCACATCGGTACGTCCTTTCTACTTTTTTATCACATAATGACTGCTTCCAATTTAACACTTTATTGTCCTAAATTCAAGTTAATAATCATCCCAATATTCGGGATTATCAAGGAAATCCTCCGCTGCATCTTCCTCATCATCGAACTCGTCTTCGTAATCCAGGTAATACTGCTCGATATCATAATCCGACGGGTCAATCGGGTCGCCGTAAGTTGCATCGCTATTTCGTGTGCCGGAACTTCTCGCGCCAGATCCGTCTTCTGCACCTGTCGCGGAGCCGCCTGTGCCGGAGCCGCTACTTGCACCCGCGCCAGAATCATTTCCAGCATTAGAACCAGTAGCATTTCCAGCGCTAGAACCAGTAGCATTTCCAGCACTAGAACCGGTAGCATTTCGATAACGCTCCGAAAATTCATCCATCTCATCATCGGTCAACTGCTTTGCCGTCGCAAATTCTGGAAATGCATCGTCTGTCTCAAGTTCGCAAAGGACATATTGCTCCCCCGACTTCTTCACCTTACATTGAAAAGCATAATCTCCATCATGCCGTTCGCCCTTTGTCTCCACCTCGGCCGTCAAAAAATATTCCTCATCGGAAATGTATTCTAACTGATACGTATATCCAACCTTTTCAAAGGAATCTTCCGCCGCATCGTCCGGCAGGAAAATAATCGAAAGGTCTTTAAAGTTGTCAAATCTGATTGCCGTAGCTTCGCCTTCTAGCGGATAAACCCCTCTCTGCATTTCCAATTTCACTTCTAACATCTTGTCATACTGACGTTCCTTTTCCGCCGCATCCTCTTGATATTTCTTGTTTACAAAATATCCAAAAAGAATGATTGCGAAAACCAAAATCCAAAAAATCCGTAATAACTTTTTCTCGCCATCGTCGTAATTACGCATTCCGTCTCCCTCTCATCTCTAAATCCCTAACTAGCTATGCTTTCACCTTATATCCACGTAGATACGCCTTCTGCTCCTTCGTGATGCGGTAACTCTCCACCGCCTTCTGAATCGTCTTATTATGAGTCCACACTTCCAACCGCTGCTCCTCGATATAAGGCACCGTCATGTCCCACTGCTTCGCGAGCGCCGTCGCAAAATACCACGCGACCATCATTTTAATATAGTATTCGTCCGACTGGATCTGAGAAACCATTTCCAGAAACCGCGGATCAAAATCATCCTCCAGGAAATGTTGCAGCAGCATACCGATTCCAAATCGCACCGTATACGTCTGATCCGACGCAATCCAGCGCTCGATTTCAGCGAGCAATTCCGGTCGATGTTTCTTGAAAATCTTCGGTGACATCTGGTCGCACGTCGCCCAGTTGTCGACATACGGAAGGAAATGCTGAAGCTCCCGCAAGCAAGTCTCATAGTCCTTGATTTCAGAAATGATAAATGCATGCAATTGATTTTCATCAAAATACTGGTGTGGCAAGTCGTCGAGAAATTCGCGGACACTGCTTTTCTTCACCCACTGCTTCGCATATTTTCGAAGTTCTGGCGTGCGGACACCAATCACGCTATCCTTCTCCACCGTTGGGAATAATTTGCTTTGAAAATCACGATATTCTCTATCTTGCAGTGTAAATAGATATTCCCGAATCTCTTGCACGATTTCCTTTTTCGCACTTTTCGCCATTTTACATCCTCTCTCCAAAATGGTCCCTTGGGGACGGGGTTAATGGTCCATTCCGTACTTCTTCAGATCTACCCGTCCATCTACGACTTCTATTCCATCCGCGCGAAGGCGCTCCTCCTGCACCTTCGCTCCGCCAAAGGCGAATTTTCCAGCAAGCTCCCCCTTAGCATTCACAACACGATAACAGGGAATCTTGTCTCCGTCCGGATTCTTATGTAGCGCATTTCCAACGGCGCGGGACATCTTCGGATTGCCTGCCATGGCGGCGACTTCGGCATAAGTTGCCACTTTCCCCTTTGGAATCTTCTTCACCGCCTCATAGATTCGTTTTGTCGGCGAATCTGTCACCAATTCGTAGCTCTCCGTTATCATTTTCTTCACATCCGCATCCGGAATGGAATCATCCAAAATAATCGTATTCCAGTGCTCCTTATTCTGATGATACCCCGGAATTACAGAGGCGTAAGCCTCCCTCCAGAAATCACGCCATTCCGGGTCACATTTTACATTCAAACAAATCTTTCCATCTAATTCATATGTCCACAAAAACGCCCTCTTACTCGGCATGACACGCACCAACTGCCAATTCTGATCTCGAAATGGAGCATCCTGATATGCGCCTTCAAACGTCAAGCCAAAGGCAAGGGCTTCTTCTCTATTTTTCATCGGTTACTCCTCCATAAGCTTTTCTATCCCGCAGTAACGAGGGGATTGCAAAATGAACCACTAACCCCGTCCCCAATGGACCATTCAATGGACCATCACCAGCAATAGTCTAAATCTATTACCACCCATTTGCATTTCGTGTATTATAGTATATGTAACGTATTACAAATATCATTTTGTGGGAACATTGTTTTTGGAAAGGGGGATTCCTATGCAATATCTATTTTTTATTCTGTACATCATCGCCGGAGCCGGCAGCTCTTACATCTACGCGAATTTCATCACGCAAGCTTACAAAACCTACAACACGCTTCCGGTTCTTCTATACACACCTATTTCTATTTTAATACTATTGGGTCTATTATTCCTTAAATTCTTTTTTGATTTAAGAAATGATTCGCAACCGGAAAACAGAACCAAAGCGCTGATTCTTCATATCGTTGTTATTGTTCTCTTAATACCAACGTATCTATGGCTTGGATTTCGTTATCCTAGCGCAAATCATTGCATCTTATACTTATTTGTTGAAGAATTATTTGCTACTGTTTTCTTACTTGTTCGAAAGAATAAAGCGGAAAGTATTACACAATAATAAATGGAAATTTTACATCTGAATTTACATGGTGTATTTGCATAGTGCGTTTGCATGGTGTACGGAAGTTGCTTTCAACTTCTGTACACCTTATTTTTTCCTCTAACTAGTGCACAAATCAAGAAATCTCTTTCTCTGCACCACACTGAACACTTTTCTTGGTGTACAAATCAAGAATTCTCTTCCTCTGCACCATCCTCGACACTCTTCTTGGTGCACAAATCAAGAAATCCCATTCTCTGCACCAGCCTCGGCTCTTTTCTTGGTGCACAAATCAAGAATTCCATTTCTCTGCACCAGCCTCGGCTCTTTTCTTGGTGCACAAATCAAGAATTCTCTGTCTCTGCACCAGCCTCGCCGCTCTTCTTGGTGTACAAATCAAGAATTCTCTTTCTCTGCACCATCCTCGACACTCTTCTTGGTGCACAAATCAAGAATTCTCTTTCTCTGCACCATCCTCGACACTCTTCTTGGTGCACTAATCAAAAATTCTCTTCCTCTGCACCATTCTCCGCTCTTTTCTTGGTGTACAGCTTAACAATTCTCTATCTCTGCACCATCCTCCGCACTTTTCTTGGTGTACATATCAAGAAATCTCTGTCACTTCACCTCGGCTATTTTCTTGGTGCACAAATCAAGAAATCCTTTTCTCTGCACCACACCCCAAAACATACAAAAAACCACGCGCCGGTTCCCAAGCTTTCCTAAAGCTCAGGAGTCGGCGCGTGGTTTTCTTTATTCTAATCCGCCCTGTCTCATATGACAGTTCTTATATTTCTTTCCGGATCCACATGGACATGGATCATTTGGATAAATCTTCTTTGCAGAGCGTACCTTTGGCGCATTGGTTGCAGATTCATCTTTGTTGGTACCTGTAACCTTAGCCTGCTCCTCACGTTCCACTTTCTTTTCGATACGGATGCGATACATCATCTGTACCGTTTCTTCACGAATCGCATCATTCATCTGATCTAACATATCATAGGATGCCATCTTGTATTCGTCGACCGGATTACGCTGTCCGTATGCCTGGAGGCCGATACCCTGACGAAGCTGATCCATATCGTCGATTTCCTTCATCCACTTACGATCGATTACACGAAGGAGGATTACTCGCTCGACTTCACGGAAGGACTCTGGATCTGGGAATTCTGCTTCCTTCTGATCATAGAGATCATGCGCACGAGTTATCAGTTTTTCCTTCAAGTCTTTCACCTTCTTGACGTCGTCCATATCCTGAACAGTCACTGGTGCAAGTGGAATAATCTGCTCGATTAATCTGTTTAATTCATTGATATCCCAATCTTCTGTTGCCAGATCATCAGCGCAAACCTGGTCTACTGCGTAATTTACCTGATCATCGATCATATTCAGGATCTGATCCTTCATATTCTCACCGGCAAGTACTCTTCTACGCTGCTTGTAAACCATTTCTCGCTGATCATTCATAACCTGATCGTATTCGAGCAGGTTCTTACGAATTGCGAAGTTATTGGATTCAATCTTACGCTGTGCCTTCTCAATCGCAGATGTCAGCATCTTATGCTGAATACGTTCGCCCTTTGGCACCCCAAGACTCTTAAATGTCTCAATCAATCTCTCGGAACCGAAGAGACGCATCAAATCATCTTCCAGAGAAATGAAGAACTGCGATTCACCGACATCACCCTGACGTCCGGAACGACCACGTAACTGGTTATCAATTCGACGGGATTCGTGACGCTCTGTACCGATAATCTTCAAACCACCTGCTGCACGTGCATCCTCATCGAGCTTAATATCCGTACCACGACCAGCCATGTTTGTCGCGATGGTAACGGCACCATGCTTACCAGCCTCTGCTACGATTTCCGCTTCCTGCTCATGGAACTTCGCATTTAAGACATTGTGCTGAATGCCATTCTTGCTAAGCATACGGCTGAGAAGTTCGGAAACGTCAATGTTGATTGTACCAACCAATACCGGCTGTCCCTTCTCATGTGCTGCGATGACTTCATCCACAACGGCTTTATATTTCTCTTCTTTTGTCTGGTAAACCGCATCCTCGTGATCGATACGCTGGATTGGATTATTAGTAGGAATCTCTACAACGTCCATTCCATAGATATCACGGAATTCCTGCTCTTCTGTAAGCGCTGTACCAGTCATACCAGCCTTCTTGTCATATTTATTGAAGAAGTTCTGGAAAGTAATATTTGCAAGAGTCATAGACTCTCTCTTAACCTTTACATGCTCTTTTGCTTCGATTGCCTGGTGCAGACCATCGGAGTAACGACGTCCCGGCATAATACGTCCGGTAAAGCTATCGACGATTAATACCTGATCATCCTTTACCACATAGTCCTGATCACGGTGCATCAGGTTATGCGCACGAAGTGCAAGGATTACATTATGCTGAATCTCAACATTTTCAGGATCTGCCAGGTTATCGATATGGAAATATTTCTCAACCTTTTCCACACCCTGCTGTGTCAGTGTTACGACCTTATCCTTTTCATTTACGATGAAGTCACCCGTTTCTTCCTGAACCACACCCATGATGGCATCCATCTTGGAGAATTCTGGGAGGTCTTCGCCTCGCTTCAACTGGTTCGCAAGCACATCGCACATCTCATAGAGACGTGTTGACTTGCCACTCTGACCGGAAATGATCAATGGCGTACGCGCTTCATCAATCAATACGGAATCGACCTCATCGATGATGGCATAATGCAGTCCACGCTGTACCATCTGGTTTTCATAGACTACCATGTTATCACGAAGATAATCGAAACCAAGTTCGTTATTTGTAATATAAGTGATATCGCACTGATATGCTTCCTGACGTTCTTCACGAGACATGGAATTCAGGACTACACCAACCTTCAGTCCAAGGAATTCATGAACCTGTCCCATCCATTCGCTATCACGCTTTGCAAGGTAATCATTGACCGTTACGATATGTACGCCCTTCCCCTCTAACGCATTCAGATACGCTGGAAGAGTAGAAACCAATGTCTTACCTTCACCGGTTCTCATCTCTGCGATACGACCCTGATGGAGGATAATACCACCGATGACCTGCACGCGGAAATGTTCCATTCCGAGCACTCGTTTCGCTGCCTCTCGTACGGTTGCATAGGCTTCTGGAAGGATGTCATCCAGTGTTTCCCCTGCTGCCAATCGCTCCTTAAATTCTTCTGTTTTATGCTTTAATTCCTCATCGGATAATTTCTGCATCTCTGGCTGGAGACCCATAATCTTATCAACGATCGGATTAATCTTCTTTAATTCCCTTTCGCTATGGGTACCAAAAATCTTAGCTGCTAAACCCATTTTCTCAATCTCCTTAACTAAAATCGCGTGTATACAACCATAGATACACACTCCTGTATTCTAACATTTCTTAATTATTACTACAATGTTATTTCCACAAAATAAGCATGCCCTGCGATAATTTCAGGACATGCTTACCTTTCTTTATTCACACCTTTTCCATTCCAAACAGCGCCAAATCCTGAGCGCGGATTCGAATATCCGTCAGAGCCAAAACCTAGGCGCGGATTCGGATATCCGTCAGAACCAAAATCTAGGCGCGGATTCGAATATCCGTCAGCGCCACCTGGTCGCCGGTCAGCGATACGTAGATGGTACGATTACCATCGTTAATCGTCGTCACATTTCTCACATCAATACCATTATTACTCGTAATGGTTGTAATCTTATTTCCTTTTCTACGAATGATAACGCTACTGTCATAACCGGCCTTACAATTCTCCTTCCAGGCATCCCAGCCGGTGAAGAATTCACGCTTTCGCATCTGTACCTTGTTCGACGCATAATCCCCCGTCTCCCAGGACTCGCCATCCAATCGAATCATCGCATATTCTCTATAACTGTCACCCACTGGTTGCTTATCATCCGAATAAAAGAGATTAATAAATGGACAATGCCAAACCAATCGCGCGGTTGGAAGGCTCATCGCATGGAAATTAATCTCCATACCATCGGTAACCTCCACACCCTTGGTATACGCTGTTCGATAGCCATCCACCTGGATATTCGGTATATCGCCCTCCATACGGTTAATAAAGCTTACCTCACTCGCAATCCTAGGGATATAATCCTCTGAAACCACTTCCTCGGTCTTCACTACATGCACATTATCGATATAACAGTGCTCTCCTGTGAATGCCATATAGGAAAATCTCGCATTATCCGTAAGTGCGACGATTGCCTTCATGGTCGCATACTTGCATTCCATCAAAATCTGTAAGTGATCCTTCACGCGAACCACTTCCAAATCGTAATCAATAGATTCTCCACCATCGAAAACTTCCTTCTGCGACTTCACCACAGCCACACCTGCGCCATCCACTTCATCCGGTGATCCCAGTTCCTTGTAGTCAACCTTCATCACTCTCGCACCCGATGCCACACTATGCCCATCCAGCCAGATCTCTCCGTACTCAAAATAATTCATACTCTCGATCTCTTTTTTCGTACTATGCACTCTGGCATCCAGCGAATCAAAAAGTACAATCGCCGGCATACAGATATCCTCTTCGACATTTTTCTTCGGTGTACACTGGAAATGAATCTTCACAATCGCATCTTTGATTCCAATACCATCCGAAAATGTATCTCGGTAACTACCGCATGCAATCTCGGTTCCATCAACAAATTCATGCAACTCTGCACTTTCGTGCATCTTGTATTCCGGATCCAGATCAATCATATGCAGCATAATCTTCGCATATTCCGGATCATACAAAGTGCCTGTATTCTTTACAATTTCTTCTCGTACCTTCTGCTGCGGAAGCGCATCTCTGAGTTCCTGTTTGGATGTCATCCGGTCATAGGCATCTGCAACCTTTATAATACGGGCAATCTCCGGAATATCATTTCCAGACAATTTCTCCGGATAACCACTTCCATCAAAATTCTCATGATAGTATCGCGCTCCAATACTTAGAAATGGATACTCTTTGATATGTAACAGGATGTCACTATCCACATCATGTAACAGTGCCGCATAATAAACATTGCTACATACTTCTTCTGACTTTCCATTCATTTCTGCCAGCTCTCTCGCATATTGTGCAACTCTCTTGGCACGGCCCGTGGCATACTCATCTTTTGCCTCCATAGCCCCCACAAATGCAGTAGCAGTCTGATCAAACAGTCGCATCATCGATTCCTGCTCGTTCTTGAAATGCATCAGCTTCAGTTCATTTGCTTTCTCAAGCGCATAATTGGTATCTATTACGGCAAAGATATAAAGTACAATGACCATTAATGCCATCGTCATATTGGTAAGTGAAATACCATAGGCAAACAACTGGATAAAGGAAGCCAAAATCTGTGCCGAAGCAAATGCAAATAAGGAGATTCGCATTCCTTTACGCAATTTCCGTGTCATCTGTACAATCACCGATAACTCAATAAAAAATACAAACAGCGGAATCGCATAACAAATAATAAAAAGCGAGCCTCGCGTATAACGATTATGCGCATCAAAGGAATAATACATTCCATTAAACTGCGCTAAAACGAGCAGTCCTTCTCCAATCAATAGCATGACTTCCACCAAACGTAAGCGGAAGGGCTTGGTCTCATATCCACATTCTTTCTGAATCAGATCACTCATATAATAATTGAATGCATATAATTCAAATAGAATCAGGGTAAATACCATAAAATTGGATACGTGAACCATGATATATCCCGTACTTCCCTCTACGCCTCGATATAAATAAGCAAGGCGATCAAATTGAAGTAAGGCCGCTGCACCCAGTTCCAGATAAATCAGTGCTCTCTTCCTTTTTCTGGATACCGTTTTTGAAATGATTACAAAGATAGCAATCGCCATACAAACCGCAGATAGCGACCCCATAATCTCTAATTGATATGCACGAATTAAATCAAACACTTTTTATCCCTCCATCAGCCACCAATTTGTCGAAAGAAGAAATCGGATAACTTCTGCAATAATTCATCCTTCTCAATGGTCTTTAAGAAATATCCCTCCGGCTTTAATGCAAGTACTTGTAATACCGCATTTTTATCACTCTTTCCCGTTAGAAACATGACGGGGATTTTGCTTGTCTCCAAGTCGCTACGTAACATTTCCAAGACTTGCGGGCCCGAGGTTACCGGCATCTCATAATCTAAGAGAATCAAATCCGCCTGGTTTTTGCCGAGCCATCGGAGTGCCTGTAATCCAGAGTTTGCCATTGCCACCTTATAATCCTGCTTTAACCACTCTCGCACCATCGACAGATACGTTGGGTCATCATCGACAATCAGAATCGACTTCTTATAATACCCGGAGGCCTGTCGTTCCAATAAACATTGCACCGTCGTAATCAATTCTTCGTTATTGATCGGGCGGACAAAGGATTGATAGATAATATCAGATGGCATATGACTATTGATATAATCCACTTCTGTCTTTTCCCCGATTGGGATTACCATCTTTGACTCTTCCATTGTCTTATCTTCGATGAAATGTAACACATCATCCGGCGGAACCACGCCATCATCCATATAGATGATGAGTAATGATGTTCCATCCCAGAATTCATTGATTTCACTGATATTCCACTTCGCAAAGATAGCATGCATCCTCGCATCATTAAGTTTTTTTAGGATGGTTCTCACGAGAAATGTTTCCTTATTTCCGATGATTAAAATGTGCTCTTCTCCTGTCATGACAATCCCCTTTTCATTAATTCTTCCATCTCATCCCACTGGAAGCTCTTAAGCATTCTGCCAAGATTGAAAACTCTATCCGCTTCTTCCTTTGGAAGTTTATAGTCCTTTAACTGCTCCAGTATCATTTCCACAGAATCATAATCCATCATCGGAATCACTTCACGTAGTGCATCATAAGCATCCAGAAGTTCTTCCTCTGAAATCTCCGGTCGTTGATCTTCTTCGCTCTCCTCTTCTTCCATAATGCGGAATAGCTTCTCCTTATAAGCCAGATAATCCTCCATCATCGCACGATGATTCTCCTTGATATAAGTAAGATCCATCTGATTGGCTGCGTCTTCTAACAATTCACACTGCTTCGATAATTTCAAATCGCCAATGATTCTGCACGAAGTCTTCAGCGCATGCACCTTGACCTTGTAAAGCATGATGTCTTCGTCTGCAAGCGCTTTCTTCAGAATACGTTCGTTACCATCGATGGTCTCCCAGAACAGCTGCAGAGAGGACAAAAATACAGCAATGGAACCGTTGTTTTTCACGCCTTCCTCTACATCAATTGAATCGATTTCATAAATCCATTGCTTGCTCTTTGGAATCTCTGTTAATTCTTCCGCGTCCTCCTCTTCGGTCACAATCGTCATAACCTCCTCTGGCAGATGCTGCATAATCACCTGCTCAAGAAGTCTAGAATCAATTGGTTTCGCGAGGTATCCATCAAATCCATTTTCCAGATAATATTCTTCTCCTGCTGCCGCATTGGCAGTAAGTGCATAAACCGGTAAATTCGGATAATTCTCACGAATACGTCGGCATGTCTCCACACCATCCAGTCCCGGCATCATATGATCCAGAAGTACAATATCAAAGTTCGAATAACGAAGCTTCTCCAGACATTCCTCTCCGCTTTCCGCGGTAGCTACCAGCATCTTTGTTGATTTCAATAAATTCTTGATGACCATCAAATTCATTGGATTATCATCAACAACCAGAATCTCTGCATCCGGAGCAATAAACTGTGGTACGTATGGGCGTCCCACCAGTGTCTCATCTTCTTCCTTGTATACTCCAATTGGCTTACGATCGATGACTTTCTGCGTCACGGTAAAGATAAATTCCGAACCTTCTCCATAGACACTTTCACACCAGATATTTCCACCCATTAATTCCGTAAACTGACGTGAAATATCCAATCCCAGTCCGGTACCCTGGATGCCATAATTCTTCTCTTCATCCAGCCTCTCATAAGCATTAAAGACTTTATCAATATCCTCTTCGCGTACACCGATTCCGGTATCATGTACCTCATAACGAATCAGGAATTCCTCGCCATTCTTTGCCTCCAGCGAAACCTTCAGAACGACCTTTCCTTCCTCCGTATACTTCACCGCATTGGTAAGAAGATTCAGTACAATCTGCTTAATCTTCGCTTCGTCACCCAATAGCCTTGTCGGAAGCATCTCATCTACATCAATTTCAAATTTCAGATTCTTCTGCAGGGCGCGTCCATGAATCATAGAACACAACTCATGAATCAAGTCCTTCTGGTTGTATTCCATCTCGACCAGCGACATCTTACCCGATTCAATCTTGGACATATCCAAAATGTCATTAATTAAATTGAGTAACGAATCTGATGCCGTTCGAATATCCATCGCATAATTAATGACGGATAAGAAATAATTCTTCGGAACGTCCGTTGCATCCTCTCTAAGAATCATTTCATCCATACCCATAATCGTATTGATTGGTGTACGAATCTCATGCGACATATTGGCAAGGAATCTGGATTTTGCGCTATTCGCACGTTCTGCTTCTTCCTTTGCCATACGGATTTCATCGTACTGTCTTCGTACAATCGTACTATTCATAATTCTCCATACAAGGAAAATAACAAACAAAACCAATACGACAATCAATGTCACCTGCACATGACGAAGTTCCAAAATCTTTGGCTTCTTCTCTACCGCAAAGGTTGCATCCTGCATCAATTCGCCCGTCGACTCATTGACAATCTGAATATGTAAGGTGTACTGTCCATACTTAAATCCCGTATATTCGAGCGTACTTAAGCCACTCTGTTTTGCCGTAACACCGTCATCCTCTACATCATCAAAGAATACTTTGACCGTCGGATTTGACATCGAATAATCCAGTACTGCCGGATAGATATAAATTCGTCCTACACCGGCCGGGATTGTATAATTGCCTTCCTCATCCGGATAGATGGTTTGATCATCACATACAATATATTTCAAATCCACTTTGACATAGGAATCCTGATTAAAGTAATGATCGATATTGACGCGATTCACCCCGGAAATTCCAGAGATAAACAGATTTCCATTATCATCCAGATAACTAAACGAATTTCCCGTCGGAAGCGTTGTCATACCATTGGTCTTGTTATAGAGACGATAATCAAATTCTTCCCCGGAAATCATATCCGACGCCTTCGCACAATAAATACCCGCAGAAGAAAGTACCCAAACATCATCTCCGGAACCATAATAAATATCGAAGTTATTGTTATATGGGAAATGACTCACTTCGGTAATCTGTCCATCTTTCCAGTACTCGATGGAATTCGAGGTAATCACCCAATAGAGATTACGTTCTTCATCCTTCTTCACGCGAAGGATAACATCACTCGTCAGTCCATCCTCAAGGCTAAGATGCGTCACTTCATCATCCTTAATGACATAGATGCCGCCACCATCTGTACCACAGATGATACTTCCATCGTCGCCCTCCGTAACGGTCAGAATCATTCTGTTTTGGAGTCCTTCCTCCTCGCCATAGGTCTTTACAACCTTGCCATTCTGAAGCACTGCCAGCCCACTATTGGTTCCAACGAGAATTTTTCCATCGCTCGTTTCCGCCAGACAACGCGTCTGATCCGAAATAAATCCATTTTCCACGGTATAGGAAATAATCTGATGATCCTTGGTATAGCAAACCAGCCCCTTATTATTCGTGAAGGTACAAACCCATAGATCTCCATCAATTTCCTGCATACAACGAATACGCGTATCCCCGAGATAGGTAGCCAATTCATCTTCTACCGGACGATAAAAAGCATCCAGAACATACAGCCCCTTATCTGTTCCCACGTATAGATTTCTATTAAAGATAACGGTGGTATTCACAACTTCATCAATCTCCGATACCCCCGTAACATCCAGGAAGTTATTGGTCACAACCTTCATAACCCCCTCACGAGAAGATGCGAACCAGAGATTGCCCTGATAGTCCTGCGTAACCATTTCCAGCATGCTATCCATCGGCAAATTCTTCACTTCATGGAAGATATGACTGGTATCCAGATAGCCCACCACCGAATCCGAATTGATAAAGATTCTTCCGCAGGCATAGGTAATCCAATAGATATCCGTTGCCGGATCAACCGAAATCTCCTCCATCTCGGAAGCTGTCTCACCGAAGGTTCCATAATAAATGCGGTTGGAATCTGTACCAAGGAAAACCTTGCCCGGGTTCTTCGGATCTGCATAGATCGTGGAAATGTAACTGATCCCCAGTTCTGCAGCGCTATAATACGCTGTCACATTGCCATCTTCGATTGCGAAGACATCGCCACTCTTTGTATTGGCATAGACAACACCATTCGAATCAGAAACCATACGGATAATATACTGATTTTGAAGTCTTTCATCTTCAATATTCTTCAGGGATTGTCCTTCTTCTACATAAGAAACACCGGCTGTCGTTCCTATATAAACTCTTCCATTTAAGTCTTCTGCAAATCCACGAATCGTCGATGATTGTAATCCATCCTTGTAGGTGTAATGTACCGTTTCATCATCATCTACTTTGACAGCACCATTGTCATTTGTTCCAACCCAAATCTGATGCTTACTGTCTTCAAAAAATACTTTCGCACTGGTCATACCGGTGGAAGCATCCATTCGCTCGAATTCGATTCCATCATAACGAAATACACCACTGTATCCACCAACCCAGATATAACCGTCGCTTGCGGAAAAAACAAAATTCGCATCCGAAGTTGGCAGACCATTATCCGAATTATAAACAACAGCAGAATAACCGACGTCATCAAGCTGTCCCGTGACAGCATAACCGCCGCCCTCCTTGGACTCTTCTAAAGCGTCGGATTCTCCTTCATCCGAATATCCCAAAGCCTGTATATTCACCATATGATCCATTACGATAACGGCGAGCATTACCGCAACAAGATATATAACCCTTCTTCTTGTTCTCCCCTGTTTGTTCATGAAAAACCTCCAAGACTATCTATCCTGATACTTCTTCAGTACTTGCTTCACTTCTGGCAGCGCATCCAGAAATGCATCTACACATTTTGGATCAAACTGTGTTCCAGATCCTTCCTGTATAATTTCCAATGCCTTCTCCAATGGAAATGCCGGTTTGTATACACGTCTACTTGTAAGCGCATCAAAAACATCTGCAACCGACATAATTCTTGCAGATAAAGGTATTACTTCTCCTCTTAAACCTTCCGGATATCCTTTGCCATCCCATCTTTCATGATGATAGGCAGCCATATTTCTAGCTTCTTTCAGATAGCTTTCCCCTTCAACCGTAGCAATGGCCTTCTCCATAATCTCCTTGCCATGCGTCGTATGTGACTTCATAATCTCGTATTCTTCATCCGTCAGCTTCCCTGGTTTATTCAAAATCATATCGGAAATCATAATCTTACCGACATCATGAAGTGGCGCTGACATCACAGCATCGGAAATGAATTTCGGTGTCACTTTTTCCAGATAATATTCATTCTTACGCAAACTCTTCGCGATAATTTCTACATAGGCAGCTGTTTTTTGAACATGCGCACCGGTATCCGAATCTCGATTTTCCACCATGTCTGCCATGGTGATAATCAGACCATTTTGCATCTTCACTGTCGCATCTGCAAAATAATTAATATCTCGCATATGATTGGATGTATCTACCGCCATACGACAGAGGGAACGATACAACCACTCCAATTCATCATGCGTCGCAATCTCGATTTCACGGAGCTCCTTTACCGCCTGATCCATCTCCACCTGATCCTTGGAATGCGTAACAAATTCATCCGTCCAGGATGCCATCGAATTAATCGGATGCACCAGATACGTCTCCGACATCCAGATGGCAAATACAAGTATTAACGCCAGGAATCCAGAAAAAATCATGATAACTTTTACAACAAATCGCATGAAATAACCGGAAAAATAATCCAATGTCACATCCGTACAAGCATAGGCTACGGTAATCCCCTTGGTATTCTTGATTGGCTTAAAGGAAGTTAATTTCCAGCTAAAATTCTCCGTAACAACCAGCGGTTCAATCTCGTCGCCTGCAAGAAAAGCATCCAGTTGTTCCTTCATGGATTCCGATACCACCATCTTCTCACCGGATTTAAATTCTACATCCCCATTACTATGTCCGATGACACAATAGAATCCGTCTTCTCGAGGCTTTACCACGTAGATATTCTCGATTTGAAGCGTACTTTCACAAATATCTTCAAACTGCTGTTCGACATCTGCATAATCCTTGGATGTCTCACCTTTTTTTAGGAAATTCTCCACATTATCCGTGCTGACAAACTCGGAAACGTAATTTGACATCAGAACGGCACTTTCCTCCGCTTCCATCCGCGCATTTTCAATATACTGGCTAACACTGATCCAGCCCATAATCAATGTGACGGTAACCGCAGCTGTACCAAGCATCAGTGCCATCTTAAATCGAACGGAGTACTCCCCCTCCTGCAGTGTCGCCTTGTTATTCTTAATCTCTTCCGGTGTTAACGGCCGCTGTTTCCATCCACTATCCCATAATTTTTTTACATATTCTCTTGGAATAAAATAGCCAACGGCACAAACAATCACAGTAGCTAAACTCTTATCTACAAAATTCAGCGCGATATTCACAAATGCGGATGTCAGCACCATATTCCATCCCGTTGCGGCCGTCATGGCACTTGCCGTATCCGTTGCATAATGAAACTGGTTTTCTCCCAGCAGCGTCCACTGATACATCGTGCTGAGCCCACCACTGATTACTGCCAGCAAAGCTGGAAATAACAGCTTATACCAACGACTCTTCTCAAACAATTTTTCATGTACAAATATCGACGTAACAAAGGCAATAATTGCACTGATGGACATGTAATAAATGGCATAGGGATTGAATAAACTACAGATAAAATTGGTGAGAACACCGACAAGAATTCCTGGGAAAAGGCCGCAAATAGCCGATACGCCAATGGTTCCAATGGTATCCAGATACAGCGGTAAATCCAGTTTGTAAACAATAAACCCCACAATCACATTTACAATGATTCCGCCAACAATGGTGTAGTTACGATATTTTTTGAACTTATCAAGCTTTCCAACTAAAAACACGAATTCATCCTCCCCCATACAAAGGCTCATTCATCTCTTAAAACAAACACAAAAAAGGCCAAACGTACCCTATTATTCTCTCATGAGTACGTCTGACCTTATATCTCTATCTAATTTAACTAATTTAAAACATATCAAACCCCATAATGATATGTGCTTTATCTTGATTTTCATATTTAAACTCCCCTTGCAATGTGCACTTCTTTATTATAATAGATGCCATTTCATTTCGCAATTCTGTTTCCATAGCAATACTTTTTTATTTTGCTTTATTATTCCATTTAATTCTGAATATAAGATGTTTTTGTTAATTTTCTGAAAAATAAGACACCTGATAAAACTTATACAATTTCTGAACATTTCCATTATTTTTTGATAATTTGTCTAACTTTAACAAATTATCAGTTTTCTTGTTGACAGCAATGACTCTTGGGTATATTATGTAGTTACACAAAAACAAGAGAGATTTTTAAAAGAAATCAAGAGAATTGATTTCACCGTACGCTGTTAAAAAATCTCGATTAGTAAAGAGAGGAAAGGAGGACAGACCGCCAGGAGTATTAGATAGCTCTTAACCAGACTAACTGGTATACGTTAGTTAAAGCTGATCCATTAACGGAAGTGGATGTTGTAAAGAAAGCATCGGATTATGGTTAATAACAAGGTTAGCGGAGAAAACACAAGTTGATACGAAGAGTACTTTATCGGGAAACAATCCTTTTAGATAACGACTATTTCAGTCGAGCGATAGAAACAAGATTAAGGATAGGAGTCGAAGGTAAACGAAGAAGTAGGTTGATGAGTGTTAAGAGTAACAGGAGAGTTGATCTCATATCATCTTTCCATAACATAACAATTGTAACGTATTAATTATTAATCATTATAATTTAGGAAAGAAACATATTAATCATGGTTGAAAAAATTGAACATTGAGAAGGGGATAGAATCTTAGGTTAAATAATAATTGTTCTATCCCCTTTCTTTTGTCCTTTTTTATGCTATTCTTCTTTTCTACGCTTTTCGTCTTTCACAATCTCCAAGAAATGTTTCGCTACCGCATTCCAGCTACACTGCGCACTCGCAATTTCCACAGAGGCAAGACTACGCGCCTCCCATTCTTTGCACGATGAATCCGATAACATCTCTCGTATCTTTAAAAGCATAGCATCCAGGTCACTCGCCTGATAAAAAAGCAGCGGTGTCTCGCCAGCTTCATCCCGTGGTGCTGCATCCGGATTCATATTCGTAATGCAGACGGCCCCATTCACCATCGCCGCACTCACGCGGTCATGCAATCCATCAAAAAACAGTGGATTCACATCCAGTACCATCCGGCTGTTGGCCATATAATCAAAAATCTCTTCCATCGGGCAACCCGGTAATATCGTCACATTCGGATATCTTGAGAGTTCCGTTTTCTCCCAACCTTCCCCGATTACCGTACACTCGATTACCGCTTTTGCCACGGCGAGTAGCACCTCGCGCCTCGTCTCATTTCTCTTATAGCGATCCACGGCATACAGTCGATTCATCACTTCTGGAAATGTCACTCGCACATCCTCATTGGACGCTAACAAGTTCTGCAACGCATCCTCCATCGGTTCTGCTTCCGGATTCCAACATTCGATCAAATCCTTGGAACATTCATAATACTTCTGGTCCGAGATCGCATCCCCGGATTTCGGAGAAAGCAGATTCGCCTGTCCCCTTCCCTGTAGTTCCGCTTCAACCATCTGCGGATCCAGATACGTTCCGGTAAAGAGGAGCGGAATCTGACGTTCTTCTCTGGTTTTTCTAGATTCTATCGCGGATTTTTGTTGAGCCGGAGCCGTAACATTTCCTGCGATCGTACCGCCAAGCGGCAGATACTCTACCGACTGCAGAGCATAATATCGCTCCATGTATTCCTTATGCTTTCGATCGATCGCGAGTGCATGGTAATCCCGAAGCGGGAATACCAGACCCGGATGATGATAGAGCGGATGATCCAGGATATAGTTGTAAAATGGCGCATGCAAATGATCTAAAAAGCGGCTGTTATCATCCAAAATAAGATACGGCAATTTGCTATTGATATCCAGAATTGCATCATAATCATCGGAATCTAAACATGCTTGAAGCGCGTCAAGATTCGTTTCCGAAAACTCCACGCGCTCCACTTCACATAATTTTTCGAGCTCCTTTTGGATGCAATCCAAAAAGAAGCTTCCCGAAAAATAACATAATTCTCTTGAACTAATCAATAAGATTTTCATCATTAATAAGAGATAACCTCATAACCATCTTCTGTAACAAGTACCTGATATTCCCACTGTGCAGATGGCTGTCCGTCCATTGTGTATACTTCCCAGCCATTTTCCTTGTCTGTAGTAATCTGTGCCGTACCCATATTGACCATTGGTTCGATTGTGAATATCATACCAGGAACCATCAGCATATCTTCGCCGCGGTTAGAAAGGTATCCAACCCAAGGTTCCTCATGGAATTCCAATCCGATACCATGTCCACCGATTTCACGAACAACACTGTAACCATTTTCTTCCGCATGCTTATGTACAACTTCTGCCATATCGCCAAGGAATCCCCATGGCTTTACTTCCTGTAATCCGAGGTCGCAACATTCCTTTGTTACATCCACCAGCTTCTTCCATTCCGGATCCACATCACCGATGCAGAACATACGGGAAGAATCTGAGAAGTAACCATTCAGAATGGTAGAACAGTCAACATTGATAATGTCACCTTCCTGCAGGATGACATCCTTGGATGGGAATCCGTGACATACCTGATCATTCAAAGAGGTACATACGGAATATGGGAATCCCTCATAGTTTAATGGTGCAGGGATACCGCCCATCTTTGTTGTGACATCATTTACAATATCATTGATTTCTGCCGTAGACATACCGGCTTTAATCTTGTCGCCGACCTCATCTAAACATGCAATATTAATCTTTGCAGATTCTTTGATTTTTGCAATCTGCTCTGGTGTCTTGATAATATCTCTGGATGGTACGATATGACCTTCTAATGCATATCGATAAATCTTCTTATCCATGTTCTCATGACATGTTTTATATTTCTTTCCACTTCCACACCAACATGGATCATTTCTACCAATCTTAGTCTGTTTCACTGTCATCTTCGTTATTATTTCCTTTCAGCATGTCTAAAAATCCGCCCAGAAGCGTTCTCTTATTCTCCTTCTGTTGCTGCTGGAATTCCTCCCGCTCTTGATCTGTCATACCATTAATATAGCTGACTTTCGAGTGACTCAGAGAAACTTCACCAACATTCACACGATTCCAGACACTATCATTTTCTTCTATTGTATGGCTGGCTTCTACTAGCTGCTCGTAATCATATCCATCCCAGTCATATTCATTGTAGGTTCTTCCGTTCTGCTCTGCAATCCAGCGCTGATACTTCTGGGCTAATGCCATCTTATCAATCGATTCATTGATTTGCTCATCGCTGACCGGCAGATTGTCCATCTGCTCATCATAGAGATCCATCCAGAAATCCGTTCGCGAATTCTCCAGATATTCCTTATCCTCTTCGGTTAGTTCCAGCCCCTTCTCTACAGCGGCATTGTAAAAAATATCATCATGTGCCGCCATACCCAGTGCTGTTTTCTTGGCATCCGCCTGGATAAAGATACCATTCACATGGCCATTCCAATAATCCTTCGTATTATCCGCATTATAAATCTCTGCCTGTTGTTCTACCTTGGTCTCCTCGTAAACCACGTAGAATGCGACGTCAGCAAGTGTTAAATCCCTGCCGTCCACAGTCACACAGACATCCTCCAGATGTTCTGCATAGACCAAAGTCTGCCGACTCTGCAGTCCATAATACACCCCATAGGCAGCAACTGCAAGAATTCCAACAATCAGTATAATTTTTACATATTGTTTTTTCAAAAAATTCTTCATGCAATCCCTCCCTTTTCTCCCTCATTATAAACTAAAAACGTGGGACTGACCAGTTCACTGGTTGTCCCACGTAAATATCAAGTCTCGTCCCGACTGGGATAAACTACTTATAATCTTCGAATTGCTACAATCGACTTGCAAGTAACCGAACGGTTACATGTAATACCCGCTCTTGTACTCTGTGCCTCTACAATCATTCCGCCACCGGCGTAGATTGCCACATGTCCGGAATAACATACGATATCGCCCGGCTGAATATTATCATAACTAACTGCAGATCCAACACTTCTAAGCGAAGCAGACGTCTGTCGTCCACCCGATAAATAACCGAAGTGCTGGTACACACCCTGTACAAAACCGGAACAGTCACAACCATTTGTAAGGGATGTTCCACCCCAAACATAAGGATTGCCTACGAACTGCATCGCATAGGATACCACGGCAGAACCATCCACGGAACCACTTGGGTTTGCACTGCCGCTCACTGCGGAAGTATTATCAGATCCGCTACCACTGCTACCCGTTCCACCAGAACCGCCTGAGCCACCAGAGCCACCAGAGCCTGATGAGGTCGAATTATTTGCCGCTGCTGCAGCTGCTGCATTCGCCTGGGCAATTGCAGCTGCACGTCTTGCTGCTTCTGCCTCTTCCGCTGCCTTCTGCTTCGCTGCAGTAAGCTTGGTATCGAAGTCGGCAATCTCTGCAGACTTCTCAGAAATCAAATTATTTAAGGAAGCTGACTGTGCCTCATATTCACTCTGCTGACTCTGGAGCGATGCCATATCATTCTCCAATGTCGTCTGCAGTTCTTCTACTTCCGTCTGTGTTGCCTGATAATTCTCCAATAGATTTCTATCATATTCATATACGGAACTTGCATATTCCACACGATTCAGGAAATCACTGATACTTCCGGATTCCATAAAAATCTCCATCAGAGACTTCTGTCCGTTTTCATACATATAGCTAATACGAACCTTCATCGCTTCATACTGCGTCTGTACGGCAGCCTTGGCATCTTCCAGGTTCTGTGTATTCTCTTCAATCTCAGCCTGCGTATCTGCAATGCTTGCTTCCAATTCATCGATCTTGGAAAGCATGGAAACCAGCTGGGAATCCAATGCATCCAACTGCTCTTCCGCATCGTCTTTCTGCTGCTGCAGACTATCAATGGTGCTCTGCGTACTGGAAGACGGTGTTGCATGCACAACCTCACATGGTAAGAAGGTCGTAACAGTTGCAGCAACCAATACTGCCGACAGTGCACGTCTCATCTTTTTTATCTTAAATTTCAACATATTTTTCCCTTTTCCATCTTAAAACAACTCAATTTTATGGAAATGTTACATGATGTTACAACATCATTACTCACTGATTTCATCTTAACGAAATCTAGCTGATTTTTCAACTATATTTGGGGTCTTTTCACAGTTTTATCACCAAATCTAGTGCAATAAATGAATACATTTCACCTTATTTCATAATACCTGTCAAAAAAATGGAAAAAAGTGAAAAAAAGAGGAAGCGAAAAATCCACTTCCTCCATATTTCCACTATTAAATTTTCTTCGCACACCCCTAGCAAAGTTTCATTCGAATCTCTTTTGTAATAATATCTGTGTAACTAAATGATAATAACTGTGCCGGTTTCTTATTGTCCTCGTCCTGAACTAAAATCGTAAACACACTTGGGTAAGCTTCTTTGATGATTCCGCGCTGAATATCTACCTTGTTACGGCCGCGATCCAACTGAATCATAACTTCGCTCCCACACTGTTGCTGAACGGACGCACGAACTTTGTCGAAATCTGAATGTTCCATATGTATTTACCTCCAACTTTCGCTTAGCCAACCTAAACGCCTCATTCACTTTACCACATGAAAGCGGATTTGTCAAAGATGTCTAATTGATTTATAATAGTAAAATCTTTGAAATATAAATGAGGTATTATCATGATTCGATTTTTATTGGCTGCTTTAACAGCTGCCTTATTTCTGATTCTAGGCATCCCAGTGCTTATCATCGAATGGATCATCGGGAAGTTTAACAAAGACTTCGAAGACCATTCCTCCCTTGCACTTGTCAAAGGTGTCCTACGACTCATCGCCTTTTTCTGTGGTGTAAAGCTCGATGTGTATGGAGAAGAAAAGATTCCGGAAGACCAGCCGGTACTCTATATCGGAAATCACTTAAGTATCTTCGATGTTATCCTGACATACCCTCTTTGTAAGGGACTAACGGGTTATATCTCCAAAGACTCCCTGAAGAAAGTTCCACTTCTTCGCACATGGATGGAGCGTCTACATTGTCTCTTCCTCGATCGAAAAGATCCTAGAGAAGGTATGAAGATGATTTTAAAGGCCATTGAATATGTGAAGTCCGGCATTTCCATCTTTATCTTCCCAGAGGGAACCAGAAGTCGTGATGGAAAACTGGGAGATTTCAAAGCAGGATCCTTCAAGATTGCCAAAAAGACAAATTGCCCTATTGTACCAGTCTGCATCACAAATTCACAGGCGGTATTAGAGCATATGCCATTTGTCCGTAGTAAGCATGTCATTATCACATATCTAGATCCCATTGTCCTTAGTGATTTAGATCCGGAAGATCAAAAGCATATCGGAACCTATGTGCAGAATAAGATTGCAAAACAATTAGAAATAGATGCAAAGCGAATCTAAACATTCAAATTCAAAAAGTATCTATTCTCAAAAAAAGGCAGAGATTGTTATGAGGATAATTCCTCCAGACAATCTCTGCCTTTTCTAATCTAAAACTATGATTCTGTCATCGCTTTTACGATTTCCGGGAAATTCATAAAATGAGAAGACTTCACAAGAATCGTATCTCCTGCCTTCACAAATCCCTTCAAATAAGAAATCAGTGATTCCTTATCCTCAAAATGAAGATTTGCATCTTCCTCCAGAGCCTTACGTTCCGAAACCGCGCGATTCATTTCTTTCGATAATTCACCCGTTGTAAGTAATACATCGATGTGATGGTTCGCAACTTCTTCACCAACGCCATAATGAAGTGCGGCTTCCTCGGTTCCAAGTTCACCCATGTCGCCAAGCACTGCAATCTTACGTCCCTCAGCCATCGACAAAACTCCAAGAGAAGCCTTCATCGACTGTGGATTCGCATTGTAGCAATCGTCAATCACAGTATAACCCTGATGCTCGATAAAGTTACTACGTCCGCTGATGGTTCCGCCATTTGCAATTCCCGCGCGGATTTCGCGAAGTGGCATATCCAGTGCTAAACCAACCAGGGTTGCTGCCAATGCATTGTATACATTATGCTCCCCTGGAAGTGGAATCGTCATCAGCATCTGTCCACGTCTTGTATGGAATACCGCCTGCATTCCCTTTAATCCCAGAGATTCCACATCGGTAGCCTGCGCGAATAATTCCTTCACTTCTGATGCATTTTCTGCGTCGTAATCCTTCTCGCCATATGGGAGAACTGCGCCACATCCATGCTCTCCATAGAATTCTAATTCCAGTCCTTCCATGTCGGAAACGGTACAGAGCTTATCATCGTCACCATTCAAAATCACAATTCCCGGATGCATCATATGCTTGAACACTTCTGTCTTTGCCTTCAGGATGCCATCCCTTGTCTTCAGATTCTCGAGATGGCACTGCCCGATATTTGTCATAACCACAATATCCGGCTTTGCCATTGCACCGAGGCGATCCATCTCACCGAAATCGGAAATGCCCATTTCCACAACCGCTACTTCGTGATTGTCACGAATGCGAAGGAGAGTCAATGGCAGGCCAATCTCATTATTGAAATTGCCATCGGTCTTCAGTACGTCATAACGCTCTGATAAAACGGACGCCACCATCTCCTTGGAACTTGTCTTTCCAACAGAACCGATAATACCAACCACCGGTATCTCCAACTGCTCACGATAATAAGTCGCAAGATCCTTCAGCGCCTGCTCGGTACTCTGTACGAGGATATAAGGTCCGGAAACCGTCTCTAATTCCACTTCCGATAAAACCGCCATCGCACCAGCTTCGAACGAAGGCTCGATGAAACGATGTCCGTCCACCTTCTGCCCCTTGATGGGGATGAACAGTCCACCCTCTTCGATCAAGCGGTTGTCAATCACAGCGTTTTGGATCTCTTTTCCCTTGTACAATGTGACAATATCCTTGTACGTTCTTACGGTTTCTCCATATAATTCTGGAAATGCTACCGCACGATCCGGATTCATCATCAGCGTATCCAGATCCACCGGCCTCTTGCCATCTACCGGGAAATATAACTTCCCGCCGACAGCCTTACTAATATTAAAAACATTCAGATTCTTCATACTTCTTACTCATATTTTGCGAGTGACATACGAATCAATTCCTCGCAAAGTTCATTATAATTCATTCCAATAACTGCAGCTTCCTGAGGCATCAAACTTGTTGGTGTCATACCTGGAAGTGTGTTTGCTTCCAGACAGTAAATCTCTCCATTTTCCTTCATCAAAAAGTCCATACGAGAATACGTATCAAGACCCAGTCCCTCAGCTACACGCTCTGCGTATAACTGCATCTCCGCAGTCTTATCTGCAGGGATTTCCGCTGGACAAGTCTCCACGGCAGAACCTGCTGCATACTTATTCTTATAATCATAGAAACCGATCTTTGGTGCGATTTCGATAACAGGAAGTGCCTTGCCTTCCATCACACCACAAGAGAATTCTCTACCCTTGATGTATTCTTCTACAACAACTTCGTCCTCCCAGAAGAATGCATCATCCAATGCCTTCTGCATCTCATCTTCTGAATTAACAATCGTAACACCGATCGAAGAACCACCACATGCTGGCTTTACGACCACCGGATATTTCACTTCTACCTTTGCTAATTCTTCTTTATATGTGTCCTTTTTTAAAGAGAATCCCATTGGAAATGGTACGTCACAGTTTGCGAGATACTGCTTTGTAGCGCCCTTATCCATAGCGATTGCACAGCTAAGGTAACCATTTCCTGTGTATTTAATGCCAAATAAATCGAAAGCAGCCTGCACCTTACCATTTTCACCGTCTGCACCATGCAGTGCCATAAATACGATATCTGCGGCAGAACAAATCTTGATGACGTTTGGACCGAAGAAACTCTTAGAGTCTCCTGGGCGGCTAGCCTTAATTGCTTCAATATCTGGAGCTTCTGTTGGGATTGTTTCAACCTTGATACTTGCTTCCTCTGCGCGGTCGAAGATATCAGAGACATCATCGCCCTCTGCGCCATATCCCATAAATACGTCTAATGTTAAAGCCTTGTGACCATTTTCACGAAGCGCCTTTGCTACCATCTCTCCTGATTTGAAAGATACATCACGCTCTGTGCTGAGTCCACCAGCTAATACTACAACATTCATTTCTATTCTCCTTCTTTCAAGGTAACATTACTTATTAAATATCAATCCAAATTATATTACCCCAATACACGAAGGACTTCAATAGATTAAAAGTACCAAATCAGCGGAATTTCACGTATCATTTCTTCGATTTCATAACAGCGCAGCAATTTTGGATTCAACTCTAACAGTAAAACATGAATCCATTCCCAGTCTTTTTTCGCAAGCGCGTTCTGTCCCAACCGGTATTCCAGATGGATCCGCCCCCACAGAAGCAGGATGACAAGCATCATATTCCCACGGAAATAATACTGCTCTACAATCTTCGGTATCTCCTCTGCCGCGAGCAGGAGTTCTCCCGTCTCCATCTGCGTCATGGCGATATTAAACCGGATACAACAGTCCTCCTCCCCTTCTTCTACACCACGTTCCTCCTGCAGCTTCTGAAGCAATCGGAAGTATTGCATCGCCGTCTCGTATTCCTGCAATTGGAAATGCAGAATCCCAAGGAGATTTAGAAGTCGTCGCTCATCCAGTGTTCCGGGAAGTCTCCCTATGGAGCCATCCAGATAATGCGGCAAATTCTTCTCGTGAAAGTCCGTTTTCTTTTCCAGCAGATCCAGCGTGCTTTTCATTAACTCTTTGATGGTAGCTCGGAAATTCTGATACGAAATCGTATCGATCGAATGAGATTGTTGAGATGAGACCGGTTGTCGTAACAGCATCTCCTGTATATCGCGAAACTTCCAACAGCCCTCGATATAGGCCCATGCCATTTCCCGATTTGCCCGACAATAACAGTCTCGAATCGAAGCTATGTCACAGGGTGGTTCGAGGTTCTTCCCCTGATAGAAGTTCCTTCTCACCCATGCATCCAGCTCTTGCGTAGAATCCTCGCGTTTCTCCTCTTCCACGCCAAAAACCACATCTTCCGAAACCCAGAGTGGACTACATGTCTTCCAATCGACCCCCTGTGACGCAAAGAAGTCCATGATGCGCTCCATTGACCCTTGCGACGGTAATTGCTTTCCCCTCTCATACCGTGAAATGGTCGTTGGCGATAAATCCGTTGCTTCCGCCAAAGTTAATTGCGAAACCTGTGCCATTTTCCTTAACTCCTTGATCAAACTCCCCATAGACCAAGGTTCCATTCGTTCACCCCCATATTTATAGAAATCTATTCTTCTATTTTGAATGTATTATCTGGACGAATCCGTTTCAATTTCATTTTTTTCATGAATGCAATATTTGCTGTTTTCGCAACCGAAAATAGCAATTATTGCACGATTTTGATACATCCATAACCTTTGCTACGTCCATAAAAAAATAAGATGCCCACCGTATGGTGAGCACCTTATCACTAACCTAATTTGGATATCGATTTAAAATTCCGGCTCGATAATACCGTATGTATTGCCCTTTCTCTTATATACTACATTGACTTCGTCTGTCTCTGCATTTCTAAATACGAAGAAATCATGTCCTAATAATTCCATCTGGATGCAAGCATCTTCTGGATACATTGGCTTGATTCCAAATCTCTTGGAACGGATGATTCTAATTTCCTCCTCATCGTCGATATCATCCCGATCCACATATTCTTCGCTGAAATCTGAGATCGACTGCTTCTTACCTACTAATTTATGACGATATTTCTTCAGTTGTCTTTCGATTACTTCTTCCACTAAATCTATGGAAGCATACATATCACTACTTACTTCTTCTGCTCGAATAATACTTCCCTTCACCGGGATTGTAACTTCGATTTTTTGTCTCTCCTTTTCTACTGACAATGTTACGTGGGCTAATGTGTCCTCGGCGAAATATTTATCCAACTTGGATAACTTTTCTTCGACTGCTGCCTTCAGTCCTTCCGTTAATTCGATGTTTCTACCAGTGATTGTTACTCTCATGATGTACATCTCCTTTTCGCTTTAGATTTGACACCTACATGTCATGTCATTATTATATCACACAACTTCTTCCTAGCAATCTATTTTTCAGATAATTTTACTTATAAAAGACTATTGTATTATAAATAGTGAGTGGTCAGCGTCCTAGAAATCGTGCTATAATCTAGCTGCATATAAATGATAAAAAAATAATCATACGATTTAAGGAGTAGATGACATGTCAATCGAACCATTACATTCCCATCCGGTTGCCTTCGTTTCCGGCGCATCACGCGGAATTGGCGAGGGGATTGCCAGAGCACTTTTCCAAAATGGCTATCAACTGGTTTTAACTTGTGAAAAAAATAGAGATAAACTAGAAGCTCTTGCCAGGGAACTTCTTGCAACCGATTCTGACAACCGTTCCATTCTGACCTTTGTTGGAAATATGGGAGACTATGAATTTGTAAGAAAGGTTGGAGAAGAAGCGCTTTCTCATTTCCAGCGTATTGATGTTGTCGTTAATAATGCGGGAATTGCAAAGATCGGGCTGATTACCGATCTGTCCGTAGAGGATTGGCAGCATATACTCGATGTCAATCTATCCTCCGTCTTCTATACAACGAAGGCATTCCTCCCTACGATGATTCACAATCATACCGGACAGATTATCAATATCTCCTCCATGTGGGGAACGGTCGGCGCTTCCTGCGAGGTGGCCTATTCCGCCACAAAGGGAGCCATCAATTCCTACACCAAAGCGCTCGCCAAAGAACTTGCGCCAAGCCACATCGCCGTCAACGCGATTGCATGCGGTATCATTGATACGGATATGAATGCCTGTTTCTCAGAAGAGGAGATGCAGGACTTAATCGACGAGATTCCTGCGGGACGTCTCGGTACGCCAGCAGATGTAGGAAATGCAATTGTTCAGTTACTTCAAATGGATTACGTTACCGGCCAGATTATCGGACTCGATGGGGGATATATCTAAAATCAATAAGAATATGCAAAAAGATGTCATTGCTATGATGACATCTTTTTCTGTATTCTGTGCAAAAATTGCATACATCCGATTGCTAATATAGCAATATTGACAGAATCGTTTGCGCATACAGCAACACATATACCACGATTTTTCCCGCTTCGCTAAGATTTATATATCTACAGAAATCATCATAGCGAGGTGGCTAACGTGAGCACTTTTACACAGAGACTAACAAGTTCGATTAATGAATCAAAATATAAGCAGTACGAAATCGCGCGAAAAATCAATATGGACGTTACCAGACTATCCCGAATCAAGAACGGTCAGTACAATCCTACGCCTTATGAAATCGCACGCCTTGCAAAAATCCTCGATGTATCTTCGGACTATCTACTTGGTCTGACAAATGTGAAAGTTCCGATGGATTCCACTACAGAGAAGGAATCTGAACTTCTTCAGACTTTCCGAGAGATGGACGAAAATAAACAAAATTATGTATTAGAAACCACTACTTTATTTTCAAGATATCAGGATGACAAAAAGAGCAAATAATCCAGATTCTTAGTGATCTCGGTACTGTTCTAAAATCTGCTTTAAATACTCCTGATATTGCTCTCGAACATCCTCCGGTGCTACGAGTACCATGTCTTTACCAAGTCCGGCAAGCCAGCCGAAAAACTGGGAACTGACCTGCACCTCTACATGTGCAACCACCTGTTTTTCCATCGTTTCTTCATCGTATGCCGGACGCATCGTGAGATCACTTCCAAAACGATCCAAAAGCACATTGCTCATATAGGATGCACCCTGCAACGTCACATTTCTAGTTTCCCCTGCAAACATGCCAAAAGCCGAATTCGAATAGGATGCCTCGCTCAGCTTCTCGCGAGCGTCTTTACCACCGCGCTTCAAATCCATTTCTCTGGCGTTTAACATCTTATCCACACGATAATGTCGAATCTCCTCCTCTTTTTCACTATAAGCAACGAGGTAATAATTCTCATCTGCCCACAAGAGAAACGCCGGGCTCACCTCATAGTAATCGCCGCCATGATGAAGTTCCTTCTCCTTGTTTTCATTCCATGAAAAATATTGAAACTGCATCCGTTTATCATCATCAATACAGTTATAAATCGTATCGATCGTATAGTAGATGCTCTCATTTTCCGCCTTGGCGCGACCCTGCACGACCACCTGGCGATGCAGATCCTTTGCCTCATGAATCGAACCAAGGAGCTCAATCTTCTTTACCAGATCTCTAGACTTCTTCTCCGTAATGAATTTCGATGCAGAAACCGCATCTACAAGAAGTTTCAATTCCGGCAATTCAAAATCACGACTCGCAAGATAAGTTCCCCGTCCATCCTCAGACTTCAGGATATCCATCCCATAGGAAATCAACGCATCTACATCGCGATAGATACTCTTTCGCTCTGCGGTAATATTGAATTCGCTTAATTTCTTAATCATCTGTCCCGCCGTCAGTGGATGTTCCTCGTCGGTCTCACGTTCTAACATATCCTTGATACGTAAAATTTTCTCTTTTTGATTTGCCTGATTTGCCATCTTATCTCCTTTTTTGGGGGTGTACCATTTCCGTCCCACATTAGTTCTGCATTCATCTTACTACAACTTCCTTTTCTCTGTCTATAACAGTCGAATATGCAAGGAAATGAAGACTTTTTGAGTTTATTTGACATTGTCGCAACCCTTGCAACGTGCTATGATAATTAAGAATTAAATATTCGTTACCAGGAGATTTGAGCAAGGTAAATAGAAGAGGCACAGCGTCCTCTTTTATTTGTCTTGCTTTTTTTGATGAAGGAGGAAGCTTACATGTATGATGTAGCAATCGTTGGCGCTGGGGTCATTGGTAGTGCCATCGCAAGAGAATTATCTAAGTTCCGCGTAAATGCATGCGTAATCGAAAGAGAAACGGATGTCTGCGAAGGAACTTCCAAAGCAAATAGTGCCATTGTGCACGCTGGTTTTGATGCAAAACCAGGAACTTTAAAAGCCAAGCTCAATGTAGAAGGCAATGCTCTGATGGAGAAATTGAGCCAGGATCTGGATTTCCCATTAAAGAAAAATGGATCCCTTGTTGTTTGCACTAAGGATCAGGATGCCACACTTCTCGACAAGCTCTTAGAGCAGTCGAAGTTGAATGGTGTTCCGGGTTGCCGTATCGTCGAGCGCGAGGAATTGATGCAAATGGAACCAAATCTCGCTGACGATGTCGTAAAAGCGCTCTACGCTCCAACCGGTGCGATTGTTTGCCCTTTTCATCTGACCATTGCACTCGCTGAAAATGCTGCTGATAACGGTGTGGAATTCAAAATGCAGACAAGCGTCGAATCCATTGAACGCGTCATGGATCATTACCTCATCCATACCGATGATGGCGATATCGAAACAAAAGCCATTGTAAATGCTGCTGGTGTATACGCTGACAAATTAAACAATATGGTCTCTAGCCGTAAGCTAGAAATCATCCCTCGCCGCGGACAATATATGCTACTCGACAAAGCCGCTGGCGAACATGTCAGTCATACCATCTTCCAGTTGCCTAGCAAGATGGGCAAGGGTGTTCTCGTAACACCTACTGTTCATGGCAACCTCCTGGTTGGACCAACAGCAGAAGATATCGATAATAAAGAGGGTGTGAATACCACCATGGCCGGTCTGGATTCCCTGGCGCCAACCTCTTCCCTCAGTGTGAAAGATGTTCCTTATCGCCAGGTAATAACAAGTTTTGCAGGGCTTCGTGCTCATGAAAAAGATGGTGACTTCGTACTCGGCGAGGCGGAAGATGCTCCTAACTTCTTCAACGCCGCCGGTATTGAATCACCGGGTCTTTCTTCTGCACCTGCCATCGGCATTATGATTGCCAAGGAAGTGGCAGAAAAACTTGGACTCGAAGAGAATCCTAATTTTAATGGCAAAAGAAAGGGTATTGTGAATCCAGCAACCCTCTCCATCGAGGAACGTAATGCACTCATCAAGGAGAACCCGGCCTATGGACAGATTATCTGTCGTTGCGAATCCATCTCCGAGGGAGAAATTCTCGACAGCATCCATAGAACACTCGGCGCCCGTACACTGGATGGTGTAAAACGTAGAACACGTGCCGGCATGGGTCGTTGTCAGGCGGGCTTCTGCTCCCCAAAGGTTATGGAAATCTTAGAGCGAGAAATACCGATGAGTATGTTTGATGTTCGTAAATCTGGAGAAGACTCCAAGATTGTCGTTGGTTATAACAAGAAGATTTAAAGAGGAGGATTCTAATGCTTCAATATGATTTAGTAATTGTTGGCGGTGGTCCTGCTGGACTCGCAGCTGCCGTTTCCGCTAGAGACAACGGAATCGAAAAGATTTTAATAATAGAAAGAGACAATGAACTTGGAGGTATCTTAAACCAGTGTATCCACAATGGTTTCGGCCTTCATACCTTTAAAGAAGAATTAACCGGTCCGGAATATGCCGGTCGTTTCATCGACCAGGTGAAGGAACGAAATATCGAATACAAATTAAATACCATGGTCATGGACATTTCCCATGACAAAGTCGTTACAGCTATGAACCGCGTCGATGGGATGTTCCAGATTGCGGCAAAAGCTGTAATCCTCGCGATGGGATGCCGTGAGCGCTCTCGTGGTGCCTTGAATATTCCTGGCTATCGACCAGCCGGCATCTATTCCGCTGGAACAGCACAGAGACTCGTCAATATCGAGGGCTATATGCCTGGAAATAAGGTTGTTATCCTTGGTTCCGGCGATATCGGTCTGATTATGGCGCGTCGTATGACACTGGAAGGCGCCGATGTTCAGGTGGTTGCTGAACTCATGCCATACTCCGGTGGTCTGAAACGAAATATCGTTCAGTGTCTGGATGACTTTGATATTCCTCTCAAACTCAGCCACACTGTAATTGATATTGAAGGTAAAGAAAGAGTTACCGGTATTACGATTGCGGAAGTTGGCCCGGATCGTAAACCAATCCCAGGAACAGAGGAGCATTATGACTGTGATACCCTCCTCTTGTCCTGCGGACTTTTACCTGAAAATGAACTTTCCAAAACAGCTGGCGTAGAACTTAGCAATATCACAAGTGGCCCGGTTGTAAATGATGCACTCGAAACCAATATCGAAGGTGTCTTTGCCTGCGGCAATGTACTGCATGTGCATGACCTTGTTGACTTCGTTTCTCAGGAAGCGACTAATGCCGGCAAGAACGCTGCCAAATATATCAAAGAAGGGGAGAGCAAGAGCAGTAGAAATGTTCAGATTCATGCGGTAGACGGCGTGCGCTACACCGTTCCTTGCACCATTCGTCCAGAAGAGATGGATGACACCGTAACGGTACGTTTCCGTGTTGGTCAGGTCTACCAGGATTGCGCCGTTGCCACTTACTTCGGAGATGAACTGGTGAACAAGCGTGCCAAGAAAATCATGGCGCCTGGCGAGATGGAACAGGTCATTCTGTTAAAGTCAAAACTGGCAGAATACCCGGATTTAAAAGATATTACCATTAAGATTGAGGAGGCATAAGGATGGAAGAGAGACATTTAACCTGTATTGGCTGTCCTATGGGATGCCAGCTCACAGTAACTATGGAAAACGGAGAGGTAACAGATGTTACCGGAAACACATGCAAGCGTGGCGATATCTATGCGAGAAAGGAAGTCACAAATCCTACCCGCATCGTAACATCCTCCGTTCGTGTAAAAGGCGGTAAAATCGCCATGGTTTCCTGCAAGACCAAGGAAGATATCCCAAAGGGTAAAATCTTCGACATCTGCAAGGCTCTCGAGGATGTAGAAGTCGATGCACCCGTAGAAATCGGGGATGTACTTCTTCGAAATGTTTGCGATACCGGTGTCGATATTATTGCAACCAAAGCCGTTGGTTGCAAATAAGATTCCCGGAAATGGGAATTGATTTTACCATCATAGAAAGACTATACTAACAGGGATGAAGATTTTCTTCATCTCTGTTTTTTGTTGCGCTGTGACGTAACATTTCTTCTAACATCATGGACAAAAAGGGGTTTTACAATGGATACGGTTTTTAAAGAAGCTTTGGAGGATTCTCCCATTATTGCAGCTATTAAGGATCAGGAAGGACTCAAGCGCTGTGTCGATTCGGACAGCCAGATTATCTTCATCCTATATGGCGACATCGTAAATATTGGCAATCTTGTCGACGAAGTGAAAAACGCCGGCAAGATTGCCATGGTACATATCGACTTGATTCAAGGGCTTTATGGCAAGGAAATTGCCGTGGATTATATCCGAAATAACACACGCGCCGACGGTATTATCTCTACGAAGGCACAGCTGATTCAGCGGGCGCAGGAACTTGGACTGTATACGATTATGCGTTTCTTCGTCATCGATTCCATGGCATATGACAATATCCGTCGCCAGGTTCGAAATGTTCATCCGGACGTGATTGAGATTCTTCCGGCGCTGATGCCAAAAGTGATAAAAAAAATCTGCGACAATATCAAGACACCGCTGATTGCGGGCGGACTTGTCGCAGACAAAGAAGATGTGATGGCCTGCCTTGAAGCGGGGGCCGCTTGTATCTCTTCTACGAACCAGGACGTGTGGTTCTTATAGAATTTCGAAAAAGAAACGGGAGCACTGCTGATTGCAATTGCAGTACTCCCGTATTTTTATGCTGCTTCAGGGGCTTTCTGGCCTTTAAATACAAGTTTTAATAACAGTGGTGTGATCAATGTTGTTACGATTACCATCAGGACAACCGGTGGGAACATCGCTTTTGATACTAAGCCGTAGCTTGCACCCTTATCGGCAACAATCAGGGCAACCTCACCACGCGAAATCATACCTACACCAATCTGCAGGGCTTCCTTGTTCTTGAAACCGCAGATCTTGGCACCAAGTCCACAGCCAACGACCTTGGTAAGAACCGCTACAATCGTCAATATTACGGCGAAGAACCACGCTTCTCTTGTCATACCACCAAGGGTAACCTTGATACCGATACATGCGAAGAATACGCAAGAGAAGAACATATTGGAGATATCGGATACCTTGACATCGACATAATCACGAATCTTCGACATACAAAGCATCAAACCTGCAAAATATGCACCTGTGATATCGGCAATTCCAAAATACACTTCAGAAACATAAGCCATAAGCAATGCAAATGCGATAGCGAAAAGACCCGCTCTTCTCTTATGATCTGCATCCGCAATCTTAAATTCCAGCTTATGTACAATCAAAAATACAACCGCAATCATGACTGCATATAATACAATCTGAATGCCAACCTTGGCAGGGCTGACAGAAGTATCCTTCATAGAAGATACAATCGTAAGAACCACAATACCGAGGATATCATCGATTACTGCGGCACCAAGAATAGTCGTACCTACGGCACCATTCAGATGTCCCAGTTCTTTTAACGTCTGTACCGTAATACTTACCGAAGTTGCTGTCAGCACAACACCGACAAATAACGCTTCCAGGAAGACCGTATAGTCATTCAAGTCCGCTTTGAAAAACAGAGCATACGCAACCGTACCAAACAGAAGTGGTACGCAAACACCAATCACTGCAACCACGAAGGATGCCAGCATGTTCTTCTTCATTTCTTCCATCTCTGTCGTCAATCCCGCAGAGAACATAAGGAAGATTACACCAAGTTCCGACGCATCCGTCAGGAAGTCACCATTTGCTCCCGTAATTGTAATAATATTCAATGCCGATGGTCCCAGAATAATACCTGCAATCAGGAAACCAACCACCTCTGGCAGGTCTACCTTTTTAGCAAAAATACCCAGTAGCTTTGTTGATACGATGATCAATGCAAGCCATAAAAAAATCGTATAGTCCATAAAAACCTCTCCTATCAATCTTTCACTTCGATGCCTATTATACTCTTTTACCTATTTTTTTCGCGATACAATTTACGGAAATTGTACGTCTGTTCTATATATCATACTTCTATAGAAATCCAACTAATCTTCGTATGCCAGAAGTGCCTGACACAGGCGCATCTTCTCCGGTGTTGGTGCACTATTATGAAATGTCACATGACCTTCATAAGTAGTATCCGGATTGGAAAGTCCCGCCACTTCGATGCGGCGTTTCAGCTCTCTCGCCGTTCCTTCTGCGCCATCAAAAATCTTCACCTGATCACCCAGAACCTGTTGAATCTGCTTCCGTACAAAAGGATAATGGGTACAACCAAGCACGGCTGCATCCACCTGGTTATCCTTGTAATCATACAGAAGCTGCTCCAGGAAATCATACACTTCCTTCGATTTATAATGTCCGCTCTCTACAAATTCCATGAGTCCCGGACATGGGAGCTGATAAACGGTCGCATCCTGGCCATATTTATCCAAAAGATGCTGGAATTTACCCTCTCGAATCGTCATTGGCGTAGCCATAACAAGCACTTTCGCATTTTTCTTGTACTGCACCGCAGGCTTTAACGCTGGCTCTATTCCCACCAATGGTAAATCCGGATACATCTGTCGAAGCGATGCCACCGCTGCAGAAGTCGCTGTATTACAAGCAATCGCAACCGCCTTGCATCCCATATTCAAAAACTCCTGTACATGCGCTACTGTCAAGTCTTTGACCTGTTCTTTCGTCTTTGTACCATACGGAGCATTTTTAGAATCTCCATAATATAAAAAATCCTCATGAGGCATGATTTTCACCATTTCACGAAGGACACTAATCCCGCCTACGCCAGAGTCAAATACGGCGATTGGGCTCTTTGTTTTATCCATGATTTCATCTTCCTTCAATACTAAAAAATCTTTCAAAAAGAGTTCCATTGAGATAACTCAACGGAACTCTTATTATAATACTTTATTTAAACAGATACAAACTTCTCTGTCGATTCATTTAACTGTTCTGTCACTCGCGAATTCTCGCTCATAGCCTCTTCAATATCATTGAAACCGCTGACAATTTCGGTAGAATTCTCCGCCGACATCGTAATTGCAGAAGAGCTTTCTCGAATAGAGGTATTGATTGTCGATACCGATGTCACCATTTCCTGCATAATATCATTTAATTTTGCTGCCTTATCTGCAAATCCATTCAGCATCTCATTCATAATGACTGCCGCATCTTCGTATTTCTTTCCTGTTTCTGCGTAATCATCGTAATCAGGAATCACGTTTTCCCGCATGAAATCCAGTACAAATCTGGCATTTTCCGAAAGGGAATTCACGGCCTTTGTAACCTCATTACTGATATCCTGAATGGATGCCGCGGTGTCTCGACTGTTTGCCGCAAGCGAACTGATCTCGGAAGCAACAACCGCAAATCCTTTGCCAGCCTCACCCGCACGTGCAGATTCGATGGACGCATTCAATGCTAACAGGTTCGTCTGGTCCGCAATATCCAGAATAACATTCGTAAGTTCTGCAATCTGTGTTACCTTCTCACTATCCTTCAGGGACTGCTCTAACACCGTAGATAATTCCTGCATCTTCTTACCGGTATCATTCTTACGTTCTTCCACGCGAAGCTTCAATTCATCGGCCTCCACGCGAATTCCATCGGCGGTCTTGGTACCGTCGGCTGCATCACTGGAGATATCCTCTGCTGCATGTCGTACTTCATCCACCTGATCATTGATTCCATCCAATGTACCACTGATGGTCTCCATACTCGCTGCCAATTCCTCCAACGCTGCAGAAGTACTCGTGATATTATCATTCGCCGTACGAACCTGCATCGAAACTTCCTTGGCAGACTGCGAAAGGACATCCGCACCACCCTTCACTTCTTTCATAATCTCCTGCAGTGTCGCAATGAAATGATTCATACCGTCTCGAATGTACACAAGCTCAGATTCTGTCTTCGTATGGATACGAACGGTCAAATCGCCGCGACCATTTTCAATATCACGAATCATCTTCGATACTTCCTGAGACATCGACTTAATCTTCTTAACGATATTCTGATAAGAAAGAACGAAATTCAAAATAATCATCACTATGACAATCATAGTACCGAGTACTGCAACCTTCTGCCCATTTGCAAGCAAGCTCTCCATCTTGTCTGTCGTTGCAATCGAATCATCCTTAATTGCCTGATCAATCACTTCGGTAGAGTGGAAAATTGCAACCTTCTGAATCTCTGCCTTATCAAATAAGACAGCGTACGCAGACTCCGTATCCGCTGCATCACCGAAGGCAATGGCCTTGTCAATCAAATCTACCAGACGGTCATATTCTCCCTGAATCTGTTCCATCTCGGAAAGCACCGTATCATTTCCTGTCTCTGTATAATATGCCGACAGATTGTCGATGTCCTTCTGAATCTCCGCCTTCGTCGCATCAATTTGTGGCAGTAAAGCGTCCTTGGTCTCCTGTGCCTCCGCTGAAACATAGCCCTGTGTCTGATCGTAGAGCGACATCACATCACTCTTCAGCTCCGCCTCCTCTGTTGTAACGCTTATCATGTCATTAAACATCGCTTTACTAGAACTCGTCGAGTTTTTCATGGATGTCATAATCATCAGCATAACGATCACAAATGCAAGTAACATCACGATATTGATGCTAAGCACCTGAAACAAAATCGTCTTCGTTGTCTTGATTTTCTTCTCTTTCATCTATGCCGCCCCCTATTCCTTCGCATAATACTCCGCTGCTGCCTGGCTGATGGCCTGTGTAAAACTTCCACTGTCATAGGTACCGCTCGCATAAGCCTGGAATAATGGTGCCAGTGCATCTTGTCCAAGTCCCTCCTTGAAGTTCTGCCAATGCCAGTTACTGGTCTTCTGCGCTGCGATATAATCGGAAATCGTCTGTGCAAACGGATCATCTGCCACGTAAGTACAGTCCGTAAATGGACTTACAAATCCGGCTTCCTCAACCAAAATCTTCTGTCCTGCATCACTTGCACACCACGCAAGGAACTTCTCGGATTCCGTAACATTTCCTTCCTTTGCTACAGCCCACCAGGACGGAGCCGATGTGAGGATGGTATCCTGACCATCTTCAAAAGCATAAGGAGCCATCCCTATTTCGAAATTACCAGCAGACTGGTATTCCGAAGCATAATCGCCCAACAAAGAGGCTCCGATCCAGGATCCCTGGGTTACAAAGGCATATTTTCCAGAAGCAAATCCCTTGACCTGGTCCTCATACGTACCATTTACCAAAAGTGCTGGATCTGCGTACTGTTGCAGTAATCCGATGAGATTTGCATAATTCTGGAAACGATTCACGTCGATCTGACCACCATCATTCAATAAATCAATATACGTCGTATCATCTCGATCCAATCCAGAGTCCAGATAGGCACCAAAAATATGATTACCAGAAGACCAACCCAGGTTTTCTGACTCTGCACAATACCCGCTTACCGCAGTCAGTCCCAGCTCACCCTTCATAGAATCCAATTTTGCAAAAGCCTCCTGATAAGCCGACAGACTTGTCAACTTCGTCGGATCGATGCCAGCCTTTGCCAAAATATCAGCGTTATAGGCAAGTCCGATTGCCTCAATCGTATATGGGAAACCAATGGTTCCATATTCCGAATCAACATAAGCGGCCTCCGTTTTCTTGGCCCACTCCTGATCACTCATATCCACCAGTAAGCCTTCCCAATTTTCAAAGCTCGCCCCTTCGCATACAAAGATGTCCGGCAACTGGTTGGACAGATAATATCCCTTCAAAGTTGCCTGCGCATCTACACCTGCCGCGATAGATTCCACAACAACCTGTATTCCGGTTTCCTTCTCATAGGCAGCCGCCAAGGTCTGCAGTTGTGCATCTACTTCGCTCTTTCCATTTAATAAATGAATCGTCGTGTCAGACGAAGAACCTGATGTACTCTTTGCATTCTTCGCACATCCACCGAGTACTGTGGATATGCCTAGTAAAGCTACCAGGAAAATAGTACAGACTCTCTTTTTCATACGCTTCCTCCCTATATAAAACCCATTACAAATTAATCATAGCATTTCTTTAAGACAAACTTTATAAAAAAAGCATAAAACATATGCTATAATCAAATCGGTATCAGCAACCAGTTTTTGGGGAGATAGGAGTTTCTATGCATCGATTAAATGATTTGGTGAAGGATCAAAACAAACGCCGTGTCTGCAAATCCTGCGGACGCATCCTGCCACGCTCACTAGAAGGTGACACCTGCCAAAGATGTCAGGATGAGGAAATGTACCGTCAGGTCAAGGATTACATCCTGCACCACAGCGTAACAGAAAAAGAATTATCTGAAATTTTCAATATTCCATTATCGAAAATTCATCAGTGGGTAAACGAAGGATTTATCGAATATAGACCAGGGTGGAAATGATCCGCCCTGGTTTTTTCATGCTGTGACGCGAAAACAAAGAACCGCAAATCCATAACGGATCTGCGGTTCTTTAAAATAAAAAGAGCGACAGACGGGGCTCGAACCCGCGGTCTCGACCTTGGCAAGGTCGCGCGTTACCAACTACGCCACTGTCGCATATGTCATGTGATTGCTCGAAGAGCTTCCACTGACAGAGCGGGTGATGAGAATCGAACTCACGTGTCCAGCTTGGAAGGCTGGCGTTCTACCATTGAACTACACCCGCATATGTAATTTTAATATCTATTTGATATTCAATGCCCAGTTCCGGAATCGAACCAGAGACACGAGGATTTTCAGTCCTCTGCTCTACCAACTGAGCTAACTGGGCATTTCTGAATTTCGTTTCTAAACTAAAGTTCGTAAACTCAACTCACAACAATAGGTAGTTTACCTAAAACTGTGCTTCCTGTCAACACAAAATATTAAGAAATTTTAAAATTTTTCTAACCAAATTTCGTTTATGCTTTTTTTCGTTGATTTCTCGGGCTTTTTTGGACTACCCTATGATTACATTTATTGCAATATGGTATTCCTTTTCTTACTTTTTCTACTTCTTTTTCTCACCAATTACTTAACAGGAGGTTTTATGAAACATATTATTTTCGGTGTCTTCGGCGGCGCCATCATCATTTTATCCATTCTTGTTTGTCTGAACATTCACAGACGTCACACTTATGAGGCAGAATTTCAAACCGCACTCAATAACACCTGTGACCAGGCATCTGTCGTTCTATTAAATCACACCTACCAGAACGAAAAAGATTTTCAATCCTATTTTTTAGAAACCATGCAATCCAATTTCAAGGTGCATGCAGATGATCCAAATTACCATCTAGATTGTGAATTTTTGGCTGTGGATACCGAGCGCGGTGTATTCGGTGTCACTGTCACAGAAACCTACTCCAGTATCAATGGAGCAAAAAAGAAACTCACCGACTCCAGGACCGTCATCTTAGAGGAAGAACTCACCATGGCCGCTTGCGATATCACGTATCTTATTCCGGAAGACATCGTAACCGAACGACAGATGCAAGACGTCTACCATGCATATCGTGCGGAAATCGGTACAACGCTGCCCGTTCCCGAGGATCCCACAATCGAAGGGCTAACATTCACAGGTTGGGTCGAGGTCAATGATGAGGAAGGTTCTAGCGCTAATTCCAGCTCGAATCCGGCTTCGAATACGGTATCGAATACCGTTTCCCGTTCCGATCTTCTTAAAACCATCTGTACTACAAATAAAACATACATCGCAAGTTTTCAGTAATCATATGGGGGTATTCTATGAAACGTTTATACTTTGTAATCTTACCGTTCACGCTGCTTCTCTGCTTTCTACTACATAGCCAGGTTGTTCACGCAGCAAATTCCTATATCAAAAATAAGGATTTCTATGTTTATGGCGTCTCACACGATGCGGATATCCATTTCCTTACGATTAACGATAACCTGGATACCGTGGTCAATGATCATGCCTGGACTGGCGGTGGCGAAATCACCTATGAATGGGTCGATGCCACCTCTATTCTTGTGCATATGATCAATGTCGATTGCCACAAATACACGCCGTGGATTTATATACATGTTCCGGACATGCAGGGGTATCATTTCAAGCAATCCATCTTTGGCGAATGGACCGGTACCGGATGCGCCGGTACAGCAGCACATTACACGGGCGCTGCATATATCATGGACGCAACCGTTCAGCAATATATCGGTGCACAATTCGGATACTCCTCCGTAACATTTCTTCGTGAACCGAACACTTACTACATCCATTATGATGGCAATGGCAACACCTCCGGCACGATGGATTTGCAGAGTGCGACCTATGACCAGGCGGTAAACCTGCTGCCAAACGCGTATACCAAATCGATTTCCTGCAGCTTCCAAACAAACGGCGGCAGCGCTGTCTCTGCGATTTCTGGAAATGCAACATTTCTACACTGGACACGGGATCATCAGACATACTCCCCTGGAAGTCCGGTTCTAAATCTATCGTCCGTCAACGGAGATGTGATCCAATTTCAGGCGGTTTGGGGAAATACGACCATCACCTTACCGGCAACGAATCGCACGGGATATCGCTTTAGCGGCTGGTACGACGCCTCTGGGCGCTTCGTCGGAAATGCCGGAACAAGGTATGCCTTTAGCGAAAACACCGATCTCTACGCCCGCTGGACGCCAATTAACTACTCCATCACCTATCATTCTAATGGGGTGGGGGACAGCAACGTATATAAGCAAACGCTGACCTATGATACGACAGATTCCATCCAAAATCCGATGTTCTCACAAGCCGGTTTTGTCTTCCTACATTGGAACACCTCTCCGGATGGCACCGGTCAGACTTACAACGTTGGACAAACGATCCGAAACCTCTATAGCACGGAAGGTCAAAACCTCGACCTCTATGCCATTTGGGATACCGATTTCACTTTGCAACTGAATGGAAATGGCGTCGCACTCGGTGACGGTAAGACTGATATTTTCATGGAACATGTAAATAACGAGACAACGCTTCCTGAATATTGTTTTGGCATGGAAAATTATTCGCAACAAGGCTGGTCACTAAACCCATCCGACTTCTATTACGACGATACCGTCTACTACGTCGAGGATTCCATCCATAAGTACCACTCGTCCGCAGCTGCATTTCTATTAAATGTCATCCATACGCGTCCGGATCTCGTATCGGTCGACGAAAGCGGTTGTGTCACCGTCCTGATGTACGCTATCTGGGATGAATTCCCGTCCATCGAGGCATCGGACATCTACCTGACATCCGATGAGCTCGCAGCATTGTCGGAGTCCGACTTAATAGAAATGTTACTGGACAGCTCCCATGTAACCATCGCCGACCGCGAGGATGCCAGCGATCCTACACAAGTTTCCAACTGGAACCGCGATAACATCCCACTGCAAGAAGTCTCGATCTACCATTGCGATTGGGAATATCTAAGATCGATTGGAGCAACCAGTGCCGCGGGCAATCCGGCAGCAAACACTGAAACCGATACGGAGATTGATTCTGCCGAAAATAGTAAACAAGTCCGCGAATCTGGTGCCACTACTGTCACCTATCGCGTGGTTGATTTCTGTGATAATGTAACAGAATGCAATATCTTCATCACTGTAACATCTTCGAATCCAGTTCATTCCAGTGCCTATGACGGTGCACTTACACCCATCTATGCAAGATACATCTCGATGGACTACCTAGATACTCTGGATCGCACTTCCAAATGGGTACTTGATGATGCCTACAAAAGAATGCTAAACAAAGCTCTTGGTTGCTATCAGTAATGTAGTTGTTTATATAGTTGTTTATATAGTTGTTTATACAATAACTTCTTAGATAGGGTTTACATGGTTCTTGGAGGGGATAGTTCTTGACGGTACGGTTCTTGACGATACAGTTTTAAGGGGTACAAATCCTGAAGGATATAGCTCTAAGGGGTACAGAAAGCAAATTTGCTTTCTGTACCCCTTACTTTATTTCCTTTTGGTGCATGAAACTTGATTTCTTCTTCTCTACACCTGTTTTACGCCTTCCCTTGGTGCACAGAACTTAATTTCTTCTTCCCTACACCTGCTTTCTCACTTTCCTTGGTGCACAGAACTTAATTTCTTCTTCTCTACACCTCTTTACCGACTTCCCTTGGTGCACAGAATTTGATTTCTTCTTTTCTACACCTGTTTTACGCCTTTCCTTGGTGCACAGAACTTGTTTTCTTCTTCTCTACACCAGCTTGTCGCCTTTCCTTGGTGCACAGAACTTGATTTCTTCTTTTTCTACACCTCTTTGTTCGCTTTCCTTGGTGCACAGAACTTGATTTCTTCTTCTCTACACCAGCTTGTCGCTTTCCGATGGTGCACAGCTTAAGAAATCTCTTTCTCTACACCATCCTCGGCGCTTTTCTTGGTGCACGGATCAAGAAATCTCTTCCTCTGCACCATCCTCGCCGCTTTTCTTGGTGCACAAATTAAGAAATTTCTTCCTCTGCACCATCCTCGCCGCTTTCCTTGGTGCACAGCTTAAGAAATCTCTTTCTCTACACCATCCTCGGCGCTTTTCTTGGTGTGCAAATTAAGAAATCTCTTCCTCTACACCTGTTATGTATTCAAGTTACTGTACTGCCCGCAATTTCTTCCTCCGTACAGTACTTCCAAGTTCAATCCTACTGTACTACTAACAATTCCTTCCTCCGTACAATAAATTCAAGTTCAATCCTACTGTACTGCCCGCATTTTCTCCCTCCGCACAGTAAATTCAATAAAAAATGCCCATGTTACCTCACACCAGTAACATGGGCATTTCCCTCTCTTTATTTCTCTCAATCAGCCGACTTCAAACCCGAATCTGACTCCTAATCTGCTTCCGACTCCAAACCAGACTCCAAATCCAGCTCCGAATCCGCCAGCTCCGAATCCGAATTCAGCCCCGACTCCGCAGACTCCTCAACATCCGCAGACTCCTCAACCTCCGCCGGCTCCAAGTCCTTTCCTTCAAGAAACACCTTATCATATCCCACAATCGTGATATTATAAGTATTTCTATCCTTGGCGAGATCCAGGATTGTTTTATCTTCCAACATAACCACCGGGCGAAGCACGGACTTCGCACGATTCTTAATAACTCGGGCTTTTTGTCCGGTAGATAGCATCACATCCGTGCCGACCGGGTAAATTGTCAAATAGTGTATAAAGTTTTCAACGATGTGAAGGTCAAACATCGTTCCACTATTTGCCATCAGATATTCTACGCACTCCTTCGGGTCGTAGTCCTCCTTATACGCACGCTTTTGACACATCGCATCATAGACATCTGCTACATGTATAATTCGCGCATAGAGTGGAATTCGGTCTCCCTGAATTCCTCTTGGGTATCCTGATCCATCCCAGTTTTCGTGATGAAGCAGGATTCCCATACGTGCTCTGGTTGTAATCGCCGGATTATCATACATCATATTGTATCCGATTGCCGGATGCTGATTGATAATCTCGCGTTCTTCCGGCGTCAGTTTTCCCGGCTTATCGAGAATCTCCCGATTAATACCGCGTTTTCCGATGTCATGAAGCATCGCCGATGCACATAATTCCTGCAAATCGTAGTTATTCATACCCAAGCCGATTCCGCAAGTCGTAGCCAGCATCGCAACATTCAGCGAATGTGCATAGGTGTCATTGTGATAGATTTTCAAATCTTTGAAATCAATCATCAACTCCTCTACCGAAAGCAACTGCTCGGTAATCTCCGTAGAGAGATACAAGACACGATCAATATTCATCGTCTTCAGCGCATTCATCGCTTCCAGTCTTGTCTTCTCATCGAGGATTTCTGTGAGATCCTCATATTCAGAATACTCATCATAGATATACAGCCCTGGAAATTCCATAATCATCAACTGTTTGATAATTCCCGCTGTCAATTCGTGGTTTGCAGCAAGCAAACACACGCCCCTCTTATCATATATACTTTTCAGTGAAATCATTCCTGGCTTCAACGCCCCTGATTGTACATATTTCATTTTCTTTTCCTCTTATTTTGGCATACGGCTCTCATGACAAGTGAAGTAGATAATCTGCTTCTCCTGACCCAACTCTTCCATCAATTTCCATGCCATCTCTGTTTTGTCTCGATCTAAATTTGTAAATGGGTCATCGAGCACGATCATTGGTTGTTCCTTCTGGTAAAGTGCATCCATCAATGCCATACGAGAACAAAGGGAAACCAAATCGCGATATCCCGAACTGAGGTACCCCTCTTGGCGCGTGATGCCCTTGTATGTATACGATACAGATAAATCGATATCCAAAGAGAAATTTCGAACCAAAATTTCCGTATCATCTTCGTTGTACAACTTCAATAAATAATGACGTAATCCATTCTGTAGTGGCGCCATATAACGGGACAAGAAGCTCTCCTTCGCCTGCTGTAGATACTGCAATGTTTTATCCAGTAATTCCACGCGCTTTTCATATTCTGCTTCTGTCTCTTGCAGTCCTTCCAGTCTGGATTTCTGATCTTCTAATGTACTAAGTTTCTCCGTTAGAACGGTCAATTCCTCACGCTCTTTCGCAATAAACTGGTTACACTCCGCAATCTTATCATCAATCTCCGTCTGTCTCTGCTGTACTTCTTCGACAGATTCCATGTCCTCACTCAAATCATGCTCTGCCTCAAATTCGCGAATACTCTCCTGCAGACTCTCCACCTTCTTCGAAAGATCCATATACTGATTTCGATTCAATAAAACCGTATTCAATTTATTCTGCAGAAGTTCTTCCATATTGTCAAACTGGAATCCCCGCAGGAATTCACGAAGTTCCATCAGCGCCTGATTCGTCTGCTCCTGCAACTGATTCACCTGCTGCTTATTCAGCTTATATTCCATATAAGTAGCCGCATTATTCTTAAGATTCTGGAGTAAATCCATCTCATTCATATCGTGATAGAGATCCATCTCATACACAGCCGCATATCCCGTCAGCGCGGTATATAACTGAAGCTGTAAGGAAGACAATTCCTCCAATGTACCCGAAGTATTCTCGATTAACTTCGCCTCTTCTGAGAGCAATCTGTCATAGAGATCCTTCTTTCTCTGAATCTCTGCAATCATCTGCTGTGTCGAATCATTTGGCGATACCAGGAAGTTGCTAAGGAACTCCTTCACCTTCGCCTCGGTCTGATTTCTCTCACGACTCATCTCATCGAAACGTACCTGCGCTGTTGCCAGTCGACTTGCACGCTCTGCACGTTCTCTTCGCTCCACACTGTTCTTTCGCATCGTTCGAAGCAATCCGAAAATCATCAAAAGTGCAGCTCCCACAAAGCACGCACTCGAAACGACAAGGGTTCTTGTACCTTCTGTAAATTCAAGAAATGATACGCCACCCAGCACGAGAACAACCGTCAACAAAACGAACAAGATCATTGCTCCATGACTGCTGTGCTCTTCTAAAGATTCCTCCATCGCACGCTTCTGTGATTCCAAGCGTTGCACGGTCTCCTCCAGTTCTCGCACCTGACCGTCCAGCGTCGCCAATTGAACGGCATCCGCCTGCGCCATCGTAAGTTCCTCTATACTTGGATTCTTTTTCGCAAAATAGAACTTCAATTCCTGCAGATGATCCTTGTCTTCCTCGGACATCTGCGCATGCTCACCCTTGATACGAAGCTCCTTCAGTCGATCCGCATCTTCCGTCCAACTGCTAATCATCTCATCGGTTGGTACGCCATGCTCAAATAATTTATCAAGAAATGTCACTTCTTCCTCTGGTGGAAGGGACTTCGTACGTTCCTCTAATTCCCTTTGATCCACCTCCAGCTGACGCTCCGAAGCAATCATCGCCTGCAGCTGCTCTTCTTCCGGAATTCCTCTTGCAAAGAAATCATCGAGTTTCTCTAAGTTTTCCTGCGTTTCCTGCATCTGCTTCTTCTGCTCACGATACGCTCCGAGTTCCTGCTCTTTCTTACTCTGCTCCGCAATACGATTCGCAAGCTTTTGCTTCTGTTTCTGTAAGTCAAGCAGTGTATCATGTCGCTCATTAATCAGCGCACTCTGCTTCTCATACGCATCGGAAAGCGCTGGAAGCTTCTCAATCTCTTCCTTGCATTCACGGATATCCTGTCGAATCTTCACAAGCTTACCAATATTTTTCGAACTATTTCTCGTATAATTACGACGCGCATCCTCGATCTTAGAAACCGCAGCATCGAAATTATTAATATCATCTCGCGCCGTGGCGAGATTTCCAAGCTTTGCATTGATGGAATCCGTCATTCCTGTCTTCAGGCCATCCTGTGGAACGAAGATACTCTTCTCAAAGGAATCACGATCCATTTCAAATAATTCCTCACCGATATTTTCCGTAAAATCCTCACTCGAAAGACCGGTCGTCACATCAAAAAGTGCAAACGTATCCTCTTTATCGGTTCTACCAAACGTACGCTCAATACGATAAGTACCACTCTCAATTTCGAACGTTAAACTACCGCCATACGTTCCATAATTCCATGGATGATAATGTTCACGCTCCTGCAATTCCTTACGGCGCGGATTATATTCCATCCCATAAAACATCGATTTTATAAACACGGTAAAGGTCGTCTTGCCCCAACCGTTCTTTTCACAAAAACTATTCAGTCCGTCCTGGAAATCAAAATGCGCATTCTGGATTCGACCGAAGCCCGTGATATTACATTCTAGTAATTTCATTCTTCAATATCCTCCCCCATAATGGCTTTCATTCCGATTTCAATAATCTGCGAACGTTCTTCTTCCGAAAGTTCTTCCTTCTGCATCAGGCGCACAAATTCACCTTTTAATGAGCGGTCATGTACAAAACTCTCATAGTGAATTTCCGGACTTGTTCGATCATAGATTTTAAAGAAGAAAAACTTCTCTTCAAAAGTTCGGATAATACGTGGAATATCGATATCAAAATCCATATCGGTATTTCCCTGCAACACAACTTTCACGAGATCCTTCTCACTGATTGCAGAAATCGCATCTTCAATCGCGGCGAGGATTGCCGGCATATCCATCTCTGGCGTAATCTCTACCGGAATCTCATGAAGCTTACGATAGGCGAATGGAATAAATTCACTGTCAATCACACTGTCATGAATATCGAGAAGGACAAATCCCTTATCTCCACATTCATCGAAGCCACGGCCCTCTAAACAACCTGAATAGCAATATTCCCCGCGCTCATCCAGCTTCTCATTCTTGTACGAATGAATATGACCAAGCGCCAGATAATCGATGTACTTATTCTTATAGTCATTTAGATTAATGACCTCCGTCTTATCATTTCCAACGTAATCCGCTTCCTGCCCATGCAGCATAACGATATTGACCTTGGACTGATCCAAAATCAGGTTCGTCGCCAGCATCTTGCTATTATTCTTATTGATTTCACGACCGGTGATCACCACTTCGTCCTCTTCGCCAAAGCTGTAAGACGTCCATTCTTCGTCCGAGAATGTCTTTAAATTCTGTGGGATCTCGCCCTCCAAATCCGAAAGAAAATCCGTTTTATCATGATTTCCTTTCAGATATAGAAATGTTACGTATGGATGCGATTCCATAATCTCAAGCGTACGGTTCTTTGCAAGCTTACGAATATGATTCTTATCAAACATATCGCCGGCAATCATAATCACAGAAACGCCCTGCTGCTCTGCAAATTCCACTAAACGCTCGAATGTATCTAACAATTCATCACGTCGTATCTTCGCCTTGTCCGCCGAGAGATTGCTCTCCAGCTTCGAATCCAGATGAAGATCAGCACAATGGATGATTTTCATTATTTAACTCCTTTCAACCCTTCCTCATTCACTCGTTTTACTTCTCCCTGAAATTCACGGGAGGAAATACGACGAGCGCCTTCTCCAACCACAATCATCTGCACCAGGCCATCGGAAGAAACCACCGTAACGTCTGCATTTTCAGAATTTGCAATCACATGCGTCGTTCGTTCAATATAGGCGTCTGCCGTCTGCGCTTCCTTGGTATAAACCACGTGAATGTTCTGATAATTGAACACCTCACCCGGATTACCCTTAACCTTATATGCATCAAATACAAGTATCAGCTCAACCCCAGTAAATCCCTGATAATTGCATAAAATATCCATCAACTTCGTACGGGCGGATTCCAGATTCGTGCGTGATAAATCCTTCAGATTCTCCCATGCAAAAATCACATTGTATCCATCTACCAGTACGTATTTCTTGCGTATGACTGCCTTCTTTCTCTCATTTTTGGCAGCAACACCAGGATGACTTTTCAGATATTCCTCTCTCGCTTCCTCCACGCGACTCTGGTCTGCGAAGACCTCGGTCTTAGAAGCCGGAAGTGGACGTCGAATCTCCCCAAAGGTTCTGGTGAAGATTGCCTCCAATTCATCATCCAAGCCACTGTATCCATTATAGCTATTTTTCTTGCTTTTGGCTATTTTCGAAGATTTTACATTTCCTTGCGCTGAAACAGCATCCCTTTGCTCATCAGAAGCAGATAATCCAGGAATCGGTGCATCCGGATTTTCCCGATGCACATAAATGGATTCATAGGGATGATAGATGTCCTCGCGGAAGTCATAGCCGATGTTCTCCATCACTTCATCGGCATTATGACAAGGCTTGTAGCCACTGAGTTCCATCCGGATTTCGCCAACACCACCCGTATAGGCAGCAACCTCGGAGGCGTAATCCATGGCACAAACAACCGGAACATCGCCCTCTAAAACACAGTGTTCTCCATGGATTTCCGGCGATGCCATCGTTCCATGCATCTTCTCGATGTCCATCATTGCACGTCCCACACTTGACTGCGGAATCTCGAGCGTCACATGATAATAAGGCTCCAGTAATACACAATCCGTACGAAGTAATCCGTCTCGTACTGCGATTCCCGTTGCCTTTCTGAAGTCTCCGCCCTCCGTATGCTTCTTATGCGATTTTCCATCTACCAGCGTAATCTTCACATCGGTAAGTGGTGAGCATGTCAGCACGCCTGCCTGCTCTCTTCGCATCAATTGATTCATCACCTGATGCTGATAATTCTTATTCAAATTGTCTACCGGACACTCGGTTTCTACAACAATTCCAGAATTCTCCGGCAATGGTTCCATCGTAAGCACAACATCCGCGAAATGTTTCAGCGGCTCGTAATGCCCATGTCCCATCGTCGGCTCCGCAATGGTCTCCTTGTACATGATATTTCCAGTACCGAAATCCACCTCTTCCTGGAATCTCGTACGCATACGTTCCTTCAGTACTTCAATCTGCACCTTGCCCATCAGATGCACGTGAATCTCCTGCAGCTTCTCATTCCATTCGATATGAAGCATCGGATCTTCGTCTTCCAACTCTCGTAAATCCTCCAAAATCAAATGTGGATTCTGATTCTCTGACAGAAGCACTTGATAAGATAACACCGGTTCCAAAGAAGGTACATCCGAATCCTCTTCCGCACCAAGTCCCTGTCCCGGATAGGTATTTTCAAGTCCCGTCACCGCGCACAATTCTCCTGCGTTGACAAACTGCGCCGGTTCGTATTTGTCACCCTTATAGATTCTGATTTCATTGACCTTCTCCGCTTCATCCGGATAAGCGCCATATGGCAAGACCAGATCCTTCGCTTTCAGCGTTCCGCCCGTCACTTTTAGAAATGTTTGTCTTGCATGGTTTTTATCGCGATTGATTTTATATACTTTTCCACCGAAGGCATCTCCAAAAACCGGGTTATCCACATACTTCTCCAGGATATCAAGAAATGCTTCCACACCCTCCATCTTCAACGCGGATCCATACAGAACTGGAAATACTTCTCTCTTTTGAATCGCCTTTCGTATCGATTCCTCCTGCACATTTCCCATTGCATCGAATTCCTCGAACAGGAGATCCGAACACATGGCGAGGTGCTCCGCGGTATCATTTCTAGAAGCGTCAGAAAAATCCACGCAGTTATCACTGAGTTTCTCCATGATATCTGCCTGAATTTCTTCCTTCGTCCTATGCGTGATGTCCATCTTATTTACAAAAAGAAAGGTTGGAATCTCATATCGACTTAACAATTTCCATAGCGTTCTGGTATGCGACTGCACACCGTCAAGTCCACTAATCACAAGAATTGCATAATCTAAAACCGGAAGTGTACGTTCCATCTCCGCCGAGAAATCCACATGCCCCGGCGTATCCACGAAAGTAATCTCCAAATCCTTGTAAGTTAAACTCGCCATCTTGGATAAAACCGTGATTCCACGTGCTCTCTCTATATCATCTGTATCCAAAAAAGTGTCACGATGATCCACTCGTCCAAGGGAGCGAATCTCACCCGTAAGATACAGCATGCTCTCTGATAAAGTTGTTTTCCCTGCATCCACATGCGCCAGGATGCCTGCTACGATTTTTTTCATGCTGTCATTATACCATAGTAGGGTTTACTCAAAAAGGCGGAGAGCCAACGTCCTCCACCGTATTTCAACATAAAAAAAACAGCCCGCACCCCTGCGAGCTGTCCAACCGTAAAAACCCTCCGCGTTCTCCTAAAAAGACATTGCGTCTGTCAGTTCTAAATGTCGAAATCCCCCTCACCATGAAGATTTGCAAAAAGCCATCACCACAATGATTTCGATCACGGATAGGATCCTATTTAATGATAGCACTTTCGATAAATAATCAAATATGACGAAATAAACGATTTTCGGCCCCAGAAATTGTTGAAAACATACAATTCCCAGGGCCGTATTTGTGTATTTTTAATTGTTAGGAGTGTAATTATCTGAGATTAACGTAAGTGCCAAACCTCGTCATTATACTGCGCAATCGTTCGATCAGATGAGAAGAATCCAGCCTTTGCAATATTTACAAGGCACTTCTTTTCCCATGCCTTGCGGTCTTCATAGTCCGCATAGACTTTATCCTTTGTCTCTATATAATCCTTGAGATCTAAGAGTGTCATAAACCAATCCTTAGAAATCAATTCATGATGCAATCTCTCGAGGTTTTCTTTCTTTCCGAGCTTCATCATTTCCGGTCCTACGATGAAGTCTACTAACTCCTGAATCTGCTCATCTTCATCATAGATATCCTTTGCACAATAGCCACTCTTCGCATAGAGATCGATGACAGTATCCGATTTCTCTCCAAAGATATAGATATTATCCTCACCTACGAGGTCACGAATCTCCACATTGGCGCCGTCTTCTGTTCCAAGTGTCAATGCACCATTCAGCATAAATTTCATATTTCCTGTTCCAGATGCCTCCTTGGATGCAAGTGAAATCTGCTCAGAAATATCTGCTGCCGGAATAATCTTTGCTGCATAACTTACATTGTAATTTTCTGCCATAACCACGCGGAAGTAAGGTGCAACATCCGGATCATTCGCGGTTAATTCCTGTAAGCAAAGAATCAGATGGATAATATCCTTGGCAATAATATAGGCTGGAGCAGCCTTCGCACCAAAAATCATAGTAATTGGTCGAGCCGGCTTTTTGCCACCCTTGATTTCCAGATATTTATAAATCGCATATAAGCAGTTCATCTGCTGACGCTTATATTCATGCAATCTCTTTACCTGAACATCATAGATGGAATCCGGAAGAATCGTAATTCCCTGTTTCTTCTGGAAATAATCCGCCAGCGCAACTTTATTCGCCTTCTTGATTTCTTCCAGCTTCTGCAGGACTTCTGCATCATCCTGGAACTGAAGAAGCTTCTCTAATTCCTTTGCATCCTTCTTGTATCCTTCCCCAATCTTAGAGGTAAGATAATTTGCAAGTTCCGGATTACAATGCAGTAACCATCTACGGAAAGTGATTCCATTCGTCTTATTATTGAATTTCTCCGGATATAATTTATAGAAATTATGCAATTCCGAATCCTTCAAAATCTCGGTATGAAGTGCAGCAACACCATTGATGGAATATCCATAATGAATATCCATATGTGCCATATGAACCGCATTATTTTCATCAATGATATAGGTACTCTGATCTGCAACTTTCGCACGAATACGATTATCTAATTCACGAATAATTGGAAGCAGATGTGGTACTACTTCCTCCATGTAATCCATTGGCCATGTCTCAAGTGCTTCTGCAAGAATTGTATGGTTGGTATAAGCGCAAGTCTTCTCTGTCACCCGGATTGCTTCATCCATGGTGAATCCTTCGATCTGGAGCAAACGAATCAACTCTGGGATAACCATAGATGGATGTGTATCATTAATCTGAATTGCTACATGCTGATCCAATTCATGTAAGTCATATCCCTTTGCCTTTGTCTCCATAAGAATCAACTGCGCTGCATTACTTACCATAAAATACTGCTGATAGATTCTGAGCAGACGTCCATCGCGGTCGGAATCATCCGGATATAAGAAGAGTGTCAGATTCTTCTCTACCGCTGTCTTATCGAAATCAATGCTATCGGACTGTACCATATTGTCATCTACAGAATCCAAATCAAAGAGATGCAACTTATTTACGGTTCCTGTTTCATATCCTGGAACATCGATATCGTACATCGTAGAATGTACGGTCATCTTACGAAATGGTACGGTGAAGTCTACTGGTACACGTGTTAACCAACTATCCGTAGTAAGCCATGGATTCTTGACTTCCTTCTGCAGATTTTTCTCAAATTTCTGCTGGAATAATCCATAATGATAGTTTAATCCTACACCATCGCCCTGCAATTCCAGACTTGCAATGGAATCAAGGAAACATGCTGCCAGTCTACCCAGTCCACCATTTCCAAGAGATGGCTCCAGTTCCATTTCCTCGATATCAGAAAGATCTACATCATGCTTCTTCAAAGCTTCCTTCACATCGTCATATAATCCTAAATTGATTAAGTTATTGCTGAGAAGCTTTCCAATCAAAAATTCAGCAGAGATGTAATACAGCTTTTTATCTCCTGAAACCGGCTTCTGACCCGCCATCTCCTTCTTTGTCAACAGTAGCAGTGCATGATAGATTTCCTCAGAAGTTGCTTCCTCAAATCCATGTTTAAATGTCTCTTTCAGAATTGCTTCTATACGTTTTTCCATTTCTTTTTCCTTTCCTTTATATATCTTCTAACCCAAATTTCTATATCTTTCGAACGCTGTCTCGCTCAATAAAGGCAGCGTCATAAACAACCTTTTTCTCTGTCTCTACGCCATCGATTTCCTGCATCAGCAGCTGCACGGTAGCCTTGGCCAAATCTTCCTTTGGCTGCGCCATCGTCGTGAGCGATGGGGTCATATATTCCGTCAAATCAATTCCATCGAACCCTACTACAGAATAGTCATCCGGAATCTTCTTACCGGCTTCTGATATCGCCTTATATGCTCCGAATGCCGTTAAATCGGAAATTGCATAAACCGCAGTGAAGTCTTCCCCGGACTCCAGCAGTTCTTTCATCACCGTATATCCATTCTTCGCTGTGAAATCCGGAATATCATCTTTCATATATCCAACAAGATTTGCATCATAGGCAATTCCATGATCCGCCAAAGCTCTTTTATAGCCATCCAGTCTCAGTCCACCGACCGCGTAATCATTCTTACGACCTGTGATAATTGCGATTCTCTTGTGTCCCAATTTACAGAGATAATCAACAATTCGATAACTCTCTTTTTCATCATCAATCGAAACCGATGCGGACTCTCGTACATTCGCATTTACCGCAACGGTACAGAGCACGTAAGGGATGTCCAAACGCTTCAGTGTCACATCGGGATTCTCAATCTTACCACCCATGAAAATGATACCCTTCAGACGTTTTTCCTTTACCAGCTCTTCCGCCACCGTTGCTTCATCCTGGTCCGAAGCCATCTCCTTTAATACAAAGGTATAGCCCTGCTTTCCTAATTCCTCTTCAAAGATTCGAAACATACTCAGGAAAAACTGGTTATTCAAACCCTTTACCAGAACGCCAATCGCATTATTTTCCGTCAGTTTCAGATTTCGTGCCGCGTTATTCGGCACATAATGAAATTCTTCTACCACCCGTAGAATTCGCTCCTTTGTCGCAGGATTAATTCCCGGGTCATCATTGATTGCGCGGGAAACAGTACTTGTCCCAACGCCACATATTTTCGCAATATCCTTAATCGTAAGATTTGCCATTTCTACTCCTCTTTGTCCTTTTCTTCGGAAGCTTCTTCCTCCTCTTCTGCGGAAGAAATCACTGGCAAACGTCCAAATAACTGTGTCACTTTTCGGATTCTCTTTGCGAGTGCTCCATTGATTTCTGATTCGGACGCGCGCCATTTCCAATTGTTTCCAAGTGTTGATGGCGTATTGATTCGACTGCGATTATCCAGATAGAGGTAATCCTGCAATGGGATAATGCAATACTTTGCAGAACTTGCATGCAGAATGCGGATCAATCGTCTCGCGAGGTCCTCTGCATCCATCGCATCGCCATCCACGTATTCTGCTACGAGAAGCAGGTCTTCCTTTGGAATTCCCTTTAACCATCCCATCAAAGTTTCATTATCATGGGTTCCTGTATATGCCACGCAATTCTCCCCATAATTATGAGGCAGGTAATCATTCGCTGAACCTGTATCTCTAGCATCAAAAGCAAATTCTACCACCTTCATGTTTGGATATCCAGTATCTGCAACAAGCTTTTTCACTGTCTTTGTAATGAATCCCAAATCCTCAGCGATAATCTCGGCATCGCCAAGCACCTGATCCAAATGATGGAAAAGTTCGATTCCCGGGCCGTCGACCCACTTTCCCTTCTCGGCTGTCTTTGCCGGATAAGGGATCGAATAGAACTGATCGAATCCACGGAAATGATCAATTCGGATAACATCATAAAGTTCCGCACATTTTGTCATGCGAAGCGTCCACCACTCGTAATTCGTCTTCTTATGATAATCCCAATCATAGATTGGATTACCCCAAAGCTGTCCCGTCGGTGCGAATCCATCTGGCGGACAACCGGCAACTGCAACCGGTTCACCATTTTGATCCAGCTGGAACAATTCCGGATTTGCCCACACATCGGCACTATCATAGGAAACATAAATCGGAATATCTCCAATGATTCGAATGCCCTTTTCATTGGCATATTGCTTCAATTCCTTCCATTCACGATAGAATTCATATTGTAAGAAGCAATAGAAGGAAATCTCCTCTGCCAACTTTTCTCTATACTTGGAAAGAGCCTCCGGTTTACGTAATCGGATATCCTCATCCCACGCATTCCAGCTCTGATCCTGGAAATGATTCTTGATTGCCATATATTCACTGTAATCATGAATCCAGAAATCATTTTCCGTCAGGAATTTCTTATATTCTTCATCTGCATCCAGATTTTTATTCTTAAATGCTTTCTTCAGAATCTCAAATCTTGCCTGATAGAGCTGACCATAATCAATGGAAGCATCAACATTTCCAAAATCTGCCTTCTCGCAATCTGCTTCTGTCAGAAGTCCCTGCTCTACCAATTCTTCCAAACTGATAAAATAAGGATTTCCCGCAAATGTTGAGAAAGACTGATAAGGACTATCTCCATAACTGGTTGGTCCAAGCGGTAAAATCTGCCAAAAACTCTGACCGGCCAACTCCAGAAAATCTACAAATCGGTATGCTTCTTTACTAAAGCAACCGATGCCATATTTTCCAGGCAAGCTAAAGATGGGAAGTAAAACTCCACTTGCTCTCATATTTTTCCCTCCAAATTTATATGTACCCTAATTCACCCATTGCCGATGGAAACGTTTCTTCGAAATCGGAATTTTCGTTGTGTTTTATATATTGGTAACGTTTCCTATCAGCATAGTTAAACCTTATCACGTTTCGATATTGCCTGCAATAGTTTTTTTATATTTCGTTATTTTTTAATAAAATATTGCACTTTTTGCCACGGTCTGATACTATTGAGTCTGTAATTGTTATGTAGTTACAAGGGTTTTTTATTTATTTTCTTAATTCAACATTGGGGGAGGCATTTATGAAGGAATTTTCAAACATTATCAAACAGAGCTTGTTGGATTTACATGTATCTTCAGGCATACCATTCATCATTGTAAATACAGATCAGGAAGAGATTTTCGCTGCGCCTGAAGTCATTTTTCACACGCTGCGGTCTGACATCTATTCTTATTGTGTCCAATTATTAAAACAGTATAGAGTATCCACAGACGAAATCCTGATTTTCTATTTTGATAATGATTTCTTCTCAGCGATTTCATGGCTGGATCAAGATACATTCTTATTAACATTACCGATGTGCAACATTCCACAGAACTCATTTACAGCAAATGCAATAAGAAATAATATCATTCCTGACCATCTTTCGAACTTTTCACACTTTATGTCTACGATTCCACCGAAAGATAACCAGCAGGTAGCACGCTTTGTCAGCATTATCCACCATATGATTGTTGGACATCCTGTGATTCGTGTGCAGATTCAGTACAATGAATTATCCAAGATGCCTGCATTCGATAATTACAAGCGCTATGATGATGAAAAGCGTGATGATGTTCCGGAATTGAATCTTACAGGACCAATTATTGAAGCTGTATTAAATGGAAATGTTACGGAGCTTGAGAATATCTATCGTAGACCGGAGCACAACCTGATTCCACATATGAGTTCCAATGCACTGAATCAGAAGAGATATCAATTTATCATTAATATCTCCACTCTGGCAGGCAGAATGTTAGAATCCGGTTTTTCGCGAAACAAACTATTCCCATATTGCGACGAAGCCACGCAGAAGATGGACCGTATGCATAACACAAGGGATATTGACCGTTTAGCCTATCAGACCGTGCTTGGTCTTTGCGAGATGGTTCACGAAGCAAAAGATAAGAAGAAACTCTCTTCTGCCATCGCTTTGATTTGTGAATATATTCAGAAGCATATTTATGAAGCGATTCGACTGGAAGATTTGGAAAAGGTTACAAGTCTGAACCGTCGTACACTGACGATGCGATTTAAAGACGAGATGGGAACAACGATTCCAAAATATGTCAGCGATCGAAAGCTGGAAGAAGCGAAATACCTTCTTTCCTCTTCCGAAATGAGCATCTCAGAAATCAGTGATTTGCTGAGTTTCTCTAATCAGAGTCACCTGACGATGCGTTTCCGTGAAAAATATAATATTACTCCAAATGAGTACCGTAAATCCAATGGAGTATTAGAAAAGGATGAAGCCTAATGGCTTCATCCTTCTTTTTATCTTCTCTCTATCTAAGAAACGATTCCTCGTCTCTATTCCATATGTCCGTCTCGATACATCGAGAACTGATCCATCGGATAATTCTCCAGATTTGCAATTACCTGACGCTTGTCAGCCTTTGATAAAAGTGCCTCTCTCGCTTTGGTGATCTCCTGCTCAGTCTTATGCTTTGATGGTCCGCCGACACATCCACCCGGACAAATCATACCCTCAATAAAGTCTTCCGGCAATTTGCCAACCTTTAAGAGCAGTAAGGCCTTTCGGCACTCATCTCCACCGGCGCAGCGTTTCAACTTAATATCGGATACGTCCTGGCCACGTTCTTCCATACATTCAATAACCGCATTTGCAACACCACCAGAAGATGCAAATCGTTTACCCCAGATCGAAGATTCCTGATATTCATCTTCCACCGGTTTCAATTCTACACCCTTCGAACGAAGAAGTGCTCTAAATTCACCATAGGTTATTACATAATCTGCATTATCCGGAATCGTCTCATCCTGCGCCTCACCCTTCTTTGCAATACATGGTCCGATAAATACTGTCACGCAACCCGGATGAGTCGCTTTTAAATATCTGGAAATCGCGCACATTGGCGAAATAACCGATGAAACATTTTCCTCATACTGCTGTGGGAAATGTTTCCGCAACATATTAATAAACGCCGGACAACAAGACGTCGTCATCTTGCGGCCTTCTTCTTTTGCCTCTGCCCACTCTGCGGATTCATAGGCAGCCGTCATATCTCCACCGAGACCAACTTCCACCATATCTGCGAATCCCAGCTCTTTCAAACCGTTCTTGATGGACGCCATCGTAATCTCTTCGCCAAACTGTCCTTCTGTGGCAGGTGCGCACATGGCTATGACTTCTTTCCCTGCTTTAATTTCTTGGATAATATCTACCAGGTAGGACTTTGATGAAATCGCGCCGAATGGACAACTATGAATACAGTGACCGCACTGGATGCACTTACTCTCATCAATAATACATACACCATATTCGTTATACGTAATCGCACCAACCGGGCAAGCCTTCTTACATGGACGAACCAGATGTGCAATCGCTCCATAAGGACATGCAGCCGCACACTTGCCACACTCTTTGCACTTATTCGGATCAATCTTGGTACGATTTTCACCAAGCGAGATTGCTCCAAACGCACAGGAATTCATACACGCCTTACCCATACAAAGTCGGCAGTTATCCGTAACCGTATAAGAGGCAATCGGGCACTCTTCACACGCTGGTGAAAGCACCTGAATAATATTATTCGATTCTACCTGTGGTGTTGGGCACTTACCCATCGCCAGGTTAATTCTCTGTTTTACAAGTTCACGTTCCTTGTACACACAGCAACGATACTGTGCGGTAGGTCCCGGACTAATCTCATAGACAAGTTTCTCCTTGCCTTCCTCATCCAGTCCATCGTCCCACGCAAGGCGCGCAACCTCCTCAATGACTTTATGCTTAAGTTTCAGTATACCTGCGTCAGCCGTAATCATATTAACTTCTCCTTTATAAGACACTTAACCTTTATATAACCTTAATTGTGAATTTTTTCACAACCCCTATGCCTTATTTTATCTTTTTTCCCACAGTTTTACAATAGAGAAAGAGATGGAATCGCTAAACCGTTGTCAAACAACACTTTACTGCCTCATTTAATACGGATCTTGTATAATAACCATTTCTAACTAAGAAAGCGATCTTCTCAACATTTTTTGAAATTCTACCGTATTCTTCCTCTGTCAGTTTTTGAACAATCTCATCCGCCTCCTGTAAAGAATGAACCACAAATCCAATTTGATGCTTAGCAACAAATTCGGCAGCATGGGTACCCGCTTGCACAATCGTTGGTATTCCTGCCGCTAGATATGTCCCTAATTTAAATGGATTATTATACTGATAATACTCTTTTTGCGTATCTTCCGCCCATAGAAGGCCAAAACCTCCCCCGTTTAATTTAAAAACCAACTCCGTACTAGGAAGCACCTTATTGACAATCAAATTAGAATTCTCACAAGCCTGCATCCCATTATCAAATACCTCTACCGGAGTTTTTCCTTTCCAATCCATGATATAAGGAAATCGTTCCAATGCGCCCGGGAAGAACATTTTTCGAATAAATGCACTTGGCTCCATATGCGCGGATATAGGATAATCCCATACTTCCTGATACAGTATTTTAGAAACCTCTAATCCATACTCTTTTAGCAGTTCCTTCATTTTCTCAGAAGGTAAAATCAATACATCTGCCCGGTTAAGAATCTGCACCACGCGTCGTATATTATCTTCGTTTTTATCAAACATTAGGGGAACGATATCATGAACATAAAGAATCAGCTTTGTATTAAGATAATCTTTGACCTTATCACAGAATTTTTCGTCAAACGTAAAACCATTCCATGATGGAAATTGAAACACTATAACATCATCATGCCATAACCCAGCAATGATTCCATCTAATCGGGTATTTAATTCCGAATCACTATCTGTTTCCACAGGATAGTTAAAAAAATCTAATTCATGAAAACCCATTTGCTTTGCTATTTCTACCGTATTGTTCATAGCAATTCGAGATGCGCACGAATAAGATATACCGTATAGATTTGTGATATGAACTCTCATAATTACCCCCCCACTTCATCCTATAGTATCATCATAGATTCTTATATCCCTCATTATAAAGCATTCTGCATGCTTGCAAAAGACAAAAACACCCAACTCCTATAATTGCTTTCTTGCAATAAAAAAAGAAGGACGCCCCTCTTATCATTGCGTCCTTCTAATTCAATCTGTAGCAATGGGTGGTGGTGGATTCGAACCACCGAAGCAATTTGCAGCAGATTTACAGTCTGTCCCCTTTGGCCACTCGGGAAACCACCCATCTATTTTGTTTTATACTAAAACAACCTTGTTTAATATATCATATGGGGAACCCCGTCGCAATACGAAGTTCCCCATTTTTTTATATTTTTTTCATATTTATTTCACTTCTATACGTTATGACGAAGCACCATAGCCGTATAGGCATTGAGATTGACATGCATATGACCGTTTTCTACCTTGTATTTCACCGGCATGATCGAATATCCCTTCTCATTTGTAATCATAATCTCTTCCATCTCACCATCCGGAACACCCGCAAGCCATACCGGTACATCGCGTTCCACAATTGGCTCGCCACTATTCACAACAACCACAATTTGCTGATCTCTGGTAAATCTTGCATAACTGATGAAATTCTCATCACAGCGAAGGAAGATAAAGGATCCCCTTTTCAAGCAGGTGTTCAATCGATGCAACATAATCATATCTCGATTGAAATCAATCAGTGCATAATCTGCCTTATCCCATGGGTAAGTTCTACGGTTATCCGGATCGGTAAATCCGACCTGACCCGCTTCATCGCCATAATAAAGCGTTGGTGCACCCGGCCATGTCATCTGAATCAAGATGGCCTCTTTAAATACAGCGACATTGACGCCTTCCCCAGCAGCATCCGAACCAAAATCCGAAACACGTCCTGCCATATGATTCGTACGTGTCAAAAATCGGCTATGATCATGATTTGACAACTGATTCATGGAACACAGTAACGACGGTGTCAAGAACTGTGTCATGGTGTGACGCATCGTAAGTTCGAACTGCTGACCATTTCCAAGCGCATCCGGATGAAACTCATCACTATGCTTCTCCATACCGGTAAGGAAATATGTCACCGGCTCCATAAAAGCATCATAATTCATAATCGTATCCCACTGGTCACCTTCCAGCCAGGAGCTCGCATCGCCATAGTGCTCTGCAAGAATAATCGCCTCAGGATTTGCTTCCTTGACTTCATCCCTAAATCTACGCCAGAAGATATGATTGAATCTCTCACTATGTCCTAAATCCGCAGCCACATCCAGTCTCCAGCCATCTGCATTATATGGTGGCGAAACCCATTTACGCCCAATTGACAGGATGTATTCCGTAAGTTGCAGAGAACCTTCGTAATTCAATTTTGGAAGGGTATCATGTCCCCACCAGCCATCATACGCTCCATTATCCGGCCACTTTCCCTCTTTATTGAAACTAAAGAAGTTATGATAAGGACTATCCTGCGTATGATAAGCGCCTTCTGCAAAGCCTTCCTGGCCCTCATATACCCGCTCTCTGTCTAACCATTTATTAAAAGATCCACAGTGATTGAATACACCATCCAGAATGACTTTAATTCCCTTTTCATGTGCTTCTTTTACAAACTCAACAAAAAACTCATTCGAAGCTTCCAGATTCTTTAAATCCGCCACGCGCTTCTTATATTTCGTTGCATGGGCATTATTAAAATCCCCCTGCGCCAGTGGTTCCCCACCATCCTCTACGATTTTGCCGTAGTGAGGGTCAATATAATCATAGTCTTCCGTATCGTATTTATGATTTGACGGTGATACAAAAATCGGATTGAAATAAATCACTTCTACACCAAGGCTCTTCAGATAATATAACTTCTGCCGAACGCCTTCCAGGTCACCACCATAAAAATTACTAACATCAAATGTCGCTGGTGGCGTATTCCAATCCTGAATATGTTTTGCATAATCACTGATATAGTGATATTCATTATCCACCGTATCATTTGTCGTATCGCCATTATAGAAACGATCCACCAGAATCTGATACATGACTGCGCCCTGCGACCAATCCGGTGTAGAAAATCCAGGAACCAGCGTAAAGGCATATTGCCATCTCTGTGAATCGCTAACCCCATAGCGATCCAGATAACAACTATCATCTGCCGATTGTATCTGGTAAATATAGCCAAATCGTTCCTCGCCAAGATTGATTTTCGTACGATAATAATCGAAAAGATCCGTCTCTCGATCGAGTTTCATTTCTACACGCTGACGTTTTGTAAGCAAAAACACCTGCTTCACATCCTGATGTGCAACACGCACACGAACTTCTACTCGATCCCCCGGTTTTGGTTGCCAAGGATTACAGTATTCCGGCGTACCATCACTAAATATTGCTGCTCTATTCATATTCCTCTTCCCTTTATATATCTATATATAATCTAACCCATAACTATATATAGTTTATCAATGACTAAATCATTCCATTCTATTATAATCTATTTTTCTGTTTTATTAAAATTGTGCAGAAAAAAAGACAGCCAAAAGCTGTCTTTTTAGGAGAAGGTATTTTTACTATGGGGGTAGTAAAAATATATATAATGTATTGGGGGTTTTTACGAAGATTATAATATCAAAGGTCTATGCAAAAGTCTGCACAAACATCACAAAAGATGGTGTACATTTTTATGCACCTTGTACAAAACTACCCTCTTGCGTACAATTCCCCCGCATGTTCTACCACATATATATCCTTTTGTACCCCTATTCTGCCTCTTCTACGGCTACACCTCTACCTTCTTTTTCTGGAGCTGCTCCTTCTGGAAACAAAGCTTCGAATTCATCTCTGCCAATTTTCTCCTTTTCTAAAAGAATTGCAGCGGATTTATGGAGAATATCAATATTCTCTTTCAAAATTCTCTCCGCTTCGGCATAACATTCTGTAATAATACGTTTTACTTCACTATCGATTTGTGATGCTGTACTCTCGCCATAACCTCTGTCATGTGCAAGGTCCTTGCCAAGGAATACATCATCGTCATCGGCATTGTAATTAATTGGTCCAACATCCGCAGACATACCGTACTTTGTAACCATCGCACGTGCTGTAGCAGTTGCCTGCTTAATATCCTGCGATGCACCGGTTGTAATATCGCCAAAAATCAAATCCTCTGCGATACGTCCACCCATGGACACCTCGATATCCTGGAGCATCTTCGATTTCGTAATAAACATCTCGTCCTTCTCAGGTAACGGCATCGTATAACCTGCTGCCGACGCACCTGTAGGAATAATCGAAACACTGTAAACAGGTCCCACATCCGGAAGCAGATGGAATAAAATCGCATGTCCCGATTCATGGTACGCTGTAATCTTACGTTCTTTTTCGGAAATGATACGGCTCTTCTTCTCCTGACCAAGTCCTACCTTCACAAAGGACTGCTTCACATCCTTCATCTGGATAAAGGAACGATCTTCCTTTGCCGCAAGGATAGCAGCTTCATTCAAGAGGTTTTCCAAGTCCGCACCGGTAAATCCTGCCGTTGTCTGTGCAATCTGCTTCAAATCCACATCATCACCAAGTGATTTATTCTTGGCATGCACATTCAGGATCTCTTCTCGTCCACCAATATCTGGTCGACCCACAAATACCTTACGATCAAAACGTCCCGGACGCATAATCGCAGGGTCCAAAATATCTACACGGTTTGTCGCAGCCATGACGATGATACCCTCATTTGCTCCGAAACCGTCCATTTCTACCAGCATCTGATTCAATGTCTGCTCACGTTCATCGTGGCTTCCACCAAGTCCGGCACCACGCTTTCTTGCAACCGCATCAATCTCATCGATAAATACAATACAAGGAGCATTCTTCTTCGCCTCAGAGAACAAATCTCTGACACGGCTGGCACCGACACCGACAAACATCTCGACAAAGTCAGAACCGGAAATACTAAAGAACGGAACACCCGCTTCCCCGGCAACCGCCTTGGCAAGCAAGGTCTTACCGGTACCCGGAGGGCCCACAAGGATGACACCCTTTGGAATACGCGCACCGACATTCGTATACTTTGCAGGATCTTTCAGGAAATCCACGACTTCTTCGAGTTCTTCCTTCTCTTCCTTTAATCCTGCTACATCCTCAAATCTTGTCTTTACTTTATCTCCCGTCGTCATCTGTGCACGGCTCTTGCCGAAATTCATCATACGACCACCTGCGCCACCGCTTGCCGCAGCATTCTGCGCATTCATAAAACTGACAAATAAGATAAAGAATAATGCACCAATCAGTAGCATTGGCAGCAACCATTCCATCCATTTATCATGTGGAACATCTTCCAAAAGATACGTCACACCCGCTTCCGTTAATTGTTCTTCCGACTTCGTAACGTCAGAGGTATGCATCAAGTAGGTCTCTCCACCTTTGATTGTGATTTTCAATGTACCCGTTGGAACTTCCGCATTCGGTTCGATGGTTACAGAGGAAATCGTCCCCTTCTCTAACGCACTCTCAAACTGCGCCTGTGTGTATGTTGGTTCTGTTCTTTCTGTATAGAGGTACCACATCGCTACAAATAAGGCGATGATAATAAGATAAACCCCAATACTTCCTCTTCTACGTTGTTTCAAAACTCATTCTCCTTTTATACGTTTTCTACCACTCCGATATATGGCAGATTTCTATATCTCTGGTCATAATCAAGACCATACCCCACTACAAACTCGTCCGGAATCGTAAATCCAGTGTAATCCACCTTCACATCTACTTCTCTTCGGTCCGGCTTATCGAGCATTGTACAGAGCGTAATACTCTTAGCCCCCTTATCTTTGAAATAATCTAATAAGAAGTTTAAAGTATTACCACTATCAATAATATCTTCGGCAACGACAACATTTCTACCCTTAGGGTCGAAGTCTAATTCCTTTGTAATCTTTACAACACCGCTGGAAACCGTACCGCTACCATAACTTGAAGTAGCCATGAAATCCACTACAACAGGAACCGTAATTCTCTTCGCTAATTCTGTTGCGAAAAATGCCGCACCCTTCAAAACGCAAACAAGATATACTTCTTCACCTTCAAAATCCTTGCTGATTGCTTCCCCAAGTTCTTTGATACGTCTTGTTAACTCTTCTTCCGGGATCATTACTCTGATATTTTCACTCATCTCTTAAGAATTCCTCCAAATTTCTATTTTAATAATTCGTTTTGTATGATTATCTACTTTGTATTTTTCACTCATCCGATCCCCGATAATCCACATGATATTCTGTCCATCCGATAGGAGAATCAGATTATCTCGCCATTCTCTCGGGATCTTTGCATCAATCAGATAATCCTTCAATTTCTTCGAACCGTGCTTCATCACTGCGATGCGATCGCCCGTGCAACGATTTCGAAATTGAATAATATCTTGAATTTTATCATAATCAAAGCATTTCGTATATGTCATTTCTTTGATTTTCGGGCTTTCCTCAGGATTTCTCTCTACCAATTCCAATTTCACCTGATATCCATCAAACGAAAGCTCCATCCGCTGTCCCATTTCCAATGCTGGAAATGTTACTGCTTCCTCAAATCGGTGCTGTGGAATCCTCTGTTTTGCATCCGCTGTCGACAGTTCCTGTCCACATACAAGTGTTGCATGCTCCGTTCCCTCTGGTAGATAGCGCAGCGCCTCATATCCACGAACAACGCTCGCATAGGGAAGCGAAATGGACTTCCCTACCTCCTTCGATAGAAGCGAAACTAAAGCATCTATGTGAACCTGGCCAATATCTTTGGCATGCGTACTATGCTTACGCACCCACTCATGAATCACTTCTCCTTGCAGATATTCCTCCATGTTTCGAACCCGATCACAAAGCAACTCGCCTTTCGGATTCATTGCCCGCTGCAATTCCTTCTGCACATGCCGATAGTGTTCCTTTAATAGGGGCCGAAGCAAATCCATCGAGCGCATCATATGAGAGATTGCTTCCGGATTGACCTCTTCTAAGACCGGTAGCACCTGGTGTCGAATCTTATTTCTCGCATATGTAAGTTCCTGATTCGTAGAATCCGTGCGATAATCCTGCTGCAACTCCGCCAGATACTGTACGATATCGTCTCGTGTTGCAAATAATAAAGGTCGACAAATTCGCCCTTTCACTGGCGGCATACCAATAAAGCCTCGTAGACCACTGCCCCTCGACAACTGAAAGAGCATCGTCTCCACATTATCACAACCATGATGAGCGACTACAATCTTCTGCTGATTTTCTGTCGCAAGTTCCCGGAATTTCTGGTACCGAAGAATCCTTGCTCCCTCTTCCACGGACAGTCCCCGTTCTTTTGCATAGCCAAGTGCATCCACGGAATACGTTTTGCACAAAACTCCTAAGTTTCTACATAGGTTTTCCACAAACTCCGCATCTTCTACACTTTCCTGTCCACGAATTCCATGCTCGATATGGCAAACTTCCATCTGATAATCTGCGTTCCATCTCTCAGAAATGGAACGAAGCGCCCGCAGTAACGCAACGGAATCTGCACCACCGGAAACGGCCAATAGCAATCGGTCGCCAGCCTGGAAGATCTCTTCCGTATCTATATAGTTTTTTAATCTCTCTTCAAAATCTGTCATACATTTCCCTAAAACACAAAAGGAGACCTCGTTAGAGATCTCCAACAAACCTATCTCTGACTAATCTTCCTCGCGGAATATGATTTCATTACCATGAACCAATCCTAGCTTACTCTGTGCCTCGTCTTCGATATATTCATCTGACTGTGTGTACTGCTCATATTCTTCTAATTCTTCTTCTCTCTTTTGCTGCTCTTCTAATTCTTCCTGCGCTTTTGCTTCCTGCTCTTCATAATATTCATGCTTCTGATATAAACGCATCATCTGCACACTCATTACAACGATTAGAAAAACTACAAGTAACAAAAGAAACGGTTTCTTATTCCCTTTTCTTCTTCTCCTTGTACTCTTGGTAGTTCTCATACTCAACCTTCCTACAGATATTTAAAAAGTTCTCCCGCTTCCTCTTTCTTCGTCGTCTCTTTCAGTGTCAAAACTTCGGCGCGAACGGTCTTATTACCAAATGCAATTTCGATAATATCTCCCGGCTTCACCTTAGTTGAAGCCTTTGCCACCGTATCATTCACTTTCACTCGACCTGCATCGCAAGCTTCATTTGCAACGGTTCTACGTTTAATCAAACGTGACACTTTTAAAAATTTATCTAAACGCATGCTATTCTCCTCGAAATCTATCTCTATAATACACCTATTATAAGGGTTTTTGTATATTTTTCAAATGAAAAAAGGACCTCATTACGAGGTCCTTTACATTCTTATAACCTATGTAACAAGTTTTTATTACTTGTTTACAACATCCTTTAAAGCCTTACCAGCTTTGAACTTAGGTGCCTTAGATGCAGGAATCTTCATCTCTTTTCCTGTCTGAGGGTTTCTACCTGTTCTAGCTGCTCTCTCAGATACTTCGAAAGTACCAAATCCAACTAACTGGATTTTCTCACCCTTCTTAAGTTCCTCAGAAACAACTTCTGTGAAAGCCTTTAATGCTGCTTCAGCATCCTTCTTCTGAAGTCCAGCTTTGTTCGCCATAGCTGCTACTAATTCTGATTTGTTCATGTCTAACTTCCTCCTCTGGAATTATATAATTATATAACTTTCTATTGTTTGAGGGCTCCCCTAAAACAACTAACTAAATAGTAATCGTTTTACAAAACCATGTCAATCAAAAAACCTTAATTTTTAAGGGTTTTCGCGCTTTTTTGTGTAAATTATTACAATTTTATTACGCATCTTTGTACAATTCTTTTAAGAAAATCCTGTTTTTATTCTAATCGGACCCTAACAAGCTACTTAATGTAGACGATAATGTTGTTAGGTAATCCACATCGGAGTTCGAATTATTCGTTGTTGAACTATTCGAATTTGTATTATTCGTTGTATTCGAACTGCTTGTACTCGAACTATTATTTGAACTACTTGTATTCGAACTTGAACTGCTTGAACTAGAAGAACTACTAGAACTTGTCGAGCTATCCGTACTTGTTGTATCTTCCTCCGAGAGTTCCAGTACAATCTCCGCCTTTGCGGAATTAACATACAGTGTCTTATTCCATGACTCATATCCTTCCGCAACGACCTGCAGCGTATGTTCTCCATACGTAACCTGGCGAACCTCTCCAACTGCCATCTGGGAACCGTCCAGATAGATGCTGGCTCCCGCAACAGAAGTTGTAAAGGACAATTCACAATACTGCGGACCTTCGCCCTTCAAGTCTTCCATATTAACAACCGTCTCAACATTTCTAGTAACTGTGTACTCTGCCGAACCGCCCCAGCCATCATTCGCTGCGGTAACGGTATACGTCCCCTCTGGAACTTCGATTACCAGTCCATCGGATACCCTGGTGAAAATCCTGCTGCCAATCTGAATCATACTACCATCAAACACTTCTGTATTCATAAATTTTATGGTTCCACATCCCGTTGTCACAACCACACTCAAAATTGTTTTATCCACTCCCGTAACACGAAGCGTATCATTGGCACCAACCAGATCCAGTGCCGACACTGTATCACCTGAAAATGTTACCGTCTTGTCTGTCAATTTATAATTTGTACTTCCAATGGTCATCAGATTTCTGGATTGATCGATGCTATAATTCGTCACTTCCTCATTCGTCCATGTCGAATCACTCATACGAACCTCCGTCAACACACCCGATGTTGCACGATTCGTGATTTCAACCGGTGTTCCCACCGTAAAATTCGACCAGGCAGAAGAATTGCCGTAGGAATCAAGAAAACGTGTCACCAGATTATAAGGATAACGGAATATATTACCGGTAGCGGTCGAATACAGTGTCAGAGTCTCCTCCTGCGTATCCATCGCCTCTATGATATAGACCACATCATCTGCATCACTACCCTCTGTATCCGTATCCTCCGAATCACTGGTCTTGCTTTCCGTCGCTGTGTTATCTCCACCAACGACCAGTTCTCCTTCCGCCTTTCCACAGGCCGTAAGAAGTATCGGTAACATCAGCAGTAATGCCAACCAGCTCCTTTTCATCGCTTTCCATCTCATAACAACTCTCCTCTGGTGATCTCAAGTAATCGCTCTCTGGTATTCTCCTCCGGATTGTCCAAAACATGCGCCAACAACCGTTTCAAAGTCTCACCCAAAACCGGCCCGCGTTCCACGCCCAGCGCCATCAAATCCTGTCCATTCACCGCAAGATCCTTCATCGTAAGCGGATCCTTCCGTTCCATAATTTCCTGATAAATCGCTTCAAACCGGTCGATTGCCTCTAATTTCTCACGTCGCATATACTCGCTCTGTCCCAGCGTATCCGCTCTCTTTAAGGTGAATAACTCTGGAAATGCATCCGCACCGATCTCTGAAAGCGCCCAGCGAATCGCACGCTCATCCAATTCCGGGCGTTCATCGTGATAACGCACAAAGGTCTGCACACGCTTCATCGTATCGTTATCAAATTTCAATCTTCGTAGGATTTCTCTTGCCATCTCCTTACCACGAACCGGATGCCCGTCAAAGTGATCATTTCCCTCGGCATCTGTTGTCTTGCACTCCGGTTTTGCGATATCGTGAAGTAGGGCAGAGAGACGTAACACACGATCTGCAGGAACATTTCCAAGAACACGAATCGTATGCTCACCCACAGTATACGCATGGTGGATGGTATGCTGCTCTGTCACCATGCAGAGGTCCCACTCCGGAAGGAAAACCGCTGTAAGTCCCAGTTCATACAGGTCACGCATTAGGTGCGGATGATCCGAAAGAAGAAGTTTCACAAGCTCTACCTGGATTCTCTCCGCACTGACCTTCGCCAGGGTTGGAGCGAGTTCCCGCGCCGCTTCTCTCGTTGCTTCTTCAATTTCAAATCCAAGCTGCGCTGCAAAACGAACCGCGCGCATCATTCGAAGTGCATCTTCGGTAAAGCGCTGCTTCGGATCCCCTACGCAACGGATGATTCCACGCTCCAAATCACCAATCCCATCGAATTCATCAACCAAACCATGACTGTCATTATAAGCCATCGCATTGATCGTAAAGTCACGTCGTTTCAAATCCTCCAGAAGATTCGGTGTAAATAACACTTCCTTTGGATGTCTGCCATCCTCATATTCGCCATCGATTCGATACGTCGTCACTTCATATCCCACATGATGCAAAAGTACGGTTACCGTTCCATGCTGAATTCCGGTATCGATTGTACTTTTAAATAACGCCTTTACCTGCTCCGGCTTCGCGGAAGTCGTGATATCCCAATCCGCAGGATCTTTGCCTAAGATACTATCGCGGACACATCCGCCAACCGCATAGGCCTCAAATCCATGTTCCTCCAGCGTATCTATAATATTTTTAACGTCTTCTGGTAACTTTATCTTCATCAAAAACTATCGTTCCTCTTTCTTCCTATGCGACTGAATCGCTTCAAATTCCTGAAATCTATCGCCACGAGGCATCACTTCAAATTCTACTTTCTTTCCGGTTCGCGGATGCGAAAATCCAACCTTATAAGAGGCCAGACACAGTCCCCCATTCTCATCGCCACCGTATTTTCGGTCTCCCAGAATCGGCGCATCCTGATTCGCGAGCTGACAACGAATCTGATGGAAACGTCCCGTCTCGAGTGCAATTTCAAGCAGGCGCATCTCCTCCTTCGCTTCCACCTCACGATAACGAAGTCTCGCCAATTTACTATCTCTGTCCGCCTTCGTTGCAACGCGCGCCATCTGATTTTTTGTATCCTTGAGAAGATAGTCCTCCAAGACTCCTTCGGACTCCAGATTCTCCGCTGTCACAATACAAAGATAGTATTTCTCTATCGAATGATTCTGCACCTGCGCCGATAGATTTGCAGCCGCTCTTTTATTCTTCGCAAATACCACCAGTCCCTCTACCGGCTGATCCAGTCGATTTATGACACCAATATAGGAATCCTGCCCTTCCGATGCACGCATATTTCTAAGGTAACTAATCATATCCGGACGCATAACGGATGCCGTCTGAGTCGCCATCCCCATTGGTTTATAACAGATATACAGATCTTGATCCTCATATATAATTTCCGGATTCATAAGTTTCCCTCACTCTCTAAAATTTCCAAACTATACTTTAACATATCTATGCGCCTGTGTGTTATTTTCAAACATCTTCCGCGCCACATCAAGTGCGACCGTAGACACATACTCTTCTGCCTTTAAAGCTTCAAATGCTTCCTTCTCTTCCGCAGTCAAACTATCATGTAGTTCTCCAATCACAAAGTGATTCAATCGATTGCAGAGATCCATCAGCTCCTGATAATCCGTCACATAATCCAGCAGACATGGTAACCCTTGCTTCTTCTCCAGCCCCGCGATTGCCATCACTTCCATGCAGAGATGTAATTCTCCCGTAATATCCGACGCCTCCATCATGATATCCGGGCGCTTGCTACAACACTCCAGGAAATATTTCTTCGCGCCATCCAAATCGGATACCTGAAAATATTTCGCAATCTCACGTTTGATCTCCGTGATCTCTGCCTTCTCTGCAATCATGCCGACCTTGCATTCCTTCACCTTTAATCCTCTGGCAACGACATAAACATAGAATAAAAATTCCGAAAGAAAACCAAAGATTCTCCGGTGATAACTATCCGGTTCATCAATCTCGATGTTCCGTTCCATTTCAAATAAAATCGAAAACAGCCAATTACAATAATCGTCATATACGCGTTTTGATGCAATCATCATATTGCCGAAATACGTATGTTTCTCATGCACCAGTTTCTCATATACCGGATAATCTTCCGGAACCACGCGGCGAAGTACCTTCTCTAATTCCTTTAGATAATAGATCTTATGATTCTCGCCGAACCCTTCATAATAACTGTAATTCAAATCCAGATTCTTGGTCGTAATCACATCATAGTTCTGCAGTAGTTCCTGAATCTCAGGTTCTGTAAAAATCGCGCCGTGATCATTTAATAGATATCTACGATAATGGCACGTACCTACAATGTCCGAAGCCGTATCATTTTTCCAAATCCAATAAAGACCTGTGAGTTCACTGTAATATCCATTCGCATAGGAGATATGATCTCCCGTATTATCCCCTAGGTATCCCAGGTCCTCCTGCAATTCTCGACCGACTTGCAGCGGGACATAGAGCTCGTCCGGCGGTGGATTAAATTTCTTGTGTGTACAGACATAGATTTTTGTCATATGCTAACTCTCATCCTTCTCTTATCATTCCTATGATCCAGTTCGTACGTATGCCAAATGATACAACACGAAAAACAGGGGAATCCTCATCGGACTCCCCCGTCGTTTGCCTACGTAATCTTTATACTTTGAATCGGTATCCGACACCCCAAATGGTCTCAATATACTGTGGTGTAGAAGTATCCATCTCAATCTTCTCACGGATCTTCTTGATATGTACCGTAACGGTTGCGATATCACCAATCGAATCCATATTCCAGATATGCTTAAATAATTCTTCCTTGGAGAATACATGATTTGGATGCTCTGCAAGGAATGTCAGAAGTTCAAACTCCTTCGTTGTAAGCTGCTTCTCTTCTCCATGAACCCATACGCGACGCGCTGTCTTATCGATGCGAAGTCCGCGAATACTGATGACATCATTATCTTCCCCATGCTTTGAACCAACAAGTCTCTCATAACGTGCCAGATGCGCCTTCACTCTCGCTACCAATTCACTTGGAGAAAATGGCTTTGTCATATAGTCATCTGCGCCCAGTCCGAGTCCTCGAATCTTATCGATATCCTCTTTCTTCGCAGAAACCATCAGGATTGGTGTATCTTTAATCTCACGAATTCGCTTGCAGATTTCAAATCCATCCATTCCTGGGAGCATTAAATCGAGAATGAATAAATCAAAATCCTCAGAAAGAGCTCGATCTAACCCCGCTTGTCCGTCATTTTCCACAGACACTTCAAAATCACTCAGTTCCAAATAGTCCTTCTGAAGATCAGAGATTGCCTCATCATCTTCAACAATTAAAATTTTACTCATTACTCGTTCCCTCCTGATATTTTCTAATTACGAAGTACATACAGGTCCCCAAACGCTCTTTGCTGGTTGCCCAAATATTTCCCCCATGATCTTCCACTATTTTCTTTACTATACTTAAACCGATTCCAGAACCGCCGGTTTTGGAATTTCGGGAAGCATCTGCCCGGAACATACGATCAAAAATAAATGGTAAATCTTTCGCTGCAATGCCCATACCATTATCTTCCAGTTCCACCTGGACGAAATCGCCCACATCCTTGATTCGAAGCTGAATCCGAAGTGCCTCATCGCCGTGATATTTCACGGAGTTTCCTACGATATTATGGATAACTCTCTCCAACTGTTCCGGATCTCCAATGATTTCCACATCCGGATCCACGTAGCAATAGAAATCGAAAGACACTTGTTGATTTTCCAAATCGATTCCAATCTCCTCGGCACAATCCATGAAATATTTCTTGGCCTTCAATCTCTGGAAATTGTAAGGAATTCGATTGGTATCAATCTTTGTATAGAGTGACAATTCATTAATTAAGGAATTCATCTCATTTGCTTTATTATAAATCGTTCGAAGATATGCTTCCTTCTTCTCCGGTGTCGATGCAACACCATCGAGAATTCCTTCTGCATATCCCTTCACCGCTGTAATCGGCGTTTTTAAATCATGTGCAATATTGGAAATGAGTGCTCTCTGCTCCTGCTCGTTATCAATCTTCTCCAAAGCATCCGCCTGCAGTCGTTTTCGCATCTCTTCCAGCGCTCTGGCCAATTCCGTAATTTCATTGCTACCATGATATTCAATCGGCTTATCCAGCGTTCCTTCCCGTATCTCCTCTGTACATTTTACCAGATATCGAAGTTGTGGAACGACACCCTGATAAGTCCAACCAATCAAAATAATAGCTGTTAATATTAATATAATAACAATTGATAGAATTAAATCCAATGCTAATTTTTTTACTTCTGGAAGTACTTTATCTGAAGTAGTTACAAGAAATAAGGTACATTCAATATCATCGTACGTAAAATCCATCTGTCTGAGGATGGCAGTCGATGTATCACTTAAATAGACAATCACGCTGACATCCGAAGTATTTGCGCCAAAAGACGGTAAATCCTTCCCTGTGATAACGCCTCCGCCTCCATCATAGAGAATCTCATCCTCTTTTCGCATCATAATAAAACAATTATTATTATTTGCTTTATCATTTAATCGTTCCAGATTATCAACGTCAAATAGATTTTCATCATCTACCCAATTCTCCGCCTGTTCCACCTCCATCGAGATGTAATAATTCAGAAGTTGAATAGAATTTGTAAAGTATTCATAGTTACCGTTAATCGAATACATACTGCCCATCTGATTCAATTGAATCATACGAAAGGACCCCAAAAGCACATATCCCATAATAATCGGCAAGAATAGAATCAGACAAAAGCTGATAATGAGCCGTGTTTTAAGTTTCATAATCCTCTCCTACTTTTGATTAAAGCTCCCCCAAAAAAATAAGCTGCAGACACATTTCTGTGTCCACAGCTTTATTATACCATAGTTATCGATTTTACAAATACTTCTTCAAATCTTCTACTTTATTTAATTCTTCCCATGGGAGATTTAAGTCGTTACGTCCGAAATGACCATAGGCTGCTGTACCAGAATAGATTGGACGACGGAGGTCGAGCATCTTGATGATACCAGCTGGACGGAGGTCAAAGTTCTCACGTACGATTTCCACAAGCTTTTCTTCGGAAAGCTTACCAGTTCCGAATGTATCTACACGTACAGATGTTGGCTGTGCCACACCGATCGCATAAGATAACTGGATTTCACACTTATCCGCAAGACCTGCTGCAACGATATTCTTAGCAACATAACGAGCTGCATAAGCTGCAGAACGGTCAACCTTGGTGCAATCCTTACCAGAGAAAGCTCCGCCACCATGACGAGCCATACCACCATAAGTATCTACGATAATCTTACGTCCTGTAAGACCAGCATCACCGTGAGGTCCACCGATAACGAAACGGCCTGTTGGGTTGATAAAGAACTTTGTATTGTCATCTACTAATTCCTTTGGAAGGATTGGATCAAATACATACTTCTTGATATCTTCATGAATCTGTTCCTGTGTCACATCTTCATCATGCTGTGTAGAAAGAACGACAGCTTCCAGTCTTACCGGCTTGTCATCCTCATCATATTCAACAGAAACCTGTGTCTTACCATCTGGACGAAGATAAGAAAGTGTACCATCCTTACGAACCTTCGTAAGCTGACGAGCAAGCTTATGCGCAAGGTCAATTGGATATGGCATATATTCTTCTGTTTCGTTTGTAGCATAACCAAACATCATACCCTGATCACCAGCACCTGTGTCGAGGTCATCTGTAAGAGAACCTTCCTTTGCTTCCAGTGCCTTATCTACACCCATAGCGATATCGGCAGACTGCTGATCAAGCGCTACCATAACAGCACAAGAATTACCATCTAATCCCTTCGCACCATCATCGTATCCAATATCCAAAACAGTCTTACGAACGATTGCAGGGATATCCAGCTGTGCCTTGGTTGTAATTTCACCAGTTACAAGCACGAAACCAGTACAAGCAGCTGCTTCACAAGCAACACGGCTCATTGGATCCTGTGCCATACATGCATCTAAAATCGCATCAGAAACGGCATCGCAGACTTTGTCAGGATGTCCTTCTGTTACTGACTCGGAAGTAAATAATTTCTTTTCCATGTCTAAACTCCTTCTTTTCTAACTATACTTTACGTTATGTACCATCCCCTCTTTTAGAAATGATACGTCTTTTAAACATAAAAAAATCCGCATTGGAACAAGCGGATTCAATCAAAAGATATAATCAAATCCTCTTATTGTTCGAATTTCGCTCAGGTTGGCACCTTCCTCTGACGGGGTTGCCGTGGTTTCACAGATCCTATGTATCTCCACCACTCTGAATAAGAGAACGATCCATATGGAATTTTTCAAGTTTGCCTTGTTAGCATACATCGTAGACCCTATTCTGTCAATGCATATTTCCTATACATTATCTAAACAATGTATAAAACCCTATACAGTGGCGTAAAACTCCGGCATCCGTGCAAATTAGAATTGTCAATCATATCACGAATCCTTATAATAAATACATAAGAGAAATCTTAATTTTAGTAGTATTGAGGGTTAATATGAGAAAAGATATTAAAATTGAGGATTTAAAATCCGGCATGGTCTTAGCCAATGCCGTTAAATCAAAACACGGACAAACCATCGCAAAGGCTGGTACCGTTCTAAACCATGCCTTAATTTCCAGAATTAAATTCTATAAAATCGAAGAAGTTTCCATCGACGAACCAACACCAAACAAAGACATTGACGCTATGGTTTCTGCACTCGATGTAGACTCTGCTCCTGTGGTAGAGCCTATGGAAGCGCCTGTTCCGGAAGTTTCAGTTCCCGTAGAGGAACCTCCAAAAGAAACGCCGCCAGTGGAAGCTCCGCACGAGAAAACTACCGTAGAGGAAATCGTATCCTACAATCAAAAACTGTTAAATACAAGCGAATACCAGAATTTCCAATTGGAATACACAAAAACGCTAGAAAAGATGAAAACCATTTTCCAGAAGATTAAGGACGGCGACAATAATCTCCCTACCGATGAGCTTCTTCGCGACTGTTCTCATCTATTTCTATCCAAGACTTCCCTGGAACTTTTCAGCATGATTTTCAACATGCGTTCCATCGACGACAGTGTTTATGCACATTCTCTCAATGTTGCATTAATATCTAGAACCATTGGACGTTGGTTAAAATTTTCGAAAAGCGACTTAGATACTCTTACCATGGCGGGACTACTGCATGATATCGGTAAACTAACCATTCCTGACGAAGTATTAAATAAAACCGGCAAGTTAACAGACGAAGAATTTGAAATGATTCGTCAGCATCCACTCGAGGGTACCCGTATGCTTCGTCGTATCAACGCGGATTCTAGAATTTGCGCCGCTGCGCTTCAGCATCATGAGCGTTTCGACGGTAGTGGCTATCCAAGAAGACTATCCGAAGATGAGATTGATGACTTTGCAGCTATCATCGCTATTGCCGATGTCTATGACGCCATGACTGCAGCAAGAGCCTACCGAAGTGCCCGATGCGCTTTTCAGGTAATTCACGAATTTGAGCAGGATGGACTCCATAAATATAAGACGAAATACATCCTGACCTTCTTAGAACGTATTGCAAACCTATATCAGAATTCTCAGGTAATCCTGAATGACGGCAGACATGCCAAAGTTGTATATATCAACAAGGGAGCTCTATCCCGACCAATTGTAGAACTGGCCGATCATACGATGCTTGATTTATCGCATGAACGCGACTTCTTCATCTCTGCAATTGTATAGAACTTGAAAATAAAGGGCAAGGAATCTAATGATTCCTTGCCCTTTTCTTTACGAAACTTTTAATTTAAATTTCTGTGCATCATGATCATTTGCAACGCGTTCAATCGTTGCACCTAAACCACGAAGTTTTTCTTCAAAGCGCTCATATCCACGCTGAATATACTGGATATCATCTACTTCTGTTACGCCGTCAGCAGCAAGTCCTGCAATTACAAGTGCTGCACCTGCACGTAAATCCGGAGCGGATACTCTTGCACCGGTGTATTTCTCAATACCATTGATGATAGCGATATTGCTTTCCACCTTGATATTCGCACCCATACGAGCAAGCTCATCCACATAACGGAATCGGTTTTCGAAAATCGATTCTGTAATCGTACTTGTTCCCTCTGCCAATGCTAAAACAATTGCCATCTGTGGCTGCATATCTGTTGGGAATCCAGGATAAGGAAGTGTTGTTACCTGTGTTGGCTTCAATGGTTCTGCCGCAATCACGCGAACGGCATCATCAAATTCAATCACCTGACATCCAGCTTCCAAAAGCTTTGCTGTAGTTGCTTCCAGATGCTTAGGGATAACATTTCTCACAGTGACATCACCATGCGTAGCTGCCGCTGCGAACATGAATGTTCCCGCTTCAATCTGATCTGGAATTACAGAATATTCTGTTCCATGAAGCTTCTCAACACCTACAATACGGATAACATCGGTACCTGCACCACGGATATTTGCTCCCATGCTGTTCAAGAAGTTTGCAACATCTACAACATGTGGTTCCTTCGCTGCATTTTCAATCACTGTCTTGCCTTCTGCAAGTGTTGCAGCCATAAGTACATTGATTGTTGCACCAACGGATACCTTATCCATATAGATGTGATTTCCAACCAAGCGATCCGCTTTTGCAGAAATGAGCCCGTGGCTGATTTCCACATTGGCTCCCAATGCTCTAAATCCTTTGAGATGTAAATCAATCGGTCTACTACCGATATCGCATCCACCAGGAAGTGCAACTTCTGCTTTCTTATATTTTCCTAACAAAGCACCTAACAAATAATAAGAAGCACGAATCTTCTTAATATATTCGTAATCTACACTCAGTCCGTGAATTCCTTTACCACAAATCTCAACTGTATGCGCGTCTATTCTATTTACTGTTGCACCGATACCTTCGATAGCGGATAACAACACATTGATATCTCTTACATCTGGCAGATTGTCAATCTTCACCTTTTCATCTGTCATAACCGCAGCTGCTAATAATCCAAGTGCTGCATTCTTGGCGCCTCCGATCACTACTTCTCCACGGAGTGGTGTGCCGCCCTTCATTACATATCGTTCCATGCTATACCTCGAAACAATTTTTCTCTATACACAAACACATTATTATAGGGACGAAATCAAGCTTTTGTCAAGGTATTTCTGCATTATTCTGCTTCAGTTTCTTCTGTATCCGTAGTCTCTAACTGTTCAAAGAAGTCGCTGAACTCTACCCAGCTCCAATAGGTATCATTTACATCCCAGTCAGTAGCATCTTTCCATTCTTTCAGTAAATCATCATATGCCTGTTCCTGACGCTCTGTAAGTAATGTCTCTTTTTCTGTTGCTGTTGCTTCCTCATCGTATGTACTGTCAAGACGAACCACATAATATCCATCGCCTTCGACTTCAATCACATCGGATGTCTCGCCAACAGACATGCCTTCTAATGCTTCCAATACGGAATAATCCAGGCCGGAATAATTCACAACCGCATCTTCGTAATCATCTGCTGCATCAGAATCCTCTTCCAACGCTTTCGAATATTCTTTATACTGTTCTGCATTTGAAAGTTCAACAGAGCCATAATTTCCAGTGGAAACGCTAGTGCCCTGCGCCTCTGCACCAGACTCTAAATCATCTGCTGCTGCAACGGCTGTTGCCTGTGCAAGCACATTTGCCTTCTCTTCATCCGTCATATCCGTCTGTGTGTAAGTTGTAGAATCTGTTGTTGTCGTCGCAAAATATACATAAGAGTATGCCTTCTGTGCAGCTTCCTCGTCTGTAACTTCTACTTCTGCAGACTCTTCCACCTGTGCCTGTACTTTCTTTGTAATCGTCTCATTTGTTAAAAATTCGATGACGTAATCTTCTGTCGCGCCAACCTGCTCGATGGCTTCGTCGGAATTTGCTTCCATAAATTTCTTTGCAGCCTCTTCGATGGCTGCCTTTTCATCTTCTGTAAGTTCGATGTCATAATCCGATGCGTGCTGTGCGCAAAGATAGGCTTCTTCCATATCGTCCATCACCTGATCTTTGACATCCTCTTCCAGTGTATTTCCAGATCCCATTAAATCCTCTGACCACATGGTATTTCCATAATAGGAACCATAAAACTGATCATAAAGTGCCTGATTATATCTCGCTACGAAATTCGCATAGCCGAGTGAAATGGAATCCTCTCCATCATTAATGTTAACAACCTTAAAACTCTTTGGAATGTATGCACATCCAGAAAGTAATGTAGCCCCCGTTAATGTCAGTGCAAATACACTGAGTATTTTCTTCGATTTCATTGAAAAACCTCCTAAACAAACTGCCTTTCTATTATAGCCATTTTAGAAAACCTAAGCAATAATAATTCCTTGAACATTGCGTGTCCTCTAGCCTTTTTCTACGGCAAATTCATAGATGTCCTGCACCAAATCACGCATATATTCCGGCAGTTTCCGTAAGTTCAATCGGTTGTCCTTACGAAATGCGAACGTAAAATACGGTTCCTTGTCTGCTGCAAAACTAAGATATGGTTTATAACGATCCAAAATCATCGGTATCTGATCCGGATTAATCTTCGCCTGTGGAAGCATTGTAAAGATAATCCTGTCATGCCGCTGCACAATCTTCGTCACATAAGCTCGATGTGCCTCGATTCGAATCAGCGCGATCAACAGAAGATTCTGCACCGACTTCGGCGGTTCCCCAAATCGATCAATCAGCTCTTCTAACATCTCATCACGCTCGTCTTCATTTTCAATACCAGCGATACGCTTATAGATGTCAAGTTTCTGTGCTTCGTCACTGATATAGGTCGGTGGAATATAGGCATCGATATCAATATCGATTTCTGTATCGAAGCTCATCTCGAGCTTCTCGCCCTTCTCCGTAAGCACCGCTTCATTCAGCATCTTACAATACAAATCATATCCAACGGCTGCCATATGCCCATGCTGCTCACGCCCGAGCATATTGCCCGCACCTCGAATCTCTAAGTCACGCATCGCGATTTTAAATCCAGAACCCAGATCCGTAAATTCACGAATCGCCGCAAGTCTCTTCTCTGCCACTTCTTTCAGCATCTTATTTCTCTGGTACATGAGAAATGCATACGCGGTACGATTACTACGTCCCACACGTCCGCGAAGCTGATAAAGCTGTGACAGTCCCAGCTGATCCGCATCGTGAATAATAATCGTATTTACATTTGAGATATCCATGCCAATCTCAATAATCGTTGTAGCCACAAGCACATCGATATCCTTATTGACGAAATCATACATCACATTTTCAATCTGCGTTTCATTCATCTTGCCATGAATATAAGCAACACTCGCTTCCGGCACAAGGTTCTGAATCTTCGCCGCTACATCACCAATCGATCTGACACGGTTAATGACATAGTAAACCTGGCCGCCACGCGCCATCTCTCGTACAATCGCCTCGCGGATCATTTCCTCATTCATCTCAAATACAAAGGTCTGAATCGGCATTCGATCCATCGGCGCCTCTTCTAACACGCTCATATCACGAATTCCAATCATGCTCATGTGTAGGGTTCGCGGAATCGGCGTCGCAGAGAGTGACAGCACATCGATATTCTTCTTCAACTGCTTAATCTTCTCCTTGTGGTCCACGCCAAATCGCTGTTCTTCATCGATAATCAGAAGCCCCAGATCCTTGTATTTCACATCTTTCGACAGCACTCGGTGCGTACCGATGACAATATCCACTTCACCCTTTGCCAGTCTCGCAATCGTCTTCTTCTGATCCTTTTCGGAAACGAAACGGCACAGCAGGCCGATGTTCACCGGATAATCCTTCATACGCTGGAGGAAATTATTGTAATGCTGCTCTGCTAAAATCGTTGTCGGAACCAGGTATACCACTTGTTTTCCTTCCTGCACTGCCTTAAACGCTGCTCGCATCGCAATCTCTGTCTTGCCGTATCCAACATCTCCACAGATCAGTCGGTCCATAATCTTTGGGCTCTCCATATCCCGCTTGATATCCTCAATCGCGAGAAGCTGACTCTCTGTCTCTTCATACGGAAATGCTTCCTCGAACTCGCGCTGCCAAGTCGTATCCTGGCCATATACATAGCCCGTATTCTTCTGACGAAGTGCATAGAGTTCCACGAGTTCCTTCGCAATCAGCCCCACTGCCGACTGTACTCTCGCCTTGGTCTTCGCCCACTCTTGTGAACCCAGTGTATTCAACTTCGGCTTCTTGCCATCCGAACCACCATACTTCTGAATCACATTCAACTGCGATGCCAGGATGTACAGACTTCCACCCTTCGCATATTCAATCTTAATGTAATCCTTCATGATATGGTCGACTTCTATTTTCTCCAAGCCACGATAGATTCCAAGCCCATGGTTCTCATGCACCACATAGTCTCCTACATGCAGATCCTGGAAACTTGCAATCTTCTCGCCTTCATACTTCGGCTTTTTCCGTTTCTTCTTACGCACCTGTCCGAAGATATCACTTTCGGAAATGACAACGAAGAGCGCATCCGGATATTCAAACCCATGCTTGATATTTCCAGCTACAACCATGATTTCCCCCGGATAGATCTCCTTGTCGAAATCCTCGGTATAAAAACTGTTTAATTCATTGTCCTGCAAATCTTCTGCAAGACGTTTCGCTCTGGTTCTCGATGGGGAAACCAGAATCATGCGGTATTTATTCTTCTTATATTTTTTGAGTTCCTTCACCAACAGTGGGAAACTACTATTATAACTCGTCCCCTGAATCGCACGGATATGATACCGTCTCTCGATTTTCAGAATATTATCCCTGGTATCCAGCGTCGACAGCAGCACCGTAGCAAATTTCTGGAGTTTTACCTTTAACTCCTCCACAGTAAATAACATCTCCAGCTGCTTTGGTAGAAGATATCCCTGCTCTAATCGACGCGACATGGAATCCTGAAATTCCATCGAAACCGTCTTTGCCTTCTCATCCATATGCGAAAGCTCATCCAGAAAGACAATGGTATCCTCTGGGAAATAATCCAGCAGCGAGTGCGTCTCCTCTACGAAATACAAGAGATGCGTCTCGAGTTCCTGTCGGATCCATCCGGATTCTAACTGCTCAATGATCTCTTCGGTCTGAGACTTTAGATGATAGGCCTCCTCCGTTTTCATTTCCTTTCGGAATCGCTCATACAGCGCCTTTTCATCCTCGCGAATTCGCTGAATGCCGTCCTCCATCATCTTCGGATCAAGCACGAGTTCCATCGCCGGATAGATATCCACAGCATCAATCGTATCAATGGACTTCTGGTTCGTGACATTGAACGTACGCATACTGTCAATCTCATCGCCCCAGAGTTCTATTCGAAATGGATTCTCTTCCGTCAGAGAATAGACATCGATAATGCCTCCGCGCACCGCAAATTCCCCCGGCTGCTCCACCTGCGAAGTACGCTCGTAGCCAAGGGCAATCAATTGCTTTTGCAACTCTTCTAAATCGACCGTGCTATCAGCATCCAGATGAACGACACCGCCCGCAAACATTTCCTTCGCCGGAAGCTTGTTCATCAGTGCATCCACGGTTGTAATCAGCGTGACTTTCTTCTCGGTAAGAATCGTCTTCAGCGCCTGTAATCTAAGCGTAGAGAGCGCATTTCCTCGAATATCTGACTGATAAAAGAGCAAATCCTTACCCGGATAATAAACCGTATCCGGCTCGAAAAAGGAGTACTCTTCATAAAGCGCTTTTGCGCGCAATTCATCAAAGGTCACGACCAGCTTAAAATCTGTATCGTGACCCACTCCATAGATGACATGGCTCTTCTCAGCATCAGAACAGCCTGACAAATCATATATTTTCTTTTCTTCTTTGAGAGCCTTTCGTAATTCCTGAATATCAACTAAAGACTCCATTGGTTGTAAAAAAGATTTCATATATACGCCTCTTAATTGAAACGATTCATCGCTCCATCAATATCGCCCTTTACCAAAAACTCAATGGCTGATGCCGCATCCGAAAAAGCATTTTCCTCCTCCGCGCGTTCTGCCTTTGGCAACTTACCGAGCACATGCTTGATCATATCTCCATTTTTCGGAAGCTTACCAACACCAACACGAACGCGAAGGAATTTCTCCGTCTTGCAATGCGCGATAATCGATTTCAAGCCATTGTGACCGCCCGCAGAACCCTTTCTACGAATACGAATTCTACCTGCATCCAAAGTAACATCATCGGAAATTACAATCAATCCCTCTTCCGGATCAACCTGATAAAAATCACAAAGCGGACGAAGCGACTCTCCACTCGCATTCATAAATGTCTGTGGCTTCACAAGAAGCACCTGCTCCCCATTAATCAGTCCCTTTCCAACAATAGCATTCTTTTCTTTCTTCTTCATATCAATGCCATATCGCTTCGCCATCAGATCAATGGTATCGAAACCAGCATTATGTCTTGTGTGTCTATACTTCAATCCCGGATTGCCTAATCCTGCAATAATATACATATCCTATACCTCATAAAAGAATGCTCCCAACTCCTGGTTGAGAGCATCTGTCATTCCTTTGTTATTCGCGCCTCCATTATATCACACGCCTTCCCCAAAAAACAATGTCCCCCTCTTCCTCTCCTGCTGTCCTGCTCTCCTACTCTCCTGTTCTCGTTTTCTGTTGGCGCTGCTTTGGATATTCGTTGTCGCTCGTTAAGCAGCTGTAAGGATTGATTTTATTGCCATTGGCACCGTACGTAACTTCAGTCCGTTTCAGGTACGCACTTGCGCCGCCTTCCGTGGCGGCGCATGCCAATGGCTAACAAAATCAATACCAACAGCCGCTATACTCGCTTTTATGAATATGCCAAAGCAGCGCCAACAGCAAACGACAAAAAGCGGTGGAAAGATGACAATAAAATATGATAAAAGGGCATACAGTGGCTAAATATCAAGCGGTGGATGATATTTGGAAGCGACCATTCTAATAAATTTCCGGGGTGTCTGCTTGGTTACCGCAGGGTGCACTACAAGGGAGGGCGTTCCGGAGATGTTAACCAATCAGAGCCACTCTGGCTATATTTATTCATTTCGGCTTGATTACAGAAGCAATCATGGGCGAACGCAGCTGTCAAGGGCGAGCCGCTTGCGGTGCTTTGCACCCTTGACAGCTGCGTTCGCTCCATGATTAAAAGTAGCCAAGCCGAAATAAATAAGTATACTTACGTCTTTCCTTCATTTTACTAATTCCGGTATTTGACTGGGTTTGTTAACGTATTTAATTGAATTATTTAGGTTCTATGTCTTTTTATAAGGTGCTTTGCTAGATTTACAGAATACATACTTGATTTCAAATCCTTTTCTGTAAATGTATTACTAAAATTTTTTAACAATATGCTGTTTTACGGAACAATTTGCTCGTTACTCTATTTTTACCGTAGTAAAAATCCTGGATTTTTCTGGGTTACAGAATATCAAGTTGAAAAGGTAAGTTTTCTGTAATCAATCTTTTTATCTGTTTCTCAAATTACAGAAAAAGAAGATATAAAGTAACGATCTTCTGTAAAGGACAATATAACTTGTTTTAAAATAATAAGAGCATTACGGTATATGGCAATTGAATCAGGATTTCTACCGTAATTTGATGAAAATTACAAAATCGGTTTACGGAAGAAAATCAAAAACAAGGCTCTATTCTGTAAAGTGGATAAAAATACCTGCATATTTCCAATTAAATTCTTGTTTGGGTATATGACGAATTTTTCATGTGCCCTCCACCATACTTGTTTTTATGAAATTACCGAATTTGGGCATATAGAACAAAAAGAACCAGCCCTCCACCATGGGGCATGGTGGAGGCAAAACAATTTTTTCATATATACCCAACCGGATGGTGGAGAGAATTTGTTAGGAGCGCTATATACCCAACAATGGTGGAGGCACGTTCAAAAAGTGCATATATTTCCAAAATAAAAGAGAGCACATGGTGGAGGGGAAGCAAAAACAAGTCTATATGCCCAAATCCCCAAAAGAGCATGGTGGAGGGGAGAGGAAAAATCTGTTATATGCCCAAACAAGGCAAAAGACATGGTGGAGCGAATCAAATGTTCACAAAATATGCCCAGCACAAAGGCTGATATGGCGGTGCCCGGTGGTGAACGGTTCCTGGTGAGTGATCGGTGCTCGGTGGGTGGCGGTGCCCCGGAGCATTCATAAAGAAAGCTTAGCAGTTGTTCGGATTGGGTTTGCAATAAATTGGCATGCGCCGCCATGGACGGCGGCGCAAGTACGTACCTGAAACGAATTGAAGTTACGTACGTTGCCAATTTATGCAAAGACAATCCCTACAACTGCTTAGCGAGCGACAACGAATACTCCGGGGCACCGCCACCCACCGGGGACACCAAAAGCCACCGAGCACCAAACTCAAAACAGGAACCACACACAGGCACCACACAAAAAACAGGAGCCACAAATGTGACTCCTGCTTTCTAATCCAATTTTATTCAGCGTTTTCGATTTCTGTCTTATATTTATCCAGAATCTTCTCCTGAAGCATCTCTCTAGTTGATGACTTAATTGGATGGGCGATGTCTTTATATTCACCATCCGTTGCCTTGCGACTAGGCATTGCAATGAATAATCCCTTCTCGCCTTCGATGACTTTAATGTCATGTACTACGAACTCTTCGTCGATCGTAATTGACACTACGGCTTTCATCTTGCCTTCTTTTTCGATTTTTCGAATTCGAATATCAGTAATTTGCATTTTGTCTCCTCCCCTAACGGTTAATATTAAATGCCGTACCTGTTATGATTTTCTGCCACAATTTTAATCTCGTCCTTACCTATGTAACTGGTATTGCTAAGAAGCGTTTCGTCACTCTCAACAATACAATTTTCGACGTATACATTGTCGCCTATGTATGCGCCATTTAAAATGATGGAATTCTTGATAACACAATTGTTACCAACGAATACCTTCTTGAACAAAACGGAATCCTCGACCTGACTGTTGATAATACAACTACTTGCGACCAAACTATTCTTCACACTAGAGCCAGCGTTGAATTTCGCCGGAGCCAGATCATAAGCCTTAGAATAAATCTTAGGCTCCTGGCGGAAGAAATAGTCTCGCACCTCAGGTTTTAAGAAATCCATATTTGTCTGGTAATAAGATTTCACAGAAGCGATATTGCTCCAATAGCCTTCCAGCATATATCCGTAAATCTTCTGCATTCCCTTATAGCGGATCAATACATCCGTTACAAAATTATATCTGCCTTCTTTGTTACACTGCTCCAGCAACTCAATTAAAGTACGTCTTCGAATAACATAGATTCCGGTAGATACGATATCGGAATGGGCAACCATCGGCTTCTCTTCGAAGTCTGTAATTTGTCCATCGTGATCCATCTTAACTACACCAAAACGTCCAACATCATCATAGTCTGGAACCTTCGCACAAACAACGGTGATATTAGACTGTTTAGCGATATGATAATCCATAACTTTATTAAAGTCTAGTTTATATACGCAATCGCCACTAGCTATAATAACATATGGTTCGTGTCTTTTCTTCAAAAAATCAATATTCTGCCACATTGCATCTGCAGTTCCACGATACCACCAGCTATTATTCGCTGTAACCGTAGGTGTAAATAGGAATAATCCTCCTTGCTTTCGACCGAAGTTCCACCACTTTGATGAATTCAGATGTTCATTTAATGAGCGTGCATTGTACTGACTTAATACTGCTACGGTCTGAATATGAGAATTCGTCATATTACTCAGTGTAAAATCAATACTTCGATAACTACCGCCAATTGGCATTGCAGAGATTGCTCTTTTATCGGACAGGTTCTGCATCCGGCTGCTATTACCGCCTGCCAAAATAATTCCTAATGCTTTCATGATTCCTCACCTGCCTTAATGATATAGTCTCCACTTTCAAGCCTGCCGTTCGGATAATCACTAGCCTCTGTCACGCCGTGGATTGCTGTATTCTTACCAATTTCTACGCCACTTGGAACAATCGTCTTAGAACCAATGGTCACAAGATCGAATTGGTAAACCTTTGGATTTAATTTGCTTTCCGCATATTCTCCAATACCAACTCTAGCATTATCTCCAATTACGGATTCTTCCGCGATAATCGCCTTTTCAATATAAGCGCCCTTGCCAATATGGACTCCCTTCATCAGGATGGAATCCTTCACAACTGCGCCTTCTTCTACAACGACACCCGGACCAAGTACCGAACCGGTAACCTCACCCGCAATCTCAGCGCCTGCGCCGATAATCGCCTTATGCACATTCGCTGTGCTTGCAATATATTGCGGTTCAATCATGCTCTGCTTGGTATATATTTTCCAAAATTCTTCATAGAGATTGAATTCAGGAATCAAATCAATCAATTCCATGTTTGCTTCCCAATAGGATCCAAGCGTACCAACATCTTTCCAATATCCATTGAATTCATATGCAAATATTCTCATATCTCTTTCATGGCAATATGGAATGATATGTTTACCGAAATCACAATTATTCTGATCCTTCAATGCAAGTAATGCATCTCTAAGAACCGGCCAGCTAAAGATATAAATACCCATAGATGCCAAATTGCTCTTTGGATGTTCCGGCTTCTCTTCGAATTCACGAATCCTCTTCTCTTCATCCGTAATAACTACACCGAATCGGCTCGCCTCCTCAATTGGAACCGGAATCGCTGCAATTGTAATATCGGCATTGTTCTGCTTGTGGAAATCAAGCATCGCCTCATAATCCATCTTATAGATATGGTCTCCTGACAGAATCAAAACATATTCCGGGTCATAACCCTCCATATATTTCAAATTCTGATAGATGGCATTGGCCGTACCGGAATACCATTCACTATTGTCACTTTTCTCATATGGTGGAAGAACAGAAACACCACCATTATTTCGGTCGAGATCCCAAGGGATACCAATACCGATATGAGAATTCAGGACAAGTGGCTGATACTGTGTTAAAACACCTACGGTATCAATACCAGAATTGATGCAGTTTGATAATGGGAAATCAATAATACGATACTTACCCCCAAAAGCCACTGCAGGCTTTGCTACATCAGAAGTTAATACTCCTAATCTACTACCCTGACCGCCAGCCAAAAGCATAGCGATCATCTCCTTACTACTCATAACTAGTCACCTCACGTCTTACAAAATTAGTAATAAAATGCCTCTCCCCGTTTTATCAAATCTCTAGAAGATTTCATAAAAACCCGTGTATTTCATGAAAACATTGTATCATATTGACAGAATATTCGACAATAGTACGTGAAAATTTCGCGATTTTTCTGATATCTTCATCCTATTTTTGACAATACTTTACCTCGTGAAATCGTTCTCATGTCCTTTATGCCATTTCACAACGCTTTTTTCGTTGAAAAATCATATGAAATGTCTATAATAGGTAAGAGACATTTTTTGAAAACGATACATTTTCATTTATATAGAAGAAACTCATCATCAATGAAAAGAGGTTTATTATGTATACACTTGATTATAAAAAACCAGTACATGTACATTTCATCGGTATTGGTGGCATCAGTATGAGCGGTCTTGCCGAAGTTTTACTCGACAGACATTTTACCATCTCCGGTTCTGACAACAAGGAATCCGATTTAACCAAGCATCTCGAATCCATCGGTGCTAAGATTTCTTATCCGCAGTCTGCTGGAAATGTTACTGCTGATATCGATGTATTTGTCTACACAGCAGCCATTCATCCGGACAATCCCGAATTCGTTGCTGCAAAAGAGACCGGTAAGCCAATGCTTACACGTGCAGAACTTCTTGGACAGATTATGTCAAACTACAACCGTTCCGTAGCCATCGCAGGAACACATGGTAAGACATCCACAACATCTATGGTCAGCCAGATTTTATTGGAGGGTGATGAAAACCCTACACTCTCTATCGGTGGTATCTTAAACGCCATCAAGAGTAACATCCACGTTGGCGACTCCGATATGTTTGTCACAGAAGCTTGTGAATATACAAACAGTTTTCTGTCCTTCTTTGCAAAATACAGTATTATCCTAAACATCGAAGCAGAGCATCTCGACTTCTTTAAGGATCTCGACGACATCCGAAACAGTTTCCGCAAATTCGCCGGAAACACTTTAGAAGACGGAGCCATCATTATCAATGGGGAAATCCCAAATTACCAGGAAGTTGTAGAAGGACTCGGACGTAAGGTCATCACATTCGGACTCCACGGTGGTGATTATGACTACACTGCAAAAGAGATCCAGTTCAACGAACTCGGACAGCCAAGCTTCCATGTGATCTGCCACGGAGAAGACCTCGGCGTTATCCAGCTCCACGTACCGGGCGAACATAACGTAAGCAACTCCCTCGCAGCCATCGCAGCGGTTCGCGAGATGGGCGCATCTATGGAAATGATTACGGAGGGACTGAAGAAGTTCTCCGGTGCAGACCGTAGATTCCAGTACAAGGGAACCTTAGATAATGGCGCTGTTGTAATCGATGACTATGCGCATCACCCAACAGAAATCGCAGCATCACTCGCCGCTGCTAAAAACTATCCACATGAAAGATTGATTGTCGTATTCCAGCCACATACTTACACCAGAACCAAGGCATTCCTGCCTGATTTCGGTAAAGCATTGTCCGCTGCCGATATCGTAATCCTTGCTGATATTTATGCAGCTCGTGAAGATGATATTTATGGCGTAAGCTCTTTAGATGTGAAGAAAGAAGTAGAAAAAAACGGAACTTCTTGTTATTATTTCCCATCTTTTGAAGAAATTGAAGAATTTTTAAAAGAAAATTCTAAGAACAATGATTTGTTGATAACTATGGGTGCCGGAGACGTTGTAAATATCGGAGAAGATATCCTCAAGTAATACTTGTCAACATTATCCACAATCGATTGTAGATAGTTTTGCAATTTCGATTGTGGATTTTTTATGTCCATATACGTAGGATTACAGGTGTTATCCACATTATCCACAATCGCAAAAAGCCTTGTATTCACTGGGTTTGTGCGTTCTTTTCCTATTTCACATTGAAAATTTCTATGTTATAATTCCAATCAGGTTGGATGGATACAGAGCTTACATGTCCATCTATTGTGGACAAGTACGAACTGTACTCGTTTTTGAGAGGGATTGTAATTGCGCCATGTGGAGATGTTTCCCCATAGACATTTCCACTGGACCAATTACATAAAAAATGAGAGGTTGAATAAACAATATGCCAGAAGACGTAACACTTCATACGAACAGCCCGAAACAGGTGACTGTAGTATCTAATACATTTATTGACAATTTCATGTCACAGGCCAATGGAGAATATGTAAAAATTTATCTTTATCTCCTTCGTTGCCTTAGTCATAATGGTCACTCCTTCTCTGTTTCTGAGATGGCTGATCGATTTGATCACACAGAAAAAGATATTAAGAGAGCCCTGCACTACTGGCAGGAGCATAACTTACTTAAATTAGAATATAATGAATCACAGGAATTGATCGGTATCTGCTTACTTGATCCTGAGCACGCAGTTCAAAAAGATGCTGATATCATCTCCGGTACATTTGACACAACGGGCAATCTTGCTGTTGCTGTCAATGAAGACAGTGTAAAGAAGATTTCACACCGCACCGGACTTGAACCAAGCAAGAATGAACCTGCTGTTCCAGCCTATTCCTTAGAACAGCTTGCTGCCTTCCAGAATGACAATGTTGTAGCAGAACTTCTCACCATTACAGAGATGTATCTCGGACATACATTGAATGCAACAGAGACCAATACCGTTATTTTCTGGTATGACTCTCTGAAGTTAAGTCCGGAAGTTATTGATTATCTGATTACCTACTGTATCGAAAAGAAGCATAATAGTATTCACTATATGAACAAGGTGGCAATCAGCTTCCATGAAGATGGTATTCAGTCTGTAGAAGAAGCAAAAGCTAGAAATAGCATGCATAGCAAAAATTATTTCACCGTTGCAAAATCACTCGGTATTACAAACCGCTCTCTGATTCAGTCTGAGCAGGAATTAATTGAAAAATGGACAAAGATCTATAAGCTTCCGCTCGATATTATTACAGAAGCCTGCAGAAGAACCATTGCTCGTACGAATCAGCCAAGCTTTGAATATACGGATACCATCCTGAAGAGCTGGCACGAGAAGCATGTCCAGTCCATGGACGATATTGCACGTGTGGATGCAGAACATAATAAGAATAAGTTCGTTCAGAACATGAAGACTAACAACAATAATGGCAATACACCTGCTGCTCCAGCGAATCGTTTCCACAATTTCGAAGAACGAAAGAATGATTACGATGAACTCGAGAGAAAATTATTAGGATACTAAGAGGATTAGAAGATGGCACTGACGAATAGTCAATATGATCAGATCATGCGTATCTATCAGGACAGACAACGACATAGAGATCACATCCTCCGTGAACACGCGGATGAAGTCTACTCCAAAATTCCTGCCTTTCAGGAAATCGATGATGACATCCGCGAAGCCAGCATGGAGGAATTACGTTTACGATTATCCAAGACTACTCCATCCGAAGGTTCGTCACTTCACGACCGGATTGAAGCGCTTCGCCAGAAGAGAATCAAACTCCTGGTAGCGAATGGATACTCACAAGACTATCTCAATCCTCCCTACGTATGCCCCGATTGCAAAGATACGGGATATATCGAGAATGAACATTGCCATTGTTTCAAGCAAGAGGCTATTAATCTCATCTACCATCAGTCTAACTTGACCGATGTTCTATCAAGAGAAAACTTCCAGAACTTCAAGCTGGAATACTATGACAATACACAAATCGACACAAAAGCCGGCATCACCGCCAGACAGAATGCAGAAATCGCATTTAAAACCAGTTGGGATTTCTGTAAAGATTTTAAGGAACAGGGTGGCAACCTCTGTATCTATGGCGGAACGGGTACCGGTAAGACATTTTTAACCCATTGCATAACAAATCAGCTGTTAAAGCAAGGTTTTTCCGTAATTTACTTTACAGCTTTTCAATTATTTGATATATTTCAAAAGGCCACTTTTCATAAGAATAGGGACGCACAGGAAGATTATGAGAATATTTTCAGTTGCGACCTCTTAATAATCGATGACCTTGGCACAGAATTCTCAAATTCATTCACTAATTCTCAATTATTTTTGTGCCTAAACGAAAGACTTCTCCGTGGGAAGTCGGTTGTGATTTCCACCAACCTCGGGGTGGGTGAAATTGCAAATGTCTACGGCGAACGTATCATTTCTAGAATTTCAAGTGAATATAAGCTTATTAAACTTTTCGGCGATGACATCCGCACGAAAAAGATTAATAATAGATAGTAATTGAATAGTATTTAGTTTTTTAGGAGGAATTAAACTAAAATGGCAAACGACAATCTGAAATCAACAAGACCGGTTGCACCTCTCGGAATCATTTCCTTGAAGTCATGTATCGAACTCGGAGAGAAGGCGAATGAATACCTTCTGAAGTGGAGATCTGAACGTGATTATGATCCATTGATCGACGAACGCAACACTTCTTACAGAGATGACAAATCTTACCTTGTAAAAACAAGTGTACCTAGATTTGGTTCTGGTGAAGCAAAGGGTACGATCCTTCAGTCCGTTCGTGGTCTCGATCTCTATATCATCGTTGACGTAACAAACTGGAGCTTAACATACAAGGTTTGTGGACAGACAAATCATATGTCCCCAGACGATCATTACTCTGATTTAAAGCGTATTATCGCTGCTGTTGAAGGAAAAGCAAGACGTATTACGGTTATCATGCCTTTCTTATATGAGAGCCGTCAGCATCGTCGTACATCTAGAGAATCTTTAGATTGCGCACTTGCTCTTCAGGAATTAACATCTATGGGTGTTGATAACATCATTACTTTCGATGCACACGATCCTAGAGTACAGAATGCAATTCCTCTTCATGGATTTGAAACAGTACAGTCAACTTACCAGTTCATCAAGGGAATCTGCTCAGAAGTGGATGACTTAAAGTTAGATAATGATCACTTAATGATTATCTCTCCTGATGAAGGTGGTACTGGACGTGCCGTATATATGGCATCTGTACTTGGTGTTGATATGGGTATGTTCTACAAGAGACGTGACTACTCTAAGATTGTCGATGGCCGTAACCCTATCGTTGCACATGAATTCCTTGGTTCTTCCGTTGAAGGAAAGGACGTATTCATTGTTGACGATATGATTTCCTCCGGCGAATCTATGATTGACGTAGCTTCTGAACTGAAGAAGCGTAAGGCAAATCGTATTTTCGTTATCGCAACTTTCGGTCTCTTCACAAATGGTATGGAGAAATTCGACAAAGCGGTTGCAGATGGTATCATCTACAAGGTTGTAACAACAAACCTCGTATACCAGCAGCCTGAATTACTTCAGAGAGATTATTACATCAGCTGCGGAATGAGCAAATATATCGCTTACATCATCGATACATTAAATCATGACGCATCTATGAGCGAACTCTTAGACCCATATAAGAGAATCGAAAAAGTTGTTAATAAATATCGAGAAGAACATAAATAAATCATAATAAAAACTCCCCCAGACGTGAGTCACCGCTCACTTCTGGGGGAGTTCATTTTAATTTAACGAAATCGAATCTGGTACAACCGTATCAACAGTTTCCTCCGAACCATCCATTGTATATGTTACCAGCATGTTTTCACCACTGTGACTCCGCACATATTCTGCCAATTCAGCATTTTCACTTAAATCCACTTGTACATATTTTCCGTACATCGAATCATCTGCATCATTTGAAAACGAATATTCAAAAGTAAATATGCCATCATTATCGAATCCCAAATCAGAGCCAACAAAAGAATGTACTGTAGCGTCACCTTCGTTTGAAGAATTACTATTCGGACTCAATACCTCATGTGTGATGGATATAGAATTTATGCTATATCCATCAAAACAACTGTACTCATTTTTTGATAAGACAATTTCTACATTATTCGTATTACTACCGGCACCATTTTCAGTCTTTAAAACGGCATCGACAATTACTATATCATCACTCTCTTCTTTTACCTCGTATGATGATATACTGCCATCCCCTAATGTTTCTGATGCGTCATCATAAATATTCACTCCATCTTTAACCGAATTCAATTCAAGATCCTGTCCCGTCAATGAATACTGGATATACTCTGCTTGTTCTTTTGTAAGAACTCCTCCATTTTCGGATGCATTTTCCATTGCATATTCTGGTATATAATGTGAGTTTTGTAAAAAGATACGTATAAAATTTGTTTCCCATTCCGCACCATGAACTACGGTATCATCAAATTCATCGTATGTAAGTGCTAATGTAACAATCGCTCCTTCTAACTCTTCTCCAATTTCAAATTCTTCTGGATAATTATACGGTTCTACTGATAAACTCTTATCTGACTCAATCTTCTGAAGCTCAATGTCATCTCGTTTTTTTAGATAAGATGTTACTACTATAGTGACTATCAGTATTACAACCATAAATAAAAGTAACAATAGCACCCTTTTTGTTCTTCGTCTCATCTCGTTATATACCTCTTACTCTATTTCAGCATGACCTAAATCATATTATTAAAGTCGTATAAACATATTTTTTTACATAGGTCCCAAAAGATTTTGTCCACCCTTTAGTTTTAATTCTGCTTCCATTCTCGCCTTATATATATCATTCTCTAATTGTGTCTGTGATGGTCCGATATCTTTTACATCTTTTGGAGCATTTTCTCCAATAAATTTTCTCATTGGACGCTTTCCGCTTAACTGTTTTTTATAATCACGTTCCGAATATATTATCTTAAAAATAGGTACCATCAAAACAAGAACTGCTAAAATCACCACCAATAAAATTGAAATATTCATGTCCAACTCCTTTATTTCATCCCAATCTCCATCGATTCTTCACCGGATAGTGTTTTCCAGATATCCAAAAATCTTTCGCCCGTATTTCATAGCTTTTAAGATTTCGAAATTGATCCACAAATAATTTGTAACAGATTTTTACCGCCCGTTCTTCCCTTGGCTGTAAATCAATCACTAGATTATCATCTTCCGTATTCAATTGAACTTCTTGCGGTATCGCATTGGAATAAATACGATTCTCAATATTTAAATCATACAAATAGACCTCTTGCTCCTTATCATTTTGATTCGACAACAGCACTTTTGATTCAACAACAACAAAGTCAGCGCCATTATCAAATGCATCCACGATATCTGGTCCATATTTATCAACTGCTTCGGCTTGGTTATATACTTTCGCAGTTTCTACTGTTAGATTCACATTCTGATCCCACTCCGCTGTTTCACCTATTGGAATATCCTTATATTCTACCTGCGGATATTTCCTATTCACATATACAATTCTAGAAACCACGAATAAAACCGCAACAATAATAACAAACCTTCTAATCCATCTATTTCTTTTCAAGTCGTCCTTCTTTCATCTGATATAATTCATCTGATAACATCTCTAATTCTTCTAAATCATGCGATACGATGATAATCAAGGCGCCTCGCTCCTTCTCTTCTTGAAGAATTTTTTTAAATTTCATAACTGCATCATCATCCAAGCCGTTCATCGGCTCATCCAGCAATAGTAATTCTGGTTTCTCCATGATTGCTGCTGCTATTCCGAGCTTTTGTTTCATTCCCAAGGAATACTGTCGGTATTTCTTCTTTGCATCCTGTTCTAATCCAACTCTAGAAATGGCACTTTGTATTTCATCGTCCGAAATCCTTTGCTTAATAGACGCTAATACTTTTAAATTATCAAATGCATTTAATCCCCCAGGGAACCCCGGATATTCGATCAAAAATCCCACACTTTCGGGAAAGTCCATATCCTTCCCCAAGCGTTTGCCATCCATCAAAATCTGACCAGCGGTTAATCTTGTAAGACCACATAAAGACTTTAAGAACACCGTCTTACCAGATCCATTTCTTCCTTTTATCCCATAAATCTTTCCAGAGATAAAATCTACTGAGATATCATCTAAAATCACATTTTTGTTGATGATCTTGCTTATATTTTGCACTTCTATCTTCATTCTCTATAATTCCTCTTTCAAACCTAACCCGATCCATGCAACCATAGAAAACACAACTACACTAGCTGCAACCAAATATTCTATTACACTTTTTGCCCCATACACCGGCATAAGTAAACGATTTAAAGTAAAATAGGAATCCTCAAACAAACCACCGATCGTGTATAAGATATAACAAATAACAAACGGCAGCATAGTAGCCAAAAAATAGTTTTCTATTATTGCACATAATGCAACCGTGATGAAAGCAACCGCTCCTGCAAATATTCCGTCGAAACAAATATATAACATTGTATAAATCATCGGATGTGAATAATACAATGTTGCTCCTATCTCATCAGATAATGGTCCAATTGCGACTAATGGATCCGGGTATAACAATGGTCGTTCCATCATTGTTAATATAAAATTCCAGGCCAGAGGTATCGTAATCACCAAAAAACCTAACGAGAAAACTTTCGCCCCTTGCAGCAACATATACCTCTTCTTTGTCATCCTTACTTTATATTGAAAGAAATAATTCCTCTTTTTTAATATTCCATAATCTAACCCAACGGAAACAGAAACCAATAATGGTAATACAAAATAAAACCAATAACTCTGCGAATAAAAGAAGGAGCCACCAATCCATGAAATATATGCATTCCCAGGGATTCCATACGCATCATATTCCGAATACAATACCCCTTCTACAAAATGACTCGTTGTAATGATTACGCCTAAAACTAACGATATCATCCAAAACTTATGTATACTAACAAATCTTTTAAAATCCATTTTTACAAATCTTTCCACCTACTACCATGCCTACTATTACACATAGCAACTCAACCATAATCAAACCATTAGACAATATTACATCACCCACAACCTCTCCATTTCTAATAATCATACCGAGATGGCACGGCAATAGAACACCTTCCATAAACATCTCAGAAAAAAGAATACCAACGGAAATGATAAATGCAATCATCCCTTGTATTTTCAACTCCAAACACATCTGAAAAACGCCTAACAGTAGCGCATTCATAATATAAAAAATGACCGTATCTATAATCATCGCACTTGTATATGTATCGAATTCCGAATTCACATACTCCACATGAAAAGGAATTCTAACCATTGCTTCTGCTTTCACTTCCAACAACAGCAGGAATCCCACTATCATGAAATAAAAAACAGAGATGGCAATGAACCACTGTACTTTTTTCATCCACCATCTTCTATAGCTACCATATTTTGTAATATTTTCTATTCTATTTTGCCGTTCTTCACTAATATATCCATTGATGATCATCAGATAACTAATCGGGATAACAAGCCACTGCAATGGTACTTCTCTATATTTCGCTTCCATTATATTTCCCGCCGGTCTCATTCCATAAAGTATTTTTCCAAGATGATAATAAATACTATGTGAAAATACAAAACCTTCCCGCAGTCCATCTACATAATGAAGAAAAAAATGAAGGAATAACATCACCAGTGGTATCAAACTGAGAAATATCAAAAAGCTTCTTTTCTTCACACCATATACAAATTCATAGGAAGCCACTTCCATCACCTCATAATTCTATATCCGGTTTCAGTTCAACCACTGCTGCCAAATCCTTATCACAAGCAGCTTGCTCTGTATCATTTTCACTCTGTACCTTGAAGCAATACAAATTTCCGTCCTTTACATTCGACGCATCATTAATCGCAAATATAAAATCTGCATCAACAATATCTTCTCCATCCTCAGGATGATCCACCATCAAATCATCCGAATCAATTTCTTCCGGAAAATTCCTATAATATGTCGATGACACAATCGTTGAACCATCTCTATATTTTCCCGTAGTCTCATCTAAACATACTGCTGAAAAACCAAAAATACTTAATGGATAGTTCTCCTTATCATCCACATGTATTGTCATATTCACAACAAAATAGCAAGAACCATCTGTTATTACGCCATCAGCATCTTCCTCTGGAAAGAAATCAATAATATTATCCCATCCATCTCGTATTCTTGTTATTCTGGAAGAATTAACTGTAATTGTCATGCCATCTCGTTCAAATGTATCCCCTTCTTGAAAAACATCGCATCCATTTCCATATTGTGATAAGATTTGGGTTTTATCCAATGCAGTTTCATTTTCACCACATTCTTTCTTACAGCCAGCTAACACGCAACTGACTGTAAGAACCAAAACCAGAAGACTCTTCTTTATTCTATACATTTCTGCTCCTTAATATCTTCCACTAATATTATCCGGACTCCATTTACCGGCCAATCTATGTGCCCTATTGTCTTGGTCAACAGATAAAACCAAATATGCATACGAATATCTACCATGCACATTATTTGATATATATCGATAGCTTCCTGATGGCACATATACTCTTGATGAACAAGCATTAGGAGCAATTGCACTATAATTTCCCGCATTAGATGTACCTGCGACAAATGACGTAAATCCAATAATTCCCTTATTACTCTTTACATAACTAGCAGTATTATCCGTTTTCGATCTTGGAGCAACAGCAGCATCAGTTCCATCTGCAATATAAGAAAAACTAAAAGTCGTATCCGTATGATTATTCGCCTGTGCAGTCATATCGAATTGCAAATACGTACAAATCATCAATGCGCTTAATAAACCGATCCCTAAAATTTTCTTTCCTTTCATAATTAAACCTCCTGTTACCATTAACAACTATTTACTATTACGCAGGAGAATCTCACCCTCCCACATATAATAGACGCTGCTAATAATAAAAAGGTTCCATTTATTTTAAATAGTTTTTTGCTACCCAACCTTCAAAACCATCTGAAAATCTTCTTATTTTTACCCAAGTATAACCACTTGCATTTCGTTCTGATTCCATATAGACAAGAACTCTATCTCCTCTAAAAAGGCTTCCTTTAATTGTTTCATGTATTCCTGGTTCTACTCTTACATTTAAACTTTCAACACCTACAGTTGCTATTTTTGTCTTTCTCTTTGACTCTTCTATATAGGAAATCGGTCTACCATTAGCGTAAACTTTCATTTCAAAAGTACAAAAACTAAATACAAAAAATACAAATAATAGTTTTATAAAAAGCTGTTTACATATCCATTTTTTTAATTTCATATCCATCTTCATCAGCATCTTCCCTCCACCAATCTAATACGTTATCGAAAGCTTCCTTATTTATCTCTTCTATAGATTCAACCTCATTATCATACAAACAATAATCAACTTCTATATAGTTTCCATTCTCCATCTGATAACAAAGCATCACTACATTATCAACCATTGATCTTCCTCTTACAAAAACATAAAAACATCCATTATCTATTTTCCCTCCGTATAATTCTGCCACACTTTTTAACTGCTCATATTTATTTTGACATTCCTGTATATCATATTCCACCATACTGTTCTCCGCATGGTCTTCTACGCCATAGTTCTCCATTATTCCATTATTCTTATATATTCCTCGAACAGTCCCTGTTACTGCCTCCATATCTACTCGATAAAAATCATGATTCTTTTCATCGTATACATTAACATCTGCGGTTCTCTCATAATCTCCATCATAACCTACGTAAAAATTATGCAAATCAATATTCACAGACAAGTTTTTTTCGTCAACTCCAAAACAGGTCGTTAATTTATCCATTGCCAAAGACTTCAACTCATCATCAGAACATATTTCTATATCAAGTTCCTCATCTTCTTTATCACTTCTTTCCTTCAATGCATAATCTAATTTATAACCATAATCTATGTATTCTAACAATTCTTCATCTGTCAACTCCCGTTCCGGAAGATAATACTTACATAATTTTGGATAAAAACATATCGTATCTTCATCCACTTCATCTTCACTATTTACAATTTGTAGTTCCTTCTCCGGATACATTCCTTCCGATTCATATTTATATCGTAATAATTCCATTCTTTCATATTCAGATTCTGAAAACTCTCTCGTAAATATTGCTGCAGGTACAGATGCTTCATCTGCTTGATCCACTATTTCCTTCTTATCTTTTGCACCTAGACTTTCCAATCGTTCCTTTAAATAATTGATATTTGCTTTTCCGGTTATTCCCACAAATAAAGAACATGTCACTACAAAAACTATCGATGCTACCAAACGTTTTGTCCTTCTTTGTATAGAAATAATCTTGTCATTTTTACTCTTTTCCAATCCCTCCGCAATTTTCTCATGAACCATCTGATCAAAATCATCTGGTATAGGAAGATCTGACTTTTTAAATTCTTCTTTTATTCTTTTATCTATCAACTCCATCGTCATTTCCTCCTTCCCATAATTCTAATCGAAGCATCTCACGTGCTCTGCTCAACCTGGATTTTATCGTTCCCATGGATAATCCCGTAATTCTATGAATCGTCTTCATATCAAATTCTCTAGCATAAAATAAATAGATAACCTCACGATATTTCTCCGGCAAATCTAAAACAATATCCCATATAGAACGTTCTTCCATACTTTTCTCAATATTATCTTTTGAAGATAAACTATTTTCATAGTCTTCTATATTGAGCATGTCCTTCCTTTTTCGTATGATGCTATATGACTCATTGTGCACAATCTTATATAACCACGAATTTATACTTTCTTTTTTTAACAGTTTCCCCTTACTTACATATGCCTTCACAATTGCATTACTAACAGCATCTTCCGCTTCCTCTTTATTTTTCGTTATTGCGAATGCTTGTTTATATAACCATTCCTTATTTTCAATAATTGCATCCGTAATAATTTCCGTTTCCATCATAACTATTCTGCCCTCCAAAGCCAGCCTCATATTTAGACCCTACATTTATATAGACGTTTCCATTATACAAAAGGTTCCATCTTTTTCTATTTTTTGCAAAAAATTAGGAACCCACTTTCGTGAGTTCCCATTTCTATCATTTCTTATCAACCATTACTATTTTAACCAAATTAAACCATCCAGCATATACAATAGGTAATGCACTATATGTCATTCCCGATATTAACACTTCCTCCGACATCCCTATATTACATCTTTGAGAATATAACAATAACCCAGACACCATTAATCCAACACAAAACGTCTCTAGCACGTTATATTTTAGATATGTTTCTTTTCCTACAATAAACCAAAAAATTATGTCTACTATTAGTATTGGAAGCAATACAGGTATGTCAAAATATATCAATATAGTTGTTTTATTTATCAATGCACAATACACCACTAATAAAAACAAAATAACGATCCAGAATACTTTTTTCATATCCTTCACCTCCCCAAATAGTGCACCATCTTATCTTTCTAAAAAGCTATTAATCTACATAGGAAATAAATACATTTCCAGCAGCTTCGAAGTCTGCACTTGCCTCCGTCTGTCCAACGGTTGTATTGCTTCCCGTCTTTGGATTATAGATGTAAACATTACTTGCATCATATCCAACAATCAAGACGGCTTCCCCGCTACTATTAATTGCATATACCGGATTGCCCTGTGCAACATAGTAAAGTACTTCTGTCATGGAACATCCTGTGAGATCCAGTACCGTTGCATCCTTCAATGCTGCCTGCAAAATTGCGATTGGCTTCTCGCCCTGATTTAGAAGGGAATGTACATCCACACTCTCGCCTTCTCTTACCAGCATCGCACTGATTGCCTGTGCCATAGAACTCTCGGATGTATCATCGGCTCCTACGCTGAGTCCGCTCAGAGAATTTACATAAGATGAGCGTCCTCGCTTCCAGATATACTGGTTCGTGTTGTCCACGACAATACCCATGTTTTCATCTGCTGTTGAAATCGCCTGCTGTACATCCGTGCCAGCATAGACTACGCGATTACCTACATATACATAGTAGCGAACTTCTGACTCTGATGCTTCAACAGAGATTGTCTTATCCGAATCTGCCAGTACCAAACCTGCGTATGCAAGCTGAATTGCCGATATGCTTTCGTCTCCTGTAAGTTTTGCCATCGTAAATGTCAGCTGTGCTACATCATCATCTGTTACTGATACCGTAACTGTCTTATTTTTCTCACCGGATGTATTCTTAATCACATCCACACCAGACTCGCTAAATGTTCCATCTGCCTGCTTGGTACAAAGTGTCAGATTCAGTATCGTATTGGATTCCTTATCCGCTGAACTGATATAGGCGCCATCTGCTGTATATTCCTTCAGTGTCTCATGATTACCATCCACCTTCTGGATTGTCAGACTGGACATTGGATACATCTGTCCGCCCGCAGCATCGGTCGTAATATTCGTCTCTTCCAACGTTCCATATACCAAATCCTCATCCATAAAGGCGAGTACCTTCAGCATATTTCCACTATCCGCAGTTAAGTCATAGGTTGACTCATCTTCCAAATCCATAACGTGAATCGTATCACTTGCCCCACCGTTATCCATCCATGCAATATAACGTCCGGACTTTGATGCCGCATACATATCATCTGTCAGGTTCGTAAGCATTTCCGAAGTTGCCAGCGAATCCAGATTTACTTTTATCAATGTTCCGTCCACCATGATATAGAAGTTTCCAGCTGAGTTTTCATATAATAAATCACTAAATCCAGCCTTCAGAATCTGGTAGGAATTCGTTGTCTGAATAAAGGTCTGTTCTACTGCCTGTCCGGTACTGCTATCATAGTGATACAGGTCAATACCAACACTACCCTCGTGCTCTCCGGCATTCATATAGCCATAAACAATGAAATCCATCGTACCCGTTTCATCGATATTCAAAAGGAGAATATCATGATTCTGGTTACAAACACGTTCATCTGTTAAATCATCCCCATAGAAGGAGAAAACTGTCGTAAGCGTCTTCTTATTCTGGTTATATTCATACAGTGCACCAGCCTGTACAAAGCTTACAATGGTTCCGGTTTCATTCGATAAATACGTCACATCCGCTGAATTCAAACCGGTTGTAAGCACATTATCTGCAATACTAATGGCTGCACTGGTCGCTATTTCTTCCATCGAACGTTCATAATCCAGAAGGTACATACGTGTGGATGTATAGCGAACCTTAAAATATTCTTCTACATTATAGTATTGTGTTCCACTTCCGGTATCACGTGTCATCTGATAATGAAGTACAATCGCATTGTAGTTACTATTAATATCTGTAAGCTCAATAGCAACATCACTTGCGAGTTCTCCATCAAATCCCTTCCATGCGACCTGATCGACCGTCGAATTAATCGTTACATTATTTAATGTATCTCCCGCAGTATCTTCGTCCGTCTCGATATAGGTACTCAGCGCATCTTCATTTCCAGCAAGCGCATCCTCATGGAATTGTAATGCGAAGTCCAAATTCTCCTGTGCATAAGAACCCTCTTCCGGAATCAGAATTCTAGTATAGTAATATACATCTTCTCCATCCACATCCAATGTGATAATGAACAGATACTCCTCGCCCTCTTCAATCAAGTTCTCCAACTTCACCGTCGTCGATACGACACCGTCTTTTTCGCTATAATCCGTAATCTCTGTCTCCGCAATCTTTCGCTCGGTATCTGTAGAACGGATCTCATAGCTGATTCCATCAATTGTAGAACCATTCGTTATGATATCCATTGTGATCTTACGATCATCCTCGAGGGGCACGACTGCATTTCTCATATACAGTCCATCCATCTCGGTTGTATAACCATATAACGTATTGATGTTCTGTCCCAAAGCTTCCATCGACACCGTTGGAAGTGTCGGGTCTGTCATCTCCGTTGCTTCTTTCTCCCATTTAAAATTCAAAACGATATTGAAGAAAATCATGCCACCGATAAATACCAAAATCAAAATCATAATTCGGTGCTTTATTTCTTTACTCAGTCCACGTTCACGAAACGATAACTTCATTCGTAACTCCTAACTCTTTTCTTTTACAAAACAAACATACCTATCAAAATACAAACCAGCCCGATTACGCCCTTACGCCCGACTTTCTCTTTCAAGAATAAAACTGCGCACATAACGGCAACCATAATCGAACAATTATACAGCGGTCCGACAACCGTTGGTTCTCCTACGCCGAGTGCTCTTGCATAAGCAATTGTCGAGAGGCAATACGAGCACCCCGCCAAAAGGCACATCAACGCACTATATAGGGTAATCTTCTTCCATTCCTTACTTCCCTTTGAGAAGATCACCATCAGCCAGCATACGATGCACGCAATCGTGATTCGAATCGGATATACCAATCCGGCATCGATAGTTGCCGGAAACATCTGATCCAACACATGAAGAATGGTCAGAAGTACGGCAAATAATACCGCCATCATCAAGCCACCACGATTACTGCTATCCACCGCCAATAAGATAATACCGACTACCACCAGCACCATCGCGACCATCACAACGGTTGAGACCATCGACTTTTCCACAACGATTCCATATAAAAGCGTAAGTACCAACACCAGTTTTTGAAATGGTACTGCTTCGTGCACGCCCATCTGGTTCAATGCCGACGTAAAGCAGAGTACTGCGACACCACTGATGATACCTCCAATCAAAAGAATCAAATAATTGCGAAAGCCAAAGCCGGTCAATACCAGCGACGTCGTCGTTGTCATATAACCTGACCATGCAAAAAATACAAGGACACAAAGCGCTAAAGCTGCAGCCGACGCCTCGCTCGTATACTTCAGCCCCGCTTTCGCCAGAACCGGAGCCATACCGGCAAATATCATTGCCAGTAAAGCAAACCAGACCCAGTGTATCTGTAACTGATCTAAAAACATATCCAAATATCTCCTATTTTTACGCATTTTTACAGTTCTTTGTAATAATTGCAAAGACCATATGAAAATGATATACTCTAAAAAGCTTGGCAAAATCTTATTCTACACATGAAGAAGATCTTTGCCAAGTTGTATTTTGTAGTAAAACGCGACTCACTAAGGAGGCATACAGATGTCTGAACATCATGAAGACCACGAACATATTCACGATCATGAGCATATTCACGATCACGAACACACACACGGTCACGAACACACGCATACTCACACACATCACCATGAAAATACGAAAGCCGTTCTCAATCGCATGAATCGTGCTATTGGACATATGGAATCCGTAAAAAAGATGGTGGAAGATGGTAGAGATTGCAGTGAAGTTCTGATTCAGATTGCTGCAGTGCGTTCTGCTATCAATAACATAGGTAAGATTATTCTTGAAGATCACATCAAACACTGCGTTGTAGATGCAGTTCAAACCGGAGACGAACAATGTCTTCAGGATTTAGAAGATGCAATCAATAAATTTATCAAATAATCACCTTGTATTATATCTTATTAAAAGTCGCTAAGCAATGAAGCGACAGGAGGAAACCCATGAACATTTTAAGTAAATTTAAAAATTTACGAACAAAGGTGAGGGAAAAACGAGGGGAATTAAAAACAAGAGAAAAGAAGGACCATCGTCCAAAATGGCTCCGTAAATTAAAGGAATCTGAACGTTACCAGAAAACGATGGCTTTCATCAACAAGTATTCTATCATCATGCACATCCCTCTCTCTATGGCAATGATTTTTGCTATGGAATGGATGTCCAGACACTCTTTCCTGGATGCATGTGAATTCGTAGCTGACCATACCATGGCTTTCTTGTACAATTCTTATATTGTATTTGTTGTCTTTACTTTGGTTTATCTTGGAAAGCGTCGAACGTTCGCGAGAATGGTCATTTCTGCATTATTTGTAGCGCTTGGTATCATCAACTGTATTATCCTGTTAAACCGTGTTTCACCTTTCGGTTATACAGATATCGCTATGGTTGGTGACCTCTTAACTATGCAGAACACGAATTATTTCTCTGCTAGTCAGGGGGCTCTGGCAGTTGTTGCCATTGTCATCTATGCCCTGCTTATGGTTCGCCTGTTCCGCAGAGGGAAGAAGCAGGAACCAAAGCTGAAATTCTGGCAGCGTTCCATCCTGGTACTGCTTGCTTTTGTATCACTTCCTGGCGTTACTTATGTACTTCAGGAAAAGAAGATTATCGATTCCTACTTCGGTAACCTTGCGCAGGGATATTCGGATAACGGTTATCTCTATGGATTTGCAAGTAGTACCTTCAGTCTTGGTATGTCCAAGCCTCGTAACTACAATGAAGAAACGGTGCAGTCGCTTGTCGCTGATACAGATCAGGGCGAGACGACCATTTCCGCAGAAGATACACCAAATATCATCGTTGTTCTGCTGGAATCCTACTATGATGTAGCAGAGGATAGCAGAATCACTACCTCCGAGGATCCAACACCATTTACACACTATCTGGAGGAAAACTACTCCACAGGTCACTTAACCGTACCTGTTGTTGGTGCCGGAACTTGCGATACCGAATTCGAAGTACTGACCGGTATGTCTATGCAGTTCTTCGGACCTGGTGAGTATCCTCAGAAGACCATCTTAAAGCAGACGGATGTGGAATCTTATGCCTCCGACATCAGCACAACACTTGGTCTTGGCACTCACGTTGTCCATGACAATGGTGGTAACTTCTACAGCCGTAGAAATGCCTTCTCTATGATGGGATTTGATACCTTCCAGAGTAAGGAAATGTTAGATATCACAGAATATACTCCGCTTGGCTCATGGCCACTGGATGATATCCTGATTGGTGCAACAACGGATGCCCTGGATACAACCGAGAGTTCTGACTTCGTCTATACCATTACTGTACAGACACACGGTGATTATCCTACTTATGCCGTTGAGGGTGATGACACAGATATCACAACAACGGTTGCAGATGGTGATGAATCCCTGACAAACCAGTGGACCTATTACGTCAACCGAATCAGTGATATGGATCAGTGGATTGAAGACTATGTCAATATGCTTTCTGAAAGAGATGAAGATACACTCCTCATCATGTTCGGAGATCACCTCCCAACGCTTGGTATTCAGGAAGATGAAATCGCAACTGGCGATTTATACCAGACAAAATATTACACCTGGAATAACTTCGGCATGGAAAAGGAAGATAAAGACTTAACTTCTTATCAGCTTCTTGCCGAATATACAAACCGTCTTGGTATTCATGGCGGTACGATTATGAACTACAACCAGGAAATGTTAAACGAAGGTGTGGAAGCCGGATCTGACGAATATATGGACGGTCTCGAACTTCTCCAGTATGACCTTCTCTATGGAGATCGTTATGCTTATGGCGGCGTAGACCTCTATCCTGCATCCGACCTCGTTATGGGCGTTAAGGATATCACGATTAACAGTGCTTACCTCTACAATGGCAAGCTCCATATCTACGGTGATAACTTTACAAAATGGAGTCGCGTATATGTCAACGGCGAAAAGGTATCCACCACATATGAAAGTGGTCAGGTTCTCACCATCGATGCCGATGATATTGAAAATGGTGATACCATCGTTGTAAATCAGCTTGGTTCCTCCAATACGATCTTCCGATCATCGAATGAATATACCTTCTATGATCCAAATTATGAAGAGGGCGAAGATGCCGAGACAACGGACGATGATTCCGAACCAACCTATGAAAAAAATGAATAAGCTCCTGTAACGCAGGACATAAAAAATCTCCACAACCGGATACGTAATCTCATACGTTCCAGTTGTGGAGATTTTATTTTTGCTCTTATCTATGCTCAATCGTCTTTTTAAATTTATCATCATACGTCCAGATATTAGCCTCAGCGCCCTTATAAAACGAAAGCGCAGGTCCATGCTGTGGCTGTTCCACAATAACCTGGGCCATATCAGTTTTTGCCGCTTTGATGATCATATCCGCTTCCTGCTGAATCTTCGACTCATGTTTTCCCATAGCCAACAGCTCCCTTCCAAAAATATTTCTACTTAAATTATATCGATTTTTGCTCAAATTTCACTTAAATCACGATATATTCACAAAAAATTAAGAAACGTATCGGCTCAGGAATCGCAGGAAATCAGCTAAAATAAAGCTTTGATGGCATCCACCATCGTAGGATGCTTCTTCTCGAAAGAGCCCTGCACCATTTCCGAACTTCCGCCGCCCTTAGCGCCAAACTGTTCTCTCAAAAGATTGCACATCTCTCTCGCATCCTTCTCTTTGGATCCAACGATAAACTGATAACGATCATCGGAAAGATTGAAGACCGCGCAGAATCCCGAATGCGATTCCATCAGCGTATTGACTGCATTTCTCATCACGAGATTTGGAATATCCTCTGAAAAGAGCGCTACATTCTCGGCTTTTGGATCCACATTCTTCAGTTCCTGCTCCATCACTTTTGTATTTGCTTCGCCCAGATTGACTTTCAACTTCGCTGTATCGTCCTTCTGCTTCACGATGGCATCCACCAGCGAATCCACCGGTACAGAGAGCTCTCTTGACGCCATTGTCGCGATTTCCAGCTTCTCCTGGTAATCTCTAAGTGCACGGAAGCCACAGAGGATTGTCAGGCGAATGCCTCCCTTATATCTCTGGTAATCTACCACTTTTAAGATGCCGACTTCCGCCGTTGTACGCACGTGTGGAGCGCAGCATGCACAGCAATCCACGCCCGGAATCTCCACAATACGTAGCGGCCCATCGATTTCGATCTTACTGCGATACTCCAGTTTTTGTTTTGTTTCCTCATCCGGATAATAGCACTGGATTGGGACATTCGCGACAATCGCCTGATTCGCTTCAAACTCAAACTGGCGCACTTCCTCATCCGTCAATTCGCCATCATAATCCATCGTCACAATGCTATCACTCAGATGAAATCCAACGTTGGCATAGCCCTTGTGCTTATGCACGATTCCGGAATAAATATGCTCCCCGGTATGCTGCTGCATATTGTTAAATCGATGCGTCCAATCCAACTGTCCATGCACCTTGGTTCCCGGTTCGATTGGCTGATCCAGGAAATGATGAATCACATGGTCCTCATCAATCTGCACATCTAAAACATTCCAGCTCTCGATGCCACCCTGCATCTCGTCTTCCAGTTCCTCTTCAATCTCAATCGGAACCAATCCCGCTTTTCTCAGATTTCCTCGATCCGGCGTCTGTCCGCCCTCTTCCGGGAAGAATGCCGTCTGATCCAGAATCACATCGTATACAACGTTATCTGACTGGCCGTTTTCGTCCGCATCTACTTTTGCTGCATCCACTTTTTCTGGATCTACTTTTGCTGCATCCACTTTCGTGACTTCCAGTACCGTCGCATCAAATTCCTGTAAATAGGCATCTTCGTCATATAATTTTCTAGTAGCCATTTCCCGCACCTCGGTTCTATTTCAAATTCTTTCTAAGCCCCTTTGGATAGTGATTTTTCATCGTTCCACCAGCCAGTTTTCCCCAGCCAAGGCTCACGCCATCCACTAAAATCAAGTACCATCCCTTGTCGCCTTCCACCTTAAACGTCAATCCATTGATGTAGTCGATTGCCTGCTCCACACTAAGATTTGCGACACGTCCATACTCTGAGGCATGCAGTGCTAATGCTAATGCATGCGCCGGTTCGAAACGCTCCTTCTTCATGGTTCCAATATGAAGTCCTGGTCGAAGAACCTTAATTCCAGATAAATTAGGACATTCTACCGGAATTAGATAGATCTGGTCTCCCTGGACCTTGAGATTCTTATAAAGAAGATCTTCTAAAATTCCGCTGCACTCTGTCATTTCCAAAAACTCCTGCAACGCTGGGATTTTCGCCGGTTTCTTGGATTTCTGCTTCGCGAAATCCGGTGTAAAATCCGGAAGTGTTCCGTCCTTTTCCAAAACTGCCACATAATGTCCCTCGCCCTGCACGCAATGCGGCCAGAGGCGAATGGTATCTCTAAGGCAACTTGCAATCTCCGGTTTGATTTCCCTTCCCTCTAAATAAGAACAGATCTTGAGATATTCTGGCTCGCCCGTCGACATTTCATCCACCATGCGCGGTTTTACGATGTGGAATTCCGGATGGCTCTCCAGGAATTCATAAATCGTTCCCTCGTTCTCTTCCGGGCTGAAAGTACAAGTACTGAAGACCATACGGCCGCCCGGCACAAGCATATCGGCAGCGCAATGGAGGATCTCCATCTGTCTCTCATGACAATGGAGGACATTCTCTTCGGACCACTCATCTCTTGCCATCTCATTCTTGCGGAACATCCCCTCGCCGGAGCAAGGTGCATCCACCATAATTCGGTGAAAAAACGATGGGAAATGTGACACAAGCTCCTTCGGATAAGCGTTGGTTACAACCGCATTGGGGAATCCCAAACGCTCGATATTCTCAGATAAAATCTTCGCACGATTCGGAATGGGTTCATTGCTGACCAGAAGTCCCTGTCCCATGAGCTTTGCCGCAAGCTGTGTCGACTTACCGCCCGGCGCCGCACAGAGATCTAACACGCGCATTCCCGGTTCGATATCTAAACATTCTCCCGGTACCATCGCACTCGGCTCCTGGATGTAGTAAACGCCGGCCTCGTGATATGGGTGCTTTCCTGGACGAACCACCTCTTCGTCATAATAGAAACCATTTTTTATCCATGGCACCTGACGAAGTTCCCAAGCCGAAACATCTGGCTGAGATTTTGGAGCTTCTAGATCCGGCTGAGATTTGAGAGCTCCTGGATCTGCTTGCTGTACTTCGCTGGTTTCATATATTCCATCTGTTTTAAGTTTCCATTGATTGATACGAAGCGCCTGATAATTCTGTCTTTCATAACTATCTAACAGTGCTTGCACTTCCTCTTTGGAAAGCATTTTATTTATCTTATTCACAAATTCAATTGGTAACATCTTATGCTCCTATTCTTGTGTTTATTTCACACTCAATTATACGTTAACAAGAACTTTTGGCAACCTTGATAATTATTTCACAAATTGTATCTATATCTAGTACATCGGTATCTATATTTTGTGTTTTTGAAAATATTCAAATTATTTTCAGAAAATTAGTTGACAGATTGTACTTATCGAGATACAATAAACTCACCAAGAGATACTAAGACATTAGTAAGAGAGGTGGCGATGCTTCACCAATCCGAAGTTTGTTGAGATGGGAAGCGATGGTGGCGATGCTTCACCGAAGCGAATCCCGAGTATCCAAACCTGTAACGCACCGGTTCGATTTAGAACCGGTGCTTTTTTGTGGTTCTGGATCACTTTCTCATGCTGTTCTCGGGTTTTCTGTTCTCGGTTTTCTCGTTCCCAGGGGGCTGGTATACCTTTCGTTCGCGAATATTTCGCTAAGCAGAATCACAAAATCCGGATAGTGGAAATAGGCACCATGCGTAACTTCAGTCCATTTCAGGTACGCATTCGTGCTGCCATCCTTGGCAGCACGTGCCTATTTCCACACCCCGGATTTCTATTCTGCTAAGCTTATATTTACCTCACGAAAGGTATACCAGCCCCCTGGGAACGCTTCCTCCCGGAAACGAATCACTTAGAACTAAATATGCCGGAACTATGATGAATGGTGGAGGGGAGAGAAATAATCTGTTATATGCCCAAACAAGGCTCCGAGCATGGTGGCAATGTCATTTAGATAAGCCGTCACCAATCAGAGCCACCCTGGCTATATTTATTCATTTCGGCTTGATTACAGAAACAATCATGGGCGAACACAGCTGTCAAGGGTGCAAAGCACCGCAAGCGGCTCGCCCTTGACAGCTGAGTTCGCTCCATGATTAAAAGTAGCCAAGCCGAAATAAATAAGTATACTTACGTCTTTCCTTCATTTTACTAATTCCGGTATTTAACTGAATTATTTAGGTTCTTTGCTAGATTTACAGAATACATACTTGTTTTCAAATCCTGTTCTGTAAATGTATTACTAAATTTTTTTAATAATATGCTGTTTTACGGAACAATTTGCTCGTTACTCTATTTTTACCGTAGTAAAAATCCTGGATTTTTCTGGGTTACAGAATATCAAGTTGAAAAGGTAAGTTTTCTGTAATCAATCGTCTTATCTGTTTATCAAATTACAGAAAAAGAAGATATAAAGTAGCGCTCTTCTGTAAAGGACAATATAACTTGTTTTCAATAATAAGCGCATTACGGTATATGGCAATTGAATCAGGATTTCTACCGTAATTTGACGAAAATTACAAAATCGGCTTACGGAAGAAATTCAAAAACAAGGATATATTCTGTAAAGTGGATAGAAATACCTGCATATTTCCAATTAAATTCTTGTTTGGGCATATAGAACGAAATGAGCCAGCCCTCCACCATGGGACATGGTGGAGACGCAACAAATATTTCATATATACCCAACCGGATGGTGGAGAGAATTTGTTAGGGGCGCTATATGCCCAACAATGGTGGAGGCAGGTTCAAAAAGTGAATATATTTCCAAAATAATAGAGGGCACATGGTGGAGCCAAATCAAAAACAAGTCTATATGCCCAAATCCGAAAAAGAGCATGGTGGAGGGGAGCGGAAAAATCTGTTATATGCCCAAACAAGGCAAAAGACATGGTGGAGCGAAGCGAATGTTCACAAAATATGCCCAACACAAAGACGAATATGCCTGGATTATTTTTGTGAATTATATGAGCTTAGTAGAATAAAAACCCCCAGTTTGTTTGAAACAGGCACGTGCTGCCAAGGATGGCAGCACGAATGCGTACCTGAAATGGATTGAAGTTACGCATGGTGCCTGTTTTAACAAACTGGGGGTTGTAATTCTACTTAGCGAATATTCCTGAACAAAAATAATCCAGGCATATACGAAAGCCCCTAGAAACTATATATTCGCAGAAATTCTACGCTCTCTTCTCGTCTGCACTTTCGATTCGATCGGAGCCGTCCACATGCTCGAATGCTGCAAGTTCTGGATGTTCGATCTTCTCGCGGCTGTAGTTCTCGTAAGCCTTCTTGTAGTGCTTCTGGCTTGCCCAGATTTCATCGGCAATTGGTGCCCAACCTGCTGCATAGTCATCGCACTTGCTACAAAGCTGTTCCACTGACTCTTCTGACTCGGAATTCGTGCCATGTGCTCCTGTAGCATCCACCATCTCTCGAAGAAGCTCTGGATTCTCAAGCATTGGGCATGGACGCAGATGATTACGGTTAAATGGCTGTCCCTCATGATATGCCATAAAGAGCGGGCTCTGCAGCATCTCTAAAATATGGTGCTCATGAATATTGGTATTAGAAAAATGGATGAATACACAAGGCTCTGCATCGCCATTTGCATTGATATGGAAATAATTACGTCCACCGGCAATACAACCGCCTACAAATTCTCCATCATTCTGGAAATCCATTGGGAAGAATCCGAGGTTATTATCCCCTGTTCGAATCCAACGGATCTTATCAATCATCTTCTTACGCTGTTCAAATGTTGGCATCAGCTCTGGAACTGCGTTATTTCCAACCGGCATGAAATGGAAGAAGAAGCCGAATCTTGCCCCCTTCTCCGCAATAAATTCAATGAATTTTGTATCGGTTACCGCTTCAATATTTGCCTTGGTATAACAAATAGAAGTTCCAAATACGATACCATATTTCTTTAAGAGATCCATCGCCTTCATAACGGCCTGGTAATGGCCCTCTCCACGACGGGAATCATTCGTATCCGGTGTTCCTTCGATGGAAAGCATAAACGTAATATTTCCAAGCTTTTGCACTTTCTTGCAGACTTCCTCATCAATCAATGTGGAATTGGAATACAATCCGAAGAAGCAGTCATTGTGCTTCTCTGCAAGCTTGAAGATATCATTCTTTCGAACCATCGGCTCGCCACCGGTCATCATATAGAGATAGGTTCCGAGCTCTTTGCCCTCGGTAACAATCTTGTCCATCTCTTCAAATGTCAAATTATGCTTATGTCCATACGTACCGGACCAGCATCCCACGCAATGCATATTACAAGCATCTGTTGGATCAAAGAGAATCAGCCATGGAATATTGCACTGATACTTCTCTCGATTGGCACGAATCATCTTTGTTCCACGGAAGAACGCCTCATATCCAAGATTCAGAAGCATCTTCTTCGCATAGTTTCGATCGGTTTCATCAATCACGCGATTGATGAATTTCACCCAGCGATTCTCCGGATTTTTCACGTATTCACGCACCTTATCCAAAGTCTCTTTTCGGGCGCCATTCTTTCCCCAAAACTTCTCAGCTGCATCGATAAGCTTTAAGTAGGTCTCGGTACGTTCGGAAACGTCACTCTTGTCCAAGTGATTTAAGAATTTATCAATTGCCACAGCAAATGCCTTGCGTTCCGCTGCATGCTGTAAATTTTCAACTGTTGAAGTCATAAAACCCCTCCTTTTTTAGCTTTCACCATCCTATTATGCCGTTATTATAAAACTGCAAAAAAAAATGTACAATGAACAAACCAATCGATTTGTTCATTGTACATTACACTTTTCTTATTCTGTATTTTCTAGGCCTTATCCGCGAAAAAATCGTCAATAGTCGCAACGAGTTCCTTCGGTGGTCGCGTCTTTAACAGATAATTGGTAGGCTTCAGAGAAAGCACTTTCATCACACTTTCCTTATCCGATTTCACCGTTAAAAACATCACCGGAATATCCTTGGTATCCGGATCTTCTCGAAGCATCTGAAAAACCTGTGGGCCCGAAATCACCGGCATCTCATAATCCAAAAGGATCAAATCCACGGTATTACTTGCAAGGAACTTAAATGCCGTAACACCAGAGTTCACAATCGTAACTTTGTATTTCGTATCCAGCCATGACTTAATGGTCTTTAACATCATCGCATCATCATCGATTACCAAAATCTTCTTTGCTTCCTGTACGATAGAATCCTTCACAATAATCGAATGCAGCTTCTCACCCATCTCCGAAATATTCACCGGACGAAGGAATATTTCATCTACACATTGTTGAGAAATGATATCGTACGCTCCTGCAATCTGCAAGCGCTCACCAATCATACATACATGAACGCCCTTCTCCATAACCTTCTTTTCCAGCGCCTTCAACACACCCTCGAAATCATTCATCGTATCCAGATAAACCAAATAGATATCCGGCGTAAATGTTACTTTCTCAAGCTCCTCAATCACTGGGTCTTTTTGAATAACATCAAAATCTACGGTTTTTAAATCTTTTGCAATGGCGTTCACCATAAAGCTATTCGTATCGCCAATCAGTAATAAACTTTTCATCTTGTCACTCCTCTTTCAGTTCTTCCATTAATCCGTCTAAATCAACTGCTCCCATTAACTGTCTGATTCTTCCCCAGTGATCCTTGTATTGCTCTGGAATCTTATACTGCTCCAGCATTCGCATAATCGACAATGCGTTATCATAATCAAATACGCCGATCAATTCTCTCATATCCCTAAGAGCACCTTTAAATTCACTCTCTGAGATATCTTGTAGATTTTCTTCATCTATATTATCACGTTTTCCAATTGGTGCAAGTTTCTCGAGATAACTTCTATAAAATTCTAGAAGTTTTGGCGTCTCCTCCACAATCGCGGCTTCATTCTCTTCATTTCCACATTGCTCAAGATATGCCGCATCGCTCGATAACTTGCCGGCACCAATCAATCTTGCATTTCCTTTCAACGCATGCACCGCAATCGTATAATTGCGATAATCACGCTCATCAAAGAAACGTTCAATATCTTCTGATTTCTTCTCTATCGTAACATAAAATTCATGCAATGCAGCCCGAAGAATCTCAATCTGATCACAATTCTTCAAAGCCGCTTTAATATCAATTCCTTGCAGGTCATCGAATTCCGACAAATCGACTTCATCCTCATCCGAACCACTTGGATCCTGATAATTCGCGCCTTCTTCTGCAAATTCTACATAATCTTCATCGCCCTCTAGAATGATATATTCCTTTGGAAGATAATGAATCAGCATCTTCTCAAGTTTATCCATATCAATAGGCTTGGATAGGTAGTCATCAAAGCCTGCACCGATATACTCTTCTCTGGCACCACTGATAGCATTCGCTGTTAGAGCAACCTTAATCGTATCCTGATTCTGATTGTCCTCTAATTCATTCATCGCATGCAAGGTCTCGATACCATCCATACCCGGCATCTTATGATCTATGAATATCATATCATAGGTCTCGCGACATATCATCTGAAGCGCTTCGCGTCCACTATCTGCCGTATCGATCTGTATTCTGGTTCGCTTCAATAATCCGCGAATGACCATGAGGTTCATATTCGTATCATCAATGACAAGAATATGTGCTTTTGGAGCCTGGAAGGACTCGTGGTAACGATTCATTTCCAGCTTGGTCTCCTCATAGCGCTTAAATACATCGCCGAGTGGCTCCCAGCCTTCTACCGGCAATCTAAGGGAGAAGAAGAAGGTCGAACCCTCGCCATAGATGCTTCGTACTTCCAGTTTCGAACCCATCTTATCCAGAATGCGGCGCACGATATCAAGACCCAGGCCGGTACCCTGAATATGTCTCTCCAAACCGTCCTCCAATCGCTCATACGGCGTGAAAATACGGTCGAGATCCTCTTTCTTGATACCGATTCCCGTATCTGTAACTTCAATCGTAACTTCAATGGTATGAGAATCGATGGTCTCATAGTCCACGTTCAATGTAACGGAACCTTCTTCCGTATACTTCACCGCATTGCTCAGGATATTTAGCGCACACTGCCGGATTCGCATCTCATCGCCACGAAGGAACGATGGCATATCCGGATTGATATGTGTCATCAGCTGAAGCCCCTTATTCGAGGCCTGCACATCCGCCATCGAAATCAGTCCATTCAACATCTCACTGAAATCAAACTTCCGATCCTCAATCTCGAGACGTCCCGACTCAATACGTGATAAATCCAGAATGTCATTGATAATTTGAAGCAAGTTCTCACTCGCAGTTTTAATATCCGTCGCATACTTCAGCGTACCGCGCTCCTGTGTCTCGCGGATAATCATCTCATCAAATCCAAGAACCGCATTGATTGGCGTACGAATCTCATGTGACATATTGCTAAGGAACTGCGATTTTGCTTCATTCGCAGCCTTCTCCATCTCCAAATCCTCTTCGAGCTGTTGCTCTTTTCGAAGACGCTTGATGTAATTCGTCGTATCCGTAACCAGACGTCCCGTCGAACTATACAGTTCCCAGATCTCGTCCTTCGTCACCGGCTTCACTGCCTCTAGGCTATCCGTATACTCTTCTCGTGTCGTATCAATCGTCTCGGAGTAACCCTTGATATATTCCGTCAACCTTGAAATCGGCTGAATCGTCATCTTCTGAAGAACATAGTAGGAAATGATTACGACAGGCACAACCACCGATAACAGCATCAAAATCATACTGATAATCACTTGCGTCGGATTGCCCTTATCCTCAAGCGCTGTAAGTTCGGTTGCATAGTTTCCCCACATCACGCTATTTAGCACGATGGTTGCAATAATAATCACCAGAAGATCTATTAACAGACCGATGGTCACTTGCTTACCCAGTTTGGAACTTCGATCCAGACCGCTCGGCATAACATCTTCTTCATAGAATTTTGTATAGAACTGTCCCATGTAAACTTTGCTCTTATATTTATCGTCCAGTTTTACAAAGACCTCGCGCACAATCATCAAGGCTAAAGCAGATTCCGGCAAGGCTGCAAAGAAATAGCACACTTCCTCTCTCATCGTAGGAATCATAATCTTGCCATACATCAGATCGAAGGCAATTGGCACCCACAAATTGCCGTACATCACACTCATCAATATCACAGAAATCCAGAATTTCTTCCAGGACAATATCCATCTTCCACGGGAAATAAAATAAATAGCTGCGCACATCAGCATCGTTATAAAAGACAAGTAGCTCTCATCAAATGCGAATATACCATAGGCAAAGAATTGAACTATAAGAAAAATCATTCCATCCAAATAACCCATGATTCCGAATAGAAGCATAGGCAAAAAATGTGCGAAGGTAAACGTAACATTTCCAATCGAAAATGATAAAAACCGATACCCACTAATAATATCTATAATTGTAATTGACGAACAAAAAATAATCGCAAGTATCTGCGGTAAAATCGGACGTTTCTGCTTACTCCATGTAATTGCTCGTATTGTCTGCTGTACAGCAGAAATATTATTTTCCATATTAACAACTCTCCCAAGGACAAAAAAATCCTTGATACAAAAAACATTGTACCAAGGATATTTTATCATGTGTAATTTCTCGGTTCTACCATAACCTCATAGTATTCATAAAAGTTTTATATCTCTAAACCAGGTCCGCAAGTTCGAGCACTAAACGCTCTGTCTTCTCCCAGCCAAGGCATGGATCCGTAATGGATTTTCCATAGGTTCCTTCCTCGATTTTCTGGTTTCCGTCCTCGATATAACTCTCAATCATCAGGCCCTTTACCAGCTTCTTGATATCACCCGAAATACTGCAACTATGCATCACATCTTTTGCAATACGAATCTGCTCTAAATAATGCTTTCCCGAATTATTATGATTGCAATCAATGATAACGGCCGGATTTTGAATCTCTTCATGACGTCCATAGTAATTCAGAAGATGCTGTAAATCTTCGTAATGGTAATTCTGCTGGCTACGTCCAAACTTATCGACATAACCACGGAGAATGGAATGTGCCAGCGGGTTGCCCGGCGTCTTCACTTCCCATCCACGATAATCGAAAGTATGGCCATTCTGCGCTGCAATGATGGAATTCATCATAACGGAGATATCTCCTCCCGTCGGATTCTTCATACCAACCGGAATTCCTAAGCCACTGGCCGTCAGACGGTGTTCCTGATCCTCCACCGATCTCGCACCAACCGCAACATAGGAAAGGATATCGGAAAGATATCTATGATTGCTGGAATAGAGCATTTCCTCTGCGCAGGTAAATCCCGTTTCCTGTACCACGCGAAGATGCATCTGTCGAATCGCAATCAATCCCTTCAGCATATCTTCCCCCTTGGTTGGGTCTGGCTGATGAAGCATACCCTTATAGCCCATACCAATGGTTCGTGGCTTATTTGTATATACACGAGGCACCATATAGATCTTATCCGAAACCTTGTCCTGCAGCCCGCGAAGTCTCGTCATATAATCTACGACCGCTTCTTCATTATCCGCAGAACATGGTCCAATCACGAGCATGAGGCGGTCATCCTCGCCTGTGATAATATTCGCAATCTCGGTATCTCGTTTTTCCTTTAATTCTTTTAACTCATCGCTCATCGGGTACTGCGCCTTGATTTCCATCGGTGTTGGCAGTTTTCGAACGAATTCCATCTGCATATCCATAATCTTTTTCCTCACTTCTACACGTTAAAGAGTTGAACTAGTCTCTACTATACCTTGTTCTCCTTCGATTTGCAAGGATTTTTATGGATACACTAACTCCATTTTTCTACGAAGCCCTCTCCCATCGCTTCACTAATCGTACCGACAACGAAGAAAGCACGCTTATCATACTGCTTTACAATCTTCTTTAAATCCGGAAGATCACGCATACTACATACGCAAATCAGTACATTCTTCTGCTCCTGACTGAACACACCAACACCCTGCACGGCTGTAACACCACGATTCAATTCATAGAGAATATCATGGGAGATCTCATCATTCTTAGAGGAAATGATCAGCGCGATCTTCGCTTTCTTACCCTGATCTAAGACCTTATCTGTCAGGCGACCGGTCACATAGACAGAGATAATCGCGAATAATGTATGTTCTAAATCAAAGGTAATGGCACCGAGTACAACAACGATGCCATCCAAAATCTGGATCAGTCGCCCCATAGAAATATGTGGGAAAAACACATGCAGTGACTTTCCAAACATATCCGTACCACCGGATGTCGCATGCGCCTGAAGCAAAATACCCGTACCAATACCAAACAAAATACCACCATAGGCTGCGGTAAGCAGGAGATTATCCGTACGAAGCCAATCCGGACATGCTGGTAAAACAGCTAATTCCGCTGACATGATAATCCAGGATAATCCCGTACGAATCGTACTACGAAAACCTTCTACGTAAATTGCAAACAGGAAAATCGGAATATTCAAAACGACGTTCCAGAACCACAGTGGGATACCACCGGGATGTATCGTTTCCGTAATTTTCTTACATACGATTGCCATACCGGACACACCACCGGTTACCATGCCCGCCGGATCAAATACATACTGTACCGCCAGCGATACCAGTGTCGTACCGATGAAGATCAGCATCGCATCTCTCATTCTCAGTTTTGTAATGATATGATTGTTCTCATCATTCCAAATTGCCATAATCTCTCTCCTAAAATCTTTTTTCTGTGAAATCCATGATTTAAATCCTAAAAAAAGAGCCGACCATATATCCTAAGATATATAATCGGCTCGTATTTCCATACATTGCTTCTTCTAACAAACAAATGTAATTTTACATGGATAATTGCTATTTGTAAACCTCTTTATCCCTAGACAATCGTCAAATTATCATAAGATGTATTTTCCAAAGCAAGCAGGATGGCATCCCGATCTCGCATCGAAGTGATATAGCGCATATGGGTCACATATTTTCGCCCATCAATCTCATATTCCACGACCTCCATCGTGCCATTCTTCTTCGATCTCGATAAGCCCTCCCGGAATAAACGCTTATATTCCTCACTCAATCCATTGATCAAATCTGAAGACTCCGACAGACTGCCTCGATGAATCAATTTCATCAAATCGTGATACTTATCATTTGCAAGAATATACTGGAAACGATCATTTTCCAGGCATTCTGCAATGGCAAGCGGGAATCCACTGAAGAAAATCTGGCTACTGTCCTTCGTAGCCTTCTCCATAACCTCCTGGAAATAATCCATCGGCGCCTGACTGAGTACATTCACACGACCGATCGTATCATAATAATCTCTTCTCGCACGATTCTCTATCACGAACTTCTCTTCGTGAAGTAATCTCATAATCTCATCCAATGGCTGAGGACTATTGAAATAAAAGCCCTGCACCTTCTCACATCCAATCGAACGGAGAAATGCCAGCTGATCCACCGTCTCAACACCCTCGGCCAGTGTCTTGATACCCATACGTTTACACATATCCACGATGGTTGCCAGAATATCCTTGGATTTGATATTCGTATTGTAATCCTTCAGGAAGACCATATCCATCTTCACAAGATCGAATTCGCTATCCTGAATGATACTAAGCGCCGAATAACCGGTTCCAAAGTCATCCAGCCAGACTTCATACCCCTTCATGCGCAGTCGATTTACTTCCTGCTTCATATAATCAAGGTTATCAATCAATGCGGATTCCGTCACTTCAATATGAATCATATCATGTGGCACCTGGTATTCATTTACCAAATCCTCCACGGACTTCACCACATTCGTAATTTCAAAATCCAGACGGGACATATTGAAAGAAACCGGGATGGTATGATATCCCTCATCCCGTATCATGTGATAGGTCTCACAAATCTTCTTCAATACAAACATATCCAGTTTATGAATCAAGCGATTCCGCTCCAGGATATCAATAAATTCCATCGGCTGTAAGAATCCATACTTCGGATCATCCCATCTCGCCAAAGCCTCCGCTCCACAGATTTCACCGGAAACGGTACGTATAATCGGCTGATAATAAACCTTGATATATTCCTTCTCAATCGCCTCATCAATATGTTCCACAATATACTGATGCTTCTTCAATTCCTTCATCACATCATCATCATAGTATTTGTAAATCGAATTGAAATCCCCCTTAATACTGTCACACACAATCTTCGCGCGGTCACAGGCCTGTGACACATCATAGTCTCCCGCCTCCGGCTCATAAATACCGGCCTTCAATTCCAGATGCACATCCTGCTGCAGTGTATGCACTGTTCGATGCACAGCTTCAATCTTGTCTACCACGCGATCCAACTCTGTAATCAGGATGAAATGATCCTCGCCCACACGCGTCAGCAAACATCCCTTAAATGAAGATTGTAAAATGGTTGCGACCTGCTTTAGCAGTAAGTCCCCATTTTCAAAACCATATCTCTCGTTGTAATTTCTAAAGTTCTTAATATCAAAGAAGATATAACAATAATCCACTTCATTATTCTGCATATTGATCATAATCTTCTGCGCACGGTTTCGGAACAATGCCAGATTTGGCAGACCTGTCAGAATATCCAGATTATTGTCATCCATAGAGCTGTTATTCATTACATCATCCAGATCATCCTTACTAATCTTCTTGATATTCTCAATCTCGATACGATTACCACCCTGTTTTCTCGCAATAAACATCTCACGGTCCGCAAACTTCTCCATATTAATCAGATGTTCTACCGTCTTTGGCGTTCCATACGTGATGCCCATGCTCATATTAATATACATCTCGTATCCATTCTTCTCGATGCCACGCACGGATTCCATCCAACGTTTTGCATAATCCATGACACTGTCGGTATCGCCATCCATGATATAGACACAGATTCCATCTCCATTAATCCGATAAACATCCTTCTGAAAGGCTGTTTCTGCCTCTGCAAAATGAACCACTCGTCGAATCACATCATCTCCTGCAGAGTGCCCAAAGCGATCATTGAAATATTTAAAATCATCGATATCTGCCATCAATACATAAATCTGCTTTCCCAGATAACTCTTCCGATTCTCCTCTAGAGAATGCAGATTCAATGCTCCCGTCAGAACATCATATCGAAGCACATGCTCAATCATAAGGCGGTATTCCGCATTCAGTCTCGCAAGATTATAGCGGAAAATGCTAACAATAATCAGTGCAATACACATCTGGAAATAATTAATCACCGTACCATTTCTCCATCCATGAATCATCGTCAGGAAATAATAATACAGTCCAAAGGAAACAGGAAAAGAAAGCAACGCAAAGACCGGGTTCAGAACCACAAGCGCCGCCACAATAAAGAACATGGTATAGAAGGTCATAATCTGGTCATCGCTGATGTAATCCATGTAGGAAATATAGGCGCCAAAAGCAACACCAGCAGCGATATACAGCATCTCTACAAAGACCGCCATCACATGGTTATCCAATCCATTCTTCAGATAATAACCAGCAAAAATAACCACAATTATACTGGAAATGCACAGCATCACATAAGCAGGAAGATGCGCATCCAACCACGCCTGCCTACTCATACTATGTACATTTTCGCCGACAAAGACTCTTGCCATAACGATCATTACAAGTTCAATCACAGCCATCATCATTCCCCCGACTGTTATAACCTGCATATTCGAATGATCGACGATTTGAAGCATCTCTTTATCTCTTTTGATACCTAACCAAATCTTAAGACTATTAATAAAACCCCTTTTTTTCATAACTCTGTCCTTCCTCTAAATGTCAATATAATCTATATAACAATAACTAGAAAAAACAAAACTTTATATATATAGAATACAAAAAAGCGGTAGCAAATGCTACCGCTTTTTCAAATCCTTATTGTATCTTTATCATTCTAAACTTCACATAAAACTAGGCAAAGATTGGCTTTAAAGCTGCTGCTAAAGTATCTTTCTTAGCCTGTGCTTCTGCTAAATCAGCACCCTTTGTTGTAAAGTATGTCTTAATCTTAGGCTCTGTACCGGATGGACGAACAACAACTGTAGAGCCATCTTCCAATCCATAGATTAATACGTTTGCCTTTGGAAGACCCGTCTCTTCTGGCTTTGTATAGTCTGTTACAGATGTCACAGCAATTCCAGCAAATTCCTTTGGTGGGTTTGCACGGAAGTCATCCATGATACCAGCCATCTTATCCATTCCTGAGAGACCAGGGAATTCGAAAGCATCTACCTGATTCAAGTAACGACCATATTCCTTGTAGATTTCCTCCAGTCTTTCCTTGATTGAAGAACCGATACTTCTGTAATAAGCTGCCATTTCACAGATTAACATAGATCCGATTACGGCATCCTTGTCACGTACATAAGGTCCTGCAAGATAACCATAAGATTCTTCGAAACCGAAGATGAAGCGATCCACTTCACCATCTGCTTCTAATCCTGCAATCTGATCACCAATCCACTTAAATCCTGTAAGAACAGAACGAAGCTCTACTCCATAGTGTTCTGCCACCTTGTCTGCCAGTGGTGTAGAAACGATAGACTTCACAGCTACCGGATTCTTAGGCATCGTGCCCTTTTCGATTCTACCTGCACAGATGTAATCCAGAAGAAGTACACCCATTTCATTTCCAGAAACTAATTCATAGCTTCCGTCTGGGCACTTCATCGCAATACCTACACGGTCTGCATCAGGATCTGTTGCAAGCATGAGGTCTGCGCCTTCCTTCTTTGCAAGTTCCAAACCAAGCTTCAATGCTTCGAAGATTTCTGGGTTTGGATAAGAGCATGTTGTGAAATATCCATTTGGATATTCCTGCTCTGGAACGATCGTGATATCTGTGATACCCATATCGTTTAATACTCTTGTTACAGGAACAAGACCGGAACCATTGAGTGGAGAATAAACAAGCTTTAATCCCGCTGTCTTGCAAAGGCCTGGACGAACCTGACGATCTTCGATTGCACTATAGAAAGCTTCCTTGCAATCATCTCCAACGAACTTGATTAAGCCCTTCTCTACACCTGCTGCAAAGGACATGTAATTGACACCAGTTAAGATATCTGTCTTCTGAATTTCCTCATAAACAATCGCTGCTGCATCATCTGTCATCTGGCATCCATCTGGGCCATATGCCTTGTAACCATTATATTTTGCTGGGTTATGGGATGCTGTAACCATAACGCCGGCATTACAATGATAAAAACGTGTTGCAAAGCTAAGTGCTGGAACTGGCATTACAGCATCATAAATTCGAACATTAATCCCATTTGCTGCAAGCACACCTGCTGCATTCTTTGCAAATACATCACTCTTAATACGGCTATCATAACTGATGGCTACCGTCTGATTGCCACCCTGTGTCTTCACCCAGTTAGCAAGACCCTGTGTTGCCTGACGAACAACCCAGATATTCATACGGTTTGTACCTGCACCAAGTACGCCTCGAAGTCCGGCTGTTCCAAATTTTAATGCTACTGCGAAACGATCCTTAATCTCTTCATCATTTCCTTCGATACGAGCGAGCTCTGGATGTAAATCACAGTCTTCTAAGTCAGCCTCGAGCCAACGCTTATATTCATCTACATACATACCATTTACCCTTCCTTCCAACTAAAGTAGTTTTCTACTCCTCCTCGGGCAATTATCTCCCGAACATTTCAGTTAAAAGTATATGGAATTGACAAGTTTATGTCAATCTATAACCATCCGTTTCCATTGTACAAAAAAGAGTGCTCATCTCGTTAGAAATGAACACTCTCCTGTATTTTCTCTACCTTACTCTACTGTTACAGATTTTGCCAGGTTTCTAGGCTGATCTGGGTTGCAACCCTTACCGATAGATGCATAATAAGCAATCATCTGGCAAAGTACAACAGCTTCGAATACGGCGAAGTCATCATCAATCTTAGGGATGTTAAGATGTACATCACAGATAGACGGATCTGTAATTTCATCATCCATAGATATCAAGATAACATAAGCACCTCTCGCCTTAACCTCACGAATGTTTGAGATTACCTTGCTGTATACGCTCTGCTGTGTAGCAAGGGCAATCACTGGGATACCTTCGCTAATCAAAGCGATAGTTCCGTGCTTTAATTCACCAGCTGCATAAGCTTCTGCATGGATGTAGCTGATTTCCTTAAGCTTCAGTGCACCTTCCATCGCAAGTCTGTAATCCTGACCACGACCGATATAGAAGGTATGCTCTGCATTTGTCATACGACGTGTAAGGTTTTCGATATCCTGCTCATTATCCAGCATCTTCTGCATTGCTTCTGGAACAGTCTGCATTGTCTGGATAAACTTCTTACATTCTGCTTCTGTAAATTCTCCACTGGTAAGACCAAGCTTCGCAGCGATTAAGTACATGGCAACCACCTGAACTGTGTATGCCTTTGTAGATGCTACTGCGATTTCAGGGCCGGCATGTGTATAGAGTACATAATTACTCTCACGTGCGATAGAGGAACCCTTTACATTAACAAGAGAAAGTGTTCTCTGTGTCTTTGTCTTTGCAAGACGAAGTGCCTCTAATGTATCGATTGTTTCTCCGGACTGAGAAACCACAATCACCAAAGAATTCTCAGATAATACCGGTCTTTCATAACGGAATTCGGATGCAATACATACATTTACCGGAATACCGAACTTATTCTGGATCAGAGATGCTCCCATATTACCAGCGTACATAGCTGTACCACAGGCAATAATTGTCATGTCTGTTACCCCTTCGAATAAACTGTCTGGGATATTATCCTCTGTAAAATCAGGGAGGTCATCCTTGATTCTTGTCATAATCGTACGCTTAATGGCTGCTGGCTGCTCATGGATTTCCTTAATCATATAATGTGGATATCCATCCTTCTGTGCAGCTGTCACATCCCAGTCTACTGTCATATATTCCGGTGTAACTTCCTTGCCGTCCATATCCTGAACCGTCATAGAATCTGCCTTCATAATCATGATGGTATCTTCCGGAACGATGAAGAACTGCTTAGAATATTCAATAAATGCCGTTAAATCAGATGCTACAAAAGAGCCATCCTTTTCTGTAAATGCAGCTACCAGTGGGCTGACTCTACGTGTACAGTAGATTTCCCCTGGGCGATTCTTGAACATGATGCAGAATGCAAATGTACCATGGATCTTGCTCACTGTCTTCTTGATACATTCGATTGGGTCACCGTCATAGTTCGCATCAAATGTTGCTGCAGCTACTTCTGTATCTGTTTCTGAAACTAATTTATCCTGGAGATTAAATTCCTTGATTAAGTCGTGATAGTTCTCGATGATTCCGTTATGAACCAAAGTAACATTTCCGACTTTGTGAGGATGCGCATTGGCATTTGTTACTCCACCGTGAGTTGCCCAACGGCTATGACCAATACCGCATGTTGAAGTGTTATCATCATCGCAGATTGCGCGAAGGTCAGATACCTTGCCCGCTGTCTTACGAACGGAGATATGACCACTGTTATCGCGGAAGAAAGCGATACCTGCTGAATCATATCCTCTATATTCTAATCTTGCTAAACCATCTAATAAGATATTCTGAGATGGGTTATGTCCTGTTAAACCAATAATTCCACACATAGTGTTATTCTCCTTTTCTATTTGACGAGTTTTTCGAACACGAATAAACCGCCTCCGTATATAACGAACGGAAGGCATAGTTCACCCGTATAACACATGCAGTGGAAGTATTTTGTCGCAGACTCACATCTCCGGTTTGTTTCTCCCTTTCGTCTCTGCACAGACGCCCTGACATCCGCCGAACATTTCGATCATCAAGGCCCTCGTTATCCAATAGAATTGGAGCATGGCGCTAAAGTTTCTTAACTTTTCGAAATTCAGTGTCTCCTATCTCTCACTGAACATAGGGAGTTTATCACAGAATTCTGTTTTTAGCAACATTTGCATAATTTGTCACATAAAAAAGCCGGCGCAACCGCGCCGGCCAATATCGCAAATATAAAATTTACGTCATATTACATAGATGTATATCCACCATCCACTGGGAGCATCACACCTGTTACATAGCTAGAAGCCTTAGAAGCAAGGAATACAACCGATGTATCCAGCTCGCCTTCATTTCCGTAACGTTCCAAAGGAATCATTGTCTTCGCATTTTCCTGGAAGAAATCACTATCCAGTGTATCCTTTGTAAGTGGTGTGTAGAAGTATCCTGGGCAGATTGCATTAACATTGATGCCATACTTACCCCATTCACTTGCAAGACCACGTGTAAGGTTTACAACACCACCCTTTGCTGCATGGTATGGAGATGCAGGTGCAACCTTATTTCCAACCAAACCATACATAGAAGCGATATTGATGATTCTACCGTATTTTGCAGGAATCATCGCCTTCTTTGCTACGGCACGAGCTACACGGAAGCTTCCGAAGAGATCGATATTCAATTCATTATAGAACTGATCATCTGTAATATCTTCTGCTGGAGCTACAGCTCCTGTACCCGCGTTATTCACTAAGATATCGATGCGGCCAAAGTGTTCCAGGATCTTGTCCACTGCCTCTTCCACCATATCTGTATCTGTAATATCACAACGAACTGGAAATGTTTCTACACCGAATTCCTCAGCGATTTCCTTCGCTACTTCTTCAATCTTCTCCTGACGTCTTGCAAGAGGAACAATCTTACATCCCTGTGATGCAAGCGCCTTTGCCATCTGTACTCCAAGTCCTGTAGAACAACCTGTTACCAGTGCTACCTGACCATCTAAACGAAACATATCTTTCATTTCGTTCTCCTTTCTTATATCGACAATTATAACTAATTGAATCGCTTTGTATTCCACGTAATTGTCATGCTAGCATGTTACTCGTAAAAAAACAATTAAGAAAACATTAAATTCTATAATTTCTATAAATTATCCACAGTTCTAAAAGAATGGAAGCAAACGTTCCACAATAAACACCGCGATGCATGCCCATAACGCAACAACCACCATACTTTTCCTACGAAATGCGAGGAATCCAGCCACAAGGAATCCAACCAACCCGGAAATCAAGCTCTCTGTCGCGGTTAAAATCGCCGGAAATGTCATCGCTGCCAAGCAGGCATAAGGCACATAATATAAAAACGAATTTACAAAACTGCTCTTGATCTCTTTTCGCCATAAAACCAGCGGAAGAACACGAATCAGATACGTCACCAGAGCTGCCAATATAATATAACTATATACGCTATGCATTACATCTCCTCCTCTTTTGGATCTGGGATTGGTCTTACAACTGCTGCTACCGCAGAAACTACCACTGTGATAATAATAATCACAAAACCGCTCGTCAGATTCTTAAGATAAGGAAGATAGGCAAATGCCGCGCTTCCAAGCATGGCGCCTCCAATCACCCAATAAAGTATTGGATTCTTCTCCGCCGGTGGGATGATAATCGCTAGAAACATGCCATAGATTGCAACGGATAAAGCACTGATCAACATCGCCGGAAGTACATTTCCAGAAATAGCTCCCGCCAAAGTTCCCAGGCACCATCCCGGAATTGCCACCGACATCGCACCGTAATTATAAAATGGATTTATTTTTGAATGATGATTGATACTGATTCCAAAGATTTCATCGGTCATGCCAAAGGCAACCAGAAAGCGATGCCATATATGTCCTTTATCCTCTATTTTCTGTGAAACTGCAAAAGACATCAGACTATAACGCAAATTGATAATCAGAGTTGTCAGTATCATTTCCAGAAAACTTCCATCGCTGATAATAATCGCAAGGGCTGCGAATTGCCCCGCAGACGTAACATTTGTCACACTTGTGAAAACAGCCTGGAAGATGCCGAGACCTCCCGTCACCGCCATCATTCCAAACGTAAAGGACACCGCAAAATAGCCCAATGCAATGGGAATTCCATCCCGGATGCCCTCCAGATATTCCTGTTTATTTGTAATCATTTTTCTTTTCCTTCTTTTGGGGACAAGCCCCTTTTCCTTTTTTGAGTTTTATTCTCCTGTTTCCTTTCGCACCTTGGAATACGTATACAGAAGTATCGTCCCCAGCGTTCCCATCACAACACTGTCTCCAAGAAATGCGGTCGTTCCCTGCAAAAATACAACCGTAATGGCTTCCTTTTCGATCAGCAAGGATAAGATTGGTGCGACAAAAACCCAGGCAATCGCATTGCAAATCACCTGCACGATATTGAAGAAAATAATATTCTTCCCTTCAAAACCGCCATCCTGCACATGATAATGTTTATAAAAGCTTCCAATCCCTACACCAATAATGATTTCCGGGATGACCCAGCTCCACCAGATTTTATCGTAATAGAAACAATCGCCCAAAATATGTCCTAATACCGCAGTAAACGCACCAACGATTGGCCCGCAAAGCGCAGTAAAGAAAGCGGTCACTGCCATTCTTGGCTGCAGTGACACATTCTTAACACCGGGAATCGGGATTTCCACGCGCGTAAGCAATACAAATAGCACAATTCCTACAGAAATTGCGCATAAATCCTGTATGAGATGTTTTTTACTCTTATTCCCCTTCATAACTGCTCCTCGTCACTCTTTATAGCAACTTCTCTACTTCCTTTTTTATCTCTGGAAATGGTACGAATGGCGCCGGTTCTCCCTCGTGCGCATCTAACCATTTCTCCATCCAAACCATATTGTACCATGTATGGAATTTATAAGCGCAACGCTTAAATTCTCCAATCATTCGGTAACCCATATGTGTATGGTACTCCACACTATTTCGATTCAAATGCGAATCCGGCTCTTCCGGCGTCGCGATGCAGGCTGCAATCGTCTGCACGTGCTGCATCTTAAGAATGCTCTCTAGCGCCTCATTTAACTCCTTACCAACACCGCCCTTGGTCAAGCCATGTCGCACATAAATCGAACTCTCGGCCGAATAGTCATAGGCGGCTCTTGGATGCAAACGACTTGCATAAGCATAGCCCACGATTTCACCATCTCTTTCACATACCAGATACGGATATTGCTCCAACGTATTTTGTATGCGGCCACGGAACTCCTCGATGGAAGGAACCTCGTATTCATAAGTAATCGCCGTGTTTAAAATGTAATATTGATAAATATCAAGGATTGCCTCGGCATCCTCTACTGTCGCAATTCTAAGCATAATATTCCCTTTCTTGTGGGAATATTGTAACACAAAACGGGTCGGAGAATATGATAATTCCCCGACCCAAATAAAAAACATTTCATACAGTTTTCACATATTAACCACGAACCTTAAACTGATCCATCAAATCATTCAACTGATCTGACTGTTCTGACAGTTCCTGTGATACCGCACTGGATTCTTCTGCCGTTGCAGAATTATTCTGAATAACGCCGGAAATCTGCTCGATTCCCCGTGTAATCTCTTCCATCGCTCTCGCCTGATCATTCGCTGTCTCACCGGACTTCTTCATCATCTCGGCAACTTCATTGACGGACTTCTGTACAAGATTCAAAGCTTCTCTCGTCTCCCCAACGACTCCATTGCCTCCACGAATCTCCTGCAACGTGCTATTAATCAATTCATGGGTATTATTTGCAGCTTCTGTACTCTGCTCGGCCAATTCACTGATTTCTTCTGCTACAACAGCAAATCCTCGACCAGCTTCACCGGCTCTGGCCGCCTCAATCGAAGCATTCAACGCCAATAGCTGTGTCTGGCTTGCAATCTGCTCAATGGTATTGGTAACCTCTTCGATCTTTGTCGATGCTTCATTAATACGAGACATCGCATCGGTCACTAATTGCATCTTCTCAGCACCAATCTCCACATCCTTCTGTACATTCATTGCAAGTGTATTTCCTTCACTCGCCGCCTGTGCCATCTCACGCGTCTGATTAGAAACACTCTCCACAGATGCTGTAAGCTGCTGGATTGCTGCCGCTTGATCCGTCGTTCCTTCTGCAAGATCCGTCGCTCCCTGAGACATATTACTTGCCCCTTGTGCAACAGACTGTGAAGATACCTTGACCTGCGTAATGGTATGACTCAGTGTATTTGCAATGTTATCAATCGCATCACGAATCGGAATATAGTCTCCCACATAAATCTGTGGATTGATGGATCCCTGTGTAAAATCACCCTCTGCCAAAGTCTGCATAGATTCTCGAATATCAGCCACAACCGCCTGCGTAATCTCCGTAGAGTGCTTTAAATCCGCTACCGCTGCACCCAGTTCATCCTTCGAATCCACGGATATATCGGAACTAAACTCTCCCTCCGCCATCTTTCTTACCGTATGACCAACCACTTCCAGTGGTTCCTGAATATTCTTTGTAAGCGTAGCTCTTGCATTTCTAATAAACACCGCCGTCATCATGACAATCACTAAAGAAATGATAACCATGATAATAATGACAGCCAATGCTCTCTGATACGTAACTTCCGCCATCTCCGCAGAGTCTGCAGAAACAATTTTCAGATCTGCTGCCATCTGTGCAACATCCACCAAAACATCATCGTTTAATACCGTTGCAATCTCATCGCCGTTACTCATTCCTTCTTCCGGATCCATCACACCTTCTGCAAAAAGATTCTGTAATTCTTCATTAGATGCCTGAAGCAGCGCAATATCAGATTCCAGCGATGCGATGACATCTTTATCATCATACACCGTTTCGAGCAGCGTAAGCTTTTCCGAGAAACCTGTCGCCTTTTCTTTCATGCCCTCTAAGCACTCCTGCTGAAGTTCTGCATCCGTAGTAGAAATCGCACACCATCCCTGCTTCGCATAAGCCTGAATATCAATTCGCAAATCCGCCTGATACGTATTCAAGGCGTAATATTTCGAATAGATATTTCGAATACTTAACAGCGAGAACCCAATGGTAATCAAAAGTGCTATTACTGCAGATACAGCAAAAAACATGATTTTCTTGAACGTCGCACGGAATTTATCCTGCACTTTCATATTCTTCAGCTGCTGTTCATCCATCGTCAATATGCCGCGTTTTTTCATAATATTTCCTCCCAAGTCATTCATCGCATATTCATTACTGTACACTTTGATATTATCACAGTACTATAGAGGAAATTATTAATTTTTTCTGAAATAACAAGGCTCAAAAAGCTAATATTTACAGCCTTTCTAACACCTTCATTACACCTTCTTCATCATTGGTATATTCCGTAATATATTTTGCTACCGCCTTCACATCATCATGTCCATTGATCATGCAATAACTCTCACCAACATGCTTTAAAAGTTCCAAATCATTCAGATAATCTCCGAATGCCATACTCTCTTCTCTGGAAATGTGAAATTGCTTCTGAATCGCTTCAACCGCAACGCCCTTATTCACATCCTGATTCTGGATATCCACCCAGCTATCCCCTGATAATACCGGTTTCACAAAGCTTCTGATCACATCAAATGCTTCATAGTTTTCCTCTGCAGAAGCCCCTTTGAAGAAGATGGCCATCTTCACAATTTCATCTTCGTCCAAAACATCCTCTAAATGCTCTGGATATTCCAGATGGTCATAATAGAGAATCGCATTATTTTTGATTTCTTCATCACGACTAAAACGTTCCTCCAGATAAGCAGACTTCACACCGCAAAGAAGTGTGGCCGCATTCTGCAAGGAACGACAGAGCTTGATGCACTGTAAAACATCCTCTCTCTTCATGACGTTCTTATAGATTACCTCGCCCTTGTCAAAGACGAGTGCCCCATTCTCCGCGATAAATGTAAGTTCATCCCGGATTTCTTCAAAATCACGTTCTAATGTATAGTACTGTCTTCCGCTCGCAATCACCGTCTTAATCTCCGGATGTGCAAGCACCCAAGGTACAAATCCCGCCGGTTTCACCTTCTGACTGTTTAAAAGTGTGCCATCCATATCTGTTGCAACTAATTTTATTCCCATAAACTTCCTCTTTCTAAAACAGGCGCAATCCAGTTTCCCGAATTGCGCCCAAAAATCACTTTATGCGACGATAACATTTCTACCGTTTTCTTTACCCTTATATAATTTCTGGTCCGCACGATTAATAGTATCATAAATACTCTCATGTTCATACTTTTGTGCAACACCAATCGTAAGTGTCACCGGAATTTCATGCTCCTGATAACGGAAACATTCATGCTCCAATAACTTCTTCAGTTCCTGCATACGATTTTGAACCTCCTCGATGTCCGAATCATGGAAGAAGAAGACAAACTCCTCTCCACCCCAACGAACAATCTTGGCAAATGGTCCCACATATTCCTGCATCAATGAACCGAGCTGCTGCAAAATCTTATCCCCTGCGGCATGTCCATACGTATCATTAATCTTCTTAAAGAAATCAATATCTGCCATTGCCACTGCCGTAACCTGATGCACACGTTCAAACAGAGCTCTACGATTACAAAGTCCCGTAAGCGGATCATGAACCGCCGCTCTTCGTTCCGCATCGCAATATTCCTGTAACTGCTGACTCTTAATCGTACCAAGCGAAACAAGGAAAATACAGAGCGCAAAGATCGTAATGGTATTGATAATCTGAATCGCAACAACGTCCTTTGACATCACGTAAAAATAAGCATCATATTTCATGGTATATAAATACAATCCCAACCGCACAACCAGCAAAATAATACCATAGATTATTTTTCGTAGAATCGAAGCATAGTCCAGCATGAAATAATAAATTAAAAACACAAACAAGAAATGCTGCACGCCACTATTCCAGCCATAGATAAAGACCCCAAAAGCAACGATTCCTATCGATGTAAAGAACATATACTCCCCGGCAACGCTTCGATTCTCGCCATAGGTCAATCCCAACCCGATTAATGCTGCAATTAATGCCAAGCTGCAAACCAAAAAAGAAACCGGATGAATGAACAGGACACAATATCCCATCAACAGGCAGCTATACGCCGCGAGAAGGATTGCAAACGTTCGCATCTGCACCACAGTCTTCCATGCATCCAGCTCATTTTCTGTATCTTTCATCACAAAATATTTTATACTTTCAAAACCCTTTTTTAAAACCATACCGTTCCAATCTTTTTTCTTAAAAATCCCCAATTTAATACGTTTCTCCGTTTTTTATATAATATAGAAAATCATATGTCAAGCCTAATCTTGGAAACGTAACGGCAGTTCCAGTCCGTGCAACTCCAGCAAATCCTTGTCCCGCATGACTTCCGATGTCTTACCATCAAATATAATCGTACCCTCATCCATCAGAATCGTTCTCTCACAAGTATCTAAAATAAAATCCAAATCATGACTTGCAATGAGTTTCATCTGTGGCATCTCATTCAAAATGTTAATCAAACGACGACGATTTCTCGGATCCAATGCGACCGACGGTTCATCCATCAGTACGATATCCGGTCGCATCGCAAGAATCGTAGCAATACTTGCCAGCTTCTTCTCCCCACCGGACATCTTATAAATATGCTTCTTTCGAAGATCCGTAAGATGCACCTTAGAAAGCGCATATTGCACACGTTCTTCCACTTCCTCCGGACTTAACCCGTAATTCTGCGGACCAAAGGCAACATCCTCCTCCACCGTTGTCATAAACAACTGACTGTCCGAATCCTGGAACACATATCCGATATGCTCCCGAATATGATTCAGATTCTCCTTCGTCATCGGATGTGTCGCAATCTCCAATTTTCCCTCATAATGTAAATCCAATCCCACGAGAAGCTTCAGTAAGGTCGACTTTCCGATCCCATTCGCACCAATCAACCCGATCGACTCACCGGATGACGCTACTAAATTCACATCGCGAAGCACCATTTCCTCCCCTTCATAGGAGAAATTCAAATGCTCTATATGGATACATTCCTTCATTGTTTCCGTTTTCATTATCCAATCCACTCCAAAATATTTGTAAATCTAAGTAACCAAAACACCATCACCCACGCCATCAGGTATACGAAATCTCTCCACCGGAAATGTCTACGCTTCCCATAGCGAAACTCCCCCTGAAATCCGCGGAGGCTCATGCTCTCATATACCATTTCCGCGCGATCCATACTGCGAAGCAACCACTGTCCCACCAACGGCCCCCAGGCTTTATAGTGAATACCATTCTGTTTTGGTGCACGAAGTTTATACGCATCCATCATCCGTCCCGCTTCCTCGCCAAGAATAAAGAAGTAACGGTCAATCAATAGAATCACCGTAACGAGAATCTTCGGCACATGAAACCAGCGGAGTGCATAGCAAATATCCTCAATCGAAGTTGTCGCAATCAGCAGGTAGGATGCCAAAACCGCATAGATTCCTTTCATCATCAAGCTCAACATCGAGAGCATTCCACCTGTCAGAACATAACCCCCTACCCGGGTTATTGGCGTATGATCAAAGAACGGATTAAAGATGCCCACAACGCAAACAAGGGGCAGAATCAGCTTCATCCGTCTGATTCCGTCCCTGATTGATAAATCACCTAAACTGAACAACAAAATCAGGTAGATGCACATGACAAAGCATGGCACCACCTGATATTTAGGGAAAGATACAAGCACTAGGATATAGAGGATGGTGGTTACTAATTTCACCACCGGGTGGAGTCCATTCAATATCCCTTCGCGCTGTTGTAACTCATTTAACTTTTTAACTTCACGCAAATTATTTTGTATTTTTGACATGTAACTTACTTCTCTATCTTATTTTTGCGCTCTTTTTCTATTTGTACGAATCAGCATACTTACACCAACCACAACAATAACAACAACGAGAGCGCCTACAATACCTGAGAAACTTGTTCCGCCATTGCCACTTGCAAATGCATAGTCTGGAAGAAGTGATGTTGCATCCTGAATATTTGCAGCGGTATCATAGGCCGATCCTGCTGCTTCTAATTCTGTTGTACCGGCAACTTTCTCCATAGACCATTCCAAACCATCTGGAAATGCAGATGCAAAGTGTGATACGACACCACCAAAGAAAGCGGCAATCACAGCGATTACACCAAGTGTCCATCCCTTGCTTAGTTTCGCAGACTTCGATTCTTCTGCTACTCCCCAAAGCATCTCTGGTCTAGCTTCCTGTACAAAAATCAAAACAGCAGCTGTAATTAAACCCTCTACAAATCCGATGGCAAGGTGAATTGGCTGCATGGTTGCTACAAATACAGAAAATGGAAGTTCTGTAATACCGGAAAGTAATGTTTCCAGAGAAACGGAGAACGCTCCCATCTGTAATGTAATCACGGAACCAAGTACAGAAGCTGCAATAATCTTAGCACGACTGGCTCCATTTTTCATCATCGGTTTCCAGATTAATAATGCTCCAACAAAGCAACCATAGAATGCCATATTCCAAATATTACATCCCAGTGCGAGTAAACCACCATCAGCAAACAATAAACACTGTACCAATAGCACTCCAATCATCGTCAAAAATCCAGCGAACGGTCCAAGCAAAGCGGATGCTAACATACCTCCGCAAAGATGTCCGGACGAACCCGTTCCCGGAATCGTAAAATTCAACATCTGTGTTGCAAATATAAATGCCCCCATGACTCCCATGGTAGGAATTTTCTTGAATTCATCCTCTTCTTTAATTTTCTTAATGGAATAACCTGCTGCGAATGCTGATGCAGCATACATAGTTCCTGCGACTGCAGGGGCGATTAACGCGTCTGCCATATGCATAACAAAAAACCCTCACTTTTACTATTATTTATACGAGTCCAACCTCGTATAGAAATATAGCAAAAACCCCCAGGTGACAGAAGCCACCCAGGGGGTTAAATATTGCACAATTAACATTGTTGATTTTTATGCACTTTTCCTATCTCGAAGAAACCTCATCAAACATTTCTAATACTTCCTTCTCTGGTGCCGGTGTAAGAAGGGAAACTACTACATTTACAAGAAGCGCAATAACAAAAGATGGAAGCAATTCATAGATGCTCAGAATTCCACCCATTGGCGCGATGCAATATTTCCATATGAATACCATGGCACCACCAACCAGCATACCACTAACAGCGCCATATCGGTTGCTACGTCTCCAGAATAATGCCAATAATACAACCGGGCCAAAGGTCGCACCAAAGCCGCCCCACGCAAAACTTACAATCGAGAATACGGAGCTGTCCGGATTCCATGCAATCAGAACACCGATAAAAGCAATTACCATCAAGCTCACACGCGAGATTACAAGAATCTTCTTCTCACTTAATTTCACCTGAAATACATTGATCAAAATATCATTCGATACAGAAGAAGATGCTGCCAAAAGCTGGGAATCTGATGTCGACATCGTCGATGCAAGAATTCCCGATAATACGATACCCGCAATGGCTGCCGGGAAGATTCCATGCGTCGACAGAAGGTGCGCACACTTCACGATAATCGTCTCTGCATTCGAACCCGTCAGATTCTCTACGGCTCCAACCTTGCTCATTCCCAGGCCTACCATACCAATAAGAACAGCAACTGCCATAGAAATCACAACCCAAATGGATGCCACGCGTCTGGATAATTTTAACTTGTTTTCATCTTCAATCGCCATAAATCGAAGCAGGATATGTGGCATACCGAAGTAGCCCAAGCCCCAGGCAACCGTAGATGCAATCGTAAGAGCAGAATATGCCGTACCATTTCCCGTTTCCGGATTATACGATGCCGTCAAAGAGAGATAACCCGGAAGAGATGCAGCATTGGAAATCACTGCATCCAATCCGCCTGCCGTCACAATTCCAAACAGTAGGATAATTGCCAGGGCAATCGTCATAACAATACTCTGGATAAAGTCTGTCATCGATGCTGCCAAGAAGCCCCCCATCGTTGTATAAAACATGATGATAATGGCGCTAACCACCATAGCAGCATGATAATCCACGCCAAATAACGCATGGAAGAGCTTTCCACAAGCCGCAAAACCGGAAGCGGTATAAGGAACGAAAAATACGATAATCCAAATCGCGGAAATCAGGGTTAATACATTCTTTTTATCGCCATATCGATGGGAGAAGAACACGGGCACGGTAAATGACTTACTTGCTGCGGTATACATACGAAGTCTCTTCGCAACAACCAGCCAGTTTAAATATGTCCCCAGTGCAAGGCCAAGCGCTGTCCATCCCGCATCTGCAATACCGGATAAATATGCGACACCCGGAAGTCCCATCAAGAGCCAACTACTCATATCAGAAGCTTCCGCACTCATTGCCGTTACAAACGGTCCGAGCTTTCGTCCACCTAAATAAAAGTCATTCACTGTTTCTGTTTCATCGGATAATTTTATGCCTACGCCAATCATACCAAACAGGTAAATGGTCATGACGACAAGCATACAAATCTGTGATAGTGCCATTTCTTTACTCCTTGTATATTTATTCATGAATTCTGTGTTTCGGACATTTTAACATAGTAAAGTATAAAAGTTCAAGAGAATACGCAAAAACTCCGCCGGATTTCTCCGACGGAGTCTGCTTATAATCCCCTCAGTTGATACAAATGAATCAACTTGATACCTTTTGTATTCCACTTTATTTAATAACGGTAAGTGGAGCGATCTGTTCCAGAACGTTATTCATATCTTCAAACATGAATCCCTTCTTGGTGATCATAACCTTAATCTCTTCGATATCATTCTCTACTGTACTGAAATACTGCTTTGAATCTGCAATATTATCGGATACCGCATCGATGGAATTCTGACAGGTCTTAAATACATCGCCCATCTGCTCATTCTGGTTAGTTACTTCATCCGCAACACCCTTGATGGAAGATACTGTTTCCTGTGTATCTACAATCTTCTGATGAGAATCATCAATGGCTGCCTTGGTATTCTCAATGGACTGCACCAGACGGCTGTTGTTATCATCCAACTCTGCCATACTATCACGAATCGATGTTACAACGGTCTGAATCTCTGTAGAAAGCTCATTTACGGAATCTGCTACGACTGCGAATCCTCGTCCTGCTTCACCGGCACGTGCAGCTTCGATGGAAGCGTTCAATGCCAAGAGGTTTGTCTGGCTCGCAAAACCACTGATTAATTCTACTTTCTGACGAATATCATCGAAGCTCTTCTGGAATGCATCAAATACTTCCTGTACAGATGCAATCGTATCAGCTACCGAACTAGATGACTGGTCAACCTTCTCCATTCCTTCATAGGAATTATCTGCCGTTGCTACCAGTTTCTTAACGATATCATCGAATGCTGATGTAATCTCTTCTACGGTCTTGAACTGTTCCTGGAAATCAGAAACAGAATCTGAGATTGCATCATACTTATCCTCTACAACCTCGAAGGAATGCTTAATCGTATCGATACCTTCGATCGTATTTTTCTCTTCAGACTGCAATTTATTCTTCTGCTCAATTGAAAAACGACCAACTTCGCGAAGGGCTTGCATCTGCTGATCTAAATTTGCTCTTTGCTGTGGCTGCTGAACTTCTACAAGTTCCTCTTCCACCTTTTTCTTACCAAATAATCCCATGGTCATCCTCCCCTTTACTCAAATACTGCACATACCATAGTCTGGTTAATATGCTGTTTCTTATACTGCTCGCCACCACCAACTACACCAACATGTGGTCCTACGTTAGCCATCGAACCGGCAAATGTGCTCAGATAACCACGATTGGTAAACAGGAGATGTCTATAGATACAATTTACGGAGAACATGAAGGAAACGCGACTGTTCTCACTCTTAATGGTTCTTCTGGTTTCATCACCAATAGATTCATAATCCATCAAATCCATAACCTGAATCGTATCATTTTCATTAATTCTCTTATAATTAATTAAAGAGCCACCCTTGCCAATTTCATATGGGCTGGCGATAAAGATTTCATCACCGATGATACGTCCGAGTGGATTTGTAAGGACATTTCCTGTTAATTCACTCTGGGAAACACCTGCATCCTGGCAATATACGTCAGCCGCTGGCTTTCCATCCAATGTGATTAACTCCTTATTCGCCAAATTAACCGATGTAGCGATATGATGTCCTACACCTTCCATTGGCTTATAAATCAATTCTGAATACGTACGAATCTTACCAGATTTATTCTTAATCAATGCATAGCAGCATGCATCCGGATACAGAACACCATTCAACATTGCATAGCTCTGCTTTCCTTCTGGAGTTCCGAAGATGGTACCACCCAAAATAGGAATATTTGCATGCTCTAATGCAACATTCATGGATGTAACCAGTCTTTCCTCATCATTGGTGCAGAATTCTAGACAAATCGTATCTTCATTTCCTGCATGAATACGATTCACCTTGTCTTCCATATCTGCAATATCAATTAATGGTGCTGTAGAAAGATCTCTAAGAATGCCTACTTCAACTTCTGCATCTGATCCAAAACTTACTAAAATCATACGCTTGTCCGAAGCATCCGAACCATAATACGACGTTGCAAACGTTCCAATAAGTGGTACTCCAGGGTACTTATTGGCAACAAGCTTAGATGCCTCTTCCAAATGATCATAAGAAGATAAAAGGATCAAAAGATTAGGATTTGATCCAGCTTTTGCTGTTACTTCAGATACGGCGGAATTCACATCCGCACTTAATGATGTGCCAATTGCTACTTGCATATTAACTAGCTCCTTTCTATATACAAAGGGGCATACTAGCACCCTTTTTCATAACCCTTATCACTATAATACAACTACTGTCAAAAAAATTGCAACATTTTCAGACAATTTATACACTTTTAATAATTTCTTGACATTCATCAGTAATCTACCGATAATTCATAAGACGGACTTATTAACATTCGTCTAGATTTTTTCATAAACAGGAGTACATTATGGGAGATACTTTTATCACCATTATGAATATTATAGGTAGTTTAGCCTTCGCCCTATCCGGCGTATCCCTTGCTATTCGTAAGAAAATGGACATTTTCGGCGTAATGATCCTCGCCGTTGTAACAGCAACCGGTGGTGGCGTATTACGTGACATCATCATCGGGCGTTTCCCACCCGTTGCCTTTACCGATCCTTCTTACGTTATTTTCTCTGGAATTGTTGCAATTATCGCATTTGCAATTGTTTATATTATTCGCGCAAAAAACCATGCAATTCCATCGAAAATACTAGATCGCTATAATAAAGCGAACTTTTGGTTTGATACCCTTGGACTCGCCGCATTCACGGTAGAGGGCGTACACGCTGGGCTTCAGACCAGCCAATCGCACAACCTCTTCCTGCTCATCTTCCTCGGTGTGATCACCGGTGTCGGTGGCGGATTATTACGTGATATCTTTGCAATCGAGATGCCATACATCTTTACCAAGCATATTTACGCTGTTGCAGCAATTATTGGTGCAATTGTAATGGGTATTTTGGTACTCTATACACCATTTCAGACAATCAGTATGATGGCCGGATTCGTGATCATCGTATGTATTCGCGTGTTGGCGTATCATTTCCAGTGGAATCTGCCAAAGATTAAATTGTAGAAATAATATATATTATATGGAGAAAGAGCCCGGGAAATGATCCCGAGCTCTTATTTTATACGTGTCATCTTTCTAGTCTTTATTCACTTCATTTGATATAACCTTTTTGAAAAGTAAGAAGTAACCCCTTACCTCTTACTTTCCGCCTACTCCCTTAAGAAGCGTATGTGTTCCCTCTTTTAATGTTGTAAGTCCATCTGTAACCTGTGATGAACCATCGTACAACTGCTGTGAACCACTTGATAACTGTGAAGTACCGTCAAGAATACTTGCGTTGTTATCTGTCAACTGCTGTGTACCTGTCTTCAGCTGAGTAACACCATCTAATACAGATGCTCTGTTATCATTCAACTGGCGTACACCATCCACGATCTGGCCGTTTGCACTAGTGATTGTTGCGTTGTTTGAAGCTAACTGTGATGTACCAGCCTTGAGCTGAGATACACCAGACTTTAATGTGTCATTGCTACCTGCAAGAAGCTGTGTACCAGCATAGAGCTGAGAAATCGCATTGTTCAATGCAGCGTTATTGTCTGTTAACGTCTGGGATCCTGCATGAGCTGCAGTGATACCACTGTTTAATGTATCATTGGCTGCAACTAACTTCTGGGATCCTGCATATGCTGCGCTTGCACCGTCGGTGTAAGCTACGATACCCGTATTCAATTCACTAGCCCCACTTGCTGCCTGATAAAGAGCCAGATACAGTGTACCTGCATTACCATTGGCATTATCTACAAACGCCAAAACAGTTACTCCACCTAAAGCTTCAACTGTTTCTGTACTTGATAGCTTCTGAGCTAACTGGTCTGGGCAATATTCCCCTGATACTAAGCCACCATTCGCTAACGCATTCCAAATCGTAACACCAACAGTATCACGAATTTTAGCAAGACCTTCTGTTAAGCTCTGTGATCCACCTGTTAATCTCTCATTATTAGATGTTAATGTAGCAAGTCCATCATTTAACGTTGCTACACCGCCTGTGTACTGCTGGATACCAGTTTCTAACTGTGCAAGACCATCATTTAATGATGCTACACCATCGGTGTAAGTCTTTACTGCTGGCTGTAACTGTGCAAGTCCACCATTGACCTGAGCTACACCATCGGTATAGGTTGTAAGACCTGTAGAAAGTGATCCAAGACCTGTGTCAACCTGTGCTACACCATTGGTATAAGTGAGAAGACCAGCTCTAAACTGAACCTCGCCACTATAAAGTGTAGATACACCATCGGTGTATGTAACCAGTCCATCATAAAGTGATCCCAGTCCATCATTTACCTGAGAAACGCCATCGGTATAAGTGATCAGTCCGTCATTCATTGTTGTCGTTCCATCAGATACCGTACTAAGTCCCTCTGTAACCTGAGAGGAACCGTCTGCCAGCTGCTGTGCTCCATCATAGAGCTGCTGTGCTCCGTCTCTAAGCTTGCTTACATAGAAGAGACCGCCACCAATCAGTAGCGCCGCAACTACTAATGTGATCAGCAAACCCTGCCATAATTTAATTGTTTTTGTCATTTGTAATCCTCCTCATCCATCAGTGAACCACGAATTACATACAGTCCACCTGAATTCTGAGCACAATGACTGTGCCCCCTTTTTTAACCCAAAAAAATGAAACTGCTGCCCCAATGCAACAGTCTAATCTGAAGTGAAAAGACTCAAAAGGATTACCTACGGTAAAAAGACACCTCCTTATCATTCTACTCGCCCCCGAGTATTTTCAGAAAAATACCAACCCGCTCCGTTAGTTTTCATCTGATGTTACTATTATATCGAATTTTTTTCACTCAGAAAGCGGATTTGTTCATTTTTGCAAATTTTGGAAACTATTCACAAATACATAGTTTCGAAACTGTATAAAATAACGACGAAAAATATGCAACAAATGTTGATTTTACGCCATCTTCGATATATTTTTAGCAAGTACGAAACCCGTCATTTTTAAATGGTCGAATTTGCACATTTTTAGTGGTTTTTGCAATTTTAATTCCTATAAATACATCCCTAGTGATTCTTAAATAGTTCCTTTCAAAAAAGGGCTCACCATTTGGCAAGCCCTGATTTCTTTATGAATCTTATGCAATTTCATATGACTCCACTGTATCTTTCTTATCCTTCGTATGGGATTACAGCTCCATCATATTCTTCTTCAATCCACTGCTGTACTTCGTCGCTCTTAAGTACCTTAACAAGCTTCTGGATTGCTTCATTATCCTCATTTCCGTTCTTTACAGCGATAACATTTACATAATTTTCAGCTGCTTCAGAATCCTGTGCTTCTACTGCAAGGGCATCCTTGCCTACAGAAAGCCCAGCTTCCTGTGCGTAGTTTCCGTTTAATACAACGTATGCGCATTCATTGATAACACGTGACACCTGTGCTGCTTCTAATTCTTCAATTTCCACATTGTAAGGATTTTCAACGATATCATTTACGGTTGCTTCTAAGCCAACGCCATCCGCAAGCTTGATGATTCCGTTATCCTGAAGAAGTAAGAGTGCTCTTGCTTCATTTGTTGTGTCATTTGGCACTGCGATCTTATCACCATCTGCAATATCTTTTAAGTCTGTCTTTGTACCAGCGTAAATTCCAAATGGTTCGTAATGGATTTCTCCAGCAGATACAAGATCTGTACCATTTTCTTCGTTGAAGTTTTCAAGATAAACTACATGCTGGAAATAATTCGCATCATATTCTCCCTGATCTACTACAAGGTTTGGCTGAACATAATCTTCAAACTCTGTAATTTCAAGGTTTACACCTTCTTCTGCAAGCTGATCCTTCACATGTTCGAGAATCTCTGCATGTGGAGTTGTTGATGCTGCAATTTTAAGTGTTACGGTATCCCCATCGGATGTGCTCGCACTATCCTCGCTCTTTGCGCCACAACCAACCAATAGTCCTAATGTTAATACTCCGACAAGTGCGGATGCTAATAATCTTTTCTTCATGATATTTCCCTCGCTTTTCATCTTTCCTCTAAATTCATCCTAGTAATCTTTTTCTATTTCAATCTTTTTTCTTCTCTTTTTCCGTTCTTTTCCCAATACTTATGACATTTCGTCCTTCAAAATCAACGTTCGTCAGGTTATCTACGACGTTTATCAAGTTTCACAGCAGTAACATTTCCAACGAATTGGAATAATTGTACAAGAAGTACGAGCAGTACCACTGTGACAATCATAATATCCTTCTGGTATCTGTAATAACCATAGCGGATTGCGATATCTCCCAGGCCGCCACCTCCGACGATACCCGCCATCGCGGAATATCCAAGGATTGTTCCGATACTGATGGTCGCTCCGGCGATCAAGGAAACTCTGGCCTCCACCAAAAGTACATGGAGGATAATCTGCCAGTTTGACGCTCCCATCGACTGTGCCGCCTCGATCACGCCGCTGTCCACTTCCTGGATGGATGACTCCACCATACGAGCAATCATTGGTGCTGCTGCAACCGTAAGTGGAACAATCGTCGCTGTCGTTCCAATGGATGTCCCTACAACAAAGATTGTGACTGGTATCAGTAGAATCAACAGGATTAGAAATGGTATCGAACGCATAATATTTGCAAGTGCATCCAGCACTCGATATGCGACTTTATTCGGCTTCAATCCATTCTGATTGAAAACTACTAGTGCCACGCCCCATGGCAATCCAATCACATATGCAAACAATGTCGAAAACAGTGTCATATAGAGGGACTCCAGAATACCCTTCTCAATCATTTCGATTACTGTACTACTCCACATCCCCCGTCACCTCCTCGACTTCTAAGTTGTGCTCTTTCAAATAATCAATAATTCTGTCCTGCGCTTCAACACTGGATGGTAAGCCGAGAATCATCTCACCCTTGGCCGTACCATTTACAGACTTGGTATCCGCTCTCAAGATATTTACCGGACTTCCAATCGTCATAATCATGTTGGAAATCACTGGCTCGTAAGAAGAATTCTCGGAGAAAACAATTCGAATCTTCTTCTCTTCATGCAATTCTTCGATAATGCGATTTGCATCTGGGGAATCCAGCTCTTCCACACCGCCGATAATCAGCTTTCTTGCAGCTCTTGATTTTGGATGTGTAAATACTCGCTCCACCGTACCATTTTCCACAAGTCTGCCGGATTCAATAATCGCTACGCGATTACAAATCTCTCGCACAACAGACATCTGATGCGTAATCACGATAATGGTAATTCCCATCTCCTTATTGATTCGCTTAAGGAGTTCCAGGATTGACGCTGTTGTCTGCGGATCCAAAGCACTTGTTGCTTCATCGCAAAGCAGGATTCTAGGGTTGGTAGCCAATGCTCTTGCGATGGCAACGCGCTGCTTCTGTCCACCAGACAGTTGCGCCGGATAACTCTTAGCTTTGTCTTCCAATCCAACCGTCTTCAGAAGTTCTTTGGCTCTCTTTCTAGCCTCTGACTTCTTCACGCCTCTTGTTGTCAGTGGAAAACAAACATTATCCATAACATTCTTCTGCATCAGAAGATTAAAATTCTGAAAGATCATCCCGATTCTGGAACGTTGCTCGCGCAACTCCTTATCGGACAACTCTGCTAAATCTCTTCCCTCAACTACTACATGTCCACCGGTAGGTCTCTCTAGAAAGTTAAAACATCGCACCAATGTACTCTTGCCGGCACCGGACATTCCGATGATTCCATAGATGTCTCCCTCTTCCACATCCAGGTCAATACCCTTCAGCGCTTCAAAGTCTCCATCCTTTGTCGAGAAGACTTTCGTCAAGTTTGACACGCTAACAATACTAGACATATGTCACAATTCCTTTCGATTTGAAATAGATTAATCTGATAACAATACTATCAGTTATAGTCCAAGACTGCTAACTCTTATAACTTATGGCTGGTTATAGGCGTAGACTATAACGGAGAGCAAAAAAGGCGGTCTGAAAACTCAGACCGCCCGCATCAGCAAACTATTCTATTTCTTCTGTTTCTTATCCTTGTTCTCTTCATCGAAATAGATAAAATCATTATTTCGAAGAGTTTCCATATAAGTCACCAAACGATTGTACAATGGTTCTGCAGATTCACCAAACTTGGCTTTTACCGCTTCTGCGATATCATTGACCGTATGAACACCATCAATTTGGCCAATCACAAAATTTCCCAGTTCATCCAGATGTACTGTTGTAGTCTCTGGCATTCTGAAAAACTTCTTTGCAATCGCATTGAAGAATCCCTTATTTTCCATAAGGATTGTAATCTGCCCCTTCTCGTCACATTCCAGCTTATTTTCCGGAACCAACTTTGGAACATAATCCAAATAATTTGCACTGACTTTTAATTTCTTTTTCTTTGCCATAAAATAGCCTTTTCATTAAGCTTCTTTCTTCTTAGAACCAAGTCCAGCTGCGATTAAGAGTGCAGCCATAAGAACAAGAAGTACTACGCCACCAAACTGACCTGTTGTAAATGGTAATTTAATATCAAGTCCAACGGCAGCAAAAATTGCAAGGATGATACCAACTAAACCTTCACCAGCAATCAAACCGGAACTGAAAAGTACACCACCATTTGTTTCATCATTTTCAGAGATATTTCTCTTCTTATCGATGAACCAACGGATTGCACCACCGATCATAATTGTGGAAGAAAGCTCTAATGGAAGGTAAAGACCAATTGCTACTGGAAGTACAGGAATCTGAAGTATTTCCAAAGTAATTGCAATGGCAACACCGATGAACACAAATGTCCAAGGGAGATTTCCATCCATGATACCTTCTACAATCATCTTCATAAGCGCTGCCTGTGGAGCTGGAAGTTCTGTGGAACCAAAGCCCCAAGCTGTATTAAGAAGTACAAGCACACCACCAATAGCGAGTGCAGAAGCTACAGAACCGATGATTTCACCAATCTGCTGCTTCTTAGGTGTAGCACCTACGATATAACCAGTCTTTAAATCCTGAGACATATCACCAGCCATACCAGCTACGATACAGATGATAGAACCGATGCAGATTGCACCAATCATACCGTGAGCTCCTGTATCTCCAGTAATCTTAAGTAAGAATGTAGAGATCAGAAGTGTAGCGATAGCCATACCTGAAACTGGGTTGTTACTTGATCCTACAAGACCTACCATACGGGAAGATACTGTAGCGAAGAAGAAACCAAAAATTACGATTAAGATAGCGCCAAGTAAGCTTACAGGGATATCTGGGAATAACCAGATTGCAAGGATACAAACAACTACCATAGGGATTACAACCTTCATGCTAAGGTCCTGATCTGTTCTCTTATTAGAAGCAACAGCGCCACCCTTGAGGTCTCTCATAGAATCGCGGAATGTTGTCACGATAGTTGGAAGAGACTTAATTAAGGAAATGATACCGCCTGTAGCAACGGCACCAGCACCAATATAACGGATATAAGAAGACCAGATTGCACTAGCGCCACCCTCTGGATCTGCATATAAATTAGCAATTGTATCAGTTCCTGGGTAAAGAATAGAATCTCCACCAAATGTTACGATTGCAGGAATTAATACGAACCATCCTAAGATACCACCCGCAAACATGAAGGATGCGATCTTAGGTCCACAGATATAACCAACACCGAGAAGTGCAGGATAAACTTCTGCAGAAAGCTCTGTATACATAGCCTTAACCGGAATTGTAACAACTCCACCAACACACTTAAATCCATCTACTAATAACTTGAAAAGCGCAGAGAATCCAAGACCAGAGAATACGGCCTTAGCGGATGATCCGCCCTCTTCTCCAGCAAGGAGTACGTCAGCACAAGCTGTTCCTTCTGGATATGGTAATACACCATGTTCCTTTACGATTAATGCGCTACGAAGTGGAATCATGAAACAGATACCAAGTAACCCACCAATTAAAGCAACTAAAGTAATGGTAAGCATAGAAGGAACGTCTGTCTTGCCTTCTTCTGCCCAAAGGAATAATGCTGGCATTGTGAAAATAGCACCAGCTGCGAGAGATTCACCAGCAGAACCAATAGTCTGAACCATATTGTTCTCAAGAATAGAATCTCTACGAAGGATGACACGAATGACACCCATAGATAATACTGCGGCAGGAATAGATGCAGAAACTGTCATACCAACTCGAAGTCCGAGATAAGCATTAGCTGCACCGAAAATGATTGCAAGGATCACACCCATGATTACAGATACCACTGTAATTTCTTTGTGAACCTCATCCGCAGGAATGTAAGGTTTAAATTCTTCTTGCATTTTTATTTTCCTCTCTCTTATGTTTTAATGTGTTAAATCGCCGATTTTGCAAGGGAACCCGGCAATACACGTGTACTATTTTATACCATAGATAGTATAATGTCACGTATTTTTATGCACTACTTCCCATCCTATGGTTAACTCTATCAGAAAGGCCACTCCCTACCCAAATTGACAGGCGTTTTCCCTCTCTCTATAATAAAGCAGAAGTTATTCACTACATTGTATGGAAACAAGGAGGGACAAACACATGAAAAGAAGTACCAAAGTTATCATTGGCGTAGTAATCGCGGCAGTTCTAGTCTGCGCTCTGGCACTGACTTACAAGTTCTTCGGACCTTCTGCCAAGGCAGGTTCCAAGACATATACACTGGAAGTCGTAGATGATAATGGCAAAACAACCACTTATGAAGGCAGCACCGATGCTGCATATTTAAAAGAAGTTATGGATGAACTTGCTGAAAATGAAGATTTTTCATATGAAGGAACAGACAGCGATTACGGCATTATGATTAACACAATCAATGGTGTAACTGCTGATTATAATGAAAACAACGCCTATTGGGCAATCTATGTAAACGGCGAATACGGTCAGTACGGCGCTGACACACAGCCTGTTTCAGATGGAGACGAATTCCAATTTGTCTATGAATCCGCAGAATAAATTCACAACCCTTGATTTAGCGGAAATGGGCATCATGGTGGCACTTTTAGAGGCCGGAAAATGGGCTCTCCAGCCAATACCAAATGTAGAGGTCGTAACACTTTTATTCATCGTGTTTACGGCCTCTTTTGGGATTCGGACCATCTTTGTTTCCTTTGCATTCACAGCTTTGGAGACCTTCTGGTGGGGAATCAACACTTGGAATATTATGTATTTATACATTTGGCCACTTCTTATCTTGTATGTATATTTTACTCGAAACAAGGGAGGCCTTTGGTTTTATAGCATAAGTTCCTGCATCTTTGGGCTCTTCTTCGGAGCGCTCTGTTCGATCCCTTATCTATTTATTGGCGGACCACACATGATGTTCACCTGGTGGGTCGCAGGAATTCCTTACGATATCCTGCATGGTATCAGCAATTTCGCCGTTTGTCTGGTACTATACAAACCACTCGTATACGCCTGTACCCGTATTCGAAAAATCCGAAGATAGCTCTATTCCTACCTATCAAAACCCTGTCCAACGTTTTTACTGCATAAATATTTGCATTTTATGCATAAAAACTCTAGACAAACACCTCTATATGCATTATTATAAATGCATCAATGAATTATTATTCAATTTTGAGGTGAAAGAAATGACGAAGAAAAAGACGAATAAGATTGCTCTTATCGTTGTGGTTCTGCTGATTGTTGCTGCAATCGCCGGAATCATCATCAAGGGCATGAACGCAACTGCCAAGACTGTCGCTTCCGTCGATGATCTCGAAGGATCAACCATCGGCGTTCAGCTTGGTACGACTGGTGATATCTACGTATCGGATTACGAAGGAGATGAAGCCGGCACAACCATTGAACGTTACAATAAGGGAACCGACGCTGTACAGGCACTTCTTCAAAATAAGATTGACTGCGTCATCATCGATGAACAGCCAGCCGCAGCCTATATCGAGAACAACTCCGGTTTATCCATCCTCGACGAAGCATTTGCTGATGAAGAATATGCATTTGCCATCTCCAAGGATAACCCAGCTCTTACAAGTGCGATCAACGAAGCTCTGGAGACACTGAAAGCAGATGGAACTCTCGATAGCATCATCAAAAACTATGTTGGTTCTGAGGATGAAATCGGAAAGACACCTTATGAAAAGAAGGACGTTGACCGTAGCAATGGCACATTAACCGTAGCCACAAACGCAACATTTCCACCATATGAATATTATGAAAATGATGCTGTGGTTGGCTTAGATATGGACATCATGCAGGCGGTATGCGATACGCTCGGATATGAACTTGTCATTGAAGATATGGAATTCGACTCCATCATCACAGCGGTTCAGACTGGCAAAGTGGACGTCGGAGCGGCAGGTATGACCGTTACGGAAGACCGTCTCAAGAATGTCGATTTCTCCAATAGCTATACAACATCCAAGCAGGTCATCATCGTTAAGACCAGCGAATCCGGAAGTACACTTTCTCTCGCAGAGAAATTCAAGCAGAACTTCATCGAAGATAACCGTTATCTGTACCTTCTGAAGGGTCTCGGAAACACGATTATCATCACCATCTTCGCTGTTCTGATCGGTATTATCTTTGGATCCCTGCTTGCGATTGTACGTACTACATACGACCGTACCGGTAATCTTCCAATCCTGAACTTCCTTGCCAAGGTATATCTCACCATTATCCGAGGCACACCAACCATGGTTCAGTTATTGATTATCTACTATGTCGTATTTGCATCCACGAATGTCAGCAAAGTGTTCGTCGCTATCGTTGCATTCGGTTTGAACTCCGCGGCCTATGTTGCGGAAGTCGTTCGTTCCGGAATTATGTCCGTTGACCCTGGTCAGTTTGAAGCTGGTCGTTCCCTCGGACTTCCATATGCAAAGACGATGCGATTGATTGTCATCCCACAGGCTTTCAAGAATATCCTGCCTGCACTTGGAAATGAATTGATTACCCTGTTAAAGGAAACATCCATCTCCGGTTACATCGGATTAATCGATTTAACTAAGGGATCTGACATCATCCGTTCCGTAACATACGAAGCCATGCTTCCACTGTTTATGGTTGCACTCATCTACCTCTGCCTGGTACTGATTCTGACGGCATTGGTAAATAAGCTTGAAAGGAGCCTCCGTAAGAATGAGCGATAATAACGTTTTAATCGAAGTAAAAGATTTACATAAATCCTTCAAAGATCACGACGTTTTGAAGGGTATTGATATCACAATTAAAAAGGGCGAAGTAATCGCCATCATCGGACCTAGTGGTTGCGGAAAGTCAACATTTCTTCGTTCTATGAATCTGCTCGAAACACCAACCTCCGGACAGATTACTTTCGAAGGAAATGATATCACTTCCGAAGATACCGACATTGACTTGATGCGTCAGAGAATCGGTATGGTTTTCCAGCAGTTTAACCTGTTCCCTAACATGACCATCAAGAAAAATATCATGTTAGCACCCGTTCAGCTCGGCAAAATGTCAGAAGAAGAAGCTTCTAACAAGGCGGACGAACTCCTCGACAGAATCGGACTTAGCGATAAGGCAGAAAGCTATCCTGCACAGCTTTCCGGTGGTCAGAAACAGCGTGTTGCAATCGCCCGCTCTCTTGCCATGAATCCGGATGTTATGCTCTTTGACGAACCAACCTCCGCACTCGATCCAGAGATGGTCGGCGAAGTTCTCTCTCTTATGAAAGAACTTGCAGCAGACGGTATGACCATGGTGGTTGTAACACACGAGATGGGATTTGCCCGCGAGGTTGCAAACCGCGTACTCTTCATCAACGAAGGTGTTATTGAAGAAGATTCTGATCCAGAAGAAATCTTTACAAATCCTAAGAGTCCACGTTTACAGGACTTCTTAAGCAAAGTACTTTAAATAAAAAAAGCCGGTACATATCAAATCACACATTGATATGTACCGGCTTTTCTATTTACCCAGTATGATCTTTACACTTCAAAATCTAAGCATACTCTGGAACATGTATATGGGCGAACCTTACCATTCGCTACTGCTACATGGTCTGGATTCACTGCATAAGCCTTGAGCGCTGCTTCATCTTCTAATACAGAGTCGAGCATCACATCACAGTTCGAAGACTCTAAACCATTCGTATATACAGTTACTTCCTTAAGTCCAGGAACTACACCTACAAGCCCTTCTAAACCTTCCTTGATACCAGCCTTCACAGCTTCTCTTTCGGCGCCCTGAATTTCTTCCTTTAATGTCCATAAAATTACGTGTCTTACCATAATTTCTATTCTCCTTTTCATTCCTTCCATGGCATTATATCATCGTTCTGCCACGCGCATCAACACCATGAAATATTCCATGATTGTAGTAGGAACCAGATTCTTCATAAGATACATACCTTTCGATACGATATTCGGCGTAGACAGAGCTCGATCCAGTTTCGCATCTCGAAGAGACCACTTGACTACAGAATCTGCGCTTGAAGATAACTTCGGGAAATGGAAACCGTCACCATTTCCAACAAATTCCGTATCATGAATCCAGTATGGGCAAACCGCCGTCACACTGATTCCCTTACCCATTAGTTCAATCCGCAAGCCACGGGAATAATGATATAAGAACGCCTTTGTAGATGCATACGCATTGAAAAATGGAATCGGACGGAAGGATGCAATCGAGCAAATCTCCAGAATCCTACCACCAATCTTCATATACGGAATCACCATATCTGTCATCGCAACTGCCGCTCTATCATTCAGCTCTATCATCTTCTTCTCAGCTTGATATCCCAATTTTGTTGATGCCCCGGCAATTCCATAGCCGGCACAATTAATCAGCATACTCACCTGGAAATTCGGATCCACCTCTCGTTCCTGGCGAAGCTCACTTCGAAGGATATCTAAATCCGCATCATCCGTCAGATCAATCGCCAAAATCTGCACCGGTAGATCGATATGCTGTGCAACCGCCTCCAATCGATCAATTCGACGCGCCACAAGCCAGATTTCACTCACATCATATTTCCGATGCCAAGCTGCCACCTGCTTCGCATAGGCAGCTCCAAGTCCACTTGATGCACCTGTGATAATTGCAACTCTTCGCCTTGCCGTAGCATCATGACCCGCCTGTTTTTTTGCAGCGCGAAGTTCCTGCTTCTGTTTCCGAATACGCCAGAACCTCGCATGCTCCAACCACTGAATCATCACATCCAGCACATGCCCGATGACAAGCAATGCACCAATAAAACATGTAACCCCTTTAATAGCATTTCCTAGTTTTTTCATATCGTCTCCTCCGATTATTCGTCGAAACTCCCCTTGTGTCTAATTTTTATTATACGCCTTTGTATAGAAAATGCTATTCATTAATTATAAAGAATCACTGCTTGTCGCATCGGTTCCTTGTGTTCCCATCTGGCCACCCATACGGCCTCCTCCCATTCCGGAATTGTCCATGGATTGGCCGGAATAATTCGTTGCATTCACAGAATCTGCGGTGATTGTTTCCGTTGTCTCACCATATGTAAAGGTATAAGTCTCGCCTTCTTCCATCTCTTCACTCGAAAGGATCACACAGTTTGATGATTTTGTAGTGGTATAGGTAGCGATAACATCGCCTGAAGAATCTGAAACCGTCACTTCCGTACCAGCTTCCACCGTATTTGAGAATACGAACGCAACGGACACCTGCGTCGATGAAGCATCCACCGTTTCCATCATCTGCGACATACCGATTGCAGTTACATCGCCTCCATTAATCGCGAGTACTCCGCCACTCTCTGTACCGACATCGAGCGCTGCATTACCACCATTCGAAGGTCCATCCACGTATACACTACCGCCATTAATCGTGAGGTTTCCATTGGAATCCAAGCCATCGCCCTCGGCACTCACATAGATATCACCACCATTAATTGTAAGTTCCGGCGTATCTGTATCGCTGGATGCATTCATTCCATCATCGGTAGCATTCACATCGATATCCCCACCGTTGATTGTAATGGTAGCGCCTTCGATACCTTCGTTACTTGTCTCAATATTCACTGTGCCATCCTCAATGGTAAGCGCACTCTCCGCGTGAATACCATCATCGCCCGCGCTAATATCCAGCGTTCCTCCCGTGATTTCTACATCGCTATCACTATGCACTGCATCATCTACCGAATTGATGGTGAAACTTCCGCCGGAAATGGTCACGCTACCGGAAGCCTTGACACCCTTCTGGCTCACAGCGGTAGAATCATCCGCATCCGTTGTTGTATCGGCCGTGTCGCCCATGGCGCCCATCTGTCCACCATTCATTCGTCCACCACCCATCTGCGTAGGGTCAAATGTAGTAGAGTCTGTGCTTGGCGCTTCTCCACTTGGCGCTTCTCCGCTTGGAATTTCTCCACCCATACCAACTGTACTTGCAGAACTTGCGCCTTCACCAGTTGTCACAGTAAATGTACCGTCGATGATTTCCAATGTACCATCCGATTGCATGCCATCACCATAGGACGTAATCGTATAAGTACCATCTTCAATATCCAGATCTGTCTCAGCTTTCACACCATCATTTGCTGATGCAACCGTCAGATTCAATGTATCCGACAGAAGAATTCCCTTGGACTGAATACCATTATTTATATACCCATTTACCGTAAGCGTTCCAGCACCCGTCAATCGTAAATCACACTTTGCCATAATTGCTGCCTTCTCGCTATTTGTGAAGCCATCATCTTCTGTTGTTGTACTGTCTTCCGTGGTGTCAGTTGATTCTGTCGTATCCTCCGTTGTTGTATCTGTCGATTCTGTCGTATCCTCTGTTGTTGTATCCGTCGATTCTGTCGTATCCTCTGTTGTCTCTTCTGAAGTATCTGCACTCTCCGTTGCTGAAGATGCCGACTCAGCATTTGCCGTCGCAACCGCTTCCTGCGCCACTTCATAATCTTCTTCTGTTCCAGATGTAATGGTATTCTCCGTTCCTTCTGCAACATAGACAATCAGACTATCTGCATTCTTTGCAAATATAGCACCCTTATCTTCACATGTAAGCGTAACACCATTTAAAATAATGACGACATCCTGGTTCTCTGCATCAACTACAATTCGTCCCTCAGATAATTCACCGCTCACTTCATATGTTCCGGACTTTGTAATGGTGATTGTTGCTCCATCATCAGAAATATCTACTCCACTTCCAGATGCCGTACTTCCAGAATCACTTAAGGCGATTGTCGCATCAATTTCCTCTACATCCACTTCTGCATAAATCCCGCTAGCGTCTGCATTTCCAAAGGAACACGCAGTTCCAGCCGCTGCTAACATAATTGCAACCGCTACTACAGCAAGTCGCCGTTTATTCCCTACTAATAATTTTTTCTTAAACATAAAAATAGCACCATCCTATCCATTAATCATTGACTTCGATGGTGCTATCATAAAATATAAAACTTAAGTGTAATTTAAAAAAATTTAAAGCTCTTCTTCCACTAACCCTTTGCCATAGAGAAAACCTCCTGCAAACGGAAATAATAACATCGCGCTACAAGCACATATCAAAAAAATATTTAATACCGGCATAAATTCGGATAATCCTCCAAACAATGTTGAAAAAAGTGGTGTAACACAATATGCTGCCATCGCCGAAACAGCCCCCATACGTGGAATATAAGCGTCTTCCACAACATCAAAAAATAATGACTGCATCATAATACTTATTTGAGCTATTCCGACACCTAATAATAACATCGAAATAACTATCCCTATCGTTTTTCCATAAACATTGAAATACTGAGAAAGAAACAAGATAAAATACGATACTGCCATTCCTATTCCGGCCATTCTAAATAAAACTATATTTGAAACCTTACTTTTTACAACGGGAAAAACCGCCGCTCCCAATGCCATGGATAATGAAACAACTACACAAATAACTGATAAATAATAATCTGATAACTCTAATTCCTTTTCAATCAAAGGCACTTGAAACACATTGATTGGAACAAACATTATATTAACCACCATTGTAAAAATCAAACTTCCCATCAATGGCCTATTTCCTCTTAAATATAACAATCCCTCTTTCAATAACTCAGCCGTCTTTTGCTCTCCCTGAAATGCCTTTGACGAAATACTTATAAAGCATATAGACGTAGCACATATACAAAATGTAACTGCATCTATTAACAATGCAAACTGCAATCCAAGAAATGTACATACTAAGGGTGCCATTACCAATCCAATTATTTCTGCTATTTTTTCACAAGTTGTTTTTAACGAAAGAACTATATCCATCTCTTCTGTCATAACTATCCTACTCAACAACCCCGTTGACGCAGGTGCACGAAATGTTTCCACCGATGAATTAATGAATGTAATTACAAACAGATGCCATGTTTCCAAACAATCCATTACATATAATATTGCAACAACAGAAACAAAAAATGCTCTAACAAAATCACAAATCCAAACTACCTTTTTCTCATCATGCTTTGTACTTACTATGCCCGAGAATATACTAAACAATATATTCGGAAGACCATTTACCGCAAAAACAGATGCGACCAACAACGTCGATCCAGTAATACGATAAACCAATATTGAAAATGCAATCGTATCTATTCCATCCCCAAATCTTGAAAAAGTATTTCCAATTAATTCGTATAGTATATTTTTATTTTTAATCGCATTTCTATATTGCTTGAGCATTACCTTCCACCACTTTCTTCCATATTGTTTCCGATTATACGTCCTCATTATAAGAAAAAAAATGACGTATTCGGTTCATCTCTACGAACCAGATACATCATTTTCGTTTCATTCTGTTCTTTTCTTTTGCCTTCTCATTAGATCATCTAATGATTTTTTGATAGTAGGCAAATTATCTTTACACTCAGGGAGAATGTTACAGAGTTTATATGAAATCCAATAATACATCATTGCACTCTGTAACATTTTGTCCCGCTCTTCACTCAATTTAGCTGTATTTTCAACAAGCTGTTCTAGATTCCATCCAATGTTAAAATAAAAATTATAAAGATAATTGCACCGTTTATTTTCATTTATATACATAATTCCTTTTTTACACACTTCGATACTATCTTCATAGCGCCCATTCAATCCCAACATATTTGAATAATTTAACAAGAGTTTTTCTCGCTCCCTAGTATCATTTTTTATTACAGAATTATCGAAACATTCCTCCATTTTTTCACATAAATCGATTGCTAAATCCATATTGTCATTCTGCCACAATTCAATTATCAGACTATTAATCACTAACAATTCTGTCTCAGAATAAAGCCTTCCCTTATTTAAATTATCAAATGAAAAATCCGAATAAGATAGTCGAAGAGTTTTCACCAGTTTATCTATACATTCATCTCTCGAAATTAGTCCATTATTGCAGTCTGTTATTGCGTCAATTCGCTCTACAAATTGAACATTGTCAACACTATCATCCATCAATTCTTTATACTTACAATTCTCTTTTCTTACATCATCATAACGCCCTTCTTCAACTAGCTTCTTTATCTTTTTTCTCAAGTTTACCAATTCAAATGAGATAAAGTCTCCGGGTATTTTATATATCTCTACATGCTCACCCAAACGTTGCATCATCAAATAATAATTGAACTGCGACGGATCTAATATCCCGGTTTCATATCGATTTACCGTTTCCGGCTCACATATTTCTTCAGCTAGCTTTTCCTGCGTCATTTTGTTAAAAACTCGACTGTATTTTATAATTTTGGCTTTATTGTATTCTGCCATAATTCAAGTCCTTCCTCTCCTATCATCCCATCTCTTCCTGCCGACATTAACAAACTCATCAAAAAACTCAGCTCTTTTTCTTCGTCCTTGCCCTTCCACGAAAGAGAAAATAATTCCATCATCATCTCTTTATCAAAATCATTAATTGCACATTCTTTCAAATTTTCATATAAGTCCGATGCATTACCATAATTTTCCTGTAAAATATATTTTTTTAATAATTCTAATTTTATGCTATTAAGCAATCGCTTCTTTAAATAATTAGAGCTTTTCCCCGAATAATAATAGTCAGTATAATTTTCAATTAAACTATCACTATAACTCGGATGAGACATCATGTATCTAAACATAATTTCTAATTCATTATTAGATAAACACATATTTTTATTGTCAATTGCATCAACTATTTCATCCGCCCTAGAATAATTCCATGCATTTTTCAAATATTCTTTTACCTCATCATATTTCATATGAAAATACTTTGTTCTTGCTTTCTCAAGAACAGACGATTGGTTCAAGAGAATATTATTCAAGTCGTTCTCACCATCTCTATATTGTTTTACAGGAAGCGCATATTCAATTCTCTCTGAATCTAGACCTAGTCGCTGAAAAAAAATATCACACATCTCTTTTGACGGAACTCGCTCACCCTTTTCATATCTTGAAAATGCAGTGTGCGAACACAACCCACAGCAAATGTCCTTCTTTGTATACTTCAAACTTGTTCTTGCCAAATATAATATATTTCCAATAGTCGGTTCCATTCTAGCCCACGCCTCCTATGATTTTATTGTGATTATATCACTCATTTCGAGGTTGTTATATACAAAAAAAGACAGAGCATATTTTTATACCCTGTCTCGTATCTGATTTCATTTTTCCTATGATATCTTGATATCACGAAATTTAATTATCCATATCCTTATTATACTTCTGAATCACCAGATTCTTCTGATATACCAGAAATTCATAATCCCAATACTCGTCTTCATCCTCAAAATAATTCATGGAAATAGCGAGCTGTTCCTCACCATCTTCAGAACTATTTATTAATTCTTTCAGACTATCTAAATACTCCTCAACTTCTTCATCCGTCACCGAATAACCAGCATCTACTGCCTTCTGATAAAGTTCTTCTCGCTCCATCAAATACTCTTTCGCCTTTGATTTCGCCTCTTCTTCATCATATCCCTGCTGCATATAAGAGTATGTTGTATATTCCATTTCTTCTTTTGAAATATTACTTTGATATATATATCCCAAGATCAAACTCTTTATAATGAATCCGCAGCCAATGACAAACATAACGACTGCTACAATAATTGCTACTCGTTTTGCACTCATATGTAACCCCCATTACATTTCATCAAATAACTAAAACATGACCCCAAAAATTATCTTTATCATCCAGACCATCAACATAATAACCAGTACAATCAAAGCTGATATCATTAGGACAATTATATATTGCATTAACATCCATTTTAATGGTGTTAATAGCATTAATACACCATAAATACATATTGATAGAATTATCGATAATAAAACAAACAATCTACTTTCTTTTCTCATAATTTACATCCCCATTACAATTGAGTAATATTAATTATTCTCTTTCCTCTATCCCTGTATTAAACACTTAAATTATAAACTGCAGATAATTCGACATCAATATTAAATACACTGTTATTTATTTTTCCGCTGCTCGTTTATCTACATCCGTCATCATCTGAATAATTGTCTTATCTGTCTCAGCCATTCCCTGGCTTGCGAGGATTCCGATATTTCGAATGGTGTTTTCCACACCCTTTTCAACGATTCCATCACCACCAAAGAACTCGCTTCCGTTCTCACGCATCTTCAATCCCAGGAGACCGGCCTCTACTGCAGAAGCAATCTTTGCCGCACAGCTTGCCTTTGCTCCGTCACATACCATTCCGGAATCAATTGCCAAAGCATTTACTACAGTATGCGCAATATCTTCATAGGTTCCACCCTTCATATGGCAGATTCCTGCTGCCGCACCGCATGCTGCACTGGTTGCTCCGCAGTACGCGGAGAGCGAACCGATTCCCGTCTTCAAATGAATACTAATCAAATTCGATACAACCAGCGCACGTATCATTTCCTCATCCGATACATGCATACTCTTTGCAAAAATATAAACTGGAATCGATGTTGTGATTCCCTGGTTTCCACTTCCGGAATTGATTACAACCGGTAATTCGCATCCATTCATACGTGCATCCGAACCTGCTGCCGCATAGGCCTTGGCACGATTGTGTGGACTATCACCATAAGCACGCAGGAGGATACGACCGATGTTCGCTCCATAATTGCCACGAATTCCTTCTTCCGCAATGGTCGTATTATAATCCACCTGGCGCATAATCACATCCTGCACCTCTTCGATATCTACACTATTTGCGTAATCTACAATTCTTTCAACTGTAAGAATGGCACGATCTGTCTTATGCTGATTCGATCCGAGACTATCACTCTCTTCTAGCTTTGTCGCACTTGCAGATTGGCCCTCCTCATCGAGAATCCCCTCTATACAAACGCACTCTCCATCTCGCTCTAATCGAACGACATTCGTATGATGTCCTACAATTTCAGCTACCGCTTGGTGATTCTCACCTGTTACCTCTATCACAATATGGAAGATAAACTTGGAATCCGTACGCTCTAATGCGAATTCTGTTGCCTCCTTGTAAGGCTGAATCTTCGCAATTTCATCCTCTGTAATCTTCGACAGGACCTGCAGTTTTGCATAGGCATCACCCGCTACGATACCAGCCGCAACCGCTGTTTCAATACCTCGCAAGCCACCTGTATTCGGAACGATTACAGATCGAACATTCTTAATGATGTTCGGGCTGACGTGGATGTCTACCTTCGTTGGCATCTCACCAAGAATCTCACGTGCCAACGCCGCACAATAAGCAAGCGCAACCGGCTCCGTACATCCCATCGCAGGAACGAGCTCCTCTCTTAAGATTTCAGTAAATTCTTTCATCATCTTCTCTTCTAACATGCATACTCTCCTAGGACACGAAAAAAGGGGAACGCAAATAAGCGATCCCCTAATGTCCCATGTGTTTTAAAAATATCTATCAAGTAAAACCTAATATTTCAAACCCCTTTAGGCTTCTGCAACAGTATACCCCAGGTGTTGAAAATACTTCAATATGTAAAATCGACATTTTTCCCTTAATTTAAAGGATTTTTTTATACAACCTATGCAAGAAAGGGTTTTGCGCAATCTATTTCGAGCAAATTATCGACCAAGATAAGCATCGATTCCATTCGCAATTCCAGATGCAATCTTCTGCTGGTAATCCGCCGTTGCCATATTGGCATCCTCTGTTGGATTTGTCATATATCCCATCTCAACAATGGTTACCGGAACCGTACACCAATTGATTCCACTCATCGTATCCGTCTCCCAGACATATTCTCTCTTACATCCTGTCGATGCAACCAAACCATCTAAAACATTACTTGAAAGCGCGTAACTCTGATCATGGAGATTGCCATTCCACTGATTAGATGATGTCTGACAAATTGTCATCGCTCCATTCGCCGATGCATTCTCGGAACCATTAGCATGCACACGGATAAATGCATCCGCACCTGCGGCATTCGCAATCGCTGCACGCTCGGAATTAGAAATGTTTACGTCGTTACAGGTTCGAACCATAATCACTGTATAACCGCGACTTGCGAGCTCCTGCTCCAGTCTGGCAGAGACATCCATCGTAAGTTCATATTCTGCCAAGCCGCTGACCACGCCACTTGTACCACTGGCAACCTTGGCTTTCATCTCGGAAGAACCCGGTCCCACCGGCTCCTTCTCACTATTCCCATGTGCCTGATGTCCCGCATCAATAACAATCGTATATCCATTCGTTCCTTCAATTCTCTCAGCCGCTGCAGGCACCTCTCCCGAAGAAGATGTGACTGTAGGTTCCTGTGGTTCTTCTGCTGAAAGATATTCAGATGAAACATAGTAGCATGTTCCGTCAATCTGCACACGTGTCCAGCCATCTTCCTCGCCATATGTCTCAACAGAATCCCCTCGATTCAACTTGGAAACCACCTCGCTATCCTTGCTTGGTTTCGTACGTACATTCACCTTGTTTGTTGCATACATTGTGACCGGATCCACATCCGCTGTAACATCCTCATCCTCAGAAGTCTCTGTTTCTGTATCCTCTTTTTGTGTACTTTCTTCTGTCTTCTCTGTCTTTGTATTATCGCTCTTCGTGGAAGACTTCGAAGTCTTACTTCCTCCACATGCGCTGCAACATACCAGTGCTAGAATCAAAAGCACTGATACAAGCATTGTCCTCTTATATTTCCATCTCTGTAACATCATTTCCCTCAACCTACTTATATGTTTGCAATAAATCTACATTTGCTTTCTCTACTTCAGATAAATTCTGATAAATGGAATCCATATCACTCGTCTTCTCTGTGATTGATGTGTACCACTCATACTGGCTGAAGTAATTTGTGAGTTCCTCATCGGAGAACTGATATCCATGCTCTGCATAGATTTCATTAATCATCATCTGCACAATCGTTCTATCTCCAGGAAAGTTTTTATCGCTCCAATCCTGACTCATATAGGCACTGATATCTGCATCCGAGAGTTTTCTAGTTCTTGCATCTTCGCAGATATAATCAGATGATGAACTCTCCACTGCTTCTTCGGGCTCAGACTCTTTGCTCTCCTTCTTAGTATCAGAAGATTTTTTGTCAGAAGACTTTGCTTCGCCCGCTTTATCATTTTCCAATCCACTAACCACAATCTGACCTTCGCCATATAAGAAATCGTAGTTAAAATATTCTTCATTTACATAAGCATTCCAGTAATAGGAAATCTTATCACCATTTGAAAGAGCTGTATCATCGTCAGTCTCTACTTCGAATTCTTCATCGAGAACGTCCTTCGCAGAGAGGACTCCTATCAAACCATCGGTAGCTTCCAATCCCTCTTTGGAATAATCGAGATCCGGATAATCTTCGAAAACGCAGTCCCAATCAACACTTAAATCACAAGTTGCACTACCATCGTAGCCATCGTATTCTACCTGTACATATTCATTCAAATCGATGGATTTCCGTCTGTTTGCAAATACGATGATTCCAATGCCTATCGCACAAATCGCTACTACTGAAGCGATAATAATTACAAGAAGCTTCTTATTTACTGGTTTCTTATCTACCGCCCCTGGGTTTACCGGTCTCTGGTTACCCACCTTCTGGTTCATCGGTGCAACTACCTGCTTTCCGCAACCATTACAAAACTTAGCACCCTCTGGCAACTTTTTCCCACAAGAACTACAAAACATCTAATTTTATTTCCTCCTATTAGTCCCTCTTCTTCTGCTTCACCATCTGTACGGAATAGTCCGTATCATAGTGAATCACGCAGAAATATCTATCTCCGATTTCCGTCACAACGGTATTTTGAATTTCGTCTGTCAGCTCCTCTTCTGACATCGAAAATCCAAATGGCATCAGCACATCAAATACCAGATTTGTATGTGTCGGTCCCGGTACCACACGAAAATCATGCATGGAGAGTGTTGTCGATATCTCCTGTAAAACTGTCAAAATCTGTGTCTTTAACTTCAAAACTCTCGGATCATCGGTAACAATCGGATCCATATGTATCGTCGCTGTGCAGTGAAGTGTCTCCTCTAAATCCTTCTCTGCATTATCGATAATATCGTGAAGTTCCAAGATATCACCCTCTGCCGGCACTTCCGCGTGCAAAGAAACGATACGTCTACCCGGACCGTAATCATGGATAATCAAATCATGAATCCCCGTAATCCTCTTATCCTGTCGATGCATCACCATCCGAATCTGCTTTACAAATTCCGGATCCGGTGCCACCCCAAGAAGTGGATTAATCGTATCCATGGCCGACTGGAATCCTGCCTTCAAGATAAATAATCCAACCGCAAGACCCGCGATACCATCCAACAGAACAATCCCTGTATAATGCGACACAATCGTCGCTACAATAACAACCGTAGTAGCAGCACAATCGGAGATAGAATCGATGGCCGCAGCACGGATGGTTGCAGACTTAATACGATTTCCAATCCTGTGATTATAAAATGCCATGTAACATTTCACGAGAATCGTCACAAGTAAAATTCCAATAATCAACCAGGAGAATGCGATTTCCTCCGGATGGATAATCCTCACTACTGAATCACGAATCAATTCGACCGCCATGACAAGAATCAAAAGCGATACGATAAACCCGGAAACATACTCTATCCTTCCATGCCCGAATGGATGCTCCGGATCCGGATCCTCCGCCGCCATCTTGAATCCGACCAGCGTAACAATCGCCGAACCGGAATCTGACAGGTTGTTCATCGCATCTGCCATAATCGAAATCGAACCACTGATCAAACCGGCGAACAATTTAAAGGCAAACAGAAATACATTTAAAATAATTCCTGCCAAACCACAAATCTTGCCATAAGCCGTTCTTGTCTCTGCTTCGGTCGCTCCCTCTTTCAAGAAAAACTTCGCTAATAATGTAATCATCCCATCACCCCATTTAAAATTATGTTTACAACACCTGCTACCAGCCATGCAATCAGGCACTGAAATACCACTGTCGCAAGCGCATATTTTCTGCCCTGCTCCTGCTTAATCGATGCAACGGCGGCGATACACGGTGTATAAAGGAGACAAAACGCTAGAAATGTTCCCGCCTGCACGGCTGTCATCGCGCTCTTCATCGCCTCTTCCCCACCATATAACACGCTCATCATACTGACAATGCTTTCCTTTGCCATAAATCCGGAAATAATTGCCGTCACGAATTTCCAATCGCCAAGTCCGATCGGTGCAAATAACGGAACCAAAATGCCAGAAATAGATGCCAGGATACTATCGCCACTATCGGACACCATATGTAAGCTGGTATCAAAACTCTGTAAGAACCATACAATCACCGTTCCAAGGAAAATAAATGTAAAAGCTCTCTGCATAAAATCCTTGGCTTTATCCCACATCAATTGTAATACATTCTTCGCCCCCGGCACACGGTAGTTGGGAAGCTCCATCACAAATGGGACCGCCTCTCCACGGAATACCGTATTCTTCGATGCCAAAGCCACCAAAATGGCAATCACTATACCACCAAAATATAGACACAACATTATCGGCATCTCATATCCTGGGAAAAACACACTAGTAAAGAATGCATACACTGGCATCTTTGCCGAACAACTCATAAACGGAATCAAGAGTGTTGTCATACGGCGATCTCGCTTGGATGGTAATGTTCGAGTCGACATCACAGCCGGTACGGAACATCCAAATCCGACCAATAGTGGTACGATACTTCGTCCGGACAAACCGATCTTTCGTAGAAGCTTATCCATCACAAAGGCGATTCGCGCCATATATCCACTATCTTCCAACCAGGACAGGAAGAAGAACAAGGTTACGATAATAGGAATAAAACTAAGTACGGTTCCAACACCTGTAAATATTGCATCAATCACCAGACTGTGAATCGGTGCAGATACATGAGCAGCTGTCAGTAACTGATCCATTTCTTCTGTCAGTAATTCGATTCCTCCCGCAATCAAATCCTGAAGAGAGGCCCCTATCACATCAAATGTTAAATAAAAAATCAAAGCCATAATAGCCACAAACACTGGAATTGCCGTCCATTTCCCCGTAAGTATACGGTCAATCTTTCGACTGCGCTGATGTTCCCGACTCTCCTTTGGCTTTACAACTGTCTCATGACAAAGTTTCTTAATAAAGATATAACGCATATCTGCAATTGCAGCGGCACGGTCAAGTCCTCTTTCTTCCTCCATTTGCGTCACGATATGCTCCAACGCGTCTTCTTCATTCTTCGCTAGTTTTAAAGCCTTTCGAACAAGAGCATCGCCTTCAATCAATTTACTTGCAGCAAATCGAACCGGTATCTCTGCCTGTTCCGCATGTTCCTCAATCAATGACATCACACCATGCATCGCTCTATGCACGGTGCCATGAAAATCTGTCTTATCACAAAAATCCTCGCGTTCCGGTGCTTCCTTATATTTTGCAATATGAAGTGCATGGGCTACTAATTCGTCAATGCCCTCTCCCTTTGCTGCGGAGATTGGTACCACCGGAATCTGGAGCATCTTCTCCATCTCATTAATACGGACAAATCCACCATTTCCCGTCATCTCATCCATCATATTCAAGGCTAAGACCACCGGAACACCAAGTTCTAACAACTGCATCGTCAGATACAGATTTCGTTCCATATTTGTCGCATCCACAATATTAATGATTGCCGTTGGCTTCTCGTGCAAGATAAATTCCCTGGATACAATCTCCTCACTCGAATATGGAGAGAGCGAATAAATCCCCGGTAAGTCCACAACCTCCGTATTAGGATGTCCCTTGATTGCACCGCTCTTCCGATCCACGGTTACTCCCGGAAAGTTACCAACATGCTGATTCGAACCCGTCAACTGGTTAAAGAGCGTAGTCTTTCCACAATTCTGATTACCAACCAAAGCAAAGGTATATTTCCGGTTTCCATCCAAAGCAACCTTCTGTTGCTTCTTCGTCATCATTTCCTCGCCATATCCCGGGTGTTCCACCTCTTTATATGGCTTCTTCTCCTCCGGCTCTTCCACCATTCTCCGTGGGTTTTCAATCGCTATCTTCTCTGCATCTGCAAGTCGAAGTGTCAATTCATAACCACTGATACGAAGTTCCATCGGATCACCCATCGGCGCATATTTAATCAGAGAAATCGTCTGCCCTGGGATGACACCCATATCCAGGAAATGCTGTCGCAGCGCTCCCTCGCCACCTACTGCTGTAATGGTGGCAGTCATACCGATTTCTAAATCTCTTAATGTCATTTATATTTCCTCAAAACCTTCTATCAAAATACTTGTCGTTATCTTTTTTTAACTATTTAACTATAACATTTTACCAACTTTCTTTACATATTTTTGAGAACTTTCATTACATCGATAAATGATTTTGCATTGACGAACATGATATAATGGATGGGAATTTTTGGGGCAAATGAGGTATGATATGTCTATTTTTTTATCACTTTTTATAGAAGCATATTGGGCAAGAATGTGTACAGCACTACTTTTTTCCATCATCTGTACGTATTCTTCTGCACGCTATTTTAATAACAAACATATTCTTCGAAATCTCGTTGTCTATTTCCTACTTTCCGAAGCTTTTGTTGGCATTGTTGCGGAATACATCGTTGCCTATGTCTGGCCATACGTCATCTGCAAATACATCATCTTCCGACCAATTATGTCCATGTATGCTTTCCCCTTCTTCTGTGCATTCATAGATATCCTTATGATTCATGTAGGATGCCATCTTTTCCGAAGATACGCGCATTCCTTAGATAAGAAGAACGCTATTCTGGATTATATGAGCTACGTTATCATCGGAAGACTCTGCATGATTTTTGGAGCAATATATCCAACGCTCTATCTGATTACCTATACCATATTAACTCTCCTACTAGTTCGACACATCCGATTCCAATATGATTATATGTTGAACACGAATCATCCCATCAATCTCCATGATATGATTCGAAACCGCATGTTTGCATTTCTATTATTTGAATTGTTGAATTGTATTATGTTTATCAACTTCCAATCCTCAGAATTTGCAATTATACTCGTTCAATTTCTCACAACAATTGTCGGATTTATCGTCTACGCATTTATCTCCACCTTTGATCGCGAGAGCATCCGTGCAACGCGTGAATACGATGATAAAATCGCCTATATGCAGCAATTAGAAACGTCACAAGAACAGATTATCCAGCGTTTCTCGGAAATCATGGAAACAAAATCCGGGGAAACAGGCATGCATGTAAAACGTGTTTCCGAATATTCCGCTATCATCGCGGAGGAACTCGGCATCCATGAGACTGCCATACGTTCCATTCGCATCGCCTCTATGATGCACGATGTCGGAAAATTATTGATTTCCAATGAAATATTAGAAAAACCGGCGCGTTTAACTGACGCTGAATTTGAAGAAATGAAACTGCACACCGTCTATGCAGAAAAGCTCCTCGCCAACTCTACCGGACTGATTGTGAATGTTGCTCGCGATATCGCAACACAGCACCATGAGAGATGGGACGGAACCGGATATCCCAACAACCTGTCCGGCAATGACATCTCCTTAGCTGCACAGATTGTTGCTGTAGCAGATGTATATGACGCGCTGACCAGTGTCCGAAGCTACAAGGACGCCTGGTCCGCCGAAGATGCGCAACGTGAAATAGCAGCAGAAGAAGGCACCCACTTCTCTCCTGAAGTTGTAGATGCCTTCTTCCGTGGAATAGAACGTATTGAAAATGTCAGAGAGATGTATCGCGATGATACGCCTCTCTAATCCCATCATAATCATTTCTCTTTGCATAATACTAACAATCTATAATCTATCGCCTGCTATAGTCTCCACCTATATTGATAGAAATATCCTCTGTACAACCTCTATGACATTTGTCATATCGATTTCATGACGCTCTTCACTATCGATGACGCGCTTTCCATACTATGATGGAATCAGAATAAATCGTAAGAATAATCCTAACAGCAAAGCGAGGGTCAAAACATGAGTAACGCAATTGTATCTATTGAAAATTTAGTAAAGCGCTATGGCGAGAATCTCGCCGTGGATCATTTCTCTCTTCATGTAGAAGACGGTGAGATTTTGGGATTGCTTGGGCCGAATGGTTCCGGAAAAACAACCACCATCAACTGCCTGCTATCCCTTCTTCAATATGACAAGGGTGACATCCAGATTTTTGGAAAACCGATGCGCCCGGATGCCTATGATATCAAATCCAAAATCGGTGTTGTCATGCAGAATGTCGCCGTTATTGAAACTTTAAATGTCTATGAAAATGTAGATTTCTTCTGTGGTTTATATATCCGTGACAAGGCAACCAGAAAGCAGTATGTAGAAGAAGCTCTCGAATTTACAGGGCTTAGCGATTACAAGAAATATAAACCAAAGAAGCTCTCCGGCGGTCTTCTCCGAAGATTAAATATCGCATGCGGTATTGCACATAAGCCAAAGCTCGTACTCTTCGACGAACCAACCGTTGCGGTCGATCCACAGAGTAGAAATGCGATTCTCGAGGGCATCCGCAAGATGAACCGCGAAGGTGCGACCATCATCTATACGTCCCATTACATGGAAGAAGTTGAGGAATTATGTTCTCGCATCGTCATCATGGATCACGGCAAAAATGTTGCCAATGGCACTTCTTCCGAATTAAAAAACAGCCTGAAAAATCGAGAGACCATCCGCATCACATTGCCGAATCAGTCCGATGACATCCTGCGTGCTTTAAAGGAAATCAACCATGTATATGAAGCCCGTTTTGAAAATGATGACGTTGTCATCCGATGCGATGGCGGAGAACATAATCTCGTTCATATCTTAAGCTACTTAAGTGATTCCCATATCCCATTCGGACGAGTAATCACAGAGCAGCCAACACTGAATGACGTGTTCCTCGAAATCACCGGAAAGGAGTTGAGAGACTGATGTTTGGTAGAATTTTCCTATATAAACTCAAGGAATTGATTCGTATGAAATGGATCATCGGTTGGAATTTCTTATTTCCCATCGTGCTCGCAACTGCATTTGCCCTCGGATTTGGAAATCTAATCGACGATGACCCGATTGATTTTCATACCATCCCTGTCGGCTATGTTTCCGAGCTTTCCGCGGGAGATGCAGATGCTTCCGAACCGTCTGCATTTCTACAGGTATTAGAAGAACTTTCCGACGATACAGATGACACAACGGTTTTACAGTTATATACCTACGCTTCCGAAGCCGAAGCCAAAGATGCGCTATCCACGGATGAAATCTCTGGATATTATCTGGAAGATGACGAAGATATCCACACAACCGTCCCTTCCAACGGCATTACATCCACAACGATGCTTCAGATTGTGAAAGAATATAAAAACTATAAAGAGACTCTGGAAAATATTGCCGTCGATCATCCGGAAGCTATGGCAGATGCACTCGATACATTAACCAGCGATACCAGTTTCCTCTCGCAACATGATTTTGGAAATGATACGAGTCCCTACCTCCAGTATTTCTACGCACTCCTTGCTATGGCCAGCCTCTATGGTTCCTGGATCAGCACAGCGATGCTTACCGGAATGTGTGCCAATATGTCCGAGTGTGGCAAGCGATTTGAATGTGCACCCGGCCGAAAACTGGTGGCTATCACTGCAGGTACACTTGCAGGACTCTGCATCCAAGCCCTGGCCAATGCCGTCACGGTGCTCTATATCCAATATGTACTTCGTATCGATCTCAGTGCGCCGATCGGTTATATCATCCTGATTACAACTTTGGGAAGCGCTGTCGGTATCAGTGTTGGAAATCTCTTTGGATCCATCCTGAAAAATCCAATCCTTCTGACCGTGGTGCCTCTGAGCTTCGCTATGCTTTGCTCTATGTGCAGTGGTTTGATGGTCGCAACCATCCGACAGGCGATTGAATATTACGCACCATTTTTCAATCGCATCAATCCGGGTGCCGTGATGACAGATGCGCTCTATCACATTGGTTACTACGGCACAACTCGGACGTTCTATATCGACCTTATGATTATGGGAATCATCATCATCCTAAATCTCGTCATCAGTGGAGTACTACTCCGAAGGAGGAACTATGCCAGTATTTAAAGCGACGATTCGCTCATTAAAAACATATTACATCACCATTCTCGTATACTTTCTTGTATTTGCTGTCTTTGGAACGATGACATCACGCATGAATTCCGGATCCACCGACTCCCTCTACGAAGATGTCGTTCTGGATGTCGCTGTCATCGACCATGACCATTCTACGTTTAGCGAGGCCCTGGTAAATTACCTCGATACCACGCAGCATCTGGTAGACGCCAATACGACAAAGCCAAGAGAACTGAATGATAATGTCCGCTTTGATATCTATGATTATGCGCTTGTCATCCCGGAGGGATTCGAAACTTCCCATGAGCTCGAATACTATACTTCCAGCAATTCTGCTTCCGGATATCTGATGACCGAAAAGATTCAGTCCTATGTACAAGACATTGTGGTATATTTAAATAGTGGATATCCTATAGAAGAAGCCATCGCGTTAACCGATGAGCAGATTGCAGATGTCGACAATACCTCTGCAACCATCCTCGATGAAACAGGTACCCATCAGCGTTCCTTCTTCACCGGAATGTTTACTTTCAACGGTTATACCCTCCTTATGATGATTTGCATCAGTGTCGGTTCGGTTATGACTTATATGAAAGAAAAAGATGTGAACAACCGCATCACGGTAAGTGGTATGAGTTTTGTGAAACGAAATATCGGATTATTCCTCTCCGTGCTGGTGATTGGAATCCTCCTGACATCCGCTTCTATACTGTTTACCATCGTAACGAATCTTGGCGATTCCGCCATCCATAAGATTGGTTACTTCTCTTTAAACACTTTCGTATTGATGTTTGTTGGACTTGGAATTGCATACTTCATCAGTTCCATTACGAAAAACGATAGTATCATCAGTATGTTAAGCAATATGATTGTATTATCCATGGCATTCCTCTGTGGTGTCTTCATCCAGACCGAATTGCTCGACGATACGATTGTTGCCATTTCACATTTCCTTCCATTATATTGGTATGTGCAGGCAACAAATTATATTAATGCTCACGCGCTTGGAGAGATGTTCAGCACGGACTTCCTGACATATCTTGCTATGCAGCTTGTCTTTGCCGCAATCTTCTTCGTAGCCGGGCTCATCATCTCAAGGAAAAAAGAACAATATGCTATTTGACGTACTCATTCGCCTATTGGCGACCATTGAATTATCGATCATATTTAACGCAGAAGGCATTACGACAGCATCTGTCGCAATGTCTATCTGCGCTTTTTTCCTTATGGAGCTTAGCCTCCTCTCCAGGAAACGATTCGTCACCTATCTGTCCATCATCGCGCCCTTCCTGTTCACCATCCTCTGGATTCTTTTTGGGGATGCTCTCACCGTAGAAACCGGTGCGCCGCTATTCTATTTTGATCGCAGAGGAAAACTCCTTCTCCTTCTACTTTTTGGACTAAATACCATTCTGTCCTCCATCTTGTATGAGATGGTGCAAACCTATCAATCCATGCTCCATCGGACACGCGATGATAGTAAAGAGTTAGAAGAGATGCTTCGAAATCAAAACATCCAAATTCTTAAAAACCAGGATAATGAAATCAATATGGCAACCCTGCGAGAACGTAATCGTATTGCACGGGAAATCCATGATAATGTCGGACATATGCTATCCCGTGCCATCCTGCTACTCGGTGCGATTAACACGGTAAATACGGACGAACACATAAAGCCACAGCTTACCATGCTCGCCAACACGCTTGACGAATCCATGCAGAAAATGCGAAAATCCGTACATGACTTACACGACGACAGCATCGACATCTCGCGTACCTTCCAGGAAATGATTACGGAGCTCGAAGCCAGCCCCGCCGGGCAACATTTCCAGGTACAATCTTCACTGGACTTCAACGAAGAGATTCCAAAGCACGTCAAGTTGGCACTGATCGGCATCCTGCAGGAATCGCTTACCAATGCCATCAAGCATTCCAACGGTGATAGGATTGCGATTATCCTTCGTGAAAATCCGACCTTCTGCACACTGAGTGTCAGTGACAACGGTAACATTTCCGAAGATACCATCCAGAAGATCCAAACAGAATCACAGGATGGTATCGGATTAAATAACATCCGGGAACGTGCCAAAGCCTGTGGTGGAGATGCGAACTTCTACACCAACCAGGGCTTTACCGTATTTGTAAGACTGCCATATCATGACAACGAATAGGAAACAAACCATCAAGCAACACACAACAATGAGGGAAACTATGGGAAAACGTATACTACTAATTGACGATGATGAACTGATTACAATGTCACTGGAAATGATCATTTCCAGCGATTCGGAATTTGAAATCGCAGGAAAGGGAAATAGCGGACGCGAAGCCATCCAGAAGTATCGCGAACTTCAGCCCGACCTTCTTTTAATGGATATCCGTATGGATGATCTCAATGGACTGGAAGCGGCAGAGGCTATTCTTTCGGAATTTCCGGATGCCGTCATCCTGTTCTTAACCACCTTTTCCGATGACGAATATATCGTAAAAGCGCTAAAACTCGGCGTAAAGGGATACCTCCTGAAACAGGATTATAAATCCCTTCCTGGCGCTCTTCGCGCAGCACTTGCCGGTCAAAGTGTCTTCGGTGGCGCGATTGTAGATAAGCTTCCGAATCTTGTGACGAGCGAGCCACAGACTTATGACTATAGCGCACACGACATTACGGAAAAAGAATTCGAAGTGATTCAGCTCGTTTCGGATGGTTTCTCCAATAAAGAAATCTCCCAGAAGCTCTTCCTGTCCGAAGGAACGGTAAGAAATTACCTGTCCTCCATCTTAGAAAAGCTAAATCTGAGAGATCGTACACAGCTTGCCATATTCTATTTAAAACATAAGCACTAGTGCTATTTCTATTCTTCTTCCTTTGGAAAGCCGAGAACCTTACGCGCTTCGTCGTATTTTCCTGCGCGAAGCAAATCCGTTGTACGGATTTCTGTATCGATTCTCTGCTTCTCCGCTTCGAAGATATCACTTGTAAAATAATTCTTGTAAATCGATTTTCTATAGGCACGTCCGCTCATCTCACGAATCGTACCATTTTCTATCTGTATCACACGATCCGCCGTCGATGCAACGGCAAAGAGGTCATGCGTTACCATCAGTACCGTACCCGGATACTTCTTAATCGCTTTTTCCAATTCGATCTGCGCATAGATATCCAGGTGACTCGTCGGCTCATCCAAGAGCAAAGCTTTATGCGTCGTATCACAAAGTGTCTGAATCTGCGCCATATTACGCTCTCCACCAGAGAGTTTCAGCGTCTCATCCGATTCGACAATCTGACGGAAATATCCCACTTCCCCTGCATACTTCGCATCCAGCATCTCATAGATATCGCGAAGCATACTGGACTTACCCGTTCCATTCGTACCAACCAGCGCAATCTTCTCGCCCGGTTCTACATGGAATGTAATATTCTGTAACAGCGGTTCCTGCTGATCATAGGCCAACGTATAATTCTCGACATCGATGGAAATTGGCTGTACCACTTCTTCCTCCGATTCTCCTTCCGGATAACCAAGTGTAAAGTCATGGTGATGTTCTTCCAGAAATGGATCATCCCCACGCATCTTCTTCAAACGCTCGATATAAGTTGCACGCGCTTTCAGCTGCTTCCCATACTTGGACTCCGCCGTCATTTCCGCCAATCCCTGAATCTTCTCGACAAGCGCTTCCTGCTTCTCAATAAATTCATCAAAATCACGTACATGCTCAAAGATCTGAATCTTTGTCTCTAACATCCAGCGATTGTATTCTGGAAATGTTCCCGGGAATTCACGAATCGATTTATTCTCAATATCCCAAATCTTGTCAAAGCACTGGGTCAGAAGCAATCGATTATGCGTAATCGTAAGGAGTGTTCCTTCATAACTGTTAATCAACTTAATCAGCGCAACCAAATTCTCAAAATCCAGGAACACATCCGGCTCATCCATAATCAGAAGCTGTGGTTTTAGAAGCATATTTCGCATCACAAAAAGAAGCTTATATTCTCCACCACTCAACTGGTTAATCTTATGATCTGCCAGTTCTGACAGACCTGCTGCCGCAAGTTCCTTGGCAATATTCGTCTCATAATTATAACCGTCGATTGCTTCGATTTCATCGCAGACCTTCTGGTATGCTTCAAAAATATGCTCTAAATCTTCGGCTTCCGCCATCTTCGCTGTAAGTTCATCCGCCTGCTGCAATCTCTCAACAAAAGGTTTTGCCAAGAATTCCGTAACCGTACCATCGGATGTTTCATGCTCTACGAACTGGCTAATATAGCCGATTCGCAGATTTTTCGGTCTACGAATCAGACCATCATATGTATAACGTTCTTCGTGTAAGAGTAAATGGATGAGGGTACTCTTACCGGAACCATTGCTACCAATCAGGACGGTATGATCGCCCATTTCTAATTCTAAATTTATATCTTCATATAGGTCTTTCCCTGGAAAACCAAAAGAAAAATCTTCAAACTTAATCAAACTCTTATTCCTCGACTGAAACTAACTCAATATCAAAATTTAATGCCTTACCAGCCATTTGGTGGTTTGCATCAAAGGTAATGGTCTTCTCATTCTTTGCCATTACCACAACCGGGAACTGGCGTCCCATACCATCTTCTAATACGATTCTCTGATCTACTTCAAGTTCTTCTGAACCCGGCATATCTGCAATATCAATCACAATTAATGCCTGTGGATCACGTTCTCCATAGGCATCTTTTGGTTCTAAATGGATGCTGCGCTTTTCGCCAACTTCCATCTCAACGACTGCCTTGTCAAATCCAGGAATCATCATACCTACGCCGGCGATAAATTCCAGTGGTTCTCCTCGATCATAAGAAGAATCAAACTTCTCACCATCGTCGAAAGTACCCGTATAATGTGCTTTCACATTCTTACCGGCATTCTTACCTTCGTAGATAACGGTCATCTCATGGCTTCCACAACCACCGCAGCCGCCACAGCCGCAAGTTGCTTCTTCGTCATCATTTCCACAACCGCAACCACAAGAATCTTCTTCATCGTCATGGTGTCCACAGCCGCAAGAGTGTCCTTCTTCATGTCCATGATGATCACAATTTACACCCTCAGATGTAAGTGTACCTGCAAGATAAGAAGCTACTGCTTCATCCGCATCGCCTTTGGCTCCAGAGAATACCATCACTCCACCTGCAGAAAGAGCATTTTGTGCACCTGCACCCATGCCTCCACAAATCAAAACTTCTACACCTTTTTCAATGAGCACGGATGCCATCGCATCATGACCATGTGCACCATCTGCTGCTAACATCTCTGTCGATGTAATCTGTCCATTCTCAATGTTGTAAATCTTAAATTCCTCCGCATGTCCAAAATGCTGAAAAATCTCTCCATCTTTATAACATACTGCTAAAATCATTTTTACTTCCTCTCGTATATATCAATTACTCAAAAACTTCGCTTGTATATCTTATACTATCCTATCTTTTTTTTCATCTTCTTTTTTGATTTTATACAATGAAATACAAAAACTCCCCGAATCTCTAATGAAATCCGGGAAGTTCCATCATCTATCAACAATTTTACAGATCGCTGCAAACCTGATCTTTACCATTGGATTTTGCACGATATAAGAGACTATCCACTCGTTTGATGGTCTCCATAACACTTTCATTCTTTCGATGGCTTGTTACACCCACACTGATGGTGATTCGACCAGCCATATTACCTCCGGCATTTACCATATCACGGCGAATATTCTCCGCAATCATCTTGGCTTCTGCATCCGAATATTCCGGAAGAAGAATCATAAATTCCTCTCCGCCCCAACGGCCAACTTGCACATTTCTAAGTGGCATAATCTGATACGACAGATATTTCGCCATCGACTTCAAAGTACGATCACCCTCCTGATGACCAAAATTATCATTGACCATCTTAAAATCATCTACATCAATCATAATCAGATGCCATTTTTTACCTTTTCCCGCCATCTTTTCATTGGTATCATAGATTATTCGCTCAATTGCACCACGATTCAGAAGCTCCGTTAACGCATCATGCGATGCATTGTGAAGCATCTCATTCAACTGCTCATTCTTCTCCATCAACTCTTCTGTAATCGTATTTATAAAGATTGCCAAACGAGCTGTAATCGGCATATTGCTGTCATCTGTAATCGTATCAATCGTCACATCGGTTCTAGGTATTGGCTTACCTTCTCGCATTGCAACGGTAACAATCGACAAATTATTCAGAAGTGTAATCCTCTTGTATCGAAGAATCTCTCCAAGTGCACTAAATCCCGTTGTTGTAATAAATTTTGAAATCTCAGTAACTTCAACATCTGCCTGATCTCCCCAGAACAGCATACGTCCCATACAGTTGAAAATATTCACCACCTGTGGAGAGAATACCTTCACTTCCTGCTCTGTTTTCTTCGTATGCTCAATAATTCTTCTAGGATCTCCGTAGGCTATTCGAACTTCACTACCTCGCGGAATATTCGAAGACATCAGAATCGAACCATCTTCATTCACAGCCTTTGCATGACGGATATATTTTGTCTCCTCATCCACCTGTACTTCCCATGGGAATTCCAACGCATTATAGAAAAATTTATCATCCTTCTTAATATGAAGATAGTGATTATAGACATCATAGGCCGGCTTTCCATCCAGTTCATAGACTACCGGTCCCTCAGACTTCGTAACTTGCAGTGGATAGCCAATCGGCTTCCATCCAAACATACGATTTGTCTGTATATGCAATTCTTTACCAATATAAAATACGAATGCGGTACCATCGGAGATATATTCGCTATCCTCCGCAAATACAAAAGACTGATTTACATCATCTCCAACTGCCACGCCACCGAAAATCTCAATATCTTCTGGGAGCGCATCTAAAATCGCGCCAACTGTCTCCAAGCGCTCATATCTTGCATTGGTTAATATTTCAATACCCTTGAGATATTCTGTCTTCTCTAACTTTTCTAATAAATCTGCCGCATCTTGTAAATCACGATTTTCATCACAATAAGCCATTACCTCTACACGACTATCCGGATCCTCGAATATCGTAACCGTAACAACCAATTGATCACTTCTCATATGCCCATCTAAAATCTCACCCGTAGCGGAGCAACCAATCACCGGAACTCCAGGTGCTTCCTGTTTCAGAATCTTACGAACATCCGAAAGCTCTTCTAAAACTTCTTTTCTATCATATGGGACATATATATGAAACAGCGCAGCATAATCCCTTTTCTGGATATCCTCTGCCCAGTTTCGAATCGTAATCATAAAATTTTCATCAACTGCAGTTTGTAATAATTTCATAGCACGTTCTCCACCGAAAATTTATATCAACTTTATCTATTTTACTACATATTGTAGATTCCGACATCTAACTTTTTTATAAAGTACAAAAAATCGAAATCTTTTCATTGACTTTCGACAAAAATATGGTAGGATATTACTTGTCGCGAAAAGTTGCGACATCTATCGGGGTGTGGCTCAGCTTGGCTAGAGCACCTGGTTTGGGACCAGGGGGTCGCAGGTTCGAATCCTGTCACCCCGACGATTAAAAAACCCACAGTAGGGAATCCAAGTGATTTCCTACTGTGGGTTTTCTTATTTCATCTCCACCACTTCATCTGCTACTCGCATCGTAGACTGTCGATGTGAGACTAGAAGCACTGTCTTTTCTTTTGCTTCCTCCTTCAGGAATTTTAAAATTACCGCCTCATTCAAACTATCCAAAATTCCGCCCATTGGAAGAGGATATTTCCCAAAATATATTTCTTACTGTCCGGACACATCGCCATCAGTCGTTTATCAAACATCTTCCAGTACCTTTCTCTTGCACCTTTCTATTTCTGAATTGCACCTGTTAGGGTGCACTAACCACGCCTATTTTACGTGCAACTTCTTATTTTTTCAAGTACAATTTTTCACACAAAAAAACCGACGCCGATAGCAGTTTTAACACTGCTATCAAACGTCGGTTATCTTTGGGTTTTTTACTACAAAGAAGAAATATCTACTTCTAATCGTCCACCATCATAGCTGTCATTTGCATCGCAATCCACTAAGAAGATGATTTCATCCCCTTTCTTCACTTCATAAACTTCGTCGAAATCAAGGACTCTCTCATCTGCGAAATTACCCTGTGTAATTCCGCCCATCCATTTTCTTTCCTCTCCGTTAATGACGATTCGCATGCAAGTTCCATTTGCAAATGGATCTGCCGCATTCGCAAATTTTGTATAGGAACCCTTCACCTGAATGGTTCCATCTTCCGCAGCAACCCACTTGTAAGCTGCAGCGCGACCATTTCCTGGTTCTACAAAATCTGGCTTGAGCTCTGGTTTTCCATTGTTGTAATATCTGTTGTTGTCTTCATCAAATCCCAAAAGCTCGAAATGCGCTCCATTCCAGTCGCACATGCCATAATACCATCCGTCATTTCCCTGCTCGCCAAAGGATTCCTTGAGGTTTGTATTGTTCGTACGTTCCTCTACATCCACTGGAGTATCAGGTTCGTCAACCGGATTCTCCGGCTGTGGTTCTGGCTGCGGTTCTGGCTCTGGCTGTGGCTCTGGCTGCGGTTCTGGCTCTGGCTGTGGCTCTGGTTCCGGTGTGATAATGGCTCCAAATTCATGAATCTCTGCGCTCAATCTTCCGCCATCATAAGCAGAATTATCTTTCGCATCAATCACAAAGGAGATCTTATCGCCCTTTGTAACGGCTACCTTCTGGAGGGCAAATGGAATTTCATGATCATTTCCATCACCGTAGTAAACCGTTACATCACTATCGAATAAAACATTGCCATTCTGATAGATTGTGAACTTCACACCATCCGGCCAGGATGGATTGTTGTCCATCTGTCCAAATTTCACATAGCTACCCGTGATGTCAATCTCGCCATCCTTCGCTACCGTCCACTGATAAATAGCCTTAGCATCCTTGGATGGATGTACATAATCTTTCTTCATCTCCAGTCCATCATATTTTGCTGAAAGATATCCCAATCCGTCTGGAGTCTTCTGTTCCAGAGCTTCCGCTCTGTCCAGACTACGTCCTTCCAGATAATGCCATCCATCATTTCCCTGCTCGCCAAAAGAATCTGCCAGGTTTGTCTTATTCTCTCGTCCATCTGGTTCTTCTACTGGCTCTTCCGGCACTTCTTCGTTCAAGTCATAAATATCAACTGCAAGTCGTCCGCCATCATAAGCTTCATTGTCCTTGGCATCAATCACAAAGGAGATTCTATCGCCCTTTGTAACGGCTACCTTCGGAAGCTCAAATGGAACATCATGATCCTGACCTTCTCCATAGTAAACACTTACATCCTGATCTAAGAGAACGGTATCATTCTGATAGATCGTAAGCTTTACACCATCCGGCCAGGACGGATTGTTGTCCATCTGTCCAAACTTCAAATAGCTACCATAGATGTCAATTTCTCCATCTCTTGCTACGGTCCACTGATAGATTGCCTTCGAATCCTTGGATGGATGTACGTAATCCTTCTTCATCTCCAGGCCAGCATGCTTGGATGATACATAACCAAGACCATCCTCCGTCTTCTTTTCCAGAAGTTCTGCTCTGTCCAGACTACGTCCTTCCAGATAATGCCATCCATCATTTCCCTGCTCGCCAAATGCTTCTGCCAGGTTTGTCTTATTCGTACGACCGGTTACTTCTGGCTCAGGGTCTGTAGGAGCCACTTTATCCAGATCGTAAATATCGACAACCAACTTGCCGCCATCATAAGCAGCATTCTCTTTGGCATCAATCATGAAGGAGATCATATCGCCCTTTGCAACAGAAATATTGGAGAGCGTAAATGGTTTTTCGTTATCATTTCCATCGCCATAGAATGCTTCCACATCCTCGCTATAGAGTACTTCTCCATTCTTGTAGATGACAACCTTGACACCGTCCGGCCAGGATGGGTTCTTGTCAACCTGTCCATACTTTGTGTAGCTTCCCACTACATCAATATTGCCATTCTTCGCTGCTACCCAACGATAGATTGCTTTTGAGTCTCTTGCTGGATGTACATAATCTTTCTTTAATTCTAAGTCCTTATGCTTTGTAGAAATGTAACCGAACCCGTCCGCTGACTTCTGCTCCAGAATCTCAGCCTGTTCTAAGCTTCGGCCTTCCATATAATACCAGCCGTTTTCACCCTGCTCACCAAAATCTGCAGAGAGGCTTGCACTGTTAGAATCACTGTCATTCTTCATCTCCGCAGTCTTTACTTCTGCGTCTTCAATGGAGAATGTATATTTTCCACCATCGTAAGCTGTATTCTCACGACCATCTACCATCAGCGTCAGTGTATCTCCTGCTTTCACATCGACGCCCTGAACAGACAAGTCCTTCTTCACTTCCTCATTTACCAGAGGTTCAAAGTCCGCTGTTCGTAAGACTTCATTGTTATGCATCAGATATACGGTTACGCCATCCGGCCAGGATGGATTCTTGTCTTCATTCTTCAATTTCAGGTAATCTGCATAGATATTGACTTTTCCATCCTGTGCAGCCACCCACTTCACATTGGCTGACCTACCCTTGTTTGCCGGCATGATATAATCGCACTTGATTTCAATACCATCACTTGTGAGATATTTTTCATCACCTTCCATACGTTCTACATTAACTGCATTGTATGGATTGAGATTGTATCCAGACTGATAATACCAACCGTTATTGCCCTGTGCACCGAAATCATCGATTGCAGAAGCATTATTGGTTCGACCAGCTGTCGCAGCCACATCATTTTCTGTCTGTCCTACCAGTGGAGACAATCCTCGGATCGAGAACTGATACTTTCCACCGTCATATGCATTATTTTCCTTTGGATTCACAACCATTGTGATGTAGTCACCCTTCTTTACATCCACGGATTCTACATCCAATCGTTCGGTCACTTCCTTATTTCTATTTGGAGCAAACTCCTTCGAAGTAAGGACCGTACTGTTGTGATAGATGGATACCTTCGTTCCATCCGGCCAGGATGGATTCTTATCTTCATTCTTAAGCTTTGTATAAGAAGCATCAATTCGAATCTGACCATCCTGTGCAACTTTCCACTTAACAACCGCAGATTTACCTTTGCCCGGATTGATGAAATCTCGCTTAATCTCCAGATAACTCTTATCGAAATATCTGTCCTCATCTTCCTCAAATCCAGTCATCAGATAGGCATCATTGATTTCGTTCTCATAGCATTCTTCGTAGTACCAACCATTGTTGCCCTGCTTTCCAAAATCATATTTTGTATCTGCGTAATTCTGTCTTGTATCTAGTTCCTCAACCGCCACATCGGCTTCTGTTTTCGCGTTATTTCTATCTAAGATAGCGATATCGAACGAACCACCATCATAGGAAGAGTTGCCATTGGCGTTTACAACGAAATATAAATGATCGGATTTCTTCACGCTCAGATTCTTATTTCGATAGCTGACTGTCTTCTCTCCCTCACTTGGTGCAGGAACATTTTCGGAATACAGTTTCTCACCATTTTTGTAAACGCTTACGGTTACACCGTCCGGCCAAGATGGATCCCCATCGTTCTGCTCAAACTTGGTATACTTCATACGAAGCTCTACCTTGCCATCCTTATATGGCTGCCAACCAAGAATTGCATCATCATTGATGGCAGGATGAATAAATCCCTGGCTAATCTGCAAGTTTGGAGAAGTCGTATTCAGATATTCTCCATCCTTTTCTGTAGAAACGAGTTCACTCTCTTCTACACTCTTGCCATATCTGTATGTCCAACCATTGCTTCCCTGCTTTCCAAAATCATCCACACTGCTTGCATTATTATCTGTTCGCTTGGAATCTTTCTTCTCGCTTGGTCCGGTTGCATTAACATCAGAAATGGCTACATAGAGCGAACCACCATCATATGCATTATTCATATTCGGGTCTACCACGAAGTACAGACTTTCCAATTCTTCCACAGATACATTGGAAATCTCTTCTTCTAATACTTCTTCGGAATCCTCTTTGATATCTACCGCATATCTTCCAAGGGTATCCTGGCCTTTGTATGCATAGATTGTGACGCCATCCGGATAAGAAGGATTCTTATCCTTGTTCGCATTTTTGACGTAAGTTAATTTAATATTTACGTCACCTTTTTCAGCCGCCCTCCATTCCAGAATCGGAGCGGAGGATTCTGCCGTATGAATGAAATTTGACTTCACTTCCAGTCCCGTCTCTCCAGGTTCGTAATATTTCTCTCCGTCAAATCCTTCCAATCGTTTTGACTTCTGCGGCTTAAGCGCGGAACCATATCGATAGAACCAACCATTATTTCCCTGGTCACCAAAGTCTGCCACATTGAATGCGTTATTTGTTCTATTTTCATCATCGACAAATTCCGGCTCATCATACTTCTCTCCGTCTAATTCTGTTGGCCAGCCTTTTTCCAACAAATCGATCACCTTTGCATTTGACGGCTTCGCGATAAAGAACGCAAGCACGCCGGCAAAGACGCCGATCATAGCCAGAGAGAATGCACAAATTCTTTTGTGCCTTACAATTTTCTTTCCGACTTTTTTGACTTTGTCCATTTTTACCCCCTTATCTTTTTTGTTCTTTCCTCCTTTCCTTTATTTGAACATCTCAGTATCCGTAAATGTAACTTTGGATTTTGCTGAGAACATTCCCCATTCCATACCCTGTGACATATACATTCTTGCTGTCATTGCCACCTGGTCATTGACGTACATCGATACCACACCATTACTGATATACATCTTAATTTCTATTGGATCACCGCTAGAGAAATCGTAGTCAACGACTGACTGTGCATCGTCTTCCATAATATTTGAGGAATTATGGAATTCAATTCTATTCTCCGCTGGATTAAATACCAGATTCAATCTACCTACGCTTTCCTGATCCGTATTAAAAGCAAAACCGAATTTTCCCTCTGCACTGTAATCTTCGATTGTCGTCTTTAAGAAATAGCTTCCCTTTAATTTCTTAAATCCCGCATATTCATACTCTTTACCTGAGAAGGTAAGTGTTCCATCACTTTCCTCAACGGTCTCTGTCATCTTCTCCGGCACAAGTGTAATCTCATCCGACATAGCTTCTTCCACATCCGGATTAGAAACGGGTGTCAATGTACCATCCTTATGCTGCTTCAGAAGATGTGTCACCATATTTCCACCCCAGTCATAATCATTGGTATCTGTATGACCTTTCTTTGTACCATTCCAACCAACAACATAGAGATTCTCGCCATCTGTCTCCATTCTTCCGGCATAGAATCCGTCGCTATCAAAGATATCCTGCTCTGGTTTTTCAAAAGGTCCATCTACTCGATCCGCTATGCGGTAATGCACCTGGCGATTTGGCCACTGATCGGAGAATGAGAGGTACCATTTCCCGTTAAATTCGAGAAGTGTTGGACATTCCATATTGGAATCTGTTCCCATATCATTTTCAAAGAACACGCCGCCATCTTCCCACTTCGATAAATCAGTAGATGTGTATTTCACAATAACGCCCTGATTGTTCGCTCTTGTCACTACAAGCATCCAGTAACATTTCTCAGATTTATTATAAAAAACGTATGGATCTCGGAAGTCATCCTCGGAATAGGTTCCCGTTCCTGTAAATGTATCTTCCGGAATCTTCGTCCAGTTCTCCATATCCTTACTGGTCGCATGCATCACTGCTTCCTTTGGAGAATAACTATCGTTATGTCCTGTGTAGAATGCGTGATATAATCCATCTTCATCCTTCACGACACTACCGGTACCAAGCGCAATATCCTGATCCTCGATTTTTTCTCCATAATTAATTACGACACCCTTATCGTCGTACTCCGTGAAGTCCTTCGTCTTAATCAGTCCCCATGGATGATAACCCTGGCTACCATTTCTCTGATCTGCCAGATAGAAGATATTAAATTCGCCATCATCATAGAATGGCATCGTATCACCAACTAATCCTTCAACAGACTGTGGGAAGATTTCCTTATCCTCAATTCCATCTCCCAAAAATTGACTATCCTCATCTACTTCTTTACCCACAACCGAAGAACACCCCACAATACTTAATCCCATCGTTGCCACCAGCAACAAAACTAACGCTCTCTTCATAGTCCCTCCATTTAAAGTGCAAATGCACCATACTATTGTTACATTTAGTTTGCCATTGTAACAATATAAAGTCAATAATGTTACATTTTTTCGTGGAAATGTAACTTTTTCACATTTTGTTTTTGTTAATTTTATACTATTGAATTTCTATAAATGTTACAATTGACACATTTCTTCTATTCCGTTACTATGAATCTATATGTTATTGATCTATTTGTTTGGGAGAAAATCATGGGAAATAGAGTTACATTACAAGAAATTGCAGATGCACTCGGCATCTCTAGAAATACCGTTTCACGTGCCTTAAATAACACCGGAAGTGTATCCGATGAAACCAGAAAGAAAATCTGTCAGACTGCGCAGGCTATGGGATACAAACAGTTTCAGATGTTTTATCCATCTTCTATCCAGCCTTCTGATACTGCTGAAGCACTACCGATTGGGAAAAAAAATGAGATTGCACTCTTCACACATGCATTTCCTGGAAATTCTCATTCCGGTGCAAAACTGCTAGAGGCTTTTCAGCATAAAATCGATACTCTCGGCTATCGACTTACGATTAACATCATACGAGACTATGAGATTGAAAACCTCTGTCTACCGAATAATTTTCGCAAAGACAAGGTTGCCGGTATCCTATGCATCGAGTTATTCTCCAGGGAATACAGCGAATTCTTATGCAAGCAGGACATCCCTACGCTATTTATCGATAGTCCACTCCTTTGGACCTGTGATTTAAGCGCAGATATCCTTTTGGCGGAAAGCCTATACAACGTTTATCAGCTACTCGATGATCTTATAAAATCTGGAAATAAAAAAATCGCCTATGTCGGCGACAAATTACATTGCCAATCTTTCTACGAAAGATGGCAGGCCTATATTTCTGTTTTAACAGATAATGGTTTATACTCGGACAGCAATCATTCCATTCTGGATGATGACAGCGCTCCTTATTCGGATACGAAATGGCTATGTAAGAGAATCCAGGAATTGAACGAGTTCCCTGACGTCTTCTTCTGCGCCAATGACTTCTTGGCTATGTCTACCATCAAAGCCTTAAAAGCCCTTGGAAAATCGGTTCCAGAAGATGTCCTCGTCTGTGGTTTTGATGACGCACCCGAAGCTGCTATTTTCGACCCCGGTCTAACCACCATAAAAATCCCAAGTTGCTCTATGGGTTACACTGCTGCAGAGCTACTACTATCCAGAATTCAAAATCCTTCGGCACCATACCGAAAAACCTATATCAAAACAGAGATTATCAAAAGAGAATCCACAAAGGGGCGTGCCTAGTGCACGCCCCATGTTTATGCATTAATTAAATAAAACAGCTACGGTACAAACACTGTACCGTAGCCGTTTCTATATCAAAATGAACCACTAACCCCGTCCCCAAGGGACCATTATTAGCAGAGCTTTGCGCCTGCTGGGATGTGATTATCAACCATAAGTAAACGAAGTTCTTCCTCATCAGAATCCTTCTTATTATTTACAGCTGAAAGTAACATTCCGCATGATTCGATTCCCATCATTGCTCTTGGTGGGAGATTTGTAATCGCGATTAATGTCTTTCCAATTAATTCTTCTGGTTCATAGTAAGCATGAATTCCTGAAAGAATTGTACGATCTGTACCTGTTCCATCATCCAATGTAAACTGAAGTAACTTCTTTGACTTAGGTACTGCTACACAATCCTTAACCTTCACTGCTCTGAAATCTGACTTGCAGAAAGTATCAAAATCTACAGACTCTTCGAACAATGGCTCAATTGCTACATTGCTGAAATCAATCTTGCTATTTGGTGTAAAGAATCCGTTGTTATCACCAGCTGTTGCTGTAGATGTAGATTCTTCCTTGTCACCGTCCAGTGACTTCATTGTAGGGAAGAGAAGTACATCACGGATTGCTGGGCTATCTGTAAGTAACATAACTAATCGATCGATACCATATCCGATACCACCTGTTGGAGGCATACCGATTTCAAGTGCATTCATGAAATCTTCATCTGTATGGTTTGCTTCTTCATCACCCATATCTGCAAGCTTATCCTGTTCTGCAAATCGTTCTCTCTGATCAATTGGATCATTCAGCTCAGAATATGCATTACACATCTCACGTCCATAGATAAAGAGCTCAAAACGCTCTACCTTGGATGGATCAGATGGTTTCTTCTTTGTAAGTGGGCTGATTTCGATTGGATGATCCATGATGAAGGTAGGCTGAATCATCTTCTCTTCACATGTCTCTTCGAAGAAGAGATTTAAGATATCACCAATCTTATGATGTGCTTCATAAGCAATCTTATGTTCATCAGCAAGCTTTCTCGCTTCTTCAATCGTCTTCACCTGATCGAAATCAATTCCTGTTTCTTCCTTAACCGCATCTGTCATTGTCAGTCTACGGAATGGCTTTCCAAGATCAATTTCTGTTCCCTGATATGTGATTGTTGTTGTACCACAAACCTTCTCAGCCAGATAACGGAACATAGACTCTGTAAGTTCCATCATTCCTTCATAATCTGTATATGCCTGATATAATTCCATCAATGTGAATTCTGGATTGTGACGAGTATCAACGCCTTCGTTACGGAATACACGACCAATTTCGTATACTCTTTCCATTCCACCTACAATCAATCTCTTCAAATATAATTCAAGAGAAATACGAAGCTTCACATCTTCATCTAAGGAATTGTAATGTGTTTCGAATGGTCTGGCAGCTGCACCACCTGCATTATGTACAAGCATTGGTGTCTCTACTTCCATGAAATCTCTTCCATCCAGGAAGTTACGGATTTCCTTCAGGATCTGTGATCTCTTAATAAAAGTATCCTTTACTTCCGGATTCATAATTAAATCCACATATCTCTGACGATATCTAGTATCGGTATCTGTAAGACCGTGGAACTTCTCAGGAAGGATCTGTAAACTCTTAGAAAGAAGTGTTACTTCCTTCGCATGTACAGATACTTCTCCCGTCTTTGTACGGAATACAAATCCCTTGATACCAAGGATATCACCCATATCATATTTCTTAAATCTAGCGTATGCTTCTTCACCAAGATCATTTCTAGTGATATAAATCTGCATATCGCCCTTTAAGTCACGGATATTTGCAAAACTTGCCTTACCCATAACTCGCTTAAACATCATACGTCCAGCAAGTGTAACTACCTTGCCTTCTGGGATGTCCTGAAGTTCTACAACCTGAGCCTTACCTTCTTCATCTACTGGAGCCTCAAATTCTAACTCTTCAAAATTTACACGAATATCATTTGTGTGATGTGTTACGTCAAACTTTGTGATTACAAATGGATCTAATCCTTCCTGACGTAATGTATCCAACTTGTCACGACGAATCTGAAGAAGCTGGTCCTGCTGTCCGCCGTTCTTATTATTCTGATTTGCCATTTTTACTTCCTTCTATCTATGCGTTTGGTCTGGTAACTTCCAGAATCTTGTACTGAAGTTCTCCCATTTCTGTTTCAACTGTAACAGTATCACCAACTTTAGCGCCCTTAAGAGCCTGACCAAGTGGAGATTCATTGGAGATCTTACCCTTTAAACTGTTAGCTTCTGTTGAACCAACAATTTTATAATCCAATTCTTCATCATACTCTACATCGAGTACCTTTACAGAACATCCGATACCTACGGAGTCCTTATCTGTATCTTCATCCAGAACAACTTCTGCGTTCTTCAGGATCAGCTCGATCTCTTCGATACGAGCTTCGATATCTCTCTGCTCATCCTTTGCAGCATCATACTCAGCGTTTTCAGACAGATCGCCCTGTGCTCTAGCTTCTTTCAGCTTTTCAGCAACCTCTTTACGTTTTACAACCTTAAGGTTCTGTAATTCGTCCTCTAACTGTTTTAATCCTTCGTATGTTAACAGATTTTTCTTTGCTTCCATGATCAATTGCCAACCCTTTCTTTATCTATTCATAATTCTTTAGCTCTGTGGTTACTAAAACTCCCCAGAGAGCAATCGCTATATTATAGGCTAAATCCCTTGTTTTTGTCAAGTTTTCAGCACTTTAAACAGTTCTTCCAACTCCGCATACGTCGATACGTGATTTACTGCATTTCTAAGATGCGAGGAATTCTTATATCCGGCAGTGTACCAGGCCGCATGTTTTCGCATCTCTCGAATCGCAACCTCTTCGCCCTTCACCTCAATCATCAGTCTCGCCTGGCGAAGCATCATATCGATCATATCATTCACCGTTGGTTTCGCCGGTTCTTCTCCTGTCTGGAAATACTCCAGTATCTGTGAGAAGATCCATGGATTTCCCTGCGCTCCTCGCCCAATTAAAAATCCATCGCATCCTGTCTCCCGGTACATCCGCTCTACATCTTCGCCACACTTGATATCACCATTTCCAAGTACCGGTATCTTCACCGCTTCTTTTACCTGACGGATAATATCCCAATCCGCATGGCCACTATAATACTGTTCCCGTGTTCTACCATGCACTGCGATTGCAGCCGCACCGCATTCCTCTGCGATATGCGCAATCTCCACCGCATTGATATGTTCCTCATCAAATCCTCTTCGAATCTTCACCGTAAATGGTTTATCAATCGCTTTCGCTGTGGCTTCAATGATTTTACCTGCCAATATCGGATCTTTCATAAGGGCGGACCCTTCGCCATTATTTACGACTTTCGGTACCGGACAACCCATATTGAAATCCAGAATATCAAATGGCAGATGCTCGATCTGCTTCGCCATCGCACTGATAATCTCCGGATCCGAACCAAAGAGCTGAAGCGACACCGGCTTCTCGCGCTCATCGATTTTCAGAAGTTCCTTCGTATTTTTGTTCTTATAATAAATCGCCTTGGCACTCACCATTTCCATGGATACCATGCCCGCTCCCTGCTCCCGGCATAAGAGACGAAATGGCAGGTCTGTTACGCCTGCCATTGGTGCCAAGATTAAATTGTTCTCTAATGTAACATTTCCAATTTGGAGTTTATGTACTGCCTGCTCCATTTAATCCTCTTTCTATCTACGATCCTGCTTCTCATAAATCAATCGCATACCCTGCAGTGTCAGGTCCGGATTATATTCGTCGATGCAGTCGGTATTTTCCGCAATCAATCTGCCAAGTCCGCCTGTTGCGACAACTTTGACATTCTCATAGCCGCATTCCTCAATCATCTTCTTAACGATATATTCCGTCTGACCGATCTGACCAAACACCAGTCCAGCCTGCATCGATGTAATTGTATTCTTCGCAAGTACGCTATCTGGTTTCTTAATCTCAATCTCAGGAAGTTTTGCTGTATCTTCCCAGAGCGCCTTCGCGGAAATGCGAATGCCCGGCGCTGTTACACCACACTCAAAAGAACCCTCTGGACCAACCAAATCATAGGTTGTTGCTGTTCCAAAATCCAATACCAACGTTGGACCGCCATAAAGTTCATAGGCTCCCACCGCATCTACAATACGATCCGCACCAATCTGATGTGGATTTCCTGTCACAATCTTAATTCCAGTCTTTACCCCGGCTTCCACAATCACCGGTTCAATATGGAAGTACTTCACAACTGCATTCGTAAGAGAATGCATCACCTTCGGTACGACCGATGCGATAATACATCCATCAATATTCGATACTTCCACACCATTCTTTGCCAGAATGTTTGTCATAAAGATTCCGTACTCATCTGAAGTACGTTCAATTCCTGTTGTCATTCGGTGAATTCCACCTAATTTGTCCCCATCAAAAACACCCAATGTGATGTTTGTATTTCCTACATCAATTGCAAGTAACATTACTAATCCTCCTCAGTTTCCTTTCCTTCTTCCAGCTCTTTCTCTACCTGTTCATAGGACTGACCCAATACAAACACTTTGAAATATGTTTCAAGCGCCTCGAATAATTCGTCACGCTCTCTTCTAAGCTGTTTTATCTTCAGCACGGCTCCGATCTCATCATAGAGATAATCGCCGGCTTCGGCTTCTGTTCTCATCTGCAGATTTCCCAGGTCATCGAATAACAATGTTAATTCTCCACCGATTTCCTCCGTATATAACACACACATAATCTGCAAATCTGCCTTGATACCGTCTGGCAATCCATCAAATAACGGATCCAGATAAAACTTCTTGGTGTACTTACTGGCACCGCAAAGTACGATTTCATCTTCGTATCCCTGTTCTCTATCTAACATCTTTCACTCCTATAGAAATCTATCATTTCTCATCCATTGTTATACATAGCCATAAATACCGCGAACACTCACTTCACCGGAATCTACCGCGCGAAGCTGCCCGGCTGTTTCCACGAGCAATTCTCCTCGCTCGTTCATACCTTTTGCCACACCGGTATACGCTCCCAGCGGATCCAGCACGCGAACCTCCCGCTCGCGATTCACCAGACGCTTATTATACGCATCCAAAATGCACTGGAGATCCTCGGTCCTCTGAAACACATCATAATATTTCTGGAAATGATTCCAGATTGCTTCATCCAAATCTCTGCGACTCGTTTTTGCTCTATCCATTCCCAATCTTTCCAGTTCCAAATCAAGAGAAGTTGCCTTTTCTCGCAATTCCTCCGGGAATTCTCTCGTATGCACATTCACACCAATTCCAACGACCACGTACTGTACCTGATTCTCCCGCGCATCCATTTCCGTTAGAATACCACAAATTTTCTTGCGATTCACCAGGATGTCATTCGGCCATTTGATCTCGGTCTCTAAATCATACAGGCTCTCCACCGCTTCTGCAACTGCCATTGCCGCAATAAGTGTCAAGCGACTAACGTGTTCAATCTTTACTGTCGGTCTTAATAAGATCGATGTTGCAAGCGACACGTCCTTCGGCGTTTCCCACTGGTGTCCGGAACGTCCGCGTCCCGCGGTCTGCTCACCCGCAGAGATCACCGTCCCCTCCAATGCGCCCGTAGCTGCTATACGTTTTATCTCCAGATTTGTTGAATCGATTGTCTCGAAATACTGTCTCCGAATCTCCATGTCCGCTCCTTTTTCCCAAGATAGTATACAACACAAATAAAAAAATGGCTATCTGCATTTCCTGCAAACAGCCATTAAGATTACTTCAAAGTAGCATACATGACAGCCTTAATCGAATGCATACGGTTCTCAGCCTCATCAAACACAACCGAATGCGCGCCTTCAAATACCTCATCTGTCACTTCCATTTCATCCAAGCCAAATTTATCGTGAATCTCTTTCCCGATCGTTGTCTTCAAATCATGGAACGCCGGCAGGCAGTGCATGAAAATGACACTGTCCTTCGCATAGTCAAGTGCCTTCTGATTCACCTGGTACGGTTTCAATTCACGAATACGTTCTTCCCAGACTTCATCCGGTTCTCCCATCGATACCCATACATCGGTATAGATGACATCCGCATCCTTGCATCCCTCTTCTACCGATTCTGTAAGTGTCACAGATCCGCCGGACTTCTCCGCCTCCGATTTTGCATAGGAAACGAGTTCTGCATCCGGGAAATATTTCGCGCTGGTACATGCCACAAAATCCATGCCGAGTTTTGCCGCCGTCACCATCAGAGAATTTCCCATATTATATCTGGCATCGCCCATATAAACGAATTTGACACCCTTTAACTTTCCAAGCTTTTCCTTCACGGTTAACATATCCGCAATCATCTGCGTCGGATGCGATTCATTCGTCAAACCATTCCACACGGGAACACCGGCATACTTTGCAAGTTCCTCGACAATATCCTGACCGAAGCCTCGATATTCAATTCCCTCGTACATACGTCCCAGCACTCTCGCCGTATCAGCGATACTTTCCTTCTTGCCAATTTGCGAGCCCTTCGGATCCAGGTAGGTTGTTCCCATTCCCAGATCATGCGCTGCCACTTCGAAAGAACAACGAGTTCTCGTACTGGTCTTCTCAAAAATCAGGGCTACATTCTTGCCGCGTAGCTCATCATGTAGGATTCCCTTCTTCTTCTTTTCTTTCAATTCTGCAGATAAATTGATTAAATACTCAATCTCTTCCGCAGTAAAATCCTTCATCTTTAAAAAGTTTCTACCCTTTAAATCCATAAACAGCCTCCTATTCTATTGCATCTCTTTTCTTCCTTTTCTTTTTATAATTATAAAACAGGGTTGCATAAATATGCAACCCTGTTTCAAAATACCATTAACTTTTTTTGTCTAGCTGTGTCGCTAACCACCGATTCTCTTGCGCAAATATGCGCAATGACTGTACTAATAGAATACGTGGTTACCAATTACGACACCGGACTGTCCAGAGGATGCTCTCTTAAATGATGTAGCACCACCTGTATTATCTGTTCCAGAAAGTGCCGCCTGTGCTGCAGCATATGCTGACGCACTTGGGCCACTTGCAGCAACGCTTGCTACTGCACCTGTAGATGCAGGACCAAACTGGCCGCTCTGATAAATAACATTATATATACTGCTTGGATAAGCGCCACTACGCACACGGTTCATAACAACCGCACCGACAGCAACCTGTCCTTCATAGCATTCTGATCCGGCTTCACACTGAATCAAAGCAGCAAGAAGTGTAGTCTCATCCACGCTTGCAGCAACTGCTGCATTCTGTGTTGTAGTTGTTGAAGTTGTCTGGTTCTTCTTTGCAGCCTCTTCGGCAGCCTTCTGAGCCGCAGCAGCTTCAGCAGCTTTTTCTTCTTCGATAGTAATCGCAGTACCATATTCTGTTTCCACAGTTACATAGTCTGCCTTCACATAGCCTGTCTGTCCATTGATACTTACAGCAACCCAGCCTTCTACAGCTTCTGCTTCTGTATCAACAACGGCCTTGTCTCCTTCGCCGAGCGCAGAGATGACAGATGCATCCTCACTGGCTGCGGAACGGACACGAAGTCCGCCCGTTGTAGATGTAGCATATGTTGTACAAACAGATTCTGCAAGAGCCTTCGCTGCATCACCTGTAACAACATAATCCGCGCTAACATATCCCGTAACATTTCCAGAAGTGATCTGATACCAGCCATCTTCTGTAGAAACAATTGTAGCCAAATCGCCCTTACGTAACTTACCAACAAGTTCACTGTCAGAAGATGCTGCAGCACGAACGCTCATTTCATCTTCTACATTTGCCATAAGGCGGTCAGCCCATTCGGAATCAACTTCTGTCTCAGTATTTTCGGAGCTAGACACTTCGGCAGTTTCTGTCTCTTCCAGAGAAGCGGCGGAAAGAGCCTCTACGCTAATGGTATTCAGGGATGAGATGACACCTGCGACATGACCGGTAGCTGTATATTCACTATCAGCTTCCTGTGCAGATACGATTCCTGCTGTAGCATTGGCCTGTACAGTCATTGCCGGTGTAGCAAGAATCATTCCGCCAGCCATAGCTACGGTAGCTAATGTTAATGCGGAATTATGTGCAACTCTGCCCTTCATTCTCCTATTCATATTCATACGATATGTTTCCTCCACATGTATTGCCTGTAGTTTGTTACTACTTTTCGCGCAATACTTTATGTTTTTGTTTCATTAGGTTGCAACTTTTTTACAATTTGTTACAACTTTGTTACGAATTGGATTATATCATCTTGTTTTTCGGATGTCAAATTTTTAATACACGCTAATAAAAAAATGCGCATTTTGCGGTTTTTCAATCATACCGCAAAGCGCGCATTTTCAATGGCTCCCAACTTTAGTTGAGAAATTTTCATGTATATGTACAGTTCATAAACAACTGTTCATTTATTACCACATATATATTAGATATTTAATAACTCGCTATATACAGAAAGTGCACCTTCTGTGTCATGTGCAAGTACTCTCTTAGCAAGAACCTTACCAAGCTGAACACCTTCCTGATCGAAGGAGTTGATGTTCCATACGAATCCCTGGAACATAACCTTGTTTTCAAAGTGTGCAAGAAGTGCACCAAGAGTCTTAGGGTTAACTTCTTCACCAATGATAATAGAGGATGGACGTCCACCTTCGAAGTTCTTGTTCTTATCTTCATCTGCCTTACCGCAAGCGAAAGCTACGATCTGTGCAGCTACATTTGCGCAAAGCTTCTGCTGGCTTGTAGAGCCCTGGATATCGACATCATTTCCAATCTGGCTATTCTTATATGCAATAAACTGTAAAGGAATGATTGTCTTTCCCTGGTGAAGTAACTGATAGAAGCTGTGCTGTCCATTTGTTCCCGGTTCACCAAAGATGATTGGTCCTGTTACGTAGTTTACAGGTTCTCCAAAACGGTTTACAGACTTACCATTGGATTCCATATCGAGCTGCTGTAAGTGCGCTGGGAATCTGTTTAATGCCTGTGAATATGGAAGAACTGCTGTATTTTCCATACCTAATACATTTCTTTCATATACACCGATCAGAGCGTCGAGCATTGCTGGGTTCTTGCGAATATCCTTCTCAAGAGCTGTCTTATCTTCTGCTGCTGCACCGTCAAGGAACTGTGCAAATACTTCTGGTCCGAATGCGAGTGAAAGAACGGCACCACCTACTGCAGATGTAGATGAGAAACGTCCTCCGATATAATCATCCATGAAGAATGCATCTAAGTAGTCATCAGACTTCGCAAGTGGAGATGTCTCTGAAGTTACCGCGATCATATGATCTGCTGGGTTTAATCCAGCCTTCTTTAAAGCGTCCTTTACAAAAGATTCATTTGTAAGTGTTTCCAATGTAGTACCTGACTTAGAAACTAATACGAAGATAGCATGTGCTACATCTGTTGCGTTAAGAACAGCAGAAGCATCATCTGGATCTACGTTAGAGATGAACTTCGCATCCATCTTGAAGTTTCCAGTCTTCTTAGCCCAGTTTTCCAGAGCAAGATACATCGCTCTAGGACCAAGGTCAGATCCACCGATACCGATCTGAACTACCGTAGTGAACTTCTCACCAGCTGCATTTGTGATTTCACCAGCGTGAACCTTCTTTGCAAATTCTGCAATACGGTTCTGCTGTGTTACGTAGAATTCTCTCTTATCTACGCCGTCAGCTTCTACCTTGTTTCCAAGCTGACCTCTTGTTAACTGGTGAAGTACAAGTCTCTTCTCACCTGTGTTAACAACAGCACCATTGTATAATTCTTCGAATTTTTCAACCAGCTGAGCTTCTTCTGCAAGCTTTGCAAGTGTGTCGATGATCTTGTCATCAACAGCCTTTGCTGCGTAGTTGTATGCATAACCTTCTGCCATAGGTACAGAATAATTCTTTACACGGTTTGCTCCGTTCTCGCCAGACATAACTTCTGCAAGATCCACACGTGTAGCGCCTTCTAATTCCTTATAGGAAGAAAGTGTATCTAAATTTTTCCACTCGATCATGATTCATTCCCTCCATGTTTTCTTTTCTACTTTTTTTCGTCCACGATATTATACCATCTTTCCGCGAAATTCCAAAGAAATTTGTAGAATTTTTAACAGGCTTTTTATACTTTTCTTCTATATGATAATGCACACAAGATTCTTCGCAAAACTTGACTTTTTCTTTTGGGATTGTATGATTGTCTATGATTAAAAATTTAAAAGAATGTTAGAAATGATACGGCGTACAACGCCAAAGGAGTACACTTATGAAAAAAATCATCATGACTGGCGGAGGAACTGCTGGCCACGTTACCCCAAACATCGCACTGATGCCAGCATTAAAAGAAGCAGGTTATGAAATTGAATATATCGGTTCTTATAACGGAATGGAAAAAGAACTGATTGAAAAAGAAGGAATCAAATATTACGGAATTGCATCCGGAAAGCTCCGTCGCTACTTCGACTGGAAGAATTTCTCCGATCCTTTCCGCGTTCTGCATGGATATTTCCAGGCGCGAAGACTCCTGCGTAAATTAAAGCCAGACGTAGTATTTTCCAAGGGCGGATTTGTCTCTGTTCCCGTGGTTCTTGCTGCAAAAGCAAAACATATCCCGGCCATCATCCACGAATCTGATATGACACCGGGTCTTGCAAATAAAATCGCGATGAAGGGTGCAACCAAGGTATGTTGCAACTTCCCTGAAACCGTAAAATATCTTCCAGCGGATAAAGCTGTTTTATCCGGTTCTCCGATTCGTCAGGAATTACTCCATGGCAATCGAGAAGCCGCTTATGCATTCACTGGATTCCATGCAGACAAGCCAATCCTCTTAATCATTGGTGGCTCACTCGGCTCTGTTTTCGTAAACAATGCGGTCCGTGGTTCTCTGGACACCTTATTAAAGACCTTCCAGATTATCCACCTCTGTGGTAAGGGTAATCTCGATGACTCTTTAAATAACATCGAGGGATATCGCCAATACGAATTCATCAGCAAGGAATTGCCTGATTTATTCGCTGCTGCTGATTTAATTATCTCCCGTGCAGGCGCAAATTCCATCTGTGAATTACTCGCGCTCCACAAGCCAAACATCCTGATTCCACTTTCTAGAAATGCATCTCGTGGCGATCAGATTCTCAATGCGCGTTCCTTTGAAAAGCAAGGATTCTCTTACGTGATTGAGGAAGAAGATGTGACTCCGGAATCCTTAACCGCTGCGATTTCCCATGTTCATGAGCATGCAGAGGAATATCGCTATGCTATGGAAAACTCTGGACAGATGGATGCCATCAAAACCATCGTTGATTTGGTAAAAGAAATCTCAAAATAACGATTTTCTTTTACTACTACTTTTATAAAGAAAACCCCCGGAACCAGATCTGAGAATGCTTACATCGGAGCGTTCTCATTTCCAGTTCCGGGGGTTTTATCTTCTTGCGTTTTCTACTGCAGTTTCTCGCAGATTTCCTTGATTTCCTCTTCTGTTAATCCAGGATGTGTAAATTCGATTAAGCCTTTATTATTTGGCGCATCCTTGAATCTTGGAATCAGATGCATATGCAGATGGAATACCGTCTGACCTGCTGCCTCGCCATTGTTCTGAAGCACATTGAAACCATCGCAGCCAAGTACTTCTGTCATCTTTGTTGCAAGCTTCTTAGCAAGTGGATAAATCTTCGCAGCCACTTCATCATCCAACTCATAAATATTTGCGTAATGCTGCTTTGGAAGAATCAGCGCATGACCCTTGCTCACGGGATCCGCATCCAAAATCACTTTGAAATCCTCATCTTCATAAATAGAATTTGTTGGAATCATTCCATTTGCTAACTTACAAAAAATACAATTATCGTCTCTCATCCTCTTCTCCTTTTTGCAGAATCTCTTTTCCCAATAAAACTCTATGCGAATACAAAAACTCTATGCGAATACGAAAACTCTACGCGAATACAAAAATCGTATCCAGCATACGTAAAATTCTAAGATTTCCCTTCGCTGTCATATCGCCAACACCGAATGCTCGCTGGAATGTCTCGCGACCGCCAAGGATATCATTTAACACGCCGGTAGAAACTCTTGCGTATACATCAACCGGACCTTGCTCCCCGTATACAACGGAGATATCACCATTCTCGACATGGATGTAAAGCGGTTTCGACTTACCTTCAATCTGAAAACTATATCCCGCCTTAAAATCAGCCTGTGGCACGAAATGTGAACGGAACGCTCCGATGTATTCTGTCTCTGCGCTCTCATCCATCTGTCCACCCAGCATATCACGGTACATGGAAGAAAGCTCTGCAATATCCATCTTCTGCTGCTTTACATAATTGTCATCGGCAACATACTGTGAAAGCTGCTCGCTCTCCTGTGGTGTCAAATTCAACGCCTGTGTATGCAGGACATTATTTCGAACCGCCTGATTACTGGTTGGTAAGCCTTTCGCCTTCTGAGAAATGGTACGGTACAGATTCTCTGCCTTCTTCTCAATGATTCTTGAGTATTCCGCATTCACTTCGAAGGTTGACACATCCTCTACATAACCGCATAATCCGCTACATGGCAAGCCGCCCAAGATTTCCCAGGCATTTTCCAATGTCATCATACCTTCACGTTCCCCGTATGTCGTAGACATAACAACCGGCTGCATATAGATATGTTTCATCTTCTCTTTATCGCCATATAACCAGCAGGCATCCAGGAATTCATTCATAAAACCACCGATACCAAGCCATTCCACTGTCGTTGCAAGAATAATACCATCTACATCCTTAAATGTCTGAGGAAGTGTAGAAATCTCCTTTTTATTCTCATATATATTAAATCGACGAACCTCAACATTCAGTTCCAGTAAGACCTGTTCCATCTTACTGATTACGTGAAGTGTCGGATCATCCAGGACACCTCGTCCACCATAATAGATATTTACTTTCATGAAAGTCCCTTTCTTCAAGTTTCTCTAGGATTTTATCTATGGATAAGTATAATTTTTTTCCTACGGAAAATCAATTTAAAGAGTGATTTACAAACGAATTTCAGATACCCATCTCCTATTTTTAGGCAGAAAAAGAGTCCGAGCACGAAGCCCGAACTCTTTTCCTAGTTGTTTTCGTTTTGAGGGTTTCCGGATACCTTCCTAATGAGGGAGGGGAAGATATCCAGGGAAAGAGCAGAAGAAAATTGAGGGGGAGAGGGGAAACTGCTCTTTCCTATTTAAACTATGATTGAAACGTATCCTGTCGTTTCCTTCAGGATGGTATTATCATAGCAACTGATTATGTTCAAATTGTCACCATTCTCTAAAGTCTGCCTAAATTAAAAATTAATTGTTTATTAAAATCTAAACGATTCGGTATAGAGCATCCGCGAATCGCACCTGATCCATGCTTTGTAATTTCAACTTCTCTTTGTAATTCAATTGCTTTCCGTTCACATAGGTTCCATTTTTTGAATTTAAGTCCTCCAGGAAATACGACTCACCCTGTTTTAAAATCCGGGCATGATATCGGCTCACCCCACTGGAATGTAATACCGCGTCATTATCCTTCTCTTTACTACCAATACGAAATACCTCTTTGTTAATCAGAATATCCTCTTCCTCTCCGGAGCCCTCATATAATAGCTTACCGGCACATGCCATCTCCCCTCCATGCAGCAAAACTGTCGGTCTGTCATACTCCTCCTCCGGCTGATAAATCAAATCGTCTTCTTCCTCTTTTTTCGGAAGATAAAGTTCTTTCTTCTTATCCTTTAAATTCTTTACTGACGAAAGTTTCTCCATAACAGCCTGACACATACTCTGGATCCACTTCATGATATCAAGTTCCTTCGTTGGCCAAAGCTCCTCATCTACCTTTAACTCCTCGTCATATTTGTAATCATCGTATTTACCTGGTCTTACCTCTTCCCCCTCTGTATTCTCACGACATAGCTGCACTTTCTCTACATACGGCATGCTTTGACATTCCTCAATCTGTCCAACATCACTTTGGCTAAGCGACTGAATTCTCTGCTGAATCTCTTCCATCGTGAAGCATCCAGACATAATCAAATCATAAATCTCATAACACATCGTCATAAATTCTTCCATCTTATGATCTACAATCGTCAGGAAATATTCCCACAGGCTCAGTAGTTGCTCCTGTACCGTCATATTCACATACGGGCGATAACAAAAGAACATCGCCACCTGCAGACCGTCTTTTTTCACAAACACCGTATCCGCCGAAACGAAGAGATGCTCTTGTGAAATCAGATATCTCGTCAGTTCCTCATATGCGATTCCCAGATATAAAACAACCTGACGCAAGGTCTCCGGATTCAATCCCTCCCGTTCCAGATAATCTCGCAACGATTGCTTCCCCGTAATGTCATGCCAATACTCGATATGGCGGTTCATCTCTATTGTGTAAAATGACAGCAAGATTTTCACTTCATTTTGTCTAAGCATCTGCTCCTCATAGCCCACTTCGCATGGTTCACCCTCGATTACCATAAAACTTTGATTCGCTTTTCTTTCATAACGAATATCCAACTACATCGCCCTCCTATTCTCCCAACAAATCACTTACCACATCTTCTCCTGCCTGCAACAGGCGGAATGTCTCCACCGATTGCATTTCCTTTGGTGTCACTTCCTGAAGATACGAAATCCCCTCCTGATATATGGTGTATCCCAGAAGTATCGTCGAACCAATGACTGCCAGAAGAATCGGCATCACCAAGGAAGCCTCTACCGTATAACTACCCTGTAACTTTTTATTTAGCACCTGCTGCATCATACCTACACCATTTCCTTTCAACGATATTAACGCAGAATTTGAAATGCACATCCTACTAGACAAGCAAGCAATACAAATGGTGCAAATGGCAATTCCACATCCGTCCTTCTCTTATAAAAATAGACTACCAGGCCGAATACACCGGTCATACAAGTCGCACACCATAAGAGAAGCAAGTTATTCCAAAAACCAAGATACGTTCCTGTCACAATCATAAGAACTCCATCCCCTTTTCCCAACTTACCATCACTGAGGATGCTGATTACCAAAAGAATCACACCAATCAGCATTCCTCCCAAAAGCTCATAGATGCTCTTACTTCGATAAAGCATATGTAACAGGATTCCCATAATCCCAAACAGAAGAAGCACCAAAAGATGCATCTCTCGTTTCCGAAGATCCTCTACACTACACACCACTAACATTCCTAGTAAACCTACGATTTCCATTATTCCCCTCCACACTTTGCACATGCATGATAAGATTCCACTGCTTCCTCATATGGAATCACCTTTACCGAACGTTTTAACCCGGAACAACTCAGGCTCGAGTGGTAACTCTCCCCCCAGTCCGTCACATATAAAACTGCTTCCCCATGGTCTCCACAAATCGAACACGCGTTATATTTCCCTCCATTATTCGACCGTTCTGACTCTAATTCACTTCTACTGATCGTTCGAATGGACGGATTCAAATACGTACAATTCCTGTCCAAGTGATACGCTTCTCCATATTCCGTAACGTAAACATAACGAATGGAATTCTCATCTTCCTCCGGATCATATCCCACCCATCGATGAACTCTAACATTTTGTGAAATCTCCCAATCCGCATTCGAAAACAATGGAAATGGCATCTTCACATGATAATGTACCAGCAGATTGATCTCCTGGTCGGTCACCTCGGAATCCTGATAATCTATTCCTAGTGCGCCATTCTCCACAAACCCGAGCGGTACATCATTCTCCAGCATCTGCTCATTTGCAAGTAATATGACCGTAGCCAGTTCCAGTTTTTCGCCATCTTCTTCCTCGATTTCTATTTTTTCCCCTACGACCTGCTCGAGCGAATCTGTTATATCGCCGGCCATAGCAATTGTCCGTGCTGCTGCATCCAATGAACATGCTACGCCCCATTCCACAATCATAATCCGACTAAACAAAAATATGCCGACGGATATCATCAAAAACAAGGGAATAACAATCGCAGCCTCAATCGTAAAGCTTCCCCTGAGGTGCAAAAAGGTGTCTCTTAAAGATTTTACGTGACTGGGTTTATTTATTATCCAACTATAGAGAGATTTTTTTGCCTTTTTCTTTTTGAAATTTCCAAACGTAAGAGACACCTTTTTGCACCTCCTTATAAGTAACTGAACACATTCTCCGCTTCCATCCGATAACCATCATATTTTCCTTGTAGCTGTGGAACAAACGTAAAAAATATAGGAGACGCATCAAACGAATACTTCATATCCGCTTTCACCAAAACGTGATCCATCCGAAAATTCTCATAATGTTCCACCCCTCGAATCTCTATTTCACAAATATCCATCGCACGATATGCAAGATTTGACTTTGATTCAAATAGCATCAAAATCCGTAAATAATCATTGTATGCCAGACCGATTTCACTTTCTTTTGCTTTCTTTCCAGCTCCTAAATAACTAGAAAAATTCAAGAGCTCACTCGTCCACTCGACCGGCGTCTTTACAATGGCAATCCTTCCACCACAGAGTAATGTCCGCAAATCCAAAACACTTTCAATCAATGCCCAAACCGCTATAATTCCATATTTCACAGCCTCATATAAAATCGGCGTTGCCGTCGCCGTCGTGATCGCCAATGCATAAGAATCCGCCTCTGCGATCTTCTTCGCGTCACTATGAATCGCGATTAGATTCTCCACCTCACGTAACGCCAAGATTCGAAGCAATGTAGACTCGAGATTCGCCCGATCAGAGTCCTTGCCACATAGAATGTACTCCATCTCATATTTCAAGCACTCTCGTCCCTGATCCACGATAGCACTTTGAAATGTTTCTATCAGATATTGTTCTAACAAGATTTGTTCTGCGACACTGGCATCACTAACATCCGTTGCATTTCCAGTATTCAGCGTCCTTCCCGATACCCTCTCACCGGACTCCACTGTCAGCGCCTGGTCACTTACTTCAAATCCCTCAGGTAATGCAATACTTAGAATCCCATCCTCCATCAAGGAATCGATTACCTCTAAGGGGTTTTCCTTGCCTTCATATTTATTCGACTCTGTTTCCTGTTCGTTCGAATCTTCTGTATTTTCCTCTTTTGTACTTTCCGTTAGCAAGAAACCACACCGCTTTCCTGCTGATACGCCTACTATACCCGCTTCGCTTGAAGTTCCTTTTACACTCGATGCTTCTTTTGCACTTGAAGTTTCCGACGAATTCTTCAATTCCTCGCTCGCCTGCTGCCCCTCTTCAATCAAGTCGTCCACCGAATCTGTAGTCTCACTATCACTCGCTATTTGCTGATATTGACTCGTCCACTCTTCCACCAGCGACTCGGTAACCAGATACTTCACTTGATTCGCTGCCTCTTGCACAAATCCCGCTGCATCCTGGTCCGTAAGAAATGCATAATTTGAAACTTCCAACGTAACATCTTGAAATCTGGAAAAATCAATCCCTTCCGTTCGAATCGCATCCAGAAGATACCCCTCTGCCTTATTCTGGAAACGAACCACCGTACCGTCATCTTTTCCAAATCCTGCATCCACGCCTAAAATATGAAACTGCTCCCAAAGGATTTTGTTATACATTGCTTCCATATTCTCTGTCGTACGAACGGCTAGTAGTATCTTCTCATTCGAAAGCAGTTTCTGATGAACACCTTCCGCAAGCGTAAAAAACAAGGACATCACAAGCATCATAGACAAACTCATAAAGACCGTGATGCTTCCCCGCCTCATCTATACGGTACCTGCCTGTTCCGTAATCGTGTCAAAGATGTCATTTACAAGCGATGTAATCTGCGACTTAAAAATCAAAACCAGACCAATCAGAACAACCAAAATCAAAATCACCTCTACCACTCCGATGCCATCTTCTTCACTAATAAAATCCTGAATCATCATTTCTTTCCCCTCCTGTTTTCTCTTCCTTTATCCTATCCGCATTTCTAAACTTCTATATTCATCAATGCCGGAACAATCATCACGACAATCACCATCACCAGAAGTCCCATCATCGGAAATATTAATTTTGTCGAAGCCTCTTCTCCCGCTGTGCGAACTCTATTCTTTCGCATTAGAAAAACTTCCATCTCCTCCTTCTCAAATGCAGCCGCAAGCCCCTCTGTCCCACGTTTGACATTTTGAAGAATCAATAAGGACAACTTCCGATACTCTGGAATCACGGCCCGCTGTCCGAGATGTTCATATGCTTCTACTTCACTGACTCCGCTTTCCATCTCGCGGCACACAATCCGAACTTCCTCGAATCCCGGGCGAAAAACATCCTTACTGTCATATTGCGCCAACACTCGCTGAAAGCTGTTCTTTATTCCAATCCCTGCTGCCACATAGAGCGATAGTTTCTCCACAATATCTGCATAATCCATTCGCATCCGCTCTTCCAATCGTTTCTTCTCTCTTCGCTTTTCTTCCTTATCTCCAATCAACAACCCTACCAGCGCGACGATTCCCATCACAGAAATGATCAAGCCCCGGTTGCTATTCACGCCATGCCACACAATGGGAATCCCCTCGATTTCCTCCGGAAGTGTAACTTTCTCTGTGACTTCTTCATTCATCTTCGCAAGGCTCTTCTCCAGATAATATTGAAACCCTTCTTTTGTCGTAAGATCTGCGACCCATACCGACATTGGGAACCGATAGATTTCTCCATAATCTCCACAATTCAGCTCGCATTCGACCTGTACCAACGTACCTTCCTTCGGATTTTCCAACTTTTCATAATTTATCGTTCCATCCAGATTTACATACTTTGCGGGAGAGAATGTCCAGGATGCCTCTACACGCCCATCCGCGTATGTTTCCCCTAAATGAACTTTTGAATACACCGTATCCAAAGATGTATTCTCGCCTAGAAATGTTTCATCAATCTCTTGTTTTGCTTCCTCGATATAGGAGAGCGCCTCTTCCTCCGAATACTTCTCCTCTTCAATCTCAACAAAAACCTCCTGCTGCTCTCCTTCTTTTTCCAGGAGAAATGATTCGATTAGATTGCCTTCTCCCTGTTTTGGTCTCTCGATTTCCGTCGGAGTAAACCATTTGTTATAAACTATTTCTCCAAACGTTAGTGCTATCCCTAGACACTCCAAGACGATAATCCACCGGACAGGTTTCCTATACTTATCCAACGTCGTATTTCCATGGCTTTTTAAGACAGACAAAATAATAACCATGCCTAGAAACAATAATACTGAGACCATCTTCCCTCCCTACTAATCTGATCACATTTTCACCTGAATAATAAAAACTCCTAATTTCAGCATTCCAAAATATAAAAGCAGCATGGCGCTCATCAGGATTACGCCAAACATATTTCCATATAACGGTGCCATAAACTCTCCCGTACCAATCTTCATATAGAGCAATATGCCAATGGGCATTACCGACATCACCAAAAGTTCTAAGCGTTTCTCCGCCGTCAGTGCTTGGATTTCTTGCTTTAACGCCATTTTCTCATTGATTTTCTCAGCGGTTCTTCGCAAGTTTTTTCCATAATCTCCACCTAAACGTTTCCCAAACTCGAAAATCTCTGCAAACGCCAGGACCTCTTCATAAGGATGCCTTTTGCATATCATTTGAAATGCTTTTTCAATCGGAACGGACATCTGCACCTGATGATTAATCTCACGTAGTTCCCGATACATCACGCCCTGTTCTCCAAAGACAATCCACAGTTCCTGCTCCGCATCAACAAAGGCATTTTCTACGGAATGTCCAACCTGTAATCCATTATTAATACACATCAGAAACTCTTTAAATTCCTTCTGGAATCGCTCTTCCATCTGGTTCTTCCGATATTTTCTATATTCTCTTTTCGTTACAAAATAAACCGGGATTATCGATAGGATTCCCCATATCGAATCATAAAAAATATATGCGATACTGATGCCAAGTAGCACCGTAATTAAGAATACTGTTCCAAACGATCGGTATGCACTAAGGGATGTTCCTGTACCCATAGGTCATCCCCCATATACCGATATTTCGTTTCCAGTTGAACCTCATCATCAACTACCCCCATAACTTCTGCTATCTCCACGATCTTCCTTGTCCGATCCGGCATTCTCTGAATATGAATAAAGATATCAATTCCAGATGCTATCTGTTTTCGAATTGCTCCCATCGGTAAATCCATGCCCATCAGGGACATCATCTCCAACCTTGAAATCATGTCCCTGGTTGAATTGGCATGGCCTGTGCTCATCCCACCACTATGTCCGGTATTATTTGCCATCAAGAGTTCTATCGTCTCCGCACCTCTACACTCTCCGACAATAATACGGTCCGGTCGCATTCTAAGAGATGAGCGAACCAGGTCTCTAATCGTTATTTCCAGTTTTCCCTCCAGATTCTTCTCCCTGGCCTCCAACCTTACCAGGTTTTCCACTCCAATCAACTGAAGCTCTGCAGAATCTTCAATCGTGATCACTCTCTGACTCTTGGGGATATATTCGCTTAACGCATTAATAAGAGTCGTCTTTCCTGATCCCGTAGAACCGGAAATAAATAGGTTGTATCCGGAGCAAACCAATTGCTCCAGGAAACGTCGCATTTCTTCTGATAAACTTTTCTTCTCCACCAGATCTTTCATCCGAATCTGATTCTTCGAAAATCGTCGAATACAAATCACACTTTGGTCTATTGCAATCGGCGGAAGGACAATATTCACTCTGCTTCCATCTTCCAGTCTTGTATCCACAATCGGATGAGACTCGTTCACCACGCGATTATTCTGTGCAACAATTTGCTGGATGACATCGGATAACTTCTCTTCCGAAATAAAGTGCTTATCTACCCGTATCAGTTCTCCCTCTTTCTCAATGAAGATGTCCTGATAACCATTGATCATAATCTCTGTAATCCCTGGTTCTTCCAACAAATCCTGCAAAATATCTAATTTACGCATGGAATTAAAAATCTCACGCTCCAGATAAAGACGACTCGACACTTCCAAAGCTTCGTCCCTCGAAAACTCACAGATTTTCTCCCGAATCATACTGGCAATCTCTTCATCGGAGTATTCCGCGCTTAAGTCCATCTGCTGTAATAACTCCTTACGAATTGCCATCTTTAGCTCATCCAGTTTCTCCTTCGTCATCAACCGCTACCACCTACGATTCTCATCGATTGACTTCGTATGAAATTTCCCAGCGGTCCTTGTACAAAACCTTCCATCTGGTACTCTTCACCAATCGGGTCCACCGCAATCGGAAGATAAATCTGCTTTGTAATCTTATCCATTCCGCGTACCTTCAAGAATGTCAACAACTTCTCTTCCCGACTCTTATAGAAGCCTCCCTGCTTTCCCACAAGAATCAATTGCTCACATTCCAGAAGCATCTGCTCAAATCCACAATGAATCCGATCAAAAAGAAGTATAACCGTTCGAAATCCTTCCCCTCGTAGCCCTGTCAGCAACTCTGACCACTCATCCGCAGTCACATACGCAATTTCGGATGGAATTCTAACCGGTGGAAGGATTGCTATATCCTCGTACATCTCTATGTACTTCTGAAGCTCACCCGGGTAAACCTGCTCCGTCGGCAGAATTCCCATCTGTGCCCGCTTCTGTTTTTCACTTTCCAGATAATAGATATAATCTATCATCGTCTTCTTGCTCTTTAGTTGAAGAAGATTCATCAACATGCTGTTTTCCTGCATATCCACCAAAAGCGTCCGACCGTCCTTTGCATATTGCTGCGCCAGAAGCAGCGTAAATGGCAATAACAATTCATGTGACATCGGTGAATAAATCGCAATAAATCTTGTCCCTCCGGGCACATCCTTCTTCTCTTCACTCTTTAATTGCCACTGTTCCTGAACAAAGATTTTTCGAAATTTATCCATTGCCTGAAACTTATAAATCGTTCGATACTCACCAAATGCGTCTCCCGCACCTTCCGTCATATACAATACATGATGCACCTTTTCACGATCTTCCATGCGTTCGTATTTCTCCAGGAAATGTTTACTCAGCAAACCAACCCCATATTCTGAGTCCAACTCGAACGCCTGCACATCCGTATAACTATGAACCTTTAATTCTGGATCACACCCGATTAAGTACCGGGTCAACGCCTCGACATATGACTGATCCTCATCACATATCAAAATCCTTTCTTCAACCATATAAACCCTCTTTCACACATGCATAAATCATTGCTCCTAAAATACACGTCGTGTAATGTATGTAACTCCCCAACCGAATAGTCGACCTACAGACAGAACCTCCCTTACCTTGTTTCCCCATATGTAATAGGATTTTCCCGATAGATATGACTGCACCAATAAATACCGATGCAATTAAGATATGTACCACCTTCGATGGCACCAGAAATGTAGACATCACTGAAATCAGCTTAATATCTCCCGCACCAAGTCCTCGAACCATAAACAAAACATAGAGCAGAACTACTGGCCAAAAAGCATGCCATACAAACACCCGCAATCCCAGAATTCCAAATTCCTGCACATTATAAAATAGCCCTGTTAGATACCCCAAAACGATATACTGATTTCGGACATGATCGGTTTTCAAGTCCATATATACAGCCCCCAATAGATAAGGTCCTAACAGATAAATACCGATTCCTCTCACCCCCTTGCTTTTTGTTGATTCTCATTATAAGCAGTTCCCTCTGGTTTGTAACTGGTCGTTTAACGACCAGTCCCTCCTTTGTACATTTTCACGAAAACAATATTTATCCACAATTACTAATTTTATATAGCCCCATTTTTAGCAAATTGCCCTAAAATGTGTGTAAATATTTCACTTATCCACGGTTATCCACAGAGATATTAACTTTTCCACAATTTTATTAACCCTAATTTGTGATTTTCGCACAATTTTCGTTACCAACCTTGCAACCACCCCAAAAAAGGTCAAAAAAAGAGGATTCCTATGCTAGAAATCCTCGATTATTCTCGTATATGGTTGTTTCATTCAGTGTTCCCCGACCGTAGGTCATACCGGCCAGCACTGTCTGCGTATGTTTCATAACCGAACCTGACTGGTCCTGTTTCGCGATCTGCTGAAATGCTTCCTGAAGCGGTCCCATAATCCTTCTCGCTTCTTCGATCCCAGAAAGATCTCCACGATAATTAGATTTCTCTAACGCTCTCTGGCAAAAATCGTATAATGGATACAATTGCTTCGAAAGTTCCTGTCTCCGGTCCAATGCATCCTTCAAATGCTGTATTACCTGGCTTGCGTGTCTCAACTCTTCTCTGGCCTGCTCCAAGTTACGGCATTTCATCGCTTCCTCGCCATCCTGCAAATAGGTAAAGAAGATTTCATATAGAATCGCTATGATCTCACTCGGATTACTCTGCGTAATCCTACGCGTATAACTCATCTTTAACTCATTATTCATACATTTCTCCACTACTGCAATAACTGAAGTGCCATCTGTGGCATCTCATTCGCCTGTGAAAGTGCGCTTGTACCTGCCTGTGCAAGTACATTCTGCTTTGTGTACTCTACCATTTCTTCTGCCATATCGACATCTTCGATTCGAGAAATAGCAGATGTCATATTTTCTTCTGTCTGATCTAACGAGCTTACCGTATGTTCCAATCGGTTTTCATATGCACCGATACTTGCTCGAATTTCATTCACTCTTGTAAGTGCTGCATCCAGAATACCGATACCGCGATCTGCGCCATCTACCGTCGATACATCCAAGTCATCGATATACAAGGACTTTGTATCTGTTGCAGGGATACGAACCGCCATCTGCTGTCCTTCATTTGCACCAATCTGAAGATCCATTGGTCCTACATCGGTTACTTCTAAGGAAATGTCACCGCTGAATCCTTCATCAATTAACATCGACATCTTAAATCCGCTGACATCGGTAATCGTTGCCTTATTTCCAGACACCGCAACGGTTGCCTGTGAACCAAATTCAGATGTTTTATCTAATGTTACGCTTGCATCTACACCGGTTGCGGATGATCCATCGGTACTGATGGAAAGCGCATTTGCAAGTGCATCCGTACTCGCTGAGATAAGCAATTCCTCTCCGCTACCATATCTAGCAGATCTTGCTCCTACAATCTTTCCGGTGGTATCTAATTCTACTTCTGCATCTCCATGCTCTGCCGCTGTACGAATCGTTTCCAAAACCTGTTCTTCTGTCATTCCGACTTCAATAGACGCTGGAGCACCATTGATTGTCACGATTCCCGCCTGTGCCTCTGTGATTGGATAGGATAATCCCGCTGTACTCATAGGAATCTCTGCCTTCTGAGCTACAGAGTTCACCGTAAGATTATATACACCCGCCGGAACATTGGAATTAACCTGCGTTCTTGTTACGTCATTTGCATAGACATGCGCATCCAATGATCCATCTAATAAGGATTTTGTATTAAATTCTGTTGTGGAACTGATTCGATCGATTTCCTCTTTTAAGGATGAAATCTCTGTCTGAATAGCGTCTTTTTCGGACTGTGAATTGATATCATTTGCAGCCTGAACCGCTAATTCACGCATACGCTGGATAATGCTTGTTACTTCTCCAAGCGCACCGTCCGCTGTTTCCAATACGGAGATTCCATCGTTAGAATTATCTGCAGACTGGCTTAACGCATCAATCTGCGCCTGCATCTTACCGGAAATGGCAATGCCGGATGGATTGTCTTTCGCATGATTAATACGAAATCCAGAGGATAATCTCTCCATAGAAGCGGCCAGCGTATTCTCTGTTCTAAGTAGCTGCTTATTTGTGATAACCGCAGAAATATTATTATTAATTTTCATATAATTGCACCTCTTTCATGCCCGATTTGTTACTCTAGTGACATCATTATTGTCTATAGTGCCTCCGTGCCCTTATATGACAATCCCTGTCCTTTACACTAAAGTTATCGGATGAAAGAGGTGTTTTCTAAACCTACTTTCCTAAATTTAGGAAATTTATTCTTTATTTTGCAAACTGTGCCTTTAAATCATCGGAAATACCAGCAATATCAATAATATCCTTTTCGACATCATCTACTGCATCATGCTGTCTTTCGATGGTATCTGTAATATTTTGAATCATCGCTGTATTTTCTTCTGTCGTTGCTACCAGAGTTTCGATTTCACCGAGAATCTCGCCAAAATCACGTTTTACCACTTCAATAACTTCATACTGCTGCTGTACAATTCCCTTGGCATCCTTGGTGGAATCCTGGATTCCTTCGAAGACTTCCAATAGTCCGCCCATCTTCTCCACACCATCTGCTGCGGCCTGCGCACCAGCATTAATCTTCTCGGATACATCCTGTGTCGTACCGCTTAATCCAGCGATAATCTTATTGATATTCTCTGCTGCAGCCGCACTCTGCTCTGCCAGCTGACGAATCTCGTCCGCAACAACAGCGAATCCTCGTCCATGCTCACCAGCACGTGCCGCTTCGATCGAAGCATTCAAAGATAACAGATTTGTCTGCTTTGCAATGGCATCGATTTCCTCCAGAATACCAGTGATTCTGCTCATTTCCTCCAGCAGCGTATCCATCGCGCCCTGTGCACCAGCAACCGTTTTCGACATCTCATCCAGATTCTCTCGTACGTTGGTAGCCTCTGTATTTCCTTCATTTACTGACTTTGACACTTCTCCGAAGCTCTGTTCCAAGGTCTGCGCCATCTCATAATTTCGATCGATTTCCTCTGTTGCACTTGCAATCTTCTCGGAAACAGTCACCGTCGCATGTGTTGTAGATTCTACGACCGTTCCCATCTGCCCTGCTGCCTCGGATACATCCTGCGCCTGAGCTGCCAGTTCATGCACTCTGTTACGGCTGTTTGAGATCGCATCATTCAAATTATTAGAAATATCATTTGCCACCTGGCCATTCTCTTCTACAACACGAAGCGTCTCTTCCGAACGAAGGATATAAGACTTTCCACGCTTTACGGCGAGATACAAGGACCATCCGATAAACAGGAAAAACAAAAACTTTACAACAGCACCGGAAAAGGTTCCATTATATCCATCAATAATCTTGTAATCTACAAGTGAAATCACAGATGGAACGCTAACCACAATCATAAAAGTCTTGATATATTTCTCTTCAAAATATACTGTCGTCATGGCTAAAAACAGATAGCATGCAAGAAATGATACGGAACTTCCACCTAAAACATAGGAATAAACCAACGTTGACAAACTAGGGAATGCCAAAATCAGTATTGCCTTTGTCATGTCATTCTTGATTCCATAATAAGAAATAATTGCCAAAATTCCTGCTGCCCACATAATGGCAGACCCTTTCAAGGCATCTAAAACAAAACCATAAGAAAATACTGTCATCAGCGACATTACTACTACGCCAACCAGTATTACCATAAGATTTGATTTGTGAATTTTTCTTGTGTTTTCATTCTTCTCCACGTATACTTCCTCCTCGAAAAATTATAAATATAACCTTATTTCTTTCCCTCTTCCCTAAATCCAAAAATGGGTGCACCATTTGGTGCACCCATTGGCTATTTTTATTATATTACGCAGATTCTTAATTCACAATAATATTTTTGACTATAAAAATGCTTTAATCTGCTTATAGATGCCTTCTGCATCTAATTCGTATTTGTGAAGAAGATCAACGGCTGGACCTGACTCACCAAATACATCATATACACCAATTCTCTTTAAGAGTGTTGGGCATTTTTCTGCAAGGCATTCTGCAACAGCACTTCCAAGACCACCGATTACAGAGTGTTCTTCTACCGTTACAACCTTGCCCGTCTTCTTTGCACTGGCGATGATTAATTCTTCATCCAATGGCTTGATTGTCGCAATGTTAATCACTTCTGCATTGATTCCATCTGCTGCAAGAAGCTTTGCAGCCTCCAGTGATTCATTTACTTCAAGACCTGTTGCAACAATCGTAAGGTCTGTACCTTCTTTTAATACGGTACCCTTACCGATTTCAAATTTATAATCAGGATTTGTATTGATTACAGGTACGGCTAATCTACCAAAACGAAGATATACAGGGCCGTCCATCTCATAAGCAGCCTTTACAGCAGCTCTTGCTTCGATATCATCTGATGGATTGATTACCGTCATTCCTGGAATCTCTCGCATTAATGCGATATCTTCTAAACACTGATGTGTTGCTCCATCTTCACCTACAGAGATACCTGCATGTGTTGCTCCGATTTTTACATTTAAATGTGGATATCCCACAGAGTTACGAACCTGTTCGTATGCTCTACCAGCTGCAAACATTGCGAAACTACTGCAAAATGGAACTTTTCCAGTACTTGCAATACCTGCTGCTACACCTACCAAGTTGGATTCTGCGATACCACAATCGATAAAACGATCTGGATATGCTTTCTTGAAGATTCCAGTCTTCGTTGCAGCTGCAAGGTCTGCATCTAAAACTACGAGGTCATCATGTTCATTGGCAATTTCAACTAAAGCATTACCATAGCTCTCTCTTGTCGCAATTTTCTTTACTTCTGACATAATGCTTCCTCCGCTTCTTCTAATTCTTTCATGGCAGCCTCATACTGCTCATCATTTGGAGCAGTTCCATGCCAGCCTACCTGATTTTCCATAAAGGAAACGCCCTTACCCTTAACTGTCTTCATGACAATGGCAGTTGGCATACCCTTTGTAGCCTTTGCTTCATCAAAGGCGCTGCGAAGCTGATCGAAGTCATTACCATCTTCCACTTCAATAACATGGAAGTTAAATGCCTTAAACTTATCTGTGATTGGATATGGACTGTTAACCTCATCGATTGGTCCATCAATCTGTAATCCGTTATTATCAACGATTACACACAGATTATCTAATTTACGGAAGCCAGCAAGCATAGATGCTTCCCAAACCTGTCCTTCCTGAATTTCTCCATCACCAAGTAATGTATATACACGATAATCATCATTGGAAAGTTTTGCAGACAATGCCATACCTACTGCTACTGAGATACCCTGTCCCAAAGATCCTGATGATGCATCAATTCCAGGTGTATGTGCTACACATGGATGTCCCTGAAGATGTGATCCAATATGTCGAAGTGTCTTCATATCTTCCATTGGGAAATATCCCCTTGCTGCTAATGTTGCATAAAGTCCTGGTGCTGTATGACCCTTGGACAATACGAAACGATCACGATCCGCTTTCTTCGGATCCTTCGGATCAACGTTCATCTCCTCGAAATAAAGATATGTAAATACTTCTGCCGCTGAGAGTGATCCACCTGGATGTCCAGACTTTGCTGCATGAACACCTTCGATGATTCCCTTGCGGACTTCTACTACTTTTTTTTGAAGTTCCAGATTTGTCATGGTTCCTCCCTTATTTACCTAGTTAATAAAACCGAGATTATTGTAGTATAAGGCTCTATCCTTGTAAAGGCTCTGAAACTGACTTATTTTAAGAACATTTTCTTACAAAATATGATTTCATGCCTTTGGGAGTATCTCATCTAGTGAAATCAACATAATATTCTTAATCGTAACGGCAACTGTTTGTGCATTTTCATGGAATCCGGCTTTTGAGAAAATAATGTAATAAACATCACCTTCCTGCTCTAATTGTTTGGTAAGTTCAATTAATGCCTTCAATTCATGAATCTCAATCGGCTTATCATCGTAATAGCACATCGCATAAACCGTGACATCACGGTCCCCCGACTTTCCAAGTCCCACGATATCGAATCCTACACTCACCTGGTTTTCTTCATCGTTCATCCACCAGTTTCCGATCTCCTCAATCTGAAATGGTAACGTATCATTTCCAGAATTCATCAAATATTCCTTACATAAATTGATAAATACGGTCTTTAGATAATCATTGGAATCGGTCAACATCGTCTCCAGGAGATTCTCAATCGCCGTTTCATCTTCCTGATAAACGGCATTCATATTCTTCGGCATATAACGATACCAGAATAAATCCGCTGTATTAACAATGGAGTAACGAGTCTTCTTACGATTGGTCCGCTCAGTAATCGGAGTTTCTTTTGTTACCATGCCCATCGCCATCAGGGTGTTCATATAAGGAACGACAACGTCCTTTGGCTTATTGACCTCTCTGGAAATCTGATTCACTCGCTGATTTCCCTGCGCAAGGCAGCTCAACATACGATTGTAATAGGAAAGTTCACGAAGTTCCATCTGCATCGTCTGCATTGGCCACATCAACGTTGCATACTGTCCGTCTAAGTAGATTTCACGGATTGCCTCCTCGGCATCCATTCCATATACTGCCGCCATCTTCTTCGGAATTCCCCCCGTAATACCATAGAGAAATACCATTTCCTCCTGACTTCTCTCTGGGAAGAATGCCTGCGCCTCGGAAAAAGGCATCCCCTTCACTTCCATCTTATACAACTCCACGGAATGCCAAATTGCCTTCTTGCCTGTAACAAACTTTTCCATATGCGTATAACAATCTCCGCATAGAATCACTTTGATGGGAAGGCCCTTCCACACTTCCGTCACATAACGGTACAAAATTTTTTCATATTCTAAATCAGCTTTTACGAACTCCGGATAATGATCAATCACAAACACCAACGGCGATTCTTTCATAATTTCATCCAAGGTGATTTCATTGAGAACCTCCTCCAAGGTACCCTTTGGTTCAATCCCCAACGCCTGCGAGAGCAAATCCAGCTCTTCCTGATCCGTTGTCGGAAAAGCCTGAAAATAAATCGATTTTTTATCTTCTATGAAATGTCGAAGCAGTGTAGTTTTTCCCATACCCTGTCTACCATAGACGCATGCTACCTGCTGATCCCCCTCATAAAAGTCTTGTAATAATTTTTCTTCAACACTCCTGTTTATATACATAATTTATCCCCTTTCAACAACTTTTATTGTAATATGACTCAACTAAAGTTGCAATAAAATATGTGCTATACTAGAAGTAGAAAATTATAGGAAAAATCTATAAGATGTTACATTTGGTTTTTGACGAGTGAAAAAGGGAGGTCAATTATGCCAGGTTTTCAGACACATTATTTCTTTGGACAAGAAATGTTACCGCTGTATAGTCCAGAGATTTCATCTACGATAAAGAAACATCCAAACGCCTATCATGTCGGTCTTGAGGGGCCTGATGTTTTCTTTTATTCAATTCCAGCTTATTTTTCCGGAACAAAAAATATCGGTAATCTCATGCATAGCTTTGGTACATGGGCATTCTTTGATGCATGCTTAACCTATCGAAATCGTTGTAAATCCCTCGAATCAAAGCGTATTATCGACGCTTATATCATGGGCTTATTATGCCATTACACGCTCGATTCGATCTGCCATCCCTATATTTATTATCGCACAAAGCATATGGAGCACCTGGATCGTGAAACATATGACTTTGGTATCCACGTATTTCTAGAGACCGATATCGACAATGCTTTGATTCGTCATTTTGCGCATGTCGAACCGAACCAATTTGATTCCTGGAATATTATTAAATTATCGGACCGAGAATACACTACGATTCGCGACTTCCTTTATCACGTACTCCATATGGCTTACCCGGAAGAAGACATTTCCAAATTTCTTATTGGAAATGCCTTGAAATCTATGCCGATCGGTCAACTTCTTCTAAATGATAAAACGGGGCAAAAGAAAAAAGTGGTTCGGGCTATCGAAGGAAAACTCTTCGGACATGCGATTATCTCTAGCATGATTCCGGGTGATCATTTCCAAAAATATACCGATCCACTAAATCTCAATCATCACGTCTGGAGGAATCCATGGAACCCTTCCGATTCCTCCCGTGCGGATGTATTTGAACTTTTTAATCAAGCAAAAACCGTTATGTCAAAACGAAGCAATCTCTATCATAAACCACTTGCACTATTGGAAGATATCTCGGATTGCTCTTATTTATCTGGTTTGCCCTTGTAAGAAATCTGCGATTTGACCTGCAATGATATGCATCAAACGTTGTCTTGATTCTAAAGCTGCCCAGGCTATATGTGGCGTTATCAAAAGTCGTTCTGAATTTTGATATCCGTAAAATGGACTGTCTTCTGCCATCGGCTCAACGTCCAACACATCCAAGCCTGCGGCAGCTATTTCTTCGTTTTCAAGCGCCTCTAATAAATCCTTCTCAACGACAATCGGTCCACGACCTGCATTTAATAGTATCGCTGATTTCTTCATCTTCTGAAATGCTTCCTGATCCATCAGATGATAAGTATCCTCATTCAATGGCGCATGAATACTAATAATATCACTTGTGGACAGTAACGTTTCAAAATCCACTTCCTTATATCCCGAAGCGTGATTTCTACCAGATGTAGAATAATATTGCACCTCACATCCAAATGCTTTCGCAATTTCTGCAACACGCTTTCCAATCGCACCAAGTCCAATAATTCCAAAGGTTTTACCGCATAATTCATGAAATGTATTCGCATAGTGTGTAAACGAACGATCCGATGCGTATTTTCCTGATTTTACATATTGATCATAATATGGCAGATGCTCGTATAGATAAAATAGCATTGCAAATGTATGCTGCGCCACCGACTCGGTGGAATAACCAGCAACATTTCTCCATGCTATCCCACGTTTTTCCAGATATTCCTTATCCAGATTATTCGTTCCTGTTGCTGTAACACAAACAAGCTTCAGTTTACTGGCGGCTCCAATGGTTTGCTCATTCATTGGCACCTTATTTACAATAATAATATCTGCTTCTTTGGAACGCTCTAATGCCTCTTCTTCTGTTGAATAATCATACTTTATAAGCTCACCAAAGTGTTCAAACTCTGCTTCATCCCAGTCTTCCCCAATTGACTTTCGGTCTAAAAAAACAATCTTCATTATGTAATCTCCTTTTCACTTTCCAATACTATATCAAACTCTTCTATAAAATGGTAATAAAAAAAGATCCTTTCGGATCTCATTTTAGGCATAAAAAATGCCCAGTTCCGGAATCGAACCAGAGACACGAGGATTTTCAGTCCTCTGCTCTACCAACTGAGCTAACTGGGCATACAAAATTTATTCTTTTGTAAAAAATAAGTTGTGGGGATTGCTCCTCACAACTTGAGTTGCGGGAATAGGATTTGAACCTATGACCTCCGGGTTATGAGCCCGGCGAGCTTCCAGACTGCTCCATCCCGCGATATTAACTTACATGTCTTTCGACAACTGGGTGGTGGTGGATTCGAACCACCGAAGCAATTTGCAGCAGATTTACAGTCTGTCCCCTTTGGCCACTCGGGAAACCACCCATATCCATTAAAATAATGGAAAGCCGATGAACGGACTCGAACCGTTAACCTGCTGATTACAAATCAGCTGCTCTGCCAATTGAGCCACATCGGCGCATGTGATATATGCAATTGTAAGATGTAAAATGGGACCTACAGGGCTCGAACCTGTGACCCCCTGCTTGTAAGGCAGATGCTCTCCCAGCTGAGCTAAGATCCCATTGTTTCAATTATTAAATTGAAGCGACCCGAGCGGGGTTCGAACCCGCGACCTCCGCCGTGACAGGGCGGCGCTCTAACCAACTGAGCCACCGGGCCGTATTATGTTCCTTCAAAACTTCATATAGAAACCGATTAACATTTGGTCAAGCCTTCGATCGATTAGTAACAATCAGCTACACGTATTACTACGCTTCCACCTTTGCCCTATCTACCTCATACTCTATAAGGGATCTTATGTCCTTAAAGGACGGGATATCTCATCTTGAGGGGGGCTTCACGCTTAGATGCCTTCAGCGTTTATCCCTTCCGGACTTGGCTACCCAGCTATGCCTTTGGTAGACAGCTGGTACACCAGTGGTCCGTCCGCCCCGGTCCTCTCGTACTAGGGGTAGCTCCTCTCAAATATCCTCCGCCCGCGCCGGATAGGGACCGAACTGTCTCACGACGTTCTGAACCCAGCTCGCGTACCGCTTTAATGGGCGAACAGCCCAACCCTTGGGACCTGCTACAGCCCCAGGATGCGATGAGCCGACATCGAGGTGCCAAACCACTCCGTCGATGTGAACTCTTGGGAGTGATAAGCCTGTTATCCCCAGGGTAGCTTTTATCCGTTGAGCGATGGCAATCCCACTTTATACCACCGGATCACTAAGTCCTACTTTCGTACCTGCTCCACCCGTCGGTGTCGCAGTCAAGCTCCCTTCTGCCTTTGCACTCTTCAAATGGTTTCCAACCATTCTGAGGGAACCTTTGAGCGCCTCCGATACCCTTTCGGAGGCGACCGCCCCAGTCAAACTCCCCGCCTGGCATTGTCCCCCAGCCGGATAACGGCTGCAGGTTAGAAACCCAGTACTACAAGGGTGGTATCCCAACAGTGACTCCATAGAAACTGGCGTTCCTATCTCTTAGTCTCCCACCTATCCTGTACATGCAGTACCGAATCCCAGTACCAAACTGGAGTAAAGCTCCATGGGGTCTTTCCGTCCTG
>JNIN01000001.1:1570000-1617500 GCA_000702525.1 Lachnospiraceae bacterium AC2012
CTCTTCTACCATAGAAGACATTTTCCCCGAAATCATTTCCGGAAGCCTTGTCTGCGTCATCAATGCATCTTCTATATAAGGTTCTGATACCATCACGAAAATCGCTATAAAAAACCAGGAGAGTACACTCCAAACGAGTCCCAGTACCCCCTGTTTATATCCATAGAGTGCACATATCGCACATATAATCAGTAAAATAATAAGTAGAATATTCATTATTTCAATTTCACACTTTCTGTCTGTCCATTCATTACAAAGATATAGTTGTTTCCGCCAATCGGAATCATACTATATAAATAATCATCAAATGAATATTCAAACTTCTTAATTCCGTAAGATGTATACAGTTCAACATCCTGGCCATTTGTAAGGAGAATCTCATTGTTCTCTAGCATTTCCACATCGGTATACGACAAATCGATTTCCCGATCAAACTTCTTATGTCCAGACATGTTATAGGTCGTAATTACATTTGATGTTTCGCCCTTTTCATTCGTTTCCGCCGTGATATAGCCAAAATACGTATCATTATGGAAGATACTCTTTAATTCCGTATCCAGATAGATTTCCGAGGAAACCTTCGGCGTCGATGCACCGGAATAAATCACAATTTCCGTATCACCAAAAGCGATTGCCTTGTCACCATCTACAAAGTCAATCTCTGGAACCACCATATTGGAATAAGTAAAGGATGCGACAAGATTATCAATCGCATCCTGACCTTCGGAACCGAAATTATAAAAGTTAATATTCGTGTCTACAGATCCGCTATTCATATTGATCATGGAAACCATCAGTTTCTCCGCATCATCTGACAGCGCAATCGCTACAGGATATCCGCTATTCTCCGTATGCAATTCTCCAGAAGCCAACGTTGTTCCTTTCGAATCATACAAATTAATATAGCTGGAATCCCCCTCTTGCATTAACGCCGCAACGACACCATTTTCTGCAATCGCTGCATCTGCAAGTGGTAGCGTGGTCTGTATTGTTTTCTGAAGTCCGGAAATGTTAAACAGCTCGATGGTATTCCCGCCCTGATCATACACCAGGATATAGCTGTCATTGTAATCCACGGTCGGATTTGTCATTTCAAATGCTTCGCTCCAAATCAAATCACCATCGTAATCTGTATAGAATGCGCCATCACTACTATAACGGAACAGGTTATCCTTAAATCCAATATAGTCTGACTCTCCCGACGTTGTCGATGTACTGGTTGACTGCACTGTAAATTCATCATAGGTCTTGAATTTGCTTACAACCAGGCCCACTGCCAGAATCGCAAGTACAATTAACACCAATACAATCTCTCGTTTTCGCTTCGATAACTGTTCGACCGGCAGTTTTTCGCCTATGCCGGAAATAACATTTCCCGAAACTTCTTTCGTATTTTCTTTTATTTCATTCCACTTATTCATTACAACTTCTATTAATACTTAAAGATTGCTACTCCATACGCAGGTAGAGGATAAGCAATCGAGTATGCCTTTCCATCGCACTCTTTTTTCTCTGGTTTATACTTCTTCTTTCTTGAAGTTTCTGTGCCCTGGAACTTCTTCTGTTCACTATTAATCAGCAGTGTCAGTTCTTTGTTTTCAGGCACTCCAACGCGATAATCATCATATGCCATTGGTGTGAAATTGCAAACGAACAACAGATTGTCCTTGCCATCCTTTGATTTTCGAACAAAACTGAAGATACTACGATAGGAATCATTTGCATTAATCCACTCAAAACCATTCCAATTAATGTCCTGCTCGTATAAAGCCGGATGACTCTTGTAAAGATGCAATAATTCACGGACAAAAGTCTGTACGCCAGCGTGCTGTGGATTCTCAAGAAGATACCAATCCAATTCTCTCTTCTCATCCCATTCCTGCACCTGTGCAAAATCCTGTCCCATAAACAAGAGCTTCTTGCCCGGATGTCCCATCATAAACGCATAGCCAGCCTTCAGATTCTTGAATTTATCATCTCCAAGTCCCGGCATTTTATTGATCATGGAACATTTCAAATGTACGACTTCGTCATGCGACAGTACAAGAATATACTTCTCGTATTCGTTATAGCTCATGCCGAATGTCATCTTGTTGTGATTATCTTTTCTAAAATAAGGATCCAGTTTCATGTAATCCAGGAAATCATGCATCCATCCCATATTCCATTTGTATGAGAAATTCAGCCCATCTTCTTTAACGGAACCCGTTACCTTTGGCCAAGCCGTGGACTCTTCTGCCACCACAATCGCACCAGGGTTTCTGCCTGTTACCACCGTGTTTAAGTGCTTGAAGAATTCAATCGCCTCTAAGTTTTCATTTCCACCGTACTGGTTCGGAACCCATTGTCCAGCTTCCTTGCCATAATCCAGATAAAGCATGGAAGCCACCGCGTCTACACGAAGTCCATCCACATGATACTGCTCCACCCACATAAGTGCGCTACCAATCAGGAAATTCTTCACTTCCGACTTTGAATAATCAAAAATCTTCGTTCCCCAATCCGGATGCTCACCCTTTCTGGTATCCGCATATTCATACAGCGGTTCCCCATCGAAATCCGCAAGACCATGTGCATCCTTCGGGAAATGTGCAGGCACCCAATCCAGGATGACACCGATTCCCTTTTTATGCAGATAATTGATCAAGTACTGGAAATCCTCCGGCGAGCCATAACGAGACGTTGGCGCATAATACCCCGTCACCTGATATCCCCAGGAACCGTCAAATGGATACTCGGAAATGCCCATGAGCTCAACATGCGTATATCCCATATCCTTAACATAAGCTGCCAATGACTCCGCAAACTCGCGATATGTATAAAATCCATCATCTTCTCTACCCGGATGTCTCTTCCATGAACCCGGATGAACCTCATAAATACTGAGCGGTTTCTCATAAAATGGTACGCTATCATCTGCACGTTTTTTCATCCATGCATGATCAGACCACTGAAAACCATCTCTCACACCAATTTTAGATGCCGTGCCCGGACGAACTTCTGCTGTAACTGCGTATGGGTCTGCCTTATACAACTTTTCCCCATCCTTCGTACGAATCACATATTTGTACATCTGGCCCATGCATGCGCCTGGTATAAAAGTCTCGTAAATGCCCATTTCCAATGGCGTAAGACGCTGCATATAATTTCTCTCTTCATCCCAGTCATTGAATTCGCCAATCACCGAAACCTCTTCTGCATGTGGTGCCCACACATCAAAGTAAAAGCCATCAACACCATCAACATTTGCCTTATGAACACCCATCTTCTGATAAATGTCGTAATGTGTTGCCTGTCCAAATAAATATGCATCTAATTCTGTAAAATTCCTCATGAAACTACCCCTTCTCCCTTACGGATTTAATTATTTCTGAAAGTCCTTCTCAACAAGTATTAAATTGCCGTTTTCATCTTCTTTATGAGCGCCAAGTCGTCCAAAGAACCCTCTAAGTCCCGGAGCCTCAGCCTTCTCGATTGCTTCATCGACAATTTCTTTTACTTCTGTAAGGTATGTCGGGCGATCTAATCTTTGAATCATCCCGATACGATCGTAAAGTGCCAATACACCCATCTCATCAATTGCATAACCCTCATCTTGCGCATAGGTCTTAGCAAAATTTACGAGTTCGTCTGCTGTAAAGATTGGAATCGTAATCTTCTCCGTAAACTTCTTTATGAATGTTGGATTCAAACTACGGATTCTCTCAATTCCGATTCTTGTATCTTCCATAATTACCAGAATGCCACTTCGATCATTCTCCATTAATAAAGATAATGTAACTGTTGTATCGCGTGTCATCTCTCCGGCATTTTCAATGATAAGACATCCGCCGCTAACCTTCTCAAAGAGCTTCTGGATATCTTTTCCATTTAATCGTTCCGCATCAATACGGCCGACATTATTGTTTGGTTTTCCAATTTCTGTTTGGAGAACCTTAATCAGAGATGTGGCCATGGTTGTCTTTCCACTGCCTTTACCTCCCTGAATAATAATATTACCACTTGCTGAATTCGTTGCGCTTGCCAATCTCTGTTTTGATCCAGTCAATACCTGACAAATCATCTGTTCCATACCCTGAATTGGAATAAAGTATGAGAACAAATCACGTTCATCAGCAGTTAGTTTCGTTGTAGCCATTTCGCCCTCGATCGCATTGACAATCGCCTCATCTGATGGCAATACATCCGTACGATCCAGCGCTCTCTGACGCTCTTCCTCTTCCTGCGCCTTCTTGATTTCATCGATGGAGACCTCATCCATCTCCTCCGAATCATCTGGTTCCTCCGATTCATCTACCTTATCGGCAGGAACCGCTGCTATATAATCTGACATATCTCCATCGGATGGATCCATATCTTCCATAATTCCTGTTACTGCATTTGCAAGTTCCGACATCTCATTCTCTGGAAGTTCCACATCGATACTTTCATCTGCTGGAATATCCTCCGGATTTTCAGCTTCCAGCGCTTCTTGCTCCAGTTCTTCATCGGAAATGTTAATGGTCGGAAGTTCAATATCATCTTCTTCCTTTTCCGCATCAGAAGCTTCTTCTTCCACTTCATCCTCATCGGACTCTAACGCTTCTAATCCAAGTTCCAAATCCGGATCCGGTTCTTCTACCGGTTCTTCTACTGCAGGTTCCGTAGCCTCTGACTCTGCGACTTCTGGCGTAGTCTCTGTTACTTCTGGCTCTACGACTTCTGGCGTAGTCTCTGTTACTTCTGGCTCTACGACTTCCGGCGCAGTCTCTGTTACTTCTGGCTCTGCAACTTCTGGCGCAGCTTCTGGTTCTGTTACCACTTCCGGCTCTGTAGCCTCCGGTTCAGCTATTTCCGGCGTCTCCTCCACTACCGGCGCTACCGCTACTGGCTCTGTCACTTCTGGTACCGGAACAGCTTCCGTAGCAATCTCTGGCACAACTTCCGCTGCCGCAGCATTTGCTGCCGCTTCTTCCTCGCTTGTAATACGATCAATCTCACTCTGAAGCATCGCATTCACATCCGCGATAATCATACTTGCTTCTTTTAAATTCACGTCATCTACTTCCTTGCTATTATTTAATGCTGTTTCATCCTCTGTACTGCTTAACGATTCATCGTCTGCATCTGTAGCAAGTTCTGGTGGATTCCACTCCGTTGTTCCTTCACCATTTGCAAGCTTTCCTGTGACAGTGTCCAACACTGGCGCTGACACTTTGACTCCCTCTGCCATTGGATCCACAATTGGAATCTCCAGTCCAACTCCGGCATCCGCACCATTTTCCACTTTTGGAATCGAGAATTTTGCTTCTTCACTCTGTACTGGCTCTGCGGTCAGATATTCCTGCTTCAAAATCTCTGCCGGCGCAACACCCGCATCGAGCTTTGGAGCAATTCCCTCTAAGCGATCCATAATCTGTGTCGCTTCTTTTAGAGCTTCCTCTTTGACATTCGCAAGCTTTGCCGCATTCGCAGCTTCTAATGCCGCTTCTGTCGCACGCTTTGTCTTTTCCCAGTTTGCGATGACTTCGTCAATTGTCATCTGACCCTCAATCTGTTCGTCCTTCTCCGGTTCATCCGGCATGAACAAACTCATCTGTCCATCGTATTCCTCTTCCAGGAATTCCTGGAAATTCATCTTAATGGTTTTATCCAGTTCAGCCTTGGCCTTACGATGTTTTTCAAGCGCGGATTCATGATCCTGTGGCATCTGAAGATATGGAATATCATTTACAAGATCTCGAATCTCATCCATGTTTTCAGAGATTTCGCCCTCTTCCGTCGCCTGCATAATCTCTTCAATATTTTTCTTGATTTCTGCCTGCAGATTAATCGTATTAAATCTTTCCGGCGGAAGTTCTACTGCCGGAATTGCCATATTATGAGATACAATCTCGCCCGATGCAAGATTTTCATTGGCATGCACCTCGGTCAATCCACGTTTTTGATTCTGGAAGCTACGATACTTATCCTCCTGAATCTTATTGAGCGGCTTGTATAACATCTTTAATTCCAGCGCGCGCTCTACATATGGGCCATCGCCAAAATAGATACTGATTTCATCACAGAGATTAATGCACTGATCCACCTGCGCTGTTTTATGATAGAGCATTGCCAATTCATAGGACCACTGCTCTGTAAAATCGCTTTCTTTCAATTCTTCCAGAATACGAATCAGCGCCAGTTCATCCGCACCTCTCGCCTTACTCAGATAATACTTGATCACATATTTCTGAGAATCATGCGGCGCAATCTCGACAAATTCATTGTAATTGTCTTTTGCCTCTTCTAATCTGCCCAATTTAATGGACACGAGAGCCAGGTGGAAAAGTATCGTTCTACCAATCGGCGATCTCTCATGCGCAATCTTCAGAAGCTCCTGCGCCTCTTCCAGTTTTCCTACTTTTTCATAGATCTCACTGGCCTTTACGAGCGCATTCACATTATGCACCTTCCGCCAATTAACATTGGCAAGCGTATCATATGCTTCTTCTTCCTGGCCATTTACCAGCATTTCTTCAATTTCATCCAGTTTTGTTCTATAATCCCTATCCAAAGTGTCACCTCAGAACTTATTTTTTGTCGCCCTTATCCTTAGCGGCAACTTTTTCTGTCTTCACTGTTTCCTTATGTTTATTAAAAATACGGAGTTCCTTTTCTCCGTCTTTTGGAACCAATTTCTTCGTTTCCGGATCAATATGATCCAAATCCACGTATTCCTGCATCTCTGTGGAAAGTTGTTTACGCACTAACACATAATCTACAATCCTTCCAACCAGATAGTATAGCAATGCCATCGTAGGAACACCAATCAGCATTCCTAATAAACCAAATAATCCGCCACCAACGACAATCGCAACGATGACCCAGAAACTGGAAAGTCCCGTAGAATCTCCCAGAATCTTCGGTCCAATAATATTTCCATCCACCTGCTGCAAGATAAAGACAAAGATCAGGAAATAAATACCCTGCCATGGATTCGTCAGGAAAATAATAATAACGGTTGGCACTGCTCCGATATATGGTCCAAAGACCGGAATAACATTCGTAAGTCCAATAATTACGGAAACGAGTACGCGGTACGGTAAGCCCATGATGATCATACATACATAGCAAATCAATCCAATAATAATCGAATCGACAATCTTACCAACGATAAATCCGTAGAAAATATCATGCGCCTTTCGCACAACTTCCACGCAAACATTTGCCTGCTTCGTACTTAAAATACTATATACAATCTTCTTTGTCTGACCCTTAAATTTCTCTTTTGCAACCAAAACATAGATGGAAACAATAATACCAATAATAATATTAACCAGAATATGGCCAACGCCAATCAAGCTGTTTGTTATCGTACGAACAATCTCATCCTGTTGATCCAGCTTGAGATATTTTGTGACAAAGACCTGTACCTGGTCCATCGCATTGTCCAATACCTTAGCATCTTTCGCACCGAGGATTTCCTCTTCCCAATGTCCTCTTGTGATTTCATTTGCCCAATCCAGAACACCGGCAATCTGCTCATGTATATGCAAAAACAGATATTGAATCGTATTCAGCATCTCCGGAATGACGGTAACCAGAAAGCCACCAACGACTCCCAGCAAAACCACAGCAGAAACAATCGTAGAGAAAACTCGGATATGCTTTCTGGCATAAACTTCGTTTTTGCTGATTGGCAACAGGAAATGTAACAAATGCTTCTCGATAAATTTCATAATGGGATTCATCAAAAATGCCATTGTGAAGCCAATGATAAACGGCTGTAGGATGTCCATAAATTTCACCCACCCATCCTGCAGTCCGTCATATCTCTTAACACCAAAATAGAATAGGATGATAAGACATGCAGTAACTAATACTACAAGAGAAACACCAAACAGAAATTTGTATTCTCCCTTGCTTGGCTTTCGCTCAAAACGATTTTCAGTTTTTATTTCTGTTTGGCTATTTTCCAAAACTATCCCCTCTTTTAACTAGTGTGATTTGTAATAATTAATCAGACAACCATCGAGAATAATCTCTCTTTCGTCTGCTGTTAATTCGTCCATAGAAAGCTTAAATGGATGAAGTCCATCCTCTTTCACAACATAGGCTTCGAATTCTGTCTTTGCATCCTGAATTGCTTTCTTAATTCCAGGAACAAATAAATAATCTCCATTCTTAAATGGAAGATCTCCATCCGGAATAAGGAATGGAAGCATTCCCCAGTTGATCAGGTTACTTCTGTATCTCTTAGTAGCGTATTCATTTGCAATATTTGCCCATCCACCAAGAACCTTCTGGCAGGATGCCGCCTGCTCACGAGCAGAACCATCGCCTGGTTTTACAGCAAAAATCGTACTACCGATTCCGATATTTGTATGATCCACCTCTGGGAACTTCGCCTTAATCTTCGCCATCTGTTCCTTGATTTCCGGAAGAACCGCACATGGATGTTCTCCTGCTTCTAACGCTTTCTGGCCCTTCTGTACTTCCTTCGCTCTGGATACGTATGCCGGATCCTTACGCGAAAGTGTAAATTCTGCAAGTCCTAATGGGTTTGAACGATAAGATGAAGTCTCGCCAGATGGAATTAATTCATCCGTTGTTGTAACCGGATCATGAATCTCGGATACAACCTTCAGTACCATATTCTCCGGAAGTGCACTCATCGCTGGCCAATCCTTGATATTTGGACCGAATTTCAATTCTTCCTCTGGGTTTGCAACACCCTTGCTATCGAAAACTCTTCGATCATAGATACGATGATCGAAATAGTATTTTGGCTTGCTATAATCCACATCTATATCTGTTGCCGCTGTAAGGTAACCCTTATTTGCTGCGGTTGCCGCGATAGAGCGAGCATCCATAAGAGCAACAGAGGAAATCTGACCGTTCTGTAATTTTGATCCCTCTCTGTTCGGGAAGTTACGTGTGCTGTGTCGGATACTGAATCCATTGTTGCTTGGCGTATCGCCTGCACCGAAACATGGTCCACAGAATGCCGTCTTTAAAATGGCACCTGTTGCAAGAAGATCTGCCGCACAGCCGTTCTTCACAAGCTCCATATAAATTGGTGTAGATGCCGGATAAATACTAAGTGTAAATTCATCCGCACCAATGCTTGCTCCACGGAGAATATCCGCTGCATCCGTGATATTTTCATATCCACCACCTGCACAACCTGCGATAATACCCTGATCAACATAAAGCTGACCATTTCTAACTTTATCTCTTAATGTGAAATCCACCTGATTATCGAGACTCACGCGTGCACGTTTCTCAACGTCATCGATAATATCGATCAGATTTGCCTTTAATTCTTCAATGGTATACGTATTGCTTGGATGGAACGGCATCGCAATCATTGGCTTGATTTCAGAAAGATCAATCTCAATCATGCCATCGTAGTAAGCGATTGCCCCCGGCGCGAGCTTCTTATAAGCTTCTTTTCTACCATGAATCTCATAAAATTCTTCGGTCTTCTCATCGGTTTCCCAGATAGAAGAAAGACATGTCGTCTCTGTTGTCATAACATCTACGCCGATTCGATAATCAACGCTCATGTTATGAACACCAGGTCCAACGAATTCCATCACTTTATTCTTAACATATCCTCGGTCAAACACTTCGCCAATAATCGCAAGTGCAATATCCTGCGGACCGACACCCTTGGCAGGTGTTCCTGTCATGTATACACCGACAACGCCCGGCATATTGATATCGTATGTCTTATTTAATAACTGCTTTACAAGCTCTGGTCCACCCTCGCCCATCGCCATCGTACCAAGTGCACCATAGCGTGTATGGGAGTCAGAACCAAGAATCATCTTGCCGCCTTCCGCTAACATCTCTCTGGCGAACTGATGAATAACAGCCTGATGAGGTGGTACATAAATTCCACCATATTTCTTTGCGGCGCTCAGTCCGAACATGTGGTCATCTTCATTAATTGTTCCGCCAACAGCACAGAGACTGTTGTGACAATTTGTGAGAATGTATGGGATTGGGAACTTCTCCAAACCGGACGCTCTCGCTGTCTGAATAATTCCAACATAAGTGATATCATGACTTGTCAGCTTATCGAATTTCACTGCAAGTTTTTCCATATTACCTGATGTATTATGGCTCTCCAGGATACCATAGGCGATGGTTTCCTTCGCTGCATCCTCCTGATTCACACTCTTCCCCGTCATATTCTGAATCTTTGCCTGATAATCTCCGGTTGCCTCAACCAAATCGGTACCGTTAATCAGGTAAACGCCATTCTCGTATAACTTCATGTACTTACATCCTCCTAGTAACTTCTTTCTTTTTTCCATTTATAAAGATATGCAAATGCATCAATCTTTCCGTTTTCCAAAAATCCCCTTGAACTGATCCTTCAGTCCTTCTACGACGTTGCTCTTGTCGGTCTCGCCTTCCGCTTCGTCCTTCCAGCCAAAATATTCTCGATCCAAATCTTCGGATGAAATACCAGCCAGCGCCTGTTCCATATCCGATTCCGTATTGGAATTGGATTGGTTCTTTTCATCCTTGTCCAATGGAATACCCTGTGCTCTGAAATAAGCTTCATTAATCTTAATCTCTGGCTTCACATCGTTAAATTTCGGAGGTTCCTTTTCAAATAATGGCTCACCCTTGGCAGCCTTTCTTTCTTCCTCCTTCGCCAGTCTCAGATTCTCATCCTCAATCAGGCGCATATACTTCTGCGTATCAATCAGATCCTGTAATTGCGACTTCAGTTCTGACTGGTTATGTCGCACATCGTTCTTGGTCTCCGTCAGATCTTTCTTCAGATTTTCCATCAATACAAACGATTTATCCGTTGCATCCTGAATAATCTTCTGAATTCCCTGAAGCACCTGATCTGTATACATAATGGACGCCGCATAGATATCATCTGCATTCTTCTGCGCTTCGAATATGATATCGTCACCCTTTTTTCTACTCTGACGATCCGCTTTATCACGGCTGGCAGCCGTCAATTCATACTCTTCCTGCATGTCGTACATACAGTTATTCAATTCTTTCAGCAGATCCATCACTTCTGATTTATCTACGACAACCTTCTTCTTGCTGCCATTAAATGGCTCTGCTTTTGAAAATAAAATATGTATTTCGCGGAGAACGTTTTCCGTTCTATCCTGTGCACCCATTTGTAATACCTACCTTACATCTTTTTTCTTACTAAATCTAATTATACAGTTTCCATTCTATCTGTTTTTCCTAGGAAAGTAAAGGAAACCACGGGTATAAAAAAGCCACGGAAATGTATCATTTCCGTGGCGTAAATAATCACTCGATTCCGTATTATAAAGCTTTTACTTCATCGTATTCAAAACTGTTTGTTACAAGAACAACTACCATGTCAGAATATCCTGCTTCTTTAATTGCAGCACGGTTGAAATGGATCAGCTTGTCGCCAGCCTTTACTTTGTCGCCTTCTTTTACGAAAGTAGTGAAGCCTTCACCGTCCATCTTTACTGTATCAATACCAACGTGGATTAAGAGTTCTACTCCATCCTTGCTCTTGATACCAACAGCATGCTTAGAATCAACAACTGATACGATTTCTCCATCGAATGGAGCAAGTACTTCTTCACACTCTGGTGTGATACCAACACCATTTCCAAGTGCACCTGAAGAGAATGCATCATCAGGAATTTCTGTATAAGGAACTGCCTTACCTACAACTGGAGCCTTTACTGTTAAGCTCTTGTTGCAAGCGATCACATCAGCAAGTTCATCGATAGATACTGTTGCAGCTTCTGTTTCAACTGCTTCTACAGCCTTTTCTTCAACCTTTTTAGGAGCCTTATCATCAGAAGTTTCATCTTCTTCGATTTCAACTTCTTCATGCCAGAAGAAGAATGTAAGTGCGAATGCAATACCACCAGCGATTGCAAGCATAATTGTATATGGTGCAATGTGGTTGATTGTTAAGTATCCAGGGATACCTGTTACACCGTATGCAGTAGCACCGATCTTAGCGATTGCACCGAACATAGCGCCGATTGCACCACCGATCATACCGAATACGAATGGCTTCATAAGTCGTAAGTTTACACCGAAGATTGCTGGTTCTGTAATACCAAGTGCTGCAGAAAGAGCAGATGGGATAGCTACAGCCTTACGCTTAGCAGACTTTGTCTTGATACCAACAGCAAGACAAGCACCGAACTGTGCGAAGTTTGCAGCAGATGCAACTGGCATCCAGATATTAAGCCCTGTGTCAGCAAGCATACCAGCTTCGATTACGTTGTACATATGGTGAAGACCCATAACTACAGTGATTGGATAAATCGCACCCATAGCAAGTGATCCGATACCAAATCCAACTGTGATTAACCACTGTGCGAACTGAAGAATATATGTTTCAGCAGTAGAGAATACAGGTCCGATAATCATGAATGTTAATAATGCAGTAGTGAATACTGTTACAAGTGGTGTGATGAAGAGATCTAACATCTCAGGAACCTTCTTGTGTAACCACTTTTCAATATTCGACATACACCATACAGAGATGATAACAGGAATTACGTGACCCTGATATCCTAACTGGTTAATCTGACCAAGTGTATAATTACCGATTTCTACATGTCCAAAGAGATACCATACATCATATCCCTGTGCAGCGTTCCAACCATTTGTCAGGTTAGAGTGGATCATAAGAAGACCCATAACAGCACCGAGGAAAATATTTCCACCGAATACTCTTGCAGCTGAAATAGCTACGATAACTGGAAGGTAAGCAAATGCTGTGTTTGCTACCATATCAAGGAATCCATACCAATCTGTAGATGCAAAGTTTAATGCGTCGATCTTACCAAGTGCTTCTACAAGACCCATCATAAGACCAGATGCTACGATAGCTGGAAGAATTGGAACGAATACGTCACCAACAGTCTTAAGCATTCTCTTCCATACTGGCATCTGAGCTGCTGCAGCTGCCTTAACTTCATCCTTTGTAGCTGCTGTAAGTCCAGTGATTGCTAAGAATTCATCGTATACTTTGTTTACTGTTCCTGTACCAATGATAATCTGTAACTGTCCGTTACTTTCAAAAGTACCTTTAACACCTTCCACTTCTTCTAAAGCTTTTGTGTTAACCTTGCTGTTATCAACAACAACAAGACGAAGACGTGTTGCACAATGTGCAGCGCTCACGAGATTTTCTTTTCCACCGAGCTGAGCGAAAATCTCTTCTGCGCACTTACGATAATCAAGTGCCATAATTTCCTCCTTAAAAGAACGTTTTTGTAATCGTTTTCATTTGATGTGTTTATTTTATTTTAATAATTGCCTTTTGTAAATTGTAATTTCTGTGGAATTCAGCAATTCCGTTTTGTGCATTATGCTGAAATCGTTTTCAAATTAATCAAAAATTAACATAATCCTAATTTTTCAAAGGCTTTTGCCAGTCCATCTTCCTCTACAGAATCTGTAACCATGGTACTGATCTTCTTGATGGCTTCCGCTCCATTGTCCATAGCTACGGAAATGTTAACCTTCTCCATCATTTCTAAATCGTTCATACTATCACCAAATCCAATGGTGTCTTCGAGGCTCATGCCATAGTGTTCACAAACACGTTCTACACCGCGACCCTTATCAAATGCACGGTTAATCAACTCTCCATTAATGCAAGAATGTTCTTTTACTTCCTGCATACAGAAATTAAACTGATCTTCGAGTGCTTTTCTACATTCGTCGAGCTGTCCCATTTCTCTACACATAATAACAACCTTATAAACCGGTCTTCCGTCGTAGTCCTTCATAGGAACAATGTTTAAGTTCTCCGCAAGTGCTTTTCTCCAACGCTGGATCTCAGAATTGCCTTCATTTCCCATGTCATCCAGGAATGCGCTGAGATCATCATCGCCATAAGAACCATCTTTTGCTTCAATGGTACAGAATACGCCGTTCTTATGAAGGAGATCCAATGCCACGTCACGCTGTTCGCTTGTCATTGGCATATCATAGATTACTTCCTCTTCACACTGCACATATCCGCCTGCAGATCCGACGATACCGTCAAACCCGTATTTCAGCAAAGGGGATAACATATCCAGGTTTCTACCTGTGCATAAGAAAACTTTATGTCCATTCGCCTGTGCCTTTCTAATTGCATTAAGTGCACTTTCTGGTGGAACATTGGAACCAGCAGAGGTCAATGTTCCATCGATGTCTACAAAAATTAATTTCTTACTCATACCTATTTCCTAATTTCTATATTTAAATCGATCCTCGTTCTACAATCGTATACTCCAGACAAGTCTGTCGTACCGGTGCGGCCGGATCTGTGCCTTCGATAATACTTAACAGCATTTCTGCTGCCCCCGTTCCGCACTGCTTGAAATAAAAATGCGCGGTTGTTAATGGTGTCTCTGAGAAATTGTCCACCCAGCTGTCACCAACACCCACAATACTGATATCTTCTCCAATCGTGCGACCAGCCTGACGAATGGCACGCATCGCGCCCATTGCTATGGTATCCGTCGCACATACGACCCCGTCAATCTGTGGATCTTCACGGAAGAGTGCCGCCATATTGTTGTAACCGCTATCCGGTGTAAATTCGCCCACAGATGTATACACATACTGTAATTCTTTCTCTGCGGCATCTACGGCAGACTGGAACCCCTTTCGACGAAGAGCACCCGCTCTCTCATCTCGTTCGTTAACACCTAAATATGCAATTCGCTTTCTACCTTTTTTCACAATCAGTTCTGTCAACTCGCGCACTGCGCTTTCGTCATTGTGATAGATACAAGGTATTCCCTTATAATTCTGTCCAGTAACTACAACAGGGAGTGAATATTTCTTTAACATGGATTCTTTTCGAGCTGTCATCACCGTACCCATGATGATGACACCTGCTGCCTGATTATTTTCCATCAACTCCAGGAAACGAATCTCATTTTCCTCTTCTCCACCCGTGTTACAAACCACAACCATATAGCCCTGTTTTGCTGCACGTTCCGAGATACCTTCCATAATCTGGCTAACAGAATCTGAATACAACTTTGGTACAATCACACCAATCTGCTTCATTCTACCGGTACGCAACACCTGCGCTGCTGTCGAAGGACGATACCCCGTCTCTTCTATTACCTTCTGAATGCGATCCCTCTTCTCCTGGCTAAGTGATCCACCATTTAAATATCTACTAACTGCGGCAGATGAAACACCTGCCATTTGTGCTACTTCTTTAATTGTCATTTCTTTTCCCCTTACTCCAAATATTGAAACATATTTGAAATCGTTTTCACGTTAGTTTCAATTATAACAAGAAAAAACTGTAGCCACAAGTGACTACAGTTAAACTAATCTTCCAATTTTTAACCCGAACTTTTGGTAATAATTACAAAAACCGAGCGCTCTGCGTCGAAACAATGGGACAGACGTTACCTCTGCAGTTAACTCAACCCAGGTGACCTCACGGCACATAAGAGCTCCTACTTAGTGCTGCTTCGTTCCCGACCTGACACGGTTCGTAGGTTCCTATTGCGCAAGACCCAGATCTCAACGCCACTTACAAAGGGCAGCTCTATCACTTCGCCCCTCGGCAGAGCATCACCCTGACTATAGCGGATTGTCAGTACAGGGAACCGCTACCTCCCCGGCTGCTCGGAGTCTTTATTCTACCATTCCTTCTCGCTTCCGTCAACGTGTCTTCTTTTTCTCCTCGCGTAATTCGCGGAAGAAATTCGTCAAAATCTCGCTACATTCCTCCTGTAACACGCCACGTTCCACTTCACATTGATGGTTAAACTGCTCCATCTGCAAGATATTCAGCACGGATCCCGCACATCCCGCTTTCGGATTCATACTGCCGATGACAACCCTCGGAATTCGCGCCTGCACAATCGCACCGGCACACATCTGGCAAGGTTCTAAGGTGATGTACATCGTACAATCTTCCAGTCTCCAGTCCTTCACTTTCTTGCACGCCTTCTTCATCGCCGTCAGCTCCGCATGCATCAATACACTTTTATCCGTATTTCTACGATTATATCCTCTGGCAATCACGCGATCATCCTGCACAATGACACATCCAATCGGCACTTCCTTCAGCTTGTACGCCTTCTCTGCCTGCTTCAGTGCCTGTCGCATGAATTTCTCATCTCTCTTTGCATCTCTCATTTCATCGATTCGATCAAATAAGCCCATTTCGTTCCTCCTATTTCCCATAGAGTACTATGATTTTAACACATTGGAAATATTTCCGCTCCGCTCTCTGTACATTTCCAACGCAAAAACTCTATAATAAAGATAGCTTATAATATGTTGGGAGTAAAACTTATGAAATTCACATACGAAACTGACAGGCTGATCTTACGCGTTTTGGATTCCTCCTGGGCACCTCAGGTGCTTGATTTCTACCAGAACAATCCAGACTTCGCGCGTGTCGAGCCTACGACCGATAATTTTTATACGTTACATTTCCATGAGACGGTACTTCGCTATGAGTATGAACTAACGCTCAAGATGTCGATGCTACGACTTTGGATTTTCTCCAAGGATGATCCCGCCAAGATTATCGGGACCGTATCCTTTCGGAATATCACCCGGAGTTTCTTTGGGACGTGCGAAGTTGGCTACAAGATGGATCACGAATTCCGTAATCAAGGCTATTGCCAGGAAGCACTCTCCCGCGGATTTGAAGTCATGTTCTCCGAGCTAAACCTGCATCGAATCGAGGCTATCGTCCTCCCATCCAACCTGGCCTCCATCCATCTATTGGAAAAACTCGGATTTAAACGAGAAGGCGTGAAACGGCAATGCGTAAAGCTTCAGGGAGAATGGCGCGACCACTATCTCTATTCCCTGCTTTCGATCGATTCACATCCTGCCAGGCCTTATCATATCGTTACGTAATATATAAAAACCACCCGAAACGAGGTTCTTACACTTCCTCCTTCCGGGTGGTATTTCTATGCCATCAAATCCGTTCTTTCTTTACTTTCATCGATGATTCTGTTTAGTCTCTTACATGGTATGCTGACTACCAATCCGATAAACAATGCTACGCCGATATATACGCAAAGTGCTAATAAATCGTAAACGTAAGCATTTCCATAGATTCCTGCCACGCACTGTCTCGCCGCATCAATCGAATAGGCAAACGGCATATAGTGGTACAGAATCTGGTATACCCTTGGCAGAACTTCAATTGGAAATGTTCCGCCGGAGCCCGCAACCTGAATAACCATAAGCACAACGGCTGCGCCCTCACCTACTGCTTCGAACGCATAGGTCAAAGCATACATAAGAAGCGTGTAGGAAAAGCTCGTAAGCGCCATTGCCAGATAGAATAACAATGGGTGCTCACATTGAATCTTCACATATAATAGTGCACCAAGCACGGTAATCAGTGTCTGAATCTGCCCCACTACAAAGAAGAACAGATAACGACCAAAGAATTCCTGATAGGTGTAGAGCTTCTTCACGCCCTCTATATGCTTCACCTTCGTGTGCACGATCGCAATCAGAATAACCGCACCTACCCAGATGGAAAGCACTACATAGAATGGCGCCATCGCGGAACCATTATTTTCCACCGCATAGATGGCTTCTGTATTCACATCCACCGGGCTGGAAATGAAATCGGAGATCACTTCCGGATCTGTCTCCAGCAACTTCATCAGCATCGCATACTGATCATTACTATCCAGATTTTCCATGTCGGAAATCAATTTCTCGAGCTGCGTCTGCATTTCCTCGATTTGTGCCTTGGACTTCTCCAGGTTATCCTTGCCAAGCGCCATCATATCCGGATAACTATTTAAAATCGCAGCCACGCCTTGGATGCTGTTTCCGGAATATTCCACCAGACTCTCCACTTCAATCAACGAACTCTGTACGCTCGTCATGGTATTGGTAAGCTGTGGTTTGATCACCTCCGTATATAGATTGGAGAGCGTTTCCAACTCCGACTTACATTTTGTGATGTCGCTCTTTACGGTTTCCAATATGGCGTCCAGATCTTCCGCCGTTTTGGAAGATGCATCCTTGAGTCCGTCCAGATCTGTCTTCAACTGTTCCAAATCGGCATCCACCGTGTCTGCCTGTGCACTGACTTCCGGATGATTCGTAAGATAGGTATTAATTGCTTCATTATCTCTTACATCCGAGAAATTCGACTGGATCCTCGTAACAAGGTCTTTCAGGCCGTCCGCCTGCGCTGTCGTCAGGTCAGATACATTTCCATTCGAACCGGCATACGTATCGAGCGTACTGTTTAACGTATCCAGGCTGCCCTGCAACTGATTCAGACTCGCCGTCACCATATCCGATGTCGAGCTCACCGTACTCTGTGTGGAATTTGTTGCTGACTGCGCAGAATTTGTAATCGACTGCGCGGAATCCATCATCGTATTCAACTGATTACTTACTTCTGCCGTCGCATCCATAAGACTATTCGTGGTATCAATAATACTGATATAAGAATCCAGAAGTGTGATACTCGTTGTCAAATCCTGGTCCATCTGCTGCAGCTTCGTAAGTGCCGCCCCCGTCAGATTGCCCTGTGCATCCACCTCACTGATATAGGTGCTTACTTCGAGGATGCCGGAAGCCAGCGTACTTACAAACGCACTATTTACTTCTTCCTGCACCGTCGTCTTTACCTTCGACGTAATCTTTGGTGCAATGGCATTGATTTTCTCATTCTCATAATAGGAAATCTTTGGATGTGTCACATCGCCACCGATAAAACTGATCAAATCCGCAGAGAAAGACTCATCAATCACCAGACAGGCATAATAATCGCCCGATTTTACGCCTTCAACAGCCTCTTCCGTCGTATCCGTAAACACCCAGTTAATCGAATCATTTTCCTTTAAGTTTTTAATAATCATATCGCCGACATTGAATTCAATACCATCCAAGTCGGAACCCTTATCCGCTGTCGCAACCGCGACACTTAAGTTCCCCGTCGATTCTGAACCATAGGGATCCCAGTTCGACAGGATATTAAACCATGCATAAAGCGATGGGATTACAGATAAACCAATAATCACAACAACCGCTACTACATTCGTGCTAAGACGCTTCGCATCGGAAATAAATATTCTAAGGATATTAAGCATTGTCCTTGTCCTCCTTCCTACGCTCCGCAATCTTGTCCTGCGCAACCTGCTTCAGATTGTCTACCTTTGTCTCGATAATATCGACAACCTCCTGCTTCTTCTCTTCAATGTGATTGTCAATCGCATCAATCTTGTCCGCAGCCTGATCACCCGACTCCACAATTCGTCCGCCAATCAGAGAATTTGGATCCGCATCTTCCTTCGCTTCTGGATCAAATTCTAAGATTCTCTCCTGCATTTTATAATCTGTAAACTCAATATACATCAGATAGAATGCAATCCCAAAGAGAGAGACAATCCATAAAATCAGGAAAATCAGCTTCGAACTCTCCGTTATAAAACTCACAATCAGGAAAATCATCGGCAGGAAAATATTCACCTTCAAACCAACGCGGATACGTTTCTGATTTCTCTCATGCGCATCCTGCTCATATTTTCGATACTTCTCATAGATTTCCTGATATTTCTTCTCATCCATTTCCATCTATGTCTCCCTCCTACATCATCTCGGTATCTTCCATTCGCTTCTCCATGAAATGATTCAGCTCAGCAAATGGGATACGAAGCAATAAACCAATACAAAGTCCAACTACGAGGAACACACATAATTCCACCAGATAAATCACAAAATTATAATCATACATTCCTGCTATACACTCTCTCATCGCATTGATTGCATAAGGGAATGGGAAGAATTTATATACTCTCTGGAAGAATTCCGGTAACAATTCGATCGGATACGTTCCGGAAGAGCCCGCAATCTGAATAACTACAATTACGACGGCTGCTGCCTTACCGACATCGCCAAACGTTACCACCAAAGAATAAATCAAAAGATTAAATACGGTACTTGCAATAGCAGATGCCAACCAGAAATACAGAGGATGCACACACTGCACATGTAAAAGACAGATATCCCCAAGGACTGTAATCAACGTCTGTAACTGTCCCAAAGCAAAGAACAATAAAAATCTTCCGAAATACATCTGCACATCATTTGCTTCCGGATGACTTGCTTTATTCGGACGAACCTTAATAATAGCTGTTAAAATCAAGCAACCAACCCAGATCGCAAGTGTTGTATAGAATGGAGTCACTGCAGAACCATAATTTTCAACTGGATACACTGCCGTTGTCTCAATCTCCACCGGTTCTGAGAAAAATTCTCCATAAATCTCCGGATCTCCAGACAAGGTCTCCATCAAAACTTCCACTTTATCACTATCCGCCGCTGCATTTACTTTATCAATCGTTGTAGTCAAGCGGTCTGACAGAAGTTCCAGTGCTTCGCTCGTCTTCTCTAAACTGGTATCTGTAGCCGATGCTGTCACTTGTAGCGCGCCGAATACATTTCCCATACCAGCAAGCGTGGAACTCATACTGTTCATCACATTTCCTGCATCTGTCAGAATCTGTTCCAAATTGTCGACGCACTGATCCACCTGCGGTGTCAGTGTATTATTGAACTGATTTTGTACGCTCTGCATCTGCGTAATCGCACTCTGCAGATTGGTTGCCGCATTCGCACGTGCCTGTTCTGCATCCACCGTTGCATTCATAGCACTTATCGAATCCAGTGTTCCTTCAACGGAAGTCATCACGGACTGCATGGAGGAAACCGTAGACTCGATATTTTCATTCTCAGAAGAACTTGCAACCGACGACGCAAGATCCGACAAATCCTTGTTAATAGCGGCGATATCGTCATTGCAGTTTTCTACAGCCGACTGCATCGCAGCGATATCTTCCTTCGTCGCTGCGGAATTCAACTGATCCACCACACTCTGTATCGTCGACTGCATCGATGTCATCGTCGCATTCACCTGTGCCTGATACGTATCCAATGTCACCTCTGTCGATTCCAAAGAATTCTTTGCATTCTCCAAATCGTTCGCACTCTGGTTGGACTTCTCCTGCATCGTGCTCACATCATCCTTCGCGGATGTCGCCGCAGAGGAAAGGATCGCATTTCCCTGAATCGCAACATCAATCATCTTTTGATAGGATTCGATATCACTATTTAATGTCTCCAGCTTCTCAAGCAGCCCATCGACACCGCCGTCCTCTTCAATATCCGTTGACAGATCATTTGCACCCGCAAACACGGTTTCCGTCATAACCTTTATGAATTCTTCATTGATATTTGACTGAATGGTTTCAACTACAGTATCCGTAATCTTATTTGCCACAGCGTTCTTCTTCTGATTCTGATAAAAAACCAGCGATGGTTTCTCGACATCCTCCAGAAAGATGTTATACATGTTATATGTAAAATCCTCGGAAATGACTACGGCGCCGTAATATTTCCCGGAAGTTACTCCATCAACGGCATCCTCTTCGGAATCAACAAACTGCCAATCGATCTTGTCATTTTCGTGAAGACTCTCTATGACAGAATCCCCTGTATTATGGTAGTTCCCATCTTCATCCGTATATCCTTGATCCAGCGATACCGCTGCCACTTTCAGATTTCCTGTATTTCCATAGGGATCCCAATTCGAATAGATATTACACCATGCGTACAGTGCCGGCAGAAAACAAATGCCGATTATAATGACCAGTGCGAAAAAATTCTTAAAAATATTTTTCACATCCGTATAAAATATTTTTTTGATCTGCTTCATTTTATTCTTTCCTCATCATAACTCATTACAATGCAATTATTATAAAACAACCAACTCCGGTATCCTATATACAGATTCTAACACTTGTAGCCAAACGGCCTGTCAAATCCATGCAAAGAAAAAAGTAGAGAACGGTTTCCCATTCCCTACTTTTGCTTACTCATTATTCTCTTCTTTTAACACCGTCTCTTCGTTAATATAACCAAGACGGATGCCATTTCTTGATTCTTCCTTCACACGATACAGCATCAAATCTGCCTGGTGCAAATAATCAAATAATCTTGCCACATCATCCGGAACGCCCCAGCAGATACCCTGTGAAATTGTCACCTGATCTGCTACCAGTGAATACGCATGGTTGATGGCCTTCTCTTCTACGCGTCGCTTCAACTCCGCAGCCATATCCAGCACTTCATGTTCCGTATAGCCTTCATATACAATGACGAATTCATCGCCTCCATAACGAGCACAGAAGATTCCGCCATACGCCTTCAGCGACTTTATAATATCCGCAACCTCCTTGATACAACGGTCACCCGCCTGATGACCATAGTTATCGTTGTATTGCTTGAAATAATCGATATCCAGAATCTCAACCGCCAGTGGCGTCTTCTTACGATAGGCATTTTCAAATGCATCATCCGCGTAGTCATTTAACTTAAAACGGTTATTCATACCGGTAAGCGCATCTGTCTCCGATCTGCGATGCAATACCTGATTCTCACGCTCCACCTCTTTATTGATTAGCGCGAGATCATTGAGACTGTTTCGCATCATAATCATACTTGTAATCATCATGCGATTCTCGCGTTCTAAGAGCTCTGATAATTCAAAGAAATGTACCGCATCCTTCTGATACAAATCATTTCTTTCCATCTTACGATAATAGAGCAAACGAAGCGTCAACAGCTTCTGTTCTAAGTATTTCACTGTCGTTTTCTTCGTTATCTCCTCGACTTCATCCAGCAAGTGTTCGAACTCTTTGTAACGTGATATTTCCAACAGCATATTCAAATAGTCATAAAAATCATCAAAGGTATCCATGATTGCAACTTCATGACATCCGATTTCATCGATTTTTTGAATCATCTCATCACGATGCACTTCATCATGACTCAGATTACAAAAACGAGCCAAAAGACAATATACCGGCAACTTACTTGTCTCCTGAATCTGCTCAAGACATTCATTCTTCAATTTTCGGAGATATTCCTCTGCCTTACCGATTTCACCAATGCATAAATACGCCTTGGCAATATCCAGATACACAACCGTAAGGCTCTCGGCGTACCCCGGCATATCTTCATGTCCGCGAAGATATTCAAATCCGCGATTCGCATGATGGATGGCCTTTTGATACTCTTCGATATTCAAGTAAAGGGTTGCTATATTCATATGAACCACCCACTCAAAATCCAGCAGGTGATGCTGATGGCAAATAGAAATTGCCTTGATATAATAATCCATGGCAAACGGTGCATTTCCACGGTTTAAAGACATAATGCCAAGCATATTATTCGCTTGCGCTACCAGTCCCCATTCGCCCGCTCTCTCCAATGGCGGCAGGCAGGATATCATCTCGCGATAGAATTCCCTCATCTCATTGGTCAGATAATAAGCCTCTCCTCGAGAGAAGCATGCAAACCCAATAAGTCCGTCATCTTTGATTTTCCGTCCATATTCTTCTAGTTCATTACAGCACTTAATGGTTGTTTCTGTATCTACACCACGATTTTCATATACAGTGCGAATCCAGTTTTGCACCTCTGTGCGATATAGGCTGATATCCATGATAAAATCCCCCTACCATTTAAGAAATCTTTTGTTTCAAAATCTTACTTAAATCTGCAAATTCTTGAAGTGTTAATGTCTCCCCACGAACTGTTAACGGATAACCCGCTTCTTCAATCGCTTCTTGAATTGCTTCTTTGCTAATAGGTATACCACTGCCATTCTTCAGTCCATTCGCTAATGTCTTTCGGCGTTGATTAAATGATGCGCGTATTACGCGGAACATAAATTTCGGATCATCAGTATCCACTGGCGGTTCCTCATGGAACTTCATACGAATAACCGCACTTGCCACCTTTGGCTGCGGGATAAAACAGTGTGGTGGTGCCATCACTACGATCTCCGGCTCAGAATAATACTGCACAGCCAATGATAATGCGCCGTAGTCCTTGCTTCCAGGGCCCGCCTGCATACGCTCTGCAACTTCCTTCTGTACCATAACCGTGATACTCTCGATCGGAAGATTACTCTCAAACAACTGCATCAAAATTGGAGTTGTAATATAGTATGGAAGATTCGCAACGACCTTGATTGGTCGTCCCTGATTCTTCTCCTTAGCAACCGTTTCCAAATCCAGCTTTAATACATCTTCATTCACAACGGTAACATTATCATATGCACTCAATGTATCCTCGAGAATCGGAATCAGATTGCTATCAATCTCGACAGCCATAACTTCACCCGCGCGTTCACAGAGAAACTGTGTCATAGAACCGATACCCGGTCCGATTTCCAATACAAAATCATCCTTTGTAATCTCTGCCGCGTCCATAATTCCATTCAAAACATCCTCATCAATCAGGAAGTTCTGACCGAATTTCTTCTGAAATTTAAAACCATATTTTTCCAGTACGGCAATCGTACTTATTGGATTTCCAAGTGTTGCCATCTTTACTCCTCTCGGGGTGCTTCTACACCGAACAATCTACATGCATTGTCCCATGTGATATCTTCAACTTCTTTTGTAGAGATTCCCTTAATTTCTGCAATCTTCTCTACGATATACGGAATCATCATCGAGTCATTACGTCTTCCTCGAAATGGTTCCGGTGCCATATATGGGCAGTCTGTCTCTAACAGAATGCGATCCATCGGTATTGCTTCCACTGTCTCTTGAAGCTTTCGACCGTTTTTAAATGTTACTACACCGCCAACACCGATATAGTAACCTAGCTTTACATATTCTTTTGCCTGCTCGGCAGAATAACTATAACAATGAATCACAGCGCGCGTACCAAGCTTTGCCGCAGATTTCATCATCTCCATCGTCTTTGCCGCAGCATCACGACTATGAATAATCACCGGCAAATCCACCTGCCTTGCAAGTTCTAACTGGCGTTCAAACCAATAGACCTGTTTCTCCTGCACCGCTGGATCCTTGTCCCAATAATAGTCTAAACCGATTTCACCTATTGCTACAACATCTTTTTCAGATTTTGCAGCATTTTCTAACCAAAGCATCTCATCCTCATTCAAATCTTCGATTTCACTTGGATGAACGCCTACGGCAGCATACATAAAATCGTATTGTTTTGCAAGTTCCACACTGGCACGTGTCGTTTCCATCGTTGAACCTACATTTATTATACGCCCTATTCTATTTTCTTTCATACTTGAAAGAAGTTCGATGCGGTCTGCATCGAACTTCTTATCCTCATAATGAGCATGTGTTTCAAAAATCATTAACAAATCTCCGCACCTGATGGCATAGGCTTCTCAGGTGTCATAAGTGACAGATTTCCATCTGCATCTTCTGCACAAAGTAACATTCCTTCAGATAATACTCCTGCTAACTTCGCTGGCTTAAGGTTTACAAGAACCATAACCTTCTTACCAACCATTTCTTCTGCAGAGTAATATTTCTTGATACCAGATACAATCTGCTTTGTTTCAGAACCAATCTTAACCTGTGAGCAAAGAAGCTTCTTAGACTTAGGAACTTCTTCACACTTCACGATTTCACCAACCTGGAACTGCATTTTCATGAAATCATCAAATCCAATTTCCGGTTTTGCTTCGATATCGATTCCTTCTTCCTCTTCTTCTGTTTCTTCAACAGTAACCTGTGGTGTAAGCTTTTCCACTTCTACCATAACATCTTCTAATTTCAATCTCTGGAAGAGAATTTCAGGCGCATCTGTAACCTTTGTGCCACTTACATAATGACCAAAAGTATTGAGATCATCATACGCAATCTCAGCTGCATTTAACTGCGCTAAAATCTTCTCTGTTGTAGAAGGCATAAAGCTCTTCAGAAGAGTTGCACCAATCGTGATACCTTCTACTAAATTATAGAGAACAGTAGACAAGCGATCTGCCTGTGCTTCGTCCTTTGCAAGAACCCAAGGTTCTGTTTCATCAATATATTTGTTACAACGCTTAAAGACATTGAAGATTTCTGTGATAGAATCTGCAACCTTGAGATCTACCATCTTTGCTTCTACCTTGTCTCTAGCGCCAGTAATTACTGCCTTGAAATCTTCATCCATATCGCCAACAACGCCCTTATCAGCAACAACACCATCAAAGTACTTATTGCTCATAGAGATTGTACGGTTTACAAGATTTCCTAATGTATTTGCAAGATCCGAGTTAATACGTTCTACCAAAAGTTCCCAAGAGATTACACCATCATTTTCGAATGGCATCTCATGAAGTAAGAAATAACGAACAGCATCTACACCAAAGAGATTTACCAAATCATCGGCATAGATAACATTTCCCTTAGACTTACTCATCTTACCATCTGCCTGAATCAACCAAGGATGACCGAATACCTGCTTTGGAAGTGGCAGATCAAGCGCCATCAGGAAGATTGGCCAATAAATCGTATGGAAACGGATAATATCCTTACCAATCAGATGTAAATCTGCAGGCCAATTCTTATTAAATCTCTCTGTAGACTCACCATCGCAATTGTAACCAATACCAGTGATATAGTTTGTAAGCGCATCAAGCCATACATAAACTACATGCTTCGGATCAAAGTCAACCGGAATACCCCACTTGAAGGATGTTCTGGATACACAAAGATCCTGAAGTCCTGGAAGGAGGAAGTTATTCATCATTTCATTCTTACGTGAAACCGGCTGAATAAATTCCGGATGCTCATTAATATAATCAATTAATCTGTCCGCATACTTGCTCATCTTAAAGAAATAAGCCTCTTCAGAAGCCTTCTCTACTGGGCGACCACAATCTGGGCACTTGCCATCCACCAACTGAGACTCTGTCCAGAAAGATTCACAAGGTGTACAATACCATCCTTCGTAAGATGACTTATAGATATCACCCTTGTCATAAAGCTTCTTGAAAATCTTCTTAACCTGAGTTTCATGATCTTCATCTGTTGTACGAATAAATTTGTCGTAGGAAGTATCCATAAGATCCCAGATACGGCGAATCTCCGCAGATGTCTGGTCTACAAATTCCTTTGGTGTAATACCAGCTTCTGCTGCCTTTAATTCAATTTTCTGTCCGTGCTCATCCGAACCTGTCATAAAGAATACATCATATCCTTCGTGACGACGAAATCTCGCAATTGCATCAGCCAATACAATCTCATAAGTATTACCAACATGTGGTTTACCAGATGTATAGGCGATCGCTGTTGTAATATAATACTTGCCTCTGTTACTCATGTTTACTTCAACTCCTACATCTATATTTTAGAAATGTTATTGTTCTTCATCTTCCTCGGCGATTATATCCTCTTCGTCTTCAAAGATGTCATCTACTTTTGTTCCACATTTACCACAAAAAGCCGCTCCCGGTTGCACTTTCGCGCCACATTTCGGACATGTAACCGCGCCTCTTGCCTCCATTGCTTCTTCCTTCAGCTCACGAATCTGATTCTGAAGTTCTGTAATATCTGTGATTAATTCAAAATGCTCTGCTTGTGCTTGATCCTTATTTGTCTCATAATACGCCTTGCCGAGCTCTATATACTTATCTCTCATCGAAGACTCTTTTACCTTGATGTCATACTTTAATTTTGCAACATCCGATACTTCTTTCGCCTTCTTAGAAACTTCTTTGCCTGCAACAACTACAGCATCGCTAATTTTATCAAATAAATCCATACTTTTGTACCCCCTTTGGCTCTATTTTACGTAATTTTCATTATATCATACAAAAAACGCCTGACAAAGTACAGGAATCTATTCCTTCCTAATACTTCATCAGGCGTCAATCACGTAATTTCCGTTTCCGTCACATCACTCTTTTATAGCGCTTACCATACGCTTTTACTAATGCCGTCATAACATATTTGTATTGCTCAGGAGTTAACGTCTTTTTATCGATATAACATAAATATGCATACGCATATCTTCCTAAAAATATCTTATCTTCTGTCTCAACAACAATTTGCACATAAACTGTACGTACCCCTCTTTCAACAGAATCCAAATTAAAAATGTTAACTCCATTTACTATCTGTATGTGTTTGTTAGATATTCGCAGATAAACCGGATACGTTTTATCCAATTTATTGTATAGTTTTCTCCTATTTTTATAAATACCATATTCCGTCCAAAAAAACATTCTTGGTATTAATACAATCAAAAGGACTGCATACTCACAAACAAGAAATAATGAAATTTCTAATCCTCTATATATCAACCAACCACAACAAACGTTTATTAAAATCCCTAAAGCAACTGTACAAAGATGCCTTTTTTTCCCAAAAGCCCTGTAATATTCCTTTTGTTTGCTCTTATCCATCAATTGATCATAAATAATTTCGATATCCATGATTATCCTTTCTATACTGGTAGCGCATAGCCAAAAGATGCCAATAATTCCGCAAAAAATGGAATTAATAGTTCACCGCCAAAACACAGTATAACAATTATTACTGCTAGGATAAGTAACTGAAACACCGTGATGCACTTTCTATTACCACTTAATTTGGGCATATTATCCAAAAAGAAATCCCATGCTTGCTGTGTTACTCCTTCTGGCGCATTTTTTTCTATACTCCATAACTGCTTTATTGTTACTGCAAAATCTCCACTTCCTGCTCCAACTTCCTTTTCCAGTATGACACACTTAACAGAAAATACAACTTTATCGTTTTCCATTCCAACCTCAAATTCCATTCTACCATTTCCAATAGCAGTTGCCATTCCTACATAATCTGGAACAAGAGACTGATTTTTAGCATCTAATTTACCAGTTATATTCTTCAATGCTACTTCAAATTCTGAATCTTCAAACTTTCCATTTGTAATACTAACACTATATACTGCATTCTTATTTGCTTCTGCTTCAAATGACTCTTTTACACGAACTTCTACAGGTGGTCCTGGAAGCAATACTTGTTCGAGTTCAATTGATAAATTTAACGAAATACCATTTCCAAGCCCATACTTTGAAATAATATTTTGACTAATTGCTTTTCTTCTATTTGCAATCTGATCTTCGTCTGGTCCCATCGCCGCCTTCGGATTAATACTTGCACCGCTACATCTTGAAGATGCAATATTGTTATCAATCTGAATCTGACCTGCTCCTGTTCCTACCGTCACCGTTGAAATCTGATCCAGTGCCCAATTTGATGGTAGTTTTCTACCAATATTTCCACTAAATCCAGATGACATATCGCATACAAAGCTGGAACTTGTAAGCTGATTCTTCTCTAAAACACTACATACATAGCGAGGTCCGTACACACCAATCTTATAGTTTCTTTTATTTACACCAGCAAAAACACTCTTAAATTTCTTAAAATATGGAACGATTGCATTCGTAATATTTGCATCCGATGCGTCAAAATCGACAGATACATAAAATACCGTACCATTCGGAAACTTTAGATTCACTAATCTTGTATAGGCATCTTTTGCTTCCTCTTCTGCCTTAGCAATCGTAAAACAGCTTACTGCATTATGACTCTTCTGATAAATCGGAATAATCTTTAATCCTGCATCATAAATAACCTGCTCTTCCGCCAACGTCAGACATTTATTCTCTCCTCCGACAATATAACGACCTACATATTTTCGGCCATCTGCAACAAGTGCTTTCGCTTTCTCCGTCGTAAGAGGCGTCATACAATCGCAAGCCTTCCCTTTTCTCGATTTATCACCATAACTTACATACAGTGATGCCCAAGTTGGTTTTCCTGCTTTTCCATCTGCTGATAATCCGGCAAATGCCTGGAAATTCTTCACTGCAGATACCGTAGCTGTTCCATACACACCATCAAATCCATTCGTCTTATATCCATTTACATAAAGTGCATACTGTAATAAATAGATATAGCGTTTATAGTTCGCGCCACTTCCACTTGTCAGTAGTGGACAATGATTCATGGTATTCGTTCCCCAGATTCCATCTACAACTGTACCCGGATATGTCTTTTTCTGTTCCGTCTGTAATGCCTTAATCATTGCTTTTAATGTTGGTTTTGCAAAGATTCCATCACACGGAATCAGTCCAATAACCGCTGTATAATCCCTATTCAAGTTCCTCTGGATTTTTCTTACTTCTGCATCTCCTCTGGATGAAAGTACATATGCATCCATGTTCAAAAGTGCTTTCATAAAAGCCCCATCTGCGTTACCATTCGGATTTGTAAGTCCTGCATCCGTTCTCATCTTCTTTACTGCATTTTCCACTCCAGTACTATAAACACCATCTAACCCATTCGGATTATATCCCTTACAATAGAGACCTCCCTGTAAAATATAGACAATGTTTTTCTTTGCCGCTGTATTTTTAGATGTAAGTGTTCCTACTTTCGCTGCATCTTCCACAGACTCTTTTACTTCTTCCAACGATTCTGTCAATTCATTTAATAACTCAACCAATTCTTTCAGCTCCGTTAGAAGTTTTATTACATTTCTTATAACTCTCATAATCCTCACTTCCTCCCTTCGTTTTGCAATAACAAAAAACGCCTGACAAAGTACAGGAATCTATTCATTCCTAATACTTCGTCAGGCGTTGATCACTACATCTCAATGTGTGTCTATTTGCTCAGTACGAATTTTTTCCATTTTATCGCATACAGATATAAACCATATATACCGCATACAGAAGCACCATGGTGAAGCCTTCCATCTTCCCAATCTTTTTCTTTGTTACACAGAATAACCAAGTGATCAGACTAAATACTAATAAGACTGCGATATCAATCACATTCTCCATATTGAATGCAATCGGAGATACCGTCGCCGCTACACCAAGGATCATAAGAATGTTAAATACATTGGATCCAACAACATTTCCAATTGCCATTTCCAATTCGTTCTTACGAGCTGCAGCAATCGATGTTACCAGTTCTGGAAGTGATGTTCCAAGTGCCACAATGGTAAGTCCTATTAAGTTCTGTGATAATCCGAACATCGTAGCTACAGATACTGCACCATTCACTACCCAGTCTCCACCAAATTTAACTGCAACTGCACCACCGATGATATAGAGGATGCTTCGAAGCATGGAAATCTCTTTGATCTCTTCCTCCAACTCGATGACTTCTTCTTCAAATTCCGCCTTTTCTGTATCCCCTGTCGCCAACGCTTCATTTCTCGCAGCCATTGCAAGTCTTACTTCCGCAACTAAAAAGGCTACAAAGATAGCTAAGAAAATGATGCCATCGATTCTTCCTAACTTCATGCCAATAAATCCTGTGACAAGAAGCAAAATCGCACATGCAACAGAAAATGGATAATCACGCTTCAGTACAGATTTACTTACGAACAACGGGCTAAGCATCGCACTGATACCAAGCACCATCATCAGATTAAAGATATTTGATCCAATGACATTACTTACTGCCAATTCATTACTGCCTGCCATCGCAGATGTAACACTGACCGAAAGCTCCGGCAAAGATGTTCCCATCGCAACGATTGTCATACCAATAATAAGTGCCGGTACATGCAATTTCTTCGCTACAGAGGAACTTCCCTCCACAAAGAAATCCGCGCCCTTAATCAAGAACACAAAACCTGCTAACAATAAAACTACTGCTTTAATGATCTCCATACAATCTCCTCTTCTTTACTCTGATTAACCAGTTTCCATTACTAAAAAAATAAGTCCGTAAGTAAAATCTTACATCCCAATATAATCAGTATCAATCCGCCCGCAAACGCTGCGCGATACTTATATTTCAAGCCAAACAAATTGCCGATAAACACACCAGCTATACAGATTAGAAATGTTACCGCACCTATGATGCTGATTGCTTCTACAATATTTACAGAAAAGAAGGAAAATGTTACGCCAACAGCGAGCGCATCAATCGATGTTGCAATCGCCATAATCACCATCTCTCTATGATTTAGCGGCAAATCCATCTCTTCTTCTCGAATCCGGATTTCACCATCCGCTCCGCACAGCTCCATCTCTTCCCGCTTTTCCTTGATAGCATCTGTTATCATCTTGCCTCCAATATAGGCAAGCAAAACAAAGGCAATCCAATGATCAACCGCTTGTATTTTCGATGCAAACTGGCTTCCCAGTGCCCAGCCAATCAGCGGCATCATCGCCTGAAATCCACCAAAATAAAGTGCTATGATGAAGCATTGTTTCTTGTTCACCTTTTTCATCGCCAAGCCCTTACCAATCGATACCGCAAAGGCATCCATTGCCAGGCCGACACCCATTAATAACAATTCTAAGATACTCATTATGCAATTAACCCTACTCTTTTTACTTGATTTTGAGAAATAAAAAAGAGACTCCGCGCGTAGATTCTACGCACGTAAGTCTCATTCATTAAGATTTGCCAGGTATACTTACCGAGATTGTTGACAAATCACGTTCTCCACGCGAACTACTCCCTTACCGGTCGTTTTCAGTTCTTTATTCATTCATGATACTTGACAATTACTGCACTGTCAATTTCTTTTTCTCTTCTCGCTTTTTATAGATAAAGCGGACAATGATACCTGCTAAAACAGCCTCTACAATACCGAGTACCGTTCCCGCCAACACATCCGTCGGCCAATGTACAAAGAGGTACAATCTGGAAACTGCAATACAACATGCCAGTATCACTGCTGCAATCCCCTGCTTTCTATACTTTGCATACTGCACAATTGCTACTGCCGATGCAAAGGAAGCAGAAGAATGCCCGGATGGAAATGAAAAATCTTTGGGAATCTTCACTAGCATCGAAACCGAGTCATCAATCCAACATGGTCGATCTCTGCCGACAATGTTCTTCAGTCCACAATTTACTACAATTAACGAGAATAATAACGCCAACGCTGAAGTCCATGCAACGCGCTTATCCTTACAGAAAATCAGCATTGCGACTGTTACAACAATCCAGAAAATCCCAGCATTTCCAAGAGATGTAATCACAACCATCACCTTATCTAACAACGGATTGTGCAACCCTTGAAACCACTGCAGAAGATCCATTTCCCATGGAAAATATGTCATCCTCAATCCCCCTCATCATTTCTACTTTTTACAAGTTTCTTATTTCATGATAACCTTGCAGAACTTCTTCTTACCCTTCTTCAGGATAAATTCTTCTGCAAATACAGATGGTTCGTATGAAACGAATGGATCCGCAACCTTTTCTCCATTTACGGTTACACCACCCTGCTGCACGGTTCTACGTGCTTCAGAACGGGAAGCAGCAAGTCCTGTAGAAACTAATAACTGAAGGATATCTACCTTACCTTCACGGAAGTCTGCTTCTGTAATCTCTGCTTCTGGCATGTTCTCTGCACTACCAGATGAGAATAATGCTCTTGCAGCATCCTGTGCCTTCACCGCTTCTTCCTCGCCATGAACCATCTTTGTCAGTTCATATGCAAGAATTGCTTTTGCTTCATTTAACTGGCTGCCTTCCCACTTATCCATCTCATCAATCTGCTCTAATGGAAGGAATGTCATCATACGAAGGAATTTCAATACATCCGCATCGTCAACATTTCTCCAATACTGATAGAAATCGTATGGGCTTGTCTTCTCAGGATCAAGCCAGATTGCTCCACCGGCTGTCTTACCCATCTTTGTTCCATCATGCTTTAACAATAAGTTGATGGTCATAGCTGATGCATCCTCGCCAAGCTTCTTACGAATCAGCTCTGTACCAGCAAGCATGTTAGACCACTGATCATCGCCACCGAATTCCAGATTACATCCGTATTTCTGGTAAAGCATGTAGAAATCATATCCCTGCATTAACATATAAGAAAATTCAAGGAAAGAAAGTCCGCTCTGCAGACGATTTACATAGCATCTTGCGCGAAGCATATCATTTACGGAAAATGCTGAGCCGATATCTCTCATGAAATCCAGGAAGTTCAGGTCACGAAGCCAGTCTGCATTGTTTACAAGCATCGCCTTACCTTCACCGAAATCGATAAATCTACTCATCTGTTTTTTGAAACATTCTACATTGTGATCGATAGTCTCTGTTGTCATCATAGAACGCATATCACTACGTCCCGATGGATCACCAATCATCGCTGTACCGCCACCAACAAGTGCGATTGGACGGTTGCCACCAAGCTGTAATCTCTTCATCAGTGTAAGTGCCATGAAATGACCCACGTGAAGCGAATCCGCCGTTGGATCGAATCCGATATAGAATGTTGCTTTTCCGTTGTTAATTAATTCCTTAATTCTGTCTTCATCTGTAACCTGCGCAATCAATCCACGCGCTACAAGTTCATCATAAAGTGTCATTTTTGTTCCTCCTTAGTAATACCAATAACTAAAAAATCCCCGCCCTTCCATCTTCGGGCGAAGATAAAAGGACGAGGAATAAATCTCGTGGTACCACCTTTTTTCACAGGCACTTCTCAATACCTGCCTTAAGTCTTCTCTTATCACAACGAATTCTCGTTGCAATGCAAGATCACCGTTCACGCGATAACGTGCGCCACCCCGTTGCAGTCTACTTAGGTCACCCTGTTCAATGCAAAGCTCCAGAATGTATTCATCATCATTTCCATCCCCGCCTCGCAGCAACCGGCGTCTCTCTCTTGATTTCCATGATAACTACTTGTTTCCTTCATTGCCTATGCCAATGATTATAACTAGGTTACGTAGTAACTGTCAATTGTTCTTTTTTTAACGTTTCTATCCAATTGCCATCTTCATTTCCCGTACAAAGTCTCCGACCGGGCCCACACAGTCTTCTCCATACTTCGCACAGAGTTTTACAATTGCCGATCCAACGATGGCTCCATCCGATACTTCCGCCATCTTCTTCGCTGTCTCTGGATTTGAAATGCCAAATCCCACAGCTACCGGAATATCGCTCACTTCCTTTACCAGTTTCACCATGGCATCCACATCCGTCGTTATCTCAGAACGTGTTCCCGTCACACCGAGCGAAGAAACACAATACACAAATCCCTGTGCTTCCTTTGCCACCATACGAATTCTATCATGGCTCGTTGGTGCAATCAGACTAATCAAGTCCAACCCGTATTTTCTGCAAACCTCATCAAATTCCTCTTTCTCCTCATAGGGAATATCCGGAAGAATCAATCCATCCATTCCGACTTCTGCAGAACGTTTCACAAATCTCTCAATTCCATAGGAAAATACAACGTTTGCATAGGTCATAAACACGAGTGGTACCTGACTCTTCTTTCGAATTCTCTCGACCATCTCGAACACCTTATCCGTCGTCACTCCACCTGAGAGTGCGCGTATATTTGCAGCCTGAATCACCGGTCCCTCTGCTGTTGGATCTGAAAATGGGATACCAAGTTCAATCAAATCTGCGCCCGCCGTCTCCATTTCATACACGAGTTGTTCTGTTACTTCAAGCGAAGGATCCCCCGCCGTTATAAATGGGATAAATGCCTTTCCATTCTGAAAAGCTTTTTGTATCTTCTTATTCATAGAGATTCTCCCCTCTGTATCTTGCGATTGCCGCTACATCCTTATCTCCACGGCCCGATATCGTTACTACAACAATCTGATCTTTTGGCAATGTCGGTACAATTTTCCTTGCATAAGCCACTGCATGAGAGCTCTCGATTGCCGGTATGATTCCTTCCACTTTTGCCAAATATTCAAAGGCCTCTACCGCCTCGTCATCCGTAATCGCTACATATTCCGCGCGTCCTCTGTCATAAAGATCTGCATGTTCCGGTCCAATTCCCGGATAATCGAGTCCTGCCGAGATGGAATACACCGGTGCAATCTGTCCATATTCATCCTGACAGAAGTATGACTTCATACCATGAAAAATCCCCAATTTACCCACATTGATTGTTGCCGCTGTTTCCTTCGTATGGATGCCTCGACCTGCTGCCTCGCAACCAATCAATCGGACCCCTTCGTCCTCGATAAAATGATAAAATGTACCAATGGCATTGGAACCACCACCAACACAAGCCATCACGACATCTGGGAGTCGTCCTTCCTTTTCCAACATCTGTTCTTTGATTTCCTTACTGATTACCGCCTGAAAATCTCGAACAATCGTTGGAAATGGATGCGGCCCCATCACGGAACCAAGCACATAATGTGTATCCTCGATGCGTTTCGTCCATTCTCGCATCGTCTCTGAAACTGCATCCTTAAGTGTGCCCGTACCAGAGGTAACGGAATGAACCTTTGCTCCAAGCAGCTTCATACGATAGACATTCAACGCCTGTCTCTCGATATCTTCCTTTCCCATAAAGATTTCACATTCCATCCCCATCATGGCTGCTACGGTTGCCGTCGCCACACCATGCTGTCCCGCACCGGTCTCAGCAATCACTCTGGTCTTTCCCATTCGTTTTGCAAGGAGCATCTGCCCAATGACATTATTGATCTTATGCGCACCCGTGTGGTTCAAGTCTTCTCGCTTTAAATATACTTTCGCGCCCCCGAGATCCTCGGTCATTCGCTCTGCGTAATACAGTCGTGACGGACGCCCCGCGTAATCATTTAACATATCCGTAAGTTCTCGAACAAACTCCGGATCGTCCTTATATTTTTCATAGGCTTCTTCCAATTCCATGACGGCGTTCATCAGTGTTTCCGGTATATACTGACCACCGTGTTTTCCAAATCTTCCTTTTGACATAATCTTTTCCTTTTCCTGTAATCTATATAGATTCCAATATTTCCTTGATTTCTTTTATCTTCTCTAAATCTTTCTTTTTCTCTGTTTCTACTCCAGAGCTTAAATCCACGGCAAACGGATGCAATAAATCCACTGCCTGCTTTACATTATCGCGATTTAAACCGCCCGCCAGGAAATATTTCCGCTCCGGCGGATTTTCACTAATCACATCCCAATCGAATTGCCTGCCTTCCCCCTTGCCGGCATCCAATAGGATGTAATCCGCGCTACTCTTACAAGCCTTTTCATAAGCCGCTTTCGAATCAATAACAAAAGCCTTTATAACAGGCTTTCCCGTATTCTCTTGTACTCTCTGAATCAGCGAATCGTCTTCCTTTCCATGCAACTGCGCCATGTCGATTACATCCCGTTTCAACAGATCTTCTATGATTTCTACCTCTTCATCCACAAAGACCCCCACACGAACTATCTGGTTATCCACAATCCCCGATAACTTTTCCACCTGCTCGATATGCAGACTTCGATGACTTTTGGGATAGTCAATGATAAACCCGCAATAATCCGGCTTGATCAGATTGATATAGGCAATATCTTCTTCGCGATATAACCCGCAGATTTTACATCTCGTTCTCATTTGATCCCCTTTAATTCTCTGAGCTTTGCTGCCTTATCTCTACTTCGCATCATCGTCTCCCCAATCAATACCGCATCCACTTTCGCTTCTTCCAGTCTTACGATATCTTCCCTCGTCTTTATTCCACTCTCGGATACAAAAACAATCTCCTCTGATACGAATTCCCGAAGTGCCATAGCATTCTCGGTGTTTACACTAAAGTCCTCCAGATTTCGATTATTGACACCGATGATTCTTGCTCCACAATGCAATGCTTTCCTTATTTCATCCGCATTATGCGTTTCTACCAATGCATCGAGCCCCAACTGCTTCGCCAGTTCCAAATACTCCTTTAATTCTTCCTCCGTTAAAATCTTACAGATGAGAAGTACCGCCGATGCCCCATAGTATGCCGCCTGGTAAATCATATAGGGATCCACTACGAAATCCTTCTTCAAAATCGGAATGGTAACATGCTTCGCCACTTCTCCTAAAATCTCATTTGATCCCAGGAAATATTCCGGCTCCGTAAGGCAGGAAATCGCGCTGGCACCTACTGCCTCATATGCCTCTGCAATCTCGATATAAGGGAATTCCTCTGCTATGATTCCCTTCGATGGGGAAGCCTTTTTAATTTCGCAGATATAAGACATTCCCTCCTGCTTCAATGCCTGATAAAAGCGCCCCGGCTTTGTCACTTGCCCTTTCTTCCTAATCTCGTCCAGTGGCATTTCCTGTTTTTCCATTGCGATTCTTCGTCGGGTCTTCTCTGCAATTTCATCTAAAATATTCATCTATTGCGTCCCTTCCACATTCCTGTTTCCAACTTCTACCCTGAAGGTATCTAGCAATTTGTCGCACTCACAAATTCCTGCAGTTTTTGAAATGCCTCGCCGCTGTCAATAAGTACCTCTGCCATACGGATTCCCTTCTCGAGACTTTTTGCTTTTCCGGCAATATACAATGCGGCGCCCACATTCATACAGACCGTATCTCTCTTCGCTCCTTGCTCTCTGCCATCTAATATTGCTTTTGTAATCGCTGCATTTTCTTCTCCCGTTCCGCCTACCAAATCGGATTTCTTGCAACGCTTGTATCCAAACTGTTCCGGCGAAATCTCATACGTCTCCAATTCCTTTCCCTTAATCTCGCATACATAAGTATCGGAACTACTGGTAATCTCATCTAAACCATCTTCGCCAAATACCACCATTCCTCGTTTTACACCGAGATTCTGCAGTACTTTCGCCATGGGCTCTACTAACTCCTTACTGTACACCCCCATAATCTGCATATTCGCAGATGCCGGGTTCGTCAGTGGCCCTAAGATGTTAAATACCGTTCGTATTCCGAGTTCTTTTCGTACCGGTCCTACGAATCTCATCGCTGTATGATACTTCTGTGCAAACAAAAAGCAAATGCCGATTTCATTCAGGATTTCCTGATTTCTCTCTGGTTCTATATCCAGCTTAATCCCCAAATTTTCCAGACAGTCCGCTGCCCCGGACTTCGAAGATGCTGCCCGATTGCCATGCTTGGCCACCGGTACGCCACCCGCTGCTATTACGATGGAACTTGTTGTTGAAATATTAAAGGAATTACTCTGATCTCCACCGGTTCCAACAATCTCCAATACATCCTGCTTGTGATTTAGTTTTGTTCCCGCTGCTCTCATTCCCTCTGCAGATGCGGTAATCTCCGTAATGGTCTCTCCCTTTAAACTCAGTGCTGTGAGGTAGCTGGACATCTGTACCGGCGTCGCAGAACCCGTCATGATTTCATCCATCACTTCACGGGCTTCTATACTCGTTAAATCTTCTCTATTTGTTACTTTCTTAATTGCTTCTGCTATCATATGAACCCCTCCTTCTCCAGGAAATTCTTCATCATTTTCTCGCCATCTTCGGTCATCACAGACTCCGGATGAAACTGTAATCCATAAATCGGTTTCTCCTTATGCTCGACAGCCATAATCTCGCCATCCTCAGAAACCGCTGTAATCTCCAGGCAATCCGGTAATGTTTCACGCTCTGCTACTAAGCTGTGATAACGCGCCGCGTAAAATTCCTCCTCCAATCCCTGGAAGATCACACTCTCTCCCACTTTTCTTATTTTTTTCCTTTTCCCATGCATCAATTCTTTGGCATATCCGATTGTTCCACCATAGGCATCATAGATTGCCTGATGCCCCAGACAAACACCCATCATCGGAATCCGTAGATTTCTCTCCTCCACCGTCAGAATTAATTTTTCGCATACCCCTGCATGTTCCGGTCGTCCCGGCCCGGGGGATAATACAATAGCTTCGGGCTTCATCGATAGAATCTCTTCCACCGAAGCAGTATCATTTCGAATCATCTGGATATCCGGATTCATCGAACCAATCAGTTGGTAGAGGTTATACGAAAAACTATCGTAATTATCAATCAATAAAATCATCGCAATCCCCCCTCTGCCATCTGTATCGCATTTACAACCGCCTGCGCCTTCTTCCGACATTCCTCGTATTCCATCTTTGGCTCGGAATCTGCTACAATCCCTGCGCCGGAACGGATACATACTTCTCCATTCTTCTTATACACCAGGCGGATTGCGATACAGGTATCCATATTCCCGGTGAAATCGAGGTATCCAATCGCTCCTCCGTAGACACCGCGTTTACATCGCTCCAGCTCCTCGATAATTTCACATGCCCGAAACTTTGGTGCCCCCGACAATGTCCCTGCCGGAAGTATCGCGTCCATCACATCGATGGCATCCTTCTCCTCTAGAAGTTCTCCTACAACGGTAGATCCAATATGCATCACATGCGAATATTTCTGGATCTCCATATATTTCTCGACTTTCACGGTTCCAATCTTACTGACCTTTCCCATATCATTTCTGCCGAGGTCCACCAGCATATTGTGTTCCGCCAATTCCTTCTCGTCCTGCAGAAGTCCCTCTTCGATTTCCCGGTCTTCCTCCTCCGTCTGTCCTCTTCGTCTCGTTCCCGCCAGTGGAAATGTATACGCATATCCATCCTCTACTTTGGCCAATGTCTCCGGACTTGCTCCCGCCATCTCCAAATCGCTACTCGAAAAATAGAACATATAGGGTGATGGATTCTCGCTTCGAAGCACCCGATACGTATCGAACAGGGAACCCTCCGCCGAAGCCGTAATCGGATTCGATAATACCACCTGGAAGATATCGCCCTCCTTGATATAATGCTTTGCCTTCTGCACCATCTCGATGTATTGCTCTTTGTCATATTTCAGCTTTAAATCACCTGCAATGGCAAGACTTTGAAAACGTTTCTTCTGCCCGGTATGAATTAAGTGAATCATCTCCTTTAATCGCTTTCTCGCCGCTTCATATGCTTCTTCTAAAAGCGCTTCCTCTACCCGTTTCACCATTTCCACGCCATCGTCAGCTACCGTAAGCTCTCGCGCATCATCCAGCATCACACCCGTAATAAAGATCAGTTTCTGCCGATAATGATCAAATGCAATCACATCATTAAACATCATTAAATCGATATCTTTAAATTCTTTATTATGCTTCTCTGCATGACTTCCACCCTTGAGTTTCAATTTCGGCTCATTATATTTGATGTAATCGTACGAGAAATATCCAACGAACCCTCCGCTGAACGGTGGCATTTCCTCTAATCTTGGGCTCCGATAAGTATCGAGCCATCGCCGAACCTCTTCCCCCGGATGTTCCACCACGGTATCTTCTACCGTCTGAAATTTCTTATCCTCCTGCCGTTTCCGAATGATAAAACGATGATCCTTACAGGTGATTTCCATCTGTGGTTCAAATCCCAGAAAGGAATACCTTCCCATCCTCTTTTCCTGGCTCGCACTCTCCAGCAAATATACATGCTTACTCACATTTCTTAGTATCCGCATCACTTCAATCGTCGTATAGTAATCGGATAAAATCTCTGTCGCAACCGGAACCCTATGAATGTTGGGATCCAGCGCATACTGTTTCACAGTCTCGAATGTTGGTTCCATAATCTCTTTCCCTTCTTTTCCCTTTTCTTTTTTCTTCTTTTTCCCGATACAGTCTTTCTGTATCCTTTTCCCATTTGCTTCCCACTAATTTCTGGTATAAAAAAATCGCCCATGGCAAATAAACATTTGCCAAGGACGAATTCATACATCTGATTCCGCGGTGCCACCTTGCTTCATGATTTGACTCATGCACTTGCGAGATACCTACATATCTCCGGCAACTTACGTATGCCTCACGTCACAGAATACTCGGCCCTCTTTTGAAAGCTTTTCCCTGTGCCCTCCGTGGTCCATTTAATATCCTGCATACGACCCGGCTCTCAGCTCCCCAGGCTCTCTGTGCGCGCTCAAATATTTTTATCTCCACTTCAACGGTTTAAAGTCTTAAGTTGTTAGTTTGTATTATAAACTTCTGACACGCGGTGTCAATTGATTTTATTAAATTTGCTTTATAGTTCTTACCTATAACGAATTCTCGATTCCTCTAATCTGCGGATTTTACTTCCATCCATTTATCGTTATAGAGTCTTTCTACATCGGTTCCCAAATACTGGTAAGCCTCTGTTTTCATAGTTGTTAAATCTGGAAATGCAATCTCGGAGTTCTTAATTGCATCATCCTCGATCAACTCTCGTGCTGCCTCATTCGGCGTAGAATATGTAATATATTCAAAGTTCTTATAAGCGACGTCTGCACGACACATAAAGTTAATCCATTTATGTGCATTCTCAACATTCTTGGAATTCTTACTAATTACCCAGGAATCAATCCATACATTCGTTCCTTCGTCAGGAACCACATATTCCAGATCCGGATTTTCCTGCTGGGTGTAGATGGCTTCGCCGGAGTAGATGACACCGAGCGCCGCTTCATTTCCAATCATCTTATCACGAACCTGATCCACAACATACGCCTGAACGAGTGGCTTCTGCGCAATCAAATCCTGCGCTGCTTCTTCCAATGCTTCCTCATCGTCGGTATTGCAAGAGTAACCATTTCTCATAAGCGCAATCATCAGTGCATCTCGTACAGAATCCTGCATCAAAATCTGACCGGAATATTTGTCATCCCAGAGGATATCCCAGCTATTTACCTCTTCATCCACCATGGTTTTATTGTAGAGGATGCCGACGGTTCCCCAGCAATAAGGTACCGAATATTTGTTGCCCGGATCAAAGGTCTCGGAGCTGGTCCAATAACTCTCACCGATATTTTCTGCGTTCGGAATCTGGCTAAAATCCAGCTCCTGCAGGAGGTCATTTTCAATCATCTTATTGATCATATAATCGGATGGACAGATGACATCGTAAGCGGAGGAATCCTGCGCCATCTTGGCATACATTACCTCGTTTGTTTCGAACATATCATAGATGACATCAATGCCCGTTTCTTCCTCAAATTGATCAATCAAATCCGGATCGATATACTCGCCCCAGTTATATACATAGAGCTTACCATTCTTCCCGGTAGATGAATTTGTACCGCAGGCTGTCAATGTTCCCATCGATGTCGCAGTCAAACAAAGCACCAAAACCGCTGCCGCGATTTTCTTTCGACCTCGTCTTGCTTTTCTGTCGCTTCGAATCTTCGGAATCACGTTTACCAGAATTAAGAGGAACATCACTGCCACGAAAATAATCGCAGACAAAGCATAGATTTCCGGCTGGATTCCTCGCTTTACTTCACTGTAAATCAGTGTGGATAATGTTTCGTAACCGGATCCCTTTGTAAAATACGTAATAATGAAATCATCGATACTCATCGTAAATGCCATCAATCCACCCGCGATAATCACTGGCCATAATTCTGGTAACACCGCTTTTCGAAAGGCGTAGATTGGCGTTGCTCCCAGATCCAAAGCCGCCTCATATGTGTTCTGATTTAACGTCTTGACTCTTGGCATAACAGAAAGCATGACAAAGGGAATATCGAAGGTAATATGAGCCATCAGGATGGTTCCAAATCCCGTCGTAACATGCATTGCCTGGAACAAAAGCATCAAACTGATACCCGTAACAATATCCGCATTAATCATTGGGATATTTGCGATGTTCATGACAATCGCTCTTGTCTTTTTATTTGCATACATCAGTCCAATGCAGGTTACCGTTCCAATAAAAGTCGAAATAATCGTCGCTAAAATCGCAATCGATAACGTATTCCAAAGCGTACCCATAATCGTTTCGTCCTGGAACAAGTCGACGTACCATTTCAAGGTAAATCCGCCCCACTTCGCTCTCGACTTGCTTGCATTAAACGAAAGCACAATCAAAGTCAAAATCGGAGCATACATAAATATAAAAATCAAAGCCATATAGAAACGGCTAAAAAACTTCTTCATCTAGCGTTTCCCTCCTTTGATTGATTTTGCCTGACGTTCTTCCTTCGCATCAAATGCAATATTCAGCATCATATTGATAATGATTACGACCATAAGAATAATCGAAATACCAGATCCCAGATGCCAGTCGTAGAGACTTGTAAATTCCTGTTCGATAACATTTCCGATTAACATAATCTTCGAACCGCCCAACATACTTGAGATAGCAAATGTCGTCAACGCCGGTATAAATACCATCGTCACACCACTTCCCACGCCCGGCAGCGACAGTGGAAATGTTACTTTACAGAATGTCTGCAATTCCCCTGCACCAAGATCTCTCGATGCATTTAATAAATCCTCATCAATATTGTTAAGCGCTGTATAAATCGGAAGAATCATAAATGGCAAATAATTGTATACCATACCAAGCACGATTGCCGCTGGCGTGTTAATAATATGGATATTTGGCAGATGTAAAACATTTAAAATACCATTAATGACGCCACTGCCTTCCAACAATGTCATCCAAGTCAATGTTCGAAGCAGGAAATTCATCCACATAGGTAGGATAAATAGCGTAATAATGAAACCATTTCTAGAAAGATGCATCGAACGCAATATCATACCCAGTGGATAAGCCAGCAAAAAACAAACGATTGTCGCAATAACAGCGAGTTCTACCGAACGAACCAATGCTTTCATATAGCCTGGTTCAGTAATATGTGTCACATTTGCAAATGTAAAGCTCCAGGTATCTGTCGTTAAACCATAATACAAAACCATGCAGAGTGGAATAACCACAAAAAGGAGCGACCAACCGATGTATGGTGTGGATAACCATATCATTTGTTTCTTTCCATTGTGGATTTTATTCTGTCTGTTCAAGTTCACTGATTGCCTCCTCATCTTCCGATTCCGGAACATTCATAACCTGAATATTAAATGGATCAACGTAGAGACCAACTTCCTGGCCTACTTCCTTCATTCTTGTAGAGTGAACGAGCCACTTATAATTGTGCGCCTCCACTTCCATTTCATAATGCACTCCGCGGAATACCGTATTTAATACACGTCCCTTGATGATGCCCTTTTCCGGTTCCAATAATTCGATATCTTCCGGACGAATTACTACATCGACTGGATTATTCTGACCAAATCCTACATCGACACATGCAAATTTCGCTCCCTGAATCTCAACGAGTTTATCCTGAATCATCTTCGCACGTAAGATATTACTGTCCCCGATAAAGTCAGCAACGAAAGCATTCTCCGGCTCGTTATAGATCATTTCCGGCGTACCTTCCTGCTGAATATACCCCTGATTCATAACGATAATATGATCTGACATCGTAAGTGCTTCTTCCTGGTCATGCGTTACATAAATGAATGTGATTCCCAATTCATTTTTCAGACGCATCAATTCATACTGCATGCCCTGACGCATTTTCAAATCCAATGCACCAAGTGGCTCATCCAGCAAAAGAACTTTTGGTTCATTGACAATCGCTCTCGCAATCGCTACTCGCTGCTGCTGTCCTCCGGAAAGAGAATCCGGTTTACGCTGTTCAAAACCATCCATATTCAGAAGTTTCAATGCGTACTTTACTTTATCCTTAATATACTGCTGACTTTTATTGGAAATCTTAAGTCCAAATGCAATATTTTCTTCTACTGTCATATGTGGAAAAAGTGCGTATTTCTGGAAAACAGTATTCAGATTTCTCTTATTTGGGGATAAGTCTGTGATATTTTTGCCATCAAAAACAACAGCCCCAGAGTCTGGATACTCAAACCCACCAATAATACGGAGGGTTGTCGTCTTTCCACATCCACTTGGACCAAGTAATGTTACAAATGAATTTTCTTTTATCATTAAACTAAGATCATCTAATACGAGTTGATCTCCATACGATTTATAGATATGTTCTAATGTTATGAGTTCCCTCGCCATTTATACTTCTTTTCCTCCTAATAACCACCTAAAAATTGGCATATAATCAACCTTATACATTATATATGCAAATGACAAAAAAGTGTACAAAAAAAGAAGATCTAATCGCTAGATCTTCTTCTCAATAGAGGCGACAACCAGATTCGAACTGGTGATAGAGGTGTTGCAGACCTTTGCCTTACCACTTGGCTATGTCGCCGAACTTATTTAAGTATATTCGAGTCACGTATTTGCGTCAAGAATAAATTAAATCTTTATACAAAAAAATGACCCCTACGGGATTTGAACCCATGTTACCGCCGTGAAAGGGCGATGTCTTAACCGCTTGACCAAGGGGCCTTGGTAATTAAAAGTAAGTAACATATAGTGCTCACTCTTACGAGCGATTCGTGTTCCTTCAAAACTTCATATAGATTGAGATTAACATATTTGGTCAAGCCTTCGATCGATTAGTAACAATCAGCTACACGTATTACTACGCTTCCACCTTTGCCCTATCTACCTCATACTCTATAAGGGATCTTATGTCCTTAAAGGACGGGATATCTCATCTTGAGGGGGGCTTCACGCTTAGATGCCTTCAGCGTTTATCCCTTCCGGACTTGGCTACCCAGCTATGCCTTTGGTAGACAGCTGGTACACCAGTGGTCCGTCCGCCCCGGTCCTCTCGTACTAGGGGTAGCTCCTCTCAAATATCCTCCGCCCGCGCCGGATAGGGACCGAACTGTCTCACGACGTTCTGAACCCAGCTCGCGTACCGCTTTAATGGGCGAACAGCCCAACCCTTGGGACCTGCTACAGCCCCAGGATGCGATGAGCCGACATCGAGGTGCCAAACCACTCCGTCGATGTGAACTCTTGGGAGTGATAAGCCTGTTATCCCCAGGGTAGCTTTTATCCGTTGAGCGATGGCAATCCCACTTTATACCACCGGATCACTAAGTCCTACTTTCGTACCTGCTCCACCCGTCGGTGTCGCAGTCAAGCTCCCTTCTGCCTTTGCACTCTTCAAATGGTTTCCAACCATTCTGAGGGAACCTTTGAGCGCCTCCGATACCCTTTCGGAGGCGACCGCCCCAGTCAAACTCCCCGCCTGGCATTGTCCCCCAGCCGGATAACGGCTGCAGGTTAGAAACCCAGTACTACAAGGGTGGTATCCCAACAGTGACTCCATAGAAACTGGCGTTCCTATATCTTAGTCTCCCACCTATCCTGTACATGCAGTACCGAATCCCAGTACCAAACTGGAGTAAAGCTCCATGGGGTCTTTCCGTCCTGGCGCGGGTAACCAGCATCTTCACTGGTACTTCAATTTCACCGGATGCATTGTCGAGACAGTGCTCAAATCATTACGCCTTTCGTGCGGGTCGGAACTTACCCGACAAGGAATTTCGCTACCTTAGGACCGTTATAGTTACGGCCGCCGTTTACTGGGGCTTGAATTCAAAGCTTCGCTTACGCTAACCTCTCCTCTTAACCTTCCAGCACCGGGCAGGCGTCAGCCCATATACTTCACCTTACGGTTTCGCATAGACCTGTGTTTTTGCTAAACAGTTGCTTGAGCCTATTCTCTGCGGCCTACATTCGTAGGCACCCCTTCTCCCGAAGTTACGGGGTCATTTTGCCGAATTCCTTAACAATGCTTCTTCCGTCGGCCTTAGGATTCTCTCCTCATCCACCTGTGTCGGTTTACGGTACGGGCTTATATTACACAATAGCGGCTTTTCTCGGCAGCTGGCTCACACACTTCGTTACTTCATTTCACTCCACATCACGCTTTCGCTTTCCGGCGCGGATTTGCCTACGCCCTGCTATACGCTTGTGCCAGAATTCCATCTCTGGCTTGTGCTTTCCTTCTGCGTCCCCACAGTTCTGATAATATAAGGTACAGGAATCTCAACCTGTTATCCATCGACTACGTCTTTCGACCTCGCCTTAGGTCCCGACTTACCCAGGGCAGATCAGCTTTACCCTGGAATCCTTAGATATTCGGCCGAAAGGATTCTCACCTTTCTCTCGCTACTCATTCCGGCATTCTCTCTTCTAATCCCTCCACGTGTCCTTATCGGTCACGCTTCGTCGGTTTTTAGAATGCTCCTCTACCGATGTATTACTACATCCCGC
>JNIN01000001.1:1622500-2057500 GCA_000702525.1 Lachnospiraceae bacterium AC2012
CTGTCCAATCTCTATAAATACCACAGCCATCCCCGTATCCTGACAAATTGGAATTCTCTCTTTATCAGCGATTGCTAGATTTTCTTCCAAATCTCCCAACACCTTTTTCCCAATAGGAGAGTGCTCGGTATTTTTTGCATTTTCCAGCGCTTTTTTCATATCCTCTGACAATACAAAATTCGCTTCCATGCACATTTCCTTAATATTTTTCGTAATATCCGCTACATCAACATATCTTATTTCCATTACCTTTTCCCTTTTTGTAAAAACCCAAAAACGACAAAAAGGACTGTCGAAACAGCCCTTTTTTGATCTCATTCTAATTATTCTTCTGTCGTATCATTTCCTGAAGTTTCCGCTTCTTCTTCCTCAATTTCTTCTTCAATGATATCTTCCTGGCGAACCTTTGCAATTGATGCAACTGTTTCGTCATCCTTCAGATCAATGAGCTTAACACCAGATGTGATTCGGCTAAGTAGAGTAGTATCTGCTACTTTCATACGGATAACCGTTCCCTCTGTATTGATGAGCATAACTTCATCTTCCTTGGAAACAGCCTTAACGCCAACAACATTTCCTGTCTTTTCCATAATCTTGTAGCACTTCACACCCTTACCACCACGGCGCTGTGTTGTAAATTCAGAAATCAGTGTGCACTTACCAAGACCCTTGCTTGATACGATCATAACACTTTCGCCCTGTTTTGTAAGCTGCATTGCAATAACATCATCCTGGTCAGATAAACTCATACCGATAACACCCATAGATGTTCTACCAGTTGTTCTAACATCAGATACCTTGAAGCGGATTGCCATACCGAATTTTGTGAACAGCATAGCTTCGTCATCTTCCTTCGCCATCTTAACTTCGATCAATAAATCATCTTCACGAAGATTGATAGCAGCAAGACCATTCTTTCTGATATTTGCATATTCAGAGAGATTTGTCTTCTTCACGATTCCGTTCTTTGTAGCCATAAACAAGTATTCATCTTCCTTGTATTCCTTCACTGGAATCATAGATGTAATATGTTCATCTGGCTGTAACTGTAAGAGATTAATGATTGCTGTACCTCTCGCAGTTCTAGATGCTTCCGGAATCTCATAAACTTTCAAACGATAAACACGCCCCTTATTGGTGAAGAACATCAAGTAGTTATGTGTCTTTGTAAGCATCATCTCTACAATGTAATCTTCATCAATCGTTTCCATTCCCTTGATACCTTTACCACCACGGTGCTGCGCCTTGAAGTTTTCAACTTCCATACGCTTAATATAACCGAGCTTTGTAAATGTGATTACGGTATTCTTGTTTGGAATCATATCCTCCATGGAGATATCGTATTCATCAAATCCGATGGATGTTCTACGTTCATCGCCATACTTATCTGCGATTACCTGGATTTCTTCTTTGATGACTTTAAGAAGAACCTTCTCATCTGCTAAGATTTCCTTCAAATAAGCAATCTTTGCTTCTAATGCCTTGAACTCATCTTCCAGTTTGTTTCTTTCCAAACCTGTGAGAGCACGAAGACGCATATCAACGATTGCCTGTGCCTGTGCATCAGAAAGTCCGAATCGCTCTGTCAATGTAGCCTTCGCAATCTGAACATTTTCAGAACCACGAATAATCTTAATTACTTCATCGATGTTATCGAGCGCAATTAATAATCCCTGTAAAATATGAGCTCTTTCTTCCGCTTTGTTTAATTCGTATTTTGTTCTACGAGTTACAACATCCTTCTGATGATCCAGATAATAACCTAAAATTTCTTTCAGGTTCATAACCTTTGGCTGGTTATTAATCAATGCAAGCATGATTACGCCAAATGTATCCTGCAGCTGTGTATGCTTAAAAAGCTGATTTAACATGACATTTGGATTGATATCTTTACGAAGTTCGATAACGATTCGCATACCTTCACGAGAAGATTCATCACGAAGGGCAGTAATACCATCTAACTTCTTGTCACGTACTAATTTTCCAATATATTCAACAAGTTTTGCCTTGTTTACTCCATAAGGAATTTCTGTTACAACGATACGATTCTTTCCATTTGGCATTGGTTCGATATCTGTAACGGCACGAACCTTAATCTTTCCACGGCCTGTACGATAAGCTTCATCGATTCCAGATCTACCAAGAATAGTACCACCTGTTGGGAAATCAGGTCCTTTGATGATTTCCATAATTTCTTCGATTTCAGTTTCTCTGTTTTCTTCTACCTGATTATCGATAATCTTAGTTACAGCACCGATTACTTCACGAAGATTATGTGGTGGAATATTCGTTGCCATACCTACGGCAATACCAGTCGTACCATTTACCAAAAGGTTTGGATAACGCGCTGGAAGTACCGATGGTTCCTTCTCTGTTTCATCAAAGTTTGGTACGAAATCTACGGTATCCTTGTCATAATCCTGAAGCATAGACATAGAAATCTTAGAAAGTCTTGCTTCTGTGTATCGCATAGCAGCGGCTCCATCACCATCGACAGAACCGAAGTTTCCATGTCCATCAACTAACGGATATCTTGTAGACCATTCCTGTGCCATATTTACTAATGCACCGTAAATAGAACTATCACCATGTGGATGATACTTACCCATCGTATCACCAACAATACGTGCTGACTTACGATGTGGCTTGTCTGGTCCATTATTCAATTCAATCATGGAGTAGAGTACACGTCTCTGTACTGGCTTTAAACCATCTCTTACATCTGGGAGAGCACGTGAAGCAATTACACTCATGGCGTAATCGATATAAGAAGTCTCCATGGTTTTCTTCAGATCAACTTCTCGAATATTGTCAAAAATATTATCTTCCATTTTTACTTAACGTCCCTTCTCTTAGATGTCCAGATTTTGAACATACTTCGCATTTTCTTCGATGAAATCTCTTCTTGGTTCAACCTTATCACCCATCAAAATAGAGAATGTAAGATCAATTTCAGATTCATTATCATCATCAATCATAACTTTCTTCAATACACGCTTCTCTGGATCCATTGTTGTTTCCCATAACTGTTCCGCATCCATTTCACCAAGACCCTTGTATCGCTGAATCTTATTATTTCCATCACGGCCAATTTCTGTAAGAATTTTATTTAATTCTTCGTCAGAGTATGCGTACCAAATCTTACGATTCTTTTCGATTTTGTAAAGTGGTGGCATAGCTAAATATACATATCCCTGCTTAATCAATTCTGGCATGAAACGATACAAGAATGTAAGCATAAGTGTAGCGATATGCGCACCATCGACGTCGGCATCAGTCATGATAATAATCTTGTGATATCTTAATTTTTCAATATCAAAATCTTCATGGATACCAGTACCAAAAGCTGTAATCATAGCTTTGATTTCGGCATTCGCGTAAATCTTGTCTTCTCTAGCCTTTTCAACATTCAAAATCTTACCACGAAGTGGAAGAATCGCCTGTGTTGCACGGGAACGAGCAGTCTTTGCAGATCCACCCGCGGAATCTCCCTCGACGATGAAGATTTCACAATTCTCAGGATTCTTGTCCGAACAATCTGCAAGCTTACCTGGAAGAGAGTTTGATTCTAAGACATTCTTACGTCTTGTTAAATCTCTCGCTTTACGAGCAGCTTCTCTTGCACGCTGAGACTGAATAGATTTTTCGCAAATCAGTTTTGCAATCTGTGGATTCTGCTCTAAGAAATATGTCAACTTCTCAGAAACGATAGAATCTACTGCACCTCTTGCTTCAGAGTTACCAAGCTTCTGCTTTGTCTGACCTTCAAACTGAGGTTCCTCAATCTTAACAGATACAATGGCAGTCATACCTTCACGGATATCTTCTCCGGAAAGTGCTTCATCATTGTCTTTTAAAATCTTATTATCTCTGGCATACGCATTGAAAATCTTTGTAAGAGCAGCTCTAAAACCAGCAATATGTGTTCCACCTTCTGGTGTAATAATATTATTTACAAAGCTTAATGTATTCTCGGAATAAGAATCATTGTGCTGGAATGCAACTTCAACATAGACGCCATCTTTTTCACCTTCACAATAAATCACGTTATTGTAAAGTTCTGTCTTACCACGGTTTAAGTAAGTTACGAATTCCTTAATACCACCTTCGTAGTGGAATACATCTTCTCTTGCTTCTTCTTCACGAGTATCTCTAAGTGTGATTCTAAGATTCTTTGTAAGGAATGCAGTTTCACGAAGTCTCGTTCTTAATGTGTCATAGTTATATACCGTTGTTTCGAAAATTGTTCCATCTGGTGAAAATGTAACTTTTGTTCCAGTTTTTTCTGGATCACAAGTTCCAATTTCTCTTAATGGATACATCGTCTTTCCACGTTCGTATCTCTGTTCAAATACTTTGCCATCTCGACGTACTTCAACAACTAACCAGTTGGAAAGGGCATTAACAACAGATGCACCTACACCATGAAGACCACCGGATACCTTGTATCCTCCACCACCGAACTTACCGCCTGCATGAAGAATTGTAAATACAACTTCAACAGCTGGAATTCCGGCTTTTTTATTAATTCCTGTAGGAATACCACGACCATCATCTTCGACAGTAATGGAATTATCCGGATTTACTGTCACAATAATATTATGGCAAAATCCTGCTAAAGCTTCATCAACTGCATTATCTACAATTTCGTAAACCAAATGATGAAGACCTCTTTCAGATGTACTACCAATATACATTCCCGGTCTTTTACGTACAGCTTCCAAACCTTCCAAAATCTGAATTTGGTCTGCTCCGTATTCTCTTTCCTGACTCATGTCATCCTCCTAGTTTGTACTGCTTCTTTCAAATACCTGACCTTGCATCACTTCATAAACGCGATTGATTTTAAAACGATTCTTTACAAAATCATCTAAACCAGTACAGGTTATTATCGTTTGCGTATCATAAATACTATTTAACAAATAATTCTGTCGATTACTATCAAGCTCTGACAAAACATCATCTAACAATAACACCGGTTTTTCACCGATTATCATTTTCACCAATTGTATCTCCGAAAGTTTCAGTGAGAGAGCACATGTCCTCTGCTGACCCTGCGATCCAAATTTTCGAATATCGATTCCGGAAATACTAAATTTCAAATCATCCCTATGTGGTCCAACCGAAGTATTTCCAAGATGTAAATCTCGATCGGTTGCTTTCAGAAGTTCCATCTCCATATTCGGAGCATAAACATTTGGCTCATATTCAACCAAAAGATCTTCTTTACCTCCAGAAATTTTAAAATGCATATCATGAACAATCTCATTCAGATCTTTTATAAATTTCTTTCGGCTATCTATAATCTTAGTTCCATAATCAATCAATTGATTATCCCAGATGGAAAGCGTATCTTTCAACTCTGGTTTCATAGGGATGTCTTTTAATAATTTATTTCGCTGTTCTAAGATTTTGTTATATTGCTTGAGATTATGCAGATAAATCTTATCCAACTGACAAAGTTCTGCATCAATAAATCTTCTTCTTTCCTGCGGACCATTTTTAATAATATTAAGATCCTCCGGTGAAAATAGAATAATATTTAATAATCCAAACAATTCTGTCGTTTTCTTAATTGGAATTCTATTAATCGCGATACCCTTGGATTTATTTTTACGAAGATGAATATCGATTTGATATTCTTTCTCATCTTTCTCGATAATCGTTCTGATATGACCTTCACTTTGATCAAATCTTATTAGTTCCCGATCTTTTGCTCCTCTATGGGACTTTGTTGTTCCACTCAAGTATGCAGCTTCAAGAATATTCGTTTTTCCTTGGGCATTATCGCCAAATAAGATATTCGTACCTTCCGAAAATTCAATTTTTAAATTTTCATAATTCCGATAATTATTTAACTCGATTGATCGAATAACCATTTATTTTTCTACCTGAAAAGATTCTCCGTTGTATTCTACAACTTCACCGCCAAATAATTTTCTTCCACGACGCGTATCTACTTCGCCATTTACTTTGACAAGTCCATCCTGAATTACCATCTTGGCATCGACACCAGAACCAACCATTCCAGCTTTTTTCATCGCTTGTCCAAGCTTGATGAATTCATCATTTTCTCTAATATTTACTATTTCCATACTTTACTCTTTTCTATTAACCCTGACTGAAGTTTACTGGAAGAATCAGATAAATAAAGCTTTCATCCTCATCTTTTACAAAACAAGGTGCTTTTGGATTCACCATATAGAGTGTAACTTCTTCTTCATCAATTACACGAAGTGCATCCATAAAGAATTTTGGATTAAATCCAATCTTAATGTCCTTACCCTCTTTATTGATTCCAATATTTTCTTCCATGTTACCTGTCATAGCAGAATCAATCTTTAATTCCAGATTGTTATCTGTAATATTCATGATAATTGGCTTTTTATCTCTTTCTTTTACCATGATGGTAGAACGATCGATAGAAGAGAAGAGCGCACGCTTATTTACTTTTACTTTTGTTTCGAAATCAGAAGAAAGCATCTGATCAATCTTGAAATATTCACCTTCGATTAATCTTGAAACAACTGTTGTATGCTCAAATTCAAAGACAATATGATTCTTAGAAAGATAAATATTTACATCTTCATCTACCGCACCTGGAATGATTTTAGCAATTTCATTCAAAGTTTTACCAGGAACGATAACCTTTTTATCTTCGTATTCATCTTTTAATTCAATGTTACGAATAGAAATTCTATGACCATCAAGGGAAACCACTTTTAATTTATTACCCTTAATTTCAAATAATTCTCCAGTCATCAATTTATTATTATCATTTTCCGCAATAGAGAAAATTGTCTGTCTTATTACTTCCTTCAGAGAAAACTGAGAAATAACAACTGGATTAAATCTCTCTACATTCGGAATATAGGAAAAATCATCTCCTGGTTTACATGGAGTTTCAACAATAACACTTTCACATTGAATTTTTGCATTATATTTTTCGTCAGTAGTAATCGTTACATCAGAATCCGGTAATTTACGAACTAATTCTCCAAAGAATTTAGCATCAATCGCAATAATACCTCTTTCTTCAATAGTTCCTTCTACAATAGTTTCAATACCAATTTCCATATCATTTGCCATAAGTTTGATTTCTGTAGTAGAAGCATCTACTAAGATACATTCTAAAATTGGCATGGTAGTTCTAACTGGAACAGCCTTGCTTACGATATTGACACCTTTAACAAGATTTTCTTTTGAGCAAGTAATCTTCATGATTGTTCAAAACTCCTTTCGGTTAAATAGTATATAAATATATAAATAAAATTTAAAAGTAATAATATTAGGGGGTGTGAATTTGTTCAAAACTACTTCAAGCCCAGAAATATTGCGCTTTTTCGATATTGGTAAATCCGTTATTTTGTTGTGAAAATAACTTGGAAAGTTGTAAATAACTAAAAATCGAATTTTTTGATCGAACAAGTTATCCATAGGAAACCCACTCAAAAATGGAAGTTCTACACGAAATAGGGTCACTTATCAACAATATTCGTGGATAAAAGACTAAAAATGTATATACCTCGCCAATTTTCAGCAACTTCTGTTTATAAAAAATGAGTTTCTTCTTATATAAATACCTAATTTGGATTGATTTTCTTCATAATCGTATCAATCTGGGCACGTGTATCACTATCATTATCGTATTTTTCTTCGATTTTATCGGCACCATGAATAATCGTAGAGTGATCACGTCCACCTAAGAAACTACCAATAGCTTCTAATGGATAATCTGTCATCCTTCTACATAGATACATCGCAATCTGTCTTGGAGTTGCAATGTTACTTGTTCTCTTTTTCGATACCATATCATCGACGGAAAGATTGTAGTGTTCAGCTACAACTTCGATAATTAACTGTGGTGTTACTTCCCTTGGTTTATCAGGGGAAATAATATTTTGCAATTCCTTTCTTGCGATATCCATTGTGATTTCTGTCTTTTCAAGATTGGAATAAGCTACTAATTTATTAAGAGCACCTTCAATTTCTCGGATATTGGATTTAATATTATCCGCAATATATTGAAGAATCTCATCAGAGAATGTAATATGCTCTGTTTCTACTTTTTTACGTAAGATAGCCATACGTGTTTCGTAATCTGGATAACCGATATCCGCCATAAGTCCCATTTCAAAACGGCTTCGAATACGAGTTTCCAGAGTTTCCATTTCTTTTGGTGGTCGATCAGAAGAAATGATAATCTGCTTTCCAGCCTGATCAAGAGCATTAAAAGTATGGAAAAATTCTTCCTGTGTACTTTCTTTTCCTATAATAAACTGAATATCATCGACCATCAGAACATCCACTGTTCGATACTTATCTCTAAATTTAGACATAGCGGTAGTGTTGTTCGTATTTCGGATAGACTCAATAACCTCGTTTAGGAATTCCTCTGATGTAACATAGAGAACCTTCTTATCCGGGGTTTGTTTTAATATGAAGTTTCCAATCGCGTGAAGCAGATGAGTTTTACCCAATCCAGGTCCACCATAGATATAAAGTGGGTTGTAAATTTCACCTGGAGATTCAGCAACTGCAAGAGCTGCGTTTTGCGCAAATCGGTTATTGCCACCTACGACAAAAGTATCAAATGTATATCTTGGATTTAGATTTGAATCACGTACATTGATTTTTTCAGCGGTAGTTGGAGCAGGAGATGGTTGCAAAGTTGCAGCATCTTTTGGAAGTATGAATTTAATTTCATATTCCTTACCAATTATTTCTCCAATCGTGACTTTCAAAGGGAGCTCGTATTTTTTTGAAATATAATTCAAGCTCATCTGATTTGTATCCTGTGGAAATAATATATAGAGAGTTTCATTTTCTACTGCAAAAACTTCAAGCGGTTTTAACCATGTATCATAAGAAACATCCATAATTTCATATTCTTCTTTTACCTTCTGAAGAATCTGGTCCCATTTAGCCATCAATAAGTCCATTTGTATCTATAACTCCAACTTTCTAAAAAAATTCAAAATTTCCTATGTTCTATATTAACTTAATTAGGGTTATTTATCAACAATTAAACATTTAGGCTCAACATTTTACCCTAAATACCGAAAAACGCCTATTTGGGCCTATTCACATTAAAAATCCCGAAAATTAGGGAAATTGTAAAAATTATAACCAACAATAAACAAGATTTTAACACTATATATACACGGTTATCCACCGACTTATCCACAAATTGTAGATAACTTATTAAATGTTAGCTCTGTTTATTAAAATTTAAACAATGCTGTGGATTAGGTTGAAAACCCAAAATTTATTGACATTTGGGGTATTTTTGGTATAATAAATGCTGATGTTTTTTCATATAAAAAGGAGGTGTAAATCTTATGAAGATGACATATCAGCCAAAAAGAAGACAGAGATCTAAAGTTCACGGCTTCAGAGCTAGAATGGCAACTGCAGGTGGACGTAAGGTTTTAGCAGCTAGAAGATTAAAGGGAAGAAAGAAATTATCAGCTTAATCTAAGACCACGAAAGTGGTCTTTTCTTCTATTTATATTTTTTATAAGGAAGAAACTGGTGATTAGTAGGTCATAGAAATGAAATTTAGTACATCTTTAAAAAAGAATAAGGATTTTCAAGTAGTTTATAAAAATGGTACATCGAAAGCGAATCGTTATTTGGTTATGTACGTATATGAAAATGGCCTTTCAGAAAACCGTTTAGGAATCTCTGTTAGCAAGAAAGTTGGTAACAGTGTAGTTCGACATCGATTGACGAGACTGATCAGAGAAAGTTATAGACTACATGAAGAGATGTTTCATAGTGGTTGGGACATTGTAGTCATTGCAAGAAATACAGCGAAAGAGATATCTTATCAGGATATGGAATCCGCTTTTATGCATCTTGCAAATCTTCAAAAGCTTACTTATTAATTGAATTTGAAAAAGAAAGTTATTGATGAAGAGATTTCTTATTTTCATTATTAAATTATATAGAAAATACATCTCACCTATGAAAACTACGAAGTGTCCGTATTATCCAACTTGTTCTACTTATGGGTTAGAAGCAGTTCAAAAGCATGGTGCTATAAAGGGAGGCATTCTTGCGCTTTGGAGAATACTCAGATGTAATCCTTTTTCACATGGAGGAGTAGATTACGTCCCAGATCACTTCGGATTTTCCTGGGATGATTATAAAAATAAGTAAATTCATCAATTTGGGAGGTTTATTGTGACAGAAATTTATATGACTGCCAACAATGGTGCTATTTTAGGACCTATTTCCAAGGTATTGGGTTGGATTATGGATAAAATCTATATGGTTTTATCGAACCTTGGTATTTCAAGTATTGCACTTAGTATTGTATTATTAACTGTTTTAATTTATTTATGTCTTTTACCACTTACTTATAGACAGCAGAAATTCTCTGTTCTTACTCGTAAGATGCAGCCAGAATTGAAAGCTATTCAGAATAAGTATAAAGGTAAAAAAGACCAGGCTTCTATGATGGCTCAGCAGGAAGAAACACAGAGAATTTACGATAAATATGGTATTTCTCCAGCTGGTTCCTGTGTTCAGATTTTAATTCAGATGCCTATTTTATTTGCACTTTATCGTGTTTTCTATAATATTCCGGCTTATATTGGTTCTGTAAAGAATATCTTTTCAGATTTAACAACGGGTATTATGGGTATTGACGGTTTTGCAGATAAGATGCAGACAATCTACGATAATGCAAGTCTTAAAGGCGTATCTGTTGATCTTACAACAACAGATAATTCTGCAATGAAAAACTATTTAGTTGATATTATTTATAAATTAAGTGATAAAGGCTGGACTAGTTTAGCAGATGCATTTCCAACATTAACAGACAAGATTGATGCAGCGCATGCTTCGCTTGCAAAGGTAAACTATATTGGTTCTTTAAGTATTTCCGATACTCCTTTAAATCAGATTAAGTATGGTTGGAGTAATGGAGCATGGTTATTAGTGATTGTAGCTGTTTTAGTTCCAATTCTGGTTTATGTATCGAACGTTGTTAACATTAAGCTGATGCCACAGGCAGGTATGGAAAATGATCAGATGGCTACACAGATGAAGACAATGAATGCAATCATGCCTTTGATGACTGCATTTATCGCTTTTACAACACCTGTTGGTCTTGGTATTTACATGTTTACTGGTGCTATCGTTCGTGCTGTACAGCAGTTCTTCTTAAATAAACACTTTGAAAAGTTAGATTTGGAAAAGATTATTGAGAAGAATAAGGAAAAGGCTGCAGCGAAGAGAGAAAAGCGCGGGGAACGTCGTGATCAGATTTATAACGCTGCAACAATGAATACGAAGAAGTCTATGGCTTCAAAAGCTACGATTAGTAGTGATAAAGCAGATGCTTTAGATAAGGCTGAGAAAGCAAGAAAGAATGCGAAAGCGGGAAGTCTTGCTGCGAAAGCAAATATGGTTAAAGATTTTAACGAGAAGAAAAACTAGTTGTTGGGAGGGTTTATGATGGAGTATAAAGAGTTTTCAGGAAAAACAATTGATGATGCTCTTACCGCTGCTTCTGTTACACTTGGTGTAACAAGTGATCAGATCACATACGAAGTAGTTGAAAAGGGTAGCAACGGTCTATTTGGTATCGGTAGCAAAGATGCTGTTATTAAGGCAGCCATCAAAGTGGAAGAAGAAGTAGATCAGATTAAAGAAGATTTCGTTAATAACGACGTCAAGGTGGAATCTCCAAAGGCAGAGGCCGATCATAAGGAAGAAAAATCTGTTGATGTAGATGATGTGAAGGCACTTGCTAAGGATTTCTTAGATGAAGTATTCCAGGCAATGAACCTTGAAGTTACGATTGATATGGAATTTGATGCTGATCAGAATTTCTTAAACATTGATCTTAAAGGACCTGAAATGGGAATCATTATCGGTAAGAGAGGACAGACATTGGATTCTGTTCAGTATCTTACAAATCTTGCTGTAAATCGCAAGGCAGATTCTTATATTAAGGTTAAGATTGATACTGAAGATTATCGTCGTAGAAGAAAAGATACTCTTGAGAACTTTGCAAATAATATTGCACATAAAGTTAAGAGAACAGGTAAGTCCGTATCTTTGGAAGCTATGAATCCTTACGAAAGAAGAATTATTCATGCTGCTTTAGCAAATAATCGTTTCGTAGATACACATAGTGAAGGCGAAGAACCATACAGACATGTAGTTGTTACTTTAAAGAAGTAATAGTTATAAAGGTAGGGATTTCATCTTTGGATGGAATCCCTAATTTTATGTTATTTTTGAATAGGTATTGAGGTAGATTATGGAATCAGATACAATCGTAGCCATTTCCACAGCCATGAGTAATGCCGGTATTGGTATTGTTCGAGTGAGTGGTGATGAGGCAATTCGTATTACAAATTCTATATTTCAGGGTTGCGATTTAGAGAAAGCAGAATCGCATACGATTCACTATGGTCATATCGTAGTTGGAAATGAAACCGTGGATGAAGTTCTTGTGATGCTTATGCGTGCGCCAAGAACTTATACGAGAGAAGATGTAGTTGAAATTAACTGTCATGGAGGCGTGTATGTTCTTCAGAAGGTAATGGAAGCGGTTCTTTCTGCGGGTGCAAGACCAGCGGAACCGGGGGAATTCACGAAGAGAGCATTCCTGAATGGTCGTATTGATTTGTCGCAAGCGGAATCCGTTATGGATTTGATTTCTTCCACGAATGAGTATGCTCGGAAAAGTTCCATTTCTCAATTAAATGGTGCTCTTTCCAAGGAGATTAAAGCGCTTCGTGAGAAGGTTTTGTATGAGATTGCGTATATTGAATCTGCGTTAGATGATCCGGAACATATTTCGTTAGATGGTTATCCGGAACATCTGAAAGAGGTTGTGGAACCTGTGATTTCTGATATTCAGAAGTTAATTGATTCTGCAGATGATGGATCCCTATTGAAAAATGGTATAAATACTGCGATTGTTGGTAAACCAAATGCAGGGAAGTCTTCGCTTTTAAATGCTTTAGCGAAGAAAGAGAGAGCAATCGTAACGGATATTCCAGGAACAACGCGAGATACGTTGGAAGAACAGATTTTGATTCATGGAATTCATCTGAATATCATTGATACGGCTGGAATTCGTGAGACCGAAGATGTGGTGGAATCCATTGGTGTAAAGAAGTCCTTTGAGATGATGGAGCATGCGGACTTTATTATCTATGTTGTGGATTCTTCAACGCCGTTGGATGAAAATGATTTTGCAATCATGGAACGGATCAAAGATGAGAAGGCTGTGATTTTATTAAATAAGACGGATCTTACTTCTGTTGTGACAGAAGATATGATTCGAGAACATAGCAGTCATAAGATTTTACCTATTTCTGCGAAGAATCTTACCGGACTGGATGCACTGGAAGAGGAGATTAAACATCTGTTTTTCCATGGCGATCTTCGCATGAATGATGAGGTTTATATTACAAATGAAAGACATAAATATGCTTTGGTTTCTTCGAAGAAGAGTTTGGAACTTGTACTTCGCAGTATCGAAGATGATATGCCTGAAGATTTCTATTCCATTGATTTAATGGATGCCTATAAATCCCTTGGTGATATTATCGGTGAGTCCGTAGAAGATGATTTGGTAGAAGAGATTTTCTCAAAATTCTGTATGGGTAAATAAGAAGTTATAGATGTAGTTTTAAGTAATTGTGAGGCTTATAGATGTCAGTAGTAGAAGAAACATTTGACGTAGTAGTTATTGGTGCAGGTCATGCGGGATGTGAAGCGGGTTTAGCTTGTGCAAGACTTGGACTGGAAACCATTGTATTTACAGTAAGTATGGATTCCGTAGCATTTATGCCATGTAATCCGCATATCGGTGGTAGTTCCAAGGGACACCTCGTTCGTGAAATCGATGCGCTTGGTGGGCAGATGGGAATCAATATTGATAAGACATATCTGCAGTCTAAGATGTTAAATACATCCAAGGGACCAGCGGTTCATTCCTTACGTGCACAGGCGGATAAGGTTATGTACGCTTTGGAAATGAGAAGAACGCTTGCAGAAACCGACCACTTGACGCTTCGTCAAGGGGAAGTTACTGACCTTATCATCGAAGATGGTAGGATTACAGGTGTTAAGATGTTCTCTGGAGCGATTTATCATTGTAAGGCAGCCATTCTTTGTACCGGTACTTATCTGAAGGCGCGTTGCCTCTATGGAAATGTTATTGAGCATACAGGTCCCAATGGATTAAAGTCAGCAAATTATCTTACACAGTCACTTATTGATCATGGTGTAGAAATGCAGCGTTACAAGACGGGTACGCCGGCTCGTATCGACCGTAAATCCATTGATTTTTCTAAGATGGAGCCACAATATGGTGATCAGAGAGTGGTACCATTTTCCTTTACAACGGATCCGGATTCTATCCAGAAGGAACAGGTACCATGCTATTTAACGTATACGAATGAAGAGACGCATGATATCATTCGCGCGCATCTGGATGAGTCACCAATCTATGCTGGTATTATCGAAGGAACTGGTCCAAGATATTGCCCGTCCATCGAAGATAAAGTGGTAAAATTCTCCGATAAACAGCGTCATCAGCTGTTTGTAGAGCCTGAATCTGCCTTTAGTGACGAAATGTACATTTCCGGTATGTCTTCTTCTATGCCAGAAGCGGTACAGTATGAGATGTATCACACGGTACCAGGACTTGAAAACTGTAAGATTACTAGAAATGCTTACGCTATTGAATACGATTGTATCAAGGCGAACCAGTTATATCCAACCCTTGAATTCAAGAATATTCATGGATTATTCAGTGGTGGTCAGTTTAATGGTTCCAGTGGTTATGAAGAGGCAGCTTGTCAGGGATTGATTGCCGGAATCAACGCAGCGATGGAAGTTTTAGGAAGAGAACAGATTGTATTAGATCGTTCCCAGGCATATATCGGTGTGTTAATCGATGATCTTGTCACAAAAGAAAATCGTGAACCTTACCGAATGATGACTTCAAGAGCGGAATATCGTCTCCTTTTAAGACAGGATAATGCGGATTTACGTTTGTCTAAGATTGGTCATGAAGTTGGATTAATTTCTGACGAACGTTATGAAAAGCTTCTGGAAAAGGAACGCATGATTGAAGAAGAAATTCAGAGAGTGAAGACGGTTAATATCGGTGCAAATGAACCGGTACAGAAATTCTTGGAGGCTCATAATTCCATTCCTTTGAAGAAGGGAATGAAGTTGGCAGAATTAGTCCGTCGTCCAGAGCTTAATTATCAGATGCTCGCTGATATTGATCCTACCAGACCGGAATTACCAGAGGATGTTCAGGAACAGGTAGATATCAATATTAAGTATGAAGGTTATATTGAACGTCAGATTAAGCAGATTGCTGACTTTAAGAAGTTAGAAGATAAGAAGATTCCAGAAGGAATTGATTATGATGATGTTTCATCGCTTCGTTTAGAGGCACAGCAGAAATTAAAGGCGCTTCGTCCAATTAGTATTGGTCAGGCATCTCGTATTTCGGGTGTTTCTCCAGCCGATATTTCTGTGTTATTAGTTTATCTGGAACAGGGTAAATATTTGAAATAAGTATTTTAATGATTGGATATTTGTAAAGGAATAAAAAATGGAAAAAGCCCTTGCTTATTTAGATTCCGCCTTTCGTCAGGTTGGATTAGAATTAACAGAAAATCAGATTCAGCAGTTTTATACTTACTATGAAATGCTTGTAGAGAAGAATAAAGTCATGAATCTTACTGCCATTACGGAGTTTGAGGAAGTGGTAGAGAAGCATTTCCAGGATAGTCTCACGATGGTTTATCTGGAAAAGGAAATCGAAGGATTCTCAATGAAAAATGAGATGAAGGTTCTGGATCTTGGTACGGGTGCTGGCTTCCCAGGCATGCCTCTTAAGATCGCATTTCCTGAGTTAAACATTACGTTGATGGATTCTCTAAATAAGAGAATTCTCTTTTTAGATGAAGTAATTGATAAACTTGGATTAGATAAGATTGAAACGGTTCATGGTAGAGCTGAGTTAACAGCTAGAGATTCGTTATATAGAGAGCAATTTTACCTATGCACATCTCGTGCCGTGGCAAATATTTCAACATTGGCGGAATACTGTTTACCGTTTGTTTCAGTTGGTGGTATGTTTATTTCTTATAAATCTGGAAATATTGACGAGGAATTGGCAGCTGCAAAATCAGGAATAGGAAAGCTAGGTGGCAAAGTTGAGAAAATCGTGAAGTTCTCACTTCCTGGTTCGGATCAACAGAGATCTTTTGTGGTGATTCGCAAGACGAAAGAAACGCCGAGTGCTTATCCTAGAAAGGCAGGAGTTCCATCGAAAAAGCCTTTACGATAATAAAAAACGTTTTTCCTTGGGTAGATTATCCTACCCTATGGAAAAACGTTTTTGTTTTGTAATAGATATTGTTCGGTTTATTTTAAGATTTCTAAAATAATGGAAGCAAGCTTTTCGGGTACTTCTAATTGAGGAAGTAGCTTGCTGTTATCAATGCTAAGTGAATTGATCTTCGGATTGATCTCTGCGTAGGCAGATTCGATTCGATCTTTTCGGAATCGGTTGTTACTCTGGATGATAATAATGTTATCTTTATCCCTAATTCCATTTTCTATATTTATATTCGTATACTTACATGCAATGGAAGCGTAGAGATATCTGCTTTTGCTTTCATTGTGATGAGCAAGCTGATAATATAAATCGAAGTATTTCGATACATTTTCTGCATTGTTAAAATATGTTTCACGTAGCACATTTCGAATCTTTTCTTCGGTATAGCTTGCATTGTATATTGCAGTTCCGATGATTGGCATATAGAGGATAGATTTTCGTAATTTATCTTTCTGTGTTGTCTCAAATGTTATTTCATCTAAATCATTCGGATTAATGGCTATTATTTTGTCAATGGATTCTGGATACATATGGTTGCACATGAAACCAATTCCTGCAGCGTTATGTGATGTAAGCAGAGTTGCTTTTTCACCGACAACTTCATCCATAAAATGGTGAAGCATATCTACATACATATAATTTGTATAGGTGATATTTGGTTTATCAGACTGACCGCATCCCAATAGGTCGAGTACATATACCGTATAGTTTTCAGAGAGAGTATCAATGATTTCTTCCCATTCATAACTCGAAGCCATTGGATCCAAATCATGAATAAGGATGAGTGGCGATCCTTCTCCGTAAACATTGTAATTTACATCTCCATATTTGTATTTAAAGTAAGAGCCGGTTGTATGTACTTTATTTTTGTCTTTTGCCTTCTTTTCTACATATTTATTTGCAGCCAGTAATGCAATACTGGTTGCGGTTAATAGTTTTAAAAATGAATGTTTTCTTCCCATATCTTCCTCCTTTTTATCCATTATAATTCAATTCACTTTTCTTTTAAACACCGATGTATTAGAATATATTTAAGATTGATGGGAGAGTGTTTGTCATATGTTAAGTGATTTTATTCATGATATAAAAGTAGATATCGAAAAGCAAATATCGATACTAGATCAGACGATTCACACGTTGCAAGATCAAATAAAGGAAGACGAAAAATTCCTCGAGATTCTATTAGAGGATAGTGACGCAGTATTTACAGAGTTTTCTCCTCGAGATTTGAATAATAAAAAGGAACAAGAGATTCGTGATTTGGAAATGAAGATTCGCGAGGAACAGGATGAATTAACTGCGGAAAACGATAGATTAGAAAAGCTGAAAAAGAAATTGTCACAGGTGGAAAGTATTTCTGAAGAGTCTATTTCTTTGAATCAAGATATAAATAGGGAACAGCTGATTAATGGATTAGAAGTGATTGATAGTTATATTCTATCTGATCCTAGAAGAGCAAAAATGGAATTACATCGATTAGTTACAAAATTAAAAAAGGTCGAAAATGATAAATAACGAGATACCTTATCTAGATATAGTGATGACTTTGGAGAATGTTTCACGTGAAACATTCTCTTATTTTTTACAAAAATTCTACCACATTTGGTGTTGATGCAAATTTCAAAAATCTAGATTTAGATATCGTTCGAAGAAGATGTTTCACGTGAAACATTTCAAAAATAGATGAATAGCACCTAGATATAGTGAGAAGAATAGTTGAAAATGAGGAATTTATCATTTTTAGAAGGAGAAAGAAAGTCAATATTATAGATTTGAAAATTCAGAAATGATATAATGAATCTCGAATGAAAAAGAAAGGACAATGGGAATGGGAAGAACAATCGTAATTGCTAATCAGAAGGGCGGTGTTGGAAAAACTACAACCGCTATTAATTTGGCAGCGTGTATTGCAGAGGCTGGAAAGAAAGTATTAATTATTGACTTGGATCCACAGGGAAATACGACAAGTGGTCTTGGTCTTAACAAAAACGAAATTGAAACAACTGTATATGATTTGATCATGGGGGAAAGCTCTTTAAAAGAGTGTATGATTAAATCAGAAGTTGTTGAAAATCTGACGATTATGCCAGCAAATGTAAATTTGGCTGGAGCAGAGATTGAATTGGCAGATGTGAAAGACAGAGAATATGTTCTAAAGAATGAGATTGATTATATCAGAGATGATTATGATTTCATTATTATTGATTGCCCTCCTTCATTAAATGTACTTACAGTGAATGCGATGACAACAGCAGATACCGTGTTGGTTCCAATTCAGTGTGAGTACTATGCGTTGGAAGGTATTAGTCAGTTGATTCATACGATTGACTTGATTCATGACCGTTTGAATCCAAATCTTATTTTAGAAGGTGTTGTATTTACAATGTACGACGCTCGAACGAATCTTTCTGCAGAAGTAGTAGAGAACGTTAAGGAATCCTTAGATACCACAATCTATAAGACTATCATTCCAAGAAATGTTCGATTGGCAGAAGCACCATCTTATGGTCAGCCAATCAATGTATACGAACCTAAGTCTGCTGGTGCAGAAAGTTATCGAAATCTTGCAAAAGAGATTATTAATAGGAAGGATTTGTAAATCATGGCGACAAGAAAGAAGGGGTTAGGAAGAGGTTTGGATTCTATGATTCCAAACAAACTTCCAGAAGAGAAGAAGGAAACAAAAACCGCTACGAAGAAATCTCCTGCGGAAGAGGTTCCAACAACGGGCGGTAAAATCATGTTAGATATTAATTTGGTTGAGCCGAATAGGGATCAGCCAAGAAAGTATTTTGATGAAGATGCTTTATTAGAATTATCCGAGTCCGTTAAGGAACATGGAATTGTGCAGCCTCTTCTTGTACAGAAGAAGGATGATTATTATATGATCATCGCTGGTGAACGTCGATGGAGAGCTGCAAAGAAAGCTGGTTTAAAAGAAGTACCGGTAAATATTGCAGAAGGTTTATCGGAACAGGAAATCCTTGAGATTGCTTTGATTGAAAATATTCAGCGAGAGGATTTAAATCCAATTGAAGAAGCGTTGACATACAAGCGTCTTTTAGAAGAATTTCATTTAAAACAGGATGAAGTGGCAGAGCGTGTTTCAAAGAGTAGAACAACTGTTACAAATTCTATGAGATTACTGAAGTTGGACGAGAGAGTGCAGCAGATGATTATCGATGGAATGTTAACAACGGGACATGCAAGAGCTATCCTTGGAATTGAAGATAATGAAAAGCAGTATGAATTCGCACAGCGTATTTTCGACGAAAAACTAAGTGTACGTGATGTCGAAAAGGAAGTGAAGAAACTTCTTAAGACAAAGAAGACAAAGAGCAAGGAAAATAAGATTGATCCACAGATGGAAGTAATCTATAACGACCTGGCAGATAAGATGAAGAATATCTTCGGTACAAAAGTTTCGGTCAATCCAAAGGATAACAAAGCCGGTAAGATTGAAATTGAATATTATTCTCAAGATGAATTAAATAGAATCTATGAGATGCTTCAGACAATACAAAAGTAGTAGAGAACGTATGTTCTATATAGAAAAGGAATTATCATGATTGAACAGTATTTAGGTTTTGACTCAGATTTTATTATTATTGGACTTGCAGCACTTGTATTGGTGCTGATTATTCTTATGATTGTCCATGTGGCTCAGATGAGCAAATTAAAGAAGACATATAACTTATTTATGTCAGGAAAGAATGCGAAGTCATTGGAAGACACTTTGGTGTATCGACTTCAGCAGGTGGATGAATTGATTGAAGCGAACGGAAATAACGAACGCAATATCAAAACATTGTTCAAGAAAATGGAAGGCTGCTTCCAGAAGTTTGGTATGGTGAAGTATGATGCATTTGATGAAATGGGTGGTAAGCTTAGTTTCGTTATTGCATTATTAAACGAGAAGAATTCCGGATACATTCTTAATGTAGTGCACAGCCGTACAGGATGTTATAGCTATGTTAAGGAAATCATTGATGGAAATTCTATTGTAGCTTTGGCAGAGGAAGAAGAAGAGGCTCTTAGAAAGGCTCTCGAATTATAATAGGTAGATATGCATAATTTTTTACGATCCATAGGTTTTCGAGATATAACGCGAGAACAATTTAAGAAAATAATGGAACAGATGAAGCAACATCCTGATTCGCAGAAGATGTCTATGGATGCCGAAGGAAACCAGTATGTCGAGCTGAAAAAGCATGTAGCTAGAGACATGGGAATTGCGATGCGTGGAACGTATGATGAGCATGACCATTTCCAGATGGAGTACTATTTTCCGTATTATGTTGGTCAGGATGTTTCGCTGGTTAACAATATCGATATCGTGAAGCAGTCCGATAAGGATAGTTATCAAGGGATTGTCGAGGATATGCGATTGGGCATAGATTTGATTTTCTTTATGCAGGATTTATTTAAGGAAACGAGTCCGGCGCGGGATCAAAAGGGACATGTCATCAATGGGATGGTGAAGCTCAGTGCACTTGCGACATCGGGTAAGGTGCTTCTGCCGCGCAAACAAACGCAGATGGACAAGAAATATGAGAAGCTTGTGCGGGAAAGAACGGATCTCGTTAAAGCTGCCAGACTTGGTGACCAAAGCGCGATTGAGAAAATCACGCTTCAGGAAATGGATACGTATGCGATGATATCCAGAAGACTGCATAAGGAAGATATTTTGTCAATTGCTAGCACCTATATCATGCCGAATGGAATCGAGTGCGATAAGTATACGATTCTTGGCGATATTGTAGGATATCGAAATTATATCAATCGAGAGACGATGGAAATGATCCATTGCCTCGCGGTGGAATGTAACGGTATTAAGATGGATGTTGTGATAAATGAGAGAGATCTGTTGGGCGAGCCTTTGATTGGTCGAAGATTTAAGGGCGATGTATGGATGCAGGGAAAATTAAAAGGAGACTTCCAAGAAGTCTAAAAAAGTGTTACACTAGTTATGTTTTGAGCCAACTATTGGCCGACCTGTTTCCGTAGCTCAGCTGGATAGAGCACTCGCCTCCTAAGCGAGGGGTCGGGCGTTCGAATCGCCTCGGGAACATAGATGGGAACCACGTGAAGTGGTTCCTTTTTTATTTGTGTGAATAGATGAAACAAATATAAACAAATACGAAAATAAGCTTATGGATTGTGGAAAACTTGCCGATATATGTGATATATTGTAAATAACTACAGGAAAAGTTTGAAAATTTATGTGAGGGAATGCAATGATGAGAAAACGAGGATTGCAGGATTCTGAATTTGAAGAAAGAGAAACGGTAGTACAGGGCAGAGCGCCAGTGACTATTGAAGAATTAATAAAGAAAGACAGAACAAGATTGTCTATGAGTGCAGTATTCGAAGCAATACTCATAATGATGGAAATCTATGTGATGTTCAATATGGGGGAAGAACTGATTGTGATTGCAATTGGTCTTGTTCCAATTGCAGCGCTCTTGTATCTGATTATTAGTTCGGCAGTTGACATCGAGCAATTGTCAAAGCGCCAAGAGGAAGAGAAGTACGATGAGATTGTTCGTGCGCAGAAGGCATCTTATCTCGTGATTAAGAGAAACTTTGAAGATTTGCAAGCGCGTATGGATGATATGGAGGATGCGTCATCATTTCCTGCGGACCAAATTATTGGAGCACAGAAGGCGGTTGCGAAAGTTACGATTACACGTAACAAAGAAAATGCAGATGCACTTATGAATTCCAATGACATGATGATCGAACAGCTTCAGAATATGGAAGATAAGCTTCTGTCAAATAACCAGGAGGTTCTTCAGAAGAATCAGGAACTTCTTCAAAAGAACCAGGAATTACTGCAGAAGAATCAGGAGTTAGAGAGTCATATTAATAATCTTAAGGCGGCGATTTCTGGAATCGAGAGTAAAGTGAATTGCCTGGAGAGTAAAGCAGCACAGCCATCTGTAATTATTAATCAAGCTCCGGCGGGAGGAACAACGGGACCTGTGGCAGAGAGCGTTGCACCAGTAAAACAGGCGTACGCACAGCCACAGATGGATTATGGAAATGTGGCTCAACCAGAAGTTCAGGAATCACCGGTGATGGAAGATGAATATAAAGAACCGCTGCTAGAGGAATCAGAGATCTCCTTGGATGAATTAGAGGTGGATGAGCCGGTAATGGATGAGTCTGTACTTTCAGAACCAGTAATGGAAGAACCGGAGTATGAAATCCCAACAGAAGATAATATGGAAGATCTTGCAACGATGATGGCAGCTGTAGATGAAGCGGCTGTAGATGAAGTAGCGGTAGACGAAGTAGGTGAAGTTGCTGACGAAGTAGGTGAGATTGAGATTTCAGAGTTGGATCCAGAGATTGAGGCAGCACTTGCAGGTATCGCAGAAGAGCCAACCTTAGAAGAGGTTGCAGAAGAGGCTACTGAAGAGGTCGCTGAGGAAGTTGCTGAGGAGGATGCAGAGGAGGTCGCTGAGGAGACTGAAGAGCCAATGGAAGACCTTCCGGTTGAAGAACTTCCATTAGAGGAATTGCCACTAGAGGAACTTCCAATCGAGGAAATGCCAGTGGAAGAACTTTCTATAGAAGAACTTCCAGAGGAAGAGAACGTGAAGGAAGAAAATATGGCAGAAGAAACTGCGCAGGCGGAGGCAACTGTGGCAGAACCGGAGGAAAATGAAATTGTACCTGAAATAGTACAAGAAAATTCTTCAGAGGAAGCAGCAAATGTTGCGGATGTTTTGGCCGGTTTAGACACTTCAGACCCGAATAAAGTGATGTCACCAGACGAAATCCAAGCATTATTTGCAAATTTATAAAAAATATTTTTCGCGGAAACCCCTTGATTTTACTGGGTTTCCGCGATTTTTATAAAATTTATAATAAAAAAAGTGAATTTTTTTTAAAAAAGTGCTTGCATTATCTCTGGCACCATGATATTATACTACATGTCTTCGAGAGAGCGACAGACAAACACAGAAAACAAAATAACTAAGCGCGATTAGCTCAGCTGGCAGAGCACCTGACTCTTAATCAGGGTGTCCAGGGTTCGAACCCCTGATCGCGCACTAGAAAAGGTCTTAGCATTACAGGTTGGGTGGTGTTAGGGCTTTTTATTTTTCCATTGTATTATTAAGAAAGGATAGAGACGTGGGTAGTATCATTATGATTACCTGTCAGGCGTGTGGCAGGGAATTTGAACGAGAGATAAATGAAGTACGTATTATGCGAAACGAACATGTAGATGGTATGCCATCTCGTTTCTGTAGTCATAAATGTGAGGTCCACGGATGGGATCCGGAAGCCGTGAGTTGGGCAAAACAACGTAGAAAATATGCGGAGAAAGAAGCAGAGTAGAGTCTAGCTTCTTTTTTTTATAATAAAATCTATATAAATGGTATATAAAAATTTAACTTGAATTATGGATAAAAAGGGGTTATTTATATAGTAAGAGAGACCGATATGAAATACATAAAAGGTGAAAAGGATTTTTGTACCTTGTAAATAGAGAATAGTTATATGGATACAGGGAGGTATGCTTATGGCTACAATTAATAATATGTCGATGAACAATTATAATGTATCATCGTTATTTTCAAATTTAAATACATCGTCAAAGAACCAGTCTAGTGCACTTAGCCTGTCTGACTATGCTGCGATTCGTAATGGTAGCTATAAGAAGCTTATGAGCGCATATTACGGCTCAGGCGCTGCGAGTGGTACGGATGATTCCAAGGATACTTCTTCGCTGGTTCGTTCGCTTACAACGACATCTTCGGATGCAACGTCATTGGCAGAACGTACATCCGCTCTTTTGGATGATGCTTCTTTATATGAAAAGAAGGACATCGTAAAGAAGGATGAGAAGACTGGTGAGAAATCTACGGTAAATGATTACGATTGGGATAAGATTGCAGATAAAGTGCAGAAGTTTGTAGATTCTTATAATGAGACGATTGAGGACGCTGGTGAGTCGACAACGCGTGGTGTACTCCAGAATGCCTTATGGATGACGAAGGTTACTTCGCAGAACAAGAATCTACTGTCACAGGTCGGAATCACCGTTGGCGGCAACAATAAGCTGGAATTGGATAAGGATGAATTGAAGAAGGCAAATATGTCTACCATCAAGAGTGTGTTTGGATCTTCTTCCGGTTATGCATCTCAGATTCAATATAAGGCAAAACAGATTAGCAGTGCAGCGCAAAGCTCAGCTAGCGCGTATACAAATACCGGTAAGTATAATTCTTCTTATACTTCAGCCTATAATACGATTGTATAGGCACATGAACATTTGAATATTAATGACTATAACAAACCCCGTAGCAGTGGAAGCTCATCTACTGCTACGGGGTTTTTGATTGGAAATGTTACGGCACAACGCTATCTACGTGTCGCAATTAATTTGTAAATCGGATTTCCCTTAGAAGAGAATTTCTCTTCGTATTCGGTCATGATATTCCCCTGATTCATCTTTTCATCATGGTGAAGATCACGTGTCATCTCTGTAATCTGGAAAATCGGAGATGCATCAATTTCTTCTACAGAGAAATCAAAAAGACCAACATTGTCTGTCTTAAATTCAATACGACCATCCTGGGAAAGGACTTTGTCGTAGCATTCTAAGAACTGATGGGAAGTAAGTCTTCTCTTTGCGTGGCGATCCTTTGGCCATGGATCGGAGAAGTTAAGATAAATACGGTCTACTTCGTTTGGCTCAAAGAATTCAGGAAGCTTACCAGCATCTACGCAGAGGAAGAAGAGGTTTGGAAGCGTATTCTCTTCGCGTTCGAATTTCTGAAGACCACGATAGAGTACACTTGCGTAACGTTCAATTCCAAGATAGTTGATGTCCGGATTCTGACGAGCTAAATCCATAATGAAACGACCTTTTCCCATACCAATTTCGATATGCAGTGGCTGTTCCTTTGGGAAGAGAGACTGCCATTTTCCACGATACTGTTCTGCTTCTGTGATGCAATATGGACTTTCTTCAATTGCAGGCATCGCTGCAGGTATATTTCTTAATCTCATAGTTATATCCTTTTCTAATATGATATTTCTAAGTTTATCTCATAAGATATTACAATATTTTTGCCTTAAAATAAAGGAAAATCGAATATTCAGGGTTTCAGAAAGAAAACCTATCATGTATACTAGTAATTGCGTAATTCGCTAGAAATGGAAGTAAAGAGATATGAAATTAAAGAAATTTGCGGCTGCTGTAATGGCTACGATGTTTACAGTGACATCGGTTTTTATGGCACCTTTATCCATAGGTACGGTTCAAGCAGAGGAGTATTGGCCAAGTGATATTGGCATTTCAGAAACAGAAGAAGCAGCGATTGTAATGGATGTGGATTCTGGGGCTATTTTATACGAACAGAATATGGATGTCGTTCATTATCCTGCAAGTATTACAAAGGTTTTAACAGCTTTGGTTGCCTTGGAAAACTCAGATTTGGATGAAATCGTAACATTTTCATCAGATGCTGTTTTTAATTGTGAATCAGGTAGTTCGAGTATCGCAAGAGACGTTGGAGAGCAGATGACAATGGAGCAATGTCTCTACGGTATGATGTTGGAATCTGCGAATGAGTGTGCATATGCGATTGGTGAGCATGTTGCAGGCGGAAGTATCAGTGACTTTGTGGATATGATGAATGCAAAGGCAAAAGAACTGGGCTGTACAAGTACACATTTCAATAATTCTAATGGTCTTCCGGATGAGGATCATTATACAACGGCTCACGACATGGCACTGATTGCAAGAGCGGCATATCAGAATGAAGAGTTTCAGACAATCGTAGGAACAAAGTCCTATACGATTCCTCCAACAAATATTCATTCTGATCCAACACCATTGAATAATCATCATGCAATGCTGAATTTCTACAAAACAAGCAAGTACTTATATGATTATTGTGTCGGTGGTAAGACGGGGTATACAGATGTTGCCAATTCGACGTTAGTTACCTATGCGAAGAAGGATGGCATGACACTTGTTTGCGTAATTATGAATGCAACATCGCCGAATCATTACATAGATACAACGAATCTTTTCAATTATTGTTTTGATAATTTTACGGTTTACAACGTAAGTGAGAATGCAGATCTGTTCACGGACATTGCTGCGAAAGATACGGGTTTGTTGTCGACGGATATTGATTTATTAAAGGTCGGTGAGAATGGTTCTGTGATTCTTCCTACGACGGTTGATTTCTCGGCTGCGACAGCAACGATTGAGCCGGTGGAAGACAGCGATGAAGGTGTGATTGGAAGAATTGTTTATACGTATGCGGGTCGTACGGTTGGTAGCGCGGAATTGATTTATACGGAGAGTGAGGCAGGTGATGCTTACCCATTCCATAATTTGGATGAGGAAGAGGGCGGCAGCTCTTTGGAATATATTAAGATTGATTTCAAATTGATCCTGGGTTGCATCCTTTTATTAGCTGCATTGGTAGGAGCTGTCATTCTATTAAAGAAGCAGTGGGATAAATTCCTGATGTTTAAATATCGTGTTTTGGATCCTCGTAAGAAAACGAAGTCTAGATATAAGAAAATCGAAGACAAGCGTGGAAAACGAAGAAGAACGAGAAAAAGAAAATAGAAATGTGACGTCGTTATTTTGAATAACGACACACCACAACAAATAGAGACAAAAGAAACGACAGGTAGACAAAACTATCTGTCGTTTCTTGTATTTAAAGACAAAGTAAAAATGATATTTAATTTTCAGACAATTGTCAGTATTGACATGAGAATGTACACAAAATCTATTTTTCAATTAAGCTTTGCAGCAGCATTTTCAACTGGTGCTTTGTTGTGGTATAGAACAGGATACCATCTGTGGTATTCATCGCGGTGACGTACTTCCCGCGGAATGTCTCTGAATTCTGGATTAATTCTAAGAGATAGGAGCGGTAAGAGGCGTCCGTTCTAAGAAATAACACTTCCATGGGCTGATCCATTTCCTGGATTTCGGCACTCGTCTGCTTTAGAGCTTGTGAAAGGGCATCTTCCTGGTGGATCTGCTCCTTGGTTTTATTGATGATGAAATAGCCATCCGAATCCTTTGGCATGTCGAGGCTCTTCACTGCACGCTGTACCTGTTTGGTAAGTCCCGGTCCGGCAGGGTAGAGGGATTCGAAATATTTCATGAAATCTGCTGCGGTTTTAAATTGATGATTGATGCCCTTTTCGAGGACTTCTGTCATAAGGATACGCTTGATTTGTTCTTCACATACCTTACGAGATGGATTTTTGTGTTTTGCTGTTTGCTCCATAACGACAACTCCTTTCGTCTTTTTAAATTATACGACAGGTTTGACACTATGGGAAGTGCACTCTATAATAAAGTAAGTTACCTATTGTAGATAATAAAAGTGGCAAAAATGAGAGGGGTACGATATGGATCAGTCGATGATTCCGATGAGTCGAGAGGAAAAGAAAATCTACCAGTTAGAGCAGATTCAGGCATGTATTGAAGCGCATGATGGGTTGGTGAAGACAAGTGATATCTTAAATCTTGGGATTGATTATCGAAGATTGCAACAGTTCCAGGAGGAGGGGCAGATTTTCCGTGTAAAAAGTGGATATTATACAAGCAAACCGACAGATTATTCGGAAGAGCAATTAATTACGAGTATGTTCCCAGACGGGGTGCTTACCATGGAAAGTGCGCTTTATTATCATGGATATCTGGAAACGAGACCTTTTGAATGGAAGATTGCCATCAGCAAGAATACCAGCAAGTCACGTTTTAAACTGGATTATCCTGCAGTTTATCCTTATTATTCAGAGGACAAAGTCCTAGAGCAGGGCGTGACGGAGATGGAAATTGCCGGAAAGAACATGAAGATCTATACCATTGATCGATTGATCTGTGATGTGTTGAAGTATCAGGATAAGATGGATCGAAATGATTTCAAAAAAGCGGCATTAACCTATATAAATGACGACAACAAGGATGTCGCAGCGTTGATGGAATATGCAAAGCAGCGAAAGGTCCTGAAGAAAGTGCAATCAATGATAGGAGTTTGGCTGTGAGAAATGTTCACGGAGAGATGTTATATCAATTTCTAAAAATATTGGAAATGACAGATTATGCGAAGATTCTCTGGTTAGAGAATACCGTGTTAGAAGCGGATACAGAGAGACTGTATTACACATTTGACAATTGCCAGGAAGAATCAGATACGAAGATTCATTGGCGGAAGTCTCATATCGAGGATATGTTGGAGACCATTCGCGAGCAGGGATTAATGCTTGATTTCTCGATGAAATATAGTGAGAATTGGATGGATGAGGATACCGTCGTGATTACATGGGAGCTTCGAAGAGATACGTATTATGCGCCTCTGTACATGACGATTCGAAATCGTAATCTCCTGGAAGCCTATGCGGAAATGAAAGAGTATCCGATTTTGGAAGATCAAAAACCGGTGCAGATTCCGCATTTGCCATTGGAGTATATCGCAGTGGAACATATCTATGAGATGTTTAAGAATCTGGAATTGATTGGCAGTATGTCACATTATCTGGAATTCTATGAAGCGCTCGGAACGGAAGCATTCTCTGGACGAAAGATGCAGATGATGTTGAAGAATATATTGGAACAGCGAAAACTGTCGTTGGATCAAAAACGTATCGATGCATGGAAATCTTATGAGAATTACCCCTATATGAGGAAACGATACATTTCCTACGCAAGGAAGAAATCGGATGCAACCTGGGAAGAGGTGTTTGGTCGAATCCAGACATTTCTGTTACCGATTTTAGAGGCTATCGTAAAGGAGGAGATTTTCTTCGGAGACTGGATGCCGAATCTTGGAAGATATCTGGATTAATTGTATGGAAGATTTATATAAGAAGTTGATGGCCTATGGGGAGACGGATGCATATCCATTTCATATGCCAGGGCATAAGAGAAAAAATATGGGAGATATGAATCCCTATCAAATCGATATTACAGAGATTGATGGATTTGATAATATGAATGATCCGAATGAAATAATACGGGATCTGATGGAGCGGCTTGGAAAATTATACGGTAGAAAGTATGCGTATTTACTGGTGAATGGATCGACAGCGGGAAATCTTAGTTCTGTCTTTGCGACAACATCACAGAGCGATTCTGTCTTAGTTGCCAGAGATAGTCATAAAAGCGTGTATAACGCGACATTTCTAAGACAATTACATGTGGATTACTTATATCCCAACATGGAAGGACGACCATACGCAGGCCCGGTGAAATCGGAGGATGTGGAAGCTGCGCTGTGTAGGAATCCAGAGATCAAAGCGGTTGTGATTACGTCACCAAGTTATGAGGGAATCGTATCGCCGGTGGATGAAATTGCAAGGGTCTGTCACAGATATCATGCGGCTCTGATTGTCGATGCAGCGCATGGAGCGCACTTCGGCATGCATCCGGAATTGCCGGGATTGCCGGAAGAAGCGGATTTGATTGTGATGAGTCTGCATAAGACACTGCCAAGTTTTACGAGCACGGGCGTGGTCTTGTGGAAGGAAGATGGGCTGGTGAAGAGAGAACAGCTGGAGGAGTATTTACATATCTTCCAGACGAGTTCGCCATCTTATATCCTTATGGCGGGGATATCGAGATGTGTTAGTTTTTTAGAGACCGAAGGGCGTGAATATTTCCAGAAATATGTGGATAACATGAAGGGATTTTACAACGCCTGTGGAAATCTCAAGCACCTGGAGTTACTTCAGGAAAAGGGTCAGGATCTATCGAAGGTTGTCATCTATGCAAAGCCGGAAAGTACACTGGATGGTAAGCAGTTGACGGGCGAGATGATCATGGAATTTCTTAGAAAAGAGCATCATCTAGAACTGGAGATGGCGCAGTTTAACTATGCGCTTGCGATGACCTCTATCATGGACGAGGCAGAGGATCTAAAACGTTTAGAACTGGCTTTAAAGGATTTGGATGCGAGATGCCAGGAAATGTCTACGGAGGGCGTGTCGTTAAAGGATTTGGATGCGTTGGTTTCGCATATTATGAAGCCAAAGGAAAAGGTGATGGAAATCTATGAAGCGAGAGCACTGCCGAGCGAGGAAGTCGCATTACATGACGCAGAGAATCGCGTTTCAGCAGCGATGATTAGTCTTTATCCACCGGGAATACCGGTAGTCGTTCCTGGGGAGCGGATTGATCGGGAGACGATATCTTATCTCGAGGATGCGATGAAGATTGGATTGACGGTAAACGGTCTGGGGAATCACGGGAAAAATTTGAAAGTATGCTAGTGCTATATTATACTGATTTTAGCCGATAGAAAGGGCAAAACATGGGCAAGATATTTTGCGTGATGGGCAAGAGCTCATCCGGTAAAGACACAATCTATAAGAGAGTTTTAGAAAGAGAAGAACTTGGTTTAAAGAGAATTGTTCCCTATACAACCAGACCGATTCGAAAAAATGAAGCGGAAGGCGTAGAGTATCATTTCGTGGATGCAGCGCGTCGCGATGCATTGATGGAACAGGGCAAGATTATTGAAATCCGTTCGTATCATACGATTCATGGAATATGGGATTACTTTACAGTCGACGATGGCGAGATTGATCTTGCGCATCAGGATTATCTCTTGATTGGAACGCTGGATACTTATGAAAAACTGCGAAAATACTACGGTTTTCAGAAGATTTGTCCGATATATATAGAAGTAGAGGATGGCGTCCGTTTGGAGCGCGCATTACAGCGAGAACGCAAGCAGACGAAGCCGAAATATGAGGAAATGTGCCGCAGATTCCTGGCGGATCAGAAAGATTTTTCTGAGGATCGAATCAAAGCGTTAGAGATTACAGAAGTATTTCAAAATGACGTTTTGGAAGACACCGTGGAGACAGTGGTAGAGTTTATAAAGGCGCATAGATAGCGCATAGATAGCGAATGGGGATGAGCTCATGGATATTAAGGTAAATGATGTAAGTCAGGTACAGCCAACGACAACGACAAACGAGACAGAGAAGAGTGATGGGCAGTTTAAGTTTACGCTGGCATCCGCGGTGGAAGACAGCGAATTACAGGAGAAACTGACCGGCCTGTTAAAGGATATTGATTCGCAGGGCAAACGTATTGCAGAGCATATGGATATCAAAGATATGAAGCAGTACAGAAGCCTGGTTAAGGATTTTTTGAACGAAGTAGTAAACCGTTCACATTCTTTTTCCAGAGAGAATTTCCTGGATCGAAGAGGCCGCCATCGTGTGTATGGTATGGTGAAACTGGTAGATAAGAATCTGGATGAACTTGCGCAGCAGTTGGTTGCGGATGAGAAGGATCACCTGGCGATTGTTACTAAAATTGATGATATACGTGGATTACTTCTGGATATTTCCGCGTAGATGTGGATAAGATGAAATTTCAAGAGATGATTGGACAGCAGGCGTTGAAGGATCACCTTCAAACTGCGATTAAAACGGGAAAAACTTCACATGCCTATATTATTGGAGGAGAGAAGGGTAGCGGCAAGAAGATGCTGGCAGAGGCATTTGCAGCGACACTCCTCTGTGAGGAACACGGACAGGATGCCTGCGGAGTCTGCCACTCCTGCAAGCAGGCGCTAAATCATAACCAGCCGGATATCATCTATGTGTCACATGACAACCCGAATCAGATTTCGGTAGATGATATTCGTCAGCAGATTAATAATGATATTGTGGTTCGACCTTATAGCAGTTCTCATAAGGTTTATATTGTAGATGAAGCAGAGAAGATGAATGTTGCAGCACAGAACGCGCTCTTAAAAACGATTGAAGAGCCGCCGGAATATGCGGTGATTCTGCTTCTGACTACGAATATTGATGCATTTCTACCAACCATTTTATCTCGTTGTATCACATTAGAAATGAAACCGGTTCCGGACGAACTGGTAAAGAAATATCTGATGCAGACGCAGGGAATTCCGGATTATCAGGCGGATATGAGTGTGAACTTTGCGCAGGGAAATCTGGGCAAGGCGGTGATGCTTTGTCGTTCTGAGGAATTTGAGGAAATGCGTACGGACGTGGTTACGATTGGTCGCACGATTCTGGACAAGCGTGATTATGAGATTCTGAATTATGTGCAGATGATAAATGAGCGTTGTCAGTCGAAGGAAGAGAAGAAAAAGAGTGTGGATCGGGATCGTGTGAATGAATATCTGGATTTATTTCGGATTTGGTACCGTGATGTGTTATTATATAAGTCAGCAGGCAGTCAAGCCCGCTTGATATTTAAAGATGAGAAAAATCATATTAAGAGACAGGCTGAAAGACGTAGTTATGCAAGCCTGAATCATATATTTGAAGCGTTAGAGGACACTCGAGGGAAATTAAATGCCAATGTTTCTTTTGAGTTGACGATGGAGCTTTTATTTAAGGCCATGAAGGAGAGCTAGAGTAATGATAAAAGTTGTGGGTGTACATTTCCGAAATGCCGGAAAAGTATATTATTTTGATCCAAAGGATTTGGATTTGAAAATGATGGATCGCGTCGTTGTTGAGACAGCGCGTGGAATTGAACTTGGTACCGTGATGACGGATCCAAGAGACCTTCCGGAGGAGAAGGTGACACAGCCTTTGAAAGCTGTTATTAGAAAAGCTACAGAAGAGGATGAGGTTCGCGAGAGAAAAAATCGCGACAAGGAAGAGGATGCTTACAAGAAATGTAAGGAATTGATTGCAAAGCATGAACTCGACATGAAACTTGTTGGCGCAGAGTATACATTTGATAATAGCAAGTTACTTTTCTATTTTACTTCCGATGGACGTGTGGACTTCCGTGAGTTGGTAAAAGATCTTGCGGCCGTATTCCGTACACGTATTGAACTTCGTCAGATTGGTGTTCGTGATGAGACGAAGATTCTCGGTGGAATCGGAATGTGTGGACGAGAAGTTTGTTGTAAGACATTCCTCTCTGATTTTAGTCCGGTATCTATTAAGATGGCGAAGACACAGAATCTCTCCTTAAATCCAACGAAGATTTCAGGATTATGCGGAAGATTGATGTGTTGTCTTAATAACGAAGAAGAGACTTATGAATATCTGAATAAGCAGATGCCGAAAATGGGTGATGAAGTCGAGACAAAAGACGGTATTCATGGCGTGGTTACAAGCTTAAGTATCTTAAAGCAGAAGGTTCGCGTTGTCTATGAAGATAACGGTATCAAGGATGCCAGAGAATACAGCGTTTCCGATATTACGGTAATCGCACATAAGAAGAAGGGTCAGCCACAGCAGCCAAAGAAGGATAAGTCTGAGGAACACGTTGAAAAAGAATTAGAAGAGATTTTAGATGTGAAGTCAGAGAATCTGGAGACTGCTTTGAAGTATGAGTCTGTACCGCAGCAGCCGGAAAAGGTGGATGCATCTGAATCGTCAGAGCAAAAGTCGGAACAGAAATTCGACCAGAAGCAGAATAAGAAGCGCAATAAAAAGCGTAAGAGATTCGATCAGAACGAGAAGATCGATAAGCAGGACAGAACGGAAAGAGCGGACAAATCCGATAGAAATGAGAAGTCGGATCGTCAAGAGAAGAAGCCATATAAGAAAAATGGCGAGAAGAGAAATGATAAAAACGGTGGTAAGAAACCTCAGTTTGACGGCCGTCGTAATAAACAGAATTTTAAGCGCCGTCATCGTCATAACAGACCGGACGAGAATGGTGCACCTAAGAAATTTGATGGAAATGAGAACGCATGATTGATTTAGTAAAAGATCACGAGCGAGTGGATGAACTGCAGCGCAAGGGTTATAAAATCATACAGGACCCTGCAAAATTTTGTTTTGGAATGGATGCGGTACTGCTCAGTGCATTTGCAAGCGCAAAACCAGGGGATAAGGTATTGGATTTGGGTACAGGAACGGGGATTATCCCGATTCTAATGGAAGCAAAAACCGATGCCGCACATCTGACTGGACTGGAAATACAGGAAAGTATGGCAGAAATGGCGCAAAGATCTGTGAAACTAAATCATCTGGAAGAGAAAATTGATATCGTTCAAGGTGATATAAGAGATGCTTCAAAGATCTTTGGAGCATCTTCTTTTGATGTTGTGACAAGTAATCCGCCTTATATGATTGAACATCATGGATTGAAAAATCCAACGGATGCTAAGTCCATTGCAAGACATGAATTGCTTTGTAGCTGGAAGGATATTGTGAGCGAGGCAGCGAAACTGCTTAAGGTGCGTGGACATTTCTATATTGTGCATAGACCCTTCCGCCTGGTAGAACTTCTCAGTGAACTCAGTGCTGCTGGGTTGGAGCCAAAGACGATGCGCCTGGTGTATCCTTATGTGGATAAGGAACCGAATATGGTTCTGATTGAGGCGATTAAAGGTGGAAAATCGAGACTGAAAGTGGAAAAACCACTGATTGTATACAAGGAACCGAAGGTATATACCGATGAAATCATCGATATGTATCAGAATTAGTCAGAGAGGAAATAGTATGTCCGGAACATTATATCTGGTGGCGACACCGATTGGAAATCTGGAAGATATGACATTTCGCGCAGTTCGTATTCTAAAGGAAGTGGATTTGATCTGTGCGGAGGACACCAGAAATTCGATCAAACTGTTAAATCATTTTGATATCCATACGGAGATGACGAGTTATCATGAATTCAATAAATATGATAAGGGTAATTATCTCGTGCAGAGACTGCAAAATGGTGATGATCTTGCGGTGATTACGGATGCGGGAACACCCGGTATTTCAGATCCGGGAGAAGAGCTTGTCGCCATGTGCTATGAGGCAGGAATTGAAGTGGTTGCAGTTCCGGGGCCGGCAGCGGTTATTGCAGCTGTTACGACAAGTGGGCAGGCGTGCCGTAGATTTGCCTTTGAAGCCTTTTTGCCGAAGGATAAGAAGGAACATGAGCGTGTTCTCGAGGAAATGGAACGCGAAACGCGAACGATGATTGTCTATGAAGCGCCACATCATCTGAAGAAGACGCTGGAAGAGTTGCAGAGTCGACTTGGAAATCGTAGCATTACGATTACAAAGGAACTCACGAAGAAACATGAAAAGAAATGGAAGACGACACTGGATGATGCCGTAGCCTACTATCAGGAAAATGATCCACGTGGCGAGTATGTACTAGTGCTTGCCGGTAAATCCAAGGAGGAAGTGGAGCAGGAGAAGCAGGCACAGTGGGAAATGTTAACACTTTCGGAACATATGGATGTATACTTGAAACAGGGTCTGAATAAAAAAGACGCTATGAAAGCCGTTGCGAAAGATCGAAATGTTTCGAAGCGCGATATTTATAACCAGTTACTGGAGGAGGAGCAGTAACATTTCTTAATGCTGAAAAAGGAGGGAGGTTTTTACATGGACGAAAAGATACAGAAGTTGCAGGAATATGTGGATGAAGCTGAAAAAATCGTATTCTTCGGCGGCGCAGGTGTATCGACAGAGAGCGGTGTACCGGACTTTCGAAGTGAAGACGGGCTCTATCATCAGAAATATAAATATCCGCCGGAAGTGATTTTGAGCCACAGCTTTTATCGAAGTAAACCAAAAGATTTTTATGATTTCTATTATGAGAAGATTTTGGTGGATGGAATTGGTCCGGATGCGACGGGCGAGGACGAGATTAAACCGAATAAGGCGCATCTCAAACTCGCGGAAATGGAACAAAAGGGCAAGCTCCTTGCGGTGGTGACGCAGAATATTGATGGGCTTCATCAGAAGGCGGGATCCAAGAGAGTATATGAATTGCATGGCAGTATTCACAGAAATTATTGTGAGAGCTGTGGAAAATTCTTTGATGGTGGCTATGTGCTAAAGCATAAAGCAGATGGCGTGCCAAAGTGTGATGCCTGTGGTGGCGAGATTAAGCCGGATGTCGTTTTATACGAAGAAGGGCTGGATCAGAAGACACTGGAAGGAGCGGTTCGATCGATTGCAGAAGCCGATTTACTGATTATCGGTGGAACAAGTCTTGCGGTTTATCCGGCAGCTGGGTTGATTGATTATTTCCGGGGAAAGCACCTGGTGTTAATCAATAAATCAAAGACAGAACGAGATCAGGTGGCAGACCTGGTGATTTCAGACAGTATTGGCGAAGTTCTGGATCAGATTCATATTTAGGAGGTCATTCATGCCAATGGATATACAGGTCGGGGATATCCTGACGATGAAGAAGGCACATCCTTGTGGAAGCAAGGAATGGGAAGTGCTTAGAATTGGTGCGGATTTTCGTATGAAATGTATGGGCTGCGGACATCAGATTATGATACCAAGACCGAAAGCAGAAAAAGGGATCAAAAAAGTTATGAGACCTTAATTAAAATCAAAAAAAAAATAAAAGAAACGTAAAAAACAGACAAAAACATAAAACAGAATAAACAAATTATTACAAATTTATGCCAAATCGAAGGAATTTGTGGGATTTCACTTGAAAAATGGGCTTTATCGTGGTAATATCTTAATTCGTGGTATATGAAAATATCCTTGGTTTCTATATTTTTAGAAGCCCAAAAGACCAAAAGGAGGTAGAAATCGCATGAACAAGTATGAATTAGCACTCGTAGTGAATGCAAAGATTGAGGATGATGCGAGAACAGCAACTGTTGAAAAGGCAAAAGAGTACATCACTCGTTTCGGTGGAACAGTTACTGACGTCGTAGAAGAAGGCAAGAAGAAGCTTGCTTACGAAATCCAGAAGATGGACGAAGGCTTCTATTTCTTCATCCAGTTCGATGCAGAACCAGAGTGTCCAGCTCAGGTAGAAGAAAACATCCGTATCATGGATAACGTTCTTCGTTTCTTGTGTGTTCGCGCAGACGAGGCATAAGTTAGGAAAGAAAGAGGAATCTATATATGAATAAAATCATCTTAATGGGTCGTTTAACAAGAGATCCTGAAGTAAGATACGGTGCAGCAAACAATACAGCAATTGCTAGATTTTCCATTGCAGTTGATCGTCGCTTTAAGCGTGAAGGTCAGCCAACAGCTGATTTCTTCAACTGTACAGCATTTGGAAAAACTGGTGAGTTTGTAGAGAAGTATCTCAAGAAGGGAACAAAGGTTGTTCTTGATGGAGAACTTCAGAATGATAATTATACAAACAAAGAAGGACAGACTGTTTACGGAATGCAGATTATCGTTAACAGCTTGGAATTCGCGGAAAGCAAAGCTGCATCTGAAAATAATGCGGGTTTTGTAGCTCAGGCAGTACCTGACGCACCTGCACCAACAGCGGAAGCTGGAGGTGGTTTTATGAATATCCCAGATGTTGCTGAAGACGAATTACCATTCGCATAATTTAGGAGGTAAAAACATGGCTTTTAATAAGACAGATAGAGCAGATGGTCAGAGAAGAAGACCAATGCGTAGAAGAAAAAAGGTCTGTGTTTTCTGTGGCAAAGGTGCTGAGATCTCATACAAGGATACAGCTTTATTAAAGAGATATGTCTCTGAAAGAGGAAAGATCCTTCCTCGTCGTATCACAGGAAACTGTGCTAAGCATCAGAGAGCTCTTACAGTTGCTATCAAGAGAGCTCGTCATATCGCTTTAATGCCATATGTAACAGACTAATTCATTTTAGTAATAACAATACCGTTTCTCATTTAATACATGAGAAACGGTATTTTTTTGTGCAAATTTGACTTATAATGAAGTATGACGAAAGTTGAAAACGCCAAAAAAAGAACATCAAGGGGGTTGATGCAATTGGCAAAAGAGAAGAAAAGGCTAGAATTTCGATATTATACTTTGCCAACAGGTGAATATGTACTTCCCAAGCTGGGAAAAGGCTGGGAACAGGAGTACGGTGTAGGTTACGAAGGGATGTTACATTTCCATAATTATCTGGAAATCGGATATTGTTATCATGGAAAGGGGAAATTGACAATCGAAGATCGAGAGTATCGCTATGGCGACGATATGTTTTCGATTATTCCAGCGAATATGCCGCATACGACAAACAGTGATCCGGGGAATATCTGTAAATGGGAATTCCTGTTTATTGATATGGATGAATTTATACGAAATGAGATGAAATCCGATTATTTATCAAGGGATGAGATTATTCGTATCGTTAATAAAAGGGGAACGTTAAAGACAAAAAATAATCATCCGATTATTGCAAAATTGATCTTGGATATTATTCGAGAGTGTAGAGAGAAGCCACTCTATAGCCAGATGAGCATAAAGGGGTATCTGACGGCGCTCGTCATCGAGATTTTACGCTTGGATGAAGAGCGAGAGATGGTGCATAAGAATATGAAACTGACGCATTATATCGAATCTGCGATTAAGTATGTCAATGAGCACTATCAGGATGATATAAAGATTGATGATATGGCGCAGGTTTGCGGACTGAGTGAGAGTCATTTCCGAAGGGTATTCGAAGAGAGTATGAATATGAAGCCCGTAGATTATGTGAATATGATCCGTATTCAAAAGGCCTGTTCCATCATCAATAAAGAGGATTTATCCATGGAGGAAGTTGGATTCCGCGTAGGATACCAGACACCTTCCACTTTTAATCGAAACTTTAAGAAAATCACCGGACAGACGCCATACCAGTGGAAGAGTAGTTCGGGGGAATGGGATAATTTACAGATGCAGTTTAATATCAGTGCATTGAAAGGATGGGATGCATAGCATGGTATATGTATGTTCCTTTGAAGGCGTAACATCCGGAGGCCCGGAGTTATTGCATCAGCTGGTATACGTGTTGAATGCACTTGAAGTACCAGCAAAAATTGCATATTTAAGAAATGATTTTCCGATAGAAATCGTAGATGCAAAACCGGTGGAGTTGTATCGGGATTACTGTGAGGAAGCGGAGTCGGATTTGTCGGTCATCGATGCGCCAGGAAATGTGATCGTAGTGCCGGAAATGGCATTTGAGCTATTTGAACATATTCATCATGCGACCAAGGTTGCGTGGTGGCTCAGTGTAGATAATTATGTGATGGTGCTGCAAAAGGCGTATGGACTTACGCAAGAAGAGACGGATCGCGATAGCAATTTGGATTATTTCCATTTCCAGGAACAACCGGAAGTGATTCATCTCGCACAGTCTTATTATGCGATTGATTTTCTGGAAAACCATCTGCATATACCGAAGGAGCAGGTGGGATATCTGTCAGATTATATCAATGATTTATATTTACAAGTGGATGCCCAATCCTTAGGAATCGAGCGAAAAAATATGGTTCTTTTTAATCCGGTTAAGGGGAAAAAGCGTCTGAAGAAGTTGATTGATGCAACGCAGGATGAGATTCTTTGGATTCCGCTGGCAAATTTAAGTCGGGAGAAGATGCGTCTGCACATGCTACTTGCCAAGGTTTATGTCGATTTTGGAAATCATCCGGGCAAGGATCGAATCCCTAGAGAGGCAGCGATTAGTGGCTGCTGTGTCATCACGGGGAAGCATGGTGCGGCCGGTTATTATGAGGATATTCCGATTCCAGATCGGTATAAAGTGGATGATTTAGAAGATGTGGATGTGGAAGCAGTGAAGAAGCTGATTTTGGATATTTTCGAGAATTATGACGAAAGAATCGAGGATTTTGCCTATTATCGGGAAATGATACGTGGGGAAAAGGAGAAATTTATCCTGGACGCCATGAAGATTTTCAAAGGATAGCAAGAAAAATAGAAGAGATATAAGAGAAGGTGTGGACTTGAGGAGATTCCTCAAATCCGCACCTTTTTTCTTATTTTTGTGCGTGTATAAAATACTGGAAAACACGAAGCTCGGTGATATCTTGATAAGTCATATGCGTTTCAATGAGCTGATAGACAGATTCATCGATAGCAGCTTCTAAAATTACATTTTCTTTCAAAGAAATATCTAGGATTTTCAGGTCTGCCAGTTGTAACTGTTCTTCAATTTCCGATCGAAGCAGTTTTGGCGTACAACGATCCGTCTGAATAGCATCCAGATAGATATTACGTTTTCCGGTAAGTAATTCACCGAGATACGCAATATTTCTAGGGTTTCTGATACAGAAGAGCAGGTGACCTTCCGGTTTTAAAATGCGCTTTACTTCCCGCAGGAATTTCTCCGGGAAATTAATAAACTCCAGGAATTCCGTTATATAGATGATATCAAAGCTGGAATCCGGATACGGGAGGATATCATCAGATTCTTTGATATAGGTAATCTCCGGAGAGAATAGCTTACCTAGTTTGCTGAAGCGTTTTTCCTGATCTAATCCCTGAAATGAGGCATGGGGATAGTATTCCTGTAGAAGTTGTAGATTGCTACCGATTTTGGCTCCAATCTCGAGCGCGTGAAATCTTGCCTCCTGTGGAAATGGCGTCATGCTAACGTGTTCATAAGTTTTTAGGCTCAATGTCTCTAATGAGATGCCCCACTTATTGATGAAATATTTACGATTTCGCTGTAGGATGCGCTGATAGTTGTCATTTTTAAAACTGGCACTTCCAACGTGATAGACGAAGGAATTCTTACATAAATATAATTCGTATCCGGCATACTGGATGCGGATGGAGAGGTCATCGTCTTCATAATTACCGGGCGTATAATTCTCGTCAAGAAGCCCGATTTCAAGCAGGACAGAATGCTTGATCAACATGGAGAAACCAATCAGTCTTGGCATTTTGCGATAGGCATCGGGCAGAAGTCGATTGTTCTGTTTGCCAAATTCCAGACATTCTTCTAGTGGAGTTTCCGGAGTAAGGACATTCTGGTAATTGGAAATGTTATTGCTGACACTCCCCGTTGCCCCCACTTTTTTCGATTGATAAAGTCCCATACGAAGCCAGAAAAGCGAGTTTTCGGTTAGCTGGGTGTCATTGTTCAGGAGATAGATATCATTTCCAGGTGTGGCCGCTTCCATCCCGATATTACAGCCTCTAGGAAAGCCGGTATTCTCCTGGTTACATATTAAAACAATATCATCTTGCGCTTTCAGATAGTCTACTACGCCGTCCGTGGAGGCGTTGTCGACAATGACGATCTCTCTCGCGGATACAGGAGTGGTACGTCGGATGCTTTCCAAGCAGTTCTGCATGAGGTCCGGATGCTGATAGGACAGGATGATAAAGGAAGTTTTTGGAACTTGATAACCATCTGCAATCAGTCGGTCTAATTCGGATTGAATAGAATCCTGGTCCTCCGTATTTTCTTCTGGACAATGAAAAAGTGCATTTTCCAGGCAAAGATAGCTAAGAATTGGATTTTCACTGTAGTAATATTCACTTAATAGTACGTAATATTCATAGTTCATAGGGTTGTTTTCCATACCTTGCAGGAGGGATTCATACATAGAAGTCCGATCATGCATGCGAAAATAGGCCTCTGCCTTAAGGATATAGAACGTATCATTTCTAGCAAAATCAATCCCTTCCGGGGTTCCTTCCGCAATTTGAAGATCGATCGTATCCATCCATTGTTTGGCTAAAGACAGGTCTTCCATTTCTAATGCTGCAATTATTTTCTCTAACATAGGTTGCTCCTTGCTTTCGATGAAATATGAAATGTTACGGATCGAACATCTCGTACTAAAACCTATTTTAGCAGATTTTATTACGGATTCGATATGCATAAACGCTTATAGGGACACGAAAATAAGGGCGGAAAATGCAAGTTTTTGAATTGAAAACAATCACTATAAAAAAAGAAGATAGTTATAATTGTACATATAAAGCAACAGAAAGGACGGTTTTTGCAACAGTTTCCACAAAAGCAAGGGGTTACGGGAGCTGTGAAATCGTCAAATATTAAGGAGGGTTTTTTATGAAGAAGAAGGTTCTATCTATGCTGTTGGTAGGGGTACTGGCAGTAACATCACTCGCTGCATGCGGAAGCTCAAGCAGTGATAAGTCATCAGGTGAAAAATCTGCACAGTCTGATGATGAGAACACATTAACAGTCTATGCTTGGGATGCAAGTTTTAACATCCCAGCTCTGGAAGCCGCTGAGGCTGCTTATCAGGAGAAGAATCCTGATTTCCATCTGGAGATTATTGAGCAGACACAGTCTTCTGATGTAGAAGATGCAATCACACTTGCTGGTTCATCTGGAGACTACAGCCAGTTGCCAGATATCGTTTTATTCCAGGATCATTACATTCAGCAGTATGTAAGAAATTATCCAGATGCATTCCAGTCCATTGCTGATGCAGATATCAATTGGGATGATTTCGGTGCTGAGAAGACATCCTTCTCAACAATCAATGGCGAGCACTATGGTGTACCAGTAGATAACGGAACGGTTATATTCGCTTACAGAACAGATTTATTAGAAGAATGCGGTTACACAATCGATGATGTAACAGGAATCACATGGGATCAATTCGATGAAATCGGTAAGGAAGTATATGCTAAGACTGGTAAATACTTACTTTCTATGGATGGTGATGGAAATGACCTCCCATACATGATGTTACAGGCAGAAGGAGTATCTCAGTGGAAGGACGGAGCTCCTTATATCACAGATAATGAAACAATGGTTGAAATCATCAATACGATTGTGAAATTACAGCAGGATAACGTTCTTTACCTTGCAAATGACTGGTCTGATTACACAGATCAGACAATCGTTGGTGACATGGTTGCCGGTGTTATGAATGGTAACTGGATTATCCCAACGATTGAAAAGGTAGAAGAGAACAGTGGTAAGTGGGAAATCACATCTATGCCTACACTTTCTGGTGAAGAAGGATATGCATCTAATGGTGGATCTTCTCTTTATATCACTGGTAACTGCACAAAGACAGATCTTGCTAAGGACTTCTTAGCTTACACATTCGGTGGCGGAGAAGGTTCTATTGCTACATATGACAATGCATTAAAGGATGGCGGTGTTATCACAACATGCATCTCAGCTGGTGAATCTGATGTTTACAACGAAGGCGTTGCATACTTCAATGATCAGGCAATCTACGCAAAGATTGTAGAAATGGGATCACATGTACCTGTAGTAGAGCAGAGTGATTTCCACTATGATTGCCGTACACAGATTGCATCTGCAATTCAGTCTATTACAGCAGGTGAAGCTGATACAGCTACAGCACTTGAAACAGCAGAATCACAGTTACAGCAGGTAATTGATGGCGCAGCTCAGTAATTTTCATACTATTTATTAGAAATCAATAATTCCGGTTGTATGTGGAATGAATCGCGGGGAATCGGTTTCGATTCCCCGTTTATTTTTAGAAAGTCTAGTCATGACTGACAAAGGAGGGCTTACTTTGAAGAAGAACTTTAATGTTCAGGCAAAGCAGCAGAGGGCTGGTTGGTTGTTCCTGTTACCAGCATCGATTCTAATCTTTGTTATGAGCTTTTATCCAATGATTGAGGCCTTTATCACCTCATTTAAAACGGGTTCCAGTGCCAATATGGTATGGTCAGAACCTATTTTGAAAAACTATATAAGAATGTTCCAGGATGACCTGTTTAAGACATCCGTTGTAAATACATTTTTGTATCTGATTATTCAGGTACCAATTATGTTAATTCTAGCAATGTTACTTGCACAGTTATTAAATAACAAGGACTTGAAATTTAAGGGACTATTCAGAACCATGGTATTCCTGCCATGTGCAACATCTTTGGTATCCTATGCCTTGATTTTCAAATCTTTGTTTGCAACACAGGGTCTGATGAATACAGTTCTTTTGAAGTTGCATATTATTTCTGAAAATGTGAACTGGCTTGGAACGGCAAGTACAGCAAAAGCGATTATCATCATTGCTTTGCTCTGGCGTTGGACCGGTTATAACATGGTCTTCTACCTGGCTGGATTACAGAATATTGAATATTCCGTATATGAAGCAGCAAAGATTGATGGTGCAAATGGATGGAAGACCTTCTGGGGAATCACTGTTCCATTGTTACGACCAACCATCATCATGACATTTATTATGTCTATCAATGGTACGTTGCAGTTGTTCGATGAATCTGTAAACTTGACAAAGGGTGGACCTGCAAATTCAACCATCACGATGTCACATTACATTTTCAATAATTCCTTTGGCGATGGTGTTGCGAACTTCGGATATGCATCTGCAATGGCATTTGTTGTATTCATCATGGTTGCAATTCTTGCATTTATCAATCTGAAAGTAGGTGATACACGTGACTAGAAAGAAAAATAAATCAGCAATCCAAAGACGATTGATCCCAACTTATATCTTCCTGATTATCTGGTCATTTATCTCTGTATTTCCATTCTACTGGATGATTTCAGCAGCTACGAATAATACAGTGGATATTGCCAGAGGTAAGCTGACATTCGGAACGAATGCGCTGATTAATTTCCAGAATCTTCTTGCGAGAGATGATTTATGGGGAACACTTTGGAATTCCTTTAAGTATTCCATTGTACAGACGATTCTTTGCCTGTTTATCTGTTCTTTAGCTGGATATGGTTTTGAATTATATCATGATAAGGCAAAGGACCGTTTATTTGGAATCCTGTTGTTAGCAATGATGGTGCCTCAGGTTGCCACGATGATTCCTTTATTTAAATTGATTGCAAAGATGGGTGTATTAAATACCGTAACAGCATTTATTCTGCCTGCGATTTCTACACCATTTATGATTATGATGTTCCGTCAGAATTCTAGAAACTTCCCGGTAGATATTATGGAAGCAGCGAGACTGGACGGATTAAGTGAATTTGCAATTTTCTTCAGGATGTATATGCCTGTAATGAAATCGACATATGCGGCAGCTGCAGTTATTTCCTTTATGAATGCTTGGAATGCTTACCTGTGGCCAAAAGTCGTTATGTCAGATAATAGAGCACAGACAATGCCAATGTTAATTGCAAAATTAGCAGCTGGATATACAACAGATTACGGCGTGCTTATGATGGGCGTATTATTCTGCTCCATCCCAACCATGGTTGTATTCTTCGTATTACAGAAGCAGTTTGCAGAAGGTATTACAGGTGCTGTTAAGTAGAAAAGGAGAGAAAATGAGAAAATTCGATTATTCTATTGTGCGTAATCCGGAAATATTTCAGCAAAATCGTCTAAAGGCACATTCCGATCATGAATTTTTCTCAAATGAAAGTGCAGTTGAAGAGGGAACATCCGACTTTAAATATTCTTTGAACGGTGTTTGGAAATTTGCATATGCAAGAAATTATAACGCTGCGATTAAGGATTTTTATGAGGGAGCTTATGACTGTCACGCATGGGATGAGATTCACGTACCAGCCCATATTCAGGTTGAGGGATATGATGTACCACAGTACGCAAATACGCAGTACCCATGGGAAGGACATGACAATCCAAGACCAGGGGAGATACCGGAATATTTCAATCCGGTAGCAAGTTATGTAAAGTATTTCGAATTGCCAGAGGAGATCGTTGGAAAACCGGTATATATCAGCTTTCAGGGTGTGGAAAGCGGTATGGCACTTTGGCTGAATGGAACATATGTAGGATATAGCGAGGATAGTTTTACACCTTCTGAATTTGAATTGACGGATTATCTGAAGGAAGGGGAAAATAAACTCGCGGTTATGGTATTTAAGTGGACGGCGGGAAGCTGGTGTGAGGACCAGGACTTCTTTCGTTTCTCTGGAATATTTCGAGATGTTTATCTCTATACGATTCCGGAAGTACATGTGCAGGACATGAAGATCCAGACATTATTGGATGATACCTATCAAGAGGCGTCGCTGGTACTGGATCTGTCTGCTACCAAGGTAGGAAGCTATTCCATGGAACTTCGTGACGGAGAAGAGACGGTGATTCGTGGAAATGGTGAGTTAGCGGAGACAACACATATTGCGGTTCCAATTCATGGTCCGAATCTGTGGAGCGCAGAAGACCCTAATCTGTATGATTTAATCATCCAGATTTTTGATGAGAACATGGAGCTGCAGGAGATTATCAAGGAGCGTGTTGGTTTCCGTCGATTTGAACTGATCGACAATATCATGTGCCTGAATGGCAAGCGTATCGTATTCAAGGGTACGAATCGTCATGAATTTTGCTCTTCCACAGGCCGTGTTCTTCCAGATGAAGTGATTCGACAGGATCTCATCAATATGAAGCGCAATAATATCAATGCTATTCGAACCAGCCATTATCCGAATAAAACGGCTTTTTATCGTATGTGCGATGAGTATGGTTTCTATGTTATTGATGAGACAAATCTGGAGACACATGGTACCTGGGATGCGATTCTCAGTGGATTTGAAACCATGGACTTTATGCTTCCGGGAAAGAGAAAAGAATTTGAGAAATTAGTCTTAGATCGTGCGAACAGCATGTATCAGAGAGATAAGAATCATGCTTGTATCCTGATTTGGTCCTGTGGAAATGAATCCTTTGGCGGTAAGGACATCAATGAGATGTCCAAGTTCTTCCATCGGGAAGATCCGAATCGTCTGGTTCATTATGAGGGCGTATATCACGATCCTTTTGCACCATTGGATTATACGGATACAAGTGATATGGTCACGACAATGTATACGCCGGCGGCCGATATTGCGCGCTATTTGAAGGAGCACCGGGAGAAACCATTTATCGAATGTGAATATACGCATTCGATGGGAAATTCGAATGGTGCGATGCACAAATATACCGAGCTTGCCTATGAGGAGCTATTGTATCAGGGTGGTTTTATCTGGGATTATATCGACCAGTCGATGACGCTTCGTGACCGCTATGGAGTAGAATATCAGGGATATGGAGGCGACTTTGGAGATCGACCTTCGGATTATAGCTTTAGTGGAAATGGTATCGCATATGGTGGAGAGAGCAGGGAATCCTCTCCGAAGATGCAGGAAGTGAAATATAATTACCAGAATATCGTTGCTAAAGTGACGGATCAGAAAGTGGTGATTGAGAATCGGAATCTATTCTTAAATACATCGGAATTTGATTGCGTTGTTCTTCTGGAAAAGGAAGAGAAACTGATAAAGAAGGCAATCCTGGTGACAGATGTAGCACCATTATCCGAGGGAACTTATCCGTTGCCATTCGATGTTCCATACGATAGAGGCGAATATATGGTAACCGTATCGTTCCGTTTAAAAGAGGATACACTCTGGGCAGACAGAGGCCATGAAGTGGCATATGGCCAGACAGTCGTTGGAACTTATGAAAAGAAAGCCAAGAGCACAAAGAAGGTTACTGTAGTGGAAGGATGGCACAACATCGGTGTTAGAGGCGATGAATTCGAGGTGATTTTCTCTCGCATTCATGGCGGTTTGATTTCCTACAAATACGGTGGGATGCAGATGTTAAAGTCCATTCCGAAGCCGAATTTCTGGCGCGCAATGACAGAGAATGATATTGCAAATCTGTTGCCATTTCGAGCTGGCCAGTGGAAGCTTGCAAGTATGTGGCCAACGATTAAATATAACGACGGCTTACGAATGACAAATTATGAGATTACGAAGCAGGAAGACCATGTGGAAGTGGAATATACGTATCATCTTCCGACCACACCGGCGAAAGACTGCAAGCTGAAATACGACGTTTACGGGGATGGAGAAGTGCAGGTTACCATGACATTGCCACCATCTGCAGATGTCGGAGAATTACCGGAATACAGCGTCGTCTTTGCGATGGACAGTGATTTCGATCACTTGAAATGGTACGGCCGCGGCGAGGCAGAGACCTATCCGGATCGTAATCATGCGAAATTGGGTGTTTATCGAAACAAGGTTTCGGATAATATGGCGCGTTATCTCGTTCCGCAGGAATGCGGTAATAAGCAGGATGTTCGCTATGCAAGTGTTACGAATGATCGGGGAAGAGGTCTTTTGTTTAGATGCAACCAGTTGGGATTCTCGGCGTTGCCTTATTCGGTGCATGAGCTTGATAATGCAACACATTCGGTAGAATTACCACAGCCACATTTCACGTATATACGTGTTGGAAAGCAGATGGGAATTGCCGGAGATGACACCTGGGGAGCAAAGACACATCCGGAATATATGCTGGATAACAGCAAAGAGATGAAGATTTCCTTCTCGTTCCAAGGCTTATAGGATTATCATTACAGTCTTTTTAAGATGTATAAATAATAACAGGGGAAGCAGGGGACTTGATGAGAGCCCCCTGCTTGCTTTTTGAGAGGTGAAATTGTACAATTACAGAGGGTTAGAACGTAGGAAAATCAAGGCCTACGTGAAATTGGAGGTTATATAATATGTTTGAGAATACGTTTATTGAACAAAATGTCATTCGACAGATGTCCAGCTCAGATAAACTGCTTCGCGGTGTGAGTATGGGCTTCACTATTCTAAACGCTGTATTGTACGCATTTACAGCATCTTTTTTGTTTTTGATTCCCTTTGTAATGTTTATCATTCTCACCTATTTTGTGTTTCAAAATAGTAAGCAGGATTATGATTATATTCTGACGGGTACCGTTTTGGATCTTGCTAGAATTAAGAATCGCAGTCGTAGAAAGGCAGTCGCTTCGATTGATCTTGGCAGTGATTTGGTAGTTCTTGCTCCATCGAGAACAGAGCCGGTGAGAGAATACGTAGGAAAGCGTATGAAAACATTGGATTTGACGAGTCATGAAGAAGGCAAGAAGTATTTTACAATGATTGCGCAGAATAGTGCCAATGGTCAGTTAATGAAGGTTCTGTTTGAACCAAATGAAGAATTACTTACGATGATGTATCGCATGCAGCCTCGTAAAGTATTTGAGACTGCAGAGCCAATAAAATAAAGAAATAGAGGGTATAAATATGAATATTGTGGAAAAGTTTAAAGAAATTTATGGTGATTGTGAAAATGTGAGAGAATATTTCTCTCCTGGACGTGTGAATCTGATTGGAGAACACACGGATTATAATGGCGGACATGTATTTCCATGTGCACTGACAATTGGAACACATGGTGCAGCAAGAAAAAGAGATGACAAGAAGATTCATTTTTATTCTGTAAATCTTGATGAAGTAGGTGTGATTGAAGCATCTTTAGATGATCTTACAAACCATAACGAATACAGCTGGGCGAATTATCCACTTGGCGTTGTCTGGGCATTCGCAGAACGTGGATTAAAGCTGGATACTGGATTTGATATGTGTATTTATGGAACAATTCCAAATGGTTCTGGTTTATCAAGTTCCGCATCGCTCGAAGTGTTAACAGGTACGATTCTTAGAGATCTGTATGGATTTGATGATCTTACCATGACAGATTTGGCATTGATTGGCCAGTTCTCTGAGAACAATTTTAATGGCTGTAATTGCGGTATTATGGATCAGTTTGCAGTTGCCATGGGTAAGAAGGATTGCGCAATCTTCCTTGATACAAGTGATTTATCTTATGAATATGCCAATATCAAATTACCAGATGCAAAGATTGTTATTACCAATAGTAAAGTAAAGCACAGCCTGGTTGATAGTGCATACAACGATCGTAGAAATGAATGCGCTACCGCACTTGCAGATTTACAGAAAGTCGTTGATATTAAGGCTTTAGGTGATCTTGATAACGAGACATTTGAGAAATACGCAGATGCGATCAAGGATGAGACGAATCGTTTAAGAGCACATCATGCGGTATACGAAAATCAGCGTACAATCGAAGCAGTCAAGGCGTTGAAAGAAAATGATATTGAGACATTTGGTAAACTTATGAATGCATCTCATGTTTCTCTTCGTGATGACTATGCCGTTTCCTGCGAGGAAATCGATATTCTGGTAGAAGAAGCATGGAAGATTCCAGGTGTCATTGGTTCTCGTATCACAGGTGGTGGATTCGGTGGATGTACCGTCAGCATTGTGAAGAATGATGCTGTAGATGTATTCCAGGAAGAACTCGGTAAGGTTTACAAGGAAAAGACAGGCATCGATGCAGAATTCTATGTAGTAGAAATTGGGGATGGCGCAAGACGTATTTAGTTGGACGTAATCTTCAGAGAAAGATTGCAAAAAATCTAAAAACAGATTATAATGCAAGAATCATGTATGGAAAAGGAGGACGTAATAGTTATGGCACAGATTACTGGCGAAACAATGATCGGTGAGTTATTACAGATTGATGCAAATCTGGCTCCTATCCTGATGGGAATCGGCATGCATTGCCTTGGCTGTCCATCATCTCAGATGGAAACAGTTGCAGAAGCAGCTATGGTTCATGGCATTGATCCAGATTCCTTAGTAGATGAGATTAATTCTTATTTACAGTCACAGGGTTAATTTGGAATAGACAGAAAATAAGAAGAGGTAACAGCGATTGCTGTTACCTCTTTTTTCTATGTAACTAGGAAATGTAAAACATAGAATGATATTTAATTTCTGTGTTCTCTTTCGAGATTTGCAAACATGGTGTACTGTGGTAACCATGCTAATTTTACAGTGCCGACAGGGCCGTTACGCTGCTTGGCAACGATGATTTCGGATACACCCTTTTCCGGACTGTCATGATCATAGTAATCATCACGATAGATGAACATAACCACATCGGCATCCTGCTCGATTGCTCCGGATTCTCGAAGATCGGAAAGCATCGGACGATGATCCGGTCTCTGTTCAACGGCTCGGCTAAGCTGGGAAAGCGCAATCACCGGACAGTTTAATTCTCTTGCGAGAGCTTTTAGAGATCTCGAAATCTCAGAAATTTCCTGCTGACGTGATTCGGATTTACCCGCAGCTGTCATCAACTGGAGGTAATCGATCATAACGCAGCTTAAATCCGGATGATCCAGTTTGTATTTTCTACATTTACTACGTAGTTCGGAAATGCTAATGCCCGGTGTATCATCGATAATCAGCTTGGATTCAGCGATGTTGGAAGCACCGGCAATCAGTTCTTCCCATTCGTGATCCTGCAGGGAACCGGTACGTAGTTTCTGCGCGTCTACATGGGATTCAAGGGAGAACAATCGGTTTACCAACTGTTCTTTTGACATTTCCAATGAGAATATTGCTGCACAGCGATGGTCGTGGAATGCGATATGCTGCGCGATATTCAATACAAATGCGGTCTTACCCATAGAAGGACGGGCGGCAACGAGGATTAAGTCGGATGGCTGTAATCCGGCAGTTTGTGTATCGAGATCCAAAAATCCGGTAGGGACACCCGTAACATTTCCACGCTGCTTGCTGGCTTCCTGAATCTTAGCTAAAGCGTTATATACGATTTCGGAAATTGGTGTGGATTCCGAGGACCCCTTGCTCTGTACGAGGTTGAAAATCTTCTTTTCGGTATTTTCTAAAATTGCATCTACGGAATCATTTCCAGCGAAGCAATCGGATTCGATTTCCTGGTTTGTACGGATAATGCTTCGAAGTAAAGCCTTGTCTTTTACGATATTTGCATAGGACTTAACGTTGACAGTTACAGGAACTGCGGCAACGAGGTCCGCGAGATAATCGATGCTTGAAATCTCAGGCGATACATCCTTTTCTTTTAATTTATTCTGGATAGTAACGGGATCCACAGGGGCTCCGCTGCTATATAGTTCTACAATGGATTCAAATAGTACGCCGTAATTCTGATGATAGAAATCATCACGGGTAAGGATATCCATGGCTGCGATGATCGCATCTTTGTCGATGATCATTGAGCCGACAACGGACTGTTCCGCTTCCAGTGAGTTTGGCATAACGCGAATGCTGCGTTCTTCTTCCATGTCATAAACTCCTTTTACTATAGATTATTAAGTAGGGGGCTGCCCCCTATATGAGGGATTAAGCTTCGCCTACATGTACACGAACGGTGGCAGTAACTTCCGGATGAAGTTTGATCTTAACTTCATGTACGCCAGGTGTACGGATTGGTTCCTGAAGCTGAATCTTCTTCTTGTCGACATCTTTGCTGTACTGCTTCTTGATGGAAGAGGCGATTTCCTTGGAGGAAACGGAACCGAAGGTACGGCCGCCTTCCCCTGTTTTAATGGTTGTCTCCACAAGCCATTCTTCCATTTCTTTTGCAAATGCCTGCGCTGCTGCGAGGTTCTCAGCTGCAACCTTCTCGGCATGCTGGTTCTGTAATTTTAAGTTGTTCAGGTTTGCAGGAGTTGCTTCTACACCTAATTTCTTAGGAAGAAGCATATTTCTTGCATATCCTGTGCTGACTTCTACAATGTCACCCTTTTTACCAAGGGATTTTACGTCTGCTAATAAGATACATTTCATATGCTAATTTCTCCTTCGTCAATCATCTTATCAATTACGTCCTGAATTCTATGTTTGACTTCAGGAACGGTGCTGTTTTCAATCTGTGTTCCGGCGATATGTAAGTGACCGCCGCCACCAAGACGTTCCATAATCAGCTGTACATCGATTTCATCGATGGAACGGGAGCTGACATAGATCTTGTTATTATAGGCAGTAAGTACGAAGGAAGCTTTGATTCCAACGATATTTAATAGTTCGTTGGCTGCCTGGGCACTTACTACGGTAGGGCTCTCGAGATCGGTTGATTCACAGACAGAAATGGCAAAAACATTGCGGTAAACCTCTGCATGGCGAACGATCTCGGCACGGGCCTTGTAGGTACGCATATCTTCGCGAAGCAGCTTACGGACACGGGCCACATCGGCACCGCATCGTCTCAGATAAGCAGCAGCTTCGAAAGTACGTACACCGGTCTTGGTCATAAAGTTATTAGTATCAATCAGGATACCGGCATAAATGGTATCCGCTTCCGTTGGCTTGATCTGAATATCTTCGGAATAGTAGTGAAGCGTCTCCGCAATCATTTCACAAGTTGAAGATGCGTAAGGCTCGATATAAGAGAGAAGAGGACCTTCAATCTGTTCGGCACCTTGTCTGTGATGGTCGAATACGACGATATTATCTGTCATCTATAGAAGCTTCGGACAATCCGTGTAGTTTGGACGGTTCGTGTCGACAACCATGACCAAAGTACGTGTTGTCAGAAGACTGATGGCAGCTTCGCTGTTGATAATCATATCGGCAGGGTAACCATTTTCCTCAGAAAACTGCTCCACAAGTGGGCGAAGTGAGGAAGTAATGGAATTTAAAACAATCTGCGCTTTTTTATCTTGATTTCGGGCTGCAATGCAAACACCAACGGCTGCGCCGAAGGCATCGGCGTCGGCAAGAGAATGACCCATAACCAGTACATTGTCGTGGCTGGCAATCATTTCTCGCAGTGCCTGTGCTTTTACACGAGCCTTTACACGAGTATTCTTTTCGACTTCCTTACCATGGGAACCATAGTAAGAGACTTCCTGATTGTTCTTTACAACGGCCTGCGCGCCACCACGACCAAGCGCAATATTAATCGCAGCTCTGGCAAATTCGGAATTCTTAACATAGGAATTGCCGTTTAGGCCGATACCAATACTAAGTGTAATATCGTTATCATTTCCAACTTTGATGGATTTTACTTCTTCTAAAAGCGCGAATTTGGATTCTTCCATTTGGCGAAGGAAACGATGCTGGAATACAACGAAGTATTTATCCTTCTCAATTTTACGCACGATGCCGTCATATTTCTGGAAATATTTATTCACCGCACGATCTAAAACAGCGAGAAGGAGGGAACGTTTCACGTCCTCTAGCGCATCAACGGTTTCTTCAAAGTTATCGACATAGACGTAGGCCGGAACCATCTGCAAGTCTTCTACTTCGCCTTTTACAGCTATAAGTTCGGTTATGTCGAAAAGTGTCAATGCTGTCATGGTGCTGATTCCTTCGTTGAGAGTAATCAGCTCGTTGGTCTGTAAATCATCGTCGAAATAGAGCTTCTGCAGTCTTGCTTCGAAGATGCTATTACCGAGATGCACTTTGGTAACAAAGAAATCGTCGTCTGCGCGATCGAGCACTTCTTTTGTTAATTCTTTAAAAATGGATGTGACAGATTTCTGATAGGTTCTGTCTCTTCCGGTCAAATCGGAGAATGCTTCATTCATCCATACAAAACGATGCGTGGAATCCAAGAGGGCATAAGGCACCTCAAATTGGTTGAGCATTCGTTTCTGAACAGTGCCGTACCGGACGGCGAAATTGATAATCTCGTCTTCGAGTTTCTTTTGGTTGTTACGATATAAGAGGATACTAATGGTAGTGTAAATCACGATACAAATAGAGGTTGCTACCCCAAGTTTAGGATCCAACATATATAAAACGATATTGCCAATTACGAAAACGATAACCATATAGAAGGGAAGCTGTAAATAGAATCGCAGCTTTCCACGATATTGTAACTGATCCATAGTTTCTCCCTAGTACAAAAACAGCAGTTTTATAACTATCTTTATCATATTGTAATATACTGCGAATTTATTATACCACACCTAGTAGTGTGAAAATGACGAAAATGTTTGGGTATTGTGACATTGTTACAAAAATATCAAAAAAGTACAATAAATGTAGTTGGAAATATAGAAAGGAGAAGTTCTATGACAACGGTTAAGGTTAATGTCAATTCTATTGACAAAGTAAAGGGGTTTGTAAACACAATCGTAAAATTCGATAATGATTTCGATTTAGTTGCAGGCAGATATGTGATCGATGCAAAGTCCATCATGGGGATCTTTAGTTTAGATTTATCACAGGACTTGGAATTGCACATCGGGGATGGCGATCCAATCGAAGATATCAAAGCTGCATTAAAAGATTATATTGTTGAGTAACAAACCTAGGGTTATATAAAAAAAGGAGAGGATTAAAAATGGCAGAAATTCAGTTAAAAAACATTGTAAAACAGTATCCAAACGGATTCCAGGCAGTAAAGGACTTCAACTTAGATGTGAAAGATAAGGAATTCATCATCTTCGTAGGACCTTCTGGATGTGGTAAGTCTACAACACTTCGTATGATTGCCGGTTTGGAAGATATCACATCAGGTGAATTATTAATTGACGGAAAGTTGATGAACAACGTAGAACCTAAGGACAGAGATATTGCGATGGTATTCCAGAACTACGCTCTGTATCCACATATGACAGTTTACGATAATATGGCATTCGGCTTAAAGCTTCGTAAACTTCCAAAAGATGAAATTGATAAGAAGGTACGTGAAGCAGCAGAGATCCTGGATCTTTCTTCCCTTCTTGATCGTAAGCCAAGAGCTCTTTCCGGTGGACAGAGACAGCGTGTAGCTATGGGTCGTGCAATTGTACGTAATCCTAAGGTATTCCTTATGGACGAACCTCTTTCTAACCTGGATGCAAAGCTTCGTGTACAGATGAGAACAGAGATTTCTAAGCTTCATGACAGACTTGGTGCAACTATGATCTATGTAACACATGATCAGACAGAGGCTATGACACTTGGTACAAGAATTGTAGTTATGAAGGACGGTGTTGTTCAGCAGATCGATACACCACAGAACCTCTACAATGCACCACAGAATTTATTCGTAGCTGGATTCATCGGATCTCCACAGATGAACTTCATCGACGCTAAGATCCAGAAGAAGGGTGACGGCGTAGTTGCAATTATCAATGGTGACAACGAACTCAAGGTACCAGCTGATAAGGCTAAGGCTCTGATCGATGGTGGTTATGACGGAAAGACAGTTACTATGGGTATCCGTCCAGAAAACATCCATGATGCATCTGTAGATACAGAATTCGGTGCTGGAACTCAGTTCGATGCTAAGATTTCTGTATACGAATTACTTGGTGCAGAAGTTCTTCTTTACTTCGATTATGCTGGATCACACATGGTAGCACGTGTTGACCCACGTACAGAAGTTAAGGCTGGCGATACAGTGAAATTCGCACTGGAAATGGAGAAGACACACTTCTTCGACAAGGAAACAGAAAAGACTATCACAAACTAGAATTGACGATAGAATCTATATCAACTAAGATTAATCCATCGGGGCAGTTGCTCCGGTGGATTTTTTTGTCTCGGTCGGAATGATAAGTTTCAACGAGACGGGAACTTGGGGGTACTTATGGACGAGATACAGACATTACTAGAACATATTGAAAATGAGACGGGGATCCGTCTGAAAATAGAGGATTCAAAGCTTTCAGAAGAAGAGACCGCTGCGAAAATAAAAGAAGTGATGCATTATTTCCATAAAAATGATGATCGCACGAGCTTCTTGAAGCAGGCGATGAAGGGGATGAGCCGCGATGAAATCCATCAGGGGTTTGCGAAATTTCATATGAATGAAAATGAGCGCGTCACGGTATTTCTGATTGCCTTTCGAGATCATGTGGAACCGGTTGCCCAGTCTGTAATTACGGGGCTCTATGATCCTTCTTCCTATGATTTGGTGCAGATGAATGACAAGGAACTGGCACTGCTTATGAAGCAGGAGGCGAAGTCCGGGGATGACGAATTCATGGCGCTATCCATCGTGGATACGCTGATGGCGGAGGCCATGGTGAGTGTGCAGGTCGCCTACGATCAGGAGGTGGCATATCGCGATGTTGGAGAGGCCTATAGAAATGCCGCAACGGCGCTTAAAATCGGGCAGACATTCTACCGTTCCGAGGTTGTCTATGGATATCATAAACTAGGCCTTGGAAAACTCCTGTACCAACTCCCGAAAGAGGCATGTGTGCAGTATTTTGAAGACAACCTGGTGACAGTGGATTTTGCGAATATGGATGAGGAATCCCTGCATATTATCGAATGTTTCTTTGACAATGATTTAAATATCGCAGAGACGGCACGAAAGTTGTATTTGCATCGAAATACGCTGGTATATCGCCTGGATAAATTTGAAAAGACGACAGGACTGGACTTACGAAATTTCGAGGATGCGATTGTAATCCGTGTAGGTCTGATGTTACGAGAAATGATAAGTTAGCGAAAAACGATAGAAAGCAAGCGTTAAAGATAGAAAATACTTGTTTTCCGAAAACTAGTAAGATAGAATAAAAATAGACTTTAAATTTAGGTTTAAAGTATTTATCAAGTATCTTTTATAAGGAGGAAGAAAAAATGGCATACGTTATTTCTGATTCATGCGTATCTTGTGGAACATGTGAACCTGAATGCCCAGTAGGTGCAATTGCTCAGGGAGATTCCCAGTACGAAATCGATGCAGCAGCTTGTGTTGAATGTGGAACATGCGCTGGTGTTTGCCCAACAGGAGCAATTTCTCAGGGTTAATTATCGATTTAAGAGAGCTTCGAAGCGAATGGTGGTTGCTTCGAAGCTCTTTTTTTCTTATAATTGGTCTCCATAAAGGAAGTGATAACAATGAGTACAAAGAAAAAGAAAAAACAAAGTGAACAAGATGTGTACAGACTCCCAAAATGGTTGAAAGCAATCTTTATCATAATGATTGCGATCGTACTACTGATGGGAGCTGCGATTGTAGCGATCGATGTTTATTTGAAAATAGAGACGGGGAATTCGATTGTAGATGATATCAATTACGCGAGGGAAGTTGTGGACGAGTCTACCGAGGATACCTTTAAGAGTAGTTCAGGAACCATCTATTACGATGTAAATGGCGATGTCATCGGTTCGGAGAACGCTTCTGGAAATGGTACTTCATCTACGTATCTCAGTTATAGCGAAATCCCGGAAGATGTGGTAAGTGCCTTTATTGCCATCGAAGATCCGACATTTTGGAGTAACAATGGAACTTCGATGTCTGGTTTGGGACGAGCTTTCCTTGGATATATTCATATTATGGATACGGATTCCGGTGGAAGTACGATTACGCAGCAGGTGGCAAAGAATACATTTCTATCACAGGAAGTATCGATTGACCGTAAGATGAAGGAAATCTTCATGGCGATGTATCTGACCAATAAGTATTCCAAGCAGGATATTATGGAATACTATGTAAATCAGGTGTATTTTGCGAATCAGGTGTATGGAATTGAAGATGCGGCACAGACATACTTTGGAGTATCGGCATCGGAGTTAACGCTTTCACAGACGGCATACCTGGCGGCAATTCCGAATAGACCAAGCTATTACAATCCTTTGGAAAATTCTTCGAATGCCATCGGACGAAGAGATCGTATTCTGAAAGCGATGTATGAAAATGGTTTTATCACAGAGTCGGAATATGAGCAGGCAATCGATGAGACGATTGAAATTGTAACGACAGAAGATGCGGAGGATGAGACATCGGAAGATTCGGATACAAGTGTAAGTACAGAAACACAGAAGGCGAATGCAACGTCTTATCTGTTAACTTATGCAGAAGATTGTGCAGAGAAATATTTCGCGGATTTATATGGAATCACAGAGGATGAAGCATCTACCATGCTGGCAGAGGGTGGATATCGAATCTACACTTCATTGGATCCGGAAGTGGCTATATCTGCGCAGCAGGCGGTAGATGATACTTTAAGTTTCAGTACATCGGAAGATGATAATGGCTATTATCTGATTCAGGGTGCCGTAACGGTGATCGATAATAATGATGGCAAAGTAATTGCAGTCGTAGGTGGACGTTCTCAGGAAAGTACCTCGACACTGTATGGTTTGAATCGTGCATTCCAGAGTTATAGACAGCCTGGTTCCTCCATTAAACCGCTGGTTGTGTATACGCCAGCCTTGATGAAAGGCTATGAAATCTCTGATTTTGAGACGATGGTATGGAAATCCGATAATACTACCGCGCAGAATGTATTTAAGGATATCACACCGGCATATGGTATCTCCTTCTTACAGAAGATGGATTTTGCAAAGATAGTAGAGGAAGACGAGACGTTGGCCGCAGCGCTTGGAGGACTTACAAATGGTGTAACAACGGTCGAGATGGCGAGCGCCTATAGTTGCCTTAGTAATTCTGGAGAATTTGTAGATCCTACGTGTTTAACATCTGTATTAAATACAGAGGGGGAAGAACTGTATGAGGAATCTGATTCTTACCAGGTATACACAGCGGATGCAGCAGATGATATGACAGAAATTCTGAAGGGTGTCATTTCCGAACCATCAGGAACTGCTTATTCTATGGATTGGTATGAATCATCGAATATCGAGGTGGCAGGTAAAACCGGTACAACGAATGATAACAAGGATGGATGGTTCTGCGGTTTTAGTTCCGGCTATACGGTGACCGTGTGGGTTGGATCGGATGATTCCAAGGCGGTTTCTGGAAATGCGGGAAGTACATACCCTGCCAGCATCTGGAAGGATGTCATGCTGGATTTGGTAGGCGGAGAAAAAGAGGAATAATGAAAAAATATATGGTGCTTCCATTCGATATCTAAATCGAATAGAAGCACCATATTATTTAATAAAAATTAGTATATAGTTTTATATCACGGCCAGATTTTGTAGTGCATGTTCGGAAATCAAAGTTTTACTGTGCTCCACGAAATAGGAATCTACGCTAAATGGAACAAATTCTTGTGAACCATATTCAGAAAGAATTCCGATGACATGCCGGAAATTTTCGTTGCTGGTAGGACCCTTATGAATTACCAGGTAATAAGCGCCGTCTCGTTTGTAGAGACTGTTGTTGGCGTTGTATAGAAGGTCGGTAAGTTTTGCAACCTCAAATAACGGATCCATATTGTCAAAACGGAAGACTACCGTATCGCCAGAAATGGTAGGAGGCGTAGGTACTGTATTCTCTTGTGGACCACCATATTCTATGTCGCTATAGTCATCGTAATCTGATTCATCGTCATCATCGTCTTCGTCAGAGAAATTAGCATAGCGTGTATCTAATTCTTCTGGGCTGTCGACTTTTGTAATGATCAGAATAATCATCTCGGAACTGATCGGGACTGCTTCAATCATAAGCGGAATATCATCGGTATCAAAACCATACTTTGCGGAAGCAAATCCCATCATCTCGCGGAAGAGATCCTTGGCCTTATCAGTTCCGTATGCAAGCTCGGACAACTTGATATGCCTCTCTTCTAAATCCTCTCGAGTTAGCGTGCAACGAATCTGATTTTCACTAATCTTCTCAATCTTCATCTGATCACTTCCTCTCTTATAAAATCGAAGAAGATTCTATGTAGAGATTCTTCTTCACTTTTATTATAGAGGAGTTAAAAATCTCTGTAAAGCAAGCGTAAACTTAAAAAAACATAAACTTCTGAAGAGTTCATTAAATTGCAGTTGAGGTTATTGAATAACGAGAATGGAACTGTTATAAAGGGATATAGAGAGCCTCCCAACACGGGAAGGAGCGGATGATTCATTTTAGAATTATTACCGTTTGATCAGTATTGTATTTTGCAGGAGATAAGCAATACAAAAAATAGCAAAGTATATCTGGTCAGACACACCAAATTGAACTGTCTTCGCATTATCAAGTGCATTCCGAAAGAGGCAGTTTTCTACGAATATGGGGAAGCAGAAGCGAAGCTGCTACTCCGTCTGAAACATCCCGGAATTCCAACAGTATATGATTTAAAAGAGGATCAGGAATACCTATATATTGTGGAAGAATATATTCGGGGTCAATCTTTAGCAGAGTATTTACTCGATCATAAGATTTCCAAAGAACAACTTAGAATGATAGCAATAAAATTGTGTGATGTTTTGTGTTATCTCAGGGATTGTGGTCCGGTACCGATTTTATATCGGGATATGAAACCGGAGCATGTCATCTTAGAAGGCGATGAAGTACGTTTGATTGATTTTGGAATCGCAAAAGGAGATGACGGACAGCGTGAGGAAATGATTTGTGGCACGCAGGGATACATGGCACCAGAACTTGCATATTCTAAGGCGACAGAGAAGTCCGATGTCTATAGTCTGGCAAAGACATTGGAGTATGCATGGGAGAAGAGTGGGATGAACTCACGACGGATCACGAGGTTGATTCACCAAGCGACCAGGGAGTGTCCGGATGAGCGACCGAATCTCGATGCATTTTGTGAGTCGTGGAAGCAATTGTCAGAGAAACAAAAGGTGTATGGGGGTATCTCTAAAGTAATAGCAGTTGTAGGAAGCGATCGAGGTGTTGGTTGTACACATATCGCGATTTCACTGGCGGTCTTCTTACGAACGGAAGGGATAGAGACGTATTATCATAATCCGTATGAGGAAGAGGATGTGCTGGAGAATATGAAGAGAAATGCACATGTATTTCGGGAAAAGGATTCTATCATATACCACAATAAGTTCTATGGCCTTCGAACTTTGGGTGAGACTGTAGAGCAGAGGAAACCTCCGGAAGGAGTATATGTGCAGGATTGTGGATTGGATTGGGAAAGGGCAGAAGATGCAGACTGGATTGTGTTTGTATTGGGTAGTAGTCCCTGGAAAGATCAAAGAGTCCCGGAATGGAATTCTAACCATGTAAGTATCCTTTGCAATCCGGCCAGCAGGGGCACTGGACTGAAATTAGCCCGTGCAAATGGTTGCAGACTATATGGATTTCCACTGGATGACGATCCATTTCTGGTTACAACTGCGAAGAAAAAGGTTCTAGAGAGAATCAGAAAGGAGGTTTGGAAGTGATTTTCGGCAGGAAGGTTCGTTCGAAAAAGACCTATGTCATCATGCTTTGCGGTATGTCGGCGGGGTGCGGTGTAACAAATCTGGCATTATCCTTGGCGTCTTATCTTATTTCGTGCGAGAAGCGACGCGTGTGTTTTATGGAATATCGAGAACATGCAGCGTTGGTTTCGCTCGGTAAAGAGGGGATTGTCAAGTGTGGTGTACCAGGGTTTACCGTACATGGTATCGATGTTTTTCAAGTGTCTTATCAGGATATGGAAGATTTGAAAAAAGGAAAATATGACGTGATCATCATCGATGCGGATAGCACCTGGGATCCATTTTGGTTACATACGCAGACACTTTTTCAGGCGGATCAGATTATGATATTGGGAGAGTACCGCCCATGGAAATATCGGGAAGTGCAGACGTTCATGAAACAGTTAATGAATCACGATATCGCGATAGAGTCGGGGGATTTTTATGGGATTAATGTGAATCATGCAGAACGGCAGCATTTCCGGGCAGAGTTTCATAGGAATGTGAAGAAGCTTCCTGCCATTGTGGATCCATTTCACTTGACGAAACAAGAACAAAAGTGGATTGGAGACTTACTCATCAAGTATTTAAAAATAAGTAGTGTTTAAAGGGAACATTGTAAAATGTAAAAGGTAAGAAATAAGGAAGCGGAGCGCAGAACGTGCGCTCCGCCTTTTTGTATACAGGGAAAGTATGTTATAATAAAACGGATTATGTAAACAGTCGGGAAGCTGAAAAATGAGGAGAATTTTATGAGAGTGGGACATAATAGAAATAGATCTGAAAATCGAAATAGAAATCGCCGTTCCCTGGCGATTCCAAAGAATCCAAAAGTGAGAATTGCGGGGATAGCTCTTGTTGTTATTTTTATTTTTGGAATCATATTGGCGATTCATAAATATGCGCCAACAAAAGAGAAGATGTCACTGACGGATTATTTCGTTCAAACAGAGGAAAATGAGTCTTCCGTGATTTTGAATGGTGAGTATTATGAAGTTCCGGAAGCGACCAATGTATATGCACTTGTGCAGAATGGAACGACGTATTTGTCACTAGGATTTATTAAGGCAAATCTGGATGATGGATATGTTTATGATGATACGGAAAATATCTTGCGATATACCACGGATACGGATGTAATTTCCGTGAATCTTGGAGAAACCAATTATACCGTAAATAAGGATACAGCATCCATGGATCAGCCTATTATCATTTATGAAAACGATATGGCGTATCTTTCTGTGGATTTTGTGAAATTGTATACGGATATTACTTATTATACCGTGGAAAATCCAAATCGAATTGTCGTGGAGACAGCCGGTTGGGAGAAAACAGTCGCCACAGTAAAGAGAGACACAGAATTACGTCGTTTTGGTGGAAACAAGAGCAAAATCTTATCTACCGTCAGCAAGGGCGACAGTGTGATTGTCATGGAAAACTATGGGAAATGGAGCCTGGTGCTGTCAGAGGATGGCGTACTTGGTTGTATAAAGAACAGTAAACTCCGTGATAAGACGAAGGAAGAGACAGAAGCTTCGTTGGAAAAACGCGAGTACAGTCACATTTCCATGGATGAGACCATCAATATGGCATGGTTCCAGGTGACGAATAGTTCGGCAAATTCCGGATTATCAGAATATCTTTCGAATACGAATGGATTAAATGTACTTTCGCCAACGTGGTTTTATCTGTCCGATAATGCCGGAGGTGTTGGTGACTACGGTTCGCTCGAAGCGGTGACGCTTTGTCATCAGCAGGGCATCCAGGTATGGGGACTACTCAGTAACCTGGTGGTGGATGATGTAGATACAACGGCAGTTTTAAATACGACTTCTGCGAGAGATAATCTGATTAACAATATTCTTGCCAAGGCGATTGCCTATGATTTGGATGGTATCAATATTGATTTAGAGACGATTAGTGCAAATGCAGCGGATGGTTACGTTGAATTTATTCGAGAGTTATCCTTGAAGTGTGAGAAGAATGATCTGATTCTCTCAGTGGATAATTATGTACCAACGGCATCCAGCGCTTATTATAATCGTAGCGCGCAGGCGGATTATGCGGATTACTGCGTGATTATGGCTTATGATGAGCATTATTCCGGCTCGGAGGAAGCGGGATCGGTGTCCTCCATCGATTTTGTGAAAAACGGTGTGAAGGATACGTTAGAAGAGGTTCCAGCGGATCAGATTATCCTGGCACTTCCTTTCTACACAAGACTTTGGAAGACAACAGAGGATAGTGTAACTTGTACGTCTATGGGCATGCAGGAAGCGTCCGAATATTTGATTAAGAATGATATCGAGACGGTCTGGGACGATGAAACGGGTCAGTACTACGCAGAGTTTGAACAGGATGGTAGTACCTACAGCATCTGGATGGAAGACAATAAGTCTTTGGATTTGAAGTTGCAGGTGTTTGAAGATAATAAATTGGCAGGTGTTTCCTTCTGGAAGCTTGGTTTTGAACCATCTTCCATCTGGGATACCATTGCAAAATATACAAACTAGGTTCTCTAGGAATAGAAAGAAGCGATAAATTATGGAAACGATACGTATTGATATGACGGAGGAGAAGGTCGATCATCAGAAGTTGGAGGCGCCCATTGAGATTTTGAAAAAGGGCGGGCTGGTAGCATTTCCAACAGAGACCGTATATGGACTGGGTGGAGATGCACTGCGGGCGGATGCATCAAAGAAGATTTATGCTGCTAAGGGCAGACCTTCGGATAATCCTTTAATTGTTCATATTGCAGATTTCTCACAGTTAGAAGAGATCGCTTCGGAGGTTCCGGAGTCTGCCAGAAAACTGAATGAAGCATTCTGGCCGGGACCACTTACGATGATTGTAAAGAAAAATGACAAGGTGCCTTATGAGACAACAGGCGGACTGGATACCGTTGCTGTTCGTATGCCATCGCATCCGGTGGCACGTGCATTGCTGCAGGACAGCCGGGTGATGATTGCGGCACCATCGGCAAATACCAGTGGTAGACCAAGTCCGACAATGGCGGATCACGTATGGGAAGACTTGCATGACAAAATCGATTGCATTATCGACGGTGGTACGGTCGACATTGGGCTGGAATCAACGATTGTAGATCTGTCGGAGGATGTTCCAACCATTCTGAGACCGGGATATATCAATCAGGAAATGATTCGTGAGGTGCTTGGTGAATGTATTATGGATCCGGGACTTTCGGAAGAGAATAAGAAGGTTCGTCCAAAGGCGCCGGGGATGCGTTATAAGCATTATGCACCAAAGGGAGAGCTCTATATCGTCGAAGGTGATATGGACAAGGTGATTGATAAAATCAATGAACTCGCAAAGGAAGCAAGTGAGTCTGGTGAAATTGTAGGTATTGTTGCTACAGAAGAAACAAAAGATCGCTATAAATACGGTCGTGTTCTGACTATCGGTAGTCGTGAGGATGAAGATTCCATCGCACATAATCTCTATGGAATCCTTAGAGAATTCGATGAATTAGGCGACACAAAGATGTATACGGAGGCGTTCTCGACTCCAAGAATTGGACAGGCGATTATGAATCGTTTATTAAAAGCGGCAGGGCATAAAGTAATAGAAGTTTAGAAAATTTTTAGAAAATTTGGGCAAAATTGCGAAAATATCGTTTGTAAATACTTGAATTTCTATATAAAATAATTGATAATCAAAGGTATGACAGAAGTGAGACGAATCATATTTGTAGATGAAAACGGAATCAGCCGTGCACCCATGGCAAAGGCGCTATTTACGCGTGTTACAGGAAACTCTTCCGTAGAGGTTCTGTGCAGGGGACTCGTGGTTGCATTTCCAGAACCATTAAATCAAAAAGCAGAAGCAGTGATGATCAGTAATGAGATCGAAGTATCGGATTTTACATCAGAGGAATTGATGGATGATGATATTACAGATGAAACACTGGTTTTCACAATGGACAGAATGATGCAGCAGCAGGTTTTGTCGAGATTTGCGCATGCTACAGAGGATAACACGTTTGTTCTCGGCTATTACGTTGGAGATGAACTGGAGACGATGGATCCTTATGGCGGCTCACTGCAGACGTATGGTCTCTGTTTTGAGACACTGAAAGAAACCGTTGTGAAGTTGTTTCATAAACTTCAGGAAGAAGGACAGTTATGAGTGACAAGAGAGAAGACTATATCTCCTGGGACGAATATTTCATGGGCGTAGCGAAACTGTCTGGTATGCGGTCGAAAGATCCACATACGCAGGTGGGAGCTTGTATTGTTAGTCAGAATAATAAAATCCTATCCATGGGCTATAATGGATTTCCTGTAGGATGTTCCGACGATGCATTTCCATGGCAGAGAGATGGAGATCCGTTGGAGAATAAATATTTCTACACAACACATGCAGAATTGAATGCAATCCTGAATTATGGCGGTGGTTCCTTGGAAGGAACAAAGCTCTACGTATCGCTTTTCCCTTGCAATGAATGTGCAAAGGCTGTAATTCAGTCAGGAATTGGAGAGATTATTTACGATTCTGATAAATATCAGCACACTCCATCGGTAATCGCATCGAAGAAGATGTTGGATGCTGCCGGCGTGAAATATCGTAAATATCAGAGAACGGATAGAGAGATCCGTATTTCCCTATGATGAAGAGGGAAGATAAACAGCAGATTGTGAATATGCTGGCGCTGATTAGTCAACTTGGCATCACGATGCTGGTTTCGATTATGTTAGGAACATTCGCAGGAATGTTTATAGATAAAGAGTTGGGCACGAACTATATCAGTGTTATAGGTTTCTTTATCGGAAGTGCAGGCGGATTTCGATCCGTGTACATAATGGTAAAAAAATATCTAAGGAAAAAAACAAGAAATACTAAATGAAGTTACTGAAAAGATTAAATGATGCATTACCTGCTCTCGTGGGGACAATCATTATCTACGGATTGATTGTGGAGTTCGTGGGAGTTTGGTTTGCAGAGTCCAAGCTACTGTTTACAACAGGGCTGTGGATAGGGGAGTTATGTGCCATATTTATGGCAATTCATATTGCAATCATCATTCGTGATGCAGTGGAACTTGGAGAGTCCGGGACGAAGCGCCTGGCGTTCAAGTCCGTATCTCGTTATGTAATTGTAGTGGTTGTTTTTCTGGGTATGACGTATTTTCACCTGGGAGACTTTATCGCTGCATTTATAGGTGTTTTGGGATTAAAGGTCTGTGCTTATGTTCAGCCTTTTATTCATACAAGAATATTGAAAGACGTTGATAAATCTGCAGAAGAAGGGGGTGAGTAATTGAGTTATGCAATTCTAATGTCGTCATCTAATGATATAGACTCTTTCTATATCAAGGGCTTGTTCTCATATGAACTATTTGGACAAACATTATGGATTACGACGTCACATGTCTGTATTCTTATCGTTATGTTGCTTCTGATTCTGTTTGCAGTTATTGCAAATAGAAAGTTGAAGAATGCAACGGAAGTCCCGGATACATTTCAAAATATCATAGAGATTTTGATTGAGAAATTAGACGGTGTAGTGGAAGGTAGTATGGGAAAACATGCGCCTAGATTCAGAAACTGGATGCTAACGTTATTTTTCTTCATTTTCGTTAGTAACATTTCCGGTTTACTTGGTCTAAGACCGCCTACGGCGGACTATGGTACAACGTTTGCTCTGGCATTGGTTACATTCTGTATGATTAGATTCAACGAGGTGAAACACAATAGCCCTGGAGCAATCTGGAAGGACAAATGTTCCCCATTGCCACCATGGTTGCCAATTTGGCTTCCAATCAACCTGGTCAGTGATTTGGCTGTACCGATTTCCTTGAGCTTACGTCTTTTTGCAAATGTGCTCTCTGGAACGGTAATTATGGCCCTGGTATATGGGCTGCTTGGTAAAATTGCGCTGGCTTGGCCATCCGTACTACATATCTATTTCGATCTGTTTTCCGGAGCAATTCAGACATACGTTTTCGCGATGCTGACTATGACATATGTAGCTCAAGCAATCGGTGATGACGAATAAGAAAACAAAGAAACAAGAGGAGGAATAAAACATGAACATTACAGGAGAAGATTTAATTTTAGCTTGTTCCGCAATTGGTGCTGGTCTTGCAGTTATCGCTGGTATCGGACCTGGTATCGGCCAGGGTATCGCTGCTGGTTACGCTGCTAACGCAGTAGGACGTAACCCAGGAGCGCAGGGACAGATTATGTCTACTATGCTTCTTGGTCAGGCCGTAGCCGAGACAACAGGTCTTTATGGTCTGTTAGTAGCTATCCTTTTACTTTTCGTAAAACCACTGGTATAAGAGAGGTAGTATCTCACCAGGATATGGAAAGGAGGAAGAACCAAGACTATGGAAAGAATATTTGGTCTTGACGCGCAGTTGTTGCAAGATACAACCTTGCTTCTGATCTCCGTGTTCTTTCTGTCTTTGCTCTTATCCTATCTTTTATTTGATCCTGCCAGAAAGATTCTGCAGGACCGTAAGGAGAAGATTGCAACAGATATTCAGAATGCAACTGAGGATCTCGAATCCGCAGCAAAGCTGAAGAAGGAATATGGTGCAAAGCTTCGAGATGTTGATAAAGAAGCAGAACAGATTCTTAGTGAAGCGAGACAAAAAGCGTTAAAGAACGAAACTAAAATTATCAACGAGGCGAAAGAAGAGGCTGCCAGAATCATTGCTAGAGCCAATGAAGAAGCAGAACTTGAGAAGAAGCGTGTCGCTGATGAGATGAAGCAGGAGATGATTATCATCGCTGCTGCCATGGCACAGAAAGTTGTTGCCAACAATATTAATACAGAGATTCAGGAATCTCTGGTTGATGAGACATTGAAGGAAATGGGTGGTAATACATGGCAAAGATAGTTTCAAATGTGTACGGAAATGCATTATTTGAACTGGCCGTGGAACAGAACAAGATGAAAGAGTATGAAGAAGAGGCGAGAGCCCTAGTAAACATTCTCGACGAGAACCCAGACCTTCTTCAGATGATGACTCATCCGAACATTGATAAAGAAGAGAAATTAAATACAGTAGAATCCATCTTCAAAGGCAAGGCGTCGGATGAAATTGTTGGTCTTATGCGTATGGTAGTGGAGAAGAATCATTTCAAAGAAATGAAGGCAATCTTCAACTACTTCATAAGCCGGGCAATGGAATATCAGAATATTGGTGTAGCGATTGTTGCAACACCAATGGAGCTCAGTGCAGAGAAGAAGGAAGAAATTGTAAAGAAATTGGAAGAGACAACAGATTATGTCTCATTTGAGATGCATTACAAAGTACAGCCGGAATTGATCGGTGGTATGGTAGTGCGAATCGGTGATCGAGTAGTAGATAGTTCCATTCGAACAAAGATTGAACATCTATCTCGAGAAATGCAAAAAATACAGTTAAAGGTAGGTGAGAGCACTCCATGAATTTAAGACCAGAAGAGATCAGTTCTGTCATCAAGGAACAGATGAAACGCTACGCATCAGAGCTGGAAGTCGCCGACGTGGGAACTGTAATCCAGGTTGCGGATGGTATTGTTCGTATCCATGGACTGGAGAACGCCATGCAGGGTGAGTTGCTGGAATTCCCAGGCGAAGTTTATGGAATGGTAATGAACCTCGAAGAAGATAATGTAGGTGCCGTACTTCTCGGTGCTGCAAAGAATATCAACGAGGGCGATACCGTTAAGACTACCGGACGAGTAGTTGAGGTTCCGGTTGGAGATGCCATGCTTGGCCGTGTTGTTAATGCACTTGGTCAGCCAATTGATGGTAAGGGACCGATCGAAACAGATAAGTTCCGTCAGATTGAGCGAGTTGCCTCCGGTGTTATTTCTCGTAAATCCGTTGATACTCCACTTCAGACTGGTATCAAGGCGATTGACTCCATGATTCCAATCGGTCGTGGACAGCGAGAATTAATTATCGGTGATAAGCAGACTGGTAAGACTGCTATCGCAATCGATACAATCATTAATCAGAAACATGAAAATGTAAAATGTATCTATGTTGCTATCGGCCAGAAGGCTTCAACTGTAGCAAACATTGTACAGACTTTAGAAGAATTCGGTGCTATGAGCTATACAACCGTAGTAGCTTCTACAGCTTCAGAGCTTGCACCACTCCAGTACATTGCTCCATACGCAGGTTGTGCGATTGGTGAGGAATGGATGGAGAAGGGCGAAGATGTCCTGGTAGTATATGATGACTTGAGCAAACATGCGACAGCTTATCGTACACTCTCCTTGCTTCTTCGTAGACCACCAGGCCGTGAGGCTTATCCTGGTGACGTTTTCTATCTGCATTCAAGACTTCTTGAGCGTGCAGCTAGACTTTCAGACGCACTGGGTGGAGGATCCTTAACAGCATTGCCAATTATTGAAACACAGGCAGGTGATGTATCTGCATACATCCCTACCAATGTTATTTCTATTACAGATGGTCAGATTTATCTGGAAACAGATGCCTTCAACGAAGGTTTCAGACCTGCGATCAATGCTGGTTTATCCGTATCCCGTGTAGGTGGTTCTGCACAGATTAAGGCGATGAAGAAGATTGCTGCTCCAATTCGAGTAGAGTTGGCACAGTATCGAGAACTTGCTGCATTTGCTCAGTTTGGTTCCGAATTGGATGCATCCACAGCGGAACAGTTAGCTCAGGGTGAAAGAATCCGTGAGATGCTGAAGCAGCCACAGTATGCACCAATGGGTGTTGAATATCAGATTATGATTATCTTCGCAGCAACACAGAAATATCTTCTTGATATTCCTACAGAAGATGTCTTAGTATTCCAGAACGCTTTGTTTGAACTGGTTGATACAAAGTATCCAGAGATTCCAGAAGGAATCCGTTCTACAAAGGAACTGGGAGATGACATCAAGGATAAGCTGATTAAAGCAATTGAAGAATGCAAGCAGACATACAACAAATAGTATGTTGAAAGGCGGTGACAAGTTATGGCCTCAATGAGGGACATAAAACGTAGGAAAAGCAGTATTTCCAGTACGCAGCAGATCACAAAAGCCATGAAGCTTGTATCCACTGTAAAGTTGCAAAAGGCGAAGTCCAGAGCAGAAGAGACGACTCCATACTTTAATCATATGTATGCGACCGTTAGCAGTCTGCTGAAAAGAACCGGCAATATCGACCATCCATACCTGAATAAGAGGGATGAAGGTAAGAAAGTGGTAATCACGATTACTTCAAACCGTGGTTTGGCTGGTGGTTACAATAGTAATATTGTAAAGTTGATTGCCAATTCTGATATCCCAAAGGAAGATGCGCAGATTTATGCCATCGGTTCTAAGGGTGCAGATGGCTTAAAGGCCAAAGGATATGAGATTAAAGTGGACAACTCTGAAATTATGGAGGCGCCAACCTATGATGATGCTAGAGAGGTATGCGATAGCGTACTGAAGGCATATGAAGAGGGGGAGGTAAATGAAATTTACCTGGCGTATACACATTTCAAGAATACAGTTGTTCATGAGCCAAAGCTCTTAAAACTTCTGCCGGTGGAAGTTCCAGAAGAGGATGGTGTAGAGGAGGAAACTCCGAAGAACACCGCTCTGATGAGCTTCGAGCCAAATGAAGAAGAGGCTCTGGCAATGATTATTCCAAAGTATGTAACCAGCCTGGTTTACGGTGCATTGGTAGAAGCAGTTGCTTCTGAAAATGGTGCACGTATGCAGGCGATGGATTCTGCGACAAGCAATGCTGAGGAAATGATCAGTGATCTGACACTGAAGTACAACCGCGCAAGACAGGGTTCTATCACACAGGAACTTACCGAGATTATCGCGGGCGCGGATGCTTTAAGCTAACGTTTATAAACAAATTAAGGAGTGAAACATGGCAGAAAAAAATGTTGGTAAAATCACTCAGATTATCGGTGCGGTACTGGACGTTAAGTTTGCGGATGCAAAGCTTCCGGAAATTAACGAAGCAGTTAATATTCCATTAAAAGATGGAAAGAGATTGGTTGTCGAAGTAGCACAGCACTTGGGAGATGATACAGTTCGTTGTATCGCTCTTGGACCTACGGACGGTCTTGTTCGTGGTATGGACGCTGAAGCTACAGGCGCTCCTATCAAGGTACCAGTTGGTGAAACAACACTTGGACGTATGTTCAACGTACTTGGTGATCCAATTGATGAACAGCCAGCTCCACAGGCAGAAGAATATGATCCAATTCATAGACCTGCTCCTTCTTTCGAAGAGCAGTCAACATCTTCTGAAATGCTGGAAACTGGTATTAAGGTCGTAGACTTACTTTGCCCATACCAGAAGGGTGGTAAGATCGGTCTGTTTGGTGGTGCCGGTGTAGGTAAAACCGTATTGATTCAGGAGTTGATTCATAATATTGCTACAGAGCATGGTGGATATTCTGTATTTACCGGTGTAGGTGAACGTACACGTGAAGGAAATGACCTTTATTATGAAATGAAGGAATCTGGCGTTATCGATAAGACTTGCATGGTATTCGGACAGATGAATGAGCCACCTGGAGCTCGTATGCGTGTAGGTCTTACAGGACTTACAATGGCGGAATATTTCCGTGATAAGGGTGGTAAGGATGTACTTCTCTTCATCGATAATATTTTCCGTTTTACACAGGCTGGTTCCGAAGTATCAGCACTTTTGGGACGTATGCCATCAGCCGTAGGTTATCAGCCTACATTACAGACAGAGATGGGTGCGCTTCAGGAGCGTATCACATCTACAAAGAACGGTTCTATTACATCAGTTCAGGCTGTATATGTGCCTGCGGATGATTTAACTGACCCAGCGCCAGCTACAACATTCGCGCACTTGGATGCTACAACGGTATTGGAACGTTCTATTGCAGAGCTTGGTATTTATCCAGCTGTAGATCCACTTGGTTCTACATCACGTATTCTGGACCCACGTATCGTAGGTCAGGAACACTTTGAAGTAGCTCGTGGAGTACAGGAAATTCTGCAGAAGTATAAGGAATTACAGGATATCATCGCTATCCTTGGTATGGACGAACTTTCTGAAAGCGATAAGCTTGTTGTATCTAGAGCAAGAAAGGTACAGAGATTCTTATCTCAGCCATTCTTCGTAGCTGGACAGTTCACAGGCTTGGAAGGTAAGTACGTTCCAATCCAGGAAACCATCCGTGGATTTAGAGAAATCCTCGATGGTAAGATGGATGATGTGCCTGAAAATGCATTCCTGAACAAGGGTACGATCGACGAAGTACGCGCAAGCGTTAAGTAAGGAGTGATCCCATGGCAGATAATAATCCAATGTTCGAAGTAGAGATCATCACTCCCGATCGTGAATTCTATCGTGGCGAAGTATCTATGATTGAATTTACAACGACTGAGGGACAGATTGGTGTCTATAAGAACCATATTCCACTGACAACAGTCCTTGCGCCTGGTGTAGTAACACTTACAGAAGCAGATGGCAAGAGGGAAGCCGCCGTGCATTCCGGATTTGCTGAGATTCTGGGAGATCGTGTTACTATGATGGCAGAGATTGCAGAGTGGCCAGATGAAATCGACAAGAATCGTGCCATGAAGGCAGAGGAACGTGCGAGAAGACGTCTGGAAGCAATGGAAGCAGACCTGGATTACGCGCGTGCCGAGATTGCTTTACGTAAAGCGCTGGTACGCTTGGATATCACAGAGAAATAATGTTTCTAATTAGAGAGACTCATGGATGACATGGGTCTCTCTTTTTGTGATATAATGAAAAAAACTGTGGAAACATCCCTTATATTTTGGATGTTACGTGGATAAATTATGATTAGAACGAGGGATTAGTATGGAATTCGATAAGAGACATGAAATTGAAAAGCTCAAGATGGAAATTGACGACATAGAATTGAAAGAGAAGCAGTTAAGAGACGAGTTGGAACGATTGAGCGCTAAGAAGACAGAACTTCTTAGACAGATTGCAGAGAAGTCTGATGAAAAATACGAGCAGGATATGCTTGAATTGGTTTATCAGCAGAGGAAAAATTTGAAATGAAACAAAAGAATTTCTTAGCCAGGACACCGGTTCTGGTGATAGGAGCTTTGATTTGTTGCGCTCTTTGGGGCGGTGCATTTCCAGCGATTAAAGTAGGATATCAGATGTTCGGTATAGCATCCGATGATACAGGGGCGCAGATTATCTTTGCGGGATGTCGGTTTATCCTGGCGGGGCTTCTGGCACAGTTGATTGGTAGTTTGATTTACGGTGAAATCTTATATCCAAAATTTAAAAATCTGAAAATGGTATTGGTGCTTGCACTTTTACAGACGACCGCGCAATACTTTTTCTTCTATATTGGCCTGGCGCATACAACCGGTGTGAAAGCTTCGATTGTAGAGGCGTTGAATGTATTTGTGGCCTTGCTTGTAGCAGCACTGCTATTTCGACAGGAGAAGCTTACGGTAAGGAAGATACTGGGATGTATACTGGGATTTGCAGGTGTTGTGATTGTGAATCTGAGTGGATCGGGATTTGATTTTGACATGACGTTTCTGGGAGAGGGATGCATCTTCTTATCTACGATTGCATATGCATTTTCATCCGTATGTATTAAGAAATATTCGCAATATGAGCGCCCGTTTACTTTGTCGGCCTTCCAGTTTATGATTGGCGGATTATTGCTGATTTTAGTTGGAATCGGCGTATGGGATAGTAAGCATATGATGGGAGAAAATGCGGATCGAAAGTATGTATCGTCCATATTTAAAGCGGCACAGAATCAGTCCCATCTGTTTACGAAAAATGCGGTATTGATACTGTTTCTACTGGCAGGTATTTCTGCAATTGCCTATAGCTTATGGGGATTATTGTTGAAATACAATGAAGTGAGCCGTGTGGCGGTATTTGGATTTTTAACACCGATTTTTGGAGTGCTGTTTTCCACGATTTTCCTGCTGGAAGAAAGCGTTTCCTCCACAGAGACAATCGTAACAGCACTGGTATTGGTATCGGTTGGTACCCTGATGGTGCAATGGCGAAATAAGAAAGAGGAGGATTAGAAGGATTTGATATCCTCATCCTCATCTTCAGATTTTAAGATAGCACGAATTTCAACATCATAAGAATATTCTGAATTAACAGGCACTGTGACGATATCACCAACTTTGTGATTAAGCAGTGCCTTTCCTAATGGGGATTCAATACTGACACGTCCGTTCATAGAATCCGAACGGATGGATGTCGTAATCTTAACGGTATCCTCTTCTTCATCTTCTAAAATATAAAACATGACCGTATCATCCAGTCCGACTTCATCCTCGGCAGAAGTATCTTCGACGACTGTTGAAGTGCGAAGCATACGATCGAGATAACGAATTCGTGATTCGTTGATATTCTTATCTCTTTTCGCAGCATAATATTCAAAATTCTCGGACAAATCACCGTGTGATCTGGCCTCCTTTAAATTTTCAATTAAGATGGGACGGAGCTCTAATTTGCGGTAACGGATCTCCTTCTCAATTTTAGCAATATCGCTCTCTGTTAAACGTTCTCCCATAATGTTCCTCCTTGGGTTTTTCCCTAGGGTCATTTTAAGTGAAAAATGGCAAAATGACAAGAAAAGTGTTATATTTTTACTATGTAATGAGACTGGTAAAATTAGCGTAAAAAACAAGGGGAAGAGAAAATTATGGGTGGAAAAACAGAGTCAAATTTTAATCATCCCGATGTATTTCGTGATGCCTTTATGCTTAAGGGATTGCTTGCGCGAGAGGGCTATGACTGGTGGTGGCACAGCCTGACGGCTAGAAATGCAAATACGGGGGAAGAGAAAGCATTCTATATCGAATTCTTTACCATAAATCCGGCACTTGGCGGTGATGAGCCAGTGTTTGGGCAGATTGATATGGAGCGGTCGAGCGGCCTCAAACCATCGTATCTTATGGTGAATGTGGGAACCTGGGGTGAGGATGCGGCGCAGCTGCATCGTTTCTTTGGGTGGAATCACGTCAATGTCAAGGAAGAAGTACCATTTCTAATCAGTGCGGAGGAATGTTTCTGCTCTGAAAATCGGACGCTTGGCAAGGTCGATGTGACGGAAGAGGATGTGGAAATGCATCCGGAGTGGCTCAGTGACGCGGGCTCTATGATGTGGGATTTGACCATCGATAAACAAGTGGCATTTAACGTGGGCTATGGCGCTGGAAAAGCACTTCGTGAGATGGATTTGTTCCAAATGTTTTGGCATGTGCAGGGAATGAAAACGGCCTATAGCGGGACGATTTACTGGAATGGAGAGAAATATCTCGTGGAGCCGGAGAATTGTTACGGCTATGCGGATAAGAACTGGGGAAGTGATTTTACAAGCCCTTGGGTCTGGCTGAGTTCAAACAATCTGACGAGTATGATTAGCGGTAAGAAATTGGAGAATAGCGCCTTTGACATTGGTGGTGGCAGACCAAAGGTTGGCCCGAAGGAATTGCCAAGAAAGCTGCTCAGCGCATTTTGGTATGAAGGCACACCGTATGAATTCAATTTCTCGAAGTTCTGGACGCTGACAAAGACGAAATTTAAGTGTAAAGAAACGCGTACGAAGGTGGTTTGGCGCGTGCAGCAGGAGACCCCGGTTGCGAAAGTACAGGTTGAGGTTGTATGCGAAAAGAAGGATATGTTGAAGATACGCTACGAGTCGCCGGATGGGAAATTCCGTCATAAGAATCTGTGGAATGGCGGCAATGGTACGGGTAAAATCAAGTTATACAAGAAGCGCATTTCCATTAAAAACAAGTGGGAATGGGAGCTTGTGGATATGATTGAGGCCAAGAATGTTGGCTGTGAATACGGCGAGTTTGTAGATTAAAGCAAGCGCGAAGGAATGAGTAGCAGGAGATTGGGATTAGCAAGGAGCGAGGAGAAGGGTATATGAGAATAGGAATGTTAACAAGCGGCGGTGACTGTCAGGCTTTAAATGCAGCGATGCGAGGCGTAGTAAAGGGTTTGGCAAACAATGTTAAGGACCTGGAGATTTATGGCTTTTATGAGGGCTATAAGGGCTTGATTTATGGCAACTATCGCCTGCTGACAAGCGCAGATTTCTCGGGCATTCTGACGAAAGGTGGAACCATTCTCGGATCTTCCCGTCAGCCATTCAAATACATGCGGACACCGGATGAAAATGGACTCGACAAAGTCGAGGCGATGAAGGACAATTATAAGAAGCTGAAGCTGGATTGTCTGGTCATTCTCGGTGGAAATGGTACGCAGAAGACGGCGAATCTTCTTCGCGATGAAGGTTGTAACGTGATTCATCTACCAAAGACCATTGATAATGATATCTATGGAACGGATATTACCTTTGGCTTCTACAGTGCAATTGATGTAGCCTGTTCTGCAATTGATTGCATTCATACGACAGCGGCAAGTCATAATCGTGTCTTTATCGTAGAGGTTATGGGTCATAAAGTGGGCTGGTTGACGCTCTATGCCGGTGTTGCATCGGGTGCAGATATCATCTTGCTTCCGGAGATTCCTTATGAGGATGATAGGATTATCGAAGCAATCGATGCGAGACAGAAGGCTGGCAAGGGATTTACCATTCTCGCTGTAGCGGAAGGCGCCATTTCTAAGGAAGAGGCGAAGATGACGAAGAAAGAGCTGAAGAAAAAACGCAGTGCAGAAACATTTCCATCCGTGTCTTATCGCATCGCGGATATGATTACAAAACGTACGGGTGCAGAGGCAAGAGTGACGGTGCCGGGACATACGCAGCGTGGTGGAAGTCCGGTGCCATATGACAGAGCGCTTTGTACAAGACTTGGCGCTGCAGCTGCACAGGCGATTTTAGATAAAGATTATGGTAAAATGATAGCTATGGTCAATGACAAGACAAAGCGGGTACCACTTGAGAAGGTAGCTGGCAAGCTGAAAGCGGTAGATCCGGAGTGCCAGATGATTAAAGAGGCAAAATTTATCGGCATCAGCTTTGGGGACTAATATCGAATACAGATTGGAGTAGGACAAGTGGCATATATTGCACTTTATCGAAAGTTCAGACCACAGGAATTCTCTGAGGTCAAGGGACAAGATCATATTGTAACAACTTTAAAAAATCAGATTAAAGCGAATCGTATCGGACACGCATATCTATTTACGGGTACGCGTGGTACGGGTAAGACGAGTGTGGCGAAGCTTTTTGCGAAGGCTGTAAACTGCGAGCATCCGAAGGAGGACGGTAGTCCTTGCGGCGAATGTGCGGTTTGCAAGGCGGTGCAGGATGGTTCGAGTTTAAATGTTATTGAAATCGATGCGGCTAGTAATACGGGTGTACAGAACATTCGAGATATCATCGATGAGGTGAGTTATCCACCGACCGAGGGGAAATATAAGGTCTACATCATCGATGAGGTTCATATGCTGTCGCAGGGCGCGTTTAATGCGCTTTTGAAGACGTTGGAAGAACCACCATCTTATGTGATCTTCATCCTCGCTACGACGGAAGTGCAGAAGGTGCCGATTACGATTAAATCGCGTTGCCAGAGATATGATTTCCATCGTATTTCGATCGAGACGATTTCGGCGCGTCTGATGGAACTTCTGGAGCGTGAAGGAATCGAATACGAAGAACGTGCCATCCGTTATGTGGCAAAGGCCGGCGATGGTTCGATGCGAGATGCGTTATCGCTTCTGGATCAGTGTATTGCTTTTTATATCGATCAGAAGCTGACGTATGACAATGTTTTGAATGTGCTCGGAGCCGTGGATACTGACGTCTTCCAGAGATTGCTTCGTTGTATCACGGAGAAGAATGTGCTCGGGGCGGTCGAGATTGTGGAAGAGATCGTCATAGATGGTCGGGAACTGGGACAGTTCGTAACGGATTTTGTATGGTATTTGAGAAATCTACTTCTGGCCAGAAATCTGGACCAGATGGAAGATATATTGGATGTTTCATCTGAAAATATGGCAAAACTCAAGGAACAGGCGGACCTCATCGAGGATGTTTTATTGATGAGATACATAAGGGTCTTGTCAGATTTGTCAAATCAGTTAAAATATTCATCACAGAAGCGTGTATTACTCGAAGTAACGATTATCAAATTATGTAAACCACAGATGGAGAAGAATTACGATTCTCTTCTGGATCGTATGGACACTCTGGAACGCCAGTTAGAAAAGGGCGTTGTCGTGCAGAATGTGGTGGAGCCGGCTGGAAAACCGGTGGAAGCACAGCCGGTAGAAGTGGAGAAGAAGTCCCTTCCGGCAGCTGTACCAGAGGATGTGAAGAATGCCGCAGCACAGTGGCGGTCCATTATCCATGATGTGGATCCGATGCTCACGAAATTCTTGAAGGATGCATTGGTATCCGTAAGTGAGCAGAACGAGTTGATCATCGTCTTTGATGTGGTCGATGCGGTGCAGTCAACGGCATATAATATGGTGATGCGTCCGGAGAATCAGGAAATGGTACGTAAGGCCATCAATGATCGAATCGGTCGAGAAGTTCCGGTGAAATTCGTAGATAATGCAACCGGCACGCCGAAGGAAAAGCTCTATACGGATGCAGTAGAAGCATTTACAGAGCACGCCGAGAATATCGGTATTGAAGTAGAAATAGAAGATTTTTAGGAGGAAGTTAACCATGGCAAAAAGAGGCGGTGGATTCCCAGGAGGAATGGGAAATATGAACAATCTGATGAAGCAGGCACAGAAGATGCAGCGTCAGATGGAAGCAGCACAGAAGGAAATGGAAACAAAGGAATTTACAGCAAAAGCAGGTGGCGGTGTTGTAGAAGTTACCGTTTCTGGTAAGCGCGAAGTAACAAAAGTAAAGATTGCAGAAGAAGTAGTAGATCCTGATGATATCGAAACATTAGAAGATCTCGTTATGGCAGCAACAAATGAAGCACTCCGCCAGGTTGAGGATGCAAGCCAGGCTTCGATGTCCTCACTTACAGGAGGATTGGGTGGAGGCCTTCCTTTCTAAATGGAATACTATAGCAAACAGATCAGTCGGCTGATTGCGGAGCTGTCGTCCCTTCCGGGAATTGGCGCAAAGTCCGCACAGAGATTGGCCTTTCATATCTTGAATATGCCAAAGGACGATGTGAATATGCTTGCAAATGTTCTGGTTGAGGCTCGAAACAACGTGCATTATTGCAAGGAGTGTTTCACATTGACAGATGCAGAGATTTGCCCGATTTGTGGGAATCCAAAGAGAAATCATAAGCTGATTATGGTAGTAGAGGATACCAGAGACCTCGCAGCCTATGAGAAAACAGGAAAATACGATGGTGTATATCACGTACTTCATGGTGCCATTAGCCCGATGCAGGGAGTTGGCCCAAGCGATATCCGTCTCAAGGAATTGATGCAACGTCTGCAGAAAGAAGATGCGGATGAAGTGATTATCGCTACGAATTCCAGCCTGGAGGGCGAGACAACCGCGATGTATATCAGTAAGTTGTTGAAACCTACGGGAATCAAGGTGACAAGAATTGCCAGTGGCGTTCCTGTCGGCGGTGATTTGGAATATATCGATGAAGTGACATTGCTTCGTGCTCTGGACGGACGTACAGAGCTTTGATGCACGATTTTTCGCGATAAAAACTGAGGAAAAACTAAAGAAATACAGCCTTCCGGTCGAAATACTATATGTACAACACCGGGAGGTTTTTTTATGCAAATAAATGAATTGATGCAGAACATACAAGCGGGAACTATGCGAGGAGCGGATTCCGCTAATTTCTCAGGTGAAGGGATTCAGAAGTCTACAAATGGAGCATCCATCGATACTTCAACGCTTAGAGAAATCAAGATGGATAGTCCATTTTACAGTAAACATAGTCTTAAGGATGAGATGGAGAAAGCATCCGTGGGTGGCGCCGAGAACCAGACAGAAATCGTTAAGAATCAGATGGTTCTGGCATCGCAGACCATGTCGGGTGCAGATTTAAAAGAAATAGAAGAACAGGGACTGAATGCGAAGGAGATGGATCCGGAGGCCTATACCACCATTGCGGACCAGATTAAGCTTCAGCTTGCCAAAGCGGGCGTTGATATCAGCTCGATGGGTGGCTTGAGCCAGGACCAGATCGAAGCGATCAGTGGAAATGCAGACTACGCTGTTGCTATGGAAAACGCTCTGAAAGCGGCAGATTTGCCGGTTACCGAGGAGGTTGTCCAGGACGGCGTGATTGGCATGCAGAAAATTGACGAGATGAGCAGCGGTAACATTTCTAAGGATGCGATGGAATATCTCGTTCGAAATGCGATGCCAGCGACCGTGGAGAATGTCTATACGGCGGTATTTGCAGGAAATGATACTGCACCGAAGGCGCTAGATCAGAGCGAAGACATAGAAAACATGCCAAAGAGCCTTGAGGAGCAGATTCAGAAAGTGATGGAAAATGCCGGCGTGGAAGTGACGGATGCGTCACTGATGGAGGCAAAGGAACTTTGTGTGAAGGGCATCCCAATGACCGAGGAGACCTTCGCATACCTTGAAAAGCTGCAGAATGCTGTGATTCCGGAGCAGGGAATGGATGCCGTGCAGGCGATGGTCGATGCGGTAGCGGAAGGTAAGATGCCACAGGAGATGAGCCTGATTCCGGGAGAATCGCTGATGGACCAGGCAAGAACAGCGGTGGAGACGATCCAGGAGATGGAGGTTGATCCGCAGGATCTTAGCAATTATCGAGCATTAGAAGAACTTCGCCTGACGATGACCGTGCAAGCTAGCTTTCGCTTGCTGAAATCAGGCGTTGAAATCGATACGAAAGACCTGAGCAAACTCGTGGATGACCTGAAAGCACAGGAGGAATCCTATGCCAGAGTGATGCTTGGAGAAGACGCAGAAACGGCGGAAATCGAAGCGTTTGTCCGCGTAGAGAAGACAGTGAGTGATATTCAGGAGATGCCGGCGGTACTTCTTGGCAGAATCCCGGATATGGAGACGGCGACATTCGATGAAATCCATACGGTGGGAATCGATGTCAGGACCAGATTCCAGGAGATGAACCAGACCTACGAGGCAGTAGGAACGGAGGTGCGACGAGACCTCGGTGATAGTATCCAGAAGGCATTTCGCAATGTGGATACGATTCTGGAGGATCTTGGCGAAGAGATTACCGAAGAGAACCAGCGCGCCGTTCGTATTTTAGCCTATAACGAGACAGAGATAACAACAGAGAATCTGGAGACCATGAAGGCCGGAGATCAGCTGGTACAAGCAACGCTGAAGCATCTGACACCGGCGGTGGTTGCAAAGATGATTCAGAATGGAGAGAATCCGCTGGATGTTGGAATCAAAGAGCTGAATGAGCGTGCAATCGAGATACAAGGCGATTTGGAGACGTCTGATCAGAAAGATCAGGTTACGAGAAATGCAGCGGAAGAGCGTTATAGCAAATTCCTCTGGAAGTTAGACCAGTCCAGCGAATTATCCGAGAGTGAGAGAACGAGCTTTATCGGAGTGTTCCGCCTGATTCATCAGGTAAATGCATCGGACGGAGCAGCAATCGGAATGCTGATCAATCAAGGACAGGATGTTACTTTGAAGAACCTGTTAACAGCCGTTCGTAGTCGAAAGTCAGAACAGCAGGAATTTACGATCGATGATGAGTTTGGCTATCGCGAGTCCGTGACAAGAGAGAGTATGACGATTACGGAGCAGATCGAGTCTTCCTTTACAGCGGAGATGTCTGCTACCTTTACGAAAGAAAAGCAGGCGAGTCTACTTGCAGAGCGTGAGCTTAGTCCCTATAAGTTACAACAGTTAGAAAGTACGGATGAAGTGATGGAGATGGCACCGAGCCAGCTTGCGGATGCGCTGACAGGGATGGAAGAACCCGTAGAGATCGAACAGCAGTATTATCGTGAGAAGGCAGTAGAGATTCGTCGTGCAGTACAGTCAGAAAGTCAGGTATATCAGTTGTTAGACCAGTTTGATATCCCACAGACGCCAGCGAATCTATCCGCCATGCAGGAACTTCTGTATGATCGAAATAGTGCGTATCGCACGCTGAATGATGCTGCGAAGAAGCGCAAGGTCGATCGCCAGATTGCAGAGGGAATAGAAGAATTCTTGGATTTATCCGGTTTGGATTTCCTGTCAGAACTGGATGATATCATACAGAATAGTCTCGAGGAATTTGGCGAGGCATGTAAGACACCGGAAGCGATGGCAGAGGCACAAGAGAATCTTGCGGATCGTGCGGAGAATGTCATGCGAAATGCGCTCCTGCAGGATGGCGTGGCATCGCTTGATTTGAAGGCACTGCAGAGAATGTATGCGCAGACGGGTATCTTTAGCGATATGGCCAAGACCGAGACTTACCATATACCAATTATGGTTGCGGATCAGGCAGGAAATATGACATTGAAGATTGTACGTGGCGAGGAGCAGAAGGGACTGGTAGATATCGCGTTGGATATGAATGCGCTTGGACGAATTCGTGCGGCTTTTCGCTGCGATGGTGAGACCGTGAGCGGTACTATTTCCACAGATTCCAATGCGACGAGAACTGCGCTGTCTGAGCAGGCGGGAGCATTTGCCAGTGCCATGCAGCAGGAAACAGGTATGGGCGTGAGTTTCCAGTTTGGCTGGACACGAGAAGTGGATATCAATAGCATTTATCAGCAGGAAAACAAGATGGAACTTCCATTGAAGCAGGAAGAAGGAAAGGAAGAAGAGACCGATCGGGCACAGGTGCAGACGAAAGTGCTCTATGGCGTGGCCAGATCCTTCATCGAGATGTTCCAGGAAGTCTTAGCTTAATAGAGGATGTTTCCATAGATTAGGGAAGCCCGTCAACCGATTGTGGTTGGCGGGCTTCTCTTGGTAAATGAAGATGAAAATAGGATATTAGGCGATTTATTTTGCTGAAAAATGGTATACTGTTCTACTCTTAAATTCTTCTCCAACCTTTAAAACCGGCTGTGGGAAGCTAGGCACATTGATGGCATTTGGATAGTACTGTGTTTCAAATGCGATTCCTCCACGGAAGTCATAGGCTTTGCCGCCTTTTCCGATGTGAGAGGAGTCGAGATAGTTGCCACTGTACATCTGGATGCCAGGTAAATCTGTGTAGATATCCATCTTTCGACCGGTCTTGTCGGAACGAAGAGAACCAACATGGGAAACGCTAAATCCGTCGGATTCCTTCATGGTCAGCGGAAAGGCATTGCTGACATAGCCTTCGGCACTGAATTCAGCAGCTTCGTCCTTGAGGTTCAGGATATGATTATGATCATATCCATGCGCCCAGACTAACTGGTCGTACTCAGCGTCGATATCTGCATTCAGACGTTTTTCTGTGCGGAAATCAAACGGTGTATCAAAGACGTCTGTAATAGTACCGTCCGGGATGGATTCCTGGTTAGCACGAGTGATGGAATCAGCATTCAACCAGACGAAATGGTCCATTACGGAGCCACTGTCGTGACCATTGAGGTTGAAATAGCTGTGATTTGTTGGATTAAAGATGGTATCTTTGTCCGTCTTTGCACGGTATGTGATGGAGATACTATTGTTATTCCATAATTTATACGTGATTTCTATATGGATATTGCCTGGGAAGCCGCATTCCATATCGGTTCCATCATAGGCAAAAGTGATTTCATCGTCCTGCTCCTCGATCACATTCCAGATTTTACGGTGGAATGGATGGAAACCGCTATGCAGGTTGTTTTTGCCATCATTCTGATCGAGTTCATAGTGAACGCCATTCAAATCGAAGGCGGCACCACCAATACGATTGGCAACTGGAGTTACACAGCATCCGAATCCCGGATCGTTGACGAAATAATCTTCCAGTTTGTCGTAACCGAGTACGACATCGCTTAGATTGCCGTCTTTGTCAGGAACGTGAAGTTCCAGTAAATTAGCGCCATAATTCATGACTTTGGCAGTGAGATCTGCCTTCTTTAATTCATATGTGTAGACAGCCTCGCCGTCTGCATTTCCCCAAAGAGTTTTGTTCATCGTGAAACCTCCCATATATTTAATAACCCACTATTTAGATTAGCCCATTTTTACGGGAAATGGAAGAATGAAGTTTTGCAAATTCGATGGGATATTTGGCAAAAAATAGGTATAATGAAATTGACTTTGGTACAGGGAGTAACGAGAGGATAACTATGGCGAAAAAACGCAAGAAAAAGAAGAAGACCAGGCTGCAGAAGACCTGGCGTTTCTTGAAAATACAACTGTTCTTAATCGCTTTGGTCATCGGCGCGCTGATCTATTATTATTCAGGTGGATATGCGGCGGAGGTGTCACAATTGCACGGGGAAGCAGTCGACCTTGTTGCCTCCTCGGACGAGAATACCTTTCGTTCGACGGAGACGAGTATCGCTTATGACGTAAATGGGGAGACCATTACCGTCATGAAGGGCGAGAAGGACGTCTATTACGTAGAATACGAGGACTTGCCGGTGTATCTGAAGGATGCCATCGTGTCGATCGAGGACAAGCGATTCTATTCGCATCATGGCGTGGATTACAAGGGAATTGCACGTGCAATCTGGGCAATGATTCGTGACCGCGAAGTGACGCAGGGCGCATCTACCATTACGCAGCAGCTCGCGCGAAATGTTTTTCTGACGCAGGATAAGACCTGGGAGCGTAAGATAGAAGAGATCTATATCGCGGTGGAACTGGAGAAGAAATACACGAAGGATGAGATTCTCGAATTCTATTTGAACAATATCTATTTTGGAAATGGTTACTATGGCATTGGTGCAGCGGCGAAGGGATATTTTAACTGTAGTGTTAGTGATTTGAGCCTTTCGCAAATCGCGTTTTTATGCGGGATTCCAAATAATCCAACGACATATGACCCACTGACGAATTATGAGAATGCCATCAGTCGTCGCGATCGCATCCTAAAGAATATGCTGGAGGATAAGAAGATCTCTGAGTCGAGCTATACTGCAGCTACGACAGAGACGATTACCTTAAATCCACCGGCAGAGCAGGAGAAGAATGATTATCTGACAACGTATACGAATTATTGCGCGACGCGTATATTGATGCAGCTGGAAGGATTTGAATTTAAGAATGAGTTCTCTTCAGACGAAGAGAAAGAAACCTATGAAACATCTTACGAAGAACTGTATAACCAGTGTAATCAGCGGTTGTTCACGGGTGGATATCGGATTTATACCTCACTGGATTTAAATATACAGAGTACACTGCAGGACACGATCGACACAACACTTTCGTCTTTTGATGAGACGGGGGACGATGGAATCTATGAATTGCAGTCGGCAGCGGTCTGTATCGACAATACGACCGGTATGGTTAAGGCGATTGTCGGTGGTAGAACGCAGGAGAATGTTGTGGGATACACCTTGAATCGAGGGTATCAGAGCTATCGTCAGCCGGGATCCACCATCAAGCCATTGCTCGTCTATACACCGGCGTTGGAACTGGGGTATACACCGGATACCAGCGTTGTGGATGAAGAAATTCCAGATGGACCAAGCAATGCGGATGGCAATTATCTGGGAACGATGACACTTCGAAGAGCGGTGGAACTCTCCAGAAATACCGTAGCATACAGTATCTTAAATGAAATCGGGCCGAGTACAGGACTCGAATACCTGTATAAGCTCGGGTTTACAAGAATTGATGCCAACGACAACCGCCCAATCGCGGCGCTGGGAGCGCTTACCAATGGTGCTTCCCCGCTGGAGATGGCAAAGGGATATGCGGCATTGGAAAATGGTGGTGCATCGCGAGATCCTAATTGCATCATGCAGATTACGGATTCGCAAGGAAATGTGATCTATCAGCATGAGCAGGTAGAAACGGTGATTTATACAGCGGATGCTGCCAGACAGATGACGGATATTCTGGAGGGTGTATTTACAGAGGGAACAGCGAAGGGGCTGGGACTAGGAGATATGCCTTGCGCCGGAAAGACAGGAACGACCAATGAGAGTAAAGATGGCTGGTTTGTTGGATATACGCCGTATTATACGACGAGTGTGTGGGTTGGTTACGATGACCCAAGAACGCTGACAGGTCTTACCGGTGCCTCTTATCCGGGACAAATCTGGCACAGTTTTATGGCGACCATTCACGATGGCCTGCAACCGATTAGTTTCACGGATGCTATTACGGTTATGAACAATGGCAATGCCTGGAATACGATTGTTTCCACACCAGATGAGCAAACGGTGGAAGAATCCGGTGCGACGGGCGCGGAAAATACTTCCAATGCACCAACGGGGGAAGGAAACACGACAGAAGGACAAACTCCGGCCGGAGACGCTGAGAATGCCGGAAATGCAGGAAATGCTACGCATGTCGGTGATGCAACGACAGAGGAACATAACGGAGATATCGACAATGGAATCGCAGAAGGAACGGTAGTACCATAAGGAAGGGTACTACCGTTTTGTGTAAACATGCGCTATAATGAATACATCGGGGCGGTAACGTTTCCAAAAGAGGTGGTTACGGTTACTAGTTACGGTTACTATAAATAGATTAGGAGAATGAAAATGGCAAACTATGAATTCGGAATTGACCTGGGAGGAACTACTTGTAAAATCGGCCTCTTTCAGGGAGAAGAGATGATTGATAAGTGGGAAATTCCTACAGATACAAGCGATGGTGGCAAGAACATCCTCAGGGATATAGCAGATAGTGTAAAGGCGAAGATCGAAGAGAAAGCCATTGCAAAAGACGATATCAAGGGACTTGGAATCGGTGTTCCGGGACCGGTGACGGACGATGGAACAGTCCACAATTGCGTTAATCTTGGTTGGGGAACTGTGAATATCTCCGAGAAATTGGGAGAACTCAGTGGATATCCTGTCAAAGTTGGAAATGATGCGAATGTCGCTGCGCTCGGTGAGAGCTGGATGGGCGGCGGTAAGGATTATAACAGCGTTGTTGTTGTGACACTGGGCACTGGTATCGGTGGCGGTATCATTATCAATGATCGCATTATCGCCGGTGCACATGGTGCTGGTGGTGAGATTGGACATATGCTCGTAAATCCGGAGGAGGAACTCGCTTGTAACTGCGGACTTCACGGATGTATTGAGCAATATGCATCTGCGACGGGTATTGTACGAACAGCAAACCGTTATCTGGATGCGACAGATACGGAGAGTGTACTTAGAAAAGAAGCGAATATCTCTGCAAAGACGGTATTTGATGCGGCAAGAGAAGGTGATGCACTGGCACTTACGATTGTGGATGATGTATGCGAAAAGCTTGCAAAGACACTGGCTAGACTGGCTACGGTCGTAGATCCAGAGGTATTTTTGATTGGTGGCGGTGTTTCCAAGGCGGGACAGATTCTACTCGATCATGTGGCAGAACCATATAAGAAATATGCGTTCCATGCTTGTAGAGATACGAAGATTGGCCTGGCAACACTTGGAAATGATGCCGGTATGTATGGTGCAGCACGTATGGTGCTTGATTAATAGAGTGAATTTGGGATAAATCTATGATGAAGGAAGAGAATACAAGGAAAACATGGCCGGAAGTACGACAAAGCTTGTTTCGTATGGTGTCTGTCGGTATTGTTGATATACCAATCAATCAGGCGTATGACGTAATCAGTACGGCAGCGTTGTTGGTGAATCTGGTGGCGTCGATTGCGAATACTTTTCAATCCGTACATATTTTATATGGACCGGTGTTGGAAATGATTGAGGCTGTAACGGTGGCATTTTTTGCGATTGATTACGTCCTACGAGTGGTGACGGCAAAATGCCTGTATCCGGACGATCGGGAGGGCATTTCGATTCTTCGATATATGTTCAGTTTTGCAGGAATCATTGATCTTTTGTCGTTTTTTCCGTATTATCTGCCGTTTTTCTTTCCTGCGGGAGCGGCGGTATTTCGTATGTTCCGCGTCGCGAGAATCATGCGACTGTTTCGCATTAATGCCTACTATGATTCCTTGAATGTAATCACCGAGGTATTGGTAAGTAAGAAACAGCAATTACTGTCTTCGATTTATATTATTATGATTCTCATGATGGGTTCGTCCCTCTGTATGTATAGTCTGGAGCATGAGGCACAGCCAGATGTCTTTAGCAATGCATTTTCAGGCATCTGGTGGTCAGCATCCACGCTTCTTACCGTGGGATACGGAGATATTTATCCGGTGACGACACTCGGACAGTTCTTTGGAATTGTGATTTCCTTCCTGGGTGTGGGCATGGTGGCAATCCCGACAGGTATCATTTCCGCGGGATTCGTAGAACAGTATTCCAGACTGAAGCGCCTTGGCGACTATGGAATGGATGAGGATATTGAATTTGTAGAACTTCTGGTGAAACCGAAGGACAAGTGGGTTGGCAAAAGAATTGGTGATTTGGGATTGCCGAAATCAGCTTTGGTTATTGTTGTCATCCGTGGAAAAGAGACGATTATTGCAAGATCAGATATTATCCTACAACCGAACGATGTACTCGTGCTTGGGGCTGCAAATCATAGGAGCGATCATCCGGTCAATTTGAAGGAGATTAAGCTGGAGAAGGAGCACCCTTGGACGGGACAGAAGATTCGCGACCTCGATATCAGCCGTCAGACGATTATTGTTAGTATCAAGAGAAATGGTAGATTTCGCATCCCGCATGGGGATATGACACTGATGGAAGCGGATCGTATATATCTGTACACAAAAGTGAAAATACATATTGCAGAGCCGGGAGAAGAGTAGTAGGATGGAACTTGGGTCGTGGTTCAACGACCCTATCGACGGCGTGTGGCTCAGTTTGGTAGAGCGCTGCGTTCGGGACGCAGAGGCCGCAAGTTCGAATCTTGTCACGCCGATTAGGATGAAATGAAAAAAGTGGCCTTGAGAGCTATGCTCTCAAGGCCACTTTCTTTATGCCGTTGTAAGAATGATTATACGTTCTTCTTAACAGAGTTGTAACCGTTAAGTAAAAGTGAACCGGCGTATTCGATCAGAGTATCCAGATCGATTTCACGACCGTTGTTGATCCAGCTTCTATAGATAGAAGTGATAGATACGCAGAATGCGCGAACAACGTAAGGATATTCTGTAATCGCATAGAAATGCTGGAAAGCTTCTGTGCTAAGAACCTTGTTTGTAATATCTTCGTAGAAGCTACGATATTCAGGATCGATCATAAGCTTACGACGGATTTCATCTCCATCTTCCATATAATGGTAGAACTTGGAAATACAGCCTGTAACATTTAAGTTTTCGGCATCTTCGTCGATGATCGCCATGATTTCTTCTACAACTTCATCTTCGATTTCCTGGATTAAGTCATCCAAAGAAGTATAGTGAAGATAGAATGTCTTACGGTTAACTTCAGCTAATTCCGTTAACTCAGTAATAGAAATTTCGGAGAAGCTCTTCTCCATAATTAAAGTGTAAAATGCCTGACGAATAGAACGCAGGGTGCGACGAACTCGCAAATCTTTGCTTGTATGTTTCATACGACTTTCCCTTTTTTATAATAGATTTACTTAGACATATCTCCACCGAAATGCCATAAGCACAGTACATTATAATGATTTTATGTAATTTATGCAACGATTGGGCTTTAAACGTCGTAACCCTACGGAAGTCAGTATATATGGGCGTTTGAGGCATTTTTGTGTGCATAGTGAACAAAAAAAATTAAAAATAAATGAAAAAAAATCACAATGCTTGAACAAAAAAGAAATGCGAGTATAATAGAAAATGTTCATGTCCGAACAATTCGAGTACGGACAATCCGAAGTGGAACGAATTGCGCACAATAGAGATGAGGGCGTGTGTAATCATAGAAATGAACAATTTCATGCGTATAAGGAAGGAGGGAATTATGTCAGATTTAAAAGACAACAATGAAGAAAAAGAGCGTGCATTTCAAGAGCGTATCGGATATGCATTTGAGTACACGCGTAAGCTTCTGTTACAGAGAATGGTTGAAAAAGAGATGGAATCCGGCAAGGATCGTTTCGAGGCCAACCATGGTTGGATTATGGGTGCCATTAAGCATGGCGGTGATGAGCTCTATCAAAAAGACCTGGAGAAGAAGATGCATATGTCACGTTCGACAATGACAGGGATTCTGCAGGGATTTGAAAAGGCTGGATATATCCGACGTGTTTCGGTAAACCATGATGCCAGACTGAAGAAGATTGTGTTGACGGAACTTGGGGAGAAGTTCTGCTCTGATTCTGTGAAGAATATTCACGAAGTTGAAAAAATGGCTACAGCGAACATTTCCGAGGAGGAAAAGGAGGCATTTTTCAAAACGCTCCGGAAAATATGCATAAACTTGGGCGACGAGAGAAACCCTGGAGAGGAGAATCTATGTTAAAGACAATTTTAGGACAGGTAAAACAGTACAAATTAGCTGCGATACTGACCCCCTTATTTATGTTGTTGGAAGTCGCTATGGAAATGATTATTCCCCGCATGATGGGATATATCGTTGACAATGGCGTATACGCATCCGACATGAATTACATCTTAAGAGAGGGTGCGTTGATGGTAGTGGCAGCAGGTATTGGTCTGTTTGCCGGTGTGATGGGAGGAAAGTATGGTGCTATGGCATCTGCTGGACTCGCAAGAAACTTAAGAGATGCGCAGTTTAAGAAGATTCAGACGTATTCTTTTGGAAATATCGATAAGTATTCGTCTTCCAGTTTGATTACTCGTCTGACAACGGACGTTACAAATGTACAGAACGCATTTCAGATGTCCCTTCGTATGGGAACAAGAGCGCCAGCCAGCCTGATTGTGGCGATGATTATGGCGGCTATTATCAGTCCGAAGCTCGCACGAATCTATCTGGTAGCAGTTATATTTCTAGCAATTATGATTATGATTCTGCTTCCTGTAGCGCGTAAGATGTTTGACCAGGTATTCAAGAAATACGATGCGTTAAATGAATCCGTACAGGAAAATGTTACGAATGTACGAGTTGTAAAGGCGTATGTAAGAGAACAGAACGAGAAGGATAAGTTCAAATTTGCATCCGGTAACATTTACAATATGTTCATTCGAATTGAGCGAATCATGGCAGCTGTTATGCCAATTATGATGGGAACGGTTTACACTTGTATTCTTCTGATCAGTTGGAATGGTGCAAAAGAGATTATCTATGGTGATATGACAACCGGTGATTTGATGTCTATGCTGACTTACTGTATGAACATCCTGATGAGTCTGATGATGCTTGCGATGGTATTCATTATGATTACGATGTCCGTAGCAAGTATGCAGCGTATCACGGAAGTGCTTACAGAAGAGCCAAGTATCAAGAATCCTGAAAATCCGGTAATGGAAGTAAAGGATGGTTCGATTGATTTCGAGCATATGAGCTTTGCCTATGGAGAAGCGAAGAATGAAGACAGCTACGTATTAAATGATATCAATCTTCATATTAACTCTGGGGAAACCATTGGTATCCTCGGTGGAACCGGTTCTTCCAAGACATCTCTGGTCAATCTGATTTCCAGACTTTATGATGTCAGCCGCGGAAGTATCAAGGTTGGCGGTGTGGATGTAAGAGAATATGACGTGAAAACATTGCGAGATGAGGTATCGGTAGTACTTCAGAAGAATGTATTGTTCTCAGGAACCATCTTTGAAAACCTCCGTTGGGGCGATAAGAATGCGACCGATGAAGAAGTGCATCACGCAGCAAAACTTGCTTGTGCAGACGAATTCATTGATCGTTTCCCTGATGGATATAACACTTATATTGAGCAGGGTGGAACGAATGTGTCCGGTGGACAGCGTCAGAGACTCTGTATCGCAAGAGCACTTTTGAAGAAGCCGAAGATCCTGATTCTCGATGATAGTACATCTGCAGTAGATACGGCGACAGATGCGAAGATTCGTAAGGCATTCCGAGAAGAGATCCCGGGTACGACCAAGCTGATTATCGCACAGCGTATCTCTTCTGTGCAGGATGCGGATCGCATTATCGTATTAGATGATGGACGAATCAACGGATTCGGAACACATGAAGAATTGCTCGCAAATAACGAGATTTACAGAGATGTCTATGAATCTCAAACAGGCGGCGGTAGTGGAGATTTTGATGAGAAAGGAGATGAGGAATAATGCCTAGACCAAAAGCAGGAAAGAAGTTTTCCAAAGAGGATTTTCGTGCGAATCAGGATACGATGAAGCGTTTGTTCGCATTACTCTTCAAAACCTATCCATTCCACTTTATCGGTATGCTGATCTGTATCATCATCAGCGTATTTGCCAATGTACAGGGAACGATGTTCCTTCGTCCATTGATTAATGACTATGTACAGCCAATGTTAGATAGCGGAAGCACAGATTTTGCACCACTGTTACAGGCAATCCTCAAAGTTGCATGTTTCTATGCCATCGGTGTGATTGCATCCTTTGTGCAGGCTTTAATCATGGCCTACGCGACACAGGGAATGCTGATGAAACTCCGTAATCAGCTGTTTGAACATATGGAAGTTCTGCCAATTCGTTACTTCGATACGCATGCGCATGGCGATATCATGTCGATCTATACGAATGATATCGATACGCTTCGTCAGATGATTTCACAGAGTATTCCACAGATGATTAACAGTACGCTCACCATCATCATGGTAGTCATTTCCATGTTTATCCTGAGTGTGCCACTTACCATCCTTACCCTTTGCATGGTTGCGCTTATGATGGTTGTCACCGGTAAGCTGGCAACACAGTCTGGTAAGTACTTCGTGAAGCAGCAGAATGACCTCGGTACGGTAAATGGTAATATCGAGGAAATGATGAATGGCCAGAAGGTTGTAAAGGTCTTCAATCATGAAGAAGAGAGCATTGCGAAGTTCGAAGAATTAAATGATAAATTGTATGATAGTGCTTACAATGCGAATAAGTTTGCCAATATTATGATGCCGGTAAATGCACAGATTGGAAATATCAGCTATGTATTGTCAGCCGTAGTGGGTGGTGCATTAGCGCTTACTGGATTTGGCGGATTTACGGTTGGTGGACTTGCCAGTTTCCTGACATTTAATAAGCAGTTTAATATGCCAATTAGCCAGGTTTCCCAGCAGTTAAACTTCGTCATCATGGCGATGGCCGGTGCAAAGCGTATCTTCGCACTGTTAGATGAAGAGCCGGAAGCGGATGATGGCTATGTAACGCTTGTCAATGCGAAGGAAGAAAACGGTCAGTTAGTAGAAGTGGCAGAGCATACGGGAACATGGGCATGGAAACATTTCCACCAGGCAGATGGAACGACAACGTACCAGAAGCTGGAGGGTGAAGTGCAGTTTGCGGATGTTGACTTTGGTTATAATCCGGATAAGGTGGTGCTTCACAATATCGAGATGTATGCAGAACCTGGTCAGAAGATTGCCTTTGTAGGTGCAACAGGTGCCGGAAAGACAACGATTACAAACCTGATCAACCGTTTCTACGATGTAGAAGATGGACGTATTCGTTATGATGGAATCAATATCAATAAGATCAAGAAGGCGGACCTTCGTAGATCGCTGGGTATCGTACTGCAGGATACACACCTCTTTACCGGTACGGTAGAAGAGAATATTAAGTACGGTAAGCTGGATGCGACACATGAAGAGGTAGTGGCAGCTGCGAAGCTTGCAAATGCGGATACCTTTATCCGTCATCTCCCACAGGGCTATGATACGGTGCTTACAGGGGATGGCGCAAACCTGTCACAGGGACAGAGACAGCTTCTTGCGATTGCCCGTGCTGCGATTGCAGATCCTCCGGTATTGATTCTCGACGAGGCGACAAGTTCTATCGATACACGTACAGAGAAGATTGTACAGGATGGTATGGATAAGCTTATGAGCGGACGAACCACCTTCGTTATCGCGCATCGACTTTCGACGATTCGAAATGCAGACTGCATCATGGTATTGGATCAGGGCCGCATTATTGAACGCGGAAATCATGAAGAATTGATTAAGGAAGGCGGCAAATATTACCAGCTTTATACCGGTAAAATTGTGAACGCATAAGAATAAAAAACAGTGAAAAAGATGGAGTGGACGCATGTGTCCGGTCCATCTTTTTTTATGTCCGGAAATGTTGCATTTCCGCGACCGGAGACATTTCATTAATAAATTATTAAAACATGGTTCAACTGTGATAAAAAAGTGCAAAAATCTGCTAAAATGGTATAAAGATTTCGAGGGAAACGTCCGAAATACATTTCGAGAAAATATATCTATGCATTTGTTTACGGAAAGGGGCATTTTGCATGAGAGAAAGCAAGATGGGTTTTGAATCAAATATGAGAAAATACATGCGAAAAAATGGAGGCAAGCGATTAAAACAATGCGTGTCTCTTATTTTGGTGTTTGCATTACTATTTACAATGTGGGCGCCGGACTTAAGCGTATATGCGGATTATAACCAGACGACGCTAAGCGGTGAAATGTATGATGTGTCATCCGGTGCGCAGATTGGTATTTCTGCGATGTCGACGGCAAGCGCATATGAGTCGATTGATACCGCATACTTTACAGTACAGGGAGATTATGCAGATACGGTGACATATACAGCAAGTTTGTATATTAACAATACGGATACGTCTTCCGGTTCTGCGACAAGCGGTGTACACGTAACGACAGTAGGCGGATCGGCAGATCTTCAGCCGGGTCGAGATAATCGTAAGGAGATAGCAGTCGACCTGACACAGAACGGGAAGTTTTATGTGGCAGCTGGTGAGTGCTATTCCGTAGTCATCCACATTTCATTTAATGCGAATGATGAACTGACTATTTTTGGATACAACTCCAGCAGCAATGTCGTAGGACTTTTGGATGATTCCGGTTCCGGATTTGATGCATCTGAGAACTTTGTTAGAACGACGACTACTTCTGCAAACAGCGTAGATGATACAGATATTACTTTGACAGCGGATAAGACAGTACTGGCAACTGGGGAAGCTACTAATTTTACAGCAACCCTTTCTCCAGCTTATTTAAGACCAATTGATTATAGTGTTTCCGGTGATGGAAGCGTGCTTGATATCGATACATCTGCAGGAATTGTGACGGCAGGTGCATCTTCCGGTTCAGAGACGGTAACAGCTACGGTTGGTAGCAAGACCTCATCGGTAACGTTTTATGTTGTGGAAGCATCGATGTCTTCTACGAATTATCAGTTTACAGGTTCGGAAGTTCAGCCGGATAGCAATATCACGGTGAAATGTGGTTCAACTACATTGGTACAGGGCACAGATTATGACATAACCTATTCCGATAATGTAAATCCTGGTACGGCAACAGCGAAGATTACAGGTAAGGGAACTTACAGTGGATATGAAAAGAATCTGAGCTTTACGATTAATTCCATCAGCATTACAGGAAATATTGCGGTGAATGCAGCGACGATTGATACTGCAACATCGACAGTAAGTGCGGCGACAATCGTTTATACAAATCCAGACAATGCAAGCGATACGAAGACATTGGAAAAGGATGTGGATTATACCGTAACAGCGGTTCAGCAGAGTGCGGCATCGGATGGCATCACATATAAGCTGACAGTCAATGGTATTGGCGGATATACAGGTTCACAGAATCTTACTTATAAAGTTGCTCCAAGCAGCAGCACACCGGTAGATATCGGCGCAATGTATACTGCAAAATTATCGTCTCAAACCTATTATGCTTATACAAAGACAGCGATCAAACCAAGTAAAGACGACATTGCCTTCTATTATAAAGGTACAGATACAGCGGTTTCTTCGCTCACAACAGCGATTAGGGGAACTTCTGGTGCTGGATCGGCAGACGTACTCGTTTCCTATGGCGAGAATATTAATGCAGGTACGGGCACGATTACACTGACGGGACAGGGCAGATATACAGGCGAAATTACAATTGAATTTACGATTGTTGAGAATGTTATTTCAGATTCCGTTGCTTCAGATGAGGGAACCATCGGTCATGTAGCAATCTTTATTGATGGTGAAGAATATGATGCGAACAATCAGAAGAATTACGTTCATGATGGATTTGAAAAGAAGCCAAATATCACAGCACAGGTATGGAATGGTTCCGAATATGTGGATATGCAGGCAGGAACAGATTTCGGTGTAGAATATCGAAATAACATCGATATCGGACAGGCCACCATCGCGGTAAATGGTCTGGGAAGCTTCTCCGGAACCTACAATGTGAACTTCAATATCATTGGCGATTTGGCAAATGATTCCAAGATTACATTTAAGGATAGCTCCTATGTGAATCCAGTAGCTGGTAAAGCAGCTTCTACTTATACAGAGACATTTGATGGAACGGCACATACGGGTGTGATTTCAGCGGTTCAGGTTGGTTCTAAGAAATTGACAAAGACATCCGAAGGAAGTACCGCAGATGGTTATTATTTGACTTATACAAATAATGTGAATGCGGGAACAGCGACGGTTCGTGTCAATGGTACTGGTATATATGCAGGAATGACAGTTGATGTCACATTCAACATTTCTGCAAGACCACTTTCGTCTACCACAGACAGTATCAATATCACGGATGCAGATACGGCGTATTTCTATAATGGTGCCGAAGTAAAACCTACCTATACGGTAGTTGCAACGTTATCCGCTGAGACAACGCTGGTAGAATCGCAGGATTATACAGCATCCTTTAGCAATAATGTCGATGCGGGAACAGCAACCATGACGATTGAAGGTAAGGGAAATTATAGCGGAACGTTAAGCGCGACCTACACGATCAACAAGCTTGATATTTCCAAGGCTACCGTTACCTATACAGATAGCTATGTATACACGGGTTCTGCAATCACACTTTCCGATCTTGCGATTACATACAATGGCGTGACAATCGATAGCAGTAACTATACGGTTAGTTATACGAATAACACACAGGTTGGTAGCAAGACAGATGCCAATCCTCCTACTGCAACCATTACTGGTAAGGGCGATTTAACAGGCGAGTATATAGCAACCTTTACGATTTCTTCACAGACATTAAACGGGCTGAAGATCACAGCCGGTGGTGTGGAGACGACGAATTACGGAGATGGCGGTTCTAAGAGAACAACGACATATTCCGAAACGTATGATGGAAAAGCACATAGACCTACCATCGCTGTTTGGAACAGTACCGGTTCAAAGCAACTGACAAAGGGTACGGATTATAGCGTAACTTATACAAACAATACGAATGCAGGGGCTGTGTTTAATGCAGACGGAAGTCTGAATGCAAGCGCTCCATATGCAATCATTACCGGTAAGAAGAACTATGCCGGTTCTATCGTTTATGTGTACTTTACTATTAATCCAAGACCGATCACAGCTTCTGCGATTACGGTTACGGATAACATCCAGATTGATGCGACAGATTTGACATCCGAGGATGCGACAGCCATGACGGATGGCGGCAAGTACATCCCTACAGAAAAGGCGATGACACTTACGGATACAGGCGTTATGTCGGCTGATTCGGAAGATACCGTACTGGAGCGCGGCGTAGATTATACGGTAGTCGCTGGTACAGGCGGTGCAACAGCCGGTACAGAGAATACGGTAGTGGTTTCCGGTGCTGGAAACTATACAGGGTCTAGAGAAGTAAGCTATGCCATTGGTAAGGATATCGGAAGTTCCACAGTTTCTCTCTTGAAACCATCGAACGGAACGAAGTTTACTGCACTTACAAGTTCTGGACTTTATGACATTAGTTATTTAGGAAATGTTCGCCCTGGTGTGAGCATTACCTATCAGTCAGATAGTGATTTGGCTTCTTATGTGGAAAATGATACGACGGGCAAGTTTGAACAGAAGACGGCATCCGATATCAGCCTGTCCTTTGATAGTGCGAAGGGCTCTCTGGATGGAGCAGGTGATTATGCAGCCGGTTCAACGGTCTACATGACAGCAACAGCGGATGCAAGTAAGCTGGCATATTACGGAAGTGTAACGGTTGGTTACTATATCGATACACTTTCTATTGAAGATGCAAGCGTATCATTGACAACCTTCGGTGAAGCGAGCGGATTCTCTGTGGATTCGTCTGATGCTAAGACATTCCACATTACCTACAACGGCAAAGACAATACGCCGGTAGTAGCTACGGATGTTTCCGCATGTACATTCGAAGTGGTATCTTCTCTTGGTGGCGACTTAACATCTGCAGATTATAGAATCACAAGCAGTGGCGTCATTAAGAATGCAGGAACCTATACGATTACACTGACCGGTAAGAAGAGTTATACCGGAAGTATTACATTAACCATTATTGTAGATAAGGCAAACCTTGGTAGTGCGGATGTTGTGAACTATACATCGATTCCGCAGTCTGCACTGGAAGATGGAACACTGAAGAATCAGGTGACATCGGCAGCATCTAGCAAGCGATTTGTATTTACACAGCCGGATACCGTAATTTATACCGGAAGTCCGGTGACATTCCAGCTCTATGTTTGGGATACGGCGATTGCAGACGAGACTTCGGATGCAGGTTATTATCTGTTAAAGACAGGAAATGATAACCTGACATGGTCAACATCGGCAACAGATACCGCTGGAACAAGTCCATTTACAACGGTTACCAATCCGGGAACGAAGCAGACGTACCTCGTTGCAAAGGCCGATAGTAACTATACGGGTTACATCCCGATTACGGTTGTAGTGGAACAGCGTGTTTTAAGCTCCGATACCATTACATTGAATCCATCCAAGGTTTCTGACCAGTTATACGATGGAACAGCGAAGACTCCACTGGATACGATGAATGTTATCTATACCAATCCAGAGGATAAGACGCAGCATGTAACATTAACCCAGGGAACCGATTACAATGTAACGTATACACCGAATGTGGATCCGGGACTGGTAACGGTTACCATCTCCGCAGTTCCAGGAAATGAATACTATTCCGGAACGTATACAACGACCTTTGGTATTTATGGAGATTTATCGACAAGCTACTATACAAAGACTCTGACGACAACAACGACAGGATCGGATGGAAATACAACAAATCTTACTTATAACCTGGATTCCAATGGTAAGATTGAGAACTTTAAGAGTCTGATTACAAATAAGATTAGTGTTACGGACGACAAGGGCAATGCGCTGACAGCCGGAACGGATTATACAATCACGGTAGAAGATTCCTATGGTAATACGGCGACATCGACAAATGGAACAACCGTAACATATGAAACAAGTGAATCTGGAAGCGTTCAGGGACTGCGAGGCGGCGAAGCAGCCGTTTATATCACGGGTGTAAACAGTAAGTATTACACAGGAACGGTACAGATTGGTACGATTACACTTACGGCAGATTTGAGCCAGGCAACGGTAGACCTCTCTAAGAATGTTTACTACTATACGGGTTCTAATATCACTGTAAATCCGAGTGTAAAGCTTAATGGAGTTACGCTTCAACAAGGCAAGGATTATAAGATTGTATACGATAGCGTATCCGAAGATGGTGTTGTAGATGTAGGAAAGCATAGCATCACTATCGAGGCTTTGGAATCTTCCGCAAGCTTTACGGGACAGATTACCAAGGACAATATCTTTACAGTGAAATACAACTTGAATGATGCCGAGATGACACTGACGCCTTCTGAGTTTGTATACGATGGAACAGACAAGGGTGAGAGCTCCGGTAAGGTAAATGTTGCTGTGACCGTTGGCGGTAAGAAGCTGACAGCAGGCGATGATTATATTCTTCAATATCCGGATTCGGATTATACAAGTGCCGGACAGAAGACGATTGTCGCAAAGAGTACGGATGCGACACCATACAGTGCCGGAAGCAAGAGCGCGACATTTACGATTGGTAAGGTAAATATCGAAAATGCCATCGTAACGCTGGATAAGGCAAATGATACTTACACCTATACAGGTCTTGGTATCACACCGCAGGTTTCTGTCACATTAACAAGTGGAACAACACTTACGGAAGGTACAGACTTTAAGGTTGACCAGTATATCAATAATGTCAATGTTGCCGGCAAGGATAGTGGCTTAAATACACCAACCGTAGTAATTACGGGTATTGGAAACTATGCCGGTACGATTCGAAAGACATTTACCATTACGCAGGCAGATATCTCGAATGAAGATTATGTTATCGCAAATATCGATGACAATGTCGATTTCGCAGGTATTGGAAATGCGGTAAAACCAAATTACTCATTGACAAATAAAGCAACGGGTAAGGTTCTGGTAGAGGGCGAAGATTATACTGTATCAAATCCAAGCTCACCAACGACCAACTTTGGTGCAGGAACCAATGCTGCCTATATTGAATTTACCGGTACGGGAACGAATTATAGTGGAACGATTAAGCACTGGTATACAATCAATGCCATTGACCTGTCGACATCAGCGACGGTAAGCATTGATAAGAGCAGTGCCGAATACACTGGTGCACAGATTGATCCGGTGATTAAGGTAACCGTTCCAATCAATGGTATGACAAATGCAGATGGTTCCCAGGCAACTTATGAACTTCAGGAGGGTACCGATTATACGATTACCCGAGATAGTTCTATGAAGAATGCCGGAAATTATACCATCATCATCTCCGGTACAGGAACGAACTTTGTCAATACAAAGTCCATTACCTTTACGATTACACCAAGAAATCTGTCCCTCTATGATGACACGAAGATTACAGCTGCCATCAAAGAGGCTAAGCAGAACAATGACTGGACAGGATCGCAAGTCACATTGACAGGAGATGATTTAGAAGTTGTAGATACCGGTTTGGTTGAACCAAATCCATACGATTTGGTTTGCGATACGGATTACACGATTCGATGCACAAACAATGTAGATGCAGGTACAGCAATTCTTACGATTACTGGTAAAGGCAACTACACGGGTTCGAGAGTACTGGAATACAATATTGGTGAATCGATTGAAGGTGCGGAAGTAACATTAGAAGGTTCTGGATATACTTATGACGGAACGGAGAAGAAGCCGGGAATTGCAAGCGTAAGACTTGGCGATGAAACGCTGACAAGCGATCAGTATACGGTTACTTATGAAACAGATGTGATTCATAGAACATGGGATGAGGCGACCGGCACATCCGATGGTATGAAGACCGTAACCATTTCCGGAAATAGTAAGAAGGGATTCTATGGTTCTGTTACAAAGCAGTACGAAATTACACCGAAGACACTTAGTTCCGAGAATATCGTGATTAAGTTTAAGGATGGCGAGGATCCATTTTCTATGACATATACGGGTTCTGCACTTGAACCGGAAGTAGAAGTATATGACTACGAGATTAGCAAGACCGTTCCGATTGAAACTTATGACTACGATGTTTCTTATCGAAATAATGTAGAGACAACACGTGATGGCAATCTGGCATACGTAGATATTAAGCTGAAGAACGATTATAACAATACCGATGCGATCGGTGCTTATTCAAAGGCGTTCAGTATCTCACCACAGGCACTTTCTGAAGATGCAGGATATGTACTGTCGGTAGTGGATGATACGGATGGCTTAGATGACGGACGTTATCACTGGACGGGATCACCAATTACACCAGAAGTTGTGCTTCGCGATCCGGATGGCAATATCATCCCACAGGAGCAGAACGGTGTGACAAATTACACCGTGAAGTATACGGGTGTAAGCAACGATGGTTCGATGCTTCCAATCAACTCTGGTGCATGTAAGGCGACGATTGAAGGCGCGAATAACTTTGGCGGTGTGATGGATGTGGATTACATCATTTACTCTGACCTTAGTGTAGCGAACTCCGGAACAGGCGAGACAACCATCGAGATTCCTGAGCAGTTCTACCTGGGAGTGGATGGCGAATCGCTGCCAACACCGACACCAACTGTTATCTCTGGTGGTAATGTGCTCGAGAGTGGCATTAACTTCGAGACAACATACACCTACGATGGAAATGTAGGACATGCGAAGATTACTGCAATTGCAGATGGAACGAATAATTTCTATACGAATGATTACACTTGTGACTTTATCATGACAAGTGATACGGACAACTTGAAGTTGGACGGCGTGCAGGACGTATACATCTACGATGGCAAAGAACATAATCCACTTCGCGATGAGTCAGCAAAGATTGTTTCCCCAAGTGGAACAACGTATGCAATCGATCCGGATAAGGTTGTCTACGAGAGATTGAAGGACGACTCAACTTATGAAACTACGGATGATTTCGTAAATGCAGGTACCATCCGTGCGACCGTTCCGCTGTCCGTTGGTGGCCAGGAAATCTCTGTGACAGCAACTTATACGATTCGACCAAAGACACTTCGAAATGGTGGAATTACGGTGAAGTTGATTTCCGAGGATTACTATAGCGGAAGAAACTTGACACCTTACCCATCTGTATTTTACGATACAGATACTGAAGATGATGCAAATGAGCTCATCGAACTTAAGAGAGGTACAGATTATACATTGTCTTACTCAGATAATAAGTATCCGGGTCAGGCAGCAGTGGAGATTACAGGTATTGGAAACTACTCTGAATCAACGACAAGATGGTTCGGTATCGTACCGGCAGATCCTGCAGGATTAAGTGGTACAGCAGTTTCAAGTACAGCAATCCAGCTCTCATGGAGAAAGGATTCCAGAGTTGATGGATATGTAATCTACGCAGTAGATGGAACCGTACTTACACAGGTTGGTACAACGCAGAACAATACATACGCAGTAACGGGACTGGATTCCAGTACAACGTATACCTATGCGGTAGCAAGTTATGTAACCGTAGATGGTGTGACAAGCTATAGCGTACCAAAGAATGTGCAGGTAACAACGACGATTGCAACACCTACGGGAAATGGTACGTCATCCACAGCAAAACAGGCTGTGCTTACACTTGGCGGCAATCCGGGAGAATCCATTAAGATTTATCGATCTACCTCTAGAAATGGTACGTATACACAGATTGCAACTGTACCGGCAGAGAAGGGAACCTATGTGGATTCCGGTCTGACATCAGGAAAGACGTATTACTATAAGCTTCAGGCTTATCGTCAGATTGATGGTTCCTGGTATGGAAGTACGATGTCTACACCATTTAGCGTTACAGTGAAGTAGGGATAGCAAGACATGGAAGAATTGGATAAGAATGGCGTGAGTCTGGAACTGTCTGCTGCTGGAGTGGCGGCGGACAAGATGGCCAGAGCTAATGGTGCTTATGAGCACCCATCCAAAACAGAAGATAAAGACGTAGAAAAGCCCCGCAGAGATGCGGGGCTAGCGTCGTTACAGGAGGAAAGCGAAGTAACGACGGAAGAAACAAAACCGAAAGAACAAGGCAAAGAAGACCCGGAAGCGAGCGATAGAAAAGCGGAAGAAGCAAAAAAGGAAGAATCCGAAGAAGCATCGGAAGACGAGAAAAAGAATGCGAAATTTGTCATTGGGGATTTCACATTCAAGACATTCCACGAATATCGGGATGCGCAGGAAGATGTAAAGAAGATTGAGCTGATTAACCGGGAGCTGGATATACATGATCCGGCGACAGCCGTGCGCCTTTACAATATGATTCGCGCGGGCGAGATTGCATTTAAGAGCCCGATTGGGGAACAGTTCTTCGATCATATTGCGGATATTGTTGCGGACCGTTCGGTAGGACTTCTCGAGGATCGTGCAGTCATTGAAGAGGCCGACGATGCCGTGAAGAACCAGAAACGAATCGGTGCTGCGATTATTGGTCTGGCAGTACTTGCCTTTGCGTATTTTGGATATTCCGAACTCCATACGATGATGGAGACCAGACGAATGAGTAAATTGCAGGAGCAGGTCAGCGCGAGCGATTCCGGTGAATCTTATACCTATGAGAAATCCGATGCAGAGGATGCAGAGGAATCGAATGGGGAAACCAAGAAATGGAGCGATGCCTATGTCGATCCATCGACGCTTACGGTCATGGATAAGTTTGCGACATTGCAGGAGGAAAACGAGGATACGGCCGGATGGATTAAGATCGATGATACAGAAATCGATTATCCGATCGTGCAGACAGAGGATAATGAATATTATCTGTCGCACGACTTTGATAAGAATGAGGATTCTAACGGTACGCTCTTTGTGGATTCGCGATGCGACCTGGTAAATCCGACAACGAATACGATTATCTATGGTCATAATATGAAGAGTGGTCTGATGTTTGGTAGTTTGAAGAGCTATCTGGATGAGGATTACTATAATGACCATAAGACGATACATTTCAGTACGTTATATGAAGACCGTACTTATGAGATTGTGGCGGTTTGCCTGTCGAAGGTGGCATATCAGGACGATGACAGCTATCGATATTACAATTTTATCGATGCAGCAAGCGATTCCGAATTCCAGGCGTTCTATGAGAATGTCCAGAGTTTATCGGTGTATGGAACGGATGTGGACCTCTCTTCCGACGATCAGTTGTTAACTCTTTCAACTTGTAATAGTTATGTGGAAGATGGAAGGCTATTCTTAGTTGCAAAACGCGTGGAATAAAGGTACAATTATACTATATGTAGTGGTAGTATACCCTTTTATAGATTTCTATTATGAGTGGAGAATGAGTACATGAAAGTAAGTTCAAAAATTGGATGGGTACTGGTGGCACTATCTGTCGTATTAAGCGTATGGGTGCTGGCAGTCGGAAGAACAGAAGCGTTAACAGAACAGACAGATTACGAAGTTGATGCATCAGGTAACTTGAACATCTATGACTCAGTAACGTCGATTGATGGTAGTTCGTTTGCGGGACGTACAGATATCAAGCAGACAACATTTCCATCATCTATTGTGACAGTTGGTACTGGAGCATTTCAGGGTTGTACAGAATTGACTTCTGTCACACTGAATTCCGGGCTTCAGACAATCGGTGATCAGGCGTTTTATAATACAGGTATCGGAAGCATCACTATCCCGGCAACGGTAACATCGATTGGCGAGGGCGCATTCGATGGATGTGATAGCTTAACTTCCATCAGTGTTGCATCCGGCAATAGTGCATATCGATCTTCTGATGGTGCACTTTACAATGCGGCAGGAACGAGATTGATCTTCGTGCCAAATGGTAAGGGCGGAAGCATTTCCATCGCAGACGGATGTACAACCATCGGTTCGGGAGCGTTTGCTGGAAATGGAATCACAGCGGTTACACTTCCAAGCAGCGTCACAACGATTGAGACGGGAGCATTTGATGATTCTAAAGTAAGCACGATTTATATCTATAACACAGGAGCGTCCATTGGATCTCTGGGCAGTAGCGTTAGCACAATCTATGGTTATGCAGGTTCTACAGCAGAGACTTATGCGCAGGATAATCACATCACATTTATCGTACTTGGTAATTCAGGTGGTGGAGATGACCCTAGCCCTACTCCGGACCCAGATCCAGATCCTACTCCGGACCCAGATCCTACTCCGGATCCGGATCCAGATCCAGTAACCACATATACAGTTACCTTCAGCCTGGACGGTGGAAATATTGATGGAAGCACAGCAGATATCAATTACACAGTAGAAGAAGGCGGACATACAACGGTTCCGGCAGACCCAACAAAGAGCGGCTATGTATTTGCCGGTTGGGGCGCAAATGTAGATGGCTATACGGTAGATAGCGATATTATGCAGAATGTTACCTTTACAGCAAAATGGGTCGCATCTACAACAAAGAAGGATTCCTATACCGTAGTATTTGATGTGAATGGTGGAGCAGAGCATTACGATGCGCAGACAGTATCGGAGGGCGCTTATGCGACAAATCCAGGAACTCCAACAAGAAGCGGATATACCTTCGTTGGCTGGTATCATGGTGGTACGGCTTGGGATTTCAATGCAAATACAGTAACATCAGATATGACATTGATTGCATGGTGGAAGAATAATGCAACGGGAACGGTAAGTAATGGTACTGGTGCAGCAACACTTGGAGCGGGTCGTTCCGGTGGCTCTGGTAGTGGTTCTGCAGGCGGTGGACATTCTTTGGATCAGACACCTACAACAGCAGATGGTGATTTAGATCCTAGACTTGCTTTATGTATGGCAATCTTCCTTGCAGGTGTTGGCGTATTGATTTATAGTCGCCAGACGAAGATGCAATTTTTGGCAAATCGAAATAAACGATAAATTATTGTATACAAAAGCAAAAGAAATGCTATAATCAAATAGAATTAAATAATGATTGCTAGGGGTGCAGGAGCGCTGAGAGATCCAGTCGAAATGCTGGATTAACCCTTGAACTTGATCCGGTTTGTACCGGCGTAAGGAAGCAACGTGTAATCCTCCTAGCATGACATAATGTAAAGGGAGGATTTTTTCATGTCAATTTTTGCAAACGCAGTGACCGATGAGTATGGAACAACATATGCATTGACAACTGCAGGTTACACAGCGTTGGTAATCCTTATGATTGCCGTTTTACTTGGAGGATGTGCTCTGTTTGGAACGAAAAAGCGCCTGAGTGCAAAGCAGCTTGCGTTTTCAGCAATGGCTGTTGCACTTGCGATGATGACATCTATGATCAAGCTGTTCGAGATGCCAATGGGGGGCTCTGTAACACTATTCTCCATGTTGTTTATTGTTTTGATTGGATATTGGTTTGGCCTTGGAAATGGAATCACTGCCGCGCTCGCTTATGGGCTCTTACAGCTCGTGGTTGATCCTTATATCATCAGTGTTCCACAGATGTTGGTAGACTATATTCTTGCCTTTGGAGCACTTGGACTTGCCGGAATATTCCATGGTAAGAAGCACGGTTTGGTGAAGGGTTACATTGTGGCAGTCTGCGGAAGATATTTCTTTGCAACACTTTCTGGTGTGATCTTCTTTGGAACAAGTGCGCCGGATTCCTTCCCGAATCCACTCGTATATTCGCTCGCATACAATGGTGCATACCTGGGTGCAGAGCTTGTAATCACACTGATTGTTATCTGTCTGCCACCGGTATTACACGGTTTAGATGTCGTAAAAAATCTTGCGGTAGCAGAAGCCTAGAAGAGAAAAAACCCCTTAAAAGATACAAATAGATAAATGATACTGAGAAAAGGCCCGGAGCATTAGCTCCGGGCCTTGATACTTTATAGAAGTTGATAGATTACCGAATGGAATCGCGGTATCTATTGATAGCGATCCAGTTTACCGGCAACGCGAAGAATCTTCTGCAACATCTCCTTTGTCTGGTCGGCGCTGGCCTTGTTGGTATCGGTCAGCTCGTCAGCCTGCTGAGCACTGGCAGTTACTTCCTCTGTCGTTGCACTTAATTGTGTAATGGCATCCACAATACGATTGTTCTCTGAGGATAAGGTTGTCAGCTGATGATCAATCATGTTGATACTATCTGCCAACTGATTTACATTGGAATTCATCTCTTCAAAACTATCCGCAACATCGCTGATAATCTTGCCCTGCGCACGTGTTGCGTCAACGGAAATCTTAACGGCGTCGCCAGCGGCATTCGCATGGTCGGAAAGCTCATTCAGGATGGTAGCGATATTTTCGGTTTCTGCTCTAGTCTGCTCTGCCAAATCACGGATTTCATCCGCAACAACGGCAAAACCACGACCAGCCTCACCGGCACGTGCAGATTCGATGGAAGCATTCAGCGCTAAAAGATTGGTCTTGGAAGAAATTGCGAAGATTGTATCGGCAATTCCCTTAACGTCTTCCGCTCTTGTCTGTAGCTTCTCCATTGCATCCGCAACATTCTCATTGGCTTCGGAAATGGTACGTCCCTGGGACTTCATATGTTCAACCATCTTCATACTCTTGGCATTGAGTTCCTCGGATTTCTTAGCAACTTCAACCATCTCATCGGAAGTAGCCAGTGTAGTATCGATGTTTTCCTGAATGTTCTGTGTCATAGATGTTTGGTTCGTAATATTATCTGCTGTATGCTGCGTACTATCAGAGATATTTCTCATTGCACTCGAAACGGTATTAGTAGATGCAGAGAGATCATTCATATAGTTCATCGCACGTTCTGTGCCGCCACGTACTTCTGAGGCCACTTCCATAACATCGGCAAGCATAGCATCTGTCATTTCCTGCTCCGCTTTGATTTTGCCCATGGTGTCATTCTGGAAATCCGATGCAATCTTCTCAGCGAGGAAGATAATCAGACAAAAGACGGAAATAACGATGAGATTCATAGCAGCTTTGATGTCTTCATGACTTTCTACATCATATCCATGTAAGATATAGTTTTGAGCGAAGAAGATGGCTACGGTCTCTACATAGTAGATTGCTGTTGTAATCTTCGTAAAACGCATATCATAGAAAAGAACACAACCAACCAGTGGAATCAGACCCATGTAGGTAAGGTACATGGCATTTAACCAAAGTCCAGAGAACATGGTTGTGAAGACAAGCATCATCGCTGCTTGAAATCTTAATTTTTCGGATTCAGGATTTCTCTTAATTAAAATAGATAAAACAGTAGAATTAAAAACTGCTAATGCAATTAAGAAATATCCGTTTAAATGGAATAGATAACCAAGATTCATCTGCACAACGGATACGATAATAACAACTAAATTGTAGATAAAATATCCAATTGTCATGGCGCGGTTCATACGGTGTAATTGTTCCCCTCGATCAGCATAGCGGAACTGCATTTCTTTTTCGTTCATGTAACTCGTCCTCCCTTTGTTTACGCTAGTTAGAGACAATAAACTACAATAATAGTAACATGCACATTTCCTTATGTTAAATTAAAAAAAAATAAACAATAGGGGTTAAGAAAAGGATGTTTTACATCGATATAGAAGGTGTAGATAATTAGCTTTGGAATTTATTCAAAAAAATGGAAAAATTTCAAAAATAGTAGTTAAGTTTTGGAACGTAGGTTCCGATATATGGTTTGAGAACCAAAATAGGCTTCGGCTCAAGGAAGAAAGGAGAGTGCCGTTATGCGTATAGAAGCTTACAATCAAGTAGCACAGATTTATGCAGCAAATAAGACAGCGAAGACTAATAGTACGGCGAAGACGAGTTCTGCAAAGGACGTTTTCCAGATGTCATCTGCAGGCAGAGATCTTCAGGTCGCAAAACAGGCAGTCGCAGAAGCTTCGGATATCAGGGAAGATAAAGTTGCCGAAATGAAACAGAAGTTAGAGGCAGGAAATTATCAGGTTGATGCCGGAGATTTCGCAAGCGTTTTATTGGCGAAGTACAACAATGAGCTGTAAAGTGAGGGATGATCGTGGCTAGTTTAATGGATGAATTATTAGATACAATGGTACAGGAGAAGGCTGGTTACGACGCCCTTATTGCGCTCACAGATGATAAGCGCGACTCCATAATCCATAACAAGGTGGAAGTCTTGGAGCAGGTTACAGCTAAGGAAGAAGAGATTACATCAGGGTTGAAGAATCTGGAGAATCGTAGAATAAAAATCCTGAGAGATATGGCAGTGGTCCTTGGCCATGATGGTCAGGACCTGACAGTAACGCAGTTGATTGGTTTACTGACAGAGCAGCCAAAAGAACAGGAAGCATTGACAAAAGCTAGAGATGAGCTGGTCGCATCTGCTAAGAATATGCGTTTTATGAATGACCAGACACAGATTCTTCTTCAGCAGGCCATGGAAATGGTCGAATTTGATCTCACTCTGTTTCGTAGCCTAAGACAGGCACCAGAAACTGCAAATTATGATGGCAGCGGATATAACACTGGTGACCGACTTGGGGGCGGTGGCTTTGATGCAAAACAATAGATATCCGAGCCTCTCAGAAATGATTAGGAGGATACACCATGGCTAATGGTTTCGGTAGTTTATATGTAGGTGCTTCAGGCTTACAGAACTCTCAAAATGGTTTAAATGTAGTAGCAAACAACCTGGCAAATGTGAACACAACGGGTTACGTTCGCCAGCAGGTTGTTTATGCAGATAAAGATTATACATCCACGGGGCAGTATGCATCGATTAGCAAGCAGCAGACGGGACTTGGCGTTACAATCGGTGATGTTACGCATACCAGGGATGTTTTTTTAGACTCATCTTTTCGAACGCAGACAAGTCGAAAGAACTTCTATTCTTCACTTTATGATGCAACATCCGAGGTGGAGACATTCTTACAGGAGATGGATGGAGCAGATTTCGAAACTGCGATTTCAGATTTATATTCGGCATTTCAGGAATATGCCAAAGATCCATCCGACAGTGCAAACCAGAATCTGGTTGTGCAGAAGTCGGAATTATTTATCAGTCGTGCAAAGTCCGTGTACGAAGGTCTGAAACAATATCAAACAACCATTAACACAAAAATTAATAATGATGTTGACCGTATGAATGAAATCGGTAAAGAGATTAGCAAGCTCAATGTGCAGATTCAGCGAATCGAGGCAGCAGGTGTGGAAACAGCATCTTCCCTTCGAGATGAGCGAGATAATTATCTCGATGAATTATCCGGTTTGGCAAGCATTTCCTATAGCGAGACTTTTGACGGTATTGTAAAGGTCAAGGTAGAGGGACAGTATTTCGTTACAGAAGTAGGATATAACGAGATTAAGAATTATACGGATAATGTTACGGGATTTGTAACACCTTATTGGGATATCTTATCCGATCCGGATAATGATGATTATTATAATGTATTTAATCTTAGTGATGTGCAGTCCATGAACAATAATGATAAGGGTGAGATTAAGGCATTGCTGCTCTCCCGAGGTGATCATTATGCGACGTATCTCGATTTGATGCAGGATAATAGTACCAGCGAATTTACGGATACCATGGTATATGACAAAGGTATCGGAAATTCCGTTATTATGAATGCACAGGCGGAGTTAGATAACCTCGTGCATAGTATTGTAACATCGATTAACAATCTGTTTTCACCAACGGTATCTTATGCACAGCTTCAGACAAATCTTGGAAATACAGGAGCAATTTCCTATCCAATTACGGGAACAGATGCGAATGGAAATACAGTAACGATTAATGCGGATACCAAAGTACTGGATTCTGTAAACTGTTCGGTTGGATCAGACAAGAAGCTTCCACCGGCAGAGTTATTCTCAAGAACGGGTGCCGATCGATTCACAGAGGTTACTGTGAATGGTGAAACGGTTTATGTATACAATGAAGAAGCTACCGAGGATGGAGATCCAAACACGGTTACCGATAAATCACAGAATTATACGATTAATAGTATTTCTGTAAATGATGTTTTGGTACAGAACCAGAGTTTGATTCCATTCCGTAAACAGGCAACGGACGAAGATAGTATAGATTATAATCTTGCTTCAGAGTTGGAGCAGTTGTGGTCCAGCAATAGCTTCTATCTGAATCCGGACGATGGAACACCGGCAACCTTTCAGAATGTATATACAAAGCTGGTAGGTAATCTCGGTACAAACGGAAGTATCTACAAGGCAACGACAGAGTCACTTACGAATACGGTTGATTCTGTAGATGCCAACAGACAGCAGGTGTTTGGTGTATCTTCCGATGAAGAACTTACAACGATGATCAAATATCAGAATGCATATAATGCAAGCAGTAGATATATAAATGTAGTAAATTCCATGATTGAATACTTACTCACTTCTACAGGTGCATAATAAAGCGGAGGTGAATCTATGTCATCAACATTTTTTGGATTAACCATTGGCGCATCAGGATTGAATGCATTCCAGGCGTCGATTAATACAACAGCAAATAACATTTCCAATGTTCAGACAGAAGGATATTCAAAGCAGGTGACAAACCTCGAGGCATCCTCATCGCTCCGCGTATTTCAGCGTTATGGAACAACGGGTACGGGTGTTACAGCGAAATCTGTAACGCAGCTCCGAGACCAGTACTATGATGAGAAATACTGGAATAATCAGTCGAAGTATGGTGAATTTGATAAGAAAGTTTACTATATGAATCAGATTGAAAACTATTTTACGGATAACTCGACCGTAGAAGGTTTCTCAACGATTTATTCGAAGATGTTTAACGCACTGGATACGGTATCTGACAGTGCAGGGGATAGCTCCAAGAGAAATGAGTTTATCAGTGATGCATCCGAGCTTATGACCTACTTCAATACCATGGCAAATGAGCTTCAGGAATTACAGGCGACAATCAATGATGAAATCAAGACGACCGTGGACAATGTCAATTCGATTGCAGAGAAGATTGCACAGCTTAATAAGCAGATTAACGTTATTGAGATGGAAAATGGACATGCGAACGAGCTTCGTGATGAGAGAGCACTCCTCGTAGATGAGTTATCGCAGATTGTGCCGGTAGAAGTCAATGAAGAAGATGTAACGAATACGAATTATCCGGATATGAATACGGGTGCTACCATCTTCACAGTAAAGCTTAACGGACGTCTCCTCGTAGATACTTATAATTACAATACTTTGACAACAAAGACGAGAGAAGAGCATGATAACCAGAGTGATATCGATGGTCTGTATGATGTAGCATGGAGCGATTCCGGTGCAACATTGAATATTAATGGTAAGAATATGACAGGTGCCTTACGAGCACTGTTCCAGATTCGAGATGGAAATAATGCAGAGAACCTGACGGGTAAGGTTGCATCGGCAACGAATAATTCCATTACCATCAAGGATCCAAGTATTACACGTATTGCCAGCATGAATATGGCAAAGCAGGGTGTGCTTACCGTAGGAAATACGGAATATTCTTACGATGGATTTTCTGCAACAACGGATGCAGAAGGAAATATTGAGAGCTATACTTTCTATCTGAAACAGCCGGTAAGTGATACCGTAGCGAATCGATTGACCGGTGGCAATGCTTACGTCGGGGAAGATGTAGACTTCAAGGGTATTCCATATTATCAGAATCAGTTGAATACCTTCCTTCGTTCGCTTGCGAAGAAGTTTAATGATATCGAAGAAACCGGATATGATCAGACGGGTGCCAAGATGGGAGCCTTCTTCGTAGCAGATGACCTGACGAATGGTGGCGAATTTGATTTCTCAGATGAGTATCATGATATCGCCTACAATGCAGAAACCAAGAAATTTGTATCGACGACAGCATCGGATTCCGGAGATACCGATGATGATACGACAACCGAGAAGAAGTCGATGACATTCTTCAGTGATGCGGGAACGGCACAGATTGCAGGTTCGACAACATCATCCGGAAAATACAATACATATTATCTGCTCACAGCGTTGAATTGTGATGTTGCAGAGGCAACAAAGGAGAATCCGCAGATTATGTCTACACAGACATCGGATCCACTGCATCCAACGGGAACTGATACCTATGATATTGTTGACCAGTTAATGGAATTACAGACAAATACGATTATTCATCGAGGATATGGCGGAGATAAATTCCTGCAGTGTATCTATTCCGATATCACAGTAGATGGACAGGAATGTTCCGTATTCCTTGAGAATTATACAAATATCCAGAAGAGCATCGATGATCAGAGAACGAGTATTTCTGGTGTAGATGAAGATGAAGAAGCAATTAACTTAATCAAATTCCAGAATGCTTATAATCTTTCATCCAAGTGCATTTCCGTATTGGCAGAGATGTATGACAGATTGATTACACAGACTGGAGTTTAAGGAGGATAAGATATGCGCGTAACAAATAATATGATTTTGAAGAATTCCGCTTCCAATATCAATGGAACCAAGGTTGCGGTAGATAAGACCAATAAGCAGATGACAACGCAGCAGAAGATTAGTCGTCCTTCAGAAGACCCTGTTACAGCGATTCGATCTCTACGACTTAGTACACAGCTTAGTCAGATTAATCAGTATTATGAAAAGAATATTCCGGATGCAGAATCCTGGTTAGAAGTAACGGAGACAGCAATCTCGAATATGAAGAGCATTATTACAAATTATCGTACGCTTTGCGATAAGGGTGCGAATGGAACACTGACACAGGATGATCGAAATACGATTCTGACACAGCTGAAGTCGCTTCAGGAACAGCTCTATGAAGAGGGAAATTCAGATTATGCGGGAAGAACCGTTTTCACGGGATATCGTACCGATAAATCGCTTACCTTTACTGAGAATGAGCTGGATACAAAATATAATATTACAGAGAAATTTACGACAGCAGATATTGAGAAATATCGTTATTACAATGGTGAGGTTACCATCCCGACAACGTTGGAGCAGACAAACAGTACAACATACCAGGATGCCAATATGGGTGATATGACGGAAACAGAATACAACCGTTTACGAATGGCATACAATGGAGCGGATGGAGATTCTTTAGAATACATTAAGATTGGAGATAATCAGTACGACCTTACAACGGCGGGAACTGCAACAAGCGGTTCGCAGACAGCAACGCTTGCAAGCAACGGAGGCGGAACGCTTACGGTTTACAATAATGAAGCGGAGTGGGCAGCTGCAAATTCACCAAGTGCAAAGACCGTTGGGGATAATGATATGGTATATATCAAGTCTACCGGGGATTTGATTATGGGCAATCAGATTGCGGCAGATTTGAAGACGGATAATCTCGCAATCGAAGTGAATTATACAAAGACGGGATTTAAGTCAGGAGAGCTTCGTCCGGAATATTACTTTAATTGTGTGGATGAAACGGATCAGAGTAGTGCAAATTGGATTACTTATGAGAAATATGACGCGGATGGAAATGAGATTAATTACGATATTAATTATTCCATCGCAAGTCGCCAGACATTGGCGGTAAACCTGGAAGCATCGGATGTATTTGATTCCGCACTTTATCAGGATATTCAGGATATGATGAATGCAGTTAGTTCATCTATTAATGCACATGACAAGCTGACATCTGTAAAGGCAATGAAAGATGAGAGCGAATATGCCTCTACAGAAGCGCAGGAAAATCTCACGAAGTGGGAGGCGGCCGTGCAGAAGGAAGTAGATTATTATGATGATAATATGCAGAAGCTCTTTAGTACATTTCTTGGAAAAGCAAGTGATTATCTCAGTGATATCAGTCTTGCACAGACCAAGGTAGGATGTAAGGGTGACCAGCTGGCGCTTACAAAAGACAGAATGGATAATCAGCAGGAGACAGTACAGGAATTACAGTCCACAAATGATGATTTGGATTTATCCGATATTGTTTTAAAGTATACAGCAGCATATACAGCATACCAGAGTAGTTTACAGGCAGCAGGAAAACTTGGCTCTGTTTCCTTGTTAAATTATATTTAAGGTAGTAATCAGAAAATAAATGGACTAGAATAGACTTAGAGAGTTATGAAATGCAATCCTGGTCGGTTGACGAGCAGCGTATGCATTTCCGACAAGGAGAAAAGGAGAATAGCATGAAGATTAAAACAAGATTGTTTGGGGAAATTGATATCCAGGATGAGAAGATTATCACACTGGATAAAGGAATTGTAGGATTTCCAGATCTCAAGAAATTCACTTTGATTTACGATGAAGAGAAGGGCGATGACCATGACACCATTATGTGGTTCCAGTCAATTGACGAGCCACAGTTTGCGATGCCGGTAGTGCTTCCTATCGTGATTAAGCCGGACTATAATCCTACGATTAACGATGAATTACTTCTGCCACTTGGGGATTTGACAGAAGAAAATACTTACGTACTTGTTACTATTAAGGTTCCTAGCGATCCTACACAGATGTCTGTGAACCTGAAGGCACCAATCATTATCAACACGGATACATTAAAGGGTGGACAGCTCATTGTAGAAGATGATGAATATGAGGTTCGCTTCCCTATTTACGATATTTTGAAAAAAGCAAAAGAGGAGGCGGGTGAGTAATATGTTAGCATTGACAAGAAAGAAGGGCGAAGCCCTCGTAATTAATAATGATACAGAGATTACAATCTTAGAGATCCGTGGGGATCAGGTAAAAATCGGTATTTCTGCACCAAAGGAAGTACCTATATACCGTAAGGAGATTTACCTCCAGATTCAGAAAGAGAATGAAGAATCTATGAACGTTGAGGGATTAGATGCATTAAAGAAATTATTATAATGAGACACTTGTTAGCTCCTGCCAAACGGCAGGAGCTTTTTTGAACAAATATTAAATTTATAAGAAATAACGCAGATATTGAAAAAAATTTTGAAAAAAGGTGTTAATATTTAGATAGATAATACCGATATTAGGATTAGTAGTAGATACATACAAGTGGGCGTTATATAAATTTATAAACACATGGAGGTGCAAGAAATGACTGTAGAAACGAATAATAGCATTTCGAATAGTTTTGCAGCACAGGGAAGTACTGCGAGTGTACAGGTCAGTCCTGTTAATAATGCAAGCAGCGTGGAAACAGTCGCCGAGCCATTAATTGAAGAGAATGATGCGAGAAGCAATCGTTTACAGGAACAATTAGCGGAAGAAGGCGATGGAACTGCGAGTGAAAAGCAGTTAAAGGAAGCGGTTTCTAAGATTAACAAGACATTGGGCAATACCGAAGCGGTATTTGGTTTCCACGATAAGACACATCGTGTGACAATCAAGCTTCTGGACAAGGACACTCATGAAGTAGTGAAGGAAATTCCGGCTGAGAAAACTCTCGATTTGATTGCGAAGGCATGGGAGATGGCTGGAATTCTTGTTGACGAGAAGAGATAATTCCTTCGCAGTGGGAAGTAAGTAGATTAGTAACATAGAATGTGAGGGAATGAGTATGGCAATTCGTATGTCCGGACTGAGCTCAGGATTGGATACAGAATCTATTGTATCTGCCTTGACGCAGTCCTATAAATCAAAAATTGATAAATATAAAAAAGCGCAGACGAAATTGTCTTGGAAGCAGGATGCTTGGAAGAGCGCGAATAAGAAGATTTATAGTCTTTATAATTCCGTATCATCCATGAGATTTACCTCTGCCTATAATTTGAATACCACATCCGTATCAGATACGACAAAGGCTACCGTTACAGCCAGTTCTGATGCGTTGGTTGGCACGCAGTCTCTCAAGGTAAAACAGCTTGCCAAGACGGGATATCTGACAGGCGCAAGATTAGCAGATACGACAGCTTCTTCGACATTATCATCACTCGGATTTTCCGGTGATGGTTCCATTGCAGTTACAACGGCAAGTGGAACGAAGAATGTATCGGTATCCGGCAGCACAACGATTTCTGAATTTGTAAATAAGTTGAAAGATGCCGGTGTGAAAGCGAATTATGATGCGACAAATAAGCGAATTTTCGTAAGTGCAGCAGACTCGGGAGCAGAGAATGATTTCACTTTGACGGGAGCAAATTCTGCTGGTACAGAAGCGCTTACTGCATTAGGATTGAATTTTGTATCCAATGCGACAGATGCCAATGGCAATTATGTCGATCCAACATATAGACAGTATCAGAATCTTGCAAGCTATAAGACAGCAGCAGATGCAGCAGGTTCTAGTCTGGAAGATTATGTGAGTGGCATTCTCACACAGATGGGTGAGGCGTATAGTGCAAAGTCGGAAGCTACTACAAATAGCTCCAAGGCTACTGCAGAACTCAACTATGCCAAGGCATATCAGACGATGCAGAGTTATGCGAACGACAGCAATGCCGAAGCGCTGGCAGAGATTAAGGATTTATATACCACATATACATCCAATCGTGACAGCACTTATGTGGTCGATGGACAGGCCTATACTTCCGTAGAAGAAGTAAAGGATGAGGATGGAAATGTTACGGGCTACAAGTATACAGGTAAAGATGCAGATGGTAATGAAGTAACTTATGAATCTGCAGAGAAGTTGCAGTCCGTATCCGATCAGATAGAGGATTTAGCAAAGACCGCTGGTTTGATTACCACATCAACCGATGAGGATGGAAATGAAATCTCTGATAAGTCTGGACTTACTGCATATCAGTCAGCACTGAATACAGTTTCTGATTATGAATTGAATTATGCAGATAACGTAGAACGTGTGCAGAATGCAGCAGCAAATGGAACACTTGCGGATACCGTAACAGAGATTCAGTCAGAAATTGATGGTTATAATGCTACGATTACCGCGTCCAATACAACACTGAATCAGTATGCAGACTTTGGCTCCGGTGCAAGCTATACAGATCCTACATCCGATGCCTTTGCAAGTGCAGTATCTTCTTATGTAGATAAGATTAACAGCGCAGTAGAAGCATTGGCAGCAGGACCTACAACTAGTGGTGCATCCAGAATCTATGGTCAGGATGCAATCATTGAATTAAATGATGTGGAATTTACAGGTTCTTCAAATTCCATTACGGTAAATGGACTTACGATCACAGCATTAGCTGAGACGGCAGAGGATGAACCGCTTACGATTACAACAACACGAGATGTGCAGGGTTTATATGACAAGATTAAGGATTTCCTGTCTTCTTATAACGAAGTAGTCAATGAATTAGTATCTCTTTACAATGCAGATTCTGCGAAGGGATATGAACCATTGACAGATGATGAGAAGGAATCCATGACGGATAGCCAGATTGAGAAGTGGGAATCTAAGATCAAAGATGCATTGCTTCGTAAGGATGGTACTTTGAATGATGTGATTAATACGATGACAAATTCCATGTTCCAGTCTTATGAGATTAACGGCCAGAAGATGTCCCTCAGTACTTTTGGAATCAGTACGTTGGGTATCTTAGGATCAGCAGAGAATGAACAGTATGCTTATCATATCGATGGGGATGCAGATGATTCACTGACATCTGGAAATAAGGATAAACTTCTTGCAGCACTTCAGGATAATGCAGACCAGGTGGTTGATTTCATGAAGCAATTAACCGATGGATTGTATAAGAACCTGGATAAGAAGATGAAGAGCACTTCTCTTAAGAGTATGTACAACGTATATAACGATAAAGAGATGGCTACAGAATATAGCGATTATACGGACTTGATCAGCGAATGGGAGACTCGTCTCGCAGATGCTGAAAGCCGCTACTTCAAACAGTTCTCAGCAATGGAATCAGCGCTGAGTACCATGAACGCAAATAGCAGTTCACTTACTAGCATGTTGGGCTAGTCTAGAGGAAGTTGGTAAATAATAACAAGGACGTTATATTTAGGAGGAATTTTATGACACCAAGTAATCCATACGCAGTTTATCAGAAGAATAAGATTATGACTGCATCGCCTGCGGAGCTTACACTTATGCTTTATGACGGAGCAATTAAATTCTGTAATATTGCATTAGCGGGTATTGAAGAGAAAGACATTGAGAAAGCACATATCAATATTCGTAAAGCAAATAATATTATTGATGAATTGCAGTCAACCTTAAATCATAAGTATCCGGTTGCAAAAGATTTTGAAAACGTGTATGAATATATTAGAGACTGCTTAATTGAGGCGAATATGAAGAAAGATCCGGAAGTGTTGAATGAAGCACTGGGTCATATTCGTACCATGCGTGACACTTGGAAAGAGGTCATGAAGGCAAACAAGGTTGGTACAGGCGGAGTAGTAGCCGGCTAGTTGATAATAATACTGAAATCCAGAGGTAGGGGGACAACATGGCAGAACTAAATTATGTACAGATGATGCGTGAAAGTCTGGAAAAGAAGATTCGAATCTTAGAAGAGATAAGACTGTTAAATAGAGAACAGAATCAGATTTTACAGGATGATAATGCGACTCCGGACCAGTTCGATGACAATATTGATAAGAAACAGAAGTTGATTGATCAGTTGACCGGGCTGGATAATGGATTTCAGCAAATGTATAATAGAGTTAGAGAAGCATTGCATACGAATCGGGCTGCTTATGCAGATGAGATTCGAAAGATGCAGATGTATATTCGAGAGATTACGGATCTTAGCGCTACGATTCAGGCGCAGGAAAAACGTAATAAACAATTGGCCGAGACGAAATTCTCTAATATTCGTAGCAAGGCCAAGGAGGTTCGTAAGAGCCAAAAAGCGGTGAATACCTATTACAAGACAATGATGGATCGAAATTATGTTGATCCGCAATTTTATGATAGTAAAAAATAATTTGAAAAAAATTATTTTGAACTATAAAGTATTGGACGAATCGTCCGATATATTATGTGTAAGGTGAATCGTGCATGTGTTCGAGGGAGCGTACGGCCGGAGAACAGGTAAGCACTTCACAGTTTAATAATTGGGGCATGGATGCCTCACTCATATTCAAGGAGGAATAAATTATGGTAGTACAGCATAATATGCAGGCAATGAACACTAACAGACAGTTAGGAATCACAACAAGCGCTCAGGCAAAGTCAACAGAAAAGTTATCATCTGGTTACAAGATTAACCGTGCTGGTGATGACGCTGCTGGTCTTGCTATTTCTGAAAAGATGAGATCACAGATCAGAGGTCTTGATAAGGCTTCTACAAATGCTCAGGATGGTATTTCTGTAGTACAGACAGCTGAAGGTGCATTGAACGAAGTTCATTCTATCTTACAGCGTATGAACGAACTTGCTACACAGGCAGCTAACGATACTAATACTTCAACAGATAGAAAATCTCTTTCTCTTGAAATTAGCCAGTTAGGATCAGAAATCGATCGTATCGCTTCAACAACACAGTTCAATACTATGAACCTGTTAGATGGATCTTTCACAGGAAAGAAACTTCAGGTAGGTGCATTAAGTGGTCAGTCTATCGACCTTAAGATTAGTTCTATGAAGGCTTCTGCACTTGGACTTGGCTCAGCTGCTTCAAAATTAAAGGTATCTTCATTCACTTCAGCTGGTCAAACAATGTCTATGGTACAGAAGGCTATCGATGACGTATCTACTCAGAGAGCTACACTTGGTGCTGTTCAGAACCGTCTGGAACACACAATTGCCAACTTGGATACAACATCTGAGAATACATCAGCAGCTGAATCTCGTATCCGTGATACAGATATGGCTTCTGAAATGGTTACATACAGCAAGAATAACATTCTTGCTCAGGCAGGTCAGTCAATGCTTGCTCAGGCTAACCAGTCAACTCAGGGTGTTCTGTCCTTACTTGGTTAATCTTAATTAACTACCGAAGGGGCCAGCGTATGCTGGTCCCTTTTTTGGAATAGGGAGATAATTATTATGAAAATTTACATTATGACTCATATGAAATGTGAATTACCAATAGCAGATGGATATGTACCACTTCAGGTCGGAAGAGCGATCGGTCAGGATTTAGGTTATACGGGTGATCATACCGGGGATAATATCTCGGATTTAAATCCGCTCTTTGGGGAATTGACGGGATTATACTGGATTTGGAAGAATGATAGGGATTCCGATATCATTGGTATCAATCATTATCGTCGTTTCTTTGCGGAGGAAGATGGGGAATTGCTTCGCCAGTCGACCGTAGAAGAGACCTTAAAGAAGTATGATTTGATTGCGCCGGTACAGATGGTTGGCGAAGATAGTCATTATGAGACATATAAGAAGGTTCATAATAGTGAAGATATGGATGCCGTTCGTGCGGCTGTAAAGACATGTTATCCACAGTATTTAGATACATTTGATGCGGTTATGAACACGAAAGAGGGATATTATGGAAATCTCTGTGTGATGAAGCGCGAGGTCTATATGTCTTACTGTGAATGGCTGTTTACGATATTATTCGAAGCATCGAAACAGATTGATGTATCTGGTTATGATGCGTATCATAAGCGCGTCTATGGATTCTTATCTGAACCGATGTTAAAAGTGTTTACGGTTTATAACGACCTTAAAGTGAAGGAAATGCCAGTGATTTATACATCGGAGAAGGCCGAAACAAAGGAATTAAAGGCGGCAATTGGACAACTGCTTCGAATGGGACAAATAGAGGAAGCAGATCAGCTCTATCATGAATTTGTTGCGCTTCGACCGGATGTCCGGCTTCCGGCATCGGATATTCGTCGGGAGTTACCAGTGATTGAGATGATTCTCTATATCATAAAGATGGAAAAAGAGTACGGCGTGGAAGGCATGTATGAAGATTCGCAGGAACTTTCGGAATTGATTGATAATTTCCGGAAGATCAAGGAGGAAATTATCTCTGGAAAATGTGAAGAAGTGTCAAAAGAGTTACATGTTTCAGAAATCGCGAGACAGGTAATACTACAAAATCTTGACTATTAACAGATAAAAACAGTCAAAATCTAGTAGTTGTACAAAAAATATAAAAAATTTCCAACATAGGGTTAAGTTTTGTATTCAAACACCGATATAAAGAGTGTAAGGAAACAAATGAAAGGTAAGAAGCTCAGATGTAATATTAGCTATGGAAGGTTTCTGAGATTACTTCTCTAAGTTGCGACACGGATGTTGCGGTATACATTTACATTTTTATTTTTCTTTTTTATCAAGGAGGAAACGTATTATGGTAGTACAGCACAATCTGCAAGCAATGAACACAAACAGACAGTTGGGTATCACAACAAGTGCCCAGGCAAAGTCAACAGAGAAATTATCCAGTGGTTATAAGATTAACCGAGCAGCTGATGATGCAGCTGGTTTAGCTATTTCCGAAAAGATGAGATCTCAGATTAGAGGTTTAGATCGAGCTTCTACAAATGCTTCTGATGGTATTTCAGTAGTACAGACAGCCGAAGGTGCATTAAATGAAGTTCATGCAATGTTACAGCGTATGAACGAACTAGCAACACAGGCTGCAAACGATACAAATACATCAGTAGATAGAAATTCCTTAAAGCTCGAAGTAGATCAGTTAGCATGCGAAATCGATCGTATTGCTTCTTCTACACAGTTTAATACGATGAACTTATTAGATGGTACATTCACAGGTAAGAACCTCCAGGTAGGTGCCTTAAGTGGTCAGGCAATTACAATTTCTATTGATAAGCTTACAGCATCAGGACTTGAGTTAGGTTATCGGGGTTCTGCATTAAAGCTTAGTTCTTTCGAATCTGCTGGTAGATCAATGTCACTGGTACAGCAGGCAATCGACAAGATTTCCACACAGAGAGCTACCCTTGGTGCAATCCAGAACCGTTTGGAACATACCATTGCTAACCTGGATACAACTTCTGAAAACACATCTGCATCAGAATCTCGTATTCGTGATACAGATATGGCAGCTGAGATGGTTACTTATAGCAAGAATAACATTCTTGCTCAGGCAGGTCAGTCAATGCTCGCTCAGGCAAATCAGTCAACACAGGGCGTAATGTCACTGCTTCAGTAATCAGCAATATAGATGAAATGCTTCAGAACCGGTGGGATATCCACCGGTTCTTTTTTGTGGTAAAGTAGGATTAGAATAGAAAACAAGCTTATTAGGAGTACGGGATATGGGAGATATAAATATTGCGATTTGGCAGGCAAATGATGTTGGGCAGACGGTGAAGACCATTATAGAACTGGGATACGCGCCGCGTTTGGAGAAGAGTACAGGAACGCATATTGCAAATATTGATTTTGTCGCATTTGAAGAGGATTCCGAGGCGGGATGTATGGGGCTGGAGGAGATGTGTCAGCGCTATAGAGATGGGCGTTTGCAGATGATTGTCATTCCAATCCAGAATTATATTGCGCAGTCAATGTTTGTGACGGAATCAATCGCCAGAGGTGTGGATGCGAATGTCTTTTTTCTTGCGAGTAGAATTGAGTCCAATACCTTTACGGAGGAACAGTTGTATTCGTTCCTGACGCCGCTGATGCAGGCGAAATACTTGCCCTATCTGGAATTTCATATTGCGGATCACTGTAATCTGAATTGTAAGGCTTGTGAGCATTATTCCGGCCTGGTGCACGAGGAAATCTTTACGAATTATGAGAAATTTGAAAGAGATTTACATCGACTGCATGAATTTATTGATGATATTGGATATATTCGAATTCTGGGAGGAGAGCCATTATTGAATCCGGAGATTACGAAATATATAAAGCTCATCAAGGATTTGTATCCAAAGGCGGCACACGTCGTCGTGACAAATGGGTTGAAACTTCTGTCCATGCCGGATGAATTCTATGATGTGGTGCGGGAAACGAATACGTATATCTGGATGTCCTATTATCCACCGGTACAGAATAAGCGTGATGCGATTGAGGCAAAACTTCGTGAGAAGGGCGTGGAATATGGCATCTCGGAATTGAATACGGAATTTACGATGAAACAGGTATTAAAACCGATGGAGGGGCTTGGACATTTCTATCATTGTATGCAGGCGCATTGTAATAATCTGTATGACGGTAAGATTGCAGCGTGTTTCCTGCCATTTACGACGAAGTATTTCAATGCAGAATTTGCTCAGAATCTACCGGAAGATGGCGCCTTGGATTTGTATGAGGAGGCGATGTCTACGGAGCGAATCCAGAGGCATCTCTTCACACCATTCGAGCGATGTCGCTATTGCTCGGATCATTCCGTTCCGGTTCCTTGGGAAGTGATGCAGGAACCGAGCGTTTTGAGTGACTGGGTGAGGGAAATATAGAAATAGAGGATAGAAGAATAGAAAAGCGTAGCAGCTAGCTGCTACGCTTATTTTTTAGGGCTGGATTTCGCAGATACGGAAGATTTCCGTAAAGCAATCCTTGTAATTATGGAGTTTTACGACTTTTTGATAGCCGTTCTCCGTGATTTCCAATCGCTCTTTCTCGTGTGTGAGATAGTAGTCGATTTTATGCATCAGGTCTTCGGTATCTTCATAGTAGACATATTCTTCACCGGGGATGAAAGCTTCTGCGAGGTCGGACTGATAGTTCGAGAGCAGGAATCCACGGTTTGCCATGATGTCCATACAGCGAAGTGGAATGCCGGTATAGATACTTCGAAGACTGATATTTAGATTGATTTTGGAATGACGGAAGACGAGTGGCATCTCGTGGAAATATTCCGCAATCCCCATATTTTTCACGCCTTCAATAGTTGTATTTTGATTCCACGTGAATAACTTACACTGCTGTGGAAAACGCTTTCCGATTTCTGTCAGGATGTGGATACGTTCTTCGGAAGTGATCTTACGATCGATGAAGTATTTTGCATAGGTGTAAGTTGGCGATTCCACACTGGTTTGATCCGGTACGAATGGATAGGCGTCCTGCATACGTTTCAGGATGTCGGGCGTTAACATTTCTTCGATGAAATTATAGCCGGAAATCTTCTTCTGGGATTCCATAATACCGCGTAGGTAGCCGTTTAAATACTCGTCGCCGGCAGCGGTCACGCGGTCGAGGAAGTTATGCTCTTCGTTATAGAGCTGCCCCATAAAGGAGATATCGGAGGTTACACGCTCCCGATCAAAAGGCTGTTTTAGGAGCTTTTCAATCTGCTCCGTATCTGCCGGTAATACCATATAATAGATGTTGGTCAGCCCGCCCTGGCGCAGCTTCAAGTATTCCGCCTGGTCGAATAAAAAGACGTAATTGGTCGGATACATCAGTGTGAAGCTATAGAGCATGACATAAGGGCTGTCATAGAGGAAGGAGATGTATTTCAGATTCTTCTCGTGACAGCCGATGGCAAGGACCGGGAAGTAGTTATAGCTAAAGCAAAAGTCAATGTGATATTTCTCGACAAATTCATAGAAGGCATCGAGAAATGATGCGCTTTGCCTTAATTTATAGTCTTCATGTGCAAATTTATATACGGTATGGCCGAGTTCCTCCATCGCTTTGATGGTGCCGTCTTTTCCAAAACAGCCCCAGTCCATAAATAAGATATTCATAGCTTGTCCTCTTTACCTTCCTCTGTTTATGATTTGAATGCGGTTAGCAGTAATTTCTCTAACTGTTTTTCATAAGTATAATGTTGTTTTAATTTTTCATAGCCATTCTCTGCAATCGCGATTCGTTCGTCTTCGTGTGTCAGATAGTATTCGCAGAGTGCCAGCAATTCTTCCTGGCTGGTGTAGACGGCCAGGTCTTCTCCGATATTAAATAGTTCCGGTATCTCCGGCTGATAATTCGAAAGTACAAATCCACCACAACTTAAGATATCAAAGATGCGTAGCGGCAGGCCGGTTCGGATTGCCTTTGAGGTGATATTCAGGTTAATCTTCGACTGGTGGAAGATGAGTGGCATCTCCGTGAGAGATTTCGCAAATCCGCGGTTATCAAGCTTTGGAAGCGCAGTGGTATCGCTGCCGGTGTAAATGGTCACCGGGAAGTGCTCTGATAACAAGCGGAAACTGTCTACGCGCTCCATGGCTGAGATTTTATTTCCAATATAGAGCTGTGACATCGTACGCTTATCCGTGAGATGGGAAGCGGCAGGATAATGGTAAAATCCCGGTAAGTGTTTACGAAATTCCTCCACATGCTGATCCGAAAGTAGTTCTTCGATGAAATAATAGCCATAGACCTGTTCCTGCGCGCGCATGATGCCATCCAGGTATCCGCGGAGGGATTCGGATGCGCCACTTAACTTGTCATAGGGACATTTCTCGGTGTAGAGAGAGCCGACAAAGGCGATATCATGCGAGAAACGTTTCTGTTCGCTTGCGGAAGAGCGCTTGAATAATGCGTCTTTTGGCGCGACATTAGCACCCAGTGGCAGATGGAATACGCAATCCGGATTTAAGGGATGAATCTCGTCGTAGACTGCGCGGTCGAAGATGAAGGTTCGATTCCATGGGTTCTCGATTGCCGTGGAATAGAGCTCCATTACGGGCGCGTCCACAATCCAGCTTAAGTAGCGGATGTGGAAGACATTGCATATTTCCGATAAAAACGGGAAGAAGTTGATGGAAAATACGAAATCCACCGGATGATCCATCAGATAGTTTCCGACCTGGTTGACGGAGTCCTTCTGCGAGATGTTTTTATTGGTGATTTCCTTTGTATATTCGTCGACCTCCAGACCGATTTCCTGGAAGGTGTCGATGATATCCGGCTCGCAGATGCTGCCATAGCGGTAGAATAGAACTTTCATAAAGTCTCCCCTCGTTAAATTCTTAATATCTTAATTTTAGCATAATAGGCGCGATAAGCCATAAAATTATGTATAATTAGGCTATGAAGAATTTTGTATTGATCAAAGGTGTGTTTGACACCATGGACCTCTTTTCGGAGGAAATCCAAAAAGAGCTGGAATTACTGGGGCACAGTTGCCACGTATTGCATATGGAGACGATGGACGTGGATCTAAAGAATATGCTACGTGCTCATAAGGATTTCGCTCTGGACGGTGTCATTGCCTTTAATAATTTAGGTTACAACATGGGCGAGGAGCAGGGCGGCAATCTCTGGGACGCGATGGGAATTCCCTATGTGAATATCCTGATGGACCATCCGTTTCACTATATTTCGCAGCTCGAGGGCGCGCCGGAGAATACTATCCTCTATGTGATTGACAGAAATCACGTGGATTTTGTGAAGCGCTTTTTTCCGAAGATCGGGCGGTGCCATTTCCTGGCGCATGCTGGATGTGCAAATGCGATGCAGGAAATCTTGGGCGGTTTGCCGGAAGATCTGGTTTCACGTCCCCGCGATATCGATGTGCTCTACGCCGGAACGCTTTCCCGTGTTTTGATTGAGCAGTTGATTCCGGATTTTAAGGACTTCCCGGAGATCAATGGCGTGATTTTCTCTCGCAATTGTCTGGAGGATTTGATTCAAAATCCGGAGCAGACAACGGAAGAAGTGATTGAGCGAAAGGTAAAGCAGGAATTTGAGAATCGTAATCTGGAACTTACGGATGAGCGCCTTATGGACTATATCGAGGGGTTCCGTTTCCTGGATGGATTTGCGGTGTCTTATTTCCGTGAGATGGCGGTTAGAATTCTAGTTGAGAGTGGTATCAACGTACATGTATTGGGACTCGGATGGGAACAGTGTGACTGGGCCAGGGACAATGAACACTTGATTCACCTGGGTAAGGTGGATGCGAAGGAGGTTCTCCCGTATATGCTTCGTTCGAAAATTGTTTTAAATACACTGACCTGGTTTAAGGATGGTGCGCATGACCGGATTTTCAATGGTATGCTTGCCGGAGCGGCGGTGGTCAGTGATGAATCGAAGTATTTAAGGGAAGAGGAGACCGATCAGAAGACGATTGCGATGTTCCGATTACGGGAATTGATGAAGCTTCCGGAGATGGTGGCGGACTTATTAGATGATGATAAAAAGCGGCTTTCGATGGCGCGCTGTGGTCTGGAAGACGCCAGAGAGCATCACAGTTGGCGACAGGCCGTTGGGGAGATAGTAGATGAACTGGGACGAGTATAGAATCAAGTGTTATGAATTAGGTCGAAATGCGGAGATCTATCAGAGAGACGGCTCTTTCAATGAGCGCGCGACGGCACTGATCGAATGCGGGATGCAGGAGTTTTCGGCAGAGGGCGGCGTGACTTTCCTAGAGCAGATGATTTCGCATGGACCACTGTACGATGAGGTGGACCGGTTACTCTGCCCGATTCTGCTTTATACCGGGGATAAAATCTGCTACGGCGTATTGGACGGCTTCGCCAGATATCTGGGGCAGGAGCTTTCCATGCTTGGAAATGCCGTAGAGGAATACAACCTGGAGGAAAATGGCATGAGCGGTCTTGCGGATTTTGCAGGGAAGCGCTTTCGCGCGGTAATTGGATTCCAGACTTATGGATTTTCTGTGCTTGCTTCCAAGGAGGAATATCTCCATGACTTAATAGTTGGCCCAAAGTTCCACATGCTGCTGGATCATCCGGTATGGATGAGAAATCAGCTGTTGCATGCGCCAAAGAACGACTATTATGTATTGACACATGACGAGAATTATGTGCGTTTTATCGAGCGTTATTATCCATCGGTCAAGGGAACATTTCTCGTGCCGCCAGCCGGCAGAGAATATGTGCCGGTAGAAGGGGAACAACTTCCAAGTGGCGAGCCCGGGGTCGAGAAGATCTATGATATCACCTTTATCGGTTCCTATCACGATTGGCGTCTTTGGATGCCGCAGGTTCTGGAAATGAACCGGAAAACCGGCGGTGTAGCGCGTAGATTCCTACATCATATGTTGCATCATCGGGACCAGACCTGGGAGCAGGGGCTGGAAGAAGTCCTGGATTGGATGGGGCGTGAGAACCTGTCGGATGAGGAATTCCGTGATTTATTATTCGATATCAAGCCGGTTTGCTTTATTGTGATGAGTTATTTCCGGGAGAAAATCATGGACGCCATTGTTGCGGCAGAAGTGCCGGTGCATGTATTTGGAGATAGCTGGAAGCAGGAGCGCTACAAGCGCGCGAAATGTCTGATTCGCCATCCAAACCTTACGCCGGATGAGAGCCTGCGAGTGTATGCGCAGTCGAAGATCTCTCTGAATATCATGTCCTGGCATAAGGCCGGGATGACGGAGCGCATTGCGAATATGATGTTAAATCACGCGGTTACGGTAACGGATGAGAGTAAATATCTGGTGGAGAATTACGTCGAAGGCGAGGATTATCTTGCGATTTCTCTTACAGATATTGCGGGCGTTCCGAAGGTACTTCGCCAGATCTTAGAGGATGAGAAGAAGCAGCAGGAGATTGCGGAATCGGCGTATGAAAAGGCAAGAAATAAGGAAACCTGGGCTTGCAGAGCCAAGCGGATCATGGAAATTATCGATGCGATAGGAGAATAGCATGAAAATCTTAGTATATCGTTGGAAAGCCTATAATTATGCGGATATCATAGCGAATCTGCAAAAACTCGGACATCAGGTGGACGAACTGGAATATAAGCTTACGAATTATGATGAGGATGCGGAGTTTGAAACGCTTTTAGAATCGAAAATCCAGAAAGCGAAGCAGGCAGAGGAGCCTTATGACTTCGTCTTTACGGTGAATTACTTTGCCTGTATCGCAGAAGTCTGTGAGACGAATCAGATCTTTTACGTCTGCTGGACCTGTGATAATCCATTGATTAGCATGTATCATACCTCGGTATTCTCACCGTATAATATTATCTTCACATTTGATAAATCGAATGAGCTGGAATTCTTATCCATGGGTGTGCAGAATATGCATTACCTCCCACTTGCAGTGGATGCCAATCGCATGCAGCAATTAATTCGAAATACACCGGAGCATAAGAAGAAATTATATCAAAATTTAATTAGTTTTGTGGGAAGCCTCTATGAGCGGAATAGCTACGATAAGATGGAACATGTCTTATCGGAATACGAGCGTGGATACTTTGATTGCCTAATCGAAGCACAGTCAGATCTCTATGGAGAACATCTGGTGGATCGACTTCTGACAACAGACCTTATGAGCTCGATGAAAGCGAAGTTTGACCTGCATAAATCCGCACATTCCCTGTCTGATTTGTCCCTGATTTTCGAGACGACGGTGCTGGGATTTAAGATTGCCGAGGTGCAGAGAAGGCGTGCGTTATTAAACATTTCCAAGAAAAATCAAGTGGCAATTTATAGCAATTCCAACACAGAAGAGCTGGTCACCGTGGATTATCGCGGCTCTGTCGATTATTGGTCGGAGATGCCTTTGGTCTTCCATGAAAGTGATATCAATTTGAATTTTACGATTCCAAATATCAAGACGGGGTTACCGCTTCGTATGTGGGATGTCCTTGGATCGGGCGGATTTTTGCTTTCGAATTATCAGCCGGAGACGGATCTGCTCCTGACGGAAGGTGTGGACCTCGTATCCTTCGATTGTGAAGAGGATTTATTGGCGAAAATCGAATATTATAAGAAACATGAAAGCGAGCGGGAGTCCATAGCAGAGCATGGACTGGATACGGTGATGAACAACCATACGTATGAGATTCGTCTGCAGGAAATGTTACGCATCGTGGAACGTGAGATTTCCCAATAAAGAATTTTCCAATAGAGATAATTCCAAATAGAGAGAATTTCAAATAGATAAAATGAAAAACACTTGAGGATGTGAGTGTGATGAAACTACATCTTCAAGTGTTTTTACATGCTTTTATCAATCATCATGCCGGAATAGGCAGATTGTGTATATGGTGCGGAGAACGTCTTACCGGGATTCTTGTATTCCACGATCAGTGCATCCAGATACTTGATTGGATTTACGGAAACGCGGTCGGCCTGCCTTGCAAGCATGTTCTTAAATCTGTTGAGCGAGGAAATCGCCTGGATGCTGTTACCATCCTCTAATGCTTCGGCCATCGTATCTTTGTCGATGGAAAGTGTTCCGTCGCCTTCGCGTGTAATGCCGATGGCTTCGAATTCTGCGCTCATGGTATTGCCGATACCGTCCACTTCGCTGAAGAGGCGGCTGTTACTATGACCATTCGAATATTTCTGCGCGGTCTGTAACATACTGTTATAAACGCGAATCATCTGGTTCGCTCCATCGGCAATGGCTTCGGTACTGCTCTTAAAGCCGATGGTTGCATCTTCACCCGTCGTCGGAGCTTTCAATGTAATCTCGAACTCCTTATTGATGGTGAAGGTATTGGATAAGGAACTGTGTTCCTTGCCATTCAAGGTAAAGGATGAATTGGAAGCGCTCTGGGAAACATTGTGGATACCCAATCGATTCAATTCATTCCAGGACTTCGAAGACTGGAGATTGAATAGGTATTCTTCTCCATCCGCAAGTCCGGTTTGCTTGGATTGCAGCTGCAGAGCTGTCTGACCAAGCGAGTTCTCTAAAATCTGAGCAGAGAGACCAATGTCGGAGGTATTCACAAGACGTAAAATCTTATTCTGCACATCGAGATTGGTATCGCCACTATCCACCGTCAACTGGAATTCATAAGAGTTGTTCGGCGTATATAAATCAAAGGAAATATTACCGCTCTCGAAATTCCTGCCGTCCGGCTTCAGGAAATGACCCGTATTGATCTGCGGCGTCGCAAGCGACTTCACGCCAATGGTGAAAGGCTTGTAAGGTTTATCAGATTCGACACCGCTATCCGGTCCAATATATTCAGCCCCAACAGATTCATCGGAGGACTGTGCAATCTTTTTGTGAAGCATGGACTCGATTCCCTCGGTCTCAGAAGAGAGAGAGGATACGATGGCATTCACATCACGTGCAGATTCCTTCAGATCAATCGCAAATTTCTGGAGATCAACATCATCGGTGTTAATCTTCACCAGAGGGGATTCTTTATTGGACTTTACAATCTTATTGTAAGTGTCACGTAATTCACTTTTCTTATGGGTATCATATCGACTTTGCGAGCGTATCTCGTTACCATACGTCGACATATAATAATCGTAGACAGAACTAATACCTGCCATAAGACGTCCCCTCCTTTCTTCCATGAAATTTGCAGTTACACCACTGCATGGGGGCAAAAAATCCATTTACTCATTTACACTATAACATGATTTTGTCAAAAAAACATCTACAAGATAGCGGCAAAAAACGGGCGAAAATAGCATTTTTTACACTAAATCTAGATATAGTGGTTTGCTAGCTGTCTGAAAATTCGCCGAATTACTAGTCAAATTCTTATAGAAGTCTGATATAATAAGATTGGTAGTTTGTATAGAGAGGAAAGTACGGGTGTGAATGACATCAAAATATCGATTATCGTTCCGGTTTATAATGCTGCAGAAACATTGCAGGAATGCCTGGATAGCATAGCTTCTCAGACATTGCAGGAGTGGCAGCTGATTTTGGTGGACGATAAGTCGACAGACAATAGTTTGGAAATATGCAAAAAATTCGAACAACAACACACGGATCAGACGATTTTGATTCCGTTGGAGGAGAACGGTGGCCCGGGAAAAGCCAGAAATATTGCGCTGGAATATGCGACGGGCGAGTATATCGGTTTTGTCGATTCGGATGATGCGATTACACCGAATATGTACAAACTCTTATACGAAGAAGCCATGCAATATACAGATGCAGAAGGCCAGCATTATGATATCGTCGACGCGGGTTATTACGATCAGAGGAATGACCTCGCCATCTTATTTACAGCGGATGAATTGACGGGAAAGCTGGATTCGAAGAAGCGCAGCACATTGATTGCGTCGGGAGGGTATTGCCCGACGAAGATTTTCAGGCGCGCATTTTTGGAAGCAGAGCAGATACATTTCCGGGAGGAATATGTATTAGAAGATATGGATTATTTGATTGAGATATTTGCGAAAGCCAGAAGTATTGGAAATGTAAAGCAGATTCTCTATTTATATAGAAATACGGATGCGTCTCTGTCGAAGACGATTGAGGTGGAGAAATATTATCACAGTACGTCAACGGCGATGGATGCGATCTGTCACAAGGTCACTGGGGTTAAGAATTATCCGGGGATTAGTGAAGCAGTAGAATATGCGATTCTTCAATTGTATTCTTATTCGATCAATGCAGTTTTGGGCGGAATGAAGGACCTGTATGAAGATGCAGAGGTGAATCCGGCGGTTCTTCGTGCGAAGGAAGCGGAGGCGCTGGAAAAATTGGAGGCGCTTCGAGAGAAGAAGTTACAATATGTGTCCGGTCCATATGAGACGGTATATGTGTTAGCGAAGATTGCACCGGATGATATTCAGATTATGAAGGCAAATGACGAGAGCCCGAAGGCTCTTCTGGAGCGATTGAAAGATGCGAGAAACAAAGGTTGATATTCTTGTTCCTTACTCCGGCCAGGGCGGAGTGGAAATAGTGATAAATCAAGTGATTCGATACCTGAAGCAGAATGGATTTCAGATTCGGGTGGTTGAACTGGTCTGGGATGGCAATCCTTGGCTGGATGCAGACGTTGATTTTTATCCGCTGCGAAGAGATAAGGTGGAGAATATCGAACAATTTACCGATATGTATGGTGTGTTCCTGCAAGAGCGAGGGATTCCGGATTTAGTGCTTGCAACGCCTTGGCCATTTTTGGCCTATGTTGCAAAGAAAGCACTTACGATCCTTGGAAATGATCACGCTTGCCGCGTTATCTCCTGGCTCCACGCGCCTATGCAGATCTATGAGAAGTACGGCGTTGGAGGATACGAAAGACTGGCCTTTGCAGATCGCGTTTTTTGTTTGACGCATGCCGAGGAAAACCGGGTGAATCATAGACTTGGCGAAGGGAAAGCGGTCATGGTATATAACCCTATCGATACAAGCCAGATTGGTGTGTTAGAAGCCGAGAATGGTAACGAACCAAAACTCGTCTATGTGGGACGTTTATCAGAAGAAAAGCGTGTGGACACCTTGATTCGTGCGCTTGCGATGGCAAAATCCGATTGGAACCTTACGATCGTGGGAGACGGCGAAAGCAGAGAGAAGTTGCAGGAACTTGCGGATTCTCTGGGTGTCGAAACGAAGATCGAGTGGCTGGGATGGAGAGAACATCCATGGGCAGAGAAGCAGGTTTTGAACGCCGATTTTATGGTGCTCCCATCGGAGTACGAGGGATTCGCACTTGTTTTGGTAGAGGCTTTAGCGGCGGGAATTCCAGTGATTTCCACACCGGTTGGTGTAGCGCCGGAACTGGTTCGACCGGGCGAGAATGGATATTTATTTGAGACGGGTCAGGAGATGCAACTGCAGCAGATTCTGGATTGTATTGCGGATTCGGTATTGCCGAAGCCAGACCGAGAGATATGTAAAAATAGTGTAACGTCATACGAGATGTCGCATGCACTTTTTGATTTTCAACAGAAGTTATTAGATACGTTGTAAGACAGATTACAAGATTAGGGAGGAACGATTTATGGAGATGAGGGAAGAGAAACTGGAAGCGATGAAAGCAGTGGTTGACTACAATCCAAGATTACTTCGCGGATTGGAGAATGTTGCCAAGGAGCTTTCGGGGGATCGAAAAGAAGATACCGATGAATATTTAAAATCTGTAATCGATGGAATCAATTGGGAAATTCAGATTTTGAATCGTACGATGGATCTCGTCAATGAGAACGAAGAGCAGGTAAATCAGGACGAAGCAAATGAACTTTTCAAGAGTTTCAGTGCAGCGTATAAGGATGGAGATGACCAGAAGATTGCAACTTCCATCACAACCGAATTAGTACCATTCTTTACAAAGTTTGGAAAGATTGCCGAAGCATTTGCAGAGGAAGCATAGGGGATTATGAAAAAAGTAATTACATATGGTACTTATGACTTATTTCATGAGGGCCATTATAATTTGTTAAAGCATGCGAAAGAATTGGGCGACTACTTGATCGTTGGTGTGACGACACAACATTTCGATCAGATGCGTGGCAAGATGAATGTCGTCGATCCGATTTTGACGAGAATCGAGAATGTTCGTAAGACCGGATTCGCAGATGAGATTATTGTAGAAGATCATGAGGGCCAGAAGATTGAAGATATACAGAATTATGATATCGATATCTTTACGGTTGGTTCCGATTGGACCGGGAAATTTGATTATTTAAATGCGTATTGTGAAGTACGATATCTTCCTAGAACACCGAATATCTCGTCGACGATGATTCGGGAACATGCGAAACCGATTCTTCAGATTGGTGTGATTGGCTCCGGACGAATGGCACCGCGATTCATTGATGAATCGCGTTACGTCAGTGGTGCGTATGTTGGAGCGGTTTACAATCCGATGGTAGAAAGTGCAAGAGCATTTCAAGAGAAATATCAAATCGAAGTGCAGACGGAAGACTTTGATCAATTTGTGGATTCTGTCGATGCGGTGTATATTGCTTCGCCAAATGAGACGCACTATGAATATGCAAAGCGTGTCTTGCAGGCGGGGAAGCATGTACTGAGTGAAAAGCCGCTTGCGTTTACCCGAGAGAAGACGATGGAGCTCTATGATTTGGCACATGAGAAGCACGCCATTCTCATGGAGGGGATTCGAACGGCGTATGCGCCTAGCTTTCAGCAATTAATCAATATTGCAAAGAGCGGAAAAATTGGTGAGATTCGCGATGTGGAAGCGACCTTTACAAGAATTGCGGATGAGCGTTCCAGAGAGCGAACGGATGCAGAATTCGGCGGAGCATTTCTAGAATTTGCCGGATATACGATGCTTCCGATTTTCAAGATCTTTGGCTTGGATTATGAAGATGTTACCATCGACAGTATCTGTGATGAGAATGGACTGGATGTCTATACGAAGATGCAGTTTCGTTATAAAGATGGTATGGCAACGGCGAAGATGGGCGTGGGAGTGAAGTCCGAGGGTAACCTCGTCATTTCCGGAACCAAGGGCTATGTCCTGGCGCCGTCGCCATGGTGGCTGACCAAGAAGTTTGATATTAGATATGAAGATGCATCGCAAGTGGATCACTATGATATGAATTTCATGGGAGATGGCTTGCGCTATGAATTGGCAGAATTTGTTTCGAAGATTAATAAATCGGAGAAGAAGGACTTTAAGCTGACAGCGGAGGAATCCATCCGTATGTCAGATGTCGTTGAGAAATTTATGCGACAGGAACGTGGGATGAAATAGGAGTATGAAATCAGGCAAGATGAACATCTATATTATGACGCATAGAGAATTTGTACCTCCGCAGGTGGCGGGATATACGCCGCTTCAGGTGGGTGCTTCGCTTCATGAGGATCTGGGTTATCAGCGGGATGATGAGGGCGACAATATCTCTGCAAAGAATGGCAATTATTCGGAGCTTACAGGGCTCTATTGGATGTGGAAACATGCGCCTAAGGCAGAAATTACAGGACTGGTACATTATCGAAGATACTTTGTGGATGCGAAGGGAGATCCTCTCGATGAAGCGGGAATTCGAAACATTATGGATGGGCATCAGGCAATTATGACACCGGAGCTTATATTGGATACTTCGGTGCGGGAGCAGTATGAGATGCATCATGTGGCGAAGGATCTCGATCTGGTTGAAGATGCTATTCGCAGGATTTCGCCGGAGTATCTGGATACTTACCATGCGTTTTTGTCTGGAAATCGGATGCATTTTGCAAATATGATCATTACGTCATCCGAGATTATCAACCGCTATGCAGAGTGGTTGTTCTCGATTTTATTTGATGTGGAAGCCCATATGGATATGACGGGCTATGATGATTATAACAGGCGTGTTTATGGATTCCTTTCGGAGAGATTAATCACCGTTTGGCTTCTATATAATAAGATAGATTTTGTAGAGCATATGGTTGCTCTTGTGGGAACAAAGGCAGATATTAAAGCTGCGGATGAGACATTTCGCGAATATCTAAACCGTGGAGACATGGATGGTGCTGCGAAATATTACGCGGATCTTCAGGAGAAGCATCCGGATTACTTCCATCGTGGGAGTGGAGCGGATGATGATTTTATCAATCACTGTATCATCGTAGAGATTTACCAACTGGAGGTAGCGCATCACGTGATGCAGACGATTGATGAGGGGAGAGATGCCGATGCTATGGTACACGTGCTAAGAGAAGTTTCGATGCGACTGGGGGAGTGCATGCAGAACTTTAAGGATCAGGACGCGCGAGAGGCATTGGTTTCCTATATAGAGAATGAGAGAATCTCGCCGATTGCGATGGCAATGATGGTCAATCATTGCACAGAAGATAAGACGCAGAGACTATTGGTATATAGTAATATTGCGGAATCTTATCTGGTGAAAGGGGATCATGAGAAAACGACTATTTATGCACAGTTGGCAATGCAACAGCAGTAGTATCGAGGGTTATGGGGGAAGACTATGGCAAGGATTCTAGTAATAACACATCAATTATCACATACCGGTGCACCAATCGTTCTATTGGATATGGTGCGTACTTTGCAGGGGGCGGGATATGAAATCGAGATGATTTCGCTCTTGGAAGGAGAGCTGCGAAAAGAAGTGGAGGAAATGGGAATACCGCTTAAGGTGCAGAACCATTTTATCCACGATGAAGAGGCGTTTCGTGCAAAACTGTCCACATATGACGCGGTGATTGTGAACACTTTATTGGGATATGAAGTGATTCACATTTTGAAGTATATGCAGGTGCCGGTGCTGTGGTGGATTCACGAAGGGGAACATTTCTTTGAATATTTCAAATCGGTGATTCCGGATATGAAAACATTGACGTCGAACATCCATATCTATTCGGTGAGTGGATATGTACAGCGTATTATTCAGAAACGTTACGATGTTTGGACGCCGATCCTGCACTTTGGGGTGAAGGATTCCTATGATCCGTCGGGATTGTTTAAACTTGAGAATCTGCTTCGCGAAGAATCAGCGGGGATTGATTTTGAGGTTTGGGACCTGGGACATAAGAAGATTCGTTTTCTGACAGTGGCGCTCTATGGCGATGTGAAAGGACAGGATTTTGCCATTCAGGCGATTGAGAAGATGCCGGAGGAACTCCGTAAGAAGTGTCTCTTCGTATTCTGCGGAGAAGAGGCGCGGGATAAAGCTGATATGCGGATTTTGGGTCCGGTTCTGGAGGCTTCCGAGAAATATGACGAAGTGATGCACATTCCAAGACAGGAACATGCATCGGTGTTAAATCTGATGAGTGACATGGATTATCTCCTTGTGCCATCTAGGATTGAGCCGATGCCAACGGTTGCTTGCGAGGCAATGATGATGAAGCGGCCCGTGGTCATTTCCGATGTGTGCGGAGTGGCGGACGATCTGACGGATGGATGGGACGGTATCCTGTTCCATACGGAAGATGTGATAGATTTCCAGCATGCAATCTCTCGCGCTGTTGAGATGCAGCAGGAAGAATATGAGAGTATGTGTCGTCGCGCACGTGCCATTTATGACGAGAAATATGCGATGTCGATTTTTGAACCGAATGTGCTTGGGATGATGTCACATATATATAGAAGAAGAAAATTGATTATGATGCTTTCCGGTAGAGATATTCTGGATATCTTCTCACTTTCTATGGAAGAAAAATTCCGGGAGATGGGATATGAAGTGATGGAATTTGATAATCGCGATATCGCATCATCGCTGGGGCGGATGGATACCTTTATCGATTCTCCGGTGACGGCGGCATTGGCATTTAATAATTGCGGATTTTGTATGGAGATCGTGCCTGGAAAAAACATCTGGGAGCAGCTGGAGATTCCGTATATCGATTTTTTGATGAACCACCCGTTTGCGCATAAGGAGGCTTTGGACAAACTTCCTTCTACGGGCATTGTGCTATGCCCGGATCGAAATCATATGAAGTATGTGCAGCGCTTTTATCCGGAAATCAGTACGACGGGATTTATGGCGCACGCAGGCAAGGAAATGCATCGTGACGTGCCACGAATCAAGGATCGAAAGATTGATGTGATGTATGCAGGAAATCTGCCGAGTGCTTTTGTAAATCAGATTCAGCCGGATTTCGAGACGGTGTTTAAGGATTATGATATCAACATGGGTGAGCTGTCGATGGATGCGTTTCGAGAACTGGTGGCGCATCCGGAAGAGACGACCGAAGCGGTGATTGAGAAATTGATTGTTCGTGCGGGCGGTAAATTTATGGATGATGAGTTGAGCTGGATTATCGAGAAGCTTCGCTTTGTTGATTTGTTGGCTGTTTCTTATTATCGAGAGATGTCGCTTCGCTTACTTGCGGAGGCCGGCGTGTCCATTGCGTTATATGGTACCGGTTGGGAGAATTGCGATTTTGTAAAACTGCCGAATGTACATTATAATGGTAGAATCAGCGCAGAAGAAGTGGTTGACCAGATGCATGATGCGAAAATTGTGCTCAGTACCATGACCTGGTTCAAGGATGGTACGCATGACCGCGTCTTCAACGGTATGCTTGCCGGAGCTGTGGCGCTCACAGATACTTCTATATATATGAAGGAAAACTTCGATGGCATCCGTATGGTCGGTTCAGCGATCGAGGGTGTGCATGCCGGAACGGGTTTGATTTCCGAGACACCGGAGCTTGTGATGTTTGAATTGGAGAAGAAGATGGATCATTTCCAGTATCCAACGATTCACGAGATGCCGGCGCTGGTAAAGAGGCTACTTGCGAATCCGGACTATATGCAACAGATTGCAGATGCGGGTCGTACGAGAGCAAAGAAAACCGAGACTTGGGCGGCGCGTGCCATCGAGATGGATCAAGACTTGCTGGAGATGCTGTAATTATTAATAAATTAGAAAATGATTGACAGACCTAGTTTCCTATGCTACATTAGTTTAGCGATGGAAGTTAGGTCTTTTTTTTATGCTCTTTTTTAGAAGAGCCGAAAAACGGCTGAAATTCGTGAAATAAGCAGCGCGAAGGACGGACGTTGGTTCGATAAAAAGACAAAAAGAAGATCGTCAAACATTTTAGAAATTGAGTGGAGGTGGAAGTTGTGCGTACAAAGATCACATTAGCATGCACAGAATGTCAGCAGAGAAATTATAATGTTTCTAAGAATAAGCAGATTCATCCGGATCGCGTAGAAACTAAGAAGTATTGTAGATTCTGTAAGAAACACACTTTACACAAAGAAACCAAGTAATTGATGTAAAGGAGCATAAGAGACATGGCAGACAACGAAAAAAAGACGATGTCCCAGCGTTTCGAAGGACTGAAGTCGGAATTTAGCAAGATTATCTGGCCGGAAGGTTCAACTGTTGCTAGACAATCCGCAGCAACTATTGTTATTTCAGCTATTTTAGCAATTGTTATTGCTGTTATTGACATGGTTGTTCAGTATGGTGTTGATTTCCTGGTTAATTTGTAGGAGGCAAAGGTAGATGGCAGAAGCAAACTGGTATATTGTTCATACCTATTCTGGTTATGAGAACAAAGTCAAAGCAAATATTGAAAAGACAATCGAGAACCGTCATTTGGAAGACCAGATCCTGGAAGTTCGTATTCCAATGGAAACGGTAACTGAATTAAAGAACGGAGCCCGCAAAGTAGTAGAACGTAAAATGTTCCCATGCTACGTTTTTGTCAATATGTTTATGAATGACGACACTTGGTACGTTGTTCGTAATACACGTGGTGTTACCGGGTTTGTAGGGCCTGGAAGTAAGCCTGTACCTCTTACAGAGGATGAGATGAAATCTATGGGCATCAAAGGAAATACCGTTGAAGTTCAGTTTGCAGAAGGTGACATGATCAATGTTACAAGTGGTGCATGGGCAGACACTGTAGGTGTTGTTCAGGCTATCAATGCGCAGAAGCAGACGGTAACAATCAACGTAGAGATGTTCGGCCGCGAGACTCCAGTCGAGATCGACTTCGCGGACGTTCAGAAAATGTAATAATACAAGGAGGAAAATCCAATGGCAAAGAAAATTGAAGGATATATTAAACTGCAGATTCCTGCTGGTAAGGCGACTCCAGCACCACCTGTAGGACCTGCACTTGGACAGCACGGTGTAAACATCGTAGAGTTCACAAAGCAGTTTAATGCAAAGACAGCTGATATGGGAGATACCATCGTTCCTGTTATCATCACTGTTTATGCTGATAGAAGCTTTAGCTTCATCACAAAGACACCACCAGCAGCCGTAATGATTAAGAAGGCTTGTAAGATCCAGAAGGGTTCTGGTGAACCTAACAAGACAAAGGTAGCTAAGATCACAAGAGCTCAGCTTCAGGAAATCGCTGAAACTAAGATGAAGGATCTTAACGCTGCTTCAATCGACGCAGCTATTAGCATGATTGCTGGTACAGCTCGTTCTATGGGTGTAGAAGTAGAAGACTAATTTATTTCACCTATTTCGAAATATTTAAAGTTCTATAGAAAACTTATAACGAGAAATGCAGACACTGCTTATTATGAAGAGGTAGGCGCTGCGGAGACGTAGCATTTCCACACTTCTTCTTTCATAATCTGCATAGAATACAAGTGGAAGGGTAATTTCCCCGATAAAACCACAGGAGGTAAATCTTTTATGAAAAAAGGTAAGAAATATTTAGATGCTGTTAAGGCATATGATAAGACTACTCTGTTCGATCCAGCTGATGCTATCGCACAGGTAAAGAAGAATGCCACAGCAAAATTTGATGAAACAATCGAAGCTCACATCAGAACTGGTTGTGACGGACGTCACGCTGAGCAGCAGATTCGTGGTGCAGTAGTACTTCCTCACGGAACTGGTAAGACTGTCCGCGTTTTAGTATTCGCTAAGGGTGCTAAGGCTGACGAAGCTCAGGCTGCAGGCGCAGATTTCGTAGGAGCAGAAGAACTGATTCCTAAGATCCAGAACGATGGTTGGACAGATTTCGACGTTGTAGTTGCTACACCTGATATGATGGGTGTTGTTGGTCGTTTAGGACGTGTACTTGGACCTAAGGGCTTAATGCCAAACCCTAAGGCTGGTACAGTAACAATGGACGTAACAAAGGCCGTTAACGACATCAAAGCCGGTAAGATTGAGTATAGATTAGATAAGGCAAACATTATCCATGTGCCAATTGGAAAGGCTTCCTTCACAGAGGAACAGCTTGCTGACAACTTCCGTACTCTTATGGGTGCAATCAACAAGGCTAAGCCAGCTAGCTTAAAGGGTACATACTTAAAGAGTATTTCACTTGCTCCTACAATGGGACCTGGTGTAAAGGTTAACCCTATTAAGACTGTAGCAGAAGTTACTGAAGCTTAATTAGATTGTTGACAATCCAATCATATAATGATATAATGCGAAAAGCATGTTGCCGAAGACAGTAGGTGCCGCAAGGCGTAACGTATACAACCTACCGAGGATGTACAAGTCAGACCGAGTGATCGCGGTCGTTATGATTTGAACTATTTACCTCTCTGTCGTTTGGCAGAGAGGTTTTTTATACCTCAGCGCAATATGAAATATTATAAGGAGGTAAAATCGAAAATGGCAAAAGTTGAATTAAAGCAGCCTATCGTACAGGAGATCTCTGAACAGGTGAAAGACGCAGCTACAGTTGTAGCAGTTGATTACCGTGGTCTTACTGTTGCTGAAGACACAGAATTACGTAAGCAGTTAAGAGAAGCTGGTGTTACTTATAAGGTATATAAGAACACAATGATGAACTTTGCATTCAAGGGAACTGATTTCGAAGCTCTTGCTCCTGTTCTTGAAGGACCAACAGCTATCGCTATCTGTGCTGATGATGCAACAGCTCCAGCTCGTGTGCTTGCTAAGTTCGCTAAGACAGCTCCAGCTCTTGAAATCAAGGCAGGTGTTGTTGAAGGTGCATTCTATGATGCAGAAGGTATGAAGGCTATCGCTGCAGTACCATCAAGAGACGAACTTATTTCCAAGTTACTTGGATCTTTACAGTCTCCTATCACAAACTTCGCTCGTGTTCTTAACCAGATCGCTGAGCAGGGTGGTGAAGCAGCTCCTGCAGAAGCAGAAGCAGCAACTGAAGCTCCAGCAGAAGCTCCTGCTGAAGAAGCTACAGAAACTCCAGCAGAGTAATCTAGATTACACTGTTGAAACATTAATTTTAGTCGCGGTATAACCGCAAATCTTTTAAATGGAGGAAATTTAAAATGGCAAAGATGACTACAGAAGAATTTATCAACGCTATTAAGGAATTAAGCGTATTAGAATTAAACGATCTCGTAAAGGCTTGCGAGGAAGAATTTGGCGTATCTGCAGCAGCTGGTGTTGTTGTAGCAGCAGCTGGCGATGGTGCAGCAGCTGGAGAAGAAAAGGACGAATTCGATGTTGAATTAACAGAAGTAGGTCCTAACAAGGTTAAGGTTATCAAGGTTGTTCGTGAAGTAACAGGTCTTGGACTTAAGGAAGCTAAGGAAGTAGTTGACGGAGCTCCTAAGGTACTTAAGGAAGCTGCTGACAAGGCAACTGCTGAAGACATCAAGACAAAGCTTGAAGCTGAAGGTGCTAAGGTTACATTAAAGTAATTTAAGCGTTCGTTTTAAATACGTTTTGATTGAGAGGCCACTACCCGGATGGGTGGTGGCCTTTTTGTGCGTTAAAAGTTCAACAAGATGGTGCGTTAAAGTGAGGGCTGTGGTAATATTAGATAATGATTAAGGATTAGGAGGACATTGACTGTGAATGTTGCAATTGTAAGTTTGTCTCGTGGCACAATTGGTGAAGATTTTGTGGCGCATGAAGTAGAAATTGGAATTAAAAGACTAGAGGAATATGGTCTAAATGTGAAATTTATGCCACATGCGTTAAAGGGGATTGAGTTTGTGGAGGCGCATCCGGATCTTCGAGCGAAGGATTTGCTGGATGCTTTGCTGGATGAAGATGTTGATATGATTCTATGCGCGGTAGGTGGCGAAGAGACGTATCGTATCATGCCGTATTTCTTTTCGGATGAGAGAGTAGCGGATGTTGATAAGAATAAGATTTTTCTCGGTTTTTCAGACTCTACGATCAATCATCTTATGCTGCAGAAACTTGGGATGAAGACATTCTACGGGCAGGCGTTCCTTCCGGATATATGTGAAATCTCAGATGAGATGCTTCCATATACAAAGAAGTATTTTGAAGAGTTGGTTCGGACGGGTACGATTGCGGAGATAACACCGAGCGATGTTTGGTATACAGCAAGGGAATCATTTAATATAGAAGATATTGGTACGGATATGCCGGTTCATAAGAATGAAGGTTTTGAATTGCTTCAGGGCAATCCGAAATTTTCTGGTAAAATCATTGGCGGTTGTATAGATACAATCTATGATATTTTTGATAATAGTAGATTTGAGGATACCGTCAGTGTTTGCGAGAAGTATGGTATCTTCCCGATGGGCGAAGAGTGGCGAGATAAGATTCTTTTAATCGAGTCTAGTGAAGAGATGGCGACACCGGAGAAATATCGAAAGATGATTTTGAAACTGAAAGAGGCTGGTGTATTTCAATATGCTAATGGGGCGCTTGTTGGTAAGCCGGTAAATGAAGTTTATGCAGAAGAGTATAAAGAGATTTTACGAGAGGTGATTGCAGATGCATCATTTCCTGTAGTCTTTAATGTAAATGTAGGGCATGCAACGCCTCGATGCATCATACCGTTAGGCGTTGATGCAGTTGTGGATTGTGATGCACAGAAAATTATGTTGAAGTAGAGAAACCACTGGTGAATGAGAAATCATTTGCCGGTGATTTTTTGTATAGAAAAGATGAAAAATTTGTTGACAACCACTTGACAAATATCATATAATGTACGTTGCACTATTGTGGAGAGGTAGGCTAATTGCGGGCTTTTTTAAGCTCAACATATTGTGGTCAAACCCTCACAAAGCGCAATATAGAGACAATTGTTATTTTTAATGCATTACAAATACAAACGAGAGGTGGAACGTCGAATGGAGAAAAACAGAATGCATCTGGTTGAATCTGGCAAAGGTATTAGACTTAGCTATGCACGTCATAACGAAGTTCTGGAAATGCCAAACTTTATCGAAGTCCAGAAGAACTCTTACGAGTGGTTCTTAAAGGAAGGACTGAAGGAAGCGTTTGATGACATTTCCCCAATTGCGGATTACAGTGGACATCTTAGCTTAGAGTTTGTTGATTTCAAGCTCTGCAAGGATGAAATGAAGTATACAATTCCGCAGTGTAAGGAAAGAGACGCTACATATTCAGCTCCGCTGAAAGTTAAGGTTAGATTATACAACAAGGAAACAGATGAAATTAATGAGCATGAGATCTTTATGGGAGACCTCCCACTCATGACCGAGACAGGTACTTTTGTAATCAACGGTGCGGAACGAGTTATCGTATCACAGTTGGTTCGTTCACCAGGTATCTATTATGGAATCGATCACGATAAGATTGGAAAGACTCTGTATTCTTGTACAGTAATCCCTAACCGTGGTGCTTGGTTAGAGTATGAAACAGACTCCAATGACGTTTACTATGTTCGTGTAGATAGAACACGTAAGGTGCCAATCACAGTATTGATTCGTGCACTTGGTGTAGGTACAAACCAGGAAATCATCGACTTATTCGGTGAAGAACCTAAGATTCTTGCTTCTTTTGCTAAGGATCCTTCTATTACAGAAAAAGATCCTAACGGAAGCTATGAAGGTGGTCTTCTTGAACTTTATCGTAAGATTCGTCCGGGAGAACCTCTTTCTGTTGATTCAGCAGAGAGCTTAATCGCTGGTATGTTCTTCGACGCACGTCGTTATGACTTGGCGAAGGTTGGTCGTTACAAGTTCAACAAGAAGCTTGCTCTTAAGAATCGTATCAACAGACAGATTCTTGCAGAGGATGTTATCGATACAACAACTGGTGAAGTTCTTGCAGAAGCTGGAACAAAGGTTGATCGCGAACTTGCTGATAAGATTCAGAACGCAGGTGTACCTTACGTTATGATTCAGACAGAAACTAGAAATGTTAAGGTTCTGTCTAACCTCATGGTTGATCTCAACGCATATGTTGATATCGATATGAAGAAGCTCGGCATCAAGGAATTAGTTTACTATCCAGTATTGATGCAGATCTTAGAAGAGAATGATACTCCAGAAGATATCGAAGATGCTATCGTTAGAAATATGGGTGACCTTATTCCTAAGCATATCACAAGAGAAGATATCTTCGCTACAATCAACTACAACATGCACCTGGAATGGGGCGTTGGTAAGGAAGACGATATCGATCACTTAGGAAACCGTCGTATCCGTGCGGTTGGTGAACTTTTACAGAACCAGTATCGTATCGGTCTTTCCAGATTAGAAAGAGTTGTACGTGAACGTATGACAACACAGGATCAGGAAGGTATCTCTCCACAGAGCTTAATTAACATTAAGCCGGTAACTGCAGCAGTGAAGGAATTCTTCGGATCTTCTCAGCTGTCTCAGTTCATGGATCAGAACAACCCTCTTTCTGAGTTGACACATAAGAGACGTCTTTCTGCGTTAGGACCTGGTGGTCTTTCAAGAGACCGTGCCGGATTCGAGGTTCGAGATGTACACTATACACATTATGGTCGTATGTGTCCTGTCGAGACTCCAGAAGGACCTAACATCGGTCTGATCAACTCTCTTGCTTCTTATGCAAGAATTAATGAATATGGTTTCGTGGAAGCGCCTTATCGTGTCATTGATAAGACAGATCCTAAGAACCCACGTGTAACAAATGATGTTGTTTACATGACTGCAGATGAAGAAGATAACTACCATGTAGCACAGGCTTCTGCACAGCTTGATGCAGAAGGTCACTTCGTACGTGATGCTGTATCTGGTCGTTTCAGAGAAGAAACACAGGAATACGACAAGACAGCATTCGATTACATGGATGTATCTCCAAGAATGGTATTCTCTGTTGCTACAGCATTGATTCCATTCCTTCAGAACGATGATGCGAACCGTGCGCTGATGGGATCTAACATGCAGCGTCAGGCAGTACCTCTTTTGAAGACAGAAGCTCCTGTTGTAGGTACAGGTATGGAACCTAAGACAGCAGTCGATTCTGGTGTCTGTGTACTTGCGAAGGAAGCTGGTACAGTAGAACGTTCTGAATCTAACCGCATTATCATCAAGACAGATGCTGGTGAGAGACAGGAATACGTTCTTACAAAGTATGAAAGATCAAACCAGTCTAACTGCTATAACCAGAAGCCAATCGTCTTCAAGGGCGACCGTGTAGAAAAGGGCGAAGTTATCGCTGATGGTGCTTCTACATGTCATGGTGAACTTGGTCTTGGTAAGAACCCATTGATCGGTTTCATGACTTGGGAAGGTTATAACTACGAGGATGCGGTACTTCTTTCAGAAAGATTGGTACAGGATGATGTTTATACATCTGTACATATTGAAGAATACGAAGTAGAAGCTCGTGATACAAAGCTTGGAGCAGAAGAAATCACTCGCGACGTAGCTGGTGTTGGTGATGATGCTCTTAAGAACTTAGATGAAAACGGTATTATCCGTATCGGTGCAGAAGTTCGTGCCGGAGATATCTTGGTTGGTAAGGTTACTCCTAAGGGAGAAACAGAACTTACTGCAGAAGAGAGACTTCTTCGTGCCATCTTCGGTGAGAAGGCTCGTGAAGTTCGTGATACTTCCCTCAAGGTACCTCATGGTGCATACGGTATCGTTGTAGATGCTAAGGTATTCACAAGAGAAAATGGTGATGAATTATCACCTGGTGTAAATAAAGCAGTTCGTATCTACATCGCACAGAAGAGAAAGATCTCTGTCGGTGATAAGATGGCTGGTCGTCATGGTAACAAGGGTGTCGTTTCCAGAGTTCTTCCTGTAGAAGATATGCCATTCCTTCCAAATGGTCGTCCTCTGGATATCGTGCTTAACCCACTGGGTGTACCTTCCCGAATGAACATCGGACAGGTCCTCGAAATCCATCTTTCCCTTGCTGCTAAGGCACTTGGATTAAACATCGAAACTCCAGTATTCGATGGTGCAAAGGAAGATGACATCGGAGATGCTCTTGAGATGGCTAACGATTACGTTAACTGGTCTTGGGATGAATTCGAACAGAAGTATAAGGATGTTCTGAATGAAGAAGTTCTTAACTATCTGTATGAAAACCGTGATTATAGAGAACTTTGGAAGGGCGTACCAATCGCTCGTGATGGTAAGGTTCAGCTTCGTGATGGACGTACAGGTGAAGCATTTGAAGGCCGTACAACAATCGGTCACATGCATTACTTGAAGCTCCACCACTTAGTAGATGACAAGATCCATGCACGTTCTACAGGTCCTTACTCACTTGTAACACAGCAGCCATTAGGTGGTAAGGCTCAGTTCGGTGGACAGCGTTTCGGTGAAATGGAAGTTTGGGCACTGGAAGCTTACGGTGCTGCATATACACTTCAGGAAATCCTGACAGTGAAGTCCGATGATGTTGTTGGCCGTGTTAAGACATACGAAGCCATCATCAAGGGTGAAAATATCCCTGAACCTGGTATTCCAGAATCCTTCAAGGTATTACTTAAGGAATTACAGGCACTTGCATTGGATGTACGTCTTCTTGATGAAGATGGATCTGAAGTACATCTGAAAGAAACAAGTGAATATGGAAATACAGACATTAACAAGATCATCGTAGGTGATCGAAACGACCGCAATTATGCGTTCGAAAACAATGAATCTTTTGAAAAGCATGGATTCACAAAGCAGGAATTCAATGCAGAAACAGAAGAATTAGAAAATATCGAAGAACCTGATATGGATTCAGATGGCATGGAATCAGACTTTGCATTTGAATCAGCAGATGATTTTGAAGAGTAAATAAGGAAGGAGCTTCATAAATGCCAGAGAACATGAATAAAGAAGATAGTACAACAGCGATTTCATTCGACAGTATTCGAATCGGTCTGGCTTCTCCTGAGACAATCAGAGAATGGTCACACGGTGAGGTTAAAAAGCCTGAGACTATTAACTACAGAACTCTGAAGCCTGAAAAGGACGGTCTGTTCTGTGAGAAGATTTTTGGACCAACAAAGGACTGGGAATGTCACTGTGGTAAATATAAGAAGGTCCGTTTCAAGGGTGTAGTTTGTGACCGATGCGGTGTAGAGGTTACAAAGGCATCTGTTCGTAGAGAGCGTATGGGACACATCGAGCTTGCTGCTCCTGTTTCCCACATCTGGTATTTCAAGGGTATCCCATCTCGTATGGGATTAATCCTTGACCTCTCTCCACGTATCCTTGAGAGAGTATTGTATTTCGCATCTTACATCGTATTAGATGGTGGAGATACATCTCTTATGTATAAGCAGGTTCTGTCTGAGGCAGAATATCAGGATGCACTGAATCAGTACGGCTATGGCTCTTTCCGTGTAGGAATGGGTGCAGAAGCAATTCAGGAACTCCTTGCTGCAATCGATCTTGAAAAGGATGCAGTAGAATTGAAGACTGAGCTGGAAACAGCAAGCGGTCAGAAGCGTGCACGTATCATCAAGAGATTGGAAGTTGTAGAATCTTTCCGTCAGTCTGGAAATAAGCCAGAATGGATGATCATGAACGTTATCCCTGTCATCCCACCAGATCTTCGTCCAATGGTTCAGTTGGATGGTGGACGTTTTGCAACATCTGATTTGAACGATTTATATCGTCGAATCATCAATAGAAATAACCGTCTGAGAAGACTTCTTGAATTGAAGGCTCCAGACATTATCGTACGTAACGAAAAGAGAATGTTACAGGAAGCTGTAGATGCTCTGATCGACAATGGCCGTCGTGGACGTGCGGTTACAGGCCCTGGTAACAGAGCTCTGAAGTCTCTGTCTGACATGCTTAAGGGTAAGGGTGGACGTTTCCGTCAGAACTTGCTCGGTAAGCGAGTTGACTACTCAGGACGTTCCGTTATCGTCGTAGGACCAGAACTTAAGATTTATCAGTGTGGTCTTCCTAAGGAAATGGCAATCGAATTATTCAAGCCTTTCGTTATGAAGGAACTTGTACAGAATGGTACAGCACACAACATTAAGAGTGCTAAGAAGATGGTTGAGAGACTTCAGCCAGAAGTTTGGGACATCTTAGAAGATGTCATCAAAGAGCATCCGGTTATGTTAAACCGTGCTCCTACACTTCATAGACTTGGTATTCAGGCATTCGAGCCAATCCTTGTAGAAGGTAAGGCTATCAAGCTTCACCCACTCGTTTGTGCAGCTTACAATGCCGATTTCGATGGTGATCAGATGGCTGCCCATCTGCCACTTACAGCAGAAGCTCAGGCTGAGTGCCGTTTCATGCTTCTGTCACCAAACAACTTACTGAAGCCTTCCGATGGTGGTGTTGTTGCCGTTCCTTCTCAGGATATGGTACTTGGTGTTTACTACCTGACACAGCAGCGTGACGGTGAGAAGGGTGAAGGCATGTGCTTCAAGGATGTTAACGAAGCTGTTATGGCTTACGCTAATCATGAAATCACACTTCAGAGTAAGATTAAGGTTCGTTTCCAGAAAGAGGAAATGGATGGAACAGTGAAGACTAAGATTGTGGATACATCTCTTGGTCGTTGTCTCTTCAATGAGATCATTCCTCAGGATCTTGGATACGTTGATCGTACAGATCCAGAAAATGAATTAGTTCCAGAAATCGACTTCTTAGTACGTAAGAAGGAATTAAAGGGAATCCTCGAGCATGTTATTAACACTCATGGTGCTACAAAGACAGCTGAGGTTCTTGATGATATTAAGGCTATCGGTTATAAGTACTCTACAATCGCTGCGATGACAGTATCTATTTCCGATATGACAATCCCAGAACAGAAGGATTCACTGATTGCTGAAGCAGAAGAAACAGTTGCTAAGATTAACTTGAACTACAAGCGTGGTCGTATTACAGACGAAGAACGTTATAAGGAAGTTGTTGCAACATGGAAGGAAGCCGATGATGAGCTTACAGATGCTCTGATTTCCGGTTTGGATAAGTACAACAACATCTTCATGATGGCTGACTCTGGTGCCCGTGGTTCTAACAGCCAGATCAAACAGCTTGCTGGTATGCGTGGTTTGATGGCTGATACAACTGGTAGAACAATCGAACTTCCAATCAAGTCCAATTTCCGAGAAGGTCTTGATGTACTCGAATACTTCATGTCCGCACACGGCGCTCGTAAGGGTATGTCCGATACTGCTCTTCGTACAGCCGATTCCGGATACTTGACTCGTCGAATGGTTGACGTTTCTCAGGAACTTATCGTTCGTGAAATGGACTGTGTCGAAGGAACAGATCGTGAACTTCCAGGTATGGTTGTTTCCGCATTCCTCGATGGCGAAGAAGAAATCGAGAAGTTACAGGATCGTATTACAGGACGTTTCACTTGCGAAACAGTATGCGATAAGGATGGCAATGTCATCGTTAAGGCAAACCATATGATCACTCCTGCGAGAGCAGCACGTATCGTAAAAGATGGTGTAGATGCAAATGGTAACCCTATTGATAAGTTAAAGATCAGAACAGTTCTCTCTTGCCGTTCTAAGAATGGTGTTTGTGCTAAGTGTTACGGTGCTAACATGGCTACTGGACAGGCAGTACAGGTTGGTGAAGCTGTTGGTATCATCGCAGCTCAGTCTATCGGTGAACCTGGTACACAGCTTACTATGAGAACATTCCACTCCGGTGGTGTCGCTGGTACAGATATCACACAGGGTCTTCCTCGAGTAGAAGAGCTTTTCGAGGCTCGTAAGCCTAAGGGACTTGCAATCATCACTGAAATTGCTGGTAGAGCAGAAGTTAAGGATAGCAAGAAGAAACGTGAAGTTATCGTAACAAATCCAGAAGATGGAGAAGTTAAGACATACTTAATTCCTTACGGATCACGTATCAAGGTACATGATGGCGATATCCTTGAAGCAGGTGATGAAATCACAGAAGGTTCTGTATATCCACAGGATATCCTTAGAATTAAGGGACCTCGTGCAGTACAGGATTACATGCTTCGTGAAGTTCAGAGAGTTTACCGTCTCCAGGGTGTAGACATCAACGATAAGCATATCGAAATGCTTGTTCGTCAGATGATGAAGAAGATCCGTGTAGAAGACAATGGTGATTCTGATGTACTTCCAGGAACACTTATGGATAAGCTTGACTTTGAAGATATGAATGAAAGATTAGAAGCAGAAGGTAAGATGCCTGCTACTGGTACTCAGGAACTCCTTGGTATCACAAAGGCTTCCCTTGCTACAAATTCATTCCTTTCTGCTGCTTCCTTCCAGGAAACAACAAAGGTTCTGACAGATGCAGCAATCAAGGGTAAGGTTGATCCATTGATCGGTCTTAAGGAAAACGTTATTATCGGTAAGCTGATCCCAGCTGGTACTGGTATGAAGAGATACAGAGACATTTCTCTCTCTACAGATAAAGACTTCGAGATGATGAAGAAGCTCGGAGATGTTGAAGAAGTAGAAGAAGCAGCAGAAGATGCTGTGGAAGAAGAAGTAGCAAATGTTCCAGAAGATGCGGTTGTAGCAATCGACATCGATGGCACAGATGCTGAATAATTCATATAAAATTTCTTGACAAAACCTATGCACGAGAATATAATATTCTAGCGTGCATAGGTTTCTTTATGCGCAAATTTAAGTAATTGTTGCTAGGATTTGCCTAGAAATCATGCTGCGAAATAAAACAGGAGGTGAAAATAATGCCAACATTTAACCAGTTAGTTAGAAAGGGACGTCATACTTCTCAGAAGAAGTCTAACTCCCCAGCACTTCAGAAGGGTTACAACTCTTTACAGAAGAAGACTACAGATACTCCTTCTCCACAGAAGAGAGGTGTATGTACAGCTGTTAAGACTGCAACACCTAAGAAGCCTAACTCTGCTCTTCGTAAGATCGCCAGAGTTCGTCTTTCTAACGGAATCGAAGTAACATCATACATTCCTGGTGAAGGTCACAACCTTCAGGAACATAGTGTTGTTCTTATCCGTGGTGGAAGAGTTAAGGATTTGCCTGGTACACGTTACCATATCATCCGTGGTACATTAGATACTGCAGGTGTGGCAGATCGTAAGCAGGGTCGTTCTAAGTATGGTGCTAAGAAGCCAAAGGCATCTAAGTAATCAGATTTAGAGTAGATCAGTAACGCGTCATGAGACGCATGTATAAGCAATTGTATTTACAAATGGTTTAGTGTTTGGATTTATTTTCACTAATAAATACAGCACGAACACGTAAATGTGAGTACCGTTGATTTAATCGAAAAAGAAACAAAAAATGATTAAGGAGGGAAGTACCGTGCCACGTAAAGGACATACTCAGAAAAGAGACGTATTAGCGGATCCAATCTATAACAGCAAGGTCGTTACTAAGCTTGTCAACAATATCATGCTTGATGGTAAGAAGGGCGTAGCTCAGAAGATCGTGTACGGAGCATTCGCTAAAGTTGAAGAAAAGATGGAGCGCCCAGCTCTCGAAGTATTCGAGGAAGCAATGAACAACGTTATGCCTGTACTTGAAGTAAAGGCTAGACGTATTGGTGGTGCTACATATCAGGTACCTATCGAGGTTAGACCTGATCGTCGTCAGGCTCTTGGTCTTCGTTGGTTAACAATGTTTTCTCGTAAGAGAAGTGAAAAGACTATGGAAGAGCGTTTGGCTAACGAAATTATGGATGCAGCAGGAAATACTGGTGCAGCTGTAAAGCGTAAAGAAGAAATGCACAGAATGGCAGAAGCAAACAAGGCTTTCGCACATTACAGATTCTAATTTCAGAATTTTTCGCATTTTTGAAATTGAAATAGGAGGAAATAAATCTTGGCTGGAAGAGAATATCCATTGGATAGAACCAGAAATATCGGAATCATGGCTCATATCGATGCTGGTAAAACAACATTAACAGAGCGTATCCTTTATTATACTGGTGTAAACTACAAGATTGGTGAAACTCATGACGGTGCATCTACAATGGACTGGATGGAGCAGGAAAAGGAACGTGGTATCACTATCACATCCGCTGCTACAACTTGCCATTGGACACTTGAGGACCACCACAAGGTTAAGCCAGGCGCTAAAGAACATCGTATCAACATCATTGATACTCCAGGTCACGTTGACTTTACTGTAGAAGTAGAGCGTTCCCTTCGTGTACTTGATGGAGCTATCGGTGTATTCGATGCTAAGGCTGGTGTAGAACCACAGTCTGAAAACGTATGGCGTCAGGCTGATACATATCACGTACCACGTATGGCATTCATCAACAAGATGGATAAGATGGGTGCTGACTTCTTCATGTCAGTACAGACTATCATTGATCGTCTTGGAAAGAATGCTATCCCAGTACAGATCCCAATCGGTGCAGAAGATGACTTTAAGGGTCTGATCGATCTGTTCGAAATGGATGCTTATTATTATAAAGATGATGAAGGTAAGGACATCGAAATCACAGAGATTCCTGATGATTTGAAGGACCTTGCTGACGAGTGGCATACAAATCTTGTTGAAAAGATTTGCGAACTCGATGATGACCTCATGATGATGTATCTTGAAGGTGAAGAGCCATCTATCGACGAGATGAAGGCTGTTCTTCGTAGAGCTACTATCGCATCTGAGGCAGTTCCTGTATACTGCGGTTCTGCTTATAAGAACAAGGGTGTACAGAAGTTACTTGATGGTGTTGTTGAATACATGCCAGCTCCAACAGACGTACCTGATATCCAGGGTACAGATATGGAAGGAAATGAACTTACAGTTCCTTCATCTGATGAAGCTCCATTCGCAGCACTTGCATTCAAGATTATGACAGATCCATTCGTAGGTAAGCTTGCTTTCTTTAGAGTATATGCAGGTACATTGAACTCTGGTTCTTATATCCTCAATGCTACTAAGGACAAGAAGGAACGTGTTGGTCGTATCCTTCAGATGCATGCGAACTCAAGAACTGAGATCGATAAGGTATACGCTGGTGATATCGCAGCTGCTGTAGGTCTTAAGGTTACAACAACTGGTGATACAATCTGTGACGAACAGCATCCAGTTATCCTTGAGTCTATGGAATTCCCAGAGCCAGTTATCGAGCTTGCTATCGAACCTAAGACAAAGAATGATCAGGGTAAGATGGGTGAAGCTCTTGCTAAGCTCGCAGAAGAAGATCCTACATTCAGAGCTCATACAAATACAGAAACAGGTCAGACAATCATCGCCGGAATGGGTGAGCTTCACCTCGAAGTTATCGTTGACCGTCTTCTTAGAGAGTTCAAGGTAGAAGCTAACGTTGGTGCACCTCAGGTTGCATACAAGGAAACAATTACTAAGCCTGTTGACATCGATAGCAAGTATGCTAAGCAGTCAGGTGGTCGTGGACAGTACGGACATTGTAAGGTTAAGTTTGAGCCAATGGATCCTAATGGTGAGGAAACATTCAAGTTCGAGTCTACTGTAGTCGGTGGTGCTATTCCTAAGGAATACATCCCAGCAGTTGGACAGGGTATTGAAGAAGCTGCTCAGGCAGGTATCCTTGCTGGATTCCCAGTACTTGGTATTTCCGCTAACGTATATGACGGTTCTTACCATGAAGTCGATTCTTCAGAAATGGCATTCCACATCGCTGGTTCTATGGCTATGAAAGATGCTATGAAGCAGGGTGGTGCTGTATTACTTGAACCTATTATGAAGGTTGAAGTTACAATGCCAGAGGAATACATGGGTGATGTAATCGGATCATTAAACGCTAAGCGTGGACAGATCGAAGGAATGGATGATCTCGGCGGTGGTAAGATCGTTAGAGCACTCGTTCCACTTTCAGAAATGTTCGGTTACTCTACAGAGCTTCGTTCTTCTACACAGGGACGTGGTAACTACTCTATGTTCTTCGAGAAGTATGAACCAGCTCCAAAGAGCGTTCAGGACAAGGTTATCAGCGAACACGCTATGTAATTTCTTAGCGATATTTCGTTCTGATATATATAGGGTTATCGCAAGATAATTCTTCACAAAAAATATTGAAAAAATAGGCTTTTCCGTATATAATCGGAATTAGTCGAGTGTCGCAGGGCGGAATGCCTTCCGCCCGGCGAATTTAAAACGAACCTAGCCCAATAAGGGCACTAACCTAAGGAGGAAGTTTAAAATGGCAAAGGAAAAATTTGAGAGATCAAAGCCACATTGTAACATTGGTACAATCGGACACGTAGATCACGGTAAAACAACTTTAACAGCTGCTATCTCTAGAGTACTTTCTGAAAGAGTAGAAGGTAACGCTAAGGTAGATTTCGAAAACATCGATAAGGCTCCAGAAGAACGTGAAAGAGGTATCACAATTTCTACAGCTCACATCGAGTACCAGACAGAAAAGAGACACTATGCACACGTTGACTGCCCAGGCCATGCTGATTATGTAAAGAACATGATCACTGGTGCTGCTCAGATGGATGGTGCTATCCTCGTAGTAGCTGCTACTGACGGTGTTATGGCTCAGACAAAGGAACACATCCTTCTGTCTCGTCAGGTAGGTGTACCTTACATCGTAGTATTCCTTAATAAGTGCGACATGGTTGATGATGAAGAACTTATTGAATTAGTAGAAATGGAAGTTACAGAACAGCTTGAAGAATATGGCTTCACAGATTGCCCAATCATCAAGGGTTCTGCTCTTAAGGCTCTTGAAGATCCTAACGGAGAATGGGGCGACAAGATCATGGAACTTATGGATACTGTTGATTCTTACATCCCAGATCCAGAACGTGATACAGACAAGCCATTCCTTATGCCTGTAGAAGACGTATTCACAATCACAGGTCGTGGTACTGTTGCAACAGGTAGAGTAGAGCGTGGTACACTTGTACTTAACGACGAAGTTGAAATTCTTGGTATCCATGAAGATGTTAAGAAGACTGTATGTACAGGTATCGAAATGTTCCGTAAGCAGTTAGACCAGGCTATGGCTGGTGATAACATCGGTGCACTTCTTCGTGGTGTAGACCGTACAGAAATCGAACGTGGACAGGTTCTTGCTAAGCCAGGTACTGTTACTTGCCACAAGAAGTTCACAGCTCAGGTTTACGTATTAACAAAGGATGAAGGTGGACGTCATACTCCATTCTTCAACAACTACCGTCCACAGTTCTACTTCAGAACAACAGACGTAACAGGTGTTATCGAATTACCAGCTGGTACAGAAATGTGCATGCCTGGTGATAACGTAGAAATGACTATCGAACTTATCCATCCAGTAGCTATGGAACAGGGTCTTACTTTCGCTATCCGTGAAGGTGGACGTACAGTAGGTTCTGGTCGTGTAGCTTCTGTTATCGAGTAATCATAGTTGATTATTTAATACCAGTTATATTAAGCCCTTCCGAGGTTTCCTCGGGAGGGCTTTTTTTGATGTGTCTATCTTCAAGTTATTCTTATTCTTCACTCTCTTCTAATTTTTTAGCGCGTCTTTCAACTTCAGCGGCCTGTACATCGGCTGGAACCTGCTCATATCTGGCAAGTTCATAAGTAAATGTTCCGGAACCACTTGTCATAGAACGAAGTTTTGCATCATATCCATACATTTCAGCAAGTGGAACTTCTGCCATAACTTCGGTCTTTTGGAAGTCTGTTGGATTCATTCCAAGAACACGACCACGTCGCTTGTTTAAGTCACCCATAACATCACCGGTATAAGTGTCAGGAACGACAACGCGGAGTGTTTCGATTGGTTCAAGCAGAATTGGTTTCGCTTCCAGAACGCCCTTCTTAAATGCTTCTCGAGCGGCAGTTTTAAATGCCATTTCAGAAGAATCTACAGGATGGTAGGAACCATCATAGAGATCTGCGTGTACACCGATGACTGGGTAACCAGCAAGAGGACCGGCAAGAACGGCTTCTGCTAATCCCTTTTCAACAGCAGGGAAATAGTTCTTTGGAACGGCGCCGCCAACAACACATTCGGTGAAGTGATAGCTGCATTCTGGGTCTTCATCTGGAGAGAAACGCATTTTTACATGTCCATATTGTCCATGTCCACCGGTCTGCTTCTTGTATTTGTATTCCACATCAGAAGATCCCATAATGGTCTCTTTGAATGGAATCTTTGGTTTGCAAAGTTCGATATTTACTTTATAGCGTTCATTTAGTTTGGCAACCAGCATGTCGATGTGGCGATCGCCAATACCATAAATCAGAGATTGGTGGTTGGCGCTGTCATTGACAAGCTTGATGGTTAAATCTTCCATGCAAAGTCGAGCGAGTCCCTGAGCCACTTTATCTTCATCCTTTTTCTCGAGCGTCTTATAACGTTTTGCAGTATAAGGTTCAGAAAGTGGTGTGCGGATGTAGAGGATTGGATTGCTCTTGGTAGAAAGCGAATCTGTGGTTGCCAGGTTGGTAAGCTTTGACAGCGCACCAATATCTCCGGCATGAAGTTCTGGGACTTCGGTTGCTTTATTTCCGCACAAAACGAAAATTTTGCCAATCTTTTCTTCGGTCTGTTTATGTTTATTAAATAGGACGTCATCCGTCTTTAACACGCCGGAATTCACTTTAATCAGAGAATATTTTCCAACAAATGGATCAACGATAGTCTTGAAGCAGTAAGCACTCTTTGGCTTTGAGAAATCGTAATTTGCTTCGTAGACTTCATTGGTATCGGCGTTGATTCCGGAAATGGTACGGTCCTCCGGAGATGGAAGGTACTTGATGATATCTTCCATCATAGTGAACTGACCACGATTTGTGAGATTGGAACCCATCATGACTGGCACGATATCGCCGGATGCCACATTGGCACGGAGCGCCTGACGGATTTCATTTTCGGAGAATTCTTCGCCATTGAAGTAACGATCCATAAATTCTTCCGATGTCTCGGCAACAGATTCCATAAGAATCTCACGATACTGATCTAAATATTCTGCGGAATAGTCAGGAACATCGACATGCTCGATGGTTCCGTCTTCCTTCCAGCGTTTTCCGGTTTGCTGGATGACATTGACATATCCTATAAATTCTTCATTTTCACGAATCGGGAAATGGAACGGCGCAATCTTTTTGCCATAAAGCGTCTGCAGGCCTTCTACGATTTCACGATAGCTGGCCTTATCAACGTCCATATCCGTAACAAAGAACATACGAGGGATGTTGAATCGTTCGCAGATTTCCCATGCTTTCTTGGTACCTACTTCGATTCCATTTTTTCCAGAGATGACGATGATGGCGCCATCTGCAGCAGAAACAGCTTCTTCCACTTCTCCAATGAATTCAAAATATCCAGGAGTGTCCAAGAAGTTTATTTTGGTGTCTTTCCATTCGATGGGAACGACAGAAGTGTTGATGGAGAATTTGTTTGCGATTTCCAATTTGTCGTAATCGGAAATCGTATTACCAGATTCGATGGACCCAGGCTTATGAATCATTCCTGATAGGTAAGCGACGGATTCGATAAGGCTGGTCTTGCCCGCCCCGCTGTGGCCAAGTAAAACCACATTTCTGATTTTGTCTGTTGTAAATACGTTCATGTGATGTCCTCCCTTCACATATTTTATATGTTTAATTTTACTAATATTAGAGGGCAGATACAATAGAATTTATAAAACTTGTACAAGAATATAGAATCGTCAGATAATTTATACAAAATTAAAATACATATTATGTGAATTATTTTTGATATGAAGTATAATGAAACAGAGTTATGTAGAGTTCGTGTAGTATTGGCGAGTACAAGCTGCATCTTTGGATGCAATGAAAGAGGGAGACAAGATGATCGAGGATTATAAGAAGGCTAGACGCCTTGGTTTAAAAGAATTTCATCGTGCGAGATCACAGGGTAGATATCCGTATTTGCCGGTTTTGGATGAGATGCTATCTGGTGGCAGTCCTCTGTCTGAATTTCCGGTAGGATTAGTGGATATACCACTTACCATGTTGGCAGGTACGAAGACGGTAGGCCGTAGAGAAGCATTTGCGGCCGATTTTATGCCGCTTCTAGAAGAGACAACCGAGTTCGCATTGAAGTGGTCCAATCTGTATGAGTCCCAGGTAAATGAAGGAATTCGAGATGCGATAAAAGTTTATGAATACATGCATCGTTTCTATGTCATGGAGGGAAATAAGCGTGTTTCCGTGTCGAAGTATGTCGGCGCACATGGTGTTATGGGCGATGTTACCAGACTTCTTCCAAATGAAAAGGAGACCGATGAGACGGATTACAAGCTCTATATGGAATTTTTGGATTTCTATAAGGTTTGTCCGCTCTATGAGATTGATTTTTCAGAAGTTGGTGCATATAAGAAACTGGCGCTTTTGATGAAGCAGGATTTTATACATCCATGGCCACAGGAGATGAAGGAGCGCCTGCGTGGCGGTTTCCAGTTTTTCCAGAAGGTCTATGACAAGAAGGCCGCAGACAAGATTGCGATAAATGCGTCCGATGCCTTTCTCATTTATTTAAATATTTATCATTTGGATGAGATGCGCTCGCTCTCAACGGCTGCGCTATCCCGCCGTATCAATAAGCTTTGGAATGAGATGTTGATCCAGTCGACAGCAGATAATCGCGCGATTGTACATTCCCCGGAGGAGATGCAGGAGAAGAATCTGCAGTCTACACAGGGACTTTGGGGTGGTTTCTTTGGAAATGCTTCAGCTTCCACTTATACAAAGGAGAATCCGCTTCGTGTGGCATTTTGCTATGAGCGTCCAGCCGATACGTCGAGCTGGATTTATGGTCATGAGCTTGGAAGAAATTATATCGAGAATGCCTTCGATGGTCGCGTAGAAACCATCGTTTACGATCAGTGCGATACGGATGAAGCGCTCCGCAAGGCTGTGGATACCGCGGCAATTGATGAGAATGAATTGATTTTCACGGTGTCTCCGGCGCAGATGCAAGAGACGCTCCGCTGTGCGATACATTTCCCGAAGTTACATTTCCTGAACTGTTCTGTCAACCTGAGTCATACGAAGGTGCGGACGTACTATGGAAGAATGTACGAGGCGAAGGCGATTTTAGGTGCGCTTGCCGCATCGCTTTGTGAGAATCATAAGATTGGATATGTAGCGGATTATCCAATTTTCGGTTCCGTTGCGGAGATTAATGCGTTTGCGATTGGGGCGGCGATGATTGATCCGGATATTAAGATATATCTGGAGTGGACGTCTATAGCGGGAAGTGATTGGCGTTTGTCGATGAAGGAGAATGGCGTTTCGATTATTTCGGGACAGGATTTCATCAAACCAAATACGGCTAGTAGAGAGTATGGCTTGTTTAAGGTGATGGAGGATGGCAGTGTGCAGAATCTTGCGGCTCCGATGTGGAATTGGGGCAAGTTCTACGAGCTGATTATCCAGTCTTATCTGGATGGCAGATGGGATGAGACGCCGACGAGCCAGGCGGTGAATTACTGGTGGGGCATGTCCGCCGGTGTGATTGAATTGATTTTGTCGGATAAATTGTCCTATTATTCCAAGAAATTGGTGATGAATTTGCAAAATGCGATGGTGCAGGATGCGCTTGGACCATTTGCCGGTGAGATTCATACACAGGACGGTGATGTTCTCGCAATGGATATGACGAAACTGGGAAGCGAAGAGATTCTGACCATGGATTGGCTCAATGATAATGTGATTGGGCGCATTCCAAAATTAGAGGAATTGACGGAATCCGCGAAGAATGTCGTTCTGGTGAGTGGAATAAAGAATGATGATTTGTAGAAATAGTTTTCTGTAGTGGAATGACAGAAAAATAAGTTGTTGGATAGGGGTTATATAGGCTTGAAGATTTTAGTAATTGCAGATGAAGAAAATAAGGGACTTTTTGACTACTACGATCCGGAGCGTACGAAGGATGTAGATTTGATTATTTCCTGTGGGGACTTGCATAGAGAGTACCTGGAGTATTTGGTGACACTTACGAATGTGCCGCTTCTGTACGTGAGAGGGAATCATGACAGAAGTTATAGTGAGCGTCCACCACTAGGGTGTATTGATATTGAGGATAAGATTTATGATTTCCGAGGACTTCGTATCCTGGGGCTTGGCGGTTCGATGCGCTATCAGCCGGGAAGTTGCATGTATACGGAGAAGGAGATGGAGAGTAGAATTAACAAGCTCCGCGCTCCGATTACGCTAAGGAATGGAATCGATATTCTGGTAACACATGCACCTGCAGCAGGTTATGGTGACCTGGAGGACTTACCACATCGTGGGTTTGAATGCTTTAATACCTTTATGGATAAATGGAAACCAAAGTATATGCTGCATGGGCATGTGCATGCGACATATGGACCAAACTTTGTCCGTGAATATGAGCATCCATCCGGGACACATATTATCAACTGCTATGACACCTATTATCTGGATGTTTCGGATGATGAACATCCGGCAAAAGGGCAGACGGGATCGGCACTCTATGATCTGTATGTAAATATGCAGAAGCGCCGCCGCCACACCATCGAATGATATGGATAGTTTTCAAATACTTTAGCAGTAAATTTTACTCAAGAATTTTCGCCAAGCAGAATAACAAAACCCGTTTTGCATAAATAGGCATCGTACGTAACTTCAATCCGTTTCAGGTACGTACTTGCGCCGCCGTCCGTGGCGGCGCATGCCTATTTCTGGCAAAACGGGTTTTTATTCTGCTATGCTTAAAGAATTCGTAAAATTTACTGCTAAAGTATTTGAAAATATCAATTTACAATGTGAAGTATCAGCGGGACGAAAAGTGACAGGTAGAACGGTATTTAGAACGATTTAATGTCCTTAAGTGACCAATCTGACTCCGATAGTATTTTGGGGGGGAATATTTTGAGGATGTTTTTTGTGAATAATATGAGCTTAGCAGAATAAAAGCCTGTTTTATATGCATAGGCACGTGCTGCCATGGAAGGCAGCACGAGTGCGTACCTGAAAAGGACTGAAGTTACGCACGGTGTCGATGCATATAAAACGGGCTTTGTCATTCTGCTTAGCGAAATATTCCTGAACGAAAAACATTCCCAAAATATTCCGCCATAATCACAAATAGTAGAGGACTTTTAGAACCGCTGTCCGTAAAGGTCGGGATTGATGTACATAACGGAATCCTTGTCAATGACGCGGTTTGTTACAAGTCTAGGAACAGCTTTTGCTGTGCTAGAACGTTCAATCAGTAGCGGCCGGAGCAAGGATTTGCTTTGGGATACTTGATTGAGCATTGCATGAACAACGAAGTATCCGTTACGACCGAGAGACAGGCGGTCCTGTCGAATCGTCGTAAGAGGGGGGCATAGCTCAGCCGCAATTGGTATATCATCAAAACCAATGACGCTGATATCCTCTGGGACAGATAGGCCGGCATCACGAACGGATTCGATGACACCTTGCGCTATCGTATCATTTCCACAGAGGATAGCAGTAGCCCCTGCTGAAAGGAGGTTGGGTACATGGTAATGTGCCGCATCAGCAACGAAATAGCCATATACAGCTAAAGCAGGGTCAATTGGTAGATGATGTCTGGATAAGGAACTCAAGTAGGCACTCATTCGCTGGTTGGAAACGAGCGAATTGCTGGAACCATCCAGGAATGCAATTTTTTCGTGCCCGAGGTGAAGCAGGTGCTCGATGGCGAGATCGATACCTTCTTCACTATCTGTTCCTACATAGCAAACATGTGGATTGGATGGGATGGTATTATCCAAAAGTACGGTAGGAATCTTGGTTGTCTGGAATTGTTCCATCCAGGGATCTTCTAATGCAAAACCGAGGATAAAACTACCACTGTACCCGTGTTCCATCATGTAATTATCATATTTGTTTTCTATCTGGAAGTTCTGGTCGATGGCCAGGATGTCGATAGACCAATTCTCCTTGGAAGCTGCCTGACGATAGCCGAGAACAATATCGTAGCCGAATTGATCCGGATTGTCATATTCCATATTTTCTATGAAAATGCATAATTTTCTATTTTCTGTTTTCTGCGAACGTCGGTTAACATAGCCCATTTCAACTGCAGTATCAAGAATTGTCTGCCGTAGATTGTCGCTGATATCGCGACCACCATTTAAGGCTTTGGATACTGTACTGATAGAGACATTCAGGCGTTCTGCGATATCTTTAATCGTTGTCATCGATAAGTCACCTCCAGTAACACTTTCATTATATAGAAAAGGAAGTGAAATGCAATTGCTTTCGAAAATTTTCGAAAATATTCGTTCAGTTTTTATGAAAACGTTCCCGAAGATTTGGACAAAATGCCAAAATTGCTTTAAAGCTAACAAAAAGTATTGTTATTTTCTGAGAAAAGGACTAATTTAATATTGTGGTTCGAAAGTTTACGAAAATACGTAAACGCGAAATGAAGAGTCGGAATTTTCATTTTCATTTTTTAATTTTTTCTAATGGTGAGGAGGAGAAAAATCATGAAGAAAAAAGTATTGGCAATGCTTATGGCTACAACCATGGTAGCTACAGCATTAACGGGTTGCGGTTCTAAGTCAGATTCGAGCACGACAGGTTCATCAAGCGACGGGAAGATTACACTGACAGTTTGGAGCCCACAGGAAGACCAGGATGGAGACAACTGGTTAAAGACAGAATGCGAAGCATTCGCAGAAGCACATCCGGAATGGGATTTATCATTTGAATATGGGGTATGTTCCGAGGGTGATGCAAAGACAAATCTTTCAACCGATGCAGAAGCAGGCGCAGATGTTTATATGTTTGCAAATGATCAGATTGCAGATCTTTTAAATGCTGGCGCAATCGCAGAACTCGGTGGTGATTATGCAGAACAGGTGAAGGAACAGAATGATGAGACAATCGTAAATTCTGTTACTTATGAAGATGGAATCTATGGTATTCCTTTCACAGCGAATACATGGTTTATGTATTATGACAAGAGAGTCTTTACAGAAGAAGATATTAAGAGTTTAGATACAATGTTGGAGAAGGGCAAGGTTGCTTTCCCACTTTCTAACAGCTGGTATATCGCATCCTTCTATGCTGGAAATGGATGTACTTTATTCGGAGAAGATGGAACAGATGAAGAAGCCGGTATCGATTTTGAAGGCGACAAGGCTGCAGCTGTTACAGATTATTTAGTAGATTTAGTTGCAAATGCAAACTTCTCTAATGATGCAGATGGATTTGGTTTAGCAGGTCTTGCAGACGGAAGTGTGAATGCGATGTTCTCTGGTACATGGGATTACGAAAATGTAGTAGATGCACTTGGAGAAGAGAATGTTGGTATTGCACAGTTACCAACTTATACATTAGCAGATGGAACGGTTTGCCAGATGAAGTCATTTGCAGGATCTAAGGCAATCGGTGTAAACCCTAACAGCAAGAATCCAGAAGCTGCTGTTGCACTTGCAGCATTCCTTGGTAGCACAGAAGCACAGCAGGCACACTATGATATGAGAAATATCATTCCAACAGATACTTCAATCACAGTTGATGATGCACTTGCACAGGCACAGGTAGACACAATTGCAAATACATCCATCCTTCAGCCATTAGTTGCTGATATGGGTAATTACTGGTCACCAGCACAGAACATGGGTGAAGAACTTGTTGCAGGAACAGTTACACATGACAATGCAGCAGATAAGACAGCAGCAATGAATGAGGCAATGAACTCTTCTGCAGTTGAGTAATTGGATATAAGTTTGGAAAGATTTATAGATAGTTGATGATGCATGCAGTCAGAAGGATATAGAACTACTTTTGGCTGCATGTTTTTTATCAAAATGTCAAATATAGAGGGTGACAGAAATGGCAAAAGAAAGAACAAAAAAGCCAGATACGGTGAGCCTTGGTAGGGCCATCGCAGAAGGAGATTATAAGGTCAAACTCTCCATGATACTCATGGGCTTTGGTTGCATGGCTCGTAAACAGATTGGAAAGGGACTCCTGATTCTGTTGTTTGAGATTTCCTTCATCTATTTTATGCTCGCGGATGGAATCTATAATTTATCGATGTTTCCGTCACTTGGTTGGAGAGAGCAGACAAAAGTTTTGAATGACGCTGGATTTTATGAATATCAAGCCGGAGATAATTCTGTGATTATCTTGCTGTATGGTGTTGCAACATTATTTGTTATCGCAGCATTTATTGTGCTTTGGGTGGTGCAGTTAAAACTGGCCTACAAATTACAGGTACGAGAGGAAACGTCACGTCATATTAATTCGTTAAAAGAGGATATCACTTCTCTGTTTAACCAAAACCTGCATATGACGCTCATGACATTACCATGCCTTGGAATTCTCTTCTTTAATATTGTTCCATTGGTATTTATGATCAGTATGGCATTTACAAATTATTCCAAGGAGAAGGATCATCTGATTCTTTTTGATTGGAATGGCCTTACGAACTTTGGAAGAGTATTAAATATCCAGGGTAATATTGGTAAGCAGTTCTGGAGCGTATTGCTTTGGACTATTATCTGGGCGGTCTTCGCAACATTTCTAAATTATATTATGGGAATGATTCTGGCGTTGATTATTAATCGAAAGAATACGCATTTCAAGGGGTTCTGGAGATTCTGTTTTGTATTATCCATTGCGGTTCCACAGTTCGTATCTCTGTTGATTATGCATACCATGCTGACACAGCAGGGCGCAGTCAATGTGATTTTGCAGAATTTAGGACTGATTGATACGGCACTTCCATTCTGGCAGAATCCTATCTGGGCGAGAGTAACTGTTATTGTAATTAACCTCTGGGTTGGTATCCCATATACGATGCTGCAGGTAACGGGAATTCTTCAGAATATTCCAAGTGAATTATATGAGGCAGCGAAGATGGATGGTGCAGGAGCATTTACCATCTTTAGAAAGATTACATTGCCATATATGCTGTTTGTAACAGCGCCGTATTTGATTACGACCTTTACTGGTAATATTAATAACTTCAATGTAATTTACCTTCTGTCTGGTGGTGGACCAACATATGTAGGAGATACGGCTGGTCAGACAGACCTCTTGGTTACATGGCTATATAAACTTACCATTGAGAAACAATACTATAATATTGGCGCGGTTATCGGTATTATGACATTTATTGTGCTTAGTATTGTTGCGCTTGTGACATACCGAAATTCAGCATCCTATAAGAATGAGGAGGCGTTCATGTAATGGAAGAGAGAATTACATTTAAGAAGAATAAAGCACCATTGGGAAAGCGTATTGGAAATGCATTCGTACATGTTTTTCTTGCTGCGCTGGCAGCCCTTTGGCTCATGCCGATTTTATGGATTATACTGACAAGCCTTCGTGCGGAGCAGGGATCCTATGTAAGTACGTTCTTCCCAAAGGGATATACGTTTTCAAATTATATAAGATTGTTTACGGATACGAGTATTCTGAATTTCCCAAAGATGTTTACGAATACGCTGATTATTGCGATTTTCACATGTATCATTTCCACGTTTTTCGTGCTTTCCGTATCCTATTGCCTGTCGCGTATGAGATTTAAATTACGTAAGCCATACATGAATATGTGTATGATTCTGGGATTGTTTCCGGGATTTATGTCCATGGTAGCGGTGTATTACATCCTGAAGGCTATCGGTTTGTCAGAGGGAAGTATGATTCGCGTGGCGTTGATTCTGGTTTACTCTGCATGTACAGGAATGGGATTCCAGATCGCAAAGGGATTCTTTGATACGATTCCAAAATCCATTGACGAAGCTGCCATTATTGATGGAGCAACACGTTGGCAGGTATTTACAAGAATTACGATACCGCTCTCTAAGCCAATCATCGTATACACGGTGCTGACAAGCTTCATGGCACCATGGGTGGATTTCATTTTCGCCAAGGTTATCTGTCGTGCGAATGCGGATCAGTATACTGTTGCAATTGGATTATGGAGCATGCTGCAGAAGGAATATATTCATAGCTGGTATACATGCTTTGCAGCAGGTGCGGTAGTCGTATCCATTCCTATTGCTGCATTATTTATCTATATGCAGAAGTATTTTGTAGAGGGAATGGCTGGAGCAGTAAAAGGCTAATCTCGGTTTAGGAGGTTGACGACAGTTTGAAAGGAAAAAGATTCAATCAAAAGATAGGGAAAAGAACAGGGGCACTGCTTTTGGCGGTGCTCGTTCTTTTCGAGACGAGTGGCTGTGGAAAGACAAACCGTCTGGAAAATGCCACGCAGATGCAGGAAATTAACGATCAGCTGACGCTGACTGCGGCACCGACAAATTATGGAAGCACCTATGAGATTTTCGTTGGAAGCTTTTACGATAGTGATGGAGATGGCATGGGTGATTTAAAGGGTGTGCAGGAAAAGCTGGATTATATTAATGATGGCGATGATGCGACCGTATCGGATTTGGGATGCAATGCCATTTGGTTTATGCCGGTTTCTAAGAGTGACAGCTATCACAAATATGATGTCATCGATTATAAGTCGATTGATTCGGACTATGGAACGATGGAAGACTTTGACGAATTGGTCACGGCATGTCATGAGCGAGGCATCCGAGTCATCCTGGATATGGTAATCAATCATACCAGTAGTTCCCATCCATGGTTTGTGAAGGCAAGTGAATATCTGGAGAATTTGGAAGATGGTGCAGAACCGGATTTAGAAGAATGTCCGTATGTGGACTATTATCATTTCTCGCGCGAGAAGCAGGAGGGCTATGCTGCCCTTGGAAATTCCGGATGGTATTATGAAGCCAGATTCTGGGAAGGTATGCCGGATTTGAATCTGGATTCCGAAGCGGTCAGAGAGGAACTTTTGGATGTTGCTCAGTACTGGATTGACCATGATGTGGATGGGTTCCGTATGGATGCCGTACTCTATTATTATACCGGGAATAATGACAAGAATATCGAATTTATGAACTGGTATAACGACGCCGTGAAAGCGATGAAGGATGACTTCTATATCGTTGCAGAGGCATGGACGAGTCAGGATATCTATAGCACGTATTATGCGAGCGGATTTGATAGTTATTTTGATTTTGCATTTGCAGGGCAGGATGGTGTGATTGCGAAAACGGTAAATGGAACGTATAGCGCGTATGACTATGCGAAAGCGCAGGTGAAGGAGCAGGAGCTATATAGTTCTTATCAAGAGGATTATATCAATGCACCGTTTTATACGAATCACGATTTGCCGCGTTCGGCCGGATACTATGCCGGCGACGATGGTGTGAAGACGAAGTTTGCCGGTGGTTTAAACCTTATGATGTCAGGAAATGCATTCGTTTATTATGGTGAGGAACTTGGCATGAAGGGCTCCGGCAAGGATGAGAATAAGCGTGGAGCGATGTACTGGACGGCGGACGAAGATGCCGAAGGTATGTGCGATGGCCCTGTCGGTATGGATGATTTTGAGCAGAAGTTTGCGGCGTATGACGAACAGGCAGAGGATGCTTTATCGATTTATGAATATTATCGAAATGCTATTCGTCTTCGCTCGGCATATCCTGCAATCGCAGCAGGTCGAGTTGCAATCTGTGAGGATATATCTGGTGATGAGGTTTGCGTATATACAAAGTCGCTAGATGGCGAGAAGACAGTGATTATTGCAGTGAATAATACAGAGGAGAAAAAGGAAGTTACTCTAACAGAAGATGGAGATTTCACAGATTCTGTGCTTAAAGATGCTTCTCTTGATGTATCTTCGCTTGATATTGGAGGTGTTCTTCTTACATCGCAGGATGAAGCAAAATATAAGGATGGCAACTTAGAGGTTCCGGCATATGGAATCGTAGTGGTTTGTGAAGAGTAAAAGATGAGTTTAGTACAGGATAAAGAGAGTTTCATATTTGATCTATACGGTACACTTATTGATATCAGCACGGATGAATTGGACTATAGTCTCTGGAGCTGGCTCTCGACGATGTATAACGACGTCGGATGTGGGTGCACTCCGGAAGGGATTCGAGATGCATATCATCGGCTGGTAAGGAAGCGAGAGGAAAAACTGGCAGATGCTTATCATACGAAGTATCCAGAGATTGAACTTCGAGATGTTTTTACGGATTTATTGGAGGATCATCAACCGGAGGAGGATGTGAAGTCTTGGATTGAGAATATAGCGCTTTGCTTCCGGCTTCGGTCGCGGATACATTTCCAGGCGTAGCCGGATAGCATTCCGGTTTTGAAGGAGCTTCATAAGATGGGGAAGCGGGTGTTTCTTCTTTCCAATGCGCAGAACTGTTTCACAGTACCGGAATTAGAGGAGGCGAAATTAAGCAGTCTATTCGATGGAATCTATATTTCTTCGGATTATGGATATAAGAAGCCTGCGCCGGAATTTATGGGGCAGTTGCTTAAGGACTTTGAGATTCGCCCAGAGGATGCTGTCATGATTGGAAATGATTACTCTACCGATGTTTTAAGCGGCGTATGGTATCACATGGACACCGTTTTTTTGAATACGGATGGCTATCGTAAAGCAGAACGTAAGAAACGTTTAAAGAAGGTGGAGGAATGTTTGGGACGTGCGGTGGAACCGTTTGTGATTGAAAGTGGAAGGTTATTGGAATTATTTGATTTATAGGAGGTTTTTTATGCCGAAGTGGTTGGAGGATGCGGTGTTTTATGAGATTTATCCGCAGTCTTTTAAGGATACGAATGGGGATGGAATCGGTGATATTGAAGGAATTATAGAATCACTGGACTATATCAGGGATCTCGGATGCAATGCACTTTGGATCAATCCCTGGTATGATTCGCCATTCAAGGATGCGGGCTACGATGTAAGAGATTATTACAAAGTTGCTCCGCGCTATGGTACGAACATGGATGCGTATCGTCTTTTTGAGGTGGCCCATGAAAAGGGGATAAAAGTTTTATTAGATCTTGTGCCTGGGCATACGAGTGAGGAACATGTCTGGTTTCAGGAGAGTAAGAAGCCGGAGGAAAATACATTTTCGAACCGCTATATCTGGTCGGATGGTGCATTTCACGGGATCCCGAATCATCTCTATATCAGTGGGGAATCCGACAGGGATGGCGTTTATATGCTGAATTTCTTCAAGTGTCAGCCGGCTTTAAATTATGGATGGGGCGAAGTGAAATACAGTTGGCAGAGCGCCTGCGATTCACCGGAGGCAATGGCAACCAGAGAGGCGATGAAGGATGTGATGCGTTTCTGGCTTGACCATGGATGCGATGGCTTCCGTGTCGATATGGCGGATTCGCTGGTCAAGGATGATGATTATGATAAGTCCCATACGCAGGCAATCTGGCGGAATGTCCGTGAGATGTTAGATCAGGAATATCCGGAAGCGGCGATGGTTTCGGAATGGAGTAATCCTTATCAGGCGATTCCGGGTGGTTTCCATATGGACTTTTATCTGGATCATCATGGAAATGGTTACAATACCCTGTTTCGCGATTATGAGACAGAGGGCGGGGATCACAGTTATTTTAAATGCGATGCCGGCGGCGATATCCGTCGTTTTTTGGAGGATTATCTGCCGAAGTATCATGCGACAAAGGGCCAGGGATATATCAGTATGTTTTCCTGCAATCATGATACGCCAAGACCGAAAAACAGTTTGAGCGATGAGGAGTTAAAGGTAGCATATGCATTTCTCTATACCATGCCGGGAGTGCCGTTCCTATATTATGGTGATGAGATTGGTATGCGATACCAGAATCTGACATCCAAGGAGGGTGGTTACCAGAGAACGGGTTCGCGTACGCCGATGCAGTGGACGGATGGCGAAAACGCTGGATTTAGTACCTGCAATCCGGATCGCTTGTATCTGCCGGTGGATGATGGGGTTGATGCTCCTTCAGTGGAATCGCAAAAGAAGGAGGAACATTCCCTATATCACGTAGTGAAGTCGGTACTGGCTCTTCGACATCGGGAGAAGTCGCTTCGGGCGAATGGAAGTTTTGAAGTTGTACATGCGAAGAAGGCGGAACCTTTTGTCTATCGTCGTGGCGAGATTATCTGTATCGTCAATCCGGATAGTGCGTCAGCATTTCTACCAGAATATGTAGCTGCCATGTGTGGTGAAAGTTTATTTACGGTTGGAAGAGCGGAGAGAAATGGTTCGGAGCTTGCCATCGGAGGGCAGTCCTTTGCGGCGTTTCGGATCGTGAAATCGTGAGATAGAAGCAAAATTTAGAGAAATCGTAAGGATAGAGCAATCGGGAGACCGGTTGCTCTTGTTTCTTTATACAAAAATTGTAATAATAGGGGGGTGAAAAGGAGTACGATTTTGAAGATATTTGTTTGTAATTTATTTAAAACATATACGGTGGCGTCCACGGTTCGTGCCATGAAGCGAATGGGGATTTCAGTGGTCGAAAAGACGTATTATACACCGGAGGATTTATACCACGATGAGGCGCTGCAGGCGATGGTGGAAAAGGATGTAGCGGCAGCAGGTGTAGATGCAGTATTTACTGTGAATTATTGGCCGGTTGTAGCAAGAGCATGTAAGAGTCTTGGGATGAAGTATCTTGCATGGAGCTATGATAGTCCACAGAATTTGCCAACGACAGAGACGATGGAATATGAGACAAATTATATTTTCCTCTTCGACCGAGAGGAAGTGCGTCGTTATCGTGAGAAAGGTCTTACGAATGTGTATCATTTACTGCTCGCTGTGGATAGTGAGCACCTGCAGGAGATTCTTGGTGGACAAGTGGAATATCAATACGATGTTTCTTTTGTTGGATCCATGTACCAGTCGGACTTACCGGCGTTGATGTCACAGATGTCAGCTTATGAGCGCGGTTATCTGCAGGCGGTGATGGCCGCACAGGAGAAAATCTACGGATACTATATGGTGGATGACCTCTTAACGGAGTCTCATCTGGATGCGATCAATGAAGAATATCGCGTACGTACCTTGGAAGCTGCTAAGTCGACGGGAATGGAGATTTCAGAGAATCAGATTCTGAAGATTTCTATGGAACAGTTAAGCTATGCCATTGCAACGCAGGTGACGCATATTGATCGATTGAGTTTGTTGCATATGCTTTCGAAGAATCGTAAAGTATCGGTTTGGACAGATGAAAAGCAGCTTACGAATAGCGACCGCGAATTATTGGCAAATGCGAAGATTATGAGGTGGGCGGATTATGATACCGAGATGCCTCAGATTTTTGCCAAGTCAAAGATTAATTTAAATCCATCCCTTCGTATCATTCGTTCCGGTATTCCGCTTCGTGCACTGGATATTATGGGCGCGGGCGGATTCCTCTTGTCCTCCTTCCAGGCCGAGCTGATGGAACATTTCCAGAATGGCAAGGAGTGCGTGATGTATAACGGATTGGAAGATGCGATTTCGAAGGTGCAGTATTATATCCTGCACAAGGATGAACGTGAGGCGATTGCCAAGGCGGGATGTGAGAAGGTCCGTCGCGAATTTCGTTATGAAGATCGAATTGGCGAGATGATGCGTATTGCCGGGTTGGAAATGTAATAGAAGGTAGTTTTTAGATGAAGATTTTATATTATACCTGGGGAGAGTGGATGAAGACCGATGTGGTCAGCACCCTGGAAGCTCTGGGAGAGACTGTCGAAGTCTTTGATAAAAAGTTAGAAAATTATGATTCAGACAGTGCGTTTGAAGCGTGCTTGCAGGAGAAATTGAAAGCGGGATTTGATGCTGTTTTTTCCATGGATTATTTCCCGGTGTTATCTACGGTAGCAAAAGATGCTGGGATACTGTATCTGTCCTGGATTTCGGATTGCCCGAATCTGACACTTAGTTCGAAGACGGTGACGAATGATTGCAATCGCATCTTCCTGTTTGATGAGATGTTATATAAGAACCTGAAAGCGCGTGGTGCCAATGTGCGTCATCTGCCGCTGGGTGTGAATACCAAGCGACTGGATGCACTCCTTGGACCACTGAAGGAAGATATGACTTATTCGCATGAGATTTCTTTCGTTGGTTCCTTCTATCAGGATGGCTATCGCCAGCTGGAGAAGGTGCAGAATATGCCGGAAGACTTACGTGGATATATCGATGGTGTGGTGGCTGCGCAGAATCTGATCTATGGATATGATATGGTTTCGGAACTCTTTGATGAGACGAAAGTGAAGCAACTGGAGATGATAGCACCGGTAAATCTGGGCGATGGCTATGAAATCGCAAGTGCTGAGATTTATCGTGACTGGATCCGTAAAGAAGTGACCGTAAAAGAACGAGAGGAATTGATTTCGGATCTTGGCCTTTTGTTCCCGGTGTCTGTTGCGACAGATTCCTTGCCGGAAATGTGCAGTAACATCGCCAATATCAAGAATCTGGGCTATGTGGATTATATAAACGAGATGCCGAAAATCTTCCGTGAAAGTAAGATTAATCTGAATTTCACGCTTCGTACGATTCAGAGTGGTTTGCCACTTCGACTTACGGATGTTTTGGGCGCGGGCGGATTTTTGATTACGAATTATCAGCCGGAATTGCCATATTATTTTGAGAATGGGAATTCGATTGTCTGGTTTGAAAGCAGGGAGCATTTGTTGGACTTATGTGCTTTCTATTTAAGAAATGATAATTCTCGTGGAAAGATTCGTGAAAATGGATATAATATTGTGAGAAAAGCATTTTCATACGAGAGATTATTGGGGATTTTGTTAAGTTCTATTAAGGAATAGTTCCGGGGATTTATGGAGTATAAAATATGGACAGAAGAATACTGAAAACTAGAAAATTAATCAAAAGAGCTTTTTTATCACTTCTGGAAGAAAAGCCATTCGAGAAGATTACGGTAAAAGAGATTTGCGAACGCTCGGAGACGGGACGCGTGACTTTTTATAATCATTATGAGGATAAGACTGATCTGATGGATGATTGTCTGAGAGATATGGAGATTATCCTTCAGGAGCGCTATGACGAGTTGCAGCAGGAGAATAATCCGGATAATGAACTGGAAAAAAGTCTTAGAAATATGATTGAAATCGTCATCTGGGTGGATAAGAAAGTTCCGGAAGAGCGACTGAAACAAAGTTCTGATATGCGCAATTTCTATTATCAGTTTGTCATGGACGAGATGAAGAATATGGAGGCTCGTCTTGGCATTGAAACCAGATATGACGATAAGCAGTTGAATGGTTTCCTGGTAATGGGTGCTTGGGGATTCCTTCACGGGAATAATGAGTTATCGGAAGATCAGATTCGAGAATATGCGAATTATCTGATTAAGGATTTGATTGAAAGTAATATCTTTCAGAAGAAAGAGGAATAAGATTCGATGTTACAAAACTATAAAATGAAAATCGCGTATGATGGGACACGTTATTATGGCTGGGAACATCAGCCGGACCAGGAGACCATTCAGGGCAAGATCGAGATGGTTTTATCCAGAATGTGTGGACTGGAAATGACACAGCGCGACTTTATGGACCCGGATTGCCCCATCAAAGTGATTGGCGCCGGTCGTACGGATGCGGGCGTTCATGCCAGAGCGATGATTGCAAATGTGATGCTGGATACAGAATTATCCGAGGAGGAGATTCGCGATTATATGAATCGCTATCTGCCGGATGATATCGCCATTCAGGATGTCAGAAAATGTGCAGAACGTTTTCATGCGCGCTATAAGGCGGCAGGAAAAACGTATCAATATACGATTTTTGATGGCCCGGTGAAACCGGTATTTAATAGAAAATATTATACGGCACTCGAGGAAGAACTCGATATTGAGGCGATGCAGAAGGCGGCAGAATTTCTCAAGGGTGAGCATGACTTTAAGAGCTTTTGTGGAAATCCGCGAATGAAGAAGTCGACCGTGCGCATTGTAGATGAAATTGACATTCGAAGAAGTAAGGGATATGTGTATTTGACATTCCACGGAACGGGATTCTTGCAGAATATGGTGCGAATTCTCGTTGGAACTTTAATCGAAGTTGGGTATCATCGTATGGCTCCGGAATCTATGGTGGAGGTTCTTGACGCAAAAGACCGAAAACAAGCGGGGCCAACAGCTCCGGCAAAGGGGCTGTGTCTACTTCGTGTCGATTATTAATGAACGATTTTAAAGGATTTTAAAGTTAGTGACGCATTCTAAATGTAAATGAAAGAATGGTGGAAGATGAGATATCATCTTCCACCATTCTTTTGTATTTATGGGAAAAATAGAGAGAAAATTGCTTATTTCGAGTGGAGGGATTGCATGACTTGTAGTGAAAATATACAAAAACGGCGTGATGGTTTTGTGAATGATTTTGAACGAAAATGATTGAAAGTAACGGATTGGGAAATTATAATACAGATAGCGGATTGTGATTGATTTTGAATGATTATGACAAAAGCAAGACGAGTTTGTTAATTATAAAAGAGAGAAAGTGGTGATGAAGTTGCTGACAGAGGAACGATTTGCCAAGATTCTCGCCATAGTTGATCAGAATGGCAGTGCTACTGTTGCGGATCTTATGGATTCGCTGAACATCTCTGAATCAACGATTCGAAGAGACTTGAATACATTGGACAAGCGAGGGGACTTACAGAAGGTTCGCGGCGGTGCCATTTCCAAGAATGCACCGTATACAACGAAGGACGATGAAGTGAGACTCCGTAAATCTCGTAATGTAGACGAAAAGATGGCAGTTGCAGAATATGCAGCGAAGCTGATTCAAGATGATGATTTCGTCTATATTGATGCAGGTACAACAACAGAGTACATGATCGATTTCATTAATAATCGCAGTGCGGTCTATGTGACGAACGCTGTAGGACATGCAAAGAAATTATCGGCTCTTGGTTGTACAGTCTATCTCATCGGTGGTGAGTTTAAGGGCACAACAGAGGCTATTGTAGGTGAGGAAGCAGTTACCTCCCTTGAAAAATTTAATTTCACAAAGGGATTCTTTGGTACGAATGGTATTACCGTGAAGAATGGTTTCACGACTCCGGAAATCAAGGAGGCTATGGTGAAACAGATTGCAATGAACAGTAGCAGAGATTGCTATATCCTGGCAGATGATAGTAAGTTCGGCAAGATTTCCGCAGTTTGTTTTGGAAAGTTCCAGGACGCTGTAATCTTAACGAACAGAGTCACACAAAAGAAATTCGCAGAATACAAGAACGTTGTGGAGGTGGTCTAGGTGATTTACACAGTAACATTTAATCCGTCCCTGGATTACATTGTATCCGTTGATCATTTTACTACGGGAAAAGTTAATCGAACCAATAAGGAGATTATGTATCCCGGTGGAAAGGGTATTAATGTATCACTGGTTCTTAAGAACCTCGGATTCCAGTCAACAGCACTGGGATTCATGGCAGGCTTTACAGGCCAGGAGATCGCAAGACTCTTAGATGTACAGGGCGTGCAGTCAGATTTCATTACAGTAAAGGAAGGAATCTCAAGAATCAATGTTAAGTTGAGATCCGATGAAGAATCTGAAATTAATGGTATGGGACCTGCAATCAGTGATGCTGATATCAAGGAATTATATGCAAAATTAGATAAGCTTCAGGATGGAGATGTATTGGTATTAGCTGGTTCTATTCCAAGTGTTATGCCAAGTTCCATGTATATGGACATTATGAAACATCTTTCTGATAAGAAGTTAGATATTGTAGTAGATGCTACAAATGATCTCTTAGTGAACGTACTTCAGTATCATCCATTCTTAATCAAGCCAAACAATCATGAGCTTGGTGAAATCTTTGGAGTGGAACTTAATACAAGAGATGAAGTTGTTCCTTATGCAAAAAAGATGCAGGAGAGAGGTGCAAGAAACGTACTCATTTCTATGGCAGGGGAAGGCGCTGTTCTCGTAACAGAAGATGGACAGGTATTCCAGTCTGAACCTCCAAAGGGTACACTTATGAACTCCGTTGGAGCTGGAGATTCCATGGTGGCTGGTTTCATCGCTGGATATCTGGATTCCAAGGATTATGAGCAGGCGTTCTATATGGGCGTTTGTACAGGTAGTGCTTCCGCTTTTTCTGAAGAACTGGCAACAAAGGACGGGGTATCCGCGTTGTTAAAGCAGTTGGGAAAAGCATATTTATAAGCAACATATATATTGAAAGGTGGGTTTCCTATGAGAGTAAGAGATTTGCTAGTAGTAGACAGCATTGACCTCGATGGTCAGGCTACCAGCAAAGAGGACGTCATCAACAAGATGGTTGACCTCATGATGAAACGCGGCAACATTGCTGATCGTGAAACATACTTAAAGGGAGTGCTTGCGCGCGAAAACGAAAGTACAACAGGTATCGGGGATGGTATTGCTATCCCACATTGTAAGTCAGATGCAGTTAAGGCACCTGGACTTGCAGCAATGGTATTAAAGGGCGGCGTGGAATACGATGCATTGGACGGACAGCCAGTACATCTGATTTTCCTTATCGCAGCACCTAACACAGAAGACAACGTACATCTTGAAGTGCTGAGTCGTTTGTCAACATTATTAATGGACGATAAGTTCGTTGAAGCTTTAAAGAATGCTCCTAATAAAGAAGCTTTCTTAGCTACTATCGATGAAGCAGAAGCTGACAAGATCAGCGCTGAAAATGCTAAGACTGGTAGCGCAAACGGCTATGACGTAGTAGCTGTAACAGCTTGCCCAACAGGTATTGCACATACTTATATGGCAGCAGAAGCTCTGGAAAAAGCTGCAAAGGCTCAGGGCGTAACAATTAAAGTTGAAACTCGTGGATCTGGCGGTGCCAAGAACGTTCTTACAGATGATGAAATCAAGAACGCTAAGGGTGTTATCGTAGCAGCTGATACTAAGGTACCTATGGATCGTTTCGCAGGAAAGAAGCTTGTAGAAGTACAGGTTGCTGATGGTATCGGCAAGGCTGATGAACTTCTTAAGAAAGCGGTTTCTGGAAATGCTCCTGTTTACACAGCTAAGGGAGGATCGACAGAGATGAAATCTGAAAATACAGCATCTGGTTCTGTAGGACATCAGATCTATACACATCTGATGAGCGGTGTTTCTCATATGCTTCCATTCGTTATCGGTGGTGGTATCATGATTGCACTTGCATTCTTACTTGATACAATTATGGGTTATGGCGATGTCGGTGGATCCTTCGGTTCCGCTACACCAATCTCCGCATTCTTAAAGTATGTCGGAGGACTTGCAATGGGACTTATGGTTCCAGTACTTGCTGGTTATATCGCATACTCTATTGCTGACCGCCCAGGTCTTGCTGTTGGTTTTGCAGGTGGTTTACTTGCAACAAATGGTAATGCAGCAATTGCTGATTACAGCTGGGACAACGTTAGCGGATTTGCAGCATTCGTTAAGAACTTTGCATTCGTTGGCGAAGGAAGTGGAAATACAGTATCTGGATTCCTTGGTGGTATTGCAGCTGGTTTCCTTGCAGGTTTCGTAGTTCTTTGGTTAAAGAAGATTACAAAGAATCTTCCAGAATCATTAGAAGGTATTAAGCCTACATTAATCTATCCACTTGGTGGTGTATTTATCGTTGGTGTTGTAATGTGCTTCATTCTCAACCCACTGATCGGTCTTGTAAACACAGGACTTAGCGTAATGTTAACAGCTATCTCTAATTCAGGTATGATTTGGCTTATGGGTCTCTTACTTGGAGCTATGATGGCAATCGATATGGGTGGCCCAATCAACAAGGCTGCTTACGTATTCGGTACAGGTATGTTAGCTCAGGCAGCAACATATGTAGCAGATGGTGCAGCTCAGAACGCACCAGAAGTTACAGCTTGCTATATTGCAATGGCATCCGTAATGGTTGGTGGTATGGTACCTCCACTCGGAATCGCACTTGCTTGCTGGTTCTTCCCTAAGAAGTTCACAGAAGCTGAAAGAGAAACAAAGGTTTCTAACGTAGTAATGGCTATGTCCTTCATCACAGAAGGTGCTATCCCATTTGCTGCAGCAGATCCTGGACGTGTAATCCCATGTACACTTGTTGGTGCTGGTGTTGCCGGAATGCTCAGTGCAATCTTCGGATGTACATTAATGGCTCCTCACGGTGGTGTATTCGTATTCGCTACAGTAGGAAAACCATTACTTTACATTGTTTCCTGGCTCATCGGTTCTGCAATCACTTGCTTCATGCTTGGCATGTTAAAGAAGGATGCAGATCAGATGTAATTCTAACTCAAACTAGCCGAAGCTCCACTGCAAAGTGGAGCTTTTGCTAGGTTCTAAGAGAAGGATTCTCCCTATGGTGAGTGGATTGTATTCAAATAAATACAATTTCCGCCAATTTTTTGCGAAAATAGTAGGACATATTAAAAAAAATTGGTATAATGTAACATACTAAGGGAACATTCTGCCGTGGGAAGCAGAATGAATTGATACGGGGGTGCTATACGCACAATTACTATTTATTTAGAAGGAGAGATTTTAAAATGAAAGAAATCACTTACACAATCACAGATCCACAGGGTATGCACGCTAGACCAGCTGGTCTTTTCGTAAAGGAAGCTGCAAACTTCGCATGTAACGTTACTATCGCTAAGGATGGTAAGGAAGTAGACGCTAAGAGAATTCTTGGTGTAATGAGCCTTGGAGTAAAGCAGGGTCACGAAATCACATTAAAGTGTGACGGTGAAAACGAAGACGAAGCTATTGCAACTCTTGAAGCTTTCTTAAAGGAAAATCTGTAAGATAATAATATAAACCTGAGATATTTTAGTAAGGAGATATTATGGAATTACAGGGAAAAAGTGTTTTCGGCGGTATTGCGATCGGCAAGCTGTCTATTTATAACAAGGGTGAAAATGTTGTTAAGCGTTCTAAGGTTGACGACGTTGAAGCTGAAGTAAAGAGATTTGAAGAGGCTAAGGAAACTGCAAAAGCGCAGTTAAAGGGTCTCTATGACAAGGCAATGAAGGAAGTGGGCGAAGCTAACGCTCAGATCTTCGATGTACATCAGATGATGCTCGACGATCTTGATTATGTGGAATCTATTGAAAACATGATCCGTTCACAGGGAATCAATGCTGAATTCGCTGTTGCAACAACAGGAGATAACTTCTCTGAAATGTTCGCAGCTATGGATGATGACTACATGCGCGCTAGAGCAGCGGATGTTAAGGATATCTCCAACCGTGTTGTTTCTGTACTTCAGGGTGCAGAAGAAGGTGGAATCGATTCTTCAGAACCAGTAATCCTGGTAGCTGATGACCTCGCTCCATCTGAGACAGTACAGTTAGATAAGTCTTTAGTACTTTCTTTCGTTACTAGACATGGTTCTACAAATTCACATACAGCAATTCTTGCACGTACTATGAACATCCCAGCGCTGATCGGTATCGATTATAGCGATGATGTGAATGGTAAGTTCGCAATTGTTGATGGATATGAAGGCAAGTTAATCATCGAACCAGATGAAGAAACACTTAAGATCTACGAAGAGAAGAAGCATGCTGACGAAGAGAAGGCTAGACTTCTTTTAGAGCTTCGTGGTAAGGAAAATGTTACTCTTGATGGTAAGAAGATTAACCTCTATGCAAATATTGGTGGCGTTGGCGATGTTGCTGACGTACTTAAGAATGATGCCGGCGGAATTGGTTTATTCCGTTCAGAATTCTTATATTTAGGTTCTAATGACTTCCCAACAGAGGAAGAACAGTTCAAGGCTTACCGTACAGTAGCTGAGAACATGGCTGGTAAGAAAGTTATCATCCGTACATTAGACCTTGGTGCTGATAAGCAGGTTGATTACTTCAGCCTTGGAAATGAAGAAAATCCAGCATTGGGTTACAGAGCGATTCGTATCTGCTTAACTCAGCCTGAAATCTTCAAGACACAGTTAAGAGCAATCTTCCGTGCAAGTTACTACGGTAACATTTCTATCATGTACCCAATGATCATCTCTGTAGATGAAGTACATGAAATCAAGGCTATCGTAGCAGAAGTTAAGAAGGAATTAGATGAAGCAGGTATCCCATACGGTAACGTAGAACAGGGTATCATGATCGAAACTCCAGCTGCTGTTCTTATGAGTGAAGAGCTTGGTAAGGAAGTTGATTTCTTCTCTATCGGTACAAACGATTTAACACAGTACACACTTGCATGTGACCGTCAGAATCCAAAGCTTGAAAGATTCAATGACGCACATCACCCAGCAGTACTTAAGGCAATCCAGATGACGATCGAAAATGGTCACAAGGGTGGCGCTTGGGTTGGTATCTGCGGTGAGCTTGGTGCTGACACAACTCTTACAGAAACATTCCTTAGAATGGGTGTTGATGAGCTTTCTGTAAGCCCATCAAGAATCTTAGCTGTAAGAGAGAAGATCCGTACAACAGATCTTTCAAAATAATTAAGATGATTAGGAACCGCGTTCTACCTAGGTGGAACGTGGTTCTTTTTTATTGCAAGCACAAATTGTATTTAAATATATACAATATCTCGACCGAGATTTTATGCAACATTCGATGAGCTGTAGGGGTTGAAGTCGATTATAATGAAACATGTAATGTATCAAGACTTATAAAGAACTATATAATGTATATTTTACTAAGGGGGTAAAAGATATGAAGGCTATTCTAGTTTTATGCATCGCATTCTGTTGGATGGGCTTGTGTCTGTATGGATCTTTGAGAGAGGCTTGATCAAGCTCATACCTCTTCGTCGTGTTTAGGAGAAGGCGCGACGAAGAGGAAAGAACGGAAGTTTCAGAGAAGGGAAGCGAATTTAGCCGAGCTTCGAATAAAAAGTGGTCAAAATTTACTTGGACCGAAGTAGGTTTGAAAGGGATAGCAGAAGAGTGCTATCTCTTTTCTTTGTTTTAGTGGGTTGACAATGGGTACTTCAGGAGATAGTATAAAATGTGGTTCAAAAAGAACCAATATAGTTAGATGATTTACAGAAGAAAGAGGTGAATTCTATGGACGGTGACGCGTCAAGTAAACCGAAAAGTATGTACGGGTTCGTTCGTAGGGTGCACTGCATGACAAAATAGGATCATGCTCTCTGTCTTATGAGTGGGCTCGTAAGAAAAAGGAGAATAGCATGATTAATATCTACAGAACAGATGACCGGATTCTGCATGAATTAGAGATGCCAGAAGAAGGTTGCTGGATCAAACTTACGATGCCAACACTCGAAGAGTGTACGGATGTGAGTGAGCGATATAACATTGATATCGCGGATATTCGCGCCGCACTCGATGATGAGGAGACATCACGAATCAATTTAGAGGACGATTACACTTTAATTCTGGTGGATATTCCATCCGCAGAAGTGCGTAACAATCGTCACAGTTATACAACAATCCCATTGGGTATTATTTTAACAGATGATGCAGTGATTACGGTTTGTACCGAAGAGACTGCAGTTTTACGTACGTTTTTGGAGCAGCGTATTCGCGACTTTTCGACAAAGAAGCGTATGCGTTTCACCTATCAGATTCTATATAATGCGAGTATGGTGTATCAGAGTCTGCTTCGTTCCGTAGACAGAAAGCGTACAGAGATTGAAGAGAGAATTAATGAGAACACAGAAGATGTCGATTTGATTGATCTTCATGAATTAGAATCGAATCTGGTATATTTCGCGACATCCCTTCGTTCGAATGGTGTAGTGCTGGATCGATTGACAAGATATGGTCGACTTCGTCTTTATGAAGAAGATCAGGAATTATTAGAAGATGTAATTATAGAAAATAAACAGGCGATTGAGATGACACAGATCTATCGAGATATCATCAATGGTACGAGAGAGCTCCTGTCAACGGTTATCAATAATCGCTTGAATAATGCCATGAAATATCTGGCGGCGATTACGATTGTTATGTCCATCCCGACGATCATTTCCGGTTTGTGGGGAATGAATGTTGCGTCAGAATGGATGCCGCTGTCCAAAACACCATTTGGTTTTGGTTTGATTTGCCTTGGTACACTGGTGCTGTGTATCATTGCCATGGTGGTACTACGAAAGAGAAAGATGTTATAAAGGAAGAAATTATGTGGATTGCAGATAGATGGAAAGATTATGAAGTTATAGATTGTGCAGATGGTGAGAAATTAGAACGCTGGGGTCGATACAATCTGCTTCGTCCCGATCCACAGGTATTGTGGTCAACACCAAAACAAAATAAAAACTGGAAGAAGTTGAATGCACATTATCACCGCAGTAAAAAGGGCGGTGGTGAATGGGAATTCTTTGACCTTCCACAGGAATGGAGCATACATTACGATCTTAAGATTGGAAAGCAGCTCACATTTAATTTAAAACCATTCAGTTTTAAGCATACAGGTCTGTTTCCGGAACAGGCGACAAACTGGGATTGGTTTTCTGAGCTTATTTCTAATAAGAAGAAACAGAATCCAGATAAGGAAATCAAAGTGCTGAACCTCTTTGCTTATACTGGTGGAGCTACCATTGCTGCGGCGGCTGCCGGCGCAAGCGTCACACATGTGGATGCTTCTAAGGGTATGGTTACATGGGCAAAGGAAAATGCAGTTTCCTCAGGACTTTCAGATGCGCCAATCCGTTGGCTTGTCGATGATTGCAAGAAGTTCGTAGAACGAGAAATCCGACGCGGCAATCATTACGATGGAATCATTATGGATCCGCCTTCTTATGGAAGAGGACCAAAGGGAGAAATCTGGAAGATTGAAGAATCCATCTATGAACTGATTTGCCTTGCATCCCAGTTATTAAAAGAGGAGCCTCTGTTCTTCCTTGTAAATTCTTATACCACAGGACTTCAGCCTGCAGTTCTTACCTATATGATTTCGACTGCACTTAAGAAGTTCCCGGGAAAAGTGGAATCTCATGAAGTTGGACTTCCGGTCTCTGACAATGGACTGGTTCTGCCGTGCGGAGCCTCCGGTCGCTTCATAGGAAAATAGGCTGTTTCACCTGGCCTCATATAAATGACGAACATCCGTTAGTCATTCTTTCTAGCACACGCTCTCGCTCGAGCTGTCAACGTAACATCACTAAGTTCGTTTCATGCAAGCATGAACTCACTAAGTGATGACGTTGCCAGACGGTGCTACGAAAGAACGTCTAACGGATGTTCTGTTTTCTGCGCTTAACAGTTTGCGACGGGCGGTTACGCATTTCTGTTGATTGAGAAGATGCTATTGCGGAGAAAGACTGGAGGGAAAGTTATGATTTAAGGTATTTGTACTTTTCCTCCGTGGTTCCGAGGGTGTGGGCTGGGCTCTCTTTCCGGGCACCTTTAAAAAACGTCTGCGCTTGACGAGCTGCGAAAGCAAAGCGAGTCTAGCGACAGCTACGTTTTTTACAGAGCGAGAGCGTGTGCCAGAAAGAGAGCCCAGCCCACACCCGACCGGAAAAGAAGCCGTTTTTTACAGAGCGAGAGCGCGTGCCAGAAAGAGAGCCCGGCCCACACCCGACCGGATATCAGGGAAAGGAAAAGTGCACAAAGCAGTGCCATTTCCGGGAGAATTTTTTGTACATGAAAAAGTACAAGATTTTACACAAAGTACTTGCGTTATGAGAAAAAAGCGTGTATATTAGTATGTGCTGTGACATGATAGCGTCGAAGCGTGAGGTTGCTGCCAAAGAGCTGGGCTCGGATGGCAGGTTTTCCGTGGAGCGAATGTCAAGTTAGGAAACTGGCGACAAGTCACTGTACAAACAATTAAGTCTACCGAAGAGTAGAAACAACGTGTGTAAGTCATTAGGACACACACGGGGATGTGTACAGTCACCGCTTGTCGTACTATTAATTAAGTGCGAAGGAGGCGACTTTTTTTATGGCAACTCAGGTAATGAGAATCACTCTGAAGGCATATGATCATGAATTAGTAGATGCATCTGCCAAGAAAATCATCGAGACTGTTAAGAAGGATGGCGTACAGGTGAGTGGACCGGTACCACTTCCAACTAAGAAGGAAGTAGTAACAATCTTACGTGCTGTTCACAAGTACAAAGATTCCAGAGAACAGTTCGAACAGAGAACTCATAAGAGACTCATTGATATCCTGACACCAACACAGAAGACTGTGGAAGCTTTATCTCGTTTAGAGATGCCAGCTGGTGTTTACATCGATATCAAAATGAAAGAAAAATAGAACGTTCTTGTTCTAGAATGAACGCATGCCTTATATAGGAAGCGTTCCGCTGTAGTTTAACAGGAGGAAAAGATAAAATGAAGAAAGCGATTTTAGCAACAAAAGTCGGCATGACTCAGGTATTCAATGCTGACGGAGAATTAACTCCAGTAACAGTTCTTCAGGCTGGCCCTTGTGTAGTAACACAGGTTAAGACACTTGAGAACGATGGTTACGAAGCAGTTCAGGTTGGTTTTATTGATAAGGTAGAAAAGGTTATCAATAAAGATGGCACTGGCAAGAAGAGCGTAGCTCACAGACATGGTGTTAACAAGCCAGAAGCAGGACACTTTGCAAAGGCTGGTGTTACATCTAAGAGATATGTTAGAGAATTCCGTTTTGAAAACGCTGCTGATTACAAGTTAGCAGATGAAATCAAGGCTGACATCTTCGCTGAAGGTGATAAGATTGATGCTACTGCAATCTCTAAAGGTAAGGGATTCCAGGGTGCAATCAAGAGATTAGGTCAGCACAGAGGACCTATGGCTCACGGTTCCAAGTTCCATCGTCATCAGGGTTCTAACGGTGCTTGTTCTTCACCTAGTAAGGTATTCAAGGGCAAGGGTATGCCTGGACATATGGGTTCCGTTAAGGTAACAACACAGAACCTTGAAATCGTTAGAGTTGATGTTGAGAACAACCTTCTCTTAGTAAAGGGAGCTGTACCAGGACCTAAGAAGTCTTTAGTAACAATTAAAGAATCTGTAAAGTCTGGTAAGTAATTCGAAAATAGGAAAGGAGGAACTTTACAATGGCTAAAGTATCCGTATTCAATATGGAAGGCAAGGAAGTAGAACAGATCGAACTTGCTGATTCTGTATTCGGAGTTGAAGTAAATGAGCATTTAGTTCATATGGCTGTTTTACAGCAGCTTGCAAATAATCGCCAGGGAACTCAGAAGGCTAAGACACGTTCTGAAGTTCGTGGAGGCGGAAGAAAACCATGGAGACAGAAGGGAACTGGACATGCACGTCAGGGTTCTACAAGAGCTCCACAGTGGACAGGCGGTGGAGTTGTATTTGCTCCAACACCAAGAGATTATTCTTTCAAGCTCAATAAGAAGGAAAAGAGAGGCGCTCTTAAGTCTGCACTTTCTTCTAGAGTTCAGGAAAACAAGTTAATCGTTGTTGATGAGTTAAAGTTCAACGAGATCAAGACTAAGAACATGAAGAACGTACTTGCTAACCTTAAGTTAGATAAGTGTTTAGTTGTTCTTAACGAAAATGATCAGAACGTAGTAATGTCTGCAAAGAACATTCCTGCAGTTAAGACAGCTCAGACAAGCGAACTTAACGTATTTGATATCTTAAAGTACAACACAGTTGTTGTAACTAAGGATGCTGTTAAGACTATCGAGGAGGTGTATGCATAATGGCAAACGTACAGTATTATGACGTAATCCAGAAACCAGTCATCACTGAAAAGAGTATGGCAGCTATGGCTGAGAAGAAGTATACATTTCTTGTTCATCCAGAAGCAAACAAGACAATGATCAAAGAAGCAGTTGAAAAGATGTTCGAAGGAACAAAGGTTGCTAAGGTTAACACAATGAAGGTTCTTGGTAAGAACAAGCGTCGTGGAATGGTAACTGGTAGAACTGCTGAAGGAAAGAAGGCTATCGTTACATTAACAGAAGATAGCAAGGATATCGAGATCTTCTCTGGTCTCTAAAATCCAACATTTCCAAATGTATGCGCATGATGAGCGCGATAATAAACATGTAAGAGAGGAGAAACATAATGGGAATTAAATCATATAACCCATATACACCTTCCAGAAGAAATATGACTAGCTCAGATTTCGCAGAAGTTACAAAGAAGACTCCTGAGAAATCTCTTACAACTTCTTTAAAGAAGAACGCTGGTCGTAACAATCAGGGTAAAATCACTGTAAGACACCACGGTGGTGGAAACAGAAGAAAATATAGAATTATCGACTTCAAGAGAAATAAAGATGGTATCGCTGCAAAGGTTATCGGTATCGAATACGATCCAAACAGAACAGCTAATATCGCTTTAATCGCTTATGAAGATGGAACAAAGGCTTATATCCTTGCTCCTGCAGGATTAACTGACGGAATGACAGTTATGAATGGTGCTGAAGCAGAAATCCGTGTTGGTAACTGCTTACCATTAGCTAACATCCCAGTTGGTACAATGATCCACAACATTGAGTTATATCCAGGTAAGGGTGGACAGTTAGTTCGTTCTGCTGGTAACGCAGCTCAGTTAATGGCTAAGGAAGGCAAGTATGCTACTCTTAGACTTCCATCCGGTGAGATGAGAATGGTTCCTATTAACTGCCGTGCTTCAATCGGACAGATCGGTAATGGCGATCACAATCTGGTTAAGATCGGTAAGGCTGGTCGTAAGAGACATATGGGTATCCGCCCAACAGTTCGTGGTTCTGTTATGAACCCTAATGACCATCCACATGGTGGTGGTGAAGGTAAGGCTCCAGTTGGACGTCCTGGCCCATGCACACCTTGGGGCAAGCCTGCACTTGGTCTTAAGACTAGAAAGAAGAATAAGCAGTCTAACAAGCTTATCGTAAGAAGAAGAAACGGTAAGGGTATTAAATAAGGAGGATTCATAATGTCTCGTTCATTAAAAAAAGGACCATTTGTCGATGAGAGTTTAATGAAGAAGGTAGAAGCAGCTAACGCTTCTGGCGATCAGACAGTTATCAAGACTTGGTCTCGTCGCTCAACAATCTTCCCACAGATGGTAGGTTTAACAATTGCAGTACATGACGGAAGAAAGCATGTACCTGTATATGTTACAGAAGATATGGTTGGACATAAGCTCGGAGAGTTCGTATCTACAAGAACTTTCAGAGGACATGTTAAGTCTGACTCAAAGAGTTCAGTAAGATAAGAGTAGAATTAAGAAGGAGGTTTCATCATGGCTAGAGGACATAGATCCCAAATCAAACGTGAGAGAAACGCAGTTAAAGATACAAGACCTTCAGCAAAGTTATCTTTCGCTAGAATGTCTGTTCAGAAGGCTTGCTTCGTACTGGATGCAATTCGTGGTAAGGATGTTCAAACAGCACTTGCTATCGTAACTTACAATCCAAGATACGCATCAAGCGTTATTGAAAAGTTATTAAAGTCCGCTATCGCAAACGCTGAAAACAATAACGGATTAAAGATGGAAGACCTTTATGTTGCAGAATGTTTTGCAAATAAGGGACCAACAATGAAGAGAATTCGTCCAAGAGCACAGGGTAGAGCTTACAGAATCGAAAAGAGAATGAGCCACATCACTATCGTGCTTGATGAGAAATAAGAAGGAGGCAAAACATGGGACAGAAGGTAAATCCTCATGGTTTAAGAGTCGGCGTTATCAGCGATTGGGAATCCAAATGGTATGCTGATAAGGAATTTGCTGATTACTTAGTTGAAGATCATACAATCAGAACTTTCCTTAAGAAGAAGTTATATGCTGCTGGCGTTTCAAAGATTGAAATCGAAAGAGCATCTGACCGCGTTAAGGTTATCGTATACACAGCTAAGCCTGGTGTCGTTATCGGTAAGGGCGGAGCTGAAATCGAAAAGGTTAAGACAGAACTTCAGAAGTTAACAGACAAGAAGTTAGTAGTTGATATCAAGGAAGTAAAGAGACCAGATAAGGATGCTCAGCTTGTTGCAGAAAACATCGCTCAGCAGCTTGAAAATCGTGTTTCTTTCCGTAGAGCAATGAAGTCTTGCATGAACCGTGCAATGAAGTCTGGCGTACAGGGTATTAAGACAATGTGTGCTGGTCGTCTTGGCGGTGCTGATATGGCTCGTACAGAGCAGTATAGCGAAGGTACTATTCCACTTCAGACATTACGTGCAGACATCGACTATGGATTCGCAGAAGCTGACACAACTTACGGTAAAGTTGGTGTTAAGGTTTGGATCTACAAAGGAGAAGTACTTCCTGTAAAGGGTAACAAGGAAGGAGGAGCTCGCTAATGTTAATGCCAAAGAGAGTTAAGCATAGAAAACAGTTCCGTGGAACTATGACAGGAAAAGCTATGCGTGGAAATAAGATCACAAACGGTGAGTTCGGTATCGTAGCTACTGAACCATGTTGGATCAGATCAAACCAGATCGAAGCATCTCGTATTGCTATGACACGTTATATCAAGCGTGGTGGTAAGGTTTGGATTAAGATTTTCCCTGACCATCCAGTTACAGCACAGCCTGCTGAAACTCGAATGGGTAAAGGAAAGGGTAACTTAGAGTACTGGGTAGCTGTAGTTAAGCCGGGACGTGTATTATTCGAGATTTCAGGTGTACCTGAAGAAACAGCAAGAGAAGCTCTTCGTCTTGCTATGCATAAATTACCTTGCAAGTGCAAGATCGTCTCCAAAGCAGACTTAGAAGGCGGTGAATCATAATGAAAAAGAATACTTTTGTAGAAGATTTAAGAACAAAATCTGTTGATCAGTTAAACGCAGACTTAGTTGAAGCTAAGAAAGAACTTTTTAATTTAAGATTCCAGAACGCAACAAATCAGTTAGAGAACACTGGTCGCATTAAGGAAGTACGTCGTAACATCGCACGTATCCAGACTGTGATCACAGAATCTGCTAACAAGTAATCTGATTATCTTAAATAAGAAAGGAGATATACCGTGGAAAGAAATCTTAGAAAAACACGTGTAGGTGTTGTTGTAAGCGATAAGATGGATAAGACTATTACAGTTGCTGTAAAAGATAACGTAAAGCATCCACTTTACAACAAGATCGTAAAGAGAACATATAAATTAAAAGCTCATGACGAACAGAACGATGCTCACATCGGTGATACAGTAAAGGTTATGGAAACAAGACCTTTATCTAAGGACAAGAGATGGAGACTCGTTGAAGTTATCGAACGAGCTAAGTAATTGAAGGAGGCTACATATGGTACAGCAGGAAAGTAGATTAAGAGTAGCTGATAATACTGGTGCAAAGGAAATCCTTGTTATCCGTGTTATGGGCGGTTCTACTAGAAGATATGCAAATATCGGTGATGTTATCGTCGCTACTGTTAAAGATGCAACACCAGGTGGCGTTGTAAAGAAGGGTGACGTAGTCAAGGCAGTAGTCGTACGTACAAAGAAGGGTGCTCGTCGTAAAGATGGTTCCTATATCAAATTTGACGAAAACGCAGCAGTAATTATCAAAGATGACAATACTCCAAAGGGTACTCGTATCTTTGGACCTGTAGCTAGAGAATTACGTGAGAAGAAATTCATGAAGATCGTTTCTCTTGCTCCAGAAGTATTGTAGGAGGTATTTCGATGGCAACAATGAAAATTAAAAAGGGCGATATGGTTCGCGTAATCGCCGGTGCAGATAAAGACAACGAAGGTAAAGTTCTCTCTGTTAACGCTAAGAACCACACTGTTGTTGTTGAAGGCGTTCACATGATCAAGAAGCACACAAAGCCTAGCATGACAAATCAGGCTGGTGGCATTATTGAACAGGAAGGACCTATCGATATCAGCAATGTAATGCTCCTTCACAATGGTAAGACAACTCGCGTTGGCTTCAAGATGGACGGAGACAAGAAGGTTCGTTTCGCTAAGGCAACTGGCGAAGTTATCGATTAATTGAGAGAGGAGGAATAAAAGTTGAGTAGACTTAAAGAAACATATCTGAACGAAATCGTTCCAGCTATGAACGAAAAGTTTGGTTATAAGAATATTATGGAAGTACCAAAGCTCGAAAAGATCGTTATCAACATGGGCGTTGGTGAAGCAAAAGAAAACAAGAAGTTACTCGATGCTGCAGTAGCTGACCTTGAAACAATCGCTGGTCAGAAGGCAGTAGTAACTAAGGCTAAGAATTCCGTAGCTAACTTCAAGATCAGAGAAGGCATGGGAATTGGATGTAAGACAACTTTGAGAGGCGAAAAGATGTATGATTTCGCTGATCGTCTTATCAATCTTGCACTTCCTCGTGTACGTGATTTCCGTGGTGTTAGTGCAGACTCTTTCGATGGAAGAGGTAACTACGCAATGGGTATCAAAGAGCAGATCATCTTCCCTGAGATCGAATATGACAAAGTTGACAAGGTTAGAGGAATGGATATCATTTTCGTAACAACAGCTAAGACAGACGAGGAAGCTCGTGAGTTGTTAAGATTATTTGGTATGCCTTTCGCTAAGTAAGCATAGGAGGGAATTTTAAGATGGCAAGAAAATCTATGAAAGTTAAGCAGCAGCGCACACAGAAATTCTCTACTAGAGAATACAACCGTTGCAGAATCTGTGGTCGTCCACATGCTTATTTAAGAAAATACGGCATCTGCCGTGTATGCTTTAGAGAATTAGCATACAAGGGAGAAATCCCAGGCGTTAAGAAGGCTTCTTGGTAAGTCAGAAGGAGGAAATATAATCATGACAATGAGTGATCCAATCGCAGATATGCTTACAAGAATCCGTAATGCAAACACTGCTAAACACGATACAGTTGATGTTCCAGCTTCTAAGATTAAGACAGCTATCGCTGACATCTTAGTAAACGAAGGATACATTGAAAAATATGAACTTGTAGATAACGGAAATTTCAAGGACATTCGTGTAACACTTAAGTATGGTGCTACAAAGAATGACAAGATCATCACAGGTATCAAGAGAATCTCTAAGCCAGGTCTTCGTGTATACGCTGGCAAGAACGAGATCCCTACAGTACTTGGTGGACTTGGAATTGCTATCCTTTCTACAAACCAGGGTATTATCACTGACAAGCAGGCTAGAAAGCTTCAGGTTGGTGGAGAAGTTATCGCTTTCGTTTGGTAATAGATCTTATTTAAGGTCTGTTACCCTTCGGGGTAACTTTTAGTAATAAATTCGAAAAGCGTAAAAACGCATATATATTTTAGGAGGTACGGGCATGTCACGTATAGGAAGAATGCCAATCGCAGTACCTGCAGGCGTAACTGTAGATATTGCAGAAAATAATCATGTGACTGTAAAAGGTCCTAAGGGTACTTTAGAGAAGTCCCTTCCAACAGAGATGACTATTAAGTTAGAAGGCTCTGAAGTAATCGTTACAAGACCTAATGATTTAAAGAAGATGAAGTCCTTACATGGATTAACAAGATCTCTTCTTCAGAACATGGTTACAGGTGTAACTGAAGGTTATGAGAAGAAGCTTGAAGTTAACGGTGTAGGTTACAGAGCATCTAAGGCTGGTAAGAAGTTAACATTAAACCTTGGCTTCTCTCACCCAGTTGAGATGGAAGATCCTGAAGGAATTGAATCTACCGTTGACGGTAACGTTATCGTTGTTAAGGGTATCGATAAAGAAAAGGTTGGCCAGTTTGCAGCTGAAATCAGAGATAAGAAGAGACCTGAACCTTATAAGGGTAAGGGTATCAAGTACGCTGATGAAGTTATCAGACGTAAAGTTGGTAAGACTGGTAAGAAATAATTAAAGGAGTGAGATAAGAAATGATTAATAAGAAATCAAAAGCTGTCATTCGAGCTAAGAAGCACAGAAGATTACGTCATACTCTTTCTGGAACAACTTCAAGACCTCGTTTAGCAGTATTCAGAAGTAATAATCATATGTATGCTCAGGTCATCGATGACACTTGTGGTAACACTCTTGTTTCAGCCTCTACCCTTGATAAGGACGTTAAGGCAGATCTTGAGAAGACCAACAATACTGAAGCAGCAGCAAAGCTTGGAACTGTAATTGCTAAGAAGGCTATGGACAAGGGAATCAACACTGTTATTTTCGACAGAGGTGGATTTATCTACGCTGGTAAGGTTAAAGCTTTAGCAGAAGCAGCTCGTGAAGCTGGTCTGGAATTTTAAGGAGGAATCGATAACATGAAACGTACTATTATTGATGCTAGTCAGTTAGAATTAGAAGAAAATGTGGTATCGATCAAGCGTGTCACTAAGGTAGTTAAGGGTGGACGTAACATGCGATTCTCCGCACTTGTAGTTGTAGGTGACAAGAATGGTCACGTAGGCGCAGGTGTTGGTAAGGCTGCTGAAATTCCAGAAGCTATCCGTAAGGGTAAGGAAGATGCAATTAAGCACCTCATCGCTGTTAAGCTTGATAAGAACAAGAGTATCACACACGATATCATCGGAAAGCACACTGGTGCTAACGTATTATTAAAGAAGGCTCCAGAAGGTACTGGTATTATCGCTGGTGGTCCAGCTCGTTCCGTTTGCGAACTTGCAGGTATCGAAAATATCCGTACAAAGTCTCTGGGATCTTCAAACAAGCAGAACGTTGTACTTGCTACAATCGACGCTTTAGGCCAGTTAAAGTCCCCAGAAGAAGTTGCAAAGCTTCGTAATAAGTCTGTAGAAGAAATTCTTGGCTAATAGGAGGAAATGAAAAATGGCAAAGAAATTAAAAATCACACTTGTCAAGTCTCCAATCGGTGCTGTTCCTAAGAACAGAGCTATCGTTGAAGCACTTGGCCTTAGAAAAGTAAACCATTCTGTAGAACAGCCAGATAACGATGCAACTCGTGGCATGATCAGAAAGGTTGCACACTTAATCAAAGTAGAAGAAATCTAATATTACAATAAGGAGGTGTCACGATGGACTTATCTAATTTAAGACCAGCTGAAGGTTCTAAGCATAGCGATAATTTCAGAAGAGGACGTGGACACGGTTCAGGAAACGGCAAGACTGCTGGTAAGGGACACAAGGGACAGAAGGCTCGTTCTGGAGCTCCAAGACCTGGTTTCGAAGGTGGTCAGATGCCATTATATAGAAGACTTCCTAAGAGAGGTTTCACTAACAGAAACACAAAGAAGATCGTTGCAATCAACGTATCTGCTCTTGAAAGATTCGAAAATGGTACTGATGTAACTGTTGAAACATTACTTCAGGCAGGCGTTATCAACAACGCATTAGATGGTGTTAAGATCCTTGGTAACGGCGAGCTTACTAAGAAGTTAAACGTACAGGTTAACGCTTATAGCGCAAGTGCTAAGGAGAAGATCGAAGCTCTTGGTGGAAAAGCCGAGGTGATCTAATGTTCAAAACACTCCGCAACGCATTCAAAATCAAAGATTTACGTGGAAGAATTATTTTCACATTCTTAATGCTGATCGTTGTTCGAATCGGATCTGAACTTCCGGTTCCTGGAGTTGATAGTGATGTTTTTTCTCAATTGTTTTCCGGCGGTGATGGCATGAATTTCTTTGATGCCATCACCGGTGGATCTTTTGAGTCTATGTCAGTATTTGCATTGTCAATTACTCCATACATCACTTCATCTATCATCATGCAGCTTCTGACTATAGCATTTCCTAAGTTAGAAGAATTGCAGAGAGACGGGGAAGAAGGACGAAAAAAGATCACACAGATTACACGTCTGGTGACAGTTGGTCTGGCTCTTATGGAGTCAACCGCGATGGCGATTGGTTTTTACAGACAAGGATATTTGGATACAGGCGATTCCAAATGGGAAATCGCACTTGCAATCATCCTTGTTGTTGCAGTATTAACAGCAGGTTCTACAGTCCTTATGTGGATTGGAGAGCGTATTACCGAAAAGGGTGTTGGTAATGGTATCTCTATTGTTCTTTTGATTAATATTGTTTCCAGAATCCCATCCGATATGACAACGCTTTATGAGCAGTTCATCTCCGGTAAGGCAGTATCTCGAGGAGTATTGTCCGCTGTGATTATTGCAGCAGTTATTTTAGCTACTGTTATCTTTGTAGTATTCCTGCAGGATGCAGAGCGTAGAATTCCTGTTCAGTATTCTAAGAAAGTACAGGGACGTAAGACATATGGTGGCGCATCAACACATATACCTCTTAAGGTAAATACAGGTGGTGTAATGCCAGTAATCTTCGCTCAGTCACTTTTACAGACACCAGTTATCATTGCTACTTTACTTGGTAAAGGCAATGGAAATGGTTTCTGGAGCAAGGTTCTGAAGGGAATGTCTCAGTCAAACTGGTTTGACACAAGTAATTGGATTTATTCTATTGGCGTAATCGTATATGTTGTATTGATCATTGCATTCGCTTATTTCTATACATCCATTACATTTAACCCACTTGAAATTGCAGACAATATTAAACGCCAGGGTGGATTTATCCCGGGTATCAGACCTGGAAAACCAACCTCCGATTATCTGCAGTCAATCCTGAATTACGTTATTTTGATTGGTGCAATCGGTCTTACAGTAGTATCTCTGATTCCAATCTTCTTCAACGGAGTATTCAGTGCTGACTTATCTTTCGGTGGAACATCAATCATCATTATTGTTGGTGTTACTATTGAAACATTAAAGCAGATCGAATCCCAGATGATGGTTCGTAATTATAAGGGATTTTTAAGTGAGTAAATATTTACTATACTAATTAATCTATGGAGGTACTGCATATAGGCGCAGTATCTCCTATAGATTTATAAGGAGATTTTTATGAAGATCATCATGTTAGGCGCTCCTGGAGCTGGTAAAGGTACACAGGCTAAGAAGATTGCTGAAAAGTATGGTATTCCTCATATCTCTACTGGCGATATTTTCCGTGCGAATATCAAGAACAACACAGAACTTGGTAAGAAAGCAAAGGAATATATGGATCAGGGTCTTTTAGTTCCTGATGAATTAACATGTGACCTGGTTACAGATCGTATTCAGCAGGACGACTGCAGCAAAGGATTTATCCTTGATGGTTTCCCAAGAACAATCCCTCAGGCTGAAGCTTTAGATAAGGCACTTACAGCTATGGGACAGTCTATGGACTATGCTGTCAATGTTGATGTTGCAGATGAAAATATTATCGATCGTATGTCTGGACGTCGTGCTTGCCTTAAGTGCGGTGCTACTTATCACATCATTACAATCCCACCTAAGAGTGAAGGAATCTGTGATAACTGTGGTAGCGAACTTGTTCAGAGAGAAGATGATAAGCCTGAAACAGTAAAGAAGAGACTTGATGTGTACCATGAACAGACACAGCCACTTATTGATTATTACAACAATCAGGGAATCCTCCGTACAGTAGACGGAACAAAGGATTTCGAAGGTGTTTTCCAAGATATCGTAATGATCTTGGGATAAGATAGGTAGAGGCTATGATAGTTCTCGCTAAGTCATTGGCAGGACATGATAAAAATCATGTGTATGTCATTATCAAAGAAGAAACTGATTTGGTCACTTTAGTGAATGGCCAAACAAAGACAATGGAACATCCGAAAATAAAGAAGAAGATGCATGTGCAAGTAATCAAGCGTCTGCCTCAGAGGGTCAAAGACTTACTTGAGGAACATTCAGAAATGAATGATTCGTTAGTTTCGGAGATTTTAAGATTATATCAGGAGGAAGAAAGTTGTCAAAAGCAGATGTAATTGAAGTAGAAGGAACCGTGGTAGAAAAATTACCAAACGCTATGTTCCAGGTTGAGCTTGAAAATGGTCTTCAGATCTTAGCTCATATCAGTGGAAAACTTCGTATGAATTATATTCGAATCCTTCCAGGCGATAAGGTAACAATCGAAATGTCACCATATGACCTTACAAAGGGCAGAATTATCTGGAGAGATAAATAAGCGTTGACATTTTCTACACTACTCGCTATAATGTTAAACGGACGTTTTTTCGGGAATGGTAAACATTTCCCGTTTTTGTGCGTCAAAAACACGTTTTCTAGAGTTGCAAAAGAAAACTGTTTTTAATATATAGAAGAAACATGCATTGTGGAAAGGAGGATTTCCCGTGAAGGTTAGATCATCAGTTAAACCTATTTGCGAAAAGTGCAAGGTTATCAAGAGAAAGGGTAGAGTTCGTATTATTTGCGAAAACCCTAAACACAAGCAGAGACAGGGTTAATCGACTGTCGTTTAAGTATTTATTATGTGCGGCTGCAACATAGAAATATGTTGATATCATAATATATACAAAAGATTCACTACGCATTTTCATTCTTCACATACCAGGAATGATAGGCAACAAAAGCGTGTAAACGCAAACATTTTGAATTTGATGGAGGAAAGAAAACATGGCTCGTATCGCAGGTGTAGATTTACCAAGAGATAAGCGAATTGAGATCGGTTTAACTTACATCTACGGAATCGGTAGAGTAAGTGCAACTAAGATTCTTGAGTCTGCAAAGGTTGACCCTAGCACACGTGTTAAGGACCTTACAGATGACGAAGTAAAGAGAATCGCAGCTGTCATTGATGAAACAATGATGGTAGAAGGTGATTTAAGAAGAGATGTAGCTCTTAACATTAAGAGATTACAGGAAATTGGATGCTATCGTGGTATCCGTCACAGACGTGGTCTTCCAGTTCGTGGTCAGAAGACTAAGACAAACGCTAGAACTCGCAAGGGTCCTAAGAAGACTATCGCAAACAAGAAGAAATAATTCATTTCTTCAACGATAAGAACAATTAATTTTTAAGATTAAGAAAGTAGGTTAGTTTAGATATGGCTAAAGTTACAAAGAAAGTGACAAAAAAGCGTGTAAAGAAAAACGTTGAACATGGCCAGGCACATATCCAGGCATCTTTCAATAACACTATTGTTACATTAACAGATGCTCAGGGTAACGCTCTTTCATGGGCAAGTGCAGGTGGCTTAGGATTTAGAGGTTCAAGAAAATCTACTCCATATGCTGCTCAGGTTGCAGCAGAGACAGCTACAAAGGCAGCTCTCCCTCATGGATTAAAGACAGTAGATGTATTCGTTAAGGGACCTGGTTCAGGTAGAGAAGCTGCAATCCGTGCACTCGCTGCTAGCGGACTTGAAGTAACAAGTATCAAGGATGTAACACCTGTACCACACAATGGTTGTCGTCCACCAAAGCGTAGAAGAGTCTAATAGGAGGATTATCGAAAATGGCAGTAAATAAGACACCTATTCTTAAGAGATGCAGATCTCTTGATTTAGATCCTGTATATTTAGGAGTAGATAAAAAATCAAAAAGACAGTCCAACAACGGAAGAAGAAAGAAATCCGAGTACGGACTTCAGTTACGTGAAAAGCAGAAGGCTAAGTTCATCTATGGTGTACTTGAAAAGCCTTTCCGTAACTATTATAAGAAGGCTGATAACCAGAAGGGTATGACTGGTGAAAACCTTATGACTATCCTTGAGAGCCGTCTTGACAACGTAGTATTCCGCGCAGGTTTTGCTCGTACAAGAAGAGAAGCTCGTCAGGTAGTAGGACACAAGATGTTCCTTGTAAACGGTAAGAGAGTTAACATCCCTTCATACCTTGTAAAGGCTGGAGATGTTATCGAAGTTGCTGAAAAGAAGAAGGGACTTCAGAGATTTAAGGATATCGCAGAAGTAACTGCAGGTAGAATTGTACCTGAATGGTTAGATTGCGATGCAGATAACTTCAAGGTTACTGTAAAAGAATTACCTTCTAGAGATCAGATCGACGTTCCTGTTGATGAAATGCTTATCGTCGAGTTATACTCTAAGTAATAAGTACTGATTGATTAGTATCGGCATGTGCCGGATTAAATATTTAGAAGGAGGGCTTTTATAGTGTTCGATTTCGAAAAACCAAACATCGAGATTGCTGAAATCTCAGAAGACAAAAAGTACGGCAGATTTGTTGTAGAGCCACTCGAAAGAGGATATGGTACAACACTCGGAAATTCTCTTCGTAGAATTATGCTGTCATCCTTACCAGGAACTGCAGTAAGCCAGGTCAAGATTGACGGAGTATTACACGAATTCAGTTCTATCCCAGGAGTTAAGGAAGATGTCACTGAGATTATCATGAACATCAAACAATTAGCTCTGAGAAACAACAGTACTTCCGACGAACCTAAGAAGGCATACATTGACTTCGAAGGTGAAGGCCCTGTAACTGCTGGTGATATTCAGGTTGATTCTGATATCGAAATCATCAACCCTGATCTTGTTATCGCTCACTTAAACGGTGGTAATGACAGCAGATTATACATGGATCTTACTATCACAAATGGTAGAGGTTATGTTGGAGCTGACAAGAACAAGAACGATGACACACCAATCGGTGTAATCGCTGTTGATAGTATCTACACACCAATCGAAAGAGTAAATCTTAAGGTTGAAAACACTCGTGTAGGTCAGGTTACTGACTTCGATAAGTTAACATTAGATGTTTATACAAATGGTACTCTTGGACCAGATGAGGCTGTCAGCCTTGCTGCTAAGGTATTAAATGAACATCTGAACTTGTTCATCGACTTATCTGAAAATACTAAGTCAATTGATGTCATGGTAGACAAGCCAGACGACACAACAGGAAAAGCTCTTGAGATGACTATCGATGAACTCGAGTTATCTGTAAGATCTTACAACTGTTTAAAGAGAGCCGGAATCAATACCGTAGAAGAGTTATGTAACAAGTCACCGGAAGAGATGATGAAGGTACGTAACTTAGGTAAGAAGTCTCTTGACGAAGTTCTGGCTAAGTTGAAAGAACTTGGACTTTCTCTTCGTTTAGGTGAAGAGTAAGTTAAAATGCTTTGAACTGCCAGTGGAATAAGACCGACGAGCATCCATCGGTGGACCTCAGAGTGGCAAAGATGAACTGCTAAACATATAAGACCGACGAGCGTTGTTAAGTAGTACCACCCATATTATGGAGGAAATATAAAATGGCAAAATATAGAAAATTAGGAAGAACATCTTCCCAGAGAAAAGCTTTACTTAGAAACCAGGTAACAAACCTTCTTTACAATGGTAGAATCATCACTACTGAAGCTAAGGCTAAGGAAGTTAAGAAGATCGCTGAAGGCCTTATCGCATTAGCTGTAAAGGAAAAGGATAACTTCGATGAAGTTACAGTACAGTGCAAGGTTGCTAAGAAAGACAAAGATGGTAAGAGAGTAAAAGAAGTTGTTGATGGTAAGAACGTAACTGTTTATGAAACAGTTGAAAAGACTATCAAGAAGGATCAGCCGTCCCGTCTGCACGCTCGTCGTCAGATGCTCAAGGTTCTCTATCCTGTAACAGAAAAGGGCGACAAGAAGAGAGATACAAAGTCAGTTAACGTTCCTAACATGTTATTTGACGAAATCGCTCCTAAGTATGCTAACCGTAACGGTGGTTACACAAGAATCGTTAAGATTGGTCAGCGTAAGGGTGATGGTGCTCTTGAAGTTGTTCTTGAGTTAGTTTAATCCACAATGCATTTTAAAGTCCCGCAGGGTTCCCTGCGGGGCTTTTTTGTATTTGCTGAGGTTTTTTCTTTTCTGGATATCCTGGGAGGGGGCTGCCGTCATGGTGTGCATAATATGAGCGTAGTAGAATCATCCACGGCATTGCCAAGAATAGACACGAGCTGCCATGGACGGCAGCTCGAGTGTGTACCTGAAACGGATTGAAGTTACACACGATGTCTATTCTTGCAATGACGTGGATGAAATTCTACTAGCGAATATTCCTAAACACTATGACGGCAGCCACCTCCCAGGATAACCAGAAAAGAAAAAACTATCTGTGGTATTGAAAAGATTTGTTTGGGCATATAGCCAGTTTTTAAAATCCCCTCCACCATAGCTTTTTGGGAAATGAGGGGAATTGGGCATATAGCGGTGAAATCGTTAGGCCTCCACCATAGGACATGGTGGAGGAGATGAAGAAAACAGGAAATATGCCCAAATGGATGGTGGAGGCAAATCAGAAAACAAGTTATATGCCCAACAATGGTGGAGGCGAGATAAGAAAATGGATATATTTCCAAGATTCATTGGGCTACATGGTGGAGGGCATAAAGAAATCTTCATATATGCCCAAATAGGAATTTGTGCATGGTGGAGGACACAAAGAAAAGCCTCTATATGCCCAAATTCCCAAAAAACATGGTGGAAATTTATCAAAAAGTCTCTATTATACCCGCGCTTAGAACTTGCATCGCAAAATTACAAATAATCATCAAAAGCAAGTGACCACACCTCACTTTTCTTTTCCATTTCTGCTTGTTCACCACGCTATCAAGGGCGAGCTTGCTGTCAAGGGTGCTTCGCACCGCTTGCGGCTCGCCCTTGACAGCTTTGCTCGCTCCATGATTTACAATCAATCAAGCCAGAAATGAAATTCTGTGCTTCGCACACAACAAGTCCTTACATAAAGCATATACGTGGTGGAGACGACTTGAAAAACCCTCTATATGCCAAAGTCAAAGCAAGGTTGGGCACAGAGCCATATTTTTACATTGCCTCCACCATAACAATTCTTCTTAAATCATCGAATTTGGGCATATAGCGCATATCTCTTCACCCCTCCACCATAGGACATGGTGGAGGCAAATCAAAATCTTCTTATATACCCAAATAGGTTGGTTATAGCCCCTAGGTTGGATGCAGTATAACAGGTTGGGTTGGCTCCCCAGGCGGGGCTGTGTGAATATATTGAGCCTAGTAGAATAGAAGCTGGCATTGGAGAAATAGGCATGTGCCGCCATGGAAGGCGGCACAAATGCGTACCTGAAATGGACTGAAGTTACGCATGGTGCCTATTTCTCCAATGCCGGCTTCGTTTTTCTACTTGGCGAACTATGCTGAACACAGACCCCGCCTGGGGCCCCAGCCCAACCGGCGCCAGCAGTCTTCAGGGAAGCCAGAACCAACCGGGACCAGCAACAATCTCCGGGGAGCAAGCCTACCTGGCGCCAGAGTATAAAACGAACTCAGCACTCCCACCCTTGCTATAGGATTCTTGTATACCCTGTTATAGTTTATTCCCTATTGACTTAGTAGGAATACTAGGATATAGTTTGTATCAAGAAATTTACAAGAACAATTTAGAGGAGGACAACTTATTATGATGAATAAGGTAGTAAAGAAATTGACAGCTTTTGGTTTAGTTGCGGTTGCAGCGTTGGGGTTGATGGCATGTGGATCTGCAAATGCAGCTTCTGGAGATTCAGAATCTGGAAGTTCTGCTTCAAATAATGGATATCGAACATTAGATGAAATCAAGGAAGATGGAACCATTAACATTGGAGTATTCTCTGATAAGGCCCCATTTGGCTATGTAGATGAGAATGGCGAATATACAGGATATGATGTATATTTTGCCAACCGTCTCGCAGAGGATCTTGGTGTTGATGTGAATTTTGTTTCGACAGAAGCTGCGAGCAGAGTAGAATATTTACAGACAGGCAAGGTGGATATCATCCTTGCAAACTTCACAGTAACAGATGAGAGAGCGGAGCAGGTCGACTTTGCATTACCATATATGAATGTTGCGCTCGGTGTCGTTTCTCATGAAGATAACGTGATTACAGACTTAGATCAGATTGGTGAAGATGATCAGGTGATTGTCATTTCCGGAACAACAGCGGAGACATATCTGACAGAGAATTATCCAGAGATTCAGTTACAGAAGTTTGATACTTACGCAGCTGCGAAGAGTGCTTTTGAAAATGGTACTGGCGTTGCCTGGGCAAATGACAACACAGAAGTAATCGCATTTGCAAACGAGAATGAGGGCTACACAGTTGGCATCGAGTCACTTGGCGATACAGACACCATTGCAGCAGCAGTGACGAAAGGAAATGATACGCTTCTTCAGTGGATTAACGAAGAGATCGAATCATTGGCAAGTGAGAATTTCTTCCACAAGGATTACGAAGAGACATTGCTTGATACTTACGGTGCAGATTATGAAGAAACACTTGTTGTGGAAGGTGGAAAAGTAGCTGAATAATTCTCGTTTCTGTTGATAAACAAGAAAATGGATGGAAATAGAACTAGTTAGGTAAAGATATGGATTTTGTAGTATTGAAAGAATACCTTCCGCTATTTGCGAAGGCTATGATTTTGACACTGAAAATCGGATGGATGGGTATTGCATTTGCAATACTCATCGGTCTATTTAGTGCCATGATCAAACATTTAGGAGTACCATTTCTAAGGTATGTTGTAAGTGTTTATATTGAGTTATTTCGAAATACACCGCTGTTAGTGCAGCTTTTTTTCTTGTATTTCGGGTTGCCAAAAATCGGAATAGATATTGATGCAGAATTCTGCGGCGTGCTGGGATTGGCGTTACTTGGTGGAGCCTACATGGCGGAGGCATTTCGGAGTGGCTTTGAAGCAATCGAACCGATTCAGATGGAGAGCGCACTCTCGCTGGGCATGAATCATTTCCAGGCGATGGGGCATGTGATTTTGCCGCAGGCGGTTTCCATCAGTACACCTGCATTTGTCGCGAATATCATTTTCCTGTTGAAGGAGACTTCTGTCTTCTCGGCAATCAGCCTGATGGACTTGATGTTTACAGCAAAGGATCTGATTGGTTCGTATTATAAGACGACCGAGAGCCTGGCGCTTCTCGTAATCTTCTATCTTGTCATTTTGCTTCCGGTTTCCATCGTGGGAAGCATCGTGGAGAGGAGGGTGCGCTATGCAAGTTTTGGGGATTGATGTCTTATTTAAGGGAATCAACATGCAGCGATTCCTGGAAGGGCTATGGGTTTCCATGCGGATCAGTCTCATTTCCGTGCTTATCAGCATTTTCTTGGGGCTGCTTGTCGGGGCGCTGATGACGAGACGAAATCCAGTCATTAAGATTTTCACCAGAATCTATCTGGAAATCGTTCGTATCATGCCACAGATGGTGCTCCTGTTTCTGGTATTTTTCGGCTCAACAAGAGTTTTGGGAATTAATATAGATGCGGAAATTTCGGCGATTATCGTATTCAGTTTCTGGGGCACAGCGGAAATGGCAGATCTCGTGCGTTCGGCACTGATCAGCATTCCCAAGCACCAGTATGAATCGGCGGCCGCGCTTGGACTTACAGAAAGGGACACGTACGTGCACATTGTAATTCCACAGACCATACGACGCTTGATTCCGACATCGATTAACCTGATTACACGTATGATTAAGACAACCAGTCTTGTGATGTTAATCGGTGTGGTTGAGGTGTTGAAAGTGGGACAGCAGATTATTGAGGCGAATCGCGATACATCGCCAAACGCAGCATTTGGCGTATACTTAACGGTATTTATACTGTATTTCATGGCATGTTGGCCAATCAGCATGTTTGCAAAATATCTGGAAAGGAAATGGAACTAGATGTCACAGGAATTTATAAAAGTGAATCATATAACAAAGACATATGATGGGGAGAAAAATATTTTGGATGACTTGTCGTTGACGGTTCATAAGGGTGAGGTTCTGGTTGTCATCGGACCTTCCGGTTGCGGTAAGAGTACATTTCTAAGAACGTTAAATGGATTGGAGCCAATCCAGAGTGGGGAAATCCGATATCGCGGCGAACTTGTGGATTCGAAGTCTAAGAATATCACGAGTTTACGTCAGAAGATCGGAATGGTTTTCCAGAGTTATGAATTATTTCCACATAAAACCATCCTACAGAATGTCATGCTTTCACCAACCCTTGTACAGAAGCGTGACAAAAAGGAAGTCGAGAAGGAGGCAATCGAGCTCCTGAGACGTGTGGGATTGGAGGATAAGAAGGACAGCTACCCAAGGCAGTTATCCGGCGGCCAGAAGCAGCGTGTGGCGATTGTGCGTGCTTTGGCTATGCATCCGGAAGTGCTGCTCTTCGATGAAGTGACGGCTGCGTTGGATCCGGAAATGGTACGTGAGGTTTTAGATGTTATTTTGGATCTTGCCGAGCAGGGTAGCACAATGGTAATTGTGACGCATGAAATGGATTTTGCGAAGGCTGTTGCCAACCGCATCATCTTCATGGATGGCGGTCATATCGTGGAATCCGGCAAACCGCTAGAATTCTTTGAAGCACCAAAGACAGAGCGTGCGAAGAGATTCCTCAACACCTTCACCTATGAAACCGTGCGAAAGATTTCCTAATAGGTGCAGCGTATTTTGGTGGAGGCGGGAGAAAAATCTCGACTTCATGAATTAGTTTACCTATAGGTGTCTGTACCTGTTTCCAGGGTCTCGACCGAGGGTTAACTGTGCGTATATTGAGTTTAGTAGAATAAAAGCCCGTTTTATAATGAATAAGCACGAGCTGCCAGGGATGGCAGCTCGAGTGTGTACCTGAAATGGATTGAAGTTACACACGGTGCTCATTCATATAAAACGGGCTTTGTTATTCTACTTAACGAAATTTCTCAAACAGCGAACCCTCGGTCGGGCTCCCGGAAAACAAACACAGCTTATTTTTGCGTGAGAGGGATTTTGTGCTAGTATTTGTTTCTTTCTTCTTTCAAAATAAGAGTTTTACCATGTTCAGATAATCCAGAAGTAAAGTAAGGATTTTTTGAAATAGGTTTTTGAATACATTGTTTTTTCATTGACTCTATGCCATTTTCCATTTCTTGTAAAACGGTATCATTGATTTTTCCGTGCATTTTTTCTAGAGCATCTTTGATGTTTATGTACATGGTAGCCATGCAAATTTCAGCGGCATCTTGAAAATCAGAATAATTAGGAAGGGATGAAAGCGTATCATATATACCAAGCATTGCAGATGCATGATTACGATAATATTTAAAAAAATCCTGTTCCTTTGAAAGAGAATTATCACTATCTTTATAAATATATAAAATGTCGTCAACATAATGAAAGATTTTTGCGCGAGCGATTAATCCCATTAAATAGTCCATGTCTTCTAGACCATATTCTTCACGGAAAAGAGTTGGCTCATTCTTATCATTATAAATGAGAGAACGCTTGAATATTTTTGTTACACAAAAACCACCCTGTAGAATTATGGATTTTTGTTTTGCTGAAATTTCGCCAACGATATCATTTGTAAAATGACGGAATGCTTTGTTCTGACTTTCTCGATAAAAAGCGCAATCTACAATATCTGCATTGTTTTCTATTGCTTTGTTATATAGTTTTTCATACATTGTTGAATCAACAATATCATCGGAATCACAAAAACCGATATAATCACCCGTTGCAATGGAAAGTCCAGCGTTCCTTGCTGCACCAGGACCCTTATTTTCTTTTAGTGATAGTACGCGTACTCGATCTGGGAATTGATTCTTAGCGGATTCTAAAATAGCTAGAGTGTTATCCGTCGATGCGTCATTAATAAAGATAATTTCAATATCACTGAGAGTTTGGTTTAATAGATTACCGACTCGTTCTATTAAGGTTTTTTCTGCATTATAAACAGGGACAATGATACTTACTTTCACAAGCTTCTCCTTTATTTAAATTCCACAATGGTTACGCCGGCGTCACCCTCGCCGAATTCAGCGAGATGGAAGTCTTTGACGTGTGGCTGTTTTTTGAGATATTGGTGTACAGCTTTTCGGAGCGCACCGGTACCCTTACCATGAACGACACGGACGGAAGTCAGGTGGGAGAGGTAAGCGTCATCCAAATATTTGTCAAGTGCGGAGATCGCTTCGTCAACAGTATAACCAAGGAGCTTAATCTCTGTGGAGATGGAAGCCGCCTTGCTGAATTTACCGGAGGTATTGCCGCCGAGGCCATTCTTGCCAACACGACCGTAGGCGCCAGGCGTATGCTTCTTTTGCATCTTTCGGCCAGCATTTACTGCCTGTCCATTGAAGGTGGTATCGGTGTTGTCCGCAATCAGAATGATATCGGATAGCTTCACGGTGGACTTGATGATACCCATGGAAACGACCAGTTCGCCCTTCTTGTTTGGAAGCGTATGTACCGTTCCCGTCATATTCATACTAAGAACCTTTACGCGGTCACCAATGTGGACGTCTTCTGCTTTTGTAGAAGATGTTGCGGCAGGTTTATGCGACTGGAACGACTTGGACTGTGCATCATTTAAGCGCTTACCAACTTCCTGACGTCTGCGTTCCATCTCGGCGATGTCAGGGTTGGAAGATTTAAATTTGTTGAATGCACGAATTGTCTCATCGGCAGTCTCCTTTGCTTCGCGGATGATGTCTGCAGCTTCCTTGCTGGCATCACGGATGATATTGGCGCGTTGCTCATCGATCCGCTGCTGCTTATCATCAAGGGACTGGCGAAGGGACTGAATCTCACGTTTTTCAGCTTCAATGGTAAGTCGGTCATTTTCCATCTGAATACGTTTCTGTTCCAAATCCACAAGCAAGTCTTCGAAGGACTGATCGTCCTCTGTCATCTTGGTGCGGGCATCTTCGATGATGTCATCGGATAAACCGAGCTTTCTGGAAATGGCGAACGCGTTACTCTTGCCAGGAACACCGATTAACAGACGGTAAGTCGGGCTGAGTGTTTCCAGAGAGAACTCGCAGGCTGCGTTTTCTACACCAGGGGTGGAGAGCGCATAGACTTTGAGCTCACTGTAGTGTGTGGTTGCCATCGTTCGAACACCAAGGAGATGTAATTTCTGCAGAATACTCATAGCAAGCGCAGCACCTTCCGAAGGATCCGTACCGGAACACAATTCATCGAATAATACGAGGGCGTTCAGAGGATTTTCAATTTTCCGTTCTTCTTCTGAAAGCGCTGCCGTATCATTTCCTGTATTTAAGGCTTCATATTTCGCGGTCACACCCTGGAGGATGCGGACGATATTCGTCATATGCGAGCTGAAGGTCGAGAGCGACTGCTCGATGGACTGCTCGTCACCGATATCGGCATAGACATTGTGGAAGATGGCCAGCTCAGACTCGGATTTTGCAGGAATATGTAGCCCTGCCTGACCCATCAGAGTCAGAAGACCACAAGTCTTCAGGGAAACGGTCTTACCACCGGTGTTCGGACCAGTGATAATCAGCTGCGTGAAATCGTCGCCAAGGTGGATATCAATCGGAACGACGCGTTCGGAATCAAGCAGAGGATGTCTTGCACCCTTCAGGCGGATCATGCCGTCCGTGTTGAAATTTGGCGCGATTGCATTCATCTTGAGCGCAAGACGCCCCTTGGCGAAGATGAAGTCGAGCTCAGCGAGCACATAGAAGTTGTGCTTGATGGAATCCATCACTTCGGAAACCATCTGCGAAAGGGTAGAGAGTACCTTTTCGATTTCCTTCTGTTCCTCGATTTCGAGTTCGCGAAGCTGGTTATTCAGATTGACAACGGACATCGGTTCGATAAAAAGAGTTGCGCCGGTGGAGGACTGGTCGTGCACCATACCCTTGATATGGGACTTGTGCTCCGCTTTGACAGGCACACAATAACGACCATTTCGCATGGTGATTACAGCGTCCTGTAGGAAGTCGCGATTGGAACCGGCGAGGAAACCGTTCATTTCCTTACGAATCTTCTCGTTTGTCAGATTCATCTCACGACGAACGGACTTCAGACCAGCGCTGGCATCGTCCGCGATATCATTTTCGGAAATGATACAGCGCTCGATTTCTTCACGCACTTGCGTCTGAGGTTCCAGTTCCGAGAAGAAATGCTGCAGGCTATCGACCGGTAAATCGTCTCTCTTTGGGCGTCCATAGTTTTTGGCACGGCTGGTGATGCTAAGGAGGTTGCTCACTTTTAAGAGTTCTCCTGCATTTAACATACCGCCGATTTCCAGGCGCTTTGCAAAGAGTGTCATATCGTGAATTCCGCCAAAGGAAATTCTGTCATCACGAATCAGTCGTCCGAGGGCATCGCTGGTTTGCAATTGACGTTCCTTGATTTTCTCTTCGTTAGAGATTGGTGTCAATTTACTGCAATATTCCTTACCCTTTTCGGATGCGGCTAATGCGATTAATTGTTCAATTACTTTATCAAATTCTAATGTTTTTAAAACTTTCTTATTCATAGGTTCTATTTTTACATGGTTTTCCTTTAGATTCAAGGGATTTTAGCAAGAATTTCCTTGCTACGACAGGGTTCAGCAAGTATAATGAGTGAAGAATGTAGCCTGTGGACATTTCTAGAGATGCATTACGAGGCAGGCTGCTTAGAATGGAGAATAATAATGAAATACATCGAAGCCTTTCAAGAGGGTGCAACTATTAATGATGTCTATCTGGTGAAGCATGTGCAGCAGGCGCTGACAAAGAGCGGAAAGCCTTATCTGACTGTTGTTTTACAGGACAGAACCGGAACGATTGATGGAAAGATCTGGGATGTAGGAAATCCGGGGATTTGCGATTTTGACAAGATGGATTACCTCTTTGTCAATGGAGAAGTAACAAGCTTTAATGGCGCGTTACAGTTAAATATTAAGAGAGCCAGAAAGGCAGAGGAAGGGATGTTTGACCCTTCGGACTATCTGCCAATTACAGATAAAGATATCGAGGAAATGTATACGCAGCTCCTCGGTCTCGTGGACAGCATTAAGGAAGTACATCTGAAACAGTTGTTGGAAAGCTTCTTTTTAGATGCAGATTTCAAGAAAAGATTCTGCTTCCATTCCGCAGCAAAATCCGTACATCATGGATTTGTTGGTGGATTATTAGAACATACCTTGTCTGTAGCGAAGATTTGTAATTTCTACGCGCAGAATTATCCGGAATTGGATCGCGACCTGCTCGTAACAGCAGCGATTTGCCATGATATTGGTAAATTATCAGAAATCGCACCATTTCCAATGAATGATTACACAGATGATGGCCAGTTACTTGGTCATATCATCATCGGTTCCCAGATGGTGCGCGATAAGATCAGAGAAATCGACGGTTTCCCTCAGGTAAAGGCAAACGAATTGATTCACTGTATTCTTTCCCATCATGGCGAACTGGAATATGGATCTCCTAAGAAGCCTGCTATTGCAGAGGCGATTGCGCTTAGCTTTGCAGATAATATCGATGCAAAGATGGAGACATTCAAGGAGGCAATAAAGTCGACAGATGATAAGGATATGACATGGCAGGGATACAACCGTTTCCTGGAGACAAATATCCGTCGTACATCGAAATAATACAGATTAGAAAGACAGAAAGAAATGCAGCATCGTCTGCATTTCTTTTTTCGAGAGAATTATGAAAAAAAATGATACATTTGAAATAGAAATTACAGATTTGGGAACCCATGGAGAGGGAATCGGACGATTCGACGGGATGACATTCTTTATCAAGGATGCCATCGTGGGTGACCGCGTGCTTGCGTCGGCGATGAAGCTGAAGAAGTCTTATGGTTATGCAAGGATTGTAGAGATTCTAGAGCCTTCCAAAAACCGTGTGGAGCCAAAGTGCCCAATTGCAAAGACCTGCGGTGGCTGCCAGATTCAGAATATGGATTATCAGGCGCAGCTTGCATGGAAAGAGCAGATGGTGAGAAATGATCTCGTTCGCCTGGGTGGGTTCGATCAAGCTTATATCGATTCTATTTCTGAGTCGATTATCGGTATGGAGAATCCTTGGAGATATCGAAATAAAGCACAGTATCCAGTGGGACTGGATAAGAATGGCGAGATTGTGATGGGCTTCTATGCATCACATAGCCATCGCATTATCGATGCCGAAGATTGTTATCTCGGTGCGGAAGAAAACCATGATTTATTGGAAGCTGTGAAGTCTTGGATGGTGAAAAATCATGTGAAGCCATATGATGAAGTGACGGGCAAAGGATTGGTTCGTCATGTTCTGATTCGACAGGGTGTGCATACCGATCAGACGATGGTTTGCCTCATTATCAATGGTACGAAGATTCCGGATGAGAGCGGCTTAATCGCATATTTAAAAGCGGCGAGTGAACGAATCTATAGTATTTCAATCAATGTGAATAAAAAGCGAAATAACGTAATCCTTGGAGAGGAGACACGTACCATCTGGGGCGAAGATACGATTACGGATAAGATCGGTGACATTTCCTTTCGTATTTCGCCAAAGTCATTCTTCCAGGTGAATCCGGAGCAGATGGAAAAGCTCTATCAAAAGGCTTTGGAGTATGCTGGACTTACCGGCACAGAATATGTCTATGACTTGTATTGTGGAATTGGTACGATTTCCCTTTTCTTGGCGAAGAAGGCAGGGCATGTGACCGGTATCGAGATTGTTCCGGAAGCGATTCAGGATGCCAAGGAAAATGCGACTAGAAATGCCATTGGAAATGCGGACTTTTTCGCTGGCGCAACGGAGGATGTACTTCCGAAACTCGTGCGAGAAGGAAATAAGGCAGATGTTATTATGTTGGACCCACCGCGTAAGGGCTGCGAAGCTTCCGTAATTGAGACAATCCTTGGAGAAAAACCGGAGCGAATTGTCTATGTATCCTGCGACCCGGCGACTATGGCACGTGATTTGAAATTGTTCTGCGCGAGCGGAGAATATCAGTTGACGAAGGCCTGTGCTGTCGACCAGTTCGGTCATACCGCACATTGTGAAGCCGTCGTGAAATTGGAAAGAATATAAAAGATGGAAAGAGGACGATTTGAGTTCATCTCAAATCGTCCTCTTTTTATTATGCGCCTTGCATCTATGATTAGGAGAAGAATGACATCTCTTCTTCTAATGTTTTAGAAATAGTGTTTAATCCAGTTGCCTTTTCAGACAGACGTCTTACTGTTTCGGCGAGTTCCAGCATAGAGGCACGTGTTTCTTCTGTGCTTGCTGCATTTTCCTGAGAAATGGCAGACAGAGAGTTGATGGTATCAGAGAATACCTTCGTTGCCTGGTTGGAACGGTCTACACTTTCAGAGATCTGACCTGTTACAACAAGAGACTCATCAATATTATGAATCATGGTGTTAACCAGAGTGATGGTATTGCCGATAACGTCGTTCTGCTTTTCGATGATCGACTGTACATTTCCAGCGTTTTCCATGGTTACAGCAGAGTCTTCAGAGAGAACGCCCATGATTTCCTGGATGTTCTTTGCTGCTGATGCAGACTGCTCTGCAAGATTTCTGATTTCATCTGCAACTACCGCAAATCCCTTGCCGGCTTCACCAGCTCGTGCTGCTTCAATACTTGCATTCAGGGAAAGCAGGTTCGTCTGCTCAGCGATGGAATCGATAATGATAACTGCTTCGCTGATATTGTCAACGGCCTTGTTTGTTTCCTGAATCATCTTTACAATGTCGTTGATTGCCTGGATCGTCTCTTCTGTGGAAGCCTGAAGTTCCTGAAGGGAAGCAGAACTTGTTGTCGAATTCTTCTGCATATTTCCGGCAATGGTATTCATCTGTTCTGTATTTTGTGTGATGAGCTCGATTGCACCATTGATTTCTTCTACACTGCTGACAGCGTCCTGGAGAGATTCTGCCTGGTCTGTTGCGCCACAGGCAATCTGATCCACAGCGCTGGAAACATTTTCAGCAGTGATGGACATCGTTTCTGCGGACTCGGAAAGTTCCTCGGCAGAAGTATCCAGTTCCTCAGAAGAATGTTTTGCGCTTCCAATTACATCGTGAAGCTTATCTGCCAGGGAGAGAATGGACTTTGCAGTCTGTCCAAGCTCATCATTTCGCCTTGTGATTTTTTCATCAATTTCGATATTTAATTCGCCAGTCGCAAGCTTATCGATAGCTTCTACATTTCTTTTGATGGCATTCGATAAACGAATAGCAGCGAGAATGGCGATGGTAAGGATGATAAACATAGCAACGAGGCCGGTACCAGCCATCTTTGTCATCATAGAAGTGATGTAGGTTGTGATGGTATCCTTCTGTAAGCCTACAAATGCCATACCATAACATTCGCCGTTGTAGATGAGTGGCTGGTAAACTACGTAGTATTCGGAATCGCCAATTACAGTAGCGTCATTGGTATAAGTTTCTAAATTATTTACGACAGTATTGTAGATATCTTCGTTTGCTTCGGTTCCGACAACGCCGTCAATCGAAGAGCGCTCTCTAATATTTCCAAGGAAATAGGTATACTCGTATCCGGTGGAATTGTTCAGGTCGGCTTCCAGTGTGGAATTATCGATACTGTCATTATGTTCTGTGATATTTAGTACTTGTGCGTAGGAGAGACAAGCAGCATTCAGACCCTGCATCGTTTCGTATTCGATACCGGTCTTAAGGTTTGACGCTCCAAATGTGATATTGATTGCTTCAAGTATTACTACGGTTGCAATGACCATACCAATTAAAGCGGTACGGATGGATTTGATTTTCAATAATTTGAGATTCATGTGCACCTCCATGTGACACTAAATTAATAAAAAATTAATAAATACAGTAGCAATGGGAAAATGATACACAGATTTTTGGGTTTTGGGAATAGTAATAATGAACAAAAATCAACATGTGTTCTCTATTACCTAAAATGTGGCGTTTCTAACGGATTTAAGCATGATAAAAAAACGAATAATATGTCATATATGTGATATTGAACAGCTGTTCAGTGTTTTTATGGTAAAGATGACGGGACATAAATGGGACAGGTACCTGGATAAAATAGAGCATAGAAAAGGAAATGCGACATAGATATGCTTTATTTTAAGGAGGCGCGTTATGAGAGAAAACTATTTAAAACCGGTAAGAGAGCAGGAACCCGTGCTGCATATTGCAGTATCAACGCGTGCACTATTTGATTTGGAGAAGGAGAATGAAATCTTTGAAGCGCTGGGAGCAGAAGAATATATCAAGTATCAGATGGCGCATGAAGATGAAGTTCTGAAGCCGGGACCGGCGTTTGATCTGATCAAAGCCTTTTTGAGATTAGATGGGAAAGTGGAAATCTTACTGATGTCGAAAAACAGTGCCGAGGTATCGCTTCGAATATTTCATTCGATCGAAGCTTATGGACTGGATATCACGAGAGCATCCTTTACGACGGGACGTTCTATCGTACCGTATCTCGAAGCATTTCATACCGATCTTTATCTGTCGGCGGATGCTGCGGATGTGGAAGCTGCTATTGCAAGTGGAATTCCTGCGGGGTGGATTATGCAGGGAACAGGGACTTCGCAGGGAGAAATACCAGAGATTCGAATTGCATTTGATGGGGATTCTTGTATCTTCTCTAATGAAGCGGATTTAGTATTTGAAAATGCCGGACTGCAGGCATTCTCTGATAGTGAACGAGAGAAAGCACGCCAGCCACTTGCGGAGGGACCGATGGCAAACTTCCTCAAGGTGATTGCATCTCTGCAGCAGGAATATCCGGCGAATCAGGTACCCATTCGAACAGCCCTTGTGACAGCGCGATCCGCTCCGGCACATGAACGCGTGATTCGAACACTACGAAGCTGGGGAGTCAGAATCGATGAGGCATTCTTCCTTGGTGGTGAGGATAAGTGTGGTGTCTTGGAAGCCTTTGGTGCACACATCTTCTTCGATGATAATCCAACCTATATCGAGAACGCATCTCAGGTGGTCCTCAGCGCCCGCGTATTGTACCCAGGTACATGGAAGTTAGCGATTTAGATGATTTAGATTTAGAATATTTACCTGTGGCATCGTATGGCTTTACGCTATTCTTCGTTTTGGCTATCGCTCTGTTTTGGAGGGTATGATCTTCTTTGTAGACGCCCGGTGTGGGGAGGTATTTCAAACCATAGGCCGAACACTAGAATTCTGCCGAGTCGACGAGAATCTGTCGAGGACATTGCCGAAGGCAAGTGGACCGCAGACAGATTCTGTATCGAGACGAGAGCAGAATCGTAGTGAGAGTGCCGTGTTTGAAATACCTCCCCACACCGGGCACCCCAAAAGTAGTGTGATATCCAGTACCCAGAAATGTTGAAAAACACCCAAATAAGTGCTATAGTAACTCTATGATAATTTTTTAACAAACTTTGGGAGGTTTTTACATGGGATTTGAAGAAGAGTACCGCCAGAAGCTGGTTACAGCAGATGAAGCGGTAAAGGTAGTTAAGTCCGGTGATTGGGTAGATTATGGTTGGTGCAATGGAACTCCAGATGCTTTGGACCGTGCACTCGCAAAGAGAACGGATGAACTTACGGATGTAAAATTACGTGGTGGTATCCTGATGAAGATGCCAGCAGTATTTGAGCGAGAAGATGCAGCGGAACATTTCTGCTGGAATTCCTGGCACATGGGTGGAATCGAACGTAAATTGATCAGTAGGGGCTGTTCGTTCTATTCTCCGATTCGTTATTCCGAATTGCCTAGATATTATCGAGAGCATATTGAACCGGATGATGTTGTGATGATTGTGACAACGCCGATGGATGCACATGGATTCTTTAATTTTGGACCAAATGCTTCCCATCTGATGGCCGCAATTGAAAGAGCAAAGACGGTTATCGTAGAGGTAAATAAGAATATGCCACGTTGCCTGGGTGGATTTGAGTCTGAGATTCATATTTCCAAAGTAGACTATATTGTAGAAGGCGATCATCCAGCTATTGGAGAACTTCCTGCGGGTGGCCCGGCAACGGAAATTGACAAGAAAGTTGCGAAATTAATTGTCGATGAGATTCCAAATGGTGCATGTCTGCAGCTTGGAATCGGAGGCATGCCAAATGCCGTAGGTGCTTTGATTGCAGAGTCAGATTTGAAAGACCTCGGTGTACATACCGAGATGTATGTGGATGCGTTTGTGGATATTGCAAAAGCAGGTAAGATTACAGGTGCGAAGAAGAATATCGATCGCTTCCGTCAGACCTATGCCTTTGGCGCCGGTACGAAGAAGATGTACGATTACATGAATGATAATCCGGAACTTATGAGCGCTCCTGTGGATTATACGAATGATGTGAGAGTCATTGCACAGATTGACAATTTTATTTCCATTAATAATGCGGTGGATATCGATTTATTTGGCCAGGTTTCCGCAGAATCCTCAGGAATCCGACAGATCAGTGGTGCCGGTGGACAGATGGATTTCGTTATGGGTGCCTACCTATCCAATGGTGGAAAGAGCTTTATCTGTCTGTCATCTACCTTTACGGATAAGACCGGCAAGACGACCTCTAGAATTCGTCCAACCTTAGTCGAAGGTTCTGCTGTCACGGATACCAGACCTACGACAGAATATATCGTAACAGAATATGGTATGGTAAATCTGAAGGGATTATCCACATGGGAAAGAGCGGAGAAGTTAATCAGTATTGCACATCCGGATTTCCGTGAAGAATTGATTCAGGAAGCAGAGAAGATGCATATCTGGAGAAGAACCAATAAGAGATAATAAGATGGGACTGCAGTTTGGAGGATTTCCTCCTGTTGCAGTCCCGTTTTTTTGATTCATGAAAATGCTATTTTTGCAGATATTCCTGTAGCTTCTCGCTGTATTGTAGTACACATCTCTCATAGTAAGCCTTCGCAGGAGGATCTATCGTAACTTTTGCGGCCTCTTCACAGGCGTGAATCAACATTTGAAATGTTTTCTCTCCCTGTACGTTAACGTCGATATAGCATTCGGTTTCAAATAGTACATTGTGAAGCCAGATGATCGCTTCTGGATAATCTTCTATATCATAATAATAAGCGCCGACTTCATAGCAGAGTTCGGAACACATCTTTTCGATGGAGGCTGAGCGTACAGCGTATCGCATCATATTGACGAGATCCTGATGTAATCTGGCATTTCGAACTAAGATGGTGAAGGATTCCTGTACCAAATCATCCGGAAGAGTCCCCCGATATTCAATGTCTTCTAAAATCTTAGCCGCGTGCTCTAAATCATCCGGGCGTCCCCATTTATACAATTCCTTGATATACATACTGAGCACGTTATGAGAGAATTTACGGTCTCTTTCATAAGCGCGTTCAAAAATCCGGAAGTCGCGGCGGCTGTGAAGCTCCACTGGTTTGTGTTGGATTTCAATTTCACTGTCGAAGACGATGGGATCGAGACGAAGGGTCTCATGAATCGGATCGACATAATAGAATTGGCGAAGGCGCTTAAAGAGCTTTGGACGCAGTTCGCGGTTCGTATTGAGTACGGTCTGGATGCCATCTTCCAGATACTGCATCTGCACAATATCAATCTCTGGAAGAAGCACTTCCTTTAATTGCTTGAAACGTTCTCGGTTTTCTTCGTCTAGCACTTCATCTGCATCGCAGGAGTAGATATAGTCCATGGTGGCATGCGATAACGCAGCATTTCTAGCGGCAGCGAAATCATCGCACCACGGAAAGTCATAAATCTTATCCGTATAGTTCGAAGCGATTTCCTTGGTGTGGTCCGTGGAGCCGGTGTCGACGATGATGATTTCATCCATCAAATCAGCGACGGAATCCAGACAACGCTGAAGGACAGCTTCTTCATTTTTTACAATCATACATAAACTAATGGTTATCATAATCATCCTCTAAAACGTAATTCTATGAAATCCCTTGGAAAGCTATGTCCATCCAATGATATAAAACCCTTCCATCACGCCATTGGTTCCATCACCAACAACAACCTTGGAAATGTTTACGAGCCGCGACCGGCCGGTTGGTGTAAGATTATGCACTTCGGTAAAACGTACTTCATCGAATTCCTGAATGGGAGTTGCGACGATATAGAATTTCAAGTGGTCCGTGATGATTTCCCGGAAAAGTGTCATATCCACGGGGATGTTCGGTATTTCCTTAAAGCCTGTGGAGACATCGGTCTTGATATCATTTTCATCGAAGAAATCGACACCAATCAGCGTATTGGTGCTCTGCTTTAGACGACTCTTACCAGGGGCGTTGTATTGGCGGCCACGGAAGGCACGATATAATTCAGAAATCGTATCATTTTTATTATGGTCGTTCATAGTCTGTCCCCTTTTCATCTAGAAATCGTATGGAAACTTTATTCGGTAAAAAGAAAAATCGTATGGTTTTATTATACAGAGAAAATAACTTTTTATAAAGAACAAGCGATAGTTCGTTTCATATCTGTTATAATAATCTGAGACAAGATTGATGAGACGAAAGAGAGGGTTTTATGGACACAAGAGAGGTTTTACAGTTGGTAAAAGACGGGGGAATTACCATCGATAAGGCAGTAGAATTCTTTGATAAAAAGCCCTATGAAGAGATGGGGTTTGCAAAGTTAGATACAAATCGTGAACAGCGCTCCGGTTTTGCAGAAGTAGTATTCTGCCAGGGAAAAACGGATGAGCAGCTTCTTGCAATTTACCAGAAATTATACGATGCAAATGGAGAAGTCTTTGGTACGAGAGCCAGCAAAGAGCAGTATGATCTGGTAAAGAATGTCATGTGGGACGTGGAATATGATGAAGTGTCCCGAATCCTCAAGGTTTCGCCGAAAGAACATAAGAAGGTGGGACGAATCGCTATTTGTACCGCGGGTACAGCCGATATTCCGGTGGCGGAAGAAGCGGCACAGACGGCGGAATTTTTTGGCTCGCATGTGGAACGATTTTATGACGTGGGTGTGAGCGGAATTCATAGAGTCTTAGATCAGATTGAACAGATTCGAAAGGCAAATTGTGTGATTGTTGTAGCTGGTATGGAGGGCGCATTAGCTTCCGTGGTTGGCGGATTGGTGAGTCGTCCGGTTGTTGCCGTTCCAACATCGATTGGATATGGCGCAAGCTTTGGTGGGGTGTCTGCACTGCTTACCATGATGAATTCGTGTGCCAATGGGGTGGCAACGATGAATATTGATAATGGTTACGGCGCAGGATATTACGCAACGCAGATAAATCGATTGGCAGAAGGGATGGGGGTCCGAGATGCTGAAGGTGTTTTTGGTTGAAGATGAAATCGTGATGCGGGAAGGCATCAAAAATCACGTGGAATGGGAGAAAGAGGGCTTCGAATTTGCTGGTGAGGCCAGCGATGGAGAATTGGCATTTCCCATGATTCAGAATGTGAAACCGGATATCTTGATTACGGATATCAAGATGCCATTTATGGATGGTTTGGAACTTAGCCGGTTGGTGAAGAAGGAACAGCCGGATATTAAGATCGTTATTTTAAGTGGCTTCGATGAATTTCAATTTGCCAAGCAGGCCATTGAAATCGGAGTGACGGATTATATTTTAAAACCTGTGACCAGTAGTCAATTGCTGGAGAAGTTACATCGCATTGCCGATGGGATTGAAGAGGAGAGAAGTCGGGAGAAGACTGCCCTTTTTATCGAGCAGGAGGAGTCGCTACAAAGTGATCAGAGACGCCTGTTTCGTAAGTTGGTAGAGGGTCGCGCTTCGATGTCTGACATCTTGGAACAGGGACAGAAATTACATATGGATCTAATCGCAGAGAGTTATGAGATTGTGCTGTTCCAGATGCGTCCGAAGCATGTGGAGCAAAATCTGATCGGGACGTATTCCGAGCAGATGGTAAAAGCATATGAAGAGATTGGGGAGTATGTCGATGGTCAGGATGGCATCCAGATGTATGAGCAGCTGGGTGAAGTGTTGGCCTTTCTTTTGTTGTCAAAATCTAGAGATCAAATCAGTTATTTGCAGGATTCCCTACTGGATCAAATCAAAAAGATAAGTGAAAAATACGAGGATATGCTGTATTTCATCGGCGTGGGCAATCCGAAACATCATATTCGTGAGATCTGGTATTCCTATGAGCAGGCGAGTAGTGTCTTCTCGCATCGATTTATGGAATCGCAGAGCCGGGTGTATTTCTATAGCACGGAACGCGAGGATGATATTGATATCGGTGGAATGGATGTCGGAAAGCTCGATCGAAAGGTGCTGAAAAATTTCCTCAGTACCGGGGAGAAGAATGAGCTGGATTCCTTCTTGAATGAATATTTCCAGAGCCTGGGAGAAGCGAATCTGAAGTCGACATTTTTCCGTCAGTATATTGTTACGGATGTGTATTTTACGGTAGTTGCACTTTTGGAAGAGGTTCATGCAACCAAGGAACAGGCGATGGCGATTTGCGGTTCCATGAAGGACGGCGCGAAATCGCTTGGCAATCTCGAGGAAACCAAGACCTATGTTCGCGAATTGCTTCTTAAGGTGATGGATGCCAGAGCGCAGATGGCGAAGCAGAAGTATGGAAGCATGATTCAGGATGCTAAGGAATACATCCATGCGAATTACAATGATGAGGGAATGTCGCTCAACCAGGTGGCTGCCTATGTAAATGTCAGCCCGAATCATTTCAGCACGGTATTCCGCCAGGAGACGGGCGAGAATTTCATTGAATATCTGACGAGTGTTCGACTAGAGCATGCCAAGGAAATGTTACGCACGACGAGCCGAAAGACGTCGGAGATCGGATATGAGGTCGGCTATAAAGATCCGCATTACTTTAGCTCCTTATTTAAGAAGGTGGAAGGAATGACACCAAAGGAATATCGAGGGGGTAATGTAGGATGAAGTTTCAAGGCAGTCTTAGAAATCGAATTATCTTAAATATCTGGATTGCCATCTTGCCACTCGCGATTCTATTGGGGTATGCCATCTATGATATGCGCGCGTATTACACGCAGTACGATCAGATTGTCACGAATATCACTTCTGCGAATGCCTATAATATGACATTTAAGCAGGAAGTCGATGAAGAGATGTATCAGATCGTCATCGGTAGCGCGAACTGGACGAATCCGGAAGAGAAACTGAAATACGTTGATCCATACGCGACGATCGATACGGCAAGGGCGCAGTTTCAGGAACTTTATGATGATACAGAGGACAGTGATAAGCGGCGGAGACTTCGTACGATTATCCGTCTGATGAATACGTTAGAAGATCGTGTGGATGATATCTTAAAGAATGTCGAAGAGGGCGGTCACTATGATGAGAATATGACCAGCTTTACGATGAATATTCAGATTTTGACAGAGATTACGCAGGAGAACATTCAGAATTACATCTATTATGAAGCGCAGGAGATGGAAGAAGTACGTGCGGCTGTCAGTGCGAGTGCATTTCGTGATTTGCGAATCATGGTGGCACTTTTGATTGTGATTCTGGGATTTAATGTGATCCTGTCGCGTTACGTTTCCGATAAAGTGACAGACCCGATTCTGGAATTATGTGACGCGAATGAACGTTTCTCGCAGGGAGATTTCTCGGTTCGTGTGGAGATGAACAATCGAAATGAACTCGATCAACTTGGCGAGAGTTTTAATACGATGGTCAATGAGATTGATTTCTTGATTCAGGATATCAAGCGGGAGCAGAAGAATAAGCGGAAGATGGAGCTTTCGCTTCTGCAGAGCCAGATCAATCCGCATTTTCTCTATAATACGCTGGATACCATCCTTTGGCTTACGGATGCGGGAGACAAGGAAAATGCGGTGAAGATGCTGACGAGTCTGTCGTCCTTCTTCCGTTCGACGCTAAGCAAGGGGCGTGAGAATATCACCGTCGGTGAGGAGATTCGACATGTCCAAAGCTATCTCGAGATCCAGCAATTTCGGTATCATGACATCTTGGAATACGAGATTTCGGTTCCGGAGGAAATGCATCATTACTATATTATGAAATTGTCGCTACAGCCGTTGGTGGAAAATGCGCTCTATCATGGAATTAAAAATAAGCGTGGAAAGGGTAAGATTTCCATCAGTGGTTGGATGGATGGACTGGACCTCCTCTTATTTGTTCGGGACAATGGCATCGGTATGACAGAGGAAGAACTTACGAATCTACGGGAAGCAGGTGAAACCTGTGGACAGTGGTCATGGCTTCGGCCTTAGAAATGTCCAGCAGCGCCTGAAACTGCGCTATGGCGAGGAATACGGCATTCAGATCGAGAGTACCTATCAGGTGGGAACCGTAATTACTGTGCGGATTCCAAGGCTGGTAGAAGGCGATGTGTAAAAAAACAAACAAAAGAAATAAAAAAACAAACATTTTTTAAGAAGATGAAGAAATTCTAAAAAAATGCGTAAATTTTCATAACTTTATCAAAAGAAACTCTGTTTTGCGTTTTTTTGAACCCTCCTATAATTGGTATTACAAGATAGTTCTAAGTCATATCAATTTAAGGAGGGTTTTTATGAAAAAGAAAGTCTTAAGTTTGCTGTTATGTAGCATGATGGTGATGGGAACACTGGTAGGCTGCGGAAGCAGTTCTTCCTCTGATGGTGGAACATCCGATGGTGGATCCGATTCCGGCGATACAATCACCGTTGGTTTCTCTCAGGTAGGTGCAGAATCTGATTGGCGTACAGCAAACACTGCTTCCATGAAAGAGACATTCAGCGAAGACAATGGATATACCTTAATCTTCGATGATGCACAGCAGAAGCAGGAGAACCAGATTACAGCAATTCGTAACTTTATCCAGCAGGAAGTAGATTATATCGTTCTTGCTCCTGTTACAGAAACAGGATGGGATACCGTTCTTCAGGAAGCTAAGGATGCTGGAATTCCAGTTATCATCGTTGACCGTATGGTAGACGTTTCAGATGACAGCTTATATACCGCTTGGGTTGGTTCCGATTTCCGTGCAGAAGGTAATAAAGCTTGTGAATGGTTAAATTCCTTTGCAGAAGCTAAGGGAATCGCAGCAAGCGATTTAAATATCGTTGATATCCAGGGTACCATTGGAGCTTCTGCTCAGATCGGACGTACCGAAGGATTAAATGATGCCGTTAAGAAATATGGATGGAATCTTGTTGCTCAGCAGACAGGTGAATTCACACAGGCAAAGGGCCAGGAAGTTATGGAATCACTCTTAAAGCAGAACGACAATATCAACGTTGTATATTGCGAGAACGATAACGAAGCATTCGGTGCAATCGATGCTTTGGAAGCAGCAGGATACACTGTTGGTGATGACATCGCAAATGGCGAAGTTATGGTAATGTCTTTCGATTCTACAAACGCTGGTTTAACAGATGTATTATCTGGCAAGATTACAGTAAATACAGAGTGTAACCCACTTCATGGACCACGTGTAGAAGAAATTATTAAGAAGCTGGAAGCTGGCGAAGATGTTGATCAGTTACAGTATGTAGACGAGTCTATTTTCGCAGTAGATGACACAGTAACTTCAGTAGAAGCAGAAACATCTCTTGGAGATACATCAAAGTATGATGTAACAGTAGTTACACAGGATGTAATCGACGGACGTGCATACTAATCAGGATTTCGATAGGAATAGTTAAGAATAAGAAATTGACTTAGATCTTAAACAGAGAGGGGGCGTGCGACGATGATAAAAATAAGAATCGTCGCACGCTTGTTTTGTTTCCGACGGAGTAGAATCTCCGGCGGAGCGAGGTTAGAAGAAAAAGGAGAGCAGGGAAATGGAGAAAGATGTTGTATTATCCATGTCTGGGATCGATAAAACCTTTCCTGGAGTGAAGGCTCTGTCAAACGTCGATTTTAAATTGAGAAAAGGTGAGATTCATGCTCTTATGGGAGAAAATGGAGCTGGTAAATCAACCCTGATCAAAGTGTTAACCGGCGTGTATGAGTTGGAAAGTGGAGAAATCCACATGGATGGTTTCGACGGACCGATCGTCAATCACAATCCAAAGGAGGCACAGGCACATGGTATCAGTACGGTGTACCAGGAAGTCAATCTGTGCCCAAATTTAACAGTAGCAGAAAATTTATTTATCGGACGCGAGCCAAGACGTGCCGGCCTGATCGATTGGAAGAAGATTCGTTCCGACGCAGCTTCGGTACTTCGAAATCTGGATATCGATGTAGATCCGGACAGACAGTTATCCGAGTGTTCGATTGCCATTCAGCAGATGATAGCGATTGCAAGAGCTGTAGATCAGGAATGTAAAGTACTGATTCTGGACGAACCGACATCTTCACTGGATGATGATGAAGTAGAAAAATTATTCGATCTGATGCGAAGACTTCGTAAGGATGGAGTTGGAATTATATTTGTTACACATTTCCTTGAGCAGGTATATGCCGTGTGTGACAGAATTACCGTTCTTAGAAATGGTGAGCTGGTAGGAGAATATGAGACAGAGAAACTGCCAAGACTCGATCTGGTAGCTAAGATGATGGGTAAGGATTTCAATGATCTTGCGGATATTAAGAGTGATCATGAAATCGTTATTGATGATAAGACTCCAGTGGTTATTGACGCCAAGGGCCTTGGCCATAAGGGTACGATTCGTCCATTCGATCTTGCCATTCGAAAAGGTGAGGTTATCGGACTGACCGGACTTCTCGGTTCCGGTCGATCAGAACTGGTACGTGCCATCTATGGTGCAGACAAGGCGGATGAAGGAGAATTGCTGGTAAATGGTGAGAAGGTCAAGATCAATAAACCGCTCGATGCGATGAAACATGGTATGGCATATCTTCCGGAAGACCGTAAGAAGGACGGAATTATTGCGGATCTGTCCGTTAAGGAGAATATCATCATCGCACTGCAGGCGCAGCGTGGTATGTTCCATCTTATGAGTAAGAAGGAAATGGAGGAGGCTGCCAATAAATATATCAAGCTCCTTCAGATTAAGACAGCAAGTATGGAAACGCCAATCAAGAGTTTATCCGGTGGAAACCAGCAGAAGGTCATTATCGCAAGATGGCTTCTGACGAATCCGGATTATCTGATTTTGGATGAACCGACAAGAGGTATCGATGTCGGAACCAAGACAGAGATTCAGAAGCTGGTATTGGATTTAGCCGATGAGGGAAAAGCCGTAACATTTATCTCTTCCGAAATTGAAGAAATGTTACGTACCTGTTCCCGTATGGCTGTACTGAGAGATGGTAAGAAGGTTGGAGAACTTTCTGGCGAGCAGTTGAACCAGGCAGATATTATGAAGACGATTGCCGGTGGGGAATCTGTTCAGTCAGAAGTGAAATTAGACGAGGAGGTGGCAGAGAATGGCGCAGCAGTCTAAAACATCAAAATGGAATCAAATTCGACATGCAAAACTCTTTATGCCAATCGTATGTCTTTTGATTGTATTGTTATTAAATGTGATTCAGACCCCGGATTTCTTTAAAGTATCCATGAATAATGGGGTTCTCTATGGATATCTGGTAGATATTATTAACCGAGGTTCGGAATTGGTAATTCTGGCAGTCGGTATGACACTGGTAACAGCCGTATCCGGTGGACAGGATATCTCCGTTGGTGCGGTCATGGCGGTGGCAGCAGCTATTTGTTGCCAGATTTTATCTGGTGGTGCAGTTTCGACAAATACACTCGCCGCACCTATTATCGTGGCAGCACTTGCGGGCATATTAGCAGCAGGTCTCTGCGGTGCATTCAATGGATTTTTGGTTGCAAAACTGAATATCCAGCCAATGGTCGCAACCTTGATTCTCTTTACAGCTGGACGAGGTATCGCACAGCTGGTGACAAAGGGTCAGATTACCTATGTCAGAGTTAGTTCCTACAAGGTACTTGGCGGTTATATTGGGAAATGTCCAATCCCGACACCGGTATTTGTAGCGATTTTAACAGTGATTATCATGCAGCTGATCTTAAAGAAGACAGCACTTGGTCTTTACCTGGAAAGTGTAGGTATCAATGGTTCGGCTTCCAGACTGGTAGGATTAAATTCCACCATGCTGAAAATCATCGCTTATATTATCTGCGGATTATTAGCAGGACTTGCAGGTATTGTAGCATCCAGCCGTATTTATTCTGCAGATGCCAATAATATTGGTTTGAACCTGGAAATGGATGCCATCCTTGCAGTAGCACTTGGTGGTAACAATTTAGGTGGCGGTAAGTTCAATCTGATGGGTTCTATCATTGGAGCCTATACGATTCAGGCACTGACCACTTCTCTGTATGCCATGAGCGTATCCGCAGATCAGCTTCCTGTATACAAGGCAATCGTAGTTATAGCAATTGTTGTGTTACAGAGTCCGATTTTCCAGAATCGAATCTCTAAGATTACACAGAGAAAGGCGGTAGGAAATGCAGCGTAAGACAAAATTAAACGGAACCTTATTCCTGCTGTTTATCACCATTGCAATGTTTGCATTAATGTACATTGCCGGAATGATAATCTTCGCAGATAAGGGATTTGCAAAGCCACAGATGTTTTTGAATCTGTTTATCTCCAATGCAGGTCTTCTTGTGATTGCCTGCGGTTTAACACTGGTTATGATTACGGGCGGAATTGATATCTCTGTCGGTTCTGTTGTAGCTTTGGTATGTATGGTTTCCGCAGATCTGATGGAAAACAAGGGACTCTCTGCGGTACAGGCTCTGATTGTAGCACTGCTTATCGGTATTGCATTCGGTGTTGTGCAGGGTTATCTGGTTTCCTATCTGGAGATTCAGCCATTTATTGTAACTTTGGCCGGTATGTTCTTTGGCCGAGGAATGACAGCGATTATCAGTACGGAGATGATCTCCATCAAAAATGAAACATTTCTTGCCTGGGCCAATGCGAAGATTTACCTCCCATTCGGATATACCAATAAGCATGGAATGTTGGTAAAATCATACATTTATCCAACGGTAGTCGTTGCCGTATTGATTGTTATTTTGGTAGCCATATTACTAAAGTATACCAAGTTTGGCCGAAGCCTCTATGCCATTGGTGGTAACCAGCAGAGTGCCATTATGATGGGTTTAAACGTAAAGAGCGCTAAGATGCGAGCTTATGTGCTCGATGGATTTCTTGCAGGACTTGGAGGATTTCTCTTCTGCCTCAACAGTTGTGCAGGATTCGTAGAGCAGGCGAAAGGCCTGGAAATGGATGCCATTTCTGCAGCTGTTATCGGCGGTACGTTATTGTCCGGTGGTGTAGGAACCGTTGTAGGAACGATGTTTGGTGTCCTGATTAAGGGTACGATCGCAAGTTTGATTACAACACAAGGCACTTTGAGTAGCTGGTGGGTACGAATCGCATTATCCGCACTTCTTTGCTTCTTCATTGTATTACAGGCGATTATCGGTAACAGTGGCAAGAAGAGCGCTAAGGGCGGCGAAATTCGTAAATTTGTAAAAAAGAAAAAGGCAGCTTGATAAAATACGTAGACTTTAGGAGGAGAAAAAGATAAAATAGAGTTGTCAAAAATGTGTATTTTTTGTCACAGGAGGTAACTCTATGTTTGATAAAATAAAAGAACTGAAATTAAATATCACACTTTCTGCTGTGGTTATGGTTGTATTAGGAGTTGTGCTTTTGTTTTGGCCGGCTTCCGTTTCACTCATGATTGGTAAGGTAGTAGGTGCGTTGCTGATTGCAACAGGTGCTATTCAGATTGTTGGTAACCTGATGGCAGATAGTAATCGTACGATGGGACTGATTGTTGCAGCGATTATTCTGGTATTTGGTATTTATATCTTTGTGAATCCGGGAATTGTAGTGAGTGTTATTCCCATTATCTTTGGTATGATACTTGTGGTTCATGGGGTGCAGGATATTGCTATGGCTTTTGAGGGCCGTTCTTATCAGGCTCCACGTTGGGGTGTGTCGATTGTATTTGGTATTGTGAATATCATTCTTGGTTTGCTTTGTATTGCTTGTGCGTTTGGCATTATTAATATGATTATTTCTATTATTGGTATTATGTTAATCTATGATGGAATCACCGATATGTTGATTGTTCATAGGGTAAATAAAGCAAGCAGATATGTGGATTCAGAGATTCTGCATGAAGAGGACATAGATGAATTTTAATAGAAATTAGGTGATGATATGCGTCAGATGGAATTTAAGATGGAGCGCCCGGGCTTGTTAAAGGAAGGCGATCGCCTGCCGGTGACAGAGGGTAAACTTCCAAATTCCTATTTCTATACACTGGGGAGTGCATTTGCTATGTCGGCGAATTACGATACATTACATCGATTAAAGTCAAGAGAGGGTGTTGTTTCCAAAGTGGAAGAGACGCCTAGAGGTTATTTTGTGACGGTTGACTTTGACGAGTAGGCAAAAAAGGGAGAGACCTACGGATGCGATACATTCCAACAAATCATTTAAAAAAGAATATGGTACTGGGACAGGACATCTATGATGCAACGGGTATGATGCTTCTTAGCACGCATACCATCTTGTCCGAGGAGAACATTTCCTATTTAGCATTTCTGGGAGTAAAAGGCGTGTATATTGATGATGCCTGTTCAAAGACCATTGAAATTAAAACGCTTGTAAGGCCAGAAATTGAAAATACCGCGGTCCAGGCGGTTCATGATATGTTTACCAGTGCACTTGGGGAACAACTTGATGTTTCAGAAGAAGAGCGCAGGATTCAGAGAATTGTCGAAGAGACGGTGAAGGATGTCTTAAAGAATGAACAAGTGATGTGTAATCTGATTGAGCTGAAGACTTATGATGGATATACGTATTTTCATTCTGTGCACGTTGGAATTCTTGCCGGTATTATTGCAGCGAAGATGCATCTCGGCGAGGATGAGATCCATGATGTGATCATGGCGGGATTTCTACATGATATGGGAAAAATCTTTATTGATGCGGATTTGATTAATGCGCCAAGAAGATTGACAGAAGATGAGCGTGTGAGCATGATGGAACATCCAAGAAGAGGATATGAGTTCCTTACGCACCGTTTCCATTTCCCGAGTCGGGTAAATCGTGCTGTTTTAGAGCATCATGAATGGTATAATGGTATGGGTTATCCGGAGCATAAGCGAGAGAATCAGCTGTTGAATCTTGCGCGTATTTTGAAGGCTGCGGATGTGTATGATGCGATGACATCGAAAAGACCGTATCATCAGCCATATTTGCCATCCGAAGTGATGGAATATATCATGGGACGAAGTGGTATGGAATTTGATCCACGTGTCGTTGAAGTGATGGCAAGAGAGCTCTGTATTTATCCGGTGGGATGTGAGATTGAATTGTCCAATGGAAAACGTGCCATTGTGAAGGAAAATCATAAGGGCTATGTGTTGAGACCGACGATTCAGTTATTGGATACAGAGAATCTGATTGATCTGAGAGCAGATCGGGAAGCTAGAAATCTGACCATTGTAAAATTAATGATGTAGGTGAATGTATGACAAACCAGGGGAAGGGCGCGATTGATATTGTATTGGCGGAGAGCTTTAAGGAACTCGCAGTACAAAAACCAATTGAGAAGATTACAATTAAAGAGATTACAGATAAGGCCGGAGTTATCCGGCCAACTTTTTATAATCATTTCCAGGATAAGTATGAGCTGTTGGAGTGGATTGTGCAGGATGAACTGATTCGTCCTCTGCGGGAGCTGATCTTAGATGGAATGTTCAAGGAGGGCGTGATTCGCGCACTGAAGAATATGCAGAAGGAAAAGGGATTCTATACATCGGCTGCGAAGCTTGAAGGACAGAATTCATTTCCAGAGATTTTGAAAAGTGAGATTTCAAAGCTTTTGATGGACCAGGTGTGCGTGGAATCGGTTAACGCAGAGATTCCTTACAACTGGCTTACGCCGAAGAGAGTGGCGGATTCCTACGCAGAATTCATGGACTTTATTATTGTGGATTGGGTGAAGGATGGGATGGCAATTCCGGCAGAAGAACTAGTGGATACTGTGCTTTTCTTATTGTCCCATTCTACGATTGATCTTTTCGCAAAGGTTTGGAAAAAGAAATAATCAGGATGACATTTTTATCGATTTGAATATGTTATGCGTTAATAAAAGAAAGTATACTGAAATCGATAATGGAACGACCTAGGAGGAAAAGATGAACTGGATAGAAAATGTGCTGATTATTGGAGGTATCAGCTTAGATATATTTGCAGCGATGGAGATTGAGGGTGCCATGCTTGCAGAAGTAAAGAAAAAATCATTGGCCATTGCATGTGCCTTAGTAACGATTTTGCAGCTGGGATTTTTCTTTGGTGGCTACGGAATCTGCTATCAGCTTTCGAAGCATGAGTTATTACAGCATGCGGATTGGCTGGGATATACGATTGCAACGATTGTATTGGCATTTCTTGGTATTCGATTAATCGTAAAGGCGATTCGAAGAGAATTTGTCAATGAGTCACGTGGAGAGATTAAGGTTTCGAATTATATTCGTATTATTGCCGTTGCCAGTCTTTATACCCTGATGGCTGGTTGCGCTTATGGACTGATCGGTACGAATGTACTTGGGATTTTCTTTATTATCATAATCTGCTCACTTCTTGTAGTTGTTGGTGGACTTTATACAGGATATCATTTTGGATTTGAGAAGAAGACATGGGCGTATGTAATCGGAGCAGTGCTTCTTTGGATTGTCGCAGGAGAAGTGTTCTATGCACGTGTTTTTCCTTATATTGGATAGTTGAGATAGAGTTGTAAAACGAAATCGGTTTTACAACTCTTTTTCTAATATTGGTGGTAAGATAGGAATAGTGTTTTGATTTATCATATTTACGGGAGGTATACATGGCGGTTACGGAGAGAACGAAGAAGATTCTTGAGATCCTGGACGACTACTATGGAACGGATTTTCGCTGTAGTCTGGATCATAGAAATGCGTGGCAATTACTGTTTGCAACGATTCTTAGTGCGCAGTGCACGGATGCCAGAGTCAATATCGTAACGAAGGATCTGTATCAGAAATATCCGTCCATACAGGCTTTTGCAGAGGCGGATTTACAGGAAATGGAAACGGCGGTAAAGCCTACGGGATTCCATCGAAACAAAGCGAAGAATCTGATTCTCTGTGCCAGGAAAATCATAGCGGATTTTGATGGAGAAGTGCCGAGAACCTTGGAAGATTTAACAAGTCTTCCGGGGGTGGGACGAAAGACCGCCAATGTGATACGTGGAAATATCTATCACGATCCAAGTATCGTTGTGGATACGCATGTGAAGCGGATTTCTTATCGACTGGGATTGACGACAAGCGAAGATCCGACACAGATTGAGAAGGACTTGATGAAGAAGCTCCCGGAGGATCATTGGATTCTATGGAATATTCATCTGATTACATTTGGACGAGAGATATGCACAGCGCGTAGACCAAAGTGCGGAAGTTGTCCACTTTCTGAGATCTGCAGGTCGAAGGATAAGGAGAAAGCTGTTGATAAATAGAGTGGAATGGGAGATTTAGGATGTTAGATGCATATGTAGTAGTAGACTTAGAGATGACCGGCGTCCATCCCAAAGTGGATGCGATTATGGAAATCGGAGCTGTCAAGGTGCAGGGAGAACGAGTAGAAACCTTTCAAACACTTGTGAATCCCAATCGTGAGATACCGGAGCGGGTAACGGAGATTACCGGGATTACAGAGGAGATGGTGAAATCGGCACCTACGGTGGAAGAGGCGCTGAAACATTTCCTGGAATTTTCTGGGGACTTGCCAATCGTAGGTCATATGGTGCAGATGGACTATTCCTTTTTAAAGCAGGCGGCAGTGAATCTGGGGATGAAATACCAGAGAGATGGTCTGGATACGCTGTTTTTGTCTCGGAAATTACTTCCAGAACTGGAGAAATATACGCTTAGTTATCTGACGGAATACTATGACATTGATTTGGAGGGACATCATAGAGCGCTTGCCGATGCGATGGCAACGAATATTCTCTATCGAAGTCTCTGTACAGAATTTGAAGAGAAGAATCCAAAGGACTTTAAGGCACGTCCTCTGATTTTCAAAGCAAAGAAGCAGACTGCCATTACGGTGCAGCAGCTTCGTTACTTGAAAGAATTCACCAAATACCACGGCATAGAGATGCCGGAAGGCGTTGAAAATATGACGAGATCAGAGGCGTCACGCCTGACCGATCAGCTTATTACAAAATACGGCGCTATGATTCGAAATTCTCATCAGGAGTAGCGGACGTATGCTGGATCAAATCGTCGATATGTGAGAGGATTTGATGCTCGAGTGTCAGACCCATCAGGGGAACCTGCTCACGAAGGGTGGCAAGCTGTCTGGTGCTGCCTAACATATTGTAGCAATCCGCGAGGAGCATATAGTTCTTATTAATGTCCGTCTTCGTCGCGATTCCATATTCGAGAATTTTGGAGGCGCCGCTGTAGTCACCGTCAGCATAGAGCAGTTCTGCAATCTTAACAATCAGCATGGAGAGTGCGACATAGTTTTCGCCAATTTCCTGCATTTCATCGAGATGATTTCGGCCGTAGGTAATCTTTAAATCGGTGTTTGTCATCTTTGTGAGATTTAAGATTCGCTTGTCGGAAAGTGCCTGCAATTCAGCGAGTGCCGTAGCCATTTCCTCATTTCCATTGGAATCTGATGGAAATTTATCCATTGGAATGGTAATATAATCTAGGCTGTTAAGGTCGATATCGGTTCGAATCGTCGTGTTGGCTTCGGATTCCCGACGGAAGAATGCGTCTTCGCCTTCCTTCTGTTTGGAAGAAATGGAACGATAGCGAAATGCTAAAAACAGTATAAATATAAAAAATATAGTTAAAAATGGAAGAAAACCCATGGTTTTGAATCCTTTCTAGTAAAATTTGAAATAAGAGGTGTAAATATGAAACGTAAACAAAAGAGAAACCGTATCATCGCCGGTGTTTTATCTATGGCATTAATTGGCGCAATGTTGTTTACTTTAGTTGCGTCTTACTTCATCTAAAAATATACTAAATGCGCGGTTTTCCGTCAAACATATTAGTGAATATTTAACTTGCAATGACGGCGCGGTTTTTTGTAAAATTAGTAGATGAATTTTTGGTTTAGAAGCAGTAAAACTAGCATATAGAACTAGTATAAAAAGGCAATGGAAATGAAGATTAAGAAAATACTTAGTATTGGTTTTTTAGCGGGTGCAATGGTTCTTACAATGCCATTTGCACTGCAGCGTGTTTATGCAGAAGAATCTGCATCAGAAACGACAGAAAGTGCAGAGGATGCAGTGGTTCCGGATGGTGTATCTGTGCAGGGCATGGACGTTTCCGGGATGACATATGACGAAGTGAATGAAGTTGTTGACGATTATCTCGCACAGTTTGATGACGTGGAATTCACATTGACGGCAGGCGATAAGAATATCACGGTAGATAGCTCGGATTTAGGATTGACATCAAGTACCGATGTTGCGACAAAGGCATTGAACTATGGCAAGTCCGGGAATCTGTTAGAGCGCTATATGGATCAGAAGGATCTGGAATCCGGTGATGGGAAAGATTTCTCTGTAAGTCTTACAACAGATACCTCTACGGTAAAGCAGCTGTTAAGTGACAACGAAAGTGAATTGAATACCGAAGCCAGTGATTCTACATTGAAACATGAGAATGGCAAGTTTACTTATGTTGCCGGAACATCGGGCGTCACGGTGAAGATTAATAAATCTGCGACTGCAATTGCAGATTATATTTCGAATGACTGGGATGGCAAGGATGCAGAGATTGCACTTGTGACAGAGGAGACAGCACCAAAGGGTTCCGAAGAGGAACTCTCTGTGATTCAGGATGTCCTTGGAACGTATTCCACAGATTACAGTTCTTCCTCTGCAGCACGTAAGACGAATGTTGCTAATGGTGCGAGCAAGCTGAATGGCATCGTGCTCTATCCGGGCGAGACCATCTCTGTTGCTGAGAATTTAAATCCTATGACGGCGGAAAATGGTTACGCACTTGCGGCCTCTTACGAGAATGGTACCACGGTAGAAACCTATGGTGGTGGTATCTGTCAGGTATCAACTACACTTTACAATGCCGTTATGAGAGCAGAACTGGAAATCGTGACGCGAGCATCACATTCTATGATCGTTACTTATGTGGAACCTTCGATGGATGCTGCGATTGCAGGTACATCCAAGGATTTCCAGTTTAAGAATAATCAGGACTATCCGGTTTATATCGAGAGTTCAACCAATGGAAGTACGATTACCTTTACAATCTATGGTAAGGAAACAAGAGATTCCAATCGTACCGTTACATTTGAATCAGAAGTAACGAGCCAGACAGATCCAGCGACAGAGTATGTAGCTGCGACGGATCAGGCGATTGGCTATTTTGCGACAACACAAAAGGCGCATACGGGATATACAGCAAAACTCTGGAAGATCGTCACAGTAGACGGTGTAGAGCAGAGTCGAGATGTATATAATAATAGTACATATAAAGTATCGAATAAGATTGTATCGGTTGGTGTGGCGTCGGATAATGCCGAGGCGACAGCAGCTGTGAATGCAGCAATTGCAACGCAGGATGAAGCAACCATCAAGGCGGCGATTGCACAATGGTCTGGAGCTGCGGCAACAACAACCACAGATCCGGCAGCAACTACAACTACAGATCCGGCTGCAGTAGCAACACCAGATGCTACGACAACGGAACCAACAACTGGAGAAGTAACGCAATAAGGTCTATAGTAGTGGTTAGATACACGTCGACATAGTAGAGAGGGCTGCCCCGGAATTCCGGGACAGCCTATACGCGTATTTAGAGAGGCATAAAATGGAAGTAGGAAAAGTACCAGAGAACGTGCTGAAACGTTCAGTATTGAAGAAGTTATATAACAAGCGTCCCGAGGTTGTTTTGGGCGCTGGAATTGGTGAAGATTGCGCAGTAATCGAACTTTCGGATGATGAGCAATTTGTCATTTCTTCGGATCCGATTACGGGAACGGTCGAGGATATTGGAACGCTTGCCGTACAGGTGACGGTGAATGATTTATCTGCAGCGGGAGCAGAACCGGTTGGTATCTTGCTTACGGTGTTACTTCCGGAAGGTACCAGAGAGATCAAGTTAAAGCAAGTGATGGCGGATGTCAGTGCGGCATGTACCAAGGCCAATGTGCAGGTCATGGGTGGACATACGGAAGTTACAAAAGCAGTCAATCAGATTGTGTTATCTGTGACTGGTGTGGGAAAGGTGAAGAAGGGCAGAATCATCTCAACGGCTGGTGCGAAGCCGGGGATGGACTTCGTTATTTCCAAGTGGGTCGGTTTAGAAGGTACTTCGATTATTGCCAAAGAAAGAGAAGAGAAGCTCCTAGAGAGACTTCCGGCAAGCCTTGTTCGCGATGCCAAGAATTTTGATCAATATCTCTCCGTTCAGGCGGAGGCAGCTGTCGCGGTGCAGCATGGTGTGAAAGCCATGCATGATATTACGGAGGGCGGCGTTTTCGGAGCTTTATGGGAGATGGCGGAAGCATCTTCTGTGGGCTGCGAAATTGATATTAAGAAGATTCCAATTAAGCAGGAAACGATTGAAATCTGTGAGCAGTTTGGATTGAATCCGTATAAGTTAATTAGTAGTGGTTCCATGCTTATGGCGACAGAGGATGGTGTTGGACTGGTGCAGGCGCTGAAGCAGGCGGGAATCCATGCAGCAGTTGTCGGTAAGGCGACAAACAGTAATGACCGCGTGATTTTAAATGACGGGGAACGAAGATTCTTAGAGCCGCCAAAGGTCGATGAACTCTATTGTATTGACTAATACAATTCGGATAGAAAAGGAAAAGAAAGGAAAAAAAGATGACAATTCAGGAAAAGATTTTAAATTATATCGAAAAGAACAGTCGCATTGATTTACATGAGCTTGCGATTATTCTTGGAGAAGACGAGACAGTCGTATTAAATACACTGGAGGAAATGGAAACGAACCACATCATCTGTGGTTATCATACACTCATCAATTGGGAAAAAGCCGGTGTGGAGAAAGTAACCGCTATGATTGAAGTACGAGTTACTCCACAGAGAGGTATGGGATTCGATAAGGTGGCACAGCATATCTATAATTATCCGGAAGTACAGTCTGTATATCTGATTTCCGGCGGATTTGATTTTATGGTAACGCTGGAAGGTAAGACGCTTCGTGAGATTGCAAACTTCGTATCCGATAAGCTCTCCACATTGGATTCTGTCCTCAGTACCAAGACCAACTTTATCTTAAAGAAGTACAAGGATCACGGTACGATTATGGCAGAGCAGCCAAAAGATGAAAGGATGAAGATGTCATTATGAGAAATCCATTATCCCAGACGATTACGAACATACAGCCATCCGGTATCCGTAAATTCTTTGATATCGTTAACGAGATGGAAGATGCAATCTCGCTCGGCGTAGGGGAACCGGATTTCGATACACCATGGAGAATCCGCGATGAAGCGATTTATTCTCTGGAGCAGGGTAGAACCTTCTATACCTCGAATTCCGGTTTGAAGGAATTGAAAGAGGAGATCTGCAATTACTTAGAGCGTAAGTATGATTTGCAATATCGAGCAACTTCTGAAATTATGATTACGGTTGGTGGCTCAGAGGCGATTGATATTGCACTTCGCGCCATGCTGGATCCGGGGGATGAAGTCCTGATTCCGCAGCCAAGCTATGTAAGTTATGAACCATGTACGATTTTGGCGAATGGTAAGCCGGTCATCATCAATCTGAAGGAAGAGAATGATTTCCGATTGACAGCGAAGGAAGTGGAAGAGGCCATCACGGATAAGACGAAAATCCTGATTCTTCCATTTCCAAATAATCCGACAGGAGCGGTATTGGAACAGAAGGATCTCGAGGAGATTGCCAAGGTTGTCATCGAGCATGATCTCTTCGTTATGACGGATGAAATCTATTCGGAATTGACCTATCTGGAGAAGCATGTTTCGATTGCATCGCTTCCAGGTATGAAAGAGCGTACTGTCTATATCAACGGTTTTTCCAAGGCATTTGCCATGACGGGATGGAGACTTGGATACGCCTGCGCACCAAAGGAAATCATCGAGCAGATGTTGAAGATTCATCAGTTTGCGATTATGTGTGCGCCTACGACAAGCCAGTATGCGGCTGTGGAGGCTGTGAAAAATTGTGAGGAAGAAGTACAGAATATGCGCGAGGAATATAATGAACGTCGCCGCTATCTCGTACATCGATTTAAGAAGATGGGCCTGCAATGTTTCGAACCATTTGGCGCATTCTACATCTTCCCATCCATCAAGGAGTTTGGTTTGACTTCAGATGAGTTTGCAACACAGTTCTTGCAGTCGAAGAAGGTTGCCGTTGTACCGGGTACAGCATTCGGTGCCTGCGGAGAAGGATTTATTCGTATTTCCTATGCCTACTCTCTGGATAATCTGAAGATTGCATTAGACCGAATGGAAGAATTCGTAAAGGAACTTCGCGAGAAGAAATAAAAATAGTATTAGAAAGAAGTGTTAGAAATTATGGCACAGTTAAATGTGGTTCTTTTTGAACCGGAAATCCCAGCAAATACAGGAAATATTGGTAGAACTTGTGTGGCTACCAATACCAGACTTCACTTGATTGAACCTCTGGGATTTCGACTCAATGATAAAACAGTAAAGAGAGCCGGAATGGATTATTGGCAGGATCTGGACGTGATCCGTTATGATGATTGGGATGACTTCTGCGAGAAGAATCCGGATGCCAAGATTTATATGGCAACAACAAAGGCAAAGCATACTTATACCGAAGTGGAATTTGAACCGGATTGTTATATTATGTTTGGAAAAGAAAGTGCTGGTATTCCGGAGGAAATCCTGGTGCAGCATCCGGACACTTCCATCCGTATTCCTATGGTGGGAGAGACGAGATCATTGAACCTCTCCAATTCGGTAGCGATTGTTTTATATGAGGCATTGCGCCAGAATAACTTCGATCATATGAAATTAGAGGGCGATTTGCATAGACTTCATTGGTAGGTTAAGCATTTTTCGTAAGTAAGGAAATCATAGATGAGTTTTATTGAAGCAAAAAATTTAGTGCATGAATATTTCCGAAGAGATGAAGATGACAATGTGGTAGACGTTTTGACAGCGGTAGACAATGTGGATCTGCATGTGGAAGCCGGGCAGTTCATCTCGATTCTCGGACATAATGGTTCGGGAAAGTCGACGTTGGCGAAGCACTTGAATGTACTTTTGACGCCATCCTCAGGCAGTCTCTTTATCGATGGAAAAGATGCAAGTGACGAGAAGAATACGCTGAAGATCAGACAGAATGCCGGTATGGTATTTCAGAATCCGGACAACCAGATTATCGCGAGTGTTGTTGAGGAAGATGTGGCATTTGGTCCGGAGAATATCGGTGTTCCTACGGATGAAATCTGGGAGCGTGTCGAGAAGTCTCTGAAGGCCGTTGGCATGTGGGACTATAGAGAGCACTCTCCGAATAAGTTGTCTGGTGGACAGAAGCAGCGTGTTGCCATTGCGGGTGTGATGGCGATGGAGCCGAAATGTATCGTATTGGATGAACCGACAGCGATGCTGGATCCGGATGGACGTAAGGAAGTTTTGGATGCGGTGCACGAATTGAATAAGAAAAAGGGCGTAACCATTATTTTGATTACGCACTATATGGAAGAAGTCGTTGGTTCGGATTACGTATTCGTTATGGACAAGGGTAGCGTTGTGATGCAGGGTACACCGAGAGAGATTTTCTCGGATGTGGAGACCTTGAAGGCACATCGACTGGATGTGCCACAGATTACAGAGCTCGCTTATGAATTGAAGAAATCCGGCGTGGATTTGCCGGATGGCATCCTGACCAGACAGGAATTATTAGAGGCACTTCGTTATCTGGATGAAAATTAGATTTCTAGGGAATGGATTATGGCACTGGAATTAAGAGATATAACATATAAATATAGCGCAGGAACGGCGTATGAGATTACGGCATTAGATCATATCAACGTAACATTTCCGGACGGAGAATTTATCGGAATCATCGGACATACCGGATCGGGAAAGTCGACGTTGGTGCAGCATCTGAATGGTCTGATCAAGGCGACGTCGGGAGAAATCATCTATAATGGGCAGAATATCTACGATCCCAATTACAGTATGAAGGAACTTCGTACGCAGGTGGGGATGGTTTTTCAGTATCCGGAGCACCAGTTGTTTGAGACAACGGTGTATGATGATGTGGCATTCGGCCCGAAGAATCAGGGACTCGATGACAAGGATGTGGCACTTCGTACGTATGAAGCGTTGGAAGCCGTAGGGTTCCCACAGGAGCTCTGTGACGTTTCTCCTTTTGAGCTTTCCGGAGGACAGAAGAGACGTGTTGCGATTGCGGGCGTCATGGCAATGAAACCGGCGGTATTGATTTTGGATGAACCTACGGCCGGATTGGATCCGATGGGAAGAGACGAAATTCTGAATATGCTGAAGGAAACGCACGAGCGCACGGGAAATACCGTTATTTTGGTATCGCATAGTATGGAAGACGTTGCGAATTATGCGGATCGTATTGTTGTCATTGACAAGGGTCAGATCAAATACAATGATACCCCGAAGAAGGTGTTCCAGCATTACAAGGATTTGGAAGCGATGGGACTTGCGGCGCCGCAGGTAACCTATTTTATGAATGATTTGAAAAAAGCGGGAATGCCGGTTTCCACAGATGCGACCACGGTACAGGAAGCTCGCGATGAGATCTTGAAACTTATGGGACGTAAATAAGAGTTAGAAGAGGAATATCTAGATGCTGAGAGATATTACACTGGGCCAATATTATCCGGCGGATTCGCTGTTGCATAAATTGGACCCGAGAGTAAAGTTATTTGGAACAATGATATACATTATCAGTTTGTTTCTATTTGATAATCTATGGGGAATCCTGTGGATTACGTTATCGCTGGTTGCAGTGATACGTATGAGCAAGGTCCCATTTTCATTTATGATCCGTGGACTTCGTTCCATCGTGATCTTGTTATTGGTTGCCGGCGTCTTCAATCTGTTTTTGACGCCCGGTGAAAAGCTGGCATCCTTCTGGATTCTTACGATTACAAAAGAAGGTGTGAAGAATGCGACGCTTATGACGATTCGAATGGTGTATCTGATTATTGGTACATCGATTATGACATTGACAACAACACCAAACCAGTTGACGGATGGTCTGGAGAAATCACTCCACGGTCTTACCAAGCTGAATGTACCGGTGCATGAAATTGCGATGATGATGTCGATTGCCCTTCGCTTTATTCCGATTTTAATTGAAGAGACGGATAAGATTATGAAGGCGCAGATGGCGCGCGGTGCAGATTTTGAGAGCGGTAACATTTTCCAAAAGGCGAAAAATATGGTGCCGCTACTGGTACCACTTTTTGTGTCAGCATTCCGTCGCGCGTATGATTTGGCACAGGCAATGGAAGCGCGCTGTTATCATGGTGGGGAAGGCCGTACCAAGATGAAGCCGCTGCAGTATGTTTCGCGCGATCGAAATGCCTATCTTTTGATCTTGGCTTTTTTTGTGATCGTGATTGTGTTGAAAGTTGTTTTTTAGATGTATTAGAAGAACGTTTGCATCGAACGTTTGGATTTCTATGAAGGAGTGAACCATGCGAGTAGCAATGCGAGTTGCGTACGATGGTACGAATTATTGCGGCTGGCAGATTCAGCCGAATGGATTAACAATAGAAGAAGTTTTGAATACGACCCTGTCGGAGCTTCTCGGTGAGAAGATTGTCGTTTCCGGTGCAAGCCGCACGGATACGGGGGTGCATAGTCTTGGAAATATTGCCGTTTTCGATACGAATCATCGTATGCCGGCGGATAAGATTGCTTATGCATTGAACCAGCGATTGCCGGAAGATATTTCGATTCAGGAGTCCTGGGAGGCACCCGAAGGATGGCACCCGAGATTCGTGAAGAGTCGAAAGACCTATGAATATCGCATTTTAAATCGTAGAATGCCGCTGCCGACAGAGCGATTGTATACGTATCATTATCATTACCCGCTCGATGTCGACAAGATGAATGCCGCCATTCAGGATTTGGTGGGAGAGCATGATTTCACCAGTTTTGCCTCTGTGAAATCGCAGGTAAATAGTTTTACAAGGACGATTTATGAGGCGTCGGTCACGCGAGATGGCGACATCATAGTAATTCGCGTTACGGGAAATGGATTCCTGTATAATATGGTGCGAATTATCGCCGGAACCTTGATTGAAATTGGAAATGATCGGCGACCGGTGACTTCCATAAGGGAAGCATTGGAAGCGAAAAATCGGTCCGCAGCCGGCCCGACGGCTCCGGCAGAGGGATTGACCATGATTTCATGGACAGCTGAAGAAAATCTGTTGACACACTAGAAATCGTGTAATATAATGGTAAGGCTGATGTAGCTGAAAGATATGATTTCATCTAGCCCCGAAATCATATTTTGCTATAAATTAGTAGGGAATCTATATTTCGGACATTTTTATAGAGGAACTGCGAGTTTTGTATTTAAGGAGGAATATCCAGATGAAGACTTATATGCCAAACCCACAGCAGGTGGAAAGAAAATGGTATGTAGTAGACGCAGAAGGACAGACTTTAGGACGTCTTTGTTCTGAAATCGCTAAAGTATTAAGAGGAAAGAACAAGGCTATCTTCACACCACACGCAGATTGCGGTGATTTCGTAATCGTTGTTAACGCTGAGAAGATTGCTGTAACAGGTAAGAAGTTAGACCAGAAGATTTATTATCACCATTCAGATTATGTTGGTGGTATGAAAGAAACTACTCTTAAAGACATGATCGCTAAGCATCCTGAAAGAGTTATCGAACTTGGTGTTAAGGGAATGCTTCCAAAGGGACCTCTTGGAAGAGAGATGTACAAGAAGTTATTCGTATATGCTGGACCAGAGCACAAGCATGCTGCTCAGAAGCCAGAAGCACTTACATTTTAATTCGATAGGAGGGAAAGACATTGGCTAATACTAATAAATATTACGGAACTGGTAGAAGAAAATCTTCCGTAGCTAGAGTATATTTAGTACCTGGAACAGGTAAGATCACAATCAACAAGAGAGATATCGATGAATATCTTGGTCTTGAAACACTCAAGGTTGTTGTACGTCAGCCATTAGTTGCTACTGACACACTTGAGAAGTTCGACGTAATCGTTAACGTTAAGGGTGGCGGTTATACAGGACAGGCAGGAGCTATCCGTCACGGTATCGCTCGTGCATTATTAACAGTAGATGGTGATTACAGACCAGCTCTTAAGGCTGCTGGATACTTAACACGTGATCCTCGTATGAAGGAACGTAAGAAGTACGGTTTAAAGGGCGCTCGTCGTGCACCACAGTTCTCAAAGAGATAATCTGCGCGTTTCTACAAGCGATGCGAATACAAAAAGGGATTGCTTCCGCAAGTTTACTTGCTGGGGAGCAATCCCTTTTTCGTATTTATAGCGCGACAGCGCGACATGAGCAAGACGCCGAGATAGCTGAAAAGGCAAAAATGAACAAGTTGATTTTTTTGCCTTAGGGATATACAATGTATATACAAAAGGAGGTGCTGATTATGCAAGTTCAAGTTAAAGCATGGGGAAATAGTCAAGGAATTAGAATACCCAAAGAAGTGCTTCAGGAAGCAGCTATTTCAGTTGATGATGTTCTCGATGTCAAGGTATCTAATGGCATGATAATGCTTGTTAAACCATTTAGACATAGAACGCTGGAAGAACGTGCTGCAGAATATGGTGGGCAACTCCATTTAGACGGTGAATTTGACTGGGGTGAACCGGTAGGAAGAGAGATTTGGTAATGAAGGAAGAATTACACCAGGGGGATATACTTAAGATTGAGCATATCAAGAAGCCGGTTCTTATTGTAAGCAAGGATTTCTTTAATCAGACCTATGAGATAATTGGCTGTCCTATTTACGAAAAAGGAGAAGCAGGGCCCTTACATATACATATCAAAACTGAAGATGTAGAAGGTTATGTGCAATGCGAAAAAATGGCACTCCTTGATTTAAATATCAGGGGTTATTCAAAGATTGATAGGATAAATTATCCTGACATTATAAATATCACAGACGCTATCCAAGGAATCTTTGACTACATCTGAAAATGAATGAACTACCCTCACAGATTCCACTTCGGAAAGGTTGTAGGCTGGATAGCGCTAAGTCCTTCTTCAAGTAGGTGCGCATATAAAGGCTGCGTTGAAATGAGTGTATATGTTGATAGAAACTATAGAGGTCATGGGATAGGAGCAGCCCTTTCTATCATTGATGGTACAGGACCACTTTCTGGGGATGGCACATGGGGAGATCACATGGCATTTAAGACAGTAAGAAAGTTCTCATAATTGTAAACAATTGCTACAAAGAAAAAAGGTAAGTATTTCTGAATAGATTAACTTATATAATAACTGATTATAAGACAGATGAACTACAGGTAAGGAGATTCGAGAAAAATATGAGCAAAGAGATAAAATGGGCTGTACTGGGAACAGGTGTAATTGCAAATGAAATGGCTGCAGGTCTTCAGAAAATGGGTAAATCTCTTTATGCAGTAGGAAATCGAACCTATGATAAAGCGGTTGCTTTTGCAGAAAAGTATGGTATCGAAAAAGTCTATCCGTCAATCGATGAAATGTTTGCCGATGAAGATGTGGATATTATCTACATAACGACTCCTCATAATACCCATTATGGTTTTATGAAGAAAGCTTTGGAAAATGGTAAACACATCCTGGTTGAAAAATCTATCACTTTGAATTCTTCAGAACTAAGCGAAATGACCAGCCTGGCAAATGAAAGAGGCCTTATACTTGCAGAAGCAATGACAATCTGGCACATGCCGATATACAAGGAACTGTGGAAGATCATAGAAAATGGAGAGCTTGGAAAAGTTCAGATGATAACGGTGAACTTTGGAAGCTTCAAAGATTATGATATGAAGAACAGGTTTTTTAATCGAAACTTGGCAGGTGGAGCAATGCTTGATATAGGAGTATATGCCCTAAGCATTGTCCGTAGCTTCATGGAAGAAAAACCCGAAAACCTGATGAGCCAGTGGAAGAGTGCACCGACCGGAGTTGATGAGCAGGCGACGATTCTATTACAAAATGATAAGAATCAGATGGCAACTGTAGCTCTTACCATGCACTCAAAGCAACCTAAACGAGTAATGATAAGTTGTGAAAAGGGCTATATAGAGATAATGGAGTTTCCACGTGCTGATAAAGCGATTATTACAGATGCCTTAACCGGCGAAAAAAGGGAAATATCAGCAGGGAATACGGCAGATGCTTTGTACTATGAGCTTACAGATATGGAAACAGCAATTAATAGCGGAGATGCTTCTGTTATAAAACTACAGTATTCGATTGATGTAATGGATATTATGACAAGGCTTAGAAATGAATGGGGATTGAAATATCCTGAGGAAGAGTAAATCAGAAGGCGTTACTTTACCCTTTACGATGGTCTTTTCAAATAGTACCCTTGGAAAAAATCTGCTCCTAATTCCTTCATTGTTTCAAACTCGCCTTCGGTCTCGATTCCTTCGGCCACCACGCTTATTTTTCTTGCATGAAATGTATCAATCATTTCGCGCAATTGTTCCTGTCTGTACGTATCTTTATCAATATCAGTCAGTAATGTCCGATCTATCTTTACAATATTAGGGTTAGCAGCATCGATCACATCAAAATTATTAATGCCTGTACCAAAATCATCTATGGCAATCAGGTTATTATTAATATCTGCATATTTTCTTTTTATCTGCGCAATTTCAACTGATAAATAAGGGTATTCCAGTGACTCCAAAATCATTGCATTCTTATGTCCGCCATAGTACGAAATAAAAGCATCAACTTCTTCTTTACTAAAACATTCACTGGGAAATGTATTAACCGATAAGTATTCCTTATATCCCCTGATAAAATATGCTTGAGTTGCACCAAATAAAGTAGCAACCTCTAATACATGTAATTTGTCCTGCTTTTTATATTCCGCTATAAGTTCAGTTACATCCATATCGTGGGGTCTCATAAGTGCTTCCCACGCGTAGACAGTCTTTCCATCTGGGTAAAATATGGGCTGAAAGACATAATCTATTTTCAATTCATTTAAAGCATCTAAGATATCTTTGGATAATGGTAGATCATTATAATAAATCATAATATTTCCTTGCCTTTACAGTTGTCATATTTTTCGTCACTTCTACAGCAATATAGTATCATTATAAGACCAATAAATAAATGTACTATAGATAAATCATATATAAAACGGAAAATAAAAAATCAGCCGCATACAGTAGCCTAAAAGATGGGTTATAACATTAGAGCTTTTAGGTGCGATAAAAATCTTTCTGCTATAGGTGTAAATGCCTGATAGCGGTTCCATGCGAAATATATTTTGTTTTCAAGCTTAGGAGACAACGGTCTGAATGCAAGACCGTTGTTTTTTGATGTATCAATAAGGTGATCATAGGTGAGAAGATACCCAAGACCTTCCTTTGTGAAAATAGAGCCATTGTAGGAAAGACGGAAAGAACCTTCCAGCTGTAGCTCTGAAAATTTGCTCCCGGCCCATTTCTTTATATCTCCGTTCCAAGCCTGATCTGAGCAGAAAAGAGGTAATCCTATCAGGTCATCCAAACGAATGGATTCCTTTTTTGCCAGAGGGTCATTTTCAGGAATGATAAGTCCCCAGGTATCAGCCTGTGGAAATTCTATGTATTCATACTTTCTGGTGTCCGGCTGCTCAACCAGAACAACAAAATCAAGAAGCCCTTTTTCTGTTTTTTCAGATAGCTGCTCTGTATCACCACTTGTGATGTGATAATGGAGATTGGGATAGCTTTCTTTAAAGGTCTTGATTGCTCTTGCAAGGAATCTTAGCTGATAAGATTCTGCAAGTCCGAGGTAAAGATCGCCTCCGCTTATGTCATCAAGAGAAATAAATTCCTGCTCGATTTTATCAGCCATGCTCACAAGATCTTCTGCACGGTTTCTGAGAAGAATTCCTTCTTCTGTCAGCTTTATACTGAAACTGTGTCTTGTAAATAGCTTCTTACCCAATTCTTCTTCCAATGATTTTAATTGCTTGGATAGAGTTGGCTGAGTCACATGAAGTATTTCAGCGGCTCTGCTCATGTTTTCTTCTCTTGCTACAGCTAAAAAATATCTTAAAGTTCTGATTTCCATAGTGATTCCTTTCTTGAGCAAGCTCCCAAGTGCATATTTTTGTAAATATTGCTGCACTGCTCATTGCTATATGATATTCCAAAATGGAATAATATGATATTCATTATAACTATTAGCAAAAAATCTTACAAGCTTATACAATAGAATTGTAAGTGAAATAGTTGCATGGAAATGAGGAATACTCATGGATAAAGAATATCTAAAGCAAAGCCTTTCAGATGCGGGATGCTGTAATGAGGCAACAGATACTATCCTGGAAAGATTTGAGTCAGGCAGTATCGATGAAATGGTAAGGCTTCTGAAAAAAGAAAGATGCCGTGCCATGGACGAGTACCACGAAAGTGGGAGAAAAGTTGACTGCATGGATTTCATGTTAAGAAAAATCGAAAACGAAATGAAGCAGAGATGACGGAGGTATCAAATGATGATCAGAACAGAAGAACTTAATTTAGTAACAGAGTGGGATAAGACCTTTCCAAAGAGTGAGAAGATCGACCACAGCAAGGTAGTATTTGTAAATCGCTACGGGATAACTCTTGCGGCAGATATGTATATACCAAAGGATATAGATGGCAAGCTTCCGGCTATTGCAGTATCAGGACCTTTTGGAGCTGTTAAGGAGCAGTGTTCCGGATTATATGCCCAGATTATGGCAGAAAGAGGATTTCTTACAATAGCCTTTGATCCTTCTTTTACAGGAGAGTCAGGCGGCAACGTAAGATATATGGCATCACCTGATATCAATACAGAGGATTTTATGGCTGCAGTTGATTTTCTTTCACTTAATGAAAAGGTAGATCCGGAAAGAATTGGAATCATAGGAATCTGCGGATGGGGCGGAATGGCTATCAATACAGCTGCTCTTGACACAAGAATCAAAGCTACAGCTGCAATGACCATGTATGACATGACAAGAGTTAATGCAAAAGGTTACTTTGATGCCGATGACAGTGAAGAAAAGAGATATGAAGCGAAAAAGGCTATGTGCGCTCAGCGTCTTGAAGATTTAAAGAATGGAGAATATAAGCGCGCGGGAGGTGTTGTAGATCCTCTACCTGCAGATGCACCTTTCTTTGTAAAAGATTATTTTGATTACTACAAAACGGATCGTGGATATCATGCCCGTTCCCTTAATTCCAATGATGGATGGAATGTGGTAGGCTGTGAATCCTTCGTGAATCAGCCAATCCTTAAATACAGTAATGAAATCAGAAGTGCAGTACTTCTTGTACATGGCGAGAAGGCTCATTCATGCTACTTCAGTAAAGACGCTTATGCGGACATGATAAAGGACAGCAAATATGCGGATAATAAAGAGCTGATGATCATCCCTGATGCAGTTCATACGGATCTCTATGATGGTGGAGATAAGGATTATATTCCGTTTGATAAACTTGAGAGCTTCTTTAATGAATATTTGAAATAAGGAAAGATGACAATGAGTAAGGTTTTGATAATAAAGACAAGTCTTAGAGCAAAGAGCAATTCTGATATTCTGGCAGATAAAGTATCTGATGGAGCAAAAGCTGCGGGACATGATGTGGAAGTCATCAGTCTCAAGGACAAAACAGTAGGATTCTGCAAAGGATGTCTTGTATGCCAAAAGACGCAGAAGTGCGTGATCAATGATGATGCTGTAGAGATTGCGAAAAAAGTAAAGAATGCAGATACGCTTGTATTTGCGACCCCTATCTACTATTACGAGATGAGCGGACAGATGAAGACTCTCCTTGACAGACTGAATCCGCTTTATCCATCTGATTATAGATTTCGTAATGTCTATATGCTTTCGACTGCTGCTGAAGATGAGACATTTGTTCCTGAGAAAGCTGTCAGTGGTCTGAATGGTTGGGTAGAGTGTTTTGAGAAAGCTTCATTTCAAGGTTCACTGTTCTGTGGCGGAATAAATGACATGGGTGAAGCAGAAGGCAAAGAAGAGGAAAAGCGGGAGGCTTATGAGTTTGGAAAATCTCTTTTGTAAAAATACAGGTAAAACGCTTATAGTATTATGTGTGATGGCTGTAAACCTCTTTACTGGATGTGGATATAATGAGAATGCACAGGTTCACTCGAAGGTTGATTTGAACAGTAATACGGCAACGGAAGATCACTTAAAGGATGAAGAAGATGTAATTACTGATGATGAAAGGTCGACGGAAAATATGCTTAAGTTTTATATAAATGATGAAGAGATACAGGTAATTTGGGAAGAAAATGAATCAGTAGAAGCTCTGAAGAATCTGGCTGAAGATCAACCTATCAGTATTGATATGTCTATGTATGGTGACTTTGAGCAGGTTGGCTCTATTGGTCAGTCTATTCCAAGGAATGATAAGCAGATGACTACAAGTGCAGGGGACATTGTTTTGTATTCAGGTAATCAGCTGGTAGTGTTTTACGGTTCAAATAGCTGGGCTTATACAAAGCTCGGGCATATTGAAAATACATCTGCGGAAGAAATGAAAAAAATGCTTGGTTCCGGGGACGTTAACGTAACAATAAGTATTACGGAATAAGCTTATGAGAAGAAATACGACTTATTACACCTCAGGACAACTGTCTTGGGGTGTTTTTTTGTATTGAAATAAAGATGTATTTCATGGGTCAAGATGTGATTTCGCGCATTTACGTGCTGTCGTATTTCTGCTACTATTCTTATTATGTGAAAAAGATTACTTGGAGAAGAGGGAGACTGGAAACGACATGAAAAACCTGCTAGTTAAGATTTTGAAAATTTTGAGAAATGTGATAGCTGCCCTGTTGGTGCTGGCGATTCTTGCGACGGTGGTGCTTCGCGGCAGCAATTATTTACATCATAAGCTTCAGTTGAAAAATGGAGTGAACGAGACAACCTATCTGGATTTAAACGGGCAGGAGCAGTATGTCATGATGCTGGGCGAGGACATTTCCAATCCCGTAATCATCTATCTACATGGCGGGCCGGCTTCGCCGGATACGTATATCAGCTATAGTTTTGCAGACTATCTTACGGCGGATTATACGTTTATTGGCTGGGATCAGCGCGGCTGTGGCCGGACGTATTTTAGGAACGAGGAGAGGGATCCTGGAAATGATACGGCGACCTTTGCGCAAGCTTTGGACGACATCGATCAGCTGGTATCCTATGCGTGTGAGCGATTTGATCAGGAGCAGGTGATTATTATGGGGCATTCCTATGGCTCTATGCTTGGAAGTGTCTATGCATGCGAGCATCCGGACCGTGTTTCGGCATATATTGGAGTCGGACAGTTTGTATCGATTGAAGATGCAGATCTTTATAGTTATCAGGATGCTCTGAAGCAGGCGGATGCAGAGGGCAAAAAAGCGCTAGAAGATGCTTATACAGCGTATTGCGAGGATCCCGGAATCCAGACACTGATTCAACTTCGGAATCAGACGAGTTTGTATCATCCGGTGACGAAGGAAGCGGACCAGTTTGGATTGTCACTGTTTTCGCCGTATGCGGGGATAGATGATATTCGTTGGTTTACAAAGCAGTTTGGTGATTTGGATTCGTATGTAGCATTAAACCAGAAGTTGTACGATGAGGTTTTGAAATACAATGCGTATGATGCAACGATGGAATTTGGATGCCCGGTATGTTTTATATCCGGCGCACAAGACTGGGTTTGTCCGACGGATCGATCAGAGGCATATCTGGATGCATTGGATTCTCCGGCGAAGAAGATGTATCGAGTGGATGGGTGCGGGCATGATGTGCATTGTGCAAGTCCGGAAGAATTTAGTGGGGATGTAATTTCCTTTTTACGTGATCAGGATATTCGTTGAGAAATGGACCACGAACCCCGTCCCCAAGGGACCATTTAGGAGGAAAAGAGATGTCAACAAAGGCGTTAAGTCATAAACAATTAATACAGAAAACACTTTGGATTGCCGTTCCGATTATGATACAGAACGCGATTACCAACTTTGTAGGTATGCTGGATAATATCATGGTTGGGCAGATTGGTACGAATCAGATGACAGGCGTATCCATTGTGAATCAGCTCATCTTTGTGTTTAATCTGATGATATTCGGTGGAACCGCAGGGATTGGTATCTTTACAGCGCAGTTCGCCGGAAAGAATGACCAGAAGGGTCTGATGTATACGGTGCGATTAAAAGTTGCGATGGCGGTTGTACTGACGCTGCTTGGAATCGGAATCTTTTTAGGATGCGGGGATGCGATGGTACAGCTCTGGATGAGTAATGCATCTTCGGCATCGGATATCACGGAAACGATGAAGGCGGCACATGGCTATTTACTGGTTATGTTAGTTGGAATCTTTCCCTTCGCTATGTCGCAGGTGTATGCGAGTACTCTTCGTGAAAATGGCGAGACACGTGTTCCTATGATTGCCGGTGTTATCGCAATTTTTGTGAATCTTATGGGAAATTATATCCTGATCTATGGCAAGTTTGGTGCACCGAAGATGGGTGTTCTCGGTGCGGCTACCGCAACGGTATTATCCAGATTTGTGGAAGTGGCACTGGTGATGTTCTGGTCGCATAGACATACGCAGAGATTCCCATTTATGAAGATGGTGTATCGTGGATTTGGTGTACCAAAAGAACTGACGATTTCGATTCTTTTGAAGGCCTTTCCACTCCTTTTAAATGAGACCCTTTGGAGTCTCGGACAGACGGCACTCAGCCAGCAGTATTCTACACTGGGACTGTCTGTGGTTGCAGCGTTTAATATCAGTAATACGATTGCCAATGTATTCAATGTTGCCTTTATTTCCATGGGTGATGCAACCGCGATTATTCTCGGGCAGGAACTCGGTAGGATGGATAGTGAAGAGGATCGAAAAGTTATTAAATATGATGCTTTTCGTCTGGCAATCATTGCCGTTGTCTTGTGTGTGATTTCCGGTTCCCTTTTGGCCATGACTGCGGGTACATTTCCAAAAGTCTATAATACAACCGACGAAATCAAGCGAATGGCGACATACTTGATTCTTGTAAGTGCCGCTTTTATGCCGGTTTATGCTTATGAGAATGCGTCTTATTTTACCCTGCGTTCCGGTGGCAAGACTTGGATTACGTTTTTATTTGATTCGGTATTTGTATGGGTGATTTCTGTACCGGCGGCGTTTGTTTTCACCAGATTTACAGACTGGGGTGTTGTGCACGTATTTATCGCAGTGCAGTGTTTTGATTTTATCAAAATGGCAATCGGATTCTTTATGGTACGACATGGTGCGTGGATGCATAATTTAACCGCTTACCAGGAGTAGAGTATTATTAATAAAAACGTCTTAAAATTAGTATTTAAGTATGAAATTACCTAAAGAAATCTTAATTTAGAAGAATATCAGAGCGGTTTATGGTAGGATAATATAGGTGTTTTTATAATGATTATTATGAGATGGATATCATGAGGGTTCAGATGGGGAAAATGATAGACAGTGTAAAAGAGAGAATGTTAAAACTGCTTCCGGATTATGCTTGGAAGTACGCTGCAGTAGCATTTCTATGGAATGTATTTACATATTGTGGAACTAGACCATTTACAGATCATTTGCAACATCATAGTTTAAAGACCGCTTTAGATAACGTTATTCCGTTCCGACCGGAATGGATTGTGATCTATTTACTAGCATTTGTTTTTTGGTTTTTTGGATATTATTTGATTCTTCGCGAGGACAAGGAAATGATGAAGCGTATTGTCATCGCAGAGATTTTAGCCAAAAGTGTATGCCTTGTGTTTTTTATTGTTTATCCAACAACGATTGCGCGTCCAGAGATTCTGGATTCGAATAATATATTCATGGAAATGACTGCGCTGATCTACAAAATCGATGCGCCTACCAATCTGTTTCCGTCGATTCATTGCCTGGAAAGCTGGGTATGTTTTCGCGGAGCACAGCATCTTCGTCATGTGCCGAAATGGTACAAGCCATTTTCTTTTGTTTGTTGTATGGCAATCTGTATCTCAACGGTTATGGTGAAGCAACATGTGGTTGCTGATTTTGTAGGTGCAGTTGTAGTATTTGAAAGCTGTCTTCTTTTATCCACTTATTATTTAGGACGACGAAAGGAGATATTTGTGCATGAATAGAAAAGCAGTATGGGGAATCATCTCTGTAGTACTTGCTGCGATTACCATTACGATGGTGGCGTATATGAGCAAAGATTTCTCCTTTGCAAGTATGGTAGATGATTTTAGAAATGCAAACGTGCGCTGGCTACTGGCAGCAGCAGCTTGCATGTTTGGTTTTATCTGGTTTGAAGGTGCTGCGATTTATGTGACGGGCAAGGCGCTTGGTTATCGTAGACTACAGCATCATGGAACGGTGTATGGTGCGGCTGATGTATTCTTCTCGGCGATTACACCATCGGCTTCCGGTGGACAGCCTGCGAGCGCATACTTCATGATTAAGGATGGCATGTCGATTCCGGCGGCAACAACAGCACTTTTGATTAATCTGATTATGTATACACTGGCGCTTCTTACAGTCGGTGGTGTGAATCTGATTCTTCGCTTTGAATTATTTATGGATTTGGCAATGGGCGCCAAAGTGCTGGTTTGTATTGGAATTTTTATTCTGATTTTACTTTGTATCGGATTTTATCTCGCCCTTCGTAAGGCGATGATTCTGGAGAGAATCTGCAATGCGCTGATTCATTTCCTGGCGAAGCTTCATTTGATGCGTCATCCAGAGAAGTATGAAGAGAAGTTGCGTCGAAAAATGAAGGAATATCAGGAGTGTTCGGATATCATTGCCGGGCATGGCAAGATGCTGCGACAGATTTATGTTTTGAATCTTTGTCAGAGACTGTCCCAGCTTGGTGTGACATTTATGATGTTTATGGCGCTTGGCAAGGGACTGGCGATGTCTTATGACAGCTTTGCCATCCAGAGTTTTGTCGCAATGGGATCGAATAGTATTCCGATTCCCGGTGGCATGGGCGGAGCGGATTATCTGATGCTCAAGGGTTTTAAATTGTTAGTTGGAACAGAAGCGGCAAATATGGAGATGCTTTGTCGCGGCTTTACATTTTATATATGCGTTATAACGAGTGCATGTATCGTGTTGGTTGGTTATTTCTTACGTAAGATGAATAGAGGATTGGTGAAATAAATGCTTGGATTTTATGATTATACAGTTTGGTTAACTTATATTTCATTGGCATCGGCTGGTGCCGGTATAATGATTTCTTTATACAATCAGGCGCATCCCTTTATCGGTGCGTTCTTCCTGTTGATTTGCGGTCTTTGTGATGCGTTTGATGGACGTGTTGCGAGAACGAAGAAGAATCGTACAGAAGCACAGAAGAAATATGGAATTCAGATTGATTCCCTTGCAGATATTGTCTGCTTTGGTGTGCTTCCAGCTTGTATTGGAAATGCTATGATGCGTGTGATTCCTTCGGATTGCCACAATGTATTATTTCGTCCGGAGATTCTTCTGACAAAGCCACTGTTTTACGTTTGCTATGCAGTGATGATTTTCTATATACTGGCAGCGTTGATTCGACTGGCTTATTTCAATGTGATGGAAGAGGAACGTCAGGCAACAGAAGAGGGATGTAGAAAGACTTACGTAGGGCTTCCGGTGACAGCTTCTGCATTGATTTTCCCAACCGTACTGATGCTGCAGTATATTCTCCCGGATGATGTGACGATGCTTTACTTCGTGATGATGGCCATTACGGGTATTGCGTTTATTAGTCCATTTGAGGTAGTAAAACCGGGACTTCGCGGTATTCTGATTATGATTGGAATCGGTGCAGCAGAGTTCGTATTGTTGGCAATCTTTTGGTGGTTACGTACACCTCATTAGGACATGATATCGCATAAAGATTCGTTATAATTTGGATGGAGAATGAGCATATGCTTCAATTTTTATATGAGACAGTTTTGGGTCGTATGATTTTGAAACTGCTGACGAGACCAGCGCTTTCCGAGGCGGCTGGTCGTTTCATGGATTCGAAACTTTCTAGAATTTTGATTCCGTCTTTTATTAAGAAGAATGGGATTGATATGTCGGAATACAGACGTGAGCACTATGGTTGCTTTAATGATTTCTTTTGTAGACAAATCAAGCCAAGTAAGCGTCCGATGAATCGCGATGAGAATGTTTTGATGGCGCCATGTGATGGTCTGCTTAGCGCTTATCCGATTACAGATGGACTTGTGATTCCGGTAAAGGGCAGTCGCTATAGCATTTCCGATTTGCTGAGAGATCGGGAATTGGCAAAGCGTTATGATGGTGGTACCTGTCTGGTATTTCGTCTTTGTGTCAATCATTATCATAGATATCATTATCCGGCGAATGGACATAAGGGAAAGAATCATTTCATCCCGGGTGTGCTTCATACCGTTCGTCCGATTGCGCTTAGAAATGTTCCTGTGTTTAAGGAGAACAGTAGAGAGTACACGGTTCTTTCTACGGAGCATTTTGGCGATATTGTGCAGATGGAAGTTGGTGCGATGCTTGTTGGTAAGATTGAGAATTACCACGAAGAAGCGGATGTCGTGAAGGGACAGGAGAAGGGACGTTTCCTCTATGGAGGTTCTACGATTATCCTGTTACTGGAACCGGAGAAGGTGAAGCTTCCAAAGAAGATTTTCGAGGAGACACGACTTGGAAACGAAGTGAATATAAAGATGGGTCAGAAAATCGGCGTTGGGAACATATGTTCCTAACACCGGTTTTTTATGTTATAATAAGGCTATGAATAGGACGATTTTTCATGTAGATGTGAATTCAGCATTTCTGTCTTGGACAGCAGTGAAGCGCTTAAAAGAAGATCCGGAGGCATTGGATCTTCGTCAGGTGCCATCGATTATCGGTGGGCGTGAGGGTAGTACGAAGGGAATCGTGTCAGCGAAATCCATCCCCGCAAAGAAGTACGGTATCGTCACGGGAGAGCCTGTTATAAGCGCTATGAAAAAATGCCCAAATTTAATCATTGCAGAGATTGATTTCCAGACGTATCGGGAATATTCGCATGCGATGATGGAGATCTTTCATGAATATACGCCATTGGTGCAGCAGGCGTCGATTGATGAAGCGTATCTGGATTTTACCGGTATGGAACAGATTTATCAGGACTTAGAAACGGAGGAATGGAAATTCCCGCTTAGTATTGCCTATGCATTGAAGGATCGCATCTATCGGGAACTTGGATTTACTGTGAATATCGGTGTTTCGGAGAATAAACTTCTGGCGAAGATGGCATCCGATTTCCAGAAGCCGAATAAAGTTCATACACTCTATCTGGACGAAGTACCAACAAAGATGTGGAAACTTCCCATTGGGGATTTGTTTGGCTGTGGAAATCGTTCTGCGGAGAGGCTTCGGAGTGTGGGTATCCTTACGATTGGCGATGCGGCAAATACGGATCTTTCGGTGCTACAATCCTTTCTGGGAGAGAAGGCGGGTGCTTATATCCACCGAAGTGCGAATGGGATCAGTGACTCGCCGGTGAAGGCTGAACGGGATGCAGCAAAGAGTTATTCGAATGAGACCACCTTTAGTCCGGATATTACAGCGGATGATTTTGAACGGCGTGCGCCGGAGATTGTGCGGTGGTTGTCGGAGTCCGTTGGCAGGCGGATACGAAGGGATCAGATTTATGTCAATACGATTGATGTGAGTGTGAAGACGAATGAATTTAAGCGGCGCAGCAGGCAGAAGAAATTAAGTGATGCTACAGATTGTACGGCGGTGATTGAAGAAGAGGCGATGAAGATGTTACGGGAACTCTGTATGGGACAACATGGAGTCCTATCGGATGGTACCGGGATTCGGTTGATTGGAGTCGGTGGTTCTGGAATTGAGGACGGTTCCTATCGACAGATGAACCTGTTTGATCTAATGGAGAGTTCGGAATCGAAGTCCTCATCGAAACTCGATCAGATGGTGGATGAGCTGGAACATAAATTTGGCCGGGGAATTGTGCAAAAGGGTGGCGATTTTTAGGTGTTAGCATGCTTTTTTGCAGGCAGATAGAATGAAATTATATACAATTTTTACACATGATATTTGGATGATTTGATTATTAATTTATACATAGGCATGGTCGATATGCAGAATAGACAAGAATGTTCATACAGAAAAGGGATTTTATTGTAAAGCAAACCAAGGAGGGATTGCGATGAGCATAAATCATATTCTAGGCACATCGATTGCCAGTGCCATATCGAAGCCAACGACGGATGGGAAAGAAGAAAAATCCGAGGTGGCGAAGTCTGCAAATCTGGAACGCGCCGTTGTCACGAAATCTGCAGGACTTGGTCAGACGATTGGTACTCCAAAATTATCCGAAAAAGCAACGGAATATTACAATAAGCTAAAAGAGAAATTCCATAATATGGATTTTATTTTGGTTTCTGCAGATAAAAAACAGGCGGCCCAGGCGAATGCTGCTTCCTATGGCAATGCCAGCAAGATGGTCGTTTTAATTGACGAAGAGAAGTTAGAGCGCATGGCGGAGGATTCTGCATATCGTGCGAAGTACGAGGGCATCATTGGAAATGCATCGGCGAATCTTTCACAGCTTTCCAGCAAAATCGGTTCTACTGGAGCGGGTGTTTCTGGATTTGGTGTGCAAGTCCATGAGGATGGTACGACTTCCTACTTCGCTGTTTTAAAGAATTCATCGGATGCCCAGAAGCAGCGAATTGAGAAGGGCCGTGAAAAGAAAGCTGCAGAGAAGAAAGTAGAAGCGAAGAAGGCAGAGAAGAAGGCAGAAGCAAAACGGGCAGAGAAGAAGCGTACCGAGTCAGAGCGATTCGAAGAGAAGAAAGTAGATGCGGGCAAGGATCAGGTGAAAATTACGGCGAATTCCATGGAGGAATTGGTGCAGAAGATACAGGATCAATATCAAATCTGGCAGACGGATGTTGTTAAGACGAAAGAGGAGTGGGCAATCGGCCAGCATATTGATTTTGTAGGATAGCGAGGTGATCGTATGGGTGTCATGAAGCTATCCAATCAGATGTCGATGTCGAATTATACGAAACGACTGCAGAATCCGAGCTTGCAAACAGAGCGCATCCAGAGTCTGATGAAGGAATTGGAGAAAGCTAATCAGACGACGAAAGATGGTCGTTATCGTATTGTAGATGGTAAATTGGTTCCGGTAGAGGGAAGTCGGACACTGGTGCCTGCAAACATGCGAGGGATGCAGAGCAATCAGGCGTCGATGGAGAAAACCAAGAAGACGCGACTGGAAAAGAAGAAACTTCGCTATAGTTACAAGAAGTTATCTGCTGCGATTCGATCCAGCAAGACCAGTGCGAATGCGCATATGGTCGTTTCCAAGGCGAGAATCCAGGTGAGTGATTTAAAGAAGAAGAGGGGGTCAGAAGAGTATGATGATGTGGAACTGGAAATGGCGATCAGTCATGCAATGTCCATCGAGCGGGTTGCCAGAAAGCATGAGAAGAATCTTAGAATGGAAGAGTTGGCAAAAAGAGGAGAAAATCCCGTTTTGCAAGCGTTTGACCCGGAAGCATTAGAAGAGATGGAAGAAGGCGTTGAGCATACGCTTTCCGAACAAGAGTTGGAAGATTTCTCAGAGGATATGGAGAAACTGCTTTTGGATGAGATGAGTTCCTATACGGAGCAGATGAAGCTTGACCTCTTTGATATGATGGAAGACCTTATGGCATATACAGGTGAGATGGATGAGGAGGACATCAAGAAGATGGAGCGACGTCATCGGAGCGCGGAAGATCGTGATATCGCCAAGGCAGATATGGATTATCTCAAGAATTATTTTGAATATTTGAATAGCCAGACCGGTGCCGGAATGATGGCAGAATCCGGTGGGGCGGTTACAGATTTTTTGGCCTGAAGTAGGTATTGCATGTTATGTAATGCGTTACTACTTTTCCAATAAAAAAAGCAAGGACTGTGCTTGTCACAGCTCCTTGCTTTTTGTTTTCTCGTCGCGTTGAGATTTTATTGTAGTCGGATGCCATATTCGCCAGAAGTTATTGCAGTAATTGCAGAACACCCTGTGGCGTTTCATTTGCCTGTGCAATCATCGACTGGCCTGCCTGCTGTAATACAGAGAGCAGAGAGTTCGCCATAGATTCATCTGCCATGTTGGCATCACGAATTCTCGATTCCGCTGCCTGCGTATTCTCAGAGGTATTGGTATCAATGGCGTAAGCATGTTCCAGACGGTTCTGCTGTGCACCGAAGTTACTTCGTTCTGTCGAGATGATATCAATCGCATTGTCGACAAGCATCATGGACGCCTGTGCGGAACCATAGTTTTTGACCGATACGGAGGACAGTCCGATGACGGTGTTGGTTAAACCGGTCCACTGTAAGGTGATGCCTTGTAGTCCTTGTGCGCCGGCCTGGATATTGAGTTCCTTCTTAATCGGTGATACATCATATCCCATGATATGGTCGGTGCTATGCCCGCCGGTTTGTGCGGATTTATAGAAGGAACGTTTCGCTGTTCCATCCGGAGTGAAATCAACTTCGACCGTTTTATTCTTGGTGCCATTCGTATCATTTCTATCATCGTATGTCAGCTGGATGTAGTTGTTCGAGCCATCGTTTGCAACCATCGTAATGGATTTTACGGAGAGGTTGGTGAGATAGCTACGCGTTTTTCCATTGCTCTGCGTCAGCTGAATGGTATTCTTTACGTTCTCTGCAGGCAAAGCGCCACCGCCTTCGGCAGGTCCATCTTTGATTCCATCTGTGGTATCTAGAAATGTTCCGGAACCGCCGGTCATAATAACATCTCCAGCGCTGTTCTTTACCTTGTAATCATAACGTGCAAGATCATAGGTCTTTGTTACAATATATTTATTTTCATTTGCAGTTGATACATAGAGAGAGTCGCCACTTGCATAGCTGGTTTCCTTGTATAACTGACCGGACGTATCATAGTTTGAACCACTTTCCTCCGTGCCGCCATAGGAATAGAAGGTTACTTTGTCTGCGGAACCAAGGTTCTGGTAGTTACCGGAATTATTCTGCATATAGACGTTCGGTGTACTGCCGTTTTTGGTATCATAGTAGTTCTCTGTCTTTTGGTATGTTTCTGTTATATGTTCGGTATACGTGTAGGTGTATCCGCGTAATACCTGTTCTTCTTCCCCTTCGTCGTTGGTTACCGTTTCCCAGATTTCCTCGATTTGAGGGCCGTCCTCAGGCGTAACATTTCTAGAACTTGCGGTAGTATTCTCGTTCGTAGAAGTGGCAGAATAATCGGTGGTCGCGTTCAACTTGCTGTAAGTGGAAGAGGAATTGACCTTGCTCCAATCAGAGGTTGCATCAACGGTTGTCGTATCGTTATCCGTCGTGAGGAGATTGCCATTCGCATCATAATGTTCCTGATAAGTACGGGTTGAGGTTACCGTTTTTGTATAGGTATCCGTGATATTTCTCGCCTGTGCTTCATGCAGGGTTTTGCGTTTTTCGTAATCATTGACCTTGCCGGTAACAACCTTCGTTCGCTCCACCGTTGTCTGCATCGCATCCGTACCATTGTTGCTGTCGAAATCACGAAGTAGGGCATCTCGCTGATAATGGAAATCGATATTGGATGCGCCGCCGATGCTTACGGTATTGGTTCCGACGGTATCTACGGATTTCATTTTGGCAACAACCTGGCCGCCACTTAAGGTCTGGGTCAGACCCTTGGCTACCTGATCGCGTCCGGCTTCATCAACTGTGATATTGAAATTAAAATCAATGCCGTTCCAGTCCTTGTATACACCTTGTCCGGCTGCGGTATCGTTATATCGATAAGTGGCATCGGAGTCGAGGGTCTCGGTCTCTGTGCTACTTCCTCCAGAGGATACGGTCTTTGTCGCATCGTTGGAAGTACCCCAGTCTGTAATCGCATAAGCATTCTCGCCGGAATCCTGGTTTGTGAAGTCTGTGCGCTCCTGTCCCCAGTAATATTTCTTGTGCGTTACGCCATCGACTGCATCGGAGAGTGGATTGGCTCCGGTAGAACCCTGTACCAGCTGAACACCATCGGCATCGGCCTTGATCTTGTAGTACCAGTTTTCGACATCCTTCGCATTCGCGTTAGTGACATTGATCATCATGCTGTCAGCGGTCGAATGTACGGCAGAGTAGTCAGCGGTCGAAACACCTTTTGCAAACCACTCAATTGGTGAGATGTTATCGGTGTTTAGATGTGCGATAAAGTCTCGTTTCGTATCTGTTTCATCGTCTTCCATGGTGAAGTCGATCGTCATGCCGTGGAAGTCGAAGGATAATTGATTTCCATTCTCTCGAATCTTATTTGGGACAATCGTGCTATTGGAATCCTGCCAGGTTGCGGCATAGATGCCATTTACCTTGATTCCGGTATTGTCCGTGGAAACGCGGTAGCGTCGCTGGATACTGGTGACTGCGTCGCCTGCCTTGCCGTAGAGTGTGATTTCCTCATTGTTTTGTCCATCTACGGATTTGTCGTAGAAGGTCAGTTCAAAGTCAGAAGTTAGTACACCGTTTGCCTGCTGAACACCGAGTTCATCCCAGGTATAACGATTATTATTGATTTCGATACCACCTTGTGTCTTGCCGTCACCCACATTGAAGAAGGTGTAATCATTTGTCTGTCCGTCGATATCCGGACCATAAGGGGTACGGAAAATATATTTTGTATTAAATTGTGTGTCGCGGAAAATGTCTTTTGTTGCCTGCTTTAATTGTGATATTTCCAAATCAAGTGCTTCTCTGTCCGTCTGTGTGTTGGAATCATTGGAAGCCTGCGTTGCAAGTTCCTTCATACGCTGCAAAATGGAGTGCACTTCCTGAAGCGCACCTTCTCCCGTCTGTACAAAGCTGATTCCATGGCTGATGTTTTGCGCAGCTTTATCCAAACCGCGAATCTGCCAACGCATCTTCTCGGAAATGGCCAGTCCGGCTGCATCATCAGCAGAGCGATTGATACGGTATCCGCTGGATAGACGTTCCATTCGCTTTGTCTTTTGATTGGTCACTGTATGAAATTGTCGCTGGGCATTCATTGCCGCCATATTATGCTGTATGACCATAAAAATCTCCCAAAATAAACCGAAAAAATTACATAGTAATCCTTATATCTTTTATCGGTACAAAAGCCGGAAAAATAAAGGGGAAAATCTAAAAATCATATAAAAAGTGTATATTTTCATCGGATGCAAGATTTGGCTACTTTTATAGTTGGATTTGGCAAGAAGATAGGGTGGGGAATTGGTATAGTAATAGCAGTTCGAAAGAACTAGTGATTTCAAATTAATTATCAGTATGCAATGACAGATCCCCGATAAATCTGTATGTTGCAATGTTTGATAAATTGTTTTCTCTCCTATATTTAGAAAACGCCTTTTGAGAAGCAGATCATTCCCCGATGATCTGCTATTTTTCTTTTTGTCAGAAAATGACTATTTTACATTAAATCAAAAAAGGGTATGATGATAGTAACTTGTATGGGGGGCATCTGTTATGAACAGAGAAACATTAGAACAGTTACGAAAAAAACATCCCACCCCGCAATGGGTGCGGGAAAGATTCCAGTCATTAGATGGGAAATGGGAACTGAACGGGCATGATATTCGAGTTCCTTATCCGCCGCAGGCAGAGATGTCCGGCTACCATCATCATGTAGGATTTCATCTACATTATCACAAGAAATTTCAGATACCAAAGAATTTTATACAGGATAGGATTTTACTCCATTTTGGCGCTGTGGATCAGGTTTGCGATGTCTATCTGAATGAGCGTTATCTGGGACATCATGAGGGCGGTTACCTCGGATTTTCCTTCGATATTACAGATTTTGTAAATCGCGAGGGAGAGAATCGCCTGACGGTATCTGCTGTGGACCGTTTGTCCCATACGTATCCTTACGGAAAACAGCGTTTTGCAAGAGGCGGTATGTGGTATACGCCGGTTTCCGGAATTTGGAAGAGCGTCTGGTTGGAAAATGTGCCGGCGGTCTATCTGGATTCTGCAAAATTCACACCGGATGGAGAAGGTTTTGAAATCTCCGTGAAGCCTTCGAAATCCTGGAATCAGGAAGATATCTATGCGGAGTTTTATTTCGCGGGACATAAAGCCGCTGTGAAACTTGAGAATCTTACAACTTATATTTCTTTACGTGAATTTTATGAGACATTGCATCTTGCATGGAATCCGGAGGAAGTGCTTTGGTCTGTGGACCACCCGAACCTGTTTGATGTATCGCTTCGCTGCGGGGAAGATGTGGTGGAAAGCTATGTGGCACTTCGAGAAATCACGATAGAGAAAATCCGAGGCGTGAATCGGGTATGCCTGAACCATGAACCGATATTTTTGCAGGGTGTGTTGGACCAGGGATATTTCCCGGAGGGCATCTATGTACCGTCGAATCGGGAGAAATACGATGCGGATATCAAGCGTATGAAGGCACTTGGATTTAATTTCCTCAGAAAGCATATCAAGGTCGAGCCGGAATATTTCTATTATGCAGCAGATCGGCTCGGCATCTTGGTGATGCAGGATATGGTGAATTCGGGGCCGTATCATTTCTTTGTCGATACACTTGCGCCTAATATTACGTTCAAGAAGCGTGGAGATGAGCGTTTCCGAAAACTGGATTTAAAGCGCAAGAATTTCTTTATCTATCATTGTGAGGAAACGGTACGTGCCTTGTATAACCACCCTTGCATCATCAGTTGGTGCATCTTTAATGAGGGCTGGGGACAGTTTGAGAGTGATCGGATTTACCGCCTGATGAAGGGCTGGGATGGCACGAGATTGGTGGATTCTACGTCTGGATGGTTTGCGGAGAAGCTTAGTGACTTCGATTCGGAGCATATATATTTTCACAATGAGAGGCTAATCCCGAAGGAACGCCCGATGCTACTTTCCGAGTGTGGTGGATTTGGCTATCAGATTCAGGATCATCTGTTTAATATCAAGAAGATTATGGGATATGGCATGTGTGAAAGCACTGAGGAACTGATGCAGATGATTCGAACGATGTATGTGGAGATGATTTATCCGGCTATATCGAAAGGAATGTGCGGAGTTGTCTATACGCAGCTGAGTGATGTGGAAGACGAGGTAAATGGAATCTATACGTATGACCGGCATGTATGCAAAGTGGATCCGGAGGAAATGCGACGGATTGCGAAGCATTGCTTTGATATACTCGATGCAAGTTGTAAGGAACGATAAATGGTCATAGTGTTTTCATAGTTTTATCACAACTAATCGCTAGAATAATTCTAGATATATCTCAGATTTTGAAAAAGTAAGGAGAGAAAAGGTGAGTACAAAAGAGAATAAAGCGCTTGCAAAAGAGAGAAAAGCGAAGGACAGACAGAAGAAGGAAATGATTCGTAAGATTCGAATTGCGGTATTGGTTTTGATTGCGGCAGCAATTATCGGCGTTTTGACTTATATATCCGTGGTCGAATATAAGGAATCCAAAGAAGCGGCAGAGTCAACAACTTCAACAGAGACGACAGACACAACCGATACCGAGGATTCTACAGAATCGGAGGATACAGAGGATAGCACCTTGAATACAACAGCTGGAACGGTTGTAGAAGAAGGCGATACGGTAAATATTGACTACACAGGATATCTCGATGGAGAAGCGTTTAGCGGTGGTAGCACAGATGGCGCCGGCGCTGACTTAGAGCTTGGTTCCGGAACGTATATCGATGGATTTGAAGAGCAGGTGGAAGGCCATTCGGTAGGAGAGACATTCGATATCAACGTCACATTTCCAGACGACTATTCTGCAACAGATTTAGCAGGCAAGGAAGTGACATTTAACATCACAATCAATGGTGTTTATGAATAAATCTAAAATATTTAAAAGAAGTTAATAAAAAAGATTGTTAGTTGGAAATGTATCGTTTACAATGAGGTTGTATATAGCGTAGCTAGGCAAAGGGGAATGAGATGGATAAGATAGCAGTAGTATTTCCGGGGGTAGGATACAATACCGACAGACCACTTCTCTATTATTCATGGAAGCTGTTTCAGCAGGCCGGATATGAGATTGTGAAAGTCGATTATGCAGGCTTACCGGAAGATATGACAGAGAATCAATGGAAGATGAGCATGGGAATCAATCAGGTTATTGATCAGACGCATGCACAGCTTAAGAATATTGATTTTAAAAAGTACAAGAAGGTCGCTTTTATATCAAAGAGCGTTGGTACCGTTGCAGCAGCCGAGTATGCGAAGACGATGGAGATGGAAGATGTTTTACAGGTGTATTTCACACCGTTACTTCAGACATTTCTCTATACACAGCCGAACCAGGGAATTGTATTTCATGGTGACAAGGACCAGTTTGTGCCTACGCTGAATGTACAATCCGAGTGTGACAAGCAGCATTTGGAGCTCTTTGTGACAAAGAACGCGAATCACTCATTGGAAGTCGGCGATGCCATTAAGGATTTGCATACGATGCAGATGGTGCTTATGGATATCAAGCTGCAGGCGATTTAGCGTTTAGGGCGTTTTCGGACGTCAAGCAATTTCGCGCATTTTTTGTTTTCAATTAACGCATTTTATTGTATAATCAGTTTGGTTTTGCCAGGGGTAAATGCCCCTGGCTTTTATAAAGTAAGCAAGAAAAAGGAGATTAGAGATGATTGAATTTCGTTATGATACACAGTTATTGTTAGAACCAGTAGATGGAGAAGAGTTAGACGTGGATGAAATCCATGATTACATCGCTGATACTTTCAAGGGAGATGAACTTCTTTGCGTAGGAGATGAAGATCTTGTGAAGCTTCATTTCCATACAAATGAACCTTGGTTAGTACTCGAATACTGTGCAACAAAGGGTGAGATCTATGACATCGTTGTAGAGGATATGGATCGTCAGACAAGAGGACTTCAGGGTTAATACGGTAGAAAAGAGTTTTTTGGAATGAGAAAGAAGAAGAAAAGCCCATATGTAACTATTAAGAGACGTGACAATGAGAGGGCAAAGAGACATCAGAGGGAATCTCGACGTGGTTTCCACGGTTGGAAGAAATTCCTTGCAATACTTTTGATTGTTCTAGTCGTTTTAGGATTGGGCGGATTTGCTGCTTTGAATATCTATGCGGCAGATTATTATCGAGCGGATGATACGGCGACAGCCATTATGGATGCGCAGTACAACATGGACGTGCAGGATGACTATATTGTCCTGTGGGGAAATGAAAAGGCACAGGATTATGATGCTTCCCAGGCTACGATTTTTTATCCTGGCGGCAAGGTGGAATATACAGCATATTTGCCATTGCTGCAGAGACTTCAGGAATCTGGTATGACAGTGGTTCTGGTTAAGATGCCATACAACCTTGCATTTTTCGGCGTGAATACAGCCGATGAAATCATGGCTGCATATCCGGAAATTACAACCTGGAATCTGGCGGGACATTCCTTAGGTGGTGTGGCTGCCTGTATGTACTATAGTTCCAATCCGGATAAGATTAACCGCGTGGCATTGCTTGGTTCTTATATCTATGGTGATGTGAATCGCGATAATGTAGAGGTAATCTACGGTACAGAGGATGGCTTGCTTGATACAAGTAAGATTTTAGATACGGACAATGTCGTGAAGATTCTTGGTGGTAACCATGCACAGTTCGGTAGCTATGGCGAGCAGGACGGAGATGGTGATGCAACACTTTCTTCTGAATATCAGCAGAGAGTAGCTGCTACAGCGATGATGCTTTGGTTTATCGATGGTGAGGTCTATAACTAGTTTGACCTTGTTAAATGTCTTTCGTTCAGGAATGTTTACGAAGCAGAATAGAAAATCCCAGTGTGAATTCGGGGCATGTACCCGACTTCATGCTGGGATTTTTGTTGCCACCACCACGTTTATGCCATATGCAGGGATTTGTTGTGTGCGAAGCACAGAATCTCATTTCTGGCTTGATTGATTGTAAATCATGGAGCGAGCTTAGCTGTCAAGGGCGAGCCGCAAGCGGTGCGAAGCACCCTGGACAGCAAGCTCGCCCATGATAGTGTGGTGATCAAGCAGAAATGGAAAAGAGAAGTGAGGCGTAGTCACTTGTTTTTGATGATTCGTTGTAATTTTGCGTTGCAAGTTTTAAGCGCGGGTATATTAGGTGTTTTTTTGAGAATCTTCCACCATGTCAGATTTGGATTTGGGCATATTTTGTGAACATTTGCTTCGCTCCACCATGCTCGGAGCTTTGTTTGGGCATATAACAGATTTTTCATCTCCCCTCCACCATGCCCTTTTTGGGATTTGGGCATATAGACTTGTTTTTGATTTGGCTCCACCATGTGCCCTCTTTTATTTTGGAAATATATTCACTTTTTGAACGTGCCTCCACCATCGGCGGGCATATAGCGACTTTTATTTCAGGTCTCCACCATCTGATTGGGTATATAGGAAGATTTTGATTTTCCTCCACCATAGCCAATGGTGGAGGGGTGAAGAGATATGTGCTATATGCCAAAATTCGAGAAATTAAGAAGAATTGTCATGGTGGAGGCGATGCAAAAATATGGCTCCATGCCCAAACTTGCTTTTACTTGGGTGTATAGGAGATTTTTAGATTTACCTCCACCATGCCTGTTTTTGGATTTGGGCATATAGAGGTTTTTTTAAGTCGTCTACACCACTTTTTCATTCGCCTTATGCATGGATAAAAGCTATATCATAAAAGTTACATCATAACAGAGCCCTAGGACAAAATTAATTCATGTAAAATTACACAAAAAGCAGAGCATGAATTTTGGCAGGATTAACAACCTTCCTTTGATAATGGACAAATGTGGCATAAAACGTTGACAAAGCCCGAAAAATCAACGTATAATAGATGTGAAGATTATGTTATAAATTTAACAATTGACCGTTTCAAGGGTGGACGAAACGACAAAAATGTTAAGTATCATAAAGAGGGAAAGAGGTAAATAAATATGGCAAAGAATGATCCTAACTATCCATTACGCCCAGAGTGCGCTAATGTAGATGGTCCTATTCGCGAACCTATCGTTAAGTTAGGTAAGATGATTACGGATCGTGCAAAGATCAAATTAGGACTTGAGAAGATTACAAAGGATGACCCGGAATACTGGGCTGTTGCTAGACTTTGTACGGATGAAGAGGCAGAATTTGTTATTAAGAACTTTGGGGGTATTCGTAAACCAAAGACTTTTGCACAGCTGAAAGCTTCATCTGGACTACCAGATGACAAGTTGAATGCAATCTTAGAGCATATCTCTTATACAGGTCTCGTTGAGTGGAATTATGAAAATGAAGCTCACGAAAAACAGTGGGTTCTCCCAATGTTTGTACCTGGTTCAGGCGAATTCTCTAACATGAATAAAGACTTAATTGAAGAACATCCAGAACTTGGTATGTTCTTTGAACATATGACGAGACTTCCATTGGAAGGTTTAACACATATGGTACCACCAGGAGGCGCTGGTATCGGTATGCACGTTATTCCGGTCGAGAAGGAAGTAGAGATGTGTAACGAATCTATTTCCATCGAACATATCTCACACTGGCTTGAGAAATATGAAGGCAAGTATGCGGCATCCCCATGTTCTTGCCGTCGTTCCCGCAAGACATACGGTGAAGGATGCGCGGATGTAGAAGATGATTGGTGTATCGCTGTTGGTGATATGGCAGACTACGTTGTTGAGACGAATAAGGGTGGTCGTTATATTACAAAAGAAGAAGCGCTCGAGATTTTCAAGAAGGGTGAAGAGAATGGTTTCGTTCATCAGATTACGAATATCGATGGCGAGAACAAGATTTTCGCAATCTGTAACTGTAATGTCAATGTATGTTATGCACTTCGTACATCACAGTTATTCAATACACCAAACCTCTCACGTTCCGCTTATGTAGCACATGTAGATAAGCAGAACTGCGTGGCTTGTGGACGATGCGTAGAAGTATGTCCAGCCGGTGCAGCAACACTGGGACAGAAGTTATGCAAGAGAGATGGTTCAGAAGTAGAGTATCCAAAGCAGGTTCTTCCAACAGAGAAGAAGTGGACAGAGGATGACTGGAACTGGAATTATCGTGATGACAACCGTATTGAAACACATGAATCCGGTACGGCACCATGTAAGACAGCATGCCCTGCACATATCGCAATCCAGGGTTACTTAAAGCTTGCTGCACAGGGTAGATATCGCGATGCATTAGAATTGATTAAGAAGAACAATCCACTTCCTGCAATTTGCGGACATATCTGTAACAGACGTTGTGAAGATGCATGTACACGTGGAACCATCGATCGCGCTGTTGCCATTGATGAAGTTAAGAAGTTTATTGCGATGCAGGATCTGAATGCAGATACAAGATTCATCCCTAAGAAGGTAATTCCTAAGGTACAGGGTGAATTTGACGAGAAGATTGCCATCATCGGTGGTGGTCCAGCAGGCCTTTCTTGTGCCTTCTATCTTGCAGAAAAGGGTTATAGACCTACAATCTTCGAAAAGAATGAACGCGCGGGTGGTATGCTCGTATATGGTATCCCAAGCTTCAAGCTTGAGAAGGATGTTGTTCAGGCAGAAATCGACATCATCAAGGAGATGGGTGTTGAGATTAAGACTGGCGTAGAAGTTGGTAAAGACATTACGTTAGATGAACTTCGTGCACAGGGTTACAAGGCATTCTATATCGCCATCGGTTGCCAGGGCGGCCGTAAGGTTGGCGTGGCTGGAGAAGACGCCGTAGGTGTTACAACAGCGGTAGATTTCCTTCGTGAAATCAATGGAACAGAGAAGTATGACATCCAGGGTGATGTAGTCGTTGTCGGTGGTGGAAATGTTGCGATCGACTGTTCTAGAGATGCCGTACGTGTCGGAGCTCCTAAGGTTACACAGCTTTGCTTAGAGTCACGTGATATCATGCCAGCATCTGATGAAGAAGTAGCAGAAGCTACCGAAGATGGTGTTGAAATCAAGTGCGGTTGGGGCCCTAAGGAAATTCTCGTAGATGAGAATAACCATGTGAAGGGAATTGTCTTCAAGAAGTGCTTATCTGTGAAAGATGAGACGGGACGTTTCAATCCTATGTATGATGAAAATGATACAATTACCATCGAATGTAAGCATGTTGTACTTGCTGTTGGACAGAGCATTGTCTGGGGCGACTTACTTGCAAATGAGAAGGTAGAACTTGGTCGTGGAAATGGTGCGGTTGCGGATGCCGTTACATACCAGACAGCACAGCCGGATATCTTCGTTGGCGGTGATGTTTATACGGGACCTAAGTTTGCAATCGATGCTATTGCAGCAGGTAAAGAGGGTGCGATCTCTATTCACCGTTTTGTACAGCCAAATAGTAGTCTTACCATTGGACGTAATCCAAATCATTATATCGAGTTGGATAAGAATGATATCTATGTGGAATCTTATGATAATTCTTCTAGACAGATTCCAGGTCACAATGACAAGATTGAGAAGAAGTCCTTCCGTGATGCGAAGCTCGTATTTACAGAGGAACAGGTAAAGAAGGAAACGGCACGTTGCCTTGGTTGTGGAGCATCTATTATCGATGCAAATCGTTGTATCGGTTGCGGACTCTGTACAACACGTTGTGAATTTGATGCGATTCATCTTCATCGCGATCGTCCAGAATGTTCTAGAATGGATCGTTCAGAAGATAAGTTTAAGAGAATTCTTCCATATGCTGCAAAGCAGGCAATCCATATTAAATTACATGGAAAGAAGAATTAATGCTTACGAGAAATAGAGATTAGGTTAGGTTATATAGATGCATGAATTAGGAGTTGTGTTTCATGTCATAGATCAGATCGAGGAATTGGCGGAGGAAAACAAGCTGACCGAGGTGTCTACCGTGACACTTCAGCTCGGCGAGGTTTCTGCAGTCATTCCGGAATATCTGGTGGATTGTTGGAATTGGGCAGTGAAGAAACACGAGATTATGAAAGAGTGTAAGTTGAATATCGAGAAGATTCACGCGGTTACCTACTGCGAGGATTGTAAGGAGACTTACGCAACAGTAGAACACGGTAAGACCTGTCCGCATTGTGGATCGGAACATACTTACCTGGTGACAGGAAATGAGTTTTTGATTAAAGAGATAGAAGCTTGTTAGAGGGGATGTATTTCTATGCATTTACAAGGATTTCTTTCCTCCGATTCGATTGGTCAATTACTCTTTAGCATACTGAAAGTATATTTGCTTTTGTCCTTTGTATGGACATGGGTTTTACTGATTCACATGTATGCCGTGGAGCGACGCGTGAACGATCGGAAAAAAGGGAAAAAACGAATCATAGAACTGTCAAAACAGGGGCGCTGGAAACAGACGCCCCTTTATTCGATGCAGGAGATTCGTTCGAAGAAAGCGCTTGCGGAAGTACGACTTTCCGTATTTCCAAATGATACCGGGGAGAAACGAAAGTATGCGATTGTCTGCCCCGGCGGTGGCTATGCACATCTGACTACGATACAGGAGGCCTATCCGGTAGCTGCCAGATTGAATGAATTAGGCTATACAGCCTTTGTTTTGGAATACAGGACGGGAGTGCATTGCTCCGATTACGCACCGATGCATGATTTGGCGCGAGCTGTAAGGTATATTACGGAACATGCAGAGGAATATCATGTCCTTCCGGATGATTATGCGATTATTGGTTTTTCCGCCGGTGGAAATCTGGCGGGAATCTATGGAACGCATGAATATGGATATGAAAAGTATGGTACGAAGAAACCGGGAGCACTGATTCTTGGTTATCCATGGACGAATGTAAACCATTGGTTGAGACATCCCTACTGGAATATCTGGCAGGGCCTGATGGGCATCTGGTTTAGCGAGCGTGGGAATGTCTTTATGTTCGGTTTCCGTAATACGAAGGAAAATCGTGAATCACTCTGTGTACAGAACTGGATTACGGAGGATTATCCTCCGGTCTATATGTTTGCGGGAGGACAGGATATTATCGTTCCGGCGAATGCGCATACGGATGTGTTACATCGGGCGTTGCAGATTTATGGTGTCAAACATATCTATCAGAAATATTTTCGCATCCCGCATGGAATCGGACTTGGCGTTGGTTCGGAAGCCGATGGATGGCTTGAGGAAGCGATTCATTTCTGGGAGACAGAGACAGAATTACGAGAAAAAGAAACGGAATCACGGGAGAAAGAATAGACAGAGAAGAAAAGACTATGAATCCACTCGGAAGGGAGCGGTTCATAGTCTTTTTAAATGAGACGCAACTTTAAGATTCTTCTGGAATGAATCTCTTTGCTAATTCACAGATCAATTCAACACATGTGTCATCACCGAGTGAGCCACTATCCAGAGCTAAATCATAGTTCTGATAATCGCCCCAATGCTGATCTGTGTAATATTTGTAATACGTGCGACGCTGTTTGTCTTTCTTTACAATACGCTTCTTTGTATCGACATTCTTAATGATTCCATAACGCTCATTGACGCGGGCGATACGGTGAATCATATCTGCGTGAATCAATACGTTCATACATGGTATTTCTGCGTTCTTCAGGATGTAATCAGAACAGCGACCAACGATGACGCATGGTCCCTTCTTCGCAGCGTCGAGAATAACCTTTCGCTGTGCTAAGAAGATTTCGTCCTGAGGACTCTGGAAATACATTGCACTTGCCGCAGAGATATCGAACCACTTGTTTGCGGAAGAAGTATCTTCACCCTGTTCTTCGATTAACTCCTTGGCATAGCCACATTCAACAGCTGCCTGAGTTACAATCTCTCCATCATAAAATGGAATATCTAACTTCTTTGCAACAGCTTCCCCGATACTATGGCCGCCACTACCGAATTCTCTACTGATAGTAATTACTGGATACATAAGGCAAGCCCCCTTTCTCTGTGTAATTTCATCTTATGGAATTTTTGCATAAAAGTCAAATTAAAAAAGCTGGAAATTTATAGAAAATTTACAATTCCGTAACGGTATGTTCAGAGTCTTCGGTTATAATAGAACATGGTTGTGAGAAATCATAACGAACGAGAAATGTGAAATGAGAGGCAGAATTATGGCACAGACAGCAGTAGCGAAGGAAATTATCGTTCATGAACTTGTCCCGGTGAAGGGAATTAATGACGATATGCGCCATATGGCAGATATCGGTGAAGAGTTCAATCGAACGATGGAACCCATCCTCCGTATGTATAATGCGGCAATGAATATGACAGAAACCAGGATGGATATCATAAAAGATGAATTTAAATATCGAAATATGAGAGTACCGATTCATCATATTGATACTCGTTTAAAATCATTAAAGAGTATATTGGGGAAATTACAGAAGAAGCATCTGGATCTGACGATTACAGCGGCCTGCAATAATTTATTTGATATTGCGGGCGTCCGCGTGGTTTGTCCTTATGTGAAGGATGTATATCTGATTCGTGATCGTATTATGGATCAGGATGATATTCAGGTGATGGAAATAAAGGATTATATCCAGAATCCAAAGCCAAATGGATATCGCAGTCTCCATATGATTATCCGGGTTCCGGTATATTTCATGAACAGAAAGCAACTGGTACCGGTGGAGGTACAGATTCGTACGGAATCGATGGATCTCTGGGCAAGTTTGGAACATGATATTAAATATAAGTCACTCTATACAGACGAGGACTGTGATATCGATTTTTCTGAGGAGTTACTTGAGGCAAGTAGATTGATTTATCAGGCGGAAGCCAAGATGGAGAAGATGAATAATTACCTTGAAGGATAACGAAAACAGAATAGAAAATAGAATAACGAATTAGAATAACGAAAAGGGGCGATCACTACTGATCGTCCCTTTTGTTGTAGAAAAACATAGCAATTCCAGCCCCGCAGATAATGAGGTATCCGAGGATACTCAAGTAGTCTGGTAGTTCTCCAAGGAGAATCATACCAAAGAGTGCTGCGAATATGATTTGTGTGTAGTCGTAGACGGAAATCTCGCTTGCCGGTGCATAGGTGTAGGCAGCCGTGATGGAGAACTGACCTCCTGCGGCAGCAAGTCCTGCAAGGAATAAAAATCCAATCTGTGTTGCCGTTGGCATGACGAAGACCGGCAGCATAAATGGTACCGACATAAGGCAGGAGAAAACGGAGAAGAACAGGACAATCTGTGGTCCCTTTACACCGTTTTGTGTAGCCTTTCGTACATACGTGTAAGCAAGTCCGGCTCCCATTCCTCCGAGCATTCCGATAAATGCTGGAAATGCTGCGATTCCGCCGGTTGGCTTCAGGATACATAGAGCCCCGACAAAGGCGGTAATAACAAATCCAAGCTGTATTGGTTGAATCCGCTCCTTCAGCGCAAAGTATGAGAAAAGGATGGCAAAGAAGGGGGATAATTTATTCAGCATATTTGCATCCGCAATGACCAGATGATCAATGGCATAGTAATTGCAGAAGATACCGACCGTTCCAGCGGTTGCACGAATCAGAAGATATTTGAGATTTTTCTTCTCCTCGATGCGATAGGGAATCTGCTTTTTTTGCATGGCATAGACAGCGAATACAATGGCAACGAGATTCCGCCAGAAACTCTTTTCAAAAGATGGTAAATCGCCAGATAATCTGACAAATAAACTCATAAGCGAGAAAAAGAAAGCTGCGCTTATGACACATAGAATACCTTTTGTTTTCTTATTCAAAATTTGCTCCAATCTAGTGATCTTTGTCACAGTGATGATTATAACACAAGAAGTGATAGAATGAAGGGGAGAGTGAATGATGGTTGGTTTGGAGGAGAAGATGGAACCTATTATTTGGATGAATATGTCGGGAGTATATGAATTGGAAGATTTCTATCGGCATAATCATTTTCAGTGGAAAGAAATTGATTTAAGAAGTGTAAAAAATACGAATTGCTATGTGGATGAAGAGACAAAGCAGGAAATAAGAGATATTATCGCTCCGTTGACAGAGAGAATTCACTTTATTGATTCGGGAAATTATCACTATCTGTCGCTTCTTTGGATGGAGAAGATAGAAGAGGATTTTGAATTGATTGTACTTGATGAACATCCGGATATGCAGATGCCTGCGTTTGGTAGAATTACAAGTTGTGGCGCGTGGGTGAGAGAAGCTGTTGAGACATTGCCTCATCTGAAGAAGATATATCATTTGGGAGCTGAGGAAGCACTGATGGAGGAAGTCTGGAAGGAGTGGCCAGAGGGTAGGAAGAAAATCCATGTGGTTTCTCAGGAGAATAATACGCCTGAATACTGGCAAGGAATCTGGGAAGAGACGAAGTGGAATCGTTTACCGGTATATATATCTATTGATAAGGATGTTATGGGGAGGTCGGAATGCCCCTGTGATTGGAGTCAGGGGGTGATGAAATTTAAGGAATTGGAACATTTTCTTGCAACATTGCCAGAAGATGCTTATATATTGGGGCTGGATGTTTGTGGCGAGGAATCGGCGGATGACTTTTTTGATGCGAAGAGAAACGAAAAAATAAATTTGAAATTAGCTGGAGATATAGAGCGCGTATTTAAGCGAAAGAGGAGTAGTTAACAGGAAACTGTGACTACTTTCTTTTTTTTAGTCTTGTTTTAGAAAAGTAGAATGGTATAATTAATTAAAAGGTTTAATTAATTAAAAATCAGATGGGGGTCTGATTTTTAGAAAAAGGGGGTTTTTACATTTGCGTGAGCGACTGGAGAAGATGGAGCTGACGCTTGGGGTTGGAGAGAACCATTTCTCTATGACCAGAGGAAGCTTCAAGTACAAATCTAAGCAATCGAAGACGGTTCCGCTAAAGCGCATTGGTCGGGAATCTATGGAACGAGGGTATCGCCTCAATTATGAGGATCCCAGGACCGAGGAGCAATTTAGCCTGGAGGTAACAGAGGAACAGGGCAGAACGAAAGTTGCCTTTGTATCCACACCGGATGGTTGGAATCGATTCGACATATCTTTTCCTGCAGATGTAGATGAGAGAATCTACGGCTGCGGGGAGACGTATTCCAAATTTAATTTAAAAGGTGAGCGCGTTCGAATCTGGGTCGCAGAGCATCAGAACAGCAATCGGATTGGAAAGAAATTAATCAAAGAGAAGATTTTGGGAAAACATCCGAAGAAGACACTTCCCTTTGAGAAGTATGAGTCCTATTATGCGCAGCCGACCTTTGTTTCATCGAAGAAATATTACCTGCATGCGGAAGTAAAGACGTTTACGGTGTTTGATTTTCGTGAAAAAGACCGGACGACGTTACATTTCCAGGAGCCGCCTGTTTTTTATGTGGAGGAGGCAGAGAGTTTTACGGAGCTTTCGAAGAAGTTGACGAGCCACCTTGGCAGGCAGCCGGAGTTGCCGGACTGGATTTATGATGGAGCGATTCTCGCGGTGCAGCAGGGTACGGATGTGATTGAGGAGAAGATTCGTCGGGCAGAGGATTCCGGCGTGAAAATCTGCGGAATCTGGTCACAGGACTGGTGCGGTTGCAGGAAGACCGGATTTGGCTATCAGGTGATGTGGAACTGGCAATGGGACCAGGCGCTTTATCCGAATCTTGACCAGAAGATTTTGGAGTGGAAAGCGAAGGGGATACATTTTCTGGGATATATCAATCCGTTTATTGCGATTGAGCGCGAACTCTATAAAGTGGCATCGAAGAAGGGATATTGCGTGAAGAATCGAGAGGGAAAGGATTATCTCGTGACGATTACGACGTTCCCGGCGGCGATGGTGGATTTCACGAATCCCGAGGCCTATGCCTGGTACAAGAATCTGATTAAGGAGAATATGATCGGACTGGGGATGAGTGGCTGGATGGCTGATTTTGGGGAATATCTGCCGGTGGATAGCGTGCTTTACAGTGGCGAAGATCCTTGGGAGAAGCACAACGAATGGCCAGCCATCTGGGCGAAGATGAATCGTGAAGCGATCGAGGAGTCCGGAAAGTTGGGCGAAGTATTCTTCTTTACGAGAGCGGGATTTACCGGGACGATTCGGGATAGCTTGATGATGTGGACGGGTGATCAGCATGTGGACTGGTCCGTGGATGATGGACTGCCGTCCGTAATCCCGGCAACACTATCTCTTGCGATGTCTGGCTATGGTATTACGCATTCGGATGTTGGGGGTTATACAACCGTAATGCACATGAGACGAAGCAAGGAATTGTTGATGCGTTGGGAAGAGATGAATGTATTCTCGCCGCTGTTTCGAAGCCACGAGGGTAACCAGCCGGTGAATGACGTGCAATTCGATGATGACGAAGAATTGCTGGAGCAATTGGCCTTTACATCTACGATGCATGCAAATCTCAAGTGGTATCTGAAGAGTCTCGTCAAGGAAGAAGTGGAGCAGGGAACGCCGGTGATGCGGCCATTGTTTTATCACTATGATGAGCAGAGGGCTTATGAGGAGATGACGGAATATCTCTTGGGACGAGATATCCTGGTCGCTCCGATTCTGGAGGAAGGGAAAACAGAGAGAAATGTTTACCTTCCGAAGGATCATTGGGTGCACTTGTTTAGCGGATTAGAGTATCCGGGCGGTGAAATCAGTATGGATGCGCCAATCGGGCAGCCACCGGTATTTATCCGAAAGCATAGTGCATCGTTCGAACGACTAATGGATATTACGAAAAGTAGTTAGAGGAGATGGTTTATATAAGGGGGTTTTTACATGACAGATCAGGAGATGAAAGAACGTACCAAGAAGATGAGTTCCAAGATTTTCTACGGATTTGCTGATATTTATGGGGGTGGCGCATTCGTAGTTATCAGTACGTTTTTTACTGTATTTTTAACCAAGGCACTGGGTATGCCACCGGCACTTGCAGGTACGATACCACTGATTGGTAAGGTTTGGGATGCTGTTACCGATCCGATGATGGGCAATATCGCAGATCGTACGAGATCGCGATTTGGTGCGAAGCGATTCTATATGATGCTTGGCTCCATTATTTCCGCAGTGACATTTATCCTGCTTTGGATTCCTTATACAGGAGCCGCGCAGTACGGTTTTTATGTGCTGATGTACATCCTGTTTTCTACGGGCTTTACCATCGTTATGGTTCCATACAATGGCCTGCTTCCAGAGATGGTAGATGAATACACAGAGCGCGCGAAGTTCTCCGGCGTTCGAATGGTATTTTCATCCTTTGGTGCAATTCTTGCGGGATTGCTTCCGACGTTGATGATCAAGGACAATACCGATGCAACGCAGTATTTCCGTGTGGCGATGATCTTCGGAGCCATCTTTATTGTGGTAATTCTGATTACTTTTGCAGGCACCTGGGAGAAGCAGCACGAAGCTAAGAAGATGACGATGGGCGAGACATTCACGCAGTCCTTTACCGTTTATAAGAATCGCTCGTTCAAGTTGTTTTTATGCATTTTCGTCTTTGGACAGTGTGCAGCGGATTTTGTAACAGGTATGGCGGTTTACTATGTCGATGATGTGTTAAATGCATACGGCGGCGGCAATTTTACCATCCTGATGGGTGTGATTCTGATTGCGCAGCTGATGGGTATGATTCTCTTTGGTGTGATTATGTCAAAGACATCGAAGAAGTTCCCGATTCTTTTGGCAACACCGATTCGTGCCATTGCAACACTTGCCATGCTTGCCTTCTCTTATGAGGGCGCGAACTTCCAGATTATCCTGGGACTTTCCTTTGTGATTGGCCTTGGTATGGCAGCAACATCGACATCCATCTATGCCATCCTTTCCGATATGGCAGATGTGGATGAATTGATTACGGGAATCAGTCGTGCAGGTACGGTATCCGGCATGGCAACGTTTATCCGTAAGATTGCAACGGGCCTCAGTTCTTTTGTAATCGGTGTGTTACTGGCCATCGTTCAGTACGATGAGACGATTGCAGAAATGGGACTGCGCCAGGCGGCTGATGTACAAGCCGGCATTGCGCATATCTATGTCTTTTCTCAGATTGTGCTATTGATCATTACGTATATCGTGACGATTGCATTTCCAATGGGCAAGGAGGAATTCCATGTGGTGATCAAGGAAATCGCACGTCGAAAAGGCGAGGATACATCCGTTGCAACCGAGGAAGAGAAGCGTATTTGTGAACGGGTAACAGGTTTTGCTTATGACAGACTTTGGGACAGAAAGAATGCTCTGAAGTTTAGTAATAAATAGATTTTAAGAGATATATATTGGGAGGATTAAGAAATGAAATACTTTTTAGACAGTGCAAAATTAGACGAGATCAAGGAAGCTTATGAGACCTTTGGAATCGATGGTGTAACAACGAATCCAAAGCATATTATGTTGTCCGGAAAACCATTCTTAACAGCAATTACAGACATTGCGAACTGGATCAAGGAAGAGGGCTTGGAAGGCTACGAAACATTTCCCGTTTCGGTAGAAATCAATCCACATCTTTTGACAGCAGAGGAAATGATTACGGAGGCGCGTAAAATCGCTGCCATCTCCTCTAATTTCGTCATCAAGATTCCAGCAACGGAAGATGGAATTGCAGCAGCAAGAAAGCTTGAGAAAGAGGGAATCCGTACGAATGTAACACTGGTATTCTCTGCAGCACAGGCGATTCTTCCAGGCAAGATTGGAGCGAAATTTGTATCTCCATTCATTGGATGGAAGGAGCAGAATGGCGAAGATTGCAGACAGTATATCGAAGATATTGTAGATATTTATTCGAATTACGGATTCTATGGGGAGACCGAGATTATCTGCGCTGCTGTTCGTACACCGAAGCAGTTTGTGGATTGTGCATTGGCAGGCGCTGATATTGTGACTGCAGGACTGGCTGTCTATAAGGACAGCATGCATCATGCCTTTACAACGCAGGGAATCAAGACATTCCAGGATGCATGGGATCACACAGCGACAGAGTAGGAATTTGTTTTTTGAAATAAAGAAATGATTCGGATAGAGAGAACGATAGTAGGAGAAAGAGAAGGAAAGAGAAATGAAAATCGGGTTTGTAGGACTTGGTATCATGGGCGAGTCCATGTGTGAAAATATCGTAAAGAAGAATGATGAGAAGGTCTATGTATTTGACTTTGTAGAAGAGAAGGTTGAGAAACTGGCAAGTGTAGGTGCCATTGCCTGTAAGAGTAGCCTCGAAGTGGCGAAGCAGGTAGATGTATTTATTACGATGGTTCCAAAGTCAGAGCATAGCCGTTCTGTCTATGAGGAAATCCTGTCGGCACTCGATGCGACGAAGATTTGCATCGATATGTCGACGATTGATCCGAGTGTGTCCGTTGAGATTGCAAAGAAAGTGAAGAAGACCGGCGCAGAATTTGTCGATGCACCGGTTGTGAAGAGCAAGCCGGCAGCCATTGCCGGTAAGCTTGGAATCTATGTTGGTGGTTCCGAGGAAGCCTATCAGAAGGTGAAACCTATTCTGGAGATGATGGGCGAGCATGTGATTCGAATGGGGGATAATGGCAAGGGACTGGTTATGAAGATTTGTCATAATGCACTGGTTTCCCAGATACAGAATGGTGTCAATGAGACAGCAACACTGGCAGCAGCCAATGGCATTGATATCCTGACATTTGCAGAGGCAATCTCCTATGGTGGCGGCCAGAACTTCTATCTGGATTCCAAGAAGGAAGTCATCGACCGCTCAGATTTTACAACGGCATTCTCCGTGGAGAACATGCATAAGGATGTGCATATCTGTGCGAATTTAGCAGAGGATTGTGGATTACGTATGCCGGGTGAGCAAAATGTCATCCGTGTTTATGACGAAGCAATGAATAAAGGTTATGGAAAGGAAGATTTTAGTGCAACCATCAAGGTTGTTCGTGGGGAGTCATGACAAAGATACAGGAATTAAATCAAAAGAATGATGTGAATATTCATGATGTGCATTCGGATGCCTTTCGTAGTTATGGACGCGTAATCGAAGGATATGACATCGCGCCCTTGCTTTCCTATATGAGAGAGCATACGGAGATTCCAGAAACTGGAAATGTTTACGTGCCATCGGTTCCGGAGATGGAGGAATACCCGATATTTGAAGAACTGCAGTCCGTCGTTTATGGCGGAATGCCGATACAGATGGGGTATTGCAATGGCAGGAACACAACCTATAACGGATTTGAATATCATAAGGGCAGTGAAATCAATATAGCCGTGACGGATTTTATGTTGGTACTGGGGCATAGCTATGATATTGAAGACAATACGTATCATGCCAAGGACGCCGTTGTTTTCTATGTCCCGGAGGGTACGGTAATCGAGATGTATCAGACGACACTGCATCTGTCTCCGCTTCGTGTCTCCGATTGTGGATTCCGGGATATTGTGGTATTGCCACGGGGTACGAATACGCCGTTAAAAGAGCGGATGGAAAATCCAGTAGATGAGGAATCCGTCCTGCTTTTGCAGACGAATAAGTGGGTGATCTGTCATCCGGACCGGGAGCCACTTGTGAAGCAAGGGGCACATACAGGAATGCTAGGAGAGAATAAGGAGCTGTATTACTAAGATGCTGGAAGAGATACTGTTCTATATTGTGATTTTGTTTTCCAATATTATGCAGGGAATCACGGGATTTGCGGGTACGATCCTGGCGATGCCGCTGTCTCTTAGGCTGGTGGGGTATCAAACCGCGGTACCGGTGCTGAATGTGCTCGGTATCCTTTCTGGAATCTATGTGTTTATGGGAAATTACAAGCAGGTAGACTGGAAGGAACTAAGAAAGATTGTCCTGATTATGGGCGCTATGATTGTGCTTGGCATTGGCCTTCGAAGGATGTTTGAAGGCGAGGGGAGACTCTTATATCTGCTTCTGGGCGTCATTGTGATTTTGATTGCATGTAATGGCTTCTATCAGATGTTTCGTGGAAAGGATACGAGACCGCGAAAGGGACTGGAGATCCTACTGGTGGCAGCAGGTATCGTCCATGGGATGTTTGTCTGTGGCGGTCCGTTATTGATTGGCTATCTGTCGCAAAAGATCGAAGACAAGGTGAGATTTCGTGCGACCATCAGCACTATCTGGATTTTTCTGAACAGTTTTCTATTGGGAAGCCAGATTTATGAAGGAATGTGGAACGAGAAGCTCCTATGGGTGCAGATGGGTGCCGTACCATTTCTACTGTTGGGGATGTTTCTTGGGGGATGTCTCTATCGTAGAATGTCACAAAAAGTATTTATGATGATTACATATATCCTGCTGTTTCTATCCGGCATATCGCTGTTTATTAAGTGATGCACTGCATTGCCTGGGGAATCAATGGAAATCGTTTCAGCAGGGATTTAGGGGGAAAGAAATGAAGAGGTTTCAAGTCGCATATGTGCCGGTGGGAGCGCCGACATTTCATTTAGAGAGTGCGAAGAAAGAATTTGAGCATTCGATTGCGCTGTTACAGGCAGCGTGTCAGGAGGTTATGCCGGCACAAGAGGTGGAAAGTTCGAAAATAGAAGTGGAACTTCGTGTGCCGCAGGAAATGTTACTGTCCATCGATTTATTACAGTCGTTTTTGGAGAGTATACAGCCGGATTTGATCGTATTGCAGAATATTACCTTTGCCAATGCAGCATTTGCGAGTGAAGTATTGCATAGATTTCGCGAAACACCGATTCTGCTTTGGACGTTGAGAGAGCCGGCGATTGATGGGGGACGCTTGCGTCTGAATTCCTTGACGGGAGCTTATTCTGCGGCAAATACGATAAAGCAGTTTCGTAGAGAACCGATCAATTATATCTTTGGAGCACCGGAGGAAGAGAAGGTGCGTGCACATGTAGAGGCGACCGTGCGTGCGGCACATCTTAGATTTCTTATGCAGGATCTCAGGATGGCTTCGATCGGACATACGCCGCAGGGATTTGGTTTTGGTCGCGCGTTAGATCAGGATTTGCTGGAGAAATTCGGTGTACGTTTGGAGTCCATCGAGGCGCGAGAGTTGATACAGTTGGCAAAATCCTATACAGATGAGGAATGCGAAGCATATCTTATCGATGCGAAAAATCGTATGACGGGATGGGAGAAGATGCCCGAGAAGAATGTGCGGGATTTTGCAAGGCTGTATAAAGCTTATGAAACATATGTGAAGGAGCACCAGATTGGCGCGTTATCCTCTCGTTGTTGGCCGGATTTCTTTACGGATTTTGGTACACCGGTATGTGCAGTGCTTGCAATGTTGAATGATCTCGGCGTAGCAGCCAGTTGTGAGGCGGATGCCTATGGAGCACTTTCCATGTATGCCGGTATGAAATTATCCGGATCAGCGGTATTTTTTGGCGATCCGGTATCTATGGATGAAGCGGAAAATACGATCACATTCTGGCATTGCGGAACCGCTGCTTGCTCTCTTGCGAGAGAAGATACGGGAGCTCTTGTGGGAGAGCATTGTAACCGTCATATCGGGCCGACTTGTGAATTCGGTTGCAAGCCTTCAGGCGAAGCGACAATTTTTAGAATTGGTAGAAATGCCGATGGAACGTATCGTTTCTTCCTAGCTAATGGGGAAATCCTGGATAAGCCAAAGCAGTTTTTGGGGACATCGCTTGTGGTGAAGACGCATGCGAATGCAGAAAAGATGGTTTATGAGACTGTTGAAGCAGGCTGGGAGCCGCATTTTGTGGTAATCTATAAGAACGTTCAGAAAGAGTTGGAAATTCTGGGGAAGATGCTGAATGTGGAAATTGTAAAGTACTAGATGGGAGCAAATATGAGACAGGCAGGCATGAATATGGGACGGGTGAAACAGCAGAACCGTTCCGCCATTTTGAATTATATATGTGAAGTGGGACCGGTTTCCCGCAAGGATATCGCAAGTGATATGGGGCTTACTCCAGCGGCTGTAACGCAGATTACAACACAGCTTCTGGAGGAGGGAATCCTGGTGGAGCAGGGAACCGATCAAACGCATGATGGCGCCGGAAGACGAAAAGTCTTTTTGGATATCGATGATACCTATCAATATGTGTACGCTGTGAATATTGAAGCGGAGATAACGACGGTGGCCCTGTGTGATTTGCGTGGGAACCTGGTAGAGAAGCAGACGATGTACACAGATCATGCGAAGGCGCCGGAACATTTCCTCGAGGATATTGCGAATAGTCTCTTAGAAATGGGACGTCGCGCGCCAGCGAAAATAGAGCGAAGAATTGCTGCGGTAACGGTTGGCATCCCGGGTCTGGTAGATGTTGAGACGGGCGTATCCATTCATGCGTATGGCGTTTGGGAAGAGGTCGTAGAGGTTTCTGATCTATTGCATAAGCAACTTGGACTGCCGGTCTTTATAGAAAATAATGTGGATGCCTTTGCGAGAGCGGAAGTGTTGTATGGCATTGGTCGTAAGCATGATAATTTCCTGTTGATTAAGTGGGGGCCGGGGGTCGGTTCTACGATTGTCATTGATAAGCAGATTTACATTGGACGCCATGGTAAGACCGCGGAGCTTGGACATCTGATTATGGAGCGTCATGGCGAGTTTTGTAATTGTGGGCGACGAGGCTGTTTAGAGACGATGGTGTCCTATGGCGCGCTGCAGAAGATTCAGAAATTTGCGCCAGAGAAATTTGGAGAGGTTTATACAAAGTCGAAGGGCGCTGATCGGGAGAAATTCGATGATGTAATCGATATGTTTGCGAGAGCGATTGTCAATGCGACAACGATTTTAGCACCGGATCGCATTGTATTATCCGGAAATCTGTTTCGAAGTGAGGAGATTCGAAAGCAGATGATCGAGGATTGCTTCGAATATGATCCGAATCTTCATGCGGGCAGAATTTTATATACAGAGCTCTCTTCCTGTGAAGATTATATTGGTCCGGTGGCAGCCTATGTGCAGCAGGTGTTGTTTTAAGAGGCATCTATTTGTAAGCGTATGAAAAAAAGTGGCTCCACGACGGCACCATGCGTCGTGAAACCACCTTTTTATATTACAGGAAATCTCAAGTTTCCGAATCTTTGATTTTATAGTGTTATCGGCAAGGCTTCGGGATTAAATATAAGTGTCGACATGTCTTGCGATATTGCCGGCGTATTTTCGGGCTTCCTTTAGGAAGGAGGAAGAGCTGCTGAACATATCACCGAAGGCGCTGAGCTTCATATTGGAGGTAGCTGTACTGGATAAATCCAGATAGCCATTATCCTTAATTTTGATACCAATATCTTCTAATTCGTCTTTGTATTTCTGGGCCAGTTTTTCGAGATTCTTGCCGGCGTTTTTGATATCACGGTTGGAACTCTTGGAACTGGATTCCATAGAGTAATTGTAGGTGTCAATAAATGCACGGAGCTCTTTGTCGAAACGCGTTTTCTCAGCGGAAGAGACTTCGCTCTCATCCTTCTTGTAGTCGTAGTCCTCGAGTGCACGGATGGCTTTCTTGAGGGCATTGGAATCGGCCTGAGATAATTTGGCATTGGTCTCCTTCTTTCGACTGGCTTCTGTGATCAGCGTGCGATTGTTCGGAGCGTATGCATTTCTAAGATAATATGTTGCATTTACAGAAAAATTACTCATATAAAAACTCCTCTCGTTTCACTTATTTTATCGGTAAATCTAACAAAAAACTTTAGTCTACTTGTTATTTCTATTTTTGTAACATATAATGGTGGGTAAATTTAAAGGAATTTTGAACTTCAGAAAGGTTAAGGAGTAATACATGAATCAGGAAAAGGTCATTGTTATCGACTTTGGTGGACAGTACAATCAGCTCGTTGCAAGACGTGTGCGTGAATGTAATGTTTACTGTGAAATTTATTCCTATAGGACTGATCTTGAGAAAATCAAGGCGATGAATCCTAAGGGAATTATCCTTACTGGAGGCCCAGACAGTTGTTATGTTCCAAATGCTGCGACATGCGGTAAGGAATTATTTGAATTGGGTATCCCAGTACTTGGATTGTGCTATGGTGCACAGCTTATGAATCACGTATTAGGTGGCAAGGTGGAAAAGGCGCCAGTTCGTGAATATGGTAAGACGGAATGTTTCACAAGACAGGATTCGCCATTATTTAAGGGCGTATCAGCGTCTACACAGGTATGGATGAGTCATTTCGATTACATTTCCAAGGAAGCACCTGGATTTGAAATTGTGGCGCATACAGCAGATTGTCCGGTAGCTGCATGTGAAAATCAGGAGAAGAATCTGTATGCCATCCAGTTCCATCCTGAAGTTCTTCATACTACAGAAGGAAAGGTTATCCTCTCGAACTTCGTTCGAAACATCTGCGGATGTAGCGGAACATGGAAGATGGATAGCTTCGTAGAAACAACAATTAAGGATATTCGTGAGAAAGTCGGCGATGGTAAGGTACTTCTCGCACTTTCTGGTGGTGTTGACTCATCCGTTGCAGCAGGTTTACTTGCACGTGCTATCGGAAAGCAGCTGACATGTGTATTCGTAGATCATGGTCTTCTTCGTAAAGATGAAGGAGATGAAGTAGAGGCTGTATTCGGACCAGAGGGCGATTTCGATTTGAATTTCATCCGTGTCAATGCGCAGGAACGTTACTATAGCAAGCTTGCTGGTGTAACAGAACCAGAGCAGAAGCGTAAGATTATCGGAGAAGAATTCATCCGCGTATTCGAAGAAGAAGCAAAGAAGATTGGTGCGGTTGATTTCCTTGCACAGGGAACCATCTACCCAGACGTTGTAGAATCCGGTCTTGGTGGAGAATCTGCAGTCATCAAGTCTCACCACAATGTAGGAGGACTTCCTGATTTCGTTGATTTCAAGGAAATTATTGAACCACTTCGTGACTTATTCAAGGACGAAGTACGTCAGGCTGGTTTAGAGCTTGGACTTCCAGAGAAGTTAGTATTTAGACAGCCATTCCCAGGTCCTGGGCTTGGTATCCGAATTATCGGTGAAGTAACAGCTGAGAAGGTTAAGATCGTTCAGGAAGCAGATGCAATCTATCGTGAAGAGGTTGCAAATTCCGGAATGACAAAACTTCCAGATCAGTATTTCGCAGCACTTACTAACATGCGTTCCGTAGGTGTTATGGGCGATGAAAGAACATATGATTACGCAGTTGCACTTCGTGCCGTTGAGACAGTCGACTTCATGACAGCAGAAGCATCGCAGATTCCATTTGATGTATTGCAGAAGGTTATGAGCCGAATCATCAACGAAGTAAAAGGTGTAAATCGAGTATTCTATGATTTAACAAGTAAGCCACCTGGAACAGTGGAGATGGAATAGTTCCAAGTGTCTTAAGGCAAACCAACTTTTACAAAAAGGCAAAGAATTTTTGACAAAGTAAGTCAAGGTTCTTTGCCTTTTTTGATGACCGAAAAGGGGAAAGGGAAGGAGGAAGCTATGAATACACTTGAAGTACTTACGCTATTATTAGTGGTATTTGCTGCTTTGACATACATAGATAACCACCATCACAATAAAAAGTAAAATGGCTATCCCCTACTGCAATAGGGAATAGCCGTTAGTAACTAGATTCTTAAATTTAGTTTCCGATAAACCATCGGACGCGCAATGTCCTTTGATTTCCTAACTTGATTATAAAGCGGTTGAAAGTTTTTTCAACCGCTTTTTAAGTGTTCAATAGTCGTCCAAAAAGTTCGACAGTGTCGCACCAATTCATCACTGACCCGGAGAAGCTGATAAAACAGCTTTCGTTTTCTCATATTAGAGAAATTATGATACTGGATGATGAGTTTGAAAGATTCTTCTATGAGACGGAATGCATAAAATGTGGATGGAGTGTAAGAGAACTAAGGAGACAGATAAAGACTAACTTGTATTTTAGGTCAGGTGTAAGCAAAAATCCAAGGGAACTGTTAAAGTCGTCTGAAGATAATCCGGAAGGATATGCGCTTTCAATCAAGAATCCTTTTACATTTGAATTTCTGGGTCTTGACGCAAGAGGATCTTTGAATGAATCAGAATTAGAGCAGGCGTTAATAGATCATTTACAGGAATTTATGCTGGAGCTGGGAGAGGGATTCTGTTTTGAAGCAAGGCAAAAGAGAATTGTTATTGACGATAATTACTACTTTATTGATCTTGTTTTTTATAATCGTCTGCTTCACTGTAATGTGATAGTAGAACTCAAAAATGATGAGTTCAAACATGAAGATCTTGGACAGCTAAATGCTTATGTGGGATACTACAAAGCCAATGAAATGGTTGAGGGCGATAATCCTCCGGTTGGCATATTGTTATGCACAGATAAAGGGGCTCAGATGGTAGAATATGCTTTGTCAGGGATGGATAATCAACTGTTTGTGTCTACATATATGCTTCATTTACCGGATAAACAGAAATTGGAAGATTTTCTAAGAAGAGAACTTGAAGAAATAAAATAACAAGATGGTATTTGGTGTAATGAATATGCTTACTTGAGGGAGGCGAAAAGAATTATCAGGTATCAGGTGTTTAGGATTTTGATACATTTTCTCTTGAAACTCACGAAAATGAAATAGAAAGACATGGGGGAATTCCCGTAAGAACTCTTCAGCAATGGGAGCAGGGAATAAGCGCCCCTCCGGAATATTTGGTCAGAATGATGGAATAAACTAAAACAGAGACTTAAAGAAGAGGAGAGTCAGTTGGTTACAAATTGTCACCAACTGAAAATGAGTTCTCCGAAGGATGGAAAACGATATAATACTGATGTGGCAAACACAGAGCAACTGCTTCGAATTATCCAGTCGATTCCATCAAAGAAAGCCGAACCCTTTAAAATGTGGCTGGCTCAGGTTGGGTGCGAGCGGATTGAAGAAGTAATAGATCCGGAATTGACTATTGAGAGGACTCTTGAAACCTGTGCAAAAAAAGATTATTCGCGAGAATGGATAAATCAGCGCCTGCAGGCAATTCAAGTAAGAAAAGAATTTACAGATGAGATTACGAAAGCCTGGTCCGGGATGACGACGCGGCAGTATAAAACCGGAGTCCTTTGAGGAAAACCGAATGGTTGCAATTGAAGGTGGTGAAGCCGCGGGAGAAGCAAGATTGGCGGTGGAAAAGAGAACCGGAAAACCTGTAATTACGAATAAAAATGCAGCCCAATTGCAAGATTTGGTTACAGGTCTCATTGAAACTATAAATGACAAAAGCGATGATCAAGAAGGAAAATGAATAAGCTAAGAAGGTGCCATTATTGCATAGAGAAGGATTGTATTTGATTTTGTCTTATGTGGTCATTATGACATTTGCGTTTGTGCGCTGATAAAAATACTTTACTTTAACACGTCAAAAGGATATAGTGTGTATATGTTTTTGTTAGAGAACATAAAGCGTTAACATGTATTACTAATGAGAATTATTGGAAGATGAAGTTATTTACACAATATAAGGGACTGAAAAGAGAAAATTATATATTATTCTTTGGAAGAATCGTTACAAATCTTGGCGCAATGATCTGGCCATTGATGACGATGATACTAAATAAAAAGTTGGGGCTGAATGCTACAGATACAGCCATGTTTAGTATAATAAGTGGAATATTCTTTCTGCCGGCTAATTTGTTAGGTGGAAGAATTGCCGACAAGTTCAATAAGAAAAAGGTGATAATATGTTGCGACATCATATCTATAATTCTGTTTGTGACAAGTGGGTTTATTCCGCTTTCACTATTCTCTATGTGCGTCCTTCTTGCTGGAGCATTTTTTCAGACATTAGAAGGGCCTGCATATCAGGCAATGGTTGCAGACATCACTCCGCAGGATAAGAGGGAGAAAGCTTTTTCTCTTTTGTATTTGGGTGGAAACATAGGATTGATTATATCACCAATAGTGGCGGGACTATTGTTCAATAATTATCTCTGGCTCTGCTTCGTAATAAGCGGAATTTCTATTTCTATATCTACAATTTTGATTGGAATATTTGTAAAAGATATTGGAGTTTCGGATACAAATGAGCAAGATGTTGAACAGGATGGTTCAGAAGGCATAAATATCTGGAAAATAATAAGAAACAGTACAACTTTGATACTGTTCATAATTGCATTAAGTTTTTACCAGGGAGCATATTCTCAGTTCAGTTATCTTATGCCGCTTGATATTACCAAGGCGTATCCTGAGAATGGTTCAATTATTTATGGAACCATAACCAGTGTTAACTGTATTATTGTTGTGCTGTTTACACCTATTATAACAATGGCAATGGAAAAGGTTACTATGACCAAGAAGTATACACTGGGAATAATTTTTCAGGCTCTGAGTTTTTTAGCTTTTTTGCTTTCTTTTGGGGTTATAGCCGGTTATTATGCTTCTATAACTCTTTTTACTGTGGGCGAGATATTAACAACAATAGTTATTGGGGCATATCTTTCAGAAAGAGTTCCTGCAAACTTCCGTGGAAGAATCTATGGGGTGACAAACTTTGCAGCTGCTTTTATGAGCGGAGTAGTAGAGTGGGGGAGCGGAAGACTTTTTGATGATTATGGTCTTAAATATGCATGGGCATTTTCTATTGGAATGACAATGGTGGCAGTTATTGCTTCTTGTGTACTTATATATACTGACCGGAAAGAGTTCAGTAATCTATATGCTGAAGTAAAGGAATAAAAGATAATTGACTTATATTTAATAACACATTCGGGTAAGGATGATTTGGTTGTTGGCGAGCAGGTAATAACTGCAAGAGCAAATATGTACGTTGATATGGCGATTGCTATTGGAAAGAAGATGGAGCTTTTCGCAGATGAGGCAGATTTGCAGGAGACCATTGATTTTTGGAAATTGCATAAGAGTTTTAATTAAAAATTAAAATTATGGAACCTTTTGTTTCATGGAAACGTCTATATATATGTGGGGGTGATGAAATGCAAGAGTTGATATTTCATATTGTTTATGCGGTAGTTATGTTGTTGTTTGGTATCTATCTAAGAAAGGCTAAGAACAAGGGCATGGCTTTACTATTTGTAACAGGAGATTATTCAGATCTAGATGCTAGTAAAGTATGTACGATTGTTGGAAGACGTTTTATTCTTTTTGGCGTTTTATTGGGACTATTGATACCAGTAACTTTATGGAAGAGTGATATTTCCTTTTTTTGTATTCTGTTCTTAACAGTAGTATTAGTGATACTAGAATGTTGGGATTTTACAAAGAATAGAAGTAAATATATTTAGAGAAAATGTATTTCTAAAAAGAGAAGTGTGAATATATAAATTTTCTTGCAGTTTTTGACGATAAAATGAAATGTAATAAGTGATGTAATTATTCCAAAGGGGAATGATATATGGATATAGCTATGAATTGCTCAACTGATCATATGTTGGGAAGAGCGCAGTATGAAAAATCTGGAAATGATAAGATTGATGCATTTTATGAAAACATGTCTACAGCCGCTGAGAAGTCAACATCGCATGCAGTAGGAGATGCATTAGCATTAACATCTATATCGTATAATGATTCATTAAGTTATGGGATGCTGGCATTTCATTCTGACAAATCAACGGCAGAAGATCCAATCATAAAGATCTCATGTAATTATGGAGGACAACAGCGTTATTATGATGTTCATGTAAATGAAGTTGATCCAAGAAATGCGTCAGCGGTAGAGATGTTTGCTTTATGTTCCTATATGGATGAAGAAGGAATAACGGATGGAGGCACATTCGGAAGTTATGCAAAGTTACATGCTATGGGATCAAATGCATCTATGATTAATGGTTTCATTGATTTAGATGACTCATCTAATTACAATGTGAAAGTAGATTGGATTAAGATGTTAAAAGAGATGGCGAGTGAGTATTTAAAGACTCCGGAAACATACGCGCAGTCGTTAGCAGCAAATAAATTGGCAGATGAACTTATGGATTATATTAAATAATATAAGATGGCAAGAGGACTTGAGACAGTCTTCTTGCTTTTTTTAACTAACGGGACCGAGTATTGGAGCGCCAGAGAACTTGCACCGGTATTGGAGTATGCTCAATGGGAGAATCTTCATAAAGTAATAAAAAGAGCAATGATTTCTTGTGAAAACTCAGGACGCACTATTCTTGACCAATTTCCTGAGGTTAGGAATTTGGTTGAAGGTGGCGGACCATTTTAATCAACTTGATGAGGATAGACGACGATTAGTTGTACGAGGAGACATAAAGCAGTGGAATCAGCTACTTGTAGAGATGGCGCATGATGCAGGAGTTATATCAAATGAAGAGTTTGCGATTTTTCAAAATGTGGGATATATGGGCAGTACCGAATTGATTGCCAATTTATTTAGAATATCGCAAACAGAAGAAAAGCTACGCAAGGATAGAGTTGAGGGAGCTGAGAATGCTACAAGCATTCATTATAATGTAAATGTGCCGGTGAGCACGTGGCCAATTTAAAACACAATAAAAGTGCATCCGTTAAAGACGGGAAACCGGTTTTTGGAATGTGGAAAGGTGTTCGTGTGGGCGTGATACGAACTAATGGCATCATTGCTACTATCTTTCCCGACTCAAACCAACCTACAAAGAAACGAGGTAAAAAGTAATGGATATTATAAAGTTTAGAGAAGTTATAAAACAGCGCGAAGAAACCAATGATGAATGGACGTATGGAGTTGAGCAGTGCTGGAAAAAAGAGATTGAAATTCTCACTGAGGATATTCCTTCTACAATTAGTTTTCTAAAAAATGACTGTACAGCGGAAGAGTATTCGTGGATTAGCGAAGTAATTGATGATGTAGTAGAGAAGGTTCCCAGCAGAGATCTTATTCAGTGTTATAAAGATCTCATGATAAAGTTCCCAGAGGAATGCGCCAAGTATAATATTGCAGGAAGCATTGAAAGTGCAGAGGAAATACTTACATGGGAGGACGAAAATGGGGAGAAAGATTGAGAATTTAGTAGATGAGGGATTTAGGGTTGGCCTCGTTGAAACAGCCTTTTTTGATGGCAAATTTGAAATCCCTCATATAGACGCTCCAAATGAAATAATTATTCCCAAAGGAATGGTTCCTTTTTCAATCAGAGAACGCAGTATTGATAAATGTTTAAGACACAGGTTTGGTTAGGGAGATTGAATAAGCGAGCTGTCCAAGGGCAAAGCAGATTATCCTCCAAGTGGTAAACTGTCTTATCCTGAAAGAATATAATAGAACATAAGTAACAGACCATGAAAAGGACTCACATATCCCTTTCCAAGGTCTGTTCTTTTGTTTATTAATCCTTGTAGTATAAGGAGTGGATGGGATTGATGACTCTTCTGGGAGCTTTTTTGGGAAATTAGATCTCTTTGGAATAAATCCTGTGACTATATCGAAGAAAGGATTCGATAATATTCTTGTCATAGGAAATGAGAGATTGTTGCCGCTATTGTCGAAAATAGTACAGTTATACAGTAAAGTTGTCTCAGCTGCCAAGACAGATGAGACAACGGCTTATGATATTGGAGATGGATTTTATAGCAATTGATTATATGGCATATATGCCATATAATCAATAACCAGAGTGTTATATTTCTTCTATTATGGAGGCTGGCAAAGGAGCGAAGAATTGATTATATAGAAAGGATGGGATGATCATGAAAACATTAAACAATATGCTTTCAGAGCAGCTGAAAGATGAAGAGTTTCGTAAAGAATACGAAGCAATCCAGCCGGAGATGACTATAATAAGAGCTATTGTTGATGCTCGTACATCTCAGAATCTTACGCAGAAGGAGCTGGCAGAACGTACCGGAATCAATCAGGCTGATATCAGTAAATTAGAGAATGGTACGAGAAATCCTTCTGTAAATTTACTTAAGCGACTGGCTGATGGAATGGGGATGGATCTTAGGATAGAGTTTGTTCCGAAGCAGCAGATCTAACAGAAAAATCTGTTGTACCAAGGCGAGGCACGGAAATAATGGAAATTATAATGTAAGTAAGAGATGGAGAGGTAGAATTTTGCTATGAAAACAGTTGTATTACTTTATGAGACATGTTGTATATATGAAATCGTAATTACGAATTATTTCCTGCAGTGTACTGGGCATGAAATAGTTTTTGCTACACTAGATGGTAATGCGGTTACAGCCCAGGAAAAGTTTTCGCTTAATGCTACATGTGCATTGAACGAAATTGATCCAAAAGAGGTAGAACTCCTTTTGATTCCAGGAGGAGAGATCTCATCCATTGATAATGAAGAAGTATATTCGTATATACGTGCAGTTGTGGATAACAAGGGCTTGGTCGCAGGGATATGTAATGGTGTAGATGAATTGGACAACGCTGGCGTTCTAGATGGAATAGAATCAACACATTCGGGTAAGGATGATTTGGTTGTTGGCGAGCACGTAATAACTGCAAGAGCAAATATGTACGTTGATATGGCGATTGCTATTGGAAAGAAGATGGAGCTTTTCGCAGATGAGGCAGATTTGCAGGAGACCATTGATTTTTGGAAATTGCATAAGAGTTTTAACTAAAAATAATCAGGAGGATCTAAATGATTTATATTGGTTGTCACTTGTCGGTTACAAATGGATACGAGGCCATGGGTCGACAGATGATGGATTTTGGTGGAAATACTTTCGCATGGTTTACAAGAAATCCAAGAGGTGGAAAAGCAAAAGATCTGGACCCTGCAGATGTTGAAAAGTTGCGTGCAATCTTGGAGAAAGAAACATTTGGAACATTGGTAGCGCATGCAAGCTATACGATGAATCTCTGCTCGGCAAAGCCGGAGACAAGAGCGAATGCGTTAGATATGCTCAAGCAGGATTTACAGAGAATGGAACAGATTCCAAATCAATACTATAATTTTCATCCTGGTTCGCATACGGGTCAGGGAACGGAAATAGGTATTCAGCAGATTGCAGATGGTTTAAATCAGTCTATTTGGCCGGAAATGAAGACGACAATTTTACTGGAAACGATGGCCGGCAAAGGTTCCGAGGTGGGTAAAACATTCGAGAAATTAAGAGAGATTATCGATCGCACGACACTTCAGGAAAAGCTCGGCGTCTGTTTGGACACTTGCCATATTTGGGATGGTGGCTATGATATTGTAAATGATTTGGATGGCGTTTTAACACAGTTTGATAATATCATTGGACTGCATCGGTTGAAAGCCATTCATTTTAACGATAGTAAAAATGAATGTGGTGCTGCTAAAGACCGCCATGAAAAATTGGGGCAGGGATGCATTGGAATGGAGGCGATGAAGCGAATCGCACTTCATCCTGCATTACAAAATCTTCCATTTATTTTGGAAACACCAAATGATGATGCAGGATACAAAGCAGAAATAGCGCTGGTAAACCGTTGGATGAACGAATATAAATAGGAAATAAGCATAAAATACGCGGCGGCGAGGTTCCCTCGTCGCTTTTTTTATTGTATAATTTAGGTACATTTTTTGTGTTGTGTGTAAATGATTTGGGTTTTTACAGGGGATGCAAATTGAAGAGAAGATATATTATTATCATTAATATTTTGATGGTAGGGTTGATTCTTTTTATAATCGCAAAATACGCGAATGATAGAGCAATAGAATCAAACCGTGCTTCGATTGCGTCTTTTGAGAAAATGACAATTACAACAGAGCAAATCATCGATAACTATTTAGAGGATGAACAGCATCTGTGTGATATCTGGTCAAATTACATCAATCGCTCTGCGGAAGCAGGTTCGCCGATGACGATTGATGAGGCAATTTCTTATATCAGAAAAGCAAAAATATCTCCGGAAATATCCGGACATCTTATTTATATTGATGATGGTTCCATGGCAGGCATTTCGACGTCTGCGCATATGACCGATCCAACGGATTATTCGGTAGATTATTCTCATATTTCCCTATTTGAAAATTTTGAAATACATGATTTGGATGGAAAAGTGAACCTTACGAGAGCGTACACAGATCCATTGAACGGCGTGCAGTCGATTGCCTTTTTGAATAATGTGAAGGTATTGGATTCTGAGACGAATGAAATGCGAGAGGGACTCCTGATTCGCGTGGTTCCAGTGAGTCGTCTGGAACAAAAACTCGTGTTTTTGAAAGGAGAATATGAAAATGTAGAAATCTCCTTAATCGACTGGGATGGAGACTACATGATTCATGGAAAATCCCTGAAGAACAGAAATTTTTTTGAATATTTTAAATCTTATAATCCGATGACAACAAAGGAATATAACGAAGTTGTGGAAACGATTCGTACACAGATCGGCTCGATGCATATTCGCAATTCCAAGAGTGAGGATAGTGTCATTGCGTATACACCGTTAAGTGGTATGAATTCCTGGTATTTGATTGCCTATATTCCAGCATCGGAATTGACAGATAGCAAATCTGTGGATTGGGTTCTTCTAGGGATCGCTTCGGTTGGCCTAATGCTTTTACTCCATTTTAATTTGTTTGTATTACGTGGCCTGAATCGAAAACTTGCAGATGCAGCAGAGGCAGCAAATCAGGCGAATGAAGCGAAGTCCCATTTCCTGTCGACGATGTCGCATGATATTAGAACACCGATGAATGCTATTATTGGTATGGATGAGATGATTTTGCGTAGTAGTCAGGATGAGGAAATATTAACGTACGCGGAAAATATCAAAACAGCAGGCAATACGCTTCTGGGAATCATTAAGGATATCCTTGATTTTTCCAAGATTGAAGCGGGCAAGATGGAATTGGTTCCTGTGGATTATAATTTCGTTTCGCTATTAAATGATCTGGTGAATATGGTGCAGTGCAAGGCGGAAGAGAAGGGACTTACGTTTGAACTGGAGGTAGACAAGAATATTCCAAGGATTATGAATGGCGATGAGATCCGAATCAAGCAGGTGATTACAAATATTCTATCGAATGCAGTGAAATATACGAAGCAGGGCGGTATTACCTTTTCTATTTCCAGTGAGAAAATAGAGGAGCATCCGGAGGAAGTGGTGCTCCATGTTTCCATCAAGGATACGGGCATTGGAATAAAGAAAGAGGATTTGGATAAACTCTTTGTAGCGTTTGAACGAATTGAGGAGAAGAAGAATCGAAATGTTGAGGGAACCGGACTTGGAATGGCGATTGCGCAGAGTTTTCTTAACATGATGGGCAGTAAGATGCAGGTAGAGAGCGAATATGGTGTAGGATCGGAATTCTCCTTTGACTTGAACCAACGCGTGGTAAATTGGGAGCCGATGGGTGAATTTGATACGGCATTCAAACGTTTCCGAAGTGAGAGAAAGCAGTATCGGGTGAAGTTTACGGCGCCGAAGGCGAGAATTCTGGTGGTGGATGATACGGAGATTAACCTCAAGGTATTTACAAGCCTACTGAGCAAGACGAAGATGCAGATCGAAACGGCAGACAGTGGAGATGCCTGTATCCATCTTTTCAAGAAAAATCATTATGACCTGATTTTCCTGGATCATATGATGCCGAATAAGGATGGTATAGAGACGATGAAGGAAATGAAGACGCTGCAGGATACACCAAATACAGACACACCGGTGATTTGTCTTACTGCTAATGCGATATCCGGAATGCGTGAGATGTATATCGAAGCGGGATTTCACGATTATCTGACAAAACCGATTGATACAAGTAGATTGGAAAATATGATACTTCGGTATTTACCATCGAATTTGATAGAACGTCGTATTTTAGTCGTCCATGAGGATGTCGCATTTCTAAAAAAGATCAAGGAATGGCTGCCGGATTGTTATAACGTTATTGTCGTAAAGTCCGAGGAGCAGGCAGTAACATTTCTACAGAAGCAGGAAGTGGATTTGATATTGATGGATGATGGAATCCAATTACAAAAAGAATGGGAGGAGGCAAAGGTCATCCGAAAGCATTTCAGTGAAATCAGTCAGGACGAGATTCTTACGCTGGTAAGGGACTTTTTTAACGAAGATTCTTGAGGTAGAAAGGAGCGCATATGAGTAAAAGTGTGAAGAGAATGATTTCTATGACTCTTGTGGCAATGCTATTACTTGGTGCAACGGGATGTGGAGAGAGTCAGACAGAAAGTGAGGAATTTAGCCCGAAGATCGATGCGGATACGGAATATAAGATATCCGTTGTGGGCACGTATTCCAATTTTGAGTCGTTGGAAAGTGAGTTTGAGCGATTTTACGCAAAGTATCCAAATGGTGAGATTACGTATACGTACCTGGATGATTATGGTAATACGATTGGCCAGGCCTTGGCTGGTCAGGAGCCACCAGATATCTATGTGGTTCAGCCATGGATGTATGGAAATGATCAGTATGCGGATTTATTTGACAGTGCGGAAGTTCTTTCCGATCCGGATTTGGAAATCGATTTGGATTGCATTCGTTCCGGTGTCAGATGGGAGATGGAGAATGGAGAAATCCTGACATTGCCGATATTTGCGACATCCTATGGAATGCTTGTGAACAAGGACATTTTTGAAAAAGAGAATCTTGAGGTTCCTGAGACTTATGAGGAATTGGTAGATGTATGTGAAAAACTGAAGGCAGCAGGTTATGAATCACCGGTGATGGGAGCGAATACGTCGACGACACCTGGTATTGGTTATACCTTTGCTTATCCGATGTTTGCACATACGGTAAAGGAAGATCGAAGTGTGGAGGAAGGTTTAAATAATCTGGATCCATCGGCGGGTGAGGCTATGAGGGAATCTCTTACCAGACTGCAGGAATTTGTCGATGCGGGTTGTATTGATGTTGCGAAGTGTAGCGCTGAGATGGAAGACGATTATGATGCTGTGATTATGCGTTTCTTCGAGGGAGATGTTCCGATGATGCTTTGCTCCGGTGATGTGGTTTCCGGAACGAAAAAGCGTGAGAGCAAGTCAGAGGCATTTGAAGAGAATCCATTCGCCTATGATTTCTATGTGGCACCGTCTGGTGATGAGGGTGGATATTATATGGATTCGATTTCCCTATTATTCTGCGTGAATAAGAATAGTGAAAATCTGGATATGACAAATGAGTTTATGCGATTCCTGGCAAGTGAAGAAGAGCTCGGACTGATGGCGCAGGAAAAGAGACTGATTACACCGACTAAGGATTATTCTCTCGATGAAGTCTATGCGTCCTTATCCGATTTCCCGGAGGAACGTACGATTAATTTCAGAGATACGGAACTTCTGGATACAACGGTTAAGCAGTTCCGTGCGGCAGCATATGCTGTTGTGAATGGCGAGATGACGGTGGATGAAGCGGTCGCAAGTTATGGAACGATACCGACGGATTAACTGGAATTACAGAGAATCTAGAATGTCTCTGGCATGTTCCTTGGCTTCTTCGTAATCAAGGTTGGAAACCAGCTTCGCTAATGATGATAGTTTCGAAGAAAGCTCTTCGTCACATTGGTAGGTTAACAGCTGGTTTGCAGTTTCTTCGGAAGTGCCGAGATCGAAGTCGTCAATCGCATGAATGAGTTTATTTAAAAGTGTAGAGATGGTGCTCTTGTCGAAATCTCGGGTTGGTTCATTCGCTTGAGAAGCGTAAGGTTCCAAAGCGGATTTTAAAGAGCGAAAGGAAGATAAAACCTCTGGAGTAAGTGCTTCTACTTGCTCCAGATGGTTTTCTTTTCCTAATTTTTCAAGTGTAAAGAATTCCTCGCCGAGGTCCATGGCGCCAATCATACGGCAGGTTGTCTTTAGAGAATGAACCAAAATCGTATAGTTCGTAAGGTCCTTCTCTTTGACATAGGTTTCTACCAAATCGCTTTTTTCCTCTATGATTTTATAAACATCATTTAAAAGCTCTAGGAAGAGTTCCATAGAGCCAGAGTTCTGTACGGCTTTATCGATATCGATACCAGGAATGTGTAGATTCATAGATGGTTCCTCCATGGCATATGCGTGGTTTATACTTTTTTTCAGTATAGCACGGAAAAATTGATAGATAAACGATTTTCGGATATCATAAGGAAAAGGAGATTTCCGATTGGGGAGGTTATGTATGATTCCGCAGATTATAGTCGTTGATGACGATCCAATTATTTTAAAAAGATCCTGGAATACTCTGACAGATGCAGGGTTCAAGGTGATCGCATTGAAGTCTGGAAAGGCGCTCTTGGAGTACACCGTAGAGCATCCGGCACCAGACCTTATTTTGATGGATATCAATATGCCCGAGATGAGTGGGTTTGATGTGATTCAGGAGTTGAAGAGGAGTAACATTTCCTGGCGGGAAACGCCGGTGATTTTCTTAACAGCGAATGAAGATGAGGGAATTGAGACGCAGGGACTCTCTCTTGGTGCGATGGATTTTATAAGAAAGCCTTTTGTTCCGAGCGTTCTTGTGCTGAGAGTTAAGCATGCGGTCGAACTGACACGATTGCAGCACAATCTCGAGAGCATGGTAGATGAAAAGACAAAAGAAAATGAGAATCTATTTCTTCATGTTGTGGAATGCCTTGCAGATGCGATCGATGCGAAGGATAATTATACCAATGGTCATTCGGGAAGAGTGGCGGCGTATTCCAAAGAGATTGCAAGACGCTATGGATATGATGAGAAGCAGCAGGAGAAGATTTTCATGATGGGGCTTCTGCATGATGTCGGCAAGATTGGGGTACCGGATGAAGTGATTAATAAACCGGGGCGCCTGACGGACGAGGAGTTCGCATGCATTAAGAAGCATCCGGCGATTGGATATAAGATTTTAAGCAATATCAAGGAGATGCCGGAATTGTCAGCCGGAGCGAGATTCCATCATGAGAGATATGGTGGAAATGGTTACCCGGAGGGGATTTCCGGTTTGGACATCCCGGAAGTGGCTCGGATTATCGCCGTGGCGGATGCCTATGATGCGATGACGAGTAATCGTAGTTATCGAGGGGTTCTGCCACAGGAAAAGGTGAGAGACGAGATTGAAAAGGGCAAGGGAACGCAGTTCGATCCCCAGTTTGCGGATATTATGCTGGAAATGATAGACGAAGATCAGGAATATCGTATGCGAGATATTCGTGAGTAAATAAAGAGAAAGAGATTGAGAGTTGTAGTTTTGACATGAAGAAGTTGATGAAAATACTGTTAGACATTGGGGAGGCGATGATTGATAGCGGCGCAGAAGTGATCCGCGTCGAGGATACGGTTAGTAGAATCGGATATGCATACAATATCAAACGAATGGATGTATTTGTCATTACATCCTGTATTAATATTACGATGGAACTTCCAGATGGAACGACGCTCACGCAGGTTCGCCGGTTCCGTAAGATGACGAGTATTGATCTAAGCAAATTAGAGCGAATCAACGCGCTTAGCCGTGCGGTCTGTGTGAATCCTATTTCACTGGATGATTTGGAAGGTGCAGTGGAAATGATTACGCGGCGCAAAGTTCGTGAGATCAAGTTGCTTTGTGGCTATGTGCTTGGTGGCGCAGCATTTGCCATGTTTTTTGGCGGGAATCTTTGGGATGCTGTTTTTGCCGGAATGGTTGGTGTCCTGGTATGGGCCTTTAATGTATATTTGAGCCCGATTTTCATGAATCCGGTGGTATCGCAATTTATCATTACCTTTTTGGCTGGATTCTCGGTTGCGGTAGCGACAAGTTTTATACCATTGTTGCATCAGGATGATGTGACGATTGGTGTGATTATGTTGCTTGTTCCGGGAGTGGCTGTGACGAATGCGATTCGTGATATTTTGCTGGGAGATACGTTGTCCGGCATACTTCGCATGATCGAGGCGTTGCTTCTTGCAGCAACACTAGCAATTGGTATGATTTTTTCATTTTGGCTTTGTACGGGATTCATGAGGTAAAGTAGATGTTTTCGTTTGAGATGATAAAGGAATTGATGATGGCAGGCCTGGGCTCCGTAGCCTTTGGGCTTGTTTTTAATGTGAATAAGAGATATCTGGCTGTGATTTTTGGGCTGGGAGTACTGTGCTGGGGAACCTGGTTATATGTAGATACCTGGATGGAGGATAACTGGTTTGTGATTGCATTGATTACCGGTTTGGTAGTGGCGGTCGCGTCCGAAATCATTTCCAGAATTCTAAGAGCACCGTCAACGATTTTCTTTTTGACGGCCACCATCCCGATTATTCCGGGAGGACAGTTGTATCACTGCATGCAGGGAATTGTGCAGGGGCAGAGAGCGTATGCCTCGGATTTTGGCACAAGAACGCTCTATATTGCGCTTGGCATATCGATTGGAATGAGTATTGCATGGGCGATTTGCGATTTGAGTAGAAAGGTCAGAAGGCGTTTTTCATAGTTCTTTTTTATAGCTGGTTATAAATCAGATAAATCCTATTGACTTAGTATGGAATAAGAAATAATATGACATCAAGATTTAACGAAAAGCCGTTAAATACAAGGAAAAAATACTAGACAACAGGGGGCAATGATTTTTGCCAGGAGGAGGAAAAAAGATGAGTGATTACGCATTTGAAACATTACAGTTACATGTAGGACAGGAGGAACCAGATTCCGCAACAGACGCAAGAGCGGTTCCAATTTATCAGACAACATCCTATGTATTTCGAAACAGCCAGCATGCGGCAGATCGATTCGGACTAGCAGACGCAGGAAATATTTACGGAAGACTTACCAATACAACACAGGATGTCTTAGAGAAAAGAATTGCAGCGCTTGAGGGCGGTAGTGCAGCACTTGCAGTAGCATCCGGTGCAGCAGCCATTTCTTATACGATTCAGGCACTTGCAGCAAATGGCGGACATATCGTAGCACAGAAGACAATCTACGGAGGAAGCTATAACTTACTGGCTCATACATTGCCACAGTATGGAATTACAACAACATTCGTAGATGCACATAACTTAGAAGAGGTGGAAGCAGCGATTCAGGATGACACAAGAGCTGTTTATCTGGAAACACTTGGAAATCCAAACAGTGATATTCCAGATATCGATGCAATTGCAGAGATTGCACATAAGCATGGACTTCCATTAGTGATTGACAATACATTTGGAACACCATATCTGATCAGACCATTCGAACATGGTGCAGACATCGTTGTACATTCTGCAACAAAATTCATCGGCGGACATGGTACAACGCTTGGTGGCATTATCGTAGAATCCGGCAAGTTCGACTGGAAGGCAAGTGGTAAATTCCCAAATATCGCGGAGGCAAACCCAAGTTACCATGGAATTTCTTTCGCGGATGCCGTTGGACCAGCAGCATTTGTAACGTATATTCGCGCGATCCTTCTGAGAGATACCGGTGCAACCATTTCGCCATTCAATGCCTTCCTTTTACTGCAGGGTGTTGAGACATTATCTCTAAGATTAGAGAGACATGCGGAAAATACAAAGAAGGTGGTTGAATTCTTGAAGAATCATCCAAAGGTTTCCAAGGTAAATCATCCATCACTTGAAGACCATCCGGATCATGAATTATACAAGAAGTATTTCCCTAAGGGAGGTGCATCTATCTTTACATTCGAGATTAAGGGCGGCAAGGAAGAAGCATGGAAGTTCATTGACAACCTCAAGATCTTCTCTCTGCTTGCTAATGTTGCCGATGTGAAGAGTCTTGTGATTCATCCGGCAACGACAACACATTCCCAGCTTTCCGAAGAGGAATTATTAGATCAGGGAATCACACAGAGTACAATCCGTCTTTCCATCGGAACAGAGCATATCGACGATATCATCGCTGATTTGGAAAATGGATTTGCAGCAATCTAGAAATACCACATTGTTAGAACCATATAAAATTCTTCCTTTACAAAGATACTTGATATAAGATTATGAAGACGCGCTTGGGCATCTCTTGTCAAAAAGACAAGAAATGGACCCGGGCGCGTTCTTTTTCTGTGCAAAAAATAGAACATTTCCGTTAGCCTTGACAAACAAATCTAGTTAGTGTAATCTAACAATAGAAAGTTAGGCATTACTAATAAAATATTTATAAAATTCGAGGGGTCGAGTATCTTGAAAGGTGGTGTTTCTATGAGTTTATCAGAAGCCAAATTAGAACAGGAATATATCGTTACAGATATCAAAACAAATGATGATGAGATGGAAGCGTTCTTATTCACATTAGGATGTTACAGTGGAGAACCAATCACAGTGATTTCTCATCTGAAGGGTGGTTGTGTCGTATCCATCAAGGATGCCAGATACAATTTTGACAGACAATTAGCAGAAGCGATTCATATCGCCTAGCCTAATTGATAAAACTATGATGAATAAAGTATTTTAAGGAGGACTCAACATGAGAATCGCATTAGCGGGTAATCCGAATAGTGGAAAAACAACCGTGTATAATGCATTGACGGGTAGAAATGAAAAGGTTGGAAACTGGGCAGGTGTTACAGTTGACAAGCGAGAAAGCATGATTAAGAAGGAGCTGAGCGGTGGAGCAGTCGATTTGCTTGCAGTCGATTTGCCAGGTGCCTATTCTATGTCACCATTCACATCGGAGGAAAGCATCACAAGTGGTTATGTTAAGAATGAAAATCCAGATGCGATTATCAATATTGTAGATGCTACAAATCTTAGCCGAAGCTTATTCTTTACAACACAGTTATTGGAACTCAATATTCCAGTGGTAGTTGCGTTAAATAAGCGTGATATCAATGAGAAGAAGGGCACGAAGATTGATGTTGAGAAGTTATCTCAGAAGTTAGGATGTCCGGTTGTTGAGACTTCTGCAGCAGCTAGTGAACATCAGGATCTTGCCAAGGTTGTTGCAGCAGCAGTTGCAGCAAAGGGCAAAGGACAGGTTCCTCCTTATACATCAGGTGATGTAAATCTTCATGACAAGGCAGAAGTTGAGAAGGCCGATCGTGCTAGATTTGAATTTGTTAAGAAGATCGTTGCCAGTGTAGAAACAAGAAAGATCTTAACAAAGGAAAAGACAGCATGGGATAAGGTAGATGCTGTAATCACAACACCTTGGGCTGGTATTCCAATCTTTGCTGTGATTATGTTCCTTGTATTTTACATTTCACAGACAACGCTTGGTACATGGATTGCTGACTGGTTAGTTGGTTATATCGAAGCATTCCAGGGTTGGGTTGCAGATCTTGTAGTAGACGCAAATCCATTCCTTCAGTCTGTATTAGTAGATGGTATTGTTGGTGGTGTAGGTGCCGTAGTTGGTTTCCTTCCACTGGTAATGGTTATGTACTTCCTGATTGCACTTTTGGAAGACTGTGGTTACATGGCAAGAGCAACGGTTGTGCTTGATCCAATCTTCAAGCGTGTTGGTCTTTCTGGTAAGTCTGTTATTCCAATGGTTATCGGAACTGGTTGTGGTATCCCTGCCATCATGGCATGTAGAACCATTAAGAATGAACGTGAACGTAGAACAACAGCAATGCTTGCAACCTTTATGCCATGTGGTGCAAAGCTTCCTGTAATCGCATTATTCGCAGGTGCATTCTTCCCAGATATGCCTTGGATTGGTGTTATTATGTACTTCGTTGGAATTATTCTGATTCTCCTTGGCGCACTTTTGGTTCGTGCCGTGACAGGATCAAAATTCAGAAAGTCATTCTTCGTAATGGAATTACCGGAATACAAGCTTCCAAGTTTAAAGAGAGCTTGCCTCTCTATGTTAGAACGTGGTAAGGCCTATATCGTAAAGGCTGGTACCATCATCCTTGTATGTAATACCGTCGTTCAGGTAATGCAGTCCTTCAACTGGAAGTTACAGCTCGTAGAAGAAGGTATGGAACATTCTTCTATCCTTGCTTCCATTGCAACTCCAATCGCATACATCCTCGTACCAATCGTTGGTGTAGCAGCTTGGCAGTTAGCAGCAGCTGCTGTAACTGGATTCATTGCAAAGGAAAACGTTGTAGGTACACTTGCAGTATGTTATGGACTTAGCGCATTCATCGATACTGATGAACTTGCACTGGTAGGTAGTGGTAATGCAGTAGCATCTGCTATGGCAATTACAAGAGTAGCAGCACTTGCTTATCTTATGTTTAACCTTTTCACACCTCCTTGTTTCGCAGCACTTGGTGCTATGAACTCTGAGATGCAGAGCAAGAAATGGTTATTCGGTGCTATTTGCTTACAGCTCGCAACAGGTTATACGATTGCATTCCTCGTATACCAGATTGGTACACTTGTAACAACAGGTGCACTTGGTGCAGGATTCCTTCCAGGACTCTTAATCGTAGCATTTAACGTAGCTGTCGTAAGCTTCTTAATCTATCGTGCAAATAAGAATCTGGATGAAGAATATGCCCTTGGTACAAACTAGTATCAAAAGTAAGAAGTAATAAGCGGTATATTACCGTTATAGAAATGAGGTGACTGATATGAGTGGAACTTTGATTTCTATTTTGATTGCAGTAATCATTGCAGTCGTTTTAGTTCTGGATATCAGATTTATTGTAAAGAAGAAAAAACAAGGCACCTGTATCGGTTGCCCGGAATCTAAATGCGCGAAATGTTCGTGTCATGCAGAGAAATAAAAGTTTGAAAAGAGGTTGTGGAAGACAGATAATCGAATCTGTTCCACAGCCTCTTTTTTTATTTGTTATAATAGGCAGTGCATAAAATATAACAGCTTGAGAAAGTAGCTGTTTAGACTAGGAGTTATTGATTTTTATGAGTTCATTTGTATTAAAAGGTGATATTGCATTTAACGAGACAAGAGAGAAGATTCATACCATAGAAGATGGTTTTCTTGTCTGTGAAGATGGCATTTGTAAGGGAGCTTTTGAAGTCCTTCCAGACGAGTATCAGAATCTTCCGGTGAAAGATTTTACGGGTAAATTGATTGTACCAGGTATGACAGATCTTCATGTGCATGCGCCACAGTATACATTCCGTGGAATAGGCATGGATTTAGAACTTCTCGATTGGTTGAATCAGCATACATTTCCAGAAGAAGCACATTACAAAGATTTGGAATATGCGAAGAAGGCATATTCGTATTTTACATATGATTTGAAACGTTCCTTCTCGACAAGAGCCGTCATTTTCGCAACGATGCATACCGATGCGACAGTGGAACTGATGGATCAGTTAGAGGAGACCGGCGTGATCAGTTACGTTGGTCGCGTTAATATGGATCGAAATGGTGGCGTGGATTTGCAGGAAGCGTCGGCAGAAGTCTCTTTGCAGGAGACAAGAGAATGGTTGGCGCGCGTGAACGGTCGATATGCAAAAACATTTCCAATTTTGACACCACGCTTTATCCCATCCTGCTCGGATGAGCTGATGAAGGGCCTCGGAGCTTTGTCGGAGGAAATGGATCTTCGCATCCAGTCGCACCTCTCTGAAAATCCTTCGGAGGTAGCATGGGTGAAGGAATTGGTACCGGAGTCTACCTGCTATGCGAATGCCTATGAGATCTTCGATACGATGGGAAATGAAGCGCGTCCTACGATTATGGCGCACTGCGTATATTCGGATGAGAAAGAGATGGAAATCTTAAAGAAGCATGGAGCCTATATTGCACACTGCTCGGATTCGAACATGAATCTGACAAGTGGAATCGCGCCAATCCGTAAATTTATGGATGCAGGAATCCGAATCGGTATCGGAACCGATGTGGCAGCAGGTTCTTCTATGAATATGTTAAAGGCGATTTTGAATGCCATCCAGGCTTCCAAGATGTATTATCGTCTAGTGGATCAGAGCGTGAAGCCACTGACCTTTGAAGAGACCTTCTATCTGGCAACAGAGGGTGGCGGAAGCTATTTCGGCAAGGTTGGAAGCTTTAAGGAAGGATATGAATTCGATGCCTTAGTGCTCGATGATAGCAAGATGTATTCTATGCGTAATCTGTCTGTTCGTGAGCGTTTAGAGCGTACTTGCTATAACGATGCCGACGTCATCATTTCCCATAAATATGTGAAGGGTGAAAATACATTTCAGCGATAGGGATTCACAGTAGAAAGCGCAGGTACAAAGTGTTAAAATTTGTATCGTAAGACGCTTTTTGCGTGGAATGATCATTTGTTTTTAAAACAAAAAGGAGGAACGTTATGAGGTACAGAATTGAGGGAGGAAATCTTCCAGTATTATTAGTGCAGTTAGATCAGGGAGAGGCAATCCAGTGTGAAGCCGGCGGCATGAGCTGGATGGACGAAGGACTCGTGATGGAGACACACACCGGTGGCCTGGGCAAGATGCTTGGTCGTGCCGTGACAGGAGAAAGTTTATTTACAAATACTTACATCGCACAGAGACCTGGTGAAATTGCGATGGCGAGCTCATTTCCTGGAGATATCAGAGTGTATGAAGTGCATCCTGGCCAGGCGTTGATTTGCCAGAAGAATGCATTTATGGCTATGGTAGGAAATGTTGAGATGTCCGTTGCATTCCAGAAGCGACTCGGTGGAGCACTCTTTGGTGGTGAAGGTATTATCATGCAGCAGTTTACTGGTGAGGGCCTCGTATTCCTTGAAATCGACGGTTCTTCTTATGAATATAATCTGGCTCCAGGAGAGCGTAAGATTGTCGATACCGGTAATCTGGTTATGATGGATGGAACTTGTACGATGGATGTGCAGACCGTAAGCGGTATTGGAAATGCACTCTTCGGTGGAGAGGGACTTTTCAATACGGTTGTAACGGGTCCAGGACGTGTTGTGGTACAGTCTATGCCAATTCAGGCAACTGCCATGAAGCTCTATGGTTACATGCCTCATGGTAAATAAAAAATATCATTGAAAATCTTAAGGAAATCTTAATGTTTTTCCATCTATTTTCTTAATGTGGAAATCCATAGAATGAGAGACGTAAACAAAAACAATTCCCGGGAGAGAAAAGATGCCAAATATACTCATATGTGATGATGAAAAGGATATCGTATCTGCGTTAGAAATCTACTTAAGCTCAGATGGTTATCAGATTTATAAAGCCTACAATGGCGAGGAAGCGCTGGAAATGATGAAGCGCTATTCCATTGATCTTGTGCTTTTAGATGTGATGATGCCAAAGATGGACGGAATACAGACGATTACAGAGATACGAAAGACATCGAATGTACCGGTGATATTTCTCACGGCAAAATCCGAAGATACGGACATGATTTTAGGACTGAATATCGGAGCGGATGATTATATCACGAAGCCTTTTAATCCCGTAGAAGTGTTGGCACGAGTGAAATCCAACCTGAGAAGATATCTCACACTCGGAAGCCAGTCCAAGAAAGACGTCTATTCTATGGGTGGAATCGAACTGAATCCAAAGGCAAAGGAAGTGACATTGGATGGCGATGCGCTGAGTCTGACACCAACGGAGTTCAAGATTTTGGAGCTCTTGATGGAGCATCCGGGCGAAGTGATCTCTCCGAAAGAAATCTATACCATTGTATGGCAGGACGATTCCTTTGGAACGGATAATATTGTCGCAGTACATGTTCGGCATCTTAGGGAAAAGATTGAAATTGACCCTGCAAACCCTAGACATCTGAAAGTTGTCTGGGGGCAGGGTTATAAGATGGAGGCTTAAGATGAGTAAATTAAAGAGTTTCACGTACCGATGGTACGTGAAGGCATGCGGGATATTTCTTTGTGGCATTTCTATTCCTATATTTCTGCTTGGATTCTTCGGGTTTTGTATATCTCAAGAGGAGTTTGGTGCAGGTCTTTCATATTATGATATGGCTTACGCAATTTTTGAGTGGGGTTGGTTTTCAACTCCAGCAGATGCTCATGAATTTGTAGAATTTCTTTTGCAAGGTCGAATCCCATTTAGCATATTAGGTGTTGCAGTTTTTGTGCTATCTGCTATTTATCTGTGCTTTGTATGTGGTCATAGACCGGACAGCGAGGAAGTGAAGCTTCGCTTGCTGGATCGAATCCCTTATGGAGTCGTAGGTTTTGTCTGGCTCATGATTGCAGGCAGTTGTTTTGCAGCATTGGTTGATTTTGTAGGCTATGACTTGGGAATTGCGGAACCGACAGTATTCTTTGCTTTATCCATCAGTTTGTTCTATACCTGTTTCTATCTTACCATGGCCTTTGTGCTTACGACGATTGTAAGAATCAAGGCACGTATGCTTTGGAAGACAACCTTCGTATATTATTGCTATCGATTTATTAAGGATCATTGCAGTAACTGGCCACTTCATAGACTGTTTCGTTATATCAAGGAAAATTGGGAAGTTGGTGGAAAGACGGTACAGCATGCAGCATGGTTGATCGGAATCCTTACAGCGCTTGAATTTATCGGCTTATTATTGTTTGATCAGACGGGTGTCATTCTCTTTATTTGGATTTTCTATCGTCTGCTGACGATTCCATTTATGCTGGTTCTCGTTTTGCAGTGGAAGAAAATCAGCCAGGGCATCCATCGTCTGGTATCCGGTGATATCGAGCATGCAATTGATACAACCGGCATGTATTTTGATTTTAAACAGGATGCAGAGAATCTAAATCAGGTGGGAGATACGGTTCGACGCGCAGTCAATCAGCAGATGAAAAGTGAGCGCCTAAAGACAGAATTAATCACGAATGTCTCCCATGACATCAAGACGCCACTCACTTCCATTATTAATTATGTAGATTTATTACAGAAGGAAATGAATCATCTCGAGGATCCGGATGAAATGAATCATCTCGAGAATCCGGAGAGCAGAGAGCGGCAGCAGGAATATCTGGAAGTTCTCTCGCGTCAGAGCAATCGCTTAAAGAAACTGATTCAGGATTTGATCGATGCATCCAAAGCGACGACGGGCAATATCGAAGTGGATATAAAGCCGATGGTCATCGATGTTATATTGAATCAGGCAATCGGTGAATTCGAAGATCGACTCCATGCATGTAATCTTGAGTTATGCGTGGATGAGAAGGTGAAGGAGAAAACCATTCTGGCAGATGGAAGACATCTCTGGCGTGTGTTTGATAACCTTCTCGGAAACATTGTGAAGTATTCCCTTCCGGGAACCAGAGTCTATGTCGATGTAGATGCCGTACATTTTGCATCCGGAAATCGAATCGGTATCACGTTTCGAAACATTTCCAAAGAGAAATTAAATATCGCGCCGGAAGAATTGATGGAGCGATTTAAACGTGGAGATAGTTCCAGAAATACCGAGGGCAGCGGCTTAGGTTTATCGATTGCAAATTCGCTTGTGCAGTTGATGGATGGAGAGATGCAGATCCACATAGATGGGGATCTCTTTAAAGTGCAGCTGTTGCTCAAAGAAGCTTAGGAATCCGGAGCGTCGTCTGTGTATCCATTCACTAAGAAAATAAAAGAGGCATGTTTCTTGTTGCTGGCAACGTACGAAAACTCAATCCATTTCGTGTTCGTACTCTCGGTGCCATCCGTGGCACCTCGTGCCAGCAGCATAGAAGCATGCCTCTAAATTTTCTAAGCTCATTCGACACAGTCCGCCGCCCCCAACAATCCAATGTCATTTAGATAGTAAATAAAGAATAGTGTATCATTAAAAGCATTATAATCACAGACAAAATACAGCCAGTTCTCGGGTTTACGGTCAAAAATTGTATTTTTGAAAAAGGCAAACAGACACAACTTTGATTGTTTTAGCGTGATTATCAGTTAATTTTGCACACTTTACAGAATATATCCTCGTTTTTGAATTTCTTCCGTAAGCCGATTTTGTAATTTTCATCAAATTACGGTAGAAATCCTGATTCAGTTGCCATATACCGTAATGCTCTTATTATTGAAAACAAGTTATGTTGTCCTTTACAGAAGAGCGCTACTTTATATCTACTTTTTCTGTAATCTGATAAACAGTTAAGAAAATTGATTACAGAAAACTTGCCTTTTCAACTTGAGATTCTGTAATCTGAAAAAATCCAGGATTTTTACTACGGTAAAAATAGAGTAACGAGCAAATCGTTCCGTAAAACAGCATATTGTTAAAAAATTTTAGTAATGCATTTACGGAACAGGATTTGAAAACAAGTATGTATTCTGTAATTAGCAATATGAAGACAAGACGTAAGTATACTTATTTATTTCGGCTTGGCTACTTTTAATCATGGAGCGAACGCAGCTGTCAAGGGCGAGCCGCTTGCGGTGCTTTGCACCCTTGACAGCTGCGTTCGCCCATGATTGCTTCTGTAATCAAGCCGAAATGAATAAATATAGCCAGAGTGGCTCTGATTGGTTGACATGAACTTCTTTTTTACTAACTTTTGATACATACAGAATAGCAATTACTATGGTCTTTTGGGACGGCTTATCTAAATGACATTGCCCACCAATCCACCGTCACCCTGAAATAAACGCGGGTACATCCGGAGCACCGTTGTAGTTTGCTGGTGTATCTCGGGCTCCGGCGGATAGTTAGGAGCGTCGTCTGTGTATCCATTCGCTAAGAAAATTAAAGAGGCATGTTTCTTGATGCTGGCAACGTACGAAATCTCAATCCGTTTCGTGTTCGTACTCTCGGTGCCATCCATGGCACCTCGTGCCAGCAGCATAGAAGCATGCCTCTAAATTTTCTAAGCTCATTCGACACAACCCGCCGCCCCCACCAATCCACCGTCACCCCGAAATAAGCGCGAGGATCCGGAGCTCCGTTGTAGCTTGCGGGTGTGTTTCGGGGCCCGGTGTCTTATTGGGAGCGCTGTCCGAGGCATTCATTTTAGTGGTTAATTTTTCGAGCTTTTCGGAGACAAAGGGGGTGTGCCGAGTTGATTTGAACAAGCTTAGAAAAAAAGAAGCATGCTTTATCCAATGTCGGCGCGAGGTGCCATGGAAGGCACCGAGAGCACGAACACGAAATGGACTGAGATTTCGTGTGGCGCCGACATGGAAAAGCATGCTTCGTCTTTTTTCTTAGTGAAGTTCACTTAACTCGGCACACCCCCTTTGTCTCCGAAAAGCGCAAAGAATTATCCAAAAGGTATTGCCACGGACGGACAAAATTGGCATAATAGTTTTCTGTACGTTGACACATAAAAGCGTATAGGAGAAAACGATTAGGAGAGAGAATAGATGGATAATCGTCAAGAAGAATACGAGCCACATGCAAGAGCTCTTTTACCAATATTGGTGTTCCTGGTATTATACCTGGGATTTGGAATATATTTTACGTATGTGCATCCGCTGGATGGACAGATGGGATTCTATGTGATGTCGACCGTAGTTGCATTTGGATTTGCGCTGGTGGTAGCATTTCTACAGAATCGGGAATTGAATTTTGATGAAAAGGTGCATATCTGTGCGCAAGGAATCGGAGATGATAATATCACGATTATGATGTTTATCTTCCTGATGGCGGGAGCATTTTCCGGGATTGCATCCGAAGCCGGCGCGGTTGAGAGTACGGCGAATCTGCTATTAAATATTGTGCCGGGACAGTTCGCCATTCCGGGAATCTTCATTATTGCGTGTCTGATTTCCATGTCGATGGGAACATCCGTAGGTACGATTACGGTACTTGTCCCAATCGCGGCATCGGTTGCCAGCACTGGAAATTTCAGTCTTCCGCTCTGTGTAGGAACGGTAGTCAGTGGAGCAATGTTCGGAGATAACCTGTCTTTTATTTCCGATACAACCATCGCAGCGACGAAGACCCAGGGCGTGCAGATGAAGGATAAGTTCCGCTCGAATCTGCATATTGCACTTCCTGCAGCTGGCGTAACCTTTGTTGTCCTGATTGGAAATGCGATCGCTGGTGGAGCCGCAGAGCTTGGACATTACAATTATAATTTCTGGCTGGCATTGCCATATTTTGCAGTATTGATTATGGCATTGTTCGGCATGAATGTATTCGTCGTACTCAGTATCGGTATTGGCCTTTTCTTTGTGAATGGTATGATTACAGGCCATCTCGCATTTGCGGATGCGTTTACCTCCATGGGAACGGGAACAACCGGTATGTTTGAGACGATGATTGTTACGATTTTAGTTTCGGCAATCAGTGCGTTGATGGAAGTACATGGCGGATTTTCAGCGATTTTGAAATTCATCCGTACACATGCGCATGGAAAGCGCGGTGGTATGTTTGGAATCGGATTCTTAACTGCCTTTATGGATATTGCAACGGCGAATAATACCGTCGCAATTGTTGTTGCTGCACCAATTGCAAAGACAATTTCAGAAGAATATGAGATTCCACCAGAGCGTACGGCATCGCTTCTCGATACGTTTGCCTGTATCGCACAGGGAATCATCCCTTATGGTGCACAGCTTCTGATTGCTGCAAACCTTGCAAATATCAGCAGTATCTCGATTATGAAGTATTTGTATTATCCATACTTATTACTTATCTGTGTATTAATATCAATTGTGTTTGGAAAGAAACACAATTAAAAAGAATATAGAGTAGCTTATTAAAGATAGGAATTGTGTGTTAAGAATACACGCAATTCCTATCTTTTTTATTAAGTTTTCAGAAAAAACAGCACAAATGAGCGAAAAGAGTATAAAATATTCATACGAATAATTGCTACATTGTGTGATTTATTTTTAGGGAGACGAGCTATGAAAGAGAAGAAAGGAGCAGCGGTTGCTGCAAACAAACCAAAACTAAAAAGAAGTATTAGTAAGACATTGTTAACGGTTATCTTGCCGGTAGTTGCGATTGGTATTTTGGTTATTATCATTTTCCTGAACAACCAAGCATCTTCATCAATGATTGAATTATCAAAGATGGATTTGCAGGCAGAGACAGAGAGTAATGCAAGAGAGCTTGGTACACCATTCCAGATGCTTACCGCGAAGTACGGTGAGTATGCGGATACGCTGGAGAACGTTGCGTTTGCAGATAAGCAGGCAATTGCTGATTATATTGCGCCATCTGTAAATTATCAGCCTGTAGCAAATACAGGTATCTATATTGGATTTGATGATGGTTCTTATCTGTTTGCCAATGGTACCATTCAGGATGACGATTGGGATCCAAGAACCAGAGATTGGTATGCGATTGGAATGGAGAATGATACCTTCATTGTAACAGATGCTTATACAGATTCTTCAACGGGAGAACTCTGTGTAACTTACACAAGAAGAGTTGATATGTATGACGGCTCCAAGGCTGTTATGGCAATGGATGTATTTTTGTCAGATTTGCAGACCAAGGTAAATGAATTGACTCCAATGACAACGGGTCGTTCCGCCGTATATTCACCGACACAGTTTATTTCTTATTCCAAGGATGAATATAATGGAACATTGATTTCTGAAAATCCTAGCAATTATTTGAACGATTTATTGGAATATGCCTATAACGAGAATGAAACAGATGTTGTAGAACGTACGATGGATGTTGGTACAACCAATTATGTTGCGAAATATGCGATTCCTGGAACGACATGGGTGATGCTTTCTGTAGTTTCCGAAGATGACGTACTTGCAAAATCCGTTAAGTTTAGAAATATTGCGATTCTCTTTATGGTAATTGTGTTGGCAGTTATTATTGCAATCGTATTATTTGCCATTCAAAGAATTATCGCAAAACCAGTGGGACAGTTATCCGATGGAATCACAAAAGTTTCTGAAGGTGACTTTACAACGGTTCTTCCGAAGGGTAATGGTGATGAAATCGGACTGATTTCTGAGGAAATGTCAAATTACATCACGAAGATGAAAGAGACGATTCGCGGTATTCAGGATCGAGCTGATCGTTTGCTTACCGATTCTGGTGCATCCAAGGAAGCTTCGAACTTCATGACAAATGAAGCGAATGATCAGTCTGTTTCTATGGGACAGATTCAGGAAGCGATGGATGGTATCTCTCGTGCTGTAACAGAACTTGCCGAGAATGCAACGGATTTGGCACAGTCTGTATCTGAACTGACATCCAAGGGACATAGCACGAATGATGTTATGTTAGATTTGGTTAAGCAGGCAGAGGTTGGACAGAAGGATATGACCAGTGTAGAACAGAACATGGGTCATATCACAGATTCTATGAGCGAGATGAATGATGTAGTTAATGTGGTTCGGGAATCTGCCGAGAAGATTAACGAAATCGTTGATATGATTGATTCCATTGCAGAGCAGACAAACCTCTTATCACTGAATGCTTCTATTGAGGCAGCCAGAGCTGGTGAAGCTGGTAAGGGCTTCGCAGTCGTAGCAGATGAAATCGGAAATCTTGCTACGAATTCTCAGGATGCAGCAAAAGAGATTGCAACGATTATCTCTGAAATCACATCTGAGATTGTGAAGCTTTCTGATAAGTCTCAGAATAATATGTCTGCCATCGGTGAGAGTAGTGAGGCTGTAAAGAAGGCTGGAGAGAGCTTCCAGTTGATTTATGGCGAATTGGATAATGCTGCTGGCACGATGTCATCTATGATTGAGATGATGAATAGTGTCAATGATATTGCATCCAATGTTGCTGCAATTTCTCAGGAGCAGTCTGCTAGTACAGAAGAAGTTATGGCAACGGTTGAAAATCTTGCAGAGAGTGCAACAGATATTGCTGGAACAAGTAAGAATGTGGAAGATGCAGCAAATTCCGTTTCGGAATCTGCCGAGACCATTCACGGTGCATTGAGCCAGTTTAAGATTGAATAACGGTAGGATGCAGATGGAATCACATAATAAGTAGCTTTCGAAGAGCTGTAAGTGAGGTAGTAATCACTTACAGCTCTTTTTTGTGCTATACTTGAAATTAAGGGATTTTTACAACGAAAGAAGGAGAAGAAATATGAAGGCATTTAAGGGTTTTCAAAAGGGAGTCAATCTGGGAGGTTGGATCTCACAATTCGCTTCTTATGACAAGAAGCATTTCGAAACATTTATCACAGAGGACGATATCGTACAGATTAAAAAGATGGGATTTGATCACGTACGTGTCCCAGTGGATTACAATGTGCTTCAGGAGGAAGATGGCACATTGAAAGAGGATGGATTTGCCTATCTTCTGAACTGTAGAGACTGGTGCAAAAAGCAGGGATTGAAGATGCTGATTGATCTGCATGAGTGCTATGGGTATTCCTTTGATCCATTGAAGAAGGGGATGGATCGCAGGAAGTTTTTCTATGATGAAGAGCTGCAGAGACGTTTCCTCGATTTATGGCGGGAGATTGCTACAAGGTTTAAAGAAGATAGTGATATGATTGCATTTGAGCCATTGAATGAGGTGGTACTTCAGGATGTTTCGGATGCATGGAATGTGTTACTTGCAAAATATATCAAGCTGATGCGTTCCATTGTGCCGGAGGCATATCTGATTCTTGGAGGCGTTTGTTATAACAACGTACTGTCTGTGCCACTTCTTGATGTGCCGGTAGATGATTATATTGTGTATAACTTCCACTGTTATGAGCCAATGGTGTTCACACATCAGGGCGCTTATTGGATGGAAGGGATGCCACTGGATTATCGCATTGGTTATCCGAAGACACTGGAAGAATATCGGGAGGCTGCAAATTCGCTGGAGGCGGATCTTGCCGGAGCGATCTTTAAAGAGGGTATTCGTGATATTCAGTCAGGTTTTTATGATGATATCTTTGCTCCTGCCATTGAGAAAGCAGAGCGGGATGGCGTGGCACTCTACTGTGGTGAGTATGGTGTTATAGACCGTGCAGCGGAGGATGACAGACAGCGATGGATTCAGGATATCAATGCAGCCTTTGATAAATATGGCATCGGTCATGCACTTTGGAACTATAAGGAGAAGGATTTTGGCTTAGTTTCGTAAGATTTTTACCTTGAGAATCTCGAAAAAAGATAGTAAACTATTGGGGTTATTGTGTTTTTGAAGAGAGGATATTATGAACAAGGATAAGTTGAAACCAATGCTCTTCTCGGTAATGAAGAGCTATAACAAAGAACAATTTGTAAAGGATGTTATTTCCGGTATTATCGTAGCGATTATTGCGCTTCCATTATCCATCGCACTTGCGTTGGCTTCTGGTGTAGGCCCACAGGAGGGTATCTATACGGCAATCGTAGCAGGATTTTTGATTTCCTTCTTCGGTGGTAGCCGCGTTCAGATCGCTGGTCCAACCGCTGCTTTCGCAACGATTGTAGCGGGCATTGTCGCATCATCTGGTATGGATGGATTGATGCTTGCAACGATTTTTGCGGGTATCTTGCTTGTGATTATGGGACTTCTTCGTCTGGGAAGTTTGATTAATTTCATCCCATATACGATTACCACAGGTTTTACAGCTGGTATTGCGGTAACGATCGTCATCGGTCAGCTGAAAGATTTCTTTGGATTAACCTATCCAAAGGGAACGGTGACAATCGAGACAGCAGACAAGGTAAAAGCACTGGTAAGCAATTTTGGAACGTTGAATGTACAGGCAGTGATCGTTGGTCTGGTATGTCTTGCGGTTCTGATTGTATGGCCATGGATTCCAAAGGTCGGAGAGAAGATTCCGGGCTCCTTAATCGCTGTATTTGTCGGTATCGGCATGGTAAAGGGACTCCATATGCAGGTGAATACGATTGGAGACCTCTATACGATTACAAATGAATTACCAAGCCTTCATATCCCATCGTTACATCTTAGTGCGATGGCATGGCGTGGTGTGATTACGAATGGTTTCACAATTGCAGTATTGGCGGCCATTGAATCATTACTTTCTTGCGTAGTTGCGGACTCTATGGTGAATTCGCATCACCGTTCCAATATGGAACTTGTAGCACAGGGTATTGGAAATGTTGGATCTGCGCTTTTCGGAGGTATTCCTGCAACGGGCGCAATCGCAAGAACAGCAGCAAATATCAAGAATGGTGGTCGTACACCAATCGCTGGTATCGTGCATTCTATCGTATTGATTCTGGTACTTGTGGTATTGATGCCTTATGCAGCATTGATTCCAATGCCAACGATTGCAGCAATTCTTTTCCTTGTTGCCTATAATATGTGTGGATGGAAGACCTTCCTGAAGCTTTGTAAGAAGGCTCCAAAGAGTGATATTATCGTACTTGTTACAACCTTTACACTTACGGTTGTATTTGACTTGGTTATGGCCATTGCGGTAGGTATGGTACTTTCTTGTATACTTCTGATGAAGCGTATGGCGGAAGAGACAAGTGTGCAGGGTTGGACTTATTTCGATCCTGAAAATGATGCGGACGCGATTGAATTAAAGAAGGTTCCAGAAGGAGTTCTTGTTTATGAAATCAGTGGTCCTATGTTTTTCGGTATGGCAGATCAGATGGCGGAGATTACTTTGAAGGAAAGTACGAAGGTACTTGTCATCCGTATGAGATCGGTACCGGCAGTCGATGTAACAGCACTGCATGCTCTTGGAATTCTGATTGAGACATGTAAGCAGAAGGGTGTAAATCTGGTATTCTCGCATGTCAATGAACAGCCAATGAAGTCTATGGAAAAGGCTGGATTTATCGAAGCAGTCGGAAGAGAAAACTTCTGCAAACATATCGATGACGCCCTTGTTCGTGCAGGTGAATTGATCGAAAAATTATAAGAATATTAAATATTTTAAAACAAATTGTAGACGATATGTCGTCGCAGTATAATAAGAGAAATCAGTAGTTTATTGACAAATTTAAGGGAGAAAATGAGTTATGAACGGACGTATGATTTCTTGGTTTAAGAAGAACGACCTGGCAGCGCTACTGCTCATTTCCATCTTTATGAATGGATTTGAGACAGGGGGCTACCAGGCCGTTCTTCTGTCTATTGGGCAGACCTATCAATTGGATGAGAGGGGGCAGGGAATCCTTGCGGCAGTGGAGCTCTTTGCAACGATGATTGCGCCGATTATTTTCGGAACGATTGCGGATAAGGTGGGCAAGAGAATCATGCTGATTTTATCGACGCTGGCGCGTGTCATTTCCGGAACGGTGATGTTTCTGGCATTTAACTCCATCGTCTTTGCGGTTGGAATCGCATTGCTCGGATGTGCTACCAGTATTATCCAGTATGTGGCGATTGCAGAGATGGATGACGCTTATCCTGTGACGAGACACCATCGGATGGGATTTATCGCGGCGACCTATGCGCTTGGTGCTGTAGTGGCGCCATTGATTGTAGGTGCTACGATTCATGGTGTGTTTGGCTGGAGAGCCTTCTTCCTGGTGGATTGTGTGATTTCTGCCATTATGGCATTCCTTCTCTGGAAATGTAGCTTCGCTGTGCGAGAAGATGTGCTGGATTACGGGATGCAAGAGGAACTTGAGGATGCGACGAGACCAGTCAATGGAGAAACATCCAAGATTTATTATTTTGGCGTAGCACTTCTTTGTATCATTATGTTTGTCTATGTTGGTGTTGAAAATGGAGTGGGATTTTTCCTGAATGGTTTTATGTATAGCACGATGGATTCGGAGAAGGGTTACCTGGCACTGTCCCTCTTCTGGTTTTCTATGATTCCGGCGAGAATCCTCTGTGGTATTTTTGCGAAATACAGAGAGGCGCTTCTCTGCCTGGCATCGATTGGCGCGACCGCATTTTTATTGGTTCTTTCGATGGTAAAATCGGAAAATGTAACATTTCTTGTGGTATTCATCCTTGGATTCTTCTGCGGCGCCGTCTATCCGAATGTCCTTACCTATGCGGCGGACTTTGCGGGCGGACGTACCGCAACCGTAATTGCAGCGATTACCGTTGCAACGGGCGTTGGTGGAACACTGGTTTCCGGAGTCTTTGGATTCCTTGAGAATATGCTGGGGTATAGCGCATCTTTCGTGGTGCTGATGGCATTTATGGCAATTGATATAGTAATCTCTATTTGGGTAGTGAAAATCGGTAGACGTGTGGTACAATAAAACGTGCTATGGAAAGAACAATTTTGGAATTAATCAATGCATGTTGGACGGGACTGATGATTCTGCCGTATGCGGTTGCAATCAGTATCTTCGGCATGCTTTGCATGAAAATATTATATAAAAAGATTAGCTGGAAGCTATTTATAAAAACGGTAATGTGTAATGTATATTTTATTGGCGTTTTGAATGTTACCGGGATTACGTATCATTTCCACACAATGCATGAGATTATGGCTGGAAATTATGCGTTGCCGAATCTGATTTTGTTTCGTTATCTGACGACATGGGATATGCTTCTCAATATTATTATGATGGTTCCCCTGGGATTTATTTTGATGGAAGCGAAGCGAATTCATATGTTGCAGGCGGCGATGATTGGAATTTTGATTACGGTTACGATTGAATGTATGCAGTTTATGCAGGGTAGATGTTTTGATATTAATGACATCTTCTTTAATGAGATTGGAACGATGATCGGTATCGTGATTCATGGGATGTATCGCGGTGTGAGAAAATCAGAGCGATAGGCCGTGATGATCGACTGGAGATGAGATGGAAGTGGAACAGAGTTCTGTTCCACTTTCCTTGTTTAGAAATGATTTGGGAGGAAAAAGAATGGGATATCAAGAGATGTATGAGGAATGGCTCAAGAAGGTGCCGGAAGGGGATGCACTCTATAGTGAGCTCCTTGCGATGAAAGACGATGAGAAGGAAAAGGAGGAGAGCTTCTATCAGAATCTTTCCTTTGGAACGGCGGGACTTCGAGGCAAGGTTGGTGCTGGTACGAATCGTATGAATGTTTATACGGTTTCGAAGGCAACGCAGGGTATTTCGGACTATATCTGTCAGGTGAGTGCTTCGGATGAGACGTTATCGGATGCGAAGGAACGTGGCGTTGTGATTGCGCATGATCCGAGACATTTTTCGAGTGAGTTTGCACGACTTGCAGCCTGTATCTTCGCATCGCATGGAATCCGTGTGTTTACATTTCCAGAACTTCGTCCAACACCGGAATTGGCATATATGATTCGAAGACTTCATGCCGTTTCCGGAATCAATATCACAGCGTCGCACAATCCGAAGGAATACAATGGATACAAGGCTTACTGGGAGGATGGTTGCCAGGTGTCTTCCGAGGTTGCAGATGGCATGACGGCTTGTATCGAGAAGGTTGATCTATGGTCTGGCTATATGGAGGATGCGGAGGACGCTTTCGATATGTATGTGGAAGACGGGATGATTACGATCCTCGATGAAGCCTATGATCGCGCCTATCTCGACAAGATTGAGAGTCTGAAGATACACGATGGAGAGGAACTGGATCTCACCATTCCGCTGGTTTATACACCGCTGAATGGTTGTGGCTCCGTACCATTTCGAGAAATGCTTCATGACCGCGGATTTAAGAGTTTCATGATTGTGCCGGAACAAAGAGATCCGGACCCGGATTTCACAACGGTGGGATATCCGAATCCGGAAGATCCGAAAGCCTTTGCGCTGAGCGAGAAGTACGGTCGAGAATTTGGAGCCGAGCTTCTGATGGCGACGGATCCGGATGCAGATCGATTTGCGATTGAGATTCGAGATTCCGAAGGTAATTATGTGCCATTGAATGGAAACCAGACGGGATATCTCCTCGTAAATTATGTGCTCGAGGGTCATAAAACCGCGGGAACTCTTCCGGCGAAGGGAGCGATGGTGAAGTCCATCGTGACATCCACACTTTCTACCATTATGGCGGAGGATTACGGTGTGGAAATGTTTGAAACTCTGACCGGATTTAAGAATATCTGTGGAAAGATTCCTTATCTTCATGAGAATGGTTACACTTACCTCTTTGGTTATGAAGAGTCCGTGGGCTATGCGGCTTGTGAAGAGATTCGAGATAAGGATGGAATCTCTGCCGGTATGTTGGTTGCAGAAGCGGCAGCCTATTATAGAAAGCAGGGCAAGACGCTCTGGGATGTGCTGCAGGATATTTATGCGAAGTATGGTTATTTCGCAGAGGATGAGCCAAACCTTGTATTAGAGGGGATTGCAGGAGCGGAAAGAATCAAGCGTATGATGAAATGGTTCCGCGCGAATATCCCGACAAGTGTCGCTGGAATCAAGGTTTCCGAGGTTCGCGATTACCTGGATGGTTATACGGATCCAACCGGAAAGTCCAACATTCCACCACAGAATGCGATTCGCCTGTTTTTGGAGAATGGTTCCTGGTTTGCGGTTCGCCCAAGTGGTACGGAGCCGAAGATCAAGTTCTATTTCTATTCCAACCAGGAGTCCAGAGAAGAGGCTTTGGCAGTGAATGCAAGGATTCGAGAAGATGTATTGAGCAGGATTGAATCCGTAGAATAACATGAGAATGAAAATATAACTATGTCAAAGATTGTAAATTTTTTAAAACAAGAAACGGTTTTATCGATTGCGGCGATACTGGCAATTGTGTCGGCGATTGTGATCAAACCGGATCAACAATACTTAAATTATATCGATTTTCGAACGCTTGCGATATTATTCTGCCTGATGGCAATCATGAATGGATTTCAGAAAATCGGCGTGTTTGATTTCGCAGCGCGAGGCTTGATTAAGCGCGCAGGAAATGTGACTGCGCTGATGTTATTACTGGTGCTGTTATGCTTTTTTAGTAGCATGCTGATAACGAATGATGTAGCGTTGATTACCTTCGTTCCCTTAACGATTATCACCTTTGAGAAGATGTATCCGGTGAGCGCTGCGAAGAAGAACAGACAACATGAAAAACAGACGGTCTTCGTTATTGGTACAGTGATTATGCAGACGATGGCTGCAAATCTGGGAAGTATGCTGACGCCCCTTGGCAATCCGCAGAATCTCTATCTCTATGGGATTTCCGGTATGGGATTTCGTCAGTTTTTGATGCTGATGCTGCCATATAGCGCAGCGTCTCTAGTGTTGATTACTGTAGCGGTCTTATTGTTTAAACTTTATCGAAACGAACGATGTGAAACTGCTATCACCGTCGATGATAGCTTTCTCTGGAATCGGGAACGAAAGATTTTATGTGCCTGCTATGGATTGCTCTTCCTCTTGAGCCTTCTGACAGTGCTACATGTACTTTCTTATCCGGTGTTATTTGTCATGGTTCTGGTGAGTCTTTTGGTATTGGATTATCTGTTTGGTAGAAATGTTATCCGTACGACAGATTTGTCACTGATTTTTACCTTTATTTTCTTGTTTGTATTTATTGGGAATATGGGTAGAGTTGGTGTATTTCGAGATTTCCTGGAATCCTTTATCGAAGGAAGGGAAGTGATTTCGGCGGTGATTGCATCGCAGGTGATGAGTAATGTTCCTGCCGCGATTCTCTTATCTGGATTTACAGAGGATGTGAATGCGCTTGTGATCGGAACGAATCTGGGCGGATTAGGAACCCTGATCGCTTCGATGGCCAGTCTCATTTCCTTTAAATATATTGCGAGATGGAATAAGAAAATGCGCGGAAAATACTTCCTCGGATTTACCGTGATGAATCTGATTTTCCTCGCATTCTTATTGGTGTTATATCATCTGCTTTAACGTAGCAAATTCGTATGTCTAGTGTCCTCGAGGGACTTTGTATAATAAATCCTTTTCGTATGTCAGATCCGCATACGCAAGCTTGATAAACATGAAAAACAGGATAGGAATCGCGCCCCAAATCGCATGCAGTCCGAAGAAACTACAGAGGACAGAGGAATAGATTCCGCCGAGTAAGAAGAATAGAATCATAGCGCCGTGCATCTTGGAACGATGCGCGGCTTTTTTATCTTTGTCGCGAATCGCTTTTACGAAGAAGGAGCCGGTCTGTCGAATATGGTTCGTCACGAAAGTGGTTGCCATTGGCATGCCTTCATTCTGGCGGAAAGTGTTAAATTGCATTGCGCAGAGGAAATTCAGTGTGACCTGACAGATCTGATCCGGCGCACTTTTTGGCAGAAAGCCAAGGGCGAGAACGATAAAGATATCGATACCGATGAGGATGGTATCCCATCTTAAAAAATGTTGATATTTTTTGATTCTTTTAGCGAGTATTTCGGAGAGAATCGTTCCTAGGAAATAGGATGAGATGGGAACACAGAGATAGAGAGCCTGATGCCAGTCTCTTGTTCCAAGAGCCATAGATAGAAGTACAACATTGGCGGTTTGCGCATTGCAGAAGACGCCGCCGCGAAGGGTATAGGTATAGGCGCCGTAGATGCCGCCAATCATAATAAGTGCCCAGAAGACCCAGTGTTTCTCGCATTCGAGGAAGAAATTCTTCTGTTGCATGTCCTTTTCTATCGTTTCGATCGATTTCTCCAATTTGTTATTCATGACAATCTCTTTTCTTATATGTATTTGCTAATGACATGTAGATCCTACATGATTTGTTCAACTCTTAAAATTTAACCACAAAAAAATAAGCAAAACAAGGGAAATGCCACGGCGCATCTATACAAAACATATAGATAAAATCGCAAAAAACAGGATTTCTTTTGTGCATTTAGTATGTCAACCGGTTGACAGAAAGAGATAAAAGTGTACAGAAAAACCATATATAATCAAAAATTCAAGTGCAAAACGTGCAAAATCGCCAAATTCCTTTTCTAAATAAGTTTACTTATGGTAAAATCGAACTCGGCTGTCAGAATAAATATGACAAGTCAAGGAGGAAAAACAAAATATGTCAACATTACAGATTTTAGTCCCTCTTGTAGCAGTAGTCGCTCTTTTATTTGCAGTGATCAATGCTTTAACTGTTAAGAAGCAGAATGAGGGAACAGACCGCATGAGTGAAATTGCGGCTGCAATCAGAGAGGGTGCAAATGCATTTCTCGTTTCTGAGTACAAAGTACTCGTTATTTTTATCGCAGTTCTTTTCTTAGTATTAGGATTTGCTCTTCACAACTGGATTGAGGCAGTTTGCTTCCTTTTTGGTGCAGGCTTCTCTATTTTAGCAGGTTTCTGCGGTATGAGAGTTGCAACATTAGCAAACGTTCGTACAGCAAATGCTGCTAAGGAATCCGGTATGGCTAAGGCCCTTAACGTAGCTTACCGTGGTGGTGCCGTTATGGGATTCGCAGTAGTTGGACTTGGTCTTCTTGGTGTCAGTGTAATCTATGCATTCACTGGTGATACAGAAATCCTGTTCGGTTACTCACTTGGTGCATCTACAGTAGCGCTTTTCGCTCGTGTAGGTGGTGGTATCTATACAAAGGCAGCCGATGTAGGTGCTGACCTTGTAGGTAAAGTAGAAAACAACATTCCAGAGGATGATCCTCGTAACCCAGCTACAATCGCCGATAACGTAGGTGATAACGTAGGTGACGTTGCAGGTATGGGAGCTGACCTTTTCGAGTCATATGTAGGAGCACTTGTTTCTGCAGTAACTCTTGGTGTAGCAACATATGCTGGTTCTGAATTAGCAGTAAATGGTGCATTCTTCCCACTCGTACTTGCAGCTTGTGGTGTCATCGCTTCTATCATTGGTACATTCTTTGTACGTGGTTCTGAAGGTGGTAACCCACAGAAAGCTCTTAATACAGGAAGCTATGTAGCTTACGCTCTTATGATCGTAGCAGCTTTCGTTCTCTCACACACAATGTTACATGATTATAAACCAGCTATTGCTATCGTATTTGGTCTTGCAGTAGGTGGAATTATTGGTAAGATTACAGAAGTATTTACTTCTGATAAGTTCAAGTCCGTACAGGGCATTGCAAAGCAGTCTGAAACTGGTGCTGGTACAACAATCATCTCCGGTCTTGCAGTAGGTATGAAGTCTACAGTTGTACCTATTCTTTGCATCTGTATTGGTATCTTAGTTGCATACCAGTTATGCGGACTTTATGGTATCGCTCTTGCAGCTGTTGGTATGCTTGCAACAACAGGTTCTACAATCGCTGTTGATGCTTACGGTCCAATCGCTGATAATGCTGGTGGTATCGCTGAGATGTCTGGTCTTGACGAAAGCGTTCGTGACATCACAGATACACTTGATTCTGTAGGAAATACTACAGCTGCTATTGGTAAGGGATTCGCTATCGGATCTGCAGCTCTTACAGCACTTGCTCTGTTCGTATCTTATGCACAGGCAGTGAAGCTTGAGTCTATCGATATCATGGACCCTAAGGTAGTTATCGGTCTTCTTGTTGGTGGTATGCTTACATTCTTATTCTCAGCTCTTACTATGGAGTCTGTTTCTAAGGCAGCTTACCAGATGGTAGAAGAAGTTCGTCGTCAGTTCCATGAAGATGCTGGAATCCTTGCTGGAACAAGCAAGCCAGATTACAAGCGTTGCGTAGGTATCTCTACACAGGCAGCTCTTCATGAAATGATTATTCCTGGTATCCTTGCAGCAGCTTCTCCAATCGTTGTTGGACTTCTGCTTGGTACAGATGCACTTGGCGGTATGCTCGCTGGTGCTCTTGTTTCTGGTGTACTTATGGCAATCTTCATGTCAAACGCAGGTGGCGCATGGGATAACGCTAAGAAGTTCATCGAAGCTGGTAACAATGGTGGTAAGGGCTCAGAAGCTCACCACGCAGCCGTAGTTGGTGATACTGTTGGTGATCCATTCAAGGATACATCAGGCCCAGCTATTAACATCTTAATCAAGCTTATGACAGTAGTATCTCTTGTATTTGCTCCACTGTTCATCAGCCTTGGTTCATTATTCTAGTTTTAAATTACTTCTTGAAGTTTTTTAGAAGGTATAGAATATAAAATCCCTTAGTACCCAATCCCCAGAGGTTTTGCCCTCTGGGGATTTTTTTATTGCGCCATCCCAGCCGGCCCGTCTAATGTCATTTAGATAGTAAATAAATTAAGAATAGTGAATCATTAAAAGCATGATAATCACAGACAAAATACAGCCAGTTCTCGGGTTTACGGTATGACAATGGTACACCTGGTGTATAACTTTTGATTGTTTTAGCGTGATTATCAGCTAATTTTGCACACTTTACAGAATATATCCTTGTTTTTGAATTTCTTCCGTAAGCCGATTTTGTAATTTTCGTCAAATTACGGTAGAAATCCTGATTCAGTTGCCATATACCGTAATGCTCTTATTATTGAAAACAAGTTATATTGTCCTTTACAGAAGATCGCTACTTTATATCTTCTTTTTCTGAAATTTGATAGACAGATAAGTAGATTGATTACAGAAAACTTACTTTTTCAACTTGATATTCTGTAACCCAGAAAAATCCAGGATTTTTACTACGGTAAAAATAGAGTAATGAGCAAATTGTTCCGTAAAACAGCATATTGTTAAAAAAATTTAGTAATACATTTACAGAACAGGACTTGAAAACAAGTATGTATTCTGTAAATCTAGCAAAGAACCTAAATAATTCAGTTAAATACGTTAACAAACCCAGTCAAATACCGGAATTAGTAAAATGAAGGAAAGACGTAAGTATACTTATTTATTTCGGCTTGGCTACTTTTAATCATGGAGCGAACGCAGCTGTCAAGGGCGAGCCGCTTGCGGTGCTTTGCACCCTTGACAGCTGCGTTCGCCCATGATTGCTTCTGTAATCAAGCCGAAATGAATAAATATAGCCTGAGTGGCTCTGATTGGTTAACATGAACTTCCTTTTTACTAACTTTTTATACATACAGAATAGCAATTACTATGGTCTCTTGGGGACGGGCAGGCCAGGGACGGCGCAATAAAAATACAGAATAGAGAATGGGGAATGTGTAGAAATAAGGTGGAAATGATACATCATTAAGGGGTATAATCAAGGTAGCAGTTGTATAGATTGATCTTGGTATTGAGAGGAGAAGGTACTATGGAGAAATTTAACGAATTGAAGGATGTAGTAAAAAACAAGGGTTATGGTTCCTCATTCTTTATGAATGTGAACGGGGTTCCGGTTTATCTGTCTTGCGGAATCAAGGAAGTATTTCTTGATAATCAGGACGATGAACAGAAGATTATTGATGCGGTTGGTCGTTTCCAGAAGAGCGACTATGGCAATGCAGTAGATTATGGTAAGAATCCACGTCCGGGACATGAATATGGACGTTATGAGATCTCTCCATATCAAGATGATTCCGATGATACAGCTGTGTGGATGCATAGAACAGAAGAGGCTATGCTGGTTTATTTTAAGTTTGAGAGATAGGGGATAAGGAAATTTGGATCAGAATGTGCAGAATGATTTCCAGAATCATCTGATTACGAGTATGGCGGAGTTGATTGAAAGCCGTGATTTGAATACGGGGCGTCATGTGAAGCGGACGAGCGAGTATGTGCGAATCATCGCGAAGAATGCGAAGAAGGCTGGATATCATAAGGAGTTATTGACGGATGGCTATGTGGAGGCTCTAGTACAGTGTGCACCACTGCATGATGTGGGTAAGATTTTAGTTTCAGATACGGTTTTAAATAAGCCGGATAAATTGTCGGAGAGAGAAAAGGAGAGTATGAGAAATCATACGATTAATGGACGGAAAGTCGTGAAGAGTATTCTTGGCGATTTCGCCGATCCGAAATATTATCATCTGGCATGCGATATCGCTACTTATCATCATGAACATTGGGATGGAAGCGGTTATCCGGAAGGCCTGGCCGGGGAAGAGATACCCGTTAGCGCCCGTATTATGGCGATAGCGGATGTGTATGATGCTTTGGTAGCCAGAAGAGCTTACAAGGATTCTATGACGTCAGCAGATGCATTTGAGATTATTGAATCGGAAGCGGGAAGTCATTTTGATCCGGAATTGGTGAGAATATTTATCAAATCAGAATCGGAAATTACAGGTGTTATGTATGAGAAGCGTTGATGTGGCGCAGGTCTGTATGGAGGCTTGGGGAGCACTAGTTTGCGTTATGTGCGCAATCATTATAATTTTATATCGAACTAATATTGAAAAGCGCGGTAGAACTCTGATTACCGCGCTTTTTACGAATGCATTTTTACTTTTATTTGATAGTCTTGCGTACATATATAGAGGCAATGTGTCGACGTTAGGATGGTACATGACCAGAATCAGCAATCTAATGGTCTTCGTATTAGAGTACGCGATGCTTTCTCTGATGGCTACCTATATATACCGTATGATTAAAAATCGCGGGGGTGATAGTGATTTTCGATGGGTGAAAGCGATTTACATCGGACATGCTTTTGGAGTATCACTCGTATTGATATCACAATTCACGGGAATCTATTATGCTTTTGATGCGACGAATCATTACTATAGAAATACTGGATGGTACGTCGGAGCAGGTATCATGTATCTATCATTTGCAATCTGTGCCTATAAAGCGGTGAAAAATCGGAGAGTACTAACAACAGGAGAACGTCATTCGATGTATTTGTATGTATTCTTTCCGATGTTTACGACGGTGGTTCAGTTTTTTATTTATGGAATATCTTTCATCAATCTTGCAATTACATTGTCACTGCTTGCAATCTATGTCGCCTATGTTGTGCATCAGATTTATGCGCATGCAGATTTGCAGAGGAATATGCTTCTTGGTCAGATGCAGCCACATTTCGTCTATAATTCGCTGGCAACGATTCGAAGTTTGATTATGGAAGATCCAGAATTGGCGGTTGAGTCGATTGATCATTTCTCGAGTTATCTCAGAGGAAGTGTTCGCCTGATGGATGGGCAACAGCTGATCCCTTTTGAGACGGAGATGGAACTCGTTGATCATTATCTATATATGGAGAAACGTCGCTTTGGAGAGAAGCTTCATATCGAGAAATCCATCGGTATTGTGGATTTTCAGGTGCCACCACTATCGATTCAGACATTGGTTGAAAATGCGATTCGTCATGGAATCCGTGGACGAATTGGTCCGGGAACCCTTTGGATTCGGACGGAAGAAGTGGACGGAAGAATTCATATTATCATCGAGGATGATGGTGTCGGGTTCGATGTGAAGAAGATAAAAAATCAAGATGGACTTCACATTGGAGTGGAAAATACGAGAAGAAGAATTGAGACTACGCTACATGGAACATTTTCAATTAAAAGTGAAATTGGAAATGGTACGTTGGTGGAGATTATTCTGCCAATGCATGCTGTGACGAAGAGAGGTGATAAAGATGAAGTACCTCATCGTGGATGATGAATCCCTGATTTTAAGGGATGAAGCTCGTGTGATATCGAAGGTGTTAGAAGAAAAGGCGGAGATTATGCTCGCAGATAACTATGTCGATGCATTGAAGATCGCAGAGCAGATAAAGCCTTACGTCGCATTTCTTGATGTCGATATGCCTGAGATGGACGGACTGGAACTATCAAGGAGAATCGTAGAAGTATCACCAAATACGAATATTATCTTTATTACGGGATATGAGAAGTATGGGCTGGAGGCGTGGAAGACCGCAGCGAGTGCATTTCTATTGAAGCCGGTGATTGAGGACGATGTCCGAGAGGCGATGTCGATGCTCAGGCGCCCATACACGCAGAAGAAGCTCGTGCGAGAGGGACTATTCTTCCGTTGCTTTGGTAATTTTGAAATCTTCTTCGATGGACAGCCAATTAAGTTTGGAAGGAAATTAAGCAAGGAATTTCTCGCGTACCTCGTCGATCGAAAGGGAGCACTTGTGACGGAGAACGAGCTACGTGCCGTGCTCTGGGGAGATGACGAGGATACGGATGCGAAGAAGATCTATATCCGCGCAATCGTTGTGGATATCCGAAAGACTTTGAGTGCGTATGGTGGAGAAAAGGTCTTTGTAAATTCGCGAGGGGCGTATGCATTGAATGTCGGCGAGATGAATTGTGATTATTATCAATATGAAGACGGAACAATTCCCGAGGATAGTTTTAGAGGTGACTATATGTCGCAGTATAGTTGGGCCGAAGTTACAGCAGCCAAGCTGAATGAGAAGTATTGGACGGAGTAAAATTCTACAGGAAATGATTACGCAGGAGTCGAAATAGACAAATTCGGCTCCTGTTTTTTGTGCATTATTACGTTGAAAAGAATTTAGGTTTTGTAGCATTTCTGTAACACCTGCTCATGTATCATAAGCACATAAGATTTGTTCGTGAAGGAAACGAACACTAGGTACGGGATAAGAAATGATATGGGAGGAACTATTATGATGAAGAATATGATCAGGAAATGGATGTCCGGTTTTTTGGCTACAGCAATGGTGCTGACAATGATGCCATTAGCAGGGATGAAAGAAGTTAAAGCAGACAGTGCAACACAGAATCTCTATACAGGTTTTAGAGAGATTACAGAAGCATCTGAACTTGAAGTTGGACAGACATATATGTTTACAGAAGATGAGTATAATGGAAAAGATGGTTTTTCATCTATCCCAGATGGTGGGGCTGAGCTTAAGATCGTAAAGAATCAATTGGACAATAGTTCAGATGCAAGCTTGAGGGAAAGTTCAAAAAGCATGGTAACATACTCATATTGGGCTGGACGTGTTAATAGAGAGGTTGTACAGGCTACAGTAGATGTTGTAAAACAGGGTGAAGGATTTGATGGATGCGCAGGAGGTACGATTGGCTATGGAACATTGGAGAATGTAGCTGCAAGGTATAGTATTTTTCCGTATAGTAGAACAGTATCTGGAACCGGCTGGTGGTATGGATGTAATGGTGGTGGCGTATATCATATCGGACCAATGCATGTCTATACATATGATACTGTAGTATATTCAGAAGAAGATATTACGATTACAAAGTCTGCAAATTGGGATGATACAGCTAATGTTGATGCGAACGGAAATAAAGTGGTAACAAAGGAAGATATTAATGTTACGGTATCTGCTGCTGATGGACAGCGTTATAATATCGCATTTTATGAGATTTCAAGTTCAGATAATACTTTTAATTTAGCTAACGAAGACAATAAGATTACAGTTAAAATTGGTAATGTAACGAAGGAAATTGAAGTAGCACAGCCTCAGAAGGGTAACCTGGATAAGATTGATAATGATTTCGAAAATAATACAGGCACAAGTGATCTGGATATTGGCATCGTAACAGGTATCAATGATGTAGTAGGTGCATTAGAAGGAACAATTCAGGAAAAGATTGAAAAGGCACTTACAGGTGGTAATAATGTATCCATTAATCTTAATGTAAAACAGGTAGAAGCTGAGGACTTAGCGGAAGGTGCAGCAGAGGCAATTGATGCAGCAAGAGGTGACTTTGAAATTGGACAGTACGTTGATATCTCACTCTTTATGCATGTATTTAATAGTGTAGGTGTTGAGACAGAAACAGTGCAATTAGCAAAACTTCCAAATGGATATATCGAAGTATCCATCGTGATTCCAGAGGAACTTAGAAATACAGACGAAAGTATCGAAAGAGAATATGCACTTATCAGACTTCATGAAGGAGAATCAGAAGCAGCAGTATTAACAGGTGTATATGATGAGGAAACACACGCATTTAAGTTTGCAACAAATAAGTTCTCAGATTACGCAATCGTATATAAGGATTCTAAGGCTGTAATTCCAACAGAAACAGCAGCAGAAGCAGAGACACCGGTTACGAAGGTTCCTTCCGTTAAGATTGCAGAAATCGTAGATACAGCATTAGCGGATACAATAGAATCAACGACTACAGTTGCAAGTGCAGATGCAACAGTAGAAGAAGTTGTAGGTACGACAAATACAACAGAGTCTGAAGATGCAACAACAGAGACAAAGACGGTAGCAAGAGCACCAAAGACAGAAGATACAGGTTATATGATGGTGAAGATTCTCTACTTAGTTATGATTTTAAGTGGAGTTGGATTCATTACAACTATCATTGAGAAGAAGAGAGTAAGAAAATAAATATAGATAATTCGTAGACTCCTATCTAGAGAGAAAGCCGGAAGTTGATATGTACCTAGAGTACTAGATCCCATATCATGACTTCCGGCTTTTTTATTTGGAATTATTTGTTTGTATTTTCAATCACATCGATGACTTCTGTTAAATCATGACATACGGCATGAAGTTTCTTCTTCAGTTCCTCATCGGGTTGTGATAAATCGGGTACCATAATTGTCTTTAAACCAGCAGACGTTGCTGATGTGATTCCATTAGGAGAGTCTTCAACGGCAAATGCATCGTCAGCAGTGATAGGAGCTTCGCCGGCGGCCTCAGCAATTTTGGATAATTCCTGGATGGCAAAGAGATAAGGATCTGGATGAGGCTTACCCTTTGGCACATTGTGAGCGCTGATGACGATCTTGAATTTATCGTGAATACCAGCAGTTGTTAAGCGACGTACCGCGTTTTCGTATTCGGTAGCAGTAACGACAGCATTCCAAATATGATGTTCTTCTAAATAAGAGAGTATCTCATTGATGCCCGGCTTTACGGGGATCCCATCAATAGCTAACCATTCTTTGACAAGCGCATTTGCTCTTTTATGTGTTCCATCATAATCAAAATCAGAACCATAGCGTTCTTTATACATGATTCTGGCATCATGACTGTTTAGGCTTCGATGAAATAAGGCATCATTTGCGGTGAATTCTTCGTATCCGGCTTCATGGAAGGCTTGAACCCAAGCTTTGTTGTAGTATTTTTCAGTATCTGTGAGTACGCCATCCATATCGAAGAGGACAGCACGGATCGGTTTTGTTGTATGACTCATAGTGTTACTTCCTTATATATAATAGTGTTGATGGGTTTGATTATAACATACTATGTGAAAATGCAGAAAAGGTACATATCTCAAAAAAGAGTAATAACAAACAAATGGGAAGTGCAATTATTGTATAGATTAAATATTTCATAAATAAAATGGGAACATATAATAAAAGTGTAGTAGTTGTCTTTTTTGATAAGGAGAACGAATATGAAAAAAGGTAAGTTTTGGTGCTTTTCACTTTTGTTTTGGGTTCTAGAAGTAATACTGGTTTGGATTGCTATAACTATAACGGGTGGATCCATGGGAATACTTCTTGATCTACCTACCCTATTGGAGGTAATCGCAATACCTTGTATTTTTATTATTCTTGGTTTGACCTTACAGAGGGATGCAGATAACGATAGTTTGATGAAACACTTATATAAGATGAATATTTTATCAGGAGTTGTGATCTGGGCTGTGAATTCGATTATGTTAACGCAGGCGACATATCTGGAATTGGTAGAAGGGGTTTTGAAATATTCGGCGATTTCTACAATGGCCTTGCTCTACGGATTTATACTAGGAATTGCTTTCTTAGGTGGAAGAATGATAGCAGAGAAGTGATAGTATGAAGAAAATGTAGGCCGTTAAAACAACCAGTAGCAGTTGGATTTTTCTATGACAATCCAGCTGCTACTGTTTTTTTAAATTATCATTGTAAAAACTGCGCGAAACGAGTAAAATATCCTACGGAAATTTAATAACCTAGTCGCTTTGAGGAGGAAAAAACACATGCAAAATGATGCAATCAAAGACGCAAGAACACTGGGACTTCCTAAGATGTTCGTTCTTGGTCTTCAGCACATGTTCGCTATGTTTGGCGCAACAATCTTGGTACCTATTTTGGTTAATGGTTACTTTGAAGGTGAAGGTATCTCTATTCAGGTCACACTGTTTTGTGCAGGTATCGGTACTTTATTGTTCCATCTGATTACAAAGAAGAAGGTTCCTGCATTCCTGGGTTCTTCATTCGCATTCCTTGGTGGTTTTGCCGCGGTTGCCAGCTTGAATACTGGTATCTATGAAGGAATGGCAATGAGTGAGAAATGTCAGTATGCATGCGGCGGTATCGTAGTCGCAGGTCTTCTCTACCTTGTGTTTGCGTTCATTATTAAAATGGTTGGTGTACGTCGTGTTATGCACTTCCTGCCACCCGTTGTAACTGGACCAATTATTATTTGTATTGGTCTCTCACTTGCACCATCTGCAGTAACAAATGCTTCTCAGAATTGGCTTCTGGCAATTATCGCATTTGCAGTAATTGTCATCTTCAACATCTGGGGTAAGGGAATGTTCAAGATTATTCCTATTCTTATGGGTGTTGTTATTTCATACGTAGCAGCATTGATTTTCAATGCCATCGGTATGACAAATGCAGACGGCACAGCAATTCTTACATTTACAGAAGTTGCCAGTGCCAAGTGGATTTCACTTCCACCTTGGATGTTCTGCAAATTTGATATCACAGCTATCTTAATTATGGCAACAATTTCGATTGCTACTATGATGGAACATGTCGGTGATATCTCAGCGATTTCAGCAACCGTTGGAGAAAACTATCTCGCAGAGCCGGGACTTCACAGAACATTAATCGGTGATGGTCTTGCAACTGCATTTGCAGGTGTACTTGGTGGACCTGCCAACACAACATATGGCGAGAACACTGGTGTACTGGAGTTATCTCGTGTACATGATCCTCGTGTGATTCGTCTTGCAGCAGTCTATGCAGTTGTTCTTAGTTTCATTCCTAAGGTCGCTGAAATTATCGGTTCCCTTCCAACAGCAATTATCGGTGGTGTATCTTTCATCCTTTACGGTATGATCTCTGCTATCGGTGTTCGTAATGTTGTTGAGAACCACGTAGATTTTACAAAGTCTCGTAACCTGATTATTGCAGCAGCAATTTTGGTTTCCGGACTTGGATTTTCTGATGGACTTACTTTTACTATCGGTAAGACATCCATCACATTAACATCACTTGCTATCGCAGCAATCTTCGGTATTGTATTAAATGCTATTCTTCCTGGAAATGATTACCAGTTCGATGAAGATGCTGAATCTGATATGATTCGCAAGGATATCATGATGGACGGCAAAGTGAAGAGCGAGATGAAGAACTAGATTTTATTGACTTATACGAATCATTACACTACAATGTCGTAAGGATAAAATCAGAAATAATTTGGAGGATTAAACATGGAAACAATGGAAAACGTTATGGTCATGGATCACCCATTGATTCAGCACAAGATTTCTAAGTTGAGAGATGAGAAGACAGGTACAAATGAATTCCGTAGATTAGTTAGCGAAATCGCTATGCTTATGGGATTTGAAGCTCTTCGCGATCTTCCAACAGAAGATGTTGAGATTCAGACACCAATTGAAAAGTGTATGACACCAATGATCGCTGGTAAGAAGATGGCAATCGTACCAATTCTTAGAGCTGGTCTTGGAATGGTCGATGGTGTACTTAGCCTTGTTCCATCCGCTAAGGTTGGACATATTGGACTGTACCGTGATCCAGAAACACATGAACCTCAGGAATACTATTGTAAGCTGCCTGAACCAATTGAGCAGAGAACCATCTTAGTGGTTGATCCAATGCTTGCAACTGGTGGTTCCGGATCTGATGCAATCAAGATGATCAAGGAACATGGCGGAAAGAAGATTAAGTTTATGTGTATTATCGCAGCTCCAGAAGGACTGAAGAGATTACACGAAGATCATCCAGACGTACAGATTTACGTCGGAGCTTTAGACCGTGAGTTAAATGAGAACGCTTACATTTGCCCAGGTCTTGGTGATGCCGGAGATAGAATCTTTGGTACAAAATAAAAACAATATCATTTTAATCGGTATGCCTGGAGTTGGTAAAAGTACTGTTGGCGTTATCCTTGCAAAAGTTTTAGGGATGTCTTTTATCGACTCGGATCTTGTGATTCAGGAGAAGACAGGCAAACGATTAAAAGAAATTATCTCGGAGCAGGGAATCGATGGATTCAATGCAGTCGAGAATCAAGTCAACAGTGAACTCCTTGTAGAAAATAGCGTTATCGCCACTGGCGGTAGCGCTGTTTATGGTAAAGAGGCAATGCAACATTTCCAGGAAATCGGAACGATTGTATACCTCGCTATTGACTATGGCGATTTGATTGGCCGACTTGGCGACTTGGATGAACGTGGTGTTGTCCATAGAGAGGGACAGACACTGCAGGATATTTATGAAGAAAGAGTTGTACTTTACGAGAAATATGCCGATATTACGGTTAAGGAGTACGACGGAAATATCAATATTGAATCAACGGTTTCTGCAATTGTAGATGCCGTGAAAGAGGTTGAAAAATAGAAATGAGTCTATTCAAACACAAAGATATCACAGCGAAACCGGCATTGAATGTCATCGTTGTAGGTGCTGGTAACGTAGGTGCAGCGCTTGTGGAACAGCTTTCGAAAGAGGGCAATAATATCACTTTGATTGATCGAAATACAAGACGTGTAGCCGAGCTTACAAACCTGTATGACGTTATGGGTGTGATTGGAAATGGTGCGTCTTATAATATCCAGAAGGAAGCGGGAATCGACGATGCAGATTTATTTATCGCCGTTACCGATTCCGATGAATTAAACCTTCTTTGCTGTACGGTTGCGAAGAGAAATAAGAAATGTGCAACGATTGCCCGCGTTCGAACACCGGAGTATTCGGAGGAGATGAATTATCTGAAGGACCGTCTGGGCCTTGCGATGATTATCAATCCGGACTTAGAGACGGCACGTGAGATTGCGCGACTTTTCTATCTTCCAACAGCATTGGAGATTAACTCATTTGCACATGAGCAGGCGGAACTGATTAAGTTCAAGGTTCCGGAGGGGAATGTCTTAGATGGTAAGACCATTTCTGAATTTGCCAGAATCGATAATTCTCATATTATGATTTGTGCCATCGAGAGAAATGGTGAGGTAAGCATTCCAAATGGTAACACGCTGATTCAGGCGGGCGACATGGTATCTTTTGTTACACCTCGAAAGAAGAATAAGAACTTCATCAATATGATTGGATTTAAGTCCAATCCGGTACGTGATTGTATGATTATCGGTGGTGGACGTTCTGCTTATTATCTTGCGAAACAATTGATTCATATGGGAATCAAGGTCAAGATTATCGAAGTGAATCCAGAGCGTTGTGAACGACTTTCTGTGGCTCTTCCGGAAGCCGTTGTCATCAATGGCGATGGTACAGATGAAGAACTTCTGAAGGAAGAGGGAATCGAGACGATTGATTCTTTTGTATCTCTTACCGGTATTGATGAACAGAATATTTTCCTGACCTTGCATGCAAAGAAGGTTTCTAACACCAAGGTGATTACCAAGGTTAAGAGAACGAACTTCAAGGATGTGATCTCCGAATTGGATTTAGGTTCGGTAGTTTATCCTAGATATATTACTTTGGAAGCAATTATTGCCTATGCGAGAGCGCGTAGAGCGAGTCTTAATAGTAATATTGAGACGATGTATCACATGTATGACCATCGCGTCGAGGCGATTGAATTCAGAGTTGCAAAAGAATGTAACAAGCTCACAGGAATTCCGATTAAGAATTTGAAGCTGAAGGAAAATTTGACACTTACCTTTATCAATCGTAAGGGCAAGATTATCCTCCCTACCGGAGAAGACGAAATTCTGGTAGGCGATACCGTTATGGTTGTTACTACAAATAATGGATTTAATAGTATCGAGGATATTATCAGATAGGAGATTTTGATTAGACATGAATGGATCAATTATTCGTTATATCTTAGGACTGGTAATCCGAATTGAGAGTTTGCTTCTTTTGGTTCCTTGCCTGGTAGGGTTCTTATATGACGAGCCGGAAGCATTTTCTTATATGTTTGTCGCAATTATCTGCTTTGTTGTAGGTACGCTCCTTACCGTTTCGAAGCCAAAGGCTACGGTATTTCATCTGAAGGAAGGTTGCGTTACAACGGCACTCAGCTGGATTGTTCTGTCCGTATTCGGTGCCATACCATTTCTCTTAACAGGAGAGATGCAATCCTTTACGGATGCCATGTTCGAAACGGTATCCGGCTTTACAACGACGGGTGCGAGTATCTTAAACGATGTCGAAGCACTTTCGCATCCATCGCTTATGTGGCGAAGCCTGACACATTGGGTCGGCGGTATGGGTGTGCTGGTGTTTGTTCTGGCCGTTATTCCACTGACCGGTGGATCGAATATCAATCTGATGCGTGCGGAATCACCGGGACCATCCGTTGGTAAGCTCGCGCCAAGAGTGAAGTCTACCGCCAGAATTCTGTATGCCATTTATTTTGGTATGACAGCATTGGAAATGGTACTGCTCCTCGTGGCCGGCATGCCGCTCTTTGATTCGATTTGTACGGCATTCGGTACAGCCGGTACGGGTGGTTTTGGTATTAAGAATGACAGTATCACAAGTTATTCGGCTACTATTCAGTGGATTGTAACGATCTTTATGATTGCGTTTGGTGTGAACTTTAACTTCTACTATTTCGCCCTTCTTAGAAACTTTAAGAAGGCCTTCCAGATGGAGGAAGTTCGAACCTATATGGCAATTATTGTTGCATCGGTTGCGATTATTGCATGGAATATCTATGAGACGACAGCCGGAGTGGCAAAGGCGATTCTGGATGCGGCATTCCAGGTAGGCGCGATTATTACAACGACCGGTTTCTCGACCGCGAACTTCGATACCTGGCCGGCACTTAGTAAATCGATTTTGGTATTATTGATGTTTATCGGTGCCTGTGCAGGAAGTACCGGTGGTGGTGTGAAGGTTTCCCGTTTTATCATCCTCTTTAAGACGTTTGTAAAGGAAGCGAATTCCTATATGCATCCAAAGAGTTATAAGAAGATTAATATGGATGGAAAGCCGATTGATCATGATGTAGTACGTTCTACCAATGTTTATATCATCACATTCTTTACACTCTTTGTTGCCTCTGTTTTATTGGTTTCCATTGAGGGTAGAGATCTGGTAACGAACTTTACTGCGGTTGCAGCAACCATTAATAATATCGGTCCTGGACTTGCTTTAGTCGGACCAACACAGAATTTCTCATTATTCACGTACTTTACGAAGTGGGTTTTGATTTTCGATATGTTGGCAGGACGTTTGGAACTCTTCCCATTGATTATTCTGTTCCACCCGGGTATCTGGCGTGAAGCATGGGATCAGCGTAAGAAGAAAATCATTCGTTAAATAGAAGATAGATGATTAGAAATGATAACGGCCAGCTCGTAGGAGCTGGCCGTTATTTTTGAACATCCGGGTAAACATCCGGATGTTCAAGAGAGAGAGTATATTCGAAATGTAGAAGTAAGCTGTTTATGCAGTCTGTGCTTCAGACTCGGATTCTTCTTCTCCAGTAAATAACTTTTTAATACATGTCACTGCTACGATGACACCAAGTACGATCAAGAAGGCTGCTACGATAAGCTGTAAACCATTTACAAGGAAAGTAGCAGAGCCATTCAGGAACGCCTGAACATTTCCAATGATATTTAAAACAATGGCAGTAAATGTGACGCCGAACATCACAACCATAGGGATGTAGAGCATAGCTCCCTGTCGGTTGGTTACCTTTAAGAATACGGCGATACCAATCAGTACAAGTGCTGCAAGCATCTGGTTTGCTGCTCCGAAGAGAGACCAGACATTCTGATATCCACCTAAGCAGAGGAGATATCCAAGTACAAGTGTAATGGCAGTTGCGAAATACTGGTTGGTAAGGAGCTTCTGCCATGCAGGCATCTGGCTTCGGTCTGTGGTATCACCAAGGAATAATTCCTGGAATGACATACGTCCGATTCGTGCTACAGAATCAAGTGATGTAAGCGCAAGTGCGGATACACACATCGTCATAAAGACATTGGCAATGCTGTTTGGAATACCGAATTTCTCAAGGAAACCGGCAACACCAAGGGAGAAAATCTGGAATGGTGTTAAGTCAGAAGGTGCTGCACCATTGACTGCAACGGCACCAACAACAATCAGAGAAACAACGCCAAGGAGTGTTTCCACAACCATGGCACCATAGCCAACGAATAACATATCCTTTTCATTCTTGATGGTCTTAGAGGATGTTCCTGAGGAAACCAGACTGTGGAAACCGCTGACAGCGCCACAGGCGATGGTTACGAATAAGGTAGGGAACATATAGCTCTTAAGGCCGGTTGTTGCATTGGTAAGTACAAATCCGTTGAAAGTGTTCAGTCCCATAGCCGGATGAGCAACAAGTACGCCGACAACCGCACTGATAATCATACCGAGAAGCATAAAGGTTGTCAGATAATCTCTAGGTTGCATCAGAAGCCACATTGGCATAACAGATGCAAGGAATAAGTATGCCATGATGACATAATTCCACTGTGTTGCTGTTAAATAGAGTGGGAGGTTCATGCCTACGGCGAACATCACAACCAGAAGTGCAATGGCAACAACAGCCTTAACAGCTTCCTTCATATTTTTGATGCCTTTTTGGACGAGACCAAAAATCATGGCAACGACGATAAATAACAGGGAAATGGTTGCTGCAGCAGCACCATTGAAATTCTTTGTTACATTTCCGGCAGCATCTGCAGTGAAACCATTAAAGGTGCTTGAAACCATAGAAGTAAATGCTGCGATTACCAGTAATGTAAATAACCAGCAGAAGAGTGAGAATACTCTACGACCTGCTTTTCCGATGTACTGTTCGATGACAAGTCCGATGGATTTACCCTCATTTTTTACCGATGCATAGAGTGCACCGAAATCCTGAACGGCACCGAAGAAGATTCCACCAACGAGAAGCCAGAGAAGTACTGGAACCCAGCCGAATGCTGCGGCAAGGATTGGACCCTGTACCGGACCTGCTCCTGCAATGGATGAAAACTGATGAGCGAATACAGTAAATTTAGAAGATGGAACGTAGTCCACACCGTCTTCCTTTTTTACTGCTGGTGTTTGGGCATGCGGATTGATGCCCCATTTCTTTACGAGATAACGTCCGTAAAGTAAATAGCCCCCCGATAAACAGACGGCCGCGATTAGTAAAATAACCAAACTGTTCATAATCTTTTTCCTCTTTTCTTCCTTTAATAAGATATGTAGCATATATTAGACGTGTTAATGATGGTTTATCATTCTTGAGGAAGCGGTTCAAGGGCTTTCCGATGATTTTGTGAAATGTGTTCATATTGTGCGACGATTTAACGTATTAAATTGTAAAATATTGCTCATGTACAAAGTGAATGAAATTCAACTAAAATATTTAGAGTGAATTTTACTACAAGTGTAGAAAATTTGATAAAAAATTATCAAAGTTAGTGACACGCGATTTCTGTTTGTGTATAATTTACTAGAGAATTTATTTAACCCACTATGTAAGGAGGTTTTACTTTCATGGGAAACATTGATTTAACAAAGTATGGAATTACAGGAACTACAGAATTAGTTTACAATCCATCATATGATGAACTTTTCAATGAAGAGACAAAGGCGGAACTCGAAGGCTATGAGGTTGGTAGAGTATCTGAGCTTGGAGCAGTAGATGTATTTACTGGTATCTACACAGGACGTTCTCCTAAAGATAAGTTTATTGTTGAAGATGATAATTCTAGAGACACAGTTTGGTGGACATCAGAAGAATATAAGAATGATAACCACAAGGCTACTCCAGAAGCATGGGAAGCTGTTAAGGATATTGCAAAGAAGGAATTGTCTAACAAGAAGCTCTACGTTGTAGATGCATTCTGCGGTGCGAATGAAGACACTCGTATGGCAGTACGTTTCATCATGGAAGTAGCTTGGCAGGCACATTTCGTAAAGAATATGTTCATTCAGCCAACAGAGGCAGAACTTGCAAACTTCGAACCTGATTTCGTTGTTTACAATGCTTCTAAAGCGAAGGTTGAAAACTACAAGGAACTCGGATTAAACTCTGAAACAGCTGTAGTATTCAATATCACAAGCCACGAGCAGGTTATTATTAATACATGGTATGGCGGAGAAATGAAGAAGGGTATGTTCTCTATGATGAACTACTATATGCCACTGAAGGGTATCGCTTCTATGCATTGCTCAGCAAATACTGATTTTGATGGTAAGCATACATCCATCTTCTTCGGATTATCCGGAACAGGTAAGACAACACTTTCTACAGATCCTAAGCGTCTTCTGATTGGTGATGACGAACATGGTTGGGATGACAATGGTGTATTCAACTACGAAGGTGGTTGCTACGCTAAGGTTATCAACTTAGATGGAGAAGCAGAACCTGATATCTACGGCGCCATCAAGAGAGATGCTCTTCTTGAAAACGTTACAATCGCAGAAGATGGTAAGCTTGATTTTGATGATAAGTCTGTTACAGAGAATACACGTGTATCTTACCCAATCGATCATATCGAAAAGATCGTTAAGAAGGTAAATGGTAAATCTGCAGGACCAGATGCTGAAAATGTAATCTTCCTTTCCGCAGATGCATTTGGAGTACTTCCTCCAGTATCTATCCTGACACCAGAGCAGACAAAGTATTACTTCCTTTCTGGTTTCACAGCTAAGCTTGCTGGTACAGAAAGAGGTATCACAGAACCTACACCTACATTCTCTGCTTGCTTCGGACAGGCATTCCTTGAATTACATCCTACAAAGTATGCAGAGGAACTTGTTAAGAAGATGGAGAAGGTTGGCGCTAAGGCTTACCTCGTTAACACAGGATGGAATGGTACAGGAAAGCGTATCTCTATTAAGGATACTCGTGGTATCATCACAGCAATCCAGAATGGTGATGTAGAAAAGGCTCCTACAAAGAAGATTCCATTATTCGACTTTGAAGTACCTACAGAACTTCCAGGAGTAGATCCTGCAATCCTTGATCCACGTGATACATATGCAGATGCTTCTGAATGGGATGCTAAGGCGAAGGATCTTGCAGAGAGATTCCAGAAGAACTTCAAGAAGTATGAAGGAAATGAAGCTGGTAAGGCTCTTGTAGCAGCTGGACCACAGTTATAATTAGAAATTATTCGAATCGATGATTCGATAGAATAAAAGTTACAAAAATGGTGATCACTTCGAAATAGAGGTGACCACCATTTTTTTTATTTTGGAAATGTTACATTTCTAAATATTAGTTCTGTAATGTGCCATTAAGCTTCCGCTTGATTTGACAAGTCTTTTCATTGCAATTCTTACACTGCAGACTCTGATTGGTTCCCTCCCAGAATCGTTCCGGATGCTTCGCAAATTGTATTTCCCAATGAAGGATTACGATAATGGAGGTGAAAAATAGGCTCCAACTGTAGAAGTTCTTAATAAACAGGAGAGGGGTAAACATCATGAAATGTCCCCAGTCATAGATTCTACAATTGATACAGCATTTGTTCTTCATGATGACAGATTGGAATGGGCAATAGAATAAGATGCAGATGTAATCGCAGAGATAGTAGAAGACAGAGAGCATCATTAAGTCCCCGGCAACCAATACGCCAAAGAGATATAAGAGGCCAAACACCGCATTGAAAGAGAGCCACACAAGTAATACAAGCCAAGCGCCAAGGTTCATCTTTTGAACCGTTTCTAACAGGTGCAAGCGACTATAGTTTTCCACCGGTTTATAGGCGTGTCCCTTGGCTTTTTGCCAGGCCATGGTCAGCTTATTATTCGGAATCAGATGTGAGAGCATGATGAACATGAAGATTCCCCACAGGATATGAAATGGCGAAAACTTCCAGAAGAAAGGATCGTACATAAAGTTATTCAGCCACTCACGATGACGAATATAGAGGATAAAGACGGTCAGGAAAATAGCGAGTCGACAAGCAAATACAAACAGATGAAACCCTAGTTGTTGGGTCAGATGGATACCTCGCTTAATCTGTTTTTCAGCAATCTCTACGGTTTCGTCATAGATTTGCTTGGAGTGCTCTTTAAGTTGTTTTGTGTGTTGTTGTGTTTTTTCTTTAATATTCATAGTCATGCTCCTTCTATGTTTATTATATTCCGTGAAGAGTCGTTTGCAACAAAAATAAGCTGTTCGTAACATAGTGGTTGTTTGGAGAAAAATGGAACTATACAATTGATTTTAGTTTCAATCTAGACTGGTATAAAAAGAGGAAAGAATATGAGTAAAGTATTGGAAGTGAAATCATTAAAAAAGAAGTACAAAAATTTTGCTTTAAAGGATGTTTCTTTTTCACTAGAGAAAGGGACAATTACAGGATTCATTGGAGAAAATGGTGCAGGAAAAACAACAATATTTTCATCCATTCTTAATTTGATACAGGTTGATGCAGGAGAAGTTTTATTAAATGGTAAAAGAATAAGAAATGAGAAAGATATTGCAGGGATTTCCTATTTGGAATGCAATCGTGAATTGTATCCGAATGTGAAAGGATATGAATATAAGAATTTTATTCGTGATGTCTATAAGAAAAGATGGAGCGAAGAGAGGTATCAAGAATATCTTAAGAAGTTTTGTATTGTTGATGATTATAAGATTTCCGACTTCTCTACAGGGATGCGAGAAAAGTTTTTCTTAGCGGTTGAATTAGCGAAGCAACCAGAATTAATCATTTTAGATGAACCTACATCGGGCTTGGATCCAATTGCTAGAACGGAGTTATTAAAGATTATTAGAAATCTTGTAGATGAAGATCAGGTTACCATTCTGTTTTCTTCACACATTACATCAGATATTGAAAATATTGCAGATAACGTAATCTTCATAGACGATGGTGAAATCTTATTAGATATGAATAAGAAAAAAATCCAAGATCAATATAAAGAGGCTAGTTTAGATGATGTCTTAATGTATTTGACAGGGGGGAAGAAAATTGTTTAGTTTATTAAAAAAAGATTTTGTATTTACAAAGAAAATGATTCTTATTTCCGTTATTTATAGCATAGTGGTACCCGTGTTACTTGTTTTTGATACGGATGGGAAAGCTTATTTTGCTGATTTCTTGGTGCCATTGGCCTTTGTTACGGCGCCTTTAGCAAAAATCATGAATAAAGAAGATACAAAGAGTGGAGTGATATTACAGAAAATGATACCCGTTTCGGTTCCGGAAATGATTGCTGCTAGGTATCTATTTGTTATCATTTTAATGATGATAAGTGAGTTATTTTTAAGCGTCATGAAGATGATAGCATTTGGTGAGAATGACATTTTGCTAAATATGAAGGATGCCATGCCATATTTAATTTCATTTATCGTTTACTATGCAGCTTATTTAATGGTGTATTATTGGAAGGGGTATTTTGCAACACAATTTTGTATTTATGCGCTCATAATTATTGTTGTATTAAGTAATAGAATATTTGGAAAATCAACCTTTGAAAACTTACTTCAAATAAAAAATGGATTGTATATAGGAGGCGTTATCCTATTCCTACTATCATTTTTTGCTTCGTGTGTTTTAGCGAGTAGAAAGACGGTCGATTCGTATTAAGGAGCTTTAGGGCTCCTTTTTTTATTAGGTCAAGTTTGGTAACATAAAATTTGGAGGTTTATTTATGTTTACAATTGGAATTTGCGATGATGAAGCTTTGATTAGAAGATTTATACATAAAAGTATAGATACGTTCTTTTCAGATAAAACTGGAGAATATAATGTATTAGAGTTTTCAGATGGAAATGATTTTTTGCGATGGGTGGATAAGGAAGCGAGCACAATTGATTTGCTATTTTTGGATATAGAAATGCCAGGAAAAGATGGTATTTCTATTAAGGACATGCTTGAGAAAAATGATAATGTGGAACGAATTGTATTTGTTACAAGTCATATCGAAAATATGCAAGATGCTTTTGGTTTAAAGGTGGTTGGATTCTTGATTAAGCCGGTAAGCGATGAGGATATCTGTCGAAGATTAAAGGATAATTATAATGATTATTTAAATGATAAAGTATTACAGATTGATAACGAAAATTATATCAAGGAGTCTCAAATTAGTTATATAAAATCAGAAGGAATCTACTGTGATATTTTCTTGATTAACGGGGAGAGTATTAAAACGGTAAGAAATTCATTGGCAGCATATAAGAAAAATCTGGGGGATTCCTTTATCCAAGTACATAGATCTTATTTAATTAATGCCTATGATGTGAAGCGAAATGAAAAGAATCAAGTAATGCTTTCAAATGATGTGCAAGTACCAATCGGGAGATCTTATAAGAAAATATTTCAGGAATCCTATCGAAATATAGCTATGAAAAGGGCAAAGGGACGAATGTGATGCAAAATGTAATATTTAGATTTTTATACTTGTATGAAGGGTTTATATCAATTTTGCTTGTGTATAAAGGAGTTTGCGGTGCAAGGTTGAAATATTCGTATGCGAGTATATTTGCTTCCACTGTGGGAATTGTTATATGTGAAACAGTAATAACGTTGAATGTGAATATCATTGGGTGGGCTTTCTTGCTTCCGTTTCTTTCGATTTTGAATTTATGGTATTTTACAGAGGATAAGAAGAAATGGCTTAGTTTATATATCCCACTATATATTTTTGTCATAGTACTTCGCACCATATCATTTAGTGTATATTGTTACATTTTCAAAATCGATGGAGTGAAAACCGATTTTGACAGTACGATGATTGGTTTTCCGGTTGTTTTGATACTGGCTATCCTTTGTTTTTTAAATAAGCCGATTTTAGATGCTGAAGGATATAGCCGGAAACAGTATGTGATGTTATATCTGGAAAGTCTTGGTATGTTTTTGATGCTTTCTTTCGCACAGGTTTTTTTGTTAGACGGGAGTGCAGTGGCGAGAACTCATAAAGAAGTTGGTAAGGCATTATATGTCGCAGTCCTAATAAGTTGTTTTTTACTATGCTTGTTTTCATTATATGTTGGATTTTTGGAGAAACATGCGAGAGAGTCCAGAGATAAGATGGAACAGCAGAATTTTTTAATGGAAATGCAACAGGAGCAGATCGAAACGATCGAGAAAAGTGAGAAAGAAATGAGAGCTTTTAAGCATGATTTGATTGCTCATTTGAATGCATTATCTGCACTTGTTGAAGAAGGCAATATGAATAAAGTTAAGAAATATTGCGATAGACTGATAGGAGATACGAGTTCGTTTAAGAAAGTAAGTTATACAGGAAATGCTGCAATCGATGGTGTTTTAGGACGTTTAAAAGAGCTGGCAGATGAGAAGAACATTCAGTTGATTATTAAAATGGTTGTCCCAAGAGAGAAAATCGTATCCGATTATGATTTGTGTATTATACTTTCAAACATTCTAAAAAATGCAATTGAAGCAAATGATCATGGTGGACGAATTGAGATTTATACGTGGCCATTTAATAATAATTTATGCATTATACAGTCAAATACAACGGACCGACCTTTACAATATGTTAGAGGAGAATTAGTTTCTCATAAAAAGGGAAAGGGACATGGATTTGGAATGGGAAATGTTCGTACAATTGTAGATAAATACAATGGATCCTTTGATATAAAAAATGAGGACGGAATCGTTAAAGTGGAAGTTTTAGTATAAAGTTTTCATACTCCACTTGACGTACTACGATAGCCGTGGTATAGTTACTACATCAGATGAAGTACGACAGTCGTAGTAACGATAGTCGTGGTATTTGTACTAGCTAGGTTTTACGGGAGATAAATAATAGAATATAGAAAAGGAGGAAGTCGTATGGGAATCAGTAGTGACGTGATTCGAGGCTACAATGACACCATTATTTTGTATCTGCTACAAAGGGAACCATCTTATGGATACGAGATTTCCAAGCAGATTCGGCAATTGTCCGATGAGAAATATGTCATCAAAGAGACGACCTTGTATTCTGCTTTTAATCGAATGGAAAAGAATGGATATATCGAATCCTTTGCAGGAGAGAATCCAGAGAATGGTAAGAAACGAACGTATTATCAAATTACAGATTTGGGAAGAGCGTATTATCGTGAGAAATGCGAAGAGTGGGTGCTTACGAAAGAAGTTGTAGAAAAGTTCATACAATAAAGGGAGAAATGGTATGGAAACGATTAAAATTTATTTAGAAAACATGTTTATGAATCTTCCAAATACGCCGGAAGTATATAAGGCAAAGCAGGAACTGCTTCAGATGATGGAAGACAAGTATCAGGAATTAAAAAGTGAGGGGAAAACAGAGAACGAAGCGATTGGAATTGTTATTTCGGAATTTGGAAATCTCGATGAAATTGCGAAGGATCTTGGAATCGAGACATGTGTAGAACATGCAGTTCCAGAGGGAAAGAAATTAAGTCTGGAAGAGGCTAAGGAATATATCCAAGATATGGGACATGCGGCTACAGGAATTGCACTCGGTGTGATGTTTCTGATTATTTCCTTTGTGGGACCAATCGTTGCGGATGCATTTGCCGATGCAGGTATGAAGGAAGAGCTGACCGATATGGTTGGCGCTGTGAGTTTGTTCCTTATGTGGGCATTAGGTATTGGAATCATTATCTATACGAATATCAAAAAGTCAAAGTGGGATAAGATGCAGCATGAAAACTATGTAACAGAGTTTTCAACAACAGAATATATCCAGAGACAGTGGGAAGTTTATAAGCAGAGTTATGCGACAACGAAGACGCTCGGTGTGGTTCTTTGCATTATCAGCTTTATTCCAGCGATTGTATTGGATGCTGTTCATAGTACGTATATTACGGATTCCATGGGCGGTGCAGGATTGTTTCTTTTCGTAGGAGTAGGTGTATTTCTCCTGATTTCCAGTGAGAGCAGAAAAGGCTCCTATATGCGTTTGTTAGGATTAAATGATCCAAAATCCGTGGGTGGCAAGTATACGGTGGACCAGAAGAAGAATCATCAGCCAAAGAATCCAGTGCTTCGCGCTATTTTATCAGTATATTGGCCAACGGTTACATGTATCTATTTGATTTACAGTTTCCTGACATTTAATTGGCATATTTCCTGGATCATCTTTGTTATCGCAGGGGTGATTCAGATGTTCTTGAATAATTTAGAGGGGGAAGAATCATGAAAAAGACAATTTATCTATTTGTACTTACGGTGATTACCATCGTTGCGATACTCGTTGGAATAAGCATCCATATGGGAGGTTTTTCACTCGAGTTTTTTCGCATCGGTCATTGGTTTGGAAATGTTAACTCGGGCGATGAGATATCTACATCAGCTAATCTGGATGAGTTTACTACAGTTCATCTCGATGCTTCTGCCTTAGATATCACGCTTGTTTCAGGCAATGACTTTAAAATGGAATACGAAGGCTCAGAGAAGTTAAGACCAGAAGTAAATGTAGATCAGGGTGTACTTACTGTAGAGCAGAAAGCATCCGGTCATCTCGTGAGAAGCATGGGTGGAAATCTGGTAATTACGGTCCCAGAAGGAACGACTATGGATACGATTGAAATGGAAGTATCCGCTGGAGACATCGAAGTGGAGAATATTCTGGCAAATACTGTAAAACTTGAAGTATCCGCTGGAGATATTGATGTTGTAGGCGGCTCTATTGAGACGATTGATGTGGATTGTTCTGCTGGTGATGTCGATATTGAAAAATGTGAATTCAACAATTTGACTACCGACCTCTCCGCCGGTGATATGGATGTAACGGTTACAGATTCGGTGAAGAATTATGAAATCGAAGCGGACGCATCTCTTGGAAATGTATACGTTGACGGTAAGAAGGAAGGCGCTTCCTATGAACAGGGTGGAAGTGGTACAAAATATATGAAAATTGACGTTTCCGCCGGTGATATTTCCATCGAAGAAGATGAATAAATTGATATAGAATCTAAGAAAACCTCCTTACGGTACGAGCCGTAAGGAGGTTTTTGTATCTTATGATAATCTAGGCGTTCATCTGTTTTTCAAACTGCGCATTGTAAAGCGTTTTATAGAAACCGCCCTGTTGCATCAAAGTATCATGATTACCCTGTTCGATGATATGACCATCCTTCATAACGAGGATGATATCTGCATTTCGAATCGTTGAAAGACGATGGGCAACGATGAAACTTGTTCGTCCTTGCATCAATTTATCAAAAGCGGATTGAATCAGTACTTCGGTACGGGTATCGATGCTGGACGTTGCTTCGTCAAGAATCAGCATCGGTGGCAGTGTTAACATGACACGTGTGATACAGAGAAGCTGCTTCTGTCCTTGTGACAGGCTATCTTCGGTAAGAAACGTGTCGAGTCCGTGTGGAAGTCGCTTAATAAATTCATAGCTATGCGCTTCTTTCGCAGCCCGGATAATCTCTGCATCCGTTGCTTCGGGCGCACCAATGGCTATATTTTCACGAACCGTTCCATGCATGAGCCAGGTGTCCTGAAGTACCATACCAAATTTCTGACGAAGTTCATGGCGATCCATAGCATAGATACTTTCCCCATCGATTTTGATATCTCCGGAATCTGCATCATAGAAACGCATCAGCAGGTTGATCATTGTCGTCTTGCCGCATCCGGTTGGACCTACAATCGCGATGCGGGTTCCTGGTTTTACATGGAGATTGAAGTCCGTAATCAATGGTGTTTCCGGTACATACTGGAAGTTCACATGTTCGATGGAAACTTCTCCCAGGGTTTCAGATGCTACAGCATCCATTGCAGTAGTATCAATTGTGCCATCGTCTGTTTTGTCCAGGTAAAGCTTCAGTGCATCTTTTTCTTCCGGTTCTTCGATCAGAGCGAATACACGATTGGCACAGGCCAACGCATTTTGGAGTTCGGTAACGACGGAACTGATATCATTAAACGGTTTCATATACTGGTTCGCATAGTTTAGAAGCGCGGAGAGCCCACCGACTGTTAAGTGGCCGGATAGAATCGTAAATGCGCCAAGCAGTGTTACCCCGGCATAGATGACAGAATTTACAAATCTTGTCGATGGATTTGTAAGGCTGGAATAAAATAGCGCATGCTGGGAATATTTTTGCAAGTCTTTATTGATGGCATCAAATCGCTTGGCGGCTTTCTCCTCATAGGAGAAGGCTTTCACAACTTTTGCATTTCCAACCATTTCTTCGACGAGCGCAGTCTCTTCGCCTCGTACACTGGCCTGCTTCTGGAACATGTGATAGGAGCGGCTAGCGATAAACTTGGCAACCAGAAAGCTTATTGGTGTGAGAAGAATCACGAGCAACGTGATATTGATACTCTGACTAAACATAAATATGAGTGTCATGATAATGGTCATCACACCAGTGAAAAGCTGTGTAAAGCCAAGCAGCAGTCCATCGGAGAGCTGATCTACATCGGCGATGATACGACTCACGATATCGCCGCTGCTATGCGCATCCAGATACGAGAGCGGCAGGGTCTGCACACGTGCAATCGCCTTGGAACGGATATCGCGCACAACGCGGTATGTCATGCGGTTATTAATCATATTCATAATCCACGTCGCAATTCCGGAAATGATGACGAGGAGTAAAACCTGACTGAGGTATTTTTGAAGCATCGTAAAGTTTACATTTCCAGTCTCGATGATGCTGTCAATGGCACGTCCAAAGAGGATTGGGACGTAGAGCTGGAGCACTACGGATAGTGCCGCCAGGAAAACCGAACAAAGCAGGAGGGCTTTATAGGCACCGAGTATATTCCATAATTTCTTCATGGCCTAGGCCTCCTTTCTTTCTTCTGGAAATTGTGAATAATAGATTTCCTGATAGACGTTATTGTGCATAAGTAGTTCTTCGTGCGTTCCGACACCGGCGAGTTTTCCATCATCTAGAACGAGAATCTGGTCCGCATGCATGATACTGCTGGCTCTCTGGGAAACCCAGAAAACAGTAGCTGGGAGCGATAATATCGCACTTCGCAAGTTTGCCTCGGTTTTGAAATCGAGAGCGCTGGCACTATCGTCGAGAATCAGAAGATCAGAATGTTTTACAAGTGCTCTGGCAATCGTCAATCGCTGCCGCTGTCCACCGGATAAATTACGTCCATTTTGCTCTAATTCGAAGTCGAGCTTGCCATCCTTGCCTTCGACGACATCGCGCGCCTGTGCGAGCTCTAGAGCGCGCCACAGCTCTTCCTCCGTAGCGGAAGCATTGCCGTATTTCAGATTCTCACGAATACTGCCGGAGAATAGAACCGCTTTTTGCGGAACGACGGCGATTCGGTCGAGCAGGGACTTCCGGTCAAAAGAGCGGATATCACGTCCGTGGATTTTGATTTCTCCATCGGTGTGGTCATAGAACCTTGGAATCAGATTCACCAGTGTGGACTTACCGGAGCCGGTACCGCCGATGATTCCCACCATCTGTCCCGGTTTTACTTCGAAGCTGACATGCTCAATGGCAGGAGCCGAAGCATCTTCATAGGTGAAAGAAACATCGTGAAATGTTACGGCAGCGGAAGCGTCGTCATTTCCATCCAAGACATCGGTAGGGAATTCCTGCCCCGGTTCTGTTTCGAGCAAATCAGCCACTCGCTTAGCGCAGGCAATAGCGCGATTTAAAGTGATAATCAGACTGGATAATTTTACGAGTTCGATCACCATCTGCATCATGTAGTTATAAAGTGCAACGACGTCACCCTGCGCCATCTGGCCGAGGTTGACTTCAATCGCACCCTGACGAATCAGGATAATCGTAGCAATATTAATCAGTACATAGGTAATGGGATTTAACAGTGCGGAGATCCGACCAACGAATTCATTTAAAATCGTAAGCGCATGATTTGCAGCATCGAATTTCTGAACCTGCGCCTGTTCTTTTCGGAAGGCACGGATAGGACGAACACCGGTTAAGTTTTCACGCGTGAGTTCTGTGACGTGGTCGAGCTGCGCCTGCACTTTCTGAAACAGTGGAATGGAAACTAGCATAATACCGTAGACAACCAGCGATAGCACCGGAACGGCAATCAGGAAAATGATGGCAGCACGCGTATTGATGGTAAATGCCATAATGACAGAACCAAATACGATAAACGGACTTCTAAGGAGCAGACGTAATCCCATATTCAGACCGTTTTGTGACTGGTTGATATCGGAAGTCATACGTGTGATGAGAGTCCCGGTGCCGAGGGTGTCGAGCTTGCTATAGGACATGGATAGGATATGTTCGAATACCGCCTGACGGAGTTCCGTTGCGAAACCAACACTGGATTTGGCGGCAAAATATTGCGCTGTGATGGAGACAAGCCATCCTGCGATGGCAAGGATAATCATTAGAATAACGCGTTTGATCACGTAATGCATATCGCCATTTGTGATACCGATATTGATGATATCGGCAACAACCAGAGGGACAAATAAATCGAAGAGCGCTTCTAGCATTTTAAAAACGGGCGCCAGAATCGCCTCTATTTTGTAATTCTTTAGATACTTACTTAATGTGTTCATCATACTTCTTCTTACTTTCTAACTATTCTTTTTCTACTTCTCTTTTTCACATTCTATATTCTAACACTTTTTTTCAGATAGAAAAGTTTACGTAAAATTGTATTATTCCAACTAGTACAGCCAATGGTTTTGTATTATAATAGCTGTATCAAAAGAACCATTTTAGGAGAAGGGGGAAATAGATTGAGAGAACATACAACGATGAAGAAACGATTCACTGCGATGGCAATGGCAACTTGCATGGCAGCTACATTTCTTACAGGCTGTAAGATGCCTTGGGATCAAAGTGAGAGTGTGGAAAATCATACTTCGAGTGGAGATGTCACGGTAGATGCGGATGAGAAGGTGGATAACGCATCGACATTTTTGAATTATAAAGTGGATTATGAGACGATCGAGCCAACGAGTGAGAGTAACCCGGATGTTGTGATTGCAAGAGTGAAGTATCCAGTGCTTCGTTTGGGCGATTACGAGGGCAATACCTTTGTGGAATCGGAGGAGTATCCGGAACTGGCTGCGGGAATTGCACATTATAATGATGATTCCAAAGCGGTTGCAGAGGGCGAGAAAGATACCCTGATCGAATATGCCGAGTCTGACTTGGCTTATGCGGAAGAGTCGGGGGATTTAGAGGAGTCGGAAGGGATGGATATCCCGACGGCAGATCGCTATGTATACGAGGCCACACCGACTGTGTCCCGCGCAGATACGAATGCGTTCTCCGTACTGGAAATGCAATATTACGATGCGAATGGCGCACATCCAACCACCACTTATGTAGGTTATAATTTTGATTCCAAGACGGGTGAGGAGATTGCTTTGTCGTCTATCGTAGAGGATAAAGAGAAGTTTGTAAACACGGTGATGGAACAGCTGTCCGTGCAGAATCCTGAGGGATATAGCAAAGAAGAGTTGGAATACCTCTTTGTCGATGATCTGGGGGATTATATCGCAGATGCGCTGGATGATGGCAGTTTGACCTGGGATTTTACATCCGATGGTGTAGAGATTATTTTTAATTCGTATGAGATAGCCTCCTATGCCAATGGACCGGCGTTTATTGATTTATCCTTTGAAGAATATGGAGATCTCTTCTCAGAGGATTATCAGGATGTTCCATCGGACTACGTGAAAGCGTTGACTTCCTATGTGACGTATCCCGTTGGTGAGCATACGATTGCATTTTGCTATGTGACCGATGAAGAGACTTATGAAGTAAACGGTGTACAGTTATTTTATGACGAAAAGGGAGAGATGTGGGAAGACCCGGATGCTACTCTGGAAGTTGATGATCCGATGAAAACGGATTTCTACCTATTCCACAAGGACGATCAGAACTACCTTTACGTGAATTATTCTAATGATGGAAAATATCAATTAGCGATTTATGATTTGAATACAGAGGAATTGGAAGAAGTAACATATGAGGATTCTGATACGTCACTGATGGAATTTGTACCGGGAAATCCGGAGAATTTCCTGATGGGTAAGGCAGGAAATCTCATTGGTGAATATACGATGTTTCGTCATGCATCGGTTGGTGAGAGCGGATTACCGGAATTCGCTGGGGAATACTATATGATCGATGCAGAGAATATCACACTGACAACGAAGAAGGACATCGATACCATTCAGTTAAAAGTGGATACAAAAGAGGATTTCACAGATAGTGAAGACAGTCAGAAAGTGACTCTGAAAGCAGGTACGAAACTTAGCTTGTACCGTACCGATGGCGATGAAATCCTGGATGTGAAGGATGCCGATGGAAATATCTATCGTTTGACGATTATAGCAGGCGGACATATCGGTGGTTCATCCGTTACAGATGTTCTGGATGTAGCTACAGAATAGAGATTGAGCAAGTAAAAGAAACCCCCGCGGTAACATTTCTAATATTAGGAAATGTTACCGCGGGGGCTATTTTTTTAGATGAATATTATTTCTTCTTTTTCTTCATCATAAGAGCAGTTGAAATATTGATAGCTCGGTCTGCGCATCGCTCTAAGTCGGTAGACATATCGGCGAATACGATACCGGAAGTAGGATCACATTTACCCTTCATAAGTCGAGCGACATGACGGTTTGTGATTTCATCCTGAAGATCATCGATGATATCTTCATTTCTCTCCGCTTCTGGAAGCTTGGAGAAGTCTTCGTTGGAGAAGATATCGATGGAGAGGTCAATTGCCTTAATCGTAAGTTCTCCCAGTTCTTTCATATCTTTACGAGCCTGCTTGGAGAGCTTTTCGCCTTCCTTCTGAAGCTTCGTCTTGTATTCTGTAATATTTACAGCGTGATCACTGATACGTTCGAAGTTGGAAGCGATAATGGTAAGCTTCGATGCTCGGAAAGTATCGGCATCACTTAAATCCATGGCCTTTAATTCAATCAGTCGATCTGTAATATGATGACACAGATAATCGATGATTTCTTCTGTGGAGTTCACTTCATTCATTAAGTGCTGGACTTCTTTATCGTCTTTCTCAAAGAAGCACTTTAAAGAATTCTCAAGGTTGTCTCTTGCCATCTCACCCATACGCTTACATTCGAGTACTGCCTGTCGGATGATGACGGATGGAAGGGTACTGGATGTTGTACTGATATACATCAGACGCTTACCATTTTTCATCTTAGCTTCTTCTGGAAGTTCAGGAATTAACTTCTCAGAGAAAGCAACAATATGCTTACTAAATGGTGCAAGTAAAAGCACAGCAGTGATAGCAAAGATCGTATGCGTATTCGCAATCTGACGACCAACATCATTCGGTGATAAGCTCTGAATCAATTCCAGAATCTGTGGGAATATCAAAATCAAAGAGGTAAGTATTCCGGCACGAAGCAGGTTGAAAATCAGATTTAAAACTGCAGTACGCTTACCATTTCTGTTGGTTGTAAGACCAGCAAGTAAGTTTGGTGTAACGGAACCGATGGCGGCACCAATTACGAGGAATACAGCGGTTTTATAATCTAAGATACCCTGAATCGCGAAGGTCTGGAAGATAACCGTTGAAGATGAGGAACTCTGCAATAATGCAGTGAAACCAACACCGAATAAAATTGCTAATGCAGGGTTTGATAAGGTTGATAAGAAGCTCTTGAATTCGACACTCTGTGAAAGAGGTTTGATGGCATCCTTAATCAGACCAACACCTACGAATAACATACCAAAACCAAGGATAATCATACCGATGTATTTTACCTTTGGGTTTTTGATAAATAGGAACATAACGCATCCGGCGAATAATAGAACCGGTGCAAAAGCTGTTAAATTAAATGCAGTAATCTGCGCTGTGATAGTGGTACCGATATTGGCACCCATGATGACAGCAATGGCTTCCGGAAGTGTCATAAGGCCGGAATTAACGAAACCAATAACCATCATATCTGTTGCTGATGAACTCTGGATACAAACGGTAACAGCCAAACCAAGAAGAATACCGAGAGCGGTATTGCTGGTGGCATGCTCTAAGATAACACGTACCTTGTCACCCGCAGCATTTTGCAAACCGGATGACATGACTGTCATGCCGTATAAGAAGAGGCCAACGCCTCCAAGTAGCATAAAAAATTCTGTTAAACTCATTTTCCATTTCTCTTTTCAAATTTATAAACTTGCTATCTACTTAAAAATAGCAAATAATGCGCCTTTTGTAAATGCAAATTTTGACGTAAAGTGCGTTTGAAAATGTGAGGATTTGATGAAATCTGCATGAATTAAGTATATAATGTAACAGTATGTGTATAATTCTAGTAAGAGTTATAAGAAATGACAGTAGATAAAGGAGCGAAGTATGAGTAAGAGAAGAAAGAAGAGAGAGAGTAAGATGCCGGTAGTACTTGGTGTTCTTGCAGCAATTGTTGTGTTAGGTTGTGTGGGCTATTTTGCGATCTATAGACCGGTAAAGGCGAAAGTGGTAGATAAGGTGGCAGAGAAGACCATTACATCTGTAGCAGAACAGGCGGGTGTGGATTCCGATGTTGCTTCTCAGATTTATGACAGTATGTCAGCAGAAGATCAGGAAACCGTACAGGATTTAATTGAATCTCATGCGGATGCGGATACTGTAAAAGAGGCAGCAGATCTCTATAACAGTGGGGATACTCAGGGACTGAAGGATCTTGCACAGTCAGAACTGACAGAATCTGAGCAGCAGGAATTATTAGATCTTTACCAGAAGTACGTGGCACAGTAATCATTTCCATCGTTCACATGGAAACGATGGAATTTGATATAGATAAGAAAAGGGAAGTATAGACAATGAGCAAAGTAGACATTTTAGAAGTCAAGAAGACAATCCTCGAAGACAATGATGCGGATGCAGAAGTGTTAAGAGGCGAATTAAAGGAGCAGAAGTTATGTTATCTGAATCTGATGTCCTCACCGGGATCAGGTAAGACAACAACACTTCTTTCCTTATTAAAAGCAATCAATCACAGAATCGAAGTAGGCGTTATGGAAGCCGATATCGATTCCGATGTGGATGCCAAGACCATCGCAGATGCCGGATACAAATCCATCCAGCTGCATACAGGCGGTATGTGCCACCTCGATGCAGAGATGTCCAGACAGGGAATGCGAGGACTTGGATGTGACGATTTGGATTTGGTTATTTTGGAAAATGTTGGTAATCTTGTATGCCCTGCAGAATTCGATACAGGCGCCGTGTTAAATGTTGTGATTTTATCGATTACAGAAGGTGATGATAAGCCGCTGAAGTATCCACTCGTGTTTGAACAGTGTGATGCAGTGATTATCAACAAAATCGATGCATTGCCTGTGTTTGATTTTGATTTTGACAAGGCGAGAGCGAATATCGCACTTAGAAATGATCACGCTACGGTGTTCCCAATCTCTGCCAAAACGACAGAAGGCGTGGATAAGCTTGCAGATTGGATTGTAGAGAAAGTACAGGAATGGCAGAAATAGAGGGGTCGAAAAATGAGCAGTAAAAATGTTAGAGTAATTAGCGTAAACCGTAGTGTTTTCGCAACAAATGATAGAATCGCAGAGGAAACGCGTGAGCAGATGAAGAGAGACAAGACCTTCTTTGTCAATGTAATGGCAAGCCCGGGAGCGGGCAAGTCCACAACGCTCTTACGTACCATTTCCGAATTAAAAGAAGAATTCAAGATTGGTGTGATGGAAGCAGATATCGATGCGACTGTTGATGCAGAGAAGATGCAGGCAGCAGGTGTGGATTCCATTCAGGTACATACCGAAGGGGAATGCGCGATGAATGCCGGTATGGTGAAGAAGTCGCTAGAGAGTTTCCCATCGGAAGAGTATGATTTGTTATTCCTTGAAAATGTTGGAAACCTCGTATGCCCAGCGGAAGAGGATACGGGATCTACCATGAATCTGGAGATTTTATCTTACCCGGAGGGGGATGATAAACCACTGAAATATCCACTGATGTTTAGCGTATGTCAGGTTGTTTTGATTAATAAAATCGATACGAGAGATTACTTCGATTTTGATGACGATGCGGTTGTAGAGCGAATTCATGCATTGAATCCGGATTGCAAGATTTTCTTCCTATCTGCAAAGACAGGAGAAGGATTTGATGCCTGGGTAGCATATTTGAGAGAAGAAATCAAAGATTATCAGGCTTAGATTGCAATATTTCGTTTTTTGTATTACATTAAAGTTAGGAATAGTTTGATATGGTTTGTATTGGGCAAATGTATATACGGCTATTAGGAGGAGTGTAGTTATGAAAGCGAGACGTGTTGCAATGGATGCCGATATCCAGAAGTATGAGATGGGTAAAGGCATGGAAGATGGATTTGAATTATTTATCGATGTCGTTACGCATGGATGGATTTCGACGGAACATCTCATCCAATATAAGCGTGAAGACGGTAAAATCGTTACTCCATATATTAATCATAGACGTGGAAGAATCTTTATCTGTGATGGTGATTATATTGTTACCGATGCGGATGGTACGCGCCATGTTGTAGGCGGAGATAAAGCATTCCAAAGATATGAAGTACTTGAATAAAAGAGGAAAAGCCCTCGTCACCTTTACGGTGACGAGGGCTTTTTATTATTCTTTTTTATGAAGCGAACTTAACGAATCTAGATGATATAGAATATCTATTAGTTTTTTATGCAGAAGGTAGGATTCCATATTATTGGCAGATAATTGCATATTGGCCCATTGAGAACCGATTTCTAATGCGTTTTGTTTTTCGGGATGGTATTCAGCCATTATTTCAGAATCTACAATGCTAAAATCCCCAGTGACAAGTTTTTTGTCATACAGATAACTATTCATTGCGAAGAGTTCTTCTGAAGAGGCGGATTTCATGTCAATATCCTTTGGGTTAATTATTTGAGTTTGAGTAAGTTTTCCATCTTTTAAGGTATTTACTTTGTATAACGGTTCATCGGTGTTATTGATTCTATAAATGCGTAATTCAATATCAATCGGATCTAAGTAGTGACAATGACCGATTTCTTCTGCACTTTCCAATAGTTCTTTTTCATTTAAGATGGAATTGAAATTAATGTTCGAGTTGGTTTTAAGTGGAGATGCAGATTTATTATTATAGTTGTTTTGTATTAAATTATTAATTTTCATATGTATAACCTCTATATAGTAATATAGGTGGATGTGTATAAAGAGGGCCTTTGTTATTCGTGGTTAAAACTACAAGGTGATTATACCACACATATATAAAAATGACATATTATATACGAAAAAACGTACCCAAATGTAACAAAGGGTACGTTTTTAAAACAGGTTTATTATTCATTAGATTCGGTTGCTACATAAGAGTATGCATTCGAAAGTTTACAAGCATTATTGGTTAGCTGGACAGCTTCGCGGTAGTAGCAGACAACAGGGGTTCCGGTTTCTACCATGCTGAAAAGTTCCTGCGCTTTATCCGATGGCATATTGACGCATCCGTGGGAGCCGCTTGTCTTGTAGATGGTTCCACCGAATTCATTTCTCCAGCTTGCATCATGGAATCCGATATTGTAAGCAAATGGCATGAAGTAGCTTACGGCGGATTCGTAATTTTCTCCAACCAGAGTAGCATCCTTCTGCTTGTAGACAATCTTGAAGATACCGTCAGGTGAACCATTGCCACGGGTTAGATTGCCTGTTACAACATCACAGTCAAAGACTTTTTCGCCGTCTTTATAGTAGTACATGTGCTGGTTGGTATAGTCAACTTCGATATAAGTGTTTCCAATATCATCGGCGCCGGAATACAGTGCTGTCTGTTCCCAAACGGGTTCACGCTCGACAGCTTTGCCACCGGCTAAATCGCTGAGTAGTTGTTCCTTTTCGCCGGATTTACTGATAATCCATCCGTAGTCTCCACCACCGATTTCGACGGTATCACCAAGGGATGTTTTGAAAGAGCGAACATCGCCATAAGTGTTATAGGTGCTGGCAAGATACTGGACGTATTTTGTTACGGCAGATTCATCGAGAGAGACATTTAAGTCGTCATCGACGGTAATCATTGCCAGGATTTCTTTGGAGCTAAGCGCTTCATCATAGCCATCGATATCATAAGTGACGGTGCTTGCCATATAGGAATCGATGGCTGCAGTTGCCTCTTTTATTGCCTCAGAATCCTTGGTGATTTCTGGATTCTCGTAGCAGTTATCAGAAAGCGTATATTCTTCCAATTGCGCATTTAATGCTTCTAAGATTTCATTATGAACATTGTCGGCGATGACGGTATCACCCATGACTTCGGAAACTACTTCATAATCTTTGGACCCGATTTCGATGCTGGCATTTTCCGGTGCGCGCATATTCTCTTCCTGCATAAAGGTCATGTCGTCAATGAGAGATATAGCAGTGTCCTCGTCAAAGCTGGTGGAGCCTTCTAAGGCATAAGTCTTTTTTGAGAAGATGGCAGCAGGCCATGTCAATGCATTCTGTTCATCAAGAATTTTCGCTTCGTCATCGGTAGGGTTATAGGTGTAAGAGATATCCTTACCGAGTATTTTGAAGGTGTCACCATTTCGATCGGTGATGGTCAGCTTATAGTTGTCGACCATATCATTCATAGCTTTTTCTAAACCATTTACACTTTTGCCACCTACGGATAAGTCCCCAATATAGGTGCCTGGAAGATAGTGGAAATGGAAATAAACACAGCCGAGGAGATAGAGGATGAGTAGGGCGCCAACGGTCATGCCGCTGATGATCAGTGCGCGATCTCTCTTTTCCTGGCCGGATAAGAAAGTTTTAAATTTTGACATTTTACGTTTCATAGTTTTTCTCCATGTTTTTACGATGTAATCATTATACTACTCTTATTCTTGGAAAAAAGTGTGATTTTTTATAGAAATTAAGGTTTTCTAAATAAGATTATTACACATTATGTTATAATAGTTGATAGGTTTTTATTGGAAGGTATATAGACTAGTTTTTGAATGCGAGGTAGAGGGTTATGGAGATCGTAAAATATAGTGAAGAGATACGTAGCCAGCTTGCGGAGGCAGAGAAGAATCGTTTTACAGATCCGAGAAAGGTGATTCAGATAGGGATGCACCTGGCGGAGATTGGTAGAGAGCAGAGAGATGATGCCTTGCAGGGAATGGCTAATTTTTGTATTGGTGATGCCTATTATACGTTGGCAGACGGGGGACAGTGTACCCGTTATATCAATCATGCAATTCATGAACTGACGAGAGCGAAGGAATGGCAGAAACTCGGGGAATGTTACAATTTACTGGGGATTCTTTTTGCCCATCAGGGAAATACTTCTCAGGCGCTGAGCAGTTATTATAGCGCGATGGAATTGGTGGAAACCTATGGATTGGATTTCCTGGGTGCCATGGTTTATGAGAATTACAGTGAACTTTGTGATCGTAGTAATAATGAAGAAGAAGCTTATCGAAAGATTTTGATGGCGAAGTCTTATATTGAAAAGATTCCAAGTCATCCAAGAAAATCCTATGTACGTGCAGCAATCCTGATTCGTATGATTAAGACGCTCTTAAAATTGGAGCGTATGGAAGAAGTGAAGGTGCGAATCTGGGAGTTGGAGCAGCTTTTGACTGCGGAACCGGAACTCAAAAGTGATGAGCAGATCAGTCTGGATTTACAGGTTTTAGATACGTTATGGAAGCATGCGAAAGGTGAGACAGAGGCAGAAGAGGAGAGTCTTAACAAGACGATGCGGGATTTTGTGAATTGTAGTCATCGAATCGATTTCTTCTGGACTTGTGTGGAACTGATGGCATATATGCTGAAGACTTGTAGATATGAGCAATTGGAATTTGCGATTGAACAGATGGAAGAGTCTCTGAAAGAGGCTGCGGCATCATTTCCAGATTTACAGGCACATATCAGTCGCTATAAAGTAGCTTTGTTGACAAAGCTGGACCGTCAGGATGAATTATTCGAAGAATTAAAACGCTATTATGAATATGAAAATCTGCAGAAGCAGCAGGCCAATTCAACGATTGGTCTGTACCTGGAGACACAGAACAGCCTGATGCTCTCTAGAAAGACAAATATGATGCTGCGAGAGCAGGCGGATACAGATGAATTGACGGGAATTGCGAATCGTCGTCGATTGAATGAAGTTTTGGATGAGACTTTTGAAACGATGTATTCGTCACAGAAGCAACTCGGAGTGCTGATGATGGATGTCGATAAATTCAAGGGAGTCAATGATACGTATGGTCATGCGGTGGGGGATTCCTGCCTGAAAGCCGTGGCGCATGCGATGGAACGTTTCCAGGATGTTGGCGTCTTTTGCGCGAGATATGGTGGAGATGAATTTTTCATGGTATTTCGTGATAAGACGGAGGAGCAGATCAAGCAGATAGGTCGTATGATTAATCTTTCTTTGAAGGAATATATCATCGATAATCAACTTCCGGAATTTACCGTTTCTATGGGTGTCTGTGTGAATATACCAAAGAATCTGAATAAGCTTTGGGACTTTACTTCTCTTGCGGATAAAGCACTTTATGCAGTGAAGGACGATGGCGGTAATGGTTTATTAATTGTTAGAAATGAAACGCAGATTGGTATGAGACTGATTCGTAAAGTAGACGAAATTAATTATTACGAAGTAGAGAAGAGAGGCCGAGCAGAAGCGTAGCAGCCTCAAGAGGTAAGATTATGAGGAAAGCACAGTGTGACGAAAGAAATCTCTCCATGGTGATGGATCTCTATGAGATGACCATGAGCAATGGATATTTTATGGAAGAATGTCAGGATGCAAAAGTTGTATTTGACGTATTCTATCGTAAGAACCCGGATGGGGGAGGATTCTCTATCTTTGCTGGATTAGATCAGATTGTGGAATATATTGAGAATTTACATTTCACAGAAGAGGATGTGCAGTATCTTAGAGAGAAGCAGATGTTCTCGGAAGGATTTTTAAATTATCTTCAGAACTTTAAGTTTACAGGAGATATCTATGCATTGCCGGAGGGTACGATTATGTATCCGGGGGAACCAATCTTAACGGTTGTGGCACCATTGATTGATGCACAGCTGATTGAGACAGCGATTTTATTAGAGATCAATCATCAGTCCTTGATTGCTACAAAGACAAGAAGAATTGTAAAAGCAGCTGAGGGACGTATGGTTTCCGATTTCGGTGCACGCCGTGCGCATAATATGGATGCAGCGGTTTATGGTGCAAGAGCAGCATTGATTGGCGGTGCAGCATCGACAGCGACGGTTCTTTCCGGTCAGATGTTTGATATGCCAATTTCCGGAACGATGGCACACAGCTGGGTTATGTTCTTTGATGATGAATATACGGCTTTCAAAAAGTTTGCAGAGATTTATCCGGATAATTCGATTCTTTTGGTGGATACCTATGACGTCTTGGATTCCGGTGTTCCAAATGCGATTCGTGTTGCGAAAGAAGTGTTAGAACCAATGGGCAAACGCTTAAAGGGTATCCGATTGGATAGTGGTGACTTAGCTTATCTTTCCAAGAAGGCACGTAAGATGTTAGATGATGCCGGACTTACGGATGCTATCATTGTGGCATCGAACAGTCTGGATGAATATACGATTCGTTCGCTCGTTGATCAGGGCGCTTGTATTGACAGTTTTGGTGTAGGTGAGCGATTGATTACATCAAAGTCAGAGCCAGTGTTTGGTGCAGTTTACAAGCTTGCTGCGGTTTATAAGGATGGGGAGTATATTCCAAAAATCAAGGTTTCCGAAAATGTGGAGAAGATTACAAATCCTGGATGGAAACGCTTGTATCGTGTATATGATCAGAATCACAAGGCGATTGCCGATGTGCTCGCCTGCCCGGATGAATATTTGGAAGATTTACATGAACTGGATGTTGTAGATCCAATGAAACCATGGAAGAAACGCAGATTTGAAAACTGCGATTTTGTATTATTACAGAAGCCGATTTTTAAGGATGGAAAACTGGTTGCCGATCGAAAAACAGTGCATGAGATTTCTGAGTATGTACGTCAGCAGTTGGATACGGAAATCTGGGAAGAAGAGCAGCGTTTCGAAAATCCGCATATGCATTACCTCGATATGACGAAGAAGTATTATAAGATGAAGACAGATTTATTGGAATCTGTGCGTAGCTAATTTTTAAGATTGGTTTCGAAGAAGTAGAAATAGGATAGTAGACTTGGAGAGATAAGATATGGACGAGAAGAAAATAGTATCATTTTTAAGATTTGTATTTGGAATGGCATTCGTGATTTCTGGATTTACGATGGTGCAGTATTCCATCCCATCCATGATTTTTTATGTGATTTTTGGTTTGATGTTATTACCAAAATTCCAGACGGAAAATCCCTTGGATGCTTTGAAAGCGAAGATGCCAAAGTGGGAGCGCATTGTGATTACCATTGGTAGTTTAGCTTTGGGCGTGATCTTCTATTGGCTGTCAGGAGCGGCAACTTTATAGAGTCAGTTTTGGGGTTACAGAAATTCTGGAAATGGAAACCCGAAAAAATGCAAATGAGCGAATTTGCCAAAAATTCAGTTTGTTATTTATGCAAAAGGACGAAAACACGGTGTTTTTCGTCCTTTTTTCTGTGCACAAATTGTACTAAATCAAGTACTGTTAATATTTTAACGTTTTTTGGTTGACCATAAAATTTAGGTAAGCTATAGTGACCTTGGTATCATTAAAGGGGTGAAAAAAGTTATATTAATTTTTACCTAAGGAGGAAGATTTAAATGAGACAGGAATGGAGAGGTTTCAAAGGAAACCATTGGGAAAGTGACGTAAATGTACGTGACTTCATTCAGAAAAACTATACACAGTACGAAGGCAACGAAGATTTCCTTGCTGGACCTACTGATGCAACAAATAAGCTTTGGGGTAAGCTTCAGGAATTACAGAAGGAAGAGCGTTCTAAGAACGGTGTCCTCGATATGGAGACAGAAGTAGTTGCTGATATCGATGCTTACGGCCCAGGATATATTGATGAATCTATGAAGGATCTCGAAGCCGTTGTTGGTCTTCAGACAGACAAGCCACTGAAGAGAGCATTTATGCCATATGGTGGTATCAAGATGGCAGAAGAAGCTTGTACAACTTATGGTTATCAGCCATCAGAGAAGCTTCATGAGATCTTTACAAAATATCACAAGACACATAACCAGGCAGTATTTGATGCCTACACACCAGAGATGAGAGCAGCTCGTCACAGCCACATCGTAACAGGACTTCCTGATACTTATGGTCGTGGACGTATCGTCGGCGATTACCGTCGAGTAGCTCTTTACGGTATTGATTACTTAATCAAGGCTAAGATGGATGACCAGGCAAACTGTGGATGCGGAACTATGACAGATGATATCATCCGTCAGAGAGAAGAAATCGCAGAGCAGGTGAAGGCACTGAAGAAGATGAAGACAATGGCAGCTGCTTACGGATTTGATATTTCTAATCCTGCTAGCAACGCAAGAGAAGCTGTTCAGTGGTTATACTTCGGTTACTTAGCAGCAATCAAGTCTCAGAACGGTGCAGCGATGTCCGTTGGTCGTGTTTCTACATTCCTTGATATCTATATTCAGAGAGATTTAGAAGAAGGAACATTGACAGAATCAGAGGCACAGGAATTAATCGATCACTTTGTTATGAAGTGCCGTATGGTGAAGTTCGCAAGAATTCCATCTTACAACGAATTATTCTCCGGTGATCCAGTATGGGCAACACTTGAAGTTGGTGGTATCGGTGTAGACGGACGTCACATGGTTACAAAGAACGATTATCGTTTCTTACATACATTAGAGAACATGGGGCCATCCCCAGAACCAAACTTAACGGTTCTTTACAGCAGTGCACTTCCAGAAAACTTCAAGAAGTATGCAGCTAAGATTTCTGTTACAACATCTTCTATTCAGTATGAAAATGATGATGTTATGAAGCCAATCTGGGGCGATGACTACAGCATTTGCTGCTGCGTATCTGCAACACAGACTGGTAAGGAAATGCAGTTCTTCGGAGCTCGTGCAAACCTTGCGAAGTGCTTACTTTACGCTATTAACGGTGGTAAGGATGAGAAGTTCTTAGACAAGCAGGGTAACCATATGCAGGTTGCTCCTGAAATGGCACCTATCACATCAGAATATTTGGACTATGACGAAGTGGTTCATAAGTATGACATCATGATGGATTGGTTAGCAGATTTATATGTAAACATCCTGAATCTGATTCAGTATATGCATGATAAATATTACTATGAAGCAGCAGAGATGGCTCTGATCGATACAGATGTACGTCGTACATTCGCTACAGGTATCGCAGGATTCTCTCATGTAGTTGATTCTCTTTGCGCAATCAAGTATGCCAAGGTTAAGACAGTACGTGATGAGACTGGTTTGGTAATTGGATTTGAAACAGAGGGAGACTTCCCTAAGTATGGAAATGATGACGCTCGTGCCGATGAAATCGCTGTAAATCTCTTAAAGACATTTATGAAGAAGATTTCTAAGCATCATACATACCGTGATTCTGAACCTACAACATCAATCCTTACGATTACATCCAATGTTGTATATGGTAAGGCAACAGGTGCTACACCAGATGGACGTGAAGCTTACAAGCCATTCGCTCCTGGTGCAAACCCAGCATACGGTGCAGAACAGACAGGACTCTTAGCATCCTTAAACTCTGTTGCTAAGCTTCCATATGAGTATGCTTTAGATGGTATCTCTAATACACAGACCATCAGCCCAGAAGCAATTGGACATGATGATGAAGAGAGAGCTACCAACTTAGTAAATGTTCTCGATGGATATTTCGACAAGGGTGCACATCACCTCAATGTCAATGTATTCGGAACAGAGAAGTTAATCGATGCGATGAATCATCCAGAAAAACCAGAATATGCGAACTTTACAATCCGTGTATCTGGATATGCAGTTAAGTTCATTGACTTAACAAAGGAACAGCAGTTAGACGTAATTAACAGAACTTGCCACAAGTCTCTTTAATTCGTTATTACAAGAAGTGTAAATCATGAAGTAATAGTGGGGGCCGCTCAACTTCGGCCCCCATTTATCATATGCGGAAATGTTACATTTCCAGATTTTGAAATACGAGGTTATAGAAAATGTTAAAAGGTGCGATTCATTCAATTGAGACCTTCGGTTCTGTAGATGGACCAGGGGTTCGATTCTTAATCTTTTTAAAAGGTTGTAATATGCGATGCAGATATTGCCACAATGTTGATACCTGGGATGGAAAATCCGAGGATATGCGTTCGGTCGAGGAACTGCTGGATATGGCGGAGCGTTACCGTGCATATTGGGGCAAGGACGGTGGAATCACGGTAAGTGGTGGAGAGGCGCTTCTCCAGATTGATTTCTTATTAGAGCTTTTTAAAGAAGCTAAGAAACGTGGTATGAATACTTGCCTGGATACTTCAGCACAACCTTATACAACGGAGGAGCCATTCTATTCTAAGTTTGTTGAATTGATGGACTATACCGATACTGTACTTCTGGATTTGAAGCATATAGATAGCGAAGAGCATAAGAAGCTGACAGGACATCCAAATGAAAATATCCTGGAGTGCGCAAGATACTTGTCAGAGCGTAACATCCCGGTATGGATCCGTCATGTGCTGGTCCCAGGGGTGACGGATGATGATGTTTATCTGAAACAGTTGAGAGCGTTTATTGATACTCTTCAGAATGTGGATCGTGTGGAAGTACTTCCATACCATACCTTTGGAGAATATAAGTGGGAGGAATTGGGAATTCCTTATACATTAAAAGGCGTGGAACCACCGACAGAGGAACGCGTAAAAAATGCAAAAACAATATTAGGGTGTAAATAAGGGAGAATCCCGTCTCATCGTGATAGCGCGATGGGACGGGATTCTGTGTTTAAAATATTTGGAAAAATTAAAAAAGTGTAAAGATTTTTATGTTTATTCCGATATTAATGTTGCAATATAAGGCGAATGTTTATTATAGATTTGAGTAGTATTGTTTGAGGGAGAAGAACAAATGAATATTTGGAATAATGTAAATATATCATCGAGAATTACTTTTTCTAGTGGACAGAATTATAAAGCTGAGAAAACTGGGGCTGAAGATGAGAATAAAGGAAAAAATCAAAATGTGTTCAAGAGGGATACTTCGATTGGTAGGCAGTCGCATTTAGAGTTGTTTGAATCAATGCAGCGAAGAATTACGGTGGATGATATTATACAATATCAGGATGTAGAGTCTGAAAATTACAGTATGAAGGTTGATGATGATTTGCAAAGTATCGCTCTGTTTAGTAAAGAAGGCAAAAAACTAGGCTATTTTTCGTTTTCGGATTTATATGAAAGAGTGGATTCTAATACAGGAAAAAGTTTTTTGATTTCAGAACATACAGATATGGATTATGATGTGATAATTATGGATGCAGAGTTGAAGGAGGATCTAAAGCAGGTATGCGAAGGAAAATCGATTCGTTCTGAAGAATTAATAGGATATCATGTGAATACGAATGCATACACGGGTATACAGTATATTGTTCGAAATGGTGAAGAAGGCCGTGGTGGACGTATATTAATCCAATCGGAAATAGATGAAAAGAGATTTCAAGAATTAAGTGATTTATATGCGAGTAAATATCCAAATCTGGTTAATTCACAAGAGGAAGCAGAGGTGTATGCGGATTTAGAAATCCGAGGGTTAGTAAATCATTTGGATACAGGAATCTTGTCCATGAATTGTAATGGAGTTTCTTACGATGATAATTCGGATGAGACCAAGAACTGGGCGATTCGATTTAATGAAAGTGTTTATAATTTGATATCGAGATGGTTTGCAAATAGTAAACAAGATATGTCTAAGATTAGCTCATGGAATGGAGTATTAGATTATATAGATTATGAAAGAATTTGGTCCGATCGTGAGTTAAAAGCCGGTCACTTGTATCAATAAGAAATCAATAAAAAGTGCACAAAATTACCCCTTTATTTTTGGAAACTTAGAAGGCAAATTAAGTTTCCGAAAAGCCTCAATTTATGCTAAAATCAAAGTATCCGAAAGGGTAGGAGGCTATATAAAAAAGGGGTAATTTTATATGAAAAAACTTACAAAAAGTGTGATATGGCGATTTGCCATGGGACAGCTCGGTTGGAGCTTACTATCTGCACTGGTAACAAATTGGGTTATCAGTTTCTATGAACCAAATCAGGAGATGCTGGATGCGGGGCAGATTATTTTCTTACCGCAGGGACGTGTCATCTTTGGTATCTTTACCATTCTAGGTGGAATATTTGCATTGGGTCGTCTGTTTGATGCGATTACAGATCCATGGGTTGCGAATCTTTCTGATCGTAGTACCAATCCAAAGGGACGAAGACTTCCTTTTATGTTGAAAGCTGCGATTCCATTTGCTTTAGCAACCATTTTAATTTATTGTACACCGATTCAGGGAGAATCCAAGCTCAATGGTGTTTGGGTACTGGTTATGATGTTACTTTTCTATTTATTCATGACCGTTTATTGTACTCCTTATAACGCGTTGATTGCAGAGCTTGCTACAAATCAGAAGGAACTGACAGATATTTCGACAGCTATTTCCTTTACGTTTATTTTTGGTAGCGCATTTGGTTATGCAGCTCCATTCATCTGGGGAGCATTGACACCATCCCTTGGTCGAGTTGGTGCTATTCGTATTACTTTTATTGGTCTTGCAATCATTGGATTTATCTGCTTATTGATTCCACCACTTACAATCAAGGAGCATGATTATGTTCATGTAAATCCAGCAGAGGGAAATGTACTGAATTCGCTTGGCAAGACATTTGGAAGTAGAGATTTCCGTATTTTCGTTGCATCGGATGTTTGTTATTGGGTAGCCATTACAATGTTCCAGTCTGGTCTTACATTCTTCATTACATCGTTGATGAAGTTGCCAGAGACAATGAATACGATTCTTTTTATTGGAATGACATTATTATCTGTACTTTGTTATGTACCGGTAAATAAATTGGCTGGTAAATTTGCAAAGAGAAATCTGATTACTTTTGCCTTCTGTCAGTTTGCAGCGGTATATCTTTTGACAGCCTTTTCCAGAGGAACAGAAGGTACAAATGACGGTATGATTTTTGGTCTTTTAATCATGGTATTTGCAGCGCTTCCAATGGCGATCCTTGGAATCCTTCCACAGACAGTGGTTGCAGATATTGCAAAAGCGAATGAGATTGAAACTGGTGAAAACCGAGATGGTATGTTCTTTGCAGCACGTACTTTCTCTATGAAGTTGGGACAGTCTGTTGCAGCACTTCTTTTCACTAGTCTTGGAACGATTGGCAGAGCAGCAGGAACTGGTTATCGTATGGCAGCGATTTGCTCTTGTGTGCTTTGTACATTAGCAGCTGTACTTCTTCGTTTCTATAATGAGAAGAAGATTATGGCAACACTTGGTGAGCCAGAAAAGTAGGTTTTCACTGAAAAGTGTAAATCTCTTTCTAGATACATACTCATACTTAATTCCCACGTTGTATAGCAAGTGCTACACAACAAGAAAGAACCCGGTGGCTTGGCCATCGGGTTCTTTTCTATGTATCCAGTTCTGCGCGGAACTGATTTCGATATTCTCTGGGACTCATACGATAGACATCGAGGAAAGCGCGATTGAAGGTTCGCTGGCTTTCAAAGCCGGCATTCATATAGGCTTCCGTGATGGTCTGATTTGTATATTTCAGAAGATGTACCACATATCGAAGTCTGGTATTATTCAAATACTTATTGAAGTTCGTATGGAAGGTTCCCGAGAAAATCCGTGACAGGGCATAGGGACTTACATAGAGGTCTTCCGCCATCGAGGTCAGTGTGATATTCTCCGTGAAATGTCGGGCGATATATTCGACGACACGATCAATGATATCGGTAGATTCTGATCCGCGCTTATCTACCAACTGATAAGAAGGAAGTGCGCGAGCGAGTAGAATCTGCACATAGGCCTGTCGTGCGATATCGGTATAGGCATTGGATGCACTAGGCATAAGCCGTGTCATCCCATAGACGATGTCGGGATGTAAATCGGCAGCTTTAATGACAGGATTTTCGGGTCTACTTTGTTGCAGAGTCTGGAGTAGTGGCCCGCTCAATGCCGGATCGGCAACCAGATGAACAGCGTAATTCCTACCACTGCTAAAAACCTGTTCATGATGAATCATATCCGGGAATACAATGGCGAAATCCCCGGCCTCCATATGATAGAGCTCCTGCTGGATACCTAGTTCCAGAGTTCCTTCTGTAACATAGATGCATTCTAAGGCGCTCAGAATACGTGGTGGTTGATGCACGGATTTTTTGCGATAGAACTGAAATTCTTCGGTATTGTTTTTGTATTCGGTGAACATGACTTGTCTCCTTGTACGGTTTAGATATATTGAACAATAGCATTTCCTTTAAAATCAAGAATTATAATACAATGAATAAGTTTAGAAATGCAAGATTTGTCTAGTTGAGAATTTCAAACATATGTTCTATAATATAGCTTGAGAAAGGAGGTCCGTCATGGAAGAGAAGAGAGAACGGCAGTACATCTGTATTGATTTGAAATCTTTTTATGCATCGGTAGAATGCAGTGAGCGAGGTCTGGATGCACTGACGACAAATCTTGTTGTGGCGGATCCAGAACGGACGGAGAAGACGATTTGTCTGGCGGTTTCGCCGGCGTTGAAGGCATATGGGATTCCGGGGAGAGCCCGACTTTTTGAAGTGCTACAGGCTGTGAAACAGGTGAATCGTGCGAGATTATATCAGGCACCGGGTGGGCGATTTACCGGAAAATCAGCGAATGCTTTGGAATTAAAAGAGAATCCGGCATTGGAATTGGATTTTGTGATTGCACCTCCGCAGATGGCAAAATACATCGAGGTGAGTTCTAGGATTTATCGCATCTATTTGAAATACGTTGCCCCGGAGGATATTCACGTTTATTCCATTGATGAAGTCTTTATGGATGTGACGACCTATCTGAAAGCATATGGCTTGAGTGCGCATGAACTGGCGATGAAGATGATTCGTGAAGTATTAGAGACGACAGGGATTACCGCGACAGCTGGAATCGGTACGAATCCATATCTTGGCAAAGTGGCGATGGATATCGTGGCGAAGCATATGCCAGCGGACAAGGACGGCGTGCGAATTGCGGAATTGGATGAGATCACTTATCGAGAACTTCTTTGGAATCATAGACCGCTTACAGATTTTTGGAGAGTGGGGGCTGGGTATCGCAGGAAGCTCGAGTCAAAGGGGCTATATACGATGGGCGATATTGCTCGTTGTTCCCTGGAGAATGAGGATATTCTCTATCAGATGTTTGGTGTGAATGCGGAGCTTTTGATTGATCACGCCTGGGGGATAGAGCCATGTGACATTTCCATGATTAAGGCGTATAAGCCAAAGGAAAACAGTATCAGTACGGGGCAGGTGCTGCAGTGCGCCTATACGGCAGAGAAGGGCAGGTTGATTGTGAAGGAGATGACGGATCTGCTGGTTCTGGATTTAGTGGATAAGCATCTTGTCACGGATCAAGTAGTGTTGACAATTGGCTATGATATCGAGAATCTGACGGATGAAGCGCGGCGGAAGAAGTATCATGGGGAAGTATATACGGATTATTATGGTAGAGTGATTCCAAAGCCTGCACATGGTACGGGGAATATGGATGGCTTTACGAGTTCGACAAAGAAGATTATGAAGACGATGCTCGAACTCTATGATCGGATTGTCGATCCGAATCTTCTGGTTCGTAGAATTACGATTGTTGCGAATCATACGATCCCAGAGGGAAGTGAGAAGGCCAAGAATCGATATGAGCAGATGGATCTTTTTCAGGATTTTCTGGTGGAGGAAAAACCAGAGGAGAAAGAACAAAAAATGGATCCGGAGCTGGAATCGGATAAGGAGCGAAGAGTGCAGAATGCGATTCTTGAAATCCAAAAACGCTATGGCAAGAATGCACTTCTGAAGGGGATGAACCTCGAGGAGGGCGCGATGACGAGAGAGAGAAATAATCAAATCGGAGGGCATAAAGCATAATGTCAGAAATAGATATGGTATATCGTAAATATGGTGATATGATAAACATGTCACGACCGATTTCCAAAACACATCCCAAGATGCCGATGGAAAAGCGGGCAGCGCAATTCGCACCATTTGCAGCGTTGACGGGCTATGAAGGAGCAATTGAAGAGACTGCGAAGAAGGCGTTCGAAGAAGCAGAACGTAACTACGGTAGGGATATGGTATAATGTGGCTATAAGGAGAAGACGTTATGGAACATGGGAAAAATAAAAAACGAGAGCAGATCATTGTTCGAACAAGTGTGATTGGAATTGTTGCCAATGTGATACTTGCCGGGGTCAAGGCAGTGATTGGAATTCTTAGCAATTCGATTGCGATTACACTGGATGCGGTGAACAATTTAAGTGATGGATTTTCTTCCATTGTTACGATTATTGGGACGAAGCTTTCCAACAAACCGGCGGATAAGAAGCATCCCTTTGGCTATGGAAGAACAGAATATTTAAGTACGATGATTATTGCTGTGGTGATTCTATATGCGGGTTGTACTTCCTTTGTGGAGTCACTGAAGAAGATTGTAAGTCCGGTGAAACCGGATTATACAGCGGTGACATTGCTTGTGATTGCAATTGCTGTGCTGGTAAAGGTCGTGCTTGGAATCTATGTAAAGCGCGTTGGAGATCAGGTGAATAGTGGTTCTCTTCAAGCATCCGGCCAGGATGCCATTATGGATGCCGTGATTTCCGTTTCGACATTGGTGGCGGCTGTGATTTATCTGATTTTTCATATCAGTCTGGAAGCATATCTGGGTGCGATTATTTCAGTGGTCATCCTGAAAGCGGGATATGATATGTTATCCGAGACGATTAGCAAAATCCTCGGGGAACGTGCCGATAGTGAATTGACAAAAGCAATCAAGAAATCGGTTGCGGAGATTCCGGGGGTGCAGGGTGCCTATGATTTACTTTTGGATAATTATGGTCCGGACCGATTGGTGGCATCCGTGCATATCGAGGTTTGCGATACATTGACGGCGGGAGATATTGATGATATTACCCGTAAGATCCAAACCAAGATTTTCCGGGAATTTAATGTCGTCATTTCCGCAGTTTCGGTTTATTCTGTAAATACAAGAGATGAGCACGTGGTTGCTGTTCGGGAAGAAGTTAACAAGATTTGTATGAGTTATGAAGGCATCCTGCAGATGCATGGATTCTATCTGAATGAAGAGATTAAGATGATGACATTTGATATCGTGATCTCTTTCCATGTAGATCGAAATAGAATCTATGAGGAATTGCAGGAAGAGCTGAGGAAACTGTTTCCGGATTATCAATTCAATATTAATTTGGATATCGATTTGTCGGATTAGGAAATGGCAAGCAGAGAGGATGCATTAGAAATCCTGGGGGGATTTTTATGGAGAAAAAAGAAACAGAGAGGATACATGTAAAACAGATTTTGAAGAGCAAGAAGTTTTGGGCTGGAGTGATTGCAATCATTGCTCTGGTAGTGATTAGTATTACCGTCTATCGTTTTGTAAAGATGGAACAGCGGCAGCAGGTTGCGGATGAGATTCTATCGCAATGTGATCGAGTGGAATCTGTCGAGGTTGATGTGCTTACCGATGCGAGAAATCGGAAACGTCCGACCTATGTAGTGAAAGTTCCGGCGGATTTTACAGAAGATGAGCGGGATGAAGTGAAGAATATCGTAAAGGAACATTACGAGAAATACTATTACGTATTTTTTGAATAATAAATGAAGAAAAGTAGGAACCGAGTATGGTTCCTACTTTTTTTGGTTGGGTGTATATTGGTTGGGTGTTTCCTATTTTTTCGTATTCTATAAATCGTATCCGGTTTCCATCTGCTTACAAATTGCGATTTCAAGGTTACCATTTCTACAACGAAGTTCGTCAATAAAGGCCTTTTCTTGCTTGCTGTCCTTGAGTTCGATATTGTAGCTTAATTTAAACAGACTTCCCATATTGGTTGTCTTAACATCTAAGAGAGAGTAAGTATTGGTATATTTTTCAAATAAGTCATCAAACTGGTCGGTGTAATTTAAGTCTTCTGGGATGGTAATCTTCAGAAGCTTGGTTGGAGATGCAGTCTCACCGAAAGTAGAGAGGTTTAAAACAGTGAAAATACATCCTAAAATAACGGCAAATACTACGCCAAGTAAGAGGTATCCCATACCGGTAATCAGTCCGGTAGCCATTGCTAAGAAGATGATAGCGATTTCCTTAGCAGTACCAGGTGCGGAACGGAAACGAACCAGTGAGAAGGCACCTGCAACGGCGATACCGGTTCCGATATTTCCATTTACCATCATGATGACGACAGCAACGATGGCCGGCAAGGTAAAGAGTGTGATTAAGAAACTTTTGGTGGTGTGATTCTTATACGAGTACGTCACCGCCAGAAACGCGCCGATCAGTAGGGACGCGCACAGAACCATCATAAACTTTGGAACGGAAATTGTCGTTGTAGTTGCGGAATCGAAGATCCCCTGGAATACGGTTGTAAGCATGAATATTATCCTCCTGTAATGCTTTTACTAATATTGTTCGATAGGCCATTCCATATTTTGAGAATGACGTCTTGTATAATTTTTCTTCGGTTAGAATCTTTACAAACCAGAGTGGAATCGCACCACCGGCTTTGACTTCCATAAGCACCTGACCTGGCTTTAGCAGTGGCTCGCCTCCAATATAAGAGGTGAGATTCACGTCCTGATCGCGCCATAGGATATTCTGGTCGAATGTAACGCGGAATTCATGGTCATCGATAGCGTAATACGCTTCTCTGTCATAAGACAGTAGAACGCGTGGAATCAGATTCTGATAGCGGTCTTTGGTATAATCGATCTCTGCTTCAATTTGATTATGTAAAACCTTATCATCGAAGAGCAGGTAATTCATCGCGTCTTCTTCGGTCATACTGATACGACGCTTGTAAACAACGCCCTTGAATTTCTTTTTTAATTCTATGAAAACTGTCGTGTCAGATTCTGCCAGTCCATAGCTACGGATACGAAGCTTCTCTTTGTAGAGAGGCTTGTCCAGCGAGCGTCGAATCAGTAAGAAGTCCGGGGTATCAAAGTAAAGACTTAAATTCGTGCTGCGACCATGGATATCTGCACGCATGTACGAAGACATTTTATGAATCACTGCTTCATATTGTTCCTGTGAAAGCATGTATTTGATTTCGTAACGTTTGAAAATCATCTGATCAGCCATAAGCAATTCTCCTTTTCTTTGTTTTCGTTGTGTTCATGTTAGCAACCGAACCTTAAAGAAAATTTAAAAAGAGAACCGTTTCTGTGAAGAATATGTGAAATGAAAGCGTTTTCAGAAATGAGAAAGTTTCTGGAAATGAAAAAGCGGCGCATTAAAGCACCGCTGTAAACAGGATGGAGTTTCCATCCTTGGATTCTGCATGAATTTTACCCTTATGTGCAAGAACGATAGCCTGGACAACGGAGAGTCCGATGCCATGGCCACCCGTCTTGGAATTTCGGGATGCATCATTTCTATAAAAACGTTCAAAGAGCATATCTAAGTTTCCAACCGCCAGGGAGCCGGGATCGACCGTGTTGTAAACTTTCAGGACGATATTTCGCCCGTTCTTTTCCAGGGAAAGAGAGATCTGTCCACCGTCGTTGGAATATTTCAACGCATTATCCACAAGAAGTGAAGTCATCTGCTGCATCATGGCCTGGTCTCCGTGGAAAAGGATACCGGGCTGGATGGTTTGCGTGAGGGATTTCCCTTTCGATTCCGCAACGCCGGCGAAGGAGTCGACGGTATCGCTGATCACATCGCTAAGCGAGAATTCGGTAATCTGCAGGTGGGAACCTTCTTCGTCCATACGTGACAGGAAGACGAGCTTCTCGGTCAGCGAGGAGAGGCGTGAAATCTGGCGCTTGGTACTTTTGGTCCATTCGGATTCACCGCTTTCCAATTCGATGACTTCGGTATTGGCATCGATGATTGCGAGCGGTGTTTTCAGTTCATGACTGGCATCGGTGATGAAACGTTTCTGCTTCTCATAGCTTTCCGCAACTGGTCGAACCGCCTGTCTGGAGAGCAGGAGGACAAGGAGGAATACAAGCGCCGTTCCAAGTACGCTGACACCAATGGATGCATACAGGAAAGAGCGGAAGTTATTTAAGTCGTTGCTGCAATCTAAGAAGATATACATGGTGCCTTCTGTTCCATCAGAATTTGTTACGGTTGTAGTGATATATTTATAGTCACCATAGAATCCGGAAGTCTGGGAGTCTTCAAAGAGGCTCTTGGTAACCGAGGTTGCCTCAGAGGAGCTGACAGCAGCAATATGGCCGAGATTGACATTGGTGATCTCGCCGTCTGCATCCAAAGTAACGGTGAAGTATCTGGTGTTAAATGGAGTTTCGGCATTGAATCCATTGGTTTTCTTAAATTCATTGCTAAGTTCCGGTGGCGTGGATGGACTTTGCTCCGTATTGGAATCTGGATCAAAGTTTTCATTTCCAAGATTGCCATCGTACATGGAAATCAGCGTCAGTTTTGCATCGGATGCCTTCATAATGTCACGATAGTTAAAGATGTTAATGGCGGCCATAATGCTGGTTAAAACCAGAATGACAGATACCATAGTAATCAGTATAAATTTTTTCTGTAACGATTTAATCATGTTTCCCTCCGGCTACCAGTGAGTAGCCAACATTTCTTGTAGCTTTGATTTGGACTTTGGAATGCAGTCCACTAAATTTCTTTCGAAGATAGGAGATATAGACCCAAACAACATTTAGTTCGGTTTCTGTATCATATCCCCAGATTTTATCCATAAATAAGTCGACGGAAATGACCTGGCCCGGGTTTGTCATCATCATCTCGAGCATCTGGAATTCCTTGTTTGTGAGGCGTACGGATTCCTCATGACAAGAGAGGAGATAGGTCCCGCGGTCGAGTGATAAATCATCGAAGTGAAGGACGGAATCCGTGACATCTCCCTTTCTTCGGGTGAGCGCGCGCACGCGAGCCAATAGTTCCTTCATGGCAAAGGGCTTGGTGAGATAATCATCGGCACCCAGATCCAGACCGGTGACTTTATCATCGATTTCTGATTTCGCAGTTAGAAGTAACACGGGTACCGCATTGCCTTCGGAGCGGATTTTCTGAAGGACCGTGAGTCCATCCATCTTTGGCATCATGATATCCAATATTACAGCGTCATATATTTCCGATTGTAGATAGTCATAGGCGTCCTGCCCATCATAGACAGCATCTACAGAAAAGTTATTATGTTTTAAGATGGTAGTGAGTGCGTTGGACATCTCCTGCTCATCTTCAGCTAATAATATTCGCATAGGATTACCCTCCATAAATTATATTAATTATACCAAAAAAGATAGGAACTGATGAAACCATCAATTCCTATCTCGATTTTATAGGGTCTTACTTAAATAAAACTTAAAAATTATCTTTTTTTATACAGATTAGGTTGGAAATGATCACGCTATGCCTATAAATCCAATCTCTTCAAAGCTTCTGTTGCGAGTGCAGAACGTACGGATTCTTCTTCTGCAAAGGTCACCTGTGCGACAAGGTCGGAGCCCTTCATCTTTTCAGAAGCAAAGACAAGACCATTGGTCCAGCGGTCCAGCGTATGATTATCAATCTGGTTGATGTCACCGCAGATGACGATCTTCGTACCCTTTCCAGCTCTTGTGATAATATCACGCATCTGGGAACGGGTGGAGTTCTGCGCCTCATCGACAATCAGATAGGACTGACTGATGCTTCGGCCTCGCATATAGGCAAGCGGGCAGACGTTAATCACATTCGTAAAGAACATATCGTCAATCTGCATTTGCACCTGTTCATTGTCCTCGTTGTGATGTTTGCCGCGGAGAATGGACTCTAAGTTGTCATAGAATGGTGCGAGCAGTGGTGACATCTTTTCATTGATATCTCCTGGCAGATAGCCGAAGTCCGCATCGCTTGTGATATTATTTCTCGTAATCAGAACCTTCTCGTAAGAGCGTTCCTTTCGGGAATCATAGGTTCCGTCTAGTCCCGCAGCGATGGATAAGAATGTTTTCGCTGTTCCGGCAGGACCGCGGAGAATGACGAAAGGAATCTCTTCTACCGGTGCAAGCAGGGCATAGAGGGCAAAGGTCTGCGCAGCATTTCTAGGAACGACATTGAAAGCACGCTGTTCTTCGATTAGCTTTAAATCGCCATGGCGATAGATGCAGAGCGCGGACTGTGTGCCGGATTTCAGCATATAGAATTCATTTTCTGTAGTGAATAATTTCTCCGGATCCATCGTTCCTTCCAGCGGAGTAAATTCCGAACGTAGTGATACGATGTCTTCTATTTTTTTATCGCGGTATAACTGGTTGATGAGATTGCCATTGGTCTGGACAACGGATTTTCCAGTGTAGAGTTCGTCTTTGCTGGCAATCTGATCATTTCTATAAGATTCTACTTCCATACCACAGACAGAAGCGTTGATTCGCATAGAGATATCATTCGTAACCAGTTTTGTTGGCATATTGGAGCGTTCCTTTAGTGTCAGACATGCGCTTATGATGCGATTATCGGGAACATCGATAGAATAGCCGTCAGGAAGATTGTCTTTGTTGATGCCGTCGGGTTCGATGAAGAGTTTGCCACCCTGAGAATTGCCCAGATCGACCCCTTTCGTTAAATCCCCCTTAAGACGGAGTGACTCTAGGATACGGCAGGTTTCACGTGCATTGTAGCCTAGTTCGCCAGCAAGTGTCTTCTTGTGATCCAGTTCCTGTAAGGTGGTACCAGTGATAACCACGTGATTATCTTCGAAACCGAAGATAGAATTCGGAGACTGAAGCAGAATGTTTGTATCAAGAATATAATTCTTGATGGAGCCTTTCGTTTTCGTCATAACATATCACTCCCTTATTTGTTTTTGTACCATAAGTATAACATATCCAAAGGTGGATAGTATGATATAATATGGAATATAAATACAAGAAATGAGGTTACGAAATGACGGACAAGAAATGGAACGCATATGTAGCGTATGCAGTAGAGCAGTTAAAGGAAATTGAGGCGATACCTTCGCCTACAGGATATACAAGAGAAGCGGCAGAATATGTTTGTAATCAATTTATGAGTCTTGGATATGAGGCACATATTACCAATAAGGGTGGCGTCATTGTTACGTTAAATCAGGCAGATCAGTCTGCGGATGAAGTGATAAACAACGGTCTTTTATTAGAAGCGCATGTCGATACCCTGGGTGGTATGGTTTGCGAAATCAAGGATAATGGTCGACTTCGTCTCAGCCCACTGGGTGGATTAAATCCAAATAATGCGGAGACAGAAAATGTGACGATTATCACGAAGTTTGATGGTGAATACGAGGGTACCTTCCAGCTGGATAATGCTTCGATTCATGTCAATGGAGAATACAATGATATCAAGCGTGCCTGGGACAAGATGGAAGTTGTGATCGATGAAGATGTCAATTCCAAAGAGGATACAAAAAAGCTGGGAATCAGTGTCGGCGATATCGTAGCATTTGATCCAAGAACAAGAGTGACAGAGAGTGGATATATCAAGTCCAGATTCTTAGATGATAAGCTTAGCGTAGCCATTCTTCTTGCTTACGCCAAATATCTGAAGGATGAAAATGTAACATTAGAGCGTAGCCTATATGCGCATATCACAGTATATGAAGAAGTTGGTCATGGCGGATGCTCTTCCGTACCGGAAGATGTTGTGGAAGCCATTTCCGTGGATATGGGATGTGCAGGTGGTGAGATGACCTGTACAGAAAAGCAGGTTTCCATCTGTGCCAAGGACAGTGGTGGACCTTACAGCTATGATGTCGTTACCGGATTGATCGAAGCGGCAAGAGAAGCAAAGGCGGATTATGCAGTGGATGTGTATCCACATTATGGTTCCGATGTAGAAGCAACCTTGGGTGCCGGATATGATTTACGTCATGGTCTGATTGGTGCGGGAGTATATGCTTCTCATGGCTATGAGAGAAGTCATATCGATGGTGTGAAAAATGTTTTGAAGTTACTGATTGCTTATATTAAGTAGTTTTGAAATGGGGAGTATAACGAGGTAGAAAAGCATATGGATAGATTTCTGAGATGGTTTGGGTTGAAACCAGCGGATCAAAATGTCAGAGATTATATTAACAAGAGTAACCTGAATCTCGCTGTCTATACGTCAGCGTTGGTTATGGTGATAGAGATTAGTCTGCTTTTGGAGCAACTGGGCAAAGTGATTATGTCCGGTTTTTCCGATAAGCAGGCCATTACTCTTGTGCTCTTACATACGTATATGACAGCGCTTTCGTATGTTCTTGAAGTCGTATCCACGAATTATTTCTTTAAGGGCAAGTATGGAAGAAGGTCTTCTAGTATTGTCATCTATTTGTTCACAACCAGTACCGGTGCGTACACAGCATTTATATCGTTATTTTCGGAGTCTGTTTCGAATTTCATCATGATGTTTTCGGTACTTATGCTGGTGTCTCTGTGTTTCTTCACATTACGACCGATCTATATTGTTTCCTATGTAGCAATTTTATTTACAGGATTCTATGCGATGGTTCCCTATGTAGAGCATCAGAATTTCGTTAGTATGGAGCAGATGCGTAGGTTAATCATCATTGCAGCGGTTGCAGTTTTGGTTGCGAGTATCAGCCGTTATCATTTCACGTATCGGGCGGGATACGAGCACGTGAAGCTGGAACGCATGACGCGATGTGATTGGTTGACGGGACTTCTAAATCGCCAAATGATGAAGATTCGATTTGAAGGAAATGATTACAAAGAACCATTTCGAGGAATCGTTATGATGGCAGACTTGGATGATTTCCAGTTCTTCAATGATTTGTATGGTGCGGATGAGGCGGATCAGGCACTTCGTGCGATAGCCGAGATTATTATGCAGGAATTTGGAGAAGATAATTCCTATCGATTTGGTGGCGATGAATATCTGGTGACGTATCCTTGTGAAGAATCTTCATTGGACGATCTTGTTGTTCGTAGCAAGATGACACATTTCATGACGGAAGTTTCGAAATATGCAGAATCGATTCATAATATCGATCTTACCATTAGTGTGGGATATGTATACGGACAGGCAGCTAGTGAAGATGAGATTCACCTGATGCAACGACAGGCAAATCGAAATCTGATTACGGCAAAGAGAATTGGCAAGAATCAGGCGGTTGGCGATCGGTATCGAGCTGGTGTCGCAGAGGAGGATTTGCAGTTAGAGGCACAGCGTGTTTATAAGAATACGGATGCGGATACTTTGACCGGGCTTCCAAATATGGTGAATTTTAGAAATTATTCGCAGCGTTTGATTCATCGTATGGAGCAGGAAGGCAAGGAGGATCTCTGCGTTCTTTATTTTGATATTGAGAACTTTAAATCCTACAATCAGAGTTATGGTTTCCAGATGGGAGATCAGTTACTTAAGAATATTGGAAATAAGCTGGGCCAGGTGTTTGAAGAAGGGTTGATTTCCCGTTTCTCCAGTGATCATTTCCTTGTGCTTACAAATACACAAAATGTGATAGAACGGATTCAGGAGATTCATGAATTTGTACACGAATATCAGCGTGGTATGCGAATGGAAATCAAGGCTGGTATCTATATGTTGGAAGATCATGGCAATGAAATCGGGCTCGCTATTGACCGTGCGAAGATGGCTTTATCTACGATTAAAAAGCGATATGATGCAGATTATAAATTCTATGATTCGAGTATGGAGAAGGATCGTGAGAAGAAACAATATATCGTGGATCATATGGATGAAGCGATGGCGAAGGGATGGATCAAGGTATTCTATCAGCCGGTGGTTCGTACATTAACGGGAGAAATCTGTGGTGTAGAGGCTTTGGCTCGTTGGGAAGATCCACTTCGTGGAAAGATTTCACCAGCAGATTTTATTGAGGTACTCGAGGAAGCACATCTGATTCATTATCTGGATTTATATATTTTAGAGAAGGTTTGTAAAACGTTTACAACGATTAAATCGGAGAACCTCTTTAAACAGCCAGCGTCAATTAATTTGTCGCGGTATGATTTCCAGTTGTCGAATATTTATGAACAGGTGAATGAGATTGTAGAATCCTATGAAGTGCCAAAGGATTTGATTCATATCGAGATTACGGAGAGTGCTTTGACAGATGATCCGGCGTTCCTTCGTCAGCAGATTAAGAAATTCCATGATGGTGGCTATCAGGTATGGATGGATGACTTTGGTTCAGGATACTCTTCGTTAAATACCTTGAAGGATTTTAAATTCGATGTATTAAAACTGGATATGGTATTCTTGAAGAATTTTGATACGAATCCAAAGGTTCCATTGATTATCAGTTCGATTATTAATATGGCGAAGTACATGGGCATCCAGACGCTTGCAGAAGGTGTGGAGACCCGAGAGCAGGCGGAATTCCTTCGTGCAGTTGGTTGTGAGAAGATGCAGGGATTCTTGTTTGGTATTCCGATGTCTCGTCAGACCATTGCCAAGATGAATGAGGAAATTCCATTTAAGACGGAGAATCCATCTTCGAGAGAATATCTGGACAAGGTGGGACGCATCAACATGTTGAGTTCTAATCCATTGGATGAAATGAATGGATGGGAATATAATAATCCGGTGCCTATGGGCATCATTGAGTATTCGAATGGATATGTGAAATACATGAATTGCAATCGTGCGTTCCGTAATTATGTAGGCGGTATGGGATTTGTTTCTGTGAAAGAGGTAGAAAGCTATGTGAATGATCCAGAAACAGATTTGTACGAAGGTATTCGTCAGGAGTTGGAGTACTGCCTTCGAACAGCCAAAGAGCATAAGCTAACATTCGCATATAAGAACGCGATGATTAGTACGTATTGTAAGCTCATTGCAAAAGACGAGGAAAATGGTAAGGTGGCATTTCTGATTTCCGTAGCGGATCGATTGATTTCCCGAAAGGATGAAGTAGGGGCGGATTCCCTAGATCGAGATGCGGTTCTTCTATGGTTGAGTACCAGAGGACTGGCAGAGATTCTTGGATATGAAGGATATGATGATTTGCTTTCTAATACCTATAATTTCGAGATTGATTTGACGGAAGATGAGGCGACAAACTTCTATTTCGGTGCCGATTTTATTGCATTAAAAGCAATCCGAGAGGCTACCGGTACGTATACGGAACTGGTGGATCAAATAGTGGATGGACTGACAGCGGATCCTAAGAAGCGCGAGAAGATGAAGAAGTTCTATGATCGAGAGCGTCTGATGGAGGAATACAAGCAGGGAATCCAATATGGGAATACAGAGGATGAATTGGATTGGGATGGCAAGCGTCATTGGCTGCATACGAATTATCAATTACGAGAGACGGAGGATGGCCATCTGCATGCGAGTTTCCTAGTTTATAATATTGGACAGTTTAGACAGACGGAACACAGGATGTGGCAGCTTGCAAATACGGATCCATTGACAGGATTATTTAATCGTTATTTTGCAGAGACGAAGATTCATAGTGTTTTGGAAACCATTACCGGAGATCGAACTTGTGCATTGATTCAGATTGATTTGGATGATTTTAAATCGATTAATGATTCGAATGGCCATGAGTGCGGTGATGCGGCACTGATAACGGTAGCACGCTATATGATGGAGGTCTTCCCGGGACAGGCCATTATCAGTCGAACGGGTGGAGATGAATTCCTGGTGTTTATTGAAAAATGCGAGGAGACAGATGTGAAGAAATATTTGGATAAGCTGATAGAGGGAACGACCTGTTATTATGGAGGCAAGAAATTACAATTGGCGTTCTCTGTTGGATATACATTGATTCCGGATCAGGCAATCCAATATGAAGAAGCCGTTAGAAATGCAGACGCTGCGATGTACGAATCGAAATCGCGTGGCAAAGGTTGCTATACCAAGTTCGAAGAGCGCATGCTGAAGCAGTGGAAACAGAAGAAGTAATAAAAATAAGAGGATTCCGAAGTGGGAATCCTCTTATTTTATGATTTATGGATTATTTGTTGGGATTGTATCTTGGTCTGCTAAAACCAGGATGTACAAATTCATAGGTACTGTTCTCTAAATCCAGTTTCAGAAGAGCACAATTATCAATCGTAATCTTCCACATATCCTTTCTCGGACTTTGATCGAGATAGGTTGTGATACAGTGAGACAAAGCACCATGCGATGCGAGAAGGATGGTCTTGTCTTTATAGCGTTCATGGAGCTTTCCACCCTTTAAATCTGTTAATAAAGCATCTACGCGCTGCAGGGCATCGTCATAGCTTTCGGCACCCTTTGGTGCTTCATATACGGATGGATCCTCGAAAAATCCATGGTAAAACTTTTCCGGAAGATTTGCGAGTTTATGCCCTTCGTAATCACCGAAGGACATCTCGATGAGACGAGGTTCTTCGATAAAGGTACGGTGATCCATTCCGGTAAGTAATTCTGCTGTCTGTTTTACACGCTTTAGGGGACTTACGAGAACGGCATCGAAATGAATACCCTTTTCTGTAATAAAGTCATGCATAGCCTTGGCCTGCTGGATTCCCGTTTCATTTAAAACGGTATCCGTACGTCCCTGTAAACAATGTTCTGTATTCATCTTTGTCTGTCCATGGCGGACAAGGTATATTTCCATAAGAAAACCAGCTTTCTATATCAATTTTTCTACATTCCAAGCTACTATATCATATTGTCACAATTCATACAAAGTGTTATATTTTTAAGGATTATAAAAAAACAAATCAATAGGTGGAGATTGATATCAATGAATGAAATCGTAGAGAAGATCCAGCAGTTAAAGAAAGAAAAAAATGCTGTGATCATGGGACACTACTATGTACCGGACGAGGTACAGGATATTGCAGATTATATCGGGGATTCTTTTTTCTTAGCAAGACAGGCTACGAAGATTGATGCTGACATTATCCTCCTTTGTGGTGTTCGATTCATGGGAGAGAGTGCGAAGGTATTAAATCGAGATAAGAGGGTATTATTACCGGAAATTAATGCAGATTGTCCGATGGCTCATATGGCAACCGTTGAGAGAATTGCAGAAGTACGGAAAGAATATGATGATGTTGCGGTTGTTTGTTATGTGAATTCGACAGCAGAATTAAAGGCAGCCAGTGATGTATGTGTGACATCTGCAAATGCATTAAATATTGTAAGTAAATTACCAAATAAGAATATTTTCTTCATTCCGGATCAGAATCTTGCACATTATATTGCAGATCAGCTTCCTGAGAAGAATTTCATCTTTAATGATGGTTTCTGTCATGTGCATCATTCCATTAGTAAGGAACAGATGGAAGCCGCTATGGCAGCGAAGCCACAGGCTAAGGTTTGTGTTCATCCAGAATGCAAGACGGAAGTAGTTGCAATGGCTGACTATGTAGGTTCTACTTCTGGAATTATCAAGTATGTAGCAGAATCTGATGCCGAGGAATTTATCATTTCTACGGAAATGGGTGTCATGCATAAGTTGAAGCAGGATAATCCGGGCAAGAAGTTCTACACAGCAGGCAATATGCAGATTTGTCCAAATATGAAGAAAGTTACCTTAGAGAAGGTGTTAGAGGCATTGGAATCTGACAGTGAAGGAATTCAGATGTCAGAGGAATTAATGAACCAGGCAGAAGCGCCTATGAGACGCATGCTGGAATTAGCGTAAGAAGGTATAGAAATGATAGAGAGAGAATACGACGTAGTAATCGTCGGAACAGGCGTAGCAGGATGCTTCACAGCCTTACATCTGCCAGAGGACTATAAGGTCCTTATGATTACCAAGGCTGATCTTGACGAAAGTGATTCTTTCCTCGCACAGGGAGGTATCTGTGTGCAGAAGGATGATAAGGATTATGAATCCTATTTCGAAGACACGATGCGTGCAGGTCACTATGAAAACCGCAAGGAATCGGTGGATATGATGATTCGTTCCTCCAGAGAAGTGATTGAGCAATTGATTGCGTATCATGTCGATTTCGCCAGAGACGAAAATGGAGAGCTTCTTTATACAAGAGAGGGAGCTCATTCCGATAAGCGTATTTTGTATCATGATGATATTACGGGACAGGAAATCACATCAAAACTGTTAGATGCCGTGAAGAAGTGTGACAATGTTACGCTTCTTGCGAATACGCGTATGCTGGATATTCTCTGCAGAGAGAATACTTGTGACGGTATCCTGCTTCAGGATTCGAAGGGACAGATTTATCCGGTATTTGCTCGCCATATTATGTGGGCAACGGGTGGTATCGGTGGAATTTATGAGAATTCTACCAATTTCCCACATTTGACGGGAGATGCTTTATCCCTTTCCTTGAAGCATGGAATTAAACTGGAACATCTGGATTATGTACAGATTCATCCAACGACCTTTTATTCTGAGAAGAAGGAGCGACGTTTCCTGATCTCCGAATCCGTTCGTGGAGAGGGCGCTGTTCTTTTGGATAAGAACGGAGAACGTTTCACGGATGAATTACAGCCAAGAGATGTGGTAAGCAAGGCGATTCATGAACAGATGAAAAAGGATGGAACCAAGCACGTATGGATGGATATGCGTACGATTACGGAGTACGATATCGAGAAACGTTTCCCAAATATCTACAAGCATTGTGTAGAAGAGGGATACGATCCAAAGAAGACTTTGATTCCGGTCGTTCCGGCACAGCATTATTTTATGGGTGGTGTCTATGTCGATTTACGAAGCCACACCAGTATGAAGCATCTGTATGCAGCAGGTGAAACAGCTTGCAACGGTGTACATGGCAAGAATCGTCTCGCCAGCAACTCACTTTTAGAGTCTCTGGTATTTGCTGAAAAGGCGGCAGAGAATATGGTGAAGGTCGATGTGATCGATAGGGAAAATGGCCGCGCCCGTTATTACGAAACATATGTGAATGACAAATACGAGGATATCATTCGTCGTTATGACGTCGATTTATCCGATTATGAGAATCTCGTTCAGTACGATGCGGAAGCCATCGAGACGATCTGGCAGGAGATTCATAGAGAAGAAGAAATGAAATCGCAGCGTGAACAGGAAATGCTTGCATAGAGAGGGGTAAATATGGATCCAATTACAAAGAAACTCAATGTAGATCATTTGATTCAGTTGGCGTTACAGGAGGATATCTCCAGTGAAGACGTTACAACAAATGCAGTGATGCCGGAAGCAAAGCCGGGCGAAGTAGAATTGCTTTGCAAAGAAGATGGTATTATTGCAGGATTAGAAATCTTTGAACGAGTTTTCAAGTTATTAGATGAGAAGACAGAAGTGGAATTCTTCGCAAAGGATGGAGACGAAGTAAAGGTTGGACAGCGTCTTGCGGTTGTTCGCGGCGATATCCGCGTGCTCCTTTCCGGAGAAAGAACCGCATTAAACTATTTACAGCGTATGAGTGGAATTGCAACATATACACATTCCGTTGCAGCACTTCTCGAGGGAAGCAAGACAAGACTTCTCGATACGCGTAAGACAACACCAAATATGAGAATTTTCGAGAAGTATGCCGTACGAATCGGTGGCGGTTATAATCACCGTTATAATCTTTCTGATGGTGTGCTTCTGAAGGATAATCATATCGGTGCAGCAGGTGGCGTCAAGGAAGCTGTAAAGATGGCCCAGGACTATGCACCATTTGTTCGTAAGATTGAAGTGGAAGTAGAAAACCTTGATATGGTTCGCGAAGCTGTAGAAGCTGGCGCTGACATCATTATGCTCGACAACATGAGCCACGATATGATGAAGGAAGCCATCGCAATCATCGACGGACGTGCAAAGACAGAGTGTTCTGGAAATGTTACGAAGGAGAATATCAAGAATATTGTAGATCTTGGTGTGGATTTCGTATCTTCTGGTGCGCTTACACATTCCGCACCAATTCTCGACGTCTCCTTGAAGAACCTGCACGCAATCTAAACTGATTTTTATATTTGCGTTACTCCCCGCCGGGGTGGCGTAGGTGAATAAAGTGAGCATAGTAAAATAAAAAACGGATTTGTAATGTATCATGATGCGACGCCACGGATGGCGGCGCAAGTGGCACCTGAGACACGATGTCGAATGTGTCACGGTGATGATACATACAAATCCGTTTTTTTATATTTTACTTAGCGAACGATACTTGAACCTACGCCACCCCGGCGGGGAGTAACGTATATCTATAATTAACGAATCTGGGAAAATACTTGTATACTTTAACTCGTCAATGTGTTATAGTGTTTACTATATTTCATTAAGTGGAAAGAATGGAAAAAATGGAAAGAGAAGAAAGAGGAGGACGCAACATGAAGAAGAGATGGATCGCAATGCTTACAGCGGCAACGCTGATGGCAACAAGCTTTACAGCATGTGGCAGCAGCTCGGGGAAGACAGAATACAAGGTTGGAGTTATTCAGCTCGTACAGCATGAGGCTTTGGATGCTGCAACACAGGGATTTGAAGATGCATTGAAGGATAAGCTGGGAGACAGTGTAGAGATTGAGGTACAGAATGCAGCAGGTGATTCTGCTACTTGTGCAACAATTGCGAATACCTTTGCATCGAAAAATGTGGATTTGATTATGGCCAATGCAACGGCTTCCCTTCAGGCAGCGGTAGCATCGACCGGTACGATTCCAATTCTTGGAACATCGGTTACAGATTATGCTACAGCACTGGAGATGGACGATTGGGAAGGAACCACAGGAATCAATGTCAGTGGTACATCGGATTTGGCACCATTGGATCAGCAGGCAGATATGCTGGAGGAATTATTCCCGGCAGACAGCTATAGCAAAGTAGGAATTATCTACTGTACAGCGGAACCAAACTCAAAATATCAGGCAGATAACATTTCCGAATATCTCGAAGATAAGGGATATACAGTGACGGAGTATACATTCTCAGATTCGAATGATATCGCATCTGTTACGCAGACTGCTTGTGATAATTCCGATGTGCTCTATATTCCAACGGATAATACAGCAGCATCTTGTACAGAGACCATTAACTCGGTAGCCACAGCGGCAGCGATGCCAATCGTCACGGGTGAGGCTGGTATCTGTAAGGGTTGTGGTGTGGCAACACTTTCGATTGACTATTATCAGCTCGGTTACAGAACCGGTGAGATGGCATACGAAGTATTGGTAAACGGTGCAGATCCAGCGGAGATGGAAGTGGAGACTGCGGAAACAGTTACAAAACAATATAACGCAAAGATTTGCGAACAGCTTGGAATTACGATTCCAGCAGATTATGAAGCATTGGAAGAAGAATAATTATGGAAATAACAACACTATTAAATGCCATGCCTGGAAATATTGCGCAGGGACTTCTCTGGGGTATTATGGCACTTGGCGTATATTTAACATTTAAAGTATTGAATTTTGCAGACTTAACGGTAGATGGATCTTTTGCAACGGGCGGCGCAGTTGCCGTAGTATTGATCACGGGAGGTTGTCCAGCCGTCGTGGCATTAATTGCAGCATTTTTTGCGGGCGTGATTGCAGGCCTCGCAACAGGAATCTTACATACGGTCTTTGGTATTCCGGACATTCTTGCCGGTATCCTGACACAGATTGCACTGTTTTCGATTAATCTTGGAATTATGAGTGGAAGTGCGAATATGGCAGTGAACGTATTGAAATATCACCTGGTGGTATCCCTTCGTGATATTCCATGCACCATTATCGTTTCCTTGATTTCTGTGGTTGTTATAATTGCATTGATGTACTGGTATCTTGGAACGGCGCAGGGTTCTGCACTTCGTGCCACGGGAAATAATCCGGCGATGAGCCGTGCACAGGGCATTAACATTAATCTGATGAAGGTCATTGCACTCGCACTTTCTAATGGATTAGTTGCGCTCGCTGGCGGTATGGTTGCACAGTACCAGGGATTCTCCGATATCAATATGGGACGAGGCGCAATTGTCATCGGACTTGCAGCCGTCATTATTGGTGAAGTCATCGGCAGTGCGATCTTTGGAAAGAAGATGAATTTCGTCCTTCGTCTGTCCTTCGTCGTTGTAGGTGCAGTGATTTACTATATTGTGATTGGTGTTGTTTTATGGTTGAATATGCCAACCAATGATTTGAAGTTATTTACAGCGATTATTGTAGCAATCTTCCTGGCAATCCCTTATCTCAAGGGACAGGCAAATAGTTCTTTTAGAAAAGCAGGAAGGGGTGCCAGATCATGATTGAAGTAACAAATATTAAAAAGACATTCAATGCCGGCACAATCAATGAAAAGCACGCATTGAATGGGGTAGATTTAAAACTGGAAGATGGTGAATTCGTTACTGTCATTGGTGGAAATGGTGCGGGAAAGTCAACATTTCTAAATGCGATGGCAGGCGTATGGCCAGTGGACGAAGGTCGCATTGTCATTGATGGAATTGATGTGACGGGACTTTGCGAATATAAGAGAGCGAAGTACCTCGGTCGTGTCTTCCAGGATCCGATGACTGGTACAGCAGCGGATATGGAGATTATTGAAAATCTCGCGTTGGCAGACAGACGTGGCAAGCATCGTGGCCTCGGTTGGGGCGTCACAGCAGGGGAGCGTGATAGATATCATGAACTTCTGAAGGAACTGGACCTCGGATTAGAAGATCGAATGACAGCAAAAGTTGGTTTACTGTCCGGTGGTCAGAGACAGGCTCTGACACTTCTTATGGCAACCTTGCAGAAACCAAAGGTACTTCTTCTGGATGAGCATACAGCTGCGCTTGATCCAAAGACAGCGGCAAAGGTTCTTGAGACAACAGACCGTATTATTGCTGAGAATCATCTGACAACACTTATGGTAACGCATAACATGCGTGATGCGATTCAGCATGGTAACCGCTTGATCATGATGAACGAAGGTCGTATTATCCTAAATATTGCTGGCGATGAGAAGAAGAATCTGACAGTCGAAGATCTTCTCCATAAATTTGAAGAGGTTTCCGGCGAAGAATTTACAAGCGACAAAGCAATCCTGTCATAGTTTTGCTCTAGGAAACCAGCCCTTTACGGAATGTTTGGGGGCGAGCAGTACCAGATAAAATTTCGTTCAGGAATGTTCGCTAAGCAGAATTACAAAGCCCGTTTTGTCGGGATTGGCATCGTGCGTAATTTCAATCCATTTCAAGTACGCACTTGTGCCGCCATCCGTGGCGTCACATGCCAATCCCGTCTAAAACGGGCTTTGATTCTGTTAAGCTCACAATATTCACGAAATTTCACCCGGCACTGCTTCGCCCCCAAGACATATTTCAAGATCGTGGACGGCTTTTTTGATGATTTGTTGTGTGCGAAGCACAGAATTTCATTTCTGGCTTGATTGATTGTGAATCATGGAGCGAGCTTAGCTGTCAAGGGCGAGCCGCAAGCGGTGCGAAGCACCCTTGACAGCAAGCTCGTCCATGATAGCGTGGTGATCAAGCAGAAATGGAAAAGAGAAGTGAGGCGCAGTCACTTGTTTTTTATATTAGTAGTGATTTTGCGAAGTAAGTTTTACATGGGCGGGTATATTAGGGAGATTTTTGGAATCCTCCACCATGCTAGATTTAGATTTGGGCATATAGGAGGTTATCTAATTTGCCTCCACCATGCCGGTTTTCCGATTTGGGCATATGGCTGGTTTTTAAGTTGCCCTCCACCATGTCGCTTCTTATATTTTGGAAATATAAGCATTTTTCCTCTTTGCCTCCACCATTGGCGGGCATATAGCGACTTTTATTTCAGGCCTCCACCACCTATTTGGGTATATAGGAAGATTTTGATTTTCCTCCACCATGCTCTATGGTGGAGGGGTGAAGAGATATACGCTATATGCCCAAATCCGAGGATTTAAGAAGAATTGTCATGGTGGAGGCGATGCAAAAATATGGCTCCATACCCAACCTTGCTTTGACTTGGGCATATAGAGGACTTTTTGATTTTCCTCCACCACTTTTATGCCATATGTAAGGATTTGTTGTGTGCGAAGCACAGAATTTCATTTCTGGCTTGATTGATTGTAAATCATGGAGCGAGCAAAGCTGTCAAGGGCGAGCCGCAAGCGGTGCGAAGCACCCTTGACAGCAAGCTCGCCCATGATAGCGTGGTGATCAAGCAGAAATGGATCCGTGTGGGTGATGACTTGGTATCATGGGAACTAGCATGAAAGAGCCGCAAAGTGTGAGAAAACGGTGTGCACTTTATGAAATTTGTATAAAAGGGTTGCGCGCAACTTGCTTTTGAATTTTGAGTTCAATATAATGGGAACAGAGATTTTTTGGAACCTGGAGGAACATATGAACGACAATTTTGAAAGAGATCATAAACCGGGAGATAAGAATAAAAAACAACCATTTTTTCTGATTGTTATCTTCTGTTTGATCGCTCTCATTATAACAACATTAATATACGGAAGTACGGGGCTGAATACGACAGAACAGATCGCCTATAGTACATTTATGGATTTAGTAGAATCGGGTGAAGTAGAATCGGTAAATATCGATGGGGAACGTATTTACTTCACTTTGACAGAAGATTCTGATTTCATTAGTGATAATGAGGAGACAAGCACAGCTGCGGCTTATTATTACAAGACAACAGGACAGAAATTAGAAATCACATATTATGCTGCGACAAAGTGGGCATATTTGGATCCGAACTTTGCGCAGACTTTAAAGGATGCTGGAGTGGAAGAAGATGCTGAGATTTCAAGTTCCACGGCAAGTATTGTATATAACCTTGCAAGCATCATTGTCCCATTGATTATCTTATGGCTTTTATTTACCTTCCTTATGCGTCGTATGGGCGGTGGCTCTATGGGCGTTGGCAAGAGCAATGCCAAGGTCTATGTTGAGAAGTCCACGGGTGTGACATTCAAGGATGTAGCTGGTCAGGATGAAGCCAAGGAATCCCTGCAGGAAGTGGTTGATTTCCTGCATAATCCGGAAAAATATACAGCCATCGGTGCGAAGCTTCCGAAGGGTGCTCTTCTTGTGGGCCCTCCGGGAACAGGTAAGACACTTCTTGCCAAGGCCGTTGCGGGTGAAGCAAAGGTTCCTTTCTTCTCCCTTGCAGGTTCTGACTTCGTAGAGATGTTCGTTGGTGTTGGTGCGAGCCGTGTGCGTGATTTGTTCAAGGAAGCACAGAAGCAGGCGCCATGTATCATTTTCATCGACGAAATTGATGCCATCGGTAAGAGCCGTGACAGTCGTTATGGTGGAGGAAATGATGAGCGTGAGCAGACGCTGAATCAGCTCCTTGCCGAGATGGATGGTTTTGATAGCAGTAAGGGTCTTTTGATTTTGGCTGCGACAAATAGACCGGAAGTACTGGATAAGGCGTTACTTCGTCCAGGACGTTTCGATCGACGAATCATCGTTGACCGCCCGGATATGAAGGGTAGAGAAGAGACGTTGAAGGTACATGCGAAAGATGTGCCAATGGATGAAACGGTTGATTTGCATGCACTTGCGCTTGCATCTGCCGGACTGGTTGGATCCGACCTTGCAAATATCATTAACGAAGCCGCTATTATGGCGGCGAAGAACAGTCGTCGATTCGTTACACAGGCGGATCTTTTCGATGCATTCGAACTTGTTGCTGTTGGTGGTAAAGAGAAGAAGGATCGCGCAATGAGCGATAAGGAGCGCAAGATCGTTTCTTATCATGAAGTTGGACATGCGTTGATTTCTGCATTGCAGAAGGAAACAGAACCGGTACAGAAGATTACGATTGTACCTCGTACGATGGGTGCGCTTGGATACACACTGCAGACACCGGAAGAGGAGAAGTTCTTAGAGACGAAGGAAGAACTGATTGCACGTATCGTTACTTACATGGGTGGACGTGCAGCAGAAGAAACGGTATTCGGATCTTATACCTCCGGTGCGGCAAATGATATTGAGCAGGCGACAGGCATTGCTAGAAATATGGTAACTCGCTTTGGTATGTCAGAGCACTTCGGTATGATGGGACTTGCAACCGTAGAGAGCCAGTACCTCGAAGGACGAGCTACTATGACATGTGGCGAGCAAACAGCATCCATCGTAGATAATGAAGTACTTTCTATTATTACCTCTTCTTATCAGAAGGCGATGGAAATGCTTGCGGAAAACCGTGAAATTCTGGATAAGATTTCAGAATACCTGTATGAAAAGGAAACGATTACAGGTAAGGAATTCATGAAGATTTTCCGAGAGATGAAAGGCATCCCAGAACCGGAAGAAGAAAAGGTAGAGAATAAGTCAGAGGATTCCATCTTTGTGGATGAGGATGACAAGACGGTTGGTTCTTCTGTAAATCTTCTTGCGGACGAAGATACTTCCAAGTACGCAAGTGATGCTACAAAGAATGAAAATTTTTAAGATGGTAAATCTCACGGATTTGTGAGATATTTATGGGGCTGAGAAGAGGTATCTTCTCAGTCTCTCGTCATATTCGGGAGAATTGACAGGCGGATGAAAAAACGTGTAATAACAGGAAATATAAATTAAGGTAAAACGATGAGCGAATTTGATATTCAGGAAGAATTGAAAAAACTGCCGGATCAGCCCGGCGTTTATATTATGCGCGATAAGACGGATCAGATTATCTATATTGGTAAGGCGGTCAGTCTGACGAAACGTGTGCATCAGTATTTCCAGGCGAGTCATGATGAGGGAATCAAGAAACGTCAAATGGTGGAGAATATTGATCATTTCGAGTACGTTGTGACGGATTCCGAGCTGGAGGCACTGGTGCTGGAGTGTAATCTGATCAAGGAGCACCGTCCGAAGTACAATACGATGCTTCGCGATGACAAGACGTATCCCTTCATCAAAGTGACGGTCAATGAAGCTTATCCAAGAGTTCTCTTTTCGCGTCAGATGAAGAAGGATGGGGCTCGCTATTTTGGCCCGTTTACCAGTGCATCTGCAGTGAAAGATACGATTGAACTGGTGCAGAAGCTCTACAAAATCCGAACCTGTAATCGCAAATTCCCGGATTCCATCGGCAAGGGCAGGCCGTGTCTGAATTATCACATGAAGCAGTGCGACGGAATCTGTATCGGTGCGATTTCGGAAGAGGAGTATCGTGGAAATGTTGACGCTGCGATTCGTTTCTTAAATGGCGACTTTAAACCCGTGGTGGATCAGTTGACCGAGAAGATGATGGCGGCTTCTGCCAAGATGGAATTTGAGCGTGCTGCGGAATTCAGAGATCTCTTAGAGAGTGTGAAGATGTGCGTGCAGAAGCAGAAGATTACAAGTTCGGATGCGATGAACGAGGATATTATCGGTATTTCGCAGAGTGGCTATGATGCGGTGGCACAGGTGTTCTTTGTCAGAAATGGTCGCCTGATCGGGCGGGAACATTTCTTTATCAAAGCGCAACAGGGCGATACGATGGCGGATCTTCTCGGCGCGTTTATCCAGCAGTTTTATGCGGGAACTCCTTATGTTCCGCGGGATATCTATATTCAGGAAGCATTGGAAGACCGCGAATTGATCGAGGACTATCTTGCGAAACGCCGTAAGGGGCCGGTACATCTCTATAGTCCGTCGCGTGGGCAGAAGAAGAAACTGGTGGATCTTGCGATTAAGAATGCATTTCTTGTAATCTCGCAGGATCGAGAGAAGATTAAGCGGGAGGAAGGCCGTACGATTGGTGCGATGAAGGAGATTGCAAACCTCCTACATCTCGAGCATGTGAATCGTTTGGAGGCCTATGATATTTCTAATACCAGCGGATACCAGTCCGTTGGTTCGATGGTTGTCTTTGAGAAAGGGAAACCGCTTCGTAGTGATTATCGTAAGTTCCGCTTGAAGACGGTAGAAGGACCGAATGATTACGCTTCCATGTATGAAGTTTTGACGCGAAGATTCCGTCACGGTTTAGAGGAGATGGAAGAAATCAAGGATGGAAAGTCTAAGGAAATGAGCAGTTTCGTGAAATTCCCAGATGTCATCATGATGGATGGTGGTCGCGGCCAGGTGAATATTGCGCTTCGGGTGCTTTCAGAATTACATCTGGATATCCCGGTGTGCGGTATGGTTAAGGATGATCACCACCGTACGCGAGGCTTGTACTTTAATAATGTGGAGATTCCGATTGACCGTAGCAGTGAAGGATTTAAGCTGATTACGAGGCTGCAGGATGAGGCGCATCGTTTCGCGATTGAGTATCATAAATCCCTTCGCGGGAAGAACCAGGTGCATAGTTTTCTTGATGATATCAAGGGCATCGGTCCTACGCGTAGAAAGGCGCTTATGAAGGCATTTCAAAGTAGTGATGACATGAGAAATGCGACAGTCGAAGAGCTGATGGAGATTCCATCGATGAATGAACAGTCCGCAAGAGCGGTATTTGCCTATCTTCATGGATTGAACAGCGATGATAAATAAGGTACAATAAAGGGCATAAATATTGTGGGAGGTGCTTATATGGAAAGCAAAAAAGGGGCGAAGTTATCGAAGATAGCTGAAAAGTTAGGATTAAAGAACTGGACACCGGATATTAATCTGGAGGAACATGAAGTATATATTGCCGATGTGAACCGTCCAGCATTACAGCTGAATGGATTCTATGATTATTTTGAGCATGGTAGAATTCAGCTGATTGGTATGGTAGAGAAAGCCTATCTGGATAAGAAATCGGATGAGGAACGTAAGAAATCGATTGATCGATTCTTATCACATAAGATGCCATGCGTGATTTATTGCAGAGATTTTCAGCCAAAGGATTATGTTATAGAACTTGCCTATAAGCATAATGTACCAATTCTCGGTACAGATACCAGTACTTCTGCTTTCATGGCAGAGCTGATTCACATGCTTTCTTATGAACTGGCACCGACGACAACGATTCATGGCGTCCTGGTTGACGTCTATGGAGAAGGTCTTTTGATTACCGGTGAGAGTGGAATCGGTAAGTCCGAGGCAGCACTGGAACTGGTTCGCCGTGGTCATCGACTGGTTGCGGATGATGTTGTGGAAATCCGTAGAACAAGTAAGCATACCTTGATGGGAACTTCTCCTGCGATTACAAAATATCTGATTGAGCTTCGAGGCATTGGTATTATCGATGTTAAGTCGCTTTACGGTGTAGAGTGTGTAAAGGAAAATCAGAAGATTGATCTTGTTATTAAGCTTGCAGACTGGAAGGGCGATGCAGAATACGATCGTCTTGGATTAGAAGAAGAGACGATGGATATCTTAGGAAATTCTGTTACTTGTCATTCTCTTCCAATCCGTCCTGGACGTAATCTCGCTGTTATTTGCGAGACAGCTGCCGTTAACCATCGTCAGAAGAAGATGGGCTATAATGCAGCGCAGGAACTCTATCGAAGAGTGCAGGAGAATATCAAGACCGGCGGTCACTATGGTGATGAATAATTGAGAACATAAGCTTATGGAAATAGGTTTACGAATATAAAAGAACAGGAAGTGTAAAAAATGGAACGCGAAAACGCTTGGAAAAAATACGCAAAGAAAAAGGATATGAAATTGGTAATGGATTTTGCAGAGGATTACCGCCGTTTCATTTCTGAAAATAAGACAGAGAGAGAATGTGTAGAATTCTTTGTAAAACGTGCAAAGAAGGAAGGCTACAAGGATTTAGAAGAAATCATCAAGAAGAACGGCAAATTAAAGGCCGGCGACAAGGTTTACAGAATCAACCATAACAAGGCACTTGCGATGTTTATCATCGGTTCTGAGCCAGTATCTAAGGGTATGAATATTCTTGGTGCGCATATCGATAGCCCACGTATGGATTTGAAGCAGAATCCACTTTACGAAGATACTGAAATGGCTATGCTCGATACACATTACTATGGTGGAATCAAGAAGTATCAGTGGGTAACACTCCCAATGGCACTGCATGGTGTTATTACAAAGAAGGACGGAACGGTTGTTAAGGTTTCTGTTGGTGACAAGCCAGAAGATCCTGTATTCGGCGTTTCTGATCTCTTAATTCATCTGGCATCTTCCCAGATGGAGAAGACTGGTGCCAAGGTGGTAGAAGGTGAAGATTTAAATATCTTAATCGGTTCTATGCCACTCGACAAGGTTAGCGATGAAGAAAAGAAGGAAGCAGTAAAGGCAAATATCAAGAAGATCCTCAAGGATCAGTTCGATATCGAAGAAGAGGATTTCCTCTCTGCTGAAATCGAAGTCGTTCCTGCTGGTGATGCTCGTGATTATGGTTTCGATCGTTCTATGATTATGGGTTACGGCCATGATGATCGTGTTTGTGCTTATCCATCTGCTGAGGCTATGTTCAAGGCAAAACCAGGAAAGAGAACCTATGCATGTCTTCTTGTAGATAAGGAAGAAATCGGTTCTGTTGGTGCATCTGGTATGCAGTCCGCATTCTTTGAAAATACAGTTGCTGAAATCTGTTATGCAACAGGCGAAGATTCTAATCTCTTCGTACGTAGAGCACTTCAGAATTCCAAGGCACTTTCTTCTGATGTATCTGCAGCCTATGATCCAAATTATGCATCTGTATTTGAAAAGAAGAACAGCGCATTCTTTGGTAAGGGACTTGTATTTAACAAGTATACAGGTGCCAGAGGTAAGTCTGGTTCCAATGATGCATCTGCAGAATTTGTAGGTGAAATCAGACGCATTATGGATGGCGCAGATGTTTCCTTCCAGACAGCGGAACTTGGAAAGGTTGACGCGGGTGGCGGCGGAACAATCGCTTACATCCTCGGAAACTACGATATGAATGTTATTGATAGTGGTGTAGCTGTATTGAACATGCATGCTCCATGGGAAATCATCAGCAAGGTGGATCTCTATGAAGCATTCAGAGGCTACGTAGCATTTCTTGAAGAGGCGTAAGATACGTCAAATCAATAGAAAAGGAAGTTAGTTTTGAATAGAAATATAAACGAAACTGAACTGAGAGAACTCCGCGGACTCGTTGATGAGGGCCATATATGCTTGGATGAACCAATGTCCAAGCATACGACCTTCCGTATCGGTGGGCCGGCGGAGGTTTTCATGAATCCGACTTTAGAGGAATTACAGTCTGTTCTTGCATTTTGTAAGGAGAGAGAAATCCCGGTTACGATTGTGGGAAATGGTAGTAATCTCCTGGTTTCGGATGATGGAATCTCTGGTGTAGTTATAAAAATTGGTTCGAATATGGCGGGCATCGAGGTGTCAGGTCATGAAATCTATGCGGAGGCGGGTGCAATGCTTGCTGCTGTTGCCAGAACGGCAGAGAAGCATAATCTCGCAGGTATGGAATTTGCATCTGGAATTCCAGGTTCTCTTGGAGGCGGATGTATTATGAATGCCGGTGCTTATGGCGGCGAATTGAAGGATATTCTGACAGAGATTACGGTGATTACAAAGGATGGCGAGGTTCAGACGATTCCGGCTGCGGAAGCAGGATTGGAATATCGCCATAGCCGTTTTATGGAATCCGGTGAAATTGTAATTGCGGCGAAGATGCTGCTTACAGATGGCGTAGAAGAAGAGATTCGCGAGAAGTCCAGAGGATTTAACCAGAGCCGTAGAGAGAAGCAGCCGTTAAATTTCCCAAGCGCAGGTTCTACCTTTAAGAGACCAGAGGGAAATTTCGCAGGTAAGCTGATTGAAGACAGCGGACTCAAGGGATATCAGGTCGGCGGTGCGCAGGTTTCAGAAAAGCACTGCGGATTTGTTGTTAATGTGGATAAGGCAACCGCAAAGGACGTATACCAGTTGATAACAGACGTTCAGCGAATCGTAAAAGAGAAATACGACGTCGAATTACAGCCGGAAGTTCGTTTTTTGGGTGATTTTTAATCACAATGTCATAAAAATAAACTTTTTTTAAAGTTGTTTTAAGCATTTTTTTCTATCGTTGGAAGGTATAATGCAGATATGAGATTATTATTGTTGACCGGAATGTCCGGAGCTGGTAAAAGTACAGCGTTTAAAATCTTAGAAGATCTTGGGTACAATTGTGTAGATAATCTGCCGGTGCCATTGCTGAAGAACTTTGTTGAATTAGCATTTCAAGAGAGTGACGAGCGCGTGGCGGTAGGAATCGATATTCGTTCCGGAGAACATCTGAAGGATTTACAGGATATTCTTACGGAATTAAAAGAAGATGGCAAGAAAGTGGATATCCTCTATCTGGATGCCGAGGATTCTGTACTTCTTAAGCGTTACAAAGAGACAAGACGTCTCCATCCACTGTCTGGTACAGAGCGTATCCAGGCGGGGATTGAAAGAGAACGTGAGCAGATCGATTTCTTGAAGAAGGAAGCGGATTACATTATCGACACAACGTATCTTCTGACGAGGGAACTTCGTTCTGAGATGACACGTATTCTTGAGAAAGACAGTAATTATAAGAATATCAATGTCGTTCTCATGTCCTTTGGATATAAATATGGTATTCCGCAGGATGCAGATCTTGTATTTGATGTGCGTTTCCTTCCGAATCCTTATTATGATTTGGAACTTCGCCCACTTACAGGAAATGATGAGCCAATCCAGAACTTTGTTATGAAGTATCAGGAGGCACATCAGTTCATCGATAAATTAGAGGATCTGGTTCGTTTCCTGATTCCACTTTATGTCGGTGAAGGCAAGAATCAGTTGGTTATTTGTATTGGTTGTACCGGTGGTAAGCATCGTTCCGTTACACTTACCAATGAATTAAACAGACGTCTGGAAGGGGCAGATGGATCCTTCGGTCTGAAGATGATACATAGAGATATCGATAAAGATAGAAAAAGAGGTAAGTAATGTCATTTTCCCATGACGTGAAAAGGGAACTCTTAGAACATATAGATAAACATAGAGATTGCAGGGTTGCAGAACTTGCCGCTATATTGCTGCTAGAAGGCGCGATTGATATGGAAGAGCCTGCCATCTATATGCAGACAGAGAATCAGGAATTGGCAGAATTATATGAGCATTTGGTGCGTATGGTTTTGCCGAAGGAATTGGAAGAGGGCTGCAACCCTTTTGCATTAAAGGGTGAAGCGGCGAAGGAACTCCTCGCGATTATGAAATGGAGGAATTCCAATGCCGTTAATGGCTTATTGATTCAGCAGGAAAAGTGCAAGAAAGCTTTTATTCGCGGTGCATTTTTATCCACAGGTTCTATGAGTGACCCGGAAAAAGCATATCATTTTGAAATCGTTTGTGATTTTGAATCACAGGCGAAACAATTACAGGATGCTTTAAAGTTCTTTCATCTGGATGCAAAAATTGTATCGAGAAAGAATCATTCTGTGGTATATTTGAAAGAGGGTGCGCAGGTATCAACCGCACTTTCCGTTATGGAAGCATCGATTTCCATGATGAATTTCGAGAATGTTCGTATCGTAAAAGAGATGCGAAACAGTGTCAATCGCAGTGTGAATTGCGAAACTGCCAATATTAAAAAGACAGTGAATGCAGCAGTTCGACAGGTAGAAGCGATAGAATATATTGAAAATGAAGTTGGTTTATCCAGCTTGCCGGAGAGTCTGCAGGTCATTGCAGAAATCCGATTGAGTCATCCGGAGACTCCGTTGAAGGAGCTCGGTGAATTGCTTGATCCACCAGTTGGAAAATCTGGTGTGAATCATAGATTGAGACGCATAGTAGAGATTGCGGACAAGCTTAAACTAGGAGGAAGTTAAGAGATCATGAAGAAGGATATTGTTATTCAGATGTCAGATTCAATGGAGGCAACTCCAATTGCACATTTAGTACAGCTGGCAAATCAGTTTGGTAGTTCAGTGTATTTTGAAATGGACGACAAAAGAGTGAATGCTAAGAGCATTATGGGGATGATGAGCTTGGTGCTTACATCTGGAGCAAAGGTTACCGTTGTTGCAGAAGGTGATGACGAAGAAAAGGCAGTAGATGCTATGGAGGATTTCCTTACAGCGTAATAGCTACCGTGATCTAGGGACAAGATATATATGAAGAAATGTTTATTTATTCTGAATCCTCGTTCTGGAAAAGGGCAGGTAAAGCCTTACCTGGCTGATATCATTGATATCATGGTAAAAGGTGGTTATGAGACAAACGTCTATACGACGCAGTGTGGAGGCGATGCCATCCAGAAGGCGAGAAATGCGGTAGAACAGTATGACAGAATTATCTGTAGTGGTGGCGACGGTACTTTGGATGAAGTGGTAACCGGTGTCATGCAGGCAGATAAGAAAGTTCCTATCGGCTATATTCCGGCCGGTTCTACCAATGACTTTGGTAATTCCCTTGGAATTGACAAGGATGTATTAAGAGCAGCAGATATTGCAGTTAATGGCAAGAAATTCCCATGCGATATCGGTTCCTTTAACAATGATTACTTTGTATATGTAGCGGCATTTGGATTATTTACAGAAGTTTCCTATTCGACAAGTCAGGAAATGAAAAATATGTTAGGCCATGCGGCATACATATTAGAAGGAATCAAACAGCTTCAAAATATTCCATCGTATCGCATGCAGGTTGAACATGACGGCAATGTAGTATATGATGAATTCATATTTGGTATGATTACCAATTCGAAATCGGTTGGTGGATTCCGCGGAATCATCAGTGGAGATGTAGGATTGAATGACGGTGTCTTCGAAGTGACATTGATCAAGAATCCTAGAAATCCAATCGAATTCAATGAAATTATTGGTTATTTAACGGGCGTGGTGAAAGATACCATGATGGTGTATTCTTTCCAGACAAGTGAGATGAAAATGACTTGTAATGAAGAAGTGCCATGGACGCTGGATGGCGAGTTTGGTGGCAATCATCAGACCGTTCGGGTGGTAAATGAGCAACATGCCTTAGAAATAATGGTTGAACCGTAATAATAATTACGTTATAATTTTAACAGCGTCTAGTTAGAATAGACGAAATTGTGTAATTTTTTTTGTTATACGAATGGAGGAATTAATATGTTAGTATCCGCAACAGAGATGCTGAAGAAGGCTAAAGCTGGTCATTATGCAGTAGGTCAGTTCAACATCAACAACTTAGAATGGACAAAGTCAATCCTGTTACAGGCACAGGAAATGAACTCTCCAGTAATCCTTGGTGTATCTGAAGGTGCTGGTAAGTACATGACTGGTTATAAGACAGTAGCAGCTATGGTTAAGGCTATGGACGAAGAACTTGGAATCACAGTTCCTGTAGCTCTTCACTTAGATCATGGTTCATACGAAGGTGCTAAGGCTTGTATCGAAGCTGGTTTCACATCAATCATGTTCGATGGTTCTCACTATGACATCGAAGAAAACAAGGCTAAGACAGAAGAATTAGTTAAGCTTGCTCATAGCAAGGGTGTTTCTATCGAAGCTGAAGTTGGTTCTATCGGTGGTGAAGAAGACGGTGTAGTAGGTGCTGGTGAATGTGCAGATCCAGATGAATGTAAGACAATCGCTGATCTTGGCGTTGATATGCTTGCAGCTGGTATCGGTAACATCCATGGACAGTATCCAGCAAACTGGGCTGGTCTTTCTTTCGAAACATTAGATGCTATCCAGCAGAAGACTGGCGAAATGCCACTCGTACTTCATGGTGGTTCTGGTATCCCAGAAGAGATGGTTAAGAAGGCTATCACACTTGGAGTATCTAAGGTTAACGTTAATACAGAATGTCAGTTATCATTTGCTGATGCTACAAGAAAATATATCGAGGCTGGTAAGGACCTTCAGGGTAAGGGTTTTGATCCTCGTAAGCTTCTTGCACCAGGTGCTGAAGCAATCAGAGAAACAGTTAAGGAAAAGATCGAATTATTCGGTTCTGCAAACCAGGCTTAATTCTCTATGATGAATTGAAATGCTCCGTTGGACTTGGCGGTCTAATCCGTCAGCCTCAAACGGGGCATTTTTTAAAAAGTGAAAGGAAGAAAAAAGAGTGGAGACCGTAGATAAAATTAACGTAGCGGAAATATTTGGCGAGAATGTATTCGATGACCGCGTGATGCAGGAAAGATTGCCAAAGAAGACATATCAGAAATTAAAGCAGACAATCCAGGAAGGCAGAGAGCTTGATGCAGAAACTGCGGATGTCATTGCACATGAGATGAAGGAATGGGCCATTGAAAAGGGCGCAACACACTATACACACTGGTTCCAGCCATTGACAGGTGTGACTGCGGAGAAGCATGATTCCTTTATTTCAGCACCAAAGGAAGATGGTAAGGTGCTTATGAGCTTTTCCGGAAAAGAGCTCGTGAAGGGTGAACCGGATGCGTCATCATTTCCATCTGGTGGACTTCGTGCGACATTTGAAGCACGCGGATATACATCCTGGGATCCTACAAGCCCTGCATTCGTAAGAGAAGATGCAAGTGGTGCAACACTTTGTATCCCAACAGCATTTTGCTCTTATACAGGCGAGGCATTGGATCAGAAGACACCACTTCTTCGCTCTATGGAAGCCATCAATGAGCAGTCGCTTCGACTCCTCAGATTACTTGGAAATACAACATCGAAGCGTGTGTTACCATCCGTTGGTGCTGAGCAGGAATACTTCATCATCGATCGTGATAAATATCTGAAGCGTAAGGATCTGATTTATACAGGCCGTACTTTATTCGGACGTATGCCTGCAAAGGGTCAGGAAATGGACGATCATTACTTTGGTACGATTCGTGAGCGTATCGCTGCATTTATGCGTGATGTGGATATCGAACTCTGGAAGCTTGGTGTTACATCGAAGACAGAGCACAATGAAGTTGCTCCTGGACAGCATGAATTAGCGCCAATCTATTCCGTTGCCAATGTTGCAGTGGATCATAATCACCTTGTGATGGAGACCATGAAGCGTGTTGCTTACAAGCATAACCTCTATTGCCTTCTTCATGAGAAGCCATTTGCCGGCGTGAATGGTTCCGGTAAGCATAACAACTGGTCACTGGTAACGGATGATGGAATCAATCTGATTGATCCAGGCAAGAGCCCTCATGAAAATATTCAGTTCTTGCTTGTACTTACTTGTATTATCGCTGCAGTTGATGACCATGCAGAACTTCTTCGTGAATCTGCAGCAGACGTTGGAAATGATCATCGTCTCGGTGCCAATGAAGCGCCTCCTGCAATTATGTCTATCTTCCTTGGCGATCAGTTACAGGACGTATTAGAGCAGTTGATTCATACAGGAACGGCAACGCATTCGATTGTCGGTTCTAAGATGAACACAGAGATTAAAGCACTTCCTGAATTCATGAAGGATGCGACAGATCGTAACCGTACATCACCATTTGCATTTACTGGAAATAAGTTCGAGTTCCGTTCCGTAGGTTCTCAGGATTCCATCGGTGAAGCGAATGTTGTATTGAATACGATTGTTGCAGAAGCATTCTCCAATGCTTGCGATTATATCGAAGCGGCAGAGGACAAGGATCAGGCAGTACATGATTACATTAAGAAGCTTGCTACAGAGCACCAGAGAATTCTCTTCAATGGGGATGGCTATGCACCAGAATGGGTGGAAGAAGCTGCAAAGCGTGGCCTTCCAAATCTGAAGTCTATGGTGGATGCAATTCCTGTTCTTACAGAGGAGAAGACAGTTGCGATGTTCAAGAAGTTCCATGTATTCTCTGAAACAGAACTTCAGTCACGTGCAGAAATTGAGTATGAACAGTACAGTAAGCAGATTAATATTGAAGGTCGTGCTATGTTAAATATCTGTACAAAGCAGATTATTCCTGCGGTAATTAAGTTTGAAACCAAGGTTGCAAACTCTATTAATGCAATGGTTACTGCAGTACCAGACATCGATGTATCTGTTCAGACAGAGTTATTGACAGAAACAGCGGATCTTCTTTCTGCAGCCCGTACTTCTATGGCAAGCCTGTCAGACGCCGTAGAAAAGGGTTCCCAGCTTCTTTCTACAGATGCTGCAGCTGCAGCGCATGTATATCATGACGAAGTGATGAAGTATATGGAAGAACTTCGTGTATCTGTTGACAACTTAGAGCAGTTGGTTGGCAAGGAAGATTGGCCAATGCCATCTTATGGTGACTTACTGTTCGAAGTTTAGAAGAACGGATAAAACTAACATATGGATATAGGAGGCGCCTGCGGGCGCCTCTTTTTGCATGTATTTTTTCGTATTTCGCCCGTTCCGGAGTATCTTTGCTATGCGCAGTTCAGAGGATTGCTCACTAAGTAGATTTTCACTACAGATGTTCGTAGATTGGTACCGTGCGTTATCTCAATCCGTTTCGTTTACGCACTCACGCTGCCTTCCGTGGCAGCGTGTACCAATCTTCAGAACATCTGTAGTGTAAATCTTCTAAGTTCGCAATATTCCTGCACATAGCAAAGGTACTCCGGCACGGGAATATAGAAAAGAAAAACTATTAGAAAAAAGGTGCCCGGAAGAAGTAAAAACTTCTTCTGGGCACCTTTTATGTATACTATTTAGTTCGAACTATGCGTCTGTGTTGTTCCACTGCTTGTGGTGGATCCTGATCCGCTTGTACCAGAACCACTGGAGGAACCGGAACCGCTAGAGGAACCAGATGTTCCTTCGCTGGATTCACCATTTCCGGTTTCAATTGGATCAATCGTTACGTTTGGTATTTCTAGATTATCTAAATCTTCGCTGGCTGATGTATGAAGAGAACAAATCGAATTCAATACATCTTCGGAGAGAAGATAAGGTGCATCGCCAGTTCCTGCGGAACCACCTACGATATAAACACCAGTAGAGGTGTTTGGACAGAAGGTGGAAGCAATCTGACCGGAATCATTACAGATGGTAACGCTTGTATGATGGTCGCAAGTTTCTGTTGGAACCGTTCCTTCGGCAAAGTATTCTGTGTATACCATGCTACCACGTGGATCGCAGTCGCAGACACCTTCCAGAGCGAGTTTGCCGGATTTCTTACATACGGTTGCCTGTGTAATGCCTTCAGGGACTGTGAAATCCTTATATTCGAGGTTTTCGTGTATACGCTTCATAACAGCACCCCAGATATTCTTGGAGTAGGTTGTGGAGCTTTGCGGCGTATTGTCATCGTATCCGCCCCAGATAACAGCGGTGTAATATGGAGTGAATCCGGCGAATACCGTATCACGGTCCTTTGTTGTAGTTCCGGACTTACCGGCAACAGCTGTATTTCCAGGGTTGGCACGTACACCAGTACCCTGTGTCATAACATCCTGCATAGCACTTGTAAGAAGGTATGCGGTGGTTTCTTTTAATACTTCTTTGGATTTGTTCTCTGTATTATCTAAGATCACATTTCCATTTTGATCTGTAACCGTTGTATAGAAGATCGGCTTGTTGTATTCTCCGCCGTTTGCAATCGTTGCGTAGGCACCTGCTAATTCGAGGTTCGTAACACCGTTTGTGATACCACCAAGCGCGAGAGCCTGATTGTTGTCACCGCTTTCTAGTGTTGTAATACCAAAGTCCTGTACATATTCATATCCGAGACCGGTACCAATCTGTGTTAAGGTCTTAACGGCTACGACATTGATGGAGTCTTCAATCGCTTCACGGATCGTTGTAAATCCACGGTAGTTATTATCGTAGTTACTGAGGGATGTACCATTGGCATAGGTCATTGGTGCATCATCCTGAACGGTTGCAAGGGTAAGACCACCAGCGTCTAATGCAGGTGCATAGGCTGCGAGAATCTTGAAGGTGGAACCGGGCTGTCTGGTAATTCCTGTTGCACGATTCAGAGTCTTGCTACCCGTTTTGTCACCACGGCCACCAGTAAGAGCGACAACAGCACCTGTGGACTGGTCGATGACTGTCATAGCAGTCTGCGGCTGAACGGTGTAGACGATGGATTCTCCACCTTCTGGGATGGTATCGCCTTCTTCCATCATTTCAGATTTGTATTCTTCAATGGCAGCTGCAGCTTCTTCTTCTGAATCATAGTTGATGGAGAAGTTCTTATTATCCGTTTTCGCCTGATAATAGGAGAGCATGGTTTGCTCGCTGTAGTTTTCGAATGTGCCATCGGCCTTCTGGATGGTTAATCGATAAGAGAAGGAATACTCTACCGGTGTGGCATAGTTATCCTGATTATTGACCTCTTCATCGACAATGGCCTGAATCTCTGTATCCTGTGTACTGTAGATGTTTAATCCACCACTGTAGAGAAGCTGATAGGCTTCTGATTCGGTATAACCCTTCTGTTCCATCAAATCATCAATGACCTGGTCGGTTAAAGCATCGACGAAATAAGAAGTAGCAGAAGAGGATGTAACCTGTGCATTTGCAACCTGGATTCTGTCATAGACATCATCCGCAAGTGCTTCATTATATTCTGCTTCTGTGATATATCCCTGATCATACATATTCTTCAGAACTTTTTCTCGACGTGTCGCGTTGTTCTCTGGATTTGTGATGGGATTATATTTGCTAGGATTCTGTGTGATACCAGCGATAACAGCAGCTTCGGAAATCGTCAAATCAGATACACTCTTATTGAAATAACGTTCAGATGCTGCTTCGACACCAAGGGTGTTCTGTCCAAGGTTAATCGTATTCAGATAGTTTTCCAGAATCTCATCCTTGCTGTACACCTTTTCGAGCTGAACGGCGAGATACTGTTCCTGAATCTTACGGTCAATCTTATCTTTGATCGTGTTTTCATCTGTCCAGCTGGTAAAGTAGTTATTCTTTAATAACTGCTGTGTGATGGTACTGGCACCCTGTGATAGATGTCCACCATTGATAATGGCTGTAAATCCGGCACGAATGATACCGCGGATGTCAATTCCGTTATGCTCGTAGAAACGAGAATCTTCTATAGCAACAAAGGCATGCTCCACAGAATCTGGAATTTCATCTAAGGTTACATACTCGCGGTTTGCACCACTTGACGCGAGCGTTTCAATCTCGGCGCCGTCAGAATCATATACGGTTGTCTGATATCCAGTTGGGGAGATATTGACTTCGGAAATGTCCGGTAACTCCTTGATCAGATTATTTGCGTATAGACCAAATGCAAGTCCACCGCCAATGAACAATACCAGTAGGATAATGAGAATCGTCTTTAAGAAAGTGATTCCGAATCGTTTCCCGGCCTTGTGTTTGCCACTGGCTAGTTGCTTGCTCCTCTTCTTCGTATTATTTTTTCCGTAATTCATGTTTTTCCTCCTGAAATCAATGGAAAATCTACTTTATTATATCAGAAGAATCCCGTATAATCAAAGCTATGGAAATGCAAATGAAGATTATATATGAAGGCGGCCAGGGCGAAGTTTTAGAGAAGAAGTCTCGCTTTATTGCGACGATTCGACCAGCCCATTCGGAAGAAGAGGCGCAGACCTTCATTCAGGAAATGAAAAAGAAATATTGGGATGCACGTCACAACTGTAGTGCATATATTATAGGTAGAAACCGTGAAGTAGAACGTTGTTCAGATGATGGGGAACCAAGTCAGACAGCGGGGAGACCGATGCTGGAGATCTTAGAGAACGCCGGTATTCACGACGTCGTTGTGGTGGTTACACGTTACTTTGGAGGAACATTGCTTGGTACGGGTGGCTTAGTGCGCGCCTATCAGGGTGCAGTTCAGGAAGGCCTGAAGAATTGTATTATTGCAGAAGAGGGGATGGGATATCCATTGAAGGCTTCTGTGGATTATACCGCACTGGGCAAGATTGAATATATTATCCGTGAGATGGATATTCCTGTGATGGAACAAAATTATGAGGAAATGGTAAAATTTTCTCTCATGGTTCCGAGCGAACAGAAAAAAAGTTTTGAGGAAAAAGTAATAGAAGCAACATCCGGTGGCATTAAAATGGAGTGGTCAGACGAGGTTCCATACGTTTTGATGGACGGAAAAGTGTTGATTTAACGGGCTTTTTTGAACTTTTACAAAAAAATATAAAATTTATTAAAAAAGTACTTGATTTTTTGTTGACCCCCCTATATAATATTCATTGTTGAGTCGCGAGAGACACAGCGAAACAACAGAAAATCAATATTAATGCCCCATCGCCAAGCGGTAAGGCAACGGACTCTGACTCCGTCATTTCCAAGGTTCGAATCCTTGTGGGGCAGCTAACTAATCCCGATAGATTGTCTATCGGGATTTTTGTTTTGTAGAGAACGTGATACGAGATGTGTTATAATATATCGACTATAAGATATAGAATAACAGAAAGGACGGATAGACATTGAAATACGAAATGGATGCGCGTGTTCGTTTCAGTGAGATCGACGAATTTGATCACATGACGATATCGGCGCTGATTAATTACATGCAGGATTGTTGTACTTTTCAATCTGAGGACTGCGGTTATGAATTAGAGAAGCTTAGAAGCAAGCATATGGGATGGTTCCTCCTGAGTTGGAAGATTGAACTCCATGCACTTCCGAAGATGGGGGACAGAATCAAGGTGCAGACATGGGTATCGAATTATAATGGATTGTTTGCAAATCGTTGGTTTGAAATTGTCGATGCCAAAGGAAGCGTTATGGCGCGTGTGCTTTCCATCTGGACGCTGATGGATGTTGCGAAGCTTCGTGTGATGCGTATTCCAGAGGAAATGAAGACGGCGTATTGTTTCGACGATCCAATCCCTGGAAATTTTGGCGGACGTAAGATGAAATCGCCGGAGCGTGGGGAACTTCGAGGAGAATTTACGGTTGAGACCATTCACCTCGATACCAATCATCATATGAATAACGCCAGATATATTGAGGTGGCGAAGGAAATGTTACCGGACGGCTTCGAGATTCATTTCCTGGAAGTGGAATATCGTAAGCAGGCGGTTCTTGGTGATCATGTAAAGATAGAAGTGATAGAGAGTGAGACGAATATGAACTTCCCGGACGGTGTCATTTCCGATGGAAGTGCGTATAGTCGCTCGGTTACGGTATTGTTAAAGAATGATGAGGATGAAATCTATGCAGTGATAGATTTCTTAGAATAGGAGTATAGATGAAATTAGGTGAAATTCAGAAGTTAAAGGTTTGTAAGACAGTGGATTTTGGTGTCTATTTGACTGACGAGGAAGGGGGAGACCAGCGTGTGCTCCTTCCAAAGAAGGTGGTTCCGGAGGGAACAAAGATTGGCGATGAAGTGGAAGTCTTCTTATATAAGGATTCCGACGACCGTTTGATCGCGACAACAGCAAAGCCAAAGGTAACACTCGATCAGTATGCACTTCTTTCCGTAAAAGAAGTGACAAAGATTGGCGCCTTCCTGGACAATGGTCTGGAGAAGGATCTTTTCCTTCCATATAAGGAAATGACAGGGCGCGTGGAAGCGGGAGATGAGATTCTGGTTCGTCTTTATATTGATAAGTCAGACCGTTTGGCAGCGAGTATGAAGAAGATTTATCCATTGTTAAAGAAGAATTCTCCGTATCGTGCGGATGATGAAGTCAATGGACGCGTCTATGAATTCGGCCATGACTTTGGTACGTTCGTAGCGGTAGATGATCAGTATTCAGCGATGATTCCAAAGCATGAAGATACTTCGCATCTTCGCGTTGGCGATGTGATTACAGCGCGTGTTATCGGTGTGAAAGAGGATGGTAAGCTGGATATCTCCATTCGTGAGAAGGGGGTAGCCCAGATGGATGCAGATGCAGAGAAGGTTCTCGGTATTATTAAGTCTTATGCGGGCGTGCTTCCTTTTACAGAAAAGGCGTCTCCAGAGATTATTAAGCGTGAGACGGGACTTTCTAAGAATGCATTTAAGCGTGCGGTGGGACGTTTATATAAAGAACGCGTTATCGATATTTCTGATGGAAAGATTCGATTAGTGTAGTATAATCATAGGAAAAAGAAGTAAAGAGGTTACAGTATGAAGAAAGTAGTATGTACAGACAAGGCACCAGCAGCAATTGGACCATATTCCCAGGCAATCGAAGTGAATGGTATGGTATTTACATCCGGTGTGATTCCGGTGGATCCAGCTACGGGAAATATTCCAGAGGGCTCCAGTGCGCAGGCGGATCAGGTGATGCGAAATATGCAGAATCTTCTGGAGGCTGCCGGAACATCTATGGAAAACGTGATTAAGACAACCGTTTTCATCAAGGAAATGGATGACTTCGGAGCAATCAATGAAGTGTATGCGAAATATTTCCCTGAGCCATATCCATCCAGAAGCTGCGTAGAGGTAGCGAGATTGCCTAAGGATGTTATGCTGGAGATGGAAGTTATTGCAACAAAATAGGTTGTGATGAACGGATATTTAGGATAGAGAAACAAAAAGAATCCCACGGCAGATGCCGTGGGATTTTGCTTTAAAAATTTATCAGGAATTACTTAAACTAAAATATCGATATTACCACCAACTGCAGGATTCACCAGAGATTCTAAAGATGGTGAACTTCCTGGCATTGCATTCATGGTCTGGGTCATGGCGTTACCCATATCTTCCAGAGTATCGAGATTCTTGCTAAGCATTGCTGTTCCGATATTCGTCATAAGCTGTGACTGATTCATAGCGGTAGACAATCCAGCAATATCCATAACTATCACTCCCTTTCCTGAGTATCGTCCCCCCAAACTCATTTCTATCTATATTATCACATCCTGGAAATGATAACACAACTACAAGATATATTGCAAAATAAAAATACGTCCACAAAACATAGAAAAGTCATAAACATTCTATAAATAGATTGCACACAATCTAAATACGTGATACTATGTATGAAGTAATTTAGATTAAGGAGATTTTCGTATGGTATATGACGTAATTGTATTAGGAGGTGGCCCGGCAGGAATTACAGCGGCAATCTATGGTAAGCGTGCCGGCCTGAATATCCTGGTTTTAGATGAAAGCCCAAAGAGCGGCGGGCAGATACTGACAACGTATGAAGTGGATAATTATCCGGGACTTCCAAAGATTGGTGGAATGGAACTCGGCGATAAGCTCCGTGAGCATGCAGACCAGCTTGGAGCGGAATTCGCAGTGGGACGTGTTTCTTCTATAGAGAAGCAGGACGATACATTTCTATTAAAGACACGTAAAGTCACATACGAAGCAAAGACGGTTATTATCGCAACGGGAGCCGGTCATAGATCACTTGGCGCGCCGGGCGAGGCGGAGCATATGGGCATGGGCGTGAGCTATTGTGCGACATGCGATGGCGCTTTCTATAAGGATAAAGTAACAGCGGTTGTTGGCGGTGGAAATGTTGCGTTGGAAGATGCTTTATTCCTGGCGCGCACATCAAAGCAGGTGTATCTGATTCATCGTAGGGATGAATTCCGTGGAGACAAGGTGCTTGTGGATCAGGTCAAGGCGACAGATAATATCACTTTGGTTTTGGATTCCGTTGTGGAATCCATTGAAGGTCAGATGAAGGTTGATTCTCTTTCCATTAAGAATGTAAAAACGGAAGAAGTGAGTAAATTAGAAGTAGACGGCGTATTTATTGCAGTAGGTATTACCCCGAATACCGATAAGATGCAAGGCCTTCCAGAGATGGATGCGGCTGGCTATATCCTTGCGGGAGAGGACGCACAGACCAGTATTCCGGGCGTTTTCGCAGCAGGTGATGTACGTACAAAGCAGCTTCGTCAGGTAATTACGAGTGCATCGGATGGTGCGAATGCCATTTTCTCGGTTCAGAGATATTTGAATTCACAAAAATTACACAAAAATTGAGCGGTTGACACATTTCTAGAGCTTTGGTATAATAACCGAGTAATAAATGTAACATTTTCGTAATAATTGTTACAGTGATTAAGAATTTATGGAGGAAGACAAGTATCATGAATCGTAACCGTAAAGTGACAAAGCTCGCAGCTTGTACATTAGCAGCTGGCGTAATGATCGGCAGCAGCGCGATTACAGCGGGTGCTACACCTTTAGCGGGGGTTGTGGGTGCAACATCTACAAGCGAGACTACAGCAGAGGCTAGCTCATATTCTACACTGTCTGGTATTTCCCTTACAGTATCTGATATCTTAGCTAGTGCTCAGTCAACAGCAACGACGGAAACAACTGAAACAGATACAACAGAAACTTCAGAAGATACAGCAGTAGAAGAGGCAACAGAGGCTAATGAATATGCAAATATCGGTATTGCTACAGTAACTGATTATGTGTATGTTCGATCTTCTGCATCTACAGATGCTGATATTGTTGGTAAGTTATATGCAAATAATGCATGTACTGTTAACTCATCTGAGAATGGATGGTATCAGATTACATCTGGCAATATTAACGGATATGTTAGCGCAGACTATGTATCTGTTGGTGATGAAGCAACCATTGCATCTGCATCCCGCAGAAAGGCTACTGTTAACACAACAACATTATATGTTCGTTCTGAAACAAACACAGATTCATCTATCCTTATGATGGTTCCAGATGGTGAAGATCTTACAGTAACAGATGAATCTACAGCTGATCAGGGCTGGGTTAAGGTTTCTGTAGAAAATGGTGAAGGATACGTTTCAACAGATTACGTTACTCTTTCCACAGAATATACATACGGTGAGACAACAGAAGAAGAAGCTGCAAGAGTAGCAGCAGAAGAAGCAGAACGTAAGGCAGCAGAAGAAGCTGCAGCAGCTGCAGCGGCTAGAAATTCCAGCAGCTCAAGCAGTTCTAGCAAGTCATCATCTTCTAGCTCATCATCAAGCTCAAAGAGCTATTCATCAGCATCTGGATCAGGCGGAAGTGCAGTTGTTAGCTATGCAACACAGTTCCTTGGTAATCCATATGTATATGGTGGCTCATCTCTTACAAACGGAACAGACTGTTCTGGCTTTGTAATGAGCGTATATGCAGCATTTGGTGTAAGCTTACCTCATTCTTCATCTGCTATGAGATCTTGCGGATATGAAGTATCTTACGATGAAATGCAGCCTGGTGATATCGTATGCTATAGTGGCCACGTTGGTATTTATGTAGGTGGTGGTTCTATCATCTCTGCATCAAACCCATCCGATGGTATTAAGTATAGTAATGTGAATTATAAGCAGATTCTTTCTATCAGAAGAATCTTCTAATATCATAAGAATAATGGGAGGTCGTAGGCAGTGCCTGCGACCTCTTTTTTGTGTCAAATATAGATTTTCAGATAATTGTTTTTGCATAGAAATGGTCCTGTTGGTAAAAGTGCATAAAAACTAATAAATGGATTCGAAACTAACTCTAAACAGATTATAAAGTTGATAGTTATCAACATTGTGAGAAGTGGAAAAAGTATTGAAAAACAGACTTATGCACGAAGTTATCAACGTTATCCACAAAAATCCACAAAAATTGTGTGAAATATAGTCGAAAAAACAGAACAGCTGTTTTGTGCATGCTACATAAAATATAGCCATTTTTTATACGGATGTTGACAGATGAACTGTGTATATAATGATGGAAACTTTCACTCAATTTTAAGTACCCGTAACATATTTTCAGATAAATATTACAGAGATATTACATAGGGGGGATGATATTGGATATTTATATGGGAATATGCCTAAAAACCAAGAGAAAGTGCTTTCCTTTTTTGGTATTTTATATTAAACTGATAACGTAATATGTGTAAATTAGAGTAAAACTGAAATCGTAAATTGTATAAAATGCCTAGGACTGAAAGAGGGGACGTGGAAGATGATTTCAAATCAGATTTTACAAAAAACTATAGATGGATTGAATCAAATCACTAAGACGGGGTTTGCAGTACTGGATGCAGAAGGTGGTATCCTGGCATCAACGATGGAAGATGCAAAGGAGTATGTGGAACCTGCGATGAATTTTGCATCATCACCAGCAGATAGCCAGGTTGTGCATGAGTGTCATTTCTTCAAAGTGTTTGATGAACAGCATCTGGAGTTTATTGTGATTGCAAATGGGGACTCCGAAGAGACATTTACTGTGGGTAGAGTGGCAGCTTTCCAGATTGAACAGTTGCTGATTGCCTACAAGGAACGTTTCGATAAGGATAACTTCATTAAGAACCTGTTATTAGATAACCTGTTATTGGTTGATATCTATAATCGTGCGAAGAAGCTTCATGTGGATATTGAAGCAAAGCGTGTCGTTATGATTGTAGAGACAGGCGTGGACAAGGATGGGGATGAGATCGATCGCGTCCGCAATGTATTTGGTGGAAAGCGCAAGGATTTTGTCACAGCAGTGGATGAGAGAAATATCATCGTTGTTAAGGAACTTGGTTCCAGTGAGACATACGAGGATATTGAAAGAACCGCTGCCGTTATCGTAGATGCATTCAAGGATCGTACAGGAGATCAGAGAATTCGCGTTTCCTATGGTACGATTGTGGATGAACTTAGAGAGGTTTCAAGATCTTACAAGGAAGCGATGATGGCGCTTGATGTTGGCAAGATTTTCTTTAAGGAAAGAGATGTCATTGCCTATTCCGTATTAGGAATTGGACGTTTGATCTATCAGTTACCGATTCCTCTTTGCAAGATGTTCATCGATGAAATCTTTGATGGCAAGAATCCAAATGAATTTGATGAGGAAACTATTACAACGATTAACAAATTCTTCGAGAATAGTTTGAACGTATCCGAGACATCAAGACAGTTATATATTCATAGAAATACTCTTGTTTATCGATTAGACAAGTTGCAGAAGAGCACGGGTCTGGATCTTAGAGTGTTTGAGGATGCCATCACATTTAAGATTGCAATGATGGTAGTGGAATATATGAACTATATGGATGACCAGAATTTCTAGAAAGTTTGTTCATCCCATCAGGAAATAAGCAGTTAGAAAGTGGGATTATATGATACGACTAGAAAATGTCAGTAAATCATATCAGGCTGGTGTACCGGCTCTAAACGATGTGAATTTAGAGATTGCACCGGGTGAGTTTGTGTTTATCGTAGGTGCCAGTGGATCTGGTAAATCTACGTTAATTAAGCTTTTGTTGGCGGAACTTCGTCCGACAAAGGGTAAAATTATTATCAATGGAAAAGATCTTAAGACAGTAAAGCATAAGATGATTCCAAAATTCCGTCGTAATATCGGCGTTGTCTTCCAGGACTTCCGACTTCTGGCGGATCGTAATGTTTATGAAAATGTTGCGTTTGCTATGAAAGTAGTAGAGGCATCAAATAAAGAAATAAAGAGAAAGGTACCGATGATGCTTTCCATGGTTGGACTTGCAGCGAAGTATCGTTCTCTTCCAAAACAGTTGTCCGGTGGTGAGCAGCAGCGAGTTGCTATCGCCAGAGCGCTTGTCAATGAGCCAAAGATTCTTTTGGCGGATGAGCCAACGGGTAATTTGGATAATAAAAATGCCTGGGAGATTATGCGACTCCTGGATGAAATTAATCAGCGCGGCACAACAGTAGTTGTTGTTACTCATAATATGGAGATTGTAAAAGCTATGAATAAGCGAGTTATCACCATTAAGAAGGGCGTTGTGATCAGCGATGAGGAAGGAGAAGAAGCATGAAGATAAGTACTCTCCTTTATAATTTCAAACAGGGTCTGAAGAATATCTGGAGAAATAAGATGTTCTCCCTTGCATCCATGGCGACAATGGCCGCTTGTATCTTCCTCTTTGGAATTTTCTATTCCATTGGTGTGAATTTCGAGGGCATGGTAAAAGAGGCTGAGGAAGGCGTCGCTGTTACGGTGTTCTTCAACGAAGGCATCACAGAGGACCAGATTACAGCGATTGGCGATCAGATTGCATCCAGACCGGAAGTGGCAAGCTATAACTATGTTTCTGCAGATGAAGCATGGGAAGAATATAAGGATGTTTATTTCCAGGGAAATGAAGACGCTGCTTCTAGCTTCGTGGGTGATAACCCATTGGCAGGTCATGAAAACTATGAAATCTATCTTTCCGATGTATCCCAGCAGGATGAATTAGTAACATTCTTAGAGGGACTGGATGGGGTACGTGAGGTAAAGCATTCCGAAGTTACGGCGAATACTTTATCTGATTTCAATAAATTATTAACCCTGATTTCTGGATTTGTTGTAGCAATCCTGATTGCAGTTGCCGTATTCCTTATTAGCAATACGGTTACGGTTGGTATTTCTATTCGTAAAGAAGAGATCGCTATTATGAAATTGATTGGTGCGAAGGACAGTTTCGTGCGAGCACCGTTCGTTGTGGAAGGTGTGATTATCGGACTTGTAGGTTCTGCTATTCCACTGATTGCACTTTGGTTCCTTTATGGAGGAATCGTCAGATATGTTGCAGATAAATTCCAGTTTTTGAGTGATATGGTTTCCTTTGTATCTGTGGGCAAGGTGTTCCACGTACTGATTCCTATTTCATTAGCACTGGGTGTAGGAATTGGATATTTAGGTTCGAGATTTACGCTTAGAAAACATTTGAAAGTTTAATAGAAATGATAGGGAGCGGATAGGGAGAATATGCCTATTCGCTTCTTTATGATTAGAGAAAAAAGAAAGAAGGAAGATTGTTTTGAAAAAAGGTTCATTTAAAAAAGGTCTGTTTACGGGAATGGCGATATCAACAAGTGTCTTTGTTGTGCTCCTTTTGATTCTCGGGGTTTATTTAAAAACGACGTTTGGTTTTTTAGATGGTTCTGTACTTAGTAAGTTGGCGGTTATTAATACTGTTTTAGATCAGTATTATTATCAGGATATTGATGATGAGACCAAGATCAATAGTTTATATAAGGGCCTGGTAGAGAGCGCGGGTGACGATTATACCGTCTATTATACGCCGGAAGAATATCAGGAATTCTTGATTAGTACGACCGGAACCTATGCCGGAATTGGTGCTGTTCTCAGCCAGGATAAAAGCACGAAGGAAGTCACGATTAAACAGGTGTATGAGGGCTCTCCAGCAGAAGAGGCCGGACTGCAGATGGGAGATGTGATTGTAAGCGTTGATGATTATACGGCGACGGATTATGAATTAGATGAGTTTGTTAGTTATATTCGTGGTGACGAAGGCACAACTTTGGAAATGACCTATACAAGAGACGGGGAAGAAAAGACCGTAACGGTAACCCGTGGAAATATTACGGTTCCATCGGTTTCCTATCAGATGCTCGATGGCGGGATCGGATATGTGCAGATTAATTCCTTCTCCAATGATACGTTGGAAGAATATGAAGCGGCGATGAGTGACCTTACGAATCAGGGAATGAAAGCGGTGATTTATGACCTCCGTTCGAATGGCGGTGGACTCGTGGACTCCGTTACTGCGATACTGGATGAGATTTTACCAGGTGGTACAACCGTTTATATGCTGGACAAAGATGGCAATCGAACCGATTATACTTCTGATGAAGAGACGAAAATCGACATTCCAATTGCGGTATTAACATCAGAATATACCGCAAGTTCTGCGGAGATTTTTACGGGTGCCATCCAGGACTTCGATTATGGTACAATCATAGGTACGCAGACCTTTGGTAAGGGAATCGTGCAGACGACGATTCCATTTACAGATGGAAGCGCGTTAAAGGTGACGACATCGCGCTATTATACACCGAGTGGAACTTGCATCCATGGAGTTGGAATCACTCCGGATATCGAACTTCCTTTTGAGTTTATGGGAAGTAGTGAAGATGAATATAGTATCGATTTAGATAATCAGATTCAGAAAGCGATAGAAGTATTACAGGGAGAATTAGGAGAGTAATATGGTCGAATTAGATGAGTTAAAGATTAAACTGGGCAATTACGAAGGCCCGTTAAAAGAATTACAGACAGCGCTTGATTTAGAGAATAAGAGAAATCGTATTCAGGAATTAGAGCGTATGATGGAAGCTCCTGACTTTTGGGATGATGCTGAGTCATCTACGAAAAAGACGATTGAGCTTAAGAGTTTGAAGGATGATATGGCAGTCTATGCCGAACTCGAGCAGTTGGCAGAGGATATCGAAGCCTATATCGAACTTGGAAATGAAGAGAACGATGCGGAAATCGCAGAGGAAGCTTTAGAGAGCTTTTCCGTATTTGAACATACCTATGAGAAGATTCGTATGAAGACACTTCTGTCAGAACCACATGACAAGGAAAGCGCCATTATCACCTTGCATTCTGGTGCCGGTGGAACTGAGGCTTGTGACTGGACAGCGATGCTCTATCGTATGTATAGCAAGTGGGCGCTGGCGCATGATTTCTCTGTGGAAGAATTGGATTTCCAGGAGGGCGATGAAGCGGGCATCAAATCCGTAACATTTCAGATTAATGGAGAAAATGCATACGGTTATCTCAAGTCGGAACATGGCATTCACCGATTGGTTCGTATCAGTCCTTTTAATGCCAATGGTAAGAGACAGACGAGTTTTGCGTCTTGCGATGTTATGCCGGATATCGAAGAAGATCTGGATGTCGAAGTAAATGATGACGATATCCGAATTGATACATACCGCTCCAGTGGTGCCGGTGGACAGCACATCAATAAGACGTCCTCTGCCATTCGAATTACACATTTCCCAACAGGAATTGTGGTTACCTGTCAGAATGAACGTTCTCAGCATATGAATAAGGACAAGGCGATGCAGATGTTAAAGGCAAAGCTGTTCCTGTTAAAGGAAGAGGAGAATCGTAAGAAGGAAGCCGAGATTCGTGGCGAGGTTGCGGATATTGGCTGGGGCAGCCAGATTCGTTCCTATGTATTACAGCCATATAGTATGGTGAAGGATCTCCGTACAGGGGAAGAAACAAGTAATACAGGTGCTGTTTTAGATGGCGATCTCGATGCATTTATGAATGCTTATTTGAAGTGGGTATCGCTTGGACGACCTGCAAGAAATGCGTCCGATGCCGACTAATTACAGAAAATAGGCTTGTTTGGACTCCCTCAATATGATAATATCTTTACTGCAAGGACAATTGTATTTGTACCAAAGACAGAGCCGGAGGGAGAAAATGGCAGAGAAGACAAAGCTCTATGTATTGAAGGACAAGGCTGTGCCGGATGTTCTTCTAAGAGTAATGGAGGCTAAGAAGCTTTTGGATTCTGGTAAATGTCCATCCGTACAAGAAGCTACAGATCGTGTGGGAATTAGTAGAAGTTCTTTTTATAAATATAAAGACGATATATTTCCATATCACGAGAATGGCAGAGGAAAGACCATTAATATGGTAATTCAGATGGAGGACGAACAGGGAATTCTATCGCAGGTTCTTAGCGCTATTGCTGCAAATGGCGCCAATATCCTGACCATACATCAAAGTGTCCCAATTAATGGGCTGGCATCGTTATCTATCAGTGCGGATGTTCCATCAGAGAAGATGGATTTGACACATATGGTGGATGAGATTGAAGCGATTGATGGGATTTTGTATGCCAAGATATTAGCAAGGGAATAAAAAAGAAAAGGAAAGAAGAAAAAAGATGAAGGTAGCTATTATGGGTTATGGAACCATTGGTTCCGGTGTCGCTGAGATTCTTCGTGTGAATCGAGATGTGATTGCAAAAAGAGCGGGAGAACCGCTTGAGTTAAAGTACGTATTGGATCTTCGTGAATTTAAGGGAGATCCGGTAGAGCATTTGATTGTTCATGATTATGAGACGATTGTCAATGATCCAGAAGTGGACATTGTTGTTGAAACAATGGGTGGTGTAGAACCAGCGTATACATTTGTGAAGGCAATGCTTGAAAAAGGTAAGCATGTCACAACATCCAACAAGGCACTGGTTGCCGAGAAGGGTGCGGAGCTGATTCGAATTGCCCGCGAACATAAAGTGAATTTCCTGTTTGAGGCATCGGTAGGTGGTGGAATTCCGATTATTCGACCATTGTTATCAAGCCTGACAGGAGATGTAGTTGAGGAAATAACTGGTATCGTAAATGGTACAACCAATTACATGCTGACAAAAATGGCAAAAGAGGGCTCGGACTTCGATGAAGTTTTGAAAGAAGCACAGGCCAATGGATATGCGGAGAAGGATCCTACTGCGGATGTAGAAGGACATGATGCATGTCGTAAGATTGCGATTTTGACCTCTTTAGTTTGTGGACAGCAGGTAGATTATAGAGATATTCCAACAGAGGGAATCACCAAGATTTCTGCTACGGATATCAAATATGCAAATGCATTAGGAAAAGTGATTAAGTTATTGGCTAGAAGCAAAAAGGTTGGTGATACTTATGTATGTAGAGTGGCACCGTATCTTCTTGGACCATCTCATCCATTGCATCATGTAGATGACGTATTTAATGCGATTTTCGTACATGGCAATATGTTTGGCGATGGAATGTTCTATGGTAGTGGCGCAGGTAAGCTCCCTACAGCATCTGCAGTTGTTGGTGATATGGTTGCGATGGCAAAACATATCGATAAAAACATCTATCTGGAATGGGAGGAAGAACCATTGATTCTTTCGAACCCAAATCAGCAGGAGAATACATTCTTTGTTCGTACAGGTGCAAGCAAGGAAGAGATTGAAGCAGCATTCTATCATGTAGAATATGTGGATGCAGGAATTCCGGATGAAATTGGTTTTATTACAGTGAAGATGACAGAAGCAGATTTTGCGCGGAAACTAGAATCTGTAACCGATGTACGTCAGACCTTACGATTAGCAGATTAGATAAAAACTTAACAATATCACATAAATTTTATGTTCAAAAACGCTCTTTTTTCATACAGAAAAAGAGCGTTTTTGCATGAATTCTGGCTGGATAAAAGCGAAATCGCAAAGTGCCAGATATTGCAATAAACAAGTAAAAAACCTATAATTTTATATGTATGAGGAGAATTCGATCCTCATGCACGAATATGCAAATTTTTTGAAGGGGGTTTGGCTATGGCTAAATACATCATGGCATTGGATGCCGGTACAACTAGTAATCGATGCATCCTCTTTGATAAAGAAGGAAATATCTGCTCTATGGCTCAAAAAGAGTTTCGTCAGTATTTCCCAAATCCAGGTTGGGTTGAACATGACGCCAATGAAATCTGGTCTACACAGCTCGGCGTGGCAGTAGAAGCCATGTCGAAAATTGGAGCTTCCGCGGAAGATATTGCGGGTATTGGGATTACAAATCAGCGAGAAACGGTCATTGTATGGGATAAGAAGACGGGTGAACCTGTCTACCATGCGATTGTTTGGCAGTGTCGTAGAACTTCTGAAATGGCAGATGAATTAAAAGCTAGGGGACTTGAAGATTCCTTCCGTCAGAAGACTGGTCTGAGAATTGATGCGTACTTCTCAGCAACCAAGATCAAATGGATTTTGGACAATGTAGAAGGTGCCAGAGAAAGAGCAGAAAATGGGGATTTGCTCTTTGGAACAGTGGAGACATGGCTGATTTGGAAATTAACCAAGGGCGCAGTACATGTTACGGATTATTCCAATGCAAGTAGAACAATGCTATTTAATATTAATACCTTGGAGTGGGATGATGAGATTTTGGCAGAACTTGAGATTCCAAAATCCATGCTTCCAACGGCAATGCCATCCAGCTATGTCTATGGCTACGCGGATCCAAGCTATTTTGGCGCGGAAATTCCGATTGCCGGGGCAGCAGGTGATCAGCAGGCAGCATTGTTTGGACAGGCTTGTTTCTCGGAAGGAGAAGCAAAGAATACCTATGGAACGGGTTGTTTCCTGCTTATGAATACGGGTAAGAAGCCGGTATTCTCGAAGAATGGTCTGGTTACTACCATTGCATGGGGATTGGACGGCGAAGTGAATTATGCACTCGAGGGTTCCATCTTCGTTGCCGGAGCAGCCATTCAGTGGCTTCGTGATGGCATGAGACTGATTGATAGTGCCGAGGAGTCTGAATATTTTGCGACGCGTGTTAAGGGTACACATGGAACTTATGTGGTTCCTGCATTTACCGGTCTTGGTGCACCACATTGGGATCAGTATGCTCGTGGAACGATTGTTGGTATCACAAGAGGAACGAATAAGAATCATATTATTCGTGCAACATTGGAATCCATTGCCTACCAGGTATGCGATGTTATCGATGCAATGAAGGCAGATTCGGAAATCGATCTTCGTGCATTGAAAGTCGATGGTGGTGCAAGTGCCAATGACTTCTTGATGCAGTTCCAGTCCGATATGTTGGATCGTCCGGTTAATCGTCCGGCGTGCGTAGAATCGACAGCACTGGGTGCTGCTTATTTTGCGGGACTTGCCGTTGGCTATTGGGCGAACAAAGAAGAAGTGATTAAAAATGTGCAGCTGGATCGTGTATTTATTCCTCAGATTTCGGATGAGGAACGAGATACCAAGAGAAAAGGCTGGAATAAGGCCGTTCGTTATTCTTACGGATGGGCAAAACAGGAAGAAAAATAATAGAACAGGAAAGCTCTCAGCCAATGGTTGAGAGCTTTTTTCGGTATTTCGGTATTGTGGTATATAGATAAGATTGGTGTGTAGAGAACTTTATAAAATAGCTAGCACGGTCAGTAAATCCAGCCCATAGGCGAGCGCAATATTTTTGATGAGGAAGTTGATTCCAAGGATGATTAGCGCAATATACGCATACGCAGGGCGGAAATGATACCGCTTCGCTGGATTTTTGGTGATGCGGCTATAGGCCGTTTTCAACATTGCGTATAGGAACATCACCACGACATAGAGTACGATGGGATGATAAATCAAGGATTGCAGGATATGCCCATGCAGTAACGCAATTACGGAGCGCGTTCCACCACAGCCGGGACAGTAGAAACCGGTAACTTGATGGAACGGACATGGACGTAAAATAATGTGCAGTAACATTTCTAAAATCTTCATAAAATCGCCCTTTCTTCAATGTTTCTAGTATAGGATAACCTTGTTTTCAAGTCAAAATGATTATATAATAAGCTAAAGGAGTGCGTGTTATGAGTGGAATCCATTTTTCTGTCGGCCTGATGGGTTACGGCGATTATAATAATTCCATATCGTTTGGGCAAAGCCTGGGATATAGCGGCTCTGTAGGATCTGTTGGCGCGACAAGTGGTGCCGACAAGACCGGGGATGCGACCAGGGCCGGACGACGTTCCTCTCCAGAGGAATGTCAGACTTGCAAGGAACGGAAGTATCAGGATGGTTCTGATGAGAATGTTTCCTTCAAGGCAGCGGCACATATTTCGCCTGAGAATGCAGCTTCTGCGGTACGTGGTCATGAGCAGGAGCATGTGAGTAATGCGTATACGAGTGCGGCACAGAAGGGAGGACGCGTGATTAATGCAAGCGTGTCTATCCATACTTCCGTGTGCCCGGAGTGCGGTAGAACCTATGTATCGGGTGGTACGACAGATACGTTGATTAAGTATCCGAAATCCGAGGATCAGGTAAAACAGGGTCAGAACAGTGACCGTAATGCACAAGAGAATTTTGACATATAAGGAGTAACTTACCAGAATGGATATTATGAATAAAATCGCCGAGGAATTAAGCATTAAGACCTGGCAGACAGAGGCAGCAGTGAAGCTCATCGACGAGGGAAATACCATTCCGTTTATTGCAAGATATCGAAAAGAAGTGACCGGAGCCCTAAATGATGAGGTGCTCCGGAATCTTTTTGATAGGCTGAATTATCTTCGTAATCTGGAGGATAAGAAACAGACGGTTATTGCGTCCATTGAGGAGCAGGGAAAACTGACAGACGAGTTAAAGAAGCAGATCCTGGCTGCGGAGACACTCGTTGTCGTAGAGGATCTCTATCGTCCTTACAAGCAGAAGCGTAGAACGAGAGCGATGATTGCGAAGGAACGTGGTTTAGAGCCGCTCGCCAGTATCATTTCTTTACAGATGATAAAGACTCCAATCGAGGAGGAAGCGAAGAAATATATCAATCCAGAGAAGGAAGTAAAGAGTGTGGAGGATGCGCTTGCTGGTGCGTCTGATATTATTGCAGAACAGATTTCGGATGAAGCGGATTACCGTATCTATCTTCGAGATTTGACGAAGAAAAAGGGTCATATCACGAGTACGGCGAAGGACAAAGAGGCGGAATCGGTGTATGAAACCTATTATGAATTTGATGAGCCGCTGAAGAATCTGCCGGGACATCGTGTACTTGCGCTAAACCGTGGGGAAGCGGAGAAGATTCTTACGGTTAAGGTGCTAGCGCCGGAAGAGGAGTGCATACGTTATCTGGAGAAGCGTGTGATCTTTCGGGATAATCCGATTACAACGCCGATTTTACAGGAGATTGTGAAGGATAGCTACCATCGCTTGATTGCACCATCCATCGAGCGTGAGATTCGTTCTGAGATGACGGAAATGGCGGAAGATGGCGCCATTAGTGTATTTGGCAAGAACCTTCGTCAGCTTTTGATGCAGCCACCGATTGCCAATCAGGTTGTTCTCGGCTGGGATCCGGCCTTCCGTACCGGATGTAAGCTCGCCATTGTGGATGCGACGGGTAAGGTTTTAGATACCAAGGTTATTTATCCAACAGCGCCACAGAACAAGGTGGAAGAATCCAAGAAGATTTTGAAGGCGTTGATTAAGAAATACAATGTCAGTCTCATTTCTGTGGGAAATGGTACGGCATCGCGTGAATCGGAACAGATCATTGTCGATTTGTTAAAGGAACTGGATCGTCCGGTACAGTATGTCATTGTAAATGAGGCCGGTGCATCGGTTTATTCTGCAAGTAAACTCGCAACAGAGGAATTCCCGAATTTCGATGTAGGGCAGAGAAGTGCGGCGAGTATCGCGAGAAGATTACAGGATCCACTTGCGGAATTGGTAAAGATTGATCCAAAATCCATTGGTGTCGGACAATATCAGCATGATATGAACCAGAAGAAATTGTCGGAAGCATTATCCGGTGTTGTAGAAACAGCGGTAAACCAGGTAGGCGTGGATTTGAACACGGCATCCTATTCGCTTCTGGAATATGTATCTGGAATTAATAAGACCATAGCCAAGAATATCGTAGAATATCGAGAAGCGAACGGTAAATTCACATCCCGTCGGGAGCTTCTGAAGGTAGCAAAACTTGGACCGAAAGCTTATGAACAGTGTGCGGGATTCCTTCGTATTCGAGATGCGAAGAATCCACTCGATGCAACAGCGGTTCATCCGGAGAGTTATCAGGCGACAGAAAAGCTGTTAGCGAAGCTTGGACATGATAAGGAAGAACTTCGAGAAGGGGCTCTTTCCGGAATCTTAAGCAGTCTCGACAAGAAGAAGCAGCAGGCGCTGTCCGAGGAATTGGAGATTGGTATGCTTACGTTGCAGGATATTGCGAAAGAATTAGAGAAACCGGGGCGTGATCCGAGAGAGGATATGCCAAGACCGATTCTTCGCTCCGATGTCCTGGAAATGAAAGATCTGAAACCGGGCATGATCCTCAAGGGCACGGTTCGAAATGTCATCGACTTTGGTGCGTTTGTAGATATCGGCGTTCATCAGGATGGACTCGTTCATATTTCACAGATGAGTGATAAGTTTATCAAACATCCATTAGAGGTTGTGAGTGTTGGAGATATCGTAGAAGTACAGGTTATGGAAGTCGATGAAAAGAAGAAGAGAATAGCTCTTACAATGAAGATTAAGGGAGAGGGAAAATAAATGAAGTCTAGTACAGGAAAAAAGGTTCGATATTTGACAGTGACTGCTATGCTTGCAGCAGTTGCCTTTGTTTTACAGTTTTTGGAATTTGTGGTTCCATTTATGCCGGGATTTATCAAATTGGATTTATCTGATTTGCCGGCACTGATTGGTGCCTTTGCTATGGGACCGGTTTGCGGCGTGTTGATTGAATGCGTGAAGAATTTACTTCATATGTCCGTTTCGACGACCGGTGGAATTGGCGAGATTTGTAATTTCTTTATGGGCGCGTGTTACGTCCTTCCGGCGGGAATTATTTACAAGCATCATAAGACCAAGAAGGTTGCCATTGAAGCAAGTTTTATTGGTGCCATTTCTATGGCTGTCTTAAGTTTTCCTATTAACTACTTTGTGGTATATCCATTTTATATCACGGTGTTCTTTGGAGGCGATACAGAGACTTGTGTGAAGATGTATCAGGCAATCGTTCCATCCGTGAATGAATTGTGGCAGTGTTTATTATTTTTCAATGTACCATTTACCTTTGTCAAGGGAATGGTTTGTGTATTGATTACGTTGTTGATTTATAAGAGGATTTCACCGGTATTAAAGGGAGTACGCAGTTAAGGAGTGAAACTATGAGAAATGTTACGTTTGATGCAAAATTAAATGCGAATGATATGTATGAATTTAATATGTATCATGCATATACTTCTTCGCAGGGGTGGATGTCATTTATCTTCGCGGCATTGGCATTTATTGCCACTTATATCACATGGGGCTCTGTTCCCATGGGCTATTCCGTAGCTTATATCGTAATTGGATTTTTATTTTTATTTTACATGCCGGTAATCCTGAAATTACGCTCAAAGGCGCAGGTGAGTGGGGTACTCCAGGGGAGTTTACACTATTCCCTTGAGGACAAAGGTGTGGTAGTATCTGTTCCTGGAACAGAAGTGCTGGTGACGGAACCGGATCAGGAAGGTGAGCAGGAAGCCGTTCTTCCTTGGAATCTGATTTATAAGGTTGTTACTACGAAGAACGAACTCTTAATCTTTAGTAATCGTGTGAATGCTTACGTGATTCCAAAGCGTGATTTGGAAGCTGTTTATCCGGAAGTGAAAGCGATGATGGAAGAGAAGTTACCGAGTCATAGAAGAAAATTAAAGTGGTAGAAGATATGATAATAGAAACAAATTCACCAGAAGAAACAAAAGAACTTGGAAGAAAGATTGGACAGGAAGCAAAACCGGGCGATGTCTATGCATTACTCGGTGACCTTGGTGTGGGAAAAACGATTTTCACCAAAGGCGTAGCCGAGGGATTAGGAATTACGGAACCAATCAATAGTCCAACGTTTACGATTGTACAGGAATATGAAGAGGGACGTATGCCTTTTTATCATTTTGATGTCTATCGTATTGGCGATGTTGAGGAAATGGACGAGATTGGATTTGATGATTATGTCTATGGTGAAGGTATGTGCCTGATTGAGTGGGCGAATCTGATTGAAGAGATTCTTCCGGATCATGTAAAAACCATTACGATTGAGAAAGATCTTGAAAAAGGATTTGATTATCGTAGAATTACCATCGAATAGATGAGATAGAAATTGTTTCGGAGAAATCCGAATTAGAAAGCAGGAAATAGAAATGAAGATATTAGCTCTGGACAGTTCTGGCCTTGTGGCATCTGTAGCAGTAGTAGAAGATGAAACACTGATTGGAGAATATAGTGTCAATTATAAGAAGACACATTCGCAGACACTGCTTCCGATGCTGGATACATTGGCTAAGATGATTGATCTGGATTTACAAACGATCGATGCCATTGCAGTTGCGGAAGGACCGGGTTCCTTTACGGGACTTCGTATTGGCTCTGCAACAGCAAAAGGACTTGGATTTGCATTAAAGAAACCATTGATTGGAATCCCAACAGTAGATGGGCTGGCTTATCAATTGGCAGGATCTAAGAATCTGGTTTGCCCGATTATGGATGCTAGAAGACAGCAGACGTATACCGGGGTGTATCGTTTCTTAAACCAGAGCGAGATGGAGATCTTGCTTCCACAGTGTGCCATTGGAATTGATGAACTGGTTGAGAAATTGAATGCGATGGGTCAGGCAGTAACATTTCTTGGAGATGGTGTGCCTGTATTCAAGGAATATCTGAAGGAGAATCTGACGGTGGAATATGACTTTGCGTCACCACACCAGAGCAGACAGAGCGCCGGAGCAGTTGCGGCACTTGCTATGCAGTATATGGCGGACGGCAAGACAGTGGATGCAGCAGATTTTCGCCCGGTATATCTTCGTCTGTCACAGGCTGAACGCGAACGTCTGGAAGCGGAAAAGCGTGCAGAGGCTGAGAAACGTGCAGCAGGAGAACAGTAATTACGCAGGACTGGTATCATGAGTGAAATGATAAGATTTGCGAAAGTGGAAGATGCAGAAGCTTTAGCAAAATTGGAAATGGAAAATTTTGACGAACCATGGAGCGCTAAGAATTTTGTGGATTGCATTGGCAATGCGCAGGGGCGTGTGGTCGTTTTCGAAGATAGCGATGAGTCGCAGGGCTCAAAGGAACTTTTGGGTTGCGTAGCATTTTATTATGCAGCCGATGAGGGTGAGATTGATTCCGTTGTTGTGAAAAAGACGGCAAGGAAATGTGGAATTGGTGGAAAGATGTTAGCATTTCTCCATCAGGAAGTGGAAAACTTGGATGTACATTACATCTTCCTCGAAGTACGGGAATCCAATCTGCCTGCACAGAAATTATATGAAAAGATGGGATATGAGCAGGTTGGTAAACGACCGAAGTTCTACCAGAATCCGGTAGAAGATGCTTATATCTATAGAAGAGAACAGTAGGAGAAATAGGATGCTGGATGTTTGTTTACTTGGAACGGCGGGTATGATGCCGCTTCCAAATAGATATCTGACGTCATGTATGACGAGATTTAACGGGTCGGACCTTCTGATTGATTGCGGTGAAGGTACACAGGTAGCAATGAAGAAGAAGGGGTGGAGCCCAAAACCGATTGATACACTGTTGATTACGCATTTCCACGCGGATCATATCAGTGGTTTACCGGGATTGCTTCTCACCATGGGAAATGCGGAGAAGACAAGTCCGCTGTTGATTGTAGGACCAAAGGGTGTGGAACGTATTGTAAATGCCCTTCGTGTGGTGGCGCCGGAATTACCTTTTGATTTGGAATTTAAGGAATTGAGTGCGCAGGATGAATATTTTGAAGCACATGGGTATCATATCCACGCATTTAAAGCGCGCCATAATGTTCCTTGTTATGGTTATAGTATTGAGATTCCACGTGCTGGTAAGTTTGATGCGGAGGCGGCAAAGGCCGCTGGTATCCCATTAAAGTACTGGAATCTGTTACAAAAAGGGAATACAATAGAAGAAGATGGAGTGGTATACACTCCGGAAATGGTAATGGGACCGGCGAGACGTGGAATCAAGATGACATATTGTACGGATAGCCGTCCGACAGAACATATTGTGGAAGCTGCCAAGGGCTCGGATTTATTTATCTGTGAAGGTATGTACGCCGAGAAGGAAAAACTGGCAAAGGCGAAGCAGTATCGTCATATGACATTTTATGAAGCTGCGGATATGGCAGCGCGCGCAGAGGTTCAGGAGATGTGGCTGACACACTTTAGCCCATCACTTGTGGGACCGGAACGATATATGAGGGATGTTAAGAAAATCTTCCCTGAGGCGCATCTTGGAAAAGATGGCAAAACAGTGGAACTTGATTTTCAGGAGGATTGAGTTTGAAGAAGGCAATTCGAGTAGCAATAGTAGCTGTTTTATGTGGAGCTATGATATTGGGATATTATTTCTATCTTGCAAAAAAGAGCGGTACAACTGTTTCTGAGCAGGATACAGAAATCACGGAATACGATGTGATTACAACGCGTGATTTCGTGCAGGATTATCCGAAGACTCCTCGTGAAACAGTGAAATGGTATAATCGCATAATTAAAGAATATTATGATGAGGAACATACGGACTCAGAAATTGCTGCATTGGCTGAAAAGCAGAGAATGCTCCTCGATGATGAGCTGCTTTCCTACAATGATGAGGCATCATTTCTCGAAAATCTGAAGGATGATGTGGCAGATCATGAAGCGAGAGATCAGGTGATTGTAACGGCGAAGGTATGTAGCAGTAATGATGTAGAATATCAAACTGTTCAGGGGGACGAGTGCGCCTATGTCACGAGTTATTATTTCTCTAGAGAGGGAAATGATTTCACTCAGACATTCCAGGAATATTGCCTGAGAAAAGATAGTGACGGGCAGTGGAAAATTTTGACATTCCGTCTAACTGAAGGAGATCCAGATGACTACAAATAAAGAAGTAAAGATTTTAGCAATTGAAAGCTCCTGTGATGAGACAGCAGCTGCAGTTGTAGTAAATGGTAGAGATGTACGCAGTAATGTAATCAGTACACAGATACCGGTACATACATTATATGGAGGCGTTGTACCTGAAATCGCTTCCAGAAAGCATGTAGAACGTGTAAATCAGGTAGTTCAAAAAGCATTAGACGACGCAGAGATGACCCTGGATGATATGGACGCCATTGGCGTTACATATGGTCCGGGGTTAGTTGGCGCTTTACTGGTGGGTGTATCTACAGCCAAGGCGATTGCCTATGCTGCGGATAAGCCGCTGGTTGGTGTACATCATATTGAAGGCCATATTAGCGCTAATTATATTGAGAATCTTGATCTGGAACCGCCATTCTTATGTCTGGTTGTTTCCGGCGGTCACACACACCTTGTGCGTGTTATGGACTATGGAAAATATGAAATCCTTGGACGTACCGTTGACGATGCAGCAGGAGAGGCTTTTGATAAGGTCGCTCGTGCCATTGGACTTGGTTATCCGGGCGGACCAAAGATTGAGAAGAAGGCCTTAGAAGGCAATCCGGATGCGATTCCATTTCCAAAGGCGAAAGTCAGTGGCAATGCTTATGACTTTAGTTTCAGTGGCTTAAAGTCCGCGGTATTGAATTATATCAATGGTGCGAAGATGAAGGGCGAGGAGATTAACGAGGCGGATATTGCGGCTTCCTTCCAGAAGGCGGTAGTGGACGCACTGGTGGATCATGCGATGCATGCCCTGGATGAATATGGCGGAGATAAGATGGCAATCGCGGGTGGCGTAGCTTCGAATGGCGCGTTCCGCAAAGCGATGGAAGAGGCTTGCG
>JNIN01000001.1:2062500-2065000 GCA_000702525.1 Lachnospiraceae bacterium AC2012
TGAGATTCCTGTACCTTATATTATCAGAACTGTGGGGACGCAGAAGGAAAGCACAAGCCAGAGATGGAATTCTGGCACAAGCGTATAGCAGGGCGTAGGCAAATCCGCGCCGGAAAGCGAAAGCGTGATGTGGAGTGAAATGAAGTAACGAAGTGTGTGAGCCAGCTGCCGAGAAAAGCCGCTATTGTGTAATATAAGCCCGTACCGTAAACCGACACAGGTGGATGAGGAGAGAATCCTAAGGCCGACGGAAGAAGCATTGTTAAGGAATTCGGCAAAATGACCCCGTAACTTCGGGAGAAGGGGTGCCTACGAATGTAGGCCGCAGAGAATAGGCTCAAGCAACTGTTTAGCAAAAACACAGGTCTATGCGAAACCGTAAGGTGAAGTATATGGGCTGACGCCTGCCCGGTGCTGGAAGGTTAAGAGGAGAGGTTAGCGTAAGCGAAGCTTTGAATTCAAGCCCCAGTAAACGGCGGCCGTAACTATAACGGTCCTAAGGTAGCGAAATTCCTTGTCGGGTAAGTTCCGACCCGCACGAAAGGCGTAATGATTTGAGCACTGTCTCGACAATGCATCCGGTGAAATTGAAGTACCAGTGAAGATGCTGGTTACCCGCGCCAGGACGGAAAGACCCCATGGAGCTTTACTCCAGTTTGGTACTGGGATTCGGTACTGCATGTACAGGATAGGTGGGAGACTAAGAGATAGGAACGCCAGTTTCTATGGAGTCACTGTTGGGATACCACCCTTGTAGTACTGGGTTTCTAACCTGCAGCCGTTATCCGGCTGGGGGACAATGCCAGGCGGGGAGTTTGACTGGGGCGGTCGCCTCCGAAAGGGTATCGGAGGCGCTCAAAGGTTCCCTCAGAATGGTTGGAAACCATTTGAAGAGTGCAAAGGCAGAAGGGAGCTTGACTGCGACACCGACGGGTGGAGCAGGTACGAAAGTAGGACTTAGTGATCCGGTGGTATAAAGTGGGATTGCCATCGCTCAACGGATAAAAGCTACCCTGGGGATAACAGGCTTATCACTCCCAAGAGTTCACATCGACGGAGTGGTTTGGCACCTCGATGTCGGCTCATCGCATCCTGGGGCTGTAGCAGGTCCCAAGGGTTGGGCTGTTCGCCCATTAAAGCGGTACGCGAGCTGGGTTCAGAACGTCGTGAGACAGTTCGGTCCCTATCCGGCGCGGGCGGAGGATATTTGAGAGGAGCTACCCCTAGTACGAGAGGACCGGGGCGGACGGACCACTGGTGTACCAGCTGTCTACCAAAGGCATAGCTGGGTAGCCAAGTCCGGAAGGGATAAACGCTGAAGGCATCTAAGCGTGAAGCCCCCCTCAAGATGAGATATCCCGTCCTTTAAGGACATAAGATCCCTTATAGAGTATGAGGTAGATAGGGCAAAGGTGGAAGCGTAGTAATACGTGTAGCTGATTGTTACTAATCGATCGAAGGCTTGACCATATGCGCTGTTTTGCGAAGCAAAATAGTGCCAAGTAAGAGCGAAGCTCTTACAGAATTGTTATCAGGTAATCTATATGAAGTTTTGAAGGAACAAACCTTCAAGAGTATTCCTCCTTAGCTCAGTCGGTAGAGCATTCGGCTGTTAACCGAAGTGTCGTTGGTTCGAGTCCAACAGGGGGAGTTTTCTTTCTATAAAGAAATATTTATAAATAAGGCCCCTTGGTCAAGCGGTTAAGACATCGCCCTTTCACGGCGGTAACATGGGTTCAAATCCCGTAGGGGTCATTTTTTTTGAGAGAGGATATATAGGTATATCACTCGAAAAAGACGTATTTTAATATACGCCGATGTGGCTCAATTGGCAGAGCAGCTGATTTGTAATCAGCAGGTTAACGGTTCGAGTCCGTTCATCGGCTTTACATGGACCTTTAGCTCAGTTGGTTAGAGCAATCGGCTCATAACCGATCGGTCCCGGGTTCGAGTCCCTGAAGGTCCACTCAAATCTGAATAAAATATATGGCCCGGTGGCTCAGTTGGTTAGAGCGCCGCCCTGTCACGGCGGAGGTCGCGGGTTCGAACCCCGCTCGGGTCGTTTCAATTAAATAATTGAAGAAATGGGATCTTAGCTCAGCTGGGAGAGCATCTGCCTTACAAGCAGGGGGTCACAGGTTCGAGCCCTGTAGGTCCCATTTGGTGTTTATCACCGTTATGGTATATAGCCATATGCCGCAGTGGCGGAACTGGCAGACGCGCAGGACTTAAAATCCTGTGGTGGCGACATCGTACCGGTTCGATTCCGGTCTGCGGCATTACGTATTATTTTTAATAATACGGAGTAAGATTTTCTTACATCTAATTACATATGTGTGAGTAGCTCAGCTGGATAGAGCACTTGGCTACGGACCAAGGTGTCGGGGGTTCGAATCCTCTCTCGCACGTTTTATGGAAGACAGGAATTTGTAATGATTTCCTGTCTTTTTGTTTTCAATTGTGTAACTATTGTTATTGAAAAATATTGGAGTTGTGAGTA
>JNIN01000002.1 GCA_000702525.1 Lachnospiraceae bacterium AC2012
ATAGGTTTTATATAATACAACATAACGTTTAATACATCAAGACGACAATTTAATGCAAAAAAGCAAGATGCAATTAATTTGAAATTAGAATAGATTCGATAAGTTACACTTAATATTAATAGAAACAAGTAACTTTAAGAAAGAGAGAGAGAAAATGAAAGAGAAAAAACTTGGGTTAATGTCCCTCATTCTGATGATTTTCACATCAGTATACGGGTTTAATAACATTCCAAGATCCTATTACTTAATGGGATATGCAGCTATTCCTTGGTTTGTTATTGCTGGTATTTTATTCTTTATTCCATTTGCATTCATGGTAGCGGAATTTGGTTCAGCCTTCCGTCATGAAACAGGTGGTATGTACTCTTGGATGAGTAAGTCCGTTGGACCAAAGTACGCATTCATCGGTACATTTATGTGGTATACATCTTACGTACTCTGGATGGTTAACGTTTCCTCCGGTATCTGGGTGCCTGTATCTAACTTAATCTTTGGTGAAGATAACACATCTAACTGGTCTTTATTCGGAAGTGAATTCTTATCAGGATCAAGACTTCTTGGTATCATGGCAGTATTATTCTTCATCTTCATTACTTACTTTGATTCAAAGGGTATTGATAAGATTAGTAAGGTAACATCTGTTGGTGGTACAGCCGTACTTGTAATCAACATCATGGTAGTTGTTGGTTCTTTCGTTATGATTATTGCCCGTCATGGTCAGCTTGAGCAGCCTTTCCTCGGATTAGAATCCCTGAAGACTCCTCTGAACGTAGCTTACCAGGGTAGCCCAATCATGATTCTGTCCTTTATCGTATATGCACTTTTCGCATACGGCGGAATCGAAGCAGTTGGTGGTCTTGTAGATAAGACAGAAAATCCTAAGAAGAACTTCCCTAAGGGAATCGTAACAGCAGCTATGGTAATCGTAGTTGGTTACGCACTTCTGATCATGTTAGTAGGTTCTTTCACAAACTATAGTGAAATCCTTGGAACAGATACGATTACACTTGGAAATGTTTCTTATGTAATTATGTCAAACTTTGCAGCTGCCTTTGGTAAGGCTTTCGGTGCTTCTGTAGCAACACAGGTAGCTTTAGCTCATGGATTTGCTCGTGTATATGCATTAATCATGCTTCTTGCACTTATGGGTGCGATGTTTACACTTGTATACTCTCCATTAAAGCAGTTAATCGATGGTACTCCAAAGGAACTTTGGCCTGGCAAGATGGGCGAAATCGCAGAAGATGGTATGCCTAAGAATGCTATGTGGATTCAGTGCGCAATCGTATGTGTTATGATTCTTCTTGTTTCCTTCGGTGGCGATACTATGGCACAGTTCTTCTTAATCTTAACAGCGATGGTAAATGTAGGTATGACAGTTCCTTATATGTTCATCTCCTTTGCATTCCCTAAGTTTAAGAAGATGGAAGGTGTGGATCGTTCCTTCGTTGTTTACAAGACACAGAAGTCTGCAAACATCTGGGGTTACGTTGTAACACTTACACTTTTATTTGCAAATGCATTTGCGATTATCCAGCCAGCTCTTGATGGTGATTTCAAGACAACATTCTGGTCACTCAGTGGTCCGGTAATCTTCGGTTTAGCAGCTTGGATTATCTATACACGTTATGAAAAGCGTGTTGCTTCCGGTGAAATTGAAGCAGAAGTGGCAGAAGATGCTGTAGAAGCAGAATAAGTATTCGCTTAGAATATAGAGAAATAGAGACTCCGAATAGGTTTTGATAAATCTATTCGGAGTTTTTCTTATCTTTTGCTATAATAGAAAAGATGTGTATATGCATTCTTAAGAATTCTTTAGGTTCTTTTTATATTATATAAAGATTTGAATTCTAAGATTAAATTGATATTTTTGAAGTGAGGGATAGAAATACAAATGGCATATAATACAAATACCTATTTTATTTTATTTTTACCGATAGCAATGTTGCTATATCAGATTCTGCCGAAACGCTATCGCTGGGTTGGACTTTTGCTCTCCAGTATGGCGTTCTTCGTCTTAATAAGTGATGTTTTAATCTATTGGGCAATCATTACGACAGCCATCACCTATGTTGGTGGCGTTGCGTTAGAACGAATTCAAAGCCCGGACAAGAAAGTAAAGAAGAGAAAACAGAAGCACGTCGTGCAGCTTTGCGTTATAGCTGTCGTCGGAATCCTTGCAGTGCTGAAATATACAGCATTTACATTGGATCTCGTAAATCAGTTGATGGCAAAACTTGGAAATGATACGTCTTTCCAGGCCGGCAAGATTCTCGTGCCAATCGGCATTTCCTTCTACACCTTACAGGCGGTTGGATATCTCCTGGATGTGTATTGGAAGCGTTTGGAGGCGGAGAAAAATCCGGCGAAGTTACTGCTCTTTATGATTTTCTTCCCAACCTTGATGGAGGGACCAATCTGTCGTTATAGCGATACGAAAGATCAGCTCTTCGAAGGGGAAGCCATAAGTTGTGACAGCATTGTTGCAGGAGCGATTCGAATCGGATATGGCTTGTTCAAGCGCATGGTCATTTCCGATCGATTGTATTGGTTTGTAAATAACTTCTATCGACCATCATCGAATTATACGGGAGCGATGATTATTATCTGCGCGGTAGCGACAACTGTGCAGCTTTATCTGGAGTTCTCAGGAACGATTGATATCGTTATTGGTTCTGCAAGAATCTTCAATGTCCGTCTTCCGGAAAACTTCCGTCAGCCGTTTCTTGCTAAGAGTGCAGCGGAATTCTGGAGAAGATGGCATATTTCATTGGGTACCTGGTTCAAGAACTATATCTTTTATCCAGTGACAACATCAAAGCTGATGAAGCGTTGGAATAAGTACGGTCGTAAGCATATGGGCAAGTACATCACGATGGTTGTGACATCTGCGATTGCTTTATTCCCGGTATGGATGCTGAATGGACTCTGGCACGGACCAAAGATTCCATATATTCTGTACGGCGTTTATTATTTCGTGATTCTGCTCGCAGAAGTGATGATCGAGCCGGCAGGACTTCGATTCTGGAAGCTGATTCATCTGAATCCGGAGGGAAGAATCGTTTCTTGCTTCCGCATTGCCCGTACCTGGATTATTATTTTTGCAGGTGAGATGCTCTTTCGAGCGGAGACTCTCGAGCAGTTTATTACCATGTGTAAGAATATCTTCGTTGGAGATTTCTTGACACATGATATGTATATCGAAGTTTTCAACATGGGAATCAGCAAGAGCGATGCGCTTTTAATAGCGATTGCATGCCTGATTGTCATCGCGATGGATCTGAGACTGGAGTATTATCCGGATACCCTGGAAATGATACCGCAGCTCTCCCGACCAAAGCGTTGGGCGATTTATTACTTTATGATTTTTGCAATCCTGATTTTTGGAGCATACGGCATTGGATATGATCCAGCAGAATTAATTTATGCAGGTTTTTAGAGGAAGATTTATGAAGAAGAAACTCGTGAATAATATTGCATTTTTCACATTACTGATAACAATTATTGTGGCACTTGGCCATGTGATGACACCACAATTTATGGTGAAATATCATCTGGCAAATACAAAAGCCGGAGTGGTTACCTTATTGCAGGCAGAAGCGAAAGATTCCCTGGATGTACTGGTTGTGGGAGATAGTGAAAGCTATACATCCGTTTCGCCGGTGCAGTTATGGGAGAAGTATGGCGTGACAAGTTACGCGGCAGGACAGATTGCTGCAAGACTGAGTGAAAGTAGAGATATCCTGGCGACTGCGATGGAGACACAGTCACCGACGGTGGTATTGCTGGAGACAAACAGTCTTTATAGAAATGATAAGAAGGATGATTCTCTGCAGGGGAAAATTTCAGAATACATTTCCGATCATTGTACGTTAATCAAACAGCATGATTGCTGGAAATCTCCGATTCATACGGCAAGTAATAATTATAAGGGATTTTGGATTAATTACGATGTGGTTCCTTGCGATGCAAGTAATTATATGACACCAACCGATCAGGAAGAACCAATCTGTCAGGAAAATCTGGATACCTTACATGAAATGGAAGAAATCTGTAAAAAGAATGGCGCAGAATTAGTCCTTTATTCCGCTCCGTCTCCAGTGAACTACAATTATGCCAAGCATAATGCGTTGGCGGAACTGGCAGAAAAGGAGGGGCTCAGCTATTTGGATTTAAATCTCTGCAGTGAAGAGATGGCAATTGATTGGAATACGGATTCCAGAGATGGCGGAGACCATTTAAATTCTGCCGGAGCTGAGAAGACAACGGATTATATCGGTCAGTATCTGATGGATCATTATTCGTTAAAAGACAGAAGAAATATGAAAATTGCGAAGAGTTGGAACAGTCTGGTGGACGAGTATAATGCAAAATCAGAACGTGCGATTCAGATTATTACAGGAAAACTAGAGCCGAATCAGAAGACAGCGATGAAATAGCAATTCGTGAGATAGAGATAATAGTAGTGTCGATGTGGATTTGAGGTTATGACATGCAGAATGAGAAGAGTATTTTAGATAGATTTGAAAAAACAGTAGATGCACATGGGCAGAGAAAGGCAGTGGTTGACCCTGCGATTTTTCTGACATGGAATGAGCTTCGTGATCGTGCGGAATATGCGGGAAAACGAATCCTGGAACAGGTGGAAGCAAAAGAACCGGGATATCCGGTAGCAATCTTTTGTGAGAAACAGGTGGAATTACTAGTTAGCGTACTGGGAACTATTTACGCTGGAGGTTTTTATACATACATTAATCCGGAACAGCCAGCAGAACGCATTACTAAGATTTTATCCGTCTTAAATCCTAGACTTGTGATTGTAGATGAGTCGATGCAGGATAAGCTTACAAAGAGCGGATATACCGGTCAGACGATGTATCTCTCACAGCTCTTTTGCCCCAAAAAGGATAGACAGTATACTGCGACAACGACAAAGAAGAGCACGCTCAAAGTTATTTCATCTCCGAAACTAACAGAGATGCGAAGTAAGATTACACGAGAAACGCCACTGTACGGGGTATTCACATCCGGCTCCACAGGAACACCGAAGTGTATCCTGATTAACCATGGATGTGTACTGGATTTCATTGGTCATTTTACGGAGATTTTCCATTTCACCGAGAATGATATTATCGGAAACCAGGCACCCTTCGATTTTGATGTATCGGTAAAGGATATTTTTAGTGCGCTTTTTACAGGTGCGGAGCTTGTGCTGATTCCAAGAGAATACTTCTCAACACCGGCAAGACTTCTGGATTATCTATGTGATCATCATGTTACAAATCTTACCTGGGCAGTTTCAGCGCTTTGTATCATTTCCGGATTGAAGGGATTCCAGTATCGCGTGCCTTCGGATATCAAGCGCGTGATGTTCTCTGGCGAAGTGATGCCAATGAAGCAGTTGATGATTTGGCAGGAGAATCTTCCGGATGCGAAATTCGTCAATCTCTATGGTCCTTCGGAGATTACATGTAACTGTATGTACTTTGTGCTTAATAGAAGGTACGAGAAAGGCGATAAATTGCCTCTAGGAGTCGCTTTCCCAGGTAGGGACGTATTTCTGCTGGATGAAGATGGAAATGTCGTAAATGAGGCGAATAGACCGGGTGAAATCTGCGTGACAGGTGAGTCCCTGGCAGAAGGTTATTATCATAACGAAGAGCAGACGATGCTTCACTTTGTGATGTACAAGGATGCAGAAGGTACGATGAAGCGGATGTATCGTACTGGAGATATGGCAGTAATCGAAGAGGATGGCGAGATGTATTTCGCTGGTCGTAAGGATTTCCAGATTAAGCATATGGGTCACCGTATCGAATTAGAAGAGATTGAGCGTGGAATCAATGCCGTAGAGGGCGTGGAACGAAGCATTTGCTCTTATGACGAGAAACGTCAACGCATCACGGCATACTACAGTGGTGACAAGGACAAGAAATCACTGCATTTGGAATTAAAGGAGATTCTGCCGGTATACATGGTGCCAAATAAATTTGCGCATGTTTCAGAATTTATGCTCAACAAGAACGGAAAAATTGACAGAAAGGTTCTGACAGAGCTGGAGGTAGTGGAGTAATGAAGATGCAGGACGAAGTACTTAGAACTTCAAGAGAAAACTACGGTACACCGCAGTATGTCTTTGATTTAGATACTTTCTATGAGAGATATGACTATTTCAAGCGCATTTTCGGTGAGGAAATTGCCATTAATTACTGCATGAAGACAAATCCATTTTTGACGGATGCAGCGCTTTTAAAGACGGATCGAATCGAAGTCTGTTCTTACGGGGAATTCTTGATTTGTGCGAATCTTGGGATCAAACCGGAGAGACTTCTCATCTCCGGCGTTTTAAAGAAACGGGAAGATATGCGTGTCATCATGGATTATGGTCGTGATCAGGCAATCTATACAGCGGAATCTCCATCCCAGCTTGCGATTATTCGTGAAATTGCTACAGAATTAGGAATTACAGCACGTGTCTATATGCGACTCCATTGCGCACAGTTTGGAATGGATGAAGATACGATTATCGAACTTCTGAATTCTGAAAATGGTGAGATGGAACATATAGAATTCTATGGAATTCATTATTTCACCGGTACACAGAAGCATAAATTATCGAAGCATACGAAAGAGATTCAGAAGCTGGATCATTTCTTTGAACGTATTTTTGAAGAAACCGGACGTGAAGTGAAGAATCTGGAATATGGCACTGGATTTGGCGTTCCTTACTTCGAAGGGCAGGAAGAGACGGTCACAGCAGAGGCGGAACTCGTGGAATTTAAGAAGCTTTTACAGGAAATGGAGTGGAGCGGTAATATTTCTCTGGAAATGGGACGCGCCTTGGCATATAATTGTGGATGCTATCTAACAGAGATTCGTGATTTGAAGTGTAGTGATGGAAAAAACTATGCTATAGTAGATGGTGGAATTCATCAGTTACATTATGATGGGCAGCTTCGAGGAATGTACGTCCCAAAAATGCATGTGATTCATAGAGCGGATGTGGATTTGACGGGTGAGAAGAAGACCTATTCCATTCACGGATCTCTCTGTACAACGAATGACGTTTTGGTAGGAAACTATGAGTCGGAAGAACTTCACAAGGGCGATATCGTCGTATTTGAGAATGTTGGCGCTTATTCTGTTTATGAAGGGATGTCATTGTTCTTGAGTCATGAATTGCCAGCGATTGTATTATATAGTGAGCAATCCGGGTTAAAGCTTGTGCGAAGTATGCAGGAGACGTATCATTTCAATACACCATTACGCTAGAATTAGATGGTTATATTTTGAAAGATGAAGGAAGGAACTTGAAAATGGAAAAATTACTTGCAATCTTAAATGAGGTAGATGATAGTATTGATTATGAGATGGAAGATCAGTTAATCGATAATCACCTTTTAGATTCATTTACAATCATTATGCTTGTGGGAGAATTAGAGGATGCATATGACATCTCCATCGATGCAGCGGAGATGACACCGGAAAACTTCAATTCTGCAGAATCTATTCTTGAGATGGTAAAGCGTCTCCAGGAAGACTAATGAGATAAATTTTTGGGAAATAATGTAGGGATTTTGGTTTTTATAATTGGGGGGGATTGTTATGAAAACACATATTACAAATGTATATGGTATGAATAGGAATAGCCTGGTTTCTTTGCAGCACAGAGTAGCTGATGTTGCAAGGAAACTGGGCTTTTTTGAGCTTGGAATCTATCGTTATCCGGTGGAGACAGATTCCGATGCAGAGCTTCAGAAGCGCTTGGACGGAATCTGCGCAGCAGTGGAACCGGGCGATAAAGCGGTGCTTCAGCTTCCGACAGGCAATGGAATCGAGTTTGAATTCAAGCTGATTTCTAAGCTCCGAGGAATGGGCGTAGAGAAGATTGTTCTCATTGTACATGATCCCGATACCTATGAAGATATGTCGCTATTACGCGGTGCGGAGCGCATGATTTATACAACAGAACGAATTGGAAATGACATCGCGAAGAAGGGGCTATATGCGGTGCGAAAATTCCGAATGTCTTTCGACTCAGAGGACGATTCGCTAGTGATGCGAAATCTGTTGAAGGCGACGGATTTTTATGAATGTGCTTTTGATGAGAAAGGTTTGGATTCAGACGAGTGTATCCAGGTGGCGTTTGGACTATACGATAAGACCGGTAAGTATACATTGCTTGTTGGAACTGTTATACAGTCAGTGCTGGAGAATACCCTGTCCAAAGTCTGCTTTCATATTTTTCACGATGATACACTTAACCGAACGAATAAAGAGAAATTGATACAGACGGTTGGTGAATTTGGAAGTTATATCCAGTTTCATGAAGTGAATCCGGCGGATTTTTATGGAAATCATAGATGGGTTAAGTATTATACGATTGGTTGTATGTTTCGTCTGATTATGCCGCGTGTACTAAAGAATTTGAATAGGCTCATTTATTTGGATGCAGACTTATTGTTTAACCGGGATATTAAAGATTTGTGGGATATAGACATATCGGGGTATTCCCTGGCGGCTGTAAAAGATGTGATTTTTGATAATGGAATTATAATGCCAAAATTCGTCGAAGAAGGAATTGTTTCTAAGGATCGATATTTTAATTCAGGTGTTTTATTGATGAATTTGGATGCTATTAGAAAAAAGGGGGACTTGTTAGATTTATCAATAGAGTTTCTTGAGAATAATCCGGACTCTGCCTTACCGGATCAGGATGCATTGAATTATTATTTTAATGATACAGCTTTGTTATTGGATAAAAATTGGAATGTTTTTAGCCAATATGAAAAAGGGAATTGTAAGAATGTGCGAGAAAATGTCGTTTATCATTTTATGGGGCAGCCATATATTGATTATTTTAGTACGGTGGATTTTGAGAAAATGTACTTTAAAACAAAGGCAAGTACAGCATGGGATTATGATGGATTAGAAGACGAAATTTATATAGGGTATCGTTCATTAAGCGATAAAATTGATAACTTACAAAAAATGATAAAAGCCATGTGTAATAGAAAGAAAATCTATTATGGATTTTATGATGCACAAATGAGGAAAATCTTAGAGATTGTGAAACCTCAAGAGGGAGATTATTTTGTTTATCCAGAAGGATATTCGTATGGCACGAAAATAGAGGGAATGGATTGTTTTTCTTTTGAAAAGATAGAGCAGGAAGAACGAGGTACTTTTGTTGTGATTGTAGCACCTATTTTAGAGGATGAGAATTCCATCGAAAAACTAGAATCTCTTGGTTTAGAAAACCAGAAGGATTTCTTTGTGAGTCCTCGTTTATTAGCTGGACCGCAGGGAGGGTTCTGGGCGTGAAAAAACAGTTGGAGAAATTGTAATAATTATAAAGGGGGAAAATAATGAAGATATTAATTACAAATATTTATGGTACAAGTGATAATAATTTGTGTTCTTTACAGCATAAGGTAACAGAGATTGCAAGAAAAATAGGCTTTTATGAGCTTGGAATCTATCGTTATCCGGTGGAGACAGATTCCGATGCAGAGCTTCAGAAGCGCTTGGACGGAATCTGCGCAGCGGTGGAACCGGGCGATAAAGCAGTTTTACAATTGCCAACTGGAAATGGTATCGAGTTTGAATTTAAGTTGATTTCAAAGCTTCGTGGCATGGGTGTTCAGAAGATTGTGCTAATCGTGCATGATTCTTATGCATATGAGGATATGTCTATGTTACGTGGTGTAGAGAGAATGATTTATCCAACGGAACGTATTGGAAATGATATAGCCAAGAAGGGCCTATATGCGGTACGAAAATTTCGAATGACTTTTGACTCAGAGGATGATTCATTAGTGATGCGAAATTTGTTGAAAGCGACAGATTTTTATGAAGAAGTTTTTGATAAGAAAGGTTTGAGTTCGGAAGAATGTATACAAATTGCTTTTGGATTATATGATAGAACTGGAAAATATACATTGCTTGTAGGTGCTGTGATTCAATCTGTGCTTGAAAATACGATGTCAAAAGTATGCTTTCACATTTTTCATGATGAAACACTTACGGAGGTGAATAAGGAGAAATTGGTACAGACAGTTGGAGGGTTTGGAAGTTATCTTCAGTTTCATCAATTGAAGTCAAGTGATTTTGAGTTTGATAATCCTGGAGTAAAATCTTTTACAATTGGAACGATGTTCAGAGTGGTTATTCCGAATGTTTTAAAAGAGTTAGATAAAATAATTTATTTAGATGCAGATTTATTGCTAAATTGTGATGTTATGACTTTGTGGAACATTGATATTTCAGATTATTCACTTGCAGCAGTATGGGATAGTGCATTTGTAGAAGGTGTTGAAATGCCGAGAGTCGTTAAGGAAGGGTTTGTTTTAAGAGAGCGGTATTTTAATGCGGGGGTGTTGTTGATGAATTTGAACCGTATAAGGGAACGGGGTGATTTACTAGCATTAACAAGAGAATTTTTGGAAAAGTATCCTGATTCTATATTACCTGATCAGGACGCATTTAATTATTATTTTAATGATACGACGTTACTTTTAGATGATAATTGGAATGTTAATGTTTTAAGTGACAAGGAAAAGAATACTACCGTTCGAGATGACGTTTTATATCATTTTCAAGGACAATCGGTAATTGACTTTTTTACGACATCGGATTGCGAAAAGCTTTATTTAAGAACGAAAGCAGCTACGCCATGGAGATATGAAGGGATTGAAGAAGAAATATATATAGGCTACCGTTCTTTAAGTGATAAGATTTCCTGTTTACAGAAATTATTGGGTTGTATAGGCGGTAAAAAGAAGATCTTTTACGGATATTATAAAAAACAAATGCAGAATTTAATGGATATTTTAGGAGTGGGAAAAGAAGATTATTATGTTTCTTCAGAGGAATATCAATGGGGTATGACTGCCAGTGGGCTTACGTGTTATTCATTTGAAAAGCTCAAACAAGAAAAGCGAGGGGATTACATTGTTTTTGTAGGCCCGGAGTATGAAGGTGGACATGCAATCGAAAAATTAGAGGATCTAGGTTTAGAAAACCAGAAGGATTTCTTTGTGATTCCTTGTTTATTAGCTGGACCGCAGGGAGGTTATTGGGCTTAATGCTCAATAACCTTTTTAAATGCTGGAATAATCTGTGCAACCACAATGGCTTTGAGTAAGTCCAGAGGGATAAATGGAACAAAGCCTGTTAAAAAGGCTGTTTTTAAGTCATATCCGGCCGCATGTTGGAGCCAGAGCATTCCGATCACATCAATCAGTAGTACACCGATGATGCCGCAAATGGTGTACCAGAGACGGTTATAGTTCTTGCCACGAATTAGTGGAAGGATTAGAAGTACAATAGGAAATGCCCATGTATATGCGCCGTAAGGTGCGATTAAATAGCCGATTCCGCTTCCGCCCCCAATAAATACTGGTAATCCGACAATTCCAAGTAAAAACCATACAATTCCAATCAAGAAGGACTCCTGAACCGGGAATAACAATGCGATTAGAAATATGACGAAGTTCATCAGTGTAATCTTTGGTGCCATAGGAAGTGGCGTAGGAATACTAAGATATGCTGAGATACAAAGTATGGAAGCAAACATACCGCATAAAACTAATCTTTTTGTAGAAAGTATTTGCTTCTCTGGTGTTGATTGAATATCCATTTTTCTTCTCCTTGTAATTAAGTAAAATTTTTTAAGCATATGTAGAATAATCTATCTGGATGTGATTGTCAACCTTTTATCAATTAAAGGTTGACAATCTGTTTTTTTACAGTAAGATGGAACTGTTGAACCGCCTCAAAAAGGAGGTTTAGAGTATTTTAGTAGATTTAAAGGAGAAGTAGAGGATGGACTTACGAGAATTGACAGACAAGGTCTTAAATGGTGGAGAGATTACGCGAGAAGAAGCGAATTTACTGGTGGATACACCGTTAGAAGAGTTGTGCAAAGCAGCGGATGAGTTACGGAAACATTTCCAGGGGGATGCTTTTGATATGTGCGCTATTTTGAGTGTAAAGGGTGGTAGATGTACGGAAAATTGTAAATTTTGTGCACAGTCTAGCTGTTCTTCAGCAGATATTCCGTCTTTTGAGGTCAGAGATGCAGATTATGTTGCTGAGGATGCGAAACGATACGATGGCATTGGTGTGGCACGGTATTGCCAGGTATCGTCCGGTAGACGCTTAAATAAGCGGGAAATCGCGCAGATTGCAAAAAATATCAAGCGCATTGTGAAAGAAACCAATCTGATGCCCTGTGTGTCCCTGGGACTGATTGATCGGGAAGACTTGGAATTGTTGAAAGAAGCAGGGCTTAAGAGGGTTCATAATAATATCGAGAGTAGTCCGAAGTACTTTGGAAATCTTTGCAGTTCCCATACGACCGATGACAAAATCAAAGTGATGAAACTGGTGCATGAAGCGGGATTAGAACTCTGTAGTGGAGGGATTTTTGGTGTTGGAGAGACTTGGCAGGACCGCATTGATATGGCATTTGCGCTTCGCGAGGTTCAGCCGGAATCCATCCCTATCAATATGTTAAAACCGATTGAAGGTACGCCAATGGAAGATCGGGAAATGATTTCGGAAGAGGAATTGCGTAGAATTATTGCGATTTTCAAATTTATTTTGCCGAAATCCTTTGTCAGATTTGCTGCTGGACGTGATGTGCTCGAAGATTCTGGTATGAAATGTTTTACCGGCGGTTGCAATGCAACAATCACCGGTAATATGCTGACGGTTAAGGGTGTCTCCATGGTGGAGGACCTTAAGAATATCAGAGAATTGGGTTATGATTTGCCCCAAGCCAGTAGTTTTTCATAGATCTTTGCAATCAATTGATTTTTTGTGATTTCAGCCTGTCCAGGTGCATAGAGTGAGCCGACGATATCTTGTAAATCACTTGGAAATTTGCTTACATCGGAATCGAAATTGATGCCGATGCCGATGACAAGCCATTGGACCAAATCAGTCTCGTATTCGATGCCGGATTCCGTCAAGATGCCGCAAATCTTTCGATTTTCGATGAATAAGTCATTGATGGGCTTGATTCTAGGGCGAACAGCGCATAATTCTTCGATAGCATCGCAAACAGCATTTCCGGTATAAGTGGTAAGCGCATCTTTATCGAGTGTTGGAATCTTTTCTGGAGATAGGATGATACTCATATAGATGCCGCCCTTAGGGGAATAGAAGTTGTGATCACGGCGGCCCTTGCCAAGCGTTTGGCTCTTTGCCAGGACGAGGGTTCCGTGCTCATTTCCAGCGATTGCTAGCTCCTTGGCCTTTTTATTGGTGGAATCGAGTTCCTCAAAGATATGGATGTTTTCAGGATGAACCATCGCGGGATTCTGTAGATGTGCGAGTATTCCCTGGATGGAAATGATATCGCTGCCGGAAGCCAGACGATAGCCTTTATTTCTCATGGCTTCGATTTCATATCCGGCTTTCCGCAGTTCATTGATTGCCTTCCAGATGGCATTACGAGAAAGCCCCAGCGTGGCAGCCATTGCCTCGCCGGAGATATACGTATGTTTATTGGATTCTAGAAATTCCAGAATTTTATCTTTGGACGCCATGAGAAATCTCCTTATCTTTTATAAAATCATCTTCTACGGAAAGAGATTATTTCGCGGAAGAAGCAAGAGCGGATAGAAGCTGTGCCTTTTCGCTCTGGTGATTTTCTGATGCTACAATGCCGAGATAGACGGAATCAGTATATCCGGCTTCTTTGAATGGAGAAAGCTCGGATACATCTATGGCATAGGCTTTGCCCGATGCATCATAGAGAAAATATGGTTCTAATGTAGGAAGAAGAGAAGCGTCTTCTTCTTCCAAAAATTCATTTAAATCCACGAGATAATCGGATTGATTTGCATATTCGATACCGTAGGAATCTGCGATGACGACATCCAGCTTCTCGGCGCTGATGGCGGACATCACTTTCATAGAAGAGGCATATGCGTATTCGAGGTTTTGCCCCTGCGGATCTTCTGTAATTAGCAAGTCCGTATAGTTATCCATTTTCAAATCACTGATATCTTCTATGGAATCCGTGAAACCGTCGCTTGTTGCTACATTGATGTAAGCGACGTATAAATCGTAAGATGCATTATTTCGCATCGTTTTCACGATAGAGAAAATTGAGCAAATAATAACTGCAGTTATTATGATGTGGATTTTATAGTAATCCCAAATAAACTGCAGTTTTTTCTTTGTAGTTAAATCTTTAAATGTAATATCTGTTTCTTTCATATCTATGGTTCTCTGATTCTTTCGCATGTATTCAAGTTTAAGCCATACTATCTTCGTCAGTATCCCCTTGATTTTCGCATTGAATCAGGATGTTTGTCATCAACATGGCGTTAAATAGAGCACATGTTCCAACACCGAGAACAATCAGAGGGGTGCAGAAGTAATAAATGACCCATCCCATAATAACATAAACGCCGGCCATAGTGACAGTGCAGAATAGAAAACGCATGCCAAGCATGATGGAATTCTTAAACATATTTACAATGGTATTTTCAAATCTTGCATTCAGCTGGAAAATCCAGAGTAAAACAATAATATAAGCAATCCAGGCAAGAATAAGAATCGCGCTGAGTAAAGTCCAAAATGCATTGGAAGACCAAAGATGAAACAGTGCATAGGCATCGACACTCAGGACAATTCCAAGTACTGTCATAATCAAACCAAGGATGGTGCTTTTCTTAAAATCATTTTTAAAACTATGGAAGAAGGACTTGGTGATATAGCCTTCTTCCTCTCTAGCAATCTTCTGACAACAATAGCAAAGAGCGGTAGTAGAAGCGCCGATGGTAAAGATCGGAAGACAACAAATAAACCATAAGATATTTAACCACGCACTATATACGATTTTATTCAGAAATCGAAGTACGGGTCCGTCATAATTTAATAAGTTACGCATAAAAAACTCCTATATGCATTAATTTTTCGTTGATTCTCTGTAAATGAGATTCGTTTCTGTGTAAACCGTGCGATAGTTTAGGTCGGGCTGCTCAATTCTGGATAAAAGCAGGTTTGCAGCGGTATACCCAATCGCCTGGGAATGAATGTGGCATGTGGTGAGTGCCGGTGTCATAACCTTGGACTCTGCAGAATCGTCGAATCCGCAAAGCATAATATCTTCCGGATAAGACTTGCCCATAATCTTCAGACAATTCACGATGTCGATGGCTACGAAATCATTGGCACAAATCAATAATTCCGGTAATTCCTCCAATTCATTTAATACCTTATATAAACAGGAGAAATATTCTGCACCATGCGAATGAATATCTGTCAGGCAGAATTTTTCGTCAATCGGTAAATCATTGAGATACATCGCATTTCGAAATGCCATATAACGCTCAAAGAAGGAGCGACAGTGCTTTCTCTGTCCAACAAATCCAATCTTTGTGATGCCACGTTCCTTCATATCAGAAATGATTTGGAAGATGGCTGCGGAATTATCCATCAGTAACATATCCCCGGCGAGCTGGTGACTGAAACTTTCCACCGGCCCATCGACAAATAATAATGGAAGATTCAGCTCTCCAAGCATTTCACAATAGCTAAGATCAAACATCTCAACACAGATGATACCGACGGTTCTTTCTTTATTAAAGCTCGCTGGAAATGATAACGCTTCAAAATGATCTTTCGTAACCCGATGTATCGTCATGCTATATCCAAGTCCTGTGATTTCATGCTGGAACTTATCTAACATCGTAGATGCAAAGTGTGAATTGTCAAGAGATGTTCCTATAAATAAAGCAAATTCACCAGTTTTTTGTGGCTTCGGCGCAGAAACATTTCCTAATATATCTGATACGGAATTAGCATAAGAAAACTGTTTATACCCCATTTCTACAGCTTTTGCTAATACTTTTTCCCTTGTGGTATCAGCTAAGATACCGGTATTGTTGATAGCCTTTGATACCGTGTTTCTAGAAACACCTAATGCATCGGCAATATCTTGAATTGTAACTTTGTTTGCCATTATACTCTCCTAAATAATGTAATAATTGATAAAAATGTACAATAATCCCCTTGTATTACTTTTAAATTATAAAATGTAAAAAAATATTTGTCAAATGTAAAAGTTTATGTGAAAATTGTTACAAAATCACACCGGAATCGTTGGTGTATTTTTACAAATATACAAATATGCATTGACACAAATGTAAAAAATGGTATGATTTATGCATAAACAAGTTGTGCAAACGCACAATAATAGTAGTTGTTTTTACGAGGAGGAATAATGGAAAAGAAAGCTAGGGGTCACAATACTTTAACGTATGTGATACATCATTGGAGATTGTACGTGTTCTTTTTAGGACCGGCATTACTACTTACGATCATATTTAAGTACTTGCCTATGGGCGGTATTATGATTGCGTTTGAGAAGTATAGCCCTTTCAAAGGATTCTTTGGAAGTGAATGGGTTGGACTGGAGTACTTCAAGCAGTTCCTATCATCACCTGACTTTATGTCATTTTTAGTAAATACATTAAAGCTTAGTGTTTACGGACTGTTATGGGGATTCCCGGTACCAATTATCTTGGCACTTCTTCTTAATAGAATTGAAAGTAGCAAGATCAAACAGAAGATTCAGTTAGTGCTTTACATGCCAAACTTCATCTCAGTTATCGTACTTTGCGGTATGGTTCGAATCCTTCTTTCTGTAACAGGACCGGTAAATATGTTATTTGGAACAACGATCAATTTCCTGACATTACCGGAAGCATTCAGACCAATCTACATTATCAGTGGTATCTGGCAGGGAGCTGGTTGGGCATCCATCATGTATACAGCATCTCTTTCCAATGCCAGCAAGGAATTGAAAGAAGCAGCACAGATCGATGGTGCGAATATCTTCCAGCAGATCAAAGCAGTAGAATGGCCAGCAATTAAAGACATGGTAGTAATCCAGTTCATCTTACAGGCAGGTAACATCATGAGTATCGGATTTGAAAAGGCATATGCTCTTCAGACAGACTTAAACCTTGGTGCATCAGAAATCATCGCTACTTATGTATATAAGAAAGGTTTGCTGGATGGAAACTACAGTTACTCAACAGCGGTTGGCTTGTTTAATACAGTCATCAACTTGATCTTGTTGGTTGTTGTAAACAAGGTTGTTGAGAAGATGAATGACGGACAGGGATTGTAATTGGGAGGAAGAAATGAAACAGCAGAATAAGAAAAAAAGCGCATTCGCAAGAAGCTCTGCGGGCGATAAAGCGTTTTTACTTACAGGATATGTGATTCTGGCACTCTTTGTGTTAGCAATCATTATCCCTATGGTATATATCGTTATAGCATCTTTTATGGATCCTATAACACTTCAGAATAAGGGTATTAGCTTTGATTTGGATAAATGGACTCTGACAGCTTATCAGAGAGTCATCTCTAACTCACAGATTTGGGTAGGTTTCAAAAATGCAGTGATTTATTCTTTAGTCTTCACTTTCCTTTCTGTGGCTATAACTATGTTGTGCGCCTACCCAATGTCGTTAGAGGACTTCAGAGGAAGAAAGTTCTTCAATACGATCTTTATGATTACGATGTTCTTCGGTGGTGGATTGATTCCAACATACTTGCTCATCAGTAATCTTGGACTTTTAGATAGTATGTGGGCAGTAGTGCTTCCTGGAGCATTCTCCGTATGGAATATGATTATTGCTCGTACTTATTTCCGAGGTATCCCGGGTGAACTTAGAGAAGCAGCAGAAGTAGACGGTGCAAATGAATTAACATTGTTCTTCAGAATTCTGCTTCCTGTATGTACGCCGGTTATCGCAGTACTTTGCTTATGGCAGTTTGTAGGAATGTGGAACAGTTACTTCGATGCGATGATTTACTTAAATTCCGCATCCAAGCAGCCATTACAGCTGGTTCTTAGAGCCATCCTGATTCAGAACCAGCCAGATGCAGGTATGATTGCAGATATGCAGTCTACTGCAGAGAGAGCTAGACTTGCAGAATTGTTAAAGTATTCAACAATTATCATTTCTAGTTTACCGCTTTTAGTTATGTATCCATTCTTCCAGAAATATTTCGATGCTGGAATTATGGTTGGATCCGTAAAGGGTTAAGTTTTTACACGTTAGTAACAGCACAGGGCTGTTCTAAATAATAGGAGGAGAGAAAAAATGAAAATGAAAAGCGCAAAAAGAGCCGTAGCCGTGGCTCTGGCCGTAGCAACAGCATCTTCGATGCTCGCTGGTTGCGGCGCCAAGGGAAACAGTGCAAGTGAATCTGACAAGGTTGACATGGAAAACCTGTCATTCCCACTTGACGAAAAGGTAACCATTACAGGTACAACAAGCTATCCTGTAGGTACAGAGGAAGAACCAAACAACCGTACAATCTTTAAGAGATTAGAGGAAGACACAAATGTACATGTTGATTGGACAGCAATTTCTTCTGATCAGTGGGGCGATAAGATTTCCCTTAACATGGCAAACGCAGATGAACTTACTGACTTCGTATTTACAGCAGGATTTAGCGACAGCGACCTCTTAAGATACGCAGATCAGGGTGTCATCGTACCAGTGGAAGATTACATTGATGAGTACATGCCAAACTTAAAGGCTGTATTCGATGCACATCCAGAATATCGTACCATGTGCGAAGATGCAGATGGACATATCTGGGCTTTACCATGGATCGAACAGCTTGGTTCCGACAAGACAGCAATCCAGACAGTTGGTAACAACATGACATTCATCAACCAGAAGTGGTTGGATTTCCTTGGACTTCCAACACCTACAACAGTAGATGAATTTGAGCAGACATTACTTGCATTCCAGGAACATGCTGCTGACCTTCAGAAGGAATTCAATATCGATGGTGACATCATTCCTATGTCATGTATCGTAAATGACCAGGATCCTAACCTTCTTATCAATGGTTTCGGCGATGGTATCGGTGACGTAGATATGGGACAGCACATCGCTGTAAATGATGACGGACAGGTTGTATGTACAGCTACATCTGACGGATTCAGAAAAGGTGTGGAATGGTTACACAAGCTCTATGATGAAGGACTTGTAGATCCAGAATGTTTCACACAGGATTGGTCAACATATGTTGCTAAGGGTAAGTCACACAGATATGGTGTTTGCTTCTCTTGGGACGTAGCTAACATTGATAACATCAATGATTATGTTCCACTTGCAGCACTTCAGGCTGATACAAAGAACGTAACACCTCAGAACGGTTCCTTCACATCTGGTTTCGACAGAGGTCGTTGTGTAGTAACAAGTGTATGTAAGAACCCTGCATTCGTATGTGCATGGCTTGATCAGATGTATGATCCATTCCAGTCTCCACAGAACAACTGGGGAACATACGGTGAAGATGATGATTTCGATATCTTCGAACTTAGTGAAAATGAAAACGGCGACAAGATGTTAAAGCATGCACCACTTGGCGATGCTTCTCCAGTAGAAGTTCGTGAAGCTGAATGTGTAGGCGGACCTCTTGCAGTACTTGATGAATATTATGATGTATATGTAACTTGCCCAGATGATGCTCAGTATCGTCTTGATTGGATCAAGGATTACTATACAAATGATATGAATTGCAAGTATGTATATCCAAGGGTATTCATGTCTTCCGAAGATATGGAAAAACTTACAGCAATCCAGACAGACTTAGTTTCTTATATGAACTCTACCAAGTCTGAATTCATCAGAGATGGTATCACAGATGACACATGGAACGCTTATATTGATCAGGTTAACAGCTATGGCTTAGATCAGTATCTTGAAATTTATCAGAAATATTTTGATGAATTCTATGCAGAACAATAAAAGATAGTAAGGAAGAGTAATATATATGAACAGTCAGACTTTGAGGGAGGCTAGGAAGTACGAGGAAGCCTTTGAAAAGTTAATTCCAGCGGAGCAAAGACCAAAATTCCATTTGTCTCCAAGAGTTGGTTGGATGAATGATCCAAACGGATTTTGCATCTATAAAGATAAATATCACCTATTTTATCAGTATCATCCATATGATGCGCATTGGGGACCAATGCACTGGGGACATGCAGAAAGCGAGGATTTACTTCACTGGAAGTTCCTTCCTGTAGCGCTTGCACCAGATGAATTCTATGACAAAGATGGAGTATTCTCTGGTAGTGCAATCACATTAAAGGATGGAAGACATTTGCTCATATACACAGGAGTTATGAAGCGCACTGTGGAAAATGGACAGATGAAAGAATTTCAGACACAGTGTGTAGCTATCGGTGATGGACTTGATTATGAAAAATATGAAAATAATCCGGTAATCAATACGGATGCTATCCCAGAGGGCGCTAGCAAAACAGATTTTAGAGATCCTAAGATCTGGGAAAAGGCAGATGGAACTTACAGATGCCTCGTTGCAAATCGTCCTGCAGATGGTAGCGGTCAGTTGCTCTTATTTAAGAGCAACGACTGCATCCATTGGGATTTTGTGAAAGTTTTTGCAGAAAACAAGAATCGATATGGTCTTATGTGGGAGTGCCCAGACTTCTTTACATTAGATGGTAAGGGCGTTTTACTCACAAGTCCTCAGGATATGCTTCCTGAAGGGTTTGAATTTCATAATGGAAATGGTAATATTTGTATTATAGGTTCATATGATGATGACACTGAGACATTTACAGAAGAAAGTGTACAGGCAGTTGACTATGGTATAGATTTCTATGCAATGCAGACGATTGAGATGTTAGACGGAAGACGTGTAATGATCGGTTGGATGCAGAACTGGGATACTACCGGGGCACACGACGGTAGTGAACCATGGTTTGGTCAGATGTCTCTTCCAAGAGAAATCTCGATTCGAGATGGTAGATTGTGTCAGTGGCCAATCAAAGAAGTAGAAGATATGAGATCGAATAAGGTGGAATACAAGGAAGTTGTTGTAGAAGCTACAAGAGATCTCAAAGCAAGTGATAGCGAGCTTGTCAAAGGCGGAGTTTCCTTCGAAGGAATCAAGGGTAGATGCGTAGATCTTGAACTAGAAGTAAAACCTAAGAAATTCGATGAGATGTTCGATCAGTTTGTGATTTCGATTGCAGCTGATGAAAAATTCCATACGGATATCGTTCTTCGTCCAAAGGAAAACATTGCAAAGATTGACAGAAAATTCTCTGGATCAAGACGTGCAATTGTTCATCAGAGACGTGCTCATATTCCATGGAAGAGCGAATTTATCAAGATGCGTATTGTCATGGATCGATATAGCATGGAAGTATTCTTTGAAGACGGTAAGTATGTTATGACAGCATCGCTTCCAACCGATGTATCTTGCGATGGAATCTACTTCAATACGAACGAAGATGCAGTATTAAATATTACAAAATATGATTTAAACTAGAGAAGTGGAGCGAGGGGATAAAATGAATAAGACGTTTGATGTAGTAGCTTTAGGCGAGCTTTTGATTGATTTTACAGAAAATGGGGTGAGCAAGCAGGGTAATCCTTTATTGGAAGCAAATCCTGGTGGAGCACCTTGTAATGTACTTGCAATGTTACAGAATTATGGCAAGTCTACAGCATTCATTGGCAAGGTTGGAAATGATAACTTTGGACATATGTTAGCAGATACGGTAAAAAATATCGGCATTGACATTTCCAATTTAAAATTTGATGATGAGATTCATACTACACTTGCTTTTGTTCATACACATGAAGACGGAGACAGAGATTTCTCGTTCTACAGAAATCCAGGTGCAGACGTTAGATTGAGCGAAGATGAGATTGATCCGGACCTGATTAAGAGTGCCAAGATTTTCCATTTTGGAACTCTTTCTATGACCCATGAGATGGTTGCGAAAGCAACAGAAAAAGCAATTTCGATTGCAAAGGAAAACGGATGTCTCATCAGCTTTGATCCAAACCTCAGACCACCTCTTTGGAGCGATTTAAATGATGCGAAGGAAAAGATGGATTTTGGCTTTCAGCAGTGCGATATCCTGAAGATTTCCGATGATGAAGTAACATTCTTTACAGGCGAAGAAGACGTCCTGGAGGGTGCGAAGAAAATCAAGGAAAAATACGGTATCAAGCTTGTTTGTGCCACACTTGGCAAGGATGGTAGCTATGCTCTGTATGGTGACCATGTTGTAAAGTGTAATCCATTCTTAAATCCGAATACAATCGAAACGACAGGTGCAGGGGATACCTTTATGGGCTCCGTTCTCAACGCTGTACTTGAAGTAGGAATTGAGAATTATTCGGAAGACAGCTTGAGGGAAATGCTGACAACAGCAAATGCGGCAGCATCATTGATTACAACAAAGCGTGGAGCATTGAAGGTAATGCCTACGGTGGATGAAATCAAAGATTATATGAAAGAAGCGTAAGATGTTTCCTTCTTATTTAAGTTACTCTTGCGAATCGGTTTTTCAGATGGTACGATGAATACGTTAGTTTTAGCAGAAATCGGAGGACAATGGAGGGCCTGATATGAACAACGCGGGAGAAGACTTAGTAAAGACCGTTCGAGAGATCATGAAAGAGGAATATGAGACTCGAATTAAGGAACTTGAGACAGAGATTATTGATCTTGAACTTATGGTTTCTGAATTAAAAAACAGAGCCGAAAAGGCGGAAGCAATCTCAGCAGAAGCGCAGCTTTTGATGAGAAGAAGATAAAAAATAGGGCGAGTAAATTGGTAGAGAGCTACGAATTTACTTGCCTATTTTTATTTGGAATGGTTTTTGCTATAATGTGAAGTATACAAATGGATTTCGCAGTTTAGCAAGGTCATCATTGTATGGGGGATTATTATGAGTTGGAATATTAGTTTTGCGGCTTTGACGGCATGTATATTGGGGATTCTCTTGGTATTCTATTTCACACGTCCAAGATTTCAAATCCATCTAAATATTGTATTTTTTCACCTGTTAGTTTTTCAGGTTTTAACATTATTTATCGATATCATATCTTCGTATTTGGACAGTAATTATGAGCACTGGCCATTTGCGCTCCTTTATGTTGCGAATATTCTCTATTTCGTAATGTTTTATTCCAGAAGTTTTTTATTTTATAGATTTATATTGGTGGTTCCGGCAGAAAAGAAACCAGCGGAATGGACCGTATATATTAATACGTTTACGTATTTGTTCTGTGTGGCATTAGCAGTGATTAGCCCGTGGTTTCATTCCATCTTTTGGTTTGATAAGTATGGGTATCATGTGGGTGCATTATATGATTGTCTCTATGTTGCATTGGCAGTGCATATTATTACCTGCTGTTATATTTTGTTCATTAATTTTGAAGAAATGAATAGGCAGGTACAACTGTGGCTTTGGATCAGTGTTGGATTTATTGCTGCCGGTACGATTATTCGGAAATTATTGCCAACGGTTTTAGTGATGAATACGTTCTTTCTGTTCGCAATTTTAATCCTATTCCTGGCGGTTCAGAATCCAGACCGGTATGTAGATGGGCGAACGCAGTGCTTTAATGCGAGAGCTTTTCAGATGATTCTTAGAGAACGATTGGAGAGAAAACAGTACAAGACGCTTTTTGCCTTCGCGATTAATCGATATAACGATAAACGTGAAATCTATAGTAGTAGTATGACGGATTTGGCATTGGAAGAGATTGGTGTATTTCTTAAGAATGAATTTCCAAGTGCTGAGAAGTTTTATCTTAGAAATGGTCAATTTGTTCTCTTATTAAATAATAAACTTTCTGCAGAATATGTCCATGGAATTATGAAAGAACGTTTTAACAATCTCTGGAATATTCGAGGGGCGAGAATTTACTTCAATATTTCGCAGATTGTTATTGATGCAGATTTAATGTCATATGGCTATGATGCGGTTCAAGATTGTGTCTATGCAGCGCTGGATACAGGAAGTGCGGAATCGGATGGATTTGGAAATGGATCTTTAAATAGGATTGAGAAGAACAGCTTTGATCGAATCACGAGACAGGTTAATGTTCGACATGTCCTGGCAACTTCTATTCAGGAAAATTCTGTGGAGGCGTGGTTACAGCCGATTATTGATGCGGAAACGGGTAAAATCGTGGCAGCAGAAGCATTGGCTCGAATTCGAGATAAGAAGCTTGGATTGATACCACCGGTGGAATTTATAGCACTTGCGGAACAGAACGGTATGATCGGAGTTTTGGGAGAGCAGATTCTAGCAACGGTTTGTAGTTATTTCGCTGATCGAAATCTCTATCAAAAAGGTGTGAAATGGATCAATGTGAATCTTTCACCAACGCAATGTCTGGACGTGAATTTGCCGGACATTATTACAAATATCGTTGATAGTTATCGCATCCCGCATAGTTGTGTGCATTTGGAGATTACGGAAGAGGCGATGGTGGACGAAGCTGTCTTAAAGGTGCAGATGGATGCACTTGTGTCGAATGGTTTTGTATTCGCGTTGGATGATTATGGCAGTGGATTTTCTAATATCACGCGTGTGAAGAATCTTCCTTTTGTAAATATTAAATTAGATAAGCAAGTGGTGCGTAATCATTTCCAAAAACCGGATAATATTCTTCCGGCCACAGTAAAGATGTTTACGGATCGAGGGCAGACCGTTACGGCAGAAGGTGTAGAAACCGAAGAAATGGCGCATTTGCTGCGGGATATGGGATGTACACATTTGCAAGGATTTTATTATTCTGCGCCGATTCCGATCACGGAATTTGAGCAGTTGCTAAAAGATAATTGATACATTAATCACAAATTTAATACGCAGTAGAATAGGCAAAAATTAATTATTAATAATAAATTAATATACATATTTGGTGTATTGTATGCTTAATAATACTGTAGTATAATATCTGTAACTTAAAAGGCAAACTTATCGAAAGGTAAGGACGCAAAGCTATAGGGCCTCAAATGGCAGCCAGTTGCATTCATACTGATATCTAGGTGCAATCTGACTGATTATACTGCGCATTTAAGCAGCATCGAATATGTTTCGGTGCTGCTCTTTTTTTAACATACCGGTTGGATTGCAAATTTGTCCGTAGTTATAAGAGAGGATGGTAAGAAGTTATGAAAAAGAATGATAAGGAAAAAGGAACAAAAGAAAAGCTCCTCAAAGGTGCTACGGCCGCGGGTGTAGCGCTTGGTGGTGCAATGGCGTATGGACAGGGCAATGTTGTCTATGCGGCTGAGTCTACTACATCTAATGAAGAGATTCAGGAAAGTGAATTGTCGGAAGCTGTATCAGAGCAGGAAGTAGCTGCATCTGAGGCATCGGAAGTAGAATTCAATTCTGAAGCTGCGGATGTAGCTACATCAGAGGCAGCCGAAGTAGAGTATGCATCAGAGACAGCTGAGGTAGAAAAATCTGTTTCAGAAGAAGCAATTGCACCTCAGGCATCGTTACGTGCGGCTCCAGCAAGGGGTGCAGCAACATTGAATGCAGAAAATGATACTACTGATACGAGTGAATTGAATGAGGAACATGATCATGACCACGGTATTGAGTACGAAGGTGAAGAAACGATTGTTAATCATGCCGATTGTATTAAGAACTCTCACCATGTAAGTAGAGTATTGAGTGAAGTACCTGTTGAGATTGAGATTGAAGGTGAGACGTATCTGGTTGAGGATGGTAACATTGTTGCTAGATTAGACTGGATAGCTGGACATATGGTATGGGATGGATGGGATTCTCATTGGGAAAAAGGACACTATGAATGGAATTATAATTTTGAAACAAGGTATAGAACTGCAGAAGAAGGTTATAAAACATTTTCAGGTAGTAATCCGCTTGAAGTCTATCAATGCAAGGGTAATGCATATGTAATTAAATACAGTGATACGGAGTGGGTGGAATTTAGAACAGATGATACACATGTATATCACTATGCAGTACAACATGGCAATGATTTGGATTTGATGGATGATAATAGCTATCAGGAATATAGTGAGAGTGTTTCCGTGAGTGAATCACAGTCTGAAATTGATAGTACAAGTACTAGCGTAAGTCAGAGCGCTTCAACAAGTGCGAGCCAGAGTGCAAGCACCAGCGCAAGCCAGAGTGCAAGTACAAGTGCAAGCCAGAGTGCATCAACTAGCGCAAGCCAGTCAGCAAGCACAAGTGCAAGCCAGAGTGCTTCAACCAGCGCAAGTCAGAGTGCAAGCACCAGCGCAAGCCAGAGCGCATCAACTAGCGCGAGCCAGAGTGCAAGCACAAGCGCAAGCCAGTCAGCATCGACAAGTGCAAGCCAGTCAGCATCTACTAGTGCAAGCCAGAGCGCATCAACAAGCGCAAGCCAGAGTGCAAGCACAAGCGCAAGCCAGAGTGCAAGCACCAGCGCAAGCCAGAGTGCAAGTACCAGCGCAAGCCAGAGTGCATCGACAAGTGCAAGCCAGTCAGCATCTACTAGTGCAAGCCAGAGTGCATCGACAAGTGCGAGCCAGAGTGCATCTACAAGCGCAAGCCAGAGTGCAAGTACCAGTGCAAGCCAGTCAGCAAGCACCAGCGCAAGCCAGTCAGCATCGACCAGTGCAAGTCAGAGTGCATCTACAAGCGCAAGCCAGAGTGCAAGCACCAGTGCAAGCCAGTCAGCAAGCACCAGCGCAAGTCAGTCAGCATCGACTAGTGCAAGTCAGAGTGCATCAACTAGCGCAAGCCAGAGTGCAAGCACCAGTGCAAGCCAGTCAGCAAGCACCAGTGCAAGCCAGTCAGCATCTACTAGCGCAAGCCAGAGTGCTTCCACAAGTGCAAGCCAGAGCGCTTCAACTAGTGCGAGCCAGTCAGCATCTACTAGCGCAAGCCAGAGTGCTTCCACAAGCGCGAGCCAGAGTGCTTCAACAAGTGCAAGCCAGAGCGCATCAACAAGTGCGAGCCAGAGTGCTTCAACCAGCGCAAGTCAGAGTGCATCGACTAGTGCGAGTCAGAGCGCATCAACAAGTGCGAGCCAGTCAGCATCTACTAGCGCAAGCCAGAGTGCTTCCACCAGTGCAAGTCAGAGCGCTTCAACTAGTGCGAGCCAGTCAGCATCTACTAGCGCGAGCCAGAGTGCATCAACAAGTGCGAGCCAGTCAGCATCGACCAGTGCAAGTCAGAGTGCATCAACTAGCGCAAGCCAGAGTGCTTCCACCAGTGCAAGCCAGAGCGCATCAACAAGTGCGAGCCAGAGTGCTTCAACCAGCGCAAGCCAGTCAGCATCGACTAGTGCAAGTCAGAGTGCATCAACTAGCGCAAGCCAGAGTGCAAGCACCAGTGCAAGCCAGTCAGCAAGCACCAGCGCAAGTCAGAGTGCATCGACTAGTGCGAGTCAGAGCGCATCAACAAGTGCGAGCCAGAGTGCATCGACCAGTGCAAGCCAGAGCGCATCAACTAGCGCAAGCCAGAGTGCAAGCCAGTCAGCAAGCACCAGTGCAAGCCAGTCAGCAAGCACCAGTGCAAGCCAGTCAGCAAGCACCAGCGCAAGTCAGAGTGCATCGACTAGTGCGAGTCAGAGCGCATCAACAAGTGCGAGCCAGTCAGCATCTACTAGCGCAAGCCAGAGTGCTTCCACCAGTGCAAGTCAGAGCGCATCAACAAGTGCGAGCCAGTCAGCATCTACTAGCGCGAGCCAGAGTGCATCAACAAGTGCGAGCCAGTCAGCATCGACCAGTGCAAGTCAGAGTGCATCAACTAGCGCAAGCCAGAGTGCTTCCACCAGTGTAAGCCAGAGCGCATCAACAAGTGCGAGCCAGAGTGCTTCAACCAGCGCAAGCCAGTCAGCATCGACAAGTGCGAGTCAGAGCGCATCAACAAGTGCGAGCCAGAGTGCATCGACAAGTGCAAGCCAGAGCGCATCAACAAGTGCAAGCCAGAGTGCAAGCACCAGTGCAAGCCAGTCAGCAAGCACCAGTGCAAGCCAGTCAGCAAGCACCAGCGCAAGTCAGAGTGCATCGACTAGTGCGAGTCAGAGCGCATCAACAAGTGCGAGCCAGAGTGCATCGACAAGTGTAAGCCAGAGCGCATCAACAAGTGCAAGTCAGAGTGCATCGACAAGTGCAAGCCAGAGCGCATCAACAAGTGCAAGTCAGAGTGCATCGACTAGTGCGAGTCAGAGCGCATCAACAAGTGCGAGCCAGTCAGCAAGTACCAGCGCAAGCCAGAGCGCATCAACAAGTGCGAGCCAGTCAGCATCTACTAGCGCAAGCCAGAGTGCATCAACAAGTGCGAGCCAGAGTGCATCAACTAGCGCAAGTCAGAGCGCTTCCACAAGTGCAAGCCAGAGCGCAAGCACCAGCGCAAGCCAGAGTGCTTCAACTAGCGCAAGCACAAGTGCATCTGAAAGCGCAAGCACAAGTGCGAGCCAGAGCGCAAGCACCAGTGCAAGTGAAAGTGCTTCAACCAGCGTAAGTGAGAGTGAAAGTGCTTCTGGATCAGATAGTGCTAGTATCTCTGAAAGTGAATCAGTATCTGCAAGTATCAGCGAGAGCATCTCAGCTAGTGAAAGTATTAGCGCAAGCGAGAGTATCTCAGCTAGTGAAAGCATTAGTATAAGCGAAAGCATTAGCGCAAGCGAAAGCATTTCTGCTAGTGAATCAGTATCCGCAAGTATCAGCACAAGCATGAGTGATGCGGCTGTTACACCTGTAACACCTACGGATGCACCAGTTGTTCCAGCAGCTCCTGTAGTAACTCCTGCAGCAGCACCGGTTGCTCCAGCTCCGGCTCCAGCACCAGCAGCTCCAGTGGCACCTACACCAGCAGCTCCAACACCAGTAGTTGATGTGGACGATGTTGATACACCTGCAGCAAATGTCGAAGTTGAAGATGTAGTAACACCAGCAGCTAATCAGGATGTAAGTGGTGACAGCAATATTAGAGTATGGTGGTCATGGCTTCCATTAGCTGGCGTAGTTGCAGCATTGGTAGATAAAGCTCTTGCGAAGAAGGAAGAAAAGGCAGAGAATAAAGATAAGGACAATGATAATAAAGAAGGTTAAAACTAAAGACTGACAGAAGTATTGGCAGTTGACGTTACTGGGGTTAATTAGTATGACAATAGTAAAGAAAACGGATAAGACAAATGAGCTTAGAAAACGTCTTCTAGTAATTCTCACAATAATCATCCTCTATTTGATCGGTTCGATGGTTCCACTCCTTGGAGTGGAACCTGACCCCGATCAGGAGAATGTATTCAATGCACAAAGAATTGTGACTACTATGTTGAATGGCGCGAGTAAAGAGAGAAGTTTTTTTGCATTGGGAATTATGCCATATATTAATGCGATGATCTTGGTTCAGTGTTTTGTGATCTTTCGTAGTGCAGAAGCAAAGGCCAGAATTTCCCAACAACGTATTCAACGTGCAACGGGGGTTCTGACCTTTATTTTTGGTCTATTTTACGCATTAAATAAGACATGGGCGTTTGAATATACGATTCCGTATGTTCCGCAGTTTGTTGCGAGATTCATTGTTATTGGGGAGATGTTACTGGGCATTGTAGTGATGTTCGGGATGCTTGAGTTTAATAAGGATCATGGTGTTGGTGAGACGATGCCGTTGATTGTAGTAAATATTATAAGTGGACTTCGTCAGACAATCGGAGATATTAATCTCTTAGAATATAAGAAACTACTGATTTTGTGCGCATTTGTAATATTTGCGACGTTATTACTGGAAAATTTATTTGCAAGGATTCCGGTATTACGAGTATCGATTAACAATGTTCATGCGGAGAAGAATTATATAGCGTATAAGCATAATATCATTGGTATGATGCCGGTTATGTTTGCTACTGCAGTGTTTATGCTACCGCAGTTGATTTTGAAACTACTACTGTATATAAATCCGGATAATGAAACATTGAGAAATCTTACCGTTCAGATGGATTTAACGCATCCAATGGGTGTGGTAATATTTCTATTTATTATTGATTTTCTGGCAATTTCTTTAGCATTTCTTATGTTAAATCCATGGGATATGGCTAATAATTTAAAGAAATCAGGGGATTGCTTGGTGGGAGTTCCTGCAGGTAAAAAGACAGCTAGATATTTGGCTAGATATATATTGGGTTTTGCTATTTTAAGCGGTTTATTTCAAAGCGGATGTATGGGAATTTCGCTTATGATGTCATTGAATGGAGTCGTACCTTCTCAGGTGGCGCTTCTTCCGATGAATACGATGATGTTGGTGGGTTTTGCAAGTAGTATTTTCTTTGAACTTCGTTCCTATTATCGTTTTGATGGGTATCGTTTTTTCTTATAGGTGGGGGTTATGGTCTATTTTATTTCAGCTTGGTATGATGGTAACAATTGGAGAGAGCGAGAGCAGGTATGGTATATCGCAAAACACATTACAGAGTTTGACGATACCATTAAACAAGTGCAGCTTTTTTCCAGAAATAAGTTATATCCATATAAGATCATTCTTTTGAGCCATGCACCAAATTTCCGTCATTTCTTGCATCGACAGAGTATTTTCCGCGCAGATTATTGGTCCGTTTTCGATCAGATGCAATGTATTACAAGTCGTACGCAGAGACCGTTTTCTTATCATGATATTCAATGGCCGGACGATGTAGAGTTTATATCTTCTCATTTTGCGATTATCGTTCGTAGGAAAGGCAAGAAATTCGCGCAGGTGGAATTCGGTGATGATGGAAATATGATTCTGGTAAAACTGTTTGATAATGATCAGATTTCCAGAATCAATCATTACGATGATCGCGGTTTTGTTTCGATGACGGAGATGTATAAGGATGGAAAACCATACTATGAGCAGTATATGAATGAGGATCGCGTATGGAAATTCAACCGCTACGTGGAAGATGGACATGTGGATATTAATCCATTGAATAATTTTTTCCTGTGGCCGGAAGGCGAAAAGGAATTCAAGAAACTACGGTATGACAATATCGAAGAAATGATTGAAGAGGTACTGGTTCGCTATGTGAATCGTACGAATGATGATGATATTTTCTGTGTGGCAATGCACAGCTTACATACGAATCTTTGGGCGAGATTATTACGCCGTAGAAAGACGATCCTGTCCTTTTATGAGACGAGATTTAGTCTTGTAAAAAATGAGGTTATGGAGCGATTCCTGAGAGATGCCGGATATATCGTAACAGCAACGCGTGAGGATGGCGATAAGATTAGAGAAGTTATGGGACAGTCTTATCCGAGAATGACAAGTATTACGCCATATGATTCACGCGTGGATGAGGGAATCAGTATGGAATTCCCATATCAGAACATCCTGGTGATGTCAGATGGTGTGCCGAAGGACCGTTTCGATGAGATTTGCGATGAATTGGTGAAATACGTGATTCAGCATCATAAGACAAAGGTCAATTTCTATACGACGTCGCTGGACTATCAAAGGATTAATGAGTTGAAGAACCGAGCAAGAGATTTGAATACGAAAGTAAATAGTTCCAGTGATGTCAAAGGAGAATATTTTGTTTTGGCTCGCTGTTTAGAGGCGATGGAGACAAATCGCAAGCTTCGTGAGGCGCGTTTACTTGTGGATTTACAGGATATACCAAATCAGTTTTTACAGATTTCTGCTATTAGTATGGGTGTTCCACAGATTACTTTTCGAGAGACACAATATATGAAGAATGGTAGAAATGGTCATGCACTGGAGTCCGTGCAGGAATTGAATGAATGGGTCGCTTACTATTTGAAGGATTTGTCGAACTGGAATCATGCAAGAGTACAGTCTTATGAGATGGGAGCGGAATTTACAACCAGTGAGATCCAGAGGCAATGGACAGAAGTAATCCGACATGTTGATAATAACTGGAGTTAGGGGGAGTCAGAGTGTTTGGTAAGATGAATGTCCTGCAATTAGGAAAAACAAATTTTGAAACAAAATATCAGATTCCCGATGGTATGCACTGGTTTTATGAGCCGGATTGGGAGGACGAAGAGACATTGGCAGAATTAAAAGCCTTTCGTCAGTTTGACGCGGCAATTATCGATCGTCCGGTAACCGGTTCCGAGGTAGAAAAATTAATCGAAGTTATTCGTGCATACGGGCTCTTTATTTTTGAAGATGCGGATTATGACATGGATTACCTTATGAAGAGCCGTAAGGGAGAACGAATTGAGCGAGAAAACTTTCAGGATTTTATTGACCATCGCTTGATTCATTTCTATACCGATACTTATGGAGAGCGTTTTCCTTCTTCCAGATTTGTGGTGAATCAGAAAAAGGATTGGAAGATTACCTATGCCGGATATGAAGGTGCGATTATAGAGGGTGACTTTGGTGATGAGTTTCAACAGATGGGATGTTGGAATTTTAATGTTCCAATCGAACCGGAAATGGGCATCGATTTATGGCTGGAATATGAGAAAGATTACAGTGTAGAACTTCGGATGGACGTGTATAGTTTTAAGCCGGGATCCGTAGATGGTATTCAGGAAGAGTATCATTTTAACGAAGATGAAATTGAATCCAAGGAATATCTGACGATTGTAAATCATCAAGACGTTACGGGGCATATCTTTGTTTCATTACAGGCGAAAGGAAGCGGAATTGTTGTAATTAAGAATTTGCATGACAGATGGAGTAGATTCGGTGAAGGAATCTTTCTTCCGGGTGGTGAAAGACGGATTACAACGGATCGGGAAGAAGCATTTTTCTACTTCGAACCTGGAGATTTGAAACCGCCGCTAAATGTCTACTTTTCGGGATATAAGACACGAGAAGGTTTTGAAGGATACGGCATTATGCGTGCAATGAAGTCACCATTTTTACTGATTGCAGATCAGAGACTGGAGGGCGGCGACTTTTACGTTGGAACGAAAGAATACGAGACGATGATACAGGATAAGATTCTTGAAGTCATGGATGAATTGCGTTTTACAAGCAAAGATCTCATCTTTGCGGGACTTTCCATGGGAACTTCGGGGGCGATGTATTACGGCGCATTAATTGGGCCGGAATATATTATTCTGGGTAAGCCTTTGGCAGATTTGGGTACGATGGCAGAGAATGAGAGAATCAATCGTCCGGGAGGATTCCCTACATCGTTGGATGTACTGGGAAAGACGATGGGAGACCTCTCTGCAGAATCTGTGGATGGTATGAATGCAAGATTCTGGACGAATTTCGGTCATGGAAACTGGGGACATACCACCTTTGTGATTTCGTATATGTACGAGGATGATTACGATGGTAATGCTTATCAGACGCTTCTTCGAAATCTTGGAAATAGTGGTACACGTATCTTTGGTAAAGGTTTACATGGTAGACATAATGATGATACACAGGGCATTGTAAGCTGGTTTTATAAGCAGTACAAGATTATCCTTCGGGATTATTTTAATCGTAAGATTGAAGTTTAGGCGACTAGATAGAAATGGGGAAGGTTATGAGAGAAAAATGCTGGAAAATCTATTGGAGAGACTTCTCAAATCAGACATATATGTACGGATCTAGAGTGATTTTCCATAGTAAGAGAGATGTGGAATTCAATAATCTATTAATTCCTCCTGGAACGGTAATTAAGACGTGGAAATCCATGGCAAATTATCAGTTGATGCGTGTGGAACCCACGCTTCCCATTATTGATGGGGAACGAAGTTACCGCGTAAGATTGCATATTGATGAGGATGCAGAAGATGGGGTGTTGCTCCGTTTCCGTTTCTTTCAAAAGAATGGTGTAGAAGAAGGAATCTATATCCTTCGAGGTTTGGAAGGTGAGTTCCGTTGCCCGATTCGAACGTATTATTACGATATCGAGTTGATTGAGTCAGGAGCGCATTCCTTCCACTTTCATTACATCACGTTGGAAGAAATTGACGAGGGAGCAGAGGGATTGAAAGATGAAAAGAAGAAGATTGTATCAAAGAGAAATAAAAAGAATCCATGATTATATCCATGATATGCAGTCTCTTCCGGACCAAGAGCTATCTGCGAAGACAGAGGAGTTTAAGGCGCGACTGGAGAAGGGAGAATCCTTGGATCATCTGATGGAAGAGGCATTCGCGGTTGCGAGTGTTGCTGCAGAACGCGTGCTTGGAATGATGCCATATGATGTGCAGCTGATGGGCGCAATCGCATTGCATCGTGGTATGTTGGCGGAGATGAATACCGGGGAGGGAAAGACACTGACAGCAACCCTTCCACTATATCTCAATGCGCTAACCGGCAAGAGTACGATTCTGGTTACAGCGAATGAGTATCTGGCCATTCGAGATGCAGAGGAAATGGGACCGCTCTACGAATTTCTTGGTATGACGGTGAAAGCCGGCGTAAAGGAAAACAGTGAAGAAACGATGGATAATGATGAAAAGAGGGAATGCTATGCAGCAGATATCCTCTATACGACGCATGGAGCCATTGGTTTCGACTATCTTTTTGAAAATCTTGTAAAGTCGGCAGAAGAGCGTTTCTTACGTGAATTTTATTATGTCATTATTGACGAAGCCGATTCGGTTTTGTTGGATGGCGCACAGATGCCACTGGTTATTTCCGGGGCCCCTCGTGTACAGTCGAATCTATATGGAATTACCGATTTCTTCGTTACAACATTGAAGGAAGACGAGGATTATGATGTCGAAGATAAGGCTGTTTGGCTGAATGAAGATGGTGTGAAATATGCGGAATCTTTCTTTGGTATCGAGAATTATTTCAGTAGAGAGACATTTGAGATTAATCGTCATGTAACGCTTGCTCTGAATGCGCATAAGAATCTTGAGAAGCAGAAGGATTATATGATCAATGATGAGGGTGAAATCATCCTCCTTGATAATGGTACGGGCCGTTCTCTTCCGGGCATGAAGATGCGCGGTGGTCAGCATCAGGCGATTGAGCAGAAGGAAGGCGTAGAGATCACGCAGGATCAGAGATCGGTTGCATCGGTAACCTATCAGAATCTGTTCTTAATGTTCCCGAAGATGGCGGGAATGAGCGGTACAATTATTGATGCGAAGAAGGAATTACGCAAGGTATATCACAAGAAAGTAGTTCGAATTCCGACGAATCGACCTAGAATTCGTGAGGATTTGAAGGATAAATTTTATCAGACAGCGGAAGATCAGTATCTGGCAGTTGCGGAAGATGTGAGAGAACGACATGAGACAGGACAGCCGATTTTGATTATCACATCTACGATTGCGGACACCAGAATCATTTCCAAGATTCTACTGGAAATGAAGATTCCGCACAATGTTTTAAATGCGAATAACGCCTTTTGGGAGGCGGATATCATCAAGGAAGCCGGTCGCGTTGGCGCCGTTACGGTTTCGACGGGTATTGCCGGTCGAGGAACGGATATCAAGTTGAAGAAGGAAGCCAAGGAACTTGGCGGACTTGCCGTGATTGGTATCGGAAGAATGGAGAATACGCGTCTCGAGGGTCAGGCGCGCGGTAGAGCAGGTCGCCAGGGAGATCCGGGCATCAGTCAGTTTTATGTTTGCCTAGAGGATGAAATCGCTAAGACGATGGGTGAGAAATACATCAATCGCATGGTAAATAGTAAACATAGCTACAGTAAACATAAATTAAAAAAGGTCATTAACGGCGCGCAGAAGAAGAAGGAAGATAGTTCGGTTGCAAGTCGCGAAATGTCGATTAAATATGATAAAATATTAAAGAGACAGAGAGATATTTTATATGCGGCGAGAAATCGACTTCTGGATCATGGCGATGTTAAGGGTGAGATTCTGCAGGATATTTTCCAATGGAATATCAATGATTATGTAAATACGTATAAGAATCCATCCAAGGCGGAATTGAATCGCTATGTCCTGGATAATTTATCGTATCAGTTGCAGTTTCAGTGGAATCCAAAGACGGACTGGAGCAAGAGAAAACTTCGCGCTTATCTATTGAAATATGTGGAGATGACCTACAGGACGAAAAAGGAATCCTTTGACTCGGAAGAGGACTGGCAGGAGTACATTCGTCTTTGTACCCTGAATGCATTGGATGAAACCTGGATTGAAGAAGTAGATTATTTGCAGCAATTGCAGTTTGTTACATCGGGACGTTCGACAGCACAGAGAAATCCGCTATTTGAATATAGTGAGGAGGCTTATAAGTCCTTCCAGGATATGAAAGCTGAGATGCGTCGTAAGATTATGCGAAATATCTTTTTAGGACAGGCAGAGAAAAATAAGGAAGGCAAGATTAGTATTGTATTCCCATAAAGGGGAAGGGGAGTTACATGGTTTACAATTTTAATTTGGGCATCGGCTGGGCATCTTCTGGGGTTGAATATGCACAGAGTTACCGTGGAATAGCCTTACGAAAAGCTGGAATTCCAGCAAAATTCGTTTTTACAGATATGTTTCCGAGAGATCCGCTCGAGCCTATGACGAAGAATCTGTATTTTGAAGATGATGAGATTATATGGTTGTATACGTTTTTTACGGATTTTAAGAATGCTCCTGTGACGTATGCAAAGGAGGATTTTGAGCATACCTTTCAGGATACGGACTATCATTATAAGAGAGAAGGAAATGTCGGAACTTATACGTTTGTAGAGTCGGATACATTTTATCGAGCTTATTTTATTGACAAGGAATCCGATTATATTCATCGAGTAGAATATGTTTCTGGTGGGAAATTGATCCGAAAGGATTATTTTTCCTATGCGAAGATGTATTCCGAATATTATGCTCCGGTAGACAAGATGGCGCGCTTTTTCCTGCGTAGGTTCTTCAATTCCGATGGGACGATCGCCTATGATGAAGTGTTGGAAGAAGGCACGGACAATGCGACGTATCATTTCAAGGATCGAATTATCGATTCCAAGCAGGAATTGATAGGTTATATGATTGATAAATTACATCTTACGGAAAAGGATTATGTGATTGTCGATCGAACAACCTTGCTCGGGCAACCGGTTTTTCAGCATGCGAAACCTGCGAAGATCGGCGTTGTGATTCATGCGGATCACTATAGCAAGGGAAGTACGAATGAGCAGTATATCCTATGGAATAATTATTATGACAATGCCTTTCGCATGCATAAATACGTGGATTTCTATATCGTATCGACGGATGAGCAGAAGCATACATTAGAAGCGCAATTTGAGAAATATTGCGGCGTGCATCCGAATATCGTCACGATTCCGGTCGGATGTCTGGATACGTTACGTTATCCGAAAGAGAGGCGTAAGCCGTATAGCATGATGACGGCGTCCAGACTGGCTTCGGAGAAGCATTGCGACTATGATATCAAGGCTTGTGCGAAGATTCATGAAGTATTGCCGGAGATTACGCTGGATATCTATGGAGAGGGCATTGAAAAACCAAATCTGAGGGAGTTGATCAAGGATCTTCATGCGGAGAGTTATATCCGCTTGATGGGGCAGCACAATCTTACGGACGTGTATGAGAAGTATGAACTGTATTTATCCGCTTCTACGAGTGAAGGATTTGGATTGTCCCTTTTGGAGGCGATAGGATCGGGACTGCCGATTGTGGGATTTGATGTGCCTTATGGCAATCCTACTTTCGTGGATGAAGGGCAGAATGGGCATCTTTTTAAATACGACGAGAAAACGAGCGAAGTCGATAAAGTGCAAGCGCTTAGCGATATGATCTTGAAATATTTTACAGAAGATGAGCAGGAGGAATTTCATAAGCATTCTTACGAGGTTGCTTCGACATTCTTAGAAGAGGAGGTGCGTGATCAATGGATCAGACTATTTCAGTAAAGACGAAAGTCATGCTCCTAGGATTCTTTGATGACAAGGCGAATATGCTTCGGGAATCTGCGAGAAAGGCTGGATTTCTTGGACCAATCTTTGTTTTAGAAGACAATGGATTTCTTCCGGATGATGTGACATCGATTTATCACTATTTTATTCGCGATGCGCTGGGTGCAAAGCCGGAAGGGAAGGCACGTTTCTTTAATGAGATTGAAATCCCGGAGTATTGGTCGATTGAAGGCAATAATAATGTGGCGACAATTTATGATATGCACCGGGAACGAGGTAAGATTTATTATTCGAACCATGATCCCTTGCAGAGGAGACTGGTAAAGCAAGTCGATTGGTTTTCGGAGCGAGGAATCAGAACGTCGTCAGATTTTTATGATAAGTATGGTATCCTCTATGGTAGGATGACATATGACGGGGAAGGACAGGAATTCCAGATGACCTGGCTTTCCGCAGATCAGCATGAGGTTTTAACACAAAATAAGCGTACGGGAGATATTATCTGGAATCATGATGGCAAGATGAAGATTTATCGGAATCTGACGGAGCTTACCGTCGCTGTATTACAGGAGTACGAGAGGACGAACGGCGTTTCCATTTCCGATGTCTGGTACAATTCGCTTTCGTATCCGTTCTTTGTTTCTATGATTTGGAAGGGACAGAGAGTGGATGGCGATTGTTTATTCTGGCAGGAAGCTCCGAGGGATGATATCCCTGGAAATATGCAGTTGATTTTTGATCACAAGACAGAGACGAAGAAAATCTTTATCCAAAATTTGGAAAGTTATCAGAGGTTTATCGCTGCGGGTATGGATGCAACGATTACTTCACCGCTGGGATTTGTATTCAATTATCAGAAAGAGAATCTGGGACGTCCGGAGGCTTTGATTTGTACGAATTCCGATCAGGTGGAACACTTGGAGGATATTGGAAAACGGTATCCGAAGATTCATTTCCATGTATGTGCGATAACCGAGATGTCGCAGAAATTACTGCGATTGGGAAAGCTTGATAATATGTCACTTTATCCGTCTGTTAGTATGACGATGGTGCAGGAGCTTTTTCAGAAATGTGACTATTATCTGGACATCAATCATGGTGGACAGATTTTAGATGCCGTGAAAACGGCGTATTTATATAACCAACTGATTGTTGGTATAGAAGAAACTGCTCATAATCGTGAGTATATCGCGCCGGAGCATATCTTTACCGATTGGGAGAAGATGTGCGAGTATCTGGATGTGGTATTTGAAAAGCATGATTTGGCAGAAGAACTTGCTACGCAGAAAAAGAGAGGAATGGATGAAAGCGTGGTAACGTATCAGAAACTGTTGTTGGATGTATAGGAGGTAGAGTTATGTACGATTTATTATTTGGCAAGAACATGGATGCAATTCTCGTTGTGATTATCCTGGAATGGATTCTCGCAATCTATGGCGTAGGAATGTCAATTTCCGTAAAGAAATTGGTTCCAAAGATTATCAATATCGTTTTGACAATTCTTTGGGTTGTTTGCGCTATTTTAAACATGATAGAATTTCTATAAGTCCGTAGTGCTTTATGCTTTATAGCGCTATGGTAGGAATTTGTAGTTCGTAGTTAGGAAGAGGCAAGTTGTAATTTTATGAAAAAGAGAATAAATAAGAAAATGATCACAGCGTTGTGCATGCTGGTAACACTTCTCTTGTCGCAGCTGTGCCTCTCAGGATGTGATCGAGGTACGGATGATGGTGGCGGTTCCGGAGGTAGTTCCGGTGGCTCCACATCATCCCGTACAACGGTTACAGATTTTAAGATGCCGGAGGCCTCTGGGACGACTGTGTTTCAGAATGCCGACGGCACTCTTATTATGGACGCATCGCATACGGAAAGCGGCTATGTGCTGGTGAAGTATACGGGAAGTTCCGATAAGATTCAGGTGCAGGTGACAGACCCATCCGGGGTTCGAACACCTTATCCGGTGGAAATAGGCGACTATGAAGTCGTTTCATTTGTAAAGGGAAATGGTACGTATCAGGTGGATTGTTTAGAGCACATCTCCGGTACGAGTTACGCCGTCGGTATATCCGAAACCTTGGATGTACAATTGACGGATGAGTTCCAACCATTTCTATATCCGAATCAATACTCCGATTATAAGGCTGATTCGGCTTGTGTGAAAAAGGGAATGGAGATATCAGATGATTCGTCAGATGATATTGATTATATAACGAAGGTTTATCATTACGTTACGGAAAATATAACGTATGATGAAGCGTTTGCGGCGAATATTCCGGCAAATTATATACCGAATCCGGACGCGACGATGTCGAGCGGCAAGGGAATCTGCCTGGATTATGCATCCGTGACACTTGCGATGCTTCGTTCGCAGGGTATTCCAACGAAATTGGAAGTTGGATATTCAGGCCAGGCATATCACGCGTGGATTAGTGTGTGGACAGAGGAGACCGGTTGGATTGATAAGGTCATCCAGTTTAATGGGGATGAGTGGACGCTCGTGGATCCAACACTGGGTGCCAATCAAAATAATGATGACGATAGTTTGCGACAGTATATCGGCGATGGCTCGAATTATACGTTGCAATTTGAATATTAAGTAATCCGTTTACATATTGCAGAAATGCGGGGGACGATTATGAGTGAAAAGAAGAAGGTTAGAAATATTGCGTCAGATCTGTATCTGGCAGACTGGTCGGAACAGATGGCGCAGGTCTTGAAATCTGGTCTGACCATTGAGGATGGATTGGAATTGATTCGAGACGATACGGATACCGGCACGAAAGAGCGCCAGATGCTGGATCAGATGATTGGAGATATCAGTATTACGGGTGATTTGGCGGATGCGATGGAGAAAACAGGAGCCTTCCCAACGGATATGATTCGTATGGTAAAGCTGGGCGAGCGTACCGGTAATCTGGAGCGTATTCTCTATAATTTAAAATCACAGTATGAGAGACAATATGCGCTTCGAAAGAGCGTCAAGAATGCTGTACTTTATCCGATTGGTATTTCCGTTGTGATGGTGGCGCTGATTAGTGTGATTTTGATCTTTGTAATGCCGGTATTTAAGAGAGCATATGCATCGCTTGGTATCGAGATGTCGGGCGTTTCCAAGATGTTATTCGATTTGGGAAATTGGCTTGGAAATACTGGCCTTCCGATTATGATTGGAATCCTCGTTCTATTGTTTGGATATCTACTCTATCAAAGATGGAGAAGTTCCAAGGAGGGCGGCATCCCATTTGATCGTTTGCTCAAGGACTATGAGCGATTGGATGCCTGTCAGTTTGCCGGTGTAATGGCACTTTGCTTCTCTGGTGGTATAACCATCGAGGAAGGACTGGAAATGACGATGAAGATGCATGCTTCTCCGGCTTTTTTGAAGAAGATCGAGGCATGTAAGGGATATTGTGAAGAAGGCGCTCGTTTTAACGAAGCGGTTCGACGCGCAGATATTTTTAACGGACGTATCTTACGTCGTATTCAGATGGCGGAAAAAACGGCAGAAATGGACGTTACTATGCAGGAGATTGCAGATGATTTACAGTTCCAGATTGATCAGGATATCGATAATAAGATGGGACGTGTAGAACCGATTTTAATTGGTGTTTTAACGGGAATATCGGCATTGATATTATTATCCGTTATGTTGCCATTACTTGGCATTATGGGAACTTTGTAAGAAATGTTTATGGGCGAGTAGTTTTACAGTGTGACTGGAATTGTGGGAGAACGTAGATGAGAAATAAGATTCGGATCGGCGGTTATGTATTGATCATTGCGATACTGATTGCTGCGGTGGCAAGTATTTCAAATCATAGTATGCAGAGAGAGAAACAGACTTTGCAGGATGCAATTGAACAGGATATCTCTGCGTATTATGCAAGAGAGGGGTATTATCCTTCTTCCATTCAGGAATTGCAGGACATCTACGGTTTGACTTATGATGAGGATCGATTTTTTATTGGATACCAGCTTATGGGATCGAATATCCGGCCTTATGTAACAATTGTGGAGTTGGAGGAGTAGCGTTATGGAAGTTAGTTTAAAGAAGCGAATGCTGGCAGTCTTTCCGATGTTACTCTTTGTATTGTTTGGTTTTTGCCTGATGGGCCTTACATTTCTTGGAGCCAAGGATTATGAAGGACTTGCAAAGAAGCGAGATGCTTATTTTCAGGAAACGACCTGCGCGGATTATATTCGGACGAAGATCGGGGATTTTGATAGCTTTGACCAAGTGGCTGTCGGTGAATTTGCGGACAGCGATGCGATTTATCTATATGAAACGTATCAAGAGCAATCGTATGAGACCATCCTCTATATCAAGGACGGTTATCTCTACGAGCAATTTCAAAATACTGGCGACAACATCAGTGCGGGTGCCGGTAACAAGATTATGGAAGCCGAGGAATGGAACGTTACTATGACGGACGAGAATTTGCTCTGTTGTAAGGTGAAACAGGATGGAACTTGGCAAGAAGTGCATGTTGCAGTGCAATGTGGAGTGAAGGAACTGGAGTGAGGGCAGTTATGTCAGAGAATGAGAAACGTGAGAAAAATACGGATACCCGTCATACCTGGTTATTCCTACTTGAGACAACCATTGCATTAACGATTTTTGCATTGGCAGCTGCAGTGATGTTATCTGTTTTTGTTGTATCATCGAAGAATCAACAGGAGGCAGAAGCGATTCATATTTCGAATACAAAACTGCAGAATGTAGTGGAAGTGATTCGAAGCGCGACATCGATGGATGATCTGAATCAATTACTTGTTTCGGAGTATGGAGTAGATGGCAATCTGGAAGCTATGCCGACGTCGTCTAGTAGTGGTACGGATTCTACGGTCACCATCTATCTGGATGAGGATTATGTTGTGGTGTTGTCTTGTGATGGCGCGGACGCGGGGCTGTATCATTTCCATGCTTCGCTGGAAAAGAAGGATGAAGTGATCGAGGAAATCGATGTGGATCACTACATGAAGGAGGCAAGCCATGCGAAAGAGTAGGGAGAAGATTAAGACTAGAGCCTACGGAATTGGATTGCCGCTGGTTTTGGTGATTTTAGTGATTATGTGTCTTCTGACGTTGTCCGTGATTTCGGTTCTAACGACGAAGCAGAATCTGAAGAATGAATATGCGAGCCGTGAGGCGTATCAGGCCAGATGCGAAGCGGAGAATGCGGCGGAAGCCTGGGTCGCAGAGGCGGCGCAGAAACTTACGGATGATCCGGAGGGACAGCCGGAGCAATTGACCGAGGAATTCGAGATCAATGCGCGAAGAAAATTGGTAGTGGAACTTACGAAATCCGAACAGGATGGCGTTTATGATTATGATGTAACACGTTGGACTACGGTGACAACGGAAGATACCGAAGTGCAGACGTTGCAAGGAATGTAAGGAGGGAATTACATGGCTTTAGATGCAAAGAAGATGATGGAGAAAGCGGTTGCAAGAAACTGTGCGGACGTATTTATTGTCGCAGGTAATTCAGTAACCATGCGTGTTAATGGTGTGATTGAGAAACTGGAGATGGCAGATATCACAACGGAGGATGATACGGATCGAAAACCATTTCTGATGCCAAATGATACGGAGGAACTGATTAAGCAGTTCTATGCCATGGCGGGAAATCGTTCGATGGAGAAACTGATGAAAACGGGAGATGATGATTTCTCCTTTGCGATTCCAGGTATCTCCAGATTCCGTATGAATGCGTATAGACAGCGTGGTTCTCTGGCTGCCGTTATTCGAGTAATCGCATTCGAGATTCCAAGGCCGGAGGATATTCATATTCCGAAGCAGATTTTGGATCTTGGCGATTTACAGAAGGGACTGGTTGTCGTTACAGGACCTGCGGGAAGTGGTAAATCAACTACGCTGGCTTGTATTATCGATCAGATTAATAGTACAAAGACGGCGAATATCATTACTTTGGAGGATCCTATCGAATTCCTTCATAAGCATAAAATGGGTGTGATCAGTCAGCGAGAGATTGAAAATGATACGATGAGCTATGTGAATGGTCTTCGCGCGACACTTCGCCAGAGCCCGGATGTCATCCTGCTTGGTGAGATGCGAGATTATGAGACGATTAGCGTTGCGATGAATGCAGCTGAGACGGGACATCTCTTGTTCTCGACATTGCATACGGTCGGCGCGGCAAGTACCATCAACCGAATCATCGATGTATTCCCATCCGATCAGCAGCGTCAGGTATCTGTTATGTTATCTATGATTCTGCAGGCAGTGGTATCACAGCAGCTGCTTCCAACCGTGGATGGTGGCATGATACCGGCCTTTGAAATCATGGTGAATACGCCGGCAGTTAGTAACTTGATTCGAAGTGGTAAGGCATATCAGATTGATTCTGTAATTGCATCGGAGAAGGAATTGATGCTTTCGATGGACGCATGTATCTGGGGATATTATAAAGAGGGAATTATCACCAAGGAAGTCGCACTTCAGCATGCGATTAATCAGGAAATGTTAGAAAGAAGGTTGTAATTTGATCGAGTAAGAAATACGATTGAAACAAAGGGGGACAGTTTATGGGAACAGTATCAACTTTATCGATAGTATTTATGGGCATCTCGTGCATCTTAGGCATTGTGATTCCAATCGTATTATTTCTCTATTTTTATAAGGTGAAGCATACGGACATTAAACCGTTCTTTATTGGTTGTCTGGTTATGCTTTTATTTGCCTTTGTGATTGAGGGTGGATTGAATTTTTTGGTATCGACATCGCTTGCCTGGGATAAAATCAGCGGGAATATGTGGTATTACGCTATCTATGGCGGGCTGATGGCTGGCATATTCGAGGAAACGGGACGTTTCCTGGCATTTAAGACTGTGCTGAAGAAAAACCAGGAGAATCCGAATAATGCTCTGATGTATGGCGCAGGACATGGCGGTTTTGAAGCATTTGTCATTCTGTTTTTGGGAATGATTGGCAATTTGATTACAGCACTTATGATTAATGCCGGTGCGTACGAATCCATGCTGGCTACGGCAGGTATGGATGAGGCGACATTGGAAGCTACAAAAGAGGGGTTAGAGGCGCTGGTTCAGACGGAACCGTCGTATTTTCTTGCGGCAGGAGTGGAACGAATTTTTGCAGTTATCATACAGATTTCGCTTTCTGTGATGGTTTGGTTTGCAGCAAAAAATGCAAAAGACTGGTATCTGTATCCCATTGCGATACTTTGTCATGCTGTGATTGATTTTATTGCTGTAGTTGTAACACAGAGGGGCTATGGCATCTGGAGAATCGAGGGCGTTGTGGTACTTTTAACTTGCTGTATATATTCCGTTGCAAAGCTTGTATGGTATCGACGGGTAACGAAATGTAGTAGCAATATAGAAAATTGATGTGATATTCAAGGGTCTCCGATGGAGGCCCTTTTAAATTTTAGAAATCTTTATAAACATTCTGAAAAATATTGAGTAATATATGATAAAATGGAGAGGCTTATAAAATTAGACATACAAAAGGGAGGATTTGAGTATGTTACAGATTGAACATTTGACAAAATGCTACGGCGAGAAAAAGGCGGTAGATGACTTGTCACTTCATATTCATGAGGGTGAGATTTATGGCTTTATTGGTCATAATGGTGCCGGTAAGACAACAACACTGAAGTCTGTTGTTGGAATTCAGCAGTTTGATGAAGGGGAAATCTTAATCAATGGACATTCGGTGTTAAAGGAACCACTTGTTTGTAAGAAGGAGTTGGCCTATATTCCGGATAACCCAGATTTATATGAACATATGTCAGGTATTAAATATCTGAATTTTATTGGCGATGTTTTTGGTGTAGAACCAGAAGTTCGTCAGGAACGTATCCATAAATATGCGGATATGTTTGAGATTACCAAGGATTTGGCACAGCCAATCAGTGCTTATTCTCATGGTATGAAACAGAAGTTAGCAATTATCTCTGCATGGATTCATGAACCAAAGTTAATCATCATGGATGAACCATTCGTAGGATTAGATCCAAAGGCAGCACATCTCCTTAAGGGTATGATGCGAGATATCTGTGATCGTGGAGGCGCAATTTTCTTCTCGACACACGTACTCGAAGTTGCCGAAAAGCTCTGTGATAAGGTTGCAATTATCAAGGGTGGACAGCTGATCAAGTCTGGAACGATGGATGAAGTTAAGGGTGATGACAGTCTGGAAGAAGTATTCCTGGAACTGGAAGATGAAGAGGTGCAGGATGTTAAAGATTTTAATTAAGAAACAGATGGGCGAGATTTTTCGCCAGTATTTTTATAATCCTAAGAAAAATCAGGCAAGATCCAAGATGTCTACCATCCTTTGGTTTGTATTTTTTGTAGTTATTATGGTTGGTGTGCTTGGTGGTATGTTTACCGGGCTTGCAATTTCCATGGTATCCATGATTGATATTGGAATGGCATGGTTCTATTTCATAATGCTTAGTACCGTGGCGATTTTTCTGGGTGCTTTTGGTAGTATTTTTAATACCTTTTCCATGCTTTATCTGGGAAAGGATAATGACTTGCTTTTATCTCTGCCAATTCGAGAACGTGATATCATCGTTTCGAGATTAGTCAGTGTATATCTGCTCGGACTTATGTATTCTGCGACGGTTGCGATTCCTGCAATAGCGGTATATCTCGTGCATGGTGGATTTGATTTTGTGGCGCTGCTTGGTGGAATCTTGTGGCTGTTTGTCATTTCCATCATTGTGCTTGTGATTTCCTGCTTACTGGGATATGTTGTCGCAAAGGCAAGTACAAAATTGAAACATAAGAATATTGCAACCGTAATTATCGCATTGATTGGATTTGCACTTTATTATGTCGTATGTTTTAAAATCACGGATATTATCCAGACCATCGTTACCAATTGCTTGTTGTATGGTGAAGATATCAAGGAAAAGGCCTATGCCGTATATCTCTTCGGTGCTATGGCAACGGGAGATTTCCTGGGAATGGTAATCTATGTTGTTGCAAGTTTGATCCTGATTTATATGACATATGTGGTGCTGTCTAGAACGTTTATAAAGATTGCAACATCGACAGGCGTTACAGTGCGTGTTGAATATAAGGCGAAGGCTGTAAAGCAGAAATCCGCTTTTGGCGCGTTACTTGGCAAGGAATTCGCAAGATTCCTGGGCAGCGCGAATTATATGCTGAACTGCGGTCTGGGAATTATCTTAATTCCAGTAGCTGGTATTATGCTCTTAGTAAAAGGGGATGTAGTACGTGAATTGATTGAACAGTTAGCAAGCGGTCAGTCGGATCTGGTTGCCGTAATTGTCATTGCTATATTATGCTATATGGCATCTATGAACGATATGGTGGCACCATCGGTTGCTCTGGAAGGAAAGAGCCTCTGGATTGTGCGTTCCTTGCCGGTTCTAACGATTCAGGTTCTTCGCGCAAAGATTTGGATGCATTTCTTGCTTACAGAAATACCAGTGTTATTTACGAGTATCTGTGCATGCATCGCATTGGAAATGGAACCGCTCGAATATGCTTTCGTGATCATCGAGCCAACCATTATCGTGATTCTGTTCTCTTTATTCGGCATGTTTGTCGGACTTCAGAAGAAGCCAAACCTGAATTGGACGAATGAATCTTATCCATTGAAGCAGAGTATGGCCGTTATGCTTGCCTTGTTTATTGGCTGGGGTTATGCAACGGTAGTAGTAGTTCTTTACTTGTTTGTTGCACAACCAATTGGCATACTTGCATACCTTGGTATTATTACAGTCGTGAACCTGATTCTGATTGGATTGTTGGAATACTGGCTGTATCATAAGGCTGTAAGATTGTTTGAGGAATTGTAGAATATTGCAATAAAATAGTATTATTTAGCCCGCCTCGGTGCGTGAAAAGCAGATGAAATAAATCTGTGGATTGACGCACGGGGCGGGTTTTCTTTATTACAATAATTCAGTTTACATTAATTATAGGTTTGTTAAAATTATCATTTTGAATATTGAAAACGCAAGATATAGTGTGTTAGAAAGAAAAAATGAGGGAAAAACCACAATGCGCCTTGACGAAGTGATAATTCAGTGATACTTTATTATTGTAATGTGGGAGTATCGTAGGAGGATCAGGATGGCAAGGACACTTACTTATAGGATTAAAGAAATGTTAATGCAAAAGGAATTGACTCAAAAGGAATTATCTGAAATGACTGGAATTACTGAGTCAGCAATTTCTCATTATGTAAAAGGAGATAGAGTGCCACGAGGAGCTAATCTCGTAAAAATTGCAAAAGCATTGGGGACTACAGCAGATGATTTATTAAGTGGAGATTGTGAAATGGATAAAGAGAGGGATCTTGTTTTCGCAAAATCGCTTATTGCACGTAATGCTTCGGAAATGTCTATGGAAGAGAAAATGGAATTTGTAAGATTGCTAATGGATGAAGGAGGGGCGGATGAAATTAAAAAATAATGCTTATGAGGAAATAAAAAATGCAGTGGCAGAAATGTTTGTTGAATATGATATAAAGGCAGTTCCAATTTGCTCTTTTGAGGTTGCAGCTAAAATCGGAGTAATTGTTATTCCGTATTCTGCATTGGATTTAAAGATGCGGTTGAAGGCTATGGAATATAGTGAAGATGGATATTCGATTGAAACAAATGAGGGAAAGTGGATAATTTATTATAATGATGAAGGTAAGAAATACAGTAGAATAAACCAGACGATTATGCATGAAATTGCGCATTATATTCTTGGACATTTAGAAGGTGGGGAAGAAGAAGAGTCAGAAGCAAAATTTTTTGCGAAGTACGCTTTGGCACCACCTCCATTAATTCATAATATGATAATAGACCAAACGATTGAAAAAGTGATGGAATCTTTTGATATTGGGTATGATGCAGCATTGTATGCACGGCAATATTATTTTAAATGGTTACAATTTGGTAATGCTGATTATGTTGATTATGAAATTAAAATCATGAATCAGTTTGAAATAAAAAATGCAAAAAGAAAGGAGAGGATATTTATGGTTTTAAAAACACAACTTAATATAGAAAAACGCTCTTAAATTGTTGGCGCAATTTAAAGAGCGTTTTCCTGAAGGACATGCTAAACATGTCATAAGCTTGTTCATAAAGTTTAGCATATCCTTTCTGGGAGTACAAGGGTAACTTTTTGTTTTAGAATTAGGGTATATTGTGCCCGGAAAGGAGTTTTCTTATGAAGAAAACTATTTTAGATGATGGTTCATATCCATATCTTACAGAGGGGGCTGAACTTGTCGGAGAGCCTGGAATTCCTGCACTTTTAGATCTAGATAATACGCAGGTTCCAAAATCAATGTTGCCTTTTGAAAAGATTAAGAAGGCAGAGGATAAACGACAGTATGTGCATTTCTATATGCATGATAAGTATTTTGCAAAAGTGCTTACTGCAACGGATAAATATGTGGATTTACTAAAACAATTTGATGGTGTAATAACACCAGATTGTACAATGCTTGTGGGGCAGGCGCCTTGTATACAGCAGACAAATACGTATTTTAATCGTGCAGTCGGATTCTATCTGCAGAAACAAGGTATACCAGTTATACCTAATATCAGATGGAGTGATGAATCAAGTTTTGATTATTGCTTCTTAGGAGTTCCTAAAAATAGGATAGTATGTGTGAGTACGCATGGATGTATTCGTTCTAAGCGTGATCGTGATCTTTGGCGTATAGGAACAGAAGAAATGCTAAGGGTTCTTGAACCTACAGATGTATTAGTTCATGGATATATGTCAGATGATGTTTTTGGCAGATTCTATGATTATGCAAATTTCCATAGATATCCTTCTCTTTTTGAACAGACGCATAAGATAGAGGAGGGTGAGTGATGGGACATGGATACAAAGGTGATACCGGTCACCATCATTCTATAATCGAAAATCTTTCTTCTCTTACATCAAGTTATGATTATCATAATGGTTATTTTGGTAAAAAAGGACAAGGAAGAGATTATGTTAGAAATATTTTCAGTAATAATCCGGTAAAAGCAGCACAGGTTTTTTATGATAAGGCTGCACATGGTGGTATAGAGCGAACGATGGCAAATGGGAAAGGGCACTATACGAAGATGAAGGATGGATCAATCCTTTCGTATCGTGAAGTTTCGTCTAGTGATGGCTCTCCGGCATTAGAGATTAATATAAAAAAGAGTACCAATCACGGAGATCTTAAGTATCAAAAAATACATTTTATGAAAGGGCGGTAATTAGAGATGAAAATAATGGATATGAGGTTTGATTCTACTTTGATTCAGAGTTGGATCGGGAAGAAATTCTATAAGTATAAGTGCGATGCATTTGAGTTTACCAACAGCGTGACACAGATTGTTGGATTGTATATAGGCAATGAAGTATATGCGCTTACTAATGTACAGGAGACAGTAGATTACTTTGGTTCAATCGATGATATGGCGGTTGCTAAACTGTCAGCTTCAGAGGATGTAATGATAAAGTCAGTATTTAAGGATGTTGAGATGATATCTACGCCGGTAGGAGAAGAGATTACTTCGGTAAAGATTGTTAATGAACAACAGACTATGGCGATTAATGGTAAACAAGCATATGAGGTTTGGCTAACAAGAGCGATTATCTTCGAAGTGGGAGGTCGAGAGATATCTTTTGAAAAGGATATGGTTCCATTTTCTGAGGAAATTACAATACAGAGAGGCTATAATTTGATTGATAGAATTACTGATAATTCTGATTTCTTAGAAGTATGGGATGAAGAATATACTCCGGGGTATAAAAGAGAAGTTCTTGTGGTAAAATGATGAAGGAATGTGATAGCATTGAGTATATTTTGGACGTATTAAAAGATTCAATTAAAGGAAGTAGGAGTGATCCTACTTCCTTTTTCTAATTAATGTTAATGATTATGCAGATATTAAAAATCTAACGTTAAAACAGATTTCTAAAAATTTAAAAAACAAATCAATACACGCTTTAACCTACCATTTTACTGGTATTTAGTATAAGATGGATAGTAACTATTTGATGAAAAGGTTTTAGGAGTTTTACATATGGAATACAAAGCAATTGCCCTGGATTTAGATGGGACGCTGACAAACAGTAAAAAGGAAGTCAGTAAGAGAAATAAAGAAGCGGTTCGAAAGGCAGCAGAGCAGGGTGTGAAGATTATCCTTGCATCCGGAAGACCGATTCCTGGAGTGACAAAGATTGCAAACATCCTTCATTTGGAAGAGGTTGGCGGTTATATCCTCTCCTACAATGGTGGTTTGATTGTGGATTGTAAGACGGGGGAAGTGATCCGTCGTGAGACCATTCCAACGGAATATTATCATACGATTGTTCAGACAGCTAGAAAGCATGGAGTAACAGCGATGACCTATGATTCTGAAGGAATTATTACAGAAAATCCTACAGATAAGTACTGCGAGCTGGAAGCTAGAATCAATAATATTCCAATCAAGAAGAAATACCCATTAGAGGAAGCAGCGGCCGAGGATCCGGTTGTGAAATTCCTTGTCGTGGGAGAACCGGAGGATTTAAAGCCGGTCTATGAGGAATTGAATGCGAAATTAAATGGCGCCGTGAATATCTTCTATTCAGAGCCATATTTCATGGAAATCACACCGCAGGGAATCGAGAAGGCTTCTTCTCTCGATTTATTACTGCATGCGATTGGATTAGAGCAGAAGCACCTGATGGCTTGTGGAGATGGTTTTAATGATATCCCGATGCTCCGCTATGCAGGACTTTCCGTTGCCATGGAGAATGCGCAGCCAGAGACCAAGGAATGGGCGGACTATATCGCACCATCCAATGATGAAGATGGTGTAGCTGTGGCCATTGAGAAATTTATCAAGTTGTCATAAAAATCAAAAAAGACTGTTTTTAAAAAGAGAAAAAAAGAGAAAAGAGGAAAAAAGATGATTCGACGTGCAAAGAAAAGTGATATCCCAAGACTAATTATGTTACTGCAGGATGTGCTGGAGATCCATGCAGCCATTCGCCCGGACGTGTTCATTTCCGGAACGACGAAGTATACACACGAGGAATTGGAGGAAATCATTGCGGATGATCAGAGACCGATTTATGTGGCTGTGGATGAGACGGATTCCGTTCTGGGATATGTGTTTTGTATTCTGAAAGAGCAGCCGTTTTCAAATAATATGGTGCCTTTTAAATCCTTGTTTATTGACGATTTATGCGTGGATTCTGCTTGTCGTGGACAGCATATTGGCGAGGAATTATTTGAACATGTGAAGTCAGAAGCGAAGAAACTTGGCTGTTATGAAGTGACTTTGAATGTCTGGGCTGGAAATGATGGCGCGGAACATTTCTATGAAAAGATGGGAATGAAGACGAAGGAGCGCCAGATGGAGTATATTTTATAGCGATGGATCTAGGGGGTAAGTTATGAAAAGAAGGGATCAGCGACATTTCATTACGGATGAAGGAATCTTTGTCGATTCGCATCCAAGGAGAACGAGAGTATTTGTATTTATTTGTGCTGTCATTTCGATTGCTCTGATCGTATTAGGAGCAGGTGCATTGATTTGTGAATTTATGCCATAGAATGGGGGTCAGGTAGAGATGAATGAGAAGTTCAAGAGAAGAGCCTATGAGATATTGGAACCGTCGACTATGAATGATCCGGCGTCAAAAGCGTATGATTTTTTGATGACCTTGGCGGTTATTGTGGGATTGATACCAATGATGTTGAAGCACGAGAATATCTTTGTATTTTGGATCGATGCTTTGACGAGTTTGCTTTTTATCATCGATTATGGTTTTCGGTTATATACCGCGGATTATAAGATGGGATATAAGAGTTATAAGGCATACTGTGCGTATGTGATTTCGCCCTTGGCAATCTTTGATTTGCTGTCCATCATTCCGGTAATCTCGCTTTTTTGGAAGGTTACTTCCGTGTTGTCGCTGCTTCGCTTATTCCGTGTATTTCGTGTTGTGAAGCTGGTACGTTATTCGAAGTCGATGGTGATTATCGCCAATGTACTTCGGAAAGTTCGAAAACAGATTGGCGCGGTATTTGTGTTGGTGATCGTTTATATTTTTATTGCTGCGATGCTGATGTTTCAATTGGAACCGAATCTGTTTGATACATTTTTTGATGCGTTGTATTGGGCAACGATTTCCATTACAACGATTGGTTATGGGGATATTATTCCGGTTACATTTTTAGGTAGGATTATCACCATGATTTCTGCGTTGGTTGGAATGGCGGTAATCGCTCTGCCGACGGGTATTATTACAGCGTCTTATATGGCGGAAATTACAAAGAAAAAGACAAAATATGAGTTATAACTTGTGACGATATAGAAGGGAAGACTAGATGGGAAAAGTGTTATTTCTTGATGTGGATGGAACGTTGGTGGATTATGAGAACCACTTGCCGGATTCCGCAGTAAAGGCGATTCGCGAGGCGAGAAAGAAGGGGCATAAGGTCTATATCTGCACGGGACGTTCCGAGGCAGAGGTCTATGACGAAATCTGGGAGATCGGCCTGGACGGCATGATTGGTGGAAATGGTTCGTACGTGAAGGACGGAGACGAGGTGGTTCTCCACCAGATGCTTTCCAAGGAAGATACGAGAGAAATCGTAGACTGGCTTCATGCCAGAAAGCTGGAGTTTTATCTGGAATGCAATAGTGGGCTCTATGGTTCCGAGCATTTCGAAGAAGCGGCGGTACCGGTTCTGCAGGAATACACGAGCCGAAAGGGGCGTGATGGCAGCCATATCACGGTACGAAGTGTATTTCCAGAGATGATTTTCGGCGCCGATTTATATCGCGAGGATGTGAATAAGATTTCTTTTATTCTAAATACGTATCAGGATCATATCGATGCGACGAAACATTTCTCGCATCTGAAGTCCGGCACCTGGGGCGGAGCCGGTGAGACAGCGCTGTTTGGCGACCTCGGTGTGAGCGGAATCGACAAGGGCGTGGCCATTGATTGTCTACTCGAGCATATCGGTGCTTCCATCGAGGATACGATTGCGTTCGGCGATGCGAAGGTCGATATCCCAATGTTCGAGAAATGTAACTTCGGCGTTGCTGTAGCAAGTGGCGGGGAGGAAATCAAAGCGGCCGCTGACTATGTGACAGACGCGGTGAATGAAGATGGTTTGTATCATGCATTCGAGTATCTGCAACTGATTTAGAGGTATTTTTCTCCCCATTTTTTCAATTCTAAAAGTACGGGTATGAGGCTTTTTGCCTTGTCGGTGAGAGTATATTCTACTCTTACCGGCATTTCGTCGTACTGCTTTCTGATGACGAGTCCGTCATTTTCCAATTCTTTTAATGAATTTGCAAGCATGGTATTTGTGATACCGAACACGCTTCTACGTAAATCCCCATATCGTACGGTTTCTTCTTTATCAATCACGCATAAAATCATGATTTTCCATTTCCCACCGATGATATTTAAAACTTTCTTTAGGCTACAGTCTTCTCCGGCAATGTTATCGCAAAGAGGCTCTTTTTTACTCATAAATATTTCTCCATTTCATTGGTTTATAGATCTAGGTATGATTTTTCTTACTAGGTCAATGTAATCTGCGTACTTGATACAAAAAATATACCACATATAATAATTGTATCAGCTGAAAAAAGCAAGGTTAAGGAGTTATTATAGTGAAAAGAAGAGCAAATCCTGACAAAAATATTTGTGTGGCTTGTGGGGGCTGTGCTTTACAATGCCCGCGTGGTGCAATGTCGATTTATAGGGGGTGTTATGCAATCGTAGATCATTTGAGATGTGTAGGATGCAGTTTATGTCAGAAGGCCTGTCCGGCTGGGCCTGATTGATTTTATCCTGCCTCTGATTTTTGCAATCGTTGGTGGTAATAAGTGGTTCTGTAATCATATGTGTGGTCGAGGACAATTATTCTGGGTAGTGGGAAGAAATTTAAAGTGTTCCAGAGGAAAACAAGCACCTAGATGGATTTCATCTAAGTGGTTTCGTTATGGTTTCTTGTTATTCTTTATGACGATGTTTGGAACAATGGTATTCAATACGTATTTGGTCTTTGCTGGTACAGGAACGTTGAAGAAAGCAATAAAGTTATTTTGGACGTTTGGTGTTCCGTGGAAATGGGCCTACACAGGGAGCTTATTTCCAGATTGGGTTGCCCAGTTTGCATTCGGCTTTTACAGCCTGATGCTGACATCTACATTACTTGGATTTATTGTAATGTTCTTATACAAAGAGAGAACCTGGTGTACATTTTGTCCAATGGGAACCATGACACAGGGAATATGTAAATGGAAAAATGCTGGTAAAATGGAGGAAAAAGAATATGAGTAGAACAGTAATAGTTGGTGGTGTTGCTGCTGGTGCAAGTTGCGCTGCAAGACTTCGTCGATTAAAGGAGGAGGAGGAGATTATCCTCCTAGAGCGCGGAGAATACATTTCTTATGCAAATTGTGGACTTCCTTATCATGTAGGTGATGTGATCAAGGAGCGGGAGGCTTTACTTGTTACAAAGAAGGAAATGATGCAGCGTCGCTTTCGTATTGATGTCCGAAATAATAGTGAAGTGGTATCGATTGATCGTGAAGAGAAGAAGGTTCACGTGGTAGAAAAGAGTGGAGAAGCCTATGATTTATCCTACGATCATCTTGTCCTCGCAACTGGATCATCACCACTGAAGCCAAGAATTCCAGGGATGGATTCGCATCGCGTGAAGACACTATGGACCGTACCGGATACGGATGAGATTAAGCGTGAAATCAATGAGAATCGAGTGGAGAGAGTCGCTGTAGTTGGCGGAGGATTTATCGGTCTGGAGATGGCTGAGAACCTCCATGCATTGGGTATGGAGGTTTCGATTATAGAAGCCTCTAATCAGGTGATGGCTCCCATCGATTACGAGATGTCTCTTGTATTAAATGAAGAGATGAGTGCAAATGGTGTAGATCTTGTGTTGGGAGATGGTGTCACATCTTTTGTTGAAATAGATGGTGGAATTGATGTGAAATTAGCTAGTGGCAGAGTTATCACGGCGGATTTGGTAATACTTGCGATTGGTGTTCGACCAAATAGTCAATTGGCATTAGATGCAGGTTTAAAATGTAATGAGCGTGGAGGGATTATTGTGGATTCGCATATGAGAACGGATGATCCTTCGATTTATGCTGCTGGCGATGTGATTGAAGTTGAAGATTTTGTTTTCGGCGATCAGACGATGGTCCCACTTGCTGGGCCAGCAAATAAGCAGGGGAGAATTGTTGCGGACAATATAGCTGGAAGGGAAGAATGCTATAAAGGAACACAGGGATCTTCTATCGCTAAAATTTTCGGTTTGACTGTGGCATCGACGGGAGTGAATGAAAAAACATTAGGTCGAAAAGGCTTAATAAAAGATAAGGATTATAAAGTAATTTTGATTTCGCAGAATTCGCACGCAGGATATTATCCGGGGGCAACGCCATTATTCTTAAAACTTATTTTTTCTATGGATGGAAATAAGATTTATGGAGCACAGATTGTTGGAAAAGAGGGCGTAGATAAGCGAATAGATACTCTGGGAACAGCGATTCGATTAGGTGCGAGTGTCTATGATTTGAAGGATTTGGAATTCGCTTATGCGCCACCATATTCGTCTGCGAAGGACCCTGTGAATATGGCGGGATATGTGGCAGAGAATGTGCTGTCAGGAAATGTTACGTTTGCAGAATGGGATGCATTGGATCAGGAATCACATGCGACCATTCTGGATGTACGAGAAGACCAGGAATTAAAGATGTTTTCCTTTGAAGATGCCATTCATATTCCACTGGGACAACTGAGAGCAAGATTAGAGGAATTGGATCGGGATACGGAATATATTATTTTCTGTGCCATTGGAGTTCGCGCATATAATGCCTATCGCATTCTCTATCAGCATGGCTTTAGAAAAATTAAGATTTACCCTTCTGGAACGAGATTCTACACGGTTACACACAAAGATAAGAACCGAAAAACACAGCTAAAAGCCTGCAAATTCTAGTCCTTTTATTGATTTAAAATACGCTTTTGACTATACTTTTTCATAATAGTATCGATAAGGCATGAAATGTACGACAGATTTATGGAGGGTATAGTTTATGTACGAAAAGAGAAACCCGAAGGCAAGATTATTATTACTGACATCTTCCGTCATTACGATGACGATTGTGACCGTGGGTGTGGTATTGGTTCTGATTTTCGCTGAGATTTCAGAGACTTGGATTCGAAATCTGATGATTGCAGCGGATATTTTGGCATGGGTCGTTGCTTTGGTTGCACCGTTTGTGCGCTATAACTGGTATCGTGCGAGATTTACGGATGAGGAAATCGATGTGCGACAGGGATTTTTAATGATTAAGGAAACAATCATTCCCATCGAGAGAATGCAGAAGATTTCTCTGGAGACAGGGCCGCTGGACCGTATGTTTGGGATGAGTAAAGTGGTTGTGTATACCGCTGGTGGCGAGGAAACGATACGTTTCCTGGATGAGGAACGTGCCAAGCAGATCAGTGAATCTTTAAAAAATCGAATCAATCGATATGCTGTTTCAAAGAGAGAGCAGGATATGTCTGTAGATCAGCAGGATACGACGATGAATCAGCAGGAGGAATCTGAGAATGTATAATGAGATTCGAGGTTTGAGAAATCATCCAACCTATATTATCGAAACTTCCTGGGGTGCTTTGTTGATTCTGGTTATGTTGGTGGTGAATAGTGGCCAGCAGTTCGTGGATTTGGTTAAGAATTTTGATGCTACTGACCAGGAGATGGTGCGAGATCTGATCATCCTTTTATCGGTATTTTTCCTATACAATGGTCTGATGATATTTTTGAGCTTTCGTCAATGGAAATTGACATCTTTAAGTATTGTCGATGGATCTTTAACTTGGGAGCAGAATACCATTTTTGCGAAGAAACAGGAGATCTCGGTTTCCACGATTTCGAATGTGAATTTAGAGCAGAATATTTTCGAGCGAATCGTGGGAACTTATAAATTAAAGCTGGATACGAGTTCCCTTTCGACGGCGAATAAGACGGATATGAAAATCATCTTAGGAGAAGCAGATGCGTATAAGGTTCGAGACTTGCTGCTTCGCTTGATGCATGGAGAAGCGGCGGAATCGATGTATACGGACGGGCCTACGGATCTGCAGAATTCTGATTTGGATGATGCAGAAAAGGAAACGACAAATCCCTATGGTTATGCTTGTGAGCAGGAAGATTTTGATATTGTATTGTCAGGGAAAGAGAATATTCTGAGCGCGATTGCCTCTCTGGATGGAATCTCCGTATATTTTAGTTTTTGGATGATAGTAGCCGGAATTGGCGGTGCTGCGATATTAAAATTAAGCGGTGGATCGAATGGGGAATCGATTGCGATTTTAGTGACATTTCTCTTTGTTGCCGCAGGTTTTATAAAGAAGATTATTACGAAGGCGCTGGATTGTTTTCATTATAAGGTTCGTCGAAAAGAGGATCATATTTATATTACCAGTGGAGCACTTAAAATCCGTTCCTATTCGGTACCGGTAAATCAGATTCAGGCATTTCGTCTGAAGAAATCACTGCTTGGTCGCCTGATGCATAGAACTTCAGTTTCTATTATCAATGTTGGTGGCGAGAAAGAGGATGTGGATGGACAGTGGATTCTCCCGGCGGTCTTGGATACAGAGTTGCCGGAGATGCTTTCCAAGATTCTTCCGGAATTTCAAATTACGGATGGGAAAGAGATGGTTCGAAGACCGATGTCTGTGTTGATCCGAAAACAGCTGATGAATGTAATATCCAAAGTTGTGGTAACGGGGCTGCTGCATTTCTTGTACTTTGAGTATCTCTGCTACGAATGGGATTTAGCAGATTGGAGCTATAACAGTGCAGTGCATATTGTGATTCTGGTGTTTGGAGCGATCTGGATGCTTTGGGATGGATTGCAGAATCACGTGGAGCAGAGGACCGAGGGATTGAAGATTTCAGAGGAGTCGGTTTCTATTCGCCGTGGTAAGTTAGACTGGGAACAGGTGCAGATTTCGTATGATAAGATGCAGATGATGAAATTATCACAAGGGCCAGTGATGCGTGTTCTGCATACGAGAAAGGGTCAAGTCCGGGTACTTGCATCTACCATCGGTTGCGTACAGAAACTTCCAGAGATGAGTGAAGCGGTTATGAGCTTGTTACGTGAACGTTTTCAAGCTACAATAGACTAGATAGAAATAAGAAAAGGAAGAGATTAGGGAAAACAAATGAAATTACTAGATGAGATACATCATATCGCAATTATTGTTTCAGATTATGAAGCATCAAAAGATTTTTACGTAAATAAATTGGGATTTGAGGTGATTCGAGAGAATTATCGAGGCGCGAAGGATGATTGGAAGTTGGATTTAAGAGTTAATGCGAATACGCAGCTCGAAATCTTTGCAACGAAAAATCCACCGAAGCGACCATCTTATCCAGAGGCTTGTGGACTCAGACATCTTGCATTTTCAGTAAAAGATATCGAGAAGACGGTTATGGAGCTGAAGGCGCTTGGTGTGGAATGTGAGCCGATTCGTGTGGATGAATTTACGGATGAGAAGATGACATTCTTCTTTGATCCGGATGGTCTTCCACTAGAACTGCACGAGGATAAAGTGTTGCAGGATAATTTTGAGAAGAATCTGGAGGATACGCAACTGACCCAGGAATCCATGCATACGTTTTCTAAAATCGCACGGTCGATAAGACGTTTTTTAGAAGGGTGAAATTTATGGATGGTAGAAAACAATGGGCGATGGCAAAGGCGGAAATGATGCTGGCGATGGCCAGATTAGGATTTCCGGAAGCGCTTGGCGAAGAATTGGCGAAAAATCTGAAAAGTCCGAAGGCGATGGAACGTATGACATCGTATCTTGTGAATGTACGCCCTACAAAACCGGAATTGGTGGTAGACGAGATGCTTGCAATCTGCAGTGATATCGAGGCATGGCGGGAGAAGAAGGAAAGTGAAGCAGCAAATGCTTTCTATAATGATATTTTAAACAATGGTTTAGATCATTAATATTTGACTTATGGAGGTAGACGGAATGTCAGAAAAAATTACACTTACGATTGGAAAAAAGAAGAATATCGCGTTGATTGCGCATGATGGCAAGAAGGCAGATCTTGTGGAATGGTGCAAGAAGAATGCAGATATTTTGAAAAATCACAATCTTTGCGGTACTGGTACAACCGCTCGTTTAATCACAGATTGTACAGGATTAACGGTAAAGGGCTATAATTCCGGTCCGCTAGGTGGAGATCAGCAGATTGGTGCAAAAATCGTAGAAGGAATGGTTGATTTTGTTGTATTTTTATCCGATCCATTGACGGCAGCACCTCATGATCCGGATGTAAAAGCGCTTATGCGTATCGCGCAGGTTTATGATATTCCATTTGCAGATAACAAGGCAACAGCAGACTTTATGATTCATTCCAGCTATATGGATGAAGAATATGATCATGAAGTCATTAATTTCAAGCAAAATATAGAAGATCGCGTACAGACAATGCGCTAATGGTCCATTGAGAAAAAAAGGCCCTATTCGGTAGAATCTATCGAATAGGGTCTTTTTCAAAATGGTCCCTTGGGGACGGGGTTAAGGGACCATTTTTTCTCTTGCAAGGCATGCCTAACAGGTATATTATGTTAGTTGTAACTAACTATGGGGTAATTCATTGCAGGAGGGATGAAAATGAAAGAGAAAAAGCAATCGAATCTCAGTTTATTACTCAATTATGCTGGGAGATACCGTGGATTGACGTATCTCGGTATGGGATTGTCTGCAGTAGCAATGGTTTTAGGAATGCTCCCGTATATCTATGTTTGGAGGATTCTCAAGGAATTAATTGAAGTAGCGCCGAACTGGCGGGAGGCCAGCGGTGTGATTCACTATGGTTGGATGGCATTTTGGTTATCCATTATTGGTATTATTGTTTATTTTATTGCGCTTATGTGTACGCATATCGCAGCATTTCGTACCGCTTCCAATATCAGAAAAGCGGGCATGTCACATCTTATGAAAGCACCACTTGGTTATTTTGATTCGCATGCATCAGGTCTTTTGCGAAATCGAATTGATGCAGGTGCATCTGACACAGAAACACTTCTAGCACATAATCTGGCGGATATTGTCGGCAGTATCGTGATGTTTTTCGGTATGATTATCATTATGTTTTTATTTGATTGGCGCATGGGATTGGCCTGCCTCTTGGCGGCTGTGATTTCCATTACAGCGCTTAGCACGATGATGACGGGGCAGAACGCTTCCTATATGACGCAGACGCAAACAGCGCAGGATGAGATGAGTAAAGCCGGTACGGAATATGTGCGTGGTATTCCTGTTGTAAAAGTGTTCCAGCAGACTGTGTATTCTTTCCGCGCATTTAAAGAGTGTATCGAGAAATATAGCAAGGTTTCAGAGCATTATGCCGGAGATATTTGTTCCAAACCGCAGTCTTTTAACCTGACTGCGACGGAAGGAGCCTTTATATTTCTAGTGCCAATGGCATTATTCCTGGCACCTAGAGCGATTGCCTCTGGTGATTTCATGACATTTATTACAGATTTTGCATTTTACGCTATTTTTTCCGCCATTATTTCTACGGCGCTGGCGCGTATTATGTTTTCTGTCAATGGAGTTATGATTGCAAATTCTGCGGTGCAGCGATTTACAAGCATTATGAATGCACCGACACTCGCTGTTTCCAATACGAGTTTTGTGCCAAAGGATAATAGCATCGAATTTAAAAATGTAACATTCACTTATGAAGGCAGCACAATGCCGGCGATTAAGAATGTTTCCTTCCGGGTAAAGCCTGGCGAGACCATCGCTTTGGTTGGCCCTTCGGGTGGCGGCAAGACGACTGCAGCCAGCATGATTCCAAGATTCTGGGACCCGGATGAGGGTACGATTAAGATTGGCGGTGTGGATGTGAAGGAAATGGATCCGCACTACTTGATGAACCAAATCGCTTTCGTATTTCAGAATGATCATCTATTTAAGATGAGTATCCTCGATAATGTGCGCCTGTCACGCCCAACAGCGACGAGAGAAGAGGTTATACAGGCACTGCACGTTGCGCAGTGCGACGATATTATTGAGAAACTTCCGGATGGACTGGATACGGTGATTGGAACTGAGGGAACGTATCTGTCCGGCGGTGAGCAGCAGCGTGTTTCACTGGCAAGAGCGATATTAAAGGATGCCCCGATCATCGTTCTTGATGAAGCTACGGCATTTGCAGATCCGGAAAATGAGGTTCAGATTCAGAAGGCCTTGAAGTCCTTGATGAAGAATAAGACGGTCATTATGATTGCGCACCGTCTCTCAACGGTAACCGGTGCGAATCGCATTATTGTGTTACGCGAGGGTAAAGTGGTTGAGCAGGGTTCCCACGAGGAACTGGTCAAGACGCAAGGTGTCTATTCCCATATGTGGGAGGAATATCATCAGGCAATTACATGGCAGATCAAAGCAGAGGGGGTGAGCTAGATGTTATTTGAATCTTTAAAGAGAAAATATGCACTGTCAGATAGCGGTGTGAAACATACCAAAAAAGCAATCTTTTGGACGGTTGTTGTGAATCTGGTGGTTATGGGTGGCATGGGAATTCTTTACTTTATGATGAAGGAGTACATGGATACCTATATTTCCGGTGGGAAGAGTGTGCATTTCCTGCCGTATGTTTTGATGGTAATCGTATTCTTCGTCATTTCGTTTACGACACATTTCCAGCAGTATCGTTCCACGTATAGTCTGGTCTATGGAGATGTAAAGGAAGTGCGACTCACTTTGGCAGAGCGTCTTCGTAAATTGCCACTTGGATATTTTGGGAAACGTGACGTCGCGGACCTTACGGAAACGCTCTTAAGTGATGTTAATCGCTTAGAGCATGTATGGTCGCATTGCCTGGGATATCTCTATGGTTCGTATATTTCGACAGCCATTGTCGCAGTGATGGTATTTCTCTTTGACTGGAGAATGGCAATCGCTTGTCTGTGGGGTGTTCCAGTAGCATTTCTACTGCTTTTTGGTTCACGTTCCATCGCTAAGAAATTGTCTGAAGATGCGAAACATGGCGCCATCCAGGTGTCGGAAGGCATGCAGGAAATCATTGAAAATGTAAGGGAAATTCGAGCTTCTAACCGGGAAGAGGACTTTTTACAGTCGATTGATGCAAAGATTGACAATGCAGAGAGATTGCAGCTTAGAAATGAGTTGCTGAGCGGAATTTTCATCAATGGAGCTTCTGTCATCATGCGACTTGGTGTGGCAACAACAATTCTCGTTGGCGTACAACTGATTGCGGCTGGAGAGATTGATTTTATCGTCTTTTTCATGTTTATGCTTCTGATTACAAGGGTTTACGCACCATTTGATCAGGCACTTTGCCTGATTGCAGAGATGCTGATGTCGCAGGTCAGTGCAAACCGTCTGGTGGAGATTCAGGAAATGCAGACGGCGGAAGGCATCACCGAATTCGATACGAATCATTACAGTATTCACTTTGATGATGTGTATTTTTCGTATGACTATGATGACGTCTTGAAGGGTGTATCTTTTACTGCGAAAGAGGGTGAGGTCACCGCATTGGTTGGCCCATCCGGTTCCGGAAAGAGTACTTGCGCAAGACTGGCAGCGAGACTTTGGGATATCGATAAGGGTTCCATCACCGTTGGAAATGTCGATATTAATACCGTCGATCCGGAAGTTTTATTAAAGGACTATTCCGTGGTATTTCAGGATGTAGTATTATTTGATGACACGGTAATGGAGAATATTCGACTTGGTCGACGTGGTGCTACGGATGAAGAAGTTCTGGCTGCCGCGAAAGCTGCGAATTGTGATGAATTTGTTTTGAAGATGCCGGAAGGCTATGCGACAGAAATTGGTGAGAATGGCGCGAAGCTCTCCGGTGGGGAACGCCAGCGAATCTCGATTGCGAGAGCACTTTTAAAGAACGCACCAATCGTTCTTTTAGATGAGGCGACGGCTTCTCTTGATGTTGAAAATGAGACGAAGGTGCAGAGTGCCTTATCACGTCTGCTAAAGGGCAAGACGGTTCTCGTGATTGCGCACCGTATGCGAACGGTCGAGGCCGCAGACCATATCGTCGTATTGGATCGAGGGGAAGTGGTGGAGGAAGGATCTCCAGCGGAACTTCTTCAGAAAGATGGTATGTTCAAGCATATGAGTGACTTGCAGATGGAAAGCGAAGCCTGGGCGATTTAAAGAAAAGACCAAATCCGTGTGTATCGGATTTGGTCTTTTTGCCTATTTTGTTCCATTGGGGACGGGGTCAATGTCATTTAGATAAGCCGTCACAAAGAGTAGCCAAGCCGGAATAAATAAGTATACTTACGTCTTGTACTCATATTGCTATTCCGATGCTTTGCTAGATTTACAGAATACATACTTGTTTTAAAATCCTGTTCCGTAAATGCATTACTAAAATTTTTTAACAATATGCTGTTTTACGGAACAATTTGCTCGTTACTCTATTTTTACCGTAGTAAAAATCCTGGATTTTTTCAGGTTACAGAATATCAAGTTGAAAAGGCAAGTTTTCTGTAATCAATCTTTTTATCTGTTTATCAGATTACAGAAAAATTAGATATAAAGTAGCGCTTTTCTGTAAAGGACAATTTAACTTGTTTTCAATAATAAGAGCATTACGGTATAGGACAACTGAATCAGGATTTCTACCGTAATTTGACGAAAATTACAAAATCGTCTTACGGAAGAAATTCAAAAACAAGGATATATTCTGTAAAGTGTGCAAAATTAGCTGATAATCACGCTAAAACACTCAAAGTTATGCACCAACTGTACCATTGTCATACCGAGAACTGGCTGTATTTTGTCTGTAAATGGTCCATTTTAGAATGTCAAATAGGTTGTCCAGAACCAACTCACCGGCATGACGAGCACCATCGCCGGAATCATATCCGCGGTCGGGAACATCTTCACGCGAATCATACGAAATCCCGTTGCAAGCAGCAGAACGCCGCCGGTCGCCTTAAAATCACAAATCATTTCCGGTGTGGTAAGTGGGTAGATAAACCCAGCGAGCACAAACAGAATCATAAAGATGATAAACTGCGGAATCGCAATCGCGGATACCACATATCCCAGTAAACAAGCGAAAATAATCGCGGTAAAGAAGTCGAGAATGGACTTCGAAATCAAAATCGAGTGATCTCCGGTCATTCCTTCGACAATCGAACCGTAAATGCCGGTTCCACTCGCACAAAACAGCACGATAATCGTAATCAACGTACTTCGAAATTCTTCTACGGTAATATCGGATTCCTTCTGTGTTACAAATCTAGAAACGATACGTTCCATCTGTCCGCAAAGGGCTGCCACTTTGTCTCCAAAGTGAATCGCCAGTCCAAGCGCTGTACCTACAACAATAGAGAAGATGACAGCGGACATTTGATACATTTCTGTAATCAGAGAGACGCCCATCGTCATGGCGCATACGCCGAAAATCATATTGAGCTTTTCTTTAAAATCCAAACTTAACTTATGACCGACAATCGAGCCGACAATACCTCCGATCGCTACGGATAAAACATTAATCATAATTCCAATTGGCATAATACTTTTTCCCTTCTAGTCACGAGTCGCATGACATGCGCTAGTATAGCATTTTGAAAAAATCGTCGCCAGTGAAAATTTTTCACGCGAGACATGCGTAGTACCCGGGGTCTCCCATTGTGAGAAGGTAGATTCTCCAATTCATAGATTGCATTCTACGGCGTAGAGTCCTTAAATAGAAGTATAGAAACCGCGCGGTTATAGAGCAGGAAATCTTTGCTCATGGAAGTAACTAGGAATATGGGAGGAATATGTATGAATCAGGATATGGTGGGCGCATTTATGCAGTCACTTCGCAAGGAACAAGGGATGACGCAGAAGGACTTGGCAGAGCGTATTGGCGTTAGCGATAAGACCATTTCGAAATGGGAGAATGGAAATAGTATGCCGGATACGTCGATCCTCTTGTCGCTATGCAAGGAATTGGACATTTCCGTAAATGAGCTGCTGGCCTGCGAGAAGATTCCTCCGGAAGAGTATTCGAAGAAAGCGGAGGTAAATATGATGAAATTAATTCGTGAAAATCAGGAACAGAGAAGAAATGGTCGTGCACAGGTAATTCTAGGATGTCTGGTATTGATTGTACTCGTCGTTTTATCGTTTTTAAGCATCGGTGCGAATCTGGCGATTTATGTTGACGTGCCAGCGGTATTATTTCTATTGATTGGACTACTCGGTGTTGCTCTACTTTCCGGTGCCAGCACGTGGGGAGAGAGACTGCATGCGTTTCGTGTTATGGTAATCCCAATCGGCGCATTAGAATCGCTGATTTCCTGCGTGACGGTTTTCCAGAACGTCGACATGCAGGGAGAGACCGTTGGCCCATGTCTGGCGGTTGCCAGTCTGTCGCTTCTCTACGCGCTCGGAGCGTATATCGTAATTTATATCCTGGAAATGCGACTGCAGAAGCGGTAGGGCATTTGGAACGAGAAGGTTGGTCACATATAAAATAAAAAAATAATAAAATGCTTCTTTTCCCCTTGACTTAAAGTTAACTTTAAGTGTTAGTGTAGGTATATCAGCTGATGAAATCCAAGGAGGATCGTTTATGTCTTATACAATTTCAGAAGTGGCGAAGATGATGGGAGTGAATCCATCAACGCTAAGATATTATGACAAAGAAGAATTGCTACCGGATGTAAAACGTGTCAATGGTATACGTATATTTGAAGATGAAGATTTTGGATGGCTCAGGGTGTTGAATTGCCTCAAGAATACGGGGATGCCGATTCGTAAAATCAAACGATATGTGGAACTCGCAAAATATGGGGATGAAACGCTCGAGGAGCGCTATGAATTGATTAAAGAGCAGCGCCAGAGCGTGCTGCAGCAGATTGAACAGTTGCAATATTATTTGCAGGAATTGGATTACAAGGACTGGTATTATCAGACCGCGATTAAATACGGTTCCGAGGAAGCGGTGAAACGAAGTAAACATCGTGCATCGCTGGAGCCGGACAAGATTCCGGAGACCCAGGAACAGGGATAAGCGAATTCCGAAGAGCAAGGAGCAGCGATAAGCGAATCCCGAAGAGCCAGATGCTACGAAAATAGGGAAAAGGAAAGGAAGCATAATGTACGAATTATTAAAGAAAATCGATGGACCATCGGATGTGAAGAAACTTTCATCAGATGAGTTGGAAACTTTAGCAAATGAGGTGCGTGAAGCACTTTTTCATAGACTGACAAATATAGGAGGACATTTCGGACCGAACTTCGGTATGGTGGAGGCGACCATCGCCATGCATTATGTGTTTGATTCGCCAAAGGACAAGTTTGTTTTTGACGTTTCTCACCAGAGTTATCCGCATAAGATGCTGACAGGGCGTCGAAATGGTTATATCGATCAGGAACATTTCTCCGAAGATTCCGGTTATACAAATCCTGAGGAGAGTGAGCATGACTTTTTCAATATCGGTCATACATCGACGTCGATTGCGCTTGCGGCAGGACTGGCAAAGGCGCGCGATTTAAAGCAGGGTAAGGAAAATGTTATTGCGATTATCGGTGACGGATCCCTCTCTGGTGGAGAAGCAATGGAAGCTTTGAATATTGCGGGTGAGATGAATTCGAATTTCATCATTGTTGTAAATGACAATGAAATTGCCATCGCCGAGAATCACGGTGGTCTGTACAAGAATCTGAAGGAACTTCGCGAGACGAAGGGCCAGGCGAGCAATAACATTTTCAAAGCTTATGGTCTCGATTATATCTATGAAGAAGATGGTAATGATATCCAGAAGATGATCGCACTGTTCCAGAAGGTCAAGGATATCGAACATCCAATCGTGGTGCATATTCATACACAGAAGGGTAAGGGCTATGAGCTTGCCGAGAAGAATAAGGAAAACTGGCATTGGACGATGCCATTCGATCGCGAGACGGGTGCGCCAAAATTCAGCTTTGGAGACGGCGAATCCTATACCGGTATGACCGTGGATTTCATCCTGGAAAAAGCGAAAAAGGACAAGGATTTCTTCGTGATTACGCCTGCGATGCCAGGGGCACTTGGCTTATCGCCTGAGCAGCGTCAGGAACTGGGAGACCAGTATCTTGATGTAGGAATTGCAGAAGAAGCAGCCGTTGCCGTAGCATCCGGTGCTGCAAAGAATGGTGCGAAGCCACTGTTATTTACGAATATGACATTTATCCAGAGAGCGTATGACCAGATTTCGCAGGACTTATGTATCAATAACAATCCGGTGACGATGGTCATGAATTATTCTTCCTTTGATGGTTTGACGGATGTGACACATCTTGGAATCTTTGGCCTCGCTGCATTTACGAATATTCCAAATCTCGTTGTGCTTGCGCCAACCTCTGCGGAGGAATATCGAAACATGCTGGAATGGTCGACAGAGCAGAGAGAGCATCCGGTGATGATTGTGATTCCTGGAAATGCAGTCGCTCATCGTGCGGCAGACAGCGATTTCTCTTCCATCAATACGTTTAAGATGGAGCAGAAGGGGGAAAAGACAGCGATTCTCGCGCTCGGAGATTTCTATCAGCGTGGCGAAGCTTTGGCGGCAGAGATTGAGAAGGAATTAGGCTATAAGCCAACACTGATTAATCCTCGTTTTGCGTCTGGTCTGGATACCAAGATGCTCGATGAGTTGAAGAAGGATCATAGCCTTGTGATTACGTTGGAAGACGGTATTGTAGAAGGCGGATTTGGACAGAAAGTTGCTTCTTATTATGGACCAAGTGATATGAAGGTGAAGAATTTCGGATTGAAGAAGGAATTCTATGACCGTTATGATCCGGAAGAACTGTTGCATGAAGTTTACATGACACCAGAGCAGATTGTGTTTTGCTTAAAGTCCATGGAGAAACTTATGGATTTAGATAAATAGAAGCATAAATAATGATAAATGCCCTGTGTAGCTTTGCAGGGCATGATATAAATAAGACGGAAAATATAGGAAAGAGGGAAGAAAAATGAGTGAAAAAATCGTACAGATCGCAGGTAGAGAGCAACTCGGTGCATTTGCACCGGAATTTGCGCATTTTAATGATGATGTGTTATTCGGAGAAAACTGGAACAATCAGGATATCGATGTGAAGACAAGAAGTATCATCACGGTAGTGGCGCTGATGTCGCAGGGCATCACGGACAGTAGTTTGAAGTATCACATCCAAAATGCGAAAAACCATGGGGTATCGCAGAAAGAAATGGCTGCTATTATTACACATGTAGCATTTTATGCGGGTTGGCCAAAGGCTTGGGCAGTATTTAATCTGGCGAAGGAAGTGTATTGTGATGTCGCTTCTTCAGAAGGAAATGCGGAAAGTGGAAATGTCGACAAAGAGAGCTACCAGAAGACGATTTTCTTCCCAGTGGGAGAGCCAAATCCCTATGGGGAATTCTTCGAGGGACAGAGCTATCTTGCACCGGTATCTAGGGAGCAGGTCTCAATCTTTAATGTAACTTTTGAACCTGGTTGCAAGAATCATTGGCATATTCACCATGCAAAGAGTGGCGGCGGACAGTTGCTGATCTGTGTTGGTGGACGTGGATTCTATCAGGAATGGGGCAAGGAACCCGTCGAGATGACGCCAGGTACCGTGATCAATATCCCTGCTGAAGTGAAGCATTGGCATGGTGCAGCGGACGATTCCTGGTTCTCTCACCTTGCTATCGAAGTCGCTGGAGAAGAGACCAGTACCGAGTGGTGCGAAGCGGTAGAAGAGTAAATGAGTGAGAAGTAAGCTGATAAAGGGAGGAAGCACAATGAGTATTACAGTTAATCTAAGATATAAAGGGGCAGATGGAGCAGCTAAGAAATTCGCAGAAGAGATGGTGAGTAGCGGAACGGTTGAAGCCATCCGTAACGAAGCCGGCAATCTTCGCTATGAATATTATGTAGCATTGGATGATCCGGAAACAGTATTATTAATTGATAGCTGGAAGGACCAGGAATCCATTGATGTTCATCATGCATCACCAATGATGAAGACTATCATGGATCTTCGTGAGAAGTATGACCTCCACATGACCGTGGAGCGCTACGTATCCGATGATACTATGCCAGAAAGAGATTCTGATTTTATCCGAAAGTAAGAGTGAGTGGCCTGTGGTTCGGCGATATGCCGAACCACAGGCTTATTTGTTATGTCGTTGATAGAGCCGAAATTTTGTACTTTTTGCGATTTTACGGGAGATTCAACAAATCTCCAAGATTTTACCGTAAAGCAAAATACACAAGGTTATTTGACACTTTGCACAACTAGAACCGTTGATTTCATGCGCTCTCTTTTTGTTATATAATTAAAATTAGCGAATATGAGGAAAATCAAGTAGATAAAATTGACGAATTTGCATGAAATGGCATATAATCAAATTGACGATTTTGCAGAAAGGAGGTTGCAGTGTAATGTTTAAAAGAAAAATATATGATAGTTTACTGCAATGGAAGAATACTTCAAATGGAAAGACTGCTTTGTTAATTGAAGGACCTAGGCGAGTAGGAAAATCCACGGTTGTTGAAGAGTTTGCTAGGAACGAGTATGAAAGTTTTATTCTAGTGGATTTCTATACGGCTTCTCCTGAAACAAAAGCATTGTTTGATAACTTATCAGATTTAAATTATATTTTTTTGCAATTACAGCTAACATATCAAGTCAGTCTTACGGAAAGAAAATCGTGTATTGTTTTTGATGAAGTGCAGCTATGTCCCAAAGCGCGACAGGCAATAAAAGCATTGGTTAAAGATGGACGATATGATTATATTGAAACGGGATCATTGATTTCGATTAGAAAAAATGTAAAGGATATTTTGATACCTAGTGAAGAGAAAAAACTTCATATGTATCCGATGGATTATGAGGAATTTCGATGGGCTTTAGGGGATGAGGTTTCAATATCCATGTTAAAGCAGTTATATGAGTCTAAAAAGCCTTTAGGACAAGTTGCATTTAGAAAACAGATGCGTGATTTTAGGTTATATATGATAGTTGGTGGTATGCCACAGGCTGTTGAAAGTTATATTTCCACAAATGATTTACGTAAGGTAGATGATGTAAAAAGAGATATTTTAAATCTATACGAAGATGATTTCCGGAAGATCGATCCGACAGGCAAAATATCGGCACTTTTTGATGCAATTCCAGCACAACTTATGGGAAATGCGTCAAGATACCAGGTATCAAGTGTCCTAAGCGGGAGTAGAGCAGGAGATATATTGGAGCAGATAGCAGAACTTAAGGATTCAGGAACGGTTTTAGTGGCATATCATGCAAATGATCCGGGACCAGGAATGGCTCAGAACAAGGAACTAACAAAATTTAAACTGTTTACTGCTGATATAGGTTTGTTTATTACACTAGCTTTTAAAGATAAGGATTTTACAGAAAATGATATATATTCTAAACTTTTAAGCGGTAAGTTACAGGCAAATTTAGGGTACATTTATGAAAATGTTGTTGCACAAATATTAGCAACTAATGGACATGAATTATACTATCATACATTTCTAAATAATAAATCACGACATAATTATGAAGTTGATTTTTTATTAGCTGAGAAGAATAAGATATCTGCGATAGAAGTTAAAAGCTCAGGATATAAAAGTCATCCTTCTATAGATGCTTTTTCAGAAAAATTCTCATCAAGAATAATGCGTGAAATCTTGCTATATACAAAAGATTATAAAAAGGATGCATCTTTAGAATGTATGCCAATTATGTGGGCACAATTTCTTTAGGAGTATGTATAAATAAAAGTTGAGGTACAGCTATGAAGTGTGAAGGGAAACATATATATTTGTATGGCGGACGCCAGATAGCACCGCAGGAACAAGCATCCAAAGCAAGTCAGACAAGCAATCCCATCCCCCTCGTGATTGTTAACACCTTTGAAGGGGATGGTCAGGAACTTTACGAATTTGTGAAACAATCTATGAGTTCACGTGCATGTCCTGATGGAGACTTTATAGAGACAGGATTCGTAGAAAAGGACTTTTTCCTAGCGGTGATTAGCGACATCGAATGGAACGATGAGATGACTCCCGGCGAGTGCCCACCGCTCTTCAAGAAAGACAAGCCCTATACTGGTGGAGCCAAGGTCTATCTGGACAAGCTTGTCCATAAAATACTGCCGGAGATAGAAAATCAGATCGAGCAACCGATTTCCAGTATGATAATTGCGGGATATTCTCTGGGTGGCTTATTTTCGCTATATAGCTTATATGAGACGGATGTGTTTACAAGAGCGGTGAGCGCCTCGGGCTCTATGTGGTTCCCTGGCTTTTTGGAATTCATCAATGAACATGAGATGAAAGCCAAACCGGAGCGAATCTATATGTCCTTAGGAGATCAGGAAGCAAATAGCAAGAATTCTTATCTCTGCACCGTCCAGGAGAAAACCGAAGTGATATACAAGCATTTTGAAGAAATAGGACTGCCTGCTAAATATGAGTTAAATCCGGGGAATCATTTCCAGGATGCGGACAAACGCCTGGCGAAGGGGATCGCTTGGTGCTTGCAAGAGTAGATGTGACAGGTTGTGTTAGCCGAAAATGCAAAGAAATATATGATTAAATAAAGAGCATCTTACGAGAGAGCGCGTGGTGGTTGATTTGCGAAAAGAATATAAAGATGTTACTATTGAGGTAGACGGTTAGTTATGTATACTGTAAAAGTTCTGTCCAAGTTACCATACGTAGCCCACATCCCAACGAATAGAGTAATCTTCCATTCGTTGGGATGTGGGCTAACCGTCTCTATTATGAAGTAAATTCTAGATTGTCGTAGGATTTTGAGTGGCAGGTAGTATATGGATAATCAAACGGAGAAAAGAACATTGCCCACAATATCACATGAATCAATTATGTTAGCGAAGCAAGCCAGACTAGAACAACAGAGAAACGGATATGTGACCGTGAAGTGCCCGAAATGTAACGGCACACCAGAGATTTCGACGACTTCGAACGGTGAACGGACTATTGTTAGTTGTCCATGTGGGTACATAAAGAATATAGAAATTAACTTTTAGAAAAAACCACTTCGACATTTTTGCGAAGTGGTTTTTACGCATTCTTCCACCATAATGATTCCGTTCTTGAATCTCTAACGCATAGATAGAAAACATTATATAAGAAAAATGCTAGGCATTAGCATCTTCTTTAGCGAAAGATAATGCTAGTTTTCCGTTTCTTTCAATCTGGTCTTTTAAAAAAGCATAATCTTGTATTTCAAATCCAACAATATTCTTTAATTCACCTACTGGATAGTCAATTTGCGCCGAATCAAAATCATTTCCATTTCTGCTTGGCCGTTCAAAATAGATAGTCACATATTCACCACGCTCATCTGTTTTTAAATCAGAATATGTTATTTCCATGCCATCATTAAAGGAAATCAAAGGCTTATGTTCCATAATATATACCATTTCACTTTCTCCTTTCTCTGCATCTGCAATCAAGAAAGACTCAATCACTGGCATCTTCCTTGATTATGTTCAAGGCAGATGCCTTATTTTGTTTTGTATGCATACACATGCAAAAATATTATAGCATTCCTTATACATGCCAACAAATTCTTGATGCTACAAGTTATTCCGAAAAGAGATAGCTACAATTCAGCAAAATAAATAAGGAGAGTAAGAGTCATGGAAGAAAAAGGAAATGTATGGTTACGTCAGAGTTTCTACAAAAGAGCAGAACGAGGATCGTCGCCGCAAAAGCTCGTGAAGTCAAATTTGGTCGACCACCTCATAAATTGCCAGACAATTTCGAAGAACAATATTAGAAATGGAAACGCAAGGAAATAAAACTTGACGAAGCAGCGAAAGCATGCGGGATGGCGCGAACTACATTTTATGAAAAAGCCCCGAAATACGGGGAGAATAGAGGTGAAAAAGGGGTGTTCGCAAAGGTTTATTTTTCTGAATCATTGATATCAGTGTACATTTTTAAATAATGCGTGAAATATGAGTAAAAATTATATAAATAGTCTGACGGTTATTGAAATAAAAGATATGCTGATGCTATAATTAATACGCATTTTCGCTTTTTTAACAAAATTGTAGGGATTGAAAGAAATTTCGGTTCGGATAAATAAGATATATGGAAAGTGTAATGAATAGAGAATATGGAAGGAACGCTATATAGAAGAAAATGTATAGCAAAAAGAAAGAATGGAAATCATATTAGGTTCATGTTTACTTGCTGCACTAGTATCAGGAGTTGTAATGATTATTACGTAAAAAAGCAGAATGAGATGCAGTATATTACAGCGGAGCGAAAGGCATGGAGGGATGAAATACGTAAAATTGCACATCGAATTCAGAACCTAAATGAAAAATGGAAAACAAGAAAGCATAGGAGATGTATTAGAAGATTTAAAAGTTCGTTTAAATACGTATGGAAGTTTGTTATGGATAAATTAGATAATGAGGATTATTTATGGATGAATTATCAGTAATTAGTTTAGAAGAAAAGCGTAGAATTGTTATTGAAGAGGATAAATGTGATAAGATTGATTATTTGCTTGCCGCGGGATGTGGGATGATAGGAGGTCTTATAGATATTTTTTTTGTTGGTTCAATGTATGGAGGTCAGCAAAGTAATCTTTCGAAATTTGCGGATAAGCAAGTGGATGAACTTGTTAAGAAATTTGCGAAGGCATTTGGATGGAATCCTAATACTGGAAAGATAGATAGCGTAAATAGTGCTATTGGATATCTGGAAAGAATGTTTAAGGTTAATTATGATCAGACCAAAGTTGCCGGTGTAGATATGTATACACGAGATCATCATATGAAATCGTTAGCACATTCGCCAAGTCCAATTGGATTGTTTTTTTCAATTTTAAATCAATTTACATCAACATCAACATTTCTATCGGACGGAAAGATGATTACGTTTAATACAGAAACAATGGAGTTAGAGGGTGGAGATTTCATTTCGAAACTATTTTGCGGATTTGTAAACTGGATTGGGCATATTATGTCTGACTGCGCTGGTTCTTCTGGTAGTAGGGGTAATGGTAGTAGAGGAATGGGGGTAGTTATTCCGTTTTATGAATTATTTAATCTGTGTAATTTTGGAAGATTTTCTGATGGGAATGGCAATAAACAAACATTAGCACAGATTGCGACTCGGGCTTATTCAGAAGGATATGATGCCCGATTTGGATTAGCTTTAGCAGTGCCAGTTGTGATTACAAATGTATCAATAAGACTGCTTTGGGGAATAAGAAGATACTTTGAAAAACAAAGACCGATTACGGAGTGTATTCCTACTAATGGTCATTCAGATTTAAGGATGATGTTAATTGTAGGAAATGGAGCACTTTGCGTTATAGATGGGATAGACGCGGCGATTAGATCTGGTGGTAATTTTTTACAATTTTTTATGCGATTAAATTTAATTGCATGGTTCAAATTTGTGAGTTTAGTTTTGAAAGAAGTGTGCATTCAACTTGGAATTCAGAATGATCTAAGTCAACAAATAGTAGCACTTGAACGTATTAATTCAGCTATAAGTCAGTACTTAGACGAGTTACAAGAAATTGATATTGAAAAATATAAACAGGAATCAGAGTTATATTCCGATTATATAAATGGTATGCAGAATATTACAGATCCGTCTGAACTGTCAAAATATTTAATTGATATGTATGATAATTTGGATATTGATTTACCTTGGGAAGGTGAATTTGATGATTTTATGAGTGATAGTAATAATACTTTAGTTTTTGAATAAGGAGAGAAGAAAAATATGGGATTAACAAATAAGCAGTACTATGAAGGCGTAATGGATCAATATAAGAAAACTTCAAATAGATTAATACGCGCATCAAAAGATTTGAAGAAGGAAATTGAGAAGTATGATAAAACACGATTACAGATTTTTTCAGATGTAGATAGATTTTGTGATGCAATAGAAAAGATACAAAATAGGCCTCAGTTTAGTGAAACTACAGTAGAATCTGTGAAAGTTCCATTGTTTTCATCAGAAGACTTTAAAATAGAAGAGAGTAATTTTAAAAAATTAATGAAAAAATATAAAGCTCCGGAGATAAATTGTGATGGAATGCTGATTACAGCAGATTTATCGACGAATGGCATCTTTGGTTCCGATTTACCGGGGATGAATCATTCTGTATTGGGTGTTGAGATGGAGCAGTATTTAAACAAATTAGGATCATTTTCTACATCATTGTTGGGAAAGAAGAGAGAGGAGCAAATTGATAAAATATATTTTGAAGTTAAGAAGATTGAAAAAAATGTCGATGAAGTAATTCCTAAAATTTCGGATTTAAAAAAAGCAACTAATCAGCTTTGTCAGAGTATTGTTGTTACAAGGGAAGTCTTAGAAACACAATTATCTTATTTAGAGGATACATTGAAGAGGACAGTTGATTATTCAGAATTTCAAGGATATGAAAGAGATGCATTAAAAAATTCAATTCTTTTGATGGGGCTTCTATATCAAATATCAAAGGTTAGACTTTTAAAAAAAGATACTGTAAATATTGAAGAAATGGAAGTAAATGAAGAGGCTGTTTCTTCGTCAAAAGAAATGAGTGGAACTGCTGAAAAAATAAGGGATAAAGGGAAAGGTTATATTATAGAAAAAGTTGAGATTGATGAAAACTCAATTGATAGTAATAAGAAGACTTCTTCGAATTTCCAAATGACTCCCGAATTAGCGGATGAATTGGGCGCTTATCCTAGTTATGTTCTTTTAAATAGTTGTGCTGCATATTATGATGATAAATGTCGTGCTATTAAATTGGTAGATTATGAAAAGTTATCAGTTTCAACTGCAATTAAAGAGGAAGATGGCGAGTTTCTGGATGAAAATGGCTTTGCCGGTTCGAATGATGAGGTATATTATTCAGTTGAAGATCGTAGTGTACGTAAGAATATATTATATAAATATAATGTTTCTTCCAAGAAAAAGGAGACTATAGAGTCGGATGAGGATGCAGAATTTAAATATTTGCAGGCTAATGAGAATTGGTTGATATATAAAAAAGAAATTGATTATGACGAGGTTAAAGTATGCATTTATAGAATTAAGGATGGAAAAATTAAGGATATAGATGTAACCGATTTAGAAGGATATTATCTATATCAAGATTCTTTATACATTCAGGCAGGGGATAAACTGAGTTGTTATTCATTGAATAGTGGTGAAATGAAAATAATCTGTAAATTAGATAATAGTGAGGGTATTCAATTTAGTAGTTGGATTAGCGATTTTAATGCGTTAATTGAAGGTCAGAGCCTTTATATTTGGCATATTGATAATTGGGAAGAAACTATTAGTTTACGAGAGATTGATTTAGAAACAGGTACGAAGAAGCGTGTAAAGAAGTTTTCTGATGAGTGCCCAATAAAAGGGAAATACTATGATGGATACATTTATTATATAAAAGAAGATGAAGTGGATTCTTTATGTAGAGTTGATATTAATAGTAAAAAAAAGGAAGTTATAGTTAAACAAACAGATACTTGTTCGCATTCTTCAAAAGGTGTTTTAAAAAAAGAAATGGTCCACGTTATAAATATGAACGAAGTAAAGTTACAGAAGATAGGAGATTGTTTGTATTATAGAGTTGCAGCTGGAATAAGGACGACCGTATATAAAGTTGAATTAGATAATGATTTTTATTTATCAGAGTTACAGGCATTTTCATGGTCATCGGATAAAGGATTCTATGTAATCAAGTTATAAGTTGTGAATCTCCACTCCCATCACATCCGTGATGGGAGTTTTTATCAATCACCCAAAGGAGCACACCCATGTCAGACACATCAGTTTCAAAAACAAATAGAGTATTACAGATCCTGCTTCTCGCGCTGAAGGGCGAGTCGATTTCTGCGTGCAATTTGGCAGATCGATTTCATGTATCGACGAGGTCGTTGTCGAGAGATATCAGTGACGTTCAGAATTTTATCAGTGAGAACCAAGAGATTCTGGGATACGCGCAGTTGGAATATTCGTATCAGAGCAATCGCTATGTGATGGATGCGGAGCATCTTTTCACGAATCGTGAGCTGCTTGCGATTACTAAGGTTTTACTTGCCAGTCGCGCATTTCAGAAGGATGAAATGCTGGAAATCATTGAGAAGCTTAAGAAGAACACGACGCCAGCCGATAAGGCGAAGCTCGAGAAACTCGTAAAGAAGGAAATGTTACATTACAACGCAATCAATATCGATTGCGAGAATTTGCTGGAAAACATCTGGACAATTACGGACGCAATCGAAAGCAAGAAGTGCATTACCATTTCCTATTACAAGATGAACCGAGAGTATGTCAAAAGGAAGATCATGCCGGTTTCCATCATGTTCAGTGAGTATTATTTCTATCTCATTGCGTATCGATGTGAGAAGGAGTTTTCGAACCCGATTTATTATCGAATTGATCGAATTAATCAGATTGAATGCAATTATGATAAGTTTAAGCTTTCCAGTGCGCAGAATGTCGATGAAGGACTACTTCGTAATAAGAGTCAGTTTATGTGGCCGGGGCCAAGTAGGAGGATTCTGTTTGAATTTACGGGGCCTTCGGTGCAGGCGATTTTGGACCGTATTCCAACGGCGAGAATCGTTGAGAAAAAGAAGGGGAAATACTTGATGGAAGCGGAAGTGTACGGAAATGGAATCAAGATGTTTCTTCTTAGTCAGGGAGCCTGGGTGAAGGTGCTGGAGCCGGATGAATTTGCACAGGAAATGAAAGCGGAAATCGAGAAGATGAAGAATCTCTATTCATAGAAACGTTAAAAAATAGAAAAACGAAAATTAACCGTTTGCTTAGACAGATTCTGTCGTAGGTGGATGATATGATGTAATCAACCTAAAGGCAAGACATCGAAAGGAGCAACGGAATGGCGAATTTAGGATACTTAAAGACATCTTATTTATATGACAAGATGATGAATGACAACAAGGTAGAAGAAGGAGATGGACCGGAAGTGTTCGAAAGTGTGCCACAGTTTGATCCTTATTGTAAGACCTTGTACTGTAGGAATAATGATAAGGAGGAACCGCGCATGGATAGAGAGAAGATGAGAGATTATATTCTGTCTTTGGATTGCAGTGACATTGGACCTTATGTTTATGTCGAAAGCGATCCACAAAGTACTATGGGTAGAGTTTTATCGAGTTCGCTACATCGTAGTACGCAAGATCTGAGAGATTTCATCAAAGCAGATATTTCCGCCGTATGTAGACGAGCGTTTAAAAAGGATGACGTTCTGGTCTATGTGGAGATACAGGATGAAGATGATGGATATGAAGAAGGCATCGTTTTTACGGATGAAAGTATCTTCTATTGGACAGATAGTGGATCAGATCTCGTGGAAATGAAGTATGGCGATATTACGTCTGTCGACTTCGATGAAACGGATATTATCATCAAGCATAATGATGAAACAGAGTCAATTACGCTTGGCGATGATGCCGAAGAAATGAAGTCGCCGCGCCATATGTATAATTTCATTATGGATATCAAAGAATTTCTGGAGGAAGAATAAATGGAAACGTTAATAACTCTTTATCGAATCGATTGTCTCATATTGTTTTCGATTATTTGTATTTTAGGTATTTCCCTTAGGCATGCAAGAGAGGAATATACGGAGTATCGTGCCAAGATGGATCCAGAATTCAGAAAAACAAAAAGATATAAAAGATATGTAAAGATAAGAAAGATGTTAAGTATCTTTACTTTTACTGATTGATAGTATTTTCTCCCGTTGTTATAAAAATTTTTCATGGTTTATAAAATAGATATACTTATAGTTGATAAAATTCGGATAAATCTAGAATTTTTTCGTACAATTCGCAGGCTCCGCATTCGCGGAGCCTTTTTTTCATATTAAAGGAAATACAAATGTGATAAAATAGAAGAAGAATAGAGGTGCGCTATATGACGAATGGTGAAGCTTGGGATTATGCAATTGGTATGATTAAAGTAGATGGATTAGAACCTACTGCTGAATTTAAAGAATATATAGAAAAAGAAAAACGTGGTGAAGTTACAATGGAAGATGCAAAACGTTTTCTAGATAAGAAGTATAAGATCAAGGAGACCACAAATGCATGATCCATATGTATACGATGCCTTCTCTTAAGAACGCAGGCTCCGCATTCGCGGAGCCTTTTTAGTACCATAAAAGTGTAGTTGTTAGAGAGTAATTACCTCTGACATCTGCACTTATTTTTTTATAATAAGGGTGGTAATTGGTATGGCGAGGGGCCTTTTGGATTATTACATCCGACAACGAAAACTGTCAGCCAACCCCTTATTATAAGTATTCGCTTAAGCAGTTAGGGATAAGCTCCCGTGTAACCAACTAAAATGAATGGTAATAAGTGTGGGTGGTAAACAATTACTAATTCAAGTATAGGAGGTTATATATGATCAGCGTAGGTATTGATGTTTCAAAGGGAAAGAGTACAGTGTGCATATTGAAACCTTATGGGGAGATTGTCGCAAGCCCATTTGAGGCAAGGCACACAGAGAGTGAGCTTAAGGATCTGATTCAAATGATTCAACGGCTGGACGGAGAAAAACGTATAGTTATGGAGGCAACCGGCATATATCATTTGCCGATGTTGTCATCACTTCAGGATCAGAAACTTTTTTGTAGCTGTAATTAATCCGTTTGAAATGAAGGAGTATGCATCCAGAGGGCTTAGAAGGGTAAAGACCGATAAGCAGGATTCAATCACTATCGCGAACTATGGAATTGATAACTGGTATCGCTTGGAAAACCATCAAGGAAGTGATGCCGTGTACGCCGAGTTAAAACTCTTGGGAAGACAGTATTGCCATTACATGGAGCTTCACGTAAAGACACTGCTTGAATTAACGCATATGTTGGATTATACAATGCCAGAAGTAAAGAAGATGTTTCGTAGTTGGAATGAAAGTAGCGGAAAGGACAAGTTAAGTGATTTTGTAGAAAGATACTGGCATTTTGATAACATAACTGCGATGACAAAGGATGAGTTTATTGAGGATTATGTTTCATGGGCGGCGGAAAAGAAATACCACCAGAACCGATCAAAAGCAGCTGAGCTATATGACCTTGCATCTGATGGTATCTCGACATTGCCTGCCAATACCCCATCGACCAAAATGCTGGTATTGGAAGCGGTAAGGGTACTTCGAGAAATCGACAGTACCTTACTGAAGATAATAACACGAATGAAAGAACTGGCAAAGACACTTCCTGAATATGAAACTGTACGAGCGATGGGAGGCGTTGGCGATGTTTTGGCTCCTAAACTGATTGCGGAGATAGGCGATATAAGAAGATTTCATAGTGGTAAGGCACTGATTGCATTTGCAGGTATAGATGCACCGCCATATGAATCCGGCCAATTTGTGGGTACCAATCGAACGATAAGTAAACGTGGCTCAAAGGTGCTGCGTAAGATTGGTTATGAGACCATGAGAGTCTTAAAAACGCACAAAGCTCCAGAGGATGATGCGGTATACCGGTTTATTCTGAAGAAAGAAGCCGAAGGAAAATCGAAACGCCAGGCTAAGATAGCAGGACTGAATAAGTTCCTGAGAATTTACTATGCTCGTGTAAGCGAAGTTTACAAAGCATAAAAAAGTAGATAATACAGCTTATTATTGGCTGATGAAAGTCAGCCTTTTTAGTGTGCACAAAAATAATAAGAATAGGGCTAAAAGAAAAACCTGCTTGGAAAAGTAATTTACGCTTGACTTTTCTTAGCAGGTTTTTGTGCTTGGGAGTAACTGTAAACGTTTTTTTTGAAAGGAGCTTTTTATGGCAGTAGACAAAAAGAAATTACAGAAAGGTCCTGATCTTGACCGGTTTCTTGAAGTCGGGAAGAGACGCTTTACAACCTATGCCCGCGGGGCCGGAATGTACTCGCTGAATTATTACACGTTCGTAAATCTTGTAAAAGAGGCAGGCGCGAATCTGCAGATCAAGAAGAAAGTAATAGTTGATCTTGATATTCTGGATGCTTATTTGGAATCAAATGCTGATAAGGAAGGAGTGGTGGAAAATGTATAAGAGAGGAACATCAAAGGATCCTGCCAAGCAGGAAAAGATAGGTCAGGTTTTGAAGTCTGTCCCCAACGGGAAAAAGAAGTGGGTTAGGTACGATGAGGGAGCGGTTCTCTATTCTATGGGGATTCATGCTTTTACGGAGCTTGCGAAAGAAGCAAAGGCGATATATCGCATTCGCAGAATTGTTCTTGTTAATACGGAGAAGCTGGATGAATACATTGAGCTGATGTATGGGGACGACCCGGATTGAAAGGAGGAGAAGGCATATGTGTAAGGTTATTTCAATCGCAAACCAAAAAGGCGGGGTCGGCAAGACCACTACAGCAGTAAATCTCGGGATCGGACTTGCTGCTGAAGGAAATAAAGTATTATTGATCGACAGTGATCCACAGGGATCGATGACCATCAGCCTGGGATATAAAGAACCGGACAGCATTGAATATACCTTGTCCACTTTATTAACGGAAGTGATGGAAGAAAGAAAACTGTCCCTTACGGAGACTATCATCCGTCATGATGAAGGTGTGGATCTGATCCCTGCAAATATTGAACTGTCAGCACTTGAGATCAATCTGGTCAATGCCATGAGTAGAGAACTTATGTTCCGGAGTATTGTTGAATATCTCAAGGCAGAATATGACTACAAATACATTATTATCGATTGTCAACCCTCCCTCGGGATGCTTACAATCAATGCCCTGGCCTGTGCAGACAGTGTGCTGATCCCTGTGCAGGCAGCATATCTTCCGGTAAAGGGATTGGAACAGCTGATCAAAACGATCGGACGTGTGAAGCGACGGCTCAATAAGAAACTCTGGATCGAAGGGATCCTGCTCACAATGGTGGATTCCAGAATAAACTACGCAAAGGATATTTCAAGGCTCGTTGTAGATACTTATTCGGATCAGATCGGTGTGTTTAAGACACTGATACCGGTATCGGTCCGGGCATCCGAGATCAGTGCGGAAGGCTCCAGTATTTATCAGTATGATCCCAGAGGTAAAGCGGCTGCAGCATACCGGACGCTGACAGAGGAGGTGATCAGTCATGCCTAAAAGAGTCGGACAGAAGATCAAGATGACATCTGTTGACGAGCTGTTGGGAGTGCCTTCCGTAGCAGGATGTGATGAGATCGAAGTGGAAAAGATCAGAGCATTTAAGAATCATCCGTTTAAGGTCATTGATGATGATAAGATGCATGAGCTGGTGGAAAGCATCATGATGAACGGAGTGCTTGTTCCGGTGACGGTACGTCTTGTCGAAGATGGTAATTATGAAATGATCTCCGGGCATCGCCGTCTGTATGCAGTTAAAGAGATTGGGTTGGAAAGAATCCCGGCTATTGTAAAAGAATATGATGATGACGAAGCAATACTGGCAATGGTCGATTCGAACCTGCAGAGGGAAGAAATCCTGCCGAGTGAGAAAGCGCACGCATATAAGATGAGATATGATGCCATGAAGCGCAGTGTAGGACGTCCGAAAAAATACTCCCAATTCGGGAGTATTTCCCAGACCGATGAGGTACTGGCTCAAATGATCGGTGAAAGCCGAAATCAGCTTCACAGGTATTTGAGATTGGCTGAGGTTATTCCGTGTATTTTGGATCTGGTAGATAAAAAGGCTTTGGCTCTTGTTACCGCTGTTGAAGTTTCTTATTTGGATACATCAGTTCAGGAGATGCTTTATGAGTATATGATGGACAATGATATCTGCAAGGCGTTTCAGTTATATGCCGTCAGAGAATACCTGAAGGAACATGAGACGATTACCAGGATGGAACTCTGGCGGATCCTTAATGAGAATGCAAGCAAGGATGAGAGTAACAGATTTCAGCAGCTGACGATCACCAAGAAAAAACTGCAGGAGTACTTCCCGGTCTTCTATACAAAATCGCAGATGGAAAAGGTCCTTTATCAACTGCTTGAAGAATGGAAGAAACAGAATAATAAGTCGGAGGAATAAACATGTTTTTGCTGAGAATACTATTAAAGATTGTACTAGCACCGGTATCATTGGCGCTTCTTGCAGTAAAGGGAGTGATCCATCTGGCAATAAATCTTGCATCTGCAGTGGTTGGCCTGTTTCTGCTGTATGTTGGTTTTGCTCTGGTCTATTGCCTTGTGACACAGAGATGGACGGATCTTCTCATATTCTTTATTGTTGGTGTCGCAATTATCGGTATTCTCTTTTTGGTGGTGATCCTGGAGGAGACGATAGATGGCCTGAGGAAGAAGATAAAAGTAATCTGATTTGAGTGTGTCCGCAGTTGTCTGACAGAATGTCGGATGGCTACGGGCTTTTTATGTGCAATGTGTCATATATATCGTTTTGATTGTTAGGAATAATGTGCAATATGCACAATAATTCATTGACAAAGTGCCGCCAAAGGTATAGAATGTACTATGTGTTTTAATAACACAAACAAAGATTGAGTTTTCTCTAATAGATAGGAAATGCGAATGATTATTGGTTATTTAACAATCAAAGAAGTAGCAGAAAAATGGGATATAACGCCAAGAAGAGTACGTGTGCTGTGTGAAATAGGAAGAATTGAAGGCGCTGCTAAACTTGGACGTGAATGGGCGATCCCGGAAAAAGCAGAGAAACCTATTGATAGACGAATTACATCTGGCGAATACAAGAACTGGAGAAAGAAGTAAAGCGGTTTAGAGAAAGAAGAAAACTGAACAAGCGAAGTTTTTAAAAATATTTTTTATAAAAGTGTTAAGTCGTAGTTAATCTCCCCTCTATCAATAGGTAGAACAAAGTGTTAGCGAAGAATGGAGGTGGTTTTATGAAAACTGCGATTTATTGTAAGCCAACAGAAAAGGGAGTTCATTCGTTTTATCTGCTTGTTGGTACGGAAGAGTTTTTCCTTTTTAGTCAGGCCTACAGAAAGGGTGTTGACGAATACTATGGCAGAGGAGTGCGTATTGATGAATCAATGAAGTATTCAAGGGCACATAATGATTCTGCTATTACCCGTACGATGGACAAGATCCCTATGTATGTAAGGTACATCGAAAAGGAATACGGCATCGAGGTTTTTGAGAAGACAAAGAAACTCAGTGCTCGCAATTGTAGGGTACATTGCGCATAGGAGGAATAAAAGGTGAAAAAAATAATAATATGCAATATTCCGATGAGAGAATATGTAGCTAATACGGTTTATTCAAGCGAAGATAGGTCTCTGCTGGTATCAGATAAGCCCTATAGATATCCTATCAATTCATTGCTTTCTCAGGCTGTGAATGCAGAAGATGATCTCAAGATTATTCTTCTGATAAAAAAAGATGGAAATACATTCCATGAAAAAAACACTGCAGATTATAAGCAGGAAATAGAGGAAGTCTGCAGAAATACAGGCGCCAAAGCGGAGTTTGTATCAATTGATACAGATTTTTCACAGGAGAAAGAAAACCATGAGCAACTGATGAAGAGGCTTGTGGATGAAATAGATACAGGGGTTCATATCATGGTTGATATTACATATGGTCCTAAAGATCTTCCTATTGTTATTTTCTCGGCATTAAATTTTGCTGAGAAGTTCCTGAAGTGCGAAATCGATAATATAGTTTACGGTCAGGCTACGTTCAAGGATGATAAGGTCGTAGGTTCAACTATATGCGATATGATACCGCTCTACTGCCTAAGTTCCGTCACTAACACAATTAAGTGTGATGAACCGGAAAAGGCAAGACAGATGCTAGGATCACTCCTGGAATTATAAGGAGGGATTGCATCGTGGGTTTTGAAAAGGATGAATATGAGAAGCTGATAGATTCCTCGATCCTTTTCTCATTGGATAAAGAGAAGGAGCACACCGCATATAGACGTGAAGTCCTAAAGATGGTGGAGAATCTGTATTGCTATCTGATGGCGGTAAACAAATCCAAATACGAGCCGTATGGCGTAGAGATAGTAGATACAGCAAAGCGATGTATTGAGAACTACAATGCAGATACTGGACGCTTTCTTAATTATTTTGCCTCGGCATGGAAAAAAACTTATGGACATATTGTCGGTAAAGAATTGGTACGGGAGACATTCAAAGGTATTCATTTTACAGAGGATGAAGAAAGAAACTTTAGGAAATATATGAGATTGGCCCAGAATATGGGAGTAGACACTAGCTCATCCGAGTTTGATGAAAGAGTAGCGGAAGCAATGGGAATTTCGATATCAGATTTGGATGATCTTAGGAATATGATTAATTGTAACCCCACATCTGGAAGCAAGGTAAATGAAGAAGGCGAAGAGTATAGCATAATCGAACAATTGGATGACGGAAAATATGCAGATAGTGGAGTTATGCAATTTGAAACGGCAAAAGAGTTCGTGGAATTATTAGAACTTACATTTAATCAGCTTCAAGAAAGACAGAAGCCCATGCTGGCAATGCTTATTACTACTAAAATTGCTTTCTTGGCCATTGAAAATGAAAAACTGTTGAGTTTTCTTAGACAAAAAACATTTTTTGACGAAGAGATTTTTAATGAAACTATAGAGAACGGAGTGCAAATACAGGCAAAGGATATTGCAGAACGGTTCGGAGTCAGAGAGGCAAGCGCAAGTCGGTCTTGGAAAAGATTTAAAGAGGATCTGAAGAACACCTTGCCCTAATAATGAGCATTAATGCGAAAAGCAATACACATAATAAAACTTAGGAGGATAGAAAAATGGCATTTAATCCAAATAATTACAAGGCACCTGCGGCAAAAAAACTTCCGGTTGTATTACTTCTTGATGTCAGTGGCAGCATGAGCGGAGAGAAGATTAATACGCTATATGATTCTGTTGTAGAAATGGTCGATTCATTTGTGGCAGCACAGGTGAAGGAAACTATCATTGATGTAGCTGTTATAACATTTGGAAGTAAGGTGGAGTTACATACACCATATACATCTGTTGCAGAACTTCAGAAGACGGGTATCAGTCGCTTTCATGCGGATGGCATGACGCCAATGGGTACAGCACTCCAGATGGCAAAGGATATGATTGACGACAAGAACACAACGCCTTCGAATATTTATCGCCCGGCGGTTGTTTTAGTATCGGACGGACAGCCTAATGATTCATGGGAAAAGCCTTTGGATAATTTTATTAAGGATGGACGCTCAGCAAAATGTCAGAGGTTTGCGATAGCCATCGGAAATGATGCTGATCGAAATGTGTTGGAACGGTTCACTGGCGAAAAAAACAATGTCATGTTTGCTGAAGATGCTTCAGGAATGGCCGATTGTTTCCAGAAGTTCACAATGTCAGTATCTACAAGAGCAACATCGCAGAATCTCAATGTGATTCCTACTCCTAGCAATGTATCATTTGATAATAACGCAAAACAGGACACTGACGATGATGACGAATATATTTAAGGAGGTGGTTGAATATGGGAATGGCAATAGGTAATCCGGATGACATTGTTAATTTTTCTAATGCGTTAGAAAGCTATCTAAATACTATTAGTGAGGAAACGGATCGATTAAATGCGGCGTTCCAGCAATTGGGTGAAACGTGGCAGGATCAGCAAAGACAGTCGTTTGAAGAAACGTATCAGCAATTACAAGGGGCATTATCGAATTTCAAGGAAAATGCATCAGAGCAGATACCACATTTACGTACTATGGCAGAAGATTTAAGAACATATTTGGGAAGATGATGGTTTTTAGGAGGTGATAGAGTGGACGATGTAAAAGTGTTTGAGCTGGGAACATTGCTTAATACTGTTAAAAGTCTGAGCTCTATCAATACTGAAACTGAGAATCATTGTAAAGACGGTATTAGAGAAGCGGATGTTGTTATTCAACAGACTCAGGAAGAATTGAGTATATCTGAGGGATTGCTTAATGCAGCTAGAGCTGATGAAGCAATTAAGCTTGCAAGACAGCTTGAAGCGGATGCAAGAATGGCTAGAGCTGTAGCAGAAGAGGCTGCAGCTATCGCAAGTGGCAATCCTGTAGCAATTGCTGCTGCTTCAGCGGAGGTTTCGCTGGCAGGTGCTGAACTTGCTCAGGCGACAGAAGAATATCAGCAGGCTGTACAACATCGTGAACGCTTGGAACATAGATATGAACTTGCGCAGAAATGTGTCAGTATAGCTCAGGAAATGCGGGATACCTTACAGTTAAGATTTAATTACTCCCAGGCGATTGTTGCGGAAACAATTGGTTTTGGAAATGTGCGACTTCAGCAGGCATATGATGATTTGTCAAGGTATTTATCAAGGCTTTCTCCTGCCGTAAGAGCAGAGGTCGAATCATTTTATTCTTATGAACCGGAAAAGAACAAACCTGTTACTCCAAAAGATGTTCATGATCGATTAAATGTAAGTAGTGGTGTTGTGAATGCTATATTAGAGTATTTATATTGTACAGACTTAAAGTTTAGAGGGTCTGTTGATCGTCTTTGCCAGCAGCTGCTTGTACCGGGTAATGAGACGAGTGTTGAGACAAAGATAAAGAAGAATATTGTTGGACGACTTAGTGAAGAACTAGTTATCAGATGTTTTGCGCCTATGGGTGGACGAGTTGAGACACAGGGAAGGTATTACTTGGAGGACGGCAGTTACACCAAGGCGGATATGATTCTCTATGATTTGAAGGAGCCTTTGATTCTTGGAAAAGGATCTGGTATGGGGGCACAAAAAGGAGGAAATCTTGGCATAGAGGTGAAGTCGGGTTATAAAGAATACTTGTATGCTCAGCTTAGCCATATGGAAAAACAGGCAAAAGGTCATTCAAAGTGTGATATTTCATGCACGGTGTGCACACGTGATATAACGGATCTTCCACCAGACAAGGAGGAATTGTTGCGTACTAAGCTAAAAGAAGCTGGTTCTCCTATGATGGGGATGCTCCCGTATAAAGTCAAACTTGATGAGGATTGTATAGTTTTTGTTAAAACAAAGGCGGAGGATAAGAATGTTTGAAGAAACAATAAACAGTCTTCGTCAGAGTCGCAGTTCGTTTGAGGATAAGGTACAAGACTCCTTTGGTAGATCTATTAATGATAAGGTGTTTGATCCTACAGATAATGAACTTGGACGGTTAGAGGGAGCATATAACGAGGCTGAATTAAAGAAACGCGAGATACAAGCTATTACTTTGGAACTAAGGACAATCCTTTGATGTGGCATGGGAGGATTATATGGATCAAGATACGATAGAGGGATTGTTAGAAAACCTCGACAAAATACTGCTAAAGAGGGAGAAGGATTATCAATTCCTTGATAAACAGTATAAGAATGAAAATGGTCATGTTCTTGGCAAAGAATATGATGAATATAAAGAGCGTAAAAACCGGATAGAAAGCCGGTTTAATCGTGATGCAATAGATTGCCAGACTAAATTAGATGCCTTATGTAAAAAAGTTAGAAGAAAACAACCGGTACTAACAGAGCTGACACCGGAATATATAAACGAAAAAGGGCGGTTCCCTAGAAGGATAGCTTTAGGTAAATGTCGTGTTCAGTATGAAAATCTAGATATTTATGTGCCACAGATGTTTGAGTTTCCTTTTAAGAAACCTATGTATATTTGTGATGATCAGCAAATGGCATTATTACACAAAGTTATTTTGAGATTGTTGTATGCGCTTCCGGCTGATAAACAGGAGTATTACATTTTTGATCCTGTAGGTTTAGGGAAGAGTATGTGGATCTTTAATAGGCTTTTTTCTAATGAAAAGCTCTTCCCTCAAAAAAAAGTAATGTCAAATTCAGGTGAATTGAAAATTGCATTAAAATCGGTTATGGATTACATGCAAAATCTGTATTCTTACACATTTGATTTGCAAAAAGATTGTCCTGATTGGGATTCTTACAACAGAAGGCTGTATTCGCAAAAGAATATTTCGAAGATGCTACCGTATAAGGTCTTTATTTTTATGGATGTTCCGGATGGAATGGATTCGGAATGCTTTGAAATGTTCAGGAAGCTACTGTTGCATAGCGAAAAATGTGGTTTCCTTGTTTTGTTTTCATTTAACGAAGTGCTGTTTGAAGCGGAAGACAGTAAGATGAAAGCACAAGAATTACAGTTGAAACAGTGCGTTGATAATAGTCTTCCGTTGCATAGTGTTTTTGATAAAACAATATCAGATATGTCATTTGAAAGACTACAGTCTTCGTGCATTGGAGAAAAGTTTCCAGATGATGGATTATTCGATTTTTTGCTGCGAGAATTGGATGTTGTTGTGCAGAGAAATACGAATTCAATGTTTTCATTTGATGAAATGCTTTCTGATGTAGATCTGTATTGTCAAAAGAGTGAAGAAAAGCTTTTGGTTCCTTGCGGATTCACCACGACCGGCGGAGCCGAAGTAGTACTCGACATAGGTGATCGTTATCCGCACTACCTTATTGGAGGAACAACTGGATCGGGGAAATCAAATCTTCTTCATAATATTATTATGAATGCATGTTGGAATTATAGTCCGGAAGAATTACGTATATATTTGCTGGATTTCAAAGAGGGAGTAGAGTTTAGCCGTTATGCAAATCCTATATTAAAACATGCAGTCCTCGTGGCTACTGAAGCAGATACAGAGTACGGTATCTCTGTGCTTAAGCATTTGGTTCAAGAAAAAACAAGAAGATATTCTCTGTTTAAGAGCAAAGGATGCAAAGACCTTTTAGCCTATAGAAAAAGCAATCCAACAGAAATACTTCCAAGAATCTTGGTTGTAATTGACGAGTTCCAGCTTTTGTTTGATGGAAGTGGGAAGGATTCTACTATAGAAACGCTGTCAATGCTTGCTAAACAAGGACGAGCATGCGGCATTCATTTAGTGCTTGCTACGCAGTCTTTAAAGGGCATTGATTTTGGAGCACTGGCACCTCAGTTTAGTGGGCGAATAGCCTTGAAGAGTACTGCAGAGGATTCAAAACTATTACTTGGAGGGATTACTTCTAGTAATGAAGAAGCGGCGGAACTGGAAATACCCTATGCTATTCTGAATACATCACAGGGTGCCGTTTCCGGAAATATAAAATACGCAGTGCCTGAAGCAAAATCTCAGGTAATTGAAGAAAAACTTTTGATCATGAATCAGGAGTGCGAAAGACAACGAATTGCAACAGAAACTAAAATTTTTGAAGGACAAAGCTTTCCGAAGCTTCCGGATGAAAGCGTATTTGAGAATGATGGAACGGAATTGCTGTTAGGGGAGAACCTTGATTACGATGCAGACTTACTACGGATTTCTTTATCGAGTAGTTTGGAAAACAATGTGATTATTTGTGGCCATGATGAGCAGATAAAGAAAGATTTCATAAAAGCCATTATGTTATCGGCTGCAGGAAGTAAGCTGAATGAAAGGCTCATTTATATTGGCGATTCTTGTATAGATCAGTGTGTATGCAGTGGACGATCAATACCAGTTTCGAACTATAAGTGCTTGAAGGATTTTGTAAGGTCAGAAAAAGAATCTTTCTTTAAGGAGCGCTGTTATATCGTACTTGATAATGCAAATTTTGCGAAAGAATTGGGCTTCCCTGTGCAAACATATCCGAAACCGTCTGAAGAAACTATGGAATTTAAGGAATTTTGGGATGAAGCCAATAAGAAAGGTGTTCATTTCATAGCATTTTATGACGGTATGAACAGGCTTAAATCGAGCAGTATACCGTTAGTGGATTTCAGATACAGAATTGGCTTCTCGTTGAATAGCGATGAAAAGAATCAGTTCTTGAACAATACAACATATGCTTCTAAAGAACCGCAAAAAAGACGCGCGTTTTTGGCTGACAATTTGACAATATGCGCTTGGTTTAGACCATTTGATAATGATGTAGAAGGTGTGTAGAAATGGGAAAAATAATTGTTGTAGATGCTTCTGGAAGTATGGGTGAAGAAGGAAAGAAATCAGTTATTCGTTACCTGATCCAGGCCATTACCGGGATAATGGAAGAAAGATACCCTAAAAAAGAATATGAGATATTTTGTTGGAATAATCAAATTCTTCCTTACGAAGGGAAAACGGAGTTTGAAGGAATAGCTGAAGCAAAAGTTTTTGAAGATTTTTTGGGCAAGCATCAAAAGGATACAATTCTTCTAATAGGGGATGGAAACTATTCTGACGATGTAAAGCGTGTAGTGAAGGCTGTTGATAACAAGCTTATGTATCTAATGGTGGGATGTGAATGCAATCGAAGTAGATTAATTAAGCTTGTTTCTTCAGACAATCTTTATGAAACTGTTGATATTGTAACATGTGTAGATGATTTTATGAGTAAAACGTAAAGGTTGATTTTTATGATTTTAGAAGGAATATCCGTAAAAGGAAGTTACCATGATACAAACCAAGATAGCTTTCGAGTAGAAAAAATAGGAGAAGGATTTGTAGCAGTCTTGTCTGATGGCCTGGGAAGCAAAAGCAATTCGCAGTACGGTTCAAAGGCGATTTGCGATAGCGTTATTGATACAGCAATCAAATATGATAGCAAATTGATGTATTGTGATCCTAGAAAGTTTTTGAGAGAGGTACATGAAAATTGGCTCGTAAAAATCTCGGAGATGGATGTTTCCAGTTGCTATGCGACACTGCTTGCTTTTGTTATTTATGAAGGAAAAGGATTTGCCATTAGATTGGGTGACGGCTTTGTGAGTTTTTGGGCCGATGATAAGGTTAAAGTCCTTTTTGATAAAAAAGAGGATTACTTCGCCAATGAAACTGACTGCCTTACAGAAGAATTAGTATTAGACAAAATTGAAATATGTGAATTTGAGATATCCGATCTTAGAGGTGGTGTCATTTGTACAGATGGTGTTGGAATTGGAAATATGACTGAACCAGAACTAATGAATTTTACAATAGATTTCATTGAAGGATACTGTGATATGTCTGGTGCGGATATAAAGTCAGATATTGAATCATGGTTACACAGTTGGCCTGGAGTAGACGACAAGACACTCGCATTCTTTATATCGGAAAGGGTTTGATAGAATGAGTTACCAATTTGAGGATGTGTTTGAATACAACCATATTACGACAACAGAAATAGCACGAGGAGGACAAGGAGCTGTTTTTAGAACGCAGAATCCCAATATTGCTATAAAGGTAGAATTGGATCCGTCCGGTAGTGAGTTTAGTAGGGATGTTAAACATAACGACAGATTAGATGAAATACGGCTATTACCTATTTCTAAACGAATAAACATCACTTTACCGCAGGCAACATTAAAAGAATATGCAGGTTATGTCATGACTCTTTTGGATGATATGGAATCATTTGAAAAGGCATTTGACTATTCCTTTGATGATGTTTGTGATTATTCAAATGAATGGCTAGATCAATTTAGGGAGACAGCACCGGAATTCGTTGAGGTTATTGCCCAATATCTGAAAAGTGGTGGGAGAAGACGTAGATTAGAAGCTTATTTAAGAGTGGCATGTATGCTTTCTGAGCTGCATGCTTCTGGATTAGTATATTGTGATTTTTCTGCAAAGAATGCATTTATTTCTAACGTAGAAGGAAATAATACAGTATGGCTTATTGATGCGGACAATTTGAACTATCAGGAGAAGACAAGAGGATCTGGCTTTTTTACACCGGGTTATGGAGCCCCGGAAGTTATTCGAGGGAAAGGCTGTACATTTTATTCTGATTCATATTCGTTTGCTATTTCGCTTTTTTGGCAGCTTACGGGGACTCATCCATTTAAGGGTGCGTCTATGGAAAGTGATTTTGATGATGATTTCGCGGATGATAAGGAAGAACTTGCTAATAGTGGTGAATTCCCTTGGATAATGGATACTGAAGACACGAGTAATTATATTGACGCTCGAATTCAGCAGAATCTCGTAATTAGTAATCGTTTAATCAGATGCTTTGATAGGGCATTTTGTAGACTTGGAAAGGAAAAACGCCAAACAAGACCCACCATGTTTGAATGGTCTGAAGTTATTGCTAAGGAGCTTGATTTATCAGTGAAGTGCAAATGTTGCGAAATGGATTATGATTCTTCAAATGATAAATGCCCCTGGTGTGATACTGAGACCTTGAAAATCAGTCTAATTGCAAAGAAACAAGGTCATATCATATGGAAATATGTTCGTGAGACAGGTAATGGAGAGGCAATGCTTATTCCAAGAAGGATTGTTAGAGGCTTTAGAAATACGGAAACCGAAGACTATGCTTTTACAATTATTGACAACAATGATGAGATTTCAATTGAAGATCTTGATGAAATGTTTGAATGGAGTGTGTCAACTGATAAGGGTAATTCTTATATAGATATTTATGGCAGGACTGTTATACCAAATGAATGTACAATGAAAGCTATTGATAAAAAAAGCGGAGAAACGGTTGTAATTGAGGTGAGAAAGATATGAAGCTTATAGATTTCAAGACTAATGAGGATTTCACATTTTCTGATTTGAGATGTTCGCTTCTCATTAGTAAAAAGATATTGGGAGATTCTGGCAGAATCCAATTGATGGGAGATAATCACTATAAGCTTATTATGGGTGAATCCATCTATGAATTTACTATATCGGATGCACAAGATTCAGCTGCTTTGTCTGATAAGATGAAGCAGTATACTTATAATCTTGTTTATGTATCATCTGTTGATAATAGAAGCGATGATTTCTTTATGCATGTGGCTTTTTTTCACTCCGCTACAAGAGAAGCAAAATTAAACATTGTTCTTAGTCCTAAAGTAAAAGAAATGCTTGAGAAGAAGCATCTAATTAGCAAAAATAAGGATTTTGAAGAGAGTGTTAAGGACAATTTTATGCTTTCTGATGGTACACATGTATGTTACGCATATACAAGAGGAAAGTACAAGTTTACTCATGAAGGCGATATTGAAGAAGATAAAAATACCACGGATACGACTGAAGAATTAATGGGTGTTTCTGCTTCGGAAAAAGAGGAAGATGACGAATTTCAGAGTATTCGTATATTTGGAAAGGATTACTCTATACTTGTCAAATTAAAGGGCAAGGAAGATGATCTATTCCTTTGTGCGGAATCTATAGATACAAGAAATAGAATTATTCCACCTATGGCTTTAAGAATTGGGGATTTGTCGTTTGAGGATGGAAATACATTCGTTTCGGACAAGATTAAGAAAGAACTTGAGATTACATCGGGTTATTTGGATATTTGGGATAAGTACACGAGTATTGAGGGTGATTTTCTTCTAAATAAAGCTCGGGCTATTGGACAGATAAGAATAAATAGAAACAAAATCAATAGTGGTGAGGGTGGTCTTATTGTTTATCCAGAGGGATTGACCGAAGAGCAAAAGAAATATATTTGTGCGGGGGATTATATCTTAATATCTGAAAGTATTCCTGTTTATATGGCCGGAGAGGGGATGTCATGGACAGAATATAAGAAGACATTGGACCTTTTAAAAGAGACAAGAGTGAAACTTGAAAGTAATAAATCTCGCAAGATAAAGAGGATTGATAGATCGGGTTATTGGGTGATCGAACCTGGTGAGACGAATTCATTACCGGATGGTGTTATCACTTATAGTGTTTTCGGTGATATGCAACAGATATTACGTAGAGAGATTGCACGCGAATTAATTGAAAATGGAGAATCTGCATTTCCGTCATTGGGGTTAGTAATAGAGGGAAAGAAATCCGAAGCTATCATTGAAACGCACAAGGAAAAGAAAATCGAACCCATTACGAGTTTTGTTAGGGAGAAAATATTCTCTCATGAACCTAGACCTAGGCAGAGGGATGCGATAGACATAGCCTTAAATACTCCAGATATAGCTATAATACAAGGACCTCCTGGCACAGGAAAAACGACTGTCATTACTGCCATAATAGAACGCTTAAATGAGGTAGCGGACAAGAGAAAAGATAACCGTGGACAGGTGTTGATAACAAGCTTCCAACACGATGCTGTTCGAAATGTGATAGGACGATTAAGCATTAACTCTCTTCCGACCATCAAATTCGGGAAGCAAGGGGAGGATGATCTTTCTCAAGAAAAGGCAATAGAAGACTGGTGTTTTGATTATGCCAAGAAATTAAAAGAACGTAATCCTTCGATACAAATGACGGCAAATCAAAAAGAGTTTGAAAGAAAACATGAGATGTATTTATCTTCTCCTAATGATGCGAATGCACTTATTTTCTTGAATTATGCTAGGCATATAAATGTAGATAATCGAATTGATCAGGAGATCGACCGGATTATTAATGATATAAACTTAAATGAAAATGCAGTTTCGTCAAAACTTGTTGAGAAAATCAGAAGGTTAAGAACTACCGAGAAAGGGTTCTTAGATGATGGAGCAGAGACAGCAGATGATTTGCTAGCAGAGCTTGAAGATATTATGCGATCGGGAATTGCCAACAATGATGATGTTTTTGATGTTCTTCAGGAGGCAGCAGATTTTGAGGGACAGGAAGTGGATGAGGAATTCCTTGGTAAACTTCGTGATATCAAAAAAGACTTGTTAGAACGGTGTACTCCAAGACCGACATATAAGATAGAGAAACCGCGGGCAGATATACTGAGAATCTATTCAAAGCTCAGTGGAACACTAAGGGAACCACAAAATGCAGAAGATGAAATTCTGTATAATTTGCTGAATGAACTGGAAAATAATGTGTCAGAGGTAGAGGATGCATTAGCAAGCTACAATTTCGTTTATGCGGCTACAGCGCAACAGAGCGAAGGAAAGGATATTAAGAAGGCAAAAAATGTTAATAAAGAGGATCATCCGGTATATGAAACTGTGATTATTGATGAAGCGGCTAGGGTTAATCCGGGTGATTTGATGATTCCAATGGCACAGGCAAAACGTCGGATCATTTTAGTTGGAGACCATAGACAACTTCCACATATATATGATGAAGAAATCTTTGAAAGCATGAGGGATAGTGGAAATGATGTTGGAAAAGATGTAGTGAAGATAAGCATGTTTCAATATCTTAAAGAGAAAGCGGAAGAATTGTATAAGAGAGATGGTATAACAAGAACAATTACCTTAGATGCTCAATACAGAATGCACCCAGAATTAGGTGATTTTGTTAATAGGAATTTTTATGAACCCTATGGAGAAGGATTTGAATCGCCATTGTCTGCGGAAAACTTTGTTCAGGGGCTTTATAAAAAACCGTATATGTGGGTTAGCATTCCAAATTCTTCCGGAGCTGAGAGCAAGGAAGGAACTAGTCGTATACGTAAATGTGAGGCAGAATATATCACCAATAAGATTAGAGACTATATTCTGTCCGAGGAAGGACATAATCTAAGCTATGGAGTAATAACTTTCTATAGTGCGCAGGCAAAACTGATCAAAGATATGCTTAAGGCAAAGGATATCTCTGAAAGAGTCCGAGTTGGCAGTGTGGACGCTTTTCAGGGTATGGAATTTGATGTAATCTTTTTGTCTATTGTTAGAAGTCATTCCGGAGAACCAAAGTATAACGAGGAATTACTGGGGATGGATGTTTCAGACATGGACGAAGAAAATGACTCTTATAAGAAATGGAACGAATATAAGGATGAAATTGGCATTAAGAATTATGGTTTTTTGACATCTGAAAATCGTTTGTGTGTCGCACTGAGCAGGCAAAAAAGACTTTTGATAGCTGTGGGGGATTCGTCCATTTTCCATGATGGGAAATGGGGAGAATTGGCTGAAAAATGCGTTCCGGCAATGAAAAATTTTTATGAATTATGTGAAAAGGAAGGAGCGGTAGTAAATGCCTAAGCCTAAAGTAATAAGCGTGTTCAAAACTGATAAATTTGAAAACCGCTTCTTAAATGTATCCATGATGGGAAAACCAGTGGATTTATTTCTGGAATGCAAAAGCTATGATTTGGAGATACCAATAAAGGGCAAGGCTAAGAGAGAACTTGATATTTTCGAAGAAACTATTCTTCGAATGGTCATGTTAAAAAAATGCCCGGTTTCAGAATTGGCTGAAACTCTTTGCTTAAAGAAAGATTTAGTGAATTTTATTATTTTGCGCATGGTTGAAAGTGGGTTGTTGGAGGATACCCAAACTGTTTCAACAAAGGGAAAGGAATTATTAGACGTACAGAGTCAAATACGTGAAGAAATCGAAACTGTTCAAGGGAAAATCTTTGTCGTTAAAAAGACAGGACTGATTCTTCCATTCGTTCATATTGGAGAGTTCCAGTCTGAATCAGTAGATGATTTCGATTCGAATTCCATTACTATTGGATTTGGTACTGCGGGAAACTATCGAAAGATTTATGGGAAATGTATTCGCAATACAGATTTTGAGAGACGTGCAGATAGTGTCCTAGATACAAGAATAGTTAAAAAAACAATTAAAACCTATAATAAAATTGCCTCTGCTCAGAACAGATCAACTATACAATTAAGTGAAGAATATGGGATTAGTTCAAGTGCCTCGGAAAACATATATTTCCATCTACAGGCTGTAGTACAGGAAGGAAATGTTGATGAGGTAATGTTTTCGGATGGCTTTGTGCCGAATATCGATGGAATAGCGGATTACATTCGAAACGAGAATCCGGATCTTCTGAGTAGTATAAAGAGTAGAGCAGTTGACATGACGGTGACAAGTGATGAGGATCAAGTAGTAACATATAGATCACAACGATACCGAGAAATCTATCATCTTTATGAGAATGCTTGTAAACATTTGCCGGATATTCAATATGAGCAGGCGACCATAGATGAACGAACAGATATTAATGAAGGAAAAAGGCAGATAATAATAGATTGCTACTATATGATTGAATGGGCCTTTTATTATTACACGCGAAGAAATCCTTTATCGGAAGAGATGATAAATCTCATTAAACAAAGGTCTTTTTCTGCAAATGCAAAGACTCTTATTAAATTTGCACATGATATGGGCTTTTATTACACGAATATGTGCAGCAATTTGTTTTCGCATATAGATGGGAATAAGATATATAGCGTTTATAACTATAACGCGCCCAAACTATATGTATGTTTGCCGTTGGCTGTGGCGGAAGCTAAAGAGAACTCTGGTAGTGAGATACATATATTAATACAAAAAAATAGAGGCGTGTTGCGGTTTATTAATTTCTTAAATGATAATTGTGGGGATCTTAGACATGACTCTGAGGCAGATGCCATAGATATGGATGCAAACGAAATATTATCTGAAACCAAGAGGATAATAACTACGATACTACCGGACTTGTCATTTTCAAATGACGAAGACATAGTTGTAAATCATGGGGATTCGTCTCGCACGAGATTACTAGCGCAGGTGAGTCTTGAGAAGAAACTTGGTTCAATCTTCTTTTCTACCATGCGTGCAGGTTTGAAAAACGATTGGCTTAAGATTTCACCAGATAAAAAAGGAAATCAGTTGCCAGATGCAAGGGAGTATATTGAGATTATTTACAGGATTCTTCAGGCGGAATTGTCAGAAGCCAATAGAGATCTTAAAGGAAAGGGAAGAAAGAGTAAAGAAGATGCGTTAACAGTTTTATCAGGACGCTATACAGGAAGAATCCCTAAATCATTCAGTAATATCAGCGATATATATTATTATAATGCGACTAAGGAGGAGGGAAATTCCACATTAGGGGCAGAAGCACTTGTTTATATTTCCAATGTTGATGACTCAGTCGCAGAAAAGGTGAAAAATTTGAATTATGTTCCGTTACTAGATCGAGTCATTTCTCTTAGGGGGCATGGAAATATGGTGGCGTTAAATGAAACAGAGCAAACATTAAACAATTTAAGAGATGATGTTATAAAACTATCAAGAGTGATCGGAGGTTATTATGACTGAAAAAAACGAAACCACAAATGTTAACGAAGTTGCTAATGCGGCGGAAATGGGAAGTGCTGTACCTGAAGCGACATTGACACCTGAAGAACGGGAAGCAAAAGTTGCTGAATTAGAAAAAACGTTAATGCAAAAATACAATGAGGTAAAGTCGAAGATTGAGGAAAACTCACGGAAAACGCAGCAGTATGAGCAAAATGTGAATAAACTTAACGAGACACAGAAAGCCGTGGAGCAACGCGAGAAGGAAGTAAAGAGAAAAGAAGAAGAGGCCAAGAAGCAGGAAGAAAAGCTTCAGAAAAAAGCAGAAGAAATCTTAAAGCGCGAAAATGATGTAAAAGAGCGCGAAAATGCAATCGATCAGAGAGAGAAGAATGAGGAGGCTACAATAAAAAAGATCCAGTTGGAAGAAAAGGCTAAGTTGGAAGCAGCCTTAGCTAAGGAGCGCAGTGAAGCCGTTTCTTCGCTTAATGACCAGCTTACCCAGGAAAGAACTGCTTTCGAACAAAGTCTGACGAAAACTGAAAAAGAACGCATGGAAGCGGTTGAGAAAGAGATTGCAGATAAGAAAAAGGAATTTGACGAAAAGATTACGGAAGAGATAGAAGAGCGTACTCGCGAGGTAGCCAATAGAGAGAAAAAAGCTAAAGAATCAAGCGAAGCAAATAAAAAAAGAGAAGAAGAACTTGATAGTAAGGAAAAAGAACTAGAGGAGCGCGAGGCACAAGTAAAGACTGATAAGCGACAAAACGATAGGGAAAAAAGAAGATTAAACTCTAAGGAAGAGGATCTTAATGCTCAGGAAGTAGACATCAAGAGTTTGATTGAAAAAGGTATGAGCGATAAAATAGCGGACTTTAATTGTCAGCTTGCCGCTAAGGATGCTTCTTTAAATGAACTCAGGGATAAAATCAAAGAGCTAATGGCGAACATTCAAGCTATAGAGACCTTCAAGGTGAGCATTGGTGCAGATCCGGCCATTATAGATAATAAGATTAAGAATCTTAATAGAACAATTGAGGAATTGAAAGAAGAACTTGCGAAGAGGGCTTCTGGTGAGATTCAAAAAGAGCGAGATAAATACAAAGCGGATTATGAAAGTCAAAAAATTACGATTGCGGATCTGGAAAAGAAAAACAGAATCCTTCAACAGAAGAACGATGAATTATCATCGTTTGAAGTAAGTAATGTGGGGCTTGTGAGCAAGAATCAAGAACTGGAATCATTGGTAAATGAACTGCAAGGACAGAATGATAACTACAGACAGAGAATTGAAAGATTAAGCTCAACCGAAGCAAGACTATCTGACAGAGACCAAAGAATTGCAGAAATCAATAAGGGATACTTGACCAAGTTGATTGGAGCTAATCTTACAATGGAAAAGGAAAAATCAGAAATTGATTGGCTGAACGACATTTATAAAAGGTGTGATGAATATGGGATACATTTTCCGCAGAGAATTCTTTATGCATTTCATACTGCGCTAAAAATATCGGATTGGTCATCGGTCACTGTTTTAGCGGGCGTGAGTGGAACTGGTAAGTCGGAACTTCCCAAATTATATGCGGCCTTTGGAGGTATGAATTTTATTAATGTTCCGGTACAGCCTAGTTGGGACAGTCAGGAATCTATGCTTGGTTTTTTTAATTCGATTGATAATAGATTTGAGCCAGAGCCTCTGCTCAGATTTTTGGTACAGTGTACAGAAAATGATGAGTATAGCCCTTATATGAGTATAGTTTTATTGGATGAAATGAATTTGGCTCATGTTGAATATTATTTTGCTGATTTCTTAAGCAAACTAGAGACCAGGAGAGGTGCATCAAAGACGAACGTACCTACTGTTGAGGTAAAGCTTGGAGCTGGTGTGGAACCGTATCAGCTCAAACTCGAAAGATCCGTTCTTTGGACGGGTACAATGAATCAGGACGAAACAACGAAATCTCTTTCTGATAAAGTTCTTGATCGCGGACTGGTAATTAATTTCCCGCGCCCTAGAGAACTTAATAGTCGAGTTAAGATGGGTTTTTTAGATAAAGCCGTAGAGGAAGCAAACCGTCCAATGCTCAACAAGAATATATGGGGTAACTGGATCGTGCGCAAGGTGGACCTAAAAGGCGAACAGGAAGAGGAACTTAATAAATATAAGAAAATCGTTGAGGATATAAACAATGAACTTGAGCATGTTGGAAGGGCTCTTGGACATCGTGTATGGCAATCAATAGAGTACTATATTATCAATTATCCGACGGTTGTAGCTGAAAGGAAAAGTCTGACGCCAGGTGGAATGTCTACGACATTAAGAGAGGCAATGAAAGTTGCTTTCGAAGATCAGATTGTGCAGAAAATCATGCCAAAACTTCGTGGAGTGGAGACAAGAGGTAGAGGAAAAGAGAACCTAGAAAGGATTGAAGCACTTCTTGAAGATAAGGGATTTGAGCGTTTGAAAGATGACTTTGAAATTGCATGCGAACAGGGATACGGACAATTTATTTGGAGTAGTGCAAAATACATTGAAACAGATGAAGCTGAAAAACATACACAGTCTGATGTTGAGACATCGGAGGAGAATGTGGACCCGAAGTAAGAACATAGTATAAAGGTGTTGATGATATGAACTTAATAGATAGTTATGAAAAGTTCTGCCGGGCTTTTAAGGGAAATCCAGATGAAGTTAACAATGCAGAATTATTACTGTTGCTTCAGGATTGGATTATCAGAATTATAGATAGAATTGATGAAGTAAGTACTGACTATAGTTTAGATTCCCTTATTTCTGAGAACACTGATAAGAGCTATTTAAGATCTGCAAAAAAAGATGCTGTTTCCCGTCTGATAGATGATAGTTATGATGCGGTTAGGCGTATTTCGGACAGGATGCGCGAGAACATTATCCGTGAAAATGTAAAAATGCCCGTTTATAAAGTACGGGAGGTTAACAGCTATGGCTTGAATTGGTTGAGCCGAAGACCGGGAACAACTATAAAGGAAAAAATCTCCAGCAGTAATTCTTCTATGATGGCCGTACAAAGGCGGATGAGCTTGGATACGGGTGAAAACCGTCTGTTTATTGCGTATTTAAAGGAATTGGCTGATGCCCTAGAAACAAAGCTGGAGAACTTACCAGAGCGCCAGCAGAGCGAATTGGAGTCAGGATTCTATTCACAATTATTTGCCATTATTCGAGATCCAGATAATGAAGAAATAAGGCGTTGGGAAAACATGCCACCCAATAATACGCTTTTATCTGATCAAAATTATAAGAAAATATGGAGATGCTGGAATGAACTCAAGGCAATCGATACAATAATAGCCAATGATAGTAGAAACATAGACGGCAGAGTTTGTACTATGTTTTTTATAGAATTGTTGACAAAGGCTAGTCAGTTTTTTTGGTTTCCTCAAATTCCTGTTGGTGTTGATTACTCTTCTTATATGGTTAAGCTGTATGCGAAATCATTTAGAGGGATTGATTTTGAGGGGAATGCATTAGCTATAGAGAAAACTCAAAATACTATAGAAATTTTATACAAAGCAAGGAATGTAATTGTTAGATTTGAAGATGCGAGTATTCAAATCTCTGTAAATGGGAAAAATGAGCATTCGGTAAAGGCAAATATATCAAGTATTAATCGATATGTAGATCTTGTACTTGCAAAAATAGGTTGCAAAAAAGCTGAGATTCAAAAGCGTGTTGAAAAGTCAACATTAGATAAGTCTAGCGATTTAATAATGGATCTTTTTTCGGTACGTCCAGATTATATTGCTGATTATGGTAATGTTGAATCACTTAAGGGACGAATTCTTAATCAAACCCATTTGTGGGAAGATGAAGAAGGAAATTACAAATTTGAGATATCTTGTGATACTTCAAACGCGCTTCTATTTGATGAAAATATAGAAACTTATACTGTCGCAACTGCTGTTGAACAATCATCGGCTAATCAAATGACTAAATTGATGCATTTGTTAGAACGATATGTTTCTGCGCAAAAATTTACGTTTCTATTTCCTGATTTATATAATGAGTTCCAGTTGAGCCTTGTTTATAAAGCGGCAAGGCTTATTTTCCATGAAGTTAGATCTTTTCCTAGAAGCATAGGCGTAGCTTTTTCGTATATGGATACGATATCTTTCCAAAAGCAATTTAAGGAAAACGACTTCCTTCTGGTGATGGATGTTATAGATACAGACTTGAGCCTTACACTGATACAAGGAATAAAAGACGATACCGTTGCTGAAGACATTCCTCAGTATGGCGGAATAATCTGGGAAAGGCATCCGAGTCTTTCCTATTCATTAGAGAACTGCATTCGGGATGAAATATATGATAGATTACTAAAACTGGGGTGCGATAATCCGGAAGAGCTATACTCTTGGCTTGGAATAAATGGGTTTTATTCCGAATCAGGATTGTTAGCGACGATGTCGCAAGGTGAGAAAGCATTTATTATATCAGATACTGTTTTTGATGCTTTTAAGGCCATAAAAATAAATGTTTCAGATAGTATCAATGACTTCCTAATTAATCATAAAGAGATAATTGGCAATAATCATGTCCATATTGTCTCTATTTCTTCACTGCTGCTATACAAAGGAACATGCAGTTATGAAACGCTAGGATTAGATAGTTCTTTAGAAGGATGCAAGCGATACGGAGTTTTGCAGGCGCAATCGAAAATTACCCTTTGGAGAGATCATTTACCTGAGCTGGCAATAAAACTTTTGTATGGAAAATTTAATTTGGTTGACAACGAGACCATTACTCCTGAGTTTAATGTTGAAAAGAAGATACGAATAAGCAATGTCTTTACCCTGGCTAAGGGAATGAGTGAGTATCACTTTAATTTAGTGCAAAATGATGTTAATCGGAAGACAAGGTATGCTGCGGTAGTTAAAAACCCTGCATTTCCGATTAACCATGATGTTCAGTGCAAACTGGATATGACATATCAATACGGAGCAGAAGAACCATATAGATTGTTGTTTATTCCACTTGAAAAAGATGCAGGCTTTGTGGAAGCTAAAGTGTCGTGGGAACGTATTACATCCTATATGTTTTCAGATTTGCCATGTCCAGAACCCATCCCTTCTTCGTCATGGGTAGAGCTGATGAGTTATCCGGGAAAATTTCGTGTTCAGAATCTGGTTGACGATCTTATAGATATTTATAAAAGAATTGCACAGGGATATGTCTGTTACGATCTTAATGGGTACGAGCCCAGCCTTTATGGAAAGCCTGGAAATAAATTCTTTATTGCAGAGGTTGACTCTGAAGACGGAGAAATGGCTGTTATTATAAATGAACGTTTTCAAGAAAAAACAGTTAATAATGAGCCTCGCATTGATTTTTCAAAACTAGGGTTTGTTTCATGTGAATTGAAGAAAGAAGAGTTTGATAGTAGCGATAGATACAGATTTGATCTATCTATAGGAGCAAGGTTTAACGAAATATGGAAAAGCAATCAATATGGGTACTCTTGCTTTAGGTCATTGGAAATAAATGGTGATATATATCAAGTGGCTTTTTACGCAGAGAACTTTGTTGATCCAAGTCAATTTCATCCGGGAATAAAGAAGATTAGCTTTGAGCTTCAGCCGTTCAAGGATAACAAATACACGGCTGTTAATATTATTGATGAGGATGCTGAAGAAAGAGACTATTATAGAGCCTATAATTTGCGCGTAGGAAACAAGCCTAGTCGACAGATATATGGATCAAAATTATTCTTCTTGCTTCATACAATCATGGCGGGACGTGAATCACAATTTGATGTGGATTCACCGGCAGAGTTAAAAGATGCTTTTGATAATGCGATAGATAAGTGGATTGACCTTTACTATCAAACAGATAATGAAAGTATAAAGCGCAGTATTTTTGGTCAGATGTCAATAGTGGCATGCGATATAGGCGAACGGTATTATGATATTGCAATCTCAAGCATAGATGATTATTTAAATCTTAAGACCAACTTTGTTAATGTAAATGTGGGCTATGCGTTAGGCGGTTTAGACAATAGTGATGAATGGGATTTGTGGGATAAAATATCATATCTTCCTGATGAAATTATTATACCGATTGTATCAAGAGCGATTTGGGCAAATTCAAAATTTATAATGAATGTTGAGATTCCTCGAATGCTTGAATACTTCTATTTTGCCATAGATTATCTTGATAAAATCTATAAAACCAAGAAATGGGACACAGAGAGAAATGTTACCTCATGTATTGAAATGCTTTTGGGTACTTTCAGGCTTAGGCAGTATAGAGATGAAGAATTGTCAAAAGTGTTATCTCTAAATAATCCTAAAGTCCAAAAGCTATATTCGATAATTGAGGATATAATAACGATGACAAAGAATGGGGTGATGACAGTAAAATCTTTTTTACGGTTGGAAATAGTTAATAATGACAATCAAGATGAATTCTTTAAGGATATGCCTATGATTCTATACGCTATGTTGGTTTTTATTACAGGTGAAAAGGGAGCGGGAGATATTATAATTTCGGGAATTGACCTGGATGATATTGAAGCGTAATGCAAGGGAGGGTTATTTCTATGATTACTTATTCGACACAATTTCCAGTAGATCATTTGTATTCAAAAGATATTTTTGTTGATATGGTGATCCGGTGGAATCAAGGTAGTAAATATGATAAGTTTGATTCCTTGGAATGGGATAAGAAAACATATCAGCTTTCTTGGGAAGAACCGCAAAAACAGTTGTGTATCAATGATTTTGAAGGATTGGGCGTTGTGGCATCAAGATTCCAGAAGGAAGATGAGCATGGGGTGTGGCGTACTGATTTTATACTAAATTATGATAGAAACTATCTTACCATCAGAGTGACACTTGAAACAACGGAGTTTACAACGGATTTTTATCCAAGCTATTATCCTCCATTTTTCGTTAAGAAAGTTATCTATGAAGGATACGCTGGAGAAGATCATGGGTTGCCTGTTGCTAACTTGCCTTTTCAGGTTACCGAGGAAACAAAGAAATATGTTGTTGATTTGTTAAACAAAAAAACAGAATTTTCTCTTCCCGTAGTTATCGTTACGCGTACAAGTGAGGGGGGCATGCCGATAGAGTTAAATGACCTTGCATTTCGACTTCAAGGGGTGGCGCATGTTCTTGAAGAAGGAGCAGATGGGTTATTCGCGGATATTCAGTTCAGCGATGATGACAAAAAGCCCGGAAAAATATATTTGATATTTCCTAACAAGAATATGCGGGTTAGGACAATGAATCTAAGTGGAGAAAAGGCTGATAATCCTGATTTGATTATTTTCAGGATTGTGAATGAGATTTACGGATATACAAATCAAGTAATGCGCTTGGATATTGATACATGGGAGGGAATTCAGAACGAAAATCTCCATCAACAGAATATCTCTCTGATGAGTGACCAAAAAGCCATTGAAGAAGAGAATGCAGAGCTTTATGAAGTATTTGAGGAACAATTAAGAAAAACTGAACAGAGCAATGAAGAGCTTAATCGTCAAATTCAAAAACTTACAGCTGAGAATCAGGCGCTAAGGATGAAGTTAGCATCTTTGGATAAGATTCCGGCGCTATATCTTGGCGAAGAGAGAGATTTCTATACTGGTGAGATTAGGGAGATCATACTTGAGATACTAAGTGAGTATCAAAGGAATTATCTGGCTGATACTCGAAGAGATCATATAATAAAGGACTTGATAGAGAATAATGAATATGAAAAGCTTCCAGCCAAACGGCGTGAACAGATTAAGAAGATTCTCAAAGGATATAGAACATTGACTGGATCGTTAAAAAGTGAGTTGGAAGCGCTGGGATTTGAGATATCCGACGATGGAAAGCATTATAAGTGGTCTTATTATGGAGATCATAGATATGTAGAAACTGTATCGAAAACGAGCAGCGATGGCCGTGCGGGAATGAATATGGCGGCTGCGATAGATAATTTGATGTTTTAAACAGAACGTATATTTGTTAATAATCATGTTGTTTCTTACGGCCCGGCAAATTCGCCGGGTCTATTTTCTTGCATCCAAGCCCGGTCCATGCTATGATACAATAGTCTTTTGATGACAATTTCATAGAGAAAGTGATAGGTGCCTTATATAGGATTTCAGGGTTAAAAAAATGCTTGAAAACAATATGAGGTTAAAAGGGAAACAGGTGAAAATCCTGTACGATCTCGTCACTGTGATGTGGAGTCTGCTATGGGTAGCAAGCATTGGTCACTGGGCGTAAGCCTGGGAAGACGATAGCAGACGAGGAAGCTGAGTCAGGAAACCTGCCTATCGACTGGTACATAAGATCACGAGGAATTGATCGTGCCGTGAGAAGGGAATCATTTCCCTTTATTTTTGTGTGCCCGTTATCCATTTCGATAAGGGCATTTTTTATTTACAGATTTTGAAGGAGAGTGGAAACTATGAAGAGAAAAATTCTCGCAACCATGTTAGTTGCAATGCTTGCATTCTCTGTTGTTGGATGTGGAAGCACAGATAAGACAGCAGATGATACAACAGAAACAAAGACTGCCGATGCAGATCAGGAAGCTGCGGACAAGGTGGCAGACCTTATTGATGCCATCTATGTTCAGGATTGGACAGAAGATACAGAGGAACAGTGTAAAGCAGCAAAAGAGGCATGGGACGCATTGACGGATGAACAGAAGGAATTAGTAGAGGGCGAATATGCTGACCCTGATTATTTCGGAGCAGATACAGGAGATGCATCTTTGGATGATCCTTTGAATAGTGATGATATTGGTGAAAATGAAATCCTGGTAGTAAGCTTCGGTACTTCTTTCAACGAAAGTAGAGCTGAGGATATCGGTGGTATCGAAAGTGCTATTGCAGAAGCTTATCCAGATTATTCTGTAAGAAGAGCATTTACTTCTCAGATTATTATCAACCACGTGTTTGCACGTGATGGAGAACAGATTGACAACGTAGAGCAGGCACTGGATCGTGCTGTTGAGAACGGTGTTAAGAATCTTGTTGTTCAGCCAACACACTTAATGCAGGGTGCTGAATATGATTCTATGGTAGAAACAGTAAATGAATACGCAGACAAGTTTGCATCTGTAGAAATCGCAGAACCATTGCTTGGTGAAGTTGGTGAAACAGTGACAGATACAAACGCTGATAAGGAAACCGTAGCAAAGAGTATTACAGAAGAAGCAGTGGCTACATCTGGTTACGAATCTCTTGACGCAGCGAAGAAAGCTGGTGTTGCCTATGTATTTATGGGGCATGGTACATCTCATACAGCGAAGGTAACTTACTTACAGATGCAGACACAGATGCAGAACCTTGGTTATGACAATGTTTGGATCGGTACCGTAGAAGGGGAACCAGAAGAAACAGCTTGTGAAAACATCATTAACGATGTCAAGGAAGCTGGATATACAAAGGTTGTTATCCGCCCACTGATGGTTGTTGCCGGTGATCATGCAAATAATGATATGGCTGGATCCGATGAAGATTCTTGGGTTAGCCAGTTTGAAGCATCTGGAAGCTTTGATTCTATCGATACACAGATCGAGGGCTTAGGCCGAATCGAAGCAGTTCAGCAGTTATATGTACAGCATATTTCTGATGTGATTAATGTGTAAAATTGAAATCTATACATTACAGAGTAGTAGGAGTAATACATGAAAAAGAAATTATTAAGTTTGTACCTTGTTCTTATGATGGTCGTTGCTTTCACAGCTTGTGGAAGCACGGATTCCTCTAAGAATTCAGAGGATACAAAGACAGAAGAAACAGTAGAGACATCTTCGCTTGGGTTAGAGGATGGAACGTATACGGTAGATTTCAATACGGATTCTACGATGTTCCATATCAACGATGCTTACGATGGTAAGGCAACACTTACGGTAGAAGATGGTCAGGGAACAGTACACATCGTGCTCGTTTCCAAGAACATCGTGAACCTCTACTTAGGTACAGCAGAAGATGCACAGAAGGAAGGCGCAGAACTTCTAGAACCTACCGTGGAATCTGTGACATATTCTGATGGCCTTACAGAGGATGTGAATGCATTCGATGTTCCAGTAGCAGCAATTGATGAAGAATTTGACCTTGCTTTGGTTGGAACCAAGGGAACCTGGTACGACCACAAGGTTAGCGTTTCTAATCCTGTAGCTTCGGAAGGAGCTACGATGACTTCTGGAAATGAGACATCTTCTCTTGCCGAAGGTGACTATACGGTAGAAGTCGCTTTAGAAGGTGGTTCCGGTCGTTCTTCTATTACTTCTCCAGCGCCTGTGAAAGTTGGTGCTGACGGTACTTACACTGTGACAATCGAGTGGAGCAGCCCATACTATGATTACATGATCGTAGATGGCGTGAAGTACGAGCCAGTAAATACAGAAGGAAATTCTGTGTTTGAAATTCCTTTTGCGGATATCTCTGCGCCTGTAACAGTTACTGCTGATACGGTTGCCATGAGTACACCGCATGAGATTGAATATACTTTGACTTTTGATATGTCAACAATGCAATAGAGAAGGAGAACAGCCCGTGGCACGCCAGGGGCTGTTTTGGTTATTTAGATGAAGAGATATAGATTTTTCGTCGCTGTGTGTTTGTTAATAAGCAGTTTTAGTCTATTTCTAGTAGGTTGTAGTCGAAGTACATCTGATTCTGGTACGACGGCAGGTACGGAAAGTGCGGCGGGAAAGAGTGATTTAGCGATTGTAGATTCTATGGATTTACAATATGCAACACAGTTTTCTGTTGATTATTATGAAGATGGTTATGTGCACATTCATATTGAAGATGGTCGGGATTATGTCTTGATTCCATCAGGTGCGAAAGCGAATAATCTTGGATTAGAAGATGCAACGATTCTATATGTGGATGATGTACAAAAGAGCATCTATCTGGCGGCTTCCTCTGCGATGGATTTATTTCTCCAGTTAGATCAGCTGGATGTGATCAAGACCTGTAGTACGACCGCAGATGACTACAGTATGGAAGAAGTGAAACAGGCCATTAATGACGGTGATATTACTTATGTTGGAAAGTACAGTGCACCGGATTATGAGACGCTTTTGGCTTCAAATACCGGGCTTGCGATTGAATCGACGATGATTTACCATTCACCGAAAATCCAGGAGGAATTAGAGAATATCGGAATCCCGGTTTTGATTGAGCGATCCAGTTATGAAGAGACGCCACTCGGTCGTTTGGAGTGGATTAAGCTCTATGGTGTATTGCTTGGATGCGAAGAAGAGGCGGATCAGTTTTTTGATGAACAGGCAGCGAAAGTGGAAGAATTGACAGCGAGTCTCGATAGCAAGACACAAGAGGAGTCCCAGAGTGAGTCGGTGGAAGGGACAGGAGATACAGCACCTACGGTTGCGTTCTTTTACATTTCCTCGAATGGCTATGTCAATGTGCGAAAGCCGGGAGATTATCTCAGCAAGATGATGGAAATTGCCGGTGGTACCTATGCATTTTCCGATTTAAATATTGAGGAAGACAATGCACTTTCGACGCTTAATATCAATTGGGAAGACTTCTATAAAGAGGCGAAGGATGCCGATATTCTGATTTACAATGGCACGATTGATGGTGGCGTCAATTCGATCGAGGAATTGGAAGAGAAGAATGCTTTGTTTGCGGATTTTAAAGCGGTGCAGGAAGGAAATGTGTACTGTACGAATTTAAATATGTTCCAGGAGAGTAGCAAGATTGCGGATATTATTCTGGATTTTCATAGCATAATCTGTGGAGATACGACGGATTTACAGTATCTGAAGGCGCTGGAGTAAGAGATTTGAAGAAGATGACGGAGGAAGCATATGACAAAACGCTGTACCATACTATTTGGAGTAGAGATACTTCTGATTATCTTATTGGTAATAGTGAATATTCATACGGGAAGTACGGACGTGTCTTTGTCAGAAGCTTTGTCCATTATTGTTTCCGGTGGCAAGGGTGACGTGACAAGCACGATTATTCTGGATATTCGTTTGCCGCGTATCATCGCGGCATTTGTGCTCGGAGGCGCATTGGCACTTTCCGGTTATCTTCTGCAGTCGTTTTTTCATAATCCGATTGCAGGACCATTCGTATTGGGAATTTCCTCCGGTGCGAAACTCGTCGTGGCACTTCTTATGGTTGCGGCTGTAGAGTATGGAATGGTTCTAAGTTCGGTATCGATGATTGTAGCTGCACTTTTCGGTTCTCTGATGGCAACGGTATTTGTTATTCTTGTGGCAAAGAAAGTGCATAATATGTCGATTTTAATTGTTTGTGGTGTCATGATTGGCTATATCTGTTCGGCGGTGACGGAGCTTGTGGTTTCCTTTGCAAGTGATTCAAATATCGTGAATTTGCACACCTGGTCGCTGGGTTCCTTTTCTTCGGTTTCCTGGAGTCAGGTATACACCTTCGTTCCGGTTGTCTTGATTGGACTGGTTGCGGCCATCCTTTTGTCAAAAGGAATCGAAGCATTTCTCTACGGAGAGCAGTATGCCTTTTCCCTTGGCATGAATGTGCGATTGTTTCGCGTGCTTTTGATTGGCGTTTCGAGTTTGTTGTCTGCGACGGTGACGGCCTTTGCCGGTCCGATTTCCTTTGTGGGAATTGCGGTACCTCATATCATACGAAGTACCTTCCATACTGCGAAACCGCTGGTGATGATTGTCGCATCGTTCCTTGGTGGCGGGGCGTTTTGCTTGTTTTGTGATCTGTTGGCGCGCTATCTCTTTGCACCGACAGAACTCAGTATCAGCACAATTACGGCGATTTTTGGTGCACCGATTGTGATATCCCTTATGATGAAGAGAAAGAGAGGCTAGTTATGCTGGAATTACATACAAGTGAATTATCCGTTGGATATAACAAAAAGCCTCTGATTTCGGATATCTGTCTTGCGGTGAAGCAAGGCGGGATTGTGGCTCTCGTTGGTCCGAATGGAGCAGGGAAATCGACGATTCTAAAGACAGTTTCCGGGATGTTAGAGCCGGTGGATGGCGCGATTTATATCGATGGACAGGAGCTTCGTAATATTTCGAAGAGTCAGCGTGCAAAGTGGATGTCCGTGATGATGACGGGACGCCGCGATACGGAATATACCACTTGTTATGAAGTGGTTTCGGTGGGGCGTTATCCATTTACAGGGCTTATGGGTACGCTTTCGGATGCGGATCATAAGGCTATCGAGGAGGCGATGGCGTTGGTTGGAGCAACGGAACTTCGCGACCTCGATTTTGATAAGATTAGTGACGGACAGAAGCAGCGCGTACTTCTAGCCAGAGCGCTGGTGCAGGAGCCGAAAATCCTGATATTGGATGAGCCGACGAGCTTTCTGGATATTGGTTATAAGATTGAATTTATAGAAAATCTGAAGAAGCTTGTGAAAGAGAAGCAGATCGGTGTTCTTCTCTCCATGCATGAATTGGAATTGGTTAGAAATGTAGCGGATCAGGTGATTTGTATCAATGATCACGGCGAAGTGGACTGTATGGGACCGGTTTCCGAAGTCTTCCAGACGGCGTATATCGAGCGCTTATTTCATATTGCGCCGGGTGGTTTTGAACGGATTTATGGAAGGGAAAACGCGGCTCTGAAACGCGAGGAAAACACGGAGGTAAATCGCGACTATAGGGACGAGGATTCCGATTCGACGAGTAAGCCTGTAAATTCCCAGAGGCGGGCGCATTTCCTGATGGTGCAGGGGACGATGTCTTCTGCCGGGAAATCTCTTGTTGCGGCGGGACTATGCCGTATCTTTAAGCAGGATGGCTATCGTGTGGTGCCATTTAAATCCCAGAATATGGCATTGAATTCGTACATCACGGAGGACGGTCTGGAAATGGGACGTGCCCAGGTGATGCAGGCGGAGGCGGCCGGTGTGAAGCCATCCGTCTATATGAATCCGATTCTTCTGAAGCCTACGGATGATTGCGGCTCGCAGGTGATTGTGAATGGCAAGGTTGTTGGCAATATGCGTGCGCGTGAATATTTCCAGTATAAGACGAAACTCATTCCGGATATCCTCCATGCAGTGGAGAAGCTGGAAGAAGAGGCGGATATCATTGTGATTGAGGGCGCTGGTTCGCCGGCGGAAATCAATCTCAAGCAGAATGATATTGTAAATATGGGAATGGCGAAACTCGTGGATGCGCCGGTTCTTCTAGTTGGCGATATTGATCGTGGCGGTGTATTTGCGCAGCTTCTTGGTACGTTGGAACTCTTAGAACCTGAGGAGAGAGACCGTGTAAAGGGTCTGATTATAAATAAATTCCGTGGGGACAAGACGATTTTGGATCCGGGAATCGAGATGTTAGAAGAGCGTGGCGATATTCCGGTGACGGGGGTGCTTCCGTATATGAATTTACATCTGGAAGATGAGGATTCACTGACAGAACGCTTTGAGAGAAAGGCGAAGGGCGTTATCCAGATTTCTGTCATTCGTTTGCCACATATTTCGAATTTTACCGATTTTGATGTCTTTGAGCAGATTCCGGAAGTGGCATTGCAGTATATTCAGCGACCAAAGGAATTAGAGGATACAGACCTTCTGATTCTGCCGGGCACCAAAAATACGATTTCCGATATGAAGTGGCTCAAGGAATCCGGCATGGAAACGGCGATTTTAAAATATGCGGCAAAGGGCAATCCTGTGATTGGCATTTGCGGTGGTTACCAGATGATGGGTCAGAAAATAGCAGATCCAAATGGTGTCGAAGGTGGCGGCGAAATCGCGGGCCTTGGATTACTTCCGCTGGAAACGATTTTGGAAGAAAGAAAGCATCGTAGACAGGTGCAGGGAAAAATCCAGGATGCCACGGGACAATTCGCCGAATGGAAAGATCTGGAATATACAGGCTATGAGATTCATATGGGATCGACGCGACTGGTAGAGGTACCGGGAACTGGTTCTGTCGGAAGTACGGTAGAGACGCCGGGAACGGGTTCTATCGAAATTACGCATGACTCCGATTCGTCTGCGATTGTGGAATTCACAGAAGGGCAGACGGGATATGCCAGCGGCAATCTCTATGGTACCTATATTCATGGATTCTTTGATCGTAGCGAGATCGTTGAGACTTTGATTCAGAAAATTGCGGATGCGAAGGGCATTTCCCTTGCGATGAATCAAGTGATGGATTATCAGGAATTAAAAGAGCAGGAATATGATCTCCTCGCGAATACGATGCGTGAATTTATGGATATGAAGAAGATTTACGAGATGATGGGATTACATCATGATAGGAATGAAGTATGACAAAACAAGAACTGTTTGAATGGAAGATTGATCCGGTCGATCAGAAGATTTACCGCAAGGTAAAGGAAAACTGGGATGCGCATTCTAAACCAATTGACGGGTTTGGCGATTTTGAGGATGCCATCTGTCGCTTGACAGCGGCCTCTCGATGTGAGGATTTGGATATCAGTAAGCGTGCCGCGATTATTATGATTGCGGATAATGGCATCGTCGAAGAGGGCATCTCGCAGAGCACGAAGGAAATCACGAGAAGTGTTGCGGGAAATCTCGGCGATGGTATCAGTACGGTCTCTGCGCTTGGCGCCGGTGCGAAAGTCGACATCGTCCCGGTGGATATAGGGATCGATTGTAAGGAAATGATTCCGGGCGTAATCGATAGGAAAATCCGACGCGGAACGAGAAATTTCCTGAAAGAGCCTGCTATGACAGAAGAGGAAGTTTTGACAGCGATTTCGCATGGAATAGATCTCGTGAAATCGTTAAAAGAGCAGGGGTATACCATACTTTCGACGGGTGAGATGGGAATTGGCAATACGACAACATCGACGGCGCTTCTCTGCGCATTATTGAAATTAGATCCGAAAGACGTGACGGGACGAGGAGCAGGATTATCGGATCAGGGACTGCTTCATAAGCAGGAAGTGATTCAAAAGGGACTTACGCGTTATCAGACGGAATTTGAGCCAAAATACGCGCAACGAGAAGTGACATTTCAGATGCTTCGATGCCTCGGAGGGTTGGATATTGCCGGGCTTGTGGGCGTTTATATCGGTGGAGCCATCTACCATATCCCGATTCTTCTCGATGGGCTGATCAGTTCCGTTTCTGCCCTTGTTGCAGAGCGTCTTTGCCCCGGGGTAAAAGACTATATGCTCGCCAGTCATAAGGGACGTGAGGGTGGCAATGCTTTGGTTCTGAAGGAACTGGGATTGCCTTATTATATCCATGGGGATATGGCGCTTGGCGAAGGAACGGGCGCGGTTTTATTGTTCCCGCTTTTGGATACGATTTTATATTATTACAAGCATGGTTCGACATTTACAAAGACCCAGATTGAAGCGTATCAGCGTTTTGAATCCTAGTGTCGTTTCACAGAGGTTGTAGGATGGTAACGTTAATTATTGGTGTTCCGGATAGCGGAAAATCGCAGATTGCAGAAGATTTGGCGATGAAGCTGGCCGGAGAACATAGGAAATATTATATTGCGACGATGGTTCCCTTTGGGAAAACCGGGCAGGAGCGAATCCAGAAGCATCGCATGCAACGGGATGGAAAGGGTTTTCATACACTGGAATGTCCGCTGGATGTGCATACGATCGTGAATCAGATGGAGCCGGATGCAACGGTTTTACTGGAATGTATGTCGAATCTTCTGGGAAATGAGATCTATGCTGAGAAAAATCAGGATGTGGAACCGCAGGAATTACTGGAGCATGTTTTTGTGGGAGTGAAGAGTATAAGCAAAGCTTGTGCGAATCTTGTTATCGTTTCGAATGAATTTGCAATGGAGGATTCCAATTATGACGATGAAACCAGGTATTACGTTTCGATGATGCATGAGATGAATCTGAAATTACGGGATTTTGCAGATGACATTTATGAATTTACAGAAGGAGAATGGAAACATCATGAAGTACATTAGAAGCATGATTGTAGCCTTTTCTCTTTATTCAAAGATTCCAATGCCAATCTTTGAATGGAGAGACGAGGATTTAAAGCATAATTTAGTATTTTTACCATGGGTTGGTGCGTTGATCGGCCTTTTGGTTTATGGAATCAGTTTACTTTTTGATCAGGTAAGCATTCCTTTGATTTTTGTTATGGCAGTGTATTCGCTTGTCCCACTTGTGGTAACGGGCGGCTTTCATATGGATGGATTTATGGATGTGCAGGATGCGCTGAAATCCTATGGAACAAAAGAAGTAAAACTGGAAATATTGAAGGATCCGCATATTGGCGCTTTTGCTGTGATTCAGCTATTGATTTATAGTCTCTTTTGGGCGGCTGGGATTTCTTTGGTAGCAGTTTCTACGAAGGATCATATCGTGTTATATGCGCTTAGCTTTTTCGTTGTTCGATCTGCGTGCGGTATTATTTCCCATATCATTCCTCATGCAAAGCGTAATGGCATGCTTCATATGGAGACGGAGCATATGGGACATACGGATTTGGTACTCCTTTTTATCCAGTTGATTTTCGGATTGTCTGTCATGATTTGTATCAATCTAATGGTGGGACTCTGTTGCGTGGCAGGTCTTGCGATTTTTAATCTGTATTTCTGTCGACTTTGCCGTCGCGAATTTGGTGGTGTAACAGGCGATACATCGGGCTACTATATCGTTGTGGGCGAGCTGATCACGTTACTTTGCATCGGTGCCTGTGGCTATTTTGGAATTTAGGAAGAGGATATGAAGAAGAGAAGAGTCACTATTCATCTGCTAAGACATGGCAAAACTGCTGGGAATCTTCGTCATTCTTATGTGGGACGAAAGACAAAGGAAGGATTAAGTGAAGATGGGATTCTGGAGTTGCAGGAGATACGAGAACAACATGCGGAGGAATTTCAGCGTTTTTACGATGCTATACGGGAAAACCGTATGGAATATTTCTCGTCTCCGATGAAACGCTGTATCGAAACGGGAGCAGTGGTATTTCCAGAAATGGCGCCTACGGTTTTAGAAGGCATGGAGGAGATGGATTTTGGCGACTTTGAAGGGAAGAATTACGAGGAATTGAATGGAAATCCGGAGTATCAAAGTTGGATTGATTCCGGTGGGGTTAGTAAAATTCCAAATGGGGAATCGCGGGAGGAATTCATCACCCGGACAAGAGAAGCTTTTTTTAAAGCTGTTAGAAATTGCGAGAAAGAGGAGCTTTTCATCATCTGTCATGGCGGTAGTTTGATGGCGATTTTAAGTAGTTTGGGGTTCGGTGATTATTTCGATTTTCAGGTTGGAAATGGTGAGGGTTACCGAATAGAAATTGAGATAGAAGAGGATAAGATTGATGCGATATCATATGACAGCCTTTTTCCTGGGGTACCTACTTGATCTTCTGATAGGAGATCCCTGGAATATACCGCATCCAATTCGTTGGATTGGAACACTGATTTATAAATTAGATCATCTATTTTTGGATTCGATATTAAGACTCGAGCTTGCGAGAAATCCGAAAAGGGAAAGGGCATACGGACTTCTAACTGTGCTACTTGTGATTGGAAGTACCTTCGCTCTGACCGCTGTTGTACTTGGGTTTAGTTATATGTTGCATCCATTTTTTGGAGTCTTTATGGAAATGATTCTCACCTGCTATATTCTGGCGGCGCGCTCTCTGGAGCGGGAAAGCTGGAAGGTGCAGGATGCCCTTTTACATGGGACGCTTGAGGATGCAAGAACGGCGGTATCGATGATCGTTGGTCGGGATACGGCAGCGCTGGATGCGGCCGGTGTTACCAGAGCTACGGTGGAGACGGTTGCGGAGAATACTTCGGATGGTGTGATTGCGCCCCTTCTTTATACTTGTCTTGGCGGACCCGTTTTAGGAATGACATACAAAGCCATCAATACGATGGATTCGATGATTGGCTATCACAATGATCGATATGAAAATTTTGGATTCTTCGCGGCAAAGCTCGATGATGTTGTGAATTTCGTGCCGGCGAGACTTAGCGCCATCCTGATGGTGCTTTCGGCTGGAATGTTAGGACGGGAGTATTCTGCGAAGATGGCATGGAAGATTTTTAAGAGAGATCGTTATCAGCATAAGAGTCCGAATTCTGCGCAGACAGAGAGTGCTTGCGCGGGTGCACTTGGACTCAGACTTGCCGGAGATGCGAGTTATTTTGGAAAAATCGTTAAGAAGCCCTATATTGGAGATGCGTTGAGAGAAATTGAGCCGGAAGATATCAGAAGAGCTTGTAAGTTGATGTTTGTCACGGAATTTTTGACGGTTTTCCTCTGCATGATGGCGATGGGCATAATCATAATTGTATTTTAAATGTTTGGCGAAGCAAAGACTTCGTGCGTGTTATGGAATAAAGGAGTACTCATGATTCACGGTGGAGATATCTATACACAGACAATTGAACAGGACTTTTCCGTTAATATGAATCCTTATTCGATTCCGGAGAGTGTGCGCGAATGCCTGATTCGTAGCATTTCTAAGATTCAGCACTATCCGGATCCATCGCAGATGGAATTTCGGCGAAAGATTGCGGAAGTTGAGCAGGTGGATATTTCGCAAGTCATCGGTGGAAATGGTGCGTCGGAGCTTCTTCTTGCAATCGCTAGAACCTGGATGCCAAAGAAAGCGCTTCTGATTAGTCCGGGATTTTATGGCTATCGGCATGCGCTGCAGTCGATTGGATGCGAGATTTTGGAATATCGATTAAAAGAAGAATTGGATTTTCAGATGCAGGAAGATTATCTGGATTTTATTTCCGAAGAGATAGATCTACTCTTCCTTACGAATCCGAATAATCCCACCGGTAGAAATATCGACGGTGCGATTCTAGAGAAGATCATGGAACGTTGTCAGAAGACGAAGGCCAGGGTGGTCATTGATGAATGTTTTTTACGAATGTCGGATGTCACGGGAAAAGCAAGTTGGAAACAGCAGATGGAGAAGTACGATAATCTCTTGATTGTAAATGCATTTACGAAATTATTTACTTTGCCGGGAGTTCGGACGGGATATCTGATTTCAAAGAAAGAGAATATCGAGCAGGTGGCGAGACAATTATCCGAATGGAATATGTCCATATTGGCACAGGATGTCTCCGCGCATTGTTGTGACATCCTGTTACATACCGATTTTGAAGAGAAGTCACTTGCGCTCATTCAGACGGAGCGGGATTATCTTTCGAATGCGTTAAGAGAGCTTGGATTTCGCGTGTATCCATCGGATACGAGTTATATTCTTTTTTATGTGAAGGAAGAAGAGAAATCCAAAAATTATAGTAACAAAGCAGATAAAAATTTATATGAAAAATTATTAGCGCAGAAAGTTTTAATTCGTGATTGTAGTAATTTTCAGGGATTGCGGCAGGGATTTTATCGAATTGCCGTAAAAAATCATGAAGAAAATGAAGCATTGATAGAGAAGATAAGGAAATGTTATGAGAGTTGAGCATATAGCACCCATGGAAATCGAAGCCAAGAGCTTTGAGATTATTACAGAGGAATGTAAAGAGCGAAAGATAGAAATTCCGGAAGATGTGGCATTTCTCGTGAAGAGATGTATTCATACAACGGCGGATTTTGAATATGCCGAGACGATACGATTTTCTGAGGATGCAATCCCTAGGATGGCGAAATTGATTCGTGAAGGCGCGCATATTGTGACGGATACGAATATGGCATTATCCGGAATTAATAAGAGAGTGTTGGCGGAATATGGTGGGAAAGTGCATTGCTTTATGGCAGATGCCGATGTCGCTGCCGAAGCGAAAGAACGCGGCGTGACACGCGCGACGGTCAGTATGGAACGCGCGGCAAAGCTTCCCAATAAGGTGATTTTTGCGATTGGAAATGCGCCGACTGCACTTCTAAATCTTAGAGAGATGTATGATCGAGGCGAATTTCGACCGGAATTTGTGATTGGAGTTCCCGTGGGATTTGTCAATGTCGTTGCCGCGAAAGAGATGATTATGGAGACGGATATTCCTTATATCATCAATGCGGGAAGAAAAGGTGGAAGCAATGTTGCTGCAGCGATTTGTAATGCTGTTCTTTATGAGATGAAAAAGGGGAATCTATGAGAATCGGATTTACAACGGGAAGCTGTAGTGCTGCCGCGGCCAAGGCGGCAGCCTATATGCTGTTAAGTGGAAAGGAAAAGCGTGAGATTTCGATTCAGACACCGAAGGGATTGGAATTTCATCCGGAAATTCTCGATATTCATCGAACCGAGAAGGAAGTTCGTTGTGCGGTTCGAAAAGATGGCGGGGATGATCCGGATGTGACAAGCGGAGCATTAATTTATGCAACGGTGCGCTATGCGGAGGATGAAAAGGAAAATCCCTTAGAGGATTTGGAGCAGTCGGAAGAATGCCGGATTTTCCTGGACGGTGGCGAGGGCGTCGGTCGTGTTACCAAACCGGGGCTTGATCAGTCGGTTGGAAATGCTGCGATTAACTCCGTCCCTAGACAGATGATTCTAGAGGAAGTGCAAGAAGTCATGGATGTGCTGGATTATAAAGGGGCGCTCAGCGTAATCATTTCCGTGCCGGAAGGCGCAGAAATCGCAGAGAAGACCTTTAATCCGAGACTGGGAATCGTCGGAGGAATCTCAATCTTAGGAACTTCCGGTGTGGTGGAACCGATGAGTATGCAGGCACTTCTTGATACGATTCAAGTGGAACTAAGGCAGAAGAAGGCGCTTGGAATGGAGAGTATCGTGATTGCGCCGGGAAATTATGGGCTCGATTTTATGCGAGATCTGTATGCTTATGACTTGGATTTGGCGGTGAAGTGCTCGAATTATATCGGGGAGACACTGGATCGAATCGGGGATCTTGGGTTTAAAAAAGTCCTACTGTGTGGGCATATCGGAAAACTCATTAAGGTTTCCGGTGGCATCATGAATACGCATTCCAAGGAAGCGGATTGCAGAATCGAACTGATGGTGAACGCCGGTTTGAAATGCGGGATGCCGCTGGATGCGCTTCAGGAGATGCAGGAATGTATCTCGACGGATGCGGCTTACGAGATTGTGAAGCGCGAGGGTGTTGCGAAAGAGTTTATGGAAATGGTTATGGAGAAGATACAGTATTATCTCAAGAAACGTGCGGCGGATCGATTTGAAATCGAATGTATTGTATTTTCGAATGAATTTGGTCTTATGGGAAAGACTGCTGGAGCAGAGGATTTATTGAATGAAATCAAACAATTTGGAATGGAAAGATAAGATTTGGGTGCATTTTGTTGGTGCCGGATGTGGTGCGAAGGATCTGATTACGGTTCGCGGCGCACGACTTTTAGAGCAGGCGGATGTTGTGATTTATGCAGGGTCACTGGTGAATCCGGAACTTCTGGAATATTGTCCGGAGGCAGAGATTCATAACAGCGCTTTTATGACACTCGAAGAAGTTTTGGATGTGATGGAGCAGGCAGTTTCTCAGAAGAAACAAGTTGTACGCTTGCATACCGGCGATCCGAGTGTCTATGGAGCGATTCGGGAGCAGATGGATGCGCTGGATGAGAAGGGCATTCGCTATGAAACTTGTCCCGGTGTCAGCGCCTGTTTTGGTGCCGCCGCCAGTCTGGACCTGGAATTTACGCTTCCGGGCATTTCACAGTCCTTGATTATTACAAGAATGGCTGGTAGAACCGATGTGCCGGAACTCGAAAGCATTGAGCGCTTTGCTTCTCATCAGGCGACGATGGCGATTTATCTTAGTACCTCGATGCTTGGCAAATTATCGGAACAGCTGATAGCAGGTGGATACCAGGCGGATACTCCGGCGGCGATTGTATACAAAGCATCCTGGCCGGAAGAAGAGAAATATATCACCACCGTTTCGAAATTGGAAGCGACGGCGAATGCGCATCAAATTACAAAGACGGCACTGATTTTAGTGGGAGATGTGATAAAGACATCGCATTATGAGAAGTCGAGACTCTATGCAGAGGACTTTTCTACAGAATATAGGGAAGCAAAGAGATGATTGTAAGAATTGTTGCATTTACAAAGCGTGGCTGGGAATTGGCGAAAGCGGTAGAAGAAGCATTTCCAGAACATATATGGGAGAGACGAGATGGCGAAGATCTCCAGGCATGGGTGCGTGAGAGCTTTTCTCTACGTGCTCCGATTCTCTTTATCGGTGCGGCGGGAATCGCGGTTCGAGCGATTGCGCCAGCGGTGTCGGATAAATTAAAGGATAGCCCGGTTCTCGTCATGGATGAGATGGGGCAGTTTGTGATTCCATTATTATCCGGACATGTGGGACGGGCGAATGCCTGGGCTTTAGAAATAGAGCAGCGCTTTCAGCAAAGGACAGAAACCGGATTTATAAAATCGGGAGAAGTTTATGCTCCAAGAGCTGTGATTACGACGGCGACCGATGTGAATCATACATTTTCTGTGGATGTCTTTGCCTGGGAAAATGGTCTGGAGATTTTGAATCGAAAAGGGATTCAGGAAGTATCGAAGCGCGTGTTGGATGGGCAGAAGATTCGTTTTTTACTAGAAGAAGGTATGGAATTTACGAGCGAATTGCCTTGTACCTACAGTATTTCCTACATACCGAAGGAAGTCCCTGTAGACGGGGAAGACGATCAAAAAGAGCATTTTGATTACGATGTTCTGATCATCCATTCGGATTCCAAACGAGTGCGCTATACCAATGAGGATGGCAAGATTCTGGTTTTACGCGTAAAACCGTATGTGATTGGCGTCGGATGTAAGAAGGGAACTTCTGCAGAGAAATTAAGAGGTTTTATAGAGTCGCAGGTGGATCTTTCTGAAGTGTCCGCTGTGGCATCGATTGATCTAAAGGCAAAAGAATATGGGCTTGTTCAGTTTGCACAGCAGGCAGCGTTACCATTTCTAACCTATTCTGCAAAGACACTGGAGATGGTTTCAGGAGATTTCTCAGAATCCCCTTTTGTGCAGGAGATTACCGGAGTTTCGAATGTCTGTGAACGAGCTGCGATGGCGGCAGCAGAGGATGGCGTTTTGGTACAGAAAAAGATTGCGAAGGATGGCATGACGCTTGCAATCGCGAAAAGAAGGGTGAATTTGACATGGCAAAAGTAATCTATATTGTTGGTATGGGTCCGGGCGAGGAGCGTTTCTTCACCGGACAGGCGAAACATGCAATCGAGCAGAGTGATGTTGTGATTGGCTATACGGTCTATGTCGACCTTATGAAGAAGTTTTATCCCGAGAAATGTTACCGCACAACGGGGATGAAAAAAGAGGTGGAACGCTGTGAACTCTGTCTGGAACTGGCGGAGGAAGGGAAGACGATTGCATTGATTTGCAGTGGAGATGCCGGTGTTTATGGCCTGGCATCGCTGATGTATGAACTTCTACCGGAAGAATCGGAGATCGAACTAGTCATAGTTCCTGGTATCACGGCGGCTAACAGCGGAGCGGCTGTGCTTGGCGCACCGTTAAATCACGATTATTGTGTGATTAGTTTGAGTGATCTGATGACGCCGTGGGAAGTGATTGAGAAGCGCTTGATTGCTGCCATTCAGGGTGATTTTGCGATTGCACTCTATAATCCTTCCAGCCATAAACGAGCGGATTATCTGCAGAAGGCTTGCGATATTATGCTATCGTCAGGCGCATCACCGGAGCGAGCTTGCGGTTATGTCGAAAATATTGGCCGGGAAGGAACGAGCGCAACAACTTGCACGTTGCAGGAACTGCGTGAGAAGAAGGTCAATATGTTTACGACGGTATTTATCGGAAATTCGAATACATTTATAAGAAATCAACATCTCGTGACACCAAGAGGATATTTAGATAAAGCAAAGAGGTAAAGAGAAGAGATATGGGCAATATACTGATTTTTTCAGGAACAACAGAGGGAAGAGAATTAGCAGAGGTTTTAGATCGTAATTCCATCGATTGCCATGTTTGCGTGGCTACGGAATACGGTTCTCTTGTTATGCCGGAACTTCCACATGTGAAGATTCACGAAGGACGTTTGGATTGCAAGAAGATGCAAAAGCTCTATAAGAAGGAGAAAATCTCGGTAATTGTGGATGCCACACATCCTTATGCAAGTATCGTGACATCTACTATTCAGGAGAGTGTGGAAGATACGGATATCACCTATCTTCGTCTGCTTCGTCCCAATACCGATGTGGAAATGACAAATCCCGAGGGAGCATCTTATTATGCCTCTGTGGAGGAATGCGCAAATGCGTTACGAAAAACGGAGGGTAATATTTTTCTGACGACCGGTTCGAAGGATTTAAAGATGTATTGCCAGGATCCTTCGCTTCGAGAACGCTTGGTTGTGCGCGTTCTTCCGGGACTTGAGAGCCTACAATTATGCTATGAAAATGGACTGGAGGGTAAGCAGATTCTTGCGATGCAGGGACCATTTTCCAAGGAAATGAATCAGTCACTGATGCAGGAATATCACATCCGACATATGGTGACAAAGGAAAGTGGTCATACGGGCGGGGTGGAATCCAAGATTTCAGCAGCGGAAGAAAGCAATGTGAAAACACATATTATCCGCCGCCCGGAGAGCAACTGTGAAGAAGCACTTTCGATGCAGGAAGTCTGTACTCGCTTGGAGGAACTTTTAGGAGTAACTCTAGAACGCGGAAGTCTGCAGATTACCCTAGCCGGTATCGGTTGTGGAACGGCAGAATCGATGACGTCTGAAGTGCGTAGAGCCATCGAGAAGGCAGATTATCTCTTTGGTGCTCCTCGCATGCTGGAGACGTGTGCATGCAAGGGACAGGAGTATCCCTATTATTTGAAGGAGGATATCCTGCCGGTTTTAGAGGAAATTCAAAGAAATCACTGCGGAGAAGCTCAGGTTGTTATCCTGTTTTCCGGAGATTCCGGTTTCTATAGTGGAACTTCAAAAATGCGTGATGCACTGAATGAAAAATTCCCTGATGTTTCTTTGCAGGTTCTCCCGGGAGTTTCATCGATACAGATGCTCTCCGCACGGATTGGAATTCCATGGCAGGATGCGAAAATCCTCAGTTTCCATGGTGTTTCCGAAGATCGCTGGATACCACAATTCCTGGATGCTATACGCTATGAAAAGAAGACGTTCTTTTTGACATCGGGATTAGAGGATTTTCAGAAAATGGCTGAGTGCATGCGCACGCTTGATTTCGCAGGGCAGATACATTTCTATTTAGGATATGCCTTGTCCTATGAGGAAGAGCAGGTGTATGAATTTTCGACGGATCAGTCGATCGAATTGGCAAAGGAGCTGGAATCTTTGAAAAAAGACGGTTTATACGTGGGTGCAATGGTACAGGATGCGCCGTATCGTAGACCGCTTGCTCCAGAGCTAAAGGATGAGGATTTCCTTCGAGATCAGGTTCCTATAACGAAGGAGGAAGTGCGAAAACTCGTGATTAGTCAATTAGAATTAGCGGCCGATTCGGTTGTCTATGATATTGGTGCCGGCACCGGTTCGATTGCGATTCAAGCCGCGATGATGTCTCCGGATATTACGGTCTATGCTGTGGATTGCAAGGATAGTGCTGTGGATTTGATTCAACGGAATCTTTCTCATTTTAACATTAGAAATGTGCATCTAAGAAAGACGTGTGCACCGAGGGGATTCCAGGAATTCCCGGCTGCCGATTGTGCATTTATCGGAGGAAATAAGGGACAGTTAATCGATATTTTATGTGAGTTACAATGGATCAATCCTAAGATGCGTATTGTTATGACGGCGGTCAGTATGGAAAGCATTGTAGAAATGCAGAATGTCCTAAAACTATTTTCGGTTACCGATGTATCTGTAACGCAAGTTTCGGTAAGTAAGGTAAAGGAACTGGGATCTTATCATATGTTGCAGGCGAATAATCCGGTCTTTATTTTCGCGTTCCGTTTTTGTAAAAAGAAGTAGGATGATGGCAAAGGATTTTAGAATGAATAGAGGATTCTTAATTGCTGCCACAGGTAGTGGATGTGGTAAAACAACGATTACATGCGGTCTGTTAATGGCTTTAAAGCAGAGCGGCCATAGGGTTCGCTCCTTTAAGTGTGGACCGGACTATATTGATCCGATGTTTCATAAGAAGGTGCTTGGCATCCCTTCGAAAAATCTGGATTTGTTCTTTAGTGGTTCGGATGGGATTCGGGAAGTATTTTACCGTGAAAATGACAGCGAAATCTCAGTAGTTGAGGGTGTGATGGGACTTTATGATGGGATGAATCCCGTATCGAATGAAGGTTCCAGCTATGAAGTTGCATCCGTTTTAGATTTGCCCATTGTATTAATTGTAGATGCGCATGGGATGGGACGCTCAATTCTAGCTGTGATTTCTGGATTCTTGCAGATGGATATAGAACACCGAATTGCCGGCGTGATTTTAAATAAGATTTCCAAATCCTATTATGGTTTGATCAAGCCGGTCATTGAAGAAGAGCTTGGAATTGCTGTTTTTGGTTATCTCCCAAAACAGACAGATGGTACGCTGGAGAGCCGGTATCTGGGACTGAAATTACCGGAGGAAGTGAGAGATCTGACAGAACAAGCGGACGCACTTGGAAAATTATTGCAGGAAACTGTGGATTTGGAGCGTTTGTTAGAATGCAGTGAGCTTTCGGAGGATGCTGCAGTAGCAGCGTTATCCCATTGGAAAGAGAATGATGTGGTACAAAACGAAGGGAAAGTTAGCGGGGAGCAGAATTCCCATCCACGTATTGCGGTTGCTAGGGATGAAGCCTTTTGCTTTTATTATGAGGAAAATCTTCGTTTGTTGGAGGAAATGGGAGCAGAGTTGGTTTTCTTTTCGCCGCTTCATGATGCGCATCTTCCGAGAAATATCCAGGGACTTCTTCTTGGGGGTGGTTATCCGGAATTATTTGCAAAAAAGCTTAGTGAAAATATTTCGATGCGAGAAGAGATAGCGCATGCCATAAAACAGGAGATGCCTTCCTTAGCGGAATGTGGCGGTTTTATGTACTTGCATGAATCGATCGAAGATGCATCCGGTGTGAAATATCCCATGTGTTCTGTGATTCCGGGGAATTGCTATAACACTGGGAAACTCGTTCGTTTTGGATACATTACGATGGAAGAGAAGATGGCTCAATTTTTACCTGCGGATGCAGCTAAGATTCGGGCGCATGAATTTCATTATTATGATTGTGAGGAGAATGGCGCGGATGCCATCTCGATAAAGCCCGTGACGGGTCGAAACTGGGAATCTGCAATCATCGCAGAGAACCATTGGTGGGGATTTGCGCATCTTTATTACGGAAGTAATGAAACATTTCCACGCGTATTCGTAGAGGCTTGTCGACGCTTTGGAAATATAGACAGGATAGGAAAAAAGGATGAATAGAGAAGATGGAAAACAGGGAATCCTCTATGGAATCGGTGTGGGATCGGGTGATCCGGAGGATATTACGTTAAAAGCCATGCATACCATACAAAAATGTGATGTTCTGATGGTTCCTACGGAGCCGAAGGAAGACAGTATGGCATATAGAATTGCGCTTGCTTCCTGCCCGGAGATCGAAGAGAAGGAAGTGGTAGCAGTCACATTTCCTATGACGAGAGATGGTAAGAAGCGTGATGCAGCGATTGCGGACGCCTATGCAAAGATTCGAGAGGATTTATTGGATGGGAAAGCGGTTGGATTTTTGACGATTGGTGATGTGACCATCTATTCTTCTTTTTTCTATCTTAGAAAATTTGCGGAGCGGGATGGCATCCAGATGGAACTGGTCAATGGGATTCCTTCGTTTATCGCTTCTGCAGCAGCATTAGGATTGGATTTATGTTTGCATCAGGAAAATCTCCATATTATAAATGGTGGGATAGAAGTGGAAGAGGCCTTGAAATTATCCGGGACCAAGGTTTTCCTAAAATCAGGGAAGAATCTGGAAAATCTTCGAAAGGCATTGGCTAGTCATCCGGAATGGCAGGTGTATAGTGTGAAGGATTGTGGATTTCCAACGCAAGCGATGTACCTAGGCGCGGAGAATATTCCAGATGGCTATATGGTTGTTGTAATAGTAAAAGAACGTGAAGTCTAAAGAGCTTAAACTTCACGTTCTTTTTATGTTGTAGGTTTACGTTAAAAGAAATCGGTTTTTTTTAAATTGTTATCGTTAAGTCAGCAAGTCCGTCGCCAGATATGGTAATGGTACTTTCTGCAGTATCTTCCGGGTTCCAAAGAATTGCCTGTGCTTTTCCGAGGTAGAGCTTGGTTTCATCACTTTGGAAAGAAGCGGTATTTTTCGGATTTGCATTGGCAAAAGCGAGGAGTTTTGCCGGCCCCTCGATGTTGATTTGCATGTTTCGATCATCATAAGGATTGAAATTGCCATTCGAATCACAAACGGTGATATCGAGATACATCAAATCTTTTCCATTTCCTCTTAAGCGCTCTTTGTTTTGGAAGACATCGATATGGAAGTCGCCTTCTGCTGGGAGTAGAAGATCCTGTGACTGAACATTTCCATCGATATAGGAAACCGCTTTTAAAGGCTTCTTTTCGTAGGTGATATCAAATTCGCACTTATAATCGGTCAGTTTTTTCTTGCCAAGAGAGGTATCTCCAAGGAAAAGTTCAATCTCATCGGCGGAACTATAGACATCCACGCGAATTGGTTTTCCTTCGTATCCGGGCCAGGTCCAACTGTGGAGTGCTTCGCTCCAGCTCCAGTTACTCGTATGTGCTTTCATGCCGTAGTGCTCTGGATTCCAGACAGCGATATAAGGGGCGGTACGTTTCTTCCATACAATTTCTCGATAGTAGGATTGGACACGTCTTCGACCACAGATATCGATATCTCCGGAAAGCGCGGTCATCCATGGGTAATTTCCATACATAGGTCCGGGAACTTCCTCAAAATCTACACGTCCTACGCCGGCTTCGCCGAGATAATCCCAGGCGGCCCAGACAAAATCGCCGATGACATTTGGGAGGGCTTTTACTTTTTCCCAATTAACCGCAATCGAATCAGGTCTTGTTTCCGATCCGACAATGATTCGTTCCGGATATTTCTTCACATCATCTTCATAACGTCCACCCATGTAGTTATAGCCGGCAAGATCGAGAGAATCGCAAATCGGATCCAGCATCTCTGTAACATACCGATGACGCATAATATCATCCATATGGGTGTCTAATACGGTCATGACATTGTTGATTTCCATCGCCATATTATTGCCACTGTTACTATTTAAATCCTGCATGATATCGCCAAGATGCTGCATCGCAGTAAACATACCGTTGATGGCATTCAGTACAGGTCGGCTGGAATCCAGATTTTTGACAAACTGATAGAGTTCTCGATTCTTCTCAACGCCTTGTTTCGTATTCAATTCTTTAATTTCATTTCCAATGGAATACAGGATGACAGAAGGATGGTTGTAATCTTTTTCGACCATCGAAAGCAGGTCATCCTTCCAGTTTTCTTCGAAATACATCGCGTAATCATAAGGTGATTTTGAAACATTCCAGGTATCAAAACTTTCATCCATGATATACATGCCAAGTTCGTCGCAAGCTTTTAGAAGTGCTTTTGAACAAGGATTATGTGCCATACGTATCGCATTGAATCCGGCTTCTTTTAGGATTTTCACGCGCCGATAGGCGCTGTCATCGTATTCATTAGCGCCGAGAAGTCCGTTATCATGATGGATGCAGCCGCCACGAAGCAGTACTTCCTCATGGTTGATGTAAAGTCCTTTCTGCGGAATTAACTCGATCGTTCGTATGCCATAGGAGAAATGTTCCTGATCGATGGCAGTAGCATTTCTTACTAAAGTTACGGTTACCGGATAGAGATTTGGATGCTCATCGAACCAGAGCTTTGCATTTTTAAGCGTAAATTTACTATAAAAACTGCCATCGGATGATATTTTGCATTCTGAAACAATGGTATTTCCCATCTGAATCTGGATGGTATCCTCTGTTTTGGCAGCGATACATTGACCAGATAATTCTAGAAATGCATCCGTGGTATCTTCGGATGGAATGCCAAGCGTATTCATCTTTAAAGAATTTGGAAGGATATAGGCATCCTCTGCTTCGTATAGGTAGACATTTCGATAGATACCGTCGCCACTATACCAGCGAGAATTTTTACCCATGCCGGAGCGCGTTTCAATGGATAGAAGATTGTCTTCCCCGATTCGGATGTAAGGTGTCAAATCGACATAGTAATCGCGATATCCAGAGGGACATTTCCCGCAGAAATTACCATTGAGATAGATAAAGGCATTCGAATAGACGCCTTCTATTTCGAGAATGGTAGAGGCAGCATTTCCTTGGAAATGTTTCTCATATTTTACATTTCCACTTGGGAAATATCCCGTTGTAGCTCCGTCGGGAGTTTGCGGATCTCTTGCCCTTTGAATCATGGCATCATATGGTAAATGGATTTTTTTAGGAACCTGGGGAGGGGCAAATGGATTTGCCCCTTCCTCTAAATTATAGAGTTCCCAGTTCTGATTGAAGTTCGTCTTTTTCATGATAGTTCTCCTTTTTGATTCCTTCGACATAAGTGTTTTTGCAAATGCTCATGAGGATCAGAACCAGAATATTTAAGGCTAATAACAGGTAATAGGCAATATGATAAGAGCCTGTTGTATCGTATAGCACTGTCATCAGTGGAATGCCGCATGCGCCAATCAGATTGGATCCGATGGAGAGATAGCGGTTTACTGCAGGATATTCCGGACCACCGAAAACATGCATCGTAAGTGCTGGCTGAATAATCGGTGCACCTACGAAGAAAGCAATGCTACAAGCCGCAAGTAGTGGAATCTGGAAACAGAATCCTGCGACAGAGATGCAATATAAGAAGGAAATGACGACGCCGGCTTTTGGAGCTCCCATCTTGTCAATCAGTTTTCCAAATACAGGGGAGATGACAATTCCCAAAAGTCCAAAAATCAGCATATACGTCATGCAAAGATTCATGGAAACGTTCATGTGCAGCAAGCTATTGAAAAACTGAGAAATAACAGCGGATAGTGTGAGATTAAACACACCAATGCCAATGAGGATGCTCCAGCTTTCCTTTACAGATAATAATGTTTTCAGATTCCACTTGGATTGGAATTCCATAGGGGATTCAGTATGTACTTCTTTTTCTCGTGGAAGGCCATCTACTGTCAAACCAAATTCTTCCGGCGTTGTGCGAATGAAGATAAAGGAAAGAACGCCCATAAGGAACATGATAACAGCGACGATTATCATCATTCCGTTAAAACCAAGATTTCCATACAGGAATGTTAATCCGGTAGAGGAAGTAGAGTTATCTAAAGCAAAAGCGGCTCCCATAAGTCCGAGCACGAAGCCACGTGATTTTTCGAACCAACGTGCAATTACCTGGAAGATGCTAAGCTGAAGTGCCTGTAAAAAGTTTTTCAGCAGGAATCCGCCTATGGTGATCAGTGCGAGAGAATTCATGGAATAACCAATGCTGACAAGAATAGCACCGATGCCCATAACGAAGAAAGATAGGGAAGCAAATCCATGGACTCCTTTTTTCATGATAATCGTGCTGAAGATAAAAGCTAATAAGATGACTGTATATCCTCCCACAGTCCATCCAAGTACCGCACTGGTTGTGGAACAACCGAGCTTTTCAGTGATTGGATTCTGGACGACATTGATGATGTCTGTACCAAACATACCACTACAATACATGGTAATAAAACCCAGGATCAAAATGATTAATGCTCTAATTTTGAACCCTTTTGAAGCATTTTTTTCAAACATTGTAAAAACCTCCGATACAAAATATTTATTGTATCTTTATTCTTGCAAAAATCTATCGAGGTTGAAATTAAATAATCCTAGATAAAATCGACATAATCAGAGATGAAGATTGCTCATGCGATAGGAAATTGGTAAGATATGAATATGGAAAAATTACATTCATATTTATATTTTGAAGATGTACAAAACGTACTGACAACACATAAAGAAAAATATGGTACAAGGATTGATTTACTATCCGCCGCTATGAAGTTAAAAAAAGAGGGGAAAGTATTTCATTATGCGAATCATGACTTGCATTTTATCGATTGGGATGGTGAGGATTTTGAACAATTGCGAAAGATCTATATGCGTTATCCTATTGATGTCACGGATATTTACGAGAATCCGCAAGTGTATCTAAGCAAGGTTCCAGAAAATTTATCCTTTTTTAAAAGAGATATCTGGCCAATTCTATTGATGAACGACGAAAAGGAAAACTATAATTCCAATGAGAGTTTTGAAGTGGTTTATGTTTTGAAGGGAAAGGCACGTGTTTGTGTGAACGGGCAATATCTGGATGACCTTACGGTTGGAGATTTTGCGATTATCGCACCGGATACAATGCACAGTTCCTTTGCACTGGAGGATGCCATTGTATTTGATATTTCTATCAAAGCAAGTTGTTTGGAGACAGCCTTTTTTAATTTAATGCACACGGATAGTGTGTTATCTTTATTCTTTCGGAATTGCCTCTATGGGAATCAGCAGAATTATCTTCTGTTTCATGTGCCTCCAAAACAACATATCAACTATTTAATCAAAGGGATTTTTACAGAAAGTTATTCGACGAAATCCTTTGCAAATGAAGTGTGTAATTCCCTATTTGGTATTTTGATGGCAGAAGTACTTCGAACATATCGAGATACGTATATTCATTATTCCGCCAAGAAAAATACGAATGTTCAGATGCCACTGATTTTGACGTATATTCAGAGCAATTATCGAACCATCAGTCTAAAAGCATTGTCGGAATTTTTTGGATATAATACAGACTATCTGGGCAAATTAATTCATCAAAGTACGGGGATGTATTTCAATGATATCGTGAATCAGTATAAGATCAATGAAGCTTCGGAATTATTACTGACGACATCCTTGCCATTAGAAGCGATAGCAGAACAGTCTGGATTTAATAGTGTGGATCATTTCAGCAGAACATTTAAGAAAAGTAGAAATATAACGCCTGGCAAATTTCGGGCAAGAGGAAGAAACAGATGAAAATGAGTGTCACAACTTATGAAAAAAAGGCTTCCATAAAGAATGGAGTGGGCAGGATGATTTTTTCGCTTCTAGTTTTTATGCTAGAGGTGATTTTCCTGATTTTGCTTTTTTCGACTTTAAATAACCACGCAATGTGGATAAATGCTATTACAAGAGTAGTTGCATTACTATTAGTACTTATTTTATATGGTAGCAACATGAATAGCAGTATGAAAATGCCGTGGATTATTTTGATTTTATTTGCGCCTATTATTGGAGTTGGTATATATCTTGTTGTTGGCTTAAATTCAAAACCGCATAAAATGCGATATAGGTATACGAAAATAAATGAGGCTCTGAAACCTTTATTAAATGATGAAAATAAAAAAATAAAGAGTAAAAATTCATTTGCACATCTGAATGATAAGAGCGAAGGTTTGGCTTCCATATCAAATTATATCTATAGATATAGTGGATATCCTGTTTATTCAGATTCTGATATCACCTATTTTTCATCAGCATATGATGGATTAGAAGCTCAGAAAGCTGCAATGAGAAAGGCTCAGAAATTCATATTTTTCGAATATCACGCTATAGAGGATGACAAGGCTTGGGATGGAATTTTTAAAATCATGAAAGAAAAGGCTAAAGAAGGTGTTGAGGTTAGAGTCTTTTATGATGATATGGGATCGATAGGATTTATTAATACTGATTTTATTGATCGGTTAGCAAAAGTTGGAATTGAATGTAGAGTATTTAATCCATTTGCCCCAGGACTGAATTTGTTTTTAAATAATAGAGACCATAGGAAAATTACTGTGATTGATGGTACCGTAGGTTTTACCGGGGGATATAATATTGCAAACGAGTATTTTGGGTTGACGCATCCTTTTGGAGAATGGAAGGATACTGGTGTCAAAATAGAGGGGCCTGCAGTTAATAGTCTTACCATTACTTTTCTTGAAAATTGGAATGCTGCAGTTGATAAAAAAGTAGAGCTTTCAAAAGAAGATAGAAATAAGTACTTACCAGAGATTGATTATGTGAAAAAAGAATCGAGAGGATTCGTTCAACCGTATGCAGATAGCCCTATGGATGATGAGAATTTAGGTGAGAATGTATACATTGGTATTATAAATAATTCCCAAAAGTACTGCTTTATAATTACGCCTTATTTAATTATTACAGATGAAATGATTCACGCACTTGGATTGGCGGCTAAGAGGGGCGTAGACGTTAGAGTGATTACGCCGGGAGTTCCAGACAAAAAAATCGTATATTCTGTTACAAGAAGTTATTATAATACGTTGACGCGCAATGGAGTTCATATTTTTGAATGGACTCCCGGATTTTGCCATTGCAAAATGTGTGTATCAGATGATTTAGTAGCTACTTGCGGCACAATTAATTTAGATTATCGCAGCTTTTATCATCATTTTGAAAATGGATGTATGTATATGGACTGTCAGGCTGTGTTTGATACAAAGCACGACTTTGAAAATATAATTGCTGAAGCAGAGGATGTAACTACAAAATACACGGGAGTTGGTGGAATATTAAAGTTGAGACAAATGGTTTTGAGACTTTTTGCAGCATTATTTTAATTGTAGGATGAAAAAGGGGTTTTTATGGCGAAAACAAAGAAAAAGAAAGAAATATTATCTTATATCTTCATTGTCATTGGCGCAGTAATGGCTAGTTTTTCGGTTGCGTTGATTTTACTTCCGAATGATGCGATCGACTATGGAACTGCGGGCGTGGCGATTATTATCAGCAAACTAACGGGTTTTTCTTTATCACCTTGTGTTTTAGCTGTATTTATCCCGTTTATCGTTGCGGGGTACGTATTCCTGGGACGTAGTTTCACGTTTAAAGCAGCCCTCGGTTCCATTGTTTATACCATAGGACTTGATTTTTTTGAGAATGTTCCATTTGAACTCAATACGGAACATTTCCTTGCGACGACCTTCGGTGGTGCAATTCTTGGAGCTGGCTTATCGCTAATTCTGAAAAGCGGTGGTTGTATTGACGGCTCTGAAATACTTGCGAATATTATCGTGAAAAAATTGGGCGATAAGACGGGGCGAAATTATAGTATGACGCCCTTCTTATTATTGTTTAATGCACTTGTTTATCTGACCGTATTCTTTGTGATTGATGTGACAGCGGCACTGCTTAGTTTGCTTGTATATATTGTAGCAACCGCGTTGATTGATCATTTCACAGATCATTTCGAAGCTGTGAAGCAGGTAACTATTATCACACAAGACCCGGATGGCATTATTTATGATATTAAGAATAAACTAAATAAGACATGTACGATTATGGATTCTAGAGGTGCGATTGCTGGAAATAATAATACACTGATTTGTTATGTCAGTTATTTCGAATTACCGATTATGAAGGAAATCATTTCTACACATTCGGGTAGTTTCAGTACCGTTTCAACAATTGATGAGATTCTTCGTTAGAAAAAACTAACAAAATTCCTTTTCTGGATTGACATAAGTGTTAGAGTATACTAACATAATAATTGTTAGCGACAGCTAACGCTTTTGTGTAAATCATGTGCAATCCTCTTCTCACAATCACTTACCACCAATTTTTGATTGTGAAGGGGTTTGTCGTGATAGAGTAAGAAAGGAGTTAATTAGGAGATGGGAAATCTTGCAATTGAAAAAGTAATCGGAAGAGAAATATTAGATTCCAGAGGTAATCCAACAGTTGAGGCGGAGGTAATTCTCGCTGATGGAACAGTAGCAACAGGAACTGCACCAAGTGGTGCATCCACAGGTGAGTTTGAAGCTCTGGAACTTCGAGATGGAGATAAAGGCAGATATTTAGGAAAGGGCGTGACAAAGGCCGTTGAGAACATTAATACGATTATCTGCCCAGCAGTAAAGGGACTTGACGCATCTGATACATATGCTGTAGATGCAGCTATGATCAAGGCTGATGGAACGAAAGATAAATCAAAATTAGGTGCAAACGCAATCTTAGCTGTTTCTATTGCAACAGCTAGAGCAGCTGCAAAGTCACTCAATATTCCGCTGTATCGTTTCCTTGGCGGTGTGTCTGGAAATCGTCTTCCAGTACCTATGATGAACATCTTAAATGGTGGCGCACATGCAGATAGTGCGGTTGATACACAGGAATTTATGATTATGCCAGTGGGAGCACCTTCTTTCAAGGAAGCACTTCGTTGGTGTGCAGAAGTATTCCATAATCTAAGAAGTTTGATTAAGGAAATGGGCGATGTTACAGCTGTAGGTGATGAAGGTGGTTTTGCTCCAAATCAGTTAAAGAGTGATGAAGAAGCCATTGAGAAGATCCTCGAAGCAATCAAGGCTGCAGGTTTCGAACCTGGTAAAGATTTTATGATTGCGATGGATGCAGCAGCTTCTGAGTGGAAGAGCGAAAAGGGCAAAGGCTTCTATAAGCAGCCTAAGTCTGGTAGGGAATTCACATCTGATGAGTTGATTGCTCATTGGGAAAGCCTTGTAGATAAGTATCCTATCATTTCCATTGAAGATGGTCTGGATGAAGAAGACTGGGATGGATGGAAGAAGATGACAGAGAAGATTGGACATAAGGTTCAGCTGGTTGGTGATGACCTCTTCGTAACAAATACAGAGAGACTGAGCAAGGGTATCTCACTTGGCGCTGGAAATTCTATCCTGATCAAGTTAAACCAGATTGGTTCTGTTTCTGAAACATTAGAGGCTATCAAGATGGCGCATAATGCTGGTTATACTGCAATTTCATCACATCGTTCTGGTGAAACAGCGGATACAACGATTGCAGATTTGGCTGTAGCGCTTAATACATGCCAGATCAAGACTGGTGCACCTAGCCGTTCCGAGCGAGTTGCGAAGTATAACCAGTTACTTCGTATCGAAGAACAGCTTGGCGATAGCGCTGTTTATCCAGGAATGGATGCTTTCCACGTAAAGAAATAATTGACGGATGGTCCCTTGGGGACGGGGTTCGTGGCTCATTTTAGAAAAATAGGAAACCGAGTCGGTGGCAATAGCCAGCCGGCTCGGTTTTTTGCTGTGGTGGAAAATGGTCCCTCGGGGACGGGGTCAAATGGTTCATTTGCAGAGTCTTTTTACCGTGGATGGTGAGATATCCATCAGTCTTGCGACTTGTTTAACCGTTAATCCTTGTTTTCGTAAAACGCGTACATATAGATTTCTCTCTTCTCGGGAGATGTGAGCTGCTTCAGAGGTTGAGGCAAGCTTCGTTACAGATTTAAAGATGCTAAGAGCTTTTTTGTCGTCATAGAAATGATTCTTATTCTCAAATTCACGCTCGTCCATCGCAAAATTACCAGCGTCATAATCACGCATGAAAAATGCATACAATTGTTCTTTGGTGCCTGCAATTTCGTACGCGAAAGTTGTATCGATCAAGAGATTTTTTTGTCCATAATAGGAATTATAGCTGCTCCAACGATATTCAGATGGGAAACGGCACATTTGTGCATGCACCGGATTATTGTGGATATAAATAAGAACAGCAAGAAAAGACCTATCATTTTCAATAGGGGTGCTGTAAAATCGTTCTTGGAAAAGGTGAAAGGGACCATTTTAGATATGGAGGTTACAATGGCAAAGACAAAAGCAATGACAGAAGGTAGTATCCTTCCACAAATTCTTAAATTTTCTATTCCATTATTACTTGGAAATCTGGTTCAGCAAACCTACAATTTCATCGATGCAATGATTGTTGGAAATGTTCTCGGACCGAATGCGCTCGGTGCAGTAGGAGCTTCCAGTTCCGTGCAGTTTTTAGTCCTCGGCATGTGTATCGGATTATGTCTGGGATTTGCAGTTCCGGTTGCACAACGATTCGGCGCAGGAGAATATGAGAGTATGCGTAAGTACATTTATAATGCATATATTTTGACATTTGCGGGAGCTGTGATCATTACCGGCGCATGTACTTTGGCCTGTTCAACAATTTTGAAAATTTTGCAGACACCATCGGATATCTTTTCCGATGCATATAGCTATCTGTTTATTATATTTCTCGGAATACCATGTACCTTGCTGTATAATCTTCTTTCTTCGAATTTAAGAGCAGTAGGAGATTCGACCACGCCATTTATTTTCCTTTTGATTTCTGCAGTATTAAATATTGTTTTAGATCTGACGTTTATTATTGTTTTTAAGATGGGGGTGAGTGGTGCAGCGCTTGCGACGATTTCCTCCCAAGGTGTCTCAGGAATTCTCTGTGCCATCTATATGACAAGGAAATTCCCAGTTTTACGAGTACAACGCGGTGTTCAGCGATTTAGCTGGCGACGTGCCAGAACACTTCTTGCTATGGGAATTCCTATGGGACTTCAGTATTCTATTACAGCCATTGGATCGATGGTAATGCAGTCTGCAAATAATGGATTAGGAACGATTTATACATCTGCATTCTCCGCCGCCATGCGAATTAAGCAGATGACCATGTGTCCATTCGATGCGATTGCATCAGCTGTATCAACTTTCGCTGGGCAGAATTATGGCGCAGGAAAACCGGATCGAATCAAGCGCGGTATCCGCGAGGGCGCACTTGTTGGCGCTGGATACGGTGTGGTAATTGGAATTATCTTGATATTCTTCGGTCAGGAAATGTCCATGGCCTTCATTAACAAGAATGCTGTAAATGCGACGGAAATTCTTGCTGCAGCTGGAAAATATCTGGCATGCCTTGGATTCTTCTACTGGTCACTAGGATTATTGAATACTTGTAGATTGGCAGTACAGGGGCTTGGATATTCGCATTTGGCAATTATTTCTGGTGTTATAGAAATGATTGCGCGTACCTTTGTCAGCCTTGTATTTGTTCCGATTTTCAAATTCAACGCTATCTGTTTTGCAGATCAGACCGCTTGGGTGACGGCGACAATCTATAGTTGTGTGATCTGTATCTATGTGGTTAGAAAAGTGACAAAAACAATTAAGGCTGAGTAATTATTTTAAGGATTTTTACCCGTTTGGTACGAAATATGTACCGCTTAGTTTGATCTATATTGTTTGCTTACTTAGTTCTTCATAAAATAACAATACATTTAAAATTTTGGGAGGAACTATTATGAGCGAAACAATCCATGCAGAGGAACTTTGTGCTTTACAAGAATTAAAGTTGGCATCACAAAAAGAGCAAAAAAAGGGACTACCATTCATGTTAAGTTCAGTTATCATCTGGACAATTATCCTGTATATCAGAACTCTTCCACAGAGTGTAGATACTTTAAACTGGTATACCTTGATGTGTTCTTGTTTGCTGATGCCTTTTTCTATGTTTTTTGGAAAAATATTGAACGTGCAGTTGTTCAAAAAATCAACGAATCCAATCGACAAACTTGGCTTTTTATTTACAATGAACCAAACACTTTATATGGTAATTGTGATCTGGTCGTTTCAAGCAAATCCGAAAAGCTTGATTATGATTTATGCAATCGTTTTTGCAGGACATCTTTTGCCATATAGTTGGATTTATGAATCTATATCGTATAAAATAATAGCAATTATTGAAACGATAGGTATCATAAGCATTTTTTCATTTTATAATGAATTGGCGATGATTCTTTTTGTGATTTGTTGTCAAATAATCCTATGCGTTTCTTTATGGATAGATGTAAAGAAATTTGAATGCAAAATATAGTGAAGAAGGATTAAAAATTGAAGGTTGATATTATTGAGGCTCAAAAATATGAAAAAACTTGTGTGGAGATACATTGTAAGAAAACTACAAACGAAATAGAATCATTAAAAAATTATATTACTCGATTTGAATCTTTTATCACTGCAACCGATGAAGATACATTATATAAGATTCCTATAAATTCTATTTTATATATTGAGTCAGTGGATAAAAAAACATTTCTTTATACGAATAATCGCGTATTACGAACTCCATTAAAATTATATGAAATAGAGGAGCAGCTGAATACAAAACAATTCTTTCGATGCTCCAAATCAATGATTATAAATCTTACAAAGGTTGAGAAACTAAAACCAGAAATTACAAGAAATGTCATTGCGACACTTTCAAATAATGAGAAGGTAATCATTTCCAGACGTTACGTAAGTGAATTAAAGAAGTTACTTGAGATATAGATAGGTGAGAGAAAGAGGTTTATTATGAAAAATCAAATATCTAGTGAGGGGATAAAAAAAGCATTTATAAATGTGAGAAATATTTTTGCCTGGAGTTATGCTTGGTTGGTTATATGCACAATCATTGTTATGTTAATGACGGGTTCCAACACGATTTCTTTATCATTCCTAAAAAACCTTTTATTATTATCCGCTTGGGGATCTGTATGTTTTACCTTTGTATTTTTAAATAAAAAATGGGAACTTCGAGGATTTATCTTTCAATTGACATTGTTCTATATTTTGTTTATTCCGGTGGAAACGATATTGTTTTTTATGATGGGTATTTTAGGTAGTCCAGCCAATAAAATAAGTTGGGGAATATTTCTATTTATCATTTTGTTCCTATATGTGATATCTTTATTCATTGATACATTTGTAATGAAGAAAAAAGGATTTTTTTATACGTATCAATTAAAAAAGTATAATCGTTCCATTGTGGAAGATAGAAGAAACGAGCATACTTCATGTAATGGCTTTAGTGAAAAAAGCTAGTGATAATAGGGGGGACTCAACCCCCTATTATTTTGCAGAAATACTCGTGAACATCCGTTGCATTATCCAACTCCGGATGAAATGCTGTAACCAGTTGGTTCCCTTGTCGGGCAGCAACAATATTTCCATCGATTGTTGCAAGAACTGTCACATCATCAGAAACCTGCGTGATGTATGGTGCACGGATAAACGTCATAGGAATCTTCCCGACGCCATGAAACATAGATTCTGTATGAAAACTTCCCAATTGGCGACCGTAAGCATTTCTGGTCACAGTGATATGCATTGTACCCAGGTGTTTACTGTCGTCATTTTCTATGTTACTAGCTAAGAGAATCATGCCGGCACAAGTTCCAAAAGTTGGAAGACCATTTTCTATTCGTCTTTTTAATTCATCATATAAATCCAGGTCATGTAGAAGTTTTCCTTGGACCGTGCTTTCTCCGCCAGGGATAATCAGCCCGTCAAAAGGCTGAGATAAATCCTTTTTTTGGCGAATCTCTATGGTAGAAATCCCTAGGCGATGTAACATTTTTTCATGCTCTAGAAAGGCACCCTGTAGTGCTAAAACAGCGATTGTCATCTTATTTGCCCCTTTCTGCCATGAGAATTTCGATTTCATTTTCGTTTATACCCACCATGGCTTCCCCTAGATTTTCCGATAACTTCGCCAGGAGAGCGGCATCCTTGTAATTAGTTACAGCCTGAACGATTGCTGCAGCACGTTTTCTAGGATTTCCAGATTTGAATATTCCAGAGCCTACAAAGACGCCTTCCGCGCCTAATTGCATCATTAGCGCAGCATCTGCGGGTGTTGCGATACCGCCGGCAGCAAAATTAACGACTGGTAATTTGCCATTTTCATGAACGTATCGAACCAGTTCATATGGAACCGCTAATTCTTTGCTTTTATCAAATAATTCGTCTTCCGACATCGATGTAATACGACGTATTTCAGACTGCATCAATCGCATATGTCTTACGGCCTGGACGACATCACCGGTTCCAGGTTCGCCTTTGGTTCGAATCATGGAGGCTCCTTCATTAATTCGTCGTAGAGCCTCGCCTAAATCTTTTGCACCACAGACAAATGGTACATCAAATTTTGTTTTATCAATATGATATTTATCATCTGCAGGTGATAATACTTCGGATTCATCAATATAATCAATCTCGATTGCCTGTAAAATCTGTGCTTCAGCGAAGTGTCCGATGCGGCATTTTGCCATTACAGGGATGGAAACCGCTTTCTGAATACCCTGAATCATTTTCGGATCACTCATACGGGAAACGCCGCCTGCTGCACGAATGTCGGCGGGGATTCTTTCTAATGCCATGACGGCACATGCACCGGCTTCCTCCGCAATTTTTGCCTGTTCCGGTGTCGTAACATCCATAATTACGCCGCCTTTTAACATCTGTGCTAAATTTTTGTTGAGTTCATATCTTTTGTTTGACATTTTTGTAATCTCCTTCTTTTTTTTCTTGTCATTATAATTTAAAATTGGATATATGAAATATCCAGTTTGAATATATTGTTTATATGCAGAAGGAAATGATAGGATGGAATCTAAAAAAGAAGCTCGTTATATTCAGATATATCAGCATTTAAAGGAGGGGATTATCCGGGGGGATTTTCCCTGTGGGACGAAACTTCCTTCCCGAAATAATATGGCGGAGGAGATGCAAGTAAGTGTTATTACCATTAAACACGCCTATGAACTTTTGTGTGATGAAGGCTATGTGGAAGCTAAAGAGCGTAGTGGTTATTATGTGATTTTTCGGAAGGATGACGGTTTTATCGCAACCGCTGCAACGCCACATTTGCTAAAAATCGTGCCGCAAATACAGGCAGATGAAACATTTCCCTTGGGTATTTTGACACGAACCATGCGTCGAGTGATGAATGACTATGGGGAATTTATTTTGCAGAAGTCGCCGAATAAGGGCTGTCTGGAATTTCGTGAAACCATATGTCGCTATCTATCTAGAAATAGAGGGATTCATGCTACGCCGGAGCAAATCGTTATAGGTTCAGGCTCGGAATATCTATATCATCTGATTGTTGGGATTTTTGGAAAAGATACGGTGATTGCACTAGAATCTCCGTCTTATCCAAGGATTCAGCAGGTTTATGAGATGGCAACCGTAGAATGTGAAATGTTACCGCTAGCGCATGATGGAATCGATAGTCAATCGCTTAAAATATCCAGAGCAAGTGTTTTACATATTTCCCCTTATCGAAGTTTTCCATCGGGCATAACGGCAAGTGCGTCTAAGAAATATGAATATGTACGCTGGGCAGAGCGGCCAAATCATTATATCATTGAAGATGATTTCGAATCGGAGTTTTCTCTATCAAGGAAACCGGAAGAAACGATCTATACGCTGACGTCGCAGGACAATGTTATCTATATGAATAGTTTTTCAAAGAGTATTTCGCCATCTCTTCGTGTGGCTTATATGGTATTGCCGAAGAAACTGGTGGAAGTGTATGATAAAAAAATGGGATTCTATGCTTGTACCGTCCCGACATTTGAGCAACTTGTTATTCATGAATTAATACAAAATGGCGATTTTGAACGCCATTTAAATCGTATTCGAAGAAAGAAACGAAAGGAATAAAGACAGAGGACTTGTTGTAAGATGAAAAAGCAGATATTGATACTCGAAGATGATAGGGATTTAGCAGAGGGAATTACGCTCTCTTTACAAAGTGATGAATTGGAATTTTATCAATGTTATACGATAAAAGAAGCGAAGAATCTGGTTCAAAACAGGAAATTAGATTTGCTGATTCTGGACATTAATTTACCGGATGGAAGTGGCTTGGATTTTTGCCACGAAATAAAACCAATTTTAAATATACCGATTGCGCTACTTACTGCAAAAGATATGGAAATTGACATTGTAACCGGATTGGAAAATGGAGCGGATGATTATATCACAAAGCCGTTTAGTTTAATGGTATTACGTGCAAGAATAAGAGCACTTCTTCGTAGAAATGAAGGAGAACAATGTAAGACGTATCAAGATCAGATCTTTGAATTTTCCTTTGATTCTATGGAGTTTTATAAGAATCATCAGATGATTGATTTTAGTAAAACGGAGCAAAAAATCTTGTATTTACTCGTATCAAATCCGGAACGAGTCATCACTAGAGAACGTATCTTGGATTGGGTTTGGGCAGAAGGAAGTGAATATGGGGAGGACAATGCGATTTCTGTCAGTGTGCGGAGACTTCGTGAAAAACTCGAAGATGACCCGAAAAACCCAAAATATATTGAAACTATCTATGGAAAAGGCTATAAATGGAAATGTTTTCATACCGAAGAAAAATAAAGAGAGATTACGAAAAACTGTTAGAATCACTAGATCGGATCCTTGATGGAGAGACGATAGATGAAACCTATGATGAATCTTTAGATGCTGCAATTATAGATCGTTTAAATTGCATTATGAATCGAGTGGAACTTCGTCAAGATCGTGCGGAAGAGGAGCGAGACAAAGTGAAACAGCTGATTTCCGATATTTCACATCAAGTCCGTACACCACTTTCTAATGTTGTTTTATATTCAGAATTATTAGAAGAATCTTTCCAACAAGATGGCGAAAATTCGTCCTTAAAATTAGTTTCCAAAATAAGGAAGAATGCTGAGGCGCTATCCTTTCAATTGCAAGAATTATTGAAGGCATCTTATTCAGAACAAGAGATGATTCATCTGCATCCAATGGAAACGAATGTGTGCGAAATTGTGAAAGAAGCTTGCCAGAGAGTAGAAGATTTTGCGATGAAAGAAGGCATTTCCATGCATATTCAGGTGCAAGAGGAAACGGTTCTGGCTGATTTTAAGTGGACGGTGGAAGCCCTTTTTAACGTGATTCACAATGCTGTGAAATATTCAGAACGAGACAGTGAAATCCAAATAGAGGAAGAAATCTATGAATCTTTCGTATGTATTCGCGTAAAAGATTTTGGTGTCGGTATCCCAGAAGAGGAAGTGACGTCTGTTTGTAATAGATTCTATCGAGGAAGTAATGTATCGAACGAACCGGGAATTGGAATCGGCTTATATTTGACTCGGGAGGTATTACAGAAGCAAAAAGGATACCTAAAAATTGACACAAAAGAGGGATTTGGGACATGCGTGTCTTTGTTTTTGCATAGAGCATATTAAGTAAAAAACTTCTTATGTCTATAGAAAGTGACAGAATTGTCATTTTCTGGAAAGAATGACGTAAGAAGTTTTTGTTATGCTTGTCATACAAAAACGAAAGAGGAAAAGAAATGGACATTTTAAAAGTTACAGATTTAAAAAAGTATTACGAGACAGGTGATATCATTGTAAAAGCATTAGATGGAGTCAGTTTATCGGTGAAAAGAGGCGAATTTCTTGCAGTCGTCGGGACTTCAGGAAGTGGGAAGTCTACGTTATTAAATATGATGGGAGGCCTTGATACTCCGACAGAAGGTGAGATTATCATAGATGGTCAAAGTATTTCCGGCCTTTCTAGAGATGAATTAACGATATTGCGTAGAAGGAAAATTGGTTTTGTCTTTCAGAATTATAATTTACTTCCCTTATTGAATGTATATGAAAATATTGTTCTTCCCATTCGTTTAGATGGCGGGAAGGTTCGTGAGAAGGACTTGGATGATATTCTGGATTTTTTACATTTAAAAGATAAGAAATATGAAATGCCATCGCATCTATCCGGTGGACAGCAACAAAGAGTTGCATTAGCAAGGGCACTAGCCATGAAACCAGCAATTATCTTAGCGGATGAACCTACTGGAAATCTGGATAGTAGAACGAGTCAGGATGTCATGGGTCTATTGAAGATATCCGCAAGAGAATTGGGACAGACCATTGTGATGATCACACATAATGAAGAGATTGCTCAGCTTGCCGACCGAATTATCCGTATTGAGGACGGTCATATTGTAAAGGGGGCTGTAGCAAATGTTTAAAGTTTCAAATTCAGGTGTCATCTGGGAATATGCCAAATCGATGTATTGCCGAGATAAGAAGAAAAATATATTGATGATTATCGCAGTTTTCCTGACGTCGTTACTTATTTCTACTGTGTTATTCGTTGGCGAAGGCTATTATCAATCCTTATGCATGAGAAACCGCTATATGGAAGGCATGGATTATGACATCTCCTTAACGGAACCAACAGAAGAGCAGGTTTCCATAGTTAAAAGTATGTCGCAAGTAAAGTGTGCAGGTGTCTGCGTACGTTGTACGATTATAACGGGATACGAAGGTCAGGAGATTGATAAAGTTCGTGTTTTTTGGATCGACAGTACTTGCTATGAAAAACAGTTGGCGCCAGCATTGGCAGAATTACATGGTTCTTATCCAAAAGAACAAAATGAAATTATGTTATCAGAGAAAGCTTTAAAGGAAATGGGAATATCCCACCCGAAAGTTGGAATGTCACTTCCTGTGTCATACTATAATATCTCAACCGATCAGGAAGGCGAAAACGTTCTTAATAACAACTTTATTTTGAGTGGTTATTATAAGGATTATACGGGTAAAAAAACAGGATACGTTTCTAAAGATTTCTTTGATAAAACGGGTGTAAAGCAAACGGATTTTACGCAGGGAACTTTAAATATCACACTCAAAAATCCATTATATTCGCAATCGGATATTTTGAAAATGATACAAAAACTTGGATTAAGCCATTCCCAAGTGATTACAGGTGATGATGATGCTATTACAGAATTTATAAGAATGATGATTGGTTTGTGTTGTTTTCTTTTGATGGTATTTCTGAGTGGATTTTTATTTATATATAATATTCAGTATCTCTCATTACAAAAGGATATTCGCGCTTTTGGGCAGTTGAAAACCATAGGAACGACTTCGAAACAGCTACGAAAAATAGTCAATATCCAGACCTTTCTGAATGCAATGGTGGGAATTACTTTGGGCATGATTGTGACACTCGTATTTGGAAATACAATCTTAAAACTTTGTTTATCCAATGTTTCGATTTCTATGCATGCAATCTCTTGGAATCAGGGGATGCTGCTTGCCTTAGGTATTGCAGTGATATTCTCGTTTACCGTTGTATTTCTAGGAAGTAGAAAGTCCAGACGAATGGTAGAGAATATTTCCCCGATGGAAGCAATGAAATATATAGGGGTTGAAAGATCTAAAAAGGGAAAGAAGAGAAAGCGGAGCGGAAATATTTCTTCTATAGCGATGCAGAATATAGGACGTGATAAGAAACAATTATTTGTGATTCTTTCCTCACTTAGTGTCGCAATCGCATTATTTTTAATTGTGAATAGTATAATCCTTTCGAATCGGGCGGATTACATATTGAACCAAGTGTTATCGTCTGATATGGAACTTTTAAATACATCTCTATTAAGTGATTCTGAGCAGCAAGTATTTGATGCAGATTTCGTTTCAAAGATTCGTGATATAGAGGGGGTTAAAGATGTTCGAGAAGTGACCTCGATAGAAGCAAATGTTCCTTACCAAAAGGCTTATGAGGAATATTATAAAGAATTATACAAATCCAGATATACTCCGGGTGATTATGATGCAGATATGGCACGTTATAAGGAGCACCCCGATGATGTGCAGTTTACATGCCGCGTTATCGGTGTAGATGATCTAGAATTTAAAATGTTGAATGCAACGGTTGGAAATGTAATAGATGAGCAGGCATTTAAAGAAGGAAAAATCTGTTTTGCACACAAACTTTTTACGGAGGGAGACAATCATATCCCTGGAAATGAAGTAACATTTTCTCTTCCTGTTAATGGAGAAAGAGTTGATCAAAGTATAGAAATTGGAGCATTGATTGATGATAATCCAGCGTATTATGCGGCGGGGTATTCGCCAGATTTAATCGTCAGTAAATCCTATCTGGATCAGATCAGTGGAGGGGAAGCATTGGTTGAAAAATTAAAAATAGATTATAACGATGCTTATGATGTAGCCACGGAAAAAGAAATCAAGGAAATGCTACAAGATACAAAGAATGTTTCCATGGAATCTAAACTGGAACGACTAAAAGAAATGAAATCGGATGAAAACCGGATTCGTATTCTGGGAAATGTTATCGCATTTACCATTGCAATCCTTGCCATTATGAATTTTGTGAATATGATGTGTACCAGCCTTGAGCATCGCAGCAATGAATTTGCAATCCTAGAAAGTATTGGAATGACGAGAAGGCAGCAACGGAAGATGATTATGATAGAAGCTCTTTTTTATGCGGTTTTTTCCATTATTATCGCATGTGCTGTGGGAATCCCTCTGAGTTATTTGGCGTTCCAAAACTTTAAAGTATATGATATTTCATTTTCTGTACCTTTTTTATCCGATGCCCTAGTATTTGTCTTATTTATTGGGATATGCATCGTGATTACGCAGATTGTATTTGCGCATATACGGAAAGTCTCGATTGTTGAGCTGTTACGGGAGAATGTGTAAGAAGATGAGGATTTTATTGGGTCAGGATAACCCGATAAAATCCTCAAATTAATATACGAAATTTTTTTTGAATGATCTACTTCATTTCCTGGATTTTATCATTTATCTTCTTTGCTTCAGCATGATAATAAATCATAAAAAAGAACCAGATAAAAAAAGCAACTGCTAACTGAATCGCCGCAATGATAATTCCCTGACCAATGGTAGCTGAACCGCCTATCCATCCAACAGCATATGCAACGATTGTATAGACGATACATCCTATTCCCATATGTATCAAAACTCTAATAGGCATTGGAAATTTTTCTTTTTGATAGATAATGGTTGGAACTCCAAATCCCAGGCCGATTATCATACATCCTACCACCATTTTCGTAAATTGGTAATTATTAAGGTTGAAATTTCCATTGTATCCTATATCAAATACGATTCCTACGAAGCAAAAAATAGTCATTGCCGTTCCTATACTGATTACTGTACTTTTTATTAAATCCTTTATAAGTTCTTTCATTACTTTCACCTCCTATAATCCGAGATATCTTTTGAACTCTGGCAAATATGTTCTCGAAACATAATCTTTGCATCCATTTTTCAAATGTAACAAAAGTGTTCCGCTAAATCCTGGCTCAATGCTGTCCATATAAGACAGATTAATCAATGTGGATTTTGATATCTGCATGAACTGTTTACCTAATTGCTGGCCAATCTCATAGAGTCTTTTTCGGGAACGATATTTTTGATTATTACCATAAATAATCGTATCCCCATCCTCGATTCTGACCATGTATATTTCCATAGGCTGAAGAATGATAAGATCTTCTTCATTTTTCAAGGCAGTTATGGGAGTTTCGTTTGTATGGAATGTATCAAGCATTCGCTGTATTTCATCAGTCACCTTGTCAGTGTAAATCACTGCATATGGTTCTTTATATTTAGAGGAAATATCAATGCTTACCTTCATGCTAGGTCTCCTTTCTTTTTGATGATGTAATCATATAATATATCATACGGCCTGTCATGAAAAATGAGGTAAGTGACTAAAAATGGAAGGTGAAATGCAAAATAGGATGTCAATGAGGATTCAGAAAATAATCAAGGGTGATGGTTATCCGGTTATGAAAAAAGAGTGTATAAAGAATAGCTCAGACGTTGATTGGAGAAAACAATAGATAGAATCATTAAAAAGAAAGGCCTGCGGAAATCCGCAGGCCCATTTTATCGTCATCCTTCGATGAGTATCTGTTTCTTTTCAGGAAGCGTCTCTTTGTCCTTCTTAGGAAGGGTAAGATTCAAAACTCCATGCTTGAAGCTTGCCTTAACATCTTCTTCAGTGATGTTCTCACCGACATAGAAGCTTCTCTGCATTGATCCGGAATAACGCTCCTGCCTGATAAGTTTGCCCTTCTTATCCTTTTCGTCCTTATCCAGACCTTTGTTTGCACTGACAATGAGATATCCATTGTTCAGCTCCAGACCAATTTCTTCTTTCTTGAAGCCGGGCAGGTCGATATCTACTTCGTAGTGATCGTCATGCTCATGAACATCGGTCTTCATCATCCTGTCGGCGTGTCTGCCATACAGTTTTCTTTCAGTTCTGTCCAAATCTCTGAAATCCGGGAATGCGAACCAGTCGTCAAATAAATCTTCTCCAAAAATACTAGGTCTTAACATAATGTTTACCTCCTTTTCACTCAATACTGTTAATAGCTACTGAGCAAGGGGAAGGAGGGATTAGATCATTGGAACATTCCGTTCTTTTGGTCTTCTCTGTTCCTCTGTTCGATTATGTTATACCACCAAGATTAGCACTCGTCAAGCGAGAGTGCTAATAAAATTTATGAAATATTTGTAAACTGTCTATGCCGTGTGGCCTTTGGCGTAAATCCGGCTTAAGGTTACACGCTTATTTCTTCCATAATTTAATAGTTTTTAGAAGCTTTTCTTTTTCCTCATTATTGAGCTTTTTTATTTCAGCCATCAGCGCGTTATCGATGGATGATGCTATGTAGTCCGGTTCTAAATTTCCAACAAGTTCATCAAGTGTGATTCCCATAAGTTTGGCATAGTAAATAAGAAGTCTAAGTGACATAGCAGTTCTGCCATTTTCGACGTTACTGATGTATCCAGGTGTGACATCTAATTCGGCTGCTACCTGATGTTGAGTCATTCCGAGACTGATTCGGTAACTCTTTATCTGTTCTCCGTAGTTATCATTCATAATATACCTCATTTATTAATTATATATATAATTATACTATTAGTATTGACTGAAGGACAACATCTGATTAGTATAGTTTATATATTATAAGTATATCTTGAAATGAACGATTATTGAGAGGATGGAAAAATGAGTAAAGTGTTTGTAATACCTGATGTGCATTTGAAACCATGGATATTTGATAAGGCGGAGGAGTTAATCTCACGTGCAAAATACGATGCGATAGTTTGCCTGGGAGATATGGTGGATGACTGGAATCAGGAGATAAATCTTGGATTATATGCTGAGACATTCGATGCGCTTGTTGAATTTATAAAACGGCATCCAAATTTCCTGCTTTGTTACGGCAATCATGATTTGAGTTATTTGTGGAGAACACATGAATCAGGATATTCAGAATATGCTAGACAAACTGTTCTTGACGGATTGTCCAAACTTGAAAAGAATCTTCCGGCAGAGAGTATTGCTTTTATACATCGGATGGATAATGTGTTGTTTAGTCATGCTGGACTCTCAGAGGCCTTTGTTTCTCACTTCTTTCCAGCCTTTGATGGTAGTATAGATAAATTATTAGAAAGAATAAATGCGTTTAGAAGAGAAGAAATGTGGCGTGATGATTCGCCTATATGGGTGAGACCACAGAATGGTCGTATAGAAATGTTTTCAAATGGTTTCTTGCAGGTTGTTGGACATACGCCAGTGAGAAAGACGGATTTCTTTCGGAATATCCTTACAGTAGATAATTTTTCAACATATTGTGATGGAACGCCGATTGGAGACCAACGGTTTATTTGGGTTGATACTGTTGCTAAGGAGTGGGGATTTGCAGATGGTGACGGAAATCCCGAGAAACTGCCGGATCCTAGGCTGGATGTCCGTAATTATAAGGTTGGAGATTACGTAAAGTTTAAAGTTAGATGGCATGATACTCAGAAAGAGGAAATTCTTAAGGGAACTATTCAAGTGATAGATCGATATCCCGGTGGGTATGCTGAGATTGACATATTGAGTGGAGATACTATTTACAAACATTTTCCGCTGAAGGATGTAATTTCTTTTGGTGAATTATAACTGTGATAGTTACTATGAAGAATGTTACTAGGATTAAACGAATAAATGAACATGCACTAAAAAGAATAGAGATGAAAAAATGACGGGAAAGACTAAGAAAGAATTGAAATCGGCTGAGCAGCTGATAGAGCATATGAAATCCAAGGGAATCAAATTTAATATTGTTTCTGAAAAAGAAGCAATTGATTACTTGGAGAATAATAATAACTATTTTAAATTGGCTGCATTTAGAAAAAATTATCCAAAGCATCCAGCGGGAGAATTCGGAGGACAGTATATCGATTTAGAGTTTGCATATTTAAAAGATTTGGCAATTATAGATATGACTTTGAGATATACCGTCGTTCATTTGGCATTGGATATTGAACACCATGCGAAGCTTCAGCTTATAAGGGAAGCTGAGGCTCATAATGAAGATGGATACACTATTATAAAGGATTATTTTGATTCATTAGATGATGATAAAAGAAGTCGTGCCGAGGCTGAGATAGAGAGAAATGTAAATAGCATATACTGTGGAGCCATTATAGACAAACATAAAAAGGCTTATCCAATATGGGCTTTTATTGAGATTGTTCCGTTTGGCCAGTTGTTATCTTTTTATAGGTTTTGCGCTGATCGATATAAGGATAAGAAAATGCAAAATACATGGTATCAGTTAATGGCATGCAAAGAGATTAGGAATGCTTCTGCACACAGTAATTGTGTATTGAATGATTTAACACCGAATAGTGCAAAATATAATACCAGTAATGATGTTATGAAGTCTTTATCTGCTATTAAAGGCATTTCTAAGAATACACGTAAGTCGAAGATGAGCAATGCAAGAATTCAGCAGTTAGTTACGTTACTGTATGTTCATCGTAACATAGTAACAAGTGCGGGGGTATTAAACAAAGGAAAAGCTAAGTTAAAGGATTTGACGGATAGGATGGATAAGCATGCTGATTATTATCAAGGCCATGATATGATTAAATCTGCTTTTGGTTTTCTGAAAAAAATAATTGAGGCTTGGTACTTGACAGAGAATCCGGAAAACAATAAAATGTAGACACAAAGAAAAAGCGTGTGCTTTTGCGGAGCGGTATTGCAGAAATGCGATATGGCTCTATTTTTTTACCTTGATGTAAAACGCCTGACTTTGAACGTACAACGATTCGAATGCACAAAAATTCGAAGCTTTACAAACACTATAAAAAGTTTTTTAAAGGAGTCGAGCTATGATTAATGGTAATATTGATGAGTTTATTGAAAAACTCCTAGATGGTGAAGAGGTTATATACGTTTATCAGGGAAAAAGTATTTTTCGCAAGGATATAATCTTGATGATGGAACGTATTATTTCGAGCTGCAGCAGTGGGAACCCACAGCATCCGTTTTATGGAGTGTAAAAGGATTGGATCGTCCTGCAAATATAGATGCGTTTTTAAAAGAACCATTATTTGATGGAAGAACTTTCTGGGAATATGAAAAGGAAATGGAATGGGTAGACGAATAAAAATACTATTCATCTGCCATGGAATGTTATTAACCAATGGCTAGAAATCCTTTATTTTCAAGCGTTTGACGGAAGAAAGAAATGAATTTACAACTAGTTTACAACTTTTAAAATTGCTGCGATACGAATTATAAAAATGAATATGAAGGACACTTATCCTTAAGTGGCCTTGGCTACTACAAAACGAACCCGTCCTAGGGTGTCAAAAGCAGGAAAATGATTCTGTAGATTGACACTCTGGGGCGGGTTTATTATTTCAGATATTATGGATACGCAAAATGTAGCGGTTGAAAAAAATAATTGCACATTATCTTGTTGACAAACAAATAAAATAGGTGTAGTATCGTGTTAGAAGTTAGCGAACACGCAAACATAAGTAAACTACAGTTTGTGTGAGTAACTACAATCTACGGGAGAAATCCCATATATTTTTTATACCGGTGTTAGAAAATAGCGAACAAGTAAACAAAACGATATTTAGAAAGTAGGTGATTAAATTGGTCAGAAAACCAAAGAAACCTTTTATTAGGGATGTATTTCAAGCTGAGTTAACAAAAGGTGCGGAGAGAACAAAGCCTGATGGATATCCTATTATTGAAGAATGGATGGTTCCAAAGGAGCCACCGAAAGATGTGTTCCAATGGGATAGAAGACAGGATGTGATTGTACCGGAACAATCAGGCATGTCATTTTATTGTAATGATAGTGGATTTATTCCAATCCTAAATAATCCGCAGGGGTATGTTGAGAAACTTCGCAAATATTATTGCGTGATTGGAATTGATCCAAGTCCGTATGATAATATGCCACTGGTTGTTCAGAAAAGCCAGATTTTTAATAATTTGGCAATTACATATTATTACGGATTGCAAGGGCTGAAGGTTATTCCTAATGTAAGACTTGGTAATAATGAGACAATAGGTGCATTGGCAGCCTATCCGAAAGGAACGTTGATTGCAATTGGCTCACATGGCTTTACGCATAAGTTGGAAAATCGAAAGATTTTCAGAGACCAGGTTGCGATAGTGGTTGATGTACTTCATCCGTCAGGTATAATAGTATATGGACCGGCTTCGGAATATGTTTTTGAAGCAGCCTTAAAAGCCGGAATACCTATATATCAATATGATTCTTACACTATGAAACAGAACGCAAAAGATAAGGCCGCAAAGGAGGGTAAGAATCATGAAGGGATATAATAGCGACTACGGTGGAGGAGGTAGCTCTTCAAGTTCATCAAGCTCGGTTAATGGAAAGGATTATAATACAGCGGGTTCAAGTTCCGTTGGAAAAGTAGATAGTGTAAGCATCGTGGCGGATACACACGGGTTACCGAAGGAAGGCACTGCAAATTCGGTTACTAAGAGCTACAAAGATGGAAAACTTGACCAGGAACGATATTACGGGGATGACGGAAGGCCTTATTTGGATATAGATTATTCAAATCATGGAAATCCTAAGATGCATCCTAATGTTCCGCATCAGCATAAGATAACCTATGACGGTAATGGAAAAATGCATAGAGATAGTTCAGATACGGAGGTAAAATAAATGAATTTAGATCAGTTAAGAGAATATGTTTCTGAGGGACGTGAGATTGAATTTAAATTCAATGGAAAGAAATATTCTATAACGTATGGAGTGATTGATGGTAAAAAAGTGATTTCATTCTGTGAGTTTTATCAGGAGACAACGGAAGTAGAGACTGTTGATGAACTCATAAAAGTAGAGCGAGATGGAGTCACTGTGCTTCACATGTTGGAGTCAATTACAGAAGAGGATATTTGGATTTATTAAAATGAATAATGATGTGTTTTGGACAAGGCAAATCAGTGATTTGCCTTGTCTTTTTTTACATTCGAGAGTATAATGTAAGCATGTATGCGAACATACTAATGCACACATGAAAGGATAGTGGGGAACATGACAGGTGAATTTGGTAAATTTATTGAGACAAAGCGAAAAGCGTTGAATAAAACCTTACGTGGTTTGGCTGCGGATTTGGATATTGCTCCGGCATATATGAGCGACATTGAAAAAGGACATAGATATCCACCAGATAAGGATAAGTTGGAAAAAATGGCAGAATTACTGAACTTATCTGAAGAAGAAAAGAATAAAATGTTTGATTTGGCTGCTGGAGAAAAGGATAATTCTGTGTCACCGGATTTGCCAGAATATATTATGGGTACAGAAAAAGCTCGCGTAGCACTTCGTATGGCTCGTGACAATGGTGCGACAGATGCGACTTGGCAGAAGATTATCGACATGCTGGAGAAGGAAAAAGGAGAATGATAGATGCGCTATTACGATTTTTCTTTAAACCAGCTTGAAGATAAAGCGACAGAATTGTTAATCGAATTTGACAAAGAACGCTTAAAAAAGGCAAAACCACTTGATGTATATGAAGTAATAGAAAAATGTCTGGGAGTTCCTTACGATTGGAAATATTTAACACCGGATCAATCAGTTCTAGGTGCAACTGCTTTTAGTGATGGATATTTCTGGGCATGGCCGGAAAGTACCTATCGTGAAGGTATGATGCCTTATAAGGTTGGCGTTGAAAAAGGAACAATTTTAATTGATGCAACACTTACGGAAAGCGATAACCGTGGTAGAGAAAATTTTACGGTAATGCATGAAGTGTTCCATCAGAAATTGCATAAAAAATGTTTTCATGATGAAGGTAAAAATTATATGCATCAAACCTATAGCAGAACAATTGAAGGAAATATTAGATGCGTTAGCTATGCATTGAAAATTATAGAATATCAGGCAAATACATGTGCGGCAGCATTCCTTATGCCGGCGGATTTGACAAAGCAGATTTATGAAGAAAAATATAGAAGTGCTGGTTTTACGAGATACAATTATGGCTTTATGTGGAATCTAATTAAAGATATGGCAGATGATTTTAATGTATCTAAGCAGGCTATGTCATATAGACTTCAAAATCTTGGATTAATAGATGAAAATGAGGAGAATTTATTAAAATAAAACTATCAACATATAATTCATTAAAATCATTTATTGGGGTATAGCTAACGATTGCTTAGTGGACGTATATGATATAGGAGGATAGGGCTATGAGCAGAATTGATGGCTATTCGGCATATCAAACGGATTTTCAAAAAGGTATATATGATAGAAAAAAGCCTGAAAGCAGGCTGGCAGAGCCAAGAGCTGGAGGAAAGATTGATTTTGGAGTGTGATTTTCTGTAAACCGTGTGCAAACAGTTTAAGTTTTTGTGTATTGTACCTACATATAAGATAACCGATGATGCAAAGCCAGTATCTTGAAGGAATAGATCCTTCTGGATGCTGGCTTTTTATATTACAAGTACAATGACAAGCTGGTACTTTCTGTGTCATATTTTTATTTGAGGATTAGTCTGAATAAGCGAGTAGTAAAATAGCGTTATGTTTAGACAAGGTATGATAGCAACAAAAAAGTTAGTAAAAAAATACATAAATTCAACTTGACAAAGCAAACCTATGATGTTAAGTTAATAATATGTACGAGAATGACATAAAACAGAGTAAATTTCGACAAATAGTTAACATCATGGAGCGAGAATATGAATTTGTATTATGAATTGCTACAGTATCCAGTTTTTTCCATGAAAGAAGTAAATGCACTATATTCAAGTGAACGGACGGCAAGAGTGGCTTTGGGAAAGCTTCTGAAGGAGAATATGGTATTAAAAATCCGAAACGGCTTATACACGTGCGTGAGTGGGGAAAATGGCGGACCGGTGGCGAACAGATTTCAGGTTGCCAGTGCTATCACGCCGTCTTCTTATGTATCCCATCATACTGCTTTTGAGTATTATGGAACTGCAGATCAGGTTTTCTATGAGGTTTATGTTGGCTCCCAGACACGTTTCCATGACTTTGAATTTGACGGATACACCTATCATTATGTTAAAGAGCAAATGAGGGACGGCATAGTTTCTCCGGAGTTTAGTGGCGGTATAAAGGTTACGGATAAAGAGCGGACGATAGTAGATTCCATAAAGGATCTGAATCGCATCGCCGGTCTGGAAGAGGTTCTTTCATGCGTTGTGTCTGTGAACAGTATTGATGAGACAAAAATGCTAAAGTATCTGTCTGAATATGACAGTGCCTTTTTATATCAGAAGACCGGTTTTATTCTTAGTGAATATCAGACAGAGCTTGGCATAAGTAATGAATTTATAAAGATATGCAATAATAGAAGCGGAAATTCAAAGCGATATCTGACAAACGGCATAAGTGAGCCAGGTTATTCGGGCGAATGGAAACTGGTATACCCAAAGAATATTAAACAAATGAAGAACGGAGGGATAGAGGATGCCGCAATATAACAGAAGAGAGCTTGATGCAAGGGCACGGAAATATGGATTTAATCGCGATACATTTGAGAAGGTTCTTCGTTTGAGAACAATTCTTGAATTCCTGAATACGCAGGAATATATGTGTGAACACTTGCTTCTTAAGGGTGGAAAATCGCCTCAAACCCGCATAAATACTGAGGTATAAATCGAACATTTTTATACCTTTTGCTTACAAAAATACGCAAAATCATGCCAATATATGCCATGTAATCAAGACGCAAGCTCTACATAAAAATATCGGGAAAGCCCGTAAATACAGCATTTATAAGGAATTTAAGACAATGATAAAAATACAATTCATCTGCCATGGAATGGTATTAACCAATGTATAGAATCCTTTATTTTCAGTATTTGACGGATGAAAGAAATGAATTTACAACTAGTTTACAACTTTTAAAATTGCTACGATACGAATTATAAAAAATGAATACGAAGGACACTTAACCTTAAGTGGCCTTAGCTACTACAAAACGAAGCCGTCCTAGGGTGTCAAAAGCAGGAAAAGTAATTCTGTGAATAGACGCACTGGGGCGGGTTTGTTATTTTAATTTGAATTAGAATACTAAGAATCAAAAGAGTAGCAATCTCTTGTTTTTGAAAATGATCTATGTTTTGGATAGAATAATATTACGGAGGAATTACTATGATTTATATTACCGGAGATACGCATGCTGACTTTAAACATAGATTTAATATGGATAATTTTCCTGAACAAAGGGAAATGACTAAGGATGATTATGTGATTATCTGCGGTGATTTTGGTGGAGTTTGGGATGTGGGACAGGAGAGCAAAAATGAGAAGCATTGGCTTGATTGGTTTGAAGAACGTTCATACACGCTTTTATTTGTCGATGGCAATCATGAAAACTTTGATAGATTGAATAATTATCCTGTTAAGGAGTGGCATGGAGGCAAAGTTCATGAACTCAGACCACATGTGCTGCATTTAATGCGTGGTCAAGTCTTTGAAATAGATGAAAAGAAGATCTTTACTTTTGGTGGTGCAAGCAGTCATGATGTAACGGGTGGAATTCTTGAAACCGATGACCCGAACTTTAAGCTAAAGAAGAAAAGACTCGATAAAGAATATGAACCTTATCGTATCAACCATCTCTCTTGGTGGGAACAGGAACTTGCGAATGAAGAAGAGATGGAAGAAGGCAGAAACAACTTGCGAAAGCATGATTATACTGTGGATTTTATTATTACACATTGTTGTTCTAGTAGTACGCAGGTGCTATTGGGAGGCGCTATGTATAAGCCGGATAGAGAGACGGATTATTTGGAGTATATAAAAAACAATGTGAACTATAAAAAGTGGTTCTTTGGACACTACCACGATAACAGAAATATATTCGATAAAGAGATTTTAATCTATGAACAAATGATTCGAATCTCATAAAGGGGCATGGATGATTTTTTCGCGGATTTTCTATTGGCGGGAACGACATTGTGAAAATCGTTATTATTGAAGTATTTTTTTCATATTAAAAAAAGAATTACAGGAGGATTATGATGTCTGTATTATTATCAAATGATAACAAAGAGTTGATGATAACATGTGACTGCAAATGTGGACAATCCTTTAATATTTACATTGATGATGAATGGAAAGATGAAGGAATTATCCGTAACTAGCAAGATTGCATGAGAACTTTACGCTTGAAATATTCTATAATCTGATGTGGAGGGATGTGCATAATTTTGCGCATCCCTTTATTTATTATTCTCTCATAGAAGCGAATAGTGATTGAGCTTGTATATTTTAGGAGGTACTTATGCAGTTTTACAAGATTGAAATGACGATCAATACAAAAGACGGTGAAGCAGTAGATACTCCCAGAGAAATAGTGGGGAGAAGGTCGGCAGACAGGGATTTAGGCAATGCGATATCTGTTATTTGCGAGAGATTTAACGAAAAGATTCTCGACAAAGGATGTTTTTTTATCAGCAATGCATCCTATGGTGAATGTGTTTTTGGATTAGTGTTGCGTGATTACCTGAATATTGATGATTTTATAGAGAGTTTTATAAAGAAGGGAAAACTTGAGGTTGAGGATGTAGAAATCAGAGAAACTACACTCCACGACTTTGCACGGATGTTAAGTTCCGGTGAAAGAAATGGCTATGTGCATGATGAATATGACATCTTAATGGAGTTTGAACTGGAGAATTTGGTACATAACAGGCCAAGAGGAATGCGCCTTGATTTCGAGGAAAGAATCCTTCGAGAACGAAGTAAGGATGCGGTGTATCTTGCTGCAAAAAACTATTTTGCAAAGGATACTTTTATTCCTGAACTGAATCGTATTTACGCTGGAACTCCAAAGAAGAAAGCATATGGGCATCCTGTAGACTATATGATTGAAAGCGATGATGAAAGAACGCAGGAAGGTATCACACAGTTACTTATTCAGGCATTATATGATGTTGGGAGGATTATGAATCGACGATACTGTGAATTGGAACTATGCCCGGAGGAATACTATTCCAAGAAAACAGTAGAATCTTTGTTCAAAACGTGTACTGGCGGCACTATGGTAGTAAGTATTTACGGGAATGTAAATCCGGATGATGATCGCGCAGATAGTAGTCTCTATTTCCTGGAGGAAGTGTGTAAGATTATCAGACATCATTGTTGTGATGTTTTAACAATCATTCAGCTTCCCAGAGAATGTACTGCACTTAGGATGAAAATATTTGAAACCATAGGAGATTGTACTTTTGTAGAAATAAAAGAGGAATTAGCAGTTGATAAAACCGCAATCACATATCTTAAAGAACGTGCCCACGACAGAGGAATAAGAACCGATAAAGAGTTAATAGCAAGAGTAGAAATGGGGCATGGATATTTGGTACCTGAACTAAATGCTATCTTTGATGAATGGTATAGCAAAAAACTCAAAACGTCTGTATACAGCCAGTATAGAGACATAGCTGAAGCAAAGACGGAAGTTAAAGATAGTAAACCAAAAGGAAGTGCATACGAAGAACTGGAATCTATGATTGGTCTGGATTCTGCAAAGAAGATGATTCGGCAGACGTTGGACAGCTATAAAGCTCAAAAACTGTTTCGTGAGAAGGGGTTGTCTGAGGACACTTTTTGTAACCATATGATCTTTACCGGTAATCCAGGCACGGCTAAAACTTCCGTTGCGAGATTGTTTGCACGAATTTTGAAAGATAACGATGTAATCTCAAAAGGGCAGATTGTTGAAGTTGGAAGGGCAGATCTGGTTGGTAAATATGTTGGGTGGACCGCTCCTACGGTTAAGAGAAAGTTTAAGGAGGCTCTAGGCGGAATCCTGTTTATCGATGAAGCCTATTCTCTTGTTGATGACCGCACTGGATTGTATGGAGATGAAGCAATCAACACCATCGTTCAGGAAATGGAGAATCACAGAGATGAATTAATTGTGATATTTGCAGGATATCCCGATAAGATGGAAGGATTCCTTGATAAGAATCCGGGGCTTAGATCTCGAATCGCACATCACATTCACTTTGAAGATTACAATGTTGATGAACTTTGTCAGATTGCGAATCACATCGCATCACAGAAAGGTATGGTTATTGATGAAGGGGCGATGGAGCGGATTAAAGGTATCATGGAGGAAGTAAGTACTCAATCTGATTTCGGAAATGGGCGATATGTAAGAAATGTGATTGAGAAAGCAAGAATTGCACAGAGTAGCAGACTTGTGCATATGGACTTTGATTCGATCTCTCAAGAAGATGTAAAGAAAATCAGAGCTGATGACATTGAGGCTCCAGTAAAAGTGAAAAAGACAGTAAACAAAATCGGATTTGCTGTATGATGCATGGTCAAACAGCATGACACCGCTGTCAAAATAGGTTGAAAACATCATATTATAGCACTATGATTAAAGTGTAACTTTAATCGTTTGATCGTTGATAAGGAGACGCCACGACAGTTGATGTAGATGCTATTGTATCAATCACAGAGGCTAATCAGAACTTTTCAAGGATAAAGAAATTGTGGATCTTATCGTATCCGTGGCATCCGGACAGACAATGAAGGTGTTTTATGGACAAACAGTTTGGATTAAGCAAATCGAAATATTGTAAAGGTGTCCAGTGTCCAAAGATCCTTTGGATGGACACCCATATGAGAGAAAAAGCAAAACCCGGTGACGAGTCTGTGCTTGAAACAGGCACAAGGGTTGGAGATCTTGCACGCGGATATTTTGGAGAAAACACGCTCGTAGAGTTTAACCTTGATAAGGGAAAAATGGTTTCCGATACGAAGAGACTGATCGAGGAGGAAAAAGGCGAAAGAACCATAGCGGAAGCTTCATTTTATTGGGATGGACTTTTTTGCTCAGTGGATCTGTTGCGCGTACATGGTGAAGAATGCAGTATTGTGGAAGTAAAGAGCTCGACAGAGGTTAAAGATATCTATGTCGATGATCTTGCTTTTCAATACTATGTTCTTTCAAAGTGTGGAATGAAGATAAAAAGTGCTTCGCTTATGCATATAGACTCTTCATATGAGCGACACGGTGAACTGGAACTGGATAAACTATTCGTAGTTAAGGATTATACGGATGTTGTTAAAGATAAGTTGCAGGAGGTTGAAGATAATGTAAGGCAAATCCGCCTTTTCCAAGAGAATACGGAAGAACCCGAAAAAGATATCGCCCTTTGCTGTGAGGTCCCTTATGAATGTGCGTACTACGATTATTGTCGTAGACATATTCCTGAGAGGTCTGTATTTGACATCAAGGGGCTTTTTACGTCCAAGAAGTATGAGTATTATCACCAGGGGATTATTTCTTTTGAGGATGTTATTCGCTGCAAACCTAAACTTAGTGATAAGCAATTACAACAGGTTAAGACAGAGTATTTTGATTGTCCAGATGTAATCATACCTGAAGAAATAAGAGAGTTTTTGGATACATTGCGGTATCCGCTATACCATCTTGATTTTGAGACTTTCCAACAGGCAATACCGGAGTTTGAAGGGTTGCATCCTTATGAGCAGATACCTTTCCAGTATTCTTTACATATAGAGTACGAAGACGGGAGACTGGAGCATAAAGAGTTTCTGGCAAAAGAAGGAACTGATCCGAGAAGATCGATTGCAGAAAGTCTTTGCATGGATTTTCCTACGGATGTATGTGTCCTTGCATATAATATGTCATTTGAACGTAGAGTGTTGAAGTCCTTGGCAACGGCCTTTCCGGATCTTGCAGATCACCTATTAGCAATCCGGGATAATATTTGTGATCTTATGATACCCTTCCAAAACCAGCATTATTATACAAAGGCAATGCAGGGATCTTATTCGATCAAATATGTTTTGCCGGCGCTTTACCCGGACGATCCGGAACTGGATTACCATTCGCTGGAGGAAATTCATCATGGCGGGGAGGCTTCGTCTGCATTCGCAAACCTGGTAAACAAGACCCCGGAGGAGATTGAAATAACAAGACGGAATCTATTGAAATACTGCGGCCTTGATACGTATGCAATGGTCAAAGTTCTTGCCAAATTAAGAGAGGTATGCAAATAACGGGTGAAAACGAAAGGAGTAATCAAAAATTGGGCAGACAGGCAAAGAAGTTAAGTCTCTTTAATACATTGGAGATACTAAAAAAATATACGGATGAGGATCACCGATTGACGCAGGCCGAACTGTTGGAACTGCTAAAGCAGGATTATGATATGGAAGTTGACCGGCGAACTGTAAAAAGCAATCTGATGGATCTCATTGAACTTGGTTATGAAATCGAATCGCAGGAAACGACCAGAATGATCCGAAATGAAAAGACCGGAGAGGTAGAAGAAAGCACCATTATGTCTAGCTTTTACCTTGTGAGGGATTTTTCAAATCCTGAGCTGCGCATGCTAATAGATTCTTTGCTCTTTTCTAAGCATTTACCGTATAGTCAGTGCAAGGAACTGGTTTTAAAACTTGAGGGCCTTTCCAATAAATATTTTCAGTCTCATATGCAGTACATCTTAACAATGCCTGAGGATAAGACAAATAATAAGCAGGTTTTTTATAATATAGATGTTCTGGATGAGGCCATTAGCAAGAATAAAAAGGTCTCTTTTAAATATTTGGAATATGGCACAGATAAAAAGCAGCATGTTAAATGTACGGAAAATGGCACAGAACGAGTTTATATTGTAAGCCCTTATCAAATGGCAGCAAAAGAGGGTAAGTATTACCTGATTTGCAATTATGATAAGTATGATGATGTATCCAATTACAGAGTGGATCGCATCACGGATATTGAAATTGTGGATGAAAAGGCCAAGCCTTTTGAAAAGTTGAAATGGGCAAATGGACAAAAGTTGGATCTATCAGAATACATGAAGAAGCATGTTTATATGTATTCCAGCGAGGATTCAATTGTAAAATTCAAAATAGTACGGCCGATGATTAGCGATATCATCGATATGTTTGGAAAAGATGTTCAGTTCTATGATGAAGCTGATGATACCGTTTGTGTTAAAGCAAAAGTAAATGAGGCTGCTATGATACAGTTTGCAAAGAATTATGCACCGGATGTGGAAGTATTAGAGCCGGTGGAGTTGCGGGGAAAAGTAAAGATGGAATTATTGGAAGGAGTGAAGGCGTATGAATGATGAAATTAGATTTTTAATTCAATGTTATTTTGGAGATATAGACGATCCCTATCTTGCAGCAATAGATAGAGCGTATATTGATATGCAAACACATACCATATCAGGGGAAAAGAATAAGATTTTTGAGATGCGAAGAAGTTTAACTGAGTGTTTGTATAAGCAGTTGAAAAGTTTAAATGGAGATACGGACTATAATAAATGGCATGAAAAAACATCACATCAGATGAAGGAAGAAAGTCAGTCTTGTATAGAGCTTTCTTATGGACAAATCCAAAAATGGATTAATATGTCGGTGAAGTATTTATATACTTTTAGAAGTCTTGGTTTAGAGGAAGTTAACGAGTATTTTGTTGAGCATAAGAAGGAGTTTCATGCTCCTTTGGATTCTTATGTGCTTAATCATTTAAACAAAAAAGGTAAATTAGAAGACACAGAACATACATGGAGTCAAATAGAGACATACGATGAATATCGAAATATTGAGAAACACATAACTTTTGAAGAAGAATATAAAAACTGGCCGGAATATGTAAAGCAAGCGCAGCTAAAGAAAGATGGGCTTGCTAAAAAAGCAGATAAGTATAGTTATAAAAGACATATTCAAAAAAATTATTCTGATAAAAATAAACCATATTGTGGATGTATTAGATGGAATACAAAAGAAATAAAATCCTGATAACTTGAAAGTGGGATGTGCGCTAAAATGCACATCCTCTTTTTTATACTTGTTTTAACACAGATAAGTTTTAACACAGACAACAAGGAGGAAAAATGATGGATATTGATTTTACACCCATATATAGAGTAATAGTTTGTACTAAACTTGAAGAACGCTTTAATGAAATAAAGCAAGAGGATGGGACAATTGTAAAAGAGCCTGCTGTTATCTCTTTGAATTATGGGTGTCGAGAAAATTTTGGCTTTTTCCATGAAAAGGAGAATGCAATTATGGCTGTAAGAATGAATGCATGTGATATTTGGGAAACTTGTTATGACTATGCAATAGTTGAAGAAATAGGACCTGGGTTATATTCAAGAGTAAAAAACTGCTGGTTATTTAAGTATGATAGAGAATTGGATGAATATATTCAGTTTGAGAATCCCGATATATTTAATAAAATTGTTTGGTGTTGAAAAGGAGCGTAGAATGAGAAGAAATCAGCTGGAATTCGAGTTAGAAGAAGTATGCTAATAGTGGATTGATTGGGAAACTGTTAACTATATTGCAGGAACTTCCGCACACTGTATACCTAGATGAATTCAGTCAGTTTGACGCACCGGAGATACCGGGAAAAGATTCATAGGTAATTAAGGTCCAGATAATGTTAAAATATATAAAGATATAAGGAACATGATAAATAGGTATTGGGCGTAAGAAGCAGATATGAATGATAAAAGTACAAGCAAATATATAGCTCTAATCCTTCGCCACAAACCGGAAACTATTGGAATACCTTTGGATGAGCATGGCTGGGCTAATGTTGATGATTTGATTCAGGGTGTTAGCAAAACACATCCTCTGACGATGGAAATACTGGAGCGGATTGTCGCTGAAGACGATAAGCAGCGATATTCTTTCAACGAAGATAAAACATTGATTCGCGCCAATCAGGGACATTCTATTCCGGTTGATGTTGAACTTGAAGAAGTGCAGCCGCCGGAGTTCCTTTATCATGGTACCGGCGAGAAATATGTTGAATCAATCGACGAGCAGGGGCTTATTCCTAAATCTCGTTTATATGTTCATCTTTCCCCTGATGAAGATACAGCTCGCAAAGTTGGTAGCCGACATGGGAAGCCGGTTATTTATATCGTTAAGAGTGGAGAAATGTATCGGAATCATGAGAAGTTCTACCGGTCTGTAAACGGGGTATGGCTGACAAAAAGAGTAGCAATCCAGTATTTACAAAAGTTATAGAAAAATAAAACTCCATGTGGAGATGTGCACTAAAATGTACATCCCTTTTTTTATACTTGCCTCAACAGAAAAAGAAAGGAGTTGAAGTATATGAGTAAAGTCATTAATGAAGAAGATGTCAAACGATTCAAGGAAACGATTAATAAAGAAAAGGATTTTTTGGCTAAATCGCTTACGAAAGAAACGAAAATTGAGACGTATGTTCAGGCATTATATTTGGGATACTTAGATGCATCCCGAACATTTGGTGGACAGAAAAAAGTAACAAAAAATGATGATGCCATCAAACAGGTTGCTGAAAAAATGCAAAATTACATTAACGGTGGAAACAATGATTTTGATTCAATCTTTTATGAGGCCTGTGGTACTTTATGTATTAATTATGAGATGAGCTTTGGGCAAGCTCAAAAGATAATCAATATGGCATTTAAATACTTATACTGCATTGCTGATGGTGAATTAAAAGAACGTTTTGACAAGTGCCACATGCCGCTTGACGGTATCATGCTCGAATGGATACGCAGGAACATAACTGATGATAACGGAAATAAGCTTAAGAAAGCAGAAGCTTGGAGCAAGTTGCCTAAGGGTGGTGAAAATGTAGCAGGTTCTTATATGTATTATAAGAAGCATGTTGATAGCTATTGCAAAAAAGAAGACAAAAGCCCACTGCAACTGGATTTTGAAAACTGGGTCACTATGTCTCAAACACTTTCGGCAGAGGACTATTTGAAATCATTTACGAAAGCTGAACGGAATGGGAAGAAGCATATTAATTTATTAAATGAGCTATTAAAAAAGAGTAAATAGCTCACGCTAGTCTTTTGGGAAAATGAAAGATAAAGACACAAGTAAGTTTATATCACTGATTCTTCGCCATAAGCCGGAAGTAGTAGGAGTCTCTCTTGATGAGCATAGTTGGGCTAATGTTGACGAGCTGATTCGAGGGGTAAATAAGTCACATCCCTTGGATATGGGGACTCTGGAACGAATTGTTGCGGAGGACGAGAAACAGCGTTATTCGTTCAATGAAGATAAAACGCTTATCAGAGCAAACCAAGGTCATTCTATTCCAGTTGACGTTGAACTCGAAGAAGTACAACCACCGGAGTTTCTTTATCATGGAACCGGCGAGAAATACGTTGAGTCGATTGACAAACAAGGCCTCATTCCAAAGGCGCGGTTATTATGTTCACCTTTCTGCGGATGAGGAAACTGATCGAAAAGTGGGAAGCAGACACGGAATGTATCAAAACCAAGAGAAGTGTAAATTTCAATATTTAAAAGAAGTTCTATTGCTCTGTGAACGGTGTGTGGTTGACGAAAAGAGTTTCAGTTCAGTACTTGCAAAATATTAGATCTATATAGGGATGGAGTATCAATGGGATGTGCATAATAATGCACATCCCTTCTTTTATACTTGTTTTAACACAGACCTTGAGAATAGAAATCGATACATGCGTTTGGACTGAGAAAGGAGAGCAGCTATGAGCATACTAAATATCTGTGACTACAAAGATGAAAAAGAGAATTTTTATTACAAGGAATTACAGAAGTGTTTCAGTGCGAATACACATATTATTTCAGTGGTTTTTGAAAAGGATAAGAATCCTGCTGAATTATTAATGCAGCTTATGACTGAAAGGTATGATCTGATCGTGGGGCACGGTTTTGGTGGCGTGTTGGCTTTGTATATTGGGCGGGCTACAAACGTCAAAACTATCCTAATCAATCCGGCTTATCCCGCATCCAGATATTGGTCAGATGATCTTGCTGATTATGAATATCAGGAACTGATTGAAATAATCACGGAAAGAGATATTTGTTGGGACACTAAACGTGAAACCACAAAAAACGTCTATATGATTTTGGGGCGTGATGATGATGCTACAGATACGACAACGAGCAACAAGTATCTGCGCAGTAAAAACTGTTTTTATGTTGATGGTGGGCATTGGCCTTTCGGTGCAGATTTTTCCAATGTTTTCAAAAAACTTGTGTTAGGAGATTCTTTCGAAGATTTAGATGAAGATCAAATAGCAGAAAAGCGAAGGGATGAAGCTACATATGAATTGTTCAAGGATTTCGCTATTGGGAAAATGGGTTATTCGCTTTTATATTTGTATTCTTATGAAGAGAGAGCAAATAACCGTATGAGTAAAATAGCTAGACGCCTTACCGGGAATGAAGTCGATAAAGAACTGATTGGAAAAATGCAATATATATCTGCTGATCTGCTGGGAAAGTATGCATCCAATATCAGAGAACAATATGATGACATTTCACTTCTTGTCATAGATCATGTTACGAGCTTGTTAATGGAAAAAGATGAAAAGAAGGCTCTCTGGATTGTCTGCAATGAGGTATTAGATAATAACGGTCGAGTTTTGCTCCTTTCTGATGACATTGCGGAAGATATTTTTGAAGGAGAAAGGGAAATAACAGATCTGATTTACAACGGATGCGTGACAGAATTTGAAGATAATCCCATCTCAATCAATAATGCTTACAAGGGGGTAATTGACATTGAAGTTGGCAGAAAACCCTATTCTGATCAGTACCAGGCAATTATTATTGATGAAGTGGATTCCAAAGACGGGAATATCGCAATCAAATGGCATTCCAATCAATTAAAGGATCAGATCCTATATGTATATTTTGAAAATGGTAAATGGTATATAGATGAGAAGGACGGGTGGGCAGATAAAAAAAGGGCTGCGGTAATCCTCGAGAAAGCAAGCGCTGAATTTGCGAAGAGCGTCGAGATAACTGACCACGATGGAAAGAAATTCTTTGGATGGGGATGGTGAAGCGTATGAGTACAAACATGATGATAAAAGTATATAAAGCTATAAACACTGTTCTTCATCGGATTACTATGAAAAGGGAATTTGCGCTTATTGCTAAATCCGCAGGAATAGCTCAATGTGATGAGGACATTTTTAATCACATTTTTTTGGTTGATAAATCCGGCGCTAAATATCTTTTGTATGTAGGGGATAAGGTATATACCCGGGAGCGTTTTGATAAAAAGATTTGCCTCTCAAAAATATTGGAGAAATACCCTAATCTTAAAGGTGATGATGTATCTTTCCCAACAATAAATGAACTTTACCAAATAGCAGCAGATAAAACTCTTGAGATAACGTTCACCGACGACCGTAGAGACAGGCTCAATAGAAAATGGATCAACGATTACCTTCAGATTGGGACAAATGAATGCGAATGGTACATGAATGATGATTTCTCCGCTATAAATATTCAATTGCAAAGAATTGGAGAAAAAAAAGATGATTCTATCGCAAAAACGACAGAACGTGTGGTAGATCCAGCAAAGTTTGAAATGTATGACAGGTTAATGAAGATACTATATGATAGCGGGGTAGAAGAGCATTATGGAGACGCCTTTTGCATAGAATATTCGATTATTTATGCGCATCAGGAATATAGGTATTATCTCATGTATTTCTTTTCAAATCATAACTGGAATGCTGATCCGTCCAATATTCTGAATGTGTGTGTAACGACTACAATTATTCCGGGAATATTTGATAGTAAAGATGTTAGATTTACCCATCCATCTAAAAAGACATATTTTAAAGAAGATGGTAAGGAATACTTAATGGTTTGTATGACAATGGACAATGATGTAAGCGTAAAATTTTGTTCTTTAGGAGAAGATAAATCCCGAAGACAGGCGAAGGGTGACGTGGCGGGTAACAGAGTTTATGACAACCTAATAGATTTTTCCGTGTGGTTATCGGCATTTCATCAAGAGATAAGTATGGCATGAGAAATAATAGGATTGATGATTGGTCATAAGAGGAAGGAGTGTTTCCTAATATGAGTTTTAGGAAAAGCGAGGTATGAGAAATGAAGGTTTTTATCAGTGGCTCGAAGAGTTTAAACAAGGCAGGAAAAGAATGGATGCTCCCAGACAGTGTGCGAGGTTGTCTGGATGGAATAATGGTTGATGGAAGTGAAATTGTGATTGGCGACTGTTGGGGAATTGATACTATGGTGCAGGAATACTTGTCTGCATCAAAGTACAAGTTTGTCACAGTATACGCTTCGGGAAGCCATAAAACAATGCGAAGTAACCTTGGACATTGGGAAGAGAAATGGTTTTCTCCTAATGGTAGAACTCCATATGTTTATAGAATAGAAAAAGACTTCCATATGGCAGAGGACTGTGATAACGGGTTGGCTATTTGGGATGGGAAAAGCAAAGGCACTTTTATCAATATGTTATGCCTTTGTGCGCTACAAAAATCTTGTAGATTATATCTCTTGAAGGAAGAACGCTGGATTAATGTTGATTCATTGGAAGACCTTAGATGTTTAACCGGAGATGAGGGGATAATAAGCGAAGATGATGTGTGCCGAGTGCTTACAGCTTGCGGCTTTTCTGATGAGCTGACGGATTATCTTGTGAAGGAACAAATTCTTTCTCCTTTTGAACTTATCGACATTATTAGCAGAGCACCAATTACTCTTGATGAAAAATCTGCTTTGTTTAGTAGCTTGGGCAACAAGCGAAATCTGAAATTTGAAGCATTTGCATCGGTTGAAGAGAATATAAAACAAGGGAAATCCTTTAAGTCTATCAAGCATGATATTCGTGCTCTGGCTGATTTCAGAGAAGAAAGATCTGTTTGGACAGTATTATATGACAGAAGCCAGGACATTCAAGCTGCTAGGGAAGGGTTATATTCAACTACAGGGGATATGTACGATAACAAGCCACTGGTTTTGTTTGCTGAATGGTATGATGTGGATGAAATACAGCTAAAATCAAGTTCATGTGGAGTGTTCGTTAGCCCTGACGCAATTGAAAGATATATAGAAAACGAGGAGTATAATAACGACTCAGATGAGGGGTATTACCGTATGGAGGCTTGGGATGCATATGATACTAAGTGGGAAAACCCGAGATATGATTACTACTACTATCGTGGAAAGATTTGCTGGTTTGAAAAACTGATTCCTGAAAAACAGGAACATGGAAATACTTTTTTCATGTCTGAAGATCGGGAATTTGCAGACGGAAGTTTGGATTTAAGCTTTAAAACTCCATATAAATCTGGAGACATCGTGATTATCGATTGTCGTCCTTTCGGTCCGCCTTTTCATGCTATGATCTTGGAGGCTAGAAATCAATGGGATTGCTGTTTTCCTAATATCGTATTCCGCTATCCAGGAACTAATGAGTGGAGCCTAACTCCACTTAAACACAGAAGATTGTATAAGGATATTGGATGGCACACATATGAGCCGATGATTTCGCCTCTTTATCGACTGAGAAGAGTAAAAAAAGAGGAGCTGACTGAGGAAGATGATTGCCTGCTAGAATTGAGTGAAATGCTTTCAGGCAGTGAGGAAAGAGCGGCTAAGGTATGGGAAAGATGGCATTCTGCTTCTGGAGAAGGACTGGTCTGGGAACAGGTTTTGGAAATTGTAAACAGTATAAGAGATGATTGATTCGCATAAAATATGCGTTACTAAAAGATTGAGAGGGAATTATGCAGGAAATTAATGATTTATTCTGTAATATTCAAAGAACCCCGGGATTGTATGGCTTGTATTCGATTCCCGGGCTTGGAAAGCGCGAATTGCTAATGTATATTTGCCAGATGCTTGTTAAAAGAACTCAGGCGCATCCACTTATTTTTTCGTTGGAATTATCTGATGAGCAGTGGAAGAAAAATATGCTAGAGTACGGATTTGGCACGGAAGGTATAGTTGTGGAGGATTCTGCGTGGGAAATAGATGATATGAGGCAATGCATAGAGAAGCATTTGCCCACAATAGTATTTGTTGATGATTTGAAACTGATAGAGACCCCGGATGCCATAAATAAGCTGAAAGGAATATCCACAGATTATTCGATTTCGGTTATTGTAACAGCTAATCTTGCCAGAAATTCTGGAGATTCTGATCCAGTATACAGAAGACCACAATTGTTTGACTTGATTTACACATGCGACAATAAGAAGACAATTGGAGAGTTTAAGAACGATCTTTACCAGTTTACTACAGTCATGTTGTTGCATAGAAACCATGATTGGTATAGAAGTATTGGAGTTGGACGAGCTTTCCACATATGCAATGAAGCGGAACTAAAGATTGTGTGCGGAGTAAATATGCGACCACAAACAATATATTTTGATTTTTCGCATTTTATCCACGGATTGAGCGAGTGGGAATCTGAGTAGTATATTTTTTGTAGATATTCTGAAATCAAGGAGTTGTAATATGGCGATTTATGCAGTCTCAGATTTACACGGATATTATGATTTGTTTTTTAAAGGCCTCTCGGAAATACATTTTTCCGAGGGGGATTTTCTATGGTGTCTGGGAGATATGATAGACAGAGCTCCGGCAACTCTATCCTCAGTTTCCTCATTTCTCCGTAATCGTGAGGGTATTCCTTTGTCTGTTCGGCATACTTATGAAATTCCAGTGCTATTTTTCTGTCCAAAGCGAAATAGGATTTTATCATAAAGCACCTCCTGATTAATTATCCTTTTTTTCTTCCAAGATTCCGGCAAGCTTCATGCCTTCATCTGTATACCATCCATGCGGAATAAGGTCGTTTCTTGTTTCCTCGAGCATGATTAAATGATAGGCATAGATAAACAGCCCGATGTCGATCTTTTCTTTCATCAGATTACTGAGGGCTTTGAGAATGCGTTTCTTTCCGGTAAGCAGCTCCTCGGGATAATACTCAAAATCCATATAGTTCCAGGTTACTTCGTGAAAGATTGTTCCGTTCTCATCATCCTGGAAGTATCCCCATACATTCATATCAGCGGAGTCAGTGTGTGAACGGCCGTCTTCCTCAAATTTCAAAGGTGTGTTACTTTCCATAACAAGAAGGTCCTCGCGTGCTCTACGCTGGTGTTTAAGAGGATCGTAAATGAGATCTCCTTTTTTGAAAGGAGCAGGGAAGTGAAACCAAAGATTCCTGAAGAAATTAAGCAAGTGCCAGTCTACAATGCCGTAATCCGCAAGAATGTCGACATCCATGAGCTCACCATTTCTATTATAGAATGCGGTAATGTGATAGAAACAATCAATTTCAGAACGTCTGATGCATCCTGAAATATCGTTATCCTCTTCAGAAAATTCATGTGCTAATTGTTTGAAACATTTTTCATAAGAGGAATAGAGCATGGAATCATCGTAATCCCTGCTTCCGTCATTATAAACCAACGAATATTGGTAAAAGGCTTTTGGCCGCTCTTCAAAAAACATCTCAGTTACTTTCTTTTTCATAGCGATGAAATCGGAGATTACTTTGTGAATGCTTTCATAGGGTTTTTTAAAGTGGAAAGAATCTACGGACTGATCCGGCATAGTCGTAATGATTTTCTCCCAGGCAGCATATTTTTCAGCTAACGTTGCATTACGGCATTGATAGACCAACCAGGAGGCCTCGGCTGTTGTGAAGGAATAATTGATATCAGCCAGATATTTTCTGATGTCTTTTGAGTTTACAAATCGGCAAATTCCCTGATTATTCATAGAGTTTCTCCTTATATATGTCTAATCCCAAACTTTTTTCTGTTTCCTCGTCTATTACCCAATCGATATCATGACAAAACTTTCTTGCGAAGCTCTCTGCAGTAATCATTTGAACTACCTTTGAGAGTGTATCGCCGTTGAGCTTTCTCTGTTTGAATAAACTGTAGGCAATCAGAATTCGGTTGTCTCCGCCTAAATCGTCGGTATAGTATTCCAAGTTAAGATAATAGAAGCTAACCCAGTTATACATAACGGAAAGTGTATCCTTTTCAAGCGAATAGCCGGATGCACACATATCGAAATTGCAAAGATGGGTAGTGCCAGCTTTTTTGGGAGGGTGTTCCTTACGATACCATGGTACAGTGTCTGTAATGACAAATGGTGTTTTATCATAACAATCGCAAACGATGTCCCCAGGCTTAAATGGTATCGGAATATCGAACCACATGTCATCGAAGCGTTCGCACCAGATAGTGGAGTCATCTTCAGTCCAAACTTCGGGTGGTGCACCCCAATGGTCGATTTTCATGGTTTCTCCTTCAGAGTTGTAAAGTGCTTCTATAACACAGCTGCAACTTGTGGAATTGTCGCTGTAATGCTTGCTTATACGAAAACTGGTAATAGGGTTTTCATCAGCATATTTCATGGCATATTCATAGGCTAAGTCCGGATTATTAAAGAAGCAGTTGCCCCCGTGCCAGTCCCCGAGTTCCAACCACTCTGCAACATAAAAACTGTTTGCTTCAGGTTTCAGGAAGATGCTGATCAGCTTATTTTCTAAAGCAACATAATCCTTTATGGTCTGATGTAGATCCCAGCCTTCCTTGCAATTTGAGGTTTTTACAAGACAGCTGTCTGTAGTATCAATAAGCAGTTGAAATTCCAGATGCTTCTGAGTAACAGAAAGACACTTGTTTTGCCAAATCAAATACGCATACTCGGGGACCGAGAATTGGTAGTTAATCGTCTGAAGGTGTTTTCGAACATCATTTGAGTTTACAAATTTTAATACATATGAATTATCCATAGATGTTTCTTCTTGAATGAAAGAGATATTGTTTCTACTATGATTTAATCAAAATTGATGAGCAGAATAATGTACATCTTAAAGAATGCACCTTATTTGAAATAGAAATGTAGAGATTGGGAACGTGGTTATATTTTTTAAAGGATTGCATTAAATAACTGGCCCCCATTGGCCCTTTACGGTCTTTTTTGCTGATGCTACATTAGACTTAAGAAATTGTAAAAATAGAAATCAAGGATCGAGAGATTCACAGATTGTGAGTCTCCCGGTCCTTTTTCTATGCCCATTTTTGCTCAAGGTGGGAGCGGTTTCAAGACAAAGAGCTATGAAAGAATGGAGGAGAAGCTTATGGAAGACTCAAGAATAAGAGCAAACGTTCCTCTTTGGCGAAAATATTCTCTTAGTATTCAGGAAGCTGCAGAGTATTACGGCATCGGGGAAAAACGAATTCGACAGATTATTTCAGAAAAACGAAGTGCTGATTTTGTATTAGAGGTTGGTGCGCATACTCGAATAAAGCGGAAATTATTTGAGCGTTACTTAGATAATTCGTCAGTGGTATAAAAAGAGTTTTAAAAGCAATAAGGAGTTTTGACTGATAGTGAAAAAGCCACGTTTATGGTATGATTAAGCATATCGTATCGTGGCTTTTTTCAAAAGTTGTGTCAGAGAAAGAGAAATATGGAATATATCATTGAAGATACCAAGACTTCCAGTGGTACCAGAGATATTCCCATGACTTCCGAAGTGGCAGAATGTTTTCATAGGATTATTGATAAGAGAAAGAAAGTAAAGGTGGAGCCGATGATAGATGGCTACAGTGGATTTCTTTATCTCGATAAGAATGGGATGCCTATGGTTGCCCTTCATTGGGAGAAATACTTTCAGCACGTTGTAGAGAAGTACAATGGCATTTATAAGATTCAGATGCCAAAGAAGAGATGGAGCGATTATCAAAGGCTCAGTAATAGCGAGTTGTACAGAATTCAAATTTACAACTTTTTTTACAACTTTTGATGGCAAATTTACAACTTTTTATGCCAAGATATGCCAAGAAACGGAACAAAATAATCTGCCGAAAATGTGCCGCAAACCAAGTAAAATCAAGGGAAACAAAGGATTTACAATACTATGATAAAAATACTATTCATCTGCCATGGCAACATATTGGGCAGGTAAAGAAATCCTTGTAAACACTGGGCTTTAACACTATTTTGACTTTTTTTATACCTTGTTTATACCTTTTAAAATGAGTCGTGTACCGTAATAACAATATGTTAAAGATGACCATCTCGGTCGGTATATGAACCGAAATTAAATATTTGATTTGGACACTTATCCTTAAGTGGCCTTGATCACCACAAAACAGACCCGTCCGGGAATATCAATGAGAGAGAAGATGCTCAGGTGATTGATATTCTTGGACGGGGTTGTTATTTAATAAAATATGGGCATGGGGTCACAAACTGTCAATGAATAACAAAATATTAGGAGCCCGTTATTATCTGAGGAAGAGAGTGTCAGGATCTTTTCCTATAAGATGATACCGTTCACACTGAAAAAAGGTCGTTTCACCGAATCTGGCTTTATATTTTTATTTTGTATGCCGATATTCTAATTAAGAAGTCATAAAGGGAGAAATTGTATTTTCGGCTGTGGGATCAGACATTAAGCATATGACTGAGGAAATAAGTAAAAAAATGGATTCCAAAACTTTTAGTGCAGTTGGGATGGCTGCACTTGATATCAAGGCATAAGCAAAAATGTACTATTGACAATATCAGATTTGGCAGATTTATCTGGGAATGAAAATGTTCTCGATAAATACAAGCGGATTGATATTTGCATATAAAGAAAAGGATTTCAACTACAAAGTAAAAGGAGGACAATCAGATGCATGTAAATGGAACTAGTGGAAGTAATGCAGGAGTACAGTCGTTTCAGATGAATATGAATCAGGGGACGGATTCTGTCAGCAAGAATCTTCAGAACCAGATTGCTAATGCTCAGAAGCAGATGCAGGAGCTTGGGCAGGACAACGAGATGTCTCTGGAAGAAAAGATGAAAAAGCGTCAGGAGATTCAACAGCAGATTAGTGATTTGCAGAATCAGCTCCGTCAGCATCAGGTTGAACAGCGTAAAGAGAGCCAGCAGAAAAAAGGTTCTTCTATGGCCGATATGCTCTGCAGCAACAGACAAGCGTCCAAATCTGCAAAAGGTAGTACCGGAATGTCAAGTGCAAGTATGCAGGCTATAATATCTGCAGATGCTTCAATGGATCAGGTAAAGGTTCAGGGAGCGGTCAAGTCACAGATGGAAGGAAAAGCAGGTGTTTTAAAGGCGGAAATCAAACAGGACGCAGGGCGTGCTGATGTAGAGAAGAAAAAAGAGGAACTTGCAGCAGTTGAAGCAAAAGCACAGGATATTGAAGCATCACAGATGAGTGCGATTTCTGATATTAACAAGAAGTTAGAGGAAGCAGCAAAAGAAGATCAGAAAGCTGCGAAAACAGAAGGCAAGATTGATAAGAAAGACAATACAGAGAAAACGAAGTCGGCTGAGGGCAAGGACGAAACAACGGAAACGGAAGAACAGGAGCAGATACAGAATGAAGACATACCGATTCCTCCGAATAATTTGCCGGATAGCGTGGATATTGGTACATCAGAGCCGATTGGAAATAGCGTGGATGTAAAGCTGTAGACAAGCTGGTACTTTCTGTGTAATATTTTTATTTGAGGATTAGTTTGAATAAGCGAGTAGTAAAATAGCGCTATGTTTAGACAAGGTATGATAGCAACAAAAAAGTTAGTAAAAAAATACATAAAACTATATATAAGATGCGTCTACAGAGTAGTGAGGTTCTTGCATTATGCAAGATATTACTTGATAGCAGGGCTTTTACTAAAGAAGAGATGGTCGATATGTTGGATAAGCTGATTACATGCTGCGTTCCACAAAACAATCAGAAAATGGTAAAGAAGCTTATTCAGAATGAGGAATTTCATTATGTAGAACCTTGTCATAAAACAAAGTTTATTGATCAAATGTGGACAATTGGTCAAGCAATTCAAAGCCATGAGTATATAGAAATCAATTATCAGGGAGTCCAGGGAAGTTCAGTAAAAACTAGGAAGCTGAAACCTTTGGCAATTATGTTTTCAGAATACTATTTCTATTTGGCTGCATTTATTGATGATGAGAAGATTCGCAATTATTTTAATGTGTTAAATGATGCGTTCCCTACAATATACAGAATTGATCGAATTCAGGAACTAAAGGTACTTGATGAAAAATTCTGCATTCCTTATAACGATAGGTTTGAAGAAGGTGAGTTTAGAAAAAGAATTCAATTCATGTATGGTGGGAAATTACGCCGAGTTACTTTTAAATATAGCGGCTACTCGATTGAAGCAGTACTTGATCGTCTGACAACAGCTAAGATTATAGATGAAGAGCCACATGAGGATGGAAAGAGAAAAATTTACACGGTGACGGCAGAGGTCTTTGGTGATGGAATCGATATGTGGTTCAGGAGCCAGGGGGAGAATGTTAAAGTATAGGGTTTATAATAGTTTATTAAATGTTTAAACATAATATATAGGAAGACCATATACTGTACTTATGGGGATTAGCCTATGGAAGATCAAACAAGGTTTATAAAAGGCACATCTGATATTGGAGGAACATATTTATGCATATTGAATTATGCGATGGATTATATATAATTTCACTTTCATTACAGCTAGCTGGCGCATTAATACTGGTAAATTTTCTTTTTCACAAAGGAAAAAGAAAAAATATTTTGAAAGAAATGATCTATAATGCGCCTGGTTTTGACGAAGGAGAAGAAACTGAAAACGGTAGATTGTTTGAATTAGATGTATTAAATGTTCGAAACTATGCATCTAATACATATAAAAATATAATTGCAGGTGTTTATATAACTCTAGGATACCTGTTGAGTGTTTTTGGGAATATAAATATAGAGAACAGACTTGGCATATGTTTTTGTATAGTGACCGCAAGCATGTTGCTATTAATTGCTGGAAATATAATGGCTCGCGTTTTAGCAAATAAGGTTTTTCCGGATAATTGTTCTGTGATACTTAGTGAATGTGGTGAAGTAGAAGAAATATCAGAATAAAACATGGAGGTGTTCAAATGAGTGATTTTAGAGAAGACATAGCTTGTATTGTGAAGGCTGGAGAAATTGCAAAACCTACATCTACAGTTAAGGCGAATTATTATCCAAACATCCCTGAGAAAGTAATGAAGGGAATTAGAAAAAGTATTAGCGGAGATATTGGAGTAAATACGGTCGCTGCTGTTTTTGATTTCTCACTTTTTGAAAACGGTACATCTGGATTGGTATTTACTACCAGTGGTGTATATTACAAGGATTTTTTGTTTAAAAAGATCTACTTTAACTATAAGGATGTGAAGAATGTTTATTATGATGGAATTTACATCAAAGTCGATATAGGCGACAAGACATATGATATTTCAAATGTATGCTTAAATGAATCGAAGGTTATTTCATTGTTTGAGCGTTTGAAAGCGTATGTGACAGAACAAGGGCTTGAATCTAAAAAGTCTTCCGGTGCAATAAAAAAAGAGAAAATGCCTAAGGATTTGTATAATCAGTGTAATGTTATTATTCATGGTGCGTCAGTGGCCTGCGGAGCTGTAGGTGCAGGTCTTGCACAGTTACCATGTGCGGACACGGTTCCCATCACGACGGCGCAGGTGGGGATGATTGTGGCATTAGGACAAGTGTTTGAACTAAATATTACAGATGGGGTTGCTAGAGGAATAATTACGGGGATGTCGGGATCCTTTATTGGAAGAGGGATAGTTCAGGTCGCATTTGGATGGATTCCAGGAGCCGGAAATGCAATAAATACCGCTACCGCAGCGGGATTGACAGAAGCAATTGGGTGGTCTGCGGCCAACCAATTCTATAACCAATCCTTAGATAATACTATTCAATATAGTTATGAGGGAGAGGTAAAAGGCTTTAAGGATGCATCTGATGTATATGAGAAGAAATTGAGAGATCAAGCAAAACATTTTATGGAGCAAAAGAAGGTTTTAGAAGAAGAGCGAGAAGAACTGAATAGTATTATTAATGAGTATGAGATTTACATTGCAGAGAATTGTAATACCAAGTCGGTAACAGTAAGTCTTATGGAGGATGAAGTTAAAAAGCTGAAGAAGATACGTGATGATTCATAATAAAGGAGGGACTTATATGAGTGATTTGGACGATTTGCGTGAGCGAAGAAAAAAATCAAATGAACGTGCAGGAAAAGCAATTCAAAATATAGAAATCTTGGCAACAGAATCCAACAGAGTTGCAGATATTGCGGGAAATGCTTCAGATATTTTTGATTCACTGGATAGGGATTTTGAATATAAAACTGGATTACAAGGTACAGATATAGCTTTTTTGTTTTTAGCAACGGGACTGCAGTGCATAAGAATATACATATTAAACGAACTGACTAAAAGAGAAAAGGCAACAAGGATAAAAAAGGATGATGGTTCTTTAACATTAGAAGGCAAAATTGATAAGAAGGAACAAGAATGGCTTAAAAAATTTGACAAAGGTGTTGCCGAAGAACCGCGTGACTTTTATGCTCCGCTTAACCAGATAATTGCTACTCCAAAAGTACCATATGATTGTACTGCTTTATCAGAAAAAGATTCGGGCTTTTTTCAACATGCAAACCATAGATTTGCAACTCTTGCCCACGATCCGCTTTTGGGTTTGGTTTTCGGCACTTCGAATATTTTGACGAACACAATTAGTATAACAAAGGCTCCTATCCCAGGGGTTTTTACTGAAAAAGTGAACTATAAAGTTACACCGCTGAAAAAGGGAGGGTTAAAGATTGGCAGTCCTGTTATTCAATATTCCGGATCTGATCCTGTACAATTATTGAATACAATTCTGATGTTTCAGGCTGTTGAGCAACGTATTCAAAGCGAACGCGAGGCCATGGCTGCAGCTTTAATAAAGCAGGTATGTCATATTGGAACTGATATTTTTACAAAAGCGGGATTACAAATACCAGGGGCTAATTTGATTTTGTCGCCAGCACAAACAGAGAGATTGACTCAATTTATTGACGCTGGAGATTTAATGAAAGCCGGTGTTGGTGGAGGCTTTGCTGTATTAATTAATTCTGTAATCAGTTTGTTACATGGTCTTATGTACTGCGAAGAGTTAGGTATTTCAAAAGATCTTTATAGTGTTCGGACGAGGAAGATAATCCTATATTCGAATGTTATTGCTTCAAGTTGCAACATCGTAACTACTTCGTTAGGAATAATGTCAGGGAAAGAATTGGCGGTTAAGGATTTCGATATCGGTGGAATAATGGTAACTATCCATCACTTGATAGAAGATCCTAAGTATATTCGACAAATAAAAAAAGATTTCGTCTTAGGAAACTTTATCGATTTAGTGAATGGAGAGGAATTGCAGTTAAAGGATACAAGCAAATAACATTTAGGCTATATGACAATTGAAGAATTACCGATGAAAGATAAAAGGATTATTCCAGTGGAGAGAATAATCCTTTTATGTTGTGCGCCTAGCGGCGTACGTTTCTAACGGGTTCAAGTCCCGAATCCACATGGTAGTGGGAAGGATATAGCCGAAGGCAAGTCCCCGATAAACCATTTACCCTCTCATTTTAGCTTAATAATGAGGTTGGAAAACTGAATGATAAATATTTTTATATATCCAACAATTACATTGTAGTAGGGTGTCCGCCGCGAGGTGGAATCTGAAGGAAGCAGGATGTGGGAAACATACTAACCCATGGGCAAATCTCTGGTCTGACGTACAGAAATCTTATACGAGGTTATGCATGAGGGTAAGGCTGCAACCCAAGTCGAAGCCCAATAACTACACGGAATCATGCATGATAAATGAGGCAGATGGATGCAAAGGAAGAGGTTTTTCGACTGCAAAAAGTCATGTAAAGGAGACGGAAAACCGCCTCAAACCCGCATAAATACTGAGGTATAAATCGAACATTTTTATACCGATTTTTATACCTTTTGCTTACAACAATACGCAAAATTATGCCAATATATGCCATGTAATCAAGATTCAAACTCTACATAACATAAAAACATCGGGAAAGTCCGTAAATACAGCATTTATAAGGAATTTAAGACTATGATAAAAATACTTTTCATCTGCCACGGCATGGTACTAACTTGTAGTCTAAAAGCCCATGAAATCAACGGTTAATGTTGCTTGAGAGATAGATTTACAACCTATTTACAACTTTTGGATAGCTGCGATACGATACGATGAGTCCCCAAATTGGGGACTCTTATTTATAAGAGTCCTTGACTAAGACACAACAAACCCTTCGGGGTATGTCAAAAGAAGAGAAAATGATCTGTATTTTGACATAACCTGCGGAGGGTTTGTTATTTTGCAATTAAATTTTGAAAAATATAACTAATAGGAATAACTAAAATAGCTCGTGTCTGATATAATATTTTAATGAGTCTGGATTTTTAAGTGGAAAGATATGGACTGAAAATAGATACTTTCAGAATGGTGTTTAATATGTTGGAAAATATAGATGATGTATATTCTGGTGTAGATAAAAGATGGATTTATTCAAGCAAAGTGGATTGTGAACTTTTAAGTGATTATCTACAGAAAATCAATTTCAGTATTCAGGACTACAATTATAAGATTAACAGGATAAATGATAGAGGAGATGTGTGCTATTTAATCTTGCTTGTGACATGGATACAAGAATCTTATAAGTTGATTCAAACTACTGTTAGGGAAGATGTAATGGCATCGTTTGAATATAAAGAGGAAAGCTTAGTATCTCAATGCAATAAGTATATTAGTGCTTTAAGATCATTTGTTGTGGGGGAACTTTTGGTCCAATGGAACCAGAAGTGGATATATGGATACGCAGTACGAAATAGATTCTGGCGGGTGACATAGGAGCACGGATTTTTGCATAAAGGAATTGTGTACCTTTATGCGTATCCTGTTATATTTTTTATTTTTGCTTGTAAAGATGACTGCGGAATAGTCGTAAAACGCAGTGGATATGCGGAAGCCTTTATTTACAAGGGATTCAGAGTCCGACATTGTTGTTAAAGTGATTATCAGTCCGATATATCCGAAGTTGCATAATTTACTTGCGCCAACGGTTGGTTCGGATATGCCGTAATCGACGTTAACATGTTGCAAACATTGATTTTATGCGGTTTGTAGCATTTGATGGTCGAAGTGGTGAGTTTCAGGTGGTCAGGGTGATGAGCCAATCGCGAAGGGGTGTGACATAGGCTGGTTCACATAGCTGATCGGCTCCGCAGAGTGGTTGCGTGTAGCCTCAAGAAAAGGCTTAAAATCAATGACTATCAGGGTCCGGTATTGTATAATCATTGGTAGAGGTGATTGTTATGGCGTCAAGCAAGGAATATTTGGATTTTATATTAGAACAGCTTTCTGAATTGGATGATATATCGTATAGAGCAATGATGGGCGAGTACATCATCTATTATCGTGGCAAGATTGTCGGTGGAATATATGATGATCGTTTTCTCGTGAAGAATGTGAAAGCTGCGTCAGAATTGATGCCGGATGCATCATTGGAACTTCCATATGAGGGCGCAAAGGAAATGTTTCTGGTAGATGATATTGATAATAAGAGTTTCTTGAAGGAATTGTTGGAAGCTATGTATGAGGAACTGCCGGAGCCGAAGAAAAAGAAATAACTTTTTATATAACTGAGTAAGATAAATCGTAATTGAACGAAGCATAAGAGGAACTTCATACTTCTTATCTGCACACTGTGTATTTTAGCCAGTGTTATTTTTTGCGTGGAAAAAAGTGCAATCGAAAGCGTAAATGCATGCCATGACAGGATATCAACATCTAAGCAGATACCGTTATCATCTGCAAATGCTTCATTAACCACGCTTCGTCCGATACTCAATTATCTGACTGTACCTGAGGTAAAGAATCTTGGTGCTGCCTGCAGTATCATTGAAAATCATTATAAGAATGCCGAGCAGCGTATAAGCCTGGCATTTCTATTCTTTTTATTCGTTGTATCACTTCTGATATCGATACACCTTTTTCCTGTTTACCTGTTTGACAGGGTCAATGTGGCTTTTTATCAGAAAGCCATAATCCGGTTTATCCACAGCAAGGATATGGAGGTTCGTGAGAATCTCGGCAATGTAAAATAAAGTGCGTAAGTTGATGGTTTCCAACTTACACACTTTATTTTACATTGCCCTTTTCTTTAGATTTTTATTAGGATTTATAACGTTTTAAGTCTGCACATATTTTTTCGATTTCGTCGGAAAAAACACTGTTTTCTGACCAAAGAAAGGTGAAGTCATGTTGTATTGAAAAGTTATTAAGAGGTATCTTTTTTAAGCTTCCTTGCTGCAGTTCACGTTCAACAGCAGCTTTATAAAGAAAGCTTATTCCGCAGTCATTTAAGAGAAACTGAATTATGGTATGCATGTTTTCAACCTGAGTATAGTGGGTAAAACATTCAATTTCGTGATTGTTAATTGCTAAAGAGCGCTCTAAAATGTTTCTGGTTCCTGAACCGGGTTCTCGTACAAGGAGTCTTTCTGAAAAAAGATCAGAGAGTTGATTTGGCTTTTTTTTAAATATATGCGATGCGGCGCATACAGGTATAAATTCTTCAGTGCGATAGAGCATTGTATTATAAATTCCTTCTGGAAAATATCCTTCAACCAGCGCGAAATCAATATTTCCGTCTTTAAGATTATTTAAAAGTTCAGTTGTATTTCCAAAATGTATTACGAAGTCTGTTTCAGGATGATCTTTGATATAACAGCTAACAGGATATGATATGGCGTATTCACCGATTGTCATAGTTACGCCAAATGATATTTTTTTATTAGCTGTATTTGATAATGATAGTTCTCTTTTTAGTATAGCTTCGTCATTTCTTATTTGATTCATCTTCTCAAAAAGCAGTCGACCACTATCTGTTAGTTCGAGCTTTTTTCCATCTTTTATGAAAAGTTTAGTGTTATATACTTTTTCAAGATAGTGAATATGCTGCGATACAGCTGGCTGTGTTATATTAAGCTCATTTGCTGCATGAGTATAGTTCATGTTTCTGCATACACATAAAAAAGTGTCAATTCTGAAATCAAGCATGATATTCTCCTGTAACCATAAAGAAAATTTATGGATATATTATAATATATAATTTTTGTTTTAGCAAAATGTTTATTATAATGGCTTTTGTTGAATAGGAGGATATAGAAGATGAAATCTATAATGAAAAAAACAAAAGGTATGCTGATATGCTTATTAATAGCGCTTCCTTCGTGGATGATAGGAAAAAGATTTCCTGTAATTGGAGGTGCTGTAATTGCAATTGTTTCAGGAATGCTAATTTCACTTTTTTGGAATGATAAGAAGGATGCAGAAGAAGGAATAAAGTATACTTCTAAAGTGATTTTGCAGACTGCTGTTGTGCTTCTTGGGTTTGGTATGAATCTTTCTATGGTGATGGAAACTGGAAAACAGTCACTGCCAATAATTATTTGTACTATATCTACATCACTTATTCTTGCATGGTTACTTCATAAGGTGATGAAAATAAAAGGTAATATTTCAACGCTTATTGGGGTAGGCTCTTCTATATGTGGTGGTTCTGCAATAGCAGCAACTGCACCGGTTATAGACGCAGATGATGACGATGTTGCTCAGGCAATCTCTGTAATCTTTTTCTTTAATGTACTGGCAGCTATATTATTTCCTGTGCTTGGAAAAATACTTGGTTTTAGTATAAGTTCAGGCGAGGCTTTTGGAATTTTTGCAGGAACTGCAATTAACGATACTTCATCAGTTACTGCGGCTGCCTCAACATGGGACAGTATGTGGAATTTGGGAAGTCAAACTTTGGATAAGGCAGTAACAGTTAAGCTTACCAGAACACTTGCGATAATACCTATTACACTTATACTTGCCTTTTTGAGAGCCAAAGAAGCTAGAAAAGACGGAAGTCATACGAATGGTTTTAGTTTAAAAAGAGCATTTCCAATGTTTATCATTTATTTTATATTGGCATCAGTAATTACTACGGTATCTCTAAGTTGCGGGGTATCGCCAGATGTTTTTTCTCCATTGAAAGAACTTAGCAAATTTCTAATCGTAATGTCGATGGCAGCAATAGGGCTAAATAGTAATGTGATAAAGCTTATTAAGTCTGGTGGGAAACCTATATTGCTTGGAGGTTGCTGTTGGGCAGGAATAACAGTGGTTAGCTTGTTAATGCAGCGAGTTATGGGAATTTGGTAAAAATGCAACTTCAAAACCTTCCTTTTGATGCATGGTTCGTAATAAGATTTATGATGCTTTTTGCAATAAACCTTTGTTTTTTTATTTTTTTTTGATAGAATGATAAATCTCAAGTCTAGAAGCAAAAGTGGCTCAATCCTAGATGATGTCTGGGATTGAGCCTTTTCGTCTGTATAGCGAACTAACAGTTATTCTTGTATGACATAGATTTTTTCAGACGCTTCCAAGAAGCAACATTAGATGAAAGAAGGAAAGGGTATCCTTTATGTGGTTGATATCTCGCTCTACGGTAGTTTTCTAGAAAATTGGAATGTTTTACGTTGGATAGAAAAAGCGCATCGTCGATTATATCCGAATATAAATGAGTACGACAATTTCGGTTTGTAAAGACGAAAAGTATTGGAAAAAAACAGATATAAAGTTGCCACCAGTTGTGTACAGTAGTCCTGAGCTTTCTACCGTACACAACAGGTAAACAGCAACTAGATGAAGAAATGCCTCAAATACGGCATTTTTACTTCATTAATCGTTCTCAAGGAGAAAAGATAGGTAGTAAATTATTAAGTTTTGCAACCTCAGACAAAGGAGCAAAATGGCTTTGGGTTTTAGAACAAAATGAGCGAGGCATTAAGTTTTATAAGAAGAATGGATTTGATTTTACGGGGGAGAGGATGATAGAGGACGACTGGATTCCATTAAAGAAAATGTTAATTAATTAACTTCAGATTAAATGAGACAAATTCCAATTTGTCGGGATGTGGCATAGCCTTTTATATCGCAATATAAATGATAAAGACAGCTTCATGTTTGCTAGAGTGAATAATTGAATATGTAGCTTTGGGGTAAATGGACCAAAGGCGGTGAATGAAGTCGAGAGCAATCTCGGCTTTATTTTTTTGCGCAAATTTTAGTAATCAGTACCAACTCGTTCCAAATAGTAGATGTAAGGACAAAAAGTTGGCTTTTGTTTTAGCAACCAAGAAAAAAGGTACCAAATGAAAGATGAAAGCAGAAATTTTTTTCTTTAATTTTTGGAAATCAAACATCTGGCAACCCAAGTATATGGTGAAGCAATGAGGAAGGAGAAAAAATTTTTCAAAAAAATATTGTCTTCGTTTAGTAATAGGGGGTCAACCCAACCCAAATGTATAGTGAGGGAAAAAATAAGCCAGTTTTTGAAACTATTTTTTTCGGCATTTAGTAATCAGTCATTTTTGAACATAAATGCATTGTGAGAGGAAAAAGCTTTTTTTAGCCTCGGGGCAGACGTGCCCACAACTAGTAACAATTGATACCAATTCAGTTGACTGCAGCAATGGCGATTGGGGAAAGGATACTTTTATGGATTTAGTAAACATTGATGAAACATTAAAAAACATAGGGACTTACTGGGAAGTATATTGCTTTATAGCCGAAGAGGACCGCACCTTGGATGAAATCAAAAGGTTTTTGATGACGGAGTGCGATAAACCGGAATCGACAGCACGAGCACAGGTGTCTGCCTTTAAATCAGCACGGGACAATATTTATGAGTTTTGTGAAGATGGTGAGCATGTATGTATCAGTGTGGACAAGATGAATCGTTTGGAAGAGCAGATGGATGATTTTCTTGGCTTTACCAAGTACGACTATCGTGCAGTGGATCATCGCGACTATGAAGATGCATTTAATGAGGCGGCAGAAGAATGGAAAAAGAATCGAGAGGAATTAACCAATCGCATCAACAAACTCAACAAGGCTGCATGGAATTGTCAAATGGAAAGCTATAAGAAGCAGATTGAATATTTAAAAAAGCTTTTGGAACAACCGGTGTTGGTAACTAATGATACTTTCACAGTTGATAGCCAGAAGTATTATGCTAAGGATTTTTCTTTTTATTCGAACAGACAAGAGATGGAAGACAGGGAATTAAACTGGATTGCATCAAAGCATCGAGTTGAAGTCTCTGCTGAAAAAGATGAGTGGGAAGAAGTTACTAATCTTTTTAAGAACAAGAGGGTAAAACTGAAGGATAGAATTCTTTTGTTTCCGCTTTGTATGTTAGCTCGCTGGAAGAAACGGAAATATGAGAAGATAGCGAATTCCATTATCTATGATGACATAGTAAAGCGATTTGCCAGAGAAATGGTGGAGCAGAAGATATTTATCATTGCTGATTTCAACGGTAAGAAGGAACCATTTAAGATCGTTCCGCAGCGTTATTTGGATGACTTAAGAAAACGGGTAGATGACCTTGAAAAACAAATTGAATCCACTTGTGGTCCATTGGACCATAAGCCGGAAAATGAGCCTACAGGAAAGGAGGCGTAGTTGATGGAGAATCGATATTTACGAAAAGATGACAAATTGAATAACTTCATACCGATTCCGCTTTCTTTGCTGGATTCAAAACTCAGTAGCACCACATTGCTTGTATATGGCTGTCTCCTTGGACGTGGCATCTTATCCCAGAAGAATGGCTGGTATGACCAGAATGGGGCTATATACGTCCGTTATACGGCGCCTCAGCTTGCCAGGGATTTGGGCAAGGGTAAATCCACAGTAAAGGCTTCTTTAAAGGAATTAGAGACTGCGGGTCTGATAGAGAGAAGGCGTATGGGACTTACTATGACAAATATTTATATCAAGGTTCCATGCTCATCTGAAAGCGGTCAGTATTCTGACCACGCAGGACAGAAATCTGACCTGCCTAAGCCGGAAAACAAGACTTACAGCGGTCAGAATTCAAGCCCATCCGAGGTCAGAAAACCGGACCCAAGTAAATATAACAGAATAAATAATGGAACATACCATAAAGAATATATCGTGAGAGAGGGGGAGAGCTTTTGATGAAGAATCAGGATTTAGAAAATGAAACTTATGTTGGCGAAGATGGATTGCTTTATTGCGCTAAGTGCCACACACCTTGCGAAAAGGCTCTCCCACATCCTTTGGAGAAGGGGAAGCTCTGGAGAGTTCATGTAATGTGTCGATGCCAGCGTGAGGCCTATGAAAAGGAGCAGGCCGAACGTGCTAAGCGTGAGTTTGATGAGATGGTAGAGCGTAACCGTATGGTTTGTTTTCACGAAAAGCAGATGTATGCCATGACCTTTGAGTCTGATGATGGCAGTGTGCCGGCCATGAAAAAAGCCAAAGCTTATGTAAACCATTGGGATGAGGTAAAGGCTAAGAACGTCGGCTTATTACTCTATGGCGACGTTGGTACAGGTAAAACCTATATAGCGGCGGCAATAGCAAATGCACTTCTTGATCAAGGTAAGAGAGTTTTGATGCGTGACTTTACTGAGATAAGCAATATCTCTACTTTTGACTCGGATGAATATGTTCGCTCGTTATCTGCTTATGATTTATTGGTTTTGGATGATTTGGGAGCGGAGCGTACCACAGAATTTGCGATGCAGAATGTATTTAATGTAGTCAATCGCAGGATGGAGTCCGGAAAGCCACTCATCGTCACGACAAATAAGTCTATGGATGATTTGAAGAATCCTAAGGAACTTACAGATAAGCGTATTTATGATCGCATCCTTGCCATGTGCACGCCGGTCTTTGTCGGTGGTAATAGCAAGCGAGAAAAGATTGCATCCGATCATTATCAGAATTTAAAAGATATTTTTGGAAAGGAGGAATAGTTTATGGCTGAATTACAAACTTATAGTGGCGTTCCTCTTTGGAAGAAATATTCCTTAAACATTCAGGAAGCTGCAGAATACTACGGAATTGGCGAAAAACGACTCAGACAGATTATTTCTGAAAATCGTGACGCAGCATTTGTTCTTGAGGTGGGAAGTCATACCAGAATTAAGAGGGAATTGTTTGAAAAATACTTGGATGAATCGACTGTGGTTTGAGTGAGTTTTGAATGCAATTAGTGATGGTTGAAAACTATAACTTATAGAGAAAAAGCCGCGTTTATGGTATGATAGGGCATATCGTATCGTGGCTTTTTTCAGAAGTTATGTCGTAGAAAGGAGACGTAATGAGTGAAAAAAGACGAGATAATAAAAATCGCGTACTTCGTAATGGAGAAAGCCAACGAAAAGATGGAAGATATATGTACAAATACAACAATGAAAATGGTGAAGCAAAGTACTTTTACAGTTGGAGACTGGATAAGAATGACCCGACACCGGTAGGAAAGAAGCGTGAGTTATCTTTACGAGAAAAGATTAGGAAAATGGAAGAAGATAAGCTTGCAGGACTTCTTCCCGGGGCAAGTAATACAACAGTCCTTGAACTCGTTGAAAAGTATGTTTCTTTGAAAACCGGAGTAAGGCATAATACGGAAGCAAATTATCGATTTGTAATCAATATTATTAAAAAGGAACCGTTTGGGAAGATGCGTATCGATCGGGTGAAACAATCGGACGCGAAGGCATGGCTTATCAAACTCCAAAAGGATGGCCGTGGTTATAGCACTATTCATACGGTGCGTGGTGTTGTAAGACCAGCATTTCAAATGGCGACAGATGATGATTTGATAAGAAAGAATCCGTTTGAGTTCCAATTAGCAACTGTAGTTGTAAATGATAGTGTTACCAGAGAAGCTATTTCCAGAGCAGATATGCGTAAGTTCCTTAAGTTTGTTGAAGAGGATAAGCATTTTAGCAGATACTATGAAGGGTTTTATATTCTCTTTCATACGGGACTTAGAATATCTGAGTTTGTTGGACTTACGATAAATGATATTGATTTTCGTGAAATGAAGATTCATGTCACACATCAGCTTCAGCGAAAGCGAAATATGGAATATATCATTGAAGATACCAAGACTTCCAGTGGTACCAGAGATATTCCGATGACTTCCGAAGTGGCAGAGTGTTTTCGTAGGATTATTGACAAGAGACCGAAAGCAAAAGTTGAGCCGATGATAGATGGCTATAGTGGTTTTTTGTATCTTGATAAAAATGAAAAGCCTATGGTTGCTCTACATTGGGAGAAATATTTTCAGCAAGTTGTAGAGAAGTATAATGGCATTTATAAAATTCAGATGCCTAAGATTACACCGCATGTGTGCCGCCATACATTCTGTTCAAACATGGCAAAGTCGGGAATGAATCCGAAAACTCTTCAATACATAATGGGACATTCGGATATAGGAGTTACGTTAAATACATATACGCATTTAACGTTTGACGATGCAAAGGAAGAGATGGAAAGATTAGCAAAGGCACAATAATAGCGAGTTGTAAGAAACTCAGATTTACAACTATTTTTACAACTTTTGATGGCAAATTTACAACTTTTTATGCCAAGATATGCCAAGAAACGGAGATAATCATTCTGCCGAAAATGTGCCGCAAACCCAGTAAAATCAAGGAAAATAGAGGATTTACAATACTATGATAAAAATATTATTCATCTGCCACGGCAACATCTGCCGATCACCTATGGCAGAATTTATACTAAAAGACATGGTTCGGAAACGTAACATTTCCGAAAAATTCTATATCGAATCAGCAGCAACCTCCACGGAGGAAATCTGGAACGGTGTCGGGAATCCGGTATATCCGCCGGCGAAAGAGATTTTGTCTCAGCATGGAATTGATTGTTCCGGCAAGCGGGCGCGACAAATCAACCCAGAAGATTATGAAGCATTTGATTTGTTAATCGCTATGGATGATAATAATCTTAGAAATATGGCACGCGTGTGGCCGAAAGATACTGAGCATAAGATTCATAAGATGCTAGAGTATGCAGACGAAGACGGAAATGTAGCGGATCCTTGGTATACGGGCGATTTCCAAAAGACATGGGACGATATTTACCGTGGTTGTGTTGGGCTATTACAAAAACTCGATTCTAGAATGGACCATTGACCCCGTCCCCAAAGGACCATTTCAAGATCTCACGAAAGGAGCAATCGAAATGTTATTTATCGAATATCCAAAATGTTCAACCTGCCAAAAAGCCAAGAAATGGCTGGATGAGAAGGGCGTATCCTACGTTGATCGCCACATCGTTGAAAATAATCCAACTTATGAAGAATTAAAAGAATGGCAAGCTAGAAGCGGCCTGCCACTCAAGAAATTCTTTAATACCAGCGGTATGATTTACCGTGAAATGGAACTGAAAGATAAGCTTCCAACGATGAGCGAAGAAGAGCAGTTAAGACTCCTTGCTACAAATGGAATGCTTGTAAAACGTCCATTGATTGTTGACGACGATTTCGTTTTAACCGGGTTCCGTGAAAAGGAATGGGAAGAGCGGTTACTATAAATGAACCACTAACCCCGTCCCCAAGAGACCATTTTCTTATAGAATCCTAGAAATTTTGTCCGTTCCAGCCCCAGTCACTTACGGGATGGTACGTAACATATACGGAATCCGCTGGGATACCGAGCTTTTCAGAGAAAAGGGCGCAGATTTGGCCTGTCATCTTGTTATAGGAATCAGCAGATGCATTTCCATACAAGCTGACAGCTACATAGGCGCCTTTTTCTAATTTTTTACCGCCCAACCATAAATCATAGGCATCTTCGATTCCAACCATTAAATATGTTTCGGATTTATTTAAGGTCGTAATCAACTTTCCAAGTTCTGTTTTCAATTCTTCCTTTGTTTCTGGCGAAATTTTGCTCGTTATTTTCGAATCAATAAATGGCATTTTAAAACCTCCTTAAATCATGCTTTATTAAGTAAAACCTTACACCTAATGTAATCCAAATCACTATTATTTTTCAATAGAAAAGTCAAGTTGGCAAACATACTGAATTCCAATCAAAAGAAATATAGATAATTCACAAATCGTAGGAAATGAACCACCAACCCCGTCCCCAAGGGAGCATCCTATGCTAGAATAATCCTGTCACTTGTCGCGTCAGGGGAACGCGGCATCACAAAACGAATGTATGTAAAGGGGGAAAACTTATGAAACATTCATTCAAACGCCGTTTGGCAATTCTTTTCGTTCTATGTTTCACAATCGTCAGTGCATGGCCAATGACCGCAAAAGCGCAGACAGCAACCTACTATAATGCTGCCCAGATTTGTAGCATTGTTTACCAAGGCTACAACAATGGCTCGAAAGGTCCCATCATTGTTACCAAAGGTACGTATCGTGCAGGTAGTACTTCCAAAACCATTTATCTGGTGACATTATCAGGTACGGAGCTTGTAACCAATCAATCTACAGGCTATTACACAGATTTATTGGCTGGTTTTAATTTGAACAATGCATACCAGCGTAATGTTGTGAATGTCATTAGCGCCAATATTCCAAAGAATTCCAATCTGATTCTTGCTGGTCATAGTTTAGGTGGCATGATTGCTCAGCAGGTTGCTGCCAATTCAACCATTAAAAACAACTATAATGTTATGAATACGGTTTGTTTCGGCTCACCGCTACTTGCGGCTGGTAGCAGAGAGGGCACCGTTCGTAGACTTGGTGATACCTCGGATGCGGTCCCTTATTTGTCCGGTTCCTTATTCAACAACACCGCCTGGGCAATCGCTGGATTACAGCGTGAAAATGGTGGATATAATGGAAATGCTCTGAAAGCTCATACGGAGAGTTATACACGTCAAGATGTCTGGGGCAAGTACGACGCGGTTGGTACGAAATATGGAAATGTTTCGTTAACACTGGATTTGTCCACACAGCGTTATTATTACTCTCCAAGAACCGTACGATAAATTCTTTCTATTTCTAAAATGAACCACCAACCCCGTCCCCAAGGGACCATTTTTGGGTGGATTATGTGCGCCCTTGCGAATGCAAATATTTTGTTCTATACTGTTAGAGACAACTAACAAGAATAATATACATACATAAAGGGAGGGCACATGACTGAAAAATTTTTAGAAATAAAAGATCTTAAAAAAAGCTATGGCGTTGGTGAAGCCAGACAGGATGTTCTAAGAGGCATGGATTTCACAGTAAAAAAAGGGGAATTCTGTGTACTCTTAGGGCCATCCGGTTCTGGTAAATCAACGCTTCTTAATATTATAGGCGGAATTGATACTCCAGATTCCGGTTATGTTAGTATTAATCAAGACATTCTCGAAGATATGAACGAGAAGCAGCTCACAATGTACAGACGAAAACACCTGGGTTACGTTTTCCAGATGTACAATCTGATTCCAAATCTCAATGTAAAAGAAAATATCGAAGTTGGGGCATACTTATCTGATAATCCTCTCGACGTGGAGGAGGTTCTCACCACACTTGGACTTCAGGATCACAAATACAAATATCCTAATCAGCTTTCGGGAGGACAGCAACAGCGTGTTTCCATCGGTCGAGCCGTTGTGAAAAATCCGGATATTCTTCTCTGTGATGAACCAACCGGAGCGCTTGATTATAAGACTTCCAAAGAAATTCTCGGACTGATTGAAGACTGCAACAAAAAGTATGGAAGTACCGTCATTATGGTTACACATAATGAAGCCATCAAACATATGGCAGACCACGTAATCAAGCTTCGTGATGGTGTAGTTCGTCATAATGATCACAACGATAACAAAATAGACGCTTCCGAGCTGGAATGGTAAGGGGGCAATAACATGAAAAATCCATTGATAAAGAGAGTTCCCAGAGAATTAAAGTCTGACTGGCACAAATATATCGTTATTATTTTCTTTATGATTCTTATGATTGGCGTAATCTCTGGTATGTACGTTGGTCATGACAGTATGCTTTCAGCCATCTATTCTGGTCAGAAGGATCTAAATCTGGAAGATGGTAATTTTGAATTAACGTCCAAAGCTACCGCTGATTTACTTGATGATTTAAGTGATCAATCAACAAAGGTCGATATCTATGAGCATTTTTATAGAAATGAATCGGAAGATGTTGATTTCGATGGCGAAGAAGATGCCACCATCCGAATCTATCAGTCCGATTCAACCATTGATCAGGCTTCCTTTTTAGAAGGTCGTGCACCAGAAAAGGATACCGAAATTGCGATTGATCGAATGCATGCAAATAACCAGAAGATTAACATTGGAGATACCATAAAAGTTGGCGATACCGAATTTGAAGTCGTCGGTCTTTTGTCCTATGTAAATTATCTGACGCTTCATGAATCCAATACGGATCTCATGTTTGATTCCTTCGGATTCGATGTTGCGATGGTAACCCCATCAGCATTCGATGATTTAACTTCCAGAATTCACTATAATTACGCCTTTACTTATGACAAAACACCGGAAGATGAAATCGAAGAAGCTGATTTTTCCGACATATTTCGAGAGGATTTGATCGAATTAAGTTATGCAAATGGAAATCCATTACAAAACTACGTTCCGGAATACTTAAATCAGGCGAGCAATTTTGCACCGTCAGATATTGATGGCGATACAACGAGTTCCAGTATCTTATGTTATATCCTGATTGGCGTTATTGCTTTTATTTTCGCAATTACCATTAGTAACACGATCGAAAAGGAGAGTACCGTCATCGGAACACTGCGTGCTTCGGGATATAGCAAACGCGAATTAATTGTTCACTATATGTCGATGCCAATTATCGTAACAATCATTGGTGCCATCCTTGGAAATATCCTCGGATATACGGCGTTTCGACGTATCGCCTTGAATCTGTATTACAATAGTTACAGTTTGCCATCCTGTGATTTGGTTTGGAGCAATACGGCTCTTATAAAGACGACCATTATTCCGCTCTTTTTGATGTTCTTTATTAACTTATTCATCATTATAAAGCGTTTACAATTGAGTCCCCTTCGCTTCCTTCGAAATGATCTCACGAAAGTAAGACGAGAGAAGGCTAGACGTCTGCCAAAGTGGTCATTTCTAGCGAGATTTCGATTACGTATCTTATTCCAGAATCTGCCGAATTACCTGGTTCTGATTTTTGGTGTAGTCTTCATTGAACTGATGCTTTGCTTTGCCTTCGGACTTCCGGACTCTCTGAATTATTACAGCAAAACAGCGTCCTCTATGATGTTTGCAGACTATCAATACGTTCTTATGAATCCTAAAGATGCCATGGGAAATGAAATCACAACATCGGAAGATACGGCTGAAAAATTCAGTTCCAAAAAGCTGATGTATCCAAAGGATTTAAATGCAACCTTCGAGGGTTACGGAAGTGGCGAAGATGAAGAAGTGACCGTCTATGGAATCGAAGAGAACAGTGATTACATTGCTTTACCGGAAACTCTGGATGCTGATGAAGTCTACATTTCTAGCGCTTTTTCCAATAAATTTGATTTAGAAGAAGGCGATACGATCAAACTTCATGAGGAATATGAAGATCAGGAATACAAGTTTACGGTCGCAGGAATTATCGAATATGACGGCGGAATTGCAGTATTTTTAGGAAATGATAACTTTAACGATATTTTCGACAGAGATGCGGATTCCTTCAATGGCTATTTTTCACAGCATGAAATTACCGATATTGATGAGCAAAATATCGCAACTACCATTACTGCAGAAGATATCACAAAAGTTACCACACAGCTACAACACTCTATGGGCGACATGTTTGTTGTGTTTAAATTTGTATTGATTGCCTTATCTGCAGCATTGATTTATCTTCTTGCGAAAATCATTATTGAAAGAAATGAAAAATCCATTTCGATGGTAAAAATCCTTGGCTTTAAGAATCGAGAGATTGCATCCCTTTATATTTTATCGACAGCCATCGTCATTATTCTCTTTACTGTCATTGGATTTTTGATTGGATATCAGCTTATGACCTGGATTTTTAAGATGTTTATCCTACAGATGGATGGCTATTTCGCTTATTATATGAGTTTCCAGTCCATGCTATTATCCATGCTATATTTATTGATTGGCTACGTTTTCGTTTCTATCATTGATTTTATCCGTATCAAACGGATTCCGATGGATGTGGCATTAAAGAATATCGATTAAAATCTACACTTGCAAATTTGTTCAAAACAAAGTATAGTATAGGGGTTGCACTGCAAAGGTGCAACGTATACGTGAACAGATATGGGGGCTGATCAGGTATCGACATAAACCTGATCGGCTCCTTTTTTAGGAAAGTGAGATAGAAATATTTGAAGTTTAAAGAATTTGGAATTAAAAAAGACATTTTAAATGCGATTCGAAAGGCTGGATATGAAGAAGCAACCCCAATCCAGGAGAAATCCATTCCAGTTATTATGGAAGGACATGATATGATTGGTCTTGCCCAGACCGGTACTGGTAAGACAGCAGCATTTGCATTGCCTATCCTGAATTCCATTGAATATCGCAAGAAACCACGCGTACGCGCATTAATCCTTGCACCAACTCGTGAACTTGCGATTCAGACATTTGAAAATTTTAAAAAGTATGGTCGTTATATCGATCTTCGTACCGTTTGTCTCTATGGTGGTGCAAAGAAGGGAAATCAGATTTCCCACTTAAAGCGCGGTGCAGATATTATTATCGCGACACCAGGACGACTTTTAGATTTACAGAATGAAGGTTTTGTAAAGCTTGATCAGGTGGAATACTTCGTTCTTGATGAAGCGGATCGTATGCTGGATATGGGATTTATTCCTGATATTAGAAATATTAATGCGATGTTACCTGAAAATCGCCAGATGATTATGTTCTCCGCAACAATGGAACGTGCCGTTGAAAATCTTGCGATGGAAATGCTTACGAACCCGGTTCGTATTCAGGTTGCCGCACAGAATAACGCAGCGGATACCGTTGATCAGAAACTGATCTTTACAGAAGGTGCTAACAAGGATATCATCCTTACCACTTTCTTAAAGAAGGAGATTAACAGCGAAGAAAATCGTGCACTCCCTCGTAAAGAACGTAAGAATGCCATCGTATTCACACGTACTAAGCGTGGTGCTGATCGATTAAATAAAGCGTTAAAGCAGCATGGACTGATGTCTGTTGCCATTCATGGTGATAAGAGCCAGGGGCAGCGTAAAGATGCACTGGATCGTTTCCGCTCCGGACAGGTTTCCATCCTTGTTGCAACCGATGTTGCTGCAAGAGGACTGGATATTCCAAAGTTAAATTATGTCTTTAACTATGATTTACCAGAGGAATCGGATAACTATGTACATCGAATTGGTCGTACCGGTCGTGCCGGCGAGTCAGGTGTTGCCTATACGCTTTGCTGTGAAGACGAACTTGGTTTACTTTACGAAATTGAGAAATTAATTGGTAAGGAAATCCCTGAAACAGAGACAAAATGGTCCATTTCTTTAGAACGTAAGAAGAAACCATCCTTTGATCCTCATAAGAATCGTCGTGGACGTGGCGGATATAAGGGAAATAACAATCGTAGAAACAACAAAGACGGCAAGGCACGTCATTCCCATGATTCTCGTAAGCCTCATAAAGAACGCAAAAACTTCAAGAAAGAAGAGCAGAGTAATCAAAAATTTACAAAGAACAAGAACAACGGCAATAAAAAGCCAGCGATCAAGTTCAGCCGTAAATTAAACGAACGTAAGCAAAACCTCTAAAAGAATTTCTTCTTAATGGCTCCTAGTACATCGACGCGTTCTGCTTCGCCAGATGGAATCTGTTTTAAAAATGCAAGATTTCTGATAATCATTAATATTTCCAGAAGGATCGCAACGATTCCGGCTTCCACGCCATCCACAAGAAATGCAGGGATAATGAAGATTGCAGGGATGACAACGGCTCCCAGTCCCAAGTACTGAGAAGCAAAAACGATGAGCATGCCAACAATATTCGATAAAAGTCCCCAAAGTGGCTGGATTAAAATCATCGCAGAATTCGTGACTGCAACGCCTTTACCTCCATGCTTTATCTGCCAAAACGGGTAGTTATGACCGATGCAGCAACCGAGAGCTACATAATAAAGAAGCACATGATTCCATAAATCACTTGCCTCAAACGTTATACCATAAGTTGCCATCGCATAACCACGCATGGTTTGCGCAACAAAGGCAGGCAGTAAAAAATAAGTCATCAGCATCGCAAGGATTACTTTCAAAACATCACCTACTAAGACCGTGATTCCAGGTTTGAATCCCAGATGTGCCATCACATTTGCCATTCCTGGATTACCGGTTGTACCCAGGTATTTACAAGGCTTCCCTGTCAGCTTTCTTGTTACGACCTCAGCGGTCAGAAAGCTGCCAAGGAGGTAGCTGATGACCAAAGTTAATATTCTAATTTCCATTTCCATCATATTTAAATTCATTTCAAAAATTCCTTTATTCATTTTAGAAATAATACATCTCATCATTTCAAAAAGTAATATAACATATTTTTTGCGATTCTACGCGTTTCGCGGTAAAATAAATAAGATTTAGACCCAGAAATTTATACATTGAAATGAGGATAAAATTATGAAATATGTATCTTGGAATGTAAACGGGCTTCGTGCCTGCGTTACCAAAGGATTTGTTGATTCCGTTCTATCACTGGATGCCGATGCCATCTGTATTCAGGAATCAAAATTACAGGAAGGTCAGATTGACCTTGCTTTACCTGGTTATCACCAGTATTGGAATTATGCAGAAAAGAAAGGATATTCTGGAACTGCCATTTTCACCAAACAGGAACCGCTTTCCGTAGCATACGGAATAGGAATCGAAGAGCATGACCACGAAGGCCGTGTCATTACTCTCGAATTCGAAGATTGGTATCTTGTGACATGCTATACACCAAATTCTCAAAATGAATTAAAGCGTTTGGATTATCGTATGACATGGGAAGATGATTTCAGAGCCTATCTTCAGAAATTAGATGCAGTAAAACCAGTCATCCTCTGTGGTGATTTGAATGTTGCACACAAAGAAATTGATTTGAAAAATCCAAAGACAAATCGTAAAAATGCAGGTTTTACGGATGAAGAACGCGATAAGATGACAACCCTTTTAAACAGCGGATTCACGGATACTTTCCGTCATTTCTATCCAGAGCAGGAGGGTATCTATTCCTGGTGGTCTTATCGTTTTAAAGCACGTGAAAAGAACGCAGGATGGCGTATTGACTATTTCCTCACCTCAGAACGTCTAAATGACAGACTTGTCAATGCGACCATTGAAACAGAAATATTCGGGTCTGACCACTGCCCGGTTACATTGGAGATTCAATCATGAGATTTGTAATACAAGTTGCTAGAAATGCGAATGTTACCGTCGACGAAGAACGCGATGGCAAAATCGAAAGCCATGTAAATGGGGAAATAGATTATGGCTTTGTCGTGCTCATTGGTGTTGGACACGACGATACGGAAGAAATCGCAGATAAGATGGTGAAAAAACTCCTTGGCATGCGAATCTTCCCGGATTCTGATGGCAAGACCAATCTATCTCTTGCTCAAGTGGATGGACAACTGCTCCTAATCTCACAATTTACGCTCTATGCGAATTGTAGAAAGGGAAACCGTCCTAGTTTTACAGATGCAGCCGCTCCAGAGGAGGCAAACCGCCTCTATGAATACGTCGTTTCCAAATGCCGTGAACAAGTTTCGCATGTCGAAACGGGTGTATTCGGCGGCGACATGCATGTCACACTTACAAATGAAGGTCCCTTCACCATTATTTTAGATTCGAGGGATCTAAACTAAAATTAGTAGCAAAACTATTATCTATCAAGTATCAAAAAACAAAAGAGGAGGAGCACTTATGAACGAATTCAAGAAAATCGCCTATGAAAATCAGGCGAATACGATTATCAAGAAATTACAGCTTCGTCATATGGCAGGTTACTACGTCGACAATATGGAAGAAGCGACAAAGAAGGTGCTTGAATTACTCGGAAGCGACAAGAAAACTGTCTCCTATGGAGGTTCTATGACAATCGATGATTCCGACCTCAAGGAACGCATCGTTGCTGCAGGTCATGAGCTTATCATTCGAGAAAATGCAAAGACCGAAGAGGAATTGAAAGAGGTAAAAGCAAAAACCGTCAATGCCGATGCATTTCTTATGTCTTCGAATGCCATCACGCTCGACGGAGAACTGATTAATATCGATGGCCGTGGAAACCGCGTATCTTACATGATTTACGGGCCAGAAAAAGTCATTATGGTTGTCGGCATGAATAAAGTAGTTCCGACGGTGGAAGACGGCATTCGCCGTGTTAGAAATGTAGCATCTCCTGCTAACACAGCGAGACTGCACGTCGATTCCCCTTGCGCGAAAACCGGACGTTGTGCAAACTGTCTGGACAATACCATCTGTGATCAGATTGTCGTAACACGCGCGTCCCGCGTACCGGAACGAATTCAAGTAATTTTAGTAGGAGAGGAGTTAGGTTACTAATCAAATTTGACTAGAACATACATATTATGAAACATAAAACCGTAAAAACCCTGGCCTTATTTCTAACACTGTTTGTTTTCTTAACAAGTTCTGGATGCCAGTATACCAGTGAATTACCGGATACAGATACTAGTACCGAAGCAGAATCTGAGACATCCTCTGTAAATTCTTCAGATTCAATAGAAACCGAAAATACAAATGAGCAAGTAGAGACAGCGGAGGAAAGCAATTCCGAATCAACAGAAAATACGCAAATTGTAGATTTGACATCTATCCCGGCGTATTCTGGAACAGCAGCTATCGAAATCAATGGAAATGTTCCATTTTTCTCTGCCGAAGATCAGACAAGAACCGATGCCTTTGAAACCTATGAATCACTGGATAGCCTAGGCCGATGTGGAGTTGCCTACGCAAATATTTGTCAGGAAATTATGCCAACAGAAGATCGTGGAGAAATTGGTTCCATCAAACCAACGGGATGGGTACAGAATAAATATCCGGATATTATCAAGGAATCTCCATCCTATCTCTATAATCGTTGTCATCTGATTGCTTTCTGCTTGGCTGGAGAAAATGCAAATGAAAAGAATCTCATTACCGGGACAAGATATCTAAATATCGAAGGTATGCTTCCTTATGAAGAAATGGTTGCAGACTATGTTGACCGGACAGGAAACCATGTATTATATCGTGTTACCCCGATTTTTGATGGTGATAATCTTCTTGCTTCCGGCGTATTGATGGAGGGATATTCTGTAGAAGATCAGGGTTCAGGCATCCAATTCTGTGTCTATGCCTATAATGTGCAACCCGGCATCTCCATCGATTATGCAACCGGTAGCAACTGGGCCGATGGAAGCTCCGAAACAACAAGTGACACAAATACGACAAATAACACAAGTACAACTACAAATACGACTACAAATACCAGCACCTCCGGCTATGTCATTAATAAAAATACAAAGGTCTTCCATAGTCCTACTTGCAGCTCGGTAAGTCGTATGAAGGAATCCAACAAGCAGTACTCGAATGAGAGTCGCGATTCTTTGATTTCGGAAGGATATAGTCCTTGTGGGAACTGTAATCCTTAGGGCAAGAGTGTATCCTCTGAAAATCTATGAAATCGCTGATTTTCTTGTTCACAAAGCTCTGCATTTTTGCTATTATAGTAAGGCTGTATAATTATAAGTAAAAAAGGAGCATCTATGAATAAATTCAAAATTGCACCTACATATCATTCTGTAGGCGAATGTATAAAAGACTTAATATACATGGCAGTTGCGACTTTTATTATTGCCGTTGCTGTTTATTTCTTTATGAAGCCGTCAAACACTGCGATTTCTAGTGTTTCTGCGCTTGCTATTGTATTAGAAAATATTGTTCCATTAACAGTAGCGCAATTAACAATGATTATGAATGTCATTCTCTTAATTATCGGTTTCGCATTATTCGGATCGGAATTCGGATTTAAAACGATTTATACATCGATTTTACTTCCTGTTTTTCTTCGCATCTTCGAAATTGTTAGACCGGAGAATATCTCATTCACAGATGATCCATTTCTAGATGTGATTTTATATGTCACTTTAGTAAGTTTTGGAGCGGCACTTCTTTTCAATGATAATGCCAGCTCTGGCGGTCTCGATATCGTTGCTAAAATTTTGAACAAGTATCTCCATATCGAGCTCGGCAAGGCAATGTCGGTTGCCGGAATTGTCATTGCTTGTTCTACAATTTTCTTCTATGACACAAAGTCCGTTATTTTATCTTTACTTGGAACCTATATTAATGGATTAGTTCTCGATCATTTCATCTTTGGTCAGAATATCAAGAGAAGAGTATGTATCATCACCGATAAGCAGAAGCTCGTTCGTAACTTCATTCTCTATGATTTACAAAGTGGAGCAACCCTTTATGAAGCGACGGGTGCTTATGATATGAAGACAAGACAGGAAATCATCTGTATCGTCACAAAACCGGAATATCAGAAATTAATGACATTCCTGGAAGAAAATGATCCAAGCGCCTTCGTTACGGTTTATACCGTTTCTGAAATTCGATATATTCCAAAGACATTTGGAATCGAACATCATGAGAAACGGAAACGCGAACAGGGAAATGTATAAAACAAAAAAGTAGTTTGATCTTAACCGATCAAACTACTTACATAAACCAATGCAAAGCCAATGACAAGTCCCGTGATATTCATCACCTTGTCGTTGGTTTTTATAATATGTGGAATTAATTCTTCGAATACGATATAAACAATCATTCCCGTTGCAACGCAAAGAAGGAAACCAACGAACTGTTCCGTCATAAGTGGACTGATTGCAAACATGGCAAGACCACCAAGGAATGTTGCAATCGTAACCAATCCAAGTACAACCGCTTTTTCATATCTTCCACGATGACTTTCTCGAAGCGCGGAATAAATCAGCATTCCGACAGGAATATTATGTAAACTGATTCCAATCGCAAAGAGAAGACCATCTCTAGGTTCCATCATAGATACGGAATATACACTCATTCCCTCTACAAAATTGTGAATCAGAAGAGCAACAGCAGCAATCAATCCGATATGTTCTGCATTTTCATGATCATGTGTCTCCGGTGTATCCTCGTGATGCGCATGATCTGGCGATAACTTGTCCAATACTGCAAGTAAAATAACTCCAGCAGCAATGAATGCAAGAGTGAGCCATAATCCAAAAACAGGTTCAACCTCTTCTTGTAAATCTGAATACAAATCAAAAACTAAAAGTGATGCAAGTGCTCCAAGTGCCATCGCCATAGAGAAATGTTCCAAACGCTCTGTATCATGCATGACACGAATAATCAGTGCACCAATCATCACCGAAACACCAGCTAAAAAAGTAATTAGTAATGCTATCATTTCTATACCTCATATATAATTTGTAAAGCAAATCCTATAAAACAATTAAATAAACATTTAATTTGCAACTTATTTGCATTTTTAAGACCTATATAAATATGCAATACATTTGCATTTTTGTCAAACCTTTTTTGCAAATAATTTGCATTTTTGGCAGTTCGCATCTAAAATAGTCCTACGAGGTAGACATATGAACGAACAAATGAAATCGAATAAAATCATAGAAAAAACGAAAAGCAATCATACATCGGATAAAAACGGCATCACAAATGGAGTGATTTGGAAACAGATTCTGTATTTCTTTTTCCCAATCTTAATTGGTGCCTTTTTTCAAACGTTATATAACACGGTCGATGCCGCCATTGTAGGGCAGTTCGCCGGAAAACTTGCGCTCGCAAGTGTTGGTGGATCTTCCGGACAGATGCTAGACTTTGTCTTCAGTTTCTTTATGGGACTTTCTACAGGTGCAACGGTCATTATTGCGCAGTATTTTGGGGCAGAAGAGTATAAGAAAGTGGATGACGCCCTGCATACCGCCTATACCTTCGCATTAGTCGGAGGAATCGTGCTTGGTATCATCAGTATTTTCCTGACAAGACCATTTCTTCGTCTTCTGAAGACGCCGGAAAATCTGATGGATTTATCTACCATCTATATGAGAACACTGTTTTCCGGTCTCGTATTAGCATTGATTTTCAATATCGGTTCCGGAATCCTACGTGCCATTGGCGATAGTAAAAGACCACTTTATATCCTCATGGCCTGTGCCGCTGTGAATATCGTGCTCGATCTCATATTTGTAAAAACATTACACATGGGTGTTCTCGGCGCAGGCATTGCAACCAATATCGCGCAGTTTGTCTCTGCCATCCTGGTAACCTGGCTTCTCATGAAACGAACACCGGGACTGCAGCTATCCCTAAAGCGCCTTCATATCACACCTAAAACCCTTGGAAAGATTCTACGCATCGGCCTTCCAACCGCGATTGCAGGTTCCATGTTTAATGTCGCCAATATGATCATCCAGAGTTCTCTGAACCTCATGGGTGTAAATACTGTCGCTGCATGGACTGCCTACGGACGAATTGATGCGCTTTGGTGGATGATTAACCGTGCCTTCTCTATTTCTATCACGACCTTTGTCGGACAGAATTTCGGTGCCGCCAAGACAGAACGAATTAAAAAAGCGGTACGAGAAGTGCTCGCTATGGAAATTTGCTCCGGTATGGTGATGTCCGCCATCATCCTGACCTTTGCACCGTTTCTACTGCGATTTTTCGCCGATAGTACCGATGTCATCTCCATCGGTATACAGATGTCACGTATCATTGCGCCAGCCTACGCTGTTTATGCCATTGTTGAAATCCTAGCGTCAACGCTTCGCGCAGAAAATTACGTCTATATCACAACCATCGTAAACCTGCTCGGCGTATGCGTCTATCGTATCGTTTGGGTCAAATTCATCGTTCCTAATGGGAGCCTGAAACAGATTTTGCTCTGTTATCCGATTAGTTGGACCATACTGGCTGTCTTTATGGTGATCTACTACATCGTAATGCAGCCAAAGATCTTGAAACGACTGAAAAACCCAAATGCATTATAAAATCACATAAAGGATCATCGATATGAATACGATAAATACAACAACTTTAAACGAATATCATGCCTGCCATCTCTGCCCACGTCATTGTGGCATCAATAGAAATGATGCGAAAACCGGTTTCTGCAGACAGACCAGCACCATCCGTGCAGCAAGAGCAGCGTTACATTTCTGGGAAGAGCCTTGCATCTCCGGCACATCCGGATCAGGTGCAGTCTTCTTTAGCGGATGCACTCTTCGCTGTGTTTTCTGTCAAAATGAGGGAATCGCAAAGGGTGATATCGGAAAAGAACTATCGAAAGAACGTCTTGCAGAAATTTTCCTCGAATTACAAGAAAAAGGTGCCAACAATATCAATCTTGTGACAGGTGGACATTTCCAGCCTTCCATTGCGGAAGCACTCGAAGATGCCAAGGCGAACGGACTGATGATTCCCATCGTCTATAACACCAGTTCCTACGAATCCCTCGATACCATTCGAAGCCTCGATGGACTGGTAGACATCTACCTGCCGGACTTAAAATACTTTGACAGTACCTTATCCATGCGCTATAGCCACGCCGCGGATTATTTTCAGATTGCTTCCAAAAATATCGAAGAAATGGTACGTCAGACCGGTGAGCCACTGTTTCGCATCAAGCCAGAGCACAGCATGCAGGAAAGCTACGAGATGTGGGAATCCGAAGCGGCTCTACCAATCTCTGCGACGGAATATAATGAAATCTGCGATATGGACGAAGAAGCAGAGATTCTCATGCAGCGCGGAACCATTGTAAGACACCTCCTGCTTCCGGGCTGTACCGAAGACTCCAAGCGCGTGATCGGATACCTTCTGGATACGTTTGGAGATGAAATCTATATCAGTATTATGAACCAATTTACGCCACTGAAAAATGTAGAAGACTATCCGGAACTGAATCGTAAAGTAACAGAAAAGGAATACGATGAGGTTATCCAATTTGCCATCAACCATGGAATTGAAAATGCCTTTATTCAAGAGGGGGATGTCGCAGAAGAAAGCTTCATTCCATCCTTTGATTATGAAGGTTTATAAAATTTCTATTAATCGTCCGTTTCTCATATAATTCTCTTTCAGAGTTCGATATAATAAATACGTTACATGATTTGAACTTGAATTTTCTGGGGAGAAAATGAGATTATGGGCGATTATTCTGCTTCATTAGGCAATCTTAAACAGTTCGATGAAGATCAAATGGAAGAAATTAGAATCGGCATGGAAGAGGGGCTGGATGTCTCTATTTATGCGGATCCTGAATATATGCCCCTGCAAATGGAAGCCATCCGCTTGGGATTGGAAAAGGGGCTCGACGTTTCTAAATATGCAAATCGTAAATTTGACTGGTTCCAAATGGATGAAATCCGCTTGGGACTGGAATATGATTTACCCGTTTCACGCTATGCAAATCCCGAACTATCTTATCAAATTATGCATGAAATCCGTCTCGGCTTAGCAGCGGGCATCGACCTCGGCCGTAGAACTGACCTGGATTGGAAGACCCTGGAACAATTGCGCCTTGCGCATACTTATGGCATCGATTTAGATTCCTATGTAGATCGGGGTTACAACTCTTATCAACTCGAAGAAATCAGAATTGCTCTGGAAACCGGCATCGATATAGATCTCTATCTACGGCCGGACTTTCGTGCTGCAGCAATTCGGGAGATTCGTTTGGGATTAGAAGAATTCGTAGATGTATCCGTTTATGCCAAAGTTGAATACAGTTGGATGCAAATGCGAGAATTACGCCTTGCTTTGTCCGAACAGTTAGATGTCTCAAAATTCAGCAGTCCGCTCTACAATTGGCGACAGATGCGAGAAATTCGCCTGGGTCTTGCAGATGGTCTGAATATCGATGTCTATAATAACCTCATGTACACGGAATACGACATGCATAACATGCGTGTTGCCTTACTGAAAACTGTGGATATCACAGGAAGTAATCAGCAACATAACATTTCCACGACTAATTTCCAGATTTTTGTTTCCGAAGATGGAATGGAAGCGGACTTTACACTCCTTAGTCCACTCCATGGCCGTACGAAAACCAAAATACGAAATATATTAAAAGAAAATGGGATTACTACCGGTGTTCAGAAAACCATGCTGGAAAAGCTGATCTCGGAGCACCGCCTAAATACGCCTTATATTCTTGCTACGGGCGTTCCATCGCAAAAGGGACGCGATGGGTACTATCAGTTTTCCTTCGACCCAAAACTCATTCGTTCGAAAACAAATAGCGATGGCTTATTAGATCTGAATAACGGACAGTTTTTTCATATCGTAAAAAAAGGAGAGAAACTGGCAGTTTATCAACCGGCTGAAAATGGGAAAGACGGCTACAATGTCTATGGGGAAACCCTCCCTGCCAAACGTGGAAAAGAGCAGAAAAGGCTCCATGGCAAGGGTGTCATCCTCCTTCCCGACGGAAAAACCTACCAGGCGCTTACGGATGGATGCGTCAAATATTATGAAGAAAAATCCGAACTGAATGTTGTGAAGATGGTGGTCTACAATGAAGTCACCCTCGCCACCGGCGATATCCATTTCGAAGGAAATGTTTACGTTACCGGAATGGTCGGCGACGGCGTCACCATCACAGCAACAGAAGATATCATTGTAGATGGACCTGTTGAAGCAGCCCATCTGCGCGCAGGTAAAAATATCTATCTCCGCCGTGGCATTCATGGGAAACACCGTGGAACCCTCTATGCAGATGGTTCCATTATCTCTAGTTTCTGTGAATCCGTTAAAATCCACTGTGGTGAAAATTTCCATACCAATTATTGTATGGATGTTCGCGCTGAAATCGAAGGATTTACGGAAATCATGGGTAAGAAAGGCTCTATCGTAGGCGGTTACATCGAAAGCTTATGCGGTATCACCTGCACAACCATTGGTAATCCTGCCGGCATTGAAACGCATATTCGAATTGGGCCTACGGAAAAAATGACGGAGCGGATTCGGTATATGTTAATGGCAGATGACCGTGTTCGAAAGGAATTATTGTTATTGCAAAAAGGTCTTGAAAAATTCCATACGCAATATAAACCGGAAGTTTATCACAATATGGATATGTACAAGAAAATTGAAAATGCAATCTATACCAAAAACCTCGAGATGCAACAGTTAAATGAGGCGGAGCAAAAACTAGATTCTGAGATGTATGAAGTTCGAAATGCCAAAGTCATCGTTCGTAAAAAGGTATACGAAGGGGTCGACGTACGAATCGAAGATGTAAAATGGGAGGCTACCGAATCTGAAAACATCAATCTCTGTAAAAAACAGAACAATATCGTGGTAAATAGAAACAACGACTCATTGGAGAAATAACATGGATAGAAAAATATTATCTGAAGCAACCAACAATCAACATCTCATCAAAATGATGGGGGCTCTCATCGAGATGCGAGACCTCGATCGTACGGATCATATTGAAAATGTCGGTCGAATTGTACAAACGATCGGATACGAATACCTTCGCCTTTATCCAAAATGCGGTCTGACAAAAGACGATATCGATACCTATATGGTGGCTTCTTACCTCCATGACATTGGTAAAATCACAATTCCTGACAGTATTCTATTAAAGCCAGGAAAGCTTACCACGCAGGAATTTGATATGATAAAAAGCCATACCAGTCGAGGTTGTAATCTGTTAACACATTTCCAGGATTTACTGGAAGAGAAGTACCTACGTGCAGCATTGGATATCTGTAAACATCATCATGAGCGTTACGATGGAACAGGTTATCCTGACAAACTCGTTGGTGATTCCATCCCGATTTCTGCTCAATTAACGAGTATTGCAGATGTCTACGATTCCATCTTGCATGAAAGTGTTTATGAAATTGCCCATACCAAAGAAGAAGCCTTCCACATGATCATTTCCGGTCAGTGTGGTATGTTTTCGCCGAAAATCCTCGAATGCTTCCGCAATGTACAATCGGAACTCGAGCAAATCGAAAGTTCTGCCATGATTTAAGCGCAATGGGGTGGCTTGAAACCGCTTGTTATGCTATGATTGTGATAAATTTGGATGATGTAGAGGGATAAACTATGGCAAGAAAGAGAGTAGGGGTACAATTCTTCGGACGCGTACAGGGCGTTGGATTTCGTTGGCGATGCAAAATGATTGCTGCGGAAACAGACCTGACCGGCTTTGCATTTAACGAATCGGATGGAACGGTAAAAGCCGAATTCCAGGGAGAAGAATCCCATATCAATAAATTACTCTATGAATTAGACCATGATCGTTTCATACGAATCGAACACATGGATATCCGCATCATGCCATTAAAAGAAAATGAATCTGGATTTCAGGTATGGTAAATATGAATAAGAAAATAATGATTTTAAATACCGGTGGAACTCTATCTTCCGTTATGAAAGACAATGGACTTGCACCGGGACTTACTGCAGAAAGTCTGCAGAAACAGTTACATATGGTTTCCCAAGGTACAGATCTGTCTATGATGGATCTGTTTTCTTTGGATAGTGCAAATATATTTCCAGAAGACTGGGCATTACTTGCGAAAAAGATTGCTGAAATAAAGGATGATTATGATGGTATCGTCGTCATTCATGGAACGGATACGATGGCCTATACCTCTTCCATGTTATCTTTCATGTTGCAAAACATCGATATTCCGGTAGTCATCACAGGCTCTCAGCTCTCTATGGCGGATCCCATTGCAGATGCTATGGAGAATTGTCGTTGCGCGATTCATATGGCTGCATCCGGTATTCCGGGTGTCTACACAGCCTTCAACCGTAAAGTCATGCTGGGATGTCGAACTTCCAAAGTACGTTCCATGTCCTTTGATGCCTTCGACAGCATTAACTGCCCAAATGTCGCACAGATCAGTTCCCTTGGAATGGAAATCAATCATCAGGTAATTCCATCCAAAAATAATATCTTTCATTTGGAAAACCAATTTTCCAACAAGGTATTCATGCTGAAAATGTTTCCGGGCGTACACCGTTCCTTCCTTCACTCTTTACGAGCACAGGGATACGAAGGACTCTATATCGAGGCCTACGGTCTTGGCGGTCTACCTTTTATCAATCACGATATCTCCAGTGCGCTTCAGGAACTGGTGGAAGATGGTATGACAGTGGTTGTCGGCACGCAGGTACGCTATGAAGGAAGTAATTTATCCGTCTATGAAACAGGTAGAAGAGCCTTAGAATCCGGCGTATTACAGGCATACGATATGACCTCAGAAGCTGCCATCACAAAACTGATGTGGGTTCTTGGTAAGACCAAAGATCCTAAGCAGATTCGTGACTATTTCCAGGTCAGTCTCTGTGGAGAAGTGAATATCCCGGAATAAGAATACATAATACGAAATTCATTCGATAAAATCATATCATACACTTTGTATGATATTTTATAGTATATTGCTTGAAAGGAGTTTTATATGTTATCACAAGCAAGAGTAAATCGCGTTATTGACGAAATGAAAAATAGAAATCTAGACCAGATGTTAATCAGCGATCCTGTCGCTATCTTCTGGCTCACAGGCAAATGGGTTCATCCCGGTGAACGTTTTTACGGTCTCTATATCAGCAAGGACAAGGCACCGGTTATGTTTATCAATGCCTTATTCCAATTTGAAGAAGAAATCGGTGTTGAAAAGGTTTATTTCACAGATACCGACGATATTATCCCCATCTTAAAGCGCTATATCTCTGCAGAGAAGCGACTTGGCGTTGATAAGATTCTTCCTGCGAGATTCCTGCTTCCTATGATGGAATCCCGTGTTGCAAGCGGATTTGACAATGGTTCCCTTGCGATCGATGAGACTCGTTCTATGAAAGATGCCATGGAAATCGAAATCATGCGCGAGTCTTCACGCATCAACGACCTTTGCATGGAAGACTTCAAGAAACTGGTACAGCCAGGGATCACAGAGCTTGAAATCGCAGATCAAATGCTCGATATCTACAAGTCTCATGGTGCATCCGGCTATTCCTTTGATCCAATCGTAGCATTTGGTAAAAACGCAGCGGATCCACATCACATGCCAGACAATACGGCATTAACAGAAGGGGATTGTGTTCTCTTTGATGTCGGTGGCGTTTATCAGAATTACTGTTCCGATATGACAAGAACCTTCTTCTATAAATGTGCGCCAACAGAAGAACAGAAGAAGATTTACAACCTTGTAAGACAGGCCAATGAGGAAGCCTTAGAAATGGTACGTCCCGGCATCGTGATTGCAACGCTCGACCAAAGAGCCCGCGATATTATCACAGACGGTGGTTATGGCGAATACTTCACACACCGACTGGGACATTTCATCGGCATTGAAGATCATGAGTACGGTGACGTTTCCTGCACAAATCAGAATCTGGAAAAACCGGGAATCGTACATTCCATTGAGCCAGGAATCTATTGTCCAAAGGCAAATATTGGTGTTCGAATCGAAGACCTTGTATTAGTAACAGAAAATGGCCACGAGGTATTAAATCATTACTCCAAAGATATCGAAATCCTCGGATAATTTCTTACCAGGTGACCATCTGATTTTATAATCTATATAAGATGATTAGAATGGGCAGGTAATCTCGCCCACCTTTTCTATGATGTGATGAAGGCTGTTGACAAGTTCTGTGTCGGCAGCCTTATAATACATCTCTTTTCCTTCTCGTCGCGAAGTAATCAAACCCGCGGACTTTAACAGTTTTAAATGATGCGAAACTGCAGGGCTTGTCATACCGACAGCAGCAGCAATATTAATCACACATTCCTCTGCATGACAAAGCAGCCAAAAAATACGCAGTCGACTTGGATCACCAAGCTGTTTCATCGCCGCAGAAACGCTTTGAATCACACTGTCTTCCGGAATATGTGAGAGCAATTCTTCCATATTCTCTTCTCCATGATCATGCGGAAGTGGGCAATTACTATGCTTTTTATTTTCTGTCATTTCCTTTGTTACTTTCATAATCTATACTCCATCTAATATTCATTCCTATTATCTATCATATTAGGTCATGGAATCTAAAAATACAAGATTCTATTAAACAATTAAATAAACTTTTAATTAAATAATAAAATTCTATTGACACTCTAGAAAAACAAATGTATGATAAGACTAACAATTAAACATTCTTTTAATTGTTAGAAACTTAATAATTATAATAGTGAGGGTTACATTATGAAAAAAAGTTATAAGATCGAAGTTGATTGTGCAAACTGTGCAGCTAAAATGGAAGACGCAACCAAGAAAACAGCTGGTGTCAAAGATGCCAATATCAATTTCATGGCACTTAAGATGAAAGTAGAATTTGAAGAAGGTGCAGATCCAAAAGAAGTTATGCCTAGAGTACTGGAAGCTTGTCGTAAAGTAGAAGACGACTGCGAAATCTTCTTCTAAAAAGAAAAGAGTGATTGTATGACAAAAAAACAGAAGAAAAATCTAATTCGAATTATTGCAGCAGCAGTATTTCTGGTGATTTTACATTTCCTGCCACTTACGGGAGTTGTTCGATTTCTCGGATATCTGATTCCTTACTTTATTGTGGGATATGATGTTCTCTTAAAAGCGGGAAAGGGCATCAAGAACAAGCAGGCCTTTGATGAATGTTTCCTGATGGCGGTTGCGACCATCGGAGCGATTGCGCTTGCTATCTATACCGATGGAGATTATACCGAAGCCATTGCCGTTATGTGGTTCTATCAGATTGGAGAATGGTTCCAGGGATATGCCGTAGGAAAGAGCCGTAGAAATATCTCTGACCTTATGAATATCTGTCCGGATTATGCCAATATCGAACTGGAAAACGGGCAGTTAGAGCAGGTGGATCCCGATGATGTCGAAATCGGAACCATCATCGTAGTTCAGCCAGGCGAGAAGATTCCGATCGACGGCGTTATTGTCGAAGGCACCTCCACACTGGATACCGCCGCGCTTACCGGAGAATCCGTTCCAAGAGATGTCACAAAAGGCGATGATGTCATCTCCGGATGCATTAACCAATCCGGTCTATTAAAAATTGAGACAACCAAGGAATTTGGAGAATCTACCGCTGCCAAGATTATGGAATTAATCGAGGATGCAAGTTCCAGAAAATCACACTCTGAGAATTTTATCACAAAATTTGCGAGAATCTATACACCTGCCGTTGTATATGCAGCGCTTGCACTTGCGATTCTTCCGCCCATCGTGACGTATCTTCTCAGTCGTGATGTGACATTTGGAATCTGGCTCTATCGTGCTTTGACATTTCTGGTTATCAGTTGTCCTTGTGCACTCGTTGTCAGCATTCCACTCAGTTTCTTCGCTGGAATTGGTTCTGCAAGTGCACAGGGTATCCTGGTGAAGGGTTCCAACTATCTGGAGATCCTTTCCCAGACGAAAACGGTCGTATTTGATAAAACCGGTACGCTGACACAGGGCGTATTTGAGGTTACCGCCATCCATCCTTCGGAAATGGATGCGCGCGAGCTTCTCCATATTGCCGCACATGTGGAACGATACAGCAAACATCCGATTGCGATGTCTCTGAAAAATGCTTTCGGCGAAGAAGCGGACGACTGCCAGGTTACCGACATTGAGGAAGTCGCTGGTCACGGTATCAAAGCACTCGTAAATGGACATGTGGTACATGTTGGAAATAGCAAGATGATGGAAGCAATCAACGCTGATTGGCACGATTGCAGCACCCATGTTGGAACTGTTGTTCATGTTGCAGTAGATGGAAAATATGAGGGGCACATCGTCATTTCCGATGTCATCAAGCCACACAGTGCGGATGCCATCCGTGAATTAAAGCGAAACGGCGTAAGCCAGGCGATTATGTTAACAGGTGATACCAAAAAGGTAGCAGACCACGTTGCCAACGAACTAAAGCTCGATCAGGCATATAGCGACTTGCTACCTCAGGATAAGGTATCCAAAGTAGAGGAATTCTTATCCCAAAAGAAACATGAAAATGATGTCCTCGCCTTTGTCGGTGACGGAATCAATGATGCGCCCGTTCTTTCGCGTGCAGATATCGGTGTTGCCATGGGAGCTTTGGGTTCCGATGCCGCAATTGAAGCTGCTGATGTCGTATTAATGGACGATGATCCACTGAAACTTGCAACTGCGATTCGCATTTCCAAGAAATGTCTTCGCATCGTTAAGGAAAATACCTGGTTTGCTATCGGAATCAAGCTTCTATGCCTGCTTCTCGGAGCCATCGGTATTGCCAATATGTGGGTAGCTATATTTGCAGACGTAGGTGTTATGGTACTTGCGGTACTTAATGCGATGCGCTGCATGTTTATCCGCGCAAAATAGAATAGAAATTATTGCAGCAATTGACTTTTCAAAAATTAGATTTTATGCAATAATAATGCGACAGGGGCAGTCATTGCCCCTGTTTTTTCTAAAAAAAGTATCAGTATCTTAGGAGGACAAAATGAGTAGAGTAGAATTCACACCAAAGGGTGTATGTAGCAGACATATCAGCTTCGACTTAGAAGATGGAAAACTTTATAATGTAAAATTTGAGGGTGGATGCGATGGTAACTTAAAAGCCATCGGAAAATTAGTAGAAGGACAGGATGCAGAAAAAGTTGCTGCGATTTTAGAGGGTAACATCTGTGGATTCAAAAATACATCCTGTGGCGATCAGTTTGCGAAAGCAATCAAAGAAGCTCTGCCATAGACTTTCGTTAAACATTAGGAATCTTTAAGAATAGTTTAATAAATGTATGGGGGATTTTATGTTAAACTTATCAAACGGCGCAATGAAGAAGTATCAAGACTTGCAGTCTTATTTAAAGGATTTAGGTAGTGTTATCATCGCTTTTTCCGGAGGTGTAGATTCTACATTTCTTGCAAAAGTTGCTCATGACGTACTGCAGGATCACATGATTGCGATAACCATTACTTCTCCGAACTTTATAAAACGAGAAATGAAAGATGCCATTGATTTTTGTAAAAAAGAAGGCATCTCCCATATGGTGAATCACTTTGATACGCTTTCCATCCCAGGCTTCCAGGAAAATCCAGTCGATCGATGCTATATCTGCAAAAAAGCCTTGTTTCAAAAGCTTTTGAAATATATATCCACGATGGATTTTGACTATGTCTGTGACGGAACCAATGTGGATGATACCAGAGACTTTCGTCCCGGTCTTCGCGCCTTAGATGAGCTTCAAATTAAAAGTCCCTTAAAGGAAGTTGGCCTTACCAAAGAGGAAATCCGTGAATTATCCGATTATCTCGGGCTTTCTTCCTGGAATAAACCAAGTAATGCTTGTTTAGCTTCTCGATTCGTCTATGGAGAAAAGATTACAGAAGAGAAATTAACCCGTGTAGAACGAGCTGAGCTTCTTCTGTATGACCTTGGATTTACACAATGTCGCGTTCGTATACACGGAGATAATCTCGCTCGCATCGAACTTCTACCGGACGACTTTTATCGAATCATCGATAACGATGATATGCGAAACCAAATCTATACAGCATTAAAACAAGATGGTTTTGACTATATCACACTTGACTTACAGGGATATCGCACAGGAAGTATGAATGAAACTCTGAAACAATAAGGAAATACAAAGAGGTTAAGTGAAAAAAATGATTAAAGCAGTAGTATTCGATTTAGACAACACATTATACAATTTTGACAAGCACCACCAGATGGTCTTAAGACCATTGGCGCAGATGGCACATAGCAAGTACGGGGTAAATCCAGAAGAATTTACCAAGGCCTACTATGATTCCATGGATGAAATGGCAAAGAATAGCCCATTTCTCTATTCCGGACTCCATAGTCGTGCTGTCAGATTTACGGATATTTGTTCCCGCATGGGAATTCCGGTGATTCCAAACGCAGCTGATCTGGCTAAGATGTATTGGGACATCCTGCTTATGGGACTCGTTCCAGAGCCACATGTCATCGAATTAATGCACAGTCTTCGTGACCAGCAGATTAAGATTGGTCTCGGAACGAATATGACTGCTTATATTCAGTATCGAAAATTGGAAAGAATCGGTATTCGTGATGAAATCGAATACTTCATCACAAGTGAAGAGAGCGCCTATGAGAAACCACAGGACGGATTCTTCCAGTATGTCATCAAAAAGCTTGGTGTTGATGCCAATGAGATTTTATTTATCGGAGATGACATGGTAAATGATATCCTTCCTGCTTTAAAGAACGGTATGCAGGCTATGTGGTATACCAGATGTCTCTCTCCTGAGAAAATCGAAGCTGCGAAAAAACTTGCTGCTGAGAATAAATACCAGATTCTCGAATACGCAAGCAAACTTCCAAATGTCGGTGACTATGAGAAGAGTTCTATCCTTCATATCAACGATTATTGGACGATTTTATAATAGTAAAGCAAGAACCCGTGCGCTAGCACGGGTTCTCTTAATATAATCACACTTTATAATCTTCCTTCACCGGGAATGTTAATACCGTACGGAAAGAAATATTATTTCGTTCCACTTTAAACTGCCCACCTTGTCTGGTCATCAGTGCACGAAGGGATTCTAATCCCACCTTGGCACTTTCATTTTTCTTTGGTTTTCGATCAATACGATTCGAAATCATAATTTCACATTGATTTTCTGTATGATGGATACGGATAATGACCGTCTCATTCTTATCTGCATATTTCTCAATATTCGAGAAGATATTGTTAAAGATTCGCATACAATCCTCTGGATTGACTTCCACAAAGAACTGTTCTTCCGGTTCGTCCAAGAGAAACTGGAATCCTATTTCCTCAAGATACATCGTATGCTCGGTAATAAGCTGCATAAAGAGTTCCAATGCATCCACAACCTCTCTTTGCTGTAGAGACTCCGTATTTCGATCGAAGGCCAGGAAATATTCAAATAAGCGATCCGATAGAATCTTAATCTGCTTCCCATTTTCAATCGCCTTATCCAGATACTCCTGACGTTCCTCCTCGGAAGTGTAATGCTGTTCTTTTAAAATCTCCAGATAGCCTAGCTGTGTTGTCAGTGGGGTACGAAGGTCGTGGGAGAGTGCAGTAACCAACGAATTATTCGCCTGAATCGCCTTCTTTTCGGATTCAATCTGTTTCGACAGAGTTGTCCTCATATGATTCAAACTCTTCGCAACGGATGTGATTTCATCGGATCCTTCTTCTGGAATCTCATAATCCAGATTATCATTCTCTAATACCCGAATCGCATCGGTGATTCGCTGAATATACTTGATTTTACGACGGATAATAAGAACAAAAATCAATATAAAGGACAAAAAGCTTGCCCATCCAATAATAAAATTAAATGTCTTAAAATAAGAAACCGCAGAATTACTGATCATATAAACGGTCGATGTACCATCTGTAAAATTCACGGTAAATTCCTTGATGGAACGATCAACATCCTCCGATTCATAGGAAATATAATATTCCAAATCAGAGATGATATTCGAAAAATTATTCTCATATATAATTTCCTTCTGGTCTACCGATTCAATATACAAACCGATTTTACGATCCGAATTCGATTTATACCAAATTTTTAAAGACTTTAAATCCGCCGACGAAAGATTATTGTCCAATACATAATCCTGTAACGAAGCCGCTTTTTCTTCTAGAACTGGTTGTATAAAGTTTCGATCATACCAACTGGAATCCTCCACGGCAAAGGCAATGGCAATCGAAAAGATATCGATCAGAATCGCAATAAGTCCGGAAATAAGTATCGCAACAAAAAGTTCGACATAAAGAGACTTCCGCAAAGGATTATATTTCTTAATTAACCTGCAAAAGGATTTCATCGGGTTTCACCTCTTAGATATATTTGTATCCCTTACCCCATACCGTAAGGATATGGCGTGGGTTCTTAGGATCGGCTTCCACCTTGGTTCTAAGATTTCTGATATGAACCATGATAGTTGCATTAGAACTATAGAGATATGGCTCTTCCCAAATCGTCTCATAAATAATCTGTGCACTATAAACACGTCCCGGATGGGAGATGAGAAGACGCAAAATCTCATATTCTTTTTGAGATAAATCCACATGCACCTCGCCGTTTTCATTTCTAGCACCATCCATCGAGTCATCGAGGATAAACACTTCGTTCATCTCTTTATTTACTTTCATAAAGTCCGTTGTATAGACTTCGTCATGCTGTGGAACATTTTCCTTGCCACGATATACATGGAAACGTCGCAGCAGCGACTTCACACGTGCCGTCAACTCCGCATGCGAAAATGGCTTCACAAGATAATCATCGCCACCAATCAATAAGCCAAGCGACTTATCCGCATCGGCAGACTTCGCAGTCAAAAACAGAATCGGAAGATTCAGATTTTTACGAATTTCCTCGCAAACCTGATATCCTGACATGTCTGGCATCATAACATCCAAAATGCATAGATCAAAGCTCTCATCTATTTTTTTCAATGCAGAAGTACCATCACTTGCCTCCTCCACGAGGTATCCCTCACTTTGAAGCAGAATGCGGAGCACATTTCTGATTTCTTCATTATCATCTACAATTAAAATCTTTGTCTGATTCATAACATCTCTCATTTCTATTGCTATATAAAATGAAACATGTACATTATAGCATGGGATTCTGAGAAATCCGATTCCCTAAACTAATTTTAGATTTCTTTAGAAACCCTTAAGAATACGCTTTAGTTTTCCCCCTTAAGATGATTAGTAAAGAATACTCGCATATAAAGGAGAATACGAATGAGAGATAAAAAGAGACTTCTGATTGTACAGAAGTTAAAAGAAAATAAGAAACGTGGCATTGCTCTTGGATTAATTGCAGTTGTTGTTATTGGAGGCGCAGCTGTAAAAGTTTCCAGCTCACAGAGCTCTGTTGATGCATCGGAAGAAGAAGCTTCTGCAACAGATCTTGTAGAAAAGCAGGCACACCTGGAAAAGACAAGTAGTGTGACTGGAACCATCACATCTGCAAATTCTACGACAGAAAATGCAGGTGTAACCGCTAGCTATCCCGTAGAATCTGTCAATGTAAAAGTAGGCGATACGGTACACGCGGGTGACGTTCTCTACACACTGGACATGAGCACGGTAGAATCCGACATCGCAACACAGCAAGCAACAAAAGCTGCACAGAATACTTCTGACCAGAGCGCCATCTCTGCTGCAAACCGTCAGGTTTTCGAAGCCGTTTCTGCTGCAAACTCTGCAAATGCGAAAGCTGCTTCCGACGTTTCCAATGCGCAGTCCGATTTAGATGCAGCACAGACAGCTTTAAACAATGCCAATGCAACACTTGCCGCTGCACAAACAGCAGAAGCAAACGCGTTAAACGCATATAACAGTGCAAGTGAAGACCAGAAGGCTTCTCTGAAAGCCGATTACGATACCGCAGTGTCCAACCGTCAGGCAGCCGAAGAAGCAGCAGCTACTGCACAGACCAATCTCACCACAGCACAGAGAACTCTGAGTTCTGCACAGTCAGACCAGTCCTCTACCGCAGCTTCTGGAAACAGCAGTGTTGCTTCTTCTCAGGATGCCGTAAATTCTGCTAGAAATAGTGCGTCTACCTCCAACTTGACAACCGATCAGGCCATCACAAAGGATCAGGAAGAACTTGCTAAGAAAGAAGTTCGCGCAAGCATGGATGGAACGGTAACAAATGTCAATGTATCCGTTGGCCAGAGTTATAGTGGAACCGGCGGCGTAGTCATTTCCAATACCGATAACCTGGTAGCATCTGCAAATGTTGACGAATCTATCATTTCCCAGATCACAACGGGTATGAAGGTTTACATCAAGACAGAGGCAACCGGAGACGAAGAGCTTACCGGTACTGTATCTTTCGTTTCCCCAACGGCAACAAAAAATTCCGGTGCAAGCGGTGATTCTACATCTTCTGATGCAAGCACATCCGATGGAACAGGTGCTGTATCCACAACACGTGCCACTTACCGTGTCGATGTGACGCTGGATGAAGCAAATTCTAACCTTCGTCTCGGCATGACAGCAAAGATGAATTTCGTCCTCGCATCCGCTGACAATGTTCTCGTTGTACCAACCGCAGATATTACTACTTCCGGCGATGAAAGTTTTGTAACCGTTCTTAAGAATGGCAAAGAAACAGAAGTACCTGTAGAAGTTGGAATCGCAAACGACTACTATACCGTCATTAAGTCTGACGATATCAAAGAAGGCGATGAAGTCCTTATGGTAACAGATCTTGGATCTGACGAGGAAGACGAAGATCTGCTTATGGGCGCTTACTAATCGTAGAAATGAGGAATAATTATGCAGATTATTAATGGAAATAGGACGATCAAATCGCCTTCTGTCATTCACGCAGAAAATATTATTAAGACATATAATCAAGGAACGGAAAATGAGCTCGAAATCCTGCACGGTATCAATCTGGATATCAAACGTGGCGAATTTGTCTCTATTGTAGGGCAGTCTGGCTCTGGTAAGAGTACACTTATGAATATCCTTGGACTTCTAGACAGACCGACCTCTGGCAGCTATTTTATGAATGGCCAGGATATGAATGCTGCTCCTGACAAAGCACTTGCTCGTATTCGTAACAAGTCCATCGGTTTTGTTTTTCAGAACTATAACCTGATTGCCAGAACCAATGGCATCTCAAATGTAGAATTACCAATGCTTTACGCTGGACTCAGTCCTCGTGCTAGAAAAGAACGTGCCATCGAACTTCTGCATATGGTAGGTATGGAAAATCGTATGGACCATACACCAGACGAATTATCCGGTGGTCAGAAGCAACGTGTTGCTATCGCACGTGCCATGGCAAATGATCCAGATGTCATCCTGGCGGATGAGCCAACCGGTGCGCTGGATTCCAAAACAGGACATATGGTTATGGATATTTTCCATCGCCTTCATGAAGAAGAGAAAAAGACCATCATTCTGATTACACATTCCAATGAATTAGCAGCAGAAACCAGTCGTATCATCCATATTAAGGATGGCGAAATCGTACCAGCGTAGGAGGTGTAACAGTTGATTATAGAGAATTTAAAACTTGCACTTGCAAGTATCAAAGCAAATAAGATGCGTTCCTTCCTGACCATGCTAGGAATCATCATCGGTATCAGTTCCGTTATTGCCATCATGACCGTTGGTAATTCTCTGACAAAAGCAGAAGAGGAGTCCATGTCCTCCATGGGTGCCAATAATATCATGGTTGGTGTTTATACCGAAAGTGATACAGCAGGCGAAATGCCTACCTTTAAAGAAGAGACCATGCAGGGACTTGTAAAAGCGTATGGCAAGAGAATCAGTGCCATTGGTATTGATTCGCAAGTGGGAACGGGAACCGCCAGAAGCCAGGTCTCAAACGACGGAAAGACAACTAGCGTCACTGTGGATGGCGTGAATTCCGGTTATTTCAAAGCCAATAATGTGACAACCATAAAGGGCTCCACCTTTGCAAAAGGTGCTTACGAAAATGGAACAAACGTAGCCATTATCTCGGATCTCTTTGCCGAAGCCATCTTTGGTTCTGTAGACAAAGCCATGGGACAAACAGTTGAAATCAATGTCGATAACAACTACACAACCTATACCGTTGTAGGAGCTTATAAGTTCGAAAATAACGGAACAATGGGGACAAAGAAGTCAACAGTTTTCTATATCCCATTGAAAACAGCGCAGAATCAGCTTCATAGTACGGATGTCTACGGATTTACAGCCGTAGCAAAGAATAGTGATGATTCTTCCGCATTATCTGCCGATATCATGTCCTATTTACAGAAGATTTTAAATCCAGATAATGACGAAGATATCGTCATCTATGCGGACTCCTTACAGTCCTATATCGAAGAAGCTTCTAAAATGCTTGGACAGATTACGATTGCCATTGCAATGATTGCGGGAATTGCCTTACTTGTAGGTGGTATTGGTGTTATGAACATCATGACCGTTTCCATCACAGAGCGTACACGAGAAATCGGTACCAGAAAAGCACTTGGTGCAGAGAACTACCAGATTATGCTGCAGTTTGTAACAGAAGCGATTATCCTCTGTTTGCTCGGTGGAATTATCGGTGTTGCCCTTGGCGTATCCCTTGGTTTACTTGCCTCCTCCGGTCTTGGATATCCAGGTACTGTATCCATGACAAGTGTCCTTGGTTCCGTAGGATTCTCCATGGCTGTCGGACTCTTCTTTGGCTATGCGCCAGCCCGCAAAGCGGCTAAGATGAACCCAATCGATGCCCTTCGCTACGAATAGAATTTTGGTCCATTGGGGACGGGGTTGTTGGTCCATTTTGAGATTCCTCGCAGCTGCATTTCTTGACATCCTATAAATGATTGTATAAAATACAAAATGCAATTAATTTGCAATTATTATTTGATGAGGTAACAAATTTTATGCAGCAAAAGCGATATCGCTCCAAAGGAAGCCAATTAATTGAACAATTTGGGAAAGCTCATAAGGACCAGTCTTTTTCCGCCGGTGAAATCGTAGACTATGTAAAATCAGAAGGGCTGAATGTCAATACAGCCACCATTTACCGCAGTCTAGATCGTATGTCCGAAGACGGTTTATTATTAAAATTCAAACCACAGGACAGTGACTCCGTTGTTTACCAGTACAAGGGCTTGCACCAGCATTGCGATCATCATATGCATATGCGATGCAGACAGTGCGGAAAACTCATCCATCTGGAATGCGAATTTGCAGCTGCATTTATCAAAAATATAGAAGAAGAGTATGGCTTTACCATCGAGCCAACCATCACATCCCTTGGTGGTTTATGCTCCAACTGTAAAGCTGCAAAATCGTAACCTATGAATACCAAAAAAGATTTAATGACCTCCGGGTCGATACAAAAAAAGTTGATTGGATTTGCAATGCCTTTATTTCTGGGCAATCTTTTCCAACAGTTATATAATGCCGTCGATTCCCTTATCGTTGGAAATTACATCGGGAGCGAGGCCCTCGCCGCCGTCAGTTCCGCCGGAAACCTGATCTTCATGGTCATTGGTTTCTTCAACGGAATTGCCGTTGGTGCCGGGGTGGTCATCGCACGATTTATCGGGGCAGAAGATAAGAAGAATACAGAAACAGCGGTGCATACAACCGTTGTTTTGGGTATTCTTTTTTCTGTTCTGATGTCCATCGTAGGCGTACTTATGGCACCTACCGTGTTGAAACTGATGAGCACACCGACGTCCGTTCTTCCGGAATCTATCACCTATTTCCAGATTTACTTCGCGGGCTCCATCGGATTTGTTATGTACAACACCCTCGTGGGAATCCTCCAGGCAGCGGGCGACTCCAAGCATCCATTGTATTACCTGATTTTTTCATCTGTCATCAATGTTGCTCTGGATCTGCTACTCATCAAAGGACTCCATTTCGGCGTCGGAGCAGCAGCATTTGCCACCGCAATATCACAGCTATTCAGCGCCATCCTATGCCTGATTCGTCTGATGAATGTCGATGCGGACTATCGTATCGTCCTGTCCAAACTACGAATCAACAAGCGCATGATGGAAATGATACTGCACTACGGCCTGCCATCAGGACTTCAAAACTCCATTATGGCTTTTTCCAATGTCGTGATTCAGTCCTATATCAATTCTTTTGGAAAATATGCCATGGCTGGAATCGGCGCCTATATCAAGGTGGAAGGATTTATCTTCATCCCGATTACAAGTTTTGCAATGGCCATTACCACCTTCGTAAGTCAGAATCTGGGCGCGAAAGAGTACGAGAGAGTGAAGAAGGGCATCCGCTTTGGAGCACTTTGCACCTTACTATCCGCAGAAATCCTTGGCGTGCTTTTGAATTTCTTTGCAGAACCACTGGTTGCGCTATTTGATTCCAATCCTGCGGTTATCGTTTTTGGTGCGGAGAGAGCGCATATTGTTGGATGGTTCTTCTGCCTCTGTGCATTTACACACTTTATGGCAGCGGTTCTCCGCGGAATCGGAAAACCAATGGTACCTATGCTTGTATTCCTGTTTTGCTGGTGCGTTGTTCGAATCCTATTCTTACTCATCGCATCCAACTTCATACACAGCATCTATCTAACCTACTGGGTATATCCCATCACATGGATCTTAAGTTCTGTAGTTCTCTTTGCATTTTATAGGAGAAGCGGGAAGATTTGACGAATGATCTTAAAATAAAAAAATAAGCTAGGCGAATGAGTAAGTTGAGTACCATTTCGCCTAGCTTTCTTTTACGCTTTTAATTTCCGATATGCCGGTTGAATAATGGGAAAGAGTGCAGAAGATACTAAAACACCAAATAATCCCTGTACCAGGTTAAATGGTACCCCCGCAAGAGAAGCAGCAGTACCAGCCGCAAGTGATGCCGCATCAAGGCCCGTTCCCGTTGTAAATGCCAAAAGGAAAATTTCAAAAACAAAATATCCAATGACCATAAATAATTCTGCAATCACACCGGCAAACACCACACCGATATAATCCTGTATTTTCGCGATTTTTTTCAACTGTTTCTGTGCCTGATGGAAAACAGCATAGGCAATGATTGCTGTAAAAGCCTTAATCAAAAAGGTAGCTGGAACATAAAACATATAACCACCAATCAAATCGGATAACATGGATCCAAATCCAGCAGCAAAGCCTCCATAAACTGGGCCAAGTAATACACCTGCCAGCAATACCATACCATCCCCCGGATGAATATAGCCCATCGTAGGCGTCTGTATCTTAATGACATAAGTAGAAATGAATACCATCGCTGTAAATAAACCAGTAAAAACTAGTTTCTTAAGTTTCTCACTATTCATTGTAATCCCTCTCTTTCGTAATGCTTTTTTCTTCTTTTTATTAAGTTTCCATTACTAGCTATTATAGTCCTTATACAGACAGAAAAACATACCAAAATCATAGGGATTCCTTATCGATTTTTTATGACCAGTTCATGATAATTACTATAAACGAATTCGCGAACAACAACATTGTATACAAAACGAGGTATATATTGTTTTTTTGTCTGCGTGTCTTATAATTAAATAGGGTTTATTTTTTGGCTTTTCTTTGTTTACTCATCATGAAAAAGCAAAAACCAAATACTTTAAAATTCTGGATTCATTTTACATTTATCGTATATCTGATTTGCTTAATCGATGTAACACAGTTTCCTATACGATTTTATGATTCCGAAACACTAAAAGAATTAAAAGCTGGAATCGGCGATTATATCGTTTATTACCAATTGATTCCTTTTCATTCCATCAAAAATTATTTTGTTTCAGGCGTAGGGACAGAATTGCAAATCATTGGAAATGTTATTTTGCTGATTCCATTCGTTATTTATCTGGATCTTATGTTCTATGATAAATTGTCCCCATTAAAAGAAATCGGAATCACCTTGATATGCTCATTTGTAATTGAAATGCTTCAGTTTCTTTTTAATTCCATTACTGGATTCCCAAGTCGTGTTGTCGATATCGACGATATCATTTTAAATACTTTTGGTGGAATCATCGCTGTAATTGTAATAGTGATCATTCGAAAACTTTTTCGTAGAAAAACCGGACATCAGTAGTGATGCCCGGTTTAACTTTCTATATATCGTGCACTTCGCATAATCATAATTTTACGCATAGATAGGGCCTTAATATAATAGAGACAACTTCTAAAGTCAGCAAAAGAAGCCGTATCCACATAATCGATACGACTTCCATTGAATTACTGATTAAATATCTAATTCCATATTACCGCCGAGGAAATAAGGCAATTCTTTTCCCTTCTTTTTCCATTCATAATATTCTGCAGTTGCTGCAAAACAAACATCTCCAGCAGAATTTAATGCTGTTTCAACGGAATCCTGGATAACACCGATGATAAAACCAACGGCAACGGTCTGCATAGCGACATCATTTCCAATACCAAATAAAGAACAAGCCATTGGAATTAAAAGAAGGGATCCGCCAGCCACTCCAGAGGCACCACAAGCTGATAATGTAGCAAGTAAGCTCAGTACAAGCGCTGTTGGGAAACTAACGCTGACACCCATGGTATTTGCTGTTGCAAGTGTCATAATCGCAATGGTAATTGCTGCACCATCCATATTAATCGTTGCGCCAAGTGGAATTGATACAGAATACATATCCTTATCCAGTCCAAGCTTTTCACATGTTGACATGTTCACTGGAATATTCGCTGCAGAAGATCTTGTAAAGAACGCTGTTAAACCAGATTCTCTTAAGCATCTGAAAATCAGTGGATATGGATTCTTACGAAGGATTGCAAATACTACAATTGGATTAATTACTAAGGCTACAAATAACATGCTGCCAACCAGTAATAGAATTAAAGATCCATAATTTACAAAAATCGATACACCATTGGTGGAAACCGTGTTAAATACTAAACCGCAAATTCCAAATGGTGCCAGGTTGATAATCCATCTAACACACTGAGATACAGCTTCGGAAACATCTGTCAGGAAGTTCACTGTCTCATGCTTTCCCACTTTCTTAAAAGCTAAACCGACAAGAATTGCCCAGAATAAAATTCCGATATAGTTAGCATCTATAATTGCGGAAATCGGATTGGTTACCAAATTATTTAAGAGGTTTGACATCACCTCTGCTAAACCTGTCGGAGCAACGGAACCCTCTGTAGCTGCTGCATCCGCCAGAATAATCTTCTGAGGGAATAAGAAACTTGCTACTACCGCCCAAACCGACGCCAAAAGAGTTGTCATTAAATACAGACCAATTACAAGTCCGAATCTCTGGTCCATCTTACTTGACTTTTGCGCAAGCGCACTCACCACTAGTACAAACACCAAAACCGGTGCAATCGCTTTCAACGCACCAACAAATAAATTTCCGAGAACAACCAGTCCAGTTGCCTGTGGCACGAATAAGCCTAACCCTGTACCAATCATCAGTCCCACTAAAATCCTCAAAATTAGGCTGACCGAATTGTACTTCTTCACAAGTTTCTTTAATAATTGCATAATCTTTTTTCTCCTTTTTCCCTCGGCGACACAATTTTGAAATGTGTCCGCCTGTCGCGTACTACTGTCCGCGTTACAGAAACTATACTAAACTTTCACACTTTATGCAAGTAGAGTTTTAAAATTTCTGAAAAAATTTTTCTATGCACTTCGCATAATCTGCTATACTACATGTAGAACACGAAATGGAGGCGGCCACAAAATGAGTGATGAATACAGAAAGCAACGCGAAGAAGTCCATAAGGAAAAGTTAGAGGAAATGCTTGGTGAAATGCCAGATTTCGCACGGAAATATTTCCGCTCCATGGTCATTCGTCAGAATTCCACCAATACGATTCTCTCCTATTGCTACGATATCAAATCATTCTTCGACTATTTGGTTTGTCAGAGCGGTTTTAAGAAGTATGCTAAGGAAATCCAGCTCATGCCATTAGAATGCCTGGAAAAGCTAAATAAGGACGATTTAGACGAATATCTGGACTATCTGAACTATCATAAAGACAGGCATGGCAATTCGATCGTAAATGGCGAAGCTACCATGCGTCGAAAGATTGCCTCCCTTCGCTCCTTTTATTTTTATTATTACAAAAACGGGTACATTAAAAATAATCCAGCCCCCCTCCTTGATACGCCAAAAAAGCATGAGAAGGAGATTATCCGATTAGACCGTTCCGAAATTAAGAATATTCTAGATGTTGTTAACACCGGCGATGGCCTGAGCGAGAAACAGCTCGTCGCCTACCAGAAGACGCAGTACCGTGACATCGCAATTATCTACACTTTTTTAGGAACGGGAATGCGTGTATCAGAAATGGTCGGTCTCAACGTAACCGATGTGGATTTTAAAAATGCTTGTTTTCATGTAATTCGAAAAGGTGGAAATGAAGCCCGCATCTATTTTGGACCGGATATTGAAAAAGCATTATCCGATTATCTCGGCTTTGAACGAGATAAGTATCTGATTGCAGCACCATCGGATAGTGTTGGAACCGATGCCTTATTCCTATCCCTGAAGGGAAATCGTCTCACGGTGCGTGCCGTAGAAAATCTGGTAAAAAAATATGCCGTAGCGGCTGGTCTAAGCACAAAAATATCTCCTCACAAGCTCCGTGCCACATTTGGCACGATGCTTTATGAGGAGACCTCTGATATCTATTTAGTTGCAGATGCGCTCGGCCATAAATCCGTAGATACTACGCGTATGCACTACGCAGACATGACCGAATCGCATAAAAGACGTGCTGCACAAATTGATATTTTCTAAATTACTTTCGCTCTGCAGACTGTCTTAAGAACATATAGAGCAATAAATCTTCTGATGTGGAACGGAGTTGGCATCCATAAAGGACGTCATCTTCGTTCGGCACAATACGAACAATTCTGGCTGGCAAATCCAAATCAAATTCCTGATCCTCAATCATATCTGAAAATGCCACTTTGATATTAATCTTACTAATCTCTTTCGATACTGGAGCACGAAAAGCAATCCCTCTCGAACTTACATCCATCACTCTAACATTCGTACGTAAACCACTTTCCAGATCGGTTACAGCCCCCGGTAAATTGATTCTCATGCGTAGATCCCCTCTTCTCTCCTGATCTTGCGCATAGAGTAAATAGGTCTTTGATTTACAGATATAGTAATGAACTCCTTTATAGTCCACGGATTTCAATTCTACATCATTCCATCCGACTCTATGGTTTGTAACCGGATCCATCGTATAAATATTAAATACAAAATTTCTGGCATTTTCATGGACTCGAATTTCATTTCCATGAAACACGTATGGTTTTAACAGAATATTCTCTCCATGATGTCCCACAACGGTAGAATCAATACGATATGTCTGAGAGCCCCAGTTTATCTCAATTTTTACACGTTGATTATCAACCAAGTCTTGTATTGTCATTTCAATCGGCCTCCCTAATTCGAAAAAAATAGCGTGGAGTCTGTACTCCACGCCAATAATCTCTCAATGTCATACTCCCCGTCAGACATTTAAAATATAGCATATTTTCTCGTGGTATTCCATAAGAAAACTACGAAAACTATTCTATGAAAAACTTTATGAAAACAGATTTAATAATCCCGTAGACTGTAAAAACAGCACAAACATCATAATCGGTGCAATGTATTTAATCATCACTACATAGATGTGCTTACGCGTAAATCTCTCGCCGTTCGTTTCCATTTCCTCAATAATCCACTTTGGTCCGACAACCCAGCCGATAAGAATCGTAGATAACATACAGATAAATGGCATCATAAAGCTGTTACTGATGTAATCCATAATATCCAGAAGCTGTCCTACGGAACCATTTGGCAAGGTCACTTCCACGTAGAAAATGCTATAACCAAGCGCTATAATCACAGACGCTGCGAGATAAATCACTGTCAGAATCAGAGTCACTTTCTTTCTTCCAACATGGAAAATCTCCATGCAATTCGACACGATCGCCTCCAATACAGAAATGCATGATGTCAACGTCGCAAAAATAGCCATAATAAAGAATGCCGCTCCAACAAATACGCCTGCGACCCCCATTTTAGCAAACACTTTCGGCAGAGACACGAACATCAGTCCCGGGCCGGCAGACATTCCTTCTACACCTGAAAATACATATACTGCAGGAATGATCATCGCTCCGGCAATAAACGCAATCAGAGTATCAAATACTTCAATCTGACCTACTGCACGATTTAAATCCACATCCTTCTTAACGTATGAACCATAGGTGATCATAATTCCCATGGAAACCGACAATGAGAAAAAGAGCTGGCTCATCGCATCCAAGAGGATGGACATAAATTTCGATACCGTAAGGCCTTCAAAATTCGGTGTGATATATACAAGAAATCCCTCTATCCCTGTACGAACATCACCTTCCGCAGTAGTATGCGAAAGCGTCAACGAATAAACCGCAATAATCACAATTAACAACGTCAGAAATGGCATCAGGAATCTGGATACACGCTCAATTCCCTTCTCAACACCGTTATATACAACAAAAGATGTTACAGCCATAAACAATAATGTGAAAACCACTGGGGAAACCGGTGATGTAATAAAGCTTGTAAAATAGCCATCTTCTGCTGCAGCCTTCGCCTGGCCTGTCACATATACAACTGCGTATTTCGTAATCCAACCGCCGATTACAGCATAGTAAGTCATAATGAGTACAGGCACAAGAAATGTTAAGATTCCAAGGAACTTCCATCCTCGATGCATCGTCTCATAAGCTTTGATTGCACTTTGCTTCGTTCTGCGACCAATCGCAATATCTGAAGTTAATAACGTAAACCCAAACGTAAGAATCAGGGCAAAATAAACCAATAAGAATAATCCGCCGCCATCTTTCGCTACTAAATATGGAAATCTCCAAATATTTCCAACTCCAACAGCACTTCCAGCAGCAGCCAGGACGAATCCCAGCTGACCACTAAAACTACCCTTTTTCTTCTTCTCCATCTATAAAGTCCTCCTACATGCTGATCAATCCGAATGCATTAGCAATGCTGGATAACAGGATAATTCCTGCAAATACAGGTGCAAGGTACTTAATCATAAAATTAAATACTTCTCTTCTTCTAAATGCACCACCACGAAGCACTTCCTTGCCAAGCTTCTCTCTGCCAATGACAAATACAACCACAAGACATGTTGCGCATGCTGCAATTGGCATCATCACAGAGTTTGTAAGGAAATCGAAGAAATCCAAAAACTGCATTCCGATAATTGTCACACCAGAAAGTGGTCCATATCCAAGGGCAGAAAGTGAACCAAGAATTACGATTACTAAACCGATGACAACGGTCGCTCTTCTTCTCGACCAGTGGAGCTGATCTTCGAAAGTTGCAACTGCGGATTCTGCCAATGCGATGGCAGATGTCAGTGCTGCAAATAATACCAATAAGAAGAATACCGCACCGATGGCATTTCCAAATCCCATGGCATCAAAGATCTGAGGCATGGTAATAAACATAAGGGATGGTCCTGCATTCAAATTATCCGCTGCACTATCCCCAGAGAAGGCAAATACAGCAGGAATAATCATAAGACCGGCTACGATAGCAATACCTGTATCAAAGAATTCCAACTGTTTTGTAGAACGCTCGATGGAAATGTCCTTCTTCATATAAGAACCAAAAGTTACCAGGATACCCATCGCAATCGAAAGCGAATAGAACATCTGTCCCATTGCTACTACCACTGTCATCCAAGAGAAATTCTTTGGATTTGGAATCAGGAAATATTTCACACCTGCAAGTGCGCCAGGTCTCGTCATGGAATATACACAAACGATGACGGCAAGTACCACAAGGATTGGCATCATAATCTTGGAAACACGTTCAATACCAGAACGAACGCCCATGAAGATGACTGCTAATACCAGGAATGTGAAAACCAAAAACCAGATTTCTGAAGTATATCCGCTTGTAATCATGGATGAAAATGCGCCGTCCTGCGCAAGTGCATGCGCATCACCCATAATATATTCCACCAGATAGCGGACAACCCAGCCACCAATAACAGAATAATAAGGAACAATCAGAATTGGAATAATGGCATTGATCCATCCACCTGCCTTTACCCATTTCTTATCGCTAAAGCTTGCAAAGGCACCAACAGGACTCTTGCCTGTCATACGACCAATGGCTGTTTCTGCAATGATCATGGTATAGCCAAATGTTAAAGCCAAAACAATATAAACTAACAAGAAGATTCCACCACCATACTGAGCAGCAAGGTAAGGGAATCTCCAAATGTTTCCTAAACCTACGGATGCGCCGGCCGCTGATAGAACAAAGCCTAGCTTTCCAGTAAATGTGTTACGTTGTTTGTTCATAATACTTTCCTCTCTTTTTTACAATGAAGAAAGTTTAACACATAGTTGAACTGAATTCAACACCTAGTTGACACATTTTTAATAAAAGGTTTAATTTTTTTCACTTTATTATTATTTTATTACGATGAATGATGATATTTTCCTAGAAATTCGCGGGTTCTGGCATTTTCTGAGGTAAACACTTCTTCTGGTGTTCCATCCTCCACAATATAACCATTTTCCATGAAAATGATACGATTGCTGACATCGCGAGCAAAGGACATCTCATGCGTCACGATCACCATGGTCATCTTCTCCTCTGCCAATTCTCGAATGACCTTCAAAATCTCAAGTGTAAGCTCCGGATCCAGCGCACTGGTTGGTTCGTCAAAGAATAAAATCTTTGGATTCATCGCTAAAGCTCTCGCGATGGAAACGCGCTGTTTCTGGCCTCCGGACAATTCGCATGGATAGGCAGTCTCCTTGTCCGACAAGCCCATTTTTTCCAGGAGTTCTCTGGCCTCTTGATAAACTTCTTCCTTTGGACGTTTCTGATTTCGAATCGGTGCATCCACAATGTTTTTCAACACAGAGAAATGTGGAAACAGGTTAAAATTCTGAAATACCAGCCCAAATTCCTCGCACTGAATCTCTCCTTCATCCATGGTCTCCAGTCCGGTTGCACAGCGAAGAAGCGTTGATTTCCCGGAACCGGATGGCCCGATAATAGAGACCACATCGCCTTCCTTCACGCTAAAACTAATATCCTTCAAGACGCCGGTTTCTCCGAAGGCCTTCTTCACGTGTTTCATTTCTAACATATTCATCTTCTGACCTCCTACTCGTAGTATTTCATGCTCTTTTCCGCGCGTTCCATAAGGAATGCTACTACACCGTTAAAAATATAATAGAATAACCCGGCAGCTAACAGCGGTACCACATTATGGGCTGTCGCTGCAAGCGCCTTCGCCTGCGTAAACATTTCCGCATAGGCGATGGAAAACGCAAGAGATGTATCTTTGACCAGTGTGATCACCTCGTTCGTGATGGATGGGAGGATGCGCTTTAACACCTGTGGGAACAGAATCACAAAGAATGTCTGAACCTTCGAATATCCCAAGACTTTTGCAGCTTCATATTGTCCCTTTGGCATCGACTCGATCCCGCTACGATAGATTTCCGCAAAATACGCCGCATAATTCAGTGCAAAAGCAATAATGACGGCAATTCCTCGATAATTTGAGGAAATCGTCATACCGAAAATGTAATACGGTCCAAAGTACACCACGATCAATTGCAACATCAAAGGCGTGCCACGCATGATGGAAATGTAAACCTTCACCAACGTTCTAAGAATCACATACTTCGACATCCTGCCAAAGGCAATCAACAATCCCAGTGGTAAAGAAAACACCAGTGTCAATATGAAAATCCAGATGGTTGTGAGCATACCACCCATTAATTGCTGCAAAATTGTTATAAAGTCCATACTATTTACCTAAAATCGATACGTCTGTTCCAAACCATTTCTCAGAAATCTCGGCGAATGTGCCATCTTCATTCATCTCAAGCAAAATTTCATTTACCTGATCACGAAGTTCTGTATTACCGGATGCAAATCCTACCGCATACTGCTCTGACGAAATCTCATAGTCTAAAACGGTATAAGTATCTTCCTTTCCATTGATCTGATCGAGTGCTACAAACTTATCCATAGCGACCGCATCTACCGCACCGGACTCTAAATCCATCATTGCTGTGTTGTAATCTGCTACGGAAATCAGCTGACTAAAGCTACCGGTAAGGGATGCCAGACTATCCTCGTTCAATGCCGTCTCTGCCGAAGATTCCTTCTGGACATCCACGATTTTACCTGCAAGATCCGCCTCGGAAGTAATGCCGGAATCCGTTCTAACTACGAATACCTGTGCATTATTCATATAAGGATCTGACCAGGTGTAATCGTCTTCTCGACCGTTGATTGTAAATCCGTTCCAAATACAGTCAATCGTTCCTGACTCAAGTTCCATATCCTTGGCATCCCAGTCAATCGGCTGAAGCACGCACTCTACACCCATGCGCTTAGCCACTTCCTCGGCCAATTCGATATCAAAACCTGTGTACTCACCATCTTCATCTACATAGCCAAAAGGTGGAAAATTCTGATCGAATCCGACCACAAAGGTCTCGTCCGTATTTTCTACCTTGCTGCTGTCTTCTGCCGACGTACCGCAAGCTACCATCGTAAATGCCAAGATGGATACCATGAATGTTGCTACTAATCTTTTTAATCTCATTTCTTTTTCCCTCCGTTTAACGCTTTACTATGCTAAACTGATAAAACAATAACTTATTTGCCAGAAATTTGCAACCCCTAAAATCAAAAAAATAAAAAAAGCAAGAGAGCGATTCTTGCTCTCTTGCCGTTTCTAATGTTCTTATGTCAATTTCTTCAGGAAATGTCCATCCACATTCACATCTTCATTTACAATCATAAACGCATGTGGATCAATCTCATGTACAATACTTCGCAGTCTACTAATCTCATATTTGCTGATAATAACCATCAGCACACGCTCATCATTTCCCGTATACGCACCATTTGCAGCCCAACGCGTGATACCACGCTCTAACTGTCCCATGATTTCAATTTCCAAAGCTTTAGAATCCCGAAGCTTCGTAACAATCAATACCTGCACATTGATATTCTGCGCATGTACCTTATCCGTTGCAAGCGATGATACCGCCGAATACATCAGAGAATAAATCACCGTTGGAATATCATAGAGTGCGAGACAGAAAATATACAGGATAAAATTGCAAATGAGTCCCCACTGTCCAACGGACAAATCGCCCTTTCGTCTCTGTACAAGAATCATACTGATCAGATTCATTCCACCATCGCAGGCTCCCATTCGTAGGATAATTCCAATACCAACACCGGCAATCAGCCCCGCTGTAAGCGCATTCGCGATAATTTCTTCTAACACCGGTTCTGTTGCGACCGGAATAATCGTAAGAAAAATCGTACTACAGGATACCGTAATCACCGTCTTTACGAGATAACGTTTGCGCATATATTTATAGGTCAAAATCAATCCCGGGATATTCAAAATATAATAGAAAATACCCGTTAAATCGATATGCGTTTTGATTCCCCAAAAATCGACCATGATATTATAAAATAACTGCGCAAATCCCATAAATCCTGCAGAATACAGTTTTAATGGACGAAGGAAGAAATTAATTCCAATCGCGTAAATAAAACAACCCACAATAATTCCAGCAATCCTTACGCATTCCCGTCTCCAGGAAGAACGACTACGCATCTCTTCTTCTCGAAATCTAACTTCTTGTTCAACCGTTTTCATATTATTCATGACGCCTTTCATGTGTCTTATAATAAATTTCTTTCTGCTCGTACATCCGCTTATCGATGTCCTTGAGAATCGTATCCATCGTGGTATCCGCCAGGTCATATAAGCCATATCCAATCGAAGCAGAGAGACGATAGGATCGATAGCCATCCTGATTATATTCCTCGAATTTTTCTTCGATTTTCTGTTTGATCATTTCCCCATCTTCCGATGATTTCGCACCAAAAATCACGAAGAATTCATCTCCGGCATATCGAATTGCAAAACCATCACTCGGTGAAACGGATTGAAGAATTCGACCAACGATGATTAGGGCATGGTCCCCTTCGGTATGACCATACCGATCATTAATCTCCTTAAATTCATTCATATCCAGCATCATCATGACAAAACGTCCACGTCGCATCCGATCTCGCTCAATCTTATCGAGAAATGTTCGGTTATACAGTCCGGTAAGCTGATCTAAGTATACCTTCTCATTCTGCAGAGCAATAATCATGACCGCCATACCAATACTGCAAGATGGCCAGATGACAGATATACCATATTCCATAGCTTGCACCGTCAGACCAAATAACACAGGAATAAAGAACTGCGATACCGGAAAGAAGCGCATGGAACCGTATAACAAACGTCGAATCACATATAAAATAATGCCCAAAATAATGTAAATCACAGAGATGGCATTATATAACCAAAATAGTGGTCCTCTATGATACATATTCATAGAATCCACCATAAAAATAATCGGATTAAAAACATTGATAATAGAAATGACGATGCCGAGCATAATCGGAATCATAACAACCAAGCTCAACCATTTCGGATTTCTACCATTCATATGATGATTAATCAAAAGCACCCAAACCGGTCCCATCAATAGATTTGTAGCATATAGCCAAAAATTAGACAGATAAACGAAACAAAACCACTGTCCGCCAGGTCTGCCATTGGCATATGAGGATAGTGGATCTAACACACAAGAGATACATGCAATCACAATCAAATATAAGAGTAAACGAGATTCATACTGATCAGATGATTTCCATGCACCACTACTAACAATTCCGATCAACAGCAACAATGCAAGCACATCAGCAATATAGATTTCACTCAAATACAACATTTTATATCTCCCTTATTTCATAATAAAGCAAGATATATTATATAACTTTTTTTCGTAAATTCCAAATCGAACAGAACATTTCCAAGCACTCTAACCATATAAAAAAGGCGCCCAGAGGGCGCCCATAAAAATGATAGACTATGTTTTATTGTTCAGAGAGTTTACTCTGCGCTAAAATACTACGAATCTTAGCAGATACAACATCAAAAGCAACATCATTCATACCACTGTTAAGAACAACGTCCGCCATAGCACGTGTAGGTTCTACATAGATATAATGCATAGGCTTAACCGTTGTTAAATACTGATCTACGATACCCTGCAGATCTCTACCACGTTCTTCCACGTCACGAAGTGCACGACGAAGAATACGCTCATCTGCATCTGCATCGACATAAACCTTGATATCCATCTGATCACGAAGACGTGCATCCTGAAGTACCAGAATACCTTCAATAATGATGACTGGACTAGGCTTAATTTCAATAAATTCTTTGGAACGTGTATGCTGTGTGTAGTCATATACAGGGCAACATACCGTTTCGCCGTTCTTTAACATTTCCAGATGCTCGAGAAGTAAATCTGTCTCGAATGCACTTGGATGATCGTAGTTCTGAAGCTTACGCTGCTCAAATGGCATATCATCCTGAGATTTGTAGTAATTATCATAATAGATAATAGATGTTTCCTCAGGAAATGCATCCTTGATTCTGTTTGTAAATGTAGATTTTCCAGATCCGGTACCACCTGCGATACCAATAATAATAGGTTTCATATTTCTTCCTTCTTACTTAAGCTACTACTATTTCTTCTTTCTCTTTCCCTCTCAGGATCATCACAATACCAACCATTGTTGAAATAATAGTAAGTACATCGAATGTCAAAGAGGCAAAATTCATGATTACATAATCATAAATCAGCCAGAAAACCTGAGAAATTACAATTACAACTTTTAGTTTCACATCACTCTTAACATCTAAGAATAATGTAAACAACGTCGTACCGATAATCGGGAACCAGATAATGATTCCATAGGGATCTCTACCATCCGGTATGACTCCCTGGCCATTCATAATAGCAAAGATGGATAAACCAACCTGCACAATGATAAAAGCAATCTTGAGTGGCCATGTAAATTTAAACTGGAAACACACTAGGTTTCTCACTATGCTAAGCATATTTGTGATAAATGCTGTAACGCCCCCGAGGACGAGATTACCCACACCCATAAGGATGAACTGGATAATCTGCGCTCCTAAAATTTTCTTTCGACTTTTTACAAAACCTACAAGAACCATGATGATGGCTCCTGCGAAAGATAGGCCATTTCCTAATAACAATAAATTCATTTAATTCCTAACTAATACTATCTTGCGCCCTTATCGTAAGGAATACCTTCCGCCTTAGGTGCGCGTGAATTTTTAGATGTAAGTGCGAGCACAATCAAAGAAACAATATATGGGAACATATTATATACCGTTCCGGAAATTGGAAGTGCATGTAAGAAATCAATTCCCATATATACATTTGAAAGTGATCTGAAGATTGCAAATAATACGGCAGCACCGGCAATCTTCTCTGGCTTCCACTGACCAAAGATCATAACCGCTAATGCAAGGAAACCTGCACCTGCAACACCATAATCAAAGTGCCATGTAGAGTTTGCAGCTGCGATATAGATGATTCCACCAAGTCCTCCAAGGAAACCTGACATCAGTACACCCGTGTAACGCATCGCATAAACATTGATACCTACAGAATCTGCAGCCTGTGGATGCTCACCACATGCTCTAATACGAAGCGCAAGCTTTGTCTTATAGAAGAATACGGTTGCACAGATTAAAAGAACAATCGCAACTACGATAAACCAGCTAAGGGACAGCTTTCCAATAGAGAACATAAAAGCATCATGTCCACGTGCATAATCCAGCTTTGCAGAGAAATCTGCACCATTGGAACGTGCTGTATTAAACGCCTTGATAATTACTGTTGCTGCAGCTGTTGCAATCATGTTTACAGCTGTACCGATCAGAGTCTGATCTGCCTTAAAGTTAATACAAGCAACTGCAATTAAGAGGGATGAAATCATACCTGCAACTGCAGCAGCAAGTAATGTCAATGCAATAATCGTGAATTTTGAAGCATCCGATGGAAGTAATACCATAACCATCGCACCAGCCATAGCACCAAATACCATGATTCCTTCCAAACCAAGGTTGATGATACCGCTTCGTTCAGAGAACATACCGCCAAGCGCTACTAAAATCAGAACGGCTGCAAAAATAAGTGTGTATTGAACTAATAATAACATTTATTTCGCCTCCTTTTCTTCTGCATTTGCATTGGTAGCTGCAGTAACTACTTTATTCTTTCCAACCTTATTCATCACGTGCTTTAAGAAAAGTACGAAACCGCAAAGGTAGATAATGATAGCAACCATCAGATCTGCAACCTGAGGGTTGAAATATGTTGTGTTCAAATACTGACCACCAAGTGTAATGTATTCTACAAAGAATCCCGCAAGAATTGCTCCAAGTGGATTCAATCCACCAAGGAATGCTACGGCGATACCGTTGAATCCCATAGAAGGTACAGAGGAAGCAATCTTGTAGTGCTCAATACCTGTTAAGTAATACATAGAAGCTGCCATACCAGCGATGGCACCAGAAATAACAAGTGTAAGGATGATATTTCTCTGTGCATTCATACCTGCATACTTTGCAGCGTCCTTATTGTGACCAGTAGCCTTTAATTCGTAACCAAAAGTTGTCTTATTCAGAACAAACATAATCAGCAGTGCAACGATAATTGTGATTGGAATCGCAATTGTCATGTACTGGTTATTTCCAAATGCTTCCTTTAAGAATTCAGGAAGAATCGCATTCTTATTCGCAGAGAGTAAGTTGTATGTTTCAGACTTAGACTGATCCATAACTTTCTCTCCACCAAGAACAATATTTGTAAGATAAAGAGCAATCCAGTTTAACATAATACCAGCGATTACTTCGTTTACGTTAAACTTAGACTTTAAAAATCCTGCTAAAAATCCCCATAATGCACCTGCAACGATGGCAGCAAGAACACAGAGGAACCAGTTCCACTGAAGTGCAATAGCAGTATAAAGAGACGCAAGAAGTCCCATTGTATACTGACCAGCAGCACCGATATTGAAAAGTCCTGCCTTATATGCAAAGAGGATAGCCTCTGCACAAAGAATCAATGGTACAGACTTTACTAATGTAGAACCAAAGTAATACATCATTGTTGTTGAACTACCGCTGTATTTGAAGAAGTTCTGCAAAATTGCAAACATACCTTCAAATGCGTGATCCGGATTCATTGCAAGTAAGATAAAGAATCCAAGAACAATACCTAAAAGTGCACAGAAAACAGATGCAAGAAATGTCTGCGCGCCCGGTCTTTTTAATAAGCTAGTCTTTTCCTTCATCGACTAGGCCTCCTTTCTATCGTCACGCTTTGCACCTGACATGTATAAACCTAATTCCTGAAGTGATGTTGTCTTAGGATCAACTTCACCTACAATTTCTCCCTCGTACATAACTAAGATACGATCGGAGAGGTTCATAACTTCATCAAGTTCCAGTGAGACAAGGAGGATTGCAGAACCATTATCACGTTCTTTTACAATTTCCTTATGGATATATTCAATCGCACCGACATCCAATCCACGTGTTGGCTGAACCGCAATCAGAAGCTTGTGATCACGATCCATCTCACGAGCGATAATGGCCTTCTGCTGGTTACCACCAGACATAGAACGAGTGATACTCTTAGATCCCTTACCAGAACGTACATCGAATGCCTCGGAAAGACGATCAGAGTATTCTCTCATAGCATCTTTCTTGATAATTCCATGCTTAGAGAACTGTGGTTCAAAATATCTCTGAAGAATCATATTTTCTTCTACCGTATAATCCAGTACTAAACCGTGCTTATGACGATCTTCCGGTACATGGGACATACCATGTGTGTTCTTGTAACGGATGGATTTCTTTGTGATATCCTCGCCACAAAGTGTGATCTTACCGCTGGAAATATCCTCTAAACCTGTCAAACCACCGACAAATTCTGTCTGACCATTTCCATCAATACCAGCGATACATACAATTTCACCAGCGCGAACGTTGAAGGATACATTGTGAACGCTGTCATTCTTATGAAGCTTAGACTTCACACAAACATTCTCCACCTTAAGGACTTCTTCCCCTGGCTTCGCTTCTGTCTTATCAACTGCGAATTTAACATCACGACCAACCATCATAGAAGAAAGTTCTTCCTTAGAAGAGTTCGCAACGTCAACTGTACCGATATACTTACCTTTTCTTAAGATAGAGCAACGGTCAGCAACTTCCATAATTTCATTTAACTTATGAGTAATAAAGAGGATAGACTTACCTTCCTTTGCAAGTTCCTTCATGATTGCCATAAGTTCATCGATTTCCTGAGGAGTAAGAACCGCTGTAGGTTCATCGAAAATCAGGATATCGTTATCTCTGTAGAGCATTTTCAGAATTTCGACACGCTGCTGCATACCGACTGTAATGTCTTCAACCATTGCATCCGGATCAACCTTCAAATTGTACTTTTCAGAAAGTTCGATAACCTTCTTACGCGCATCAGCCTTTGTCAGGAAACCAAACTTACTTGGTTCTGCTCCAAGGATAATATTGTCGAGAACTGAGAAGATATCAACCAACATGAAATGCTGATGTACCATACCAATTCCAAGTGCTGTGGCATCGTTAGGATTACTGATTTTAACTTCTTTGCCGTCCTTTTTTATTACACCTTTTTCTGGAGTATAAAGTCCGAATAAAACACTCATCAGTGTAGACTTACCTGCTCCATTTTCTCCGAGAAGTGCATGAATTTCACCACGTTTTAACTGTAACGTAATATCATCATTTGCGATGATACCAGGAAATTCTTTTGTAATGTGCAACATCTCAATTACATAGTCTTCCATTGAATACACCCTTCCTAATGTATTTATTTATACTGATTCTACATTACCTTATCATATTGGCGCACGTAAAACCATAGCAATAACTACTCATACCAAAGTATCAGTAGTCATTGCTACGGTTTTATGCAGAAAAATAGGGGGAATGGACATTTCTAAAAATGTAAGTCCTTCCCCCCATTGGAAATTCTTAACCTAGTATTTAATTCTTATTAAAAACCGATCAATTAGTGAATGTTGTCAAATGTTGTCATTGTGATTTCAACATCTGGAGCATTGTCTGTGTCGTTAGAAACCTTAATATCACCGTTGTAAAGCTTAGCAACTAATTCGTTGTAATCTTCTACTGTGAAGTTTGTCATAGACCATGTTTCTGTTGGAAGCTGAACATAGTTCTGTGATGGATCATCAGCAGATACAAGACCAAGGTTATCTACCTTACCAGCATATTCATCCCAGTTTCCATCAACAACTGCCTGAAGTGTTGTGTCTACTGTTGCAGCAAGACCCTTCATCGCAGATGTTAAGCAAAGACCATCTGTACCTTCTGTTTTATCAATTGTTTCAGCCTGATCAACGTCAACACCGATAACCTTAGCACCATCAACAGCCTTAGCAGCTTCTGCAGCAGATGTCCAGATACCACCACCGCAAGCGAATACAACCTGTGTACCATTTCCGTACCATGTATCCATTACAGCCTTGATTGCATCATCACCGTAGAACTGTCCACCGTAGATGTAATTTACGCTAACCTGATCAGCGATTCCCATTTCTACAGCAGCTTCGTTACAACCCTGAACGAATCCGTAACCATAACGGATAACTGCAGGAACTGCAACACCACCTAAGAAACCAAGCTGTGTGTATCCTTCAGATACAGCTGCATAACCAGCCATGTAACCAGCGATTTCTTCCTGGTATGTAAAGCAACATACGTTTTCAGGAATTGTGTATCCTTCAGAGAAATCTCCTTCGGAAACGTCAAGAGCAATAATCTTAACATCTGGAGTTGCTTCTGCAACTTCTTCGATCATTGGAGCGAATAAGTAACCAGGAACAACGATTACATTGTATCCATCAGCTACTGCGTTGTGGAAAGAAGCAATTCTAGCTTCATCAGAATCTTCTGTAGGCTTGTAGTAACTAAATTCGATGTCGTTAGCCTCAGAGAAAGCCTTAGCAGCTTCATAAGTTGTCTGGTTGAATGACATATCTGTGATGTCACCAGAGTCAGTGATCATTGCGATCTTTGTTGCACCATCAGATGCAGAATCTTTGGAACCGCAGCCTACTAATGTAGTTACTGCAAGTGCCATAACCATAAGTAATGAAAGAATTTTCTTCATTTTACCCTCCTATTTCTTTATTACTCAAAAATACGTCTACTATTTTATTAAAAAAATCTAAAGTCTGCAATATCAAATATCACCAAATCCATATCAATTCCTAATTTTATTATGAAGTAGAGCTAATAAGAGGTAGGAATAATACGCTACCAAATCGTGTTCAGAAGTTAAATACCATGATATAATAAAAGTGGTCTTTACCATGGGAGGAAAAGTTATGAGTGAATTAAAAAAGGAAGATATGCTGGCATACATACCAGATAAATTAACAGAAAAAGGCACGGCCATCGCCGTAGAAGAAATTCTAAACTTCGAAAAAGAAAATCCTGGAATCAACATTCCCGCTGATTTACGAGAAACGATCGTCCAACGCTCCATCGCTGATTTAAGTTTTAGTTTTAGCGAATTTCATACCCATGCATTTACAGATATGGATGATTTTAAAGAACACTTTGAGAAATGGTACGCAGATCGGGCAGAACCAGCGCTCCACCGTATGATTTCTACCAATATAAGAACCGAAGCCGAGAAATTGAAGAAGGAACAGGGCGAACCGCTCTCCTTTATCGATAGTTTTCGGAAACAAGTACATGAACAGGCCCAAAATCCCGATTTCCATCTATAGTGGTCCCTTGGTTTTTCGGGGGCTGAATGGTCTCTGGGGTTTCCGGTGGCCGAATGGTCCATTGGTTTTCCGGTGGCCAAATGGTCCCTTGGGGACGGGGTTAGTGGTTCATTTTTTCCCATTTGTCTAAGAGGAGGTTTTGTTATGAAAATCGCGATTGTTAACGGAAGTCCAAGAAAAGGAAACACCTACACTGCAATCAACGCGTTTGTAGAGGGCTCTATGGAGCATAACGACATCGATATCATCGAAGCAAACAAACTTTCCATCTCCCCTTGTCAGGGTTGTGGCACATGCGAATGCAAAAATGGTTGTATCGCCAAAGATGATACTAATGAAACCATCGATAAACTTGTCGCTGCGGATATGATTATCTTCGCAACTCCCGTTTATTGGTGGGGAATGACCGCACAGCTAAAGCTTGTCATCGACAAGTGCTACTGTCGCGCATCGCTCCTGAAAAACAAGAAAGTCGGCCTGATTATCGCCGGCGGGTCTCCAACAGACAGCGTTCAGTATAGTCTCATCAACCAGCAATTCGGATGCATTGCAAAATATCTCGGATGGGACATCATTTTCTCAAAATCCTATTACGCAACCGAACGAACGGACCTCTCCGACCGTCCGGAGCAGCTGCGTGGCATCCGCGAAGTCGGCGCGATGATTCGTTAATTCGGCAGTTCTCATTCGACGGCGCGATGATTCGTTAAAAATCAAAACAGGTCAAGGGTGTTATCAAGATACAAAGCTTCACGCACATGAATCTGATACCTTGGTTTTGTCATATAATACAGAATAAACTCCAGTACCAACGCGCTACCAAGCCCGCGACCCTCGATTTTAAAATTCGAAAAGCCCACCGGAAGGTAAACATTTTCAATATCTTCCAAACTAATAAAACCCGGGTTGTCCATTGCCTTCGCAAAAGAATAGCCCTCACTTGCACCAGGTGACGTGCAGATGTGATCCGGTCCCGTAAGTCCAAGGTTCTTGCGACTTACATCGCGATAACACTCTGCACGATCCGTGCAACCGAACCAACAGCACTCATTGCAGAGGAATTCCACCTTGTCTTTCAACTCCTGCGAAAGCCCCTTCCAATCCTCTATTCTCTTATTTAATCGAAAATCTGGAACAACATATTGAAACTCCTCACGTTCCAATTCCTCTTTCAACTTCTCGAAATGCGTAATCACCTTAGTTGTCGACGAAACAAAATATAATTCCGGGAAATGGTTCCGCAGATACTCCAACAACAAATCCGAATGCACAATCACACCGTTCTGGACAGCTAATTCACTCTCTTGTCCGTATCTTACTAGCTTCTTGCATAAATCATTACATTTCTTATCACGAAGATGCTCTTCTTCTACTAAAGAATTACTGCATGTCAATCGAGCTGATATTCCATAATCTCGTAACATCGCAAATACATCATCCGGCGAGTCAAAACCAAGTTCCACCCGGCCGCCACCCCAGAGACACCCAGCCGGTGACCCGTAAATAGAACCAATCTCACACCAATCATAGAAATATTCCCGATGTTCCTTATATAATTTCAAAAACTCCCGATAAAACTCATAAAACTCGAAGAGTCCCGGCAAGTGATAATATGCTTTATTCATTGAAAATCCGTCCTTCTCTATGTCATACATTTTATTTACTATGTCATACCATCCAATTGATTTTATAAGTATAGCTTCTATCGGGCGTACGTGTCTAGATGGGGAGCCTTTGGATAGAATTCGTTCGGTTTTTCCTGGTGAACGGTTGGTTCTTTGAAAATTACAGAAAACAACCGGATTTAGCACAATTTTCTGTAATTCGACTTGTTACAGGCACAAATTCAACGGTAAATTATCTAAATATTTTTAATATAATTCCAAATTACGGTAAAATATAACAATTCTACAATTTATACCGTAGCATTTCTTTGTAAAATAAAGTGGTTTACAGAATAGGCATGAATAATCCTTATTATTCTGTAAAAAACATTCAAGATAAATTGTATGCAATTCTAATATTTGATATGGAATTCGTTACTTTAACATATCTGTATAAAGCATTACGGTATAAACAATTAGATTCAAAGGTTTTTCCGTAAAATCAAAGGATTTACCAAAATCGCTTACAGAAAACATGCGCATATCCGAAGAAAATTCCGTAAATTCAGTAAAGCAGCCCAAAATCCACAAAGAATCTATCAAGTATCTTTCCCTCTATTTTTTCCATCCGAATACTGTACAAATCTTCCGAAAGCCCGAGAAGAAATTTATGAATTTTTCACGAATCTAGATTTTATGCCTTCGGTAACGTTCCCAAAAATTCCAAACTAGATTATAATGCAATTTAAAAGCAAGAAAAAAGGAACACAAACACAACGATTTACAACAAAGAAAGAGGATGATTACATGAATTACGCTGGAATTTCACACTATGCAGACCAACGAGACTGTTTTTTCTTAGAAAACGGAAAGCTTCGCATTCGCTTAAAAACAGCAAAAAACGATATTTCTAGCATCTATTTACATACACAGGACAAGTACATCTCCCTGGAAAAACGCGATACCAGGGAATGCTTTGAAATGAGACGATACGCCTCCGATTTTGGTCACGACTATTACGTTGTTGACCTGAACATCCCAAAGACCAACGGCGGACAGGGGCCGAACCCAGACATACTCTGCCTGCGCTATTATTTCGAGCTCATCGATTCTGCAGGCGCACGCATCTGGTATGGAGACAGCCGTTTCTTCTCTTATACGCCAGGGGATGTGGAATGCATGTTTGACTGCCCGATTATCTCTCGCATGGAGCAGACCTTCCAGATTCCAGAATGGGCCAAGGATGCGGTGGTTTATCAGATTTTCCCAACCCGCTATGCGACAACCGAAGACATCCCTGACGATGTTTGGTATCAGGAGCCGATCTCCTGGGATAGCGATTTGCGAGGAAACCTTCGCGGAATTACAGAGCATCTCCCACATTTAAAGGAAATGGGCGTGGACGTCATCTATATGACACCGATTTTCAAGTCTAACACCTCGCATAAATACGACACTGTTGACTATTATCAGGTAGACCCTTCCCTCGGAAGTTCCGAAGACTTACATGAATTAATAAACAACGCGCATGAACTTGGTCTTCGCGTGATGTTGGATGGCGTATTCAACCATACGTCCCCTGACTTTTTTGCGTTTGATGATATTCGTAGAAATGGTACGTCTTCCAAATACTATGATTGGTATTATATCGATTCCTTTCCGATTGATGGCGGTTCTCATGATCGAAAACCATCCTATCAATCCTTTGCCTATTATGGACGAATGCCGAAACTTCGCGTTTCCCATCCGGAAGTGACAAAATACATCCTCGATGTGGCGAAATACTATATCACAGAATTTCATATTGATGGATGGCGCTTAGATGTTGGTGATGAAATTGGACATGATTTCTGGCGAACGTTCCGAAAGGAAATCAAGTCAGTCAATCCAGATGTGCTGATCGTCGGCGAAGTATGGCATTATGCTCCGGATTTCCTGCAAGGCGATCAGTGGGATTCCGTCATGAATTATGCCTTTTATAAATCTGTTTCCTCCATGATTTGTGATGACAGTTTACGTCCTTCTGATTTCATGGCGGAACAAGGATTCCTCCAGGGGCAATACCACTCTGCCGTACTTCCTGTTCTATGGAATCTGATTGATAGTCATGATACGAGTCGTTTCCTATACCGCGCCGGTGGCGATAAGCGAAAACTCCGACTGGCCGCCGCGATGCAGATGTTACTTCCAGGAACACCTTTCCTGTATTATGGTGATGAAGTCGGAATGACGGGTGGCGCCGATCCGGATAACCGTCGCGGTATGATTTGGGATGAAAGCAGACAGGATTTGGATTTATATGAATGGTACCAGCGACTGACGTATTTCCGACATATATTAGTCGATATTGCAAAAGGAAATTATGAATTTACCTCCTGCGATGATTATCGCAGAATCCTGGAATATCACCTTGCATCTGGCGAGAAGCTAATCTTCCACCCTGGCGACAGCCCGGCAAATGTAAAGGAATATACGGGATATCATGAATTGTTAAGTGATACGACATTTAACGGAATTGTGGATGGATACGGCTGTGTTTTACTGAGAAAGCAATAATCGTTTAACTGAAATAAGCACCCTTAATCGAATGGTTAAGAGTGCTTATTTCTATTTATTATTTCTTCCGTCTCTTCTTCATCGCGAGTACATTATTGAAAATCATCAAAAGTGTCACGCTAAGAAGCACCCCGCCCATAATATCTGTAAGCCAGTGCACACCGCAGATCAGACGTCCAATCACCGTAATGGCAATCACAACGGCACATACCATTTTCAAAATCTTTACTAGCTTTTCGTCACGAATATAGCGGTCGAGAAGCATCATCGCACTTCCCATAACAACACAAACCAGCATGGTATGAGAGGATGGAAAGGAAGCCTCTGGCGCTTTTTCGCCTTCCATAATAATCGGTCTATAATTGATTACTACTTTATCAAACAATACATAGAAAGCGATTACCACTGCGTATAAACCGCCCAGGGACAGGATTTCATAATCCACTTTCCATAGATTCTTTCGCTGAATCAACTGCAATAATCCAATCAAAGCAAATCCAGCAGCAAATAATACCAAAAAGATTCCGAGTACGGTTGTGATTTTATACCAAATCACATTGATTCCTGTCAGCGCAGCAAAACCTGTATTTAAATGATACAAACCAATGGTTGTGCCTGTTGCCTCCACTGTACCTACATCAACTTTCATTACAAGAATCATTAAAATCACAAATAATAATCCTGTCATGCATGGGATAATTGGATTAATTTTCTTTCTACATCTTCTCTTTCTCTTCATTTCTTCCGTCATGTCTAATCTCCTCTTACACATCAAACGCTGTCTTACTTAGCAATCACTGCCTTACACATCAAACGCACTATACAAGTCTGGTCGTCCACTTCGAGCAATCCCAAATATCCGTCGCAATATCATGATAGAAATCTGGTTCATGACAAACCATCACAATACTACCCTTGTATTCATTTAACGCGCGCTTTAATTCCTCTTTTGCATCCACATCCAGGTGGTTTGTTGGCTCGTCAAGAACGAGCAGGTTCGAAGGTCGATTAAGAATCTTACAAAGTCTCACCTTCGCCTGTTCTCCACCGGAAAGCACGCGAATCTGGCTCTCAATATGCTTCGTTGTAAGTCCGCATTTTGCGAGTGCCGCACGTATTTCCGCCTGATTCATAGATGGGAATTCTCCCCAAATCTCATCAATACAAGTGGTCGCATTATCATGTCCGGCTTCCTGCTCAAAATAGCCGATATCTAAATTCTCGCCTAACTCAACATTTCCAGAAATCGGCTTAATAACACCAAGCAAACTCTTAAGAAGCGTTGACTTACCGATTCCATTCGCACCCGTAAGTACGATTCTACAGCCTCGCTCGATCTCAAAATTCAGCTTGGTAGAGAGTGGCTCATCATAGCCAATCACCAGATCCTTCGCCGTAATCATAAACTTGCTAGGCGCCTTGGAATACTGGAAATGAAACTCCGGCTTCGGTTTCTCCGTTACCTTCTCAATTCGTTCCATCTTATCAAGCTTCTTCTGGCGGGACATCGCCATATTACGCGTAGAGATTCTGGCCTTGTTTCTGGCAACAAAATCCTCGAGCTCGGCGATTTCCTTCTGCTGACGATTATATGCCGCCTCCTGCTGTGCCTTCTGCATGGCAAAAACCTCTTCGAAATGCGCATAACTGCCTGGATAACGATTCAGCTTTCGATCATACATATGATAGATAATATTGATAACACTATCCATAAATGGTACATCATGTGAAATCAGGATAAACGCATTCTCATATTCTTCGAGATAGCGCTTCAACCAGACAATATGCTCTTCATCAAGGTAGTTTGTAGGCTCATCGAGCAGTAATATTTCCGGCTTTTCGAGAAGAAGCTTCGCAAGCAATACCTTCGTTCGCTGTCCGCCGGACAATTCTGTGACATCTCGATCCAGTCCTAAATCCATCAGTCCAAGGGCTCTTGATACTTCGGAAACCTTGGAATCAATCATATAAAAGTCGTGCGCCTCTAGGAGTTCCTGAATCTCACCGGTTTCCTCCATATAGGCCGCCATCTCATCTTCTGTGGCTTCCGCCATCTTGCCATAGAGTTCATTCGCACGTTCTTCTAATTGAAATAAGAAATCAAAAGCGGATTTTAAAACATCCTCGATTGTCATGCCCGGTGTCAAAACTGCATGCTGATCCAGATAACCAACGCGGACATTCTTATTCCATTCAATCTTGCCTTCATCCGGCTGTAATTTCCCGGTAATAATGCTCATGAATGTGGACTTTCCCTCACCATTCGCACCTACCAGTCCAATATGCTCGCCTTTTAACAGACGAAAACTAACATCATCAAAGATCTGGCGATCACCAAATCCATGTGTTAAATGTTCTACATTTAATACGCTCAATACTAATAATCCTTCCTACGTATTTTGGTCCATTGGGGACGGGGTTAGTGGTTCATTTCCTTATCGTATTCAGAAATCACCTGTTCGATAATATCACATGCCGTCTCAATTGTCTTTAAGCATCTGTATTCCGGCTGAAATGACTGTGGTTTGATATCCTTACAAAGCGTGGAACCGTAACGTTCCTTAAACGCTTTTATCATTTTTTGCGTAACCGGGCGGATGTCCTCACTCTCATGCGCTTTCGCTTCAATAAATCGCATGGACAGGATGGAAATGGCTGCGAGCACCGCACCACAGGTATTGCCGCACTGCATTCCTGCGCCATAAGCGCCCAGCATCTTCATATCGTGTTCATGCAAACCAAGGTGATAGTAATCATTTCCTGCATGAATAATGGTCTCTGCGCAATTATAATTCTTCTGGAAATAATACGGCTCTATAAAATCTTTTAACATCTTACTCACTTTACTCACTTATCCTTCTTTTACTATTCGCATCCAAAAATCGGATGCGCTTTTTGCTCGTCGCTATTATACCATAGAGCATAAAAAAATATCTCCCAAGACAAGTCTTGGGAGAATACATATTTCTAGTCAACCGATTCGTACCAAAAAACTATGATAACAAATATACCATAATCTCAGAATTTTCATTCTCTGTTTCTATATATTTACAAAAAAAATCTTTAATCTCTTCTTTCCGTGATTCTGACGTACCTTCTACGGTTTCCACGTTAACCACTACGGATTCAATTTCTCTGGAATCTTCTTTATTCTTTAAAGAAACAGAAACAGATGCCACATCTTCCTCTTGGGATAATCTTTCCACATAGCTATTTTCAAGATATTTCACGTAACGATCTGTCAATTCCTCTTCCGTACAATGCGAAAGCTCTATCACCTCTTCCGTATTCACATCAGCAACCGTATTCACATCAGCGAGTTCCTCTTGACTCTCCCCAACGGAGTGCCCCCCAAAGATTGCGCCTGCCGATACGACAACCACTAAAATTACTGCATATGCAATTTTCTTTTTCATAAAAACCCTCCTGCACACTGCAACCAACTTTATCTTAATATTCCCTTATCTCAATATAACATATAGTTTATTTTTTCAACGCTTTTCAACGAAGCGAGGATAATGGTCCATTTAACCCCGTCCCCAAGGGACCACCAATGGACCACAAAAACCACCTTGCAACAAAATTTTATCGTAAAACGATAAAAAAGTATTGACTTCCATATTTGAAACGTGTATTACTATGGTATAGATATCTATTTGAACAGGAGAATTCTCATGACAAACAAATTAAAGGAACTACGTAATAACAAACAATATCAATTATCCCTCTGGCTAAAGACCGTGGATCTATTCCTCATGATTCTTGTTATCATGCTATTCGGCGTATTTTCATGGTACGGTGCCAAAGGTATGGGACCAACCGCAGAGAATATCCGTTCCTACGGCGTATTCTTATATGTAACAGAAGTTTTAACCTTAGTTATGTTAATCATCTTCTGGCGTGTTGCAACAGAGATTGGTCGAGACAACAGTTTCTCTATGGAGAATGTGAAACATTTCCGCTATATCGGCTATTGCAGCGGTACCATTTCCATGGGCTATCTGTTCCGCCTGATTTATGTCATTGCAAATGGAAATTTCACATGGTTTCGCATTGGATATTGTCTCGCGCTAATGATTTTCGGCATACTAGTCCTATCCGTTTGTCTGATTCTCTCCTGCTTAATCAAGAACGCATATGAGATGAAGCAGGAAAACGATTTAACGATATAGGAGGTTTTGCATGATTGTAATCAACATCGACGTGATGCTTGCGAAGCGCAAAATGAAAGTCGGCGACCTTGCAAAACAGATTGGAATCACCAATGCAAACCTTTCTATATTAAAAAATGGCAAAGCAAAGGCGATTCGTATTGAAACATTAAACGAAATTTGCAAGGCACTTCAGTGCCAGCCCGGAGACATCTTAGAATATCAGGATGACCCCGAAGAAGAGACAGAAACCTAAGCTTCACAGCAAAGAAATGTAACGTATCCATTCTAATTTTTAAAACAACATAGGAGGAACATTATGAACTCAAATGAAGGAAATCATCTTGGGTCTATTAAGTGCACCCAAAATCCGTATATCAACCAACCAAATATGCAGGCGCAATCTATGACCCAGCCATACGCTCAACCAATCGTAAAGACCGGCTCATTTGCATTCTTCCGCGCCGTTTGTCTGCCAAGCATACTGTTCGCGCTTCTTATCACCTTTTGTCGCTATAACAACGAAGGTTCGATTCTCGATCCCGTATGGGCAGCCGGCGCACTCGGCTACATCTTATATACAACGAAAAAGCTGCATCAGCCATGGAATAAAAAGATGATTTTCCCATCCGCTTCGCTCCTGCTCTTTAGCATTTCCAATATGCTGACGGAAAATCCTACCATCATCCTGATGAATTCCCTCGCCTGCGATTTGCTCGTGATTCTGATTTCCATACTCGCTTTTTATCCGAATCAAAGATGGCAAATCGGGCAGTGGATTGCTGCCGGATGCTCTTCCATCTGCGGATCCATCGGCGCGCTTGGCGATTGGGGACAGGATTTATCAGAAGCAATCAAGCAGAGAAATAAGAATTCACATATCATACAGATCATCGTGGGACTCAGTATCACTCTGCCGCTAACAGTCATTATTATAATGCTTCTGGCCTCTGCGGACTCCGTTTTTCGCTCTATGGTTATCGATTTGTTCCAGTTTGATTTCTGGGAAATCATTACCAAGACCATGATGTTCGCCTTCTTCTATTTCGGTTCCTACTGCGGTATCCGTTTTTTAAACAAGAAGAGAACCTTAATCCGAGAAGAAAATGCGAAGAAGCACCATCCATTAACGGCGTATATTATCCTGCTTCCTATCACAGCTGTATACATCCTGTTTTCCTGGATTCAGTTTGCTTATTTAATGATTGGAAATATGACCCTTCCGGAAGGAATGACTTACGCAAAATATGCACACCAGGGATTTAATCAGCTGCTCGCTGTTGTCATTATTAATCTGATGATCGTGTTATTTACTGTTGGATTCTTCGGTCGAAATAAGATGCTAAAAACAATCCTCAGCCTCTTTACCGCCTGTACCTATGTCATGATTGCATCGGCGTTCATCCGAATCTTCATGTACATCGGCGTTTATCACCTGACCGAACTTCGTTTCCTGGTTGTTTGGGGGCTCAGTGTCGTTTCTCTGTTATTTGCTATTGTATTTTTTTACATCTTCTCAGAGAAATTCCACATGGCGCGCTGGTTCTTCGTTGTTGGTACGCTTGGATGCCTCGCGCTCTCCTATTGCCGTATGGATGCCATCATCGCGAAATATAACATCACTATGATTCATAGTCTGAGCGAAGCGCATGCCATCGACGAATTTGTGGACTACGATAAGCGCTATGACCTGTATTACAATGACGGCGAAGAATTCTATGTCGATGAAAGCACGGATTATCTTGCAAATCTATCGACAGATGCCGCAGATGTTATCTACAACACAGGAAATGAAAAATTAATCAAAGCGTATTCTCTTAGAAATGATTACGCTGAAAATGATGTTGCATACAGCTGGAAAAATACGAATCTGTCCTATGAACATTTTCTAAAACTTAAATAATATAAAGAAAACTCTGGGAAACTGAATCACTACAAATTAGTGTAACAATGAATTCAGTATTCCCGGAGTTTTTTCAACACATTATGAAGGGCCCAGAGAAACCGGTAATGGGAATGTACGGCGTGTGCTTTGATGATGAGATGAAGGGTTGAATTTGGGGCGAAATTTATGGGAAGATTATTGGCGAAACTTCATCGGCATGATATGATACATATATAGAAATGAAGGAAGGTGAGTTTATGCCAAATATAAAACCAATTTCAGCATTAAAGAATTATACAAATATAGTCAATGAAGTGACTTATGGAAACAGAGTATATTTTACAAAGAATGGTCATGGAACCTGTGCTTTGGTGGACATGGCAGAGCTTGATGAGTTAGATAAACAAAAAGCTCTTTTACAGCTCATGACTAAGTTGGCAGAAGCGAAAGTATCTGTAAGGGAAGAAGGTACTATTTCTGCGGATGATCTTGAGAAGGAGCTTGGACTGTAATATGAAATACAAGTTGGAATACTCGCAGATTGTTCGTAGAAAGCTTAAATCTCTGAAGTTGTATCTCTCGGAACAGTATGGAGAGGGTTTTGCAAAGTCCTCAGTAAAGAGCATAACAGATAGAGCCAGAGACCTGCAGGAGAATCCGGATATAGGTGTAGATTTATCTGCAAAATACGAGATTGATACGGACTATAGGGAACTATATGTAAATCATAATCACTTGTTTTACTACAAGGACAAAGATACGATTATCGTCGCGGAAATGTTTGGAGAGAAAGAAGACTTTATGTATAAACTCTTTGGAATCTCAGGACGAACTCAGGAGTCTATTGATTACTGGGGAGAGTAGATTATTAAGTTTACCGTGGTTACAATTTGGTTGCAAAAACTTAATATAAAGTTCAAAAAAGGGGCTGTCGCTTTAGATGATTAAATCTAGTGCGACAGCCCCTTTTCATACACATTATTTCCTTAATATATCCAGTGTATGGCATCCCGCCCCCAAAAGTTCCGGGCGCTCGCATACACGAATCTGATACTGAATAAACAATGCAAATTCTTCCTCATCCATAGAATTTAAGACGGGACGCATATGATTTGCCGGACCATCCTGGGAGAGAATTTTCTCTCTCGTAAATCCTGCAGCATCACTCAGCGCATAGATATCTTCCAGACGCGCATAATCATAAAGCGGATTTGCCGTATCCGTACAGTGAAATGTCTCATCAATCATCCCTGTACGCACTGCTTCCTTGATATGATGATCCTTAAAACCATACATCAACACGCTGTATTCATTCATAATATAACTGATAAAGAGGCGTCCGCCCGGCTTCAGCACACGCTTCGCCTCCATCATCGCCTGTCTTCTCACATCCTGATCTTTCAAGTGATACATCGGTCCAAAAAACAGGACAATATCATAGGAATCCTCCGAAAACCGCTTTAACTTCTCCGCACGTCCTTCATATGCCTTAACCAGCGGTCCATTCGCACGAATTCTGCCGAGATTATGATGCACCGGCTCCACTGCCGTCACATCATAGCCTTCTTCCGAAAGTGGAATCGCATAACGACCGGTACCCGCACCGACATCGAGAATCCTGATCTCATTTCTCGCCATCCCGGCTTCTTCGAGTGCATCCAGATACTGCTTCAGGAAATGCATCGTCACCGCATACTCCACTTGCCCGTGTCTGGAATTCAAGCGCTTCTCTTCATTAAATTTATTATAATATGCTTCTAACTGATTCACTGTCTCATTCCTTAGCTTAATCTACGAAGAATATCCTTCTCGTGTACTTCAAAAGGAATCTCCATCGTGATGATATCCATTGGCTTATTTGCGCGCGTAAGTTCTTCCTCATCCGCATTCTTCATCCATGTCACATCGTATTCCGCGTTTGGTTTTCCTGGCATAAGTGCCTCAATTCGATCACCAACTTCAATAACATTTCTCACCTGCACGTGCGCAATCTTCGTTTCCGCATTATAATCAACAACCGTTCCAAGGAAGTCATGATTTACGGTATTATTGGAATACTCATGGAAAATAATCGTATCCTTGTCCGCACGCTTTGGATAGAATCCTGGGCAAATATCACGGTTCGCACCCTTAGTAATTTCATTGATATGATATTCCATACGTTCTTCTGGCATCTCTCCATCACAATCATAGAGTTCATCAATCAAGTGACGATAGCCGGATACCACGGATGCCACATAATATTCGGACTTCATACGTCCTTCAATTTTCAGCGAAGCAACGCCCGCTTCCATCAACTGCTTGATCTGACGGCCCGCCATCATATCCTTCGAACCGAGAGTAAAGAGATCCTCCTCGGTACTGAGTTCGCGATCCCCATCCATCAGGTGATACTGCCAACGACAAGACTGCGCACAACCGCCACGGTTCGCATCACGAAGTGTCATACGATTACTGAGTGTGCATCGACCGGAAATGTTCACGCACATTCCACCGTGAATAAACGCCTCTGTCTCCACCGGGCACTTTGCTGTAATCTCAGCCGCTTCTTCCATGGAACATTCTCTTGCAAGAACGACACGATCCACATGATTTTCATCGACAAGCATCTGTGCTGTAAAAGAATTTGTTACTGACATCTGCGTACTACAGTGTACTTCCAGCTTTGGTGCAACCTTCTTCGCCAGATCCATAATATAGACACTGGCTGTAATAATGGCCGTAACACCGGCATCTTCGAGGTCACGAAGATACTGCTCTAAACCTTCAAAATCTTCATTATGTGGAATGATATTGACCGTTACATGGATATTGGCACCATGTGCATCCGCATATTTACATGCTTCACGGATATCCTCCATAGTGAAATTCGACGCATGACTTCTAAGGGAGAATGACATTCCTCCAAGATAGACCGCATCTGCACCATAGTTAATCGCCACTTTTGCACGTGCTAAATCGCCCGCAGGAGCGAGCAATTCCGGCTTCATAGAGATTTTTCTATTTAACTGTTTTTTGTTCATAATATCCTGAATCAAGCGGTTCTGCCGCGAACTGCTCTCTGTACTCCTTTCCAATCAAAACAGGGTCCTCCCCATTTAAGATCCTTCTATACGACTTGATTGCCTGCAATTGTTCCTCCAATGGAAGATAGCATCCCTCAATCAAAAGTCCCATCGGATGACTCTCTAAAATCTTCTCAATAAAATCAAAGGAATCTAACACATTCTCACTATAAATCAGCGTTCCTGTTTCATCTTCATATACTGGCATCTGTCCATCTCTCGTCTTTTCAATCAGATAGAGATTCTTATTCTGAACCACTTTGTCATCCAAATCATAGGTCTCCTGGTAAGCAGTCAAAAGCTTTCGATAAGAACGTGCCATCATCGTTCTACCATGAACCGTTACAACAGCCTTCTCTACCTTAGATGCGATTTCCTCTGTCTCCTGCAGTGTGAGAAGTGGGGAAATTGCAATTCCCTTCACACCGTGCTGAATCCACCAGTTTGCATCATTAATAGAAGTCATCAGTGTTTCCGGATCATAGATCATCTTCTCCACCATCTGATACTTCTTGGCAAGATAAAAGAGCGATGGATCCGCGAAAAGAATCGCTTCCAAATCGTCCTTTCTCTCACTGAGGTACTGCATCCATTCTTCGGCTTCTTTTAACATTCCTTCATGAAATGTCTGGTTCGCACGAATACTGATACTTACCTTCTCCTTTGCATTCTGATCGTATGCTGTTTTCTCATTATGCGACTTTACGTCGCGAAGTAACATTTCCAGTTCTTCTTTATTTAATTTCTGGGACACCGTACTACTGAGTCCCTCTAAAGAGACGACAATATTCTCTACTCCCGATGTAAGCAAAGCAGAGAAATCCTCATATCTCTCTAATGTTGTCATTAATTCTTTCATATTCTTTTCCTATATAAATCAACTAATTCACGGCATTCGCCGACGTTAAATTATACCAAGCCGACACAAAAATGACAAGTGTGCAAAAACTTCTACAGCAAAATGGTCCCTTGGGGACGGGGTTAGTGGTCCATTTTGCAACCAAAATGAACCACTAACCCCGTCCCCAAGGGACCATTCCTATTTACATTTCCATATGTTTTTCAAATACACGATGGAAGAAAAACGCCAAAATATAGGAAACCACTGCAAATCCAACGATAAACATCGATAATGCAAATCCAAGATTTACATAAGACATCAAGGCAATCGCTACCACAACCGCAATGCAAGCAATCGTATAGGGAAAGAAATATCCAATCGCCATCGCCGCAGCATTTCTAAATTGCTCGTAGAGTGTGCCCTTTGTCTTAGAAATCAGCGGATAAACCCAGAGAAAAATCATAAGAACAAACAACCCAAGCCCCACACTTAATACCAGCATGGTCTTTATCATAATATTTTGAACGATAAACTTAGACCAAAATTGAAGATCCAGGAATACCATTACCAATAATAGGAGGTTGACAATCCAGGCTTCGGTCGCTTGTTTCCATGATTCTTTAAAGCTACGAAAGAAAGTCTTAACTACATAGCCATCTCCGTATTCCACCGATCGAAGGGATACCGACATCATAGCTGTCATCGAAGCACCCATCGTAATCACCGGTAGCGAACATAGAACAAACAACAGATTCAACACCACCAAGTCCGTTACTTTATTTAAAAATCGAATCACAACATTATCTTTCATATTCACTACCTACTTCTCTTATTTTTCATTAGATTCCTAAGAATCCTATCTCTCGCCCTACTTAATACCACTAATGGCAATGGATTCTACAATCACTCTCTGGAAAATGAAGAATAATACCAATGTTGGAATCATCGCGATAACTGACGCCGCCATAATCAGAGCGTAATCACTCTGGATGGCATAGTAAGAGTTAAAGGAGCGAATAACTACTTGGAGGGTCCATAGTTTTTCGCTACGAAGGAAAATTGTTGGCGCCAGATAATCGTTCCAGATTCCCATAAACCAGAGCACTAACTGTGTTCCCAGTGCGCCCTTCATCAGTGGAAGGAAAATCATCCAATACGTTCTGAAATATCCACATCCATCCAGCTTCGCAGCATCCATCAAATCATTTGGGATGCTATAGAGGTTCTGGCGCAGGAAGAATATCATACTGACATTTCCGAAACATCCAGGAACAATCAATGGAAGGAGCGAGTTTGTCCAGCCAAGCTTTGTAAATAATACATACTGCGGGATCATTACAACTGCAAATGGAATCATAATCGTAGCAAGTAAAGCCAGGAATAAACCGTTCTTTCCTCGGAAGTTCATCTTTGCAAATGCAAATGCAGAGAGTGAGGAGGTAAAGCCACCGATCAAAAGAACCGGAATTTCGACTTTCACTGTATTTAAAATACCATTGAAGAAAGATCCCTTGCTCAGCACTTCTGAATATTTACCAATTAACACCGGATCCGGAATTAATGTTAAAGAACCGGATAAAATCTGATTCTTCGTCATAAAGGAACATAAAATCATATAGATGAGTGGGAAAAGCATAATCAATGCACCGGCCAATAACAGTACAAAGACAATTACATCCACTACCTTCTCCCGCGTAGATTTTCTACGTTTGCTCTGTACTTTTACCTTCTTGCGGTTCATTTCCTTTTCTTCTAATACTTCTTTGTCTTTTGTCATAATCGTACTCATAGATGTCCCCCTAATCCGTTACAACCCATTTATCCTGGTACTTAAAATTGATAGCGGTAATGATAAAGATGATAATTGCAAGAATGACTGCAACCGCACATCCATATCCCAGCTGTCCATTCGAGAATGCCTTGTCATACAGATAATAAACAATGGTTGCTGCACTATAATTCGTACCACCGTTACCTGTCATAACCTGTACTTCTACAAATACCTGGAAGCCACCAATCAAAGACGTAATCAGAATATAGAAAGTAACTGGTGAAATCAGAGGTAACGTAATGAAACGGAACTTCTCCCATCCCGTCGCACCATCAATTTCAGCCGCCTCATAATAATCCTTCGGAACATTCTGAAGACCTGCTAGATACAGGATAATCGAAGTTCCCAGTCCTTTCCAGGTCATAAAAATAATCATAGCCACTTTAACCCAGACTTCATCACCTAACCAGTTTGGTCCATGATGTCCGGTCAAGAACTTAATAATCGTATTCAATAAACCATAATCAAAATTGAAAACCCAAGCCCAAAGTATTGCTACCGCTACAAGGGAAGAGACAACCGGCACGTAATACATTGTTGTCATGATTCTTTTACCTGGAAGATTACGATTCATACCCATCGCAATCAATAAGCCGAAAATCATACCAAGTGGAATTCCAATCATATAGATAATGGTTGTCAACATGGATTTCCAGAATTTTGGATCTGTAAGAATATCAATGAAATTTTCAAATCCACACAGGTTTCCAATCAAAGAATTGACGCCTGTCCATTTACTCCCACTGGCTAACAATGCAAATCCGATGGGATATGCCATGAAAAGAAGGAATCCGATGAACGGGGCTGCTATAAACAGCCACGCCCATCTCTCCTCTCTTTTAGCCATAGGTGAGAGCTGTGTTTTCACAACATTTTTTGTTTTGCTCATAAAGCCACCTGCTTACTAAAAAACTTCCTGTCTTTCTAATTAGCGAAATTAATCATTTGTTGATGAATTCTGTAATTCAATTGCATTATCTAATGCTTCCTGCATCTTTGGTTCTACCTCTTCGAGATACTCATCTACAGAAATCGTACCATTCTTAACATTTGGTACACCTTCCAGGAAGACATCCATCCACTCAGAATTATAAGTATAAGTTGTCTCAGAGAAGACACCTTCGTACTTATCAGAACCTTCAATATAGTTGTAAATAACATCGATGTTGCTAGCATATGGAACAGTGCCATCTGCAACTTTATCCTTAAATGTTGTCTTGGCATAATCCATAATATTTGGTAACTGAAGAGATTCTCCTGTTGTTTCACCAGATACTGCCTGCTGTCCTTCTAAGTCTGTAGATAACTTCTTAATCAGTTCTGTACAGAGATCCTTGTTTTCTGTATCAGCAGAAACAGCATATCCAACTGTACCAAGCCATGTTGTAGACTTTGTTCCATCCGGTCCAATTGGCCATCCACAGAGATCCCAGTTATATGGGAATGTGCTATCATCCATAAATGCTGCTACATCCCATGTACCGCAAGCATAGAAAGCAACCTGGCCATCGAGCCATCTCTGGTATCCACCAAGTGCAGTATCCTGCTCAACGGATGGTGTAACACCTTCTGTAGCTGTAAGATCTACATAATACTGGAACGCTGTCTTAAAGGCATCGTTATCTGTAATATTTACTTTTGTATAATCATCATTCAGGAAACGTGCACCGTTGCTATAGATGTAAGGTGTCATACCAAAGGCATCTGCATTGGCAACACCCCACTGATCGATTTCCCCATCTCCATCAGTGTCCTTAGTAAGTGCCTTACAAACCTCCAGGAATTCATCATAGGTATATGGATTTTCTGGATCCGGATAAGCTAATCCAGCTTCATCAAATAAATCCTTATTATATGCAAAAGCGAAGCAGGAAAGATCCTTTGGTAAGCAATACAGAGAACCCTGTCCAACCTGTGTTCCATCATACTGGTAAGCGCTCTTAATTGCTGGCCAGAGGTTATCTACGGTCTCCTGATCAACATAGTCATCCAATGGAAGTACATAACCATTATCGACATAAGATCTGACAGAATCTGGACCTACATAGAAGATATCTGGCATATCTCCAGCTGTCATGTTCGCTGTCATCTTTGTGCCATATTCATCCTGTGTTGTAACTTCGAAATTAACTTCCTTAATTTCATCCTTATGCTCTTCAACGAAATCCTCGATTAACCCCGAATAAATCTTCTTTTCGTGTTCCTGCATGTAGAGAAGGATGTTGATGGTCTTATCACCATCCCCCTTAAATGTGTCAGTCGTTGTCTCATCTTCCGCATCTGCAGATGTTTCCCCTGCTTCCTCTGTAGAAACTGTGGAACAACCTGTCATCAAAACGGAACCAACCATCATTGTGCTCATTAATAGAGCCATTAGTTTTTTCTTCACTTAAAAAAACCCCCTTCTGTGTAATGTTAGTTTTCTAAAGTTCAAATCATCTAAAGTTTCGTACCTCCTGACATTGATTATTGTAAAACTCTTAAAATACGGGTGTCAATCGTTTTATTTAGTTTTCGGTAAACTATTTTGCATTTTATTAAACTTCGCTAAAACCATAAAATGATTTTTGTTACTTTTTATTTTTACAAAATGCTAAAATAAATTTATTGCAATTCCTATAATGTTGAACTTATAATGAATTAAAGTATTAAATAATAAAAACTTAGAAGTAATCACTGATAAGAAAAGAGGATAAAGATGCTTCATATTACAGATTTAGATGATGGTCTGGAAATTTTCAAAGCACTCGGCTCTGACGTCCGGATTGAAATCATCAAATTATTGCTTGAAAACAAGCAGATGAACATGAACGAGCTGGCAAGCAAGCTCGAAATTACCAATGGGGCTCTTACGAGCCATATTAAAAAACTGGAATCCTGCGGAATCATTTCCACATCCAATGAATCCACCGGGCATGGAAATCAGAAGCTCTGTTCCCTCAGTCTCGACAAAATCCTTATCGAGCTGGCGAACGACGAATCGTCCATTGAAAATGTTTATAATACAAACATCAAAATTGGTCATTACTCTGATTATAAAGTATACCCTACTTGCGGAATCGCATCCAAAAATGCCCTGATTGGTGAAGTAGACGACACAAGATACTTCTCTCACCCGGATCGATACAATGCAGAGATTCTTTGGTTCACCAAAGGCTATATCGAATATGAGATTCCAAATTTCATCCCCTATTCCCAGAAAATCACGCAGATCATGATTTCTGCTGAGCTTTCTTCCGAAGCTCCGGGCGTGAATAATGTCTGGCCATCCGACATCAGTTTCTATATCAATGATGTCTGTGTTGGAAATTGGACGTCTCCCGGTGATTTTGGCGATGTGCGAGGAATCTTCACACCGGATTGGTGGTTCCCAAACTGGAATCAGTACGGACTCCTCAAGATGCTTGTCATCAATAAAAATGGTACGTATATCGATGGGCTTAAGATTTCCGATGTGAATATCGACCAATTCAAACTCGACTACCAGAGCAAAATCAAGTTCCGCATGGCGGTAAATGATGACGCGGAGCATGTCGGAGGCTTAACCATCTTCGGTAGCAGCTTTGGTAACTATGGACAGGATATCAAAGTCAGTTTAAATTACACGCCTATTTCAAATGCTTACTCGGAAGAAGATCATAATAATCCAAACGAATCTTAAAACGATAACATACAAATCAGAATCGAAAAGGCAGGTGGCCAGAGGATCAACCCCCGGCAACCTGCCTTTTTCCTTCGATGTAATATGCACTCTATTTGTCATAGCTTCGCCGTCCTTTTTGCCCAGAAGGCAGATCCGTCTTCGGATTTACCCGTAATGCCGATCGTCTCCTGCTGCAACTGCGCATCCCAAATTTGCGTAATGATTGCTTCCTCGACCACATCTCCATACCGAATCCACAAGCGCTGATTTTGAACCTCCCAGGTTCCCTGAATCGACGCATTCTCGTAATAATGATCTTTGCCAAGCTTCATCGGCGTTGCCACATGCACACCTTCCGGAAGCATCGGCTGGAAATGTATCCGCTCATAAATTCCCATCAATTCCTGCTCCAACGCTTCATCGGAAACGGAAGAACCCTCTGCACCAGCTGCAGATGTCTCCTCGGTAGGCGTCTTCTCGCCCGCATAGACTTCCGGGCTTAGTAGTGGCCAACCATCCGACGTCCAAAAAAGTTTTCGTACCTGTAAAAGAGATGGCACATCTTCATAGCGGAAATTCTTCTCCCGTATATGGCACAGAAGATACCACTGCCCATCTGCATCCTGTAACACTGAATTATGTCCCGGCCCCATATAGGCGGTTCCATCGTTCCATTCGTAGCCGGAAAACAAGAGATATCCCGTTGTGTTATCGGAATCCTCCACGTTGCGTAAATCTACACCGTTATGATCCAAGAACGGACCGGTAACATTTCTACTTCTAGCAACACGAATGTTATAGTCACTCTTCAGGGAACCATAGGATACAAACAGATAATAGTACTCCGTATCTGGATGATAAATCATATAAGGACCCTCGATTGCTGCGCTCATCCACTTTGGTCGACGTGCAATCGACTGGCCAATCACTTCACCACAAGATTCTTCCATCTCCGGAAGTAATGCCTGTACATCCTTAGATGCTGCAAGTCCCGTCTCTTCCTCCAGCTTCAGCAAATAGACGCCACCCCAAAACGAACCATAGAGTAGATACATCTCACCCGTTTTCTGGTCTCTGATGATATTGGCATCAATCGCATTGCATGGCATCTCCTCCGAAGTCTTCACCACAATACCGCGCGGTTCAAATGGCCCTTCCGGCGAATCTGACACCGCCAGGAAGATGCACGATTGTCGCACGCCCCAACTACTATTCGAGCAATACAAGCGGTATTCATCGCCAACTTTCACGATATCCGGTGCCCAGATAGCCTCGGATTTCGTCCATTCGATAGCTTCCTTCGGTGGTTTCTGCACAACCACACCCAAATCCTCCCAATGGATCAAATCCGCTGACTTATAACATTTTGCGCCCGTGCAATAAATATAATAAAAGCCGGTCGCATCATCCCGATAAATCGCGGGGTCATGCACGCCCCAATAAGTTTCTACATTCTTCTCCATCGTATACCTCTACCAGAGATGCAATGGGCAATGCTTGTCATAAACAGCCGCGCGAATCTGCACATAGCAACCACAGGACAAACAAGTCCCCTCGGACAACTTATCACAATTCTCACAAGTTATAAGTCGCATATGGAATTGTTTCTCGCTCGCCTTCTGTTCCTCCGGAAGCAGGCGGAGTAGTCGATTTCTATACTCCGATACATCCTCCGGCAAAGTATCCTCGATCGAACAAATACGGCAAATTCTCGTATTTTCGCCCATGTCACATCTCCCCCATTTCTTTTCACACCTACTTGCTAACTACTCTCCATCCTCTAAGCATCCGGCTACGAATCATTTCAAACGAATTTCTACTACGGATGCCGGCGGCAATATGACATGCAACCCTTCTGCATCCACTTTGTAGTCTGTATACTCCTTCTCTACCACCTGTTCTGGCTGTTCAAAGGAATTATAGTCATGGATATCTCCGGAAACGATACGCGCCTCCACAACAGAAATATCGCCATCCACCAGTTCCACATCTACGTTTTCTTTCTGCGTCGTAGATAAGTTATTCAGCGTAACCGTAATCACGCCTTCTGAATCTATGGATGTGGATTCCGTAATCGCAGGTACAGACCATTCCTCTGGTCCAATCTCACTTACACCTGTAAGCTTTGTATCCAATAAAGTCGCGCCCTGATGATGACGATACATATGGAATACGTGATAGGTCGGTGTCAGAATCATCTTCTCCCCTTCCGTCAGAATCACTGCCTGCAGTACATTCACCATCTGCGCAATATTTGCCATCTTTACACGGTCACAATGCTTATTAAAGATATTCAGCGTAATACCGGCAATCAACGCATCGCGAATCGTATTCTGCTGATACAAAAATCCCGGATTGGTACCAGGTTCTGCTGTATACCAGCCGCCCCATTCATCGACAATCATGCCAATCTTCTTCTCCGGATCATAGGTATCCATAATCATGCCATGACGTTCTACTAACGTCTGCATATAAAGTGCCTTGCTCAAAGTCTTATACCAGACTTCCTCATCAAAATCTGTCGCAGAGCCCTTGATATCCCATCCTTCCGGATGTACATAATAATGCAGAGACAAACCGTCCATAAATCCATGAAACTGCTCTGGTGTATGATCATGTGTTGTCTCTAAAACGGTCTTTGTCCAGTGATAATCATCGACATTAGCTCCACCGCAGATCTTCTTAATCGGATTCTTCGGATCATAATTTCTGACATATGTCTGATATCTACGATAAAGATCGCCATAATAGGATGGGCGCATATTACCGCCGCAACCCCAGTTTTCATTTCCAACACCGAAGTAATCCACCTTCCAAGGTTCCTTATGACCATTCTTCGCACGGAGTTCTGCCATCGGAGAAACCCCTTCAAATGTCATATACTCGACCCATTCGCTCATCTCCTGGACTGTGCCACTTCCGACATTGCCATTGATATAGGTCTTACAACCCAGCTGGCGGCACAATTCGAAGAATTCATGTGTACCAAAGCTATTGTCCTCAACTACACCGCCCCAATGCGTGTTTACAATCTTCTTTCTCTTCGCCTTGTCGCCAATTCCATCCTTCCAATGGTATTCATCTGCGAAACAGCCGCCCGGCCAACGAAGAACCGGCACATGAATCTTCTTCAATGCCTCTACCACATCGGTACGCATACCATTGACATTCGGAATATCAGAATCTTCTCCTACATAGATTCCCTCATAGATTCCTCTTCCCAGATGTTCTGAGAAATGTCCATAGATTTCTGGCTGAATCTCAGCTCCTACAGCCTCTCTATTAATTACTAATTTTGCCATCTTACTTCTCCTCTTGTCTGCCCCAAACAATCAAAAGACTTCTATTACGATTTCAGATACTGGATTGCCCAGATTGTCTGATTATTATCTCCAACCGCAGTAAATACACTCGTTTGATTGCCTGCTTCATCTACCATATCTAGAAATACTCCTTTATAGTCCACACCATCCAGCGTAAAGGTCGCAAAGTCACTGCCATTCTCCATGGTGTAAGTACCGGTAAACGCATCTTCTTCACTGGAAATGTTACCGTCCTTTAACGTACATTCCACAGCCTCATTGATGAGATTTCCAACATCGATTCCATGATTTAAGATATAATACGTGCCATCCACATCCCAATCGGAGTGACCGGGCTGACTCGTCACTGTTTCATCCACTTCAAATGGTGCAATCGTATACCAATCTTCTTCATTCAAAAACATCTGATGAATTCTCGGTTCATGATACTCTGTTCCATCATTAAATCGCTGATGATAAACGATGTATTTCGATCCATCCTCTTCTGTAAAAATCGACTGTCCACCCGGCGCCATATACGTCACATCCAGACTTGGCAAGGTATAATTTCCCATCATCTTCACACCATAATTGAAATAATCTTCCTGACCTTCCAAGGTATTACCCTTTGCATCGACATAGGGGCCCGTAACATTTCTACTCCTAAATTGACGAATCTGATAGCCACCATCGCTTTGCAGGCTGCCATAGGATACAAATAGATAATAATATCCGGATTTCTCATTGTAATCGATATATGGTCCTTCGATGGCATGGATTCCACCACCGGCAATTCGTGTTCCAAAATATGGATCGGTCGTATCCGAAACTTCGTCTGTGTGCATCGGAAGTCCTGTACTCGGATCTAGCTGCAGAACAAAGATACCACCCGACCAGGAGCCATACGTCAGCCACAGATTACCATCTGCATCCTCGAAAACAGCTGGATCTATACAATTCGGCCATAAATCCTTGTCATAGCCGCCATATTCAAAATAACGCGTCAAATCTGCATCCTCACCAAGTATCGACTTCACATTCGTCTGCTCGACGGTATTCTTATCCCATCCGGAATATAGGAATTTCGTCACATATTCATATGGTCCTTCTGGGGAGTCCGCCTGTGCCAGGCATAGATTTGACTGAATATCACTGGATGTCGTGCAAAAATACATCAGATATTTCTTCATCACTTTGTTATAGTAAATGTTCGAAGCCCAGATAGAGTAGCCCCCATCACTGTTTTTACCGACGAAGGAAAATGCGTCCATATCGCCCTTAAAAATGTTACTGAACATATTACTACCGTTTGCGATATAGTCCCAGTTACATAAATCACTGGAACTAGCAAGAACTTGGTGCGAACCAGTCATATAATATAACCCATCCGCACCAATGATAATCTGAGGATCGTGACAGGAAATCCCTGTACTCACCGTTCCTTTTTTTATTTCTTCTTTGGAAAGTGAATTTGAACTTCCAAGACACCCAGTGAAAGAAACAATACATAAAACAACTACTAGTAGTACACTAACGATTCTCTTCTGTTTCATCTCTTCACCTTAACCAGAAACAATATTCATATTGTCATACGAAAAAACGGGGCGATTCTCTACATCCCACTCCACTTGCATAAGAAATGCATGTCGATTCGGATTATACAGAGGATCACCGACAATTTCTTCCTCAGTTCTCGCATGGAAAACCATGATATCATTGCCCTGTTCGTCTTTCGTAAAAGAATTATGTCCTGGCCCATAGATACCCTTCTCTCGATTGGAAGAAAGTACTGGTTTTGCTTCCTTTGTCCAAGAACGTGGATCTAATAAATCACTTCCGCTCTTTGCAGAAAGCATTCCTAAGCAATAGGCAGGCCCTGTGTCAGATGCAGAATAGGTAAGATAAATTCGATCTCCCTTCTTCAAAACAGCCGGACCTTCATTGACCCAGAATCCAATTCGTTCCCAATCATAGTCAGGTGTTGTAAGTAAGACTTGAACTGTTTTTAATTTACAAGGATTCTCCATCTTCGCAATATAAAGATTGGATATCTGTTTTCCAACTCCGACCTTCTCTGCCCATACATAGTATCTTTCACCAGCATCTTCGAATACCGTCGCATCTAGTGAAAATGCTTGAAATGAGAACTCGTCCTCATCTGCGCACTGCATCATACCTCGTTCTACCCAGGCATCCTGCATCGGATCTAATCCCGTGCATTCCAACACATACGGACGAATCTTCCAGATATCATCGCGCTCACCTGCTGCAAAATAGATATAATAATGTCCATCTAGGAAATGCAGCTCCGGCGCCCAGATATGCTTACTCATCGGGCCTTCTTCATGCTTCTTCCATATGGTGATTTCTCCCGCATCTTTCAGACCTTCGAGCGTTTCGCTTCTTCGTAGTACGATACAATCATAAGCTGGTACAGAGGCCGTAAAATAGTAATAACCATCATACTGGCATACATATGGATCCGCTCTTTGCATAATCCATGGATTAATCCCTGTTTCAGTTATTTGATTCATTTTTATTTCTCCCAATCTTAATGTCATAAGTCGGGAGGTACTTTAGATTGATTTAAACTTTTTTAGAACTAGCTAAATTATATGACAATTTCCTAGCGATTGCAAGAAAAAAAATGGTCCCCAAGGGACCATTTCCAACTAAGAATTCTGATATGCAATTTTATAATAATCCTGCATCTTACGCAGAATTTCATCCATCTCCCCCTGACAAAGCCCTATCTTCTCCTCGGCATTTGTAGTCAAGTCATCGTATATCACTTCTCCATTTTCTGTTATGCTTCCTGCTATTTCTTGATTTAAACCATATTGAATATTAAACCAGTATTTTTCATTTTCTTCATTAAGAAGGAAAAAACAATCCACATCCTCAGTTTTATATTCCGCATTCAATACCGATGCATAAAAATGCCCCTTCCAAAATGGCATTTTCTGGTTTGGAAGTTCAAATATTATGCCTCCTTCGTCTTTAACATACATCCCCTCTTCCTTTACAAATCCAGCTTCTAAAACACGCTCTCTAAATCCATCATTCGCTCTTTCCATGAATTGTAATCTAACAAAAACAAGCGCCAAACAAATCACTAAAGCACATGATACGCTTATGCCAATCGGCTTCATATAACTCTTTATTTTTTTAAGAACATCTACTTTCCTTACATAATCTGCATCTTCATTTAGCAAAGCATCCAAAGATATATGATATTCATTGCAAATTCGAATTAACATCTCTAAATCCGGTATACTTTTACTATTTTCCCAACTAGAAACGGTCTGTCTTGTTACGCCAAATTTATCTCCAAATTCTTCCTGTGTCATCTGATTTTCTAAACGACTGCTTTTAATTATTTCTGCTACTGTCATTCTTAATGTCCCCTCTTTATAAGCCTTTTATATTCTGTATTTGTGTCAAACAATTGTTTATGAAATTGACATACTACATTTCTTTTAGAATCTATATATAGGACATAATCATCCTCACTTATTAAATCCAAATTATGCGTAATAAATATACACATTTTATCCGATATATAATTCCTGATAAATTCTATCACATCGCTTTCACTTTTCCTATCTAAATGACATGTTGATTCGTCAAATACAATAATTTTCGCCTCACTCATCAATGCCCTAGCTATAGCGATTCTTTGTTTTTCTCCACCCGACAAATTATCCCCATTCTCTGAAATATACTCATTTAAACCTTTTGCTCTTTTCTCTATAATCTTTGAAAGACCTGTACCCGAAAGAACCATCTGCAATTTTTCATTATCAAGTTCCTTATCCCACAACAATATATTCTCCAAAATAGTTCCCGTTAGAATTTCTGCCTCCTGCGGCATGTAGATCATCTGACCAGATACATCAACATTTTCTATATTAATTTCACGATCAACATAAATCTCCCCTTTTTCACACTTTAATAATCCGGCTAGCATCTTTGCCAATGTCGTTTTCCCTGATCCACTTTCACCAACTAAAAATGTCACCGCAGTCTGAATCGAAAATGAAACATTCTCTAATACAGGTGTCTTATATCCATATTCTATTCTTACATCTCTAAACTCTATCCGATCTCCTATCCGATATGATGAAGCTGGTAGTAAAGAATCCACTTTTGAAAAAACCAAAACATCATCCATCTTTCGAAATGTAAGAATAATTTCCGGCAAGGACGGGAGAATGCTCAATATTGTCTTAACTGGTGATAAAAAGAATCCCACAAACCCTTCAAACGCTAATACCGTTCCTAATGACATTTCATACATACTCATTTTATATAAACCATATGCTAATATGATTAACATCATCATACTTTCAATCAGATCCATTGTTCCATTCATCTTCAACACTACATTATCCAATTGATAGTCCAATTCTTTCACGTTTGCATTTTCATTTTTGATTCTATCTCGATATGACATACTATTAAAACTTTTCAAAGTAATAACACTGTCCATCAACTCTTTCATATGTGTTGTAAATAACGCCTGTTTATCCATTATTTTCTTATTTAGAGCATATAATTTCTTTTTTGAAATGTAATAGGAAGAAACATAGGCAATGACAATTACAAATGTCATTAGATACATTATTGGATTAATATATATTAGTATGATGGAACCGGCAATGAGAGACACTACCTCTAAAACAATCGTGACAAAATAAGAAATCAATAATTCTACAACACTATGCAATCGATAAAAACGATCAAGAATTCCTCCGCTCGAATAATCATCTAGTTTTAAAACCGGCATATTGATAATCGAATCGATAAAATGGTCCTGCAAACGTATCCCGAATGCCTTTCTTTCATAGGCTAATAGTTTTTCTTTCCCTATATTCAATGCATAAATAGCAATATATGCTATACCAAAAATTCCAAAGATAACGATATCATCTAGATTGAACTCCATCGTTGTATTTATTCGATCTATTACTTCCTTATATATGTATGATGTTCCCATACTAACTGCTAGCAAAATAACTGAAAATGTAATAAGTAATGCCATCAATTTAGAATCCTTAAAGAACTCTCTTACACACGCGCTCCTATATGGATATATGCACTTTTCTTTTGCGACCATTTCATTGATACAAATCGCATATCCAGACCATAACCTCCCAAACTCGTCCATTGTCATTTGACGATCCCCAATATTTGGATCCCAAAGTTGAATCTTCTTTTTCTTTAAACCATACATTACAACATAATGCCCCATATGATTTTCATTAATTAACACGATGATTGGGAATTTTATATTCTTATATTCTTCCATTAATTCATTGATTGTCCCACTAACCGCATCTGCAGAAAACCCGACTTTCTCCATAATCTTTGTCATACCGTATAAACTCAAACCATCTTGTCCTAAGAAAGTATTTTTACGAAGTTCTGTTTCATTTACCGGAATACCTGCCATCTTACAAACAGTAAAAATACATGCCAAACCGCAATCATTTTCATCATGCTGGTAATATCCCCTCATAAGCAAACACCTCTTTACACACGCATTTTTCACATGTCAAAACCTCTTTACATCCTTATTTTCCGCAGTTTCTATCGCATGAAAATACAAAAACTTTTTTCTTATGCTTTTTATATTTCTTTCTATGTGCATCTACCTTTTCACCAGCGGTTACTGGAGATTTATATGGAGCTGAAATATATATCCTTTTATCAAAACAGATCCAATGATAATGCGTTCCCCCTCCTGTCACTTCTCTTGCTACCTCAATATCTACTCGTTTCATATTTGAACTAACCTCCATTTATTCTTTATTCTATTTCAAAGTATACGAACTAATACCTTCATTCAAAAGCAATGATTCTTTGACATAAGAAATAAACAGTGTATAACATTCTTTTCTTGAATCACATCTATAATTATCCAAAAATAGATCTTGAAAGGAGGACCTTATGACTCAACTATTTTTATTAATGAAAGCAGAAACAAAAAGAATTATCCTATCATTAAACTATCTAAGTATTATTGCTGTATTATTGTATATTCATATCACTCGCTCTTACGGATGGATTCCTGTTTTTAAACTATCCTATGGATATGGATTTCTTGATAACAACCTACTTATATGTGTCTTAATATCTCTATCTTTTTCCGCATATATTATAAAAGAGTTTAAGACCAGAACCATCCAAAACAAAATTGTACTTGGATATAACAACATCGAATTATATTTAAGTTCCTTGATTGCTCTTATACTTGCAAGCGCATCTTTGGTTTTCTTAGATATGATTTTCTATTTCTTTGATGAGTTCCTTAGAAAAGAAGCATTGTCAACAACCCTAGTAAACGGTGTAACAAATACTTTTATTTTTATCTGCACGATTTCTTGTATTGCAACTATGATATGCAGCCTATGCTATTTGATAAGAACAAAAATAGCAGTTCTCTTATGCGTCATAATATCAATTATCTCATTAAACACAGGGCGGACACATGTTGCTACTCTCACTGCATATTACAGTTTGTTTACTGAGGTTAACCAGGAAATATCCGATGATGAAACTGATCTTTTAGAAAACTACACAGCGAAACCGAGCAAAGAGCTTGAAATGAATTTAAATCGATATATTTGTATTTCACCATATGAGCAATGCTATTTTTCAACATATCTTCCTTTCGAAAGCTATGAAGAAAAAATACATCACTCCTACTTCGTAAAAAATTGTCGCTATCATATCGATTTCATAATCATTGATGGGATTCTCCTTATACTCTTGTCCCTAAGCACTATATTGTTATTAAAAAAAATGGATTTATGAAAGGAATTTGCAAAATGAATAACATTATCATTACAAAAGACTTAAACAAAAAATATAGACAAACCCATGCATTAAACAATGTATCTATCCATATCCCACGAGGAAGTATTTATGGTCTAATTGGAAATAATGGTGCAGGAAAAACCACCCTTATGCGCCTCTTATTAGGGTTACAGACTCCTACATCTGGTGAAATAAATATGGAACAGGGCTTAAAAACCGGAGCGATCCTTGAGACTCCAGCGTTGTACCCACATTGGTCAGCCAAAAAGAATCTCAAATACCAATTATCTCTTATTAAAAATCCACAATATGATGCCATAACACTCTTAAATCTTGTTGGTTTAAAGGATACGCTTAAACCAGTCATGAAGTATTCCCTTGGCATGAAGCAGCGCTTAGGTCTCGCGCTAGCACTGGCCAATAATCCAGATCTTTTATTTCTGGATGAACCTTTAAACGGTCTAGATCCCTCTGGAATACGACAGATTCGAGAATTAATTCTCCGTCTTAATCAAGAACAACACACTACCATCATCATATCTAGTCATATATTAGATGAACTCGAAAAAGTCGCAACCCATGTTGGTTTCTTAAAAGACGGCATTCTACTTCATGAATGCCCGATTGATAAGCTAAAAGACACAACTTTGGAACAAATGTATTTTGATTCATTTCAGTAAAAAGGAGATTTTTTAACATGAAACATTTATTATTCACAGAATGGAAAAGACGCTTCTTTTCTTTCTTATTACTTGGGGAACTAATCCTATTATTCGTTTGGAATTGTCTCAGAATTATCTTTACAGATTATGGATTTGATGTTGATTCGGTATATTTTCTATATCAAAACATACCTTTTATAAGCATTCTAATAACATTTCATATTTTGCTCAGTATGCGCTTTGAAGTTGACAATAAAACCATACTTAACAAACTTTATCTTGGGTATTCTAAGCCTTTGATCTTATTCATTGAAATATGGATCAGCATGATAGAGAGTACCGTATTGGTTGCCTTTGACAACATCTTAATACTAACTCTTTGCCGCTATCGCCATTATAATTTATCAAATTTAACGATAACATTTCTAAACTTTATCGTATGTGTATTTATTGTATGCACGATTTCTGTACTGATAACCGTACTAGCTTGTACCATTTCCAATCAACTAATTGCCTTTACCATAGTTATCGCAGGTACTGCGCTATTACTGCATTTTGGAAATGATACCACACATGCGATGATACAGCCCGTAAAAACCGATGCTTTCTTCTCCGATGGACAAATGCACCCAAATCCACTTTATGTTACTGGAACAAAGCGAATTCTATATCAGATTCATCTGACATTGTCACCCTATGCTCAGGCTTACTATGCGGATTTTTTTCAAGCAGAATTATCTGATATTCCTGAGGTATCACTAATACCTTCATCATTGCCCTTCCATATCGACTTTCTTATCGTTGATATACTGGAAATTATTGTAGCCACTATAATCGGAGTAAAATATTTCAGCCAAAAAGACTTGTAAGCAGGCAAAAAATGGTCCATTGGGGACGGGGTTAATGGACCATTTCACACATTTCCTGTACTTCTTCGCAAATTTCCTTTAATCCGCAAGACTTACAATCCATATTCACTTCATGAAGCAGGTGATCCAAAGCCTTTGTAATATCTTCCGACTGTTTTACATACCTTGCTAAGGCCTCAAAATCAATCGTAGAATCTGTTATAAAGACGATTTTCACCGCTTTCACCTGTGGCAATTTATGATATTCTTCCAACATCAATTTACCAACCTTTGCAAAATCCAGCCCTCTTGCTAGTGCTTCTTTCGAAACGCGTACCGTCTCCTTTTGATCCATCGTTGAAATACGCATCATAAATCCATCCGGATTCACATGATAACGGCGATATTCGATGGCACGAAGCAATTGATAGAAACGTTCCGTGGACTCTGATTCCGCTTCATCCAACTGTACAAATACCAATCTACCATAGCAATGATTATCCGAAATCTCAGGCAAATCTGGCCCAATCAAGACGATTTCATCTCGATCTTTTTCTATACTCGATTCTGCATACGATGTAACAGCATTCTGTGTATAGAAGATTCCACTCACAGAAGCAGTATCATTTCCACCTAATTCATAGGCCATATCTTCTTGAAAAATTAGCTGGGAGTTGCCAACATCCTCCCAGCTAACATGATTTACATCAAGTGCCCTAGTTACACCTGATGATAAAACCTCAGAAACGCCTGCCATACAGCGTTCATATAACTTCATTACAACTTTCTCACTTTCTTCCAGCTATTCTTAGACCTTACGGTCACGCTTTCTCTTATCATATACCTTCATAAGAAGCGGCTGAAGTGCCGATGTAAGCTTCATATCTAAATTAAAGAAATAGACAATCAAGCTTAAAACAAAAAGAACAACAAAGATAATTGCTAAAATCAATAACACTTTCAAAAAAATCGCCATTCTTACATTCCTTTCTGGCGAGCATACTCTGCTGCGCCAAGTGCTCCCATAAGCTGTGGGTCGATTGGTAAGTCCACACACTTGATATGAAGAACTTTCTCAATCGCCTGTTTTAATCCATCATTCTTTGCACAACCACCCGTAAGTGTAATCTGGTCTGTTGCACCAGCCTTCTTCGCCATAACGAAACAACGCTTCGCAACGGCATTTTCAATACCTGCTGCAATCTCGTCCATCGGCTTCCCTTCTCCAACCAGCGAGATGACTTCAGATTCTGCGAATACGGTACACTGCGCTGTAATCGGAATGACATTCTTTGCCTGAAGAGACAATTTCGAGAAATCCTCCAGTTCCATTTCAAATGCTCTCGCCATCGCTTCAAAGAAACGTCCCGTACCAGCGGCACATTTATCATTCATCGCGAAATTCAATACCGTTCCATCTGCATCTACCGCGATACCCTTGACATCCTGTCCACCAATATCGATAATTGCCTTTACACTTGGGTCTGCCACATGCACGCCCATCGCATGACAACTAATCTCAGAGATATTTTCATCTGCAAATGGTACTTTATTTCGTCCATAACCCGTACCAACCAGATACGTAAGTTCCTCTGCACTATGTAAATCCGGCACCTGCGAAATCGCCTGATCCAGCGCATCCTGCGCAGATAATACAGAATTAATTCTACTTCGCAGTGTTACATTGGCAACCATCTTGCCTGTTTCATCTATAATCACACATTTTGTATATGTACTGCCTGAATCGCAGCCACCAAAATACTTCATTTTCTTTCCCCCTGTTTGTATCTAAATGATTGAAATTTTCTACCATGCCTTCGCATCGTCAATAACTTCCAGTGAAGGATCCACTGGTTCTTCTCTCATAACGGAGCGCATATAACGATTTACATCATCGCGGATATTCTGTCTTGGAACAACACGTGGATCCATGAGGTCATGATTCACCCATACCAGTCTTACCCCATGTTCTCTTGCTCTCTCCTCAAATAGGCCATGCATACCATCCAGCGCCTTGCAGGAGATATGTTCCCAGAGAATTACCATATCGGCATTATAATATTCGCAAAATCTCCAGAGATCATCCAAAAGTACTTCGTATCCACCATGCGTTCTGTTTCTCATAATCATCTCCTGATAAAGCTTCGCAATATCATAGATGGCCTGATCCGGATCATCCTCAGAAACCTTATCGAGATATACCAGTGAAAGCATATCGACAAGTGGCAGGATGCCCCAACAATTCTGCAGCCATGGCAAAAAGTCGGTATAGTACTGTGCCTGCACGCCCCAGATAATCGCTCTATGACGATATTCCTTGCAAATCATATCCTTATTCTGGTATGCCTTCTTCGCCAGCGCACTAATACGGCGATCCGCATCCACGAATGCCTGGGCACGGCCTGCAACTGCCATATACGTCGTCTCGGAATATAGCGCAAGGTTCGCGCCAATGACCTGCGGATAATCCGTGCGGCTCATTTCCATCCAGGACTGACGATGGGAGTTTTCTTCGTTAAAACGCTTCATGCAAGTGAAATATGCATCCCAGTCCCATTTCTCGCCCGTTTTCTCTTCGATAAACTTAATGGCATTACGAATCTCCTGCGCCGCATATTCCTGCACGCCATCCTCTGTATGACGAAGTGGTGCAGCAATCTGGAAGCAAGGGATTCCTTCGCGCTCATAGCGTCGTGTCAGGACACCATTTCCCATCAACGAACCATCGCAAGTCGTATTACACTGAATCGCACACGCACCGAAAATCGGGATATCATCATCCACCACAACACCCGCTTCGGCAGCCGGCATCGGGCAAACATCGCCGGGCAGTCCCATTTCCTGAATCACATCGAGGTAATGGATGACACCATCCCCCTGCAGGAGTACGGAAACGTATACGGCGGCCGTCTCCCAGCTAACCGCTTTCAGGTTCGGGAAACCGCACATAATGGTGAACATCTCATTCTCATCCAGGATGACACATTTCTTGGAGAATTCGACATCATTTCCAACATTTCGATCCGCGCGGAACACATTCGTAAGCAAATCTGCTACGTCTTTTGCCACAAGGTCGTATTCCTCATGCGCGATTCTAAGGTGCTTGCCACGAAGCCCCGTGGTATGCTTATCGATCATCATCGGAACGGCGAGATAATTGATCATCCAACGATAACGGAAGAATCCCTTCACATTATTTGGATGCAACATAAATTTCGCAAGCATGCCCATGATTTTGAGCCATCTTGTATAGTCGTACCAGGTGTCGCGGAAACCACGCCACTCTCTTCTCTTTCGAACCTTGCCTCCCGTATAAAGGGAGCCAAGTGCTTCACTGCCTAATGCCTTACTCATGCTTCTTACCTCCCTGAATCTTCTTGATCTCTAGACTTTCCACGAAAGCCTGTACACGGGTTCGAATCTGACCGGAATTGCCGACCGCATAAGGCCTGTCAATCGTCAAAACCGGTATACCGTAATCGTCTCGCATTGCATGACTCGCTGTCATACGCTCATATGCCCAAGGATCGCAGAACTTCATCTGTTCGAAGATAATACCGTCCGCATGATACTCTTCAGCGATCTTATGAACATACTTCTTACGCGCCTCAATCTTGTCGAGATTCATCTGTCGAGGACACATGGAATCCATCATGAAATGACGACAGATCTGTGTCAATACGTCCTCCGTATCATTTAACACAATCTCGTGACGTCCAGGAAGCGAACCATAGCAGAAACGATCCGCTACCACGAGCGCACCGGATTCCTCAATCAGCTTAATCATATCGACATCATCGATTTCCGATCCAACCACTTCCACGCGCGCACGATACGGCGGCTTCTCGTCACGTTCCCTTGTCTTAATCTCTTCCAGTGTCTCCTCTAATTTATCAATCAGCTTGTCCTTCGGGCATACATAGGTGCACATCGTAATAATATGGAATTCGTATCCCGTTATTCTAGGGTTCTCTTCCTTACGATAGTCACCGATGGCATTGATCAGGCGACACACCTTGTTATATCTCTCCACGGCCCCGCGAAGTGCTTCGTCCGAAGTATCTATGCCGAAATGTTCCTGCAGCGCGTCCAAAACTTTGGTTCTACACTGTCCCACGTAAAGTGACAACGCATTGTCGTCCGCCTTCATCGGAACTTCCAGATACTTATAAAAGAAATCTTCCTTCTCATTAATCTTCAGAAGCTCCATATTCTCTACACAACGATTCAGCATAGAGCATCCATCTGGTGCCAAAATACAGTCTAAGAACTGATAACCACCCTCGATGGCTCTCTCCAACAACGCTCTTGTATATTCGCACAAGAAACTTGTCATATAATAGGTTCCGATTTCCATGGAACCCGTATGTGGTGCGCGAAGGCGCACCGGAAATACCCCCGGAAGTTCCATTAAGACTTCCGGAACCTGGTAGCACACACTGCCGATGCATTTCCTGCCTTCCGCAAGTGCCTCTCGAACGAGATCATTCTCGGCATTTTCGAGAAGCTGTTCGAAATAATACATGTGTTTCAGGTCCTTCATTACCTTTCCTCCTCCTATAAAATCCCCAGATTCTTCAAGGCTTCCACCCCGCCTTGATAGATTGGAGATGATGCATCGATTTCATAAACGGATTTTCCAAGCATATCGCTCAGTGCCATCGCCTTGTCATCCTCTATGCATGACAAGAGTTGCAACGGTTCCAGCTCCAATTGATCCACCAAATTCAAATCCGGCATGCGGTTGATAATGATTCCGGATTGGTCAAACATCACCAAATCTTTCGCCACCTCATGAATCGTCTTTGCAACTTCAATTCCCTTCTTACTCGCATCCGAAACGAGTAGAAGATGCGTCACTTTCTCCATCACACGACGGTTTACCTGCTCAATCCCGGCCTCACCATCGATTACTACATAATCAAAATTGCCCGCAAGCATGCTAATTATCTCTTTTAAATACGCATTGACCTTGCAATAACATCCCGCGGATTCCGGACGTCCAATAGCCAGAAAGGATAAATTCTTCCTCTCTACCAACGCATCAAACATGCGATACTTCGCCTCGCCGAGCATCTCAATCGCAGCCGCTTGGTCCGTCTGTGCCGTTTTAATAAACATATTTCGGATGTCATCAACTGTCATCTTCACGTCTACACCAAGTGCCATCGCAAGTCCTACCGCAGGATCTGCGTCAATCGCCAGAATCTTCTTGTCTGGAAATGCCTCTGTCAGCTGTCTTACAAACAGCGCGGACAGGGAAGTCTTTCCAACTCCACCCTTTCCTGTCAGTGCAATGATCACCGGTGCTTTCTGTATTTTCGGTGTTTTCTCTATATTCTTGTTAGTTATTTCCATTCTTCTTGCCTACTTCCAATCAGTCTTCCGGATGAATGATAATATATGCATCACTTAAATCTGCACATACAAAAGAAGCATGAAACCGGTATTCACGCTCTAATAAGTCCTTAAAAACCAATTCTCCATTCTCTTCCTTGAAGCTAGCGATATTCTGTGCAAGGATAGCATTGGAGTCGATCTTATCTCTATATAATGTCGATAAACACATGCAAAAACCTCCTATCACTTCTTATTTCTCAGCTATACTTCGCTCTCTTCCAAAAGTTTTAAGGCATGCGCAAGATGGACATTTCCAGACTGGAATGCCTCAATCGCCAAACGCATCTCTTCGTATGCAGGTTCATCTTTCAATTTTTCCGCCAATTCGGCCAATTCATTGGAATGTTCTTCATTGTGACCAGACATGTACTTCACTAGAGCAACCAACTCTTCTCTAGTGCTATAAGTCACTTCATGATGATGTGCCATATTGCCCCCTCTTTCATATCCCCCGATATGCTTTCTAGTAAATTTCTATGTGTCTATGATAACAGAGCCATCCGCTTTTTTGTAGGGATTTAGCTAAATTTGATAATCTTCCGCAGGTGCAGAAATTCCGGCTTTTTTACACGAGTGTGTAGGAAAATGATTTCGTAAGGCTGCCGTGCTACCAACATCTAATTCCGATAAAAGCGAAGGGAATCCGCCATATGGCGGATTCCCTTCGTATCTTACAATATCCTAAAACAGTTATCCTAGAACATCTTTCCTCTATAGCCTTCTCTTGGCATCATTTCGAAGTCATATGTCTTAAGTTCGTCAACGCTCATAAGATTTGTATGGCTTCCTTCGTGAATCATAAGATTTGATGATTCTCCAAGCTGTACTACGATTACAGGCTTTTGTGTTGCATATGCATAACCGCATTCCCAAGCTGTGCCTGAATCGCTGTAATTGCCCCAGTAAAGCATGACAACAACTTCTGCCCAGTCAATACCTGCCTTATCATTCAAAAATGTTTCTTTGCTCCAATCTGGCTTTCCTACATTACCATCACGAACTTCATGTTCTCTTGGTGAAAATACGGAAAATCCTCTACCCTTTAAGATTTCTTCTACCTGACCAAGTACTTCACATTCCTGATCATTGAAAAATGGAGATGCAATATATATTCTCATTTCACTTTTCCCTCTTACTGTATTATTTGTATCCGTAGACACATCCTAAGGTATTCTATATGGATTCCTGAAGTTTTGCAACCCACGAATTCTATATATTCCCGGAAAAACACACGATTCTATATCAACCAAATTCTACTGCCCATGAATTCTCTGCTTCCACCACTTCCCGGCATCGGACAGTTCCTCATCGGACCATCCAGATATCGAAGTACAATCCGAGCGAAGTAAGGCGGAAGATTCCTCCTTATTCGACAGACTCCATGTCACGAAACTCACCTGATAAGAATTCAAGAGATCCACCCAGGCCTGACCGCTCTCATAATCCAGGGAACCATTGCCACTGGCATCCGAGATACTACACTCGCTCACAAATACTGGAACGCCTGCATCAAGCGCCGATTTCACACGGTTCCGAAGATCATCCTTATGTGTTCCTGCATAGAAATGAACCACGTACATCGTATTGGCATCATCGAGCTGATTTCCTACCACTTCATCAATATCCTGTGACCAGGTATTCGTTCCAACGAGAATAATCGCATCAGAATCATTCGCACGAATACAAGGAATCACTTCCTCTGCATATGGCTTGATAACGCTATCCCAAGGTGAATTCTGCGGCTCGTTACAGATTTCATAAATCACATTGTCATAGGAGCGAAATTCTGCCGACATCTCTGTGAAAAATGCTTTTGCTTCTTCCTTATTTGTCATTGGATTACAATCTGACAAAATATGCCAATCCACAATCACATACATGCCGAGATTTGTAGCTTCTTCCACGCCATCTCGAACCAGCTGCTTCAATTTTTCCCGATCACCACCTGCACAATAACCACCATATTCATTCGTATACATCGCCAAGCGAACCACATTTGCACCCCAATCGTCTCGAAGCGTTTGAAATGCTTCCGCATTCACATACTGCGGATACCACGCCAGGCCATGCGTACTCACCCCTCGAAGCTGGACTGCATTTCCAAGCGAATCCGACAAGTGAACAGTATCCACATGAAGCTTTACAATTCCATGAGAATCGACCTCAGCAGTAATATTTCCTGCAGAATCATCTCCTTCGGTATCATCAGATTCCGCATCCTTTGGATCCGAAGTATCCTTCTCTTCTGCTGTTGCATCCGAGCCCGTCTTCTCTGTATCCTCAGACGAATTCCACGCCTTACAACCTACTGCAAAAATTCCAATCATTGCCACCAAAATTAAAACTAGAATAAATCTCATCTTTCTCCCCTGTCTACGCATAATCTCCCCCGCATACCACAAATAATAACATCAAAAGGGCGTGCAAAGCACGCCCTTTCATAATCCTAAAATTATAATTACAAATCCTTCTTCCAAAGTCCGTGAAGGTTGCAATATTCATAAACAGCAACGGCCTTCTCGCCATCTGTAAGCGCGAATTCTGCAGCAGGTGCTTCCCCAACTGTGAGATCTTTCTTGTGGAATCCCTGATTTGTCTCAACAACGATAAAAGAAATATGATGCTCTTCCAACATTGGATGCTCAACATCACCAACAACAACCTTTACGATATTTCCATCGATTGTAACTGCTGGTACATGCTTCTCTGTCGCAGCATCCGTTGTGTTTGGAGTCAGCTTCACCATATCCTCGCCGCAACAAACCGGGTCACCACCACGCTTGTCCTCAACAAATACTACAAAGTTCCCACATAAATTGCACTTGTAAAATAACATAACACTCCTCCTTCAGATACCTGATCTAATTCCTATAAACCCCAATGATTCTAGTAGTTCTCTTCGTGTACTTCGAAGTAACTCTGTGGATGGTAGCAAACCGGGCATACATCCGGTGCTTCTGTACCAACAACTACATGGCCGCAGTTACGGCATTCCCACATAGTTACGCCGGACTTCTTAAATACTTCCATTGCTTCCACATTGTGAAGAAGCTTTCTATAACGCTCTTCATGCATCTTCTCGATTGCACCAACCGCTCTGAACTGCTTTGCTAAATCTGTAAATCCTTCTTCTTCCGCATCCTTCGCCATGCGTTCATACATATCTGTCCATTCGAAGTTTTCACCATCGGCAGCGGCCTTTAAGTTCGCTGGTGTATCACCAAGCATTCCCAGATGCTTAAACCAAAGTTTTGCATGCTCCTTCTCATTGTCAGCTGTCTTTAAAAACATAGCCGCAATCTGCTCATATCCAGCTTTCTTAGCTACAGCTGCGAAATAAGTATATTTATTTCTAGCCTGTGACTCCCCTGCAAAAGCTTCCAATAAATTCTTTTCTGTCTTCGTTCCTGCGTACTTATTACTCATAGTTTTCCTCCTAAATTAAGATACTTGATAGATTTATATCTGATTGTCTAGTTCCTACACTTCTCATTCTAACAAGTTGAAATAAAAAGTCAACAGTAAACTAGTAATCATTCTTATTATTTGTCATTTCTATCACAATTTTATAGAAATGTTTACTCTGCGCATTTATCACATATTCCATAAAAATACGCCATATGTCCCGTCACTTTACCAGCGGCAAAACTATCTGCCAAAACATCCACATGCTTCATCCATGGCATGTCCAAATCGGAAACCGCGCCACATTTCTGACATACAAAATGGTAATGTTTCTCGACATTCGGATCGAATCGATCCTGTCCTTCGCCCACGTCAAGTCGCATAATCTCGCCATCTTCTGCTAAAAGTGAGAGATTTCGATATACCGTTCCAAGACTAATCGACGGAAACTCTTCCCGTACCGCCTCATATACCATCTCAGCTGTCGGATGATCCTTTCGACCCTCCAGATAAGCCCGGATACAATCTCTTTGTTTACTACGTTTTCTCTTTACCATAATAGCCTTCCTTAAAAATACAAAATAGGAATGATTACTATTATACTAATAAAAAGCATTCAGGAAGTCAACCACTTTTATCGCTCCGGAACCGCAATCTGAATCGCATTTTCCACAATTTCTATCAGGAAATGATTCTCTTCGATCACTTCTCCATCCAGCGAATAAGCAAATCCCTTCGGAGCCTGCACTTCCACCTGCTTCGCCTGACGATAAACCAACATATCTTTCATATCTTCCCGATCGAGATGCTCGCCATTCGTATAAGGCTTTAACAGCTTAACAAAACGCGGAATAGACACGGGTTTTACCACGCAAACCTCCATCAGCCCGTCATCCACCTTCGCGCGAGGCGCACAACGGAACTGGCCGCCCACATACTGACCATTTCCAACGGTACAAAGCATCGCGATACCATCCGGATTCAGAAGTTCTCCATCCGCAATAATACGAATTTCATTCTTACGCCCATGAAGCATCGCCTTCATAACGCCCTTCATATAATCATTTTTATTGCCATGTCCCGTCTTCGCGCGATTTTCATTGATCACACGGGCAACATAGGTATCAAAGCCAAAATGAACCACATTATCGGCATAACGATCGCCCACTTTTAATAAATCCATCGGCTTTGCCTCACAGCTTACGAGCGCCTCTAAATCAAGGAAACGATCCGCTCCACCGAATGCCTTCACAAAATCATTGCCACTTCCACAAGGAAATACAGAAAAGGAAGCCTTGGGATTTCGAACGACACCATTCACCACTTCATTTACGGTACCATCCCCTCCGCATGCGATAAATCGAACTTCCTCCTCGGGATGCTCGATGCTCCATTTCCGAACAAAATCCGTCGCATCTCCGACACCTGTCGTCTCATATACTTCTGCAAATGAATAGGAAGGCAGATTATCCACCGCCTCACGGATCTTCCGCACTTTATTCTCAGCCCCTGCGTGCGGATTCACAATAAAAATATTCCTCATATCTCCAACCTCCAAAAACTAGTCTTAAATCACTGCAACTCCAGCATCCCCATTATGATAAATGCCAAAGCCGTCAGATAGGTACACATCACGGTATAATGCTTTTTATAAACCATCTCCGGCCGTTCAGAATAGCGCACCAGATAAAGGCAACAATCGGATATAAAAAACAGTACTGCACCAAGATAAGCCAGTGCTGCACCAAAATTCTTCAAAGCAACCAGTTGCGCAAGCGCAAACAGATTCATCGTAGAATTTGTAATCAGATAGAATGCCATTGCATAGCGCATCACTTTCGGCGTATCCGGTTTCACTTCAAGCATCGTAAGAACCGTAAAAATCAAATATATCACTGCCGGAAATGCAAAAATCGAGAGCTTCACGGGCTCAAATGCAATATTCGGCAGATAAATCAACATAAAACAAACATGTGCAATCGCAAAACTGATTCCACCAGCACAGAACCATCGATTGCCCTTGGGAATCAAGAGAATATCCCCGAGCCAACTGGCTACCAATGCAACTAGAAGCACCCACTGCACGGGATGCGCCTCTACAAAATACATAAGAATAAGCACGAGAACCGGAAATGGTTTCGTTTTCTTCCTGGAATCCAAATCCCGATAGCACTGCGTTATATGCGTATTTCCAACAATAACATAGATTAAAAATAAGACTCTCCCCAAAACCGTTGTTATCATAAATAGCCCCTCCTAAAACGTTTTCCCTCAATGTATTCATTATAACACTATCCATTTCCACAAGAACTTCTCCGCATATCTCTTCACAAAAAATTAATAAAGTGTACAAAAATCGTACAAAATCGGTTGTTATAATCTTGCCAACGCAATTTCAAATGCAGATAAAAACGAAACAAAAATAATTCACCATGGAATATAGAATGAATAGAAAGGAAATCATCATGACAATCTCTTCCGTAAGTAATACTGGATACAGCTCCTATACAAATTATACCGGCAGTTCCGCCGCAGAAAGTCCAGCACAGGTGGGAATCGACGAGCGTCAAACCGCCCAGGCGAACGGCTATAGCGTCGGTTCTGTAAATATCACATCTGCGCAGAGCATGTTAAACGTCGCAGACGGCGCGATGAGCGGAATCACAAACTATCTGCAATCCATTCGTGAACTGGCCGTGCAGGCAAGCAATGACCTCCTTAGCGATTCCGACAAGCAGCATATTCAGGACCAGATTGAGCAATATAAGCAGGGCATCACCGACATCACTGCAAACACTTCCTATAACACGAAGAACCTGCTCGACGGCTCCAACGAGAACTTCCAGATTGCCACTGATGGAAATGGCAACGCTACCGAAGTCACGACGTCGAACACAACCTTAGAGTCCCTCGGAATCGCGGATTTCGACGTTACCGGCGACTTTGATTTATCCGTAATCGATCAGGCCATCGAACAGGTCTCTACTTCCAGAGCATCTAGCGGTGCACAATCGAATGCCTTAAGCTACGCCCAGGATTATGCCGATTACAATGCTTCTACATTAAAAGCACAGGCTGACGATGAAAAACTAAATGAGCTCATTGAAGAAGCGCAAAAGAGAAAACGTGAACAGGCACTCGAATCCTATCGTATCCAAATGCAAAAAAATAAGATTCGTGATGCACAAACTGCAACCACGAATCTCTTTAGCTAAAAGCACGGCCGGCAATTGCCGGCCTTTGTTTTACATATTTCCTAGCGAACCATCTTCACCATAGGCTCTTCTGTCTTCTCTTCCAAGCGCGTTTCTGAAGTCTTCTGAAAACCATGATGTTCAAAGAAACGAATCGCAATCTCGTTCTTCTCTTTCACCCAAAGTTCATGAATCTCCAATTGATCCTTGCCAAAATCCAATAACGCATTTCCTATGCCTTGCATCTGAAAGAACGGATCCACAAAAATCTCTTGCACTTCTCCCTCTGACACACGAATCATACCCTTTACAAATGGTTCATCAAAAACATAGATTTCCTCTAAGCTCTCCGGATGTTCCTCATATTCTCTACAAAGCGGAAGTATCTGTAAGTCCTGAAAAATCCATTCATCATGATGATAAATATGTTTCCAGAACATGCGCTTTGCCAGAACAACGATCTCAGCAATTCTAGAGATATCTTCCGGCGTTGCCTTTCGAATCTCCCCGGGCATCTCAAACTTATCCAACCCTAGTTTCACCTTATCCACTTTTATCTCCATAATACTCTCCTATCAAAGCCACTTTGATATCGTAAACCTACAGATAGCATACCACATTTTTCTGCTTTACTAACATAAAAACGACAGAAAGTAAGAAAAACGACACCCTCCAAATCGAGGGTGCCGTTTCATTTCCTAATATCCTAATATGAAAACAATAATTCTACTCTGAATTATTTAACTTCAGCTGGGCCGTATGGAAGACCTTCGTTGAAGTTCTTAGCATTCTCAAGTGTTACAGCAGCGATAGCCTGAAGAGCTTCACGTGTAAAGAATGCCTGATGAGAAGTCAGAATTAAGTTAGGGAACATTGTAAGACGTGCTGTGATGTCGTTATCAAGCATATCTTCTGAATGATCTGTGTAAACATTCTGATCTTCACCTTCGTATACATCAAGTGCAACTGCATGGAACTTATCCTTCTTAAGGTTAGCGATAAGTGCTTCAACGTCAACAAGACCACCACGAGATGTGTTAACGAGCATAACACCGTCCTTCATTAAGGAGATTGCGTTCTCATCGATTAAGTGATATGTTCCGCCTTCGCCCATGATAAGTGGAGCGTGAAGGGAAATTAAATCAGCTCTCTGAAGTAATTCTTCCTTAGATACATATGTAAGAAGACCATCTTCTTCTAACTTCTTGTTAGGGAAAGCATCCCAACCAAGAACTGTCATACCATAACCCTTGCAGATTCTAGCCATACATACACCGATACGTCCTGTACCCATGATACCAGCAACCTTGTTGTGAAGGTCAACACCAAGAAGACCGTTAAGAGCAAAGTCGTTGTTACCAACCTTGTTGTATGCCTTGTGGATACGACGGTTAGCAGATGTGATTAATGTCATAGCATGTTCAGCTACAGCATATGGTGAGTAAGCAGGTACACGAAGTACTGTCATACCGTATTCCTTAGCAGCATCAAGATCAACGTTGTTGAAACCTGCGCAACGAAGGAGGATAAGACGAACGCCACATTCATGTAACTTCTCGATAACTGCACGAGGTGCTTCATCGTTAACGAAGATACATACAGCGTCAAATCCCTGAGCTAACATAGCTGTTTCTTCTGTAAGACGAGAGCTGAAGTACTTAAGATCTACGTTGTATGTACCTACACCGTGATCCTTAGAAAGCTCGCTAAAGAAGATACGATCATAGCTCTTTGTTCCGAAGAAAGCGATCTTAAGGATATCTGCCTTCTTTTCCTTTGGTTCTACAGCAGAGAATACTTCAACGATCTTTTCTACTGCTTCTTCTTCATCTACACCAGATGCAGAAATTGTAAGGTTTGTTCCCTTTGCAGCATTAAGGCTAAGAATTTCAAGAACGTTAGCACCGCTTGCTGTCTTTTCGTCTGTAGAAATAGTAATTTCACTCTTGAATCCAGTACAAGCCTGAGCGATTAAAGCTGCTGGACGTGCATGGATACCAAGTGGATTTTCTACTACGTACTCAATTGTTTTCATAACTTATCCTTTCCAAGAAATAACTTCTTAATAACAATATAGTTAAATCCACCTAACATTATATACGCTTTTTTGTTCTCTCTCCAATTAAAAAAGCATAAAATAATATAGCTAATTAGCACAATTTTTGCAATACGTTTTTGTGGATTTTTTAACAATCCTTGTACTGTTTCAAAAACAATCCCCCATTTCACCCCCTTTTTCTTACATTTTTAAACAGCACAACTCTAAATTCGCGCAAACCCATATTCCTTCTTTTTCTTCATACGGATTTTACACTCCTTCATCCTTCGGTCAGAAAGTTCCTCAATCACTTCGAAATCACTTCCATTTTCGTTGGTAGAATCGAATACCGCATAGCCATAGGCCAAGGAAAATGGTTCTGGAAGCCCCACATCAAAGCTCTTCTCCAATCCGTCCAATTTGATGAGCGCTTCTTTCACACGCTCCTCCGAATCATTTCCAGGAACATAGGCACGAAACTCGTCATCTCCGATACGATACACTTCACCAATATGAGAAAAACAGCGGGAAATCAACTTCGCAGACTCGATAATATATTGATCCCCAATCATCCTTCCATAGGCATGATTCATATGCGAAAGGTAATTGATATCAAAGGATACCACGGTCGTCTTGGTTCGCTGCATCCGACTGACAGCATACTCCCATTCTTCGTGATCTGCCAGATATGCAGCGCGATTCTTGATTCCCGTCAAGCTATCCGTGTAAACCAGCTTCTGATAAAGCTCATTCGCCGTATTCGTACGCATATTCTGAATGGCGGAAATGATATAGCGATAAAACATCGCAAACTCGAAAATCATAAAACCAATCCGAATCGTCGATACTGCATCGGAAACCGCACCGTCCGAAACATAATAGCGAATCATATCGAATACCGCACATCCCGCAAATATCGTGATTCCCCAAAGCAGTGCAGGAATCGTAGAAACGCGGTTCTCTTCCCCATGCTCCTTTCGCTTCGTCTGTCTTTCTTCCGCTTCTTTAATCATCTCTCGACGGTCGTAAACAATCATAAAAACCACCATCACCATCGCAAGCGCAACGCCGAAGTGAATGACCATTTCCAGCTCATGAAAATCCTTGTCAAAGAAGAGCCAGCCACCCAGGATAATCGACGTAGAAATCAAAAATTCGCTTAGGATAATAATGGAATAAATGCGCTTTGGCTTCATAAGAAGGCCGTTTACCGCAGCAACAAAGAAATACGGAAGCATCATAAGAATCGGATAGTCCAGGGCGCGCCAAAAGTCTGCATTTCCAGTAAGCACCAGCGGCACTTTCGTCTCCTCGATACTCCAGACACCAATCAAAATCGCAAGCATCGCGAAATTAACCAGACCGCCACGAAGGTTCTTATCCTGTGGAATCGTAAAGCAAAGAACCGAGAACACCAGTCCGACAATCAAAAGCACCGTACTCATTAGATACGCGGAGAAATGTTCCGTCATAAAATACATGAGATAATTGCCACTACCGCCCAGATACATATCAAGAATTCGCGCACTATCATCGTAGATACAGTCAATATCAAGACGCATGGTCTTACCGGCATGCATCGGTGCAATAGAAATGCTTTCGTACGTCGTACCGTAGCTCTTGCCTACCGCATGAATATTCTCGGGCTCCAACTCATAAATAAGCTCATCCTCTATATACATTTTGAGATAGATATTGCCACAAGAAAATCCGAGTTCCGTCTTCTCTTCGATATCCTGCGGAATTTCGGCGTAGATGGAAGTAACCCCATCGCCGTTCTCGTCCGGAAGATTGTTCAAATCCTCGAGGTCGACATGCTGCCCCGCCTCATCATCCCAGGCGTCTGCCAAATCAATCAAATCATCCGGATCATATAAAGCATGAATAGTAAAGGGATACTTTTGGATTAGAACCGTTCCCAGATATAGAAATAGAGCGACAAAAACGACAATCGTATATGCCGCCGTAATAAGATTTTTCTTTATTTTCATAACTTTCCCCTTGTATGTCAAAATCACTTCGAATCCATCAAACCATTTATTGCATACACTTTCATCATAGTCAAAATCCCATCTTCTGTATATGTGACCTGCCATTTCTTCATAATTATTTAATGTTTTAAATTTTTTAAGTATTTGGGTATCGTTTCTCTTTCATTTATATTATAATTTTATTGATACCGCGCCAAAGCGGTCATCACGTACTAATTTTAATTTACAGATTTTTGAGGAGAAAAAATTATGAAAAAAACGACAAACAAAGCAATTCTTTGGCTTCAGGCTATCCTGATTCCAACACTACTCATCGCAATTCTGACGGCACTTCAAGCGCTGTCCGCGGTTGCATTTCCAAACATTACAGAAGATAAAATGCTAACGATTGTTTTCTGCAACATTGCCGAAGCAATCTTCCTTATTTTGACGCTTGTATTCTTCAAAATCCTTCACAGAGACATCCTTGGCAAGCAGAAACATACCGGTTTCTTCATGGGACTTCTCGTTGGTGGATATCTGACATTTACATGCATCATCCGTATTCCTGTGCTCATTGCGCCATATTTTGCAGAAGGAGACGTGGTATTTAATCCAATCTCTTACTTCCTTCTATATCTGGTTTATACGTTACTCATCGGTGCTTCCGAAGAATTCCTGTTCCGCGGCATCGTATTCGACATCTGCCAGGATATCTTTGGAAATAAGAGAAAAGGGATGTATCTCTCCCTCATCGCTTCCAGTGTTATCTTCGGACTGATGCATATGACCAATGCGCTTGGCGCTGATTTATCCGGCGTAATCGTACAGGCAATCTCTGCTTCCGTACTTGGATTCCTTCTCGGGGCCATCTATTATCGTACAGGAAATATCTGGGTTGTCGCATTCCTTCATGGATTAAACGACTTCACTGCATTGATTGGAATCGCACTTTTCGATACCGAAGATTCCCTTGTAAATCAGATTTCCAGCTATGGCTGGCAGCAGCTCGCAGGTTTACCAATCATTCTTTTGATTGCTTTATTCCTGCTTCGTAAATCAAAGACCTATCAGTTCAATGATGACTATGTTCCAGCGGATCCAAATCCGGAAAATCCATATGCACCGGAATACAAATAAAATAAATATATAAATAATATAAAATGCCACCCTTACCGTGGTAGGTCTCCTGAATTCTGGGTACCTATCACGATCAGGTGGCATTTTTATTTTTACGTGATGCTTTTCGATGTAAATCTCGTTACATTCACGTCTTGCTATTCGATATGGTTCTCGCAGCTCTTACATGTTGCAGCGAGGGCGCTCTTCTTCTGGGAATTCGCTCACATAACTTGTTCTGTATTCCATGTTAATCTCTGCAATTTCTTTCTTACCATCAATATAGTCTCGGAAATATTCCATCAGGTCAAATCCGGTATCTTCGCAGCCTCCGTTTTCTTCCCACTGCTTGATTAATGCAATTCTTTCCTGCATGGTTGTATCCTTAATTAAATTGCTCATGTATCATTTCCTCCATTTGCTATCACTTGCATCTTGCTAATCACTTGCTTCGTGGCGATATTCGTTTTACAATGCAAATTCATGAATAATCTCAAGAAGCACATCCACATCTTCACGCGTTGTTGCCCAACTCGTACAATATCTCGCAACGATATATTCGTCATCATATCGTTCAAAGTTACTGAATTCCACCTTCTTCGCCAAATCATCCACCTTGGATTTCTCCAAAAGGAAGAACACTTGATTTGTCGGTGAATCAAAGTAAAGTCGGTAACCATCCTGCTTCAATGCTTGCTTTATCTCATTTGCATAGTTTACAGCAGATTTTCCAATTGTCAAATACAAATCCTCTTTGAAAAGTTCGTCAAACTGAATTCCAAGTAGACGACCCTTTGCCAAAAGCGCTCCGTGCTGCTTGATAATCGTAAAGAAATGTGGAATCAATTCCGGATTTGGAACTACAACCGCTTCTCCAAGGAGCGCACCACACTTCGTACCACCGATATAGAAAACATCTGTAAGACGTGCCAAATCAGCAAGCGTCACATCATTTTCTGGGCTTGCAAGTGCATAAGCAAGTCTAGCACCATCCACATAAAGTGGCATCTTATATTCATGGCAAACGCGGGATAATGCTTCGAGTTCTGCCTTGGAATACAGCGTTCCATATTCTGTCGGCTGCGAGATATAAACCATACCTGGATTTACCATATGCGTATAGCTCGGATCCTCATAGAAGTCGCGTAAATATTTCTTGACGTCTTCTGCTTTGATCTTACCAAGTTCTGATTTCAGTGGAAGCACCTTATGCCCTGTAAATTCCACAGCACCCGCTTCATGAACTGCAATATGTCCAGAATCCGCAGCAATCACGCCCTGATACAACTTCAAAACTGCATCAATTACTGTTGCATTTGTTTGCGTACCGCCCACCAGAAAATGGACGTCCGCCCCTGGACATTCACAGGCCTTACGAATACGTTCTCTTGCTGATTCCGATATTTCATCTTCCCCATACCCCACAGTATGACAAAGATTTGTCTCTACCATTCGATTTATAATATTTGGATGCGCCCCTTCTAAGTAATCAGACGCGAAAAACAGACGTTCCTTCATAACCGTAACCTCTTTTCGATGTTTCTGTAATTGTCTAGTAAACGTGATATGACTAGACTACGGCTATTCTACCATAGATTTGGCTTGGTTAGTAGCTGGGGGGCTTGTAAATTACTATTTGGCGAAGTGATAAAGGATTCTCTGGAATTTACAGAATAAATGCTTGTTTTCATTCGTTGTTCCGTAAACGGATTGTTAAATATTTTTAACATCACCTCGTTTTACAGAACATTTTGCTTTTAATTCTAATTTTACCGTAACAAAATTCCTCGATTTTTCCTCATTACAGAATATCAAATTTTATAGACATATTTTCTGTAATCACTCTTTTTAATAGTTTCTTTAATTACGGAAAAGTAGATATAAATCAGATAATTTCTGTAAAGGACTATAAAACAATTTTTTAATCATAAAGGCTTTACGGTATAGAACAACTAAAGCAGGATTTTTACCGTAATTCGACTCAAATTACAAAATCCACTTACAGAAATAATCAGAAAACAAATATGTATTCTGTAAAACACGCAAAATCAGCCGAAGAACATGCAAAATCAATCACGTGCTACTCGAACCAGCTCTATACTACACTGCCAAGTCAATCGCGCCCCCAAAAAGCAAGTAGCAGGCGCTACGCGCCTGCCACGAACCAGCAAATCCTGCAAAACCTCTACTTGATAACCGACAGGGACTCTCTGTCCGCAAAAATAGCTACAAATACAAGGAAGACGATTCCTTCGATTAACTGGAGCATCTGCGTTGAGAAGCCCATCATGGTCAGGCCGCTGTTGAGAACGATGTAGAGGAGGGAACCTACAATAATGTTCTCAAAGCGGACTTTTGCACCGCCGGAAATCGGCATGCCACCAAGTACTAATGCAATCAGGATCTGTGTTTCCAGCTGATTTCCGCCGGAGGAGGTAACGGATCCGACCTTGATTACATTGATAAAAGCTGCAAAACCAGTGATTGCACCAGAAAGCGTATAAACCCAGAATTTCATACGATCGGTGCGGATACCGGCAAACATCGCTGCCTTTTCTCCTGCACCGATGGCACGTAAATCTGTGCCAAATCTTGTATAACGAAAAGCTACAAAACCTACCACGAGAATGATCAATGTACAAGTAAGTTTCAATGCTGTAGTATCATAGAAAATCAATTTTGCAGAACCGGAAACCGGCGCATTCGTTGTTAAATACTTGATAAATCCACGAAACAGGAACATCGTACAGATTGTTACGATAAAGGACTTAATCTTACGATATACGTAAAAATAAGCGTTGATCATACCAATCAGTGCACCTGCTGCAATGCCGCCCAAAATCGCAATCAAAATGTCATACTGGCTCAGATAACAAACTACGATAGATGAAATACCAAGGATGGAACCCTGGGAGAAATCCAGTCCTCCCATTGTCATGATGAAGAACACACCCATCGATGCAATCATAATGACATACACCTGCGACAATACCAGTGACATATTCATTGTCATTCTGCCGCCCGTTAACGTATTAAAAAGTAGGAAAACCAGAACCAGGCCTACCACCGGTAGAATTGCCCTAATCATGGACATCATATTCTCTTTTTTCATTCCGCTCTCAAGAGCCATTGCTTTTACTTTCTCCATGACTAGCCTCCTATACCATCATCTCAATGAGGGAATGCTCATTGACATCTTCGCTTCTGTTAATTTGTCCACTGATCTTGCCATCTTTCATAATAATGATTCGATCGCACATACCAATTAATTCCATCAATTCCTCAGAAATCATAATGATCGACTTACCGCTCTTTCGCATCTGGTCCATCAACTGATAGATATCCTGCTTCACCTTAATATCAATTCCACGCGTTGGCGAATCGAGTACAACAATATCTGAATCCTTGCCAATCCAGCGCGCAAGCACAACCTTTTGCTTATTACCACCGGAAAGTTCCGAAACAAACTGGTCTGTATTGACCATCTTTACAGAGATATCCTTGGCAAATTTATTGGCAAACTGCTTGTTCTTCTTATCATTTTGAAGATGCAAACGGTTGCCAAGGGAATTTAAGGATGGCAGGCAAATGTTATCGCGGATACTCATATTCATAACCACGGATTCATTGTCACGATCCTTGGAAGTATAAGCAATACTGTGCTTAATTGCCGTTGGGATATCCTTAATCTCGGTACCATCTTCTAATACCACGGAACCTGTACGATCATAAGAAGCACCGAAGACCGCCTTGCCAATTTCGTGCATACCGGACTCGGAAAGTCCACCAAAGCCCAGGATTTCACCTTTATGTAAATCAAAATTAATATTTGCAATCGTGCCCGGAACTGTCACATCTTTTACGGACATCACAACCTCGTCCGAGATCTTCTCGCCGTAATCATTCCGATAATAAGCACCCGTCACCTCACGGCCAACCATCAAGGTCTTGAGCTGGTTTTCAACCACGCCGCGCGCGCTAATCGTATCGATGTACTGCCCATCTCGAAGAATCGTGATGTAATCCGACATCTCCAGAACTTCCTGCAAATCATGAGAGATGAAGATGACACTGCCGCCCTCTTCCCGAATGCGATACATATGCTTGTAAAGTTCCTCACGGCCTTCCTGCGAGAGCGCCGTCGTCGTTTCATCGATGACAACCACCTTTGGGTGGAAATACGTCGCCTTGATAATCTCCACAAGCTTTCGATCCTCAAAATTGTATTCATCCACCATCTTATTTGCTCTGATATTCGTAAAACCATACTGCTTCAGAAGCTCTGTCGCCTTGCGGTTCATCGCTGCCGTATTTTTAATTCCGGCCTTTACGAACATATCCTCATGACCAAGGAAAATATTCTCTGCAACCGTCAAACCGGATAGCGTACCAAGCTCCTGCACGATAATCGAAACGCCTTCATCATTGGCCTCTACCTGGTTCTTCGGGTGAATCGGTTTTCCATCCAGCACAAATTCTCCACTGTCAATCGAATAAATCCCCGTTAACATATTTGTAAGTGTGGACTTGCCGGAGCCATTCTCACCAATCAAAGCATGGATGGTTCCCTTCTTTACCTCAAATGAAACATCATTGACCGCCTTAGTAATTCCAAAGGATTTGCAAAGATGCTTCACCTCTAATCTCACGTCATTACTCATTGCTGTATCCCCCTTCCTTACTTCACGATTTCGCCCTTATGAGCTTTCGTTGTAAGCGTAATAATAATCAATAGTGCCAAACCGGTGATGACGTCCTGAATGGCCGTTGGTGCGCCAAGCGCGATAAATCCAAAGAAAATAATATTAATCACAAATTCACCGATAATAATGGCCGGAAGTGGCATGCCATATTTCTTAAACGCAACGCCAAAGAAGCAACCCATCGTCGGCACGAAGTTACGGCTCATAGATGACATACCGGTTACCGCAACCATGGAAGAACCGTAGCTGATGGTCAGAATCGCCATAATGCCAAAGAACGCGCCGCTGATAATAAACGCGAGTACCTTGTATTTGTTGACCTTGATACCCATATTTTTCGCAACGAATTCATCCGAACCAATTGCATAAGTATAGGTACCGATTTTTGTATAATTCAAAATCAGATAGGCGATGAGAAATGCTACGACTGCAAGGATAATATCCCCTGGCATCGTGCCAAACATACGCATATCCGCCGGCAGTGTCTGCTCAATTCCGCCCGCCATATAGTTGGCAATGGATTCGTAAATCAGCGCCAGACCTGTGGTAACAATCATCGAAGGAATTCTAAGTTTTACATAGAATGTACCATTTAGAAGTCCTACGATTGCACCGGTTACGATACATCCGATCACAAGTCCCGGATAGCCGAGCCCGTATTTCGTCGCAAGCACGCATCCCACAATCGCGGAAAGCATGATATTTGCGCCGATGGAGAAATCGAACATACCCATAACCATTACGAAATAAAAACCGATTGCACCCGTTGCGGCGATGAGACTCGCCTGGAAGTACTGAAGCATATTTGCAGGAGTACCGAAGTTCCCCGGTGTAATCAATTTGAAGATCAGCCAGGAAATGATTACTAACCCGACAAGAATCAAGTAACCGCGCACCGTGCCTGACATTTTTTTCTTATTCTTATCTGTCTTTGCAAATTTCGCTTTTGCAGAAGAAGTCATTGTGGCATCCATCATTATTTACCTCATTTCTAGTACTAGAGCCGGCAATCACTGCCGGCTCCGTATCATTTCTTATAAAGAAACCTATAATTTATTGTCCAGCTCTTGCTGCAGCATCTTCGATGGAGAGTTCACTTGCTTTTGTTGCAAGATCGTCGATGCTAAGTTTTGACATCTCAACCAGTTCATCATCTGTGTATGGAAGCTGGTCAACGAAATATTTCTCATAGTCCTTGTAATCTTCTGCAGAAGAAACATAGAGGTATGGGAAATTCATATCTACAAAGTTACCTTCAATATCTGTGTAATTGCCCTTGATAGCGTTGTAAACCATCATGAAGGAGAACAATGGGTCACAATAATGGCCACCGGATTCACCGGCCATAGAGCCATTTTCCAGACGTTCTCCAAGGTCTGGCAGGAAATCTGTAGAAACAATATCGATCGAATCTGTCTTGCCAGCACGTTCTACTGCTGCGATTGCACCCTGCAGAGGATCACCGCCACCACCGGCTGGAATCAAAGCATCGAGATTAGGATCTGCTGACATCAGCGCTTCTGCTGCTCTAGAACCACCTTCTGAAGATGTACCAGCGTACTGTGGTTCAGAAAGTGTTGCCTTGTCATCCGGATGTTCCTTATTCCAATCATCTACCGCCTTCTGGTAGCCTTCCCAACGACCGAGCCAAGTTGCATCACCCTGCTCCCAACCGATCAGACCGATATCTCTATCGCCCTTCTCGAGAAGGATGTTCATCAGCTTCTCCCCGTTTTCCGGCTCATTTTCATGAACCGCACCGATATAATATGGAGAATCCACTGCTGCCTGATAGATATCCGGGTTATCGTCTTCGCTGATAATACGGAAGAACTGTGACAGATATACTTTATTGTCATTACATGTTTTAATTGCGGAAGTCATCTCTGTGTCAGAAGAATTACAGATAATCACACCCTGACAACCTGCTGCGCAAAGCTGTTCTACAGATGCTGTAACCTTCTCGGATACATGTCCCTGGTCAACATACTGCACTTCAACATCGCCAAGTGCTGCTGCCGCTTCATCGATAATCGTCTTACACTGAGATCCCAAGACATCAGTAGAACTCCAGATGGAGACACCAATTTTGATCTTGCCGTCGGAGGCTGCTGTACCACCGCCTGCGCTTCCGCAGCCAACAAGCAAGGAAAGTGACATTGCTCCACATAGGAACAAGCTTAAGATTCGTTTCTTCATAATACCCACTCCTTTTCATTTTCCTCAGTCAATCATTCTCTGAAACCCCCGAATCAATTGACTTCTCTTACGAACCATCTACATCATATCCCGCCCAAAAATGAAAAAGTATGGACTCATTTTTGAAATTTGGTAATTTCTTCAGGAGGGGCTCTCACCCCTCCAATTCTTTCCTGTATTTACTAGGGCTGATACCCTCCACTTTCTTGAAAACTTTTGTGAAATAAAAGTAGTCCGGATAACCCGATTCCTCCGCCACCTCCTGCACCGAAGCATTCGGATTCTGCAAAAGTTTCTTGGCATTCTGAATCCGAAGCGACGTCAGATAATCCGAAAATGTCATCTGCAGCCGATCCTTCAATTGCGCACTGAGGCTCGCCGGGCTCATTCCATACTTCTTTGCAAGGTCCGTCAGGGAAATATTCTCCTGGAAATGTTTCCGTATCTCGTCCACCACTTTATCGATATCCGTCGCACGCTCCGCCTGAAGACTCTTCGCCTCCTGCTCCCTCTCTTCGTCGCTCTCGTCCGGATGAATCTCCTCCTGGATCTTCACAATCACACTCCGAAGATCGTCCTGATTAATTGGCTTTACCAGATATTCATACGCATGATTTCGGATGGCCTCTCTCGCATATTGGAAATCTTCATAGCCGGAAATGATGACGACCCTGCTATCCCCAGACAACTCACCAATGTCATGTAGCAGTTCCAGCCCATTCTTCCCCGGCATTCGAATATCTGTAAAAACGATATCGGGCTTCAGAGACGCGATTTCCTCCTTCGCGGTCAACCCGTTATTTGCCGTACCAACCACCTGCACCGGCAGGTTTAATTTCTCCAATTGTTTTTGTAACCCCAAAACAACCCAAACCTCATCATCTGCGATATATGTTCGAATCATTGAATTACCTCCTCTCGAATATGATCCGGCACCGTAATAACAATCGTTGTGCCCTGCATCTCCTCACTATCAATGATAAAACTGTAATCCGTCTCATAGAATAACTTCAGGCGCTGCACGATATTTCCAAGCCCGATTCCCTCGACCATCTCCGTCGGCTTCATATATTCCGGAACACGCGCCTGCTCTGGAGCCGTGTAGGCAATCGACTCGTAGTTACGTTTCATTTCCATCAGCTGCTCTTTCGCAATTCCCAGTCCATCGTCTTCGACAACGATACGGATCCGGTCATTGACGCGCGTAATCGTTGTCTGCACCAGGCCATCCCCCATCTTCGGCTCCAAGCCGTGGAAGACCGCATTCTCCACGATGGGTTGCAGGATTAATTTGATAATCGGGCAATCCATCACATCCTCATCCGCCTCAATCAGCAACTTAATCTTGCCCATAAAGCGGTATTCTATAATTTTTGCGTATTTCTCGAGGTTCTCCACCTCGTTTCGAACCGTCGCGATATTGCCACCCTTTACGGCATAGCGGAAGATATCCGAAAGCGCCATCGTAAGCTCGGAAATCTCCTCCTGATCATTCATAAGCGCCATTCCGCTGATGCAAGCAAACGTGTTATAGAGAAAATGCGGATTGATCTGGTTTCGATACGCAAGTACCTTCATACGCTGCCGCGAAAGTTCCACTTCATAGAGCATAATTTTACTCTTTCGAATCTCGTGAATATGTCGCTGGTTATCGTCCAAAAGGCGATTCAGGCTCTTCGCCACCGTCCCGATATCATCCACACGCTTCATCTGAAGACGCGCCGCCGGGCGCTCCATAACATGCTCAATGAAATCCTGGATTTTATGAATCGGGCGCGCCAGACGAACATAGGTAAACAAAAACAGAAGCAGAAACATCAGAATTACGATACATATGCCGATCATGACAAGTTTTCTGTATTCGAATTCATTTCCTGCATTTGCCTCAATCGATACCGCCGTCGTGATTCGCCATCCGTTCTGCCGCCAGGAACCATGCGTACTGCCAAAAAGATCATTCTCCGTCAACGTCGAAATCTCGCTGACATTACTCAGATCTTCTGTTGTCTGAATGGACAAAACATCGCCGGAACGCGTCTGCAATTGCACCGCACAAGATAACGCGGACAGCGAATTCGATAAGGTCGCATCCAACGCTTCCCGGTCCATGAAAAACACGCACATCCCAAGCTGATCCATATATTCGTCGCTCGACAAATCATAAATCGGAAGGTAATAGGCATAACACAGACCCTGATCCTCCCCCTCGTAATAATCCACGCTAAGTTCCCCAATCGAACGAAGTCTCTGCTGCCGCTCCGGCAGGCTATAATCCCCACCAAGCCCCGCAAGAAGCTGCATCTGGTTGTCATAAAGAAGCACCGTCTGCATATGGCTATTTAACAGCAATAAATTCGAAAAAACGGTTCGAAGCTCATTGATATCCTCCACCTTCGACAGCGAATCATCCTGGTAATACTCCAGCACCGTCGGCGAATACCCAAAGGACTTCGCTGTATCCTCGAGTGCTATATAATAACTATTCAAAGAATTCTCGGCCTGCGTCAGAATCGTATTCGCAAGCACATTGGCATTGTCCCTCTCCAGCCCTTGAAACGCTGTAAAGCTCTGCACAATCATCCACGTCAGCGTGCACATAATAATCAAAATAATCAGCGCCATCTGCACGATAATGCTCTGTTTCACCGCCTGTATTAATCGGTTCATCGTCTTCCCCCTGGTTGTATTATATTCTCCGCGTTCTCACGCACGACTTCACTCATCTGCTGTTCATAGTCCTGTAGTCCCAAGCTCTCCAATCCCTCACAAAATTCCCGATACCGTGATGCAAAACTCTCCTCCGAATCCGCCGCAACAAGATAGGAGATTTTAGCTCGCTCGTAATTCTGGATATTGTTATATAAGGTTTCAAAATCATCCATCTGGAAATGATTCCGCGGAATCTCCAGAAGCGCACCATCAATTCGTTTCACATTGGATGCGTTATCTTGTAACGCATCAAGCGTTTGCTGGGTTTCTGTATTGTCCTCTGTATTATTCTCCGTATTGTCCTCTACATCTCTACTATTTTGTATTTGAAGTCTGCTCTCCCACATCGGATTTTTAAAAATCCACCAATCCTTTTGAATCTCCTCTGCATCATAATCAGAAAACACATCTCCAGAAATCATATAATCAAGAAATTCTGCCGTTCCTGCTAAATCGGTGCAACTCTTACTCACGAAGATATTCGTCCACTTATAACCACCAATGGACTGCACTTCCATATAACGTGTTGCATCTTCCTCTGCGCCAATCAGACCTCCCGTAACCCAGTGCTCCTGATCCAGATAAAAGTCCGTGACACTCCCGATATAACAAAGCACATCTCCCTGGTCGAGGCAATTACGAATCTGCCTACTGCTATAGGTGAGACTCGACGCATCTAATAGCCCTTTTCTTAGAAGTTCGTTCGTAAAGCGTAGTGCCTCTTGTCCACCTGACGTTGTCCAAAGATCTTGGAACTGGCCTTCCGTACCTAGAATTGGGGTTCCGCCGAAGCATTCCGCAAGGAATCTCAGTCCACTTCCACTATCCTGATCCCCGCCAAGTAGTAGCGGGGTGATCGATGTAGAAGTCTCGGAAGCGTAAGCATTTCCTGCAGATAATACTTCTAGAAACTTCTGCTCCGTCGTGATTTCCGTAGGATCATATCCCAGCTCAGACAATAGTTCCCTATTCCAAACAATTGCATTGCCCCCAGTCATAAGATCCGCGGAAGTGTAACACGTCGGAATACTGTACCAACCACCGTCTCGATAGATAAGCGCCTGCTTCTCTCGCTCTGAAAATGATGCGAGGAGCTTTGCATCCGGCTTATATTCCTCAAAGAATTCCTCCAAATTCCAAACTTTATCCGAAGAAATCAGCTGCCGAATCATATTGTCATCGGAAATTGCAAGAATATCGGGAAGCTTGTTCTCCATCAATAGCAGGGAAAGCTGCATATCCGCATCCTGCACCGGACATTCTGTATTAATCAGGACTCCCGTTTGCTTGGAAATGCATGCAGTGAGCGTGTCTCGATCAAGCGTCCACTCCACTCCATCCCAATCCGAGACATCCGAATAAAGGGATAGAGACACCGTCTTCCTTTCCGGAGAAACATCCGAAGTACCTGCATTTTGTAACTGTGAAAAATAATTTAAATCGATTTGCGCCATCGCTCCCAAAAACAGAAACAATAGCAAAATAGAAATGCAAATAAAAGCCGCAATTCTTTGCGACCGCAACCCTCCCATACGTTTCATAAAGATTCCCCCAAACCTTTCATAAACCCAATATATATTTAAAATCTAATAAATACTTGAAATTTTATCTTAAAACTTTGTCTAATACTTTGTCTCTATGACAATACGATTAGAGAAACTTTCTATATTCTAGATAAGAATTTTTCTTAAAATTTCAGCATTTTTAAGAAACCAATTCTTATTATACACTTCTTTGCATCCCTGCACACTATAACATCTGACTTGATTTCAATCGAATTTGATTACCTTTCCTTCTGCTTGGCGCTAACACTGCGTTCTGCAGACCCGATTTGGTTGATAGTAGGGAATTTGGTATCTGGATTTTGGAATTTGTATCCGGGTTTTGTCTGGTTTACAGAATTAATACTTGTTTCCTAGTACTGTTCCGTAAATGGATTGTTAAATTTTTTTAACATAACCTCGTTTTACGGAACAATTTTCCTTTTGAACGATTTTTACCGTAACAAAATTCCTCGATTTTTCCTCATTACAGAATATCAAATTTTATAGACATATTTTCTGTAATCACTCTTCTAAAATGTCCCTTAAATTACAGAAAAGTTGCAATTAATCAGCAATTTTCCGTAAAGGACAATTTAACAAATTTCAATTATAAAGGCCTTACGGTATAGAACAACTAAAACAGGATTTTTACCGTAATCTGACTCAAATTACAAAAACCGATTACAGAAATAATTAGAAAAACAAGTAGGTATTCTGTAAAACACGCAAAATCAGCTGCTACAAACGCAAAAACAATCGCACGCCCCAAAAAGCAAGTGACAGGCGCGTAGCGCCAGCCACGAGCCATCCACACAGCTACGCCAACTAACCTACACGCCCCTGCACAAAAAAAGACCGTGGAAACACGCATGTGTTTCCACGGTCTTCTATCATCATTTCGCCAAACCAGCTTCCACTAGCTCTCGCTTGCCTTCACTCTTTCGATATGAATTGCAAGATATCCGATTTCGTTTTCATCAAAATCGATGCCCAGGCTCTCAGCCAGTTCATCACAAATTCTTTCAGCAACAACAAATGCTTCCGGATAATTCTGATTCACGAAATCGTTCATGCTAATCTTCAGTGGTTCCTGACGCTGCACTCGGGCAACCATATACCGAATGTGATTCATCATACGGTTATATGAAAGGGAATCGATACGAATTTTGTGCCCGATCTGCTCCTCAATTCTTGATATACAATCGCGTACAGACTGTGCGATTTGCATAGACTGGGATATTCTATCGTGGCTAATCGCTGAATGTACGTGCAAGGCAACGTATCCAATTTCATCATCAGAAACTTCCACGCCAATCTCTTCTATCAGCATTGGTCGAATACATTCTGCTGCCTTATATTCCATATGGAAAAGGATCTTGATATCATCCAATAGCGGGTTAGAGATGTCCTCATGGTTTTTGATGCGCTTCGCAGCAAATTCCAAGTGGTCAGCTAATGGGAAGAGAATACTGTGATCCACTTTCTCGTCTTCAAAGATTCTTTCAGCATTTTGCAGAACTTCATTCGCAATCTCCAGGTAAATCGGTGGCACCTGTTTTACTAAATCAAGTGCACTACCCCTGTCTGTTGTTTCATTCAATCCATAAATCTTTGCATCTGGTCCAAATTCGACTGTTTCAGATACTTTTTTGCCAAACCCAATACCTTTTTCCAGTACAAGGAATTCCTCTGCATGTCCCGTCTCTGGATCTGTCGCAATCGCGATCACTGTATTATGATTTAATACCTTTTCAATACGATACATAGTCTTTACCTCATTAAATCCGGCGCCCTCTCCCGGAACGCCGGATTACACTGTCATCGCCTAAAGCGCATGGCAGTGCTTTCTGCGATAACAATTCTACTCGTAAATTGTTACTTCATAAAGAGGCTCCCCAGCTTCTACGTGACCTGAAGCCTGTAAGAATACTTCTACCTTATCTGCATCAACGTCAGTAACGATGATTGGAGATGTCATAGATTTAGCATTCTTTCTTAAATAGTCAAGATCAAGGTTCATAAGAGCATCGCCCTTCTTTACCTTCTGACCATTTTCAACGAGTACTTCGAAACCATTTCCACCAAGTGTTACTGTGTCAATACCTACGTGGAGAAGGAGTCCTGTACCGTCTTCTGTTTCCATACCGATCGCATGTTTTGTATCGAATACGAAACCAATTGTACCATCACAAGGAGCAACAACTGTTGCCTTGTCTGGAGTAACGATAGCACCATCACCCATCATCTTACCAGCGAATGCTTCATCATCTGCTTCTGAGATGTCGCCAGCCATACCAGACATTGGGCTATAGATAGTGAACTTCTTACTTACTTTTTTTTTAGAATCTGCAGAATCAGCAGCTGCTGTTTCTACGTCTTCACCAGAATACAATGTATTTGGTGCAGTTTCAAGATAATCTTCAAGATTTGACTTGATTGTTGTTACGTGTGGTCCGTAAATAACCTGTACACCATTACCCTTATGGATAACACCGGATGCACCAGATGCCTTAAGTAAACCTTCACGAACTAAAGAAGGATCTTCTACTGTACAACGAAGTCTTGTTGCGCAGCAGTCAACTGTTGTGATGTTCTTCTTTCCACCAAGGCCACGCATGATCATGTCAGAAGTAGCATCTTCAGCCTTAGCACCCTTTGCAAGGTAATCAGCCTTTGTGTAAAGCTTTGTTTCTTCATCGTCATCTTCACGACCAGGTGTCTTGAGGTCGAACTTCTTAATTAAGAATGTGAATAAGAAGTAGTAAACAATGAAGTAACCAATACCAACGATTACGATCCAGATCCAGTTTGTTCTAGCCTGTCCAGGAAGAATTCCGAAGAGAACCATATCAATGATACCACCAGAGAATGTCATACCTACACCAACTTTGCAGATGTGCATAAGCATGTAAGCTGCACCTGCGAATACGCAGTGGATACCGTACAGAGCTGGAGCTACAAATAAGAATGTGAACTCGATTGGTTCTGTGATACCTGTAAGCATTGATGTAAGTGCTGCGGAAAGAAGAAGACCTCCAACAACCTTTCTCTTTTCTGGACGAGCACATCTATACATAGCAAGTGCTGCTCCAGGAAGACCAAAGATCATAAGTGGGAACTTTCCTGACATAAAACGAGTAGCTTCTACTGCAAACTTAGGTGCAGAAGGATCAGCTAACTGAGCGAAGAAGATGTTCTGAGCACCTTCGATCAACTGTCCGTTAACTTCCATTGTACCACCAACGGCTGTCTGCCAGAATGGTAAATAGAATACGTGATGAAGACCGAATGGGATCAGTAATCTTTCCATTAAACCATATACCCATGTTCCGAAGTAACCAGAAGCGATAACGACATCACCTACAGCGTAGATACCCTTCTGTACTACTGGCCATACGAAGAACATTGCGATACCAACAAATGTGTAAACAAGTGCGGAAATGATTGGCACGAAACGAGTACCACCGAAGAAAGAAATTACCTGAGGTAATTCAATCTTGTAATACTTGTTATGAAGTGCAGCAACACCAAGACCTACGATGATACCACCGAATACACCCATCTGAAGGGATGTGATACCACAAACAGAAGTTGTTGCACCGTCAAGCATTGCTTCAGCACCACCATTGATTGTGATCATAGCGCTGATAGAAGCATGCATAATAAAGAATGAGATTGCTGCTGCAAGAGCTGCAACTTCCTTTTCCTTATTAGCCATACCAATTGCAACACCCATCGCGAAGATAATTGGCAAGTTACCGAAAACGATGTTACCGGCATCGTTCATTACCTGTAAAAGAGCATTTAAAACTGTTCCTTTACCCATAACACCTGTGAGGTGATATGCCTCTAACATTGTTTCATTTGTGAATGATCCACCGATTCCAAGAAGCAAACCAGCTACTGGCAGGATTGCGATTGGAAGCATGAAGCTTCGTCCTACTCTCTGAAGGACGCTAAAAATTTTGTCTTTCATAGACTTTCTCCTTTGACTGTTTTTGCCCCGGAGATTTCATGACTTAGCGTCCACATTTTGAAGCATAAAAAAAGCAGACACTTAACGAACATAAAAACTCCTAAAAGCGTTAATATGTACAGTTAATGCCTACTGAAAGTTACATACTGATCTCGAGCTCTCGCTCAAGACTCGTTTAATTTAACACTCTACGTTTTTTGTGTCAACAATATTCCGCCAATTTTTATCAAAAAAGCGCCAATATGTGCATTTGCCCAAAAACAACTTATAAATTTTGTATAAAATTACCAGAATATACATGCATTATTCATGTTAAAGTTTCTATAATCATACATTAATCGTATGTACAGAACATTTGAGTCAAGACAAAAGGAGAACATTATGAATAAAAAATCATCCCGTTCCTTTATAAAGCATCCCGCTTTCTTTTTGAACTGTATCTTAGCAACGCTCGGTCTTATCGGCCTTATCATAAGTATCATCACCATGGGCGCATCGCTCTTCTGCTACTACACACAGCTCAGCAACATATTCTGCTTGATTACAGCCATTTTATATATGATAGAGAGTTTCAAGGCAGAACGTAGAAAAAATGAATATGAAACCCTTAGAAATGTTACCGCTCTTGGATCCGTCGAACTCCCACATTGGGTTATTATGCTGCGCTATACAGCCACTTCCATGGTAGCAGTCACATTTCTAATCGCCGTAACCGTACTCCCACCAATGTTCGATAATCTATGGCAGGGGTATATCCAAATCTTGTTTGTAGGAGCCAATTTCTTCTACCATGTTGCCTGCCCGCTGCTCTCTATCCTATCCTTTGGATTCTATGAAAAGAATGAGCGACTTCGCTTCACAAGCACTTTCATAGCTGTCATCCCAACGGCATTGTACGCGGCTGTTACCGTGGTTTTAAATATCCTTCGCGTACTTCACGGACCATATCCATTCTTATATGTATATGAGCAGCCACCGATTGCAAGCGTCCTCTGGTGCAGTGCTATACTCTTCATCGCTTGGATTTTAGCAATTGTCATTCGTGCCATTCACAATCGGAAAATATCGAAAGAACAGTTTTAAATAAAGACTGACTAAATAGCAGACATTAATATATTTCGAAACTCCTTCAGCCCTGCTACTTCGCCTGCCTCAACCATCTGGGCACCGATGTTACCAAGGGCTGTAGCCTCTGATGGGCCAGCTACTACCCTTTTACCCGTGGTTTCTGCTGTGAGTTTATTCAAGTATCCAGCTTTCGAGCCACCGCCAACTACATTGATTGTATCAAAGTGCTTACCTGTGATAGACTCAACCTCTTCGCATGCCTTTCTGTAACAGATTGCAAGAGACTGATAAATTACCTTTGCAAGCTCTCCCGGTGTTTGAGGTTCATCCTGACCATGGCTTCTGCAGTATTCCTTTACTGCTTCAATCATAGAATCTGGAGCAAGAAAGCACTCATCATTAGCATCCACTATAGAATCTATGTCTGCTGCCTCTGCCATTTCACAAAGCTCAGCAAACGAATACTCCTGGCCTGCTGCAATCAATTCATTTCTTACAGACTGAATCATCCAAAGGCCCATAATATTTTTAAGGAAACGGAATCTACCATCATATCCACCTTCGTTGGTAAAGTTAGCTTCCATAGCCTCTTTGGTACAGATTGCTTGCTTATTTTCACTGCCAAGAAGTGACCATGTACCAGAAGAAATATATAGTACATTATCAGATGTGTTTGGAACTGCAAATACAGCTGAAGCAGTGTCGTGAGTAGGTGGAAGTACAACTTTGCAGTCGAATCCCACTTCTGCCTTAACTGCATCTGAAAATCTGCCAATGCATGTGCCTGGCTGCTTAATCTCACCAAATAAATCCTTATTGAAACCAAGCATCTCAATAAGCTCATAGTCCCACTCTTTTGTATCAGGATTAAGGAGCTGGGTTGTAGAACAATTGGTATACTCATTTGATTTCACACCTGTCAGCAGATAATGAAGATAATCTGGTACCATCAAAAAGCTCTTTGCAGCCTTCAAATAGCCTGCCTTCTTGTCCGCCATAAGCTGATAGATTGTGTTAAAGATAGCCTTTTGAATACCAGTACGCTCATATAGCTTATCTTCCGAAATGATTTTATAAACCTCTTCGTCCATTCCAGCTGTTCTGCTGTCACGATATCCAAAACATGGGCGAACCACATGATCATTTCCATCTAATAGAACATAGTCCACTGCCCATGTATCAATCCCCATTGAGGTCGGGATCTTTCCAAGCTCTTTGCATTTCTTCAATCCAATCATGATCTGTCTAAGAAGCTCCTCTATGTCCCATCTCTTATGACCATCCACCTCAATCATTCCATTGGAAAATCTATAGATTTCCTCTAAAACCACTTTTCCATCTTCAAGATGGGCAAGCATATGCCTGCCCGAAGATGCCCCAATATCTATTGCTAAATAGTAATTTACCATTATCTTTCTCCAATAATATCGCTCTTCTTTTCGTATAAACATTCTTCATTAATCTGCACACCAAATGGTGCATTTAATGCTCTAAACTCATCTGGCTGGATCGTCTGACGCTTCTTATTTGTCATAGAAAGAACCTTTACAAGAACCTCTGCAGCCTTTTCAACTGTATGCATAAGACCAAATGCAATATCAAAATCTGTACCACATACAAACATTCCGTGATGAGCCCAAACAGCTACATCCTTTGTTGCCATGATTTCAGATGTTGCAACTGCAATATCTCTTCCACCAGGAACCATCCAAGGTACTACGCCGATTCCCTGCGCGAATACGATGGGACACTCTGTTGCCATCTCCCAGATTTCTCTTGTGAAGATTTCATCCTCAAGAGGAAGAACATATGTAAGTGCAATTACATTTGTTGGATGACAGTGATATACCACGCGAATCTCTGCATCTCTCTTCTTGCAAACCTCAAGATTCATAAGGTGTGATGGAAGCTCCGATGTTGGTCTACCCCCATTAACAAATCCCCATACGATTCTGTATTTGCTGCCTGTCGCGTCCACTTCAATGATTCCAATAGAATCTGTTGGATCAATCATTACATTTCTAAAATACTTTCCTGAACCTGTAACAAGGAAATATTCTCCTGCTAAATCTTTAACTTCTGTTCCGATTTCTCTCCATTCGCCTGCTACGAACTCTTCCTTTACACTATCTACTTCCTCAGGCTTAATTCTATAAGAAAGGTTTCCGCCATTGCGCTCATGCCAGCCCTGCTCCCAGCCGTCATTTGCCATTCTCATAAAACCTTCTACAAACTTTGCTTCTAATACTTTCATTTCTAGTTCTCCTTTATCTAACTACTACTTCAACTGGTACGTTAAATACCTTTGCAACTTTTTTGATTGTTTCCATATGGTGACCAACTGCTGCACCAAAATGATGTGTAGGACCAGTCTCGCTCCATCTGGTTACAAACTCTGCAGCGCTGCAGCTGAATCTTGTACGCATCATTGTGTCACCGTTCTGAAGAATCTTTCCTTCTTCGTTAACACCCTCAGCAACAACAAATTTGAAATGACCCTCGCCATCCTGTGTGATGCCAAGATAAGTGATAGGGCCTGTAGGTGGATAAAACTGTGTGAGATATCCGCCTCCAGTCTTTCCGTGGAACACATCCATCATCTTCATCGTTGGCTTCTTGGCCTGAGAGATGGCTGCATCACCAGATCCTGAATGACCAATAAGAGTTACGTCATCGTTGAAATCGATCGTGTACATTTCAGCCAACTGACCTGTACCTGAGATTGTCTTCAAAATACTCATTGCCATAGCAACCTTCATATCACCTTCAACAGCACAAGCTGTTCCCTGCTTTATAAGCATAGAGAAGGCTGGGATAAGAAGGCTGTCCACCTTACCAGCAATTCCCTTGGCAAATCCGTCATAGTGAGATGCTACGAGACCAAGCTGCTCGTCCTTAACCCACTGTTCAAAGGCAACAACGTACTTTGCCATTTCCCATACTTTATCTACATCGCCACCACCAACAATGTCGAATGTATCTAAGATGTTCTCAGCCTTTGCTTTAATAACGGCCTCGTCTGTAATATCATCTGCAATAGCCCAAATCTTTTCCCAGTCAAACTGCTTTGTGTAAAGCCCCATTCTTCTGTAAAGATTTGACTCATCGATATATAAATCCATCATGCCTGGATATGGTCTGCCAATCTGGGCAATGTTTGTATCTCTAAAACGACGTCGACAATTTGCTGCAAGGCACCACTCCTTTATTTCTCTTGCGACATTTTCATCTCCACCTTCTACAACACCTGTGATTACAGCGCTACGCTTTCCATAGCGATTAAGATCGGCCACCATTTCTCCAACTGCGCCGCAGGCATAGGCTTCTCCAAGCCACTCTGCTGTACCAGCTGTATCATAATCAAGCGCCTTAAGCTTCTGAACATTTACAAGGACTACAGGAACATCCAAATCCTTTACTGCTGGAAGCATGTTGTAGCTTGTTGCATAAGTGAGAAGCTGCATAAACACTAAATCTACATCTGCTGCTCTAAACTTATCCCCTGCAGCCTGAGACTGCTCCTTTGTAGTAACTACACCACCATCGATGATTTCTACAGTGTCCGGAATTGACTTTTTAAAATCCTCAAACTGCTTTTCAAATTCTGGTACCAACGATGGAAACTGTGGTAAATATGCGCCAAGGGCGATAGAAAACACACCCACTCTTGCTTTTGTTTCTACTAACATTTCACTCCTCCTAGAACTTTATTTGCTCTTTATTTAAGCCTATAATATAATGATTTTATCGATGTAACTAGAACAGCAGATTATATATTTTGGAACCTTATTTGACATTATGAGAAATGATATTTATGAACTTCTAAACCAAATAACAGACGAGGAGAAAATGATTCTTGAAGGGGATACCAGCATTAGAAAAGAACTGTATACCTCTGAAGATGAATTTGTAATAGATTCGGGAAAGCTTTTGGCACAAGGCAAGCTAATCGATATTCGCCCTCACACTAGATTTGCATATTTCCCTACACACAGACACAACTATATAGAAATGGTTTGTATGCTAAAGGGACAGCTCACTACTCATTTTGTGGGTGGCGAAACACTTACACTTCATGCTGGAGATATCCTACTATTAAACCGCCACGCAAGACATGATATCGAACCATGTGGAAAGGATGACATTGCGATAAATTTCATCATTCTGCCAGAGTTCTTTTCACGTACTCAGATTTTTTATGACAGAAATGATATCTTAAGAGATTTCATAGTCACATCACTTTCAGACAAAAAGAATTACAATGACTATCTACTTTATCATGCTGCGGGAATCCTTCCAGTAGAGAATCTGATTGAAAATCTAATTTGGACTCTCACATATCACAAAAATGATATGAACACGATCGCTATGTCCACAATGGATTTGCTTCTGATGAATCTTTGTACGCTCTCATCAGATACTTTGACCGATATGAGCCGTAGCAGTAACTCCACTACCATCCAGGCCCTTGAATATATCGATACCCATTTTGACAATGGCACACTGGATGAACTGGCTCAGCTAACAGGGTATTCAACCGCCTACCTTAGCCGACTTCTAAAGCAAAATACTGGCTTGAATTTTAAGCAGCTTCTTCAGCAGCGTCGCCTCCAAGAAGCTGCGTATTTACTAGAAAACACAACACTTACAACAGAAAAAATCATAAAAAAAATTGGCTACGAAAACTCTGCTTACTTTTACAGAATCTTCGAAGCCAAATATGGTGTTTCGCCTAAAGACTACCGAATCAAATTAGGTCGTTAAAAGTTTTTTGTAAATTTTACACTTATATTTCACATGTATATTTTCCTTTAATTGTTACTTCGTCGCCATTCGGCTTAATCAGTTTTCCAGATAAACCATCTGGCAATTCTACACTATATAGGCATTTATCATCCTCATAATGCCAGCCTACTGTAATAACTCCTTTTGGGGATTTATATGAGACTCTTGCATATTGTAGCTGTTTACTTGGTAGTGGCTTTAATACTAGTTCATCAAATGTGTATTGTAGACCACAAACACTCTCTATCAACCATTCGCAAATTGCTCCATAGCTGTAATGGTTTTGAGATGCTTTTCCATCCCATGTTTCCCAAACGGTTGTAGCGCCTTGATTTACCTCATATAGCCAACTTGGTTTTGTTTCCTGTAAAAGTAGCTTGTAAGCAGTTTCTACATAACCGTTATCGGCAAGCACTTTGCATAAAAAAGGTGTCGATAAAAAGCCTGTATTTAAATGATAATCCATCTTTTCAACCAAGTCGTTTAGTTTTTTAGCATTGGCACTTATGTCCTTCTCTTCTAAAAGGCCAAATGCAATCGGCCTTACATAATCCTTTTGTCGATCAGACTCAATGATACCATTTGAAATAAAACGGCGTTGATATGCCCTTTTTGCTCCTTGGCTTATCTTCAAAAATTCTTTTGCATCTTCATGCTTTCCAATGATATCCGCCATTTCAGCTAAGATCCTCGCAGAGTAGCTTAAATAAGCAGTTGCGACTCCACTCTTACCTTTCATATCTACTCCACTTGCAAATTCTATATCTGGTTCAGCCCATTCTCCATAATCAAGACCTGATGTGACGTCATAGAAACTATCTAAGCTACCACTAAATAGTTTTTTGATACAGCCTTTTTTAGCTCTTTTTCTGAGAAACATGAGCCACTTTTTCATAGCATCATAGTTTTCACGAATAATCGACTGCTCACCATATCTCTTATACAAAGTGTAAGTAACAATAATAATAGCATCTCCCCATCCAGCAGATGCAGATAAAAGCTTTCCAAAGAAACTTTCCTCATTGTTTCTTGGTACGATATTTCTAACAGCTCCAGATTTATATTGATTTGCTCTGCAACTTGCTAGCCATTTTTCATAGATTCGTCTACAATCCATCATATATAGACCAGTATTTACAAAAATCCCCGCGTCGCCAGTCCATCCTGCTCTTTCTCTTGTAGGACAGTCTGTTGGTATATCACAGAAATTTCCTTTCATACTCCACATGGCGTTTCTAAACAACTTATTAAGCTTTTCATTACTTGACTCAAAGCTAGCTGTTTCTTCCATATCTGAATATACAGCTATTGCCTCAAATTCTGCGTCCTCTAACGAAATATCTGTTTCTATCAAGCAATATCTGAATCCAAAGATAGAAAAATGAGGCTTGTAAATATTCTTACCTTCATGAGCTGTATACTCAATTTTTTGAAAAATACCACCTTCTTTGTGTCGTTCTCCAGGTTGGAAGTTTTCAATCGTAAACTCCCCATTTTCATCTAAAGTTTCTCCGTGAGTTAACACAATTTTTTGACCTGATTTTGCATGAAATGTCATCTGAACATAACCTGCAATATTTTGCCCAAAATCCACAACTGTTTTTCCAGATGGCGTTTTTATCAGCTCTCCCCTAAATCTTTCCTTTTCAACAATGTGGGGATTAACATTAAATCTTAGATTATCGAAGCTATAGTCCTTCTCATTTACAGGTTTCCGATTCTCTTGTAGGGTATGAGAACAATCAATCACTTCTCCCTGGCACATATCAGAAGACACAATGTTACCGTGCGGATAAGTCTCCCAAGTACCATCCGTCTTTACGATCATTGAATCATCTGAACAAATCCATGCCAAAAGTCCAATATGAGTTCCAAAAAGATTTCTTGCACCCGTGACACCTGCAGCACTTCGATACCAACCATCTCCAAGCAATACTTTTATTGTGTTATTACCCTTCCTCAAAAGACCTGAAACATTATATCTTTGAACATATAATTCCTTTTCATATTCGGAAGTACCTGGAGCCAAAACAAAATCTCCTACCCTATGCTCATTAATATATGCCTCGTAACACCCATGGGCTGTAATAAAAAGCTCCTCATCACCATTTATCCCCTTTACTTCAAAGGACTTTTCTACCCACTTTGGTCTTTGTCTTTTTTCTGTATCAATTTCCTTTTCTGGTTCTATCCAATGTACTTTATTTGATTTTAATATTCCTCTATTATTCATTTAAAAAATTCTCCCGCAAAAACGCCACGCTTTTCTCCATAGAATCCATAGGATTATTGTTGACCCAATTTCTATGACTTTCAAGAATAATAGCATCAACATTTTTTATACAATCCAAATTAAGAATCTTTTTTAATGGCATATTCCCGTATCCTAGCTCTATGGAGTCTGATTTAAGTATTGGAGTAATTGGAACTTTTTTTAGTCTCGTTCCCCTATCGTTGATATGATAAAGAACTAACCTGTCACTAAGTTGCTCCATCATAGGAATGATTTCGACACCTGCTTCTGTAGGCCAATAGGAATCAAATTCGATCTTGACCAAATCAGGGTCTGTATCATTAAGTATTACTTCATATGCCGTATATTTATTATCAACCTTTAGAAATTCTACATTATGATTGTGATATAGCAATTGCAAATTTGACTCATGTAATCTCGCACCTACTTTATCCAATCTTTTTGCAAGAGACTTAACATCATCATAATTACTATAATCAAATCTGTACATTCCCGTTATTACTATTTTATTTGTGTCTAATTCCTGTGCCTTTGAGATAACTTCATCCATTCGATTTTCTAAGCTTCCTAAATCTGCATGAAGGCTAGTAGTTTTAAGTCCACTTTCCTTTAATAGATCCGGCCAACATATATTTGCCCCTTTGCCAACAGGCATACCTGCCATTTTTGTTAGAAGTCGAACGATAAAGGGTGTTTCTTCAATCATGAATAGATTTAGTTCTATTCCATCATAGCCAATCTGTTTTATTCTTTTTAAAGTATTTAATGTTGTCTTCTCATCTTTACATACAGATCCAATCATTATCTGTTGCACTGCTATATTATTCATTGCTTTTATTTCACTTTCGCTTTCTGTTCTGCTATCTTTTCCTGTATCCTTATCATTTCTTCTTTTGATATAGGAGAAAGTTTCATAGCAACTAAATTACAAATCCAACCAATAATTGGCAAACCAACATAAATAAAGATCGTCATATTTTTAATAGCAAGAGTTGGTGCATCTGTTGGCTGTGGCATTGTTGATGTATAACCGATTATCGCTATAAGTGAAGTAGCCAAAACTGCTCCAAGTGATGAAAGAATACGATCAAAGAAATTGTATGTTCCTGTAACAACTGCAGGCATATATTTTCCTGAACGAGCCAATTCATAATCAATTACATCTGCGCTCATAGAAGATGTAGCTGTTGTTACACACATTTTTGCACCGTTAACTAATAATGTAATTACAAAAAATACAACCGTAGGAAGTATCTCGACAGTTACTTTTCTCATATCTACAATATACATAAATGCTGCCAGTATTATAGAAAAAGCCATACTAATTTCTGTCCAAAAATAAAGTGCTTCCTTACTACCATGTTTACCGGCATATCTTGCTCCAAAAATAGCAAAAACAATAGAAGGTAACATTGCAACTACATTCAATAACGTAGATAATTGCATATTTCCGATTAAAATACCAAATAACATTGTTGTAACAATAGATTGACTTGAAGTCTGTTGTGCGAGCTTATCACTAGCTCCAGCTACAATGTACATCTGCAAAGCCCTGTTAGATTTCAAAAGCTTCATCATATCTTTCATCTTAACTTTTTCACTTGAGCCCTGACTATCTACGCCAAAATTTTCTGGCTTATCTGCTTCTGTTACACCAATGCAAGCAAGAAGCGTAAATACTAACGATATAATAATGGTCACTTTGGCACATGCCGCAAGCATTTCTATTGTATATTCATTGTTATATCGAGGTAATAAAACTACAGTGAATAATACAGTCATTATCATTGGTGCAAAATAGTTATATACTGTTCCCCACACACCAACGATTGGTCTTTGCTTTGGATCATTTGTCATAACAGGTCCAGCAATCATTCCCGCAACATTGTTCATTGTGTAGCCCAGAATGTATATTAAATACATAGCTGTAAATAAAATAATTCCATGACCTTTTCCCGAACACCATATATAAAGCATAAATATTGCCAAGCTTTCTAAGCCCCAACCTGTAAGTAAAAACAAACGTATTTTTCCATGTTTTGTCATAGTCTTATCAATCAACATTGCTATGACAGGATTAATAAATCCATCAAATATTCTAGTAGCGGTTAACAAAAAACCAACCACTGCTGTTGCAATTCCATAACCGACATTAGCTACATAGCTAGCATATGTTAAAAGAATATAAAAGCACATTGCACCACCAGAATTTATGGTTGTAAGTGCTATTTGCCAATTCTTAGCTTTTCTATAGATACCTTTTTCTTCTACATTAGTTTTTAAATTCGATGTCATAATAAACCTCACTACTTTTCAACAAAACTGCCGAGAACTTTCAGGCTGTTTTTTTGTGTTCTTTCCATTGTATTTCTGTCCACAGAGATTAATCCAAATGTCATTGAAAATCCCTTCTGCCATTCGAAATTATCCAGTAACGACCATGCAAAATAGCCCTTTAGCTTGATTCCCTCTTCCATACACTCCTTAAGGCCAGACATTGCCTCTCTTATAAACTCACATCTTCTGTCATCATCCGCTGTGGCTATTCCATTCTCCGTAACGATAAGATCACCTTTAAATTCTTTCGCACATTTTCTAACAACATTTACAATTCCCATTGGATAATCTTCATATCCCATCTGCGTTTTTGGTCCTGTTTCAAGTGATGGATTTGCTCCATTAGCATCAAAGAGTTTTCTTGTGTAACATTGAACACCTAAGAAATCGTCATTTTCGATGTAAGGCAAATAATGCAAGAATTCACTATCCCATGCTTCCTTTGCATGTTCTTCACCACCGTTTACACATTGAATATCATGAAGCGAAAGTGTCAAACCAACCTGAATACTTGAGTCAACATTTTTAATAGCAGCTTTAGCAGCATTGTGTGCTTTCATTACAAGCAGGTCACCTTCTTCCGTTGCTTGAGATACAAAATTTGCAACTTTTCTTGGATCTGCAACGTTAAAAGCTTTTGCAGTTTCCATCATAGACATCATCATCTGAGATTGATTCTGTGAAAGATTAACTCCAACCTGTACGGAACCTTCCTGATTCTGATTGTCTGACTGCTTACTCATTCTTCCCATAAGATCCTTAATTAAGAAGGCCATTTGCAATCTCATATTTGCTTCATTAATTGTACATACATATTTAACTTTGCCCGAAATATGTTCTGTTACATATTTAGCATATCTTTCAAAGTAGTAAACTACATCAGGTGATTCCCATCCCCCTTTTGTAATCAACCAGGCAGGAGATGTAAAATGATGATAAGTTACTACTGGTTCAATACCATTTGCATTACAATAATCAATCACCTGAATGTAGTGATTCATTTCTTTTTCATCCCATTGTCCTTCCATCGGCTCTATTCTCGCCCATTCAATAGAAAATCTATAGGAATTCAGTCCTGCCTGCTTTAACAAATCTATGTCTTCTTTGTATCTGTTGTAATGATCTACTGCTAATCCAGATTTTTCAGCAAACATAGAATGCTCAATATTCTCCATAACCCAATAATCACTTTTTGTATTGTTTCCCTCCACTTGATGAGCCGCTGTGGCTGCACCTAACATAAAATCTTTTTTGAATAGTTCCATTTTTATTCCCCATTTCTTTTTTATCGTTATAAGACAATTATATTTGACAGAATGGTATACCTATAATAAAATTGTACATATTTTATTAATATCGTACACTTTGAGATAAGAGAGAAGAATACTAATGCCACACAGAATACAACTATTAGAGTCATTACAATCTACTATCAACATTCCATTTTGCATATACAATAGTCATACTGAAATCTCGTATTCGATTCCAGACATTCCTATGCCTAATTTAATGAAATATACAGTCGAAAAGTTTAGTAAAGATGGACATGATGTAAACGCCCCACTAATCATTGTTGAAGAACCCTCCATTTTTATTGCCATATCCAAGTTATCCGACAATAGTTTTCTAATACTTGGTCCCGCTCTGCCTCAAGAGCATAGCGATGAATTTATAAATCATTTTTTCTTTGGAAAGCCATATAGCAAAGACAAAGATGCAATTAAGCAAAACATAAAACAAAGCAAACTTATTTCTATTGAAGAATTAAAGAATGCTCTTTGCTTAGCATTTTTTATCAATACTGCCAAGGAACTTGACGAATCAATAATCCAAGTTGAAGAAATTATAGCTTCACAAGAGCCTTTAAATAATCTTCTATCACTTCTTGAAGTTAATAATATAGAAAACGTGAAAACCGATGATAATGATTACAACAATCCTGAGTCCATCAATAACGACTTATACTCCTATTTCGCTATGGACGGAATTCCAGTCATGGAAGACCTGTTTAAAAAGTTTTCAGAACCAAATCAATATTCATTTACAAAAATGTCGTTGAACCACGATCGCCAAACAAAATATGTATTTATGGTAGTCGCCAACATGATTTGTCAGGAAGCAATACGCCATGGTGCTGGAGAAGATGCTGTAAATGTAATTTCTGAAATCATATGCCAAAGAGTTGACTTAGCTCCGGATTATTTCGATGTAAGACCTTATTATGTAGAACTTATAGCTGCAATCTCAGAAGTTGTAAATAAGCAAGCTACCGCAGAAAAAGGTTACTCCCCTATGATTTCAAATTGTGTATCCTACATCAATTCACATGTACAAAAAAAGCTAACCTTATCTATACTTGCTGGAATTTGTAATGTTTCTGAACGTTGGCTTTCGAAATGCTTTCGAAAAGAGGTCGGTGTATCTATTCCTGATTACATCAATAATATAAAACTACAGAGAAGTGCCCAATTACTGCTTTATTCAAATGCAACAATAGAAGAAATATCGGATTTTTTTAGCTTCGCGAATCAAAGCTATTACACGAAATTATTTAAAGAAAAATATTCCTGCACCCCATTGGAGTACAGAAATAATAAAAATATAGATAATAAGGCCTAATGATACTATATTTTAGATCTCAATAAAACCTGCAAAAAGCCCCCTGCCAGCTCATCCTGGCAGGGGGCTTTTCCGTTTGTCTGGAATAATTCTTTATCGAATGGAGAAATACGCTTTTACGGGGATGCGTTCCAAACTAACTTTTCCCAATACATTTTCAAATCGTAATCAAACCATTCTGCATGACGATGGCGCTCGAAATCACGTCCACTTGGAGAGAGAACAACATTTGATAACGCTCGTCCTACATTCGCCTGATTATCCATCGAAAAGGCAAGTAGCAAAGTAAAGATACAAATGATGGTATCTGTATATGAATTTTCTGTCATTTGATATCTTTGCTCTGATATAATAATATCCATATAAAGGGCAATTCGCTATACAAATAGCGACTGTATCTATATAAAAATTCTGCCATTTTTACACAGGAGTGTATTATTATGAATACAAAGAACATCAAAATCGATCTTGCAAATGCCACCGGAGAAGAGATGCATCCCATGATTTCCGAAGCTTTCCCGTATCGTTTCCGCCGTATGCATTTCAATCCCATCAATGGTTTTTCTGTCGAATGGCATTGGCATCGGGAGGTTGAACTTTTCTATATCACCGAAGGCATTTTGGAATATCAAACCCCAGAGGGCGTATATCAATTTCCGGCCGGTACCGGCGGACTCGTCAATGCCGGTATTTTGCACCGCACAAAGTCAGGAAATGCACCGGATCAGACACTGCAGAATATACATATTTTCCAGACAGATTTTCTCTGCAATGACAAAAATTCCCTGTTTTATCAAAAATACATCGACCCCGTGCTGACTTCCGGCATCGATATCTATCATTTCCAGGGCGGAACCAGAAACACGAAGAAAATTCTCGACCGACTACAGAGGTCCTTTCATCTGAATGAAGATGATTTCCTCTATGAAATGAAACTACGCCAGAACCTTGAGGAAATCTTTGCGCTCTGCACCTCTACAGAATTTCAGCCACGAGATGCCACTCCCGGCATGACAAAGATGGATGCCAACCTAAAAACGATGATGTTCTACGTACAGGAAAATTACAGCGAAAAAATCGCCGTCTCTGATATTGCCAATGCAGCGGCTCTCAGCGAGCGTGAGTGCTACCGCTTGTTCCAAAGATTCGTAAAAACAAGCCCCGCAAACTATCTAAAACAGGTACGACTGGAACATGCGAAAAACATGCTAGCTCACACCGACCTCTCCTTCACCGACATCGCCATGCAATGCAATCTCGGCGAAAGCTCCTACTTCGGATTACAGATCAAGAAGGAGACCGGCATGACACCAACGGAATACCGGAAACGTCACCGCTCTTAAATATGTAACGCGCGGATACATTTCCAAATATCGCTCTGTTAGTCTCAGCAAATATATGCTATATTAGTTAAGACGTTGCGGAATGACCGCAAAAAACTATGAAAACTTAGGAGGTAATTATGATCAGAATTGGTATCATGGGTTACGGTAACCTCGGAAAAGGTGTTGAAATCGCTGTAAATCAGGCTCCAGATATGGAAGTCGTTGCAGTTTTTACAAGAAGAGATCCTTCTTCAGTTAAAATTCTTACAGAAGGCGTTCCTGTTGTGAATGTCGCTGATGTAGCAGATTGGAAAGACAAAATCGATGTCATGATTCTCTGCGGTGGTAGTGCTACAGACCTTCCAGTGCAGACTCCAGAATTTGCTAAGATGTTCAATGTGGTAGATTCCTTCGATAATCACGCACATATTCCAGAGCATTTTGCCAATGTAGACGCAGCTTGTAAGGAAGCTGGAAACATCGGCGTCATCTCTTGTGGATGGGACCCAGGTATGTTCTCCCTTATGAGAGTATATTCTAACTCCATCCTTCCAGACGGCAAGGACTATACATTCTGGGGCAAGGGTGTATCACAGGGTCATTCTGATGCGATTCGTCGTATCGATGGCGTTAAGAATGCAAAGCAGTACACATGCCCTGTAGAGAGCTCTTTAGACGCTGTTCGTAGCGGAAGCAATCCTGAGCTTACCACTCGTCAGATGCACACTCGTGAGTGCTTCGTAGTACTGGAAGAAGGTGCCGATGCTGCTCGTGTAGAAAAAGAAATCAAGGAAATGCCAAACTACTTCGAACCATACGATACAACCGTTCACTTCATTTCTGAAGAAGAATTCGCACAGAATCACAGCGGACTCGCTCATGGTGGTTTCGTATTCCGTACAGGCAAGACTGGTGTAAACAAAGAACACAATCACGTCATTGAATACAGCCTAAAGTTGGATTCTAACCCTGAATTCACAACAAGTGTTCTCATCTGTGTTGCTCGTGCAGCACATCGTATGCATGCCGAAGGCATGAAGGGTTGCAAGACAATTCTTGATATCCCACCAGCATACTTCTCTACTATGTCTGGCGAAGAACTCAGAGCACACTTACTGTAATCGCAATATGACTGCATAAAAAAGTCGTAGATCACAAGCCAAAATGGATGTGACCTACGACTTTTCTTTTTCTTTTCAAACGCTAGTCTTCCTTATGCTCTGACATAAAAGCACTCATAACATTCACGGAAGCAGCCATCTTCTTAAGTTCCATGCGATTCGCGCGCATATAATCCTCAAGCTTTTCGACTTCCTCGGCACTAAAGCCCTTGTTCTTCGTGATAATACACTCTGGAATCTCGCCCTCGGCAGTACGTAAATCATCAGAAAATGATACGTATGCCAATTGTTTCCCATTCTTCATCACCACCGGAGAAACGGTCATCTTTAACTCATCACTCATAACGAAACCTCTATAACCCTTCCTTATACTCCAATCAAATCCTTTAAACAGATTTCATGCGTATCCTTGGTTGCTGGATTCTCGACAATCGCAATGTTATCCATGATTTTTCGTACCAAATACGTATCTCTCGCATATTTAGTGCGTACCTGACCGCCAACCGTTATTTCTATTTCCTGTGAGCCTTCTCCGAATACATCCTCTGTTTTGATTTCCTGCGATTCTTCTCCGAATGCATCCTCTTCCGACTCTTCTGAAGACTCTTCTGCCTGCTCCTCTAATTCCGCAGCCAGACGTTTTGCAGATTCTATCGCCTCAATAGCCGCATCAAAATCCGATTCCTGCGGCTTAACCTCTTTCATTTCGTCCGAGAAATGAAGCTCCTCTGTATCTTCATCAAATACAAATGACAATTGATTATCCATAGCCATCTCCCTTTTTCTCATTTGTTTTGCAGTCTTACGATGTTATTTCTATCATATTCACTTTTATTTTCCCATATTATGGATGTTTTATCAAATCCGATTCAGATACATTTCCATAAAAAACAGGGCTCCGGTACATGTACCGAAACCCTGTTTTAACTTTCCTACATAGTAAAGGAATCTTTGATGTCCTTTAATTCTATAGAATTCTCCTGCGTCTCGTTCACCACCTGAACAACGCCATCTGAGAGGTTCGCAACATCCGTTGCCTTCTCTGCAACCGTAGTTACCGCATTCGCAGCTTCACCGACGGTCTGAGAAATCTGATCAACAGAATCGGAAATCTCACGTGTCGAATCCTGAAGTGCACTAATCTTGCCATAAATCTCACTCATCGCATCTGAGAATCCACTCGCATCTGTCTGATAATTATCCGCCAAATCGAGGAATGTGTCATAATCACTCTTAACATCTGTCGCAAGATAATCCAGAGTTCTCTGTAAACAATCACTCATCGCCTTAACAGATGCCTGTACTTCATCAACGATTTCCATAATATCCGCTACCGTATCACTTGACTGATTTGCAAGCGAACCGATTTCGGAAGCAACAACGGCAAAACCACGACCGGCTTCACCAGCTCTGGCAGCCTCAATAGAAGCATTCAGAGAGAGCAGATTGGTCTGACTTGCAATATCCTGAATAGCAGATGCAAGCTGGTTAACCTTCTCTACTGCCTTTGCCTTCTCAAGAGCATCCTGGCCTTGATCATTGATTTCGTAGTAGATCTTCTCCGTCTTATTTCTAGCATCGATGGTACGCTGACGAACTTCGGTAGCACGCTTACTCGTTTCCTTCGCATTATCTACACCAGTTCTTGCTTCTTCTGCAATCTCATCTGCATTTTCTTTGATAGCATTGGTATTTACCGCAATCAAATCGGTGGTAGCAGCTGTTTCCTGCATACTTGCAGCAAGTTCTTCAGAAGTTGCTGAGTTATCAGCATTTGCAGAATCAATCTGCACTGTAATATCCTTCAGCTTGGAAGCATGACCCTCTAATTCTACAGAAGTATCGGAAATACGACCTACCAAATCCCGCAAGTTGTCTTCCATATTAACAACAGCACGCGCCATTGTACCCGTCTCATCCTTATTTTCAACGACCTTATCTAACAGATGGCTACCACTGAAATCCAACTTACCAGTCTGGTTAATAACCGTTGTAATCGTTGCAATTGGCTTCGTAATCGCGATAGCAGAGAAATAACCAATTAACAAAATAACAACAGCTACAATGCCAGAAAGCAGGAATCCCGTTGTCTTAATCGCATTGATTTCTGCCATGATTTCCGGCTCATCTGCGACAACAACAGCAACCCAGCCCTCTTCGTCGAGAACCTGATATGCACCATACTTCACAACACCATTTTCATCTGTATAATGGAACACACCATTGGCTTCATAGCTACCACTTGGAATTTTCGATAAGATATCCTGAACATTTTCATTAAAGATCTCTGTTCCAACCTTATCTTCCTTCTTGTGATATAAGAAGATTCCATCAGAATCCACCACATAGAGGTAACTAGACTCAATGCCATTCAATCCCCTACCTTCAAGAAGTGGTTTCAGCGCCTGATAATCAACATTCGCTTCTCCCACATCATCGATTTCCTTCTGTACTACTTCTGCACTCAAAGTAGCAAGATCCTGCATATTATTTTCAATCGTCTTCTGAATCTCATTCTTTGCTTTTGGAATAATAAATCCAACATTTAATGCTGTGAAACCAAGAATACTAATAATTACAATCAAAAGTATCTTCGTCAGAATAGAGTTAAGATTCACGCCTCCACTCTTTTTCACAGTTTGTTTCTTTGCCATAACAAATCCTCCCGCTTTTATGCCTAAAAAGTCTAAAAAGAGCCAATATCCCTCAAGATATCGGCCCCCATGATTTCATACTAGACTTTCTTGTTCACAATGTCAACACATTTCCGGTATATAATTAACTCTTTCGAAGCCCGCAAATAGCCCACTTACTGACCGGAAGGCGGTAAAGCATTTTCGTTAATAAATAATTAAGAAATGTACCGAAAAACACGCTTCCATATCCGATAAAAACTACTATTGGAAATGATACATCTGCAATCCGCGATGAAATATCTCCTGTCAAAAACGACATTCCATTCAGAACACGCATCAATATCTGAATATAGCACAACATAAAAACTATATACGAAACCCAAAACAGCTTATAACCCACACCACAGAACGTCGCAACGAGTAAAATCATTATAGAAACCATCATCAGCTGATGATTGATATCTACTGCATATTCCGGATATAATCTGATTGCCATTGTACGACCTATCACGACAACTGTATATATCAAAAATGTTATAATCCCAGAATATAAAACCGGATAGGTAAGCATCAGTTTACGTCTCTTCGATGAAGATGCACTATAAGAAAATATTCCATACCCATTAAAAACCTGAACCAGCATCATAGGTGAAATAACCATAAATAATGCACCTGGCGCAAACATGCCGCCACTAAGCATGTCTTCAGGAAATATAAAGCACTGTAGTATATCAAGAACTAAACCTACCACCGCAAAGATTGCAAATAATATCAGACCTCTCTTACCACGATATCCAAGCATCATAAGTCTCCATACCTTCTTCATATCATTCATCATAATAACTGCCTCTCCCCTTTCTCGTCATCAGATATAAATATAAGTTTTGAAGAATAACAACCACCATTATAATAAACGAATTAATCAAGCCATACCTCGGAGCATATGCAACATAAAGTGATACCATTAACGAGCTAATCTGCATCATAATAACCGCAATAATCAATGTTGCAGAAAGAGAACAGAACCATTTACTAATTAAAACACCAATAATTACAAATGCGTATTCTATAAAAGATGCCTCCATAAACACATCCCATACAAAACCGAATTTATCACGTCCAAGAAAATATATCAGTGTATTTGACCCCAACAACATCAGGAATTTTCTTCCCAAGTCAACGCGAATTGCATCTTCAAACAACTTGACGCCTCTCTTAGAAGACTGTAAATACAAGAATCCTCCTACACCCTTTCTATTTATATCTCTGATAAACATATCTTCGATAAAAACTTCAAATGGTACCAAAAATGTTGTCGGTACAAGAAATACCAACTCTGCTGCCGTCATAAACCATGTATCTGTACCCGGAACTATCACTACAATTCTATTTGCATATATACAATTTCCAATAACTACTAACAACGGGTAAAGCCCCCATACACACAAACGATAAGTCTTCGCGCAGAACACCTTATAATCTCTAAACATCCAAGCACCCCCTAGAATTTCAGTCCAGTATACTGCTTCATAAGAGATACCGCTATTTCAGAAAGAGTTGGAATCTGAATCACTGCATCGATTGATTCTGCCACATCAATATTTTCACGCTTCATCAGTCCTTCAATTCCATAATTGCTCTCATGCGCTCCAAGCATATACGGTTTCACAGCATTTCTATCTTCTGCATCTGCACGTACCATGATATATTTCTCTTTTAAATCTTCGACAAAACCCTCTTCGATAATTGTTCCGTCTTCCATGATGATGGCATAGTCCGTAACATTTTCCATGTCTGAAATATTATGTGTCGAGAAGAAGACCGTTCGTCTCCCCTGTCCTGCTTCCAAATAATCTCTAATAATATCACATAGTGTATCACGCATCAGAGGATCCAGTGGCGATGCAGGTTCATCCATCAAAAGTAAATCCGTATCTCTGGCCAATACACATGCAATCTCCAATTTCATACGATTTCCATCAGACAAATCTGCTATTTTCTTGCCATTCTTAACCTTTGAATCTGTAGGAATATTGAGTTTTTCCACGATTTCTTCAAATCTCTCACGACTAAAATTATCAAATAAAAGTTCCGATGCCTCCATAACCTGAGCGATTGTCCAATTTGACAGAAAATAATCATTCGGAGCAGTATAACCAATACGATCTCTGAGTTTATCCTCTGTATTTGTGTATATATTTTTATCCTTCAGATTCTTCTCTGCTCCACGCCCCTGCACTTCAGCTTCTTCAAAGAATCTAACGGAACCATAGTAATCCATACGGACACCGGATAAGATATTCATAAGTGTTGTCTTACCTGCTCCATTCTCTCCTATTAATGCTGTAGCATACCCCTGTGGAATCTTGAGATCTGGCACATCCAATCTGAATTTACCATATTTCTTCTGTATATTTAAGCCATAAACTGCCTGTTTCATCTCCATAATCACTGCTCCCTTCCCTCGTCTTCCAAATCAAGTAATGTTGTAAGTGTTTCTATCAAATCCTGCTTCGTCATACCAGCTACATTTGCCGCATGAATCGCCTCCGAAAGCGCATCTTCTACTTTTCTCTGATGTTGCTCTCGCATCATCTCAGTATCTGTGGCATTAATATAGAAACCTTTGCCCGGAACCGATGAAACCAGTCCCTCCGCTTCCAATACCTCATAAGCTTTCTTTGTTGTAATTACACTGATTTTCAAGTCCTTCGCAAGTGAACGAATCGATGGCAAATAGGTACCCGGTTGTAATTTGCCATTCATAATCTGATCCTGAAATTCAGATGCAATCTGCTGATATATGGGAACACCATTATTCTGTATGATTTTCATAGAATCTCTCCTTTTTGTTGTGCTCCAATTTCTAGACAGTTACTGTGCACGCTCAACTGTCTATATGTTATATATACAGTATATACATTTACATGTCAACACTTTTCTATAAATTTTCTAACTTGTCCAATAAAAAATAGCCTCGCTTATGCGGGGCTATGCATTGATTTCAAAAGCTCTATCAATCTTGTGGTGACGGTAGGAATTTCCTTGCCAATCCAGTTCTTTTTTGAATTAGTCAACCTAGCAATATATCTCTCAGATGAAAATGTTCTTGTTATCCTTCTTACCACAGCGTCCATATCATTTTCCTTCATGCCAGGATCAGATATGACGAAGGTATTCAAACATTGTAATAATCTTTCTGTATCAACCTTATCTGCAAGATAGAACATATCAAAAACATCTTTATAACGTGTTGAGTTCGGACCGAATTTCAAAAGTGAGCGAAGCTTCTCGGTAAACATCTGCTCTTTTGAATTGATAAGCAAGGTTGCACTTCCATCATAACAAGCAATATCAAAGCAATATTCTTCCTGCTCTATGTTAAGATTCTTATGCACGCCAAGGTCAATCTTACTTTCTATGGAATCGCCAGTATCATCGGAAATAATAACATAGACACGCTTGCCATGATAATCCTGTTGCTTTAATTCAGTTATTTCGCCTATCTGCTGAATGTGAATGCCTTCAAGGCAATCAAGCCTTCTTATGAACTGGCGAATCGAATCATCTCCAAGTGAATAACGGATAAAATCGATATCCATATCCTGCGTGGCTCTTCTTGCATCCTTTGATATGCTACGCATTACTACTCCACCCTTGATAGTGACATTTCTACTGAGCGTACTTTCAGATATTGCCTTGAGCACAACATCCTGACATACCTTTGCTTCTGCATTATCATCAACATATCCATCTGCATTAGCCTGCCGGATCATCTCCTTTATCGTTACCATTAAAGCACCTCCATTTCAAGAGCGTCGCTGATCATTTTACTTCGAGGAAAGCTCTCTGCATAGTCCTGTATCCGCTCAATATCCAGATCATAGATTAGATTCCTGTAATTTCCAATGATTTCTTTGTAATAGTCAAACGGAAATTTATTCTTAAATCGAAGCAGTTCTATCAACATTCTTTCTTTATCATAAATCCTAATAGTTGCGTCCCTTCTATCTATAGTTGTAACACCAATGTTTAACAAATCGGAAAGAACGTAATACTGATGGACACGCTTATCGTTTATATAAATAGAGTGTTTATCTGTTGCGATGTGAAATTCATCCGGAATGACATCTGTAAGACCATGATAATAGAATGCGCTATCCATAGTCATTATTCCTTTGGGATATTTAAAGGAAATGACGGCCAACGAAGAAACATCGGGAACATCAGAATAGACTCCCCTCTCAATCTTATATAAATTACCTTCTGCTATTTGCTTTTTAATCTGATAATCTGATTGCCATTTTTGAAGACAATCCGAATAGGACAATAACATAGTTAACCCCTTTAAGTAAGTATAGGCTTGTAGTAAGAAATAGCCTATGTTTACTTTAATATTATAAATAAAAATGTATTTAAGTAAATATAGGCTCAAAGCACCATTAAGCCTATATTTACTACAATAATTATAAAAATCACCTCTATGTTTGTCAATGAAAAGCTCAACTCTCTCTTGCTTTTCCAACGAAATACAGGGAACCAAAAATACAGATAACGTCACCCTCAAGCGCACAGTCCACGGCATCCTCCAGCGACTCAAATGCCTCCGCATCCACACCGATTGACCGCACATATGCCGCCAAATCCTCCGCCGAAAGCGCGCGTGGATTAGGTGGCGTGATGGTATAAACCTTCTCTGCCAGCGGCGCGATCATACGCATCATCTTCTGATATTCCTTATCCGCAAGCACACCGGTCACAAAATGCACCTTCTGATGCGGGAAATAATACTGCAGAGACTCGCAAAGCACCTCTGCCCCCTGCACATTATGCCCACCATCCAAAATCACGTAAGGATTCTTCTTAATAAGCTCAAAACGCGCCGGCCAACGTGTATGCAGAAGCCCCTCTCGAATGTGCGACTCCTCGATTCTATGTAGATTTTCCTGGTTTCCTTCGTTTAGTAATTCTGCCGCCCGAACAGCAAGCGCTGCATTTCTCGTCTGGTATGTACCAAGAAGAGCGATCTGCAGGTTCTTATATCCGGGTAAATCAAAGTGCTGCGTCTCTGCGTAGTTCAGCTTTTCTCTACAACTTGGCATCTCCGCGCAAATCAGCTCGGCCCCAACCTCTTCGCATCGCGCCTGTAGAACATCCATCACTTCCGGCTCCTGCGGGCAAGTCAGCACCACACCGCCCAACTTGATGATTCCGGCCTTATGCGTCGCGATCTCGGCTAACGTCGCGCCCAGCAAATCCATATGGTCGTAGCTAATCGGCGTAAGAATCGCAAGTTCCGGTGTCGGAATCACGTTCGTCGCGTCCGTATCGCCACCGAGCCCGACTTCCAAAATCACGTAATCCACCTGCGCTTCCACAAAACAGAGGAATGCCGCCGCCACCAACATCTCAAATGGTGAAGGAGGCGTATCGCCAGCTTCCGCGCGTACTTCCGTCATCGCGCGCGCAAACATTTCCTCCGACACTTCCTGCCCATTCAGGCGAATCTGCTCCGTCATATGGTCGATGGCCGGCGACTGAAATGTCCCGACACGAGCCCCCGCCTCGATTAAAATCTGGCGCAAAAAAGCAACGGTGGAACCTTTGCCATTGGTCCCACCGACATGAATACATCTTAATTTTCGCTCGGGATTGCCGAGTCTCTCCAGCAAAATGCAGAGGCTCTCAAGTCCCATAATCTGCTCGCCAGACTTCACCTTGGACGGCTCAAAAACCGGTAAATTCTCTAGAAATGTAACCGCTTCCTGATAATTCATATTTCCCTCCACTAAGCCTCGCTACTCGTTTGTCTTCAGCACGTGCATCGCCATCTTGTGCGAAGGAATCAGGCAGACACTGAGGATTGCTGTATTAATCGGAAGCATCACGAGCTCCTTCAGAATACGTGTCGAAACTGTCACCACAAATGGTGTGCCGTAGAGAAGTGACAGATTGTAGCTGTTCATCAATAAACCAACGACGATTGTATACACGAGTTCCGCAATAAAAATGCGGATGACCGCGGATTTATTGTCGCCGTGCAGGCCCTTGCCGCTATGCAAAACAAGCCCGAAGATAATACCACCCACAATCGAAGAAATGGTAAAGCCCGGGAAGAATGCACCCGTTGGCTTTGCCAGATAACCCAGCACATCCGCGAGGCCACCAAGAACGCCGCCAACCGCTGGTCCGAAGAGCGCTCCACCGATTGCAACCGGAATGAAACCAAATCGAATCTCCACCAGGTTCGTGAGTGGCAACTTGAAAAATCCCAATACCGTAGCCATTGCCAATAACATGGCAACCGTCGTTAATACTTTTACATTTTTTAATTTTGACATAAAAAGACCTCCTTTGCAGTTTATTCCTTAACTACACAGGAGGTTTACACTCACTCTTATGTAGCAGCGGGATGCGACACCGAAATCGCAAGTAATACTTTTCGTCCCGATGACAACTCCCTGTTCACCGAGCACTTAACGCTTCGACATCTACTCTGCATTTGTTAATTTATTTATGTAGACTATAACACGCCCCTATTGCTAAAGCAATAGGGGCGCGGGAATTCAGTTATTGTTTTCACTAATCGCAGTTATAAGTATCACTCAAGCGCAGAAGCAACCAGTTTCTATTTTCATCACTCAAGTGCCGCTGCAACCAGCTTCAAATTCTCAATAATTGGCAATTTCTGAGGGCAGATTCCCTCGCATTGTCCGCAGGCAACACACTCCGAAGCCAGCCCGGACGTTTCATGAATCTTCTGATATTCCGCTTTATTGGCTGCATGATCTGCGCCATCTCTCTGATCCTTGTTATACAAAGAGAAATATTTCGGTATCTGAATATTCATCGGACAACCCGGTGTACAATAAGAACATCCAGTGCAAGGGATCGTAATGCCGGAATTGATCACTTCTCCAACCGCGTGGACCGTGGTTATTTCCAAGTCTGTCAGCGGCTTAAAATCCTCCATATACGAGAGATTATCGCGCATCTGCTCGATATTCGACATACCGGACAGCACCATCTTCACATTTGGGAGGCTTGCCACAAATCGAATCGCCCAGGATGGAACGGACAGATTTGCATCCATATTCTTCAGCATCTTCTCTGCCTGCTCCGGAACCTTCGCAAGTGTGCCGCCCTTTACCGGTTCCATAACAATGACCGGCTTATTGTGCTTCACACAGACTTCATAATTCTTACGTGACTGGACTTTCTCCGATTCCCAATCCAGATAATTAATCTGAAGCTGCACAAATTCCACTTCCGGATGGCGTGTCAGAATCTCATCCAAAAGATCCGCTGTCGCATGGAAGGAGAATCCCATGTGCTTCACGAGGCCTTGGCGTTTCTTCTCCGCCAGCCACTGGAACGCTTCCAAATCCTCATATTTCTGAATACTATCCACCTCAATATCATGAATCAGATAGTAATCAAAGTAATCCACACCTGTCTTTCGAAGCTGCTCATTAAAGACTTTATCCCGGTCTTCCTTCGTCTGAATGAAGTTCGAGTGAAGCTTCGTTGCGAGTGTATACTTGTCTCTTGGAATTCGATCTACCAACGCTTCTTTAATCGCATTCTCACTCTGAAAACTGTGATACATCCAAGCTGTATCAAAATAGGTAAATCCCTTCTCCAAAAACATATCTACCATTGTCTTCACTTGCTCTACGTCGATTGTCTTATCATCTGTCACATCTAAAAGCGGCAGACGCATCAACCCGAAGCCCAGCTTCTTCTCTGGAAAAATATTTTGCATTGTAAAAACCTCCTCTTTTGCTCTGATACTTGCTTGCCCCCACGGAATGGTCCCTTGGGGACGGGGTTCGTGGTCCATTTTCCTCTACATCTTTAAGTATAATACCACGAGATTTTGATGGAAAGAGTTTCTCGGGATTTACGGTATTATCCTCGAATATCTCATTTTTTCTGTAATCGTTTTTTGTAAAATACTTGATTTTACAGAATATTCTTCACTTCTTATCTATTTTCCCGTAATGCACTCCGCTCCCATATCAAAATCATGTTATCCATATTAAACAAAAGAATTGTTTACAATTCACTTGCTCGCTTTTTTACAGAATAATCAGACTTTCTTATGTTTATTCTGTAACCCGACAAAAATCACGATTTTTCTTACGGTAAAAATTCAAAAAAACTTTGCTGTCTACCGTAATTCGCTATGTTGTTAAAGATTTTGAAGTATTTCCAACCTTCAAGTCCCCCCTAAAAACCTTCAATCAAACCATAAAAACCAAAAAACAAAAAAATTCCCATTCCCCTCTTGCATTCCCCAAAATAATCCTGTATAATATAAAACCTATTCCACTTTTGGAATAGCTTTTTTGTTTTGTAAAACGAATTTTTTCTTTTATGAAATAGCTAATTTCCGTTAAGTTCACTTGGGATTTGCCTTTATATGTCCCAGGCCGGGCGCTCGCGCTTGATTGGACTTAAGCTCAAAAATACATGTTCCATCAATCGAACATCGGTCGTTGCATCGTCGCCCTTCAACCTCGGTGCAATTCTGCAATACTGGACTGTCCTAATATACTTAAAAATGCCAATTATTTATTAGATGTCTTCCGCAGATTGACTGACCTGTTCACCTTCCTAGTTTGCTGTGGCTTCAAACACAGCAAATACCCAAAGATGGAACGCACAAAAATTCAAGAGGTTCAGAGCATCAGCTCTGAACCTCTTTTTCATTTCCAAATATATGGAGAAAGAACATTGACCAGGTCTTTCTCTTAAATAGTCTCCGAATCCTTCTCCAGCTTTCTCGCTAGTCTTATTTACGATCTCTCACCTTTGCGTTAATGTCAGCATAGAGCTGGTCGATTAACTTCTTCGTCTCAGCGATAATTTCGTCCTTAGGAACCTTGACATTCACGCTCTTATCACGTGTGCAAAGCTCGATTTCTCCATTCTTCAGTGCCTTAGGGCCAACTGTTACACGAACAGGCGCACCAATCAAGTCAGCGTCCGCAAACATTGCGCCGGCACGAACATCTCTGTCATCATAGATTACTTCGATGCCCATGTTCTGAAGTTCTTCGTAAATCTTGTCTGTTGCAGCCTTGCATTCTTCATCGTCTACACGCATACAGCAAACTTCAACCTTCCAAGGAGCCACTGTGATTGGCCAAATTGGGCCGTAATCATCGTGATGTGCTTCCATGATACAAGCAGCCGCACGACCAACACCGATACCGTAGCAACCCATAATAGGAGTCTTCTCTGTGCCGTCTTCTGCTGTGTAAGTCATCTTCATGCTATCTGTGTACTTTGTACCAAGCTGGAAAATGTTACCCGCCTCGATACCACGGCTGATGCGGATTCTCTTCTTACCACAAACTGGGCAGATACCGCCATCCTGAATCTTAGAAACGTCAACGAATTCCACATCACCAAGGTCACGCTTGATATTCAGACCTGTGTAGTGATAATCCGTTTCATTTCCACCGCAAACAAGATTTTCGATACCTTCAAGGGACTTGTCAAAGATTACTCTGCACTTGTCTGTAATCTGGTAAGGTCCGCAGAATCCAGCAACAAGGCCGCTTTCCTCTGTTACTTCTGCAGGATGAACCTTCTCACCAAGCAAGTTTGTAAGCTTTGTCTCGTTCACTTCGTAATCGCCACGAGTAAATACAACGACATATTCGTCTGTCGCGTTGATCTGATACATAACCGCCTTGCAAGATTCTTCCACCTTAGTTCCAAGGAAATGACACACTTCGTCAATCGTCTTGCATCCTGGTGTGTGAACCTTAGTAAGTTCGCCCATTGGCGCGCAACCGCTGTTATCAACGATCGTGTCAGCAGCTTCCATATTTGCAGAGAAACCACAGTCATCGCAAAGAACGATAGAATCTTCACCACAATCTGCAAGAAGCATATATTCATGAGAAACGCTACCGCCGATCATACCAGAATCAGACTTTACAGCAATAACATCTGGCAGACCCATGCGCTCAAAAATTCTGTAATAAGAATTCGCCATGCGATCGTAGTACTGCTCCAAATCTTCCTGAGAAGTATGGAAAGAATACGCATCCTTCATTGTAAATTCACGCACACGAATCAAACCAGCACGAGGTCTTGCTTCGTCACGATACTTTGTCTGAATCTGATAAATAGAGAATGGATAATTCTGGTAAGTACGACCGAAATCTCTTGCAAGATGAACGGCAGCCTCTTCGTGCGTCATACCAAGAACCATAGGCGTACCATTTCTATCCTTAAATCTAAGAAGCTCGTCACCTACGCTCTGGTATCTTCCAGATTCTTCCCAAAGAGAACCAGGAAGAACCACTGGAAACATCACTTCCTGCGAATCCAGCGCATCCATTTCCTCACGGATAATGCGTTCAATGTTCTGTGTTACTTTCTTCATTGGTGCGTAAAGTGAGAAAATACCGTTGGAAACCTGCTTTACATAGCCACCACGAACGGAAAAAGCGTGGCTGTCGATTACGCAATCCGCTGGTCTCTCCTTGAATCTTACACCTACGAGTTTACTAACTTTCATTTGTAAATCCTCCTAAAAAAATGAGATAAAGTATGCTTGGACATTCTGTGCCACCGGCTCAGGTAAAATAAAAAACGCCCTAAGCATACGTTTGTATACTTAGGACGAAATAAATTCCGCGTTACCACCTAAATTCAGGCCGTAGCCTGCTCTCATTGGCGAGCTAACACCCACCTGTCATATCACGGTGACACCCGTCAGAAGTTTCCCGAAAAAATCAGGTTTTCCCTTCTGCTGCTCCCAGACTGGTTCAACTCCCGCAAATCTAAGCCTCGCACCACCCGGCTCTTCTCTCATAGACCGCAAGAAATCTACTATTTCTGCTCGACGCATTTCTATAAAATTTAACCACCTTTTCGTAGAAAAGTCAAGGGACTTCCGTAAAATGAAAATAGTTCAAAAACAAGTTATCTCCACTCTCTCAGTACATCCAGCCCAAGCAATAATGCCTTCTCATGCGAATCTCGCCCAAACGCTCTTGCATCGTAGTCATGTACATTCGCGAGTGAGTCCGCCGTAAACAGAAACTGCCCGAACTTCGCTCCGCGCTTCCTGCAGCAAGCCGCCAATGCCGCGCATTCCATCTCTACCACCGAGCAGCCCTCCTCCAGGCGATAGCGCACCATTTCCTTTGTCTCCCTGAAAAATCCGTCCGTCGTCCAGGTGGTGCATGCAACATATGGCAAATGATGTTTTTCAAACACCCGCTCAATCACGGCACGCGGGCCCTCATCGAGCTCGATAAATCTTGCAGGCGGCAAATAATGGTAGGACGTCCCCTCCGCCCGAAGTGCTTTTGTCGGTACTAGAAATGCGTTCTCTGGCAAGTCCGAAAGCACCCCGCATGACCCAACAGCGATTACCCTGTTGCACCCGCAAGTCACAAGTGAATCCAACAATGCTGTCGCTGAAGCCGCGCCAATTGGTGATTGCACAAGGCAGATATCCTCGCCCTCGTCATGGAGCACATAAATCTGGACATTATGAGAAACGGTAATGAATTCCTGCACCATCTCTGCACTATTCTCCCGCGCATATTCATGAACCACATCACCTAGAAATGTAAACAGGCACTTTTCTGGCAATTTCAAGCCTTCCATATCGTGCCCCGGCGTAATCACCTCTAACGAACTATCGTCATATTCCAATATCGGTATCTCATTCTTCGTAATCATTTTTTCTCCTACCCGGCAGAAATCCCTGCCTATTTTAACTTGTCTTTTCTGAAAAATATTGTTTGTAATTATAATTAACTGACAATTCTATGTCAAATGACTGTCCTGCCATCTGTCCAATCTTCACAATTTCCTCCCCCGTATCTTTATCCATTATTCCCAATTGCATTCCATCAAATAAAACATTATGATGCAATTACAGTTCTGTTCTGGAACTTCTGATTCATGCATGTTTCCATGCAAAATTCCATTATTACCTAAAAATTCAATAGCACTAAAACACATTTGATGCAGTGTTCCTATGAAAAAGAAAGGCGATTTATGAAACCAGACAAAGAAACAAAGCGAAAATCAAAGCGCAACAGCGACCAACTTTGGGATGAAATGTTAAAGGCTATCGTGGAGCGTATGCCCGAGCAGTTACTTCCGCTCATCGAAGATGTCTTCCAAGTACGCTACAACGAAGGAACCAAAGTAAAAATCCTTCCAACCAGCAAAATCGTCCCAAAACGCCTTCCAAACCGTAAACTAACCTCAATCCACTCAGACATCGCAATTCAAATCGAAACCGACTATTACCACCTGGAATCACAACTGAAAAATGACAAATTCATGGTAATCCGGATGATTCAATACGATTTTCACCTAGCGCTATCAAATTCTGTCACGGAAATGGCACCGTACGAATTCTCTCTAGAATTCCCAAAATCAGCTGTCATCTACCTAGAACCAAACGCTGAAATACCGGATCAACATGTGTGTCACATCATCTTCCCAGATGGCTCGAAACATGACTACATCGTGCCCACAATCAAGGTCTTCGATTATGACTTCACCGAAATCCAGAAGAAGCATCTCACCATCTTTATCCCGTTCCTTCTTCTCAAGCTTCGACTACGTCTAAAATCTAAGAAAAACCCGCTTTCAAGCGCCGAATTGACAGATTTTGTCAATCAGATTATATTAATCTTAACCACAGAAAAGAACGAAAAACGAATCAACCAAAGTCAATTTGAAGACTATATCGAACTACTAGATCAAGCCGCTTGCCGTGTCTTCTCAAATGACGAACTATATAGAAATCAGGTGATAAATATGACAAAATCTACCATTATTCTTCCTAGCGAACGCTATGAACGTTATGAAAAAAAGATTGCCGAGAAAGATGCAAAACTTGCAGAAAAGGATACTTACCTCGCCGAAAAAGACGCTATTATCGAAAAAATTACATCTGAGAAAGACGCTCACCTCCGCGAAAAGGATGCTCTCATCGCTGAGTTGCGCGCTCAGATCGCAGAAATGAAAAAGAACATGTAAACCCCATTATCAAAAAAGATAAGGCGAATGCCCGCAGGGCATTCGCCTTATCTCCATTATTCCCCGGGCATTCGCCTTATCTCCATTATCCGCCCCCTACAGGGCGTTCGTCTTCTCTTCGTCAATTCCCTCCGTCGAATCCTTCAGGAACAAAATCTTAATCGTCGCAAACAGAATATTAATATCCTGCGCGATTCCAGGGTTTGCGATATACATCAAATCCATCTGCAACTTATCATAAGGCTCCGTGTTGTACTTGCCGTACACCTGCGCATAGCCGGTCAAACCGCACTTCGCCTGCAGGCGGAGACGGAACTCCGGAAGCTCCTTCTCGTAGATCTCCGCGATCTCCGGGCGTTCCGGACGCGGGCCGACAATCGACATCTCGCCCTTCAAAACATTCACGAACTGCGGAATCTCATCAATACGCGTCGCGCGAATAAATGCACCCACACGCGTGATACGACTATCCGCCGTACCGCTCGAAAGCCGCGCCACGCCGTCCTTCTCAGCATCCACCGACATACTGCGGAACTTGATCAACTCAAACCTCCGGCCGTACTGCGTGAGGCGCACCTGCTTATAAAACACCGGGCCGCCATCCTCGAGCTTGATTGCAAGCATCGTCAGAAGCTGTAGCGGCAACGTTAAAACAAGCGCAAACACCGAAAAAACGATGTCAGTCAGACGCTTCAGAAACAGAAATTCCGGCGCCGGATTATAAGCCGCAAGACGCAGAATCGGCAAATGGAACAGGTGCATCCGCTGCGCGCCACTCATCAGCACATCCCCGACACGCGGCACCATGAAAGACACAATCCCGCGCTCGATACAATACTTGATGATGATATTACGATCGTGGCTGTGCACCCCCGACAGGAACACAACCTCAGCATCGTCGAGCACGCTCAAATCACGCACGCAAGTCTCCGCCGAATAATCCGCCAGCACATTGAACTTCTTGCTCATCCCGTAAGACGACACGAGGTTCTCCATGCCCTTACGCATATCCCAGACGACAATCGTCCGCTTCGGCGGAAAACTCTTGAAATACCAAAGATGCGCCGCATAGCTCCAAAGCACCGCAATCACCAGCTCATCCAGCCCTAAAAACAGGAAATGATACACCGGCGGAAACCTACGAAGCAGCAAACATGTAAACACATACATGATCACATCCGTCGCAGCCACCGCAAGCATCTGGCTGTACACAAGCTCGGAAATGCGCATGTACGACACCAAGAAGGCCTCATAAATACGCCCAAACTGGCAGTACAGCACCAGGAAAATCCCGATAATCGCCATATTACCCCACAAACTGTAAGGTACCTCCATAGAAGCTTCCAGGAAATGAAACCACACGAAGGCAAAGCAAACCGACATCGCGAGTGCATTTGCGAATTTCGCGAGTCGCAGATTCAATTGATGAATACTCTCTCTCAACCCGTCACCCTCATACAACAAAACATAACATACTGACCAGGGAACCACCCCTAATCAGCAACCAACAACTCCGTCAGGCATACGCAGCCTAACGCAACCAACAAAACCTATTTACTCCATCCCCATGGTGTTACCCATGTCAGGATTTTCATCCTCGAGACTTGGAGTTGAATTATCTGTCGAAGCACCCGTGCCCGTCACACTCTCATGACTTGCACCGGTATCTCCCGCACCGTTACCGGAAGCAGAACTAGATCCAGAACTGCTACCAGCATCATTCGAAGAACTGCTAGAAGCGCCAACATCCCCAGCTCCATTCGAAGCACCGCCAGAATTCGCACCGCTAGAAGAACCAGCGCCCGGACCAGAATTCGAAGAACCAGCACCAGACGCACTAGAAGAGCCAGATGAGCTAGACGCTCCCGCGTTGCCAGCACCAGAACGACCATTCCCCGTTCCATCCTCAGACTCACTCGTATCTTCCTCTTCGGAAGCCTCCGGATCGTCAACCACACGCTTTACCACATAGCCAAGTCTACCATAGTAGGAAACCTTGTCGAAATCACCATCTGTTCCGTAGGAATCCACCTCGGAACCAGATTCCAGATAGCCAATCACCGCACTCTTCAGGCTAGAAGACGCATAGACACTTGTATTCTCAAGAATCGTCACCTCGTGAACTTCCTCGCTGCCGTCCAACTCGCGCGAGATCACAACCGCCTCGTCACCCGAAAGCGGAGCGAAAGTCAGAGCTTCGTCCTCCAAAACAACCTGCGAATCCGTAGCGACCTCATCGCCATCTGAACCCAACAGAGCCACCGCCGTTCCAACACCGACAGCAACCACACCTACTACGACCCCAAGTGCCGCTAATTTCTTCTTATTCAGTCCTTTAATCATAATTATCTCCCGTAAATCTCTGTAGTCCCGTAAAAACCTAACCAATAAATCCCAACAAAAATCAAATCTATACCACGTTCGGCTCCAACTCGAACTTGCTCTCCACCGCCTTCAGATACTTCTCATTACGAGAAGAAGCAGCGATAATTGGCGCATACGCGTCACGACCGCTGATGCGATAGAGTTCCTTGTACTTTCCATCGCTCGGAGAACCGAAAGCCTCCATATAATCCGAAGCAAAAGCACGAATACCCGCCTGTACATCACGAATGCCATCAAGGTTATCATCATAAGAGCCAAAGTCATAGCCAACCGAACCATCCGGATTCAACTTGAACCCGCGGAATGACTTCGTAGGCGAACCAAGAAGAAGCTCCCAGAAGATATTGTAATCCTTCGCTGGATCATGCTTCTTCAATAAGTCACGATTGAAGCTCTGTGAATACAGATAAGCATTCATGATACCTCTCTGAAGAAATGTCTCCGTCTGATAAGGTTCTGCATTGTGCACCGTATTCGTACCGGCAATCATACCGATCACATCACAAGGGATGCCCCACTTCTCACGACAAAGACGACGAATCGCAATCGCACCAGAACCAGCCCAACCGATATCAATCGCAAGAGCCTTGTCACAGCCCTTCAACATCTTCTTGTAATAAGCCTTTGCAGCAGCATCTCGATTGTGATAAACCGCACGAATACGCTCCGCCAAACCATCCAGACATACACGAAGCACGTGAACATTCTTGTCTGTAAGCTCATCCTCGAGATGCAGTACCACCTTGCGACCTTCCTCGCCAATCAAGTCCACACGACGGTTTGCAAGAGAGAATCCTTCCACATCAGAAGAAAGCGAATCCAATTCCATAGAAGCAAGAATATCCGAAATCTTGTATTCCTGGTTTACCTTGTGATACAGGAAACGACGATAATAATCGTTACGATCCAAATCAAACGTCAGAACCGTCGCCGCCTTACGAGACCAATAAGCATATTCAATACGCTCAGCCTCTTCCGGATACATCATCTCGTACACCTGCTTCAGGATATCCCCATCACGCGACAGGAAAAGTAACTTATCGATATTATGTAATTTCGCATACTCATGAATATGCGCGCAGTAACCAACGACAAAGAGACCACCATACACATATCCGTACTCAAATTCCATCGAATCATCTTTCGTATGGAATCCGGAATAGATACGATTATTCACAACTCCACGGTAAGAGCCACCGATAATCGGTGCCATATCATATGGGCGGAACAGCAGCGAATTGCTATTCACATTTGGATAATGCAGCGAATCAAAACCATGCTCCTTCGCCATCTTCACATCACTGTGGAGGTTGTCACCCACATGAATATAATTCAAATCCTTGCCCAGGTCCTTTTTCACAACATCAAACAGACGACCATCACTCTTAGACTTGTGATATTTATTGGAAATGTAAATGCGCTCGTAACCGGTATAACCATTCTTCGCAAGCATCTTCACGAGGAACTCCTCACTCAGATACATATCTGAAGTGATGATGATACGCTTGCCCATCTTCATCAGCTGATCAAAAACTTCCTTCATAAATGGGTTCGCATAGCACATATCCAGCTCGACTTCTTCCTCGATTGCCTTACCCTTCGCAGCATCCAGACAAGTGATCACCTGCATACGATTCCAGATATCATCCAGAGAAACTTCGTAATCTATCACGATATCCTTAGCAGCCTCTGTATGTGCGTATTTATCACGCTTCTTCTGCTTCTTGATCTCCTCACGGATATTGTCCGCGCGGATGGTACGAGCTTCGATCTCGGCACGCATACGCATCCCTCTGAAGTCCAAATATTCCAACTTATCTCCAACAATGTAGAACAGATCACCCGGCTCAGAAAACGGTCTGAAAATCAATGTGTCAAAGATATCAAAAGAAACAATGTCATACTTCGAAAGCTTCTCAACAAACTCTGAAACAGAAATATGAGCATTCTCTCTCTGGAACTTCTCCATCTCTGTCATCTTGTATTCCACATTCTTCTCTTCATAGAACTTCGCTTTATCTGTTGTATCGAATTTACGCACATGCAAAACATAATATGCGAAATTTAACCAAAGCAGATAGAAATGTGACAGCACCTTCTTCGCTCCGGTTGTATTATCATGGAACTCATGATATTTACTTTTAATTCCTGGATGTTTGTTAACCAGGAAATTGTATACTTCCATTCTCATTGTAAAAACCTCATGTGGTAATAACTAATTATCCTTTATATTAATTGTGTTTAGTCCAACAAACTTCTAATATTATTTCATCTCCAGAATTAACTTTTCGATCATATCTCAAAACTTTATCATGCCAACATGATACTGGAGAATGAATTATTTCCTCTTCATTAACTCGAATACATGTATAATCAACCCATATTGGTATACGTTTGTTACTATATTTCCAATCTATACCTTTAAAATTAATAACTAATTCTCCAGCAGAATCGACTATAATTTTAATTTTGAGGTATCCCTCTTTCGACTGAATTACATATCCTTTAGTTTTACTATTATTAATCCATTTTGGTGAAGAAACATCATATCTAAAATCATGTTGCTTCTCCAAATAAATATTGCCCGCTTTCTCAGAAATTAACTTTAGATCTATTCTTGCTTCTAAATCGCGAGATGCATCTTTAAAAAAGTTTAAAACACTGTCATCTACAACCTCAGAAGAATAAACATCAAAATAATTTACCGTTAAATCTTTATTATTTGCTTCGCCATGTAAACCCGAAAAAATACAAAATTCTAGTTTAGAATCATTATTACAGCAAAAACAAATAGTATTATCTTTGTCACTATCATAACAATGTTTAAAAACAAAATTTTTTCCATCATACAATCCTGCTGTAATCATGCCATTCTTACCAGATACTTTAGCGTTAAATTTAATTGTATATATTCTTTGTTTTTTAAAATCCTTATATACAAATCTATTGTATTTATTATCCGAACTTTCTATATGAACATTTTTCAAATTATTATCTAAAGATGCATTTAATAAATCAAATACAGATGGTAATAATTCATAATTTTTATTATTTTTTTCTTCTATCTTTTTATAATTAGAAAACCATATATTTCCAAAGACTCTGTATAAACCATCATAATCATCTACTTCTTTTGGATTAACTTTAGTTAAATACTCTATAGCCCATAATATATTTCTATCCTCGAATGCGGTGTGAGGATTCGCACTTTTAGCATCATAAATCCAAAAAATCATATTATCTTTCGCTGAAAGACCATATCGAGGAACATAACCAACTTTTTCAGAAAAATACATTAGATGATCTTCTATATCACCTTCAGAAGATGCATTTGTAATAAAAATATACTTTACATTTGGAGTTTCCTTTACTACACTATATAATTCATTTCTTTTATATATATCTTTTTGTGTAATATCGATTCCTGTTTGATTTTTAAAGTGCCACAATCTAGATGTATACTTCTCTTTTTCAAAATTTAACTGTCCATTTATACTAATAGCAGTTCCTGCACCAAATATTGCTGCCGTATGAACTGAAACAGTTCCTCCAGATGACGACCCCATAAACACAACATTCTCATCACGAATCCTTAAATAATTCACTATTTTCCTAACTATATATGCTAAATAATCTCTATAGTTCTTTTCATCATCACCCCAAAACCAAGCACATCCAAGTTTTGGGTATTTATAATACATTGGATCACTTACGCATAAAACAGAATCTTCAAGGATGTTATAATAACTCCATCTTTGTAATAATGGTAAAGGTGCTAAACCATCTCCTCTAAATCTCGCAGCCGATGGGAAGACCCATAATTTGTCATTTTTCCCCTTTTTAAACAAACATTCAAATCTTACATCATCAACCACTATTCTAATTCGACCATCTGGTAATTCAGTTATATTATTTATATCAATATCCCTAACAACATCTCCAGAAATAAGCTCTTTATCAACTTTCGAAAAGCTTTCCCTCTCAGATTCAATATCATTTGAAATGTTCTTTGATAATAAAATATCAGCCCTTTTTCTATAAAAATCCATACTACTCCTTAATCTAACAACAATCCTAATTATTTAATGACATTAAATTACATATTTTTTCATAAACTCGCTTACAATTATTACTGTCCCTATATGCATAAAACTTTTCGATTCGCTTACTATAATCAACCTTCAATTCACAGTCGAAATCAATATATTCAATAATCCGCTCTATTAAACTATCTAGAGAATTTTCAATTTCTCCAAACCCATCTTTTGCGTAATCAAAATATCCTTTTTCATATGTGTGCTCTCCTGAAAAGAATTTTTCCTCATCAAATTGTGTATAAATAACCGGCTTCTTCAAATATGCAAAATCCATTGGTGTTGATGAATAATCTGTAATCAATAAATTCGCCTGTGCAAATGCATCACGATATGGCATATCATAATCAAATTGCACTATTCGCTCATCCTTACAGAATTTTTCCATAGAGCTTCTCAAATTAACATGTGGCATAAAGCAAAGCTTATAACCTTTTTCCTCACAATAATCAAGTAATTTCTTATTATTCAATAATCCGCTATAGAATTCAAAGAATTCTGTACTTTCAATATCATCAATTACTTGAACGGCAGTTTTATCAGAATCTGAAGCATCAAAGTCTTTCATAAGCCACTTTCTCCATGTAGGCATAACTAAAATATACTTTTTCTCATCATGATACAGATAATCATACCTTGGTAAACCAGTTAACCATACTTCTTCATCATAAAAATATGGCTCATCCTTAATTGACTTTGCTTCTGGCTTTGCTGCACATATAAAACCATTAATGTTCTTATTATATTTATTAAGCCACTTACTCAGGTTGTCCTTTATTATTCCATGCTGTAAGAATACGTACTTGTTTAAAACATAGAAATCTCTAAATATTTCTCTTACTACACCCTGTCTCCAAAATGGATCAATAATATATTCATCTGCTTGCGAAGAAATAATACAATCTGAAATCAAATGAAGAATTAGATGTTCTCTACTATCCTGAGAAACTACCGGACCAATTTCAGCAATTCTCTCATAATCCTTTGATTCTTTATCAATTACGAAATATGCCTCTACATCATCCCTCTTATGAGCCATGATATATTTGAACATTGCTTCTCCGTTATCATCAGCATGTAAATAACGATCTGAGACAAGCCATATCTGCTTTCCAGCGGTTTTCTTCCATATCAAACGATCTCTAGCCACTTTTCTAATAGCTAAAGCTTCTGGCATATATGGATTGTTTATATGCACACTGTTTTCAATCTGATTGATATATTCATTCTCAAAATCTGGTAATTCTTCAACATCATAAATATTCCAAATGACTAATTTATTCTGCTTTAATTGAATAACCCAATCTTCCTTCTGATAATAAGAATTATTAAATGTCTTATTTATAGGCATAAACTTCGATAGATTAATCGTCTTTTTCTCAACTTCATATCCATCAATATCAACACAAAATACTATCTCAGTCTTTTCATTTATTGTTGATAATGGAATACTTGCTCTGAAATTGGTTACATATAGTGCTTTCTCATCCAAAATATATACATTCTTATCTGTCTTTGGATTCGCAACAACTTCAATTACTTCTTCACCAATTTTAAAATATCCTCGAACATCAGGTTCTAAATCTGCATAATCACCATCGATTTCAAGCACACCATTGTCAATATCAATAAAATTGTATTTAACATATGCTGTAGAATCTTCTGTACAGTAGTAATCATCAAAATAATATTGAATATTACTTTCGTTGTGTTTTTTATCTAATCGAGCTTTATTCTTTAAACTACATGCATAAAATAAATGTTCTCGATATAGTTCTCGTTGACTAACAATCACATCTACATCAATGCTTTGTATTAATCTTTTAATCTGGTCACAATACAATCGATATTTTTCTTCACCAATAACTTTTTTCCCAATTAATCCTCTACCATCAGATCTTAATCTCCATTGTAATTGGCCCATAATCGCATATTGAACGTATTTCGGGAACTCTCCATATGCTTTTTCAGATTCCTCTTTCAGCCACATTAATAAGTCTGTTACATACGCATTGTAATAACTAACCTTATTCTTACTATCTTGAATAGCAGACTTATTTTCACCACTGCGTTTTCTATACCAATACGTACATGTATTTAAAACACCTATTTTTGCTTTCGTCTTGAAAAATAACTCATGAACAAATTTAATATCTTCGCCATTTACAAGATTCTTATCAAAACGAATTTTCCCCTTAATATCTTCAAGTTTAAAAAGACAAGGTGATATGAAATATTGTGGTTTATCCCATTCTGCCTGCATATCAATAATTCTGTTACCATCTTTAAATCTATAACAGGTCCAGTGTTCTCCATTAGTTGCATCAAAGAATTTTGATGGATAAGTTACCAATGCTATTTCATCTTCATGATTCTCAAAATATACAAACGCCTCTTCTAATACATTTTCAGATAGTTTATCATCCGAATCTGGGAATGTTATATATTTACCGCATGCATATTCAATTCCTGTGTTACGCGCTTCCGATACGCCCTCATTTTTCTTATGAATGACTTTTATCCATGGATATTTTTTTGCATATTCATCACATATATCTCCACTTTTATCAGTTGATCCATCATCAACGATAATCACTTCATATATGTTTTCATAAGCATTTTTTCGATATCTACTTTCTTTACAAGAAAGCAGATATCGAGATAAAACATCTTGTTTTTGAACAATAATAGAATCTAATAATTCAGAAATATATTTTTCCGTATTATAAACAGGAATAATTACCGAAATCATATATGTATATACTCTCTGACTCTGATAAATATTACTGTAACGTTTCTTCCCTCTCAAAGATCCTGCCACAGATGAAATTCCTTTTGCAATTATATAAGTCTTTGAATTACGAGTTTCTAATAATTCATGTAAATATCTATCTCTCTCTATTACATTCTGATTGTTTTCAAGCTTTAATTTAGATATTTCTTGTTTAAGAATCTCTATTTCTTTTCTCTCATTCATCTATTATTCTCCAAAACTTAATAATTAATTCAGTCCAATAATCTTATCAAATATTCTTTGACTATTATTGTCATCCTGATATGCAAAAAATTTATCAACTCTCTTTTTATATTTATCTTTCATTTTGCATCCATTTGCCATGTATTCAATTAAAATCGTCACCAGTTCATCTTTCGTATAAGTTACTTCACCAAATCCGTCGTCTTCCCAAGAGAAAAATCCTTTTGAATATGTGTGATTATTCCAGAACATTTCTTCATCAAACTGGCAGTATACAACAGGCTTCTTTAAATAAGCAAAATCCATAACTGAAGATGAATAATCCGTCATTACCATATTTGATTCTGCATATATTTCTCTATATGTCTTATTTGAATCAAAGAATATAACTCTATCATTCTTCTTAAACAGATTTATAGCTTCTCTAACTGTTGGATGCGGTAAATAACAGATTTTATATCCATACTTATCTGCAGCATCTAATAAACGCTCATCATTTAATAAATCATTATAAAAAGCTAAATATTCACTATCTTTAAACTTTGCACCTGGCTTATTTGAATAAGCTCCATCTGTTAACCATTTTCTCCATGTTGGCATAATTGTTATATAATTCTTACAATCATTATATAAACAATCATATCTAGGAAATCCTGTTAACCATGCATTACGTTTATCATAGTAGTATTCATATTCCACAAAAGAATCTGCTTCTTCTTTAGTTGAACAAACAATACCTTCTATATTTTTATTGTATTTATTTAACCACGCCGACTGATTACTTACCGTAATACCATGCTGTAAGAAAATAAACTTTCCTGAAGTTGACAAATCTTTTACAGATTCAGATTCAACTTTATTTGTATGGAATGGATTAATAACCCACTCATCTCCTGAACTAGAAATATAATAATCAGCCATTAAATGCATAATTAAATGCTTATCTGAACCTCTCTCTATAACATTTCCATATTGTTTTAATCTCTCGAAGTCCGTTGTATTTCTATCAATGATATAGTATGCTTCTACACTCTCATCATTGCGATTACAAACATACTTGAAAAAAGCTTCTCCATTATCCCCCGCAGCCGAACCACGATCCGAAATCAACCAAATCTTCTTTCCAGATTTTTCTCTTGCTTTTCTACTAAGCGCTATGCTTCTTAATTTTAAAATACGATCCGCTGCCTTTGACTTTGTTCTTGCAACTTCAGAGATAAACTCTTTTTCAAAGTCTATTACCTCTCCATCCTCAAAGCCTAAATTATAAACACTTAATACGTTACCTTCTTTTCTAACTGTCCAATCATCAACCTGATAATATGATCTATTAAACATTTCAGACAATGGAACCATTTTTGAATAACGAAGCTGACGTTTTTCTACTTCTAAGCCATTCACTTCTGTTGTAAATCTAATATTATACTTAGCAACATTTGATTCTAATGGAATATCTACTACAAATGATTTGGCATAATAGCAAACTTCATCAAAAGTATATTTACTAGCATCTCTACTTGTTTCCTTATATTCAATCCTCTGGTCGTTTAGATACACATTTAATTTCATATCAAGCTCATAATTCATTGAAAAACCTTCTAAATGAAGTATGTTATCTGAAATATTCATAAACTCAATTTTCAAATAGCAATTTCCTACAGTTGTACCAACTTTATATTCTCCAAATTTCGCAACTAAATCATCCTTCTGAGATATAAATTCAGGTTTCTTACCATATTTCTTCTTCAAAATGAAATACTTATGTTCTGACCAAATTTTCTTCTGTGCAAGAATTACATCTTCATCAATATCTTTTAGAATACCAAACGCTAATGCTTTATATTCATTAAAATCATTCACACCTATTGCTTCTATTACACTTTCGCCTTTATCCGTCGATGCAAATCGCCATTGTAACTGTCCCATAACAGTATGTTGCACATGTTTTGGTACATAACCATACTTTTTCTTATTTTCTTCAATAAGATTCATAAAGACGTCTTTTACAACAGGAATATATGAAGCTGTATTATTCTTCAAATTATCCATTGCAGATTCTTCGCCGATAGTTCTTACCCTATAGAAATAATAGGCATTTCCTACCAAACCAATATTCTTGCCTTCCTGAGTTATGACTTTATTAATAAAGCACATATCTTCACCAATTTTAAGATTTTCATCAAATCTTAAGTCTGAAATAGATTCTCTCTTTACACAAGCAGAATTTACTGTATAAATATTGGAAGAAGGATTTTTCACAAGATCTGCAACTTTTGCTTCATTAGAGAACTTATAATTTGCCCAATGATCTCCCGACTTTCCATCGAAATATTTTAATGGTACTGCTACTACAGATACATCATCCTCATGTTCTTCAAAGAATCTTAATACTTGCTTCATATAATTCTGGCTAATCTTATCATCTGAATCCGCAAAGTTTACATATTTTCCTCTTGCAATATCTAAACCTGCATTTCTCGCAGAAGAAACACCACCATTTTTCTTATGAATGACCTTCACTCTATCCGATAAGCGAGCATAATCATCTAAAATCTCTGCTGAACCGTCTGTTGATCCATCATCAACTAAAATCAACTCAAAAATATCTGAATACTTCATTTGTTTAGTGACGTACTCATCGTATAGTTCAGTAATATCTTGGTTTAAAACACTATTGATCATTTCTGATAAGAAAGGAGCTGTATTATAGACTGCTGTAACAATAGAAATCATAACAGGGTATATTCTTTTTTCTACATCAAATAACACCTTTTTATTTTTTTCTCTTATTGCTACATTGAATTCTATTTCATCACAAGAAACAGTAAATACAGCTTCTTCACAATCATCTGAAATAATAGTAAATCTTTTTCCTGACACTTCAATAAAAGCACTCAGCAACCCTTCTATAGAATTTAACTTCGTTAAATCTATACAAATCTTATATATATTCTTAACACCATTTGTTCCCTGATATTTAACATCGAATCCTAAGTCCATACATTTATTAGAATCAGTGCTGACAAAATGACCTGTAGCAACACCCTCATATGCAGGCATTTCAACATATCCTGTTAAAATATTATTATCAAAATCAAAACCTACAAGCTTTGCACGATAGAAAGAAGAATCGAATCTTTTTAAATCCATAAATTTAACACAAATATTTCCATTATCTGTGTAATATGAAATAAACGCTTTACCATTTCCACACTTAATTTTACCGATATAGCGTTCTACCTCACTATAGTCTTCACTAACATCAGCATTTCTTAAATAAAAACATCTGTAATTTCCATCGACCACCATAGCCATAGCTAATCTCATAGAATACATTTTAGTAAATTTCATCTGATTAATTATAGTTGTAGTGTCCTCAAGCAACAAATTATGATTAACAACATCAACTCGTCTTACATACAAAGGCTTTTTTTCATTGTAATTCCAATAAAAGAAAACAATATTTTCACTTTCAATATCAGGAAAATTTATATTTAGACATTCTCCATTCATTGACGCAAACGCTTTAATCGAACCATCTGGTCTAATATTCCCTGATAAAATTTCATCCACCAATTTATTATTACAATCACTTAGTAACATTTTATACCTACCTCTTTCTTCTAATCTTCCTTGGAATCCATGTTATAAACATCCCTATTTTATATGTAAATGAATTTCTTGTTTCTTGAAGTGAATATCTAAGAAAATCACGCTCGTGTTTCACCTCATCTAATTCTTTTCTCAGTTGCTGATTTTTTACTTTCAAATCATCAATTAATAATCCACGCCCATCTACCTTTCTCACAATTTCCTCCTTTCTCACTTACTCACCAACTTTTTATAGATTCTATAGCAATTATTATTATCTAAATATGTATAACTCGCTGATATACGATCAACATACTTATTTACGCAACCTTTCTTAACTAATTTCTTAATTAATTTCCACAAATCTTTCCATTGATAACATACTTCGCCAAATCCATCTTTTTCATAATCAAAATATCCCTTTTTATAAGTATGTGAAGCAAAGAATTCTTCCTTATCAAATTGATAATATAGAATTGGTTTCTGAAGATATGCAAAATCAAATGCCACACTACTATAATCCGTAATCATCAGCTTTGCCTTAGCAAATGCATCTCTGTAGCTCATTTCATCCATCCAACATTCAACTTTTGTTCCTTTAACCATTTCCTTAGCTATATCTCTTAATAATGGATGAGGATAAAAAACCATTTTATACCCTTTTAAACATAAGAAAAGGTGTAACCATATACTCGAAAAAAGCTTACGATAAGATTTATAAAAATCTGAATTCTTATATTCCGGATTGATTTTCCAGACCATGTTCTTTTTTTGATCATCCCAAACATGCTCCATTAAACCTTTTCTCCAGCTTGGCATAACTAATATCACATTTTCTTCATCATGATATAGACGATCAAATCTTGGTAAACCAGTTAACCAAACATTCTCTTCTTTATAATGATATGGATATTCTATAATGGACTTCCACTCTTGATATGTGCTTGTGACAAAACCATAGAAATTTGTTTCTCTTCTATTTAATGTCGGGCTCATATCATCCTTTATAACACCATGCTGCAAGAAAACGATTTTCGGATTATGATATAAATCCCTTACATATTCAGATAATCCCCAAAAAGGATTCTCTACTACGCCATTTGATTGTGAAGAAATAATATAATCAGCTATAAGTACCTTTTCAAAATGCTCTTCTGAATACAAAGGAATTACATTCCCAATTTCTTTAAGTCTTTCATAATCCTTTGAATTCTCATCGATTATAAAATAACTATCAATCTCGCTCTTATCTTGAATATAAGAAAACAAAACTTCCGCATTATCATCTGCCTGATTTGCCCGATCCATGAATAACCAAATTGGTCTTTTTTTCTTTTTAATATTGACCAAGTAATTCTGACGTAATCTACAAATCATTTCACCTTTCTCAGGTTCTAATGACATTATTTCCTTTTGAAAGCATCTTTCCTTCTCCAAAACATGATTATAATCATCACACTTAGAGATTTTTAAAATTCCATTTCGAGAAGTAATCAAATATCCATCTTTATACCAGTATTGATTCTCTAAATTATCTGCAACTTTAACGAATCGCATCGAATTAATCTTCCCATATCTACACTCTAAAGAACCAACGACATTACAAAATAGAATTTCATTATCATCACACAAATCAATATCTACTGAAAATTCATCTCTTCTTTCATAGCTACATTCATCAATCTTTCGATCATTATCATCCCTAGTCATTATTGGATAATACTTCTTATTTCCATTTTTTATCAAAAATTCAAATTCTGCTCCTAGAACCGATGGATATGAAATATTACCTTCCAAGTGCACTTTATCATTTGATATTTCAATAAAATGCATTTCTACAGCAAGATATGACATATTAGCAGCATTAAAAGTATCTCCAACCCTAATCATCACATCATTGTTTTCAATAGGAATTAATTCTATCTGATGGTTATACTTTTCATATAAATAAAAAAGTATTTCCGGCATGTTACCCATGCCAATACGATCAATTATTTCTGAATCATCCAATTCTTCTAAACAGGCATTTTTATAGTAATCATATACTGTATTTAATTCTATTTTTTCACTATTAACTAAATCCATTTATAACCCTACAATTTTGCTACAATATTTTCTGAACCTTTTTTAAAAACAATATTTCCAATCCAATAAAATGTTGCACTATACAGCAATAATTTAATCCACAAAGTATATGGCGGAACAATTCCATCAATAATTGATATTCTCGCAATTGCAATTGATAAATATATAGGATTCAAAGACAGCAAGAATTGTAAAACCGGAGCAACTCTAGATGGATCGAAAAATAATGCAGAACCATAAAAAATAAATAACAGAAAAATTTCATGAAAATATGTAATATCGGCAAATAAAGCGTTAACAATAGATAAAATCTTACCGAATCCATAAACCAATGAAATTAATAATAATACATCAGGAATTACCAACAACATAGTTATTCTAAATGGAACTCTATAAGCAATCATTACACCCAAATAAATTAAAAAAGAATATCCAAAATTTATTAATGCAACAAACACTTTTTCTTTTACGTAAATTGTCTTATCCAACTGCGCTTTAATCAAAAAGTTCTTATTTCCTGACAAAGCATTTAAACAATTTTTAGTTCCTGTTGAAAACAAATTATAAAACATAATTCCTGTTGCAACATAAACTGGATAATTAACAAACCTTTTATTTTTAAACATTACACCGAAAACCATAACTAATACGAAGGTATTAATAAATGGATCTAATATCTGCCATATCTGTCCTAAAAAATTTGAAGAGTTCTCTCTAGACTTATCTTTATGCGCTAATTGTGAAATCACAAACAAATCATTCTTATTCAATTTAAAAAAATTCATTACAACCTCACTAAAACATTATCTTTGCATTTATTAAAAATGAATTTTCCAATTACAAAAAAACTGATTCCATATATAATCATCTTTAATAAATAAGCGAGTTCAGGCATAACTCCATAAATAACCATATCTCTAGCTACTTTTATAAAAACATAAGGTGGATTGTACTCAATAAACTTTTGAACCCCAGGTGCCACCCATTCTTTGGCATAAAACATTGCCACAAAAAATCTCAATATAGATAAAAGATGCTGCACAATATTCTTTGTATCGCGAACAAATACGTATAGAATTGATACCAAATAAGCTACACCAGAAACAAATAGCCACAAGAAAAACACATCGAAAACAACAAGAAATGATATCAACGATGGTTGCGCTTTATAAAACAAAAGTACTCCTACATATGGAATGCATCCCAAACCAAAATTAATAAAAGCCGTATTAACTCTTGATAGAATGAACATTTCTCTTGGCAACTTTGATTTAATAATAAGATTTTTATTATCTCTTAATGTTGTAACAGATGTATAAACTGCAACATAAAAGAATTCATACAAAAGATAACCTGTAAAATAGTATGCTGGATATCTATCAATAGGTTTTGAAAAAATATGTGTAAACAGAAATACTACTAATGCCATTCTTGCCAGCGGGTAAAACACACTCCACAATATCCCCAGATAACTTCTTGCGTACTTTCTGCGGAGCTCACGTTTCGTGAGCTCCCAGAGAGCATTTAGATATTCTCTAGACATTGGCGGCCCCCATTTCTCGGTATGCATGGCATACGGTCTTTGGTTCGCCGATCATCTTCATCTTACCCTTTTCGATCCAGACAACTCTTGAGCAGTTGTCGAGGATGGTTCCCATACCGTGGGAGACGAGGAGGACGGTGGAACCGCCGTGAATCATTTCCTTGACTCTCTTGAGGGACTTCTTTCGGAAGAATTCATCACCTACACTGAGAACTTCGTCCAGGATGAGGATTTCTGCGGCATCGCCGGCAGTTGCGATAGCAAATCCAAGTCGGGATACCATACCGGAGGAGAAGTTCTTCACTTTCTCTTCCATGAATCCCTCGAGCTCTGCGAATTCTACGATTTCGTCATAGTGCTCGTCGAGGAACTGGCGGGAATATCCGATGATCGCACCATTCAAGTAGACATTCTCTCGTGCAGTTAATTCCATATCGAATCCCGTTCCGAGGGTCAGGAGCTGTACCTTCTTACGATCGACAGCGACATGTCCCTCCGTTGGGTTCAGGGCGCCGGATACAATCTTTAAGAGGGTGGACTTACCGGAACCATTCGTTCCGATGATACCCATAACTTCTCCCTTGTAGACATCGAAGTTGATATTGTCGAGGGCAACCAGTTCGCGGTAGGAGATCTCGCCCTTGATGAACTGGATGATATAGTCCTTGATTCCGGATACGGCCTTGGTTGCGACCTTGAACTTCATCGTGACATTCTGTACGGAAATGATTGGTTCCTTGGAATTCATGATGGCATCCATTCTCGCCTGATCTCCGCTCTCTTCTGCTGCACGAAGCGCAATATCACGACGGCGTCTAGTCTCGATCTTCTCCTTCTTCTTCTGGATCTTCTTCGCCTTCTTATTCTTGGCATAGACAATAGAGGCTACACCCACAAGTATCGCGAGGAGGATAGCTACGGCCGGTACAATCAACCACACCGGAAGGGTGTTCACAAGTCCTGCTTCGCCGAGGTGACCGTCTTCGTAAAGACGCGCTTTCGAAACATTTCCATCTAAATCCATAGCAAGTACGACGCTTTCATCTTTGACTTCTTCGCCTGTAACTGCCGTTGACATATAGTAGTTCTTCTTGCCATCTCTGAGGCCAGTATGTACCGGATAGATCTGGCCATCTTTGCTGCTATATGCATATGGATGATACACATCATCACCATCGAGGAGGTAGAGCATCTGCACTGTTCCGTCCTGATTCTGTAGATAAGTTACATCCGTATTTCCTAATTTTCCTGGGACTGCCTGGTACTTCCAGTCAATCGTCGATGGGACTTCCCTGCTATGATCTACGACGTAGAGGATGGTGCCGTCGGATGCTGTTGCGGTTCCGATCACGGCGCTTTCCTCCTCTGTTGCATCGAATGTTACACCTGACTCGTCTGTTCCGGAGATCTTAACCGCTGCGGTTGCATGATTCTCGGCTACTGCATTCTCAGTGCCATCTTCATTCGTTACAACAGCATTGGTTACGGCAATTCCGGCTTCTCCGCCTGTGATAGACTCAAAGGTCAGCATATAGCGGATCTCATCTTCCGTTCCTGTACCCTGGAGTACAATCACGCCATCAGCTTCGCTCTCGGCGCCTCCGATGTATTTCAGACGTGTCTTGTCATATTCTAATTTCACATAGTAGGTTCCAATCGTCTCATCGGACTTGATATAGACTCCGACAGGGAATTGTGAACCCTTCTCGGCACTGTAAGATTCCGAACCGAATGTTACATCGGCCGATGCTGCTTCGACCGGGATTCCCGTCGCCGCCCAAAACAGCATCATCATCGCGAGTGCCATCATTATTCTCTTTATTCTCTTCATAATCTCTTCCAACTTACCGATTTTTTAGCCAGCGTCTACGTTTCCTCTCTTGCATGACATACTTGTATGCTCTGTAAGATTTGAGGTGACGCTTAATAGTACGTCGGTTTCCATAGAGGACAACCGATCCCTCATACCATGCGGATTGTACAATGACGGGTTTTACCCCCGTTACCTTCTGCCTCATTTCCTGCTTCATCCGCTGAAACAGGTGATTATCTCTCATATCGCGTTCTGTCATCTCGGCTGCCATCGCATGCCCCTCGTATTCGAGGACATCGTCCGTGAAGTTCATCCGTCCGTAGACTTCTGCTTCTTCTGGGCTTGGGCAACTCATAAGCATCGCGAAAAGTCGCTCGATCATCTGGGACAGTTTGTCGATGTTCTTCCATCGAAGGAGCTTCTGCCAGGTATCATTTCCTTCCAACACTTTCTGCTGGAACACATCATACACGGACTCAAGCTTCTTTAAACACTGGATCCGCTCCTCCGTTGTCTCGCTTACCACCGGTCTGATCTCGCCGCTCTCCAACTGGTAGCCAAGTGTCATACCATGCGGTGCGGAGAACACGCCCTCGAATAGGCAATTGCTAAATCCGACTTTTCGCTTCATCTCGCCCTCTGGCGAGAAGTAGTAACTGTGATAGGTCTTTCTGTTAACGCCTCGTGGAAGTTCATACAAACCGAAATAATATCCTTCCAGCGGCGAATCTCCACCAAGCAAGTAGCGCAGGTCACTCAGATTTTGCTGCATTGAACCAACCCATCCACTGTCTACAACCGCAGTGGGCAGACATTCTCCGAAGTGTTCCTGCGTCAGATATCCGGTCAGAAGCGGATAGGCTTCCTTGGACACCTGTGTTACATACTTGATGAAACTTCTGTGATTCTTTAGATAATCCCGTATCTCCGGCAGATGATCTCTCGGAATTTGTTCATCTGCTTGATAACCCAGACTATGTCCGATGTCACCCAGGAGCTCTGTTTTCTGCTTCTCGGTTATTCCGGAACGATTGAGGATTTTCTCCGGCGTTACATCCAGCCCGCCTAGGGTGATGTAATCGAGTGCCCGCTCCATATCCTTGTGGTAGAGCGGTACACGAAGCGAAAACCGGGATACGTAGAGGTACCTACATTCCAGTGGCAATTCGTAATATTCCACGTATGTCGCTGCCAGTTGATACATGAAATAGGCATCTCTGGCGAGGAAGTAGAGGCGCTTGATTCCGCGCTTCATAGCATCCTCGAGGACATACAGGACAAATCCATGCAGCGCCGGGGTGAGTACACGGTTCGCTGTTGTCTGGATAACGTCGTCTGCGATATCGGTTTTTACCGCGGACTTGCCAATGGCATCCTCGACCTCATCTGTGAGTTCCAGCATCATAGGGATGCGTCGTAAGACCTTTCGATATTCAGTTTTGCGACGCGTATAACCCATATTAGCCTCTGTCTCTCTTCTTTATCTGATAAATCACATGATTAGGCACCGCCCATACTGCGAGCGGTTTCATGATATAGGTGAATTTCGAAGCTCTGTTAAATCCAAGCTGGCCAAAGCCCCTCCAACGGATCTTGACCTCTTGCAATTGGAACTTCAGTCTACGTTTCCTGTAGCCGTTCGGCGTCTCTCGGTACCAGAGCAGATACTCCTGTAAGTTGTATCCACGCTTTCCCTCAGACGTGAAACGCATCAGCATCTCGTAGTCTTCACCTCTTCGATCCCGCTCGTAATCGCCGTATGGCTTCTCATCGCTGAGTACCTCTGCACGAAACATCATCGCAGGATGTGCGTATGGCTGATAGGACAGGAAATCCTCCGCCTTTGGACAGACGGGGTATTTCCTTTTGCCCCATGCCTCGCCGCGCTCGTCGATCAGCTGCAGATTCGATCCCACATAGGCGTATTCCTGATGTGCTTCTAAGAATCTGAGCTCTCGCTCGAGTCGCTCCGGATGACAGATATCGTCCGCGTCCATACGTGCGATATAGGCACCTTTAGCCCTACTTATTAACTCGTTCAGTCCGTAAGCAAGGCAATGATGTCGGTCGGATCGAATCACGCAGATTCTGTCATCCATTTTTTCATATTCTCTTATTGTTTTTGCGAATTTCGCATCTGAGCCATCATCATAGATCAGTAATTCAAAGTCGGAAAATGTCTGGTTCAGAACAGACGCTACCGCCTGCTTCATCTGCTTTCGCTCTGGATTGTAAACCGAAAGAATGACACTGATTTTTGGCATCGCTATACACCTTCCTCATCACATTTGCTGTGGCTTCCTTCCGAAAGGCTGCCACCGACTCTCTGATTTCTGCTCTTCTCTCTTGTGTGTGCCAGGAACGGTCCTCGAAGATTGCTCCCATCGCCCGTTCATAGGCATCTATATCAAAGTTCGGTACGAAATATCCATTCACACCGGACTTGATGTACTCCTTCGACCCACGATTCGCCGTTGCAATCACCGGCAGGCCCGTGGTCAGTGCCTCTAGTGCCGCCATGCCAAGCCCCTCTCTAATCGAAGGGAAGATCAGCACATCTGCCGCCTGAAGGTAGATTCTCACATCCTCCTGGTAGCCATAGAAGCGAACATAATTTTTGATGTTGTGCTCCTCGATGAACTGCTCCATCTCGGCACGCTGGCGGCCAGAGCCGATGATGCCGTAGATTGTGTGCGGGAGGAGTTGCGTTTCGCTTGTCGTTGTGCTGCGCTGGTTCGCTTCACTAGCTGCTGTCTCCTGGCTTGCGATTTTTGCGAGCGTTTTCAGAACCGTCATCTGGTTCTTGTTCTCGCGAAGTTCGCCGACACTGATCATATAGAAAGCATCCTCGGGGATCCCGAGCCTCTCTCTCGCCTGCTTTCTCATCTCTGGTGTTGTCAGTACGAATCGCTCGCGGTCGACGCCAACGCCCGGCATACGATAAACATTTCTTGCATGCATCTTGCGTGCTGCGGCCTCATCATAACGATTGATTGTCACGATGGTGTCGGTGTTTCGGCTCATCCAATCTTCCGCTGTACGGAAAATCAGATTGTGGAGCCAACCACCGCCCTCGTAGAAGTGAAAGCCGTGCGCCGTGTAGATTACGTACACCGGCAACCCCTTGCAGGCAGAGCGTGCTACCATCCCGCCGGTCGGCGTATGGCAGTGCACCACATCGATATGCTCTTCTTTGATGAGCTTTCGAAGTTCCTTCACCGCTTTTCGGTTCTGCTTCACATACATCGGTGACTGATAAATCCCGATGTCGTGATAAGCAACATGCATCTTCTCTAGTTCCTCCTGACTGTCTTCATAGACGACATTGTCAGAATTCGACGCATAATGCACCTCAAAGCCCATCTGCTGCAAGATTTCTACATTCTGTCTCTCAAATTTCGTCAGAAAACCATAAACCGAAGATACAATCAAAGCTTTCATTACTCGCTCTCTCCCTCAGCCGCACTCAGATCGACTGTTTCACCGCTCAAAACTTTGTTAATCAGTTCTGTTCCATATGCTACGTCGGATTCATTTGGAATCATGACGTAAACCGGTGTTCCCAGCGAATATACGGACTGTGTAGATCCGGATCCGCTGACGCTATACTTCTGAATGTCCCAGGAACCGCCATCGCCGAGCTGGTAAGCAACCAGGTTCGCGATTTCATCGGATGTCATATCCGTCGCAAATGTTCCATCGCACTCTTCCATGATGCCCGCGTAATTCTTAAGAAGTGATTTCGAGCACATCTTATCGATCACGGACTGGATGACGTTCATCTGGTTCGTTCCACGCTGTCTGTCGCCGCCGGCGAACGCGTGTCGCTCTCTTGCAAAGGCAAGCGCTTCGAGGCCAGTCAACTGATTCTCGCCAACGACATAATGCTTGATCGGATCCACCGTGAAGTCATAATCGGACCACACCGTGATGCCGCCCATCGCATCGATCAGGCCCTCAAAGCCGCTGAAGTTCAGCTTGAAGTAGTAGTCGATATCGACGTCATATAACATTTCCATCGTATCCTCGGAAACGTCGATGCCGTAGATGCCGGCGTGTGTCAGCTTATCCTTGGCGCCGCCCGAAATAGAAAGCGGTACATAGTAATCTCTTGGTGTGCTGACAAGCAGAATCTGCTTCGTCTGCGGATTCACCGCCGCGAGGATATTGACATCGGAGCGGCTCGCCACCGAGATGTGACCCCAAGTATCCATGCCGCTGATATACACGAGAAATGGTTCGCCCGGCTCAACCGGTTCGTAAACCTCTTCCTCTTCCTGTGCCGTCTCCACGGTAATCGTATATTCCTTGATGAGCTTGATGTCATCCGCGAATGTCTCATAACCCTCGATCTCTGTGATGGCTTCGACATACGCTTCATTAATTAAAGCAACTTCGACTTCTTCGTCCATCAAACCGGTAAGCGTTGCGAGCACATCGTCGAACTGCTGGGTCTTGATCTGTGCAGCCGCTTCGGAAAGTTCGCTTGTTTCTTCTGCAGTTTCGGACAATTCCTTTGTCGCTTCTTCTGCTTCGTCGCCATCTCCCGCGAGGTCCGCCGCGATCATTTCTAGTGCTGCGTTCGTCTTATCACTATCGATGGTTTTTAAGATTCCGAATTCTGCTTCGCCGCAGTCCTCAATGGAATCAATCTTGCCATCCGCTCTCGCGTAAACGCCCATGGTGAAAGACTCTTCCGTAACATTTGCAATATTTTCGAGCGCGTTCTTACTATAGAACATGTAGTAATTTCCAACCGCACTAACTGCGATACTAATGATCAAAAGTAACACGCCGATGATTCTAATAATGATTTTTTTGGATTTTAATGATTTGAGTACGAGATAGGCACCAACCAAAAGCAATACCAATAAGATTGCGAATATAGCCACTCCGTACTTTAAAGGTAAAATTGGAATTTTGTATAATTGAATAGCGAGCATGACAATAAGGGCCAAGTCGGCCATGCATACTACGCCCGTAAGAACAGTCCTGATCAGACTTCCTCTACCTGATAACATATGAATTTTTCTCCTCAATCTCACAACACAATTTGAAATACATCATTTTTGAGATATTACACAGCCTGTCCACTTTACTACGCTAAACCGATAAGCGTAAAAAGTAGCCTTGCACACAACCGAATGTGCAAGTTTACGCTGTAACTATGATGTTTTTCAAAAACCAACAAAATATATCTGTAACCATAAGAACGAAAAACCAACAACTCGTCCCCATGTCTTAGGGATTTATGATGTTGCAAGCCGCGACAAACCGAAAGCGCGGCCCAAACATCTACCAGAGTGTTCTCAATCCCTACAAAGAAAGCACTCTGTGGATTTCGGGATATGTCCTTCCCGTAATCCTATGATAATTTATCAATTTTTATCCTGATAGTCAATGCGATTTTCACATATTTTGTTAAATTTGTGAACCTGTAACAAATTTGTGAATAGTTTATGATTTTTTTATACATTTTTTATAATAGTATAATTTTTGAAAATTTCAATAGGGAATATAGAACATTTTGCTCTACCCGCCTAAAAGCACTGTGGCATAACAATCACAAAATTACGTACTCGTTAGCACTTCCACTCGTTGAATCGTCAAACCTTACAATGTACAAAAAATGTACAGAATTCCTATTTTTAACAAGCCCGCCGACATATTACACATAGTGGGGATTATATTGAGGAGATTTCACGTTTTAATAATACATATAGGAATTTCCTCTAAAATGATTTTACCGCAATAAAAAAATCCATTTAGAGGAAATCCTCTAAATGGATTTTTACTTTTCAATCATTTAACTTCCTTTGTCAACACAGAAAAATTTGAATAAAAGAAAATTTCATTTTAACTGTAAGATATTCTCCCCATATTTATCGATTAACCCAAGATTTTCAAGTCTATAGCCCATAGCCACCCTTGAAACATTAAAAGCAATTGCCATCTCTCTAATCAAATCCCACATAAAATCAAAATTATATCTTAAAATTCCTGCGTCTCTATATCTTTTTTCATATTCTCTTTTTACCAACTCTGCTGGCATAAGAAATGCTGCAGCACAAGTATTTGCCTGCCATTCAATTATTTGCAATTCACGGCTCGTACGGTCAACCATGTTACTATAATGGATACCTTTTTTACTCTCATCAAGGAAGAAATACTTATGTAATATTTGATGAAACACTTCATGCATCACCGTAAAATTCTCTCTACCTCGATTATCTCCCTCTGTAAGAGAGGCATCTATTAAAATCGTCCCTTTTTTCACTTCAATTATATAAGGCTTCATTCCTTCATAATATTTGCTTTGTGGCCATACCTCTATAAAACCATCAGTAAAAGCTGTTGCCCCTAGAATCATCTGCTCTGGTGCTAGATATTTCCAATCATACAAAACTCCCAGGCAAGCTTCTATAACTGCATATGGATCTAATGGTTTCGTTTTCTGCAACCTCTCTTTATCAAATTTTACTAATAGCTCCATCGCTATTCTTTCCAATTGATTTCTTGAATATGGCCGATACTGCATTTTTTATTCTCCAGTTTCTTTCTTGAGCAAATCAATAACTTTCTGCCATGTGGCATTTTCCATCCCATTATCACGTGCCATACGTAACGCCACACGAGCCTTCTCAGTACTCATAATATATTCCGGTAAATCTGGTGATACTGCATTTTCTTTTTCGCCTGCAGCTAAATCATACATTTTATTTTTTTCATTTTCCGTAAGTTTTAATATTTCAGCCAACTTAGCTAATTTATCCTTATCAGGCGGATATCTATGTCCTTTTTCTATATCACTCATATATGCCGGTGCAATTTCTAATTCTGAAGCTAAACCACGCAAAGTTTTATTTAACGCTTTCCGCTTCTTTTCAATAAACAATCCGAATTCTCCCATAAAAAGTGTGTGTCCTTTCACTGCTAACTCATCCCCGTGTTCGCTAATATGCTTACATTATATATTTTAAAACAAAAAACGACAAGACAAATCCTTGATTTGCCTTGTCTAAATCCAAATTATTTACCTAGCGAATCCATATTTTATTATCCGGCAATTCTTCTAACATTTGTAAAACTGTGACTCCATCTCTCTCCACACCTATCAATTCTTCTGGTGTTTTTACATCCGATGTATCTTGATAATATTCACAAAAAGAGATATAGTCATTCTCCCATGAAGGACTATAGGTAATGGAATATTTCTTATCATTATACTCAAAATCTATTTCTCTTCCTTCTTCAATATATGAAAATAATTGTTCTTTTGTCATTTATTAATACCCTTATCCTTTCCTCGATGAAAACGCCCATTTTCATCAAACCATATATCATGCTCATGTGGCACAATAGGATGTGTCTTAGGATTTCCATGATCAGAATAATCAATATCTAAATATGCCTTGCCATCTTTACCATAATATCGTTCCGAATCTAATTTACCATTCACATAATTTTTCGAAACAGAATTCTTCGTTCCCTCCTTTGGAACAGAATGAATATCAGATGTAACTATAACTGAATCAACATTGCCGACACTTTTTGAACCAATTCTATTATAATCTTTTCCATTAACAAGGCTTCCTGAACTTGAAAAATCACTCTCACCACCATAATCACTATTATATCCCTTCATGATTCTTATCCTCCTTCTCAAGCCTATCTTTCGCATTCTGCTTCATAGTATAAGAATCATATTGATAAATAGGAATTCCTGCTTTAATGGCAGACTCAAAAACGTATTCCGAAGCTGGTCCGTATACTATTATACCCGATGGTTGGAGTTCCTCAACAACTATGGAAATCTGCTCTTTAAAAATCTTACGATTTTCCAGTTTATGTGTAAAACCATGAGTTCCAATTGCAATCAAAGTTCCCTTCGGGTAAGCTGACAGTGCACCTATTGTCTCATTATTTCCCAGCCTTACATTTGGAATTATTTTTAACCCTTGTGACCCATAATAATATGTGATTGCCAAATTATTAAATATCTGACTTTTTTGAACAACCAATGGCATATTATCATAGGGACTTGGATCAATTCCTATCACACAATAATATTTCCGAAGTTTCTCAACATACCCCTGCGGATTATTTAAAATTGGAATAAAGCCACTATCATTACAATAAAATGACATACCCGAATCTTCCGGTGCAATCACATCCCGTCTTCTATCCCATTGGTATAACTCTTTCGGTGGAAGCGTAGGGATCATCCATTTTTCGATAATCGGATATCCATCTGGCTTTGTTCTCTTCGCCCCCTTTATCAGCTCTGCTTGAAAAACGTCTCTAATGCAGGGTTTCTTTGGTTTTCTAACCATATCAAATCACCTTCTTTCTCATGTTCACTTGTTCGCTTTTTTTTAACACTCGTATAAAAATAAAAGGCGCCAATCTAAATTAAAATAAATCATTTCCGTTCGCATGTTCGCTACTTCCTAACACCATATTATAATCTCTTACTATTTCTGTCAACATAAATATTTCCATCTCGCCGTAACATTTCCACAGCAAAAAGCCGGCACATAGTGCCGACTTCCTGCTGATCTATTATGAAGTTATTAAACTAGTATCAGAATGCAACTCGCATAAAGCGATAAGTGTACAGATTTGCTGACCAATTGCCAACTTCATCTGCTACCGATACATAAATTTCTCTTGAACTAAGACCGCCATAGCCATCTCGTACGAAGCAACCATTATGATTTCTCTTATGGCCTGTTGTTTCGCCACCAATGGCAGCGACCTTGCTCCATCCGATACTAGATAAACCACTCAGTGTTCCATCCCATGTTCCGGAATATACGGACTGTACACCGGAAATGAAATTCAAGGATCCACTTGGGAATGGATGTGTATCACATGTCATATACAACGTATTTCCAGAAAATGCGAAATCTGCATTACTTACAAAGTCGCCAGGCACCGTAATACGTGCTGCATCGGATAATAAGATGCTATCCAAATTTGTGCTAAGAAGCTGTCTTGCATATGTCGTTGTGCAGGATGCTGTTCCACTGGTATAGAACAGGATAATATTTCCGTTGTAACTAATCAGTGATGGCTGACCTACGCCCCAGAAACCATCATGCGCTGCGCCAATCGCTCTACCGACCTTTGTCCAGCTCCAGAGGTTATTGGAAACGGCCAGTCCGACTTCATTTGCAGTACAATCGTAAGTTGCACATCCCAGATATGCCATCAAATAACAATAGTTTGATCCCTGATAATAGAAATCACCCTGGATAACCGTTGGGTCACAAACCTGTACGCTGTCCCATGAACCAGAAGATGTTGTCAATACTCTTGATCCACCAATATAGATGCCATCTTTAACCTGTCCAGGTGTTGCTTCATTTGAGCAATATAAAACTGTTCCGTTAATGCTTGTTGGGCAATACTTATAAATGTTTGCTGGCTCTGCTGCAGGAGGTGCGTCACATGAACTTTCACCTGCCGTTGCTGTTCCTATCTCACCAGCATTGCTTCCGGATGATTTATTCACATTAGATCCAGAGGAGCTGGATTTATTGCTACCAGAAGAGCCTGACGAACCGCCAGAGGAAGCATTTCCAGAAGCACTTGCTGATGAATAAGTTGACTGGTCATAAAGACTCAAGTCATATGTTAAAACCGCTGTGTTACCAGCGCGGTCTGCTACGGTAATGTTTACAGTAAATACGTGGATTCCAACGTCTTCGGCACTCTTTTTGCTATCTGTATTTTCACTTTCTGCATCTTCTACCTTTTCCGCAACGTCAACAGTCGCGCGATCCGGTGCGATTATGCCATCTACGGTATCCGTAATCTGAGACTCGCCAACCGTAACTTCTGGAGTTGCGGCGATATCCTCAACTACGCGCTTCTCGTCAGAAGTGTCATGCGCGATTACTGGCGCTGTCACATCGTAAACTACGAGGATTGGGCGCGCTGAGAAATTGCCATTTGCGTCTGTTGCTGTGAGAACGGCTGTGTAGATACCCTCGTTGGCCGGTGTCATCTCTGGAGTTGCGGCTTCTTCACCGCTTGCCTCCGCTGTTGCGTCTGCTGCTGTTGCTTCTCCTGTTGCCTCGGCGGCTGCTTCTGTTCCTGTCGCATCAGTTGTTGCGTCAACTGCTGGGGCCACCTCATGAGGGGCGATATCTGCTGCAGTTGCTGTCTCTACAGCTGCCAACTCATCGAGAAGTGCCTGGTCTGTCGCCTGGCTAAGCTGTGCCACAAAGCCCTGCTTCGTCTCGTCATTTACCTCGGTAGGGTCTGAAATTTTTACATACTTGTCAATGGTGAGCTCGACAGCGGATTCGTCCTCGTAACTAGCGATAACGGCTCCATTCACTGTCGTAACATCAGATGTATAGATGATATTATCATTAAGCGTCAAGACTGGCGCTTCTGTGTCTACTACTTCTACTTCAGCTGCATCCACATCCGGTGTTGCAGCATCCTTGCCACCTGTCAGGAATTCATCATAATGAAATGATCCAACAACAAGTGTCGTCACTAAAGCAGCGGCAACCCCAACGGCGGCTCCGCGCTTCGATAAAATAAAATCTTTAATTTTTACATACATAGCTTAATAACTCCTTTCACCTTTCATAACTCAATAACTTCTTCTGGGGGATCAGCCCATTTGATTGTGGTGGTCAAACTATGTAGAACACTGCTGGATATTCGCTGTTTTACTTAACAAATTTGCATATTTATTCATGTCGTAGCGAATAAAAATAAAATGACCACATCCACCATTCTTGTGGATGTGGTCATTTTAACACCATAGGATACCGAAAAACCGTGTTTTAGAGAACCTTTAGAGAACTTTCCGACGCAGTTTCTCACTTGTTTTTAAACCTTTCATTTTATTCATTGTCTATTTAAATTCTTAAAGATTCTATGGATTTTTTCTGAACATTTTTCTTGATTTTGTTCATTTTGTGTTTTGGATATTTTTAGAATTAGCTGGGTAGCGATGGTCCTTTGGGGACGGGGTTAATGGACCATCTTTAAATCCGTTAATGTCCTATGCCTGTTATTTACAGAATAAAAACGAAATTTTTACAAAAATCATCAGGTCATTGGACTCCGCACAACCAAAAGATATAGTATACTTATGCGAGAACCTTGCTATGCAAACAAGGCAACCATAAAAACCGAACAATGCATACAAGGTACCCGAATATTGAAAACACATGCAATGCCAAGCGCATCCAGAAAGGACAACCCATGTTTAAACAAGTGATTTTGGCGAGCCAATCGCCACGTAGACGCGAGCTCTTGTCACAGCTCGACTTAGATTATGTGATTTGCCCGGCTGTCGGCGAAGAATTTTCCGACGCCACTCAGCCATTCGAATATGTACAGGATTTAGCGGCAGCCAAAGCCGAGGAAATCGCCGGAAACCTCATGGTAGAAGGTCAGAAATGGTTAGACAAGCTTGCCGGCGACACCTCTGCAAAGACTCCAGACAATGACCAGAGCAACACCTCAGAAAGCGATGCAGAAAACGCGCAGGATGACTTCGCGGCATGGTCCACTTCCCATCCGACCCTGATTATCGGCGCGGACACCATCGTTGCACGCGGTACAGAAATCCTTGGCAAACCAGCCGACGAGGCCGACGCCATCCGCATGCTCCGTATGTTGCAGGGCGCAACACACCAGGTTTACACGGGTGTAGCGCTGTTTGTCGTGCAGGACGGACGTATCATTTCTCAGAAAAAATTCTATGAAAAGACGGACGTGACCTTCGGGCCGGTCGAGCAACAGGAAATCGAGGATTACGTGAAGTCTGGCGATCCGATGGACAAGGCCGGCGCATACGGCATCCAGAGCGGCGCGGCGAAGTTCATCAAGAAAATCGACGGCGATTACAACAACGTTGTCGGACTGCCGATTGCGCGCCTTTATCAGGAAATGAAGACGCTGGATTGCGAGAATAGCACTCCGCTCAACAGAAATGCTGCAACCTCCACCAATAGCACAAAAACCGAAAGCTCAGATAGCACAACAGCTCCTGTCAGTCAGCCTCGCGCGACCCTAACCGAAGGGCAGCTAAACGCCTATAAAACCGCGACTACGGAGACTTTAAGTCCGGAAACCCTCGAGCGTATCCAGAAGCAGTTTGATTTCATTCTTGAACTTGATAAAGAGAAGCTGATTGGTCGCCAGACATACCTTTCCGGCAAAGTTCGTAAAGAAAATGACGCGGAACACGCTTGGCATATGGCGATCATGGCTATTTTGCTTTCCGAATATTCCAATGTTGAAATCGACGTACTGCACGCCGTGACAATGATTCTTCTGCACGATGTTGTTGAAATCGACGCAGGCGACACCTTCGCCTACGATAGCGTTGGAAAGGCTGAGCAAGCCGAGCGCGAGCGTATTGCCGCCGACCGTATCTTCGCACTACTCCCAGAGGATCAAGCCAAGAAATTCCGCGCTTATTTCGATGAATTTGAAGCCTGGGAGACTCCGGAAGCGAAATTCGCCCACGCGATGGATAATTTCCAGCCATTGATGCTAAATCACGCAAACCATGGCGGCTCCTGGATTGAACACGGCATCGCCCTCAGCCAGGTACTCGGCCGAAATGCGCGTTCATCCGAGGGTTCCGAGGAACTTTGGAAGTACGCATACCAGGAATTTATCAAACCGTCTGTAGAAGACGGGGCGCTGAAAAAGGATCTGTAGGTTGAATTTATAGAAAAGCCCATAATGGCAAATGCCATTACGGGCTTTCTTTCCATCTATTCCGCTTCCGCCAGCGGTTTCACTCTTCTACTATAGATATGACGGAAGAATGTCAGCGACAATACCAGCGCCACCACTTCCGCTGTAATAAAGCTAAACCAGACGTTATTCACGTTGCCAAACAGTGACAGTACATACGCTACCGGAATCAGCACCACCAGCTGTCTGCAAAGGGAGATAATCAAAGAGTAGACACTCTCTGAAAAAGCCTGGTAAATCGAACCAAGCACGATACCGATTGCCGCAAGTGGGAAGTGAATACTGATAATTCTAAGTGCAACCACACCCATCGCTGTCACTTCATCGGAAGCATTGAAAATCCGCATTAACTGCTCTGGAATTGTCCAAAACGTCAAGGTACCCACGCACATAATACAAAATGCGAGACTTAAAGCGAATTTCAGCGCCTGATCGATACGTGCCTTCTTTCTTGCGCCATAGTTGTAAGCAAGAACCGGGATAATACCGTTGTTTAAGCCGAAGATTGGCATAAAGAAGAAGCTCTGTAGCTTGAAATAAATACCAAAGACACTAATCGCATCCTCGCCACCGATACGACCAAGAATCAAGTTCATAAGGTACGTCATCACCGAACCCACACTCATCATCGCAATGGTTGGGATACCAACGAAGTAAATCTGCTTGATAATCTCGGCCTGTGGCTTCAAAATTCTCTTGAGAGAAATCTTGATATCATGATTAAATTTCAGATTCAACGTAAGACCAATCAGCGCCGCACAGCTCTGCCCGATTACGGTCGCGTAAGCCGCTCCGGCAACACCCAATTCTGGAAATGGTCCGTGCCCGAAAATCAGCATGTAATCCAGCACAATATTGATCACCGCACCACTCATCTGGCTCACCATCGAGAGGTTCGTACGTCCTGTCGCCTGCAGTAAACGTTCAAAAGTCATCTGGCAAAACAGCCCGAATGACATGCACATAACGATTCCGAGATACTGTTCCGTATACACAATCGTCTGCATTTCCGATGCCTGTGACAAGATATAAGGCTTCGCCACAAAGATGCCAAGCATCAAGAAAATAAAGAAATTCACAAGTGTCAGGATGATACCGTTATTTGCAGCGGCGTTCGCCTTCTCGAATTTCTTCTCGCCAAGCGCGCGCGAAAGCAGCGCATTGATACCAACACCGGTACCAGAACCAAACGCAATCATCAAATTCTGCAGTGGAAATGCAATCGTCAGCGCAGCCACACCATAATTGCTATCAAACTGCCCGACGAAATAACTATCCACAATGTTATAAAGCGCCTGCACGAGCATCGAAACCATCATTGGAAGCGACATCGTCACAATCAAGCGTTTCACGGGCATCGTGCCCATCTTATTCTCTTTCATTTGCTCCATATATTACTTCTTTCTATCTATTCTATTCCTCAAAAGATGCCACCAGTTCTTCTAACTCAAAGAAACGTTCCATCTTCGCTTCCAGCTCTGCATCCACGCGTTCCTTCTCTTCCTGTAACTCCGAGAGTTTCATGGAATTTGTGGAATTCTCAATCATCTCCTGATCGATCTCCTCGGATCGATTCGAAAGCTTGTCAATCTCGCCCTCAAGCGAATCATATTCGCGCTGCTCCTGATAGGAGAGCTTCGTCTTCTTTTTCGGGCCCTTCCAAGTGTTGCGGGAATTCCCGGATGAATTCGCTCCAGCGCCTGCCGTACCCGTACGCATGGAACCGTCCGTATTTCCCATGCGGATCTCCTGCCCGAGATTTGCCTTGTGCTCACGATATTCCTCATAGCCACCTTCACTCTGGAAAATCGAACCATCTTCCTCAAAGGCCAGAACGCGGTTTACCACGCGGTCGAGGAAATAGCGGTCATGCGAAACCACAATCAAAATGCCCGCAAATGTATCCAGATAATCTTCCAAAATCTGCAGTGTCTGAATATCGAGGTCGTTCGTAGGCTCGTCGAGAATCAGCACGTTCGGTGCGCTCATCAGCACGCGAAGCAGGTAGAGTCTACGTTTCTCGCCGCCGGATAATTTCTCAATCGGCGTATACTGCATATTTCCATCAAATAGGAAACGTTCACACATATTCGATGCAGAAACGGTACCCTCCGGCGTCTGGATGTATTCCGCAACGTCCTTCACATAGTCAATTACGCGCTGCGACAGGTCGAGTTCCTCATTCTCCTGCGAGAAATAGCCAAATTTCACGGTCTGGCCAACCTCAACCGTACCGCTGTCCGGCTGCAGTTTCCCAAGAAGAATCTTGAGAAGCGTCGACTTACCGCAACCATTCGGCCCAACAATACCGATACGGTCGGTCTTGTTGAAATGATACGTGAAATCATGGAAAAGCACACGCTCTCCGTAGGATTTACAGAGGTTATCGAGAAGCACTGTCTTGCCACCAAGGCGGGAAGAAAGTGCGGAAATCTGCACATTTCTCTCCTCGACAATCTTCTCACGGTCGCGAAGTGCCTCAAAACGCTGGATATGCGCCTTCTGCTTCGTCGAACGCGCACGCGCGCCGCGCATCATCCAAGCGAGATCCTTGCGGTACAATGTCGCCATCTTTCGCTCTGCCGCAACCGCCGCGTCAAGGCGCTCCTGCTTACGTTCCAGATAACCGGAATAATTCTCGTCGTAGCGATACGCCTTGCCGCGATCCAGCTCGAGAATCTGGTTCGTCACCTCATCCAGGAAATAACGGTCATGCGTAACCATCAAAATCGCCCCACGATAAGACTTCAGATAATTCTGCAGCCATTCAATCATCTCGTGATCCAGGTGGTTTGTCGGCTCGTCCAGAATCAGGAGGTCACAAGGTGTCAGAAGTGCTGCCACAAGTGCCGCACGCTTCTTCTGCCCACCGGACAGCGTCTTAACATCCGCTTCCGGATCCGTAAGGCCAAAACGAAGCAGCATGGAACGCACCTCGCCGGTAACATCCCAATGCGCTTCCTTGCCATTTACCTTTGCCGCAACATTGTCCAACAGATTCAGTTTTTCATTGAAATAAGGGTCCTGCGGCAGATATGAGATTCGCACGGAATTTCCCATTACCACAGCCCCTTCGTCAGGCTCAAGCTCGCCCGCCGTGATCGCTAGAAATGTTGATTTTCCTGTACCATTGACACCGATCACCCCGATTTTATCCTGGTCATCGATGCCCACGGTAACATTGTCTAATATAACTCGATTACTAAGTGTCTTCGACACATTTTCTAAATTTAAAATATTCATGCGAACTAGTATACCACAAAATGGTCCATTGGGGACGGGGTTAGTGGTTCATTTTTATCGACAGTAATTTACGCCTGCTCCTCAGCAGCCTTCTCAGCTGCCTCAGCTGCAGCAGCCTCCTTAGCACGCAAAAATTCCTCATACTCCGGACGCATATGATCCACATCAATTCCAAAGCGCTCGCCCGACATTCCGCGCTCCTTCAGCGCCAATCTGAGCGACTCCTCCTGGTCATAGAAGAAGACAGCGCCGCCATGGCCATTCACACCCTGCACCGGCGTCTTCCAATCGCCATACTTAATCTGAAGCAACTTGTCATAGCCCTTTGGCACCGGCATCTCAAAAACACCCTCAAACGGCATCCAAATCGCTTCCTCATAAGCTTCCTTCGGACAATAATAGTCCCAATCCTTCGCAAGATCCAGCATCGAAGTCACGTAGTCCGCATCCTCCGGCCCATACATCGCACAAAGTCCCTCCCCGAGAATATTAAGCTGGTACAGAAGCGACTTCTTCGCATGGAAATGATACCCCGTGAGCTCCTCGATTTTCCGCAAATTCGCACTCAGATCATTCTGATCCACATCTTCCTTGCCAAGCATCTGCGCCGTCGAGCAAACGATATTAATCAGATCAATCTGCACCTTCTCATCGTTCTTATCTCTAGGCACATAATCCACTGGAAATATATCGATTCCCACCGCATAAGGGCAACCATGATATCTCTGCAGGAATTGTTCATCCGTACGAATCGAATTACTATTCAAAACACGCGTATTGAAGCTGTCCTCCATCTCCTCGTTGTGAATATTAATATATACAAATCCCTCCGGAAGTTCTGTCGACAAAAGCTGGATAAAACGCGTATAATCCGGGCGAAGCATCGCAATATCCATATCGTCGTCCCAAGGCACAAAACCGCCCTCACGCACGGTGCCAAGCAACGTACCCCAGTCGGCGAAGTACTTAATCTCATGCTTCTTACAAATCTCATCAATTACCGCCAAGACTTCCATCTGCGCCGCCCACACGCGCTTCATCATTGGCTCAATATAGAAATCCTTACGAACTTCTCCTTCAAAAAATTTCTCATCAAACTGAATCATCGTTCTCCTCCATTCGCAATGCCCTGAATATCCTAAATCCACAGCAATTCGCCCGTACCTCAGCATCTCCAGGTTGAAATCCTCGGGCAACTATGCTATACCATACGGAAATGAAACTCCTGCGGAGCAGCTACATTTCCAGCTAAATCTCCGTAAAAACGAAAATTTGAGGTATTGCTATGTCTTTAAATATACAAAATGATTTATCACACTATTTGAATTTGCCGCAGATTCTACTGATGTTTCTGCTGGCCATTATCACAATCGCAGCCTGCACTGCGCTATTATTCTTTGTTTCGATGCGGATGTACCCGCGCAGACGCACGACTTCTCGCAAACGCGCGACATCACGAAAATCCGCGTTTTCCAGCGCAAAATCCGAAAAAGTGCCGGAAGACATCTCCGACTTCCACTTCGAGGTCCTAAACCTCACGGAGCGCCTGTTTGAGCTGATTTTCTCATCCACCTTTATTTTACTCTTTGTGGCTCTTTATTTCACAATCGATTATTTCGGCGTGAACCCGGCAATGCAACAGTTTTGGAATGACTACAATGCCTTTATCCTGCTGATTTTCATCCTGTTTTCCGTGATGCTGAATTCGATGTTCGACAAATACATCATCCCGCTGAAATACCTGCGCGCCGGCGACAAATCGTCCCTCCGCCTGATTGGAATGATCTATATGCTGATCATCTTCCTCTACATCAAATTCATCTACGAAGACAGTAACTACGATAGCATCCTGCTGTATTTCCTGACGCTCATCATCGGCCGCTTCGTCTATTTCGACGCGACTCTGCAGAGCTTCACCGATGCGATGAAAAGTACCATTTCCAGTCTTCCGCTCCTCGGGCTCACACTGCTCTGCTCCGGGATCATGGCTTGGTACGGTTTCGCGTCCGGCTACCTAATGCGCCTGAACGGCGTTGTTTTAAACCTGTTCCTCGCGCATCTATTTTTGCTAGTCGTGATTTTCATCGTGAACCGCACGCATTTGATAGAAATGTTACTGCGCAAGCTATCGTAGCAAAGCGCCTACAAACGCCAAAAAACCAGGCACACCTTACAGTTCCATCTCATAACCCGCCAAACGGAAGTACTCCACCTGGTTCTTGTAAAATGGATACTCGTGCTCTGACGCAAACATCAACGGCGTCATATAATCCTCGCCATACATGATGCGAAGCGCCTCGTGAATCTCACGCGGTCCACGAACGCTCGTCATCTCAAATGGCCAATCCACCAAATCATCGTAGAGTTCATGCGTCCTAAGATGCGGCTCCTCCTGGATGACCATGCGTGGGTAGTAGTCGAAATACTGCGCAGCCTTGCCATTTCCCAGCATCGCAATCTGGTCTGCAATCCTGCAAAGCTGGATATGTAGCGGCTTCGTAGGGTCGACACTTAGACCGCCTCCAAAGAATTGCTGCGAATACTGATTTAGCTGGGCAATCTCCTCGGCACTACACGCGCTTTGCGGGTCCGCAGGCATCAGTTCGTCCTGTTCTTCACCATTCTCGGAGCCCGCTAACTCCTCTGCCTGTGCGCACTTCCCTGCCAAACTAAATACATAGGAATACAGAAGTTTCTGCAAGTTCTGAAGCCCCGCATCCGCCGGAATATCGTCAAACGGGAAGATGTCCAGACTCACGATAAACGGGCAGCCATGGTACATCGCGACACGTTTCTCGTCCCAAAACAGCTTGTCCGCGCGATTATTCGTCACCACCGCATGAAACTGGTAAAACGTATCCGACGAATACATGCTGATCATGCGAAGCGGGTCCGGCAACGCGTCCGGATTGTCCTGCAAAATCTGGATCATCCGCATATAATCCGCGCGCGGCATCCCAATATCGAGGTCATCATCCCAAGGCACATACCCCTGGTGACGTCCCGCACCAAGCAGCGTCCCCACCTCCGCGAACCATTTCAAATCATGCTCCGCAAAGAAATGTTTCAGCTGCTCAAGCATCTCCATCTGCGCCGCCCACGTACGTTTCATCGTGGCGCTGATGCGAAACCCCTCGCGCTCTTCACTTTTATAAAAATCTTCTGGTATCTGTAAACTCATGATCTTTTCCACCGACTTATCACTCGGAAATCTCGCCTTGTAAAATCCTAACTTATTGTCCGGAAATCTCTCGTGCAAAATACTGTCCGATTTCCGCCAACATATGCAGTGCCTGCGGTCGCAGTCCCTCTGGGAAGGAGCGAAGCACCGGCGCCGTCTCAAAATTCAAAACGCCATCATAGTCAATCGCGCGTAAGGCACGAACAAAACCCTCCCAATCGGTCGAAGGATTGTTCTCACGCGTTCTTGTAAAAGTAAACGGCACCTGATGCAGATCCGCAATTCCGTCATTATCATGAATATGAAGCACTTTCAAGCGTTTACCAAGCGTCAGGATAAATTTCTCAAAATCAATTCCCACGAGGTTCGCATGCCCCGTATCAAAGCAGAATCCCAGCACCTCCGCGCCGTATTTCTCATTGATTCTGTCAATTCTCTCCGCCATTTTACGCGCATCGCAACATGGTCCCTCGAGGATATGCTTCCCCGCAGAAGTGTATATATTTTCCACACAAATCGTGATGCCCATTTCCTTCGCCATTGGGAAGATTCGATCCAGAAACTTCTCCGTCGCCTCCCATTCAGCCTCCTCTGTGCCATAGAAATGTTTCACCTTGAGGCCATGTACTACGATGTATTTGCAATCGAAGAACTTGCAGATCTGCATGCTCTTCGGTGCCATTTCCCGCAGCAAATAGTCATTGATGCTGTCTGCGGCACTTGGAATGAAATTCGGATATGGCATATGCATCTGGTGAATCCGCACTCCAGCGCGTTTTGCCGCCTCTTTGTGCGGCGTGAAGAATTGTTCTAATTCCTCGATGGATTGATCAAAAAAACCGTTCAAACGCTCCTTATATAAATCCGTATTCTTCAGATACATATTTAGCGAAAAATCTGCGCAGGTAAATCCCGCTTCCCGCATCATCTGAAAACCGGCTTCCGGATTCTCGTCCATCACTGCATTATGTGTCTGTACGCCAATTTCTAACATATTTTTCTAACCTCTCTGTAGCTTAAATCACACCGTCGAAACGAAAATTACAGGCCACGCAATCGCTCCATATTCAAAGACTGCAGGTATTCATCATTAAAGAACTCCACGCCCTCTGTGATACCCATCTCTTCCAGCTGTTTCTGAATCTCACGATAATAGACATTGCAGATAAAAATTCCCGTATTCTCCGGCAAATCGCGAAGTTTCTCCGGCGACTCAATCCTGAGCCCATAGAAATCCTCGCCCCAACGATTCGGGTTATTATCACATGTAAAAAGCGGTGGATATTCTTTGCCGTAATTTGTAAGATAGTTTCGGCACATATTTCCCGCGCCAAACAGCACGATATGGTCATATTTCTTCATCGCATCCGCCATATGAATCTGCCAAACGAGATAATCCATCGTACGCTTCGCAAACTTCATCAAATCCGGACGAAGAAGCGGTGGGCAATACTTCGCCGCATGTTCCATATCAAGAATCAACGGTCCATCATAGCTAATCGAACGAAGTCCCCGGATAATCTCAATCCACTGCGTCAACTGTCCCGTCGAAGACACGCTCGTAAATGGCACCATCGAAACCTCCTCCGCATTCGAACCATCGTGCACAATCACCGCACCGATGTAGTCAGCCACCGCCATCGTATATTCATAAATATCCTGTCCGTAAACCGACAGCGAACCCACATTCATACAGAGCTTGTATTCGATCTGTACCTCGTCATCAGACTGCTCTCCAGCACCTGTAGCATTCACAGAAGATGCAAATGCACTCTGAAGCTCCGTCATCCACTCGCGCACATCCGCCGGATCCGACAGAATCCCGCGCACCAGATGGCCTTCCTGATACTTGCACTGGTTTTCAATTAATATTTGGAAATGTTTCTGCTCTAGCGCCTGCAGTTCCTCGCGTGCCACCTCGCCCAAACGAAGCAGATACGGCTTATTCACTTCCCACTCTTCTTCGACATCCACACCTGCATAAAGTGGTCTGACGATGATACCCTTGCAACCATTCTGCACGGCAAGACGTACCGCGCCCTCTACAATCGGAATAATCGTCTTATTTAATTCAAAATTCTTGCGATCTCTCGGTAGATGGCTCGCTAGTGCGTAGTCACATCTCATCTTCTTCTGCCGTAACATTTCTAAGAATGGCTTCATCGCCTCCGGCAACTGCTCCGGATGATCCGGCACATAAATCAGATGCTCCGCCTCCGCAATGCGACGCTCCTGCGACATCGATTTGAACTTCTTTTCATCACAGCAAAACTCCGTCGACAGAAGTACCTGGTCGAAGCCTGCCGCTGTAATATCTCCCAGTCCCTGCCCCGGGCGCTTCTCATCCACAACGCCCGCCGGATTACAAATAATTTCCATAATGTGCTCCCTCTATAATAACTTCCGATTAATTAATTCCTTCAACTTGCTCGAACTTGTGGCCTCTGAATACGGGAAGAAAACCATCGTCGAGCCGTGCTCCTCCAGGAATTCCTTGTCCGCAATCCAGCGCGGATCATCTTCATAATCGCTACCTGAAAACTGTACATCAAAACCGTACATCTTCCATGCCTCGCGCGTTCCTCCAAAATTCGGCGGAATCTTCACGACCTCATCCACATAGCGGCAAGCTTCCAGCATCGCCTTCCGCTCCTCAAATGGCACAAATGGTGTTGTCTTCTTATAACGCACTACGCCTTCATCCGTCACAAGCCCAACAATCAGATAATCGCAAAGTTCTTTCGCCATTTTAAATTTCTCAAGATGACCCACATGGAAGAGATCGAAAACACCGGCAATATAGCCAATGTGATATTTTTTTGGTGCAGGTTTTTTACTAGAATCTGTCGCTCCGTCGTCTTTTTTTGCCGACGCTATATCGCCATTTCCAGCCGCTTCATTTCCCGACACTGTCTCTCCGCCTCTTCGAAAACGCTCCCGCATATACCTCTGCGCCGGGTCGAAAATGCCAAAATCGGTCACTCCCATATCTTCCAACTGCTTCTTCACCGACAGGAAATTCTTAATACAGATAATCACGCGATAACTGCCCGCTTCTAATTGCTTCAAAATCTCCGGCGAACTGATCTTCACACCATAGAAGTCCTCGCCCTGCACATCCACGCGATTATCGACAACCGCAACAACCTCGTAATCGCCGCCGTACATCTGCATAAACTGCTTCGCAAATCGACCACTACCGAAGACAACCACCTTCTTGTCCTCCAGGCCCTTGAAAATATTCACGAACCGCTCCATATACTCCTCCGCCGAGAAGTTCATCCTCTGGCGATTGGAATACACCTTACCAAAATCATGACGCACCTTCGAGAAATACGGCGCCATCGCCTTCTCATTTCGAAGCTTCGAGATAAACTCCCACTCCAGATCCTGCCACTTCGCGACGTCCTCGGTTCCCAAATAACGCTGATAGAGCATTGGCAGCGTCACCGCGCTGTCACATTTCTCAATCACCGTTCGCATCGCATAAATCGCGCGATACACCGCGAGTTCCGGCGGATATTCCGTCGTCTCAAACTCCTGATCAAAAAACAGGAAATGTCCATGCTCATAAAAGCAATTCAACGGCACCAAATCCGGATAGCCCGGCATTTCCACGCCAGAATCCCTGCCTTCAAAATCTGCTCCCGCCTTTTTCACGAGCGCGATAAATTCATCCATCTTCTCCAGGAAATGATTCTCATCCTCTTCCAGAAGTTTCGTTAGATACGCCTGCGCGGTTGGCGCCTCGATATAAGGCATCAAGAGCGACTTTTCCTGCAGCTCCATATCGATCACAGGAACGCCACGCGAACGCAGATGTTCCGCGATCTCTAGCATCTTCTCGATACGCTTTTCGCCCTCGGCATAGGCTGGGAGCTTCTCCACCATAACTGTCTCTTTCTCGCCGCGTTTTTCGTCCGCATACGAAGAAGACTTCCGTTTTCGAATCATCGTAAAGAAGGCATCCTCTCGGTCGCGTCCCATACTGCTAGTAACCTGAAGAATATCCGAAGTATCCACCTCTGCCTCACACCGTGTACAATCAAATACATACGCATTCGCCATGGCATGCAACATATCATTCTGCTGCAGAGAATTATAGACATACTCCTCCTCCAAAAATACGGTGGAAGGGTTATTAAATGTCGGTAAAATACGGATAGAAAAATCCTCGTTCGACTTGTAATCCTCGCGGATTAAGACCTGCATGTTAGATAAATCCGGGAACACCGAATAATTCTGCTGTTTTAAACCTGCTGCCGTAAGCATCGAAACAAGGCTCGCCTTATCATAACAACGACCCACAAACTTGTCCTCGCTCTTACTATACGCACGACGATAATCCTCGATGCCATCCATAATATTTCCCGTATAGGGATCCTGATCTCCAAAGAAATACCGCGCACCAAAGCGATTATTAAAGCCCAAAAGCATATGTCCGTTCGGCGCTAATCTCTCAGCCAAAACACGTAAAACATCAGCAATATTCTCAAGCTTCTCAAGCGATGCGATGGAAATGATATAGTCATATTCCTCCTGCGGTGCGAAATCACTAAGCTCTTCCGGCTTTACGCAACGCACGAAAAGCCCACGAATCCGATCATTCTCCGGATCCGTCAGCATCTCGTAAACCGCATCCGTTTCCTCACCGACATAAAGGCACTTTGCGCCCTCACGAAACGGATACCACTGCAATATTCCCTTTTGGATTTCTCTAATGTTTGTCTCTAAATTCATAATGATCCCTAAAATTATAAATCACTTATAATTGCTCATTCTTTATAAATACATCAAATCTTGGTAATTTATATTTAATTACACCTCTAGTTTGAACATCAATTAAGCCTTTATCACGTAATCGAATTCGATATTGCGAAAATTCATTCTTCTTCTGTTTTGTTAATTCAAGTAATTCCGAAACCGGCATGCATTCTTTTTTCACTATAAAAGACATAAACCATTTGTCTTTTTCTGATAATTCAGACCATATCTTCTTATAAACGTAATGACTCAAAGCTTCATCATATCGAATCAACACTTCATTTGTCATTTTATGCGTTTCTTCTTCCCACACATATTTTCCAAGCGCCTGATAGGCAAATGGATAGCCTTTTGTTTCAATCGCCATCTTCATAGCGTCTTCCATCGGTATATCAAAAACCTGTGCATATCTATCTGCCACCATCTGAAGATTTAATGGCTCCATCTCAAACTGAGGTGTTCGATATAGAAATGTTAAATCTTTTTGATCTTTCAATTCATGAATATTTTCATATAACCCAGCCATCACCAAATAAACTGGATAATCGCTTCGAATCATAATTTGAAAACTGCTCGCGAATTCCCGCATATACTTCGTATTCGACACTTCATCTATCGTCACTAGTAATTTCTTCTTCTTTCGCTGCATTTCTTTCAAAATAGTCTCTAGCGCTGATTCAATATCTGCCACTGGCGGTTTCGAAGATACTCCAATTCCAATGCCAAACTTAGAAAGATTCAAATTTGTATCTATGAACTTCGTCAAAAAACTTCCTGTGTCATAGAGCTTGGCAACCAAGCCACTCAACATATCTCTTGCTGGATTTAATCGAATCACAATAAAATCCTCATATTTCATGGCTTCCTTCTCTATTGACGTCATCATCACAGTCTTCCCGCTTCCTCTAGCCCCAGTAAGCATAAAACACGAATTTTGAACCGTCGTATCTGTAATATATCCAATAATTTCATCCAGAATAATATCTCTACTAATATATTGTGTTGGTATTTTCCCAAAATTAATTGCAAAAGGATTTCTCTTCATAAATATATACTCCTATATACTCTTATATACTTTCGATATAGATATATACTTCTATATACTCTTATATACTTTTTAATATATTATATACTCTTATATACTTAGAATCCACTCCTCCACCGCTTTTTATATATTTTTAATTTGTACCCGAACGGGTATAAATATCTTTTGTTTATGCAAATTTATACCCGATGAGGTATAAATTTTCTTCGATTGCTCGCATAGTAATCGGACATAACTGCCCTTTGCGGTCCAAAGGAAAAATGTCCCGCCAAAACATTTCCCAACTCAAAAATCGCAAGATCTTTCTCATTATTGTCCTTACAGATATACATCTCATCATTTCCCATTCCACTTTCATGATCAACTGGCCAAAGCCCCATCATATGCCATCTTTCACGTGAAAACATAATACAACTAATATTGTAATAGCAAGATAACTCCTGTATCTCCATACAATCACGTTTTGCGAATCTAGCCGCCACTTCATCAAAATCATCAATCATATCCCATAGAAATGGTGCCATATCTAATTCCATATATGCTGAAAATCGACTTCTATAAATTTTTCCAAAACGCTTTTCGTATTCTTCTTCTTTTCCCATCGTATGCAAAAAAGAAACGTATCCGGCACAATTTAGTGGAATCACAGGTACAACAAAACCAATTCTTGAATCTGCTGATTCCTCTAACCAACGATATCCCGCCAGCATATCCTCAAAAAAGTTCTTCGCAATGACAATATCCTCATCCATTTTCAGAATATACTTTGCCTTTGGATGCAGCCGAATCACCTGATTCTGAATATAGCTCACCTGATTCTTCTCTGTATATATATATGACCATTGATTTCTCTCTGCAATACTAGCTAATTCCTCTGAATATACACCTGACGAACAAATACAATAATCAAATTTATCACTCTGATAATGCTCTATTCGAGCTATGGTTGATTCCCAGATGTCATCCTGATAACCTGCCAAGATATATACAAGATTCTCTTTCCCTTTCGAACGATTCGTAAAATGAGTCGCTATATCTAATCCATCTTTACTCCGTTTCCACTGCAAGTCTTCAAGATTGTATACTTTCTCAAATGGAAGAAACTTCGACTGACGAATAATTGCATCTGTATAATTACCTAAAATCAATAATGTCTGACTTCTATTCTCCAATTTAAAAGCATCTTCTGCACTAACCAATGGAATCCCATGAAACTCTTTCTTATAGGTACTTTTAAATGAATCAATAACTGCTACAACCTTATAATCATTCGCCTGCAACACATCCAATATTCCACAGGTACGATTAGAAACACCCCAGACACATATTTCCTTCGTTAATTTCTTATTATCGATTAATACTTTTAAATTATCTTCTATCATAGTTTCTCTACTAACCAATCCGATCTTTCCGCATCATTATGCGTAACTTTCCATTCAATAAACTCCGCATGATCCGGGCAATATTTGCAAAGTTCGGATGCCCCATCCAACTTTTTCTTTAGATCCGACGCATCTAAATCCTCATAGATATTAAATCTCTCCGTCGAAGGAATATTCACGTCATATCTTTGATTAAACTCTTCGATAAAAAAAGCTAGCGGGCATTTCGCTATATATCCATTTCGTAAGAAATGGCAATGCTTACTCCCACAAATTTCCATCGATTTCTCAACTTCATTCGTCGATTTCAAAGATATTGATTTGCGAAAACTCGTCAGCTTATCTGCTATCGTTCCATACGGAATCTCATACTCATCTAAAAAAGCCATTATGTCATCTATCTTATCAATCGTAGGCGGGTAGGGACTTACATCCATTGCCACATAATTATCCCGTACCACCTGACTCCGTTGAACTGACATCTTTGGAATCAATAACCCGTTCGTGACAATTCTAAGTTCAGATAATGGGAAATACTTCCGTACAATCTTTATATACTCTTCTAGATGTTTCGACAAAAGTGGTTCTCCACCTAATAATCGAATAATAAAAATGTGATGAAACATTTCCGAAAGTCTTTTCATATCTTTTTCAAATGACACTACATCTGGCTCATTCGCTTCTGTCGCAAGATTTGAAAAGTGCATACATCCCCTGCATTTCAAGTTACAAATATCTGTCACATGCGTTTCTAGATATGTAAGATTCACATTCTGATCTAAAATTATTGACTTCGTATATTTTTCATACATCACTTCATCCTGAAAAATATCAATTCCATATTGCATTACGAATACCGGAACTATTCGTATCCTCTTAATTCCATTCGCCTTAAATTCACTTATCCAAGCATCTATCTCTCTCCAACTAACTGCAAGCAAGATTTCTTTCTCATAAATAAACTCGCGTAGTATGCCTTTTTTATTATCAATAATGTTTTCAACAAAAAAACACTCTGAACCTTTACTAATGCCTTTAAGATATGCTAAAAAACCGCTCTCCGAGCACAGAACTATAGCTTTTTTCATAATACCTCCCCTTTAATACTAAATACCCTTCTTTTACATTATTCTTTCTTAATTCTTGTATTCCAAAATAATCGCTTCATCGACACCCATATCCACAAGCTGCTTACGAATCTCATCTGCATGAAACTTATTTGCTATAATAACTCTGGCATTTTCTCCAACTATTCGATTGGTTGGCAATATCACATCATAACCGGCGATCTGCTTATTCTCATCCGCTCCATTGTCCAAGAATCCAGTAATCTGAACCCCGCAAGAATCCAGCAAACGAAGCGCGTTCATGCCGTAATTACCAGCTCCAAAAATGTAAATCGGCTCTTCGATATAGCTAAGCTCTGTCCACTGTCTTCTCTGCTCGCGTTTCATACGAACGTGCTTTTCCATTTCCCCCGGAATATCTTTTTGAATCCTGCGGAACTGGAGGAGCTTATCCTCTCCTAAATCCTGGCAAATCATTTCCTCGGAAATGATACCGCTCCGGATTGCTTCATCAATATGATTTACAATCCAATACGCGCAATCCAATATATTATGATCCGATGCCGCTGTAGGCGCGTCTAGCAGCCCAAATTCGCCTAAAAAAGAACTTAGCATCGCCTCATATAACCCTGGCATAAAAAGCTCGTACTCGTCCTGTAAATGCAACAATCGCTCAAATTCATTTCTATTATAGATGATTCCCTTACCGGAATTCACCGATGACTGCTCTCTGCCAACACGATAACGATATAAGGAGTCCGGAAGATACAGCGCACGCTTTGCATGGGAATGTAAGATCTGTCCAAAACCAATATCCTGATAGGCTGCTCCTGGGGATTCATTGAAATAAATTTTGTTATTGATTAGAAATTCACGATGGTAGATACCCTTCCAGACTGAGAAATCATGCACATGCATATATTTATTTTTGGTCATATCTAACACTTTGTTATAATCTGACTTTGATTTCGATATAACCATCTTCTTAAAAATTTGTTTGTTATTTCTGCAAATATAAAACATGTCATAATCTGCTTTTACATAATCAACAGACTTCTCTTCTGCTACATTATACAAAAGCTCATACATATCTTCTCTGACATAGTCATCCGTCTCCAGAATTGCAACATACTTACTGCTTGCTTCTTTTATGCCCAAATTCACTTGGTACCCATAACTCTTTTTCTCAGATATCTTCAACTGAATATTCGGATATTTTGTAGCATAAAACATTGCCATTTCCTGCGTTCCATCTGTAGAACCAGCATCCACAATCAACACCTCTAAATCCTTAAAGATCGTTTGATTGACGACACTGTCGATACATTCTTTAAAATACTGCACCACATTTAAGCATGGCATGATAACTGTAACTTTTTTCAAATCGTGTCCTCCTAGATTATCCGCTATATAGACTATAGCCCAAGTAATTCAGTTACTTTAATGGGTTTTTCCCATATAATCTTCTCCTTTGGAACATTCAATTTCATTAAATCGTCCGCTATACTCATCGCATTAGACTCATACAAAACTGCAATCAAAATATAATCATATTCACACTTGAAGATATCTGCTGGTTTTATTAGATCAACTCCTGTTTTGGAAGATATTTCTAAATTCTTATCTACCCAATCTACAATTGAAAACATTTTTTTATTTTTTATTTGTTGGTAAAAACACTCCCCCACATTCCCTGCTCCATATAACAAAACCTTTTTTTCAGAAGATATATTTAAACTATTTGTATAATAATATGTTGGGAAAAAAATATTATCTAAAACGTTTTCTACACCATTTAATATTCCATCTATAACTGCACGCTGAAGATCTCTCTTCATTTCTTCTGTACCGTACGTCATCATTTGTTTATAATATGGCAATGCTCTATCCATCATCGCATAGTAATCCGAATGTTTACTATGTGTTGCAGATCCTACACGATCATAGGCATGATAGAAAATCTTTCCTTCTACATACAATCTAGACGATCTAGCAATACATCCTGCAACAAAAAAATCATCTTCTATCCCTGATAGATTATCATCTACCTTATATAATTCTTTCGAAACCAACTCTTTCAAAAAGAGCTTATTACAACTTGACCAATTTAGCGCATTCCTTATATTATTTTTTAAATCATTTAATCGGTCACCTGAAAACAGCCCCGAACCATAACACGTAGCTTCACGGACAGAATATATACCCTCATCATTTTCTCTATATAATCCAGAAAGAACTATTGGAACATCTTTACTAACTGCATCTTCATATAAGACTTCATACATATTTGGTTCAATCCAATCATCACCATCTACAAATCCAACATATTTACCTGTAGCCATTCTCATCCCAGCTTTTCTTGCACGAGTTAGTTTTCCATTTTCTTGATGTATTACAACAATCCGAGTGTCAACTCTCGCCATTTCGTCACAGATTAAAGCGGACCCATCTTCAGATCCATCATCAACCAAAATGATTTCTAAATTCTTATACGTTTGATTACATATACTTTGGATACATTTTCTCACATATGGTGCAACATTATAAATCGGAACTATTACACTAATCAAATCTTTCATCTCTATTTCCCTTAATCTATACATCCATAACACGGTCTCAATGCCAAATGTCTATGAATGCTAAATCCATTCTTATTTACACCATCTACATCATGATATTTACCAACATATATTCTGTCTCCATTATGATCAACATCACTACACCAAATAAAATCATGATACCAAAGCTTTTCATCTCTAACAATCCACGTTATGAAAAATGCATATACACACATCACTGCTGTAGGAAAAGAATACTTCTCCATCAACACTTCGGGGCTTACAGATCTACTGTCTTCATAAATATTCTTTCGAATCAAAAACCACTGAGAATCTAACTCTGTGTCGATAAAAGCCTCTTTTTCATACCAATCCTGATTATAAAAACAAGGTTCATTTTTCTCCGGATTCATACCGAACACCTCTTTTAGGTGCCTAATTGTAACTGTTTTCCCATTTGATAAAGTATGTACACCAAGCAGTAAAATATAATCATCCTTTTTTCTTAATAACTCTTCTTCTGAAAAAGTTATTGGTGGAATAGTTTCTGGAATTGTAACCAACAGTTCCTCCATAGATCTTAATTCTTCAATACCAATGAAGTTACTTCCCATTATATTTCTAGCCACCTTATAATCTGTACATCTACTCATCTATCAAAGATTCCTTCCACTTTTGATATTCAATTACTTCTTTCGCATTTGCAAGGTGACCCATTGCTGTATACCTTTCTATGCGTTCAAACTCCGCCGACAAATGATCAAAACGTGTTCCCCAACCACTATCGATAAACCAATTCAGTTTCCGAACAGGTGTATTATATAGAATTATCCCACTTTTTGTATCAAGTACCTCTCGTAAAAATGTAAGATAAGCCCTATATTGATGCTCATGAGAAGCAATAAGAGCAAGTCGTTTCCACCCGTTATCTATAGCCATCTTAACCACTTCAACCGCCTGCTGCTTTGTATGAAGTGATTTATCTTCATGAATTACATCACATTCCAATACACCCTGTTCAAGAATATACGGTTTTATCTCTTCAAATGGATAACTTCCATAATCCTTATCGACTATGTTTCCGCTAAAAACAATTTTCTTCACTAAACCCTGCTTATATAAATCAACTGCCTTTCGATAACGAAAGAAACCATCTCCTTCGAGTAAAATAGCCACATCTGATTCTTGAAAGCAATCATTATCAACGATTGCCATTATTGTTTCTCTATCAGTAATCATTAAATCACCTACTTGTATCTTATAAATCTTCCCAGAAAATTGGATCTCCCTTTGGAATATCTTTATTCAAGTGCTTTCCTATGATCGTTTTTCTATACTTTGGAGGTATGCCAAGTGCTGGTCTTAATACATCAATATCCTCTTCTGTTATTTCCTGACCAACCTTTAAATCACGCTTTGCATAAAGACATCTTCTTTGCACATATACTGTTTCAGCCTCTTCCTCAACTACCTCTTTACGAGTGCTTCCCATAGCTCGTTCAACTTCACGAATAGAGTCAACCATAAATTTAAACTCATCCGGTTCCATAGAATGTGGGTGATCTGGCCCCTTGTCTGTTTTATCAAGTGTAAAATGCTTTTCAATTACACTTCCACCTAAAACCACAGATGCTAACGCTACCACATGTCCTGGAGAGTGATCTGAATATCCTGTAAGACAACCGAATGCATCCTGATATGTTTTCAATACATTTACATTTGCACTCTCAATTTTAGATGGATAGTTTGTAATACACTGCATAAGAACAAGATTCTTATTACCCGTTGCTTCAATTGTTCTAACTGCCTCATCAATTTCCGACATTGTAGCATCACCTGTCGCAAGCATAATAGGTAACCCTTTTTTCGCTATATATTCAATCATTTCAAGCCATGTAATCTCTCCTGATCCAATTTTAATAAACGGAAGATTCATATCCGCACATAAATCAACCGCCTCTTTAAAATAAGGTGATGTAGAGAAGTCAATTCCAACCTGTTTACAATATTCTGCAATCTCCTGATGCCATTCCATTGGGAATTCTACATCTTTAAATACTTCTGATACCGTCCTTCCCCATGAACCATGAACGCCATGCAATGTCATCTTTGAAAACCCACCCTCAGATACGATTGTATCTGCTGTAAATGTCTGAAATTTCGCACAATCTGCCCCTGCGGCTTTTGCTGCATCAATTAATCTCTTTGCTTTTTCAATACTTCCATCGAAATTACCACCTATTTCAGCAATAAAATAAGTTGGATGTCCCGGTCCAATCTCTCGGTTACCTATTTTTATAGTTTTATTAAACTCTAGCATTTGTTCTCACTCCTTCTGTACTCAACCAATTATCTAAACTCTCTAATTGTTTTATCCAGTATCTCTGCCTGCTTTCTAGCTTCGTCCAAATCCCAATAATTTGTTTTTAACTGAATCATTCTCTTCTGTAAATATTCCGCATTTGGACATAACTCTGCATTATACGTCTGCCATACGCCTTCCTGTTTTTGAAGAATGTCTTGATATGCTGGCTCATTATAAGATAATTTCCAAGCCGCATAGTATCCATCTCCGCCATTTTTCTGAAACAAATCTCTAAAACGATACCAATCATCATCTGGATTCTCTGTATTCAACACCATAGAATATGACCAATAAGAATTCTTATATCCATCTGGTTCCACTTGTCTTTTAAGAAGATTTTGATTTAATAACACTTCATCAAATATTTTCGCAACAGCAACTCTATTATCCACTAGCTCGTTCAATCTTTCTAGCTGTCCTAAAGCACATGCAGCCTGTAATTCAGACATTCTATAGTTATATCCAAAAGAAACATGTCGACTATAATTAGGGTCCTGAATATCATTTCTAGTAATCTTACCTTGGCTCGCATTGACTCCCGCATATCCCAGACAATTCAACCGTCTAGCCTTATCTGCTAATTCCAGACTATTTGTAGTAAGCATTCCACCTTCTCCCGCTGTCATATGCTTGCTCGCTTGAAAGCTAAAACTAGAAAAATCTCCAAACTCTCCAACCAATTTACCTTTATATTCTCCTAAGAAACACTCCGCATTATCTTCAATCAAATACAGGTTATGCTTCTTACAAATCTCTAATATTGCATCATAATCAGGCGCTAACCCGTATAGAGATACAGTAATAACAGCCTTAGTCCTTTCTGTAATACACTTCTCAATACTCTCCGCTGATATTTCAAAGGTTTCTATATCACTATCTGCAAATACAGGAATTGCACCACATAGAACCACCGGAATAGATGTCGATGACATTGTAAGTGCTGGGACAATAACTTCATCCCCAGGTTGAACACCACAAGCCAACAAAGCTACATGTAGCGTTGCCGTCCCATTACAATGTCCAATTGCATACCTTGAATTAAATCGCTTCGCAAACTCTGTCTCTAATCTTGTATTAAAAAAAGAATTTTTAGATGTTTCAAAACCATTATCCAAAGCCTCCATTACATATTTCTTTTCCACTTCTGATATTCGTTCCATTTTCTACTCCTACTACTTATACATATCACTACGCTTCACCGTAGCATTAATCTCTGATATTTCCGGTTTTTTTTCTAATATGTTAAGAATCTCATCCATAAGAAGAATTCCTTTTCCATTTCTACACTCATAAATAGCATTAACCATATTCAAATCTTCAATATTATCAATCGTCCATCGATAATATGACAACTGTCTCTCACATGTAACATTACCGATTCTATATTTATCCGGATTCCGATAGACATATTGTGTTACATGCTCCCTTTCAAACGAATCTTTTGATTTCATCTCCATCTCTTGAAGCACCTTGAATGTAAACGCTTCACAATCAAGGCCTTCTGGAAAACTTGGCGGAAAATTATTTGTAACCAAATCGTATTCTCCATTCTCCAGACAAGCAATCACTTCATCTATTATACAAGGTTCTTTAAATGGATCATCTGCCGTTATTCTAACAACAATATCCGATGGATATTTTAATGATGCCTCATAATATCGATGAAGAACATCCTCCTCACTTCCCCTATAACAAAGTACTCCATTATCGTCGCACCATTTCTTAATTGCATCATCAATAGGATTCTCCGTCGTCGCTATAATGATGTCATCAATACGTGTAGTTAATTTCAAACGCTCAACAACATGCCAAATCAATGGCTTTCCATCAATCAAAGCAAATACCTTCTTTGGAAATCTAGTTGATCCGCATCTTGCCTGAACTATCGCATTTACCTTCATTATGTTACCTCTTAGATACTTCCGATTTTTACCTTGTTATTATCTATCCATCTCTGCAATTGTTCAATTGACATCCATTCCTTATTATTATCAGATGTATAACTAAATCCTTCTGGAACTCTCTTTCCACCTTTAATCATTGTATCAACTGAACCCCATTCACATATTTGTGGAAGAATCTTAAAATGTTCTGGATACTCATAAGTAAAATGTGCATCTTCCACACCAATCATCTGTTCATGCAACTTCTCTCCTGGTCTAATACCAATCTCAATCTGCTCTGCCGATGCATCTACTGCTGTTGCAATATCACAAATATTCATGGATGGAATCTTCTTTACATAGATTTCTCCCCCTTCCATATCATCAAATGCATGCCACACCAATTCCACACCCTGTTCCAAGGAAATCATAAAACGCGTCATCCTTTTATCTGTAATCGTTAATTTCCCAGACTTTGCAGTTTCAAGAAAATATGGAATCACAGAACCTCGTGAGCCCATAACATTACCATATCGAACAACCGCAAACCTTGTTGTTCCACCAGAATATGAATTCCCAGCTATAAAAACTTTATCTGAACATAACTTTGTCGCTCCATATAAATTCACTGGTGAACTTGCCTTATCTGTCGATAACGCGACAACACGCTTTACACCGGAGTCAATACATGCATCTATAAGGTTCATCGCGCCGTTAACATTTGTTTTAATACATTCAAACGGATTATATTCTGCTGTTGGAACAATTTTTGTAGCTGCAGCATGTACAACATAGTCCACTCCATTCAACGCTCTATACAGTCTATCCTTATCTCTCACATCACCTATAAAGAACCGTACTCTATCGTCACCTTGAAACTTTTTTGCCATATTCCATTGTTTCATCTCATCACGACTATATATGATTATTTTTTTAGGATTATATTTCTCCAGTGTCATTGGTACAAATGTATTTCCAAAAGATCCTGTACCACCAGTAACTAAAATCGTTGAATTTTCTAACATTTCTATGTCCTTCTTTCTAATAACCTTTAAATTTACTTAAAATAGACTATCAAAATCTACTCTCTCAAACACTTCCAGTTTTCCGCCCCTAGTTGCATTATATATCTTAATTCCATGCTTGTCTGCGAATGCTTTTGCTTCAATATATGCCCTTGTCACTTTATCAATCTCATAATATGCAGCATTTTCACCCTTTATTAGTTCAGAATGATCCCGAACATTTGATTCGACAACACCATTATCTGTGATTTCACGTGCAAAATTATGATCCATGCCAATTAAATATATCTCTTTAAATCCCATATACAAAGCAAATTGAAGCATTACATATGTAACTGTATTTCCTATACAAACAAATTCCGAACAATCCTTTGAAAATGTTTCTCCTCTACTTCCCCTATATATTTGATTAAACAAATAAACATTTTCCATTCTTGAAAAATATTCGACTGTTTGAGGCAAACACCTAATCAAAAATGATATCTGAGTATTTTCAATCAGATTCCTAAAATCCCCTTGTTGTAATCTATCTCTTAAACCATTTACATCAGAATATACATAGTACTTTGGTCTCCAACTTATCTTATCAAATGCTTTATATATTTCATTACATCCAAAACTAATTTCATTATTTCGATATATCATTTCTAAATCTTCTTTTTTTAAACTTGGTCCATTACCAACTATAAAACATCTCTCCGCAAAATGAATATCCTTTAACTCCTTCAGATGCAACTTCTTATCTATATCAAATCCATTTATTTTCTCAAGTTCTGGATAACATATTTCTGATAATCTAAGGACATTATCTTCCCTCATTCCATACATACTCAATTGCTCATAAACATCTTGTGAATTCTTCATTGACAAAACAATTACAGCGTCCTTATTTATATTTTCACCACGATAGATAGGTTTATCATTTAAACCATTTTCATCTTCAAAATAATTATCATAATAACCATTCCACTTAATATCATGTACATTAAAAAAGGCGCCTAATAAATTTCCGTACGCTCCAGACCCCCATATATATATCTCATTTTCCTTTCTTTCTTTTAAAACCTTATGTAGATTATCTAAACTACTAACAACCATTTAGTTCCTCCAATATAAAAAGGCTACACACCTACGGTGCGTAGCCCAAAACTCATAAATAACTTCTCAAGCAATTCCTTTTGCACCTAGTCTATCTTTTATTATATCGACCAATTACTCAAAATACTTAAGAACCTTTTCGCTATTAATAATATTTACAGCATCTTCCTATATTGTTCCCATTCACTCTTCGGAACACCAATCGAATCCATTGCCTCTTCCGCTGATAGATGGAGGTTCTGCATAATAGCTCTTATGGATTCCAATTTACCTTCTAATTTACCTTCCAACTTACCCTCTAATTTTCCTTCCAGTCTTCCTTCTAGTCTTCCTTCCATCTTTCCAGAATTATACTTTCCTTCCGCATACTTCTCCGCATATTTTTCAGCATATCTCTCAACAGCTTCACACATAACTTCTCGTCCCTCCATTCCTTCCTTAAACTGGCGTACTCCATGTTCCAGCTCCGGATAATTAAAACCACTTAACTCTTTTCTCCTAAAGTCTGACAGTAGACGTCCCAGATTGTCCTCGCCTTCGTATTTCCCATTCACATAGATGATATAACTACCATCCTCAAAAGTTTCTCCATTTTCTCGTTTTCTAACAATCCGATACAATGGTTTTCCTTCCGCAAAGTAGTCATTTTCCGTGATGAAAATAACATAAGAATCTTTCAATTCTGCAAAATCTTCTCCAGCTTTTAACATACTGGTATCCAACATACTTGCATGAAAACGCGCTCGCCTCGGTATTGCACCTCTGTCGGATCTCTGTACTTCACAATCGAAATACGTTCCATTTCTACTTTTCGCAAAGATATCAAGCCTGATATTTCGTCCACCGACAATGGCATTCTTCATATCCCACTGTCCCTTGCTCGAAATCACCTCAATCTCTTCTTCCAGGATTGTCCTTAACAAAACCTCTGTCGCCGGAATATTCTGATCAAATACTCGAGACATTAAATCATCATCCATCAAGGTCATGTTATCTACAATTTCCTCGATTTCCTTCGCATACACATGCTGTTTGTTCCCCATAGGCACGTTACCCCCTTCTTTTTTCGCAGGAGTAAATACCTAATAATACTTCCTAAAATAAAAACTCCTACTTATTTTTTTCATATGGATAATAAGCAGGAATTTCTGATTTGACTAATAGATTTTTTATTTGATTTCATTTCGATTTTTAGAATTTTCTGCTTGTTGTAAGCATACCATCCTAAATTTATTTATTCAACACCATTTCTATTTTCTTCGCTACTGTCTCACTCGCATGCCCTGTGAACACCAATCCCAGATCTGTATGGAATTTCTCCAATTTCTTTTCATAGCTTAGCTCGTCAAACCCCATTATGTCTTTTTCTAATTCTTCATTATTTGTAGCAATTGGGAATGGAAATGTTACATCTAGGCCTTTTAAAATATCTTGATTCGCAGTTACATTTCCTCTAGGATTTTCTGCCATATTCCAGAAAAGCGAACCACGATCATGTTCATACTGCTTTATATCATCCGCGTAGATAAATACTGGCATTTTCGCAAATCCTGCTTCAAAACAGGCACTCGAATAATCAGTCATATACGCATCCATCGCAGCCAAAATCTCATATAGATCATCCGCCTGACTTTCGTTTATAATGCGGCCTTCTATCTGCGGATTTTTATAATCCTCAAATCCAGGAGCGAGTTGCGGATGCACACGAAAAGCAATGTACCATTTCCCGCCAAATCGTCTTTCCAGATTTCGAATTAAGCGTCCAAAATCAACCGTCCATTCCTCTGAATAAACAAAGCGTTTTCCATCTTTTGCCCCCTCACGGAAGGTCGGTGCAAACATAAGAATCTTCGCATCCTCTGGAAGATTCTTATTTCTACGATATTCTCTTTTCAACTCTGTTCGATTGCCATACAGCACATCGCAGCGAGGCGCTCCTGTCTTCAAATAAAGACCATCATATACCAATCCCTTCGGACTCATGATTTCACCAAATTTCGAATCGATAATCAAATTATCTATCATATCTGAATCATTTTTACTTACCAGATATGCCATCTTTGAAAAACCTGCACCTCTCCACAGTCCGACCGTCTTTATACCAAGTGTATAATGATTCGTATTCAAATAATACTGGCCCTTTCGCTTCACTGTTCCATACGGTTTTCGATAATTATCAATCCAAACCTTTGCACGTGTAAGATAATATGCCCTTTTCCAACCGCTATTTTCAACCTTCTTCACATAATCGGGAAAATTCTTATCCATTGCATTCTGATTAACTAACCAAACAAATTCTAAATCTGGATGCTTCTCATGTAATGCCTTTACAACATACTTTGGATTACACCCAAACCCGCCTTTTCCTTCAAATGTGCACACCACAATCAGATTCTTCTTAATTGGGAAAATCCTACAAAGATAGAACTGTAAGCTGAGCAATTTTGCCTGCAATTGCCTTTTCTTTATATATAAACTTTCTTTCATTTATTCCAAGCCTTTAACTCCTGTATTTACAACATCTTCCTATACTGTTCCAACTCTGGATAGTTAAATCCATTTATTTATTCAACCCATAACATCATCGCTCGCAACACTTGTTCAGCCGTATCTGCCAGATTCTTCTTCGCATTCTCCGGATTCATCGCTTCCTCCAACGTTGTGACGCCTCGAACAATCGGGAAGAATGCATCGATTCCTTCATCGTTACATGCCTTTGCATCTTTTGTAACACCACCCGCAAATGCAATCACTGGCTTCCCATACTTCTTCGCAAGTTTCGCAACGCCAACCGGAGCCTTACCCATGGCGGTCTGCGCATCCAGCATACCCTCCCCGGTTACGACGAGATCCGCATCCTTCACGTACTCTTCCAGCCTTGTTTCTTCGAGAATAATATCGATTCCGGGTTTCAAACTGGCATGCAAAAATGTGCGAAATGCAAATCCCATTCCACCAGCCGCACCGCTTCCCGGATAATTCGGGTCGACCTCATGATTTCCCTGGAAATGTTCACGCGCCTTCTCCGCATACGTTTCCAGCAAATGATCCATTTCCTCCACCATCTCCGGTGTTGCCCCCTTCTGCGGGCCAAATACGGCGCTACAGCCATTTTTACCAAGTAAGGGGTTCGTGACATCACATGCAACCATAAATTCGCATTCTGAGAGTTCTGGAAGGGCATTCTGGCCATCTATCTGATACAGCTGTCGAAGTCCCCTTGCGCCATACGAAATTTGATGTCCATCCGCATCCAGAAAATCATATCCCAAGGCCTGCAACATACCAATACCGCCATCATTTGTCGCACTTCCACCAATGCCTATGATAAAACGGCGGCATCCCTTTTGTATCGCATCCTGGATTACTTCTCCAACGCCATAGGTTGTTGCCTTCATCGGATTCAGCGCATCACGTGAAACCAGCGTAATACCGGCCGCGCCACTCATCTCGATGACAGCTGTTTTCTGGATACTTTCGTCACCATCTTCCTTCTGCGTTTTCCTTTCCTCGCAAATCCCATACGGGCAATCCACCGGCTGGCCCAACGGACCGGTCACAGTCACAACCTCGCGCTTTGCGCCCATACCTTCGATCAGCGCCTCGACCGTTCCTTCTCCCCCATCTGCAAGAGGGCGCACCTCGACCGAAACGGTCGGGCACGCCCTCTTAAAACCTGCAGCAGCTGCATTTCCAGCCTCTACAGATGTCATACTACCTTTAAAAGAATCTATCGCGGTTACTATTTTCATCACACCAAATATTCCTCCGGTACATTTGTAAACAGATCCGTCACACCAAGTTTCGCATAACGAAGCATGTTTCCATCCTTGAATCTACCCGTCTTGGAACCGTAGAATGGTTCTTCCATATTCCAGGCGCGTACCGGGAATCCCGAAAATTCCTTAGCGGCGCCCTTTGTGATGTCCATTCCTCCGGTATATGGATGAACCGCGTCCGCATGAAATTCCTGCATCTTCTGCGTACACCAATGCACCCAACCGCCTAAAATTCCTGTCTTCGCCTGCGGGTTCAGTTCCTTTATGACGCCCATGGATTCCGGCAGGAAGGAAGAATAGATAATATTGTTCTCCAGTCCCATTTCCTGCACCAAATCAAGGATTTTCTGCTCCATGCCTTCATAACGTACATTACTGTTTTTCAACTCTATATTGATGAAGAGCCCCTTCTTCAAATACGGCATCAGCACTTCAAAAACCTCACGGATGGTTGGAATTCTCAGATTTCCATCAAATTCCGGCATGTCCTCCAATTTCAAAGATGTGACATCCACCGGTTCCTCGCAACCTCTGCCCGTAATCTGTAACGCCTGCAACTCTGCTAAAGTATAATCTGCCACCGCACCTGTTCCTGTCGTAGTTGCATCCACCTTCTCATCATGAATGACGACCATTTCCCCATCTTTGGTAAGCTGGATATCCAACTCGATTCCCTTCAGTCCTTGTAATTTCGCAGCCGCAAGAAAAGCCGGAATCGTATTCTCCGGATAGCGGAAGCAACATCCTCGATGCGCCCAGATTCCAACATCCTCATTGATATCCAAATCATCCGATGCCTCTGTTTCCATCATCTTCGCCATATATACGCGATTTCGCTCCGCCCGTCTATATTGCTTTAAATTACGGAAATGATCCATCTGCTCGGCCATCCATCGGCTCTCTTCCGCTGTGAGATACTCTGGAACTTCCTCGCCCTGCATCATTTTCACAAATGCCTCTATCTCATAACGTAACCCAGCGCCTTCGAATTCCGTTGTAATCGTCTGGTTCCAAGACGGATCTTCGCGACATATTTCAAACTTCTTTGTAAGCCACCAAGGCGAAGGCACGAGGATATACCCCTTCGTTCCCGAGATCAAAAGCTGTCCCTCGGATTTCGTGCCAAGTCCCGTCTTTGCAGTTGCATAGGATATCGTCTGCCCAAATTCGTCCGTCTGATAGAAATGTGCCTTCACATACGTATCTACGCCCGTCTCGCCCTCGACATAATGATAATCCGCATGCAGATTTTTCGTTCCGAATAATTTCACGATTGGAAGCAATGCATAACTTCCAAATTCCGTGAAACTTCCGCCATTTTCAATATCCCAGCACTCTCTTGTATTTGCAACGGGAATCCTTGTAAATGCTGCCTCGACATCTATTACCGTTCCGATTTCGCCCCGCTTTACACGCTGGATAATCTCCTTAAAACCTGGCGCATAATTCGTTTTTATGCCTTCCATCAGGACCAGCTTCTTCTGCTCTGCAAGTTCGTAAAGTTCAATGACATCGGACTCTATCAAACTCATCGGTTTCTCACAGAGAACATGCTTGCCAGCTTCTAACATGGACTTCGCATAATCAAAGTGGAACTGATGTGGCACGGCGATATAGACGGCGTCCACATTTCCTAAAAACTCTTCCATATCGGAAGTAGCAAGTGGAATTCTATGTTTTTTCGCAAATTCCGCTGCACTCTCCTGCTTTGGATTATAGACACATGTAATCTCTATTCCATCAATTTTCTGTTGTTCCACCTGCTTTTCAAGCTTTTCTGACGCTGCGCGGCACTCTTCGACAAATCGATTGGCAATTCTACCATTTCCAATCATTCCCATTCGTAATTTCATGATATGCTCCCCCCTGCTATTTTTAGCGAATTCTTACAATTTCAAGCAATGTTTCATTTCCTAAATTATCCGATTAATTTTGCAACAACCTGCTGAATCACGCGACCGTCTGCTTTGCCCTTGAATGCTGGCATCACAGTTTTCATAATCTGACCCTTGTTTCCAGACGCAATGACTTCCGCATAATTTGCCTTCAGTTCTGCTTCGATTTCCTCTTCACTCATCATCTTTGGAGCAAATTCTTCGATAACAGATACGCGGAATGCGTACTCCTGCTTCAAGTCTTCACGCTCTGCAGGGCAGCTCTCTAACTGTTCCTTCGCTGTACGAAGTTCCTTCGTTACTGCGCGGTCAACCTGCTCATCTGTCACATCTTCTCTTGTTCCTTCATCAATTGCAATCTTCTTTGCTGCAGAAACGAGGGAAGAAATCACTTCCTTACGTTCTTTATCATGCGCTTTCATCGCTGTAATCATTTCTTTTCTAAGTGTTTCGAATTTCATGCTGTCCTCCTAAACTGTATTTCTTATATTCTCTATTCTTTTGAGTTTCCAAAAACTCACTCGTTACCATTATAGACCTAACAAAAAAAGCAAGCAAATACCACTTTGGAGGGAAATGCCTCATGTCCTCATAGTGATACTGCTTGCTTCTCTCATTTATTACATTCTTTTCTTACTTTTAAACAAGACTAGTGGTCCATCAACCCCGTCCCCAAGAGACCATTCTACTTGAAGAGCTTGTGGATTGCGATTCCTGCACCACGCTTGATTGCATATGGTCCAATCTTCTTGAACTTATCTTCTGCAATGGTCATTGTGCTGGCTTCTGGGAAGTCTCTTGTCAGCTTAATCGCATCGAAGTTACACTTTGTTGTACAAAGTCCGCAACCGATACAACGATTCTCATCTACGACAGAAGCACCACAGCCAAGGCAACGGTTCGCCTCTGTACGTACCTGTTCTTCTGTCAGTGTCAATCTAAGATCGTCAAATGTTTCTGCTGCCACGCCAGCCTTCTTTCCTGGAATCTGACGAGGTGCGTTATCGAATCCTTCTACGCGGATATCATCCTTGTCTAATTCGATAAATTCACGGCGATCTCTTGCAAGATCCAGACGGTTACCCGGATGCACATAACGGTTAATAGAAACGGCACCCTCGCGTCCACCAGCAATGGCATCGATAGCAAATCTAGCACCTGTAAACACATCTCCACCAACGAAGATATCCGGTTCTGCTGTCTGTAAGGTAAGTGGATCAGCCTTCGCCGTCTGATTTCTATTTAATTCCACCTTGGTTCCATCAAGCAGGTTACCCCACTGTACGGACTGTCCAATGGAAAGAAGCAGATTTTCGCAAGGAATCTCTACGGTATCATTTTCATCATACTGTGGATTGAATCTGCCTTCCGCATCCTTAACGGCTGTACATCTCTTAAATACAACGGATTTTACATGACCATTTTCGGAAATGACTTCCTTCGGTCCCCATCCGTTCATTACAACGATGCCTTCTTCCTTTGCTTCGAATACTTCATCATCCGCAGCTGGCATCTCTTTCTCGCCTTCCAGGCAGAGCATGGTAACCTTTGTAGAACCGGCACGAACCGCTGTTCTGGCAACGTCAATCGCAACATTTCCGCCACCGATGACTACCGTTTCTCCATGTAACTTAATGCTATGATCCTGGTTAATCTTTCTCAGGAAATCAACACCCGTCTGCACGCCTTCTGCATCTTCTCCAGGTACACCAGCCATACGACCGCCCTGCATACCAATGGCAATATAGAATGCCTTATATCCCTGTTCGCGAAGCTGCTGGATTGTGATATCCTTACCAACCTCTACGCCAGTCTTGATTTCCACACCCATCTCACGGATGACATCAATTTCTGCATCAATAATGTCTTTTTCCAAACGATACGAAGGAATACCATTCATCAGCATACCGCCCGGACGATTTTCCTTCTCAAATACCGTAACAGGATAACCATCCTGACGAAGGAAATAAGCCGCTGCAAGACCAGAAGGTCCACCACCGATAACGGCAACCTTGTAATCATCAGACCACATACCACCGTCATGCTTTTCGCAAAGTGGGATGTATCTTGTATCCTTTGCTAAATCTGCAGCTGCAATAAATTTCTTAATCTCATCAATAGCAAGCGGTTCATCGATTGTTCCACGTGTACATGCGTCTTCGCAGCGACGGTTACATACCGCACCGCAAATCATTGGAAATGGATTGTCCTGCTTAATCAACTTCAGCGCATCTGCGTAACGTCCTTCCGCAGCCATCTTAATATAACCCTGTACAGAAAGGTGCACTGGGCAAGCTGTCTTACAAGGTGCTGTACCCGTCTCATAACAATTGATCTTCGCATCATCTCTGTAATTGTAGTTCCATTTCTCAGGGCCCCACTTCTTCACATTTGGAAGCTCTGTCTTTGGATACTTCACATACGTTCCATTCTTCTTACAGAGCTTCTGTCCCAGCTTCGCAGCGCCAACCGGACAGATCTCCACGCACTTACCACAAGCCACACATTTATCGCGGTCGACATGCGCACGATATGCAGATGCAGACATATTTGGTGTGTTATAAAGCTGTGATGTACGAAGTGCATTACAAACACCTGCCGCACAGTTACAGATTGCTACAATCTTGTCTTCTCCATCGATATTCGTAATCTGGTGCACATATCCGTGACGCTCTGCACGTTCGATAATCTCCAGTGCTTCCTCTTTGGAAATGCGACGTCCCAGCTGTCTTTCCGCCATATAGTCCGCCATATCGCCAACACCGATACAGTATTCACCTTCGATCTGGCCAGAGCCCTCGCCACGCATAGCCTGCTGTTTACGGCAAGAACAGATACCAACACCGAAACGATCATATTTATCTAACCAATGTGAAATATGCTCTACGGATACGGATTTATTCTTCATATCAATAGCTGATTCGACAGGAATAACATGCATACCAATTCCAGCACCTCCCGGAGGCACCATCTGCGTAATTCCACCCAGTGGCAACTGTGTCATCAGGTTAAAGAATGTTGCAAGTTCCGGATGTTCATCTGTCACCTTATCCTGCATCATCATGAATTCTGCGGAACCAGGTACAAAAATAGGCATATTGTAGTACTTCTGCGCACGGTTTTTAGGATCCGATGTCGTCTCAACAACACCAATCCATACCAAGCGCTTCAGCATAGCCTTCGTATCCTCTAATGACATGTTATTCTTCTTTGCGAGCTGTTCCAACGTGTATTCCACGCGGCATTTCTCGAAACTCAAGAGGAACTTGATTTCCTCTTTGTTAAAGATATGATCCAGTGCCCAATACTCCGGATCATGATTGTTGATTTGATGTTTGATTTTCTTCACATAACGATCCGTGATAATCGTAGCCAGTTTTAAAACCAGCTTCTCCTTCTCTGGATCCTCTGCAACATAGTTTGGGTCCTGCCAATAATCATTTTCGTTGATCATTGGGTCTCCGAGCTTCCACTCCTCAAGGCTCTTTCCCATATTATCTTCCCCCATTTTCTTAAAAATACTAGTCTTACGTTGATGTTTCACCAACCCAACTTTGATACATAGCTATTGTACATGATTTTATTAGACATGTGTATAAAAACCTTCTATAAACGCCGATTTTCCATACCTTTTCGCAATTGTGAATTAGTATATTTTTGAGAATTATCTCTCACCCTCTACTATTCATGCCATTTCCATACACTTACAGTTAATGCACCAGATTTCTAATTTCCTTTATTGGCTTCCCTGTTTTCTTCGCTACTTCTCTCATATCTTCATATTCGGGATATAGAAATGTTTCGCCACCTGGTGTCGTCACTTTCTTGCATCGAATCCGCTCCCCGGCATATTCCTCCGGCAATTGCATTTCCACCATCTCACGCATAAGCTCCGTTCGCTTTACCGGATAATAACGGACGCCAATGGTTGTCGTCTCGCAGAAAATAATCTCCTGCAATTCCTGTATTTTCTTCTGCTCGCATAAAACCGTCAATTGATACGCTGGGCGATTCTTCTTCATAAAAATCGGTGTATAAAATGCATCTTTTGCTCCCGCTTCCAGCAGGCGTTCCATCGTATAACCAAGCTCCTCACCGGTTGCATCATCAATATTTGTTTCTATCACGTAGATTTCATCATTAGAATCACCATTAGAAATGCTTTCTCCAACATATACTTTCAAAGCATTTGCATAGCCTATTTCTCTAGATCCAACGCCATATCCGACACCTTTTAACTTCATCGCCGGAACATTTCCAAATTCCTCCGCCAATGTTGCGATGATCGCTGCTCCTGTCGGTGTAATCATCTCTGTCTCGACGTCCACCTGCCTAAATGGAACTCCTGCATTTGCCAATATTTCTACCGTTGCGGGTACCGGAACCGCCATCCTGCCATGCTGACAATCTATAAATCCATGCCCCTCATTTAACACGCTCGCACAGATTCTATCCGGATTTAATTTCCGAATAAGAATCGCCGTTCCCACAATATCAATGATGGAATCGATTGCTCCAACCTCATGGAAATGTACCTGCTCGATCGGCTTTCCATGTACCTTGGCTTCCGCCACCGCTACCTTTCGAAAGATTTCTATTGCCAAATCCTTCACATCCAATTCTAACGAACTATTACGGATTAATTGCTCTATATCCTGAAGATTCCTATGCATATGGACATGACAGTCCCCGCTACTTTGCAATGCATCATCCTCTGATGCAATCCTGACATCCACAAATGTACCAGAAATGCCATGACTTTCCCGTTTTGAAATATCGATCTGATACCCCCAAATGCTTAATTTTTCTATTTGCTCTAAAAACCAGATTTCATCGCCAACTAACTCCAGCAAGGCGCCCAATGTCATATTCCCACTAATTCCACTCGAACAATCGAAAAATAAAGTCTTCATCGTAAACCCTCCATACACTTTTTCGATGTAAATCCTCTTTACTCTTTTTAAGTATACAATAATTCATCCAATTTGAATCCCATAATTACGCCATTTTCACGTATTTTTGGTTCCACATTTTTTATGCGTACATTATATATGATATGTTATAACATATTATGTAATATGTCATATTATATTCTGGAAATTTTACTCTGTTTTTTATCCTATATATTTACCCATTCAAAAAGCCTCAGCAACCGGATTTTGTTCCAGTGCTGAGGCCTATTTTTATAAGTTGATTTATGAAACAACCACTCTAATTAGCTCTGTCTCATGTTTTTTAACATCTGAACCGTTTCTAAATCATCTGCTGTGATTTTAATATTCGATTCATATTCTTTTCCTTCTGGATCTGTAACTTTCACTGCAATTACAGAACCTTCCTGGATTGCATTCTGTCCAACAAACTGGAGAAATGCAATTGCCTTAGGATGCTGTTCCTGGAATTTTCTCATACGAGCAGCATATTTCATCATTTCCATTGGATTTATTGCCATAATCATTCTGTTGACTTATGTGTCAACCTACCACCTATCTTTTGATTTGTTGTTTATCGAACATTTTTCTTATTACGTTCATCATAACTTTTTTCGATTCTCTTGGAATCCAGTATTTCAAGAAGTTTTTTTACATGTCGTTGAACACACTCTCTAAAATCTGATTTACAACATCATTTTCTGAAGTACCAAGTTCCTCTGCAAGTGCTTTTAATTTTTCATTACATGATTCCTTGATCAGGAAACTCTTTCGTACACTCTTATTTTCTTTTCTCTTGGCTACCAGATTAATCGCAGCATTAATAGACTGTTCTTTTTCCTCAACTGGACGAGTTTCTTTTTTTGTCGATTTTCTTGTAGATGTCTGCTTCTTTGGAGTGCTTGTTTTTACCGGTTTCTCTTCTACGGCGCTAGAAGGTGCTAATTCAGCCTTTTCTTCCTTCAGGGTATCATTCTTAGGCTCACTTTCGTTTGCAGCCTTATTTGAGGCCCCAATTTCATCATAAGAAACGCCATCTTTAATAATTTCATCAACAAGATTAGAGGAAGAGTGGCTTTCTACCACTTTTTCTTTTTCCTTGTTCATATCTTTTAAATTCTGAAGCTTTTTATTCTTTGCTCTAAGCTTATCTAAGTTACTCATTTAGTTAACCCCCAATCTTTCAACTAACGCTTTCGCTATATCACGATAATCGAATGCCGGATTAGAATAATGATCATATCTCTGAAGTGATTGCATTGCTAATTTACTTTCAGAAACTTTAATACCCTTACGAACTTTCATAACAAATGGATGCTCTTCCATCTCTTCTGACTTTTCTTCCAACTGCTCATATGCCAAAGTATGCATTGCAGTATTTTCAAATTTTGTCAAAATCAAAGCTGCAACCTGCGCATTTGTCCAATTAATTTTTCTATACTTTGTTAAATCGCCATAGATTGCATCGATACCATCAATAGAACCTGTATCACATTCTGTAGGAATAATTACAAAATCTGCTGCGATATAACTCATGTTTAAAAGAGAATTTCGTGATGGAGAATTATCTACAATTGCAAAATCATAATCATCCTCAATAAACTTTAACAACTCTTTCAAAAGATAAATATCTTCTGGTGCAGAAAATTCCTTATCTGCTTTTGATAATTTTTCAGATGCAGAGATAAAATCAAAATCTTCTGTAACCTGAATTGCATCTTCCATTGATGCATCAGCTTTTAAGCAATCATAAATAGATGGTTTTGATCTGTCTGCATTTACATATCCTGTAAGATTGGACTGCTGATCGAAATCAATAACCAGGACTTTATATCCCATATCCTTTAAGCATGTACCAATCTCCCAGCAGGTAGTTGATTTTGCAACTCCACCCTTCTGGTTAGCTACTGCAATTGTCTTCATTATTAAGCTCCTTTTAATTATGTATTTTATAGATTATTTCATTAGAATATAATTCCAAATCTTTCTAATAAGAATGATGTATAGATAATTGATAAAGAAATAGCACTACTGACTATTATTAAGATGATAATATATCATACAAAATGTATTACATAATGTATGATATCGACAAACGCCGTATCTACGGGCTTTTGCAATATTATATCAACCTTTCTTTTACCAACCATTCATTTAATAATTCCAACTCTAATGAAAATATTAACATGTATTTCGTATTATAACACAATTTATCCTGTTTCTTATGTTCAATTTTGTATTTTTTATTATAATTTGTTTTATACGCCGTAATATCATTGTTTTTATGTTCTATTTTATATTCTAAAGTATATGTAATAAGTAAATATATTATATACTCCTTCTTATATGTTTGAATATATTTCTAAATATGTTTTGTTATATATTCTATATTCTATTACATTTTATATTTAATAATGTATCCTTTAATGCCTTATATAATTCATTACATATGGTATTTTAAAATATCTTTTATAACGCATTTTAGAATATGATCTGTAATGTAATTTAAAACATGTGTCTTAATATGTTTAATATTGTATTATTTGGGATATTTAATATCATGTTTTGTCATGTGTTTTAATATATGTTTTAGATGATGTGCTATAATAGCATCCATAATATACCGTATCTGATATCATGTAATGTATGCTAAATTATATTATGTAATATGTTTTATCATACATTACTTAATATATTTTAACGTGTGTTATCGAACATGCTTTGTAATATATTCTGGAATAGTTTTTAGAATAAATCATACATATGTTTTGAATTACATGTATATTTCATAGCCTATTCTAGAATATATTTCATAGTATATTTCATAATATATTACAAAATATCATACATAATATACTTATTTCTACGATTAATTCTTATTCCTTATACGATTCTTATAAGAATAACCAGCAGGGTTCTACTTAGACAAGAAAAGCTGGAAGAATGTCGAAAAACGTGCTTATTTGATTTTTCGTTTTTCAGAACTCCCTGGGTGGAATTATAGCATATTTCTTTCTGAAAAACGAATTTTTATTTTTGCCATTTTATAGGTACACATCATATGAAATTGTGGCTAAACACTCCACATGATTCCCTAAGAGGCCACATAGGTCTTCAGATCCACTATTTAACTAGCATTCCACATAAAAATGAAAGTAATATGTAATATGTGTTATAAAGTCATATATTATGTAATACATTATATAACCTATTACTCGAATAATATAAAAATATGATATAGATATGATTGAAATAGTATAGAAACTATGATAATATACAATATGAATTGTATTATAAATTACCACAATTAGTACAATTTTGCATAAATATCCTTCAAGATTATAAATTGAAGAAATAATTGCATCTATTATCTGATATTAAAAACTATTCTCTGAAAATTCATATATAATAAAATTTAGTTGAATGATATTGCAACATACTATGTTGTTGTTTTTATTACTTTTATATTTATTTCTTACAAACAAACAATTTAATTTACTTATCTTTATTTAGGGAATCTAAGAAACCCAGTATCTATCAGCATTTCCTGTACTTTTGCTAACGCAGAATTGGAGCAAAAGTACATCAAATTAGTGTAATTTATCGCAAAAAAAGAGAAAGAATACATAGAAAAGGTCGAAGATAACGCAAATTCGGCACATTTTTGAATTTAGAGTTGTCGCAAAAATGGAGTTAATTACATAAGACCAGAACAAAGAGTGAGAGATCAGGGAGTTAATTAACGCATTTCTGGTAAATGTTTGAAGATAACGCAAAATAGGAGCAGCTTATCTATTTACTTAACGCAAAAATGGAGTATTTCTATTGGGAGATACCAAAGTGTATGTAATTAATAGAAAAAGATACTAAACTGTCGTCAACGAAATCCTATAATGAATTCGATCCTCCCAATTTGTATGTTATGAGAAGGGTACAAAGTACTAAATTGCCTGTAAATAAAGGGTTCTGGTAGTAAAATAGTACTAATCTGTCTGCAATATATGAATTAAAAATGAATCTTTTCTTGCATTTTTATAAACTGGAGACAGAAAAACATCGAAGAAAATACCAAATTGTCGGCATAAAAGTGTTTGCAAAGTACCAAACTGTCGTATATAATAGCTAACAAAGGTACCAAAGAGTCAGCAAGTAAATTCTAAAAGTACTTATCTGTCGTTAGCGAAGTGTAAAATGTACTTAAGCGTCGGCAAATAAAGGCTTTGAGACTAATCTGTCTGTTTCTAAAAGTACCAAATGATCTGTAATGAAATAGCCAGAAAGAGGATAATTATGGCAAATAAGGAAAAGAATATTAATGGCGATTCCGTTAATATGTCGAATTACCTCATCAGAGCTAAGAAACAGTCGAATCTTCTAGAATCTAAGATCGAAGTTATGGCGATTAAGAAGCTGGAGACCGATCTGATTTCTGTGCCTGATCGAGATCCGAATGGCGTGGAATACACCTATGATGCTGTAGAATTCAAATCAGACGAATTAAAGACGCTGATGGGCCGTAAGGGTGGAAGTTTCTATAGTAACCTGAGAGATGCTGCCTCGCGTATGATGCAGCGTTATATCGCTATTGAGGAACCGGAATCAAGACAATTCAAATTTAATCATTATTATCATGATGTAAGCTACAATAACGGTACATTTCGTGTCGTCTTTGAAAATGGTATGCAGCCGTATATCAAGGAAATTCAGGCGAATTATACGAATTTGTCGTTGCCGATTTTGTGGTCGTTTAAAACAAACGGAGCTTTCCAGCTCTATACGCATCTTCGAAGTTACATGTATAAGATTGATTCGAAACCGCGTATGGGCGAAAAACAGGAAGACCAGGAATGCATTGTAAAAGAATATAAGCTTTCGGAATTACGTGTAGACCTTGGGTTTGTTAATTTGGAAGAGGACGATGCGATTCGTGCCGAAGCCAAGAAGGCCAGACCAAATTGGGATAAGATTGATAACCTTGATAAAACGCCGAAATATAAGCGTTGGTCGGACTTTTATGCGCGTGTTATTAAGCCGGGAATCAAAGAGATTAATGAGAAGTCTGATATCTATATCAGGGAGCCTGAGACGGTTAAGACTGGTAAGGGCGGTAAAATAACCTCAATTAAGTTTTACGTGCAATATAATACGAAATATTTTGAGAATGGCGGAGAAGACGTCGATACGGGCGTTAGAACGGTACATGCGGATGATGGCATAGAAGTAGTCGAGATGTATGATAATATGCCTCCTGAGCATTTAAACGCCGTTATGGAGCTATTAGAAGGTGTAGATATTAGTTTAAAGGATGCGGAGATCCTTCTTAATGATGCAGATGACGATCTTGAAGAGATTCGTAAGGCCTATGAATACGTTAAGACCATTGATCATGTAGAAAACTTTATGGGATACATGAGAAAGGCTATTCAGGAGCATTATGCGGATCAGCAGCAAACTGAGGTTGCCTATGGCAGCCAGGAGCGCGCTGAGGTTATGAGTGGTATTCGAGAGACTATGCACTCAGAAGACGTCCAGATGGCCGCATGGAAGCGTTTACAGAGTAAGGATGACTATCCGTTGTTCCTGCAGTATTTAGAGTCACAGCAGCTTACAGAAGAAGTATTCGATTTGGCATTTGATACAGCCGATAAGATAAAAATGTATACGAAATGGGTTCGTGAAGCGAAATAAAGCGAACGCATGATTGGAGTAAGAGATTTGGAGATTTCCAGATCTCTTATTTTTTTATCATTTTTTAAACACCATATCTGTCGTCAACTTTTAATTAACGCAATTTTGGAGAATCGAAAAAAATCTGACGTCATATCATCAAAATATCAATTGTGGAACCAAAAAGAATAGAAATAGAATCCTGGCAAATGAAAAATATGTCGTTAAAAAGCCTGTAACTACGGGCTTTTCTTGATTATGTGAAAAAAGTGTGATAATATATGTGTCGTGATATGAAATAAGATTGCAAATGAGTAACTCCAAATTTGCGTCGATTAAAAACGAAAAAAGTACTATTTTGTCGTAAAGTAAACGGAAAAAAGTGACCAAATATGCGTTAAGTTAGAGAAAAATAATACTAAATTGTCGTTTTTTAATAGAAAAGCAAAGAAAAAGCAGCACGAGAGTGCTGCTAAAGTAAAAGAAATTCGATATTTGGATTGATTTCAAAAGAATGTTTATTTTCGAATAACGATATGATTCAAATCAATGGCTTGTAAGCCGAGCTCTGGGATGACATTTTCGTATCTACGGAGCCAGTTCGGCATAATTCCGAGATATTCTGCGACAGTTTTCTCCGGAATTCCTTGGGAAAGCATCGATGCAATAGAACCATTTCGTATATCGGAGAGTGTGTAACTGGAATCAGGGAAAGCTTTTTGGAAATGACGTTCCAAATCGCGGATTCTAAGCTGTTTTCCATTTCTGTTTTCAAATAAATATTCGTCTGGTCTGGCATAGCGGAAGTAATCGTTCAAGATATCTACCAAATCATTGGTGATTTTGATATTTCGATCTTTTCTTCGTGCATGAACCTTTAAATAAGGGATATTTGCCTGATCCAGGTAAAAATCGTCAATTTTTATATGACAAATCTCGCTCACAGAGAGTCCGCATTTAATAATGAGTGATAATACCAGGAAAATCTCGGCATTTCTACTGGAGCGGGAGAGTAGGGAATCCATTTCTTCAATAGAAGGTACATGGTGTTCTTCTATATGTTTGGGTGGTTCCGGCATGAAATTGATGCGAACAAATGGATTAAAAGCATAGTCAATATGATAGATTGCGGTGTTTTTCAGAAGAAAATTTGAAAAAGAGCGCAATTTGGCCTGTCGAACTAAGATGGTAGAACGCTTCATGTTCTTTGTTTGCAATTGGTTGAAGTAAGCCTGACTATCAAGAGCTGTGATTTCCAAAAATGGTTTGCCCAGATATTCCGTAATTTCTTCAATTGCGTGTCGATATTCTTTTCTTGACTGATCGGATTTTAAATTATTAGCAAAGTCTGACCAGATTTGTTCATTGATAATATTCATAATTGTTCACCAAATTCATGCAATTCATTTTCTCTATTATACGTCATTTTGTCGCCACATGAAATATGTTTTTTAAAACCGTAATGGTTAATTGTGACATATGGCGACACAGGCAACTCATATTATAGCTTATTGTTGCGAAAATGGCCATAAAAAAGAGAAAGGCTGCTTGAGGAAGCCTAAAATAGAAAGCGTGAGCAAATGTTCATTAATGAAGATATAAAGACATTTGTTCAAATATTCCCTAGAGCCACAATTAATAGAATATGAGTTATCAAGAACGCTTTGTGGATATAGTGGATAATTTGGGGAGAATGTTTGGAAATGCAATTTGTAGAAAATCAGTAGAAATTAGATAACATCTTAAGTACAATGAGTAGCAGAAAAGAGGTAAGAATTAGTGATAATAGATAGAAATAAGATCAAAGAAGTATTTCAGAGATATGTGGAGAAATATGATATTTCTGATACAAAAATCAAATTAAAGGTAGATCATACATATCGTGTGGCTGCTCTTTGCGAAAGGATTGCGAAGAGTTTACGTCTGTCAGATGCAGATGTTGATATAGCTTGGACACTGGGAATGTTTCATGATATTGGAAGATTTGAACAGGTAAGACGCTATGGAACGTTTAATGATTTACAATCGGTGAATCATGCCGCATTAAGTGCAGATCTTTTGTATGTGGATCGACTCGTAGACACATTTATGGACCTTCAGAAAACGACGGAACAGGATGCGAAAGATGAAAAAATGATGGAGAAGGCCATCCGTCTTCATAATGTGTTCCAGCTTCCAGAGGATTTAACGGATCGAGAACGCTTATTTTCGCAGATTCTTCGAGATGCAGATAAAGTAGATATTTTAAAAGTGAATTGCGATGTTCCAATGGAGGAAATTTACAATGTTTCGGAAGAGAAATTGCGTAATGATGGAGTTTCGAAAGAAGTGATGCGTTATGCGCTCTCCTGGCAGAATGTGGATCGTCGATTTAATAAGACAAGTGTTGATCATTTAATCGCACATATTTGTTTGGTTTTCGGGCTTGTATATCCAGAAAGTCTTCATATTGTGAAGGAACAGGGATATTTGGCGAAGATGCTACATTTCCAGAGTAAGAATCCACAGACGCTGGGTTGCTTAAAGCGCTTAGAGGGCTGCATGGAGCAGTTTATGAAGTGTAAGGATACAGATTTTAAGATTATTTTTACGGATATTGACGGAACGTTTATCAATAAAGAAAAGGATGTTATGCCAATAACAAAGGCGGCTGTAAGTGATTTCGTAAAATCCGGTGGTGAGCTGGTGCTCTGCTCTTCCCGTTCGGCAACGGGAATGAAGGTTGTCGCGAACCAATTAGACGTGAAATGTTGCATTTCCGCATTTGGCGGAGCGCTCTTGATCGATGAAAATGGGGAAGTAATCTATGAAAAGGGCATGAAACAGCCGGTTGCGAAAGAAGTAATTGCCTACCTGGAACAGGAATTTCCGGAGGTGACATGGAATATTTACACGTCAAAAGATTGGATCGTAAAGGATCGCGATAACGATATTATCCGTCACGAAGAAGATGTTGTTAAAATTTCTTCTACGATTGGAACTATAGAGGATGTACCGGAAGATAAAATGGTTGATAAGATTCTCTGCATTACGACAGTCGAGGATATTTTAAATCTGGAAATGAAACTGCAGCAGAGATTTCCAGAATTACATATCGTAAAATCCGGAGATAAATACCTGGAAGTGAATGAAAATGGCGTGAATAAGGGCGTTGCGGTCAAGGAGATGTGTAAGAAACGTGGAATCCCTCAAGAAGAGACCATTGGATTTGGCGATAATTTCAATGATTTTGAGATGCTTCATGAGGTTGGTCAGGGAATTACCATGCGAAGTGCTGCGGAAGCCATTAAGGATGCGATGTATTTTATTACGGAAAGTAATAATGACGATGGCGTAGGACGTGCTTTAAACAGGATTTTAGGGAAATAGAATAAAATGTATGGTAATAATATAAAATATATGATAAAAGGTATGTTACAGATATGATAGTGATATGATAAAGCATACGCAAAAAACTATGATTAACCATAAGATAAAGGTCATACATATAATAGGATAAAAACATAATTCATAAGCTCACCACGACATATTGTAGATGAAAAAAAGTACACCACAAGTTTTGTAAAAATGTAGAATACAAAACAAAAACGCGTTAGACTAGTACTGTAGGAAAAATCGGCATATAGTGGGAGGAGTATATGAATTTAGAGCGATTAGAGGCCATGATTAAGGAGTACATGGACCAGTTTAGCGTCCATGCAAATACGCAAACGCATGACGAGATGTCGAAATGGCGTACAGCATATGCTTGCAAGAAATGGGACAATGACGCTGAAGATTTTTTCGACATGTTTCAGAGGTGTACACGTGAGAGCCATAGACTGCTTTCGGGAAACAGTATCTACCAGCCGAGACTTGCGGTAGAGAACCTCGTGCGAAAGGACAGAGGCGATGAAGCGGATGTGGTGCGTGAGTATTTTAAGTTGTTATTGGATGCGAGTCCAAAGGATTTGAAAAAGCGGGAAGCGAATATGGATGATTTCGTCCAGAAGATGAATGATCTGGAGGAAGAATGCCTGATGCCGCAGCAGATTCATAAGTTGGATAAGCGCGCCTGCCTGATGTTTATGGGGCTGGTACATCCAAAGACGGATTATATGTACAAACAGCGCGCGGTGGATTTCTTCCGCGAATACTTAGAATACGAGGGCAGCGGATCATTTCAATTGGCGAGCTATTATGCATTTTGCGATGCCGTCGTTGCAGAGATTGAGCAGCATGAGGATCTCATAGAAATGGTTACTGAGGAGCTTAAGAAACAGGCGAAGATGTATAAGATGCCTGGGCTCGAGAAGATTGATCCGAAACATCATATTTTGCTTTATGACCTTATGTACGTTACAGAGAAGTACGGTTTTAAGACGCAGCATGAAGAGGAATTAGAATCAGGAAATAAGCCGCGTGGAAAGCAGAAGACGAAAGCGGAAAGAGAGCAGGAAGCGCGTGATAAGCGGAAAAAACAGCTCTATGATGAATTGGAGAGCCTTCGTGATACCATCATCGATAAAGAGATTGAATTGGATAAGATTGATGAAGTGAATGTTGTTGGCGAGAAGGTGAAACATTTCAAGTTTGGCGACGGAGAAATCATCGAGAAGGATCATGATATCGCGACAATCCGTTTTAGAATTGGTGAGAAGAAGATGAGTATGCGCTTTGTTGCAGAGCGTAAGATGCTTCAAAATAAGGATCTGACGTCGGCTTATATGCGTCGCGCGAGAGTGGAGCGCGAAATCCAGGAGATGGAGAAGCGCGTGGAGAGCGATGAGCAGATTTTGATTAATATCAAAAATGTGGAAATCAAATTAGGAAAAGCACATGTATAAAGAACAACCCGGGATGGCATTTGACTTGCCGTCCCGGGTTTCTCTTATTTAGGGGCGTAGCGAAGAGATTATACAATAAATCCCTTCAAGAATCGTTTATTCTTATACATCTTGCTATCGGCGCGTTTAAATACATCCGCAACTTCGGAATCTCCCTGGAAACGGGATGCACCGGAGGCAATGACAACCTTGCCTTCCCGTTGGTTTCGAACGTTCGTCTTTTCAATGGTTGTCATAATCTCCGCAAGATGATCCAAGTCACTGCCCTGAGCGATGACAGTAAATTCGTCGCCACCAATACGAAAGACAGGGCTGTGCTGGAAATAGTTACAAATCATTTTACAACCATCTTTGATAAAATCATCACCGGCCTGATGGCCAAAGGTATCATTAATCTTCTTTAATCCATTTAAGTCAAATACAATAATGGCAAAGTCAGGCGCGTCGTTGCGCTGAATCTGTAGATTGAGTTTCGTTTCCGCATCTGCGTATGCGTATTTATTCTTCACACCTGTCAGAGCGTCGAAATTAGCCAGACGATTCATCTCTGCTAGACTTTCGCTATATTTCTGATCGCGACGTACTTTCGTATCAACATCGATGATTCCCACAATAAATCGAGGGATGTCGTCCTCGTTTGAGAGCGTTATTTTGAGATGTACGTATTTCGGTTGATCATCATGGTTGAATCGTGTATTTAGCTGAAAACTACCACTGTCTTCGATGGAGGCTAGAATTTGCTCTTTTGTAAAGGACTCTAAAAATTCTTCCTGGTCGTCCGGGTAGATACTTTTGATGCCATAATTGCACACTTCCTGGAAGAAGTCGTCGCCTTCGTCATGTAATCCAACGTATTTATAGTCCTCGGCAAGGACATAGCGGAGGTAGTGGTTGGTTTTGGCATTTACCGCAAACAGGCAGATAAAATCCCCTGTCAGAGCGGTTACATGCGAATAAATGATTCGTTCGCGCTTGATTCTTTCCAGCGCCTCCTGGTGGCGGATTTCCGAATCATTATTTATGTAACCCAGGATAATGACAGACAGCGCAACGGCATCGTTTTCACTGTTTGTCGCAATCTTTCGTATATAGAGATGGATCACATCATGCTTTGGACCGTGAATATCCTCGATGACCGGTTCGCCTAGTTCTTTACATTTCAATAAAGCCTTGTAGAAGGATGAATCGGTCTTGATTGGTACGAATTCATCGGAGTGCTCCGCGTGTGCAGGATAATAGGTCTCCTGGAAACGTTTATAGGAGTGATTTCCTTTGATGTGACGTATGAGATGATCCTTTAACTCTACGACAAACATCGGGATGGTATCGAAGTAGTCCGTGAGATTATTATCTTCCGACAAAAGCGATACATCATAGAGGTTTAAGTTGCTCAGTGCGGAATAATAATCAATTTCATTCGGATTTTCGAAAGAGAGATCCGTTTCCTTGGTGTTAAATTCGACGAGTGCTTCATAAGGAAGCGCTTCGCTGTAATAATACCCCTGCACGCGATTACATCCGATTTCATTCAAGAAATTGACGGTGTTATTGTCCTCTACGCCCTCGGCAATCGTTTCGCTCTCCAGACCTTTCGCAAGGCGCACAAACTCCGTAATAATCACTTTGCTGTCCCGGTTTTGCTCAATCTGGTTGATATACGCGCGGTCGAGTTTAATGGCGTCGAAATGGATCTTCTGCAAGGCGCCAGGTGATGAGGAGCCTCTACCAAAATCATCGAGCCATACATGAAAACCATATTCTCTAAGCTTATCGACTTGCACTTTCATGTAGTCGGAATTATCCATAATAATTTCTTCTTTTAATTCCAAAACAATAAGACTTCGATCGAGTCCCGCTTGATCCACTTTCTCTTTTAGCTCTTCCACAATATCGCAGGAATAGAAGTCGCTAACAGAGAGATTAATCGAGTTTGGCACGATGGGAAGGTTGTTTTCAATCTGTTTTTTTAGTTTTTCAATGACTTTATCAATAACGTATAAATCGAGTTTATAGGTCATTCCGGCGCTATCTAATACAGGGATAAAATCACCAGGATAGAGGCAACCACGCGTTGGATCTTCCCAACGAACGAGAGCCTCTTCATTGCAGACTTTTCCATTCGAAGTACGAATGATTGGCTGATAATGAACATGAATCCACTGATTATGAAGCGCAATCTCAAAATTTTCATAGATATAGCGCTTATCCTCAATCTTTTTCAGCATATGTTTATCAAAATGTACGACCTTGGAGTGGAAAATGGTACCGCAGCTGTCACATGCAATTTTCGCACGATCGGTAGCAATGGCAGGACCAACATGGCCGAGGGTAGAATCATAAACGCCGATTTTAACGGGTAGATTGCGCCCATTATTTATCTTTTTAAAATCTTTAATAAGCAAATGGAGTTTCGAATCAATATCTTCATTTACCGTATAGACGGCAAAATGGTCAGCGGTTGTCCGGCAACAATGATAGTTGCTGAAAGTCTTGGCGAGCAGCTTTGCAACCGCGCGAATCAGTTGATCGCCTTCGTTGTAACCATATTTTTGGTTGAAATGTTGCATCCCGCTGAGATTAAAAAAGAGCATAGACATCGTCTTGCCATCCGTAACATTCCGATCGAATGCAGACTGCGCCAATTTAAAGAAATAATTCATGTCCGGAAGCCCGGTCAGATGGTCGAAGTTCAGATTATGTAGGGAATCCTTGTTTTGATAGTATTTGTATCCGCTGAAATTAAAGCTTAGTTCCGTGGAGGTGTGATTCGGGTCATAGACACCTTCGTTTGTATAGCTCACAACCGCCAGTCTAGTGCCATCTTCCTTATAGACGTGCTTGCCGATGGCGTGAATAATGATATAGTCGTTCCCGATTTTTGTACGGTAGACAATATTGTACGGAGCATCGTCCATAGCAAAGCGAATCGCAGCATTTTCGATTTCAGATACATCATCGGGATGCGTGTCGCGGTACATGTCGTTATCCATTAAAGAGTAGGCTTCTTTCAAAGAAGACAGACCAAAAAGCTCTCTAAACCCATTAGAGAGCGCAATGGTAACGACGCGCATATCGATAAATTGATATACGGCAATGGCGACGGTAGAATTTTCAATTACTTTTAATTCCTCTTCGCTATATTGATACTTCTCCATAACTGTTTCCCCAAAAACGTTACTTACCACATAGATACACTAATTTTATCAAAAAATGTACAATTTAAAATTTGCTAAAAAAATATTTAATAAACTTTTAATAATAAAAAGCGGAGAAACGTGTATTGACAGGACTTTGTTTCATAATTATGATAATAATGTCAAAATTTGATAAGACAGTTCATTAGTACCATCCTGTCTATAAATAAAACTAGGGCTGATTGTTCAGAGGGATACCTCTGTGGAATAATGTGATTTAGCTCTGTGTACTTGTACACAGAGCTTTTTATTGTTTGCCCGTAGTTTTTTGCTACGGGCTTTTTTATTTGTATTTGAGAGCGAAGAAAGCAAAGAAAAGGAAGGAAATGCATATGTATACCATTAAAACAGAGGCAAGCTTCGATTCTGCACATTTTCTTAAGGGCTATCAGGGAAAGTGCAGCAATCTTCATGGTCATCGATGGAGAGTTGTAGTAGAAGTGCAGTCGGATAAATTAAAAGAAGACGAACAAAACCGGGGAATGGTCTTCGATTTTGGGGATTTGAAGAGTCTCTTAAAGGATATGTGTGATAACTTGGATCATAGTTTTATTTATGAAAAGGGGACGTTGAAGGAGAAGACGACGGAAGCATTGATGGAAGAGGACTTCCGTTTAATTCCGGTGGCGTTTCGTCCAACAGCGGAGAATTTTTCTAAGTATTTCTATGAGGAAATAAAGAAGAAAGGATATGATGTGCGCCGTGTCGAAGTCTATGAGACGCCGAACAATTGCGCATCTTATGAAGAATAGATGAAAGTAGTAGAGAAGTTTGTCAGTATCAATGGCGAAGGAACAAGAGCGGGAGAACTTGCAGTTTTTATACGTTTCAAAGGTTGTAATCTACGTTGCTCCTATTGTGATACGATGTGGGCGAATGAAGCTGATTGCGATGATACGGAGATGTCACCGGAGGAGATTCATAGCTATATCAAGTCCACCGGCGTAAAGAACGTGACTTTGACCGGTGGTGAGCCGCTGCTTCAGAAGGAAATGAACACGCTGCTCGAAGTGCTCCTTTCCGACAAGAATCTCCGCGTGGAGATTGAGACGAATGGAGCCATGGATTTGGAGCCGTTTACGGGTGAATATAGGCCGGTATTTACAATGGACTATAAATTGCCGGGCAGTGGGCAGGAAAATGCCATGAAGGAGTCAAATTTCGCGATTCTCGGGAAAGAGGATACGGTGAAGTTTGTTTCCGGAAGCAAAGAGGATTTAGACCGTGCGAAAGAAATCATAGAAAAGCATGATTTGCTGAGACGCACGCATGTGTATTTCAGTCCGGTTTTTGGCTCGATCGAACCGGTGGAAATCGTAGCATTTCTGATGGAGAACTGCATGAATGATGCAAGACTTCAGATACAGATGCACAAGGTGATCTGGGATCCGGAGGAAAGAGGTGTTTAGATGATAGATACAAAGGCGATAGAAGAACATATTCGAGGAATTCTCGTGGCACTTGGCGATGACCCGGACCGGGAAGGGCTTGTTGAGACGCCAAAGCGTGTGGCAAAGATGTATGAAGAAGTCTTCGAAGGTATGAATTATACAAATCATGAGATTGCAGAGATGTTTGATAAATCTTTTGAAGACGGGGCTTCGGATGCTGTCGTTGTGATGCGTGATATTGATTTATTCTCCTATTGTGAGCATCATATGGCGCTTATGTATGATATGAAAGCGACGGTAATGTATGTTCCGAAGGGAAAGGTACTGGGGCTATCGAAGATTGCCAGAATTTGCGATATGGTTTCGAAGAGATTGCAGTTGCAGGAGAAAATCGGGCGCGATATTGCAGATATTATGACGGAAGTGACGGGAAGCGAGGATGTAGCGGTAATGATAGAAGCCTGCCACAGTTGCGTTTCTGCTAGAGGTATTAAAAAGAGCGGAACAAAGACGTATACAGCAGAGGTGCGTGGCGCATTCCGTACCGATCCGATGTTGCAGATATATCTGCGATAAGATATGCAAATTCGTTGTGAAAATGAAGTGATAAAAAGAAAATAGAGAGGTTGAATCGATGAGAGCGATGGTTTTATGCAGTGGTGGTGTAGATTCTACTACGGCACTGGGAATGGCAGTGAAGAAATATGGCGCAGAGAATGTAGTGGCGCTTTCCATTTCCTATGGTCAGAAACATGAGAAAGAGATACAGGCGGCAAAAGCCGTTTCGGAATTTTATGGCGTAGAGCAGTTGTTCCTGGATCTTGCCAAGATTTTTGAATACAGCGATTGCTCGCTTTTAAAGCAGTCGGATGAGGAGATTCCAGAGGAGAGCTATTCTGCACAGATTGAGAAAACCAAGGGCGATAAGCCGGTGAGCACCTATGTGCCATTTCGAAATGGATTATTCCTGTCGAGTGCGGCAAGTATGGCGCTTAGCAAGGATTGCAGTGTGATTTATTACGGTGCACATGCCGATGATGCGGCTGGATTTGCCTATCCGGATTGTTCGCCGGTATTCAATCAGGCAATGAATGAGGCAATCTATGAGGGCTCCGGTCATCAGCTTCGAATTGAGGCGCCATTCGTGGATTTGAATAAAGCGGATGTTGTGAAAATCGGACTGGAACTCGGTGTTCCGTATGACTTAACCTGGTCCTGTTACGAGGGTGGCGACAAGCCTTGCGGGAAGTGCGGAACCTGCATTGATCGAGCAGCAGCATTTCAAGCGAATGGAGTCGAAGATCCGGCACTGTCGAAATAAAGTAGCAATAAAAGTGATTGTATACAAGTTTATGCGAATAGCATTGTGATAAGAAATGGAGAATAACTATGCGAGAAAAAGAAAATTTAACATTACTTGGAAATCAGGGTGTAAAGTATGAAGCAAATTATAATCCCGAGGTGCTGGAAACATTTGAAAATAAGCATCCGGGAAATGATTACTTTGTGAAATTTAACTGTCCGGAGTTTACATCGCTTTGTCCGATTACAGGACAGCCGGATTTTGCAACCATTTATATCTCTTACGTGCCGGACGTGAAGATGGTAGAGTCAAAATCCTTAAAGCTCTATCTCTTTTCTTTCCGAAATCATGGAGACTTTCATGAGGATTGTGTAAACAAGATTATGAAGGATCTGATTCAGCTGATGGACCCAAAGTATATTGAAGTCTGGGGTAAATTCACACCAAGAGGTGGAATCTCCATTGACCCATATTGTAACTATGGAAAGCCTGGTACAAAGTGGGAAGACGTGGCTTGGAATCGACTCGCAAACCATGATTTATATCCAGAGAAAATCGATAATCGATAGAAATTGTTTACAATATCCATCCCACTATGTAAAATAAAAACAATACAGGGCTTTTTATGTAGGGGGAGTATTATGTTTGAAAAATTAGGGGAATTGAATCGTATTTATGACGATTATCGAGAGGAAGTAAATGTTCGAAATGCCAAAGTGATTGGTTATATGATACATGGAGGCATTCCATTATCGATTGCTGTGATTCTGACGCAGGGCAGTATGCAATATTATTCGGCAATGATGTTGGCATTGCGGTTATTGATTTATTTCCTGTTTTTATTTGCATTGTTTCGACCGATTTTGGCCAGAATAAAGAATCAGACACTTTTGTTGTATCTTCTGCAGGTACCGGTACTTGTCATGGTGCTTTTGATGGGAACTTTTATGGATCCGGAACATCAGGCGATTACGATTTTTGTCTTTATGTCTGCACTTCCGGCGAGTATTCTGGATAAACCGATCCATATTGTAGCATGGATTGTGGGATGGATGGCTCTATTTGTCGGCTGTTCTTATTATGTGAAGGAATTCAATGTGTTCCGAGGCGACTTCTTATACGCGCTGGAATTTGGTGCGACATCCATGATGGTGTCAGTCGTCATTACAACTGCCAGAATGAAGGTCATACGTGATTTGAAGGTAGCATTGAAACGAATTGAAGAATTAGAAGGAAATGAGAAAGCGGAGTGATTTTCACTCCGCTTTTTTTAACGTCTACGTCGATCTTGTCCAGATCGTCTGTAATATAAGGTTTTCTGCTCATACATGTGTTTGTCAGCAATCTTTTGAAGATCTTCTAAATCTTCATTTTGATTCCGGTAAGCATACCCAATGGATAAGGAATATTTTGTGCGTTGCTGTTCGGTTTCGATCTTGTTACAAATATGTTGAACCTGCGTTTCATCTAGAGATTTGCAAATGATCATAAATTCATCGCCGCCAATACGATAGACATTGGCGGTGGATGGGACACACCTCTCCATGATGCTGGCAAGTGTTTTCAGACCCGTATCACCGGCAGCGTGACCATTTCCATCGTTTAAATTCTTTAAACCGTTCATATCAAGGGCAATCAGAGCAGTGATTTTCTTTTGATATGTCTGCAAATCTGAGAAATACATCGCTCGATTGAAGAGCCCGGTGAGAGGGTCCAGACGTCCAACTTGCATGTATAGATACAGGTAATATGCCAAACCACTTGCAAGAATACAGGTATAGAGGAGGTCTTTTGACCAGTCAAGGGATTCCAAAAGCATGGCAAGCAAAGATCCAGAAGAGCAGGAAATCAGGATATAGAAGTCATCGGAACGCTTGCCTTTGTTATGGACAATAACGTAGGTGATAAAGATGACGATATAAACAATGGTTAAAATATGCGATAAATATCCAAAATTTCCGCGCTTGAAGACGTTATCATCACCGAAGGAGTAAATCAGTGGATGAATCACATCGGGCTGATAGAAGATGCTGCTATACAGAAGCGCATTAAAAATCAATGGAATTAGGATGTAATTTAATATTTTTCGGTTATGATGCATGGACATAGAGAAAAAGGCAACGAAAGTAGTCGGGCCGAAACTATAGCAAAACCAGGAAGCGATTTTTCTTAGGAATGGTACATGATCCAGTTGCCCAAGGTCCCCGATTTCGGCGTCTATCGTATGCATTAAACTTAAAAGGAAAGTGAGAATGATTATGGCGTAGAGAGATCTACGGATGTGTTTGTCACGTATTTCCTTATTTTTGGTCATCAAAATAAGTAGGATGGCGTCTAAAAACAGTAGAATATAGTATCTATCGATAAAAGACAAAAATGTCGATGTAAAAGTCATAAAAACCCTCCCCGATGCATTGCGTAAACATAGTTTCGCAGTTTGATTAAGTATACCATATCGTTTGCGTAATTACTATAAAATACGTTAGAATAGAAGCTGATGAATACAGGAAAAGGAAGTTGTTAGATGAAGAAAGCATATGTTGTTTTTAAGGGGCGAAAACCCGGTATATATAAGACGTGGGCGGAATGTAAGGCGCAGGTAGATGGATTTTCCGGGCCGGTGTTCCGTGGCTATGAGTCGATGGAAGAAGCAGAGGCAGCTTATGCGAAGCAGGATGCAGGATATGCAAGCCGTTACCAGAATTCGAATGCGACATACGATGCGGCCAGTGCCGTTTCAAAAGCGAAGACTGCAACTACGGCAGGCTCGAAAGCAGCTGGGCAGGTGGTACACCGTGATTTCAAGCCAGAGTATGAGGGCGAGTATTATGAAGTGCATTCCGATGGTGGAACGCGTGGAAATGGTACGGCCGGTGCGCCGAGTGGTTATGGATATGTCGTTGTAAATGCCAAGCATGAAATTGTGGCAGAAGGCTATGGCGCTGTCATTGGTGCAACCAATAACCAGATGGAGCTTCGCGGTGCCATCGAAGGATTAAAGGCGGTTCCGGACGGTGCGAAGGTGTATTTCATGACGGATAGTCAGTATGTTTACGCTGGATTTGCCAGAAACTTCAAAGATGAGCCTCGTTATGAGAAATGGGAGGCAAATGGCTGGAAGAATACGAGCAAGAAGACGCCGGAAAATATTGAGTTGATTCAGGAGATTTACGCACTGGGCAAAGCACATCAGTTGGAATGTATTCCAAGAGATTATCAGATGCTGGCCAATGGTCGCGGAAAATATATCCCAATCGCGCATGGTGACGTACCAACGAGCGAGGGGAAATGGAAGAATCCCTATAATAAGATCTGTGATGCGCTCGCCAATTATGGGGAAGACGATGCCGAGGCTGGAAGAGAAGGCCTGGTGCAGCTGATTGCGGACGGGGAGAAGAAGCATCCGGCAGCGCTTTTTGTAAAAGATTTTGATGAGAATCGTTGTGGCTATGTGGTAGATGCTGCGGGTAATACGGCATCTGTAAACTAGCTATTGCAGGGATAAACTAGAAATACATACTAGAGGTGGTTTTTATGAAATTAATGGTTTTTGATGTTGGGGGAACAGAGATTAAGTATTGCGTGATGGGGGATGACTTGCAGTGCCATTTTTCAGGTGCAGAGCCTACGCCATTGGATACGCAGGAACATTTCTTTGCAGTAATCAAAGAGATTTTTGATCGCGTGAAAGAGGAAGCACCGGATTTGGAAGGCGTTGCGATGAGTTTGCCTGGCTTTATCGATAGTGAAAAAGGTAAGAATAATGGCGGCGGTTTTATGAAATACAATCAGGGCAAGTCGATTGGGCCGGAACTCTCTGAGATTCTTGGGGTGCCGGTATACCTGGCAAATGACGGGAAATGTGCCGCCTATGCGGAGTTTTCCGTTGGCGCTTTGCAGGGAACGACGAACTCTGCGGTTTATATTTGCGGCACGGGTGTCGGTGGTGGATTGATTATCGACGGCAAGTTGATGACGGGGCCACACTATACTGCCGGGGAATACAGCTTTATGCGAAGCGGGTATGATGATTGGCAGAATCTTGATCACTCGATTGGTTTTATGGGAGGCTCCAGAGGGCTTTTGATTCGGTATTTCCGTGAGGCAGGACTGCCAGAGGATACGAAGATGAACGGGCGCGAGCTGTTTGAACGGATTAATTCCGGCGACGCGCTGGCCAACAAGGTTTTAGATGATTATGCCGAATATGTTGCAAAGGCGATTTTCAATCTCAACGCGCTTTTGGATTTAGAGAAGGTCGCGATTGGCGGTGGAATCTCGAAACAGCCGATTTTGTTGGAACGAATTCGCGTGAAATTAACGGAATTATTTGAAAGCAATGTCTTCGATGTGCTATTGCCAAGACCGGAGATTGTTGCTTGCCAGTACGGAAATGATGCGAACCTGATTGGGGCGTATATGTTCTATAAGGAAAATCGATAGTTTTTTGAGGGCAATTTGCCCTCTTTTTTGAAAATACAAAAAGCACTTGCTGAGAGAGGTTAGCAAGTGCTTTTCTATATCTAGAAACTTAATAATGTGAAATTGGCTAATTATTTGTTACGCTTCTTAGCAAAACGTGCTGCCTTCTTCAGAAGACTGGAACGAATTCCCTGATCACAATACTGGAGACGTTCGTTACGCATCCAATCAGGAACTGTATTCTTCTGTGGTTCATAGTTCATCATTGTATATAATGTTGTCATAACTCGTACCTCCTGTATAAAAAATTCAAATTCAAAAAACTTGAAAGGTGAATTCCCTTTCGGTAATTCTATTTTATCATCTGCTACGTACATGAAAATGGATTGAAAATCTAAATTTTCATGCTAAAATATGTACTGAGAGTACAAATAACAGATAATATTTGCTTAATAATTATAAATAATCTATGAAAAATTGTGCTGTGCGTACACCTGTCCGCACATGGCGGACAATACAATGGAGATTGTATGGGAAACATAGAGGAATCGTAGAAAGGTAGAGTAGCAATATGGGATTTACGATAGAGGATATGCTCACAATTGGTCGGGATAAATATAATATGGAAATCATTGCGGGCCGGGATGGCTGGGCGAATTCCATCAGTTGGCTTCATGTGGTAGAGGATACCACTCTGATTCAGAATTTCTGGGGACGAGAGATGGCGGTCACTACGGGGCTTGGTTTTGCGACAGAGGAGAAGCAGAGGGCTTTGGTCGAGGATTTGATTGCCCATCATGCGGCTGGTTTGGTTATTAATACCGGAAAATATATACCCGTAGTACCAAAAGAAGTGATGAATATTTGCGATGCGAATGATTTCCCGCTGTTAACGGTGCCGTGGGAGGTTCATCTGGCCGATCTTATGAAGGATTTTAGTATCCGAGTATTTCTGCAGGATGGCGAGGATCAGAAGATTTCCACGGCAATGATTCAGGCGATTACGGAGCCGGAGCATCAGGAACATTATAGGGATGCGCTAAAGCCGTTTTTCGATGTAGATGGATCATTTCAAACGGTCTTAATCACAACGGATGGACTCGATACGATGGATACGGTAGAGCGACGAAAGCTTTCGAACCAGATGCAGGTTTATCTGGAAGGCATTTCACATAATGGAAACTTCTTCTACTATGACTCGGCCTTCGTGCTTGTAATGAATGACATCGAGGACGAGGATCGCCGCAGTATCGTCGAGGGTATGGTACGCCGCGCACAGATGCGTACAAGTAAGGAGATCCCATTTTATGTAGGTGTCGGTACCAAGGTTATCGATGTTGCGAATCTGTATCGGAGTTTTCACCGTGCAGAGAGCGCGATGATTCGTGCGATGAAATTGAAAAAATCGGTGGTGAGATTCGATGAAATGGGCGTTTATCGCCTGTTGTACTCGATTCCGGATAAGAAGCTTCTAGAGGAGATGCGTGATGAACCGCTTCGCCCACTCTTAGAATATGATGAAAAGCATAAGAGCAATCTGGTGGAAACCCTGGAAATGTATCTGAACTGCGATGGCAGTATCAAGCAGATGGCAGCGGAGATGTACACGCATCGAAATACCGTCATCTATCGTGTAAATAAGATTAAGGAGATGCTCGGGACAGATTTTTCGAGCCCGCAGGATCGCGTGAAGTATCAGGTTGCGTTTTATATCCGGAAGATGTAGAGTGGAACAAAGAAAAAGGATAGGAGAGTAGTTTTGAGTAATAACGGAAATAAGTATAAGAATATCGTATTTGATGTGGGAGATGTGTTATTGGATTATCGTTGGCGTTATATGCTGCAGGATTATGGCTTGGATGAAGCGGAAGCAGAGCGCATTGGTACGGAGATGTTCGACGATCCGGAGAGACTTTGGAGCCAGATGGATCTTGGAATTGAGGATCAGGAAGCGATTATTCAGAAGTTTGAGAAGAAGTATCCGGATGATGCCAAGGTGATTCGTTGGTTTATTGAGCATGGAGAATATATGCATAAGCCTAGAAGAAGAGTCTGGGAAATGATTCCGCGCCTGAAGGAGCAGGGGTACCGCATCTTCTTATTATCGAATTATCCGGAGATTCTCTTCCATAAGCATACGCAGTATGCCGATTTTATGCAGGAAATTGATGGTTTGATGGTCTCTTATATGATTCATGAGATGAAACCGCATGCAGATATTTATCATGCACTTTTGAATAAGTATGGTCTTGAGGCCGAGGACTGCATCTTCTTTGATGACCGTCTGGAGAATGTGGAAGCTGCCATTCGCATTGGAATGGATTCCAAGCAGGTGCACTCCCAGGAAACCTTATTAAAGGACCTGGAAGCGCTCCTAGCTTAGATGTGGGTTGCTTACAATCGTAAGCTGGAATAACTTGAGTTAGTCAATATTATTTATACCCAAGAAAATCGTGCGGAAGAAATCCGATGGAACGAAGTAGATTCCGTCTTCGGAGGACTGGCGCCATGTGATGGAATGGTACCAAGGCATGATTAATTCCTGCTGATCATTTTGGATTTTGATGTCGATATTGTGTGACATCATATCGTGAATGATATTTTTTAAAAGCTTTAAATAGTCATTAAAATCAATGGTAATACCGGATTGAAGCGTGGAATCTTTGGAAGAAGTATGCCACGCTTCATCGTCTATATTGTCCAGGATTTCATCGTGCGAAATATAGTAAATATGCGCATTCGGCTGGATTTCCATCTTGTCCAGTAGGATATTAAACAGGACTTCTTCGTTGCCCATCATCTGATTTCTGAGATTTACGAAGACCTGGCGGCAGTACTCCTGATGACTGTTGTCCCTGGCCCAGCTTTCGGGCAATGTGGTTCCGTCGAGTGCTAGAAGATAGTTTAAAACCTTGCTAACCCAGACAGGACCCTCGATTGCGAGCTGGTCGTGCGCACTGATTCTGGCGCGATGATCGACATTGATTTCAGAGGCGGAAATCATCCAGTCACGTCCTACTTTTCGCGCGGTTTTTAGGACGCCGCGAAGAGCCTTCTGTCTGGCGGTGTCAGGGGAGATACCATTTCTAATCGCCCAATCGCGAAGAGGAATCATATCGCTTGTAAGATGGACTGGGATTTGCCCGTCTGCATCAAGTTCAACGGCAGAGCCGTTCTCATCTAAAAGGGAAAATAGATAATCAACTGTATGTTTCTTGCTCATAAGGAAATCCTCCTAATTCCTATCATTCTATTACTACGATTACGTAGTATTACTTTTATTTATATAGTACTACTTTAGCGTAGGAATAGAAAACGGAAATAATATCTAAAATTAAGGGATAGGAATTGTGCAGGTTGACGTCTGTGGTAAAATAGAGAGGAATGAAATAAGTACAGTTCGAGCAGAACTGAAAGGAACATAAGAGAGTGGAATGAAGGAGGAATAAAGTATGAAGATTGCAATGGCAAATGATCATGCGGGAACACAGATGAAGGAAGAGATTAAGAAGTATCTTCTGGAAAATGGTTATGAAGTAGAGGATTTTGGAACCTATGATGGAGAATCCTGTGACTTGTCTGACTTTGTTTATCCAGCAAGTTTAGCAGTTGCAAAGGGAGAATGTGACCGTGGTATTTTCTGCGATGGCGTTGGCTATGGTAGTGCTTTGATTGCAAACAAGATTAATGGATGTTATGCAGCAGTTTGCCAGGATCCACTTTGTGCAACACTTGCAAGACAGCATACAGATTCCAATATCCTTTGCCTTGGCGCTAAGATTATCGGCGGACTGATGGCAATGGAAGTGGTTAAGACATGGTTAAATACAGATCCACTGATGGATCCAAAATACAGAAATCGTGTACAGAAGGTTTGCGATATCAATGATAAGCATTGTGTACCGGTAAAATAGGACGCGACAAAATAGCAAAAAACAATTAGAAAGAATTATAGAAGTAACATGAAGAAATACAAGTTGGCCGTTTTTGACATGGATGGCACAATACTAGATACGTTGTCAGATTTACATTTGTCTGTAAATCATATTTTAAAGGAGGCCGGTTTCCCGGAACGTACACTGGAAGAGGTGCGTCGATTCGTTGGAAATGGTATCCGTAAGTTGATTGAGCGTGCAGTTCCAGAGGGAACAGACGATGAGAAAATCGAAGAACTGTTCCAGAATATGCTCGTATATTACAATGCGCATTGTACCGAGCATACCGCACCTTATGAAGGGATTCCGGAATTGATTGATCAGTTAAAAGCGGGTGGAATCAAGGTGGCTGTTGTTTCCAATAAAGCAAATACTGCGGTTCAGACGCTTTGTGAGCAGTATTTCCCAGGTCAGTTTATGGCTGCCGTTGGGGAGAAGAAGGGCGTTCGTAGAAAACCGGCTCCAGATTCTGTCAATGCGGTACTGGAGGAACTTGGCGTAGATCGAAAAGATGCGGTCTATATTGGCGATTCCGATGTGGATGTCAATACAGCAAAGAATGCTGAGATGGATTGTATCGGCGTAGACTGGGGATTCCGTGGTGAGGAATTCCTCCGTTCCTTCGGTTGCGACAATGTGGTATTTAAGCCAAGTGAAATTGCTGAGCAGTTGCTCTAGAAGATAGGTGGATATGAAGATTGATATTATTACGGGCCTCTTGGGTTCCGGAAAGACAACCTTTATCAAGCATTATGTTAGACATCTCGCAGCGAAAGGGCAGAATGTCTGTATTCTCGTTAATGATTATGGAGCCATCAGCGTGGATATGGCGTTCTTAAATCATGAAATTGGTGATGTTGCCGATCTGGAAATGGTGACGGCGGGCGATTTTGATTGCTATCTCAGACGTACGAAGACGAAGCTGATCCAGATGGCGATGCTCGGTTATGATCGGATTATTGTGGAACCATCCGGGATTTTCGATGCGGATGATTTCTATAATCTTCTCTACGAAGAGCCGCTCGATCGCTGGTATGAGATTGGAAATGTAATCTCTCTGGTTGACGCCAATCTTCCGGAATATCTTTCAGAGGACTTGGAATATCTATTGATTGCACAGGCGGCAACCGCTGGTAAGGTGGTGCTGACAAAGCTGGATACCATGCAAGCTATGGAGCAGTCACAGAATACGGGCTTCGAACAGGTAGCGTTGGAAGAAGTGAAAGAAACCCTAGTTCGTCACTTGAATCGGGAGAGTGAACATTTCCACTGCGAGCGTCAATTTAAGACATTAGATATTCTGGCGTTTGATTGGAATACGGCGACGGATGCCGAGATGGAAGCGCTGGAACGAGCTGGATATGTGCGTTATGATCTGGAGAAGCGGCATGTGGAAGAAGAGGGCGATTTTGAAACCATGTTTTATTACACGGTGAAGAAAAGCTTAGATGGTGTAAAAGAATTAGTGCAGCAGTTGTTTTTGGATGTAAAATATGGCGAGGTGATGCGTGTGAAGGGACTGTTTTGTGATATGGAAACAGGAAACTGGTATATGCTCAATGCTACGAAAGAACTGATGGACCTTCGAAATCTCAGTGATGCAGGGGAAGGTGCCACAGATTCGACCATGCGAAAAGAAGTGATGCTTGTCATTGGAGAAAATCTCCATCATGAGGAAGTAAATCAGGCGTTTGGTGAAACGCGAAAGGTATTGGACTACGAGGTGTAAGCTTCGTAGTTCTTTTTTATCGAACGGGTAGTATCATTCTGCACAAAAAGTGGTTACGAAAATTATCGAAAATTTTAGATTGACGATAGTACGAGAGAATGCTATGTTAAATATAGTTAAACGTTTAAGTGATGGCGCGGCCGGCTGTCACTTAAAATTTTACCATTCAGTTTAAACGATTAAATAAAGGTGTTTATTAGGAGGAGAAGTTTATGTTTAAGAAAAGATTGGCTACAACACTTGCATTGGCATCGATTATTGTGGGGGCATTTGGATTGACCGCGTGCGGAAGTTCTTCCGGTTCTGCGAGTGCTGATGCAGCAGAAACTGCTGAGGAGACCACTGGTGAATATACGGTTACGCTTTATGATAGCGATGGTAAGACGGTGTTGGATACTGTAGCGGTTGCAGCAGGGGAAACAGTAGATTTAGAAGATCCTACAAAAGATGGTTATACATTTATGGGCTGGTATGCAACACCAGAACTTACAAGAGTCTTTGATCCTACAAAAGCAATTGAGGAAGACACTTCGCTTTATGCAGGATTTGCTCAGTATACCGAAGATACAAGAGATTTCTATATCGTTGGTAGCGGCGAGAGTGAAGTCCTTGCAGAATCCAATTGGGGTGCGGTAACCGGTGATGCACAGAAGATGACAAAGGAAGACAATGCTGAGGCAAATGTCTATACGATTACGGTGAAGTTGGAAGAGGGCGATCAGTTCCAGTTTGCTATGGATGGCAGTTGGGGTGATCAGCGTGGATATGGATATTTAGCTACAACCGAGCAGGATGGAACAACATATTTCAAAAATTCCGGCTCTCTTGGAGATGCAGCAGTAAAGAAGTCTAATATTGAAGTGGCTGTAGCAGGTACGTATACCTTTACATTAACAACGTATCCTTCTGAAGATGTATATGATACCGAGGATGAGTATTATACAGAAGAGACAAAAGAAAACTTCAATATGAATCCTTATGACACGATTACATTTACTTATGATGGTGAATAGAAAAAACGCCGTAGATCCTTCTACGGCGTTCAGATAACCTTAGATTCGCACATCGTGCTGGTCTATCGGTGTACGGGCCAGGGCTGCTTCGATACATTCGTGAACCTTGGTCAATTTTCCTTTTGTTATTGCTGGTACGTAACAAACATGATTGTCATTTTTCAACAGCTCATAAAGCGTATGGTCAGTGACAAGAATGTTCCCTCCTGTTAAGGATTTGATATCATCAAATGAGGTTACTAATATAACCTTTGATAAGGATTCTTGGTACAGATTGATTTTTTCTTCATTTTGCGTTCCCAGCATGACATAAGAATAAGAATCCCCTTTGAAAAAAGCATTGGCCTCATCGATGAGACGCTTTGGATTCGAGTTGATCTGGAAGAAAAGTGGATCGTCGATGACGCAATCCAATGCGACTAATGGGATGAAATTGTTATCACCAAGTTTATGGAAACTCTTCTTACTTGTGTTATAGCAGATGATGGCATCCGCCTGGTCACATTTCTCAAGAGCAGTGTCACTTAGAAGGATAATCTCATACTGGTTTTCATGGAAATAAGTCGTCAGCGCGTTTAAGATATACATCTGTTCTGCATGACAAAGGATGGAATCGGATGGCTCCATATAGATGGCAAGTAAGCTCTTTCTGTTTGCAGCAAGAGCCTTGGCAGCCTGATTTGGAGTGTAGTCCAAGAGGTTAATTACCTGAAGTACTTTCTTTCGGGTTTCCTCAGAAATCTTGATATCCGTTCGGTTATTTATGACATAGGAAACGGTAGCGGTAGAAACACCTGCTTCGCGGGCAACGTCCTTGATTGTGATCTTGTTGCGTGACATAAGTACCTCCATAAATTTATTATTTAAACGCTTCAATAATTCTGATAATATTATCTAGTGAGATAAATTATTTGTCAATGAATATCGAGAATTATTATAGCGCTTTTTTGCACAGAAGAGAAACTACAGAAATGAAATAAAGGTTGGAACAGAAGATGAATCAATATGCTTTATTACATACGCCTGACTCCAGATATTGTTTTGCAGTTGGGAAGAATGAGATTGTTATTCGTCTGAGAGCAGCAAAAGAGGACGAGAATATGCGAGTGTTTCTCGTATATGGGCCAAAATATCAGTTCCAGGTCGAACAGCTGGAAGTGGAGATGACGGCGCATTACGAGGACAATTTATACAAATACTATGAAAAAAGACTACAACTTGACGATGTCAGATTGGCATATATATTTCGAATCGAAGAGGACGGAGAGAAGTACTATTATAGCGAAGATGGATTGACGAAAGAGTATTCCTTTCCGGAAGCTTTCTATAATTTCTTCCAGATGCCTTATATCAATGAAAATGATCGGATTGAGACGGTAGATTGGATGCGAGGAGCGATATTCTATCAGATTTTTGTCGATCGTTTTCGTGTGGGAAATACAGACAAGGATATCTCCTACGTGAATATGCGCTGGGGTGAGAAGCCAACCCCAAAGAGTTTTGCGGGCGGTGATATCCGAGGAATTATAGAGAAATTGGATTATCTTGAAGATTTGGGTGTGAATGCGATTTATTTAACACCGATTTTTCTTTCGAAGTCGAACCACAAGTATGATATCGAGGATTATAAGAAGATTGATCCAATGTTTGGAACGCTAGATGATTTTAAAGAGCTGGTAGAAAATGCACATGCGAGAAATATGAAGATTGTACTGGATGCTGTTTTTAATCACTGCAGTATGAAGATGGACAAATTCCAGGATGTCCTGCAGAAAGGACGATTGTCGAAGTATTATGATTGGTTTTTGATTCATGGTGACAAGCCGGATCCGGAGAAGATGAATTATGAATGCTTCGCTGCCTGCAATTATATGCCAAAGCTCAATACGGCGAATGAAGAAGTGCAGGAATTCCTCTTGGATATCGCATTGTACTGGATTCGAGAGGCAGATATTGATGGTTGGAGACTAGACGTTTCCGATGAAGTATCGCATGACTTCTGGCGTAGATTTCGTCGTGAGGTGAAAGCACAGAAGGAAGATTGCGTGATTATTGGAGAGAATTGGCATGATGCCTATTCTTATCTGATGGGGGATCAGTATGACAGCATTATGAATTACGCATTTACGAAGGCTTGCTTGGATTATTTCGCCAGAGGGAATTTTCATGCGAAAGAGATGGCGGAGAAATTGAACGCGATTTTAATGAGAAATACTGCGCCGGTAAACCATATGATGCTAAATCTTTTGGATTCGCATGATACGCACCGTTTCTATACAGAGGTGGGTAAAGATAAGAAAAAGTTGCTCTGCGCACTAGCGCTTGAGATTGTCTATCCGGGTGCAACCTGCTTGTATTACGGTACGGAGATCTGTATGGAAGGTGGCTATGATCCAGATTCGAGAAGGTGCTTCAACTGGAATCACGAAGAATGGGATATGGATTTCTTCCACGAGGTGCAGGAGCTATTGAAACTGAAGAAGAAGGATATCTTGCGGTACGGTATCGTAAGGGTTTCTGCAAATGAGGATGTCCTATGTATTGAAAGAAGGCTTGATCGTACACGTTTTATCCTGAAGATAAATCTTTCTGAGCAGGAGTGCGATGGGGTAGAGCCGGAAGGTTATAAGGTGATTGAGGAGGTTATGTCATGAGGAAAAAGTTAGTTGCGATGATGCTTCTTGCATGTACGGTTTTTACAGCAACAGCATGTGGAAATGCATCGGATTCAGCATCTGCAAGTGAGAGCCATTCGTCTACTACGGGCTCTGCATTATTTACAGGGGAATTAGAGAAAAATGTTACCATACAGGTTCTGGAAAATGATACGGCGATATCGGAGGGATATTTCCAGGAATTGATTGATGCATTTAATGAAGCTTATAAGGATCAGGGAATTCAGGCAGTAGATGCGAATATGGATCAGTATCTGGACCTTGCGAATGATGGCCCTTATGGTTATGGACCGGATGTGTTATATCAGGCAAATGACGTGATTATGCAGTATGCGGAAGGCAAACATATTCTCCCGCTTCCAGCGGAAGATTTGGATTGTTATGACCAGATTCCGGAATCTGCCTGGGAAGCTTATCAGACCGAGGTAGATGGAACGACGTATACCTGTGGTGTGCCGGTAAATGTGCAGGCGCCAATGCTGTATTACCGCAAGGATTTACTTCCAGAGGACTGGGAGACCACTTGGGATGAGGATTCCAATGGTGTTCCGGATATGGTGGAGTCCTGGAGCAAGATGTATGAATATTCTGCTTTGAGACATACAGAAGACAGTTCAAAATACGGCTATATGAAGTCTTTGAATGATATGTATTTCTCTAGCGGTTTCTTATTCTCCTATGGAGCTTATATCTTTGGCGAGAATAATACAGATCCATCGGATATCGGATTTGCAGCAGGGGAAGCAGAAAAGGGCGCACAGGTACTTAGCCAGCTGGCATCTGTGATGAATGAGGATTGTATTGATGATACGATTACTACAAATGCCTATAGTAAACTCGGAGATGGCACTTATTTTGCAACCATTTCTACTCCAGATGTGTATACAACGTTCTTAGAAGAACTGGAAAAGTCATACGAGGAACAGGGAATGACAGAGGATGAGGCCGAAACTTTGGCTGAGGAGAATCTGGTTATGACATCTCTTCCAGCGCTTCCAGCCAGTGGTGATCTCACCGATGGAACAACAGAAACTGTGGATTCTATGAGTATGGGTGGCGTGAATGGTTATGCGATTAGTTCCTATACAGAGGCGCCAAATGCCTGCCTGGAATTCGTAAAATTTGCAACCAGCTATGACATGATTAAGACACGTGCAGAGATGCTTGGCATTGCACCTGCAAGAGAAGATGTTGCCGAAGAAGTTGGCGGAACATCAAAGCAGATTTATGAGAATCTCGACAAGGGCAATATTATCCTGATGCCATCTATCACAGAAGTTTCTCAGATTTGGACACCTGGTCAGACATTCTTTATCGACCTGGCAAAGGATGCGTATCGACCAGAGGCAGAGAAGAAATACACGGATCTGGCCTCATTAAAAGAGGGACTTACTGACATGAGTAATCAGATTCATGAGGCAATCACGACATTACAGTAGAAGGCGCAAGATATGAAAAATACGATGGAAAAGATAAAAGATTTTTTTAGAAATGCAACCGCTCCGGTGAAATTATCCATGCTCCTGATGGGGGCGGGTCATTTCCGGTATGGTTGCTTCGGCAAGGGCCTTATTTATTTGGGAATCGAGATCGCTATGATTCTCTACCTGATTCGTAGAGGATTCAATGATATCCTTGGATTTTTTACGCTTGGTACCGTTCATGCCGATGCATGGGCTGGCGTGGAAGGCGATAATTCGGTGGTCATGCTGATAATGGGTATCTTTGCATGGATTGTAGTCGCTTCATTTCTGTATTTATATGTGCAGAATATTAAGGGCGCCTACTATATGCAATATTGCAGTGAGCATGGCATTCCAAAGAAGACGATAAAGCAGGAATTGGCGGATTTATTGGATCGAAAATTTTACGTTTTGGTTCTTTCCCTTCCGGTCATTGGCGTATGTATTTTTAATGTCCTCCCAATCATCTTCATGATTTTAATTGCATTCACAAATTACGGTGGCAGTGTTGTGCCACCGGAGCTTGTGGATTGGGTCGGATTTGATAACTTTAAGAAACTGATGGTACTTTCAAAATTCGGTCCAACATTTGTGAAGATTCTGGGCTGGAATTTACTCTGGGCCGTACTTTCCACCACCTTGAATTATTTCGCAGGTCTGGGATTGGCACTCCTACTCAATAAGGAATGTGTCAGAGGGAAGGCATTCTGGAGAGCGTTCCCGATCCTTGCCTATGCGATTCCTGGTTTTATTACCTTACTTGCTTTTAAGTTTATGTTCTCCTATGGAGGACCGATTAACCAGATGATTGTTGGAAATGGTGGCGTAGCCATTGGATTTTTAGATCTGGATGCAAAATGGAGTGCCCGTTTGATTGGTTTGTTAGTGAATTGCTGGATTAGCGTTCCTTCGATTATGTTGTTGGCAACGGGGCATCTATCAAACCGTGATATGTCACTTTATGAGGCGGCGAAGATTGATGGCGCGGGCCCGATGGCACAGTTCTGGAAATTGACGATGCCATTTATGCTTTTTGCAACGATGCCGGTATTACTGGGACAATTTATCGGTAATTTTAATAATTTTGGTATTTTCTATTTCCTGCGAGGTGGACTCTATATGGATGGATATTTCCTTGCGAGTGATACGGATTTACTAATTAACTGGTTATATAATCTGTCCATTGATAACAATTATTACTGCATAGGTGCGGCGATAAGTTTGATTATCTTCTTGATTACATCTGTGATTTCTCTGATTGTTTATGTGAAATCACCATCTTATAGAGAGGAGGATACGTTCCAGTGATGAAATCTAAGAAATTTACAAAACATTTGGATACCGGTATGACGTATGTGATTTTACTTCTGGTAGCGTTTGTTTTCTTCTTTCCTTGTTTATGGTTGATTTTGGCATCACTTTCTAAATCCGGAAGTATTTATTCCTTTGATGGATTTTTCCCGAAGTCCTTTAGCATGGATACCTTCAAGAAATTATTTACAGATACCACGATGTATAACTATCCAAGATGGTTTCGAAATACGCTTTTTGTAGCGACGGGTAGTTGCCTGCTTGGAACATTTCTTACGATACTGACAGCTTATACGATGTCTCGTTTTGAATTTCGAATGAGAAAACCGATGATGAAAGCGACGATGGTACTTGGAATGTTTCCATCCTTCATGGGAATGACAGCGGTATATCTGTTAATGACGCAGTTTGGTTTGATTAATCAATTGTGGGGCTTGGTTTTAATCTATGCAGCAGGTGCTCCGATGGGATATCTGACACAGAAGGGATTTTTTGATACGATTCCAAAGGCAATTGATGAAGCGGCGAAGATTGATGGCGCGACAAATTTTCAAATATTTACGAAGATCAATCTTCCACTGGCAAAGCCTATGATCGTTTATACGGCGCTTACGTCCTTTACATGGCCTTGGAGCGACTTTATCCTGCCGAAGTTATTACTGAAGGAGAAAGATCTCTATACGGTCGCTGTAGGGCTTATGAGCTTGGATGAGACAGAGTTTGCAAGATTTGCAGCAGGTAGTGTGTTTATTGCACTCCCGATTGTAATTTTGTATTTCTGTCTTGTGAAGAATATGGTAAATGGTATTGCAGCAGGTGCGGTAAAGGGCTGATGCTACGAAAATAACATGGAAAATTCATGGTTTGTTCACATTCTAGATGGGGCGCATACGATATTATTGTAGTAACGATTGATTCTGGACAAAAATGGTTGAGGAAATCATCTTTGAAAGGAAATGACTAGAATATGGCGAATAAACCAACCGAGTATAATCGACAGAGGATTGCGAAAGTAATTGAGTATATTGAAGAACATTATACTGAGCGCATATCCCAGCAAGAGGTAGCACAGCATTTTGGATTTACAAAAGAATATTTCGCAAGAGTGTTTCATAATACGACGGGTAAAACCTTTATGGAATATGTGAATGATTATCGATTGGATGCAGCAAAAGAGTTACTTTCAAATACGGATCAAAAAGTAATGGATATCGGGGAAGCATGTGGATTTGCCGATACTAGAGGCTTTATCAATGCATTCCAGAGGTATTATGAAGTGACGCCGCTGCAATATCGTAAGAATGTTCGCAAGGGGTCAAGTGCGTCATAAGAAACAACATATTGGGAAATTATAGAAACAGTAGTCTGTATCGGGCTACTGTTTCTTTTTTACCCTGTAGAGGGCGGCGTGCAGTAGTTGGTGTCTTATAGATGATAGATTTTTGTGGATGGTGGTGTGCTGTAGTTGGTGTCCTATAGATGATAGTTTCCTGTGGATTGCTGTGCCCTGGAGGTGGTGGTGCCCCGGAGCGTTCATAAAGAGAGCTTAGCAGTTGTTCGGATTTATTTTGCAATAAATTGGCATGCGCCGCCATGGACGGCGGCGCAAGTACGTACCTGAAACGGATTGAAGTTACGTACGTTGCCAATTTATGCAAAATGAATGCATACAACTGCTTAGCGAACGACAACGAACCCTCCGGGGCACCACAGTCTCCAGGGCACCGTCATCTCCAGGGCGCCACCACATCCAGAGTACCGCCATTTGCAGGATGTCGAATCAACAAAAGATTCGTCTTTTACTCGATATATCTACGAGAGTGTGGTATAATGAAGCACGTTACAGTTTTTTGAGTTCAGGAGGGAGTAAAACGAATGGACAATTATAACAATTCGAATGACAACAATCAGTGGTCATCACAAAACACACAGGGAGAGTATAATGCGAGTGCTAGTAATCAGGGCACTTACTATAATGCTGGTGGAAATCAGAACTATAACCAGAATTATGGTCAGAATCCAAATTATGGTCAGAACCCAAATTATGCACAGAGCCAGAATTTCTCACAGATGCCGGTAAATCAGCCGAAGAACCCATTTGTATTGCACTTGGTTCTTTCCATTTTGGAAATCTTTACGAGTTTATTATTTGGTATTCTTTCGCTTGTTTTCACAATTCAGGGAAATAGTCGTTTCAAGGAAGGCCGCTACGAGGAGGCTAAGAGTAAATACAAAGTATCTACCATTATGCTGATTATCGGTCTTGTATTTACGATTATCAGTATTATTATCAGTACCCTATTCTTTGGCGCGGTAATCAATGAAATCATGCATCAGAATGATTATGATTATGAGTACGACTACGATGATTATGATGATTATGATTATGACGAAGATTATGATGATACAGATGATTTTGTAGAGGATGAACTGGAAGAAGGCGCTGAAGCTGGTACGTATACAGCCGATATGGCACCAACGATGAAAGATAATTTTTATGCTGCCGCTTCTGTTTATGGATTTGAAGCTTATACCGATGAAGAAGTAGAATCTAGACTTCTTTCTCATGGCGCAGATGCCTTTGCAGCAGCTATGGATGCAGGTGGTAATACGATGAAGGTTGTAGTTGGCGACGAGGCTACGATCGAGACTTATGCGCAGATGTTCTATACAGATTATGACTTAATTGATCAGGGCGATGGCATTTTTTATGGAACTTATGATGGAGCTTATGTAAGCATGTGCTATACGGATAACGCTCTGATTATTGGTACGTGCAATACCGATGATCCATCCGTAGAAGTAGAATTTGACGAGGCAATTGCGAACGTTGTAACAAGTATGTAATAAAATACATGGAAATGATACGGAGCTGGGGTTTTGCCTCGGCTCCTTTTTTGGTATGATAACTTAGGAAAAAGAGAAAGATTACAATTGGAGGACTGTTTATGAAGACAAAAGTATATATAGATGGGCAAAGTGGAACAACAGGGCTTCAGATCTTTGATCGCTTAGGTGCGAGGGAAGATTTGGAGCTTTTACGCATTGATGAGGATAAGAGACATGATATCGAGGAGAGAAGAAAGTTCTTAAATGCAGCGGATATCGTGTTTTTATGTTTGCCGGATGATGGTGCAAGAGAGGCGGTAAGTCTCATTTCCAATCCGAATGTGCGCGTTATCGATGCTTCGACGGCACATAGAACCGATGATAACTGGGTTTATGGATTCCCGGAATTATCGAAGGAGCAGAGAGAAAACATCAGAAATGGTAAGCGTATTGCGAATCCGGGATGTCATGCTACGGGGTTGATTAGTACAGTGGCACCGCTGGTAAAGATGGGAATATTGCCAGAGGATTATCCGGTGACTTGCTATTCCCTGACGGGATATTCCGGCGGTGGCAAGAAGATGATTGCGGAGTATGAAGAATCCGAGCATATGGATCCCGCAAATGGTGGTTCCGAGAGAGCGCATCAGTTAAAGAGCCCTGGAATCTATGGATTGACGCTTCATCACAAGCATATTCCTGAGATGCAGAAGATGACGGGGCTGAAGTACGCACCGGTCTTTTTGCCGATCGTGGATGATTACTATAGTGGTATGGCTACGACCGTGATGCTTCAGAATCGTATGCTGTCTAAGACTGCCCTGGAGAAAGTACTGCCGGATTGTTTTACAACGGGTACACCGACGGCAGAGGACATCTGTAGAGCACTTCAGAAATATTACGAGACGGAACATTTCATAGAGGTTCTGGATTTCGATGCGGCAAGAGGTATGGGAACGATATATGCCAATACGAATGCCGGAACGAATAAATTGCAGATTCTGGTTTGTGGAAATGAAGAACAGACGAGTGTTACGGCACTTTTTGATAATCTTGGCAAAGGCGCGAGTGGCGCTGCCGTTCAGAATATGAATATTATGCTTGGACTGGATGAGAAGGTAGGTTTATAGAGGGGGAGTCTTATGTATGAATTGACATCAAAGCTTGTAATCTATCGTGGGGTAGAGACGGATAGTATCCTTATGAGCCTTTCCGATATTATTAAGAGATATGAGCAGGGGGAAGCGAACCTGCAAGGGGAGATTTTAACGCAGATTACGCGGTTATTGGATGTTTCCACGAAATATGGATTCAATCATAATCTTTGGCATAATTATCTCGCCTATGTACTTGCCATGACGGAGACACCATTTACGCTGGTTTCCGAGAAGTCGGCGCCGGTGGATGGCTCGGTGAATATCTTTGTTAGAAATGATCTCGCGATCTTTAAGAAGTTATTTGATTATGACTTTAGCAAGCTGGAACGGGATCTGAATCTGAATTGCTTTTCTGTGATTCAGGATTATCACGCGGTACTTAAGAATGAGCAGGTATACAACAAGAGTGTTTCCGAGAAGGTGCAGGAGCTGTCCGCGCTGATTGAAGAAGCAGAAGATGTGGATCAGATTTACGATGCGGTGACGGATTTTTATCGCCGCTATGGTGTTGGTAAATTAGGACTGAATAAGGCTTTTCGTGTGGGACAGAAGGATGACGAAGAACTTTTGGTACCTATTACCAATACCGGAAATCAGAAACTCGATGATATTATTGGCTATGAGCTTCAGAAGAAGCGATTGATTGAGAATACGGAAGCCTTTGTACAGGGGCGACATGCCAATAACGTGCTTTTGTATGGAGATGCGGGTACGGGTAAGTCGAGCAGTATTAAAGCAATCTTGAATCAGTATTATCCAGAGGGACTGCGTATGATTGAGATTTATAAGCATCAGTTTAAGCAGCTCTCGGAGATTATCAATGAGATTAAGAATCGAAATTATCGATTTATTATCTATATGGATGACCTCTCATTTGAGGAGTTTGAAATAGAATATAAGTATTTAAAAGCAGTGATTGAAGGTGGCTTGGAGCCTAAGCCGGAGAATGTACTGATTTATGCCACGTCGAATCGTAGACATCTGATTCGGGAGACATGGCGAGATAAGCAGGATGCACATTCCGAGGATCTTCATAAAAATGATACGGTGCAGGAGAAGTTATCACTTGCTGCAAGATTCGGCGTACAGATTGGCTATTTCAAGCCGACACCGAAGGAATTCCAGACGATTGTGGAGGGACTCGCAGAGAGAAATCCGGAACTTCAGATTTCGCAGGAAGAGTTATTAAAGCAGGCGAACACCTGGGAAATGCAGCATGGCGGCTTATCGGGTAGAACGGCACAGCAGTTTATTGATCATCTGTTGGGGCAGAGAAAATAAAGACAGCAAAAGGAGAAGGACATGGCGGTTGAAACAAGTAAGAAACTTAGAAATCAGGTAATTTATTCCATCTTTGTAAGAAATTACAGTGAGGAAGGAACCTTTGAGAAGGTGCGAGAGGATTTGGATCGCATCAAAAATCTGGGCGTAGATATCCTTTGGTTGATGCCAATTCAGCCATCGGGTAAGAAGAATCGAAAGGGAAGCCTGGGGAGCCCTTATGCGATTTCGGATTATCGTGCGATTAATCCGGAATTTGGAACGATGGAGGACTTCCAGCGTCTGGTAGAGGATATTCATGCGAAGGGCATGCGTGTCATCATCGATGTGGTATACAATCATACCTCACCGGATTCTGTGTTATCCATGGAGCATCCAGAGTGGTTTTATCATAAGCCGGATGGTTCGTTTGGCAATCGAATCGGTGATTGGTGGGATGTGATTGATTTGGATTATCGTAATCCGGGTTTATGGGACTATCAGATAGAGACGTTGAAGATGTGGGCGGATTATGTGGATGGATTCCGCTGTGACGTTTCCCCGATGGTGCCGCTGGATTTCTGGAAACGTGCCAGAGCAGAGGTGGCAGAGTCGCATCCGGGTCGTACCTTTACTTGGTTGGCAGAATCGGTAGAACCGGGTATGATTCAGGCAAATCGAAACCGTGGCATCGAGACTTCTTCCGACAGTGAGAGCTATCAGGCGTTTGATCTGTGTTATGACTATGATATCTATCCGGAGTTTATCGATGCGATTACGGGAAATGATACGCTGCAGCATTATGCAGAGGCGATTAATCGTCAGGAAGCGATTTACCCTGGAAACTATGGGAAGGCACGTTTCCTGGAGAATCACGATCGCGCGAGAGGAGCATTTCTAGTGCCGGATGAGAGATTGCTTAGAAACTGGACGGCGTTTACGTATTTCCAGAAGGGCTGTGTGCTTCTTTATAACGGGCAGGAGAAGGGAGAGGTGCATACGCCGTCTCTCTTTGATAAGGATACCATCAAGTGGAGAAATCCGAATCGTCCGGGGCTGGATTTGACGGAACTTATGCAGAGACTGTATCAGATTAAGCAGGAGGAGGTCTTTACCGATTCTACGTATCAGGTACGGGAAGCGAGAGAGGGCGTTATGACGGCCAAGCATCTGGAGAATAAGAGCGATTTTGAACCAGTGGAAAGAAGATGTGCCTATGGTGTCTTTTGCCTTGGAAATGAGGCGCATAACCCATGTTCTGTAGATGTCAGAGCGGATCAGATTGCGGATGGTATTTACAAGAATGAAATCGACGGACGGGAAATCGAGGTTCGCGATGGAATGATAGCGCTATATGGAGAGCCGGTTGTATTATTTTTGTAGCATAAGAAATCAGATACTTTAGGAAGTTTCATTGATTTCTTTCGGGAGATTCATTATACTTGTACTGCTGACTGTGTACGTGAGAGAGGTATAAAGTTGGTATATGATAAAACATATTACATTTTATAATACATAGAAAGGATCTCTATTATGGATAAGAAAGAAGTAAAAGAGAGAGTAGAGGCTTACCGTAGCGAATTATTAGATCGTTTGGATAAGCTTGTAGCAATTAACAGTGAGATGGGAGAGGCAGAAGCAGATGCACCATTCGGTCCTGGACCAAAGAAGGCACTTCTTGCAGCTCTTGAGATGTTAGATAAAGATGGATTTACAACAAAGAACGTAGACAACTATGCAGGTTATGCAGAGATGGGTTCCGGTGAGCAGGTTATCGGTGTGGTAGGACATCTTGATGTTGTACCAGCGACAAAGGAAGAAGGCTGGGATTCAGATCCTTATACTATGACAGAGAAGGACGGCGTTCTTTACGGACGTGGCGTTTCCGATGACAAGGGTGCAGTTGTTGCCTCTATGATCGCGATGAAGGTTATTAAGGATATGGGACTTCCACTGAATAAGCGCGTTCGTCTGATCATGGGAACAAACGAAGAGAATGGTTCTAAGTGTATCGAACATTACGTAGAGAAAGAAGGAAATGTGGACTACGGATTTACTCCAGATGGCGAATTCCCTTGTATCTACGGCGAAAAGGGTATCATGTTCGGTAAATACAATTCTAAGAAGACAAATATCATCGATATCAAGGGTGGTACTGCTGGAAATATCGTTTGTCCTCAGGTAACAGCTAAGGTTGCAGCAGGTTCTTATGACGCTGATAAGCTTTCTGCTTACTTCGAAGCACAGGAACACGCTTCTGTAGAAGTTACAGTAGACGGTGATGTAGCTACCATCGTAGTGACGGGTGTTGCTGCACATGCTTCTACACCAACACTTGGTACCAATGCTATCAGCCACTTATTTGTTGGTCTTCAGGCAGCAGGTTACGAAGATGCCTTTGTTGATTTCTACTGCACACACTTTGGAACAGAGACAAATGGTGCGATGTTAAATGCTGATCTTAAGGATGAATACGGCGATTTAACATTAAATACGGGTGTAATCTCTATGACAGACGGTGTGATCGAAGGTTCTATCGATATTCGATTCCCAGTTACTATGACAGCAGATGAAGTAAAGGCTGCTATGGATGGACGTCTGGAAGACGAAGGTGCTGTTATTACAATGGGAACTATGGTTCAGGATCCATTGTTCTTCGCTCCAGATTCTCCACTTGTAACATCTCTTTATGAAGCATATACAGAAGTTACAGGCGATACAGAGAACAAGCCAATGGTAATTGGTGGTGGTACATATGCCAAGGAAATCGCGAATACAATCGCATTCGGTTGCGCATTCCCAGGAAATGATTACCGTATCCATAATACAAATGAGTGGGTTAAGATTGATGAATTGCTTATGCAGGCAGAAATCTATGTTCACAGCATCATGAAACTTCAGGAACTGTAAGAGGATTAGAAAACGCACAGCCGGCCGGCTGTGCGTTTTATTCTTTATTTGTTCTCTTTTTTCATTTCTGCGATCTGAGCGCGTAACTCAGCGATGAGAGCATCCTTTTCTGCGAGGTAAGTATCTTTCTCCGCAAGTTTTGCATCCTTCTCAGCAATCTTTTTTTCATAACGTTCGTAGCGTTCGCTAGGAAGAATAATGGTCGATTTAGTCATATTTATCACCTGATTTCTATAGTGTTCGTCATTTGAGAAGACACGGCAAGCAGCTTGATCCAATAGCTCGATATAGTCTTCAAATTGACTTTGGTTAATTCTTTTTTCGTTCTTTTCTGTGGTTAAGATTAATATAATCTGATTGACAAAATCTGTCAATTCGGAGCTTGAAAGCGGGTTTTTCTTGGATTTTAGACGTGGCCGAAGCTTGAGAAGAAGAAACGGGAGAAAGATGGTGAGATGCTTCTTCTGGATTTCGGTGAAGTCATAATCGAAGACCTTGATTGTGGGTACGACGTAGTCGTGTTTCGAGCCGTCCGGGAAGATGATGTGACACACATGTTGATCTGGTATTTCAGAGTTTGGCTCTAGGTAGATGACAGCTGATTTAGGGAATTCTAGAGAGAACTCGTACGGTGCCATTTCCGTGACGGAATTCGATAGCGCAAGGTGAAAATCGTATTGAATCATCCGGATCACCATGAATCTGTCATTTTTCAGTTGTGATTCCAGGTGGTAATAGTCGGTTTCGATTTGAATTGCGATATCTGAGTGGATTGAGGTTAGTTTACGGTTTGGAAGTCGTTTTGGGACGATTTTGCTGGTTGGAAGGATTTTGACTTTGGTTCCTTCGTTGTAGCGTACTTGGAAGACGTCTTCGATGAGCGGTAGTAACTGCTCAGGCATACGTTCCACGATAGCCTTTAACATTTCATCCCAAAGTTGGTCGCTGTTGCGCTTGGTTTTTCGCTTTGTTTCTTTGTCGTTGTCTGGTTTCATAAATCGCCTTTCTCTTTCATATGAATACTGTGCCAATGTGGTCTCTCGCTTTTTGTTTTTGGTAAAAATGGAATTTTGCATGGATACATGCATGGATGAGATGTTCCAATACAGAACTGTAATTGCATCATAATGTTTTACGTGACGGAATGCAATTGGGAATAATAGATAAAGATTCGGGGGATGAATTTAGGAAGAATGAATAAATTATGTCGCAAAGAGGAGACACTTGTTTTACAATAGTTTCAAGTAAAACTAGGAGGATATGAAATGATAAAGATATACGGTAGCAGTCTTTGCCCAGATTGCATTCAATGTTTAGAAAACCTAAAGAGAAGAAATATTTCCTATGAGTTTATAGATATTCATGAAAACATGGCGAATTTAAAAGCTTTTTTACGTCTTAGAGATACGAATCCGGCGTTTGATGAAATAAAAAGAAATGGATACGTTGGGATTCCGGCCATTGTCATGGAAGATGGAGAAATAGAACTGGATTGGGAGAAAAAATATGGATTATAAAACACTTTTAGATACAGCAAGAGAAAATAATGGCCCATATTGTAAGGCTTGCCTGGTTTGTAATGGTCGCGCGTGCAAGAATACCATGCCGGGACCGGGCGCCAAGGGTGTCGGCGATACTGCCATTCGAAACTATGATGCGTGGAAAAAAATTCGCGTGAATATGGATACGTTAAATGCGAATACAATACCGGATACGACATTGGAACTCTTTGGTCGAACATTCAAATATCCGATATTTGCAGGGCCGGTAGGTGCTGTGAATCTACATTATGGCGATAAATTAAATGATGTCCAATATAATGCCATCCTTGTAAAAGCCTGTGCAGATGCTGGAATAGCAGCATTTACAGGGGATGGAACAAATCCAGAAGTTATGAAGGCTGCAGCATCAGCGATTGAGAAATGTAACGGCGCTGGAATCCCAACGGTTAAGCCTTGGGATCAGGAGACTCTGAAAGAGAAATTTGCGCTGGTGAAAGCATCGCAGAGCTTTGCTGTAGCGATGGATATTGATGCGGCAGGGTTACCATTTCTACAGAATTTGAATCCACCAGCTGGATCAAAGACGGTGGAGGAGATGGCGGAAATCATAAAAGCCGCAGGAAAGCCATTTATTGTGAAGGGGATTATGACAGTTGCAGGCGCGTTGAAGGCAAAGGAAGCTGGTGCAGCAGCGATTGTGGTGAGTAATCATGGCGGTCGTGTGCAGGACCAGTGCCCGGCGACGGCAGAAGTATTGCCGGAAATTGTAGAAGCGTTAAAGGGCAGTGATCTGAAAATCCTTGTAGATGGAGGAATTCGTGATGGCGTAGATGTATTTAAGGCCCTTGCGATGGGCGCGGATGCGGTAATCATCGCAAGACCATATGTAACGGCCGTTTACGGTGGCGCCGAGGAAGGTGTAAAATTCTTTACAGAGAAACTTGGAAAAGAGCTCCAGGATACCATGAAGATGTGTGGCGTATCGAAACTTTCGGAGATCACAGAAGCGCAGATAAGATATTAACCCACAACCAGTGCAAAGTAAGGCCACTCCCAGATAATATCTTCAAAGCTGTTTTCCAGATATTCTTCGATGTCGGCCTCGCTATATCCCGTCATTCGGAAAATCATCGTAGCAATCAGCATGGAATTGGCAGCTGTTTCTCCAGATGCGCTGGCTTTGTCTCTGGATTTCAGCCAATTCAGGAACATTGCTTGTTTATATACGGCATGTGTCATGGCAATCCATTGAAGTTTTAAAACCATAGAATACAAATCGCCGCCTGGAATGAGGCAGGTGGAATAGATTTCTTCGCAGAGAATATTGCGATGATGGCGCTCGTTTGATTTCCAGATTTGCTGGAATTCCTCGAGCGCTTTTTCTATGCCATTGACAGAAGTTGTCGATTCCATTTCCTTTGCCGATTTGTATAGCGATTCTAACCATTGCCGATACATCCCTTGGTTTCTATAGTTTTCGGATAAATCCAGTAGCAATTCATTCTGCTCGAACATAGAATCCATAGGAGCGGATTCATTTCTGGAAATCTCTGTAACCAATTGGTCGTAGAGATTGTGCTTCTTATAATGTTCAAAAAAGGAATCCGTAAGCCTGTCATCAACATAGGTTTCGTACAAATCAAGCGCAAAAAAGAAGATGATTTTCAGCGCGAGTTCCGTAGAAACGGGATGGGAATTCTTGGAAATGTTATCGCCCTGCAATATTTCCAGAAACCAGTCACGGATTTTGAAGAAAAGCTCCTGGCATGGTTCTGGTTCCTCGGCTGGATGCGAGAATGGGATTGGCTGGTTTGATTTTTCTATTTCAAATCGTTTCAGATTCCATACGGTATCAAAGACTTCCGGGCAGGCAATAGAAAGCGTTTCTTCCGTTCTTTCATCAAATACATGCCATTCACGTGGGAAGGTGTGACAAGTGTTGGAGAGACTTTCTTCGCCGTGAGCTTTCACCATGTTACAAAGGTGTGATTCGTCTAAAAATGGGCAGAGTCCGTCTGCATTTAGCTGGATCTGTCCATCGGTGACGTAATCTGCTGGAGAGATGGTGCAGCCGGGCAAACGAAGGCGTTGCCATTTCTTTAGAGTTTTCGAATCCACGCCAATCGCCCACTCACGACAACAGGTGAAGGCGCAGTCGCTGCCGATACATTTGAAATTTTTATAATAACTTGGACGGTAGAAGGTCATAGTATGGCTCCTTTTTGAATGAATCTTATTTCGATGTTTTGGTAGGTTCATCTGTAGAATTCTCGGAATCATCAGAGAAGTCACTTTGCATACGTCCGGTCATGATACGAATCGTTCCCATGTAGGCGCCACCAAAAAGAATGCCGAGTAGAATGCCGATCGGGCTTTTCAGTATGATGGAAAATACAACTGCCCAAAGCAGTGCCATAGAGATGCCAAAGATCATGACTTGTTTTTTTGTTCTTTTCATTAGAGTTACCCCTTGCTTCTAAAATCTAGTTCTTATTTTAATGTCTATAGAAAAGAATGTCACGCGGAAACTGGTGTGGAATTTTTGGAGTTTTATGTACAATTCTACAGATGAGGCGGATGAGTGGTGGATAACGTATCCGGGTGTTACAAGTTAGCCATTTCTGTGGATAACTAGCAAATTGAGTATAAAATTAGCATAATTTAACTTAATTGTCAGATATAAAAATGAGAAAAAGTGCGAAAAACCTTGATTTTTCTTGATTTTCCGGTTGTCAGACACCTTGAAATATAGTAAACTCGTTTAGTAACAATTTTCGGGAGGAAAATAAATTATGAATAAAACAGAATTAATTGCAGCAGTTGCAAACAAGACAGGTCTTTCTAAGAAGGACGCAGAAGGTGCTGTAAAGGCTTTCACAGATGTAGTAGCAGAAGAACTTAAGAAGGGTGAAAAGGTTCAGTTAGTTGGATTCGGTACTTTCGAAGTTTCTGAAAGAGCTGCTCGTACAGGTAGAAATCCTCAGACAGGTGCTGAAATGCAGATTCCTGCTTCTAAGGCTCCTAAGTTCAAGGCTGGTAAGGCTTTAAAGGATTCTTTAAACTAATTTCATTTGGATTAGTAATCATGACCACGGTTTCGACCGTGGTCTTTTTTGATATAATGATGGAAAAATCAAGATATTTAATATGGATATTACAAGGAAATGGGTGTTTACGATATGGAGCAGAACAAGAAAGTAATCGTATTTGATTTGGATGATACACTGTATGACCTGTGCTGGCCGTTTCAAATGGCGGTGGAAAAATATTATGCGAAGTGCATGGGGATACAGAAAACAGAATTAAAAAAGTATTTAGCAGAAGAGGACTTTCGAGAGGAAAGTGGGAAAGAAGCGGAGGCGCGACGTGCCATTTCCAAAATCGAAGAGGTATTTCTGGCGAGCCGAAAGCACAGCGATGATATCTTCCCGGATTGGACAGCGAATCGTGTGACATCGGACGATATGTATGCCTATCGAAATCAGCATGCGTTCTTGGATTTTGGAATCGAGCTAACGCGTGACGAGGCTTTGGAGATTCAGAGCTATTATAAAGAGTTCCAAGCAGAGATTTCGCTTACGGAAGACGTAAAAGAGATGCTGACATATTTAAAGGAGAAGGGCATTAAGATGGGAATTATCTCCAATGGAGGCGGCGAACATCAATGGGCTAAGATTCGTACCCTTGGACTTACAGAATGGATTCCGGAGGCGAATATCATGATTTCAGGGGATGTTGGTGCGGCGAAACCGGATGCAAAGATCTTTGATTTCGCTAGATGGAAGATGAAGATTCCAAGAGACGATGCCTGGTATATTGGTGATACCTTTGCAAATGATATTGTTGGAGCTTGTAATGCAGGTTGGCATTCTGTATGGGTGAACCGCAGAGGGAATGCGATGCCAGGAGAGGAATCGGTGCTCGGAGCGGCAGTTGTCGAGCGTAGCGGTGCGGTACCAGACAAGGTGGTTACGACGGAGAAGGAGATGTGCGAATTTGTACGGAAGCTGATTTGCGGGGAGTGATTTCGGGGATAGCGAAGAAGATAGTGGAAGTTTCGTGTCCAACTTTCGATAGTTTTTGAGCACGCTTGCCGAAATTACAGAAAAACGCAGCGGAACCCTTAAATCTGTTATAATGACAGCATGCATAAAAGTTGGAGGTTATATAAAATGCGAGAGAATTTCTTATGGGGCGGGGCGACCGCCGCAAATCAATATGAAGGTGGATGGAAAGAAGGGGGACGTGGCATCGCAAATGTTGATGTCGTGCCTTATGGTGAAGATCGTTTTCCAGTTGCTTGTGGCAAGAAGATTATGCTGGAATGTGATGACGAGCATGAGTACCCAAGTCATGAAGCAGTAGACTTCTATCATCATTGGGAAGAGGATTTGGAACTTCTTCATGAGATGGGATTGAAGTGTTTTCGATTCAGCATTGCCTGGTCTAGAATTTATCCAACAGGCGAAGAAGCAGAACCAAATGAAGAAGGCTTAAAATTCTATGAAAAAGTGATCGACCGTTGCGTAGAATATGGAATTGAACCTTTGATTTCCTTAGTACATTTTGATGCGCCACTTGCGTTGACGAAGAAGTATGGTTCCTGGAAGAATCGAATCATGGTCGATCTGTATGTGAAGTATGTAAAGACGGTAGTTAGCCGATTTAAGGGCAAGGTAAAGTATTACCTGACTTTTAATGAGATTAATATGCTTCTTCATATGCCGTTTATGGCGTCTGGTCTGATTATCGAAGAAGGCGAGAATGAACTTCAGGTGAAATATACAGCGGCGCATTATGAGCTGGTTGCTTCCGCACTTGCAACGAAGGCGGCGCATGAGATTGATCCGGATGTGATGTTTGGATGTATGCTTGCTGCAGGAAATACATATGCAAATACCTGCAACCCAAAGGATGTGATGAAGTCTATCGAGAAGGATCGTGAAAATTATTTCTTTATCGATGTGCAGGCACGTGGTTATTATCCAAGCTATGCACTGAAATTCTTTGAGAAGAACGACATTACAATCGATATTACAGAAGAAGATAAGGAAGCTTTGAAGAATACGGTCGATTTTATTTCCTTCTCTTACTATTCTTCTCGTCTGACAAGTGCAGATCCAGAGGTGAATAAGGCAACGGCAGGAAATGTTTTCGCTACACTGAAGAACCCATATCTCAAGGCGAGTGAGTGGGGATGGCAGATTGATCCGCTGGGCCTTCGAATTACATTGAATAGTATTTACGATCGTTATCAGAAGCCATTATTTATCGTGGAAAACGGCCTTGGTGCGAAGGATGAATTAATTACGTTACCGGATGGTACAAAGACGGTAGAAGATGACTATCGTATCGAATATATGCGTGAGCATATTAAGTGCATGATCGATGCGGTGGACGAGGATGGCGTCGACCTCCTCGGTTATACGATGTGGGGTGTGATTGACCTGGTATCGGCGTCTACTGGCGAGATGCGAAAGCGTTACGGTTTTGTATACGTAGATAAGGATGACGAAGGAAATGGTACATTGCAGCGTTATAAGAAGAAGTCCTTTGACTGGTATAAGCACGTGATTGAGACAAATGGTAGAGAGCTGTAAAAGCAGAAATCTAGTATAAATAGAAGAGTAAAAGGAATAATAAAAGGCGGTTTGGACTGCAATCATTGAATTGCATATTCCAAATCGCCTTTGTTATGTCATATAGATGACAAACTAGTTATTAAAACTAGTTATTAAATTTCTCTTCCCAATCTTTTACAATCGAGCCATCTTTGAAGTAGTCGATACGCATCTCTGTGCGAACCTGCTCCAGTGTTTCATTAGCCTTTTCTGCAGCTTTTAATGTGCCTTCGCGAAGGATTTCGTAAACTTCAGGGATACGCTGCTCCCAGTTGTGACGTTCTTCACGAATTGGTGTAAGCATTTCTTCCAGAACCTTGATTAAGAACTTCTTACACTTCACATCGCCAAGACCACCCTTAGCGTAGTGTTCCTTCATTTCGTCTAAGCAGCTGTAATCTGGAAGATATTCGGCAAACTGCTCGTCACGGCTGAAGGCATCTAAGTAAGTAAATACCATGTTACCTTCGACATGTCCAGGGTCTGCGACATTGACATGTGTAGGGTCAGTGTACATACTCATAACCTGCTTCTTTACCGTTTCCGGATCATCGGAAAGATAGATACAGTTGCCAAGAGATTTACTCATCTTTGCTTTTCCATCGATACCAGGGAGACGAAGCTGCGCCTTGGCTTCTGGAAGTAAAATCTTAGGTTCTACAAGAACGTCACCGTAAGTGCTGTTGAATTTACGAACGATTTCACGCGTCTGTTCCAACATTGGTTCCTGGTCTTCGCCAGCTGGTACGGTAGTTGCTTTGAAAGCTGTGATATCTGCAGCCTGTGAAACAGGATAGGTGAAAAATCCTGCTGGAAGTCCTTCGTTATCGAATCCGCGCATCTGGATTTCACTCTTAACGGTAGGATTTCTTGATAATCTAGCGGTTGTAACCAGATTCATGTAATAGAAAGTTAATGCATGAAGTGCTGGAACGCCGGACTGCAGGAAAATCGTTGATTTGCTAGGATCAATACCAACAGATAAGTAATCGAGTGCAACTTCAATGATGTTGTCACGGATCTTCTGTGGATTGTCTGCGTTATCTGTAAGCGCCTGATCATCGGCGATCATAATGTTTATTTCATCGTATTCTCCAGAGTTCTGTAACTCTACTCTACGCTTTAATGAGCCAACATAGTGTCCTAAGTGCAATCTGCCTGTAGGACGGTCCCCTGTGAGAATAATTTTCTTATTCTGTTCTGCCAAAATAGAAACCTCCTCTAATTTCTCTGTCCTCTATCCTATCATAAAAAGCGTTTTCTGTCCTAAAAAAAGGAAATGTTCTTGCTGAAAAATTAGAAAGATGTTAGAATTCACTAATGTTAGTTACGACTAACCAAGCAAGGAGCACCAGTAGTAACGAGCGCTAAGATTTTTAAATAAAAATTTTACTTGCATTTTTCGTCGACACAAGGCATACTATTGTCCTGTAGTTTATTTAACTAAATAATTTTAAATAAAGATATGGAGAAATAGAATGTCGATTAAGATTATTACAGATTCTGGAAGTGAATTTACACCCGAAGAAGCAGAGCAGAGAGGCTTGATTCTATTGCCAATCAATGTTCGTTTTGATCAGGAGGAATACCAGGCAGGTTTTAACCTTACAAATGATGAATTTTACGACAAATTAGTTGAGACAGATACATTACCAAAGACCAGTGCCATTGCACCGGGGATTTACGATGAAACATTTGAAGCAATCCAGGAAGCTGGGGATGAAGCAATTTATATCAGTATTACATCCGAGCTTTCCGGAACGATGCAATCCGCGTTGATTGCGCAGGAAGACTATGAGGATTGCATCTCTATTGTAGATAGCCGTCTTGCTGCTGCAGGGCAGTATATTCTGGTAGAACAGGCATTGATGTATGTCAGTCAGGGTCTGTCCCGTCAGGAGATTGTAGAACGTCTGGAAGAAGATCGCGAACATATCAAGGTCATCGCGCTTTTAGATACGCTCGAGTATTTGAAGAAGGGCGGTAGAATCAATGCAGCGACTGCGGCAATCGGTAATATGCTGTCGATTAAGCCGGTTGTTATATTTGATGAAGGCATTGTAAAACTGTTTGGTAAGGCAAAGGGTTCGAAGAATGGACAGAATAAGTTGATGCAGTTTGTACGTGATCATGGTGGAATCAACTTTGATAGACCATTTGCGCTTTTTTATTCCGGATATTCGGATGCATTGCTTCAGAAATATATCGAAGACAGTTATGAACTTTATAAGGAATACTCTCATGAACTCCCAGTGATTCAGGCGGGACCGGTGATCGGAACCTATGCAGGACCTGGGGCAATCGGATTTGCGTTCTTTGAGAAATAAGAGAGTGGATGAGATAAGCAGGTTGCCGATGAGCAATCTGCTTATTTTGCTGTTAAAAAAGGGGTTCGGAAATGTGACATTTCCGAATATTAAAAACATCTGATTCTCGTTAAATTTTGTTGAAATCAAGCGGTAGGTATGGTAACTTAAAACCTGTATATTCGAATGGGGAGAGAGCTACAAGTTTTATTAAGCATGAGGAGAAACGTTCGAAATGAGAAAGAAGAAAAAAGACCAGAAGCCAAAAAAACTGATGGCGAGCATTGTTACGAAGTCAGTGGGTGCGATTCTTGTTGTATCACTGATTATGGCTGTTGTAGGGGTTATTGCTGTACGTCATGCATACACAAAATTGTATGAAGAGGAATTAATTGCTGCAACAAATCTGCTTCGTGATAAGTATGATGGAATTGCAGGAGATTGGAGTGTAACAGGAGAAAATCTCTACAAGGGTCATTACAATGTATCATCCGATATTGATACGATGGATGAGCTGAAAGAGCAGACAGGCCTGGATTACACGATTTTTTATGGAAATGTAAGTATGGCATCTTCTTTGATTTTGCCGGATGGAACAAGAGCTGTTGGAACAGAAGCGACAGACGATATCACATCTGCAGTATATAAAGATGGAGAAGAGGTATATCTTGAAAATATTGATATTCTTGGTATGCCTTATTACGGCTATTATGTGCCACTTTACGATGAGAGCGGTGCTGTGTGTGGTATGGCATTTGCCGGTCGTGAATCATCGGATTTATCCGGGGCGCTTTGGTCTGTATTTATCGTTTTACTGCTGATTGGTATGGCAGTTGCTGTGTTAACTTCTCTGGTTGGTGTTTTCTATTCTAAGAAGATGACAAGAGATATGAAGGATATGGCGGATGGTGTGACAACCATGACGACAGGCGACTTACATGTGCAGTTTATGGATGAAACTCTGGGACGTCCGGATGAAATCGGACAGATTGCACGTGAGACAGATAAATTACGTGATAAGCTGGCGAATGTTATCCAGGCGACAAAAGAGCTTGGACAGGCGCTTCTTATGGCTGGAAATGAATTAAATGAATCCAGTACACAGGCGGGACAGGCTGCAGATCAGGTTGCTTGTGCCGTAGAAGATATCGCAAAGGGTGCGATGGCGCAGGCAGAACATACACAGGAAGCAGCGGAGAACATGGACGAAATGGGCATGAACATCGATAAGATCGCTGCAAATGCGGAAAACATGAATAACTATTCCGAAGAGATGAGAGTTTCTTGCGATCAGACAGTAGAGGCTTTGAATCGTCTTTCCGAGCAGTCTGACGATACAGCGGTTGCTATCAGAAATATTGGCGATAGCATTCGTACAACGAATGAATCTGTTAATGCGATTGCAGAGGCTGCCGGTGCGATTGAAGGTATCGCAACACAGACAAACCTCCTTGCTTTAAATGCTTCGATTGAGGCTGCAAGAGCAGGTGAGCAGGGTCGTGGATTCGCCGTTGTCGCATCGGAAATTGGTGCACTTGCTGCACAGTCTAAGGATGCAACAAAGCGTATCGAGGAAATTGTAAAAGCTTTAGTAGAGCAGTCTGAAGAAAATATTACAACGATGCAGGGATTAGACGAAGGTATGACTCTGCAGATGGAACAGTTGGATAATACAAAGAACAATATGAATTCTATGGCTGCCAATGTAAATAACGTATCTGATGGTATGGAAGAAGTTGCGGAAAGCATTGAACATCTGAAGAAAGCTAAGGATGCCATGGTTGAAATCGTGGAAGGACTTTCTGCGATTTCCGAAGAAAATGCAGCAAGTACAGAAGAGACAAATGCTTCTGTGCAGGAATTGGATTCTACTTTTGAATTGATTTCCGGTGCCGCTGAAACACTGGCATTTATGGCGCAGGATCTTGAAAATACAGTATCCTTCTTCCATTAATTAGATTTGGAGTAAGAATTTGGAATTTGATGAGTTTTTAGAAAGATTTCAGATAAAACTTAATAAACAGCAGAGAGAAGCAGTGCAGTCGGTGGATGCCCCTACACTGCTTCTTGCTGTCCCTGGAAGTGGTAAAACAACCGTGCTTGTAGCGCGCCTGGGCTATATGATTTACTGTCGTGACATCGCACCGGAGAAGATTTTGACGGTGACCTATACGGTTGCTGCGACGAAGGATATGCAGTCCCGCTTTGCCTCTATCTTCGGTTGGGAAATGGCACAGCGCCTGGAATTTCGAACGATCAATGGAATCTGTGCAAAGATTATTAACGCTTATGGTAAGGCGATTGGGCGTACACCATTTGAACTGGTTACAGACGAGATTTATCGAAGCCGCTTGTTAGCGGCAATCTATCAGGATGCGACCAGACAGTTCCCGACGGAGAGTGATCTTCAAAATATCAGTGCAAAAATTACGTATATCAAGAACAGTATGTTGTCTCCGGATGAGATCATAGCGCTTGGAGAGGCGGAAGATCTTCCGCTTTATAAGATTTACAGGAATTATTGTGAGACGATGAAAGCCAATCATCTGATGGATTTCGACGATCAGATGGTGTATGCGAGAACGATGCTAAAGAAGGGCAAAGAACTGCGGGAACATTTCCAGGAGAAGTACCAGTATATCTCGGTGGATGAGGCGCAGGATACCTCTAAGATACAGCACGAGATTATCCGCCTCTTAAGCGGTGAGAAGGATCGGATCTTCATGGTGGGCGACGAGGATCAGAGTATCTATGGATTCCGTGCGGCTTATCCGGAGGCGCTTTTGCATTTTGAGAAGGAGCATCCGGGAGCCCGAGTACTGCTGATGGAGGAGAATTTCCGCTCCGACCAGAAGATTGTGGATGCGGCGAATCATTTCATTCAGAAGAATCAGCTTCGCCATCCGAAATCGATGTTTGCGGCGCGTCCGGGCGCAGAAGAGGTGCAGAAAATCGATCCGAAGGGACGACAGGGGCAGTATCGGTATCTTCTGGAAATGGCGCGTTCCTGCGACCGTGAGACAGCGATTCTCTATCGTGATAACGAGAGCATCTTGCCGGTGCTGGATTTGTTTGAGCGCGCAGGAATCGATTATCGGATTCGAAACGCAGATTTGACATTCTTTACACATCGCATTGTGACGGATATCAAGAACATCATCCGATTTGCTATCGATCCGAAGGATACGGAGATCTTTCTACAGATTTACTACAAGATGAATCTGTATATGAGCAAGGCGACGGCAATCGAGGCTTGTCGCCTATCGGTGGAGAAGGGCCTGCCGATTTTGGAAACGGCACTGCGCTTCTGTAGGATGTCACCGGGAACCCAGAAAAATGTCCGGGACGCGCAAAGTCGACTGAAGATGATTCTGCATGAGCCTGGAAATCGTGCGGTTTATGAGATTGTGCATTTCCTTGGATATTTTGATTATATGGAGAAGATGCATCTGAAGACGAATAAAGCACATATTCTGGAGTCGATTGCAAAAAATGAACCAAATCCGATAAGATTATTAGAGCGTTTGGATGAATTGGCTGATATAATAAAGAATAAGGCTTATCATCGAGAAGCAAATATTATATTGAGTACGATTCACTCCAGCAAGGGATTGGAATATGATCGCGTCTTCCTGGTGGATGTAAAGGATGGAATCTTCCCGGAGACGGTGATTCGAGATCGTAAGCGGGCATCTAAGGACGACATTAAGACCTATGAAGAGGAGCGCCGCCTGTTCTATGTAGGGGCAACCCGTGCGAAGAATACGCTGTGCATCTTCGATTTCAAAAGTAATGCAACGTTTACGACGGAGTTTCATTAGGGGGTGGGTGCGGGCATCCCTGTGTGTTTTCTCACACACGCTCTCGCTCTGTAAAATTCGTAGCGGACACTAAACTCGTCTCGCGCATGCGCGGACTCGTTAAGTGCCGACGGATTTTAAAGGTGTTTCGAAAATCACACAGGGATGCCCGCACCCCGCCAAAATTGGTGAGACCGCAATGAAAATAGCGAGGTGCTGGGAAAATTGCACAGGCCACTCCCACCCAATGAAGATCGGTATATAACTGCTGATTTCTACAAGGATAGGCTGGATTGTGAGGGGTTATGGTATCCATGCATAATCATCGCGCCTTTAAAACCCGTCGGCACTTAACGAGGCCGCATTTATGCGGGTCGAGTTTAGTGACCGCTACGGGTTTTACAGAGCGGGAGCGAGCGCGAGATCATGCATGGATACCATACCCCCGTAGAAACCAGTAAACTCAAACAGAAACCAGGGAAAGAAAATTTTAAGGAGAATCGATGGAAAAACGCTTTTTACCAGTTACAAAACAGGAGATGATAGAACGTGGATGGGATCAGGTAGATTTCGTCTATGTATCGGGGGATGCTTACGTGGATCATCCAAGTTTTGGCCCGGCAATTATTACGAGAGTGCTAGAAGCACATGGCTATAAAATTGGAATCATTGCCCAGCCAGACTATCGCGATCCAGAGAGCATTAATGTATTTGGTGAGCCACGACTGGGATTTTTTGTCTCAGCGGGAAATATGGATTCTATGGTGAATCACTATACGGTTTCGAAGAAACGCCGTCATCAGGACGCCTATACACCTGGCGGAGTAGCTGGTAAGCGTCCGGATCGTGCCGTTATCGTATATAGTAACCTGATTCGACAGACATATAAGAATACGCCGATTATTATTGGCGGAATCGAGGCGTCTCTTCGCAGACTGGGTCATTATGATTACTGGTCCAATAAGGTGCGACGCTCGATTCTTTTAGAATCCGGGGCCGATATCATTTCCTATGGTATGGGCGAACACAGCGTCGTGGAGATTGCAGATGCGCTGAATTCCGGATTGGAAGTGCAGTATGTGACCTTCATCGATGGAACGGTGTATAAGACGAGGGATGAGGAATCCATCTATGATGCGATTCGTCTGCCGGATTTTGAAGAGATTGAACGAGACAAGACGGCCTATGCCAAGAGCTTCGCGATTCAGTACCGAAATACCGACCCATTTGTTGCCAAGCGTATTTACGAGTGCTATGGTGGGCATACCTTTGTGGTGCAGAATCCGCCGGCGAAGCCGCTTAGCGAGATGGAGATGGACGATACCTATGCGCTTCCTTATACGCGAGAATATCATCCAATGTACGAAGAGGCAGGGGGAATCCCGGCGCTCGGTGAAATTAAGTTTTCGCTGACTTCGAATCGAGGATGTTTTGGAGAATGTAACTTCTGCGCGCTCACGATGCATCAGGGGCGAATCGTCCAAGCGAGATCGCATGAATCGATTCTTGAGGAAGCAAAGGTGATGACAGAGGACAAGGATTTCAAGGGGTATATCCATGATGTGGGCGGCCCGACAGCGGAGTTTCGTCGTCCGGCTTGTAATAAGCAGATGACAAAGGGCGCTTGTGTCGATAAGAAATGTCTCTGGCCGAAGCCTTGCCCGGCGATGGTCGTAGATCATAGCGACTATATCAAACTTCTGAAGGAAGTTCGCTCGCTTCCGGGCGTGAAGAAGGTTTTTGTCCGTTCCGGTGTAAGATTCGATTATCTTATGGCAGATCCGGATAAGACATTCTTAAAAGAATTATGCGAACACCATGTCAGCGGACAGTTAAGAGTGGCGCCCGAGCACATTTCCGATAATGTTTTATCGAAGATGGGGAAGCCGTCTGTAAATGTATATAATTCTTTTATTAAGGAATTTAAGAAGATTAATGAAAAGCTTGGCTTAAATCAGTATGTGGTACCATATTTGATGTCATCGCACCCGGGTTCTACGCTTGAGGATGCGATTGCGTTGGCGGAATACATCCGCGATATGGGCTATATTCCGGAGCAGGTGCAGGACTTTTATCCAACGCCGGCGACGGTTTCTACAACGATGTATTACACGGGGATGGATCCGTTTACGCTACAACCGGTATATGTGGCCAAAGATCCGCATGAGAAGGCGATGCAGCGTGCGTTGATTCAGTATCGTAATCCGGAGAATTACGAGCTCGTGAAGGAGGCACTTCTGAAGTGTCATAGAGAGGACTTGATCGGCTTCGGACCGGAATTCCTGATTCCACCGCATAAAATGAAAGGGAAATATAACCCTAAGAAGGCAGGAAATGTTACTGCTAAGGATAAGCAGGAAAGCGGAGAATCACGTGATGACAAGGCGAGAAAACCTCGTAGTAAGTCAAATCACAAGGAATACGAGAAGAATAAGAAACCGAATAAGTATAAATATTCTGCATGGAAGAGCGGAAGCGCAAAGAGCAGAAGCAAGAAATCCGGCAGAAAAAAGAAATAAAGAAATAAGGAATAATAAGAAGGACATAATATGGGGGTATGACAGCATGGAGTTAGACATGACGAAAGGCAGGCCGATGCCGATTATGCTTCGGTTTTTCCTGCCAGTATTTTTGGGAAATATGTTTCAGCAGGTGTATAACCTGGTGGACACGATTATTGTCGGGCATTTCGTAGGCCAGGGAGCTTTTGCCGCCGTAGGATCGACAGGAACGATTATGTTTCTGATTCTGGGTTTTGCCAATGGCCTGGCAACCGGATTTACGGTACTGACCAGCCAGCGATTTGGGGCCAAGGATGATGCAGGTGTGAAAGCATCGGTAGCAAATGGAATTTTGCTTACCATTGTGGTTGCCATCTTTACAACCGTTGTCGGCACATTATCGATGAAGACGCTTCTGCATCTAATGAATACGCCGGCTGACATCTATCAGGATGCGTATACGTACATCATCACGATTGTTTATGGTGTAACCTGTTGCGCCTTTTATAACCTGTTTTCTTCCTTGCTTCGCGCAGTTGGAAATTCCAAGGTGCCGTTGTATTTCCTGATTTTTTCGGCTTTCTTAAATATCGCAATGGATTTGATTTTGATTGCCGGACTGCATATGGGAGTGTTCGGTGCGGCGCTTGCAACGGTATTTTCGCAGGGCGTATCCGCGGTACTTTGCGCCTTTTATATCTTTACGAAGGTGGATGTGCTGCGTCCGTCCAGAGCGGATTGGCATTTCCATAGAAATGCTACGGCTCAGCAGGTTCGCGTGGGGCTTCCGATGGCACTGCAGTTTGCCATTACAGCCTCTGGAACGATGATTATGCAGTCAGCGATTAACAAGTTTGGAACGGTTGCCATTACAGGATTTACAGCGGCTGGTAAAGTGAGCAATATCCTGACACAGGCATTCCCTTCGTTGGGACAGACGATGGCAACCTACTGTGGACAGAATTTTGGAAAACTGGATACCAAACGAATTAAGAGCGGTGTCAAGGTGGCGGTTGTACTGGGACTGGTGTTCTCCATTATTGGAGCAGCTCTGGCAGCCCTTCTGTTGAAGCCGGCAATTCCAGTATTCCTCGGTTCTGATGTCGATGTAGAAGCGCTGCTTCCATGGGCAAGAAAGTACATGATTTTATCAGCAACGTTTTATTTTCCGCTTGCTGTATTATTTATTTGCCGAGATGCTATGCAGGGATGCGGCTACGGATTCCTGCCACTTATGGGCGGCGTGTTGGAATTGGTCGCTCGAGTCGTGATGGCAGTTTTGTCTATTCATTTCGGAAGTTATATCCTGGGCGTGGCCGGCGATCCGGCAGCCTGGGTTGTGACCGGAGTTTACGGTGTGTTTGCTTATATTTACGTTATGCATGACGTAGAGAAGAGATATCATTTAGGAGATTAGGGATGAGTCAATTAGAACTTACAACACTTTGTTATATTGAGAAAGAGGAGCAGTATCTCATGCTCCATCGCGTGAAGAAGGAAAATGACATTAACGAAGGGAAATGGATCGGCGTGGGCGGTCATTTGAAACCGGGCGAGACAGTAGATGAATGCGTTGTCCGCGAAGCCTTCGAAGAGACAGGGCTTACCATTGAGAATCCACTGCTTCGAGGTGTGATTCATTTCACATGCGAAGATGTAGAAGAGATGATGTTCGTTTATACAGCGAATCAATATAGCGGTGTGATGCAAACCTGTGATGAGGGTGTGCTTTCCTGGGTGGACAAGAAGGATGTTTTGAAGCTTGATCTCTGGAAGGGCGATCTGATCTTCCTTTCACAGTTGATGAGTTCGAACGAATTTTTCTATTATGATTTAAATTATGATAAATACGGCACGCTTTTGGATAATAAGGACAAGCCGTACTTGATTCAGGAGCCAGAGGCCGTTTGGAAGCATCGTAAGATGATAGCCGCACTTGGAACGAAGGCGCTGATTGTAACGGGCCGACATTCTGCGGAGAAGAATGGCTCACTTTCGGATGTGAAAGCGGTTTTAGAGCAGGAGAAAATCGATTACTGTATTTACAACGAGATCGAAGAAAATCCGTCTGTGGAAACGATACGTAAGGCGCGTGATTTCGGCCTTGCGAATGGCGTGGATTTCGTGATTGGAATTGGTGGCGGATCCCCACTGGATGCGGCGAAGGCCATCGCGCTTCTTCTGAATCATCCGGATCAGGACGAGAACTATCTGTTTGAAACAGGAAATGCTGTCGATAACCTGCCGGTTGTGGCAATTCCAACAACATGCGGTACCGGTTCCGAGGCGACCGCGGTATCCGTGCTGACAAGACCGGCGATTAATACCAAGGGCTCCATCCCATATCGGATCTTCCCGGATTTGTCTCTGGTAGATAAGAAATATTTACGCACAGCGAGTCAGAGTATCCTCGTGAATACGGCACTGGATGCCTTGTCTCATCTGTTAGAGAGCGGTTTAAACGTGAAAGCGACCGAATTAAGCCGTTGCTATACCTTTGCCGGACTTTCTGTATGGGCAAAGTCGAAGGACGTCTTAACGGGCGAAAGAGAGGCTACAGAAGAGGATTATCGGAATATGATGGTGGCTTCTACACTGGGTGGAATGGCAATTGCCGGACCGGGAACGACGATTCCACATGCATTGAGTTATCAGCTCACTTTGGATGAAGGCTGGAAGCATGGTCTGGCTGTAAACTACTTTACACCAGGCTATTTGGAAACCTGCATAGAACATGAAGTGGAAGATGCAAAGAATATGCTTGCAACAATTGGCTTTGCATCCGTAGAAGAACTTGGCAGATTTATCTGGCAGATTGCCGGTCCACTTGAACCAAATCCAGCAAATCTTGATATCACATATGAAAAGGTGGTACATAATGAAGCCAAGATGAGCCTCGCTCCATATGACATTACTCCAGCCGACCTTCGAAATATGGTCGACTGGTACCAAAACCACAAAATGTAGTTGCGTTTTTTGGTTTTTAAGGTAAAATGAATACTTATTATATTTGGAACTTATATATGGGGAAGACATTAGATATTGGGATTATAAACTTTACTATGAAATAATGGGGTTGTACCCCCTGTGTACATAGTGAGAGTGATACTACGTTGACAGCTCGAGCGAGAGCGTGTGCAAGAAAGATATGACGGCAACTCTCACGGTAATAGGGTCCCCCCAGGAAAAGAGAGGAAAGCATATGACCTATTTCACATGTTTGTTTCTCGATAATGAGAAAGATATCATCGTAAATTTATATAAGGATTTGGATCGTCTGTATTTTGAGTTAGAAACTCCAAATCATCAGTCAGGAAACCTGATTCGAAATCTTGCCAAGCTTTGCAACATTGATTTGGTAGAGAACGAAAAGGGTCTTCTTGTGATGCGAGGCGAAGTGCCATGCTATATCAATGCGGATAATGAAGAAGTATTCATTTTCCGTTTAGGAAATACGAAAGTTGCCAATATTTATCCGGATGGTCGTGTGGAGATGAAGGCGTCGATTCCTTCCATTTCTAAGACTTTGATGTCCCAGACGAGAGATTATAAACTGGATATGTATAAGACCATTTTTAAGACATATATTCCTAGGGATTTGAAGTTCCGTTCGGATTTGCATACGCATATGAATGGTAATCTGACACCGGATGTCATGATTGCACTTGGTATCTATCATCAGATTCGATATCCACTCTATTATGTGAAGAAGTTGGATCTCAAGATGACAGAGGAACAGTGGGAGCATGTGAATGCGCAGCGTGAAAAGGTTGCGAGACAGTTCGTTTCTTCTGATTTGAAGGGTAAATACTTAGATCGACGAATCAATGATAATACCTTTATCAATTTTGCCGATTTGATTTTGAATAACGTTGATAATGCGGAAGAAAATATCGTGAAGATTCGTGGTTCTCTCGCCATTCTGAAGGATGGACAGGCCGTATTTACGAATCTGGAGAAGGTTTATCTCTATCGTTATGTCTTTGCGAAGGGTAAGGAGAGCGAAGAGAAGATAAATCTTCAGGGAATTCATAGAATTCCGGACAAGGATATTCGTGAGACCCTGCAGCAGATGCTTTCCGATGCTGAGAATCCGGATTATCACAACAATACCATCTTCCAGGATAAGCTGCTCTGGATTGCAAGAGGCTATAAGCGACAGGGAATCTACTATGCAGAAATTGCAGATACCACATTGGTTAAGAAATATGAATCGCTCCAGATGCTGAACGAAGTGCATGAAATCATGCCAAAGATCTTTAAAGAAACCGGCGTGATGATTCGTTTCCTTGCAGCGATGCGACGTATTCCACTTACTATCGTCAAGGATGCCGTAACACCGGAAGATTATTTGATTAAGAACTTAGAGGTTCTGCGTGCGGTTGCGCTGGATCCATATGTTGCCGGTTGTGATTTCGTAGGCGAAGAGATCAATGACATCATTACCTTAAAGCCGGTATTTAAGGAAATTGTGAAGATCGCCGCTGAGGATCCAACCTTCGTTATCCGTGTGCATGCCGGTGAAAATGACAGTCAGAAGGACAATATTGCGCACAGTATTGCCTGCGTTCGTGATTGTCTGGCGCCGGGGCAGAAGATGCCACACGTACGTCTGGGACATGGACTCTATACCTACAGCTTCAAGTCGCAGAAGGGTAAGCAGGTTCTGAAGGACTTAAAGGAAAATAATATCGTCCTCGAATTCCAGATTTCCTCTAATGTGCGATTGAATAATTTGAATACGCTGGAGAATCATCCGCTGAAACAGTACATTTCCGAGGGAATCGCCTGCGTGCAGGGTACCGATGGTGCCGCACTTTATGGATCGAATTCCATGGATGAACAGCTCTCCCTTCGAAATCTGCTGGAACTTACAGATGACGATATGCGTTTTATGCGTGAAACCGAGGCGAAGATTATCGAGGAGGGTCGTGAGGCATACTCCCTCAAGAAATATAAGCTCCGCAAACTTCGCGACGGCAGATCACTGGAAGATACGCTTCTTCAGGAAATGGAACAGCGCAATCCAATCAAGGGTCTTTCTCTTCAGAGCATTAAGAAATTCGATGCAAATACCGAGTTAAAGGCACAGATTGAAGAGATTCCATGGGATTTGACACCATTTGTATTAATGGGCGGAAGTTTCAATACAGAGAAACGTGCGACGATTCTGAAGGAAGAGGGTATCCGTCAGCTCGAGGAAATGATGGATTACTTAGATCCCGAGGAGGTTTGCTTCGTGATTGGACATAAAATTTCCGGATATGAGAAGTATTTGATTGAAAACAACCGGAAACATTTCCGAATCTTTGCAGTTGTTCCTTCGCTGCTTACAAAGCAGGAAGAGAAGAAGCTCAAGGATGCAGGCGTGTATATCCGTGTTTCACCGGAGAGTGAAGGAATGGGTATCTATAAGAGCTTTAACTATGAGATTTTTGAGCGTAGACCATCGGTTGTTGTAGCATTTGATGGAAATTCTGCGGGTGCAAATATTATTCAGGAAGCGAAGAATGGTAAGGGTAAAGCACTAATACTTGTATGGGCCAGATCTAGAACACTACGAGAAAAGGCAAACTCTCTTGAGGGATATATAAACTTTTTTGATGAAGAAAACTCTGTTTCCCAGCAATTACAGGCTTTACGAGAGAACTTCAAGAATTAGTGGTAAAAAAATGAAAATTAACTCTTTACCACAACATATAGTGTTGGTATAATAAATGAGGACACCAAATAAAGGTGCCCTCATTCTTTATGAATATTAGAATTTAGAGAGGAAGAGAGTAATGAAGGTTATTAAACGTAATGGTAGAGAAGCTGCTTGGGATTTGACAAAAATTCATAGCGCAGTTGAAAAAGCCAATCAGGAAGTTGGATCTGCAGATCAGCTCACTGAAAAAGAGATTGATGTTATTGCAGAGGAGGTAGAGAACCATTGTAAAGCGTTCCACCACGCCCCAACCATTGAAGAGATTCAGAACTTGGTAATTCATGCCATTATGCGTCAGCAGAAATACGAAGTTGCACGTGTTTATACAGAATATCGATTCAAGAGAGAACTTCTTCGTAAATCGAATACGACAGATGACAGAATTTTATCTCTTCTGGAATATGAAAACGAAGAGATCAAGCAGGAAAACTCCAACAAGGATCCTATGATTGCAAGTACACAGCGTGATTATATGGCTGGTGAAGTTTCCAGAGATCTCACAGATCGTCTTCTTCTTCCAAAGGAAGTTGTCGATGCGCATAGAGAGGGAATTATTCATTTCCATGATTCTGATTATTTTGCGCAGCATATTTACAACTGCTGTCTTGTAAACCTGGAAGATATGCTGCAGAATGGCACAGTTATCACAAATACGATGATTGAGAAGCCACATAGCTTCGCAACAGCTGCCAATGTAGCTACGCAGATTATTGCGCAGGTTGCATCTAATCAGTACGGTGGACAGACATTCTCTCTTGCACACCTTGCTCCATTCGTTGATATCAGCCGTCAGAAGTATCGCAAGAAGGTTGCGGAAGAACTTCAGGCAGAAGGTATCGAAGTACCACAGGAGAAGATTGATGCGATCGCTGAGAATCGTCTGAAGGACGAAATCACAGGTGGTATTCAGACCATCCAGTATCAGTTACTTACACTGATGACAACAAATGGACAGACACCATTCGTATCGATGTGTATGTACTTAGACGAAGCAGAAGAAGGTCGTACACGTGATGACTTGGCACTTTTGATTGAAGAAGTGTTAAAGCAGCGTATTCAGGGTATTAAGAATGAAAAGGGTGTTTATATCACTCCTGCATTCCCTAAGCTGTTATATTTCCTTGATGAGGATAATGAACCTAAGGATAGTAAATATTACTATCTGACAGAATTAGCTGCAAAATGTACAGCAAAGCGTATGGTTCCGGATTATATCTCTGTAAAGAAGATGAAGGAATTAAAGGATGGCGATGCTTATCCAAACATGGGATGTCGTTCTTTCCTTACGGTAGATCGTTTCTCTAAGACAAAGGGAAATCTGTCTAAGGCTAAGAATTTCAGCACAGAGAAGCGTAAATACTATGGACGTTTCAACCAGGGTGTTGTAACGATCAACCTTGTAGATGCGGCATGTTCTTCCGGAAAGAATATGGATAAATTCTGGGAAATCCTGGAGGAAAGATTGGAACTCTGCCATAGAGCACTTCGTTGCAGACATGAGAGACTTCTTGGAACAGTTTCTGATGTTGCTCCGATCCTTTGGCAGTATGGTGCTATTGCACGTTTGGACAAGGGCGAGACCATTGATAAATTGCTTTATGATGGATATTCAACAATTTCTCTTGGATACGCAGGCCTTTATGAAATGTGCGTATACATGACAGGAAAGTCACATACAGACAAGGAAGCGAAGGATTTCGCACTTGCTGTTATGCAGAAGTTAAATGATAAGTGTGCAGAATGGAAAGCTGCCGAAAATATCGATTATTCTGTATATGGAACACCATTGGAATCTACAACTTATAAGTTCGCAAAGCTTCTTCAGAAGCGATTTGGCGTGATTAAGGATGTAACAGATCATAATTACATCACAAACAGTTATCATGTTAATGTTCGTGAAGAAATCGATGCCTTCAAGAAGCTGACATTTGAAGCAGAATTCCAGCAGTTATCACCAGGTGGAGCAATCTCTTATGTAGAGATGCCAAACCTCCAGGGCAATATCCCTGCAGTACTTTCTATTATCGATCATATCTACAATACAATTATGTATGCAGAGATGAATACAAAGTCTGATTACTGTCAGGTTTGTGGTTATGATGGAGAGATTCAGGTGCAGGAAGATAAGAACCATAAGTTAATCTGGGTTTGCCCAAATTGCGGTAATACAGATCAGCACAAGATGAATGTAGCTCGTAGAACTTGTGGCTATATCGGAACACAGTTCTGGAATCAGGGACGTACAGCGGAGATTAAAGACCGTGTACTTCATGTTTCAGAAGCACAGTATAAAGATGCATCACTGAATGCAAATGCTGGTAAATAAAGAGTGTCTCTTGGTAAATAAAAAACCGGGGTACATTGCCAAATGGCAATGTACTCCGGTTTTTGTATTGCTGTTTTTGCTATATTTTGGTCCATTGGGGACGGGGTTAGTGGTTCATTTTTTAGTTCAAGACGTCACATTTTACGGAACTGATGGTGACGTAATTATGCGTCAGACCCCATACATCCGAGCCCTCTGGCATGAGTTCCGGATCGGAAGCATAGCCGTGGGACTTTAAGATAACGGTATTGGAATCCGGAGATTCTTCTTCGTCAAAATGATCATTGTAAAACTGGACTTTGCCGACAGATACATCTAGGAGATATCCATTGCACTCTTCGAGTGGGCAGCTAGGGAAATTCACATTCCAGATGCCGTTCTTAAGAGGTGCTTTTACAAGCAAAATCTGTGTCATATCCTGAAGATATGTATCAACAACTTCATAGTTTTCACCTAAATCACGGGAAAATGCAATCGCTGGAATTCCATTCATAACAGCCTCAAATGCAGCGGAGCATGTACCGGAATACGCGATATCATAGCCCATATTGAATCCGTGATTCATGCCTGAGAAAACATAGTCTGGGCGCAATTTCAAGTAATGAAGAGCGACCTTGATACAGTCTGCTGGTGTACCATGAAGACTGTAAGCAGTGACATTTGGTATTGGGTAATCTACTTTCTTAAGAGCCATAGAATCGCGAAGCGTAATACGCTGAGACATGGCGGAACACTCCTGATCTGGAGCAATGATTGTGACTTCGCCGAGCTGAGATGCCATTTCAGCAAGTCTTCTCAACCCTTCGGCCTGAATGCCGTCGTCATTCGTCAATAAAAATTTCATAATCTGTAATACCTTTCGTCATTTAACCTAGTTATTATAACAGATGTTTACGAATGCGTCACGGGGCAGGGGGAGCGGCAGATTGTTTCTGATTGTTTCCGTGGGTTGCGAAGGAATGAACGGCACGATTGTTGTTATGCGGTAGTAACGTAAGTGCAGGGTGAAAATACTTAAATGTTTTTAACATTATGGCGTATTACGGTATAAATTGAAGATTTTGAAATTTTTACCGTAAGAAAATTCGTGATTTTTGTTGGGTTACAGAATAATCATGTGAAAGTCAGAGTATTCTGTAAAAATACAAGTGAGTGAATTGTGTGCAATTCTTTTATATAATAAGAATTGTTCGATTTTGATATGCGCGTGGAGAGTATTACGGTAAAGAAGCAAAGATATAAAGAGTATTCTGTAAAATCGAATGAATTACCAAAAAGAGTTACAGAAAAAAGAGTATTAACGTTGATAATTCCGTAAAATTAGGGAAGGCGTCTAATAAGGGGGATCTGTGCCAACGTGGGTCTAAAAACTAACAAAAATTGTACAAAACCTATTGACACGGGAGGGTTTGGCGTGTATATTTAACCACGGTTTTGTTTGTTAAAAAGTGGTCTATGCGAAAAAGCATATCCCGTTATATATAGATAGTGATTTGTGGAAATACGAGACTGAAAGACACTGGGAAAGGGATTTTCCGGTGAAAAAAACAGCCCCGTATTTTTTTGTACGAAAAAAAGAAAAAAAGAAATTTTTTCTATATTACCTGTGAAAGATGCGATGAAAAAGAAAAAATCGCAAAAAAATATAGAAAGAAAAAAATACACGGAGGTAGAAAGATGAAGATTCAGAGTGTACTCAAATTGGTGGGAGGAACCACAAAGGCGAAGATTGTAACAGGAGCGGTAGTAGCGACATTAGCGGTCGGTGGCGTAGGCACCGGAGCCTATGTGCATCATCAGCAGGTGGCAAAGGAAGCAGAAGAACAGCAGGAAGCTTTAGCGGAAGCAAAAGCAGAGGTGTCAGAGGTAGAGACACTGATTGAGGAAATCGGAGAAGTAAAGGAATATACGGTAGAGGAAAATGCGGAGTGTCTGTACGATGAAGCGCAGGCAGAACGTATTACAAAGGCAAGAGAAGCGTATGATGCGCTATCAGAAGACGAGAAGAAGGACGTGACAAATGTTGCTACCCTGGAAGAAGCAGAGAGCGCTATGGAAGCTTTAAACGAGCGCCAGGGAAAGATTGCAGAAGTAGAAGAACTGATTGCGGCAATCGGGGAAGTGAATGCAAATTCGAGAGAAGCGATTGAGAGCGCAAGAAGCGCGTATGATGCGCTTTCTAATGACCAGGCAAGAGTCAAGAATGCGGACGTTTTATTGAGCGCCGAGACAGCGTTTGCAGGACTTACGACAGAAGATACCGAAGAAACCAAGAGTGCGGAGGAAAAAAGTGGAACAAATTCTAGCGGAAGCACAAAGACTGCGACAACGGGAAGCAGCACGGGAAGCAGCACGAGTGCAAGTTCCGGATCCGGAGCAAGCAGCGCGTCTTCCAGTGGAAACAGCACGGAAGAAGACATGTCTGGGGAGCATCCACATGACGGTTTCCATGTAAATACGGCGGATTGCTGGTATACAAATGGTTACTATTCTTATGTGAGTGGGGAAAAGTTAGCGGAATATTTGTTTAGTAATGGCGAATTTAGTTATGAGCGTTTTGCAGAGTATGGCTATGATCATGATGCTGCGATTAAACGTTTAGCTGAAATCGTTGATTATGTTCCAGCCGGCACATGGTACACAGATGGATCTGTTTGTATCGATTAAATTTACTTATTACTTTGAATTTTCGTTTTTTATAAATCTCCTTTTTTATAGGCATCGCAGGAAACTGCGGTGTCTTTTCTTTTTTCCTTCCTTTTTTTCTATCTTCTTTTTGTGAAAAAATTTTTTTAGAAAGGAGTTACGAATGATTTTCGTGGCAAAGAGAAAGCGCCCCTTGGTTCGAGTTTTTGCTTTCCTTTTGCTACTGGGAACTTTTGTCGGAGCGATTCCGGCGGAGTTCGTGCAGGCGGCAGAGCTTGCAGAGGAGCCGATTTTAGTGGAAGAAAGCGAAGAAGCCGACGTTTCCGTGACCGCATTTTCGAGTTACGAAGAAGTGGACGAATCGCTGCAACCGGACGGAAAAACGCGACTTTTCGTGGTTTCCGCGGAGGTGCCAGAGCATCAGGCGAGCGAAGTTAAAACCTACGACGACACGGTGATTTTGAGCTACGACGATGCGGATTTGGCGGCGTCGGACTACGAAACATTGAGCAGCGAAGGCTACCTCGTCGAATACGACTCAACTGTTTCCGAAGAAGTGGAAAACGAAGGCGTGGCAAGCGTTTCGGAGCAAACGGACGCAAGCGATGTTGCGCAGTTTTTCTCTGAAGAAAGCGTGGAGGAAGGCGAGGAAGAAAAAATCGAGGAGACCGCAACGGATCGGGAAGTGATCGTCGCGCTTTTGGATTCGAAAGTGTGCGAAAGCGAGCCAGACTTAGCGGGCAGGCTGGTGCGTTACGACGAAGGCAGCCAAGCTTTTGTAGAAACTACGGAAGAAGTAGTGTTGGAAGGAAGCGCCTCTCATGGAACGCATATGGCGGATATTTTATCAACTTCGCATAATCAGGTGAAGATTTATCCCTATGATGTCTTCACTGAGGATCAGACAACGGTAGGTGCTGTTTATCTTGCAATGGAAGATGCGATTTCTAAAGGCGTTGATGTGATCAACCTTTCCCTCAGTGGACTGGGAGAATCGCGCCTCTTAGAAAAAGCCGTAGCGGATGCGAAGGAAGCAGGAATTTTTGTAGTTGGTGCTTCCGGTAATGACCGGGCGAATACCGCGGATTATATCCCTGCCAATGTTGCAGATGTCCTGACTGTCAGTGCAGTGAATGAGTATGGCGAGATTACGGACTATACGAATACGGGTGCCGAAGTGGATTTCGCTGCGGTTGGTTCGTATGCGTATGACGAAGAAGTCGAGTCTGGAACTTCTTATGCAGCGGCTACGGTTTCTGCAGCATTGTCCGACTTTATTCTTTTTTCCGGATCAAATAAGGATGAAAAGGATTACTACGATACGATTCTATCCGGTTTTCAGAGCTTTGCGGAAGACAAAGGCGTGGAAGGATGGGATGAACAGTATGGATATGGTGTGATTTCTTTGGATTCCATTACGGAAGAAGCGGTGCAGACGTATCTCCTTTCTCTTAGTGATACAGAAGATACTACAGAGGAAACAGCATCCGAGGAAACGAAAGATTCAGAGGATTCTACAATCGTGATTTCGGAAGAAGACTTGGAAGATGCGGCGCAGACACTGGATACGGCAGGACATTGTATCCGAAAGACACTCAGCTATACGGTCTATGATATCGGAGAACCAACATGGTATCATCCCCTTCGCATCTGGTTTCGCTGGATGAGTGATGCCTCCGGACAGACGGTGGATCAAAGACCTTGGGTTCCGTTAACGTTTCATGATGCCACTCCACAGGAAGTAGCTGGGCATGACCGCGGAACGTTCCGGGTGGAACCATATTATGATTCCCCGCTTCCCGGTAGCGGTCTCTTCTTCGCGGTCAATTCGCTCACATCAATACGAAGGACCGTTACGATAGATACAAGTCGCTCGTCGAATTGGAAATGATCCATCCCCGTTTGCGTGTGCATGAGCGCATTAAGCGCCGTCATTTTCTCCGTTGGATCTTCAATAATATAAAGATCTCCATAGCCGATGATAGATTCGTAAACCATTCCGTATTGGCAGGCAACTTTGCCTTCAAATGGCGCAACATTTCTTTCTAAAGTAAAACAACATTTTGGATTCTTCTTTATGATATCGAGCTTTTTACCTTCATGCGCGCAGTGAAGATAGAGAATGTACTGCTCATTCGCAGAATCCTTCACAAATCCATAGTTCATGGGGATGACATATGGGATATTGTTGTCGGATAGTCCGAGATGCAAGTATTTACAGCTACTTAGGATCTCCTCGATTTGATTTTTGTCTGTGATTTCTCGATCGCGTCTTCTCATGTTTTCCCCCAAAATTGTTATGTATTTTGATATAGAATAATTACCATTTTACTATAAAAGGAAAGGGCTAGGGTGTCAATTTGGTCTGTCGATCGACATGTTCCGAATATTTCGCAATTTACGAAAAATTCGAAAATTGTACATTGCCATTCGATTTATGAAATGTTACGATAATTATACATTATATATTCGAAGGAGACGGAGGGAAAAATATGTACGAAAAACCAATCGTTTTGACAGTAGATGACATGGCAGAAGGTGTTTTCGCTGCATCTGGTTCAAAGGCAACAGAGGATTCTGGTAATACTACAACAAGTACGATTAGCTACAGAATTGGAAATGATTTAGGATGGGCACGTGAGATTGTATTTACTGGTCTTACCGATTATTGTCCACATTATAAGATTACAGCTAAATTCAATAAGGATGTTACATCAGCATCTGGTTCAGGAAGTGTAACTTGTAACGGTAAAACAGTTACCATTGAAAACTGGAGCGGTAATAGTGATGAATTTACATTGAATGTTGCAGATAATAAAAAGGCTGTTCCAAAGACAATTGAAGTAGAAAAGCTTTAATTCTATTATGATTTTCATGGCGAGGCGTTGGCCTCGCCATTTTTTTGATGTTTTATCGCAAAAAAAGATGATATAATTGATAATATCAAAGTAAAGAGATTATCTATGAAAATGAGGATGAAATGAGTTATCAAAGAAAATTGATTAATTATACAGTTGCCTGTGTGAATGTATTTGCTGATACATTTCATATGAGTGTAAAAGAATCATATAGGTACTTGAGAGATTACAAGGGCATAGAGTTTTTGAAGGAATTTTACGAAGAAGAACATTTGTTGTCTTTTGATAATGTTGTTGAGGATTTGAGAGCATTATGTAGAAGAAATGGAGGGACTATATGATCCTTTACCATGGTAGTAATGTTGATATTCAGAGTATTAGTTTGACGGCTTGTAGACCTTTTAAGGATTTTGGGAAGGGTTTTTATTTGACAGATATTCCAGAACAAGCAACACGTATGGCAAATAGAGTCTCAAGGATTTATGGTGGTACACCGATTGTTAATGTGTATGAGATAAATGATGATGTATTTACAGATGAAAATTTAAATATAAAGGATTTTGGACAAGAAACATCTGAAGAATGGGCTCGTTTCGTTATGAATAATAGGAATAAGATGTATACAGATTATTTGAATCCTTTATGTAATTTAGATGCTAAATATGATATTGTTATTGGACCAGTCGCAGATGATAATATGGCGATGCTATTTAGACAATATGAGAATGAGTTAATAGATTTTGATACATTATTACAAGGAATGATTTATAAGAAAACATCATCGCAGTATTCGTTTCATACGGAGAGGTCGATTTCGTTATTAAGGAAGATATAAAGTTATGAATGAGAAGAAGCAATTAATTGAATATATTGTGCAGGATATTGTGGAAATGATTACGCAGGATCAGGGCGTTGAGTTTGATGAGGCAATGGATCGTTTTTATGAGTCGGAAGTATTTGATAAATTGCAAGATGTTGAAACGGGATTATATAGAGAAAGTACTGCGTATATCTATGATTTATATAAAGACGAATTAAATTTTGGACGTATTTTGCAGGCTGAAATATAGAGATTAGATATTTTCATGGCGAGGCGTTGGCCTCGCCATTTTTATTCTAAGATTCCGGGAAAATGCTTGGCAGTACTTGCGCCAATACGATTGCTCCAAACATCAGACTTGCGCCGAAAATTTCGGAGGCAGTCATAATCTGGGAGAGTAGAATCCATCCGGCAATTGCGGAAATTACGGACTCCAGGCACATAATCAGTGAGGCAACCGTAGGATGTAGATGTCGCTCCGTGATGATTTGTAAGGTGTAGGCAACGCCACTGGAAAGTACGCCAACATAGAGAAGTGATGGGAGCGCATCGAGTATGCCGGACCAGGTAGGCGATTCGTAAATAAAAGTGAGCAGTAACGTTTCCAGACCGCATACAAGGAATTGCAAGCAGGACAGGATAATCCCGCGGCAACGCATGGAAAAATGCGCCACGCATAAGATTTGAATCGCAAAGATAAACGCGCAAATAAGCTCGAGTAGGTCGCCAAACGCGGAAGCATCGCCGCCGAGATCTTTGCCAAAGAGGCAGAGGAAGTAAAGACCAACGACGGAAATGCCTGCGCATACGAAGAGATATCCCGGAACTCGGTGTTTGAGCAGGATGCCGAGCAGGGGAACCAGGATGACGTAGAGCGCGGTTAAGAAGCCGGCCTTGGTTACCGTGGTGTATTGGATGCCGACCTGCTGGAAGTTAGAAGCGGCGCAGAGGACTGTGCCGCAAATGAATCCGCCCAGGAGTTCGGCTTTAGTAAATGGCCCAATCATATAAACTTCACGCGATTTGGTACGTTTCTTGTATCGTTCAGTGAAAATCGCAACCGGGATCAGAAATAGAAATCCGATAAAGCTTCGGCCTGTCGTAAATGCGAGTGGCCCGATATGTTCCATGCCAATGGCCTGGAAGACGAATGCCGTGCCCCAGATCAACGCAGCGATAAAAAGTAAAAATGAATATTTCAGTTCCGTTTTGTTCATAGTAATCCTCGCCTTTTTTCATAACTTCTGCTATTATACCTGTCAAACAGTCGAAATGGAACACGAAGTGTTACAATAAGAGAGATGTTTATAGTGTATGAAGGAAAAGACTGCATGAAGAGACTGCGTGAATAAAGGAAGGTTTGGAAGTATGGACGTAGAAAAGAAGAAACGTATGGAGTTAGAGAATCGCGAGCTTGTATGGGAGCCTGTGGAGACAGAGCATCTGGTGCAAGACGAATATATAGATATGCGTGTGATGAGCTATAGGATGCCGGACGGTAGCATTTCCGGACCGTATTATAACTATAGCCGCCGGAATTATGCGGTGATTGTCGCGACGGACGAGGAGGGAAATTATATCTGTGTACGCCAGTATCGCCATGGCATTCGTGAAGTTACGACGGAATTCCCGGCGGGCGGTCTGGAACGTGAGGACGGCGTAGAATATGGCGCGGCTGGTGCAGCGGATGGAGTGGATCGTGTGACAGAGCATCCGGCAACAGAAGGAGCGCTGGAAGCTGCAAAGCGTGAACTACAGGAGGAGACGGGATACATTTCGGATGAGTGGGAGCACTTGATTACGATTCCTTCCAATGCTTCTGTCGCAGACAATTGGGCGTTTATCTTCCGTGCGAAGAACTGTAGGAAAGTGAGCGGACAGAATCTGGATGATACGGAATTTTTGAATGTCATGAAATTTACACCGGAGGAAATACAAGAAATGATCCATTCCGGCGATTTCCAGCAGGCGATGCACGTGATGGCTTGGTATATGAGTAAGTAGAAAGAGGTCGATATGGATTACGGAATGCCAAATTTAATTGAAAATGAGACGTTGGAGCAGGATATTGCGCTCTGCAAAAGACTTCACTTGAATTTTATTGAGTTAAATACCAATTTCCCGGAGTATCAGATTGAAAAGTTGGAAGATACGGAGCGATTGTTGCAATTAGCGGAAGAGGCCGGGATTTATTATACGATTCACATTGATGAGATGTTGAATATTGCGGATTTTAATCCGATTGTGCGAGCTGCATATCTTGAGACGGTTCGACGAACCATTGAAGTGGCCAAGAAATTAGCACCTCTCAAGAAGAAATACAGCACATCGGAAGCGCTTTCAAACTTGCCAATGACGATAAATATGCATATGCACCACGGAATTGTTGTCACCCTTCCGGATCAAAAGGTTTTGATATACGAAAAACGTTTTGAGGAATATAGAAAGCACTTTATGGAATTCCGTGATTTAGTGGAAGAATGGATTGGTGATAGTGAAATCCAGATTGCAATCGAGAATACGGACGGATTTAGGGACTTTGAGAAGAAGGCCATAGAAGAAGTGCTGCAAAGCGATAAATTCGCTCTAACATGGGATATCGGGCATTCTAACGCTACGAATGAGATAGACCAGCCGTTTATCCGCGAGCATAGAGCGAAGCTGAAACATTTTCATATTCATGATGGCTGTACAAATCCCGTGCAGGACCATATGGCACTTGGAAATGGTACGATTGACCTTCGCGAGAGACTCCAGTTTGCCAAGGACTGTGGTGCACGCTGCGTCCTGGAGACGAAGACGATTAAGGCGCTGGAAGAGTCCTGTAAGTGGTTGGAAGAGGTAACCCTCTAAAACAAAAAGAGAAGGATAACTACCCCTTAGTTATCCTTCTCTTTTCTATTCCCAAATATCCGTCGGTTTCCACTGCTTTTTCTTTCCAATACAGTATAGAGCGATTCCCGCCACAAGCAGTACAATGGCTACAAGAACGGTGCCTTCGACTCCAAATCCGGTATTGTAGGCAAAGCTATTCTTTGCTGTGGATGCTTTTAAGACGAAAACGCCATAAGGACTGTCGGCGCCGCTATTTGGAAGCCCAAAGAGGATGTTTTGCGTGAAATTCCATGCGGCATGTGCAGCAAAGGCCGCCCAAAGGCTATCTAGATAGTAAACAATCATAGAGAAGACGATACCAACCAGGAAAATATTAACTAAGGACAGGATGGTTACGCCGTCATTCAGTATATGCATAATGAAAAATAAAGCGGAGTTTCCAATAATGGCAATCACGGGTTTTTGATATTTCTTTAGGAGCTTCTGATACAAGTAACCGCGGCAAATCAATTCTTCAGCAGAAGACTGTATAAATACCATGAGAAATGCCGGAATGAGTATCTGAGGCTCAATACCGTAAAAGGTTAATTCGATATCCCCGTGTAAATAAGCAACCAGGATGCAAAAGCCATTTAAGGCAAATCCTAACAATAATCCAAGGAATAACTTAGATACGGTATTGCCACGAGTATAGGTTGTTATTGTTCGATAAAGTGGACGGTTATTCTTCTTTAAGAACCAAAGCAATGTAACAATCCAGATTCCAATAAAACTGAGATATCCATCCGCGATTAATACAAGTGGTGGGAGCTGTGCGATGACTTCGGAATAAGCATCGGGATCAGTAAGTAGCATGGGGTCATCGATTATGGAGATGGCATACTGGCCGATGGGAATACCGACGATGAGCCCACCGACGATGCTTCCTACGATGATAAGTGCGACTGCAACAAGCATATATACGACAAAATTATCCAATAACTTTTCTTTCATTTGCGCTCTCCCTATTTAAAAGTGATGATTCATAGATCAATTTCCTACATCAATAGATGTATACCTATATTAAACCGAAGAATTCGGATATCGTCAATGAAAAACCTTGCCAAATCGCGCTGGAAAGATGACAAACCCCTTGTTTTATGGTATAAAGAGAGGGCTCATATAGAGCGTAGTAGTAATAAAGTAAGACACAAAAGAGAGAGAGGTAAGACATGCGAAAGATTCGTAAAATCGGAGCATGCCTTGTTTGTGTATGCTTGATATTAAGCACACTGACAGGCTGTTCGCAGTCATCTGAGAGGATGATGTTTGGAACGGGTGGAACTGCCGGTACCTATTATTCTTATGGCGGAATTATTGCACAGTATATGACGACATATGCTGATGTAAAGACCGTTGCAGTATCGACAGGCGGTTCAAAAGTTAATATTCAAAGTATTCAGGATGGTGATTTCCAGCTCGGATTCACACAGTCTGATGTTATGACATATGGTTGGAATGGTACACGCGCATTCGAAGAGGATGGTGCGACACATGATTTCCGTGTTTTAGCAGCGCTTTATGCGGAGACCGTACAGGTGATCACAATGGACGATTCGATCACTTCCATTGAAGACCTTAAGGGCAAGAGTGTTTCCATCGGCCAGGCTGGCTCTGGTGTATATTTCAACGCGATGGATGTGCTTTCCGCCGCTGGTCTTGATATTGATGATATCAATCCGCAGTACCAGTCCTTTGAAGATTCCAAGGAAGCATTGAAGGATGGTAAGATTGATGCGGCATTTATCGTTTCTGGTGCGCCTACAACGGCGATTACAGAGCTTGCCACAACAAATGGTGTAAATCTGATTAATATCGATGGAGATTTACAGGAGAAGATTCTCGAAGAATGTCCATATTATGATCCTTATGTGATCCCTGCAGGAACTTATCCTGGACAGGATGAGGATATCCAGACAATTACCGTGCAGGCGACGCTGGTCGTCTCTGCAAATGCAGACGAGGATACGGTTTATAACCTGACAGCCTCTATTTTTGATCATATCGAGGATATTACATTGGAAAATGCGAAGGGTAGTGAATTGAGTCTGGAAACAGCTACAAGCATTACAACGGTTCCATATCACGCAGGTGCTGCGAAGTATTTTGCGGAACATGGAATCACAGTCAATACAGAAGAAAACTAAAAGAGGAGGGACGGTAGATTGAACGAAAATTTAAACCATCATGCCTCTGCTCCGGAGGTTTCGGCAGAAACAATAGATGCCGTAATGAAGAAATATGACAGAGAGAGTAATACTCGTATCTGGGAAGGCAAGGCGAAGCTCGCTGTTGCATTGATTTTAGTTGCATTTTCACTCTGGTGTATCTGGGTGACATTATTTGCAACATTCCTTGAAGAAATTCGACTTACAAGCTTTATGGGCTTGATTATCCTTATGGGATTTTTGATTTACCCTGCAAAGAAGGGTGAGCAGACACCGAATCATATCCCTTGGTATGATTTGATTTTCATGATTGCTGGTACGGGCTCTTACCTGTATTTCACATTTCATGCAGAAGCAATCGTTAACCAGGGTACGCGTTTTGAATGGTATCAGATTATCATCGGTATCATTGCAATTGCGGCTTTGATTGAAGTTACAAGACGTTGTGTAGGTATTCCAATCCTGATTGTAGCTGCGTTCTTCGTGATTTATGCACTTGGATTTGGACTGACGAATCCAGAGTTTCTTGGTAGAGTGAAGTATCTGGTAAGAAACCTCTTCTATACGAAGGAGGGTATCTTCTCTACACCGGTAAATGTTTGCTCGAAATATATCGTTGTATTTATTATTTTTGGTGCCTTCCTGGAGAAGACTGGTATCTCAGAATTCTTTATCAAGATGGCAAATAGTATTGCTGGTCGTTATGCAGGTGGCCCAGCGAAGGTAGCGGTTATTTCCTCTGCACTTTGCGGTATGGTTTCCGGATCTTCTGTAGGAAATACGGTTACTACCGGTTCTGTAACAATTCCTATGATGAAAGAGACGGGGTATAAGGCGGAGTTTGCGGCTGCGGTAGAAGCGGCAAGTTCCACAGGTGGCCAGATTATGCCTCCAATCATGGGAGCGGCAGCATTTCTTATGGCGGACTTTATTGGTGTGCCATATTCCAGCATTTTAGGAAGAGCGGTACTTCCAGCGCTTCTTTATTTCCTGGGAATCTTTATTTCGGTTCATTTGGAAGCGAAGAAGTTGGGACTTACAGGTATTTCGAAAGAAGATCTGCCAAAGTTCCTGAAGCTGATTAAGAAATCCTACCTCCTGCTTCCTCTGGTTATGCTGGTTGTGTGGGTTTCTGGAAACTTTATGACGATGCAGAGAGCTGCGACATTCGCAATCATTCTTTCTGTGATTGTTAGTTTATTTGATTCCGAAAATCGTATTACACCAAAGAAGATTCTTCAGGCTCTGGAGCAGGGTGGAAGAAGCGCGATTACAGTAGGAGCTGCCTGCGGTGTCGCTGGCATTATCTCTGGTGCCATTACGATGACGGGGCTTGCAAACGATTTGATTAATGCCATCGTTGGTGTTGCAGGGGATCATCTGATTATTGCTTTAGTTCTTACAATGCTTTGCTGTATCGTCCTTGGAATGGGTGTTCCAACAACCGCAAATTACTGTATTATGGCGGCAACAACAGCTCCAATCCTGGTACGTATGGGTGTTCCTGCAATGGCGGCTCATTTCTTCGTATTTTACTTTGGTATTGTTGCTGATATCACACCACCGGTTGCGCTTGCGGCTTATGCGGGTTCAGCTATTGCGAAGAGTAATCCGATGCGTACGGCATTCCAGGCGTCTAAGCTTGCAATTGCTGCGTTTATCGTACCTTATATGTTCGCCTATAACCCAGCGATGCTTCTGATTGATACAACACCACTTGCTGTGGTTCAGATTATCATCACATCAGTTCTTGGCGTATTTGGCCTTGCAGCAGCGCTTGAGGGATATTGTTTTACCCATATGAATGCGTTGATTCGTCTTGTACTTGCTGTCGGTGGTTTGATGTTGATTCATCCAGCACTTATGACAGACCTTGTCGGTGCAGCACTTCTTGCTGCAGGACTTGTTGTTCTTAAGATGTTAGCAAAACGTGAGGAGGAGAAATAATGGAAAATTTAAAGTATCCGGTTATTTGTATCAGTCGTGAGTATGCCGCATACGGTAGAACCGTTGCGCGCCGTCTTGCGGAGTTATTAGATGTTCCATTTTATGATCGAGATTTCGTAACGGAGACAGCGAAACGAAGTGGATATTCGGAAGAAGATATTAGAAGAGAGGGCGAGGCGATGAGCCGCGCTACTCGATTCTTAAATAGTGTTATGAACAATGCGATGGTTTATAGCAGTTCTTATGACAGCATTTTCCATGCGCAGAAGGAGGTTATCCTGGAGTTATCCCAGAAGCCATGTATTATCGTTGGACGTTGCGCTGGATACGTGCTTAGAGATGCAGGAATCCCTAGTTTTAACGTATTCCTCTATGCGGATAAGGACGTTCGTACAAAGCGTGCAGGCGAGTTGGAAGAGAATATTGGTCTCGACCCTAAGAAGGCACGTGAACGCCATGATATCCTGCGAGAGACTTATTATAAGCAGTATACACATCAGGATCTTGGAGATTATCATAACTATGATATTTGTCTGAATACTGGTGAAGTTGGCCCGGAACGTTGTGCCGACATTATTGCGGAAATCGTGCTTACAAGTCGCGAGGACCAGTAAGAGAGTTAGCGATGTTTATGCACTAAGCATTAGAAAAGCCATGCTGCCCGCAGTGCCCTGAAAGATGGGTTCTGCCGTGGTAGCATGGCTTTTTTTCTATATTGGGTTTACTTATATTTGCGTTGCCTTTGGAGTTTCGTTTGCGAGCGGTAACTGCACAATGACCTGGAAACGATCCTCAAAGGACATAAAGCTACAATATCCGTGCAATGCGCTTACGTGCTCGCGGATACTGCCCACACCAAATCCGGTGCGACCTTCCTCTTTTTCGGATGGCTGAGAGCCTTCTGCAGAAAGACAGATCCGATGTGCACTATTCGCAAGGAAGATCGTAAGCATCGAGTCGTCCTGCTTGATTTTTAGGTCGACATACGTTCCTTGTCAATTCGCATACAAGCTTCTATCGCATTATCCATCAGATTTCCCAGGATGATGGAGAGATAGAGTGCATGTTTTTTCAGCGGTGCCTCCTGCGTCAATTGAAATTCGGTACGAAAATCAATTTGGTTGGTATGCATGGTATCAATCTTTGGCGACAGGATGACATCCAGCGTGTGGAAGCCTGTGACACAGTGGTTTGTAGCAGAGATTACATTGGTAATCTGGTCGAGCTTCGAGGAAGCACTTTTGAAATCTTTAATTCGATATCGGCCTGCACAGAGAGCAGGAGATTCTTCATATCATGTCGAATCTTTGATAATTCCTTTCATCGAGCATTCTCTGCTGGAAATATCTCGTCCCTGGAAATCAGCTGTTCCTCCGCGATTTTTTTGCTGGTGATCATCATCCCACGATACAAATAGTTGATGGAGATATTGATCAGGATGAGGCTGAGAACAAAATCATATTAAAACGTAAACATTCAACTGCATCGATACAATAATCAGAATCAGGAAGATGATGAGCAGGGAATCAATGGAGATATAATGCTTCGTAGTCATTTCCATAGATTTCTTCAGGAAGAAATGTAACTGCAACTGGAAAAATCCAATGACGATCACAGAGAAGACAATATGATTCCAGTATCCCATCAGTGCCGTAGACGTCGTAGAAGCGCATAGCGGCTGCTGAGACGTTCTACGGTAAGTGCATATCCATATGCGCAAATCAAGTACGAGAAACTGAACTGTAGCACGTTGATAGATATTCTTCCAAAGGTCCAAGGAGGAAGATATGACTTCCAATCATGAAAACTTCGATAAAGATAATCAGACGGATGGACGCGCAAGATTCAAGATCAACGTTAGATGATTCTCAAATCCGCGTGTAAGCCAACGTAAAAATTCGTGTAAGGTGATGATAAAAAAGCATCCCCAGGAAGTTCCAGACCTGAAATAGGTAAGGGATTTTCGGTATTCAAATATTTGATGGAAATACATGCCTGCAGAATTACAGGTAGGCCGATATCCACAAGATGTAAAAAGAACATAATGATGTTAAGTGACATTTCTAAATAACCAATTCTAAGAGGAGATGATCGAATAGATATCGATGCAATGCCTCTTCAAAGCTTTTTTGCGCCGCGACTCCAGTGTATCGTTAGGCCGTTTTTAGTGTAATTGCCCTTTGTTCAGTGAACTGACATAGCGTAAGTTCACGATTAAACCCTTGTTTGCTCTTGCAAATAAGTCTGTTGAAGCTGTGCTTCCGCTTCACTTGTCTTTCCATAGTAAATCTCGTCTTCTGCACCATCTGCATAGCAGATGCGGAGACGACGGTTATCTTCGTTTGTGATGCATAGAATACGTTCGCAGTTGATATAGACGTTGTCACGTCCGCTTTTGAAACGTATATACACCTTCTTCTCCTGGTTTTCTTAATCAATTCTCGGAAGAGTGTGCGTAACTTTTTGCTCATCTACCGGTTTTAATAGATAGCGGAAAGGCTTGTATTTAATACTCTCAATGGAATATCCGGGATGACGAGGATACAAAGACGATGGTGCCGCTTTCATTCGATATGGATTTTGCAATATCGAGTCCGTTCGAGGTGCTGTTTGCAAATTCTATATCGAGAAAATAGATGTCATAGAGCTTCTCGCGATGCTCAAAAAAGTCTTCCGGACAGTTAAATACATCAATTTCGCATGTGAAATCCGTATCTTCGTCAATGACTTTATATATAAGGTTCTCTAGGAGAATTGATAAATTTCGTTCATCTTCGCAGATTGCAATGTGAATCATATTCACCTCCTACGTGTTT